>NZ_RJSE01000008.1:329270-399417 GCF_003725695.1 Nocardioides marmoriginsengisoli
CGGTCTGGGCGAGGCCATGGTCGGCATCAACGTCGAAGACATCCCCCAGCCCCACCGCCTCGCCGAACGCGGCTGGTAGCCGGTGATCGCATGCCCGTGACCCGCGTGATGGTCGGCTTCGCCGACGCGACCAGGATCCTCGACGCCGCGGTGGCCGAGGCCGGTCGCCAGGGGGTCGAGGTCGCGGTGGTGGTCATGGACCCGGCCGGCCGGACGGTGCTCGCGGGCCGGATGGACGGCTGCTCCCAGCTGTGCCTGGACGCCGCGACCGGCAAGGCGTACACGGCCGCCGGGCTCGGGGTGCCGACGTCGGCCTGGGAGCTGCGGGCCGGTGCGGAGCCCGCGTTCGCCGGCTCGATGAGCGCCGTACCGGGATTCACGGTGCTCGGCGGTGGCGAGCCGATCCTCCTCGACGGGGTGCTGATCGGCGCGGTCGGCGTCAGCGGCGGCACCTCCGAGCAGGACGTGCGGATCGCGGTCGCCGGGCTCGAGGGTCAGGCGGGATCCGCGTAGTAGCCGCGGATGGCATCGAGCGCCTCGTCCAGGAACCGGCTGAACGGTGCCGACTCGGACTCCAGCCAGCCTTCGTACGCCGACAACGAGCTCGCCAGGGTGACGTGGCCGATCGTCCGCGGGAAGAAGTCGTCGGCGGCCAGGTCGTAGCGCTCGGCGACGAACTCGGCGATGATCCGGCGCCACGCGGTGTAGCGCAGCACCGAGTGCGCCTGGAGTGCCGGCGTGGTCAGCAGCAGCCGCATCCGCTGGCGGTGCTGCTCGACGGCCGCATCGTCGACCTGGTTGAACTCCTGGACGGCTGCGTGCACGGCCCGGTACGTCGGCACGTCGGCCGGCATCTGCGCCAGGGTCTCGCGCAGGTGGATCAGGCTGGCGTCGAACTGGCCCCAGGGGATGTCGTTCTTCGAGGGGTAGTAGCGGAACAGCGTCCGCCGGCCGATGCCGACCGCCTCGGCGATGTCGTCGACGGTGGTGCGTTCGAAACCCTGCTCCGCGAACAGCGCGAACGCCACCCGCTCGATGGCGGCGTGGTCGGTGGCCGGAGGGCGTCCGGGGGCGAACGAGTTGCTCATGTCGAGATGAAACCTACTAGGACCCTTGCCTATTGGCACTCGGTGCCAATAACATGAGGGCTCCTACGACCCAAGGAGAAACGATGAACAACCAGGTGCCCGGAGTCGAGACCGAAGCCGTCGTGGAGGCCGCGCCGGTCGCGCTGGCGTCGGAGTCGCTGGTCGAGGAGATCTCGATCGACGGCATGTGCGGCGTCTACTGAGGCCGGACCGTGATCGATGAGCCCTGGGCGCTCGCGGGCGGGGTCGAGCTGCGGCCCGAACCCTTCGGCGCGCTGGCCTACAACTTCACCAACCGCCGGCTGACCTTCCTGAAGAGCACCCGGCTCGTCGACGTCGTCCGGGGGCTCGCCGCGGCGCCCGACGTACGGACCGCGCTCACCCGGGCCGAGGTGCCGGATCGCGAGTGGCCGACGTACCTCGAGGCCCTCGGCGGCCTCGCCGAGACTCAGATGATCCAGCACAGGAGCACCCGTGACGATTCTTGAGAACCGCCCCATCACCCTGCTCGACCGGCTGGAGCAAGGTCTGAACGCCCCGATCTGCCTGACCTGGGAGCTCACCTACGCCTGCAACCTCTCCTGCGTGCACTGCCTGTCCTCCTCGGGCCGGCGCGACCCGCGGGAGCTGACCACCGCGCAGTGCGAGGCGGTGATCGACGAGCTGCAGCGGATGCAGGTCTTCTACGTGAACATCGGCGGTGGCGAGCCGACCGTGCGGCCGGACTTCTGGCACCTGCTCGAGTACGCGGTGTCCCACCAGGTCGGGGTGAAGTTCTCGACCAACGGCGTCCGGATCACCCCGGAGCGGGCGCGCTTCCTGGCGAGCACCGACTACGTCGACGTGCAGATCTCGCTCGACGGCGCCACTGCCGAGGTCAACGACGCGGTCCGCGGGCCGGGGTCGTTCGACATGGCGATCAAGGCGCTGCGCAACCTCTCCGAGGCCGGCTTCGCCGACGCCAAGATCTCGGTCGTGGTCACCCGGCACAACGTCGACCAGCTCGACGACTTCAAGCGGATCGCCGACGAGCACGGTGCGACCCTGCGGATCACCCGGCTCCGGCCGAGCGGACGCGGCGCCGACGTCTGGGACGACCTGCACCCGACCCAGGCGCAGCAGCGCCAGGTCTACGACTGGCTGCTCCGGGCCGGTGACGGGGTGCTCACCGGCGACTCCTTCTTCCACCTCTCGGCCTTCGGCGAGGCACTGCCGGGGCTGAACCTCTGCGGCGCCGGCCGGGTGGTCTGCCTGATCGACCCGATCGGCGACGTCTACGCCTGCCCGTTCGCCATCCACGACAACTTCCTGGCCGGCAACGTTCTCGACGACGGCGGCTTCGCCCAGGTCTGGCGGGAGTCGGCGCTCTTCACCGAGCTGCGCTCGCCGCAGTCCGGCGGCGCCTGCTCGTCGTGCCAGTTCTTCGACACCTGCCGCGGCGGGTGCATGGCAGCGAAGTTCTTCACCGGCCTGCCGCTCGACGGTCCCGACCCGGAGTGCGTCCAGGGGCACGCGGAGCTCGCGCTGGACGGCAACCGGACGGTCCCGGCGCCGAGCCAGGACCACTCGCGCCCGGTCCTGCTCCAGATCAGCCGTCCGCCGAGCAAGGCGTGCGACGAGAGTCCGGTAGGAGGCCTGCGGTGAGCAGGAACGTCTGGTTCGAGACGGTCGCGATCGCGCAGGAGCGCGCCAGGAAGCGACTGCCGCCGTCGGTGTACGGCGCCCTCCTGGCCGGCTCCGAGCAGGGCGTCTCGTACGCCGACAACCTGAACGCCTTCAGCGAGCTCGGGTTCGCCCCGCACGTCGCCGGACTCTCCGCGAAGCGGGACCTGGCGACCACGGTCCTCGGCCAGGAGATCTCGCTGCCGGTGATCATCTCGCCGACCGGCGTCCAGGCCGTGCACCCCGACGGCGAGGTCGCGGTGGCCCGGGCGGCCGCCGCGCGGGGGACCGCGATCGGTCTGAGCTCGTTCGCCAGCAAGGCGGTCGAGGACGTCGTGGCGGCCAACCCGGCCACCTTCTTCCAGGTCTACTGGCAGGGCGACCGGGACTCGATCGTGCGCCGGATGGAGCGGGCCCGATCGGCCGGCGCGAAGGGCCTGATCCTGACGCTCGACTGGTCGTTCTCGCACGGCCGGGACTGGGGGAGCCCCTGGATCCCGGAGAGGATCGATGCCCGCGCGATGCTGCGGTTCGCACCCGAGGGCGTCCGGCGACCGCGCTGGCTCGCCGGCTGGGTGCGCAGCGGGCACCTGCCCGACCTCAGTACGCCGAACCTGGCGGAGGCCGGGCAGCCGGCGCCGACCTTCTTCGGCGCGTACGGCGAGTGGATGCAGACCCCGCCGCCGTCCTGGGAGGACATCGCCTGGATGGTCGAGCAGTGGGCCGGACCGTTCATGCTCAAGGGCGTCTGCCGGGTCGACGACGCCCGCCGTGCCGTCGACGCCGGCGTGACCGCGATCTCGGTCTCGAACCACGGCGGCAACAACCTCGACACCACGCCGGCCCCGATCCGGGCGCTGCCCGCGGTCGCCGGAGCGGTCGGCGACCAGATCGAGGTCGTCCTCGACGGCGGCATCCGGCGGGGCAGCGACGTGGTGAAGGCGGTGGCTCTCGGCGCGCGTGCGGTGATGATCGGCCGGGCCTACCTCTGGGGCCTCGCCGCTGCCGGTCAGACCGGGGTCGAGAACGTCCTCGACGTGCTCCGCGGCGGGATCGACAGCGCGTTGCTAGGACTGGGTCGGGCCTCGATCCACGACCTGACCCCGGACGACGTCGTCGTACCGGACGGGTTCCTGCGCACCCTGGGCGCGAAGGAGTAGCCGGATGACGAACCTGCTCGCCGAGTCGAACTGGCCCTCGATCCGGACGCGCCCGGTGGTGCTCGTCCCGCTGGGCTCGACCGAGCAGCACGGCCCGCACCTGCCGTTCAGCACCGACACCGTGATCGCCGAGGCGGTGGCCAAGGCGCTCGCGGCCGAGATCGAGGCGGCCGGCGACGGCCCCGTCGTCCTGGCACCCGCGATCCCGTACGGCGCCAGCGGCGAGCACCAGTCCTTCCCGGGAACGTCGTCGATCGGGCACGAAGCCCTGGAGCTGATCCTGGTGGAGCTGGTCCGGTCGATGGGGTCGTGGTCGCGCCGGGTGGTGGTCGTCAACGGCCACGGCGGGAACGTGCCCACGCTGCGCACGGTCACCGAGCGGCTGGTCGACGAGGGTCACGACGTCGGCTGGGTGTCCTGCGGCACCGTGAACGGCGATGCGCACGCCGGCCACACCGAGACCTCGGTGATGCTGCACCTCGCCCCGTGGTCGGTCTCGCGGGCGTCGATCGCCGCCGGGAACGTCCGGCCGCTCGCCGAGCTGCTGCCCGACCTGGTCGCGGGCGGGGTGGCGGCGGTCTCGCCCACCGGCGTCCTCGGCGACCCGACCGCGGCGTCCGCCGAGCAGGGGGCGGTGATCCTGGCCGAGATGGTGGCCCGCGCCCACGACCAGCTGCTGCGCGGAGCGAGCGCGTGACCCGGGTCGCGCTGGTCACCGGAGCCGCCCGCGGTATCGGCGCCGCCACCGTCGACCTGCTCTGCGAGCAGGGGATGGTCGTGGCCGCGGTGGACTGGCCCGGCGGCGAGGCGCCGAGCGGCGTCGAGCACGCACTGGCAACGGCCGCGGACCTCGACCGGGTAGCAGCACGTCATCCCGGACTGGTCCTCCCGTACCCGGCGGACGTCCGGGACCGGGTTGCCCTGGACCGGGTCGTCGCCGACCTGCTGGAGCGTTACGGCCGGATCGACGTCGCGGTCGCCGCGGCGGCCGTCATCGTCGGCGGGCTGCCGCTCTGGGAGCACACCCCTGAGCAGGTCGGGTCGGTCCTGGGCGTGGATGCGCTCGGAGTCTGGAACACGGCCTCGGCGGTGATCCCCGCGATGCTCGCCGGCCCGGACCCGTCCGGGTGCCGGTTCGTCGCGGTCACCTCGCCGGCAGGGGAGGGCGGCCTCTTCGGTCTCGGCGGCTACGTGATGGCCAAGCACGCCTGCGTCGGGGTGGTCCGGGCCCTGGCCGCCGACCTCACCGGGACCGGGGTGGTGGCCTGCGGCGTCTCGCCCGGATCGACCCGGACCGACATGCTCGCCGCGACCGCCGCGCTCTACGACCTCGACGACGTCGAGCCGCTCGCCGACGCCGGCGGCCTGCAACGACTCCTCGAGCCGGTCGAGGTGGCCCGGGTGATCGCGTTCTGCTGCTCCGCCGCCGGTACGGCGCTCAACGGCAGCATCGTCGCGGCCACCGGCACCGGACCGTGACCCTCCCGCCCGGAACGGTCGTCCGGCTCGCGCCCGACGTGCGGGTCCGGGCCGGTGGCGCTGTGCTGGTGGGCGGCTCGCCGACCCGGGTCACCCGGCTCTCGGCGCGGGCGCGCTCGCTGGTGCACGACGGCGAGGTCATGGTCGGGTGCGACGAGTCGGCCGCGCTCGCCCGGACGTTGCTCGACGCGGGGACGGTTCTCCCGGTCCGGGACTCGCTGCCGTCGCCGACGGTCGACCAGGTGACCGTCGTGGTCCCGGTCAAGGACCGGGAGGCCGGCCTCGACCGGTTGCTGGTGGGCTTGGGCGGCGCGTTCGAGGTGGTCGTCGTGGACGACTGCTCCGGTGACGCGGACGGGATCGCCGGGGTCGTCGTACGGCACGGTGCTCGGGTGATCCGGCTCGACCGGAACGTGGGTCCGGCGGCGGCGCGCAACGCCGGGTTGCGCGCCGCGACGACGCCGTACGTGGTCTTCGCGGACTCCGACGTGGTGATCGACGCGACGACCGTGCTGGAGCTGGTCCGGCACTTCGCGGACCCCCGGGTCGCCGCCGTGGCGCCACGGATCCGCGCCCTCCCCGGCGAGCGGTCCTGGCTGGGCCGCTACGAGGCGGCGCGGTCCTCGCTCGACCTCGGCGCGAGGTCCGCACTGGTCCGCCCGCTGAGCCGGGTCGGCTGGCTGCCGAGCGCCGTTCTCGCCGTACGACGGGACGCCCTGGATGCAGGCTTCGACACCCGGCTCCGGGTCGCCGAGGACGTCGACCTGGTCTGGCGCCTGGACGCCGCCGGCTGGCTGGTCCGGTACGACGCCGCGCTGACCGCGCACCACGAGCACCTGGTCACCCCGGCCTCCTGGATCGCGAGGAAGGCGTACTACGGGACCGGGGCCACCCCGCTCGCCGCCCGGCACGGCGGGCTCGTCGCCCCGGCGGTGCTGAGTCCGTCGGCGGCCGTGGTCGCGGTGGCGGCGCTCGCCCAGCGCCGGTGGTCCGTCCCGGTGCTGGTCACCGCCTGGCTGACCGGCTTCGTCCGGTTGAACCGCCGGCTCCGGTCGCCGGCGCTGGCGGCCGAGTTGACCGCGGAGGGCGCCCGGGCGACGGGGGCGCAGACGAGCGGGTTGCTGCTGCGGCACTGGTGGCCGGCCGCGTTGCTCGGAGCGGTGGTCTCCCGCCGGGTCCGCCGGGCGGTCGTGGTCGCGGGCGTGCTCGACGCCGCGATCGAGTACCGCCGCACCGAGGTCGATCTCGACCCGGTGCGGTTCGCCGCCGCCCGCCGTCTGGACGACGTGGCCTACGGGTCCGGCGTCTGGATCTCGGCAGTGCGCGGACGGTCGCTCCGGGCGCTTGTTCCCGTGCTTCCCCGGCGGCGCTAGCGGGGGCTCGATCTGGTGTCCCCAGGACGGGGGGCATTTCGCCGATCAGCCGGCTAATCGGACCAAGGCGGGCAATTCGAGACCCATAGTTTCGCTTGAGGTCGGGCACCAGCCCTGCCTCGCCCGCAATCAGACTTACGAGGTGAGGTCATTCCTATGTTGTCGAGTCCACTCTCGAGGACGGCGTTCGTCCCGAGGAAGCTGACCGCGCTCGCCCTCGGCGGCGCGCTGATCATGGCCGGAGCGCCGGCGTTGCTCGCGCAGTCGGCGTCGGCAGAGCCCGCGGCGGCTGCCGAGAACTTCCTGGCGGAGACCGCCGGAGCCTTCACGGGCGTCGTACCGGACGGCATCTGCGCCGTGACGGTCACCGCGCAGGGTGGTGCCGGTGGCAACGCCCTCGGCGGCGACGACGTCAACCCCGGGGACGACCCGCCGGAGGACCCGGCTGACCCGATCACGGCGGGCGACCTGGGTCGCGGCGCCCTGCTGACCGCCACCTACAACGTCCTGCCCGGACAGCCGTTCTCCGGCAACGTGGGCGGCGGCGGTGCCGGCGCGGCGACCGGTGGTACCAACGGTGCGAACTCCGTCGGCGACGAAGGCCACGGCGACGGCGGCGACGGCGGCACCGGCGGCCACCGCGGTGCCGGCGGCGGTGCCCTCTCCACCGTCACCATCGGCGGCGCGGAGCTCGTCGTCGCCGCGGGTGGCGGCGGCTCCGGCGGTGGACACAACGCGGCGGTCGGTGCCGGCGGCAACGCCGGTGTCCCGACGGCTCCGGGCGAGGTCGGCGCCGGCCAGGACGGCCAGGTCGGCAACGACGCGGCCGGCGGCGGCCCGTACGCTCCCGGTGGCGGCAAGGGCGGCGGCACCGCTGCCCCGGGTGCCGGTGGCATCCACCCCTCGGACACCAACCTGAACGGCTTCGCCGGCGACGCCCGTGACGGCGGCAACGGCGGCGTCGACCCGAGCTTCGACAGCGGCGCCGGCGGCGGTGGCGGCTACTTCGGCGGTGGCGGCGGTGCCTCCACCCTGACCGCAGGCGTTCCGAACGGCGGCGCCGGCGGCGGTGGCGGATCCAGCTACGTGCGCGCCACCTCGCCGACGGCTGACGCTGCTCCGGCACGCAACTACGAGGGTCTTCTCGGCCCGGCAGCCAACCCCCAGGTGATCTCGGCCGGCCCCACCGGCTTCGTCGAGCTGGAGTGGGTCCCGTGCAACTACGACCTCGAGGTCAAGAAGTCGGTGACGAAGGTGAAGATCGGCAAGAAGGGCAGCCCCGGCCGCGACAACGTCGTGCGCGTCGGTGACTACCTCGACTGGCGGATCCAGATCACCAACCGCGGTCCGAACCCGATGACCCGCGGCGACGTCGTCGACCTGGTGGACTCGCGTGCCGCCACGGCGAGCCTGCGGATCCGCGAGCTCCGGGTCTCGGGTGGGTCGGGCGCCACGTCGCTGGCCAGCCAGGCCGTCACCTGCAACGCAGCGGTCGGCCAGCTCCTTCCGGCAACGCTGCTGTGCTCGCGCCCCTACCTGGTGCAGCCTTCGTCGCTGCTCGACGGTGCGGCGCAGCCCGGCGGAGTCCGTGGCCTGAACAACGGTGAGACCCTGACCGTCGTCTACCGCGAGCGCGTGGTCGAGGCCGCGAAGCTCACGAACACGGCTACGGTCACCGACCGCGCTGCCGGTCAGGCCGAGCGTTCGGACGCCGCTGCCGCGGGGCTCCAGGTGATCAAGGGCAAGCAGAGCCTGAAGCTCGTGAAGACGGCGACGCCGAGCCGGGTCACCAAGAAGGGCCAGAAGATCTCCTACCGGTTCGTGGTGAAGAACACCGGCACGGTCGGCCTCAACGGCATCTCGATCGAGGAGCGTCGCTTCACGGGTACCGGCACCGCTCCGGTGGTGCGCTGCCCGAAGACGCCGGTGACGCTGCGACCCGGTGCCTCGGTCGTCTGCAAGGCGACCTACCGGGCCACGCAGGACGACGTCCGGGCCGGCCGGATCGTCAACCGCGCGGTGGCTCACGGCACCTCGCCGGACGGGAACGACGTCCGGTCCAACGTCGGCCGTGCGGTCGTCAAGGGGAAGCTGCCCGCGCCTCCGGTCACGGGTGGCCGCGCGTAGCGAGGTAGTTCCAAGAACTTGCCCGGGCCGGTGCGATACCGGCCCGGGCAGGGGAACCAACGGTGGAGACGATGACTGCAACGACCCGACTGCTCGTAGTGCTCCTCGTGGTGCTGCCTCTCGGCCTGACGACCGGGTACGCCGCGCAGGCCGAGACCGCCCACGGCGTCCAGGGAAGCGAACGTGCCGCGGTCCAGACGGGACCTGCCTGCACGACCAACGCGGTCCGGGGACAACGCCCCAGGCGCGCGAGCATCAACGGCATCGGCAGCGGGATCACCGTCGTCCGGACCCCGCGCACCCGGACCGGTGCCATCGGGGCTCCGCCGACCACCAGGGCCGGGAAGAAGGTCCTCGGGTGGGACCCGCAGACCAAGCCCGGCAGCGGTACCGGGTCAGTGATCCTCACCGCCCACACCTGGCCCGACGGCTCGGCGCTGGGGAACAGGCTGCTGCGCAAGCTCCGGCGCGGCGGCAGCTTCGTGCTGCGTGCCGCCGACGGACGACGGGTCTGCTACGACGTGGTGGAGCGACGCTCCTACCGGGCCAACCGGTTGCCGCGAAGCAAGGCGTTCCGGCCGTGGGGTCCGGAGCAGGCGGTGATCGTGGTGTGCTCGGGGCGACGGACGGGTCCTGGCAAGTGGAGCCACCGCACCGTTTGGTACGCGAAGCCCTCGCCGTAGCTCTCGCGAGGTCGACCACCCGGTCAGGAAGAGGTAGCCCTGACCGACTCGGCTGCGCTCGTTGGTGCCCTCCGGTCCCGGGGAGCCAATACGCTGCGAGGGTGTTGCAGGAACGAAGCGAACAGCTTCACGACCTTCATGCCTGGCTGCGTGGCGGCACCGGCATGCTGGTCGTCGTCGGCGACCCTGGATCGGGTAAGACCGCGCTCTTGGACATGGCGTCCGGACCCGTTCCGCTGATTCGGGTCGCCGCTCGCTCGGCGGACGCCAACGTCCCGTTCGCGACGCTGCGGGCCGTGCACGCCGAGCTCGGCAGGCCCGACGTGCTCGGCACCGAGTTGTCCACCGCCGGCCACCTGCTTCCCGAAGCTTCTCCTGCTGAGCGGGCCGCGAAGGTCGCCGAGGTCGCCGCGGCGCTTGCGGCCGCGCTCTCGGGCGCCGTCCTGGTCGTGGACGACCTGCACTGGGCAGATCCACCGTCCTTGGAGATCCTGGGGCAGGCGGTGCGTGCCGACGGAACCCGCCTCCTGGCGGCGAGCAGGCCCTGGTCAGCCGAGCATCACACTCCGGTCGCACGCCTGGCCGAGAAGGTCGACGGCGTGACGATCATCCGGGCGCTTCCGCTGTCGGTCGACGGCGTGCGCGCGATGCTCTCGACCCCGACGGACGACGAACGGGTTCTCGAGCTGCACCGGCGGACCGCGGGTCTGCCGCTGTTGGTCCAGGCGCTCGAACAGGGGAACAGCCGGTCCCTGCAGGAGTACGTCGCAGCCGAGCTCGTCCGAGCAGGTCCGGCGGCAGCACGTGTCGCACGTGCACTCGCCGTACTCGCGGGGCGCGGGACTCTTGCCGACGTCGCACACCTGTCCGAGGTGCCGGTGAGGCAGCTCAGTGCAGAGCTCAGGGCGCTGTGGCAGGCGGGGATGATCGCCGACGGGAGCGCTCTGCGCCTGCGGCACCCGTTGCTCGAGGATCTTGTCCTGGAGGAAGGCGGTTCGGCAGCGAGTCTAACCTTGCATGCGCAGGCTGCGAAGCTCTGTGCTTCCCGTCCCGACTCCGCTGCGGTCGGTCTGCTCCTGCGATCCGCACCGGTCGGCGAGGCTTGGGCCGAACGTCTGCTCCTCGATGCGGCTCGTGAAGCCAGCAGCGCTGCAGACCCGCGGTTGTGCTCGGTCCTGGCATCGCGCGGCCTGATGGAGCAAACAGGAGACCACGATCGCTGGGGCGAGCTCCTGGCCCTGCAGGCCACAGCGCTGCTCGCGCTCGGCGCCGCGGACGCCGTGCCGGCGGCCGAATCCAATCTCGCGGCATTGAACAAGAACCAGGTGAGGCGGTGGGCGCGTGAGATCAGGCTCGCCATGACGGAGTACGCGATGCTCCGTGATCACAGCGCGGCCGCGTCGCTTCATGCGGACGCGCTGGCCGATGACGCCCAGGAGGGAGAGGGCGGCGATGCGCACTGGAGGACCCGTGCGCTCCTGGCCTACCTGGGCGCCACCATCATCGCCGAGGAGACCTCCTCGGCACGGCTCGCGGTCCTCGACCGCGAAGCCGCGTTGGTGAGCGCGGGGACGCCCGAGTCGCTCCCGCTCGCCGCCTACGCCGCGTCCGCCTACGCGGCGGCTGGTCGTGACGCCGACGCCGACAACGCCCTGGCGTCGATCTCGCGCGATGCGCTGGAGGCCTCGCCCGAACGGCTGGTCGGCCTCGGCCTCGTCGGGGTCGCGCTGGTTCACCTCGAGCGCCTCGACCAGGCCAGGTCGTGGTTTGCCGACGTGCACCGGATCGCCGATCGTCACGGAGTCGCCCCCGTCCGCATCAACGCCGCGGCCTTCCTGGCGCTCATCGACGCCTGGCTGGGGAACACGGCTGCCCTCACGGCTCCCATGCCCGACCTCGTGTCCGAGGCCGTGTTTCCGATCATCCGTCCGATCGCCTACGCCGCGATCGTCGAGAACGCCCTTCTCCGCGACGACGACCCGACACTGGAATCCGTGCTCGCACTTGCCCGCGCCGAGCTGGAAGCCACACCCCTCACCGCTGGGCCGGGAATCGCGGCGCTCCTGGTTGTCTGCGCCCGGGCGGAGGTCTCCCTGGGACGTCCTCGCCCGGCGCTGGAGCTGTTGGACGCGGCGCAGGCCGCCCATCCGCAGCCTGGATGGTTGGCACCGTGGCCGGCGGTCCGCGCAGACGTACGGCGGGCGCTCGGCATCGGCATGGATCCGATCGACGCAGACATCCTCCAGGCCTGGGCCCGGAGCCACCGCCCGCTGACCGTCAGTCTGGCCCAGGGGCCGCTGAGCCGCATCCGCGAAACGACGTACGCCCCCACCGAGCCGGCCGCAGACCTGCCGGCGCCGCTGCGGTGCGAGCTGTTGATAGCCGATGGTGCGGAGCTGCGGCGGCGCGGTCGACAGCTCGAGGCGCGGACCTTCCTGACGGCGGCCCTCCATCTTGCGCACGACATGAAGTTCGACTGGCTGGCTGAACGGTCACGCACCGAGCTACGGCTCGCCGGCGGCCGTGCGAGTCGCCCGAGACCGTTCGGCCTCACGGCCGCGGAGATCCGTGTCGCGGCACTGGCGTCTCGCGGGTGGACGAACCGGGAGATCGCTGAGGCTCTGGTGGTGGCTCCGAAGACCGTGGAGAGCCACATGTCCCAGGCGCTGATGAAGATCGGTCGCCCGCGCGCTGAGCTCTCCGAGCTTCGCGAAGCGTTCGAGACCTGAGCTGTCGGCTAAGTTCCGGGTGGCCACCCGGATGCATCCCGGTGGCCTTGTCGATGAGGCTCACTTACGCGTGAGGTGCAGCCATCGGGGCTGCGCCCGCCGCTTCCTCCAAGGACCTCTCGATGCTCTCACGCCGTCTGCTGCACAGCCGCCTGCTGGTCGTCGCTCTCCTCGCCGCACTCTTTCTGGGCACGGGGATAGGAACTGCGGTGGCAGCCAAGTACGTCATCACCTCGACCAAGCAGATCAAGCCGAGCGTGCTGAAACAGCTCAAGGGCAGGGTTGGCGCGCGGGGCCCTGTCGGCGCGAGGGGACCGGTAGGCACCAGCGGCGTCGACGGCGCCAACGGAGCTCCTGGACCCGCGGGTCCGGTCGGACCGGCCGGCCCGACCGGACCGACCGGAGCGAATGGAACCTCGGTCGCGTACTACTACGTCAAGGACGCGTCAGTCGTCATCAACTCCACCGCGGCCGTACCGAGCGCCACCCAGGTCGCCCAGTTCGCAACGCCGTCTGCCGGAGCCTTCCTGATCACTGCGACCCTTGACGTCAAGGCCTCGCTGCTCGGTGCGGGGTTCCCGAAGATCACGTGCCGGCTCTACGACGGTTCCGGGTTCGACGAACGTGAGTTCGCAGCGTCCTTGCACGCCGCCGGGACCGCGGAAGGCACGCTCTCCTTCACCCTCCTCTCGACCGGCCCGACCACGGTGAACGTCAAGTGCAACCACGATGCGGGAAGCGTCGCGACTGCCGAGACCTTCAAGGCGATCGCGACACCGATTCCGGCCGTGACCACGTCCTTCCTGCCGTGAGCCCCGGCGATCGTGCCCGGGCGCTGACGGCGGCTCCCTTGACCCTCCTGCTTCTCGGGTTCGGGGCGTGTGGCGCGGAAGGCGATCTCGGGACGGCGCCGTCCGAGGGCGGTACGTCGCGGGTCGAGCCGTCTGACACCGGGGCCTCCACGGCTCGTCCCCTTGATGGTCCGAACCGACCGGCCGACCTGTCACCGATGGATCCGGCTCGGCTTCCCACCGGCTTCCCGGAGGACCTCCTCGTCGCCGACGGCGAGCTCCGCGTGGCCGAGGCCAGGAACGACGGCAGCTTCAAGCTGCTGGTCGTCACCGAGGTCGCCGACACCACTGCGGCACTCTCCGGAGCTGTGGTCCTCCTGACCGAGGCGGGTTGGTCCCACCAAGGCACGTCGCCCATCGGCCCGCAGAATCTCACCAAGGGGACCGAGGAGGTGACCGTGTCGACCTACCCCGAATCGGGCTTCGCGATCCTCGAGTACGCAGTCGGTCCTGGTCGCTGAGGTCAACCACGACCGGCGTGCGTGGTCGCTCGGGCTTCTTTCGCGTGGGCATCGACGACCCTCCCTAGGCTGGACTCGTGGGAGTCAGCCAGACTCCTGAGAATCTGCCTCGCGCATCGCGTGCCACTCGTCAGGAGTCATGGGAAATGGCCAACCGTCTTGCCTCGGCAACGAGCCCGTACCTCCTGCAGCACAAGGACAATCCCGTCGACTGGTGGGAGTGGGGGCCGGAGGCCTTTGCGGAGGCGAGGCGCCGCGATGCTCCGATCCTGCTGAGCGCCGGGTACGCCGCCTGCCACTGGTGCCACGTGATGGCGCATGAGTCCTTCGAGGACGCCACCACCGCGGCGTACATGAACGAGCACTTCGTGAACGTCAAGGTCGACCGCGAGGAGCGGCCCGACGTCGACGCCGTCTACATGCAGGCCACCGTGGCCACCACCGGGAGCGGCGGCTGGCCGATGACCTGCGTGCTCGACCTGGACGGCCGGCCGTTCTTCGCCGGCACCTACTTCCCGGACCAGCCGCGGCACGGACAGCCGAGCTTCACCCAGCTGCTGCAGGCGATCGCGGAGGCCTGGCGGGAGCGGCGCGACGACGTCACCAGCACGGCGGAGAACATCGCCGCGCACCTCGCCGCCAACGCGGACCTCACCGGTACGGCGCCGATCGACGCGACGGTGCTGGACGCGGCCGCGGCGCGACTCGGCCGGGAGTTCGACGCCCAGCACGGCGGATTCGGCGGCTCGCCGAAGTTCCCGCCGTCGATGCTGCTGGAATTCCTGCTGCGCCGCGACGGCTCGGCTGATCGCGCGGTGGCCGGCAAGACCCTGGAGGCGATGGCCCGCGGAGGCATCTACGACCAGCTCGGCGGCGGGTTCGCGCGCTACTCGGTCGACGCCCGCTGGGTGGTCCCGCACTTCGAGAAGATGCTCTACGACAACGCCCTGCTGCTCTCGGCGTACACGTCCTGGTACGCCGTCAGCGATGCCGGGTCCGATCAGGAGCGGCTGGCTCGCCGGATCGCGAGCGAGACGGCCGGGTTCCTGCTCGACGAGCTGAGCACACCGGAGGGCGGCTTCTCCTCGGCGCTCGACGCCGACTCCGAGGGCGCGGAGGGGACGTACTACGTCTGGACGCCGGCACAGCTGGTCGAGGTGCTCGGCGCCGACGACGGTGCCTGGGCGGCCGAGCTGCTGACCGTGACGCCGGGCGGGACGTTCGAGCACGGCAGCTCTGTGTTGCAGCTGCTCGGCGACCCGGACGACTCCGACCGGTGGGCGTCGGTCCGGGAACGCCTGCTCGCGGCCCGGGCGCTGCGGGAGCGGCCCGGTGAGGACGACAAGGTGGTGGCGGCCTGGAACGGGCTGGCGATCGCCGCGCTGGCGCGGGCCGCCGGGGTGCTGGGGGAGCCGCGACTGCTCGACGCCGCCGTACGGGCCGGCAGGTTGCTGGTGGAGCTGCACCTGGTGGACGGCCGGTTGCGCCGGGTCTCCCGGCACGGCGAGGTCGGGCGCCACGCCGGGGTGCTCGAGGACTACGGCTGCGTGGCGGACGGGTTCGTGGCGCTCGCCGAGGCCACCGGGGACGGTGTCTGGCTGGAGCACGCAGGTCGGCTGCTCGACATCGGGCTCGACCAGTTCGGCGACGGCAGCGGCGGCTTCCACGACACCGCCGCCGATGCCGAGGCACTGATCACCCGGCCGCGCGACCCCTCCGACAACGCCAGTCCCTCGGGGCACTCGGCGATCACCACGGCGCTGCTCCGGTACGCCGCCCTCACCGGATCCGGGCGGCACCGCGATGCGGCCGAGGCCGCGCTGGCCGCCGTACGGACGCTCGCCGAGAAGGCGCCGCGCTTCGCCGGCTGGTCGCTGGCGGCGGCCCAGGCGGCGCTCGACGGACCGCTGGAGATCGTGGTCGTCACCGGGCCCGGCGACCCGGTCGGGGAGCGGCTGGCCGCTCGGGCACGGCGCTCGCTCGGCTCGGTGGTCCTCGTGGTCGGGCCGGAGCAGGCGGCCGCGTCGAGCATCCCGCTGCTGGCCGGACGGGGTCTGGTGGAGGGGCGGGCCGCGGCGTACGTTTGCCGGGGAATGGTGTGCGAGCGTCCCGTGACGGATCCCGAGGTGCTGCTGCGATGACGATGTCGGTCGAGGTCGAACCGCGCCGTTTCTACGACGGCGGCGTGGACGGCTTCGCCGATCAGCCCGAGATCCCGCCGAACCCGGAGAGTGACCCGCAGATCGAGCTGGTCCGGATCACCACCGCCGAGGGCGGTGAGGAGTTCGCGATGATGCGCCGGATCGGGTACCGCGACCGCCACCTCGGCGAGATCCTGGTACCGCGGGCCACCGAGAGCTTCCGGACCGACCTGACCTCGGTGCCGGCGCTCTTCACCTGGCTGGTGCCGAAGACCGGCCGGCACCTGCCGGCGGCCCTCGTCCACGACGGACTGGTGCACCCGCCCGACGACGTCACCTACGTCTCCACCGAGGGTCACCTGGTGCTGCGCGCCGAGGCCGACCGGGTGCTCCGGGACGCGATGGCCGACACCGGCACCGGCGTCGTCCGGCGCTGGCTGGTCTGGTCGGCGGTGACGACCGCGACGATGCTGAGCGGCGCCGGGACCGGCTGGAGCAGGCGGCAGCTGCTGCACTACCGAGGCGCGGCGCTGCTGACCCTCGGCGTGGTGGTCGTGCTCGGGTTCCTCGCGACGATGGACCTCCTCGACGTCACCTGGTTCTGGGCGCTGCCCTGGATGGACGACCGGGACTGGTACGTCGAGCTGGCCGGCGGCCTGGCCGGCGCGGTCGCGCTCCCGCTGGCGCTCGGCCTGCTCTGGGGCCGGTTCCGGATCGCCGGCTGCGTCGTCGGGGTCAGCCTGGCGGTGCTGCTGCACGTCACCGTGGTCCTAGGCGGGCTGTCGGCGTTCTACCAGGTCCTGGAGCGGGCCGCCGCGAAGGCGCCGCGGTTGGCGGTGCTCGCCGCCGTGGTCGTCGCCGGAGTCGCGGTCGGCTTCTTCCTCGGCCTGGCGTTCTAGCTCAGCGGAGCCGGTACGTCGCGATCGAGGCGGCGACGTAGTGGCAGACGAACGCGGCGATCGTGAGCACGTGGAAGATCTCGTGGAACCCGAACCACTTCGGGAACGGGTCCGGCTTCTTGAGGCCGTAGACCAGTCCGCCGAGCGTGTAGAGGCTGCCGCCGACCACGATCAGGGTGATCACCGCAGCGCCGCCGCCGTCGGCGAAGTCGTCGGCGTAGAAGATCGCCGCCCAGCCGAGCAGGACGTAGAGGGGGGTGTAGAGCCAACGGGGCGCGTCGGTCCAGAAGATCCGGAACGCCATCCCGAGGATGGCGCCGGTCCACACCATCGACAGCATCCCGATCCGGGCTCCGCCGTCCAGCAGGATCAGCACGAACGGGGTGTACGAGCCGGCGATCAGCAGGAAGATGTTGGCGTGGTCGAAGCGGCGCAGGAACGCCCAGACCGGCGGTGACCAGGAGCCGCGGTGGTAGATCCCGCTCACCGTGAACAGCAGGATCGCGGTGCCCGCGAACAACGCGGAGCCGACCTTGGTGGTCACTGTGGGGGAGAGGCAGATCAGCACGATCCCGGCGGCAACGGCCAGCGGCGAGGTCGCGGCGTGCAGCCAGCCGCGAAGCTTGGGCTTCGCGGCCATCATCTTGTCGTGGACAGCGAGCGCTGCTTCATGCCTGAGCTGCGCGGCCTTGTCGCCGACGGGGACCTGAGCGTTCATGCTGGCAAGGCTACGCGAGCGTAGGTTAATCCCGTGATTTCGTGACGCCGGTCATGGGGACAACCCCCCGATCTCCCCGTTCGCAGCCCCCTCGGCGGTAGCCTGAGTCAGTGGCGGATTGGAAACGGGGCCTGCGCGGGTTGCTCTACCCGGCGTACGAGGCACGGGTCGCCCGTCGGCTTCCCGCGGACCGGCTCCCCAAGCACGTCGGGGTGATGCTGGACGGCAACCGGCGCTGGGCCAAGGCCGTGGGTGCCGACACCGCCCAGGGGCACCGTGCCGGCGCCGCGAACATCGAGCCGCTGCTCGGCTGGTGCGAGGAGATCGGCGTCGAGGTGGTCACCCTCTGGCTGCTCTCCACCGACAACCTGAACCGGCCCGCCGCCGAGCTCGAGCCGCTGCTGGAGATCATCGAGGAGGCCGTCGAGTCCCTCGCCGTGCAGCAGCGCTGGCGACTGCACCCGGTCGGCGCCCTCGACCTCCTCCCGGCGAAGACCGCCGCCCGGCTCAAGGCCGCTGCCGAGCAGACCCGTGACGCCGAGGGCATGCTGGTCAACGTCGCCGTCGGGTACGGCGGCAGGCGCGAGATCGCGGACGCCGTCCGGGCCCTGCTGCAGGAGCAGGCCGCCCAGGGGATGACCATCGAGGACCTGGCCGAGGTGATCGACGTCGAGCACATCGCCGAGCACCTCTACACCAAGGGGCAGCCCGATCCGGACCTGGTGATCCGTACCTCCGGCGAGCAGCGCCTCGGCGGGTTCCTGCTCTGGCAGAGCGCGCAGAGCGAGTTCTACTTCTGCGAGGCCTACTGGCCCGACTTCCGCCGCGTCGACTTCCTCCGGGCCGTGCGGGCGTTCGCGCTGCGCGAGCGCAGATTTGGTGCCTGAGCGTTCACATACGTGTAACCCGCCCCCGGGCGTGTCGCCGCAGATCCCGGATTTTCCGGACGTACTTTCGTGGTGAGTGGGTCGCAACCGCTGCGTCCCGCACCAGGAGGCGAGTTCGTGAGAGATCACGATCCCAGGGGTCAGCGCTCCGGCCCCTGCCTGTCCTGGTCCGAGCACTACTGCTGAGGACCAGGACGCGGAGCGCGCGTGCTGGTCTGTGAGGGGAAGTACCCGTGGCCACTGCGAAGCGCGCGAGCAGCAAGACCCCCACCGCCCCGACCCGCCGGACCTACGTCCTGGACACCTCGGTGCTGCTGGCCGATCCCGGGGCGCTGAAACGGTTCGACGAGCACGAGGTCGTGCTCCCGGTCGTGGTGATCACGGAGCTGGAGGGCAAGCGCCACCACCCCGAGCTGGGCTACTTCGCCCGGTCGGCGCTGCGGATGCTCGACGAGCTTCGGGTCCAGGCCGGCCGTCTCGACCAGCCGGTCCCGATCGGCGAGCACGGCGGCACCATCCGGGTCGAGCTGAACCACACCGACGCCGAGTCGCTGCCGTCCGGGTTCCGGCTGGGCGACAACGACACCCGGATCCTGGCGGTGGCCAACAACCTGCGCAACGAGGGCTTCCAGGTCACCCTGGTCTCCAAGGACCTGCCGCTGCGGATCAAGGCGTCGGCCGTCGGGCTGGACGCCGAGGAGTACCTCGGCGAGCAGATCCACGAGTCGGACGCCGGCTGGACCGGGATGGCGGAGGTCGACATCCTCGCCACCGAGGTCGACGAGCTCTACGAGGACGGCGTGATCGACCTCGACGACGCGCGCGAGCTGCCCTGCCACACCGGCCTGGTGATGCTCTCCGAGCGCGGCAGCGCCCTGGGCCGGGTCGGGCCGGACAAGCGGGTGCACCTGGTCCGCGGCGACCGCGAGGCCTTCGGGCTGCACGGCCGCTCCGCGGAGCAGCGGGTCGCGCTCGACCTGCTGCTGGACCCGGAGATCGGGATCGTGTCGCTGGGAGGGCGTGCCGGGACGGGGAAGTCCGCGCTCGCGCTCTGCGCCGGCCTGGAGACCGTGATGGAGCGCCGCCAGCACAAGAAGGTCGTCGTCTTCCGGCCGTTGTTCGCTGTCGGCGGCCAGGAGCTCGGCTACCTGCCCGGCAGCGAGTCGGAGAAGATGTCGCCGTGGGGCCAGGCGGTCTTCGACACCCTGGGCGCCATCACCACGCCGGACGTGGTCGACGAGATCCTGGACCGCGGGATGCTCGAGGTGATGCCGCTGACGCACATCCGCGGCCGGTCGTTGCACGACGCCTTCGTGATCGTCGACGAGGCGCAGTCGCTGGAGCGCAACGTGCTGCTCACCGTGCTCTCCCGGATGGGGGCGAACTCGAAGGTGGTGCTGACCCACGACGTGGCCCAGCGCGACAACCTCCGGGTCGGGCGTCACGACGGAGTGGTGGCCGTGGTCGACAAGCTCAAGGGGCACCCGTTGTTCGCGCACGTCACCCTGACCCGTTCGGAGCGCTCCCCGATCGCCGCGCTGGTCACCGAGATGCTCGAGCACGTCTCGATGTGAGGACGACGTCGGGCCTGTCGGGGCGGAATGCCTCGGCAGGCCCGACGTCCGTCCGGAGACGCGTACCACGAACCACATCCGCCTCATCCGTCACACCTGGTCTGGTCCGTCTCGAAATGCGGCGGGTCGAACTTGCGTCAGCCCGTGGTTCGGGTGAAGGTGGTTCCTCCTTGTCGGCGACCCGAGAGATCAGTCCTTGCCTGAGAAGTACGTTCCGAAGCATCGGAACGCACCCCCGCAACGGGTCCGTACGGGCGCCAAGAACGCTGTCGTCTACTCGGGCATCGCGGTCGCCGCGACCGGCCTGGCAGTCGGTGTCGGCGTCTCCGCGCACGGGGAGTCGCCCGACGGTGCGCTGGTGAACCTCTCGGCCGGCACCACCCAGCTGACCGCGGCCGACCTTGCCGACCGCCAGGAGTCCGCGTCGCGGTCGTCCGACCGGAGCGCTTCGGCACGCACGGTGAACACCTTGAAGGCCGCCGAGGTCGGCGCCGGCAACGGCGTCGCCGTGGCCCGCACCGAGGACCTGAGCAAGTCCGACCCGAAGGCGCTGACCAGGGCGCTGATGCCGCAGTACGGGCTCGCCTCGGCGGACTTCGACTGCGTCGACCGGATCTGGACCCAGGAGTCGAACTGGAACGTCCGCGCCGACAACCCGCGCTCGTCGGCGTACGGGATCCCGCAGGCGCTTCCCGGGTCGAAGATGTCGACGGCAGGGGCGGACTGGCGCACCAACCCGGAGACCCAGATCCGCTGGGGTCTGGAGTACATCTCGAAGCGCTACGGCACCGCCTGCTCGGCCTGGGCGTTCAAGCAGCGGCGCGGCTGGTACTGACCCTCACGGGTGCGTCATGCGCTCGACGTCGAGAGCGGCGTCGAGCTGCTCCACGGTGAGGACGCCGCGGTCGACGTACCCCATCGTCAGGACCTGCTCCCGGATCGTCCGGCCCGCCTTCAGCGACTCCTTGGCGACCTTGGCGGCCTCCTCGTAGCCGAGGTACTTGTTCAGCGGTGTGACCACCGACGGTGAGGACTCGGCATACCTGCGCATCCGCTCGGCGTCGGCGGTGATCCCGTCGACGCAACGCGTCGCGAGCAGTCTCGTGGAGGTGGACAGGATGCGGATCGACTCGAGCAGGTTGCGCGCGATCACCGGCATCATCACGTTGAGCTCGAAGTTGCCTGCCGCACCGGCGGTCGTGATCGCGGTGTCGTTGCCGATCACCTGGGCGCAGACCATCAGGGTCGCCTCGGGCAGGACCGGGTTCACCTTGCCGGGCATGATGCTCGACCCGGGCTGGAGGTCGGGCAGGTGGATCTCCGCGAGGCCGGTGGTCGGACCCGAGGACATCCAGCGCAGGTCGTTGCAGATCTTGGTGAGGCCGACCGCGATGGTCTTGAGCACGCCGCTGAGCTCGACCAGGGAATCCCGGGTGCCCTGGGCCTCGAAGTGGTTTCGCGCCTCGGTGAAGGGCTGGTCGGTGAGCGCGCCGAGCTCGGCGATGACCTTGGCGGCGAAACCTGCCGGCGTGTTGATGCCGGTACCGACTGCCGTTCCGCCGAGCGGGAGCTCGCGAACCCGGGGGAGTACGCCGTCCAGCCGCTCGGACGCCATCCGGATCGTGGCGGCGTACCCGCCGAACTCCTGGCCGAGCATCACCGGGGTGGCGTCCATCAGGTGGGTGCGGCCGGACTTCACCAGGTCCGCGAACTCGTCAGCCTTCGCCTCCAGCGAGGTGGCCAGGACGGCGAGGGCGGGTTGCAGGTCCTCGACCACCGCGAGCGCGGCAGCGACGTGGATCGAGGTCGGGAAGGTGTCGTTGCTGGACTGGCTGGCGTTGACGTGGTCGTTGGGGTGCACCTCGGTCCCGGTCCGGCCGGCCAGGGACGCGATCACCTCGTTCGCGTTCATGTTGGAGCTGGTGCCGGATCCGGTCTGGAAGACGTCGAGCGGGAACTGGTCGTCGTAGGAACCGGCCATCACCGCCTCGGCAGCGCTCCGGATCGCGGCCGCCTGGGCATCGTCGATGACTCCGAGCTCGGCGTTCACCCGGGCTGCGGCGGCCTTGATCGCGCCGAGCGCGCGGACGTGCCGCGGTTCCAGCGGCGTCCCCGAGATGGGGAAGTTCTCGATCGCCCGCTGGGTCTGCGCCCGCCACAGCGCGTGCGCCGGAACCCTGACCTCGCCCATGGAGTCGTGCTCGATGCGGGTGCCCTCGTCGGCGCTCATGGAACGAGGCTACTTGCGTACCGAGTACAACCAGTAGCGGTCCGACCGCTGGCCGATCGCCACGTCGTACGGCGTCGCGGTGACGTTGCCGAAGACCGACGCCATCGCCGCCGCCAGCTCGGGAGCCTCGGCAGCCGACCAGATCACCAGCACCTGTCGCGTGACCCTGAGCGCCGAGGTCAGGAACGGCTGGGCGTAGAGGGCCGCGTTGGCGTCGTGGACCAGGTAGCCGGGGCCGTTGTCGACGTCGAGCAGCACCAGGTCGAAGGCGTTCTCCCGTGCCTCGTCCAGAGCCATCGCGACGTCGCCGACGACGACGGTCAGCCGCTCCTCGGCGAGCAGGTGAGGTCCGTGCGCGATGGTGCCGTCGCGCATCCAGTCGACGACGACCTGCTCCAGCTCCACGACCGTGCAGGACGTGACCCGCGAATCGGCCAGGACCTCGTGCAGGGTGAACCCGAGCCCGAGGCCGCCGACCAGCACGGTCTCGACCTCCGGCACCAGCGCCAGCGCCCGGGTTGCCAAGGCGCGCTCGCTGGTGGTCTCCAGCGTGTCCATCACGAAGACGCCGTTGACCCGCAGCTCCAGGATCGTCGGGGTGTTCTGGTCGCGCCGCTCCCGGAGCACGACCTCGCCGCGCGGGGTCTCCGCGCGGGCGATCTCGACGTACTCCACCGGAGCGAGGCTACGGCTCAGTCGAAGATCTCGGAGAGCCAGGACTCCTTGCGCTTCGGCTTGTAGTACCCCTGCTTCGGGTGCTGGTACTGCTGCTGGGGCGGCGCGTACTGCTGTTGCTGCTGCTGGGGCGCCGGAGCGGTCTGGGCGAGCGAGCGGTCGATGATCTTGTCGAGCTCGCCGCGATCCAGCCAGACGCCTCGGCAGGTGGGGCAGTAGTCGATCTCGATGCCGTTGCGGTCGCTCATGACGAGGACGGCGCCGTCGGTGGGGCACTGCATGGGAGAACTCCTTCGTTGTGTACCCCGCCAACGGACGAGCGGTCCCAGCAGTTCCTTGCCGGGCCGATCCGGACTACTTCTCGGCGGAACGCACCCGCAGCCCGCCGGCGTCGCCGAGCGAGGTGAGCGGCACGTTGACGGCCCCGGACGGGTCGGTGAAGAAGTCGTTGCCCTTGTCGTCGACCACGATGAACGCCGGGAAGTCGACGACGTCGATCTTCCAGACCGCCTCCATGCCGAGCTCGGGGTACTCGATGACCTCCTGGCTCTTGATGCAGTCCTGGGCCAGCCGGGCCGCGGGACCGCCGATCGAGCCGAGGTAGAAACCGCCGTGGCTGTGGCAGGCCTCGGTGACGACCTTGGAGCGGTTGCCCTTCGCGAGCATCACCATCGAGCCGCCGGCTGCCTGGAACTGCTCGACGTACGAGTCCATCCGGCCGGCGGTGGTCGGGCCGAACGAGCCGGACGCCATCCCTTCGGGGGTCTTGGCCGGGCCGGCGTAGTAGACCGGGTGGTTCTTCAGGTACTCCGGCATCTCGCCGCCGTTGTCGAGCAGCTCCTTGATCTTGGCGTGCGCGATGTCGCGAGCGACCACCAGCGGGCCGGTCAGCGAGAGCCGGGTCTTGACCGGGTGCTTGCGCAGCTCGGCGAGGATGTCGGCCATCGGCTGGTTCAGGTCGATCGCGACGACCTCGCCCGCGGCGATGTCCTCGGCGACGCCGGCGTCCGGCATGTACTGCGCCGGGTCGGTCTCGAGCTGCTCGAGGAAGACACCGTCCGCGGTGATCTTGCCGAGCGCCTGGCGGTCCGCGGAGCAGGAGACCGCGATCGCGACCGGGCAGGACGCACCGTGCCGGGGGAGCCGGACGACGCGGACGTCGTGGCAGAAGTACTTGCCGCCGAACTGCGCCCCGATCCCGAAGGACTGGGTCAGCTTGAAGACCTCCTCCTCCAGCTCGAGGTCGCGGAAGCCGTGGGCGCTCATCGAACCCTCGGTCGGCAGGTTGTCGAGGTAGTGCGCGGACGCGTACTTGGCGGTCTTCAGCGCGAACTCGGCACTGGTGCCGCCGATCACGATCGCCAGGTGGTACGGCGGGCAGGCCGCCGTACCGAGCGAGCGGATCTTCTCGTCGAGGAACTCCAGCATCCGCTTCGGGTTCAGGACGGCCTTGGTCTCCTGGAAGAGGAACGACTTGTTCGCCGAGCCGCCGCCCTTGGCCATGAAGAGGAACTTGTACTCCGGGCCCTTGGGTCCCTGGGCGGTCGAGTACAGCTCGATCTGCGCCGGCAGGTTGGTGCCGGTGTTCTTCTCCTCGTACGTCGTCAGCGGAGCGAGCTGCGAGTACCGGAGGTTCAGCTGGGTGTACGCGTCGTACACGCCCCGGCTGATCGCCTCGCCGTCGTCGGCGCCGGTGAGCACGCCCTCGGACTTCTTGCCCATCACGATCGCGGTGCCGGTGTCCTGGCACATCGGCAGCACGCCGCCGGCGGAGATGTTGACGTTCTTGAGGAGGTCGAGCGCCACGAACCGGTCGTTGCCGGACGCCTCCGGGTCGTCGATGATCTTGCGCAGCTGGGCCAGGTGCGCGGGACGCAGGTAGTGCGAGATGTCGTGCATCGCCTCGGACGTCAACCGCTGGATCGCCTCGGGGCTGACCCGCAGGAACGTCTCGCCGTCCGCCTCGAAGGTCGAGACGCCTTCGGTGGTGACGAGCCGGTACGGCGTGTCGTCGGCGGACGTCGGCAGCAGGTCGGAGTAGCGGAACTCGGGTCCGGCGGAAGGCGCAGTGCTCACCCGGAAAGGTTAGTCGGCCGCACGCGGGGGCGCCCCGCGGGTCCGAGCGAATCGGACGATCGGGACTCCGATCGGTTCCCGAGGGCCGAAAATCGATTTCTCACGCTTCGCCCTTTGGTCGACGATTTGGGCCACTTTTCTCGGGCTGGAATCGGTTTGTTTGTCCGATATTGAGCCTATTCGGTGTCTCTCAGGATTCATTAAGAAAAGTCTTGTCACCGCGTTATTCCGAGGTCGATAGTGGGCAACGGTGTAGGCCGCTCATCGGGGGCGGCGCATCTCGGATACGTGGGGCAGGTGCGGTTCCTATGCGTAGGTCCAGGTTGTTCATTTCTCTCGTCGCAGTGGTGAGCATGGGTGCCGCCACCTTCATCAACCCGAGCGCCGCGGTGGCGGACGAGCCGAAGGCCCCGAGCCTGTCGGCCCCGTTGTCGACGTGCGCCAATCCGCCGGACGACCCGGACGCGACCACGGCCAACGCCGAGCGCTTCGTGGACCTCTGGTTGCCGCGGATCAAGAACAAGGACTGGCTCGACGCCTTCATCGCCAAGAAGACGGTGCCGGACGACGTCAAGGCCGAGGGCTTCCACGCGATGAGCGGCCCGGTCCAGATGTGGCTGAGCTCCTGCCTGCTCCAGGGCATGCTCAAGGTCGCTGACGAGACCGTGTCGGTCAAGAAGACCAACGAGTACCTGGCCGGCCTCTCCACGATCATCTTCGGCAAGGCGCAGCTCGCCAAGATGAAGGAGGAGCTGAACTCGAACGCGAAGCCCGACACCACCAAGACGCTGCCGCTGAAGAAGGACCAGACCGCCGAGGCGCTCAAGGACATGGTCGAGGACACCTCCTCCGAGCCGAGCCTGACCACGGCCCAGTTGCCCAAGGCGGACGTCACCGTCCCGAGCACCACGACCTCGAAGGACCTCACCGGCCAGGTCACCCCGAAGCTGCAGAAGCTGATGGACGCCCCTGACGTGGTCCCGACCACCTCGGAGGCGCAGGAGGCCCAGGCCCCGAGCCTGGTGCCCACCGGCCTCGAGCCGAACCCGATCACCCAGATCCCGCTGGTGCCGCTGGTGCTCAAGGCGGTCAACGAGGTGCTCAAGCTGGTCGCCCAGATCCAGGGCCTGCTGTTCACGCTCCCCGTCGTCAACATCCTCGCCTCGGCGTTCTACAAGATCTGCGCCGAGTCGGCCACGATGCCGTTGTCCTGCAGCATCTCGCTGCCGATCGGCGTGCCGATCCCGGCCGACGTGACCGGTGACAACGTCCCCGACGTCCTGGGCGCGCTGTTCCCGGTGACGAACCTCGTCGACGTCGGCGCCAAGTTCCAGGTGACCCGGCTGCACAGCGCTCCGCTGCCGGCCCACGTCTTCGCCGTCTACGACACCCCGCTGGTCAAGAAGCGCGTCGAGATCGGCTTCGACGGCCGGGCCTCGTCGCTGGCGTGGAACCAGGGCGCGCTGTTCTCGGTGAAGAACGTCTTCAAGGCGCTCACCGGTGATGTCCAGGTCGGCGCGGTCGTCACCGCTGCCCAGCCGGGCGCGACCGAGGCACTGACCTTCGCGGTCAAGGACCTCGTCGGCGGCTCCATCGGGGTCCCGCCCTCGGAGGAGAACCCGATGGGCGGCTCGATCCAGATGAACCCGTTCCCGGAGAAGTTCACCGTGAACGCGCGTCTGACGCACACGGCCGCCAAGGATCAGGACACCTTCAACGTCGAGTCGACCACCCCGACGCGGGTGGACGCGATCATCGACCAGAGGACCACGACCACCACGCCGAAGAGCAACCGCCGGTTCACGGCGACGGTCGACAAGCTGCCGAACTCGGTGACCGTCGACCTGGTCCGCAACGGCGAGAAGCAGAGCATCGACTACACCGGAAGCGCACCGATCGACCTGGTCCGCGCCAGCGACACCGCGATTCCGGACGTCAGCCACCCGGACTCGTTCACGGAGAGCATCTACGAGGTCAAGGGCGTGCCGACGAAGGTCCACGTCGACCTGACCGGTGGCGAGGACATCCTCTACACCGCGAACGCGAAGGTGCCCGAGGTCTCGTTCTCGACGACGACCAAGGAGGACGGTGACCTCAAGCAGCGGATCACGGCGAAGGCGCACCAGATCCCCAAGTCGGTGCACGTCCTCAACAACATGACACCCGACCAGACCGCGCTCACCTACGACGCGGACTCCAACCTGGCCGACGTCGAGTTCACGATGTTCGACCGTGACAACGACAAGACGGACATCCGGGCCAAGGCGACGGACATCCCGACCCACATGGAGTTCAGCCAGGTCAAGGCCACCGGGGTCTTCGACTTCTCGGCCAACGCCGGCATCGGTCTGATCGAGGCCACCCTGACCCAGAACGACGGCCTGCTGCTGCCGATGCCGGGTCAGGACCACGCCACGGTCTACAAGCGCGGCAACAAGCTCGGGGCGGACTTCCGGCTCACCGGGTTCAAGTCGGCGCACTTCGACGGCTCCGAGGACACCACGGTGGCTCTCGGGCTGAGTCCGGGCGGTCAGACGTTCGACGCGGTCGCCGACATGGACGACGAGCTCCCGAACGGCATGAACGTGCTCGCGACGGCCCACATCGGGGCGTTGCCGGCGAACATGCAGGTCACCTTCGACCCGGACAACGGTGCGGCGACCTACGCCGCGTCCAGCGTGATCCCGCTGCTCGAGGCGAGCTTCACCGACCGGGCCACCCAGATGTTCGGGAACGCGAAGCTGATCGATCTGCCCAAGAACATCGGGCTGACCTTCAACACCACCGGCGAGGTCCCCGCGGTCACCTACGACGCGGACTCCCGCCTGGGATCGATCGAGGTGAACTACTCGGAGAAGCCGGGCGGCCTCGCGATCCACGGTCTGATCAGCGACCTGCCGAAGTACATGAAGATCGGCGGGATCGACCCGATCGAGTTCGACGCACGCAACTCCTCGGCCGGTGCCAAGGGTGAGTCGTTCCTCGGTCAGGTGTTCTTCCAGTACGCCACGGACGGCGTCTTCGCCAGCCCGCCGACGTCGGACGACCACGTGTACCTGGACACCGACGAGGTGGACTCCACCCACGCCGAGCTCCAGTACACCGGCCTGAAGTACCTCGGCGTCGACACCAGCAACGAGGAGCTGCACGCCAAGATCCAGAACACCTCGCCGCGACTGCTGCGGGCGTACCTGACCACGCCGAACCTGAGCCTGACCGGGTTCATCGACAAGGTGCCCGCGACGATCGAGCTCGCGCAGGTCGGCAACCTGGTCTCGTACGACGCCAGCTCGTCGATCGACGAGATCTCGACCAACCTGGAGCGCGCCAACGGCGACGCCGTCGCGGTCCAGATCAAGGACGTGCCGAGCAGCATCGACCTGCTGTTCGACGGCGCGGCCTCGAAGCTGGTCTGGGACTCCTCGTCGCCGACCGGACTGGTCTCGGCGGCGGCGCACCTGACGCCGGACACGATCGGCGGGACCCGGAACTTCGACGCCGGCCTGACGATCACCGACATCCCGGTGCACTGGGACGCCAGCTGGGCGAACGGCAACGTGCTCTTCCAGGCGCCCGCTCCGGGCATCGGGTCGATCGCTGCCCAGGTCACCAACCACGGCACCTACCACGTGCTCTCCGGTGACCACCTCAGTGCGTTCTACGACCAGCCCTCGGGCGACCTGGACGCCAGCCTCAAGATCAGCAACCTGCGCAAGGCCGGCTTCACCAAGCTGACCAACGCCAACGGCGGCGGATTCGTGGCTGACCTCAACATGGGCAACCAGGGCGACTTCAAGTTCGCGGCCGACGTCACCCTGACGGCGTCCAAGCTCAAGGCGACCGGTGAGTTCAACCACCTGCCGTCGACCATCAACCTGAAGAGCGACGGCGGCCGGATCACCTACGACGGCAACAGCAACCCCGACCTCACGGTCTCGGTCGAAGCCGGTACGGCGGCCGCCCTGGCCGCCACGCCGACCCCGCCGCTCGTGCACGGTGTCTCGGTGCGTGACGGTGCCAGCGGTTCGGACAAGGCGGTCAAGGCCAAGCTCTACCTGACCGGTCTGCCGAACCACCTGGACCTGAACTCGCCGGCCGGCACCTACCAGGTCGACGGGTACCACCCGACCAACGGGACGCTGACCGTCGACGCCAAGCTGAACGCCCTGGCGCCGCAGCCGCTGACGCTGCTGCTCACCCAGGGAGTGCCGACGGCGACCCCGGTCAACTTCAAGTTCGGGCCGTTCCTCTCGTCCACCGCGGGCGACGGAACGCACAACCTGAGCCTGAACTACACCGCGAACCAGGAGCTCGGTGCCCTGGACGCGGAGGTGACCTACGGCAACACCGACGATGCCCGTCTGCAGATCAGCTCGATCCCGGCCTCGATCGCGGTGAACGCCGGCTTCGGCGCTGACACCAAGACCGTCGGGATCACGATGAGCCAGGGCATCGACCAGATCGTCGCGTCGTACAAGCACGTCGGCGAGACCGATCTGGCGGCCCGGGTCCAGCTGGACGACGTGCCGTCGGCGGTGAACATCAACATCGGCAAGGACTCCGGATCCGGAGACGGCGCCGACGTCGACGCGCCGGTGTTCACGATGAACACGAGTGCGCCGGGGATGGACATCAGCGCCTACGCCACGGCGGCGATCACCAGCCCGGTGGACGCCAACGCGGCCGTCTCCCTCGGGGTCACCAACCTCGGTTCGACGGTCACCGGCGACCTGACCGGGAACGTCCTGCACATCACCTCGGCACCCGCCACGGAGGCGTTCTCGCTCCAGGCGGCCGGCCGGGTGCAGAAGACGATCGACCTCGGGTTCGACGGCGGCATCTTCCAGAACACCGGAACCCTGGGCGCCGACCTCAAGATCAACAAGGTGACCGTCGGGCTGAACGACTTCTCCGACGTGAACCTGAGGCTGGGCTTCACCACCGGTCTGGACGGCACCTTCAGCTCGTTCACGTTCGGTCAGGAGAGCAACCTGACGATCGACATCGAGGACCACTTCTCGGTCTACATCGACTGGCCGGACCCGTTCGGCTCGGACACGATCGACCTGATCACCATCCCGCACCAGGTGATCCCGCTCGGCAACGTGGTCCCGAAGTGGCACATCAACTCGAACACGTTCGGGGAGATGTTCGACATCCCGTTCTTCTTCTTCCTGATCGGTGAGTGCAACGTGCAGTTCGACGCCCGACCGGCACCGGGCTTCACCACGGCCGGGAGCACGTTCACCCTGCCGGCGCCGCCGGACGACGGGAGCCACACGCCGGCCTGGCTGCTCACGCCGGACATCCACCTGCTGGGTCTCTCGATCCCCGACTTCGGACTCGACATCATCGCGTTCTTCATGTCGCCGTACGGCAAGGGGATCAATGCCCATCCCGAGTGCGAGCTGTACGACCTGAATCCGTTCTAGGAACGTCGGTGGCACGGGCGCGGCTCACCCCGCCCGTGCCACCGGTCAGGCCTGCCTCGGAACTACCAGACCGACAGCTCGGCGCTGAGGCTCTGGTCGACACCGGAGGGGGAGCGCAGTCGGACGTACCGTGCCCGCTGCCCGCCCGGTACGTCGAGCGCGACCGCGAACCCCGAGTTGGTGGCGACGGTCCGGTAGGTCCGGCCGTCGTCGGAGAGCTCGACCAGCACCTGCCCGGAGAAGCCGCGGGCCACCACGAGGTCGACCGGCCGCACCGACCCGAGGTCGACGACCGCGCCGGTGACGACGCCGCCCTTCCCGCGGAGCCGGGCGGGCTGGTCCAGATTGCCGTCGGTGGCACCGCAGCGGGAGAACGCGCCGTCCTTGGCGGGCGCCGTACCGGTCACGGCGGCGCAGCGGCGGCCGCGGGAGAGCGGCGTACCGGAGGTCGCCCGGACGGGGATCCTGGCCGACAGGTAGTGCCCGCGGACGTCGGCGGCGCCGCTGCTCCCGGACAACGAGGCGTCGGCACCGGCGGCCACCGAGCCTCTCTGGTCCTCGAGGATCCGGGCGTCGACGGTCCCCGAGGTTCCGGAGACCGGCTGCGTCCAGAGCGCGGACTGACCCTTCGCCTCGAACAGCCGGGCCGAGTACGTCGGCTTCCTGCCCGCGGCGGCGGGGAGTGCCGCGAAGGAGAGCCGGATGTCCCCGCCGCCCTGGCTGACCCGCGGCGAGGCGTTCCAGAGCCGGGCGTCCGGGAGGTCGACCTCGCCCTCCTTCGCGATGAAGGAGACCGTCGTACTGCTCCGGCGGTTCGCGAAGACCACGTTGATCGTGGACGCCGTTCCCAGCGTCCCCTGGGTGTCGGAGCCCTTGAGGTCGAACGCGTAGCGGCCGTCGGCGTCGGTGGTCGCGGTGCGGGCCTTGCGGCAGATCGCCGGGGCGTCGGGGACCAGGCAGATGGTCGCCAGCGTGCCGACCGCGAGGATCGATCCGAAGACGACCTCGCCGATGTCGGCCTGCTTGAAGAGCAGCACCTTGGTCTTCGCCAGCGGCTTGCCGGCGGCGTCGAGGGCCCGGCCCGAGATCCGGACCGACTGGTCCGGATCGACGGTGCTGAACGAGCAGCCGGTGGCCGCCAGAGAGAGCGTGGCCAACAGTGCCGGCACCCTGCGCATGACTGTTAACTTAGACCAACAGGTGTCTGCTGAGGAGTGGTGAAGGTGCGAGTTCGCGAAGGAATTCTGGTGCTGGCCCTGGCCGCGGCGCTCACGGCCTGCGGTGGAGGCGACGGCGACAAGGACAAGAGCAAGGACGCCGGCTCCGATCCGTCCAGGATCAGCAGCCCGACGGCATCGCTGACCGAGATCGCGGTCGACTGCGGCAAGTTCAACGACACCGCCAAGAAGATCGTCGATGCCCAGACGAAGATGTTCACCGGCAGCGAGAGCGACGTCGAGGACGCCGTGAAGGTGCTGGACGCTCAGCTGGACGCGCTGAAGGACGGCGCCCCGGACGACGTCAAGGACGCGCTGGACAACTTGTCAGCCGCGTTCGCCGACATCGTCGAGCTCCGCAAGAACCCGAACGGCGAGGCGCAGACCCGGCTCGCGACCCTGGGCCAGAAGCTCGCGGCCGACGGTCAGAAGATCTCGGCGTACATCATCTCCAAGTGCAGCTGACGCTCCGTCAGCCCTGAGCCTTGTCGGCGGTACGCCGGATCACGTCGACGAAGGTCTCGTGCAGCGGGACCGGGAGGTCGTGCCCCATCCCCGGGATCAGCAGCAGGTGCGCTCCCGGGATCGCCTGAGCGGTGGCGCGCCCGCCGCTGGGGTGCACCATCCGGTCGTCCATGCCGTGGATCACGGCGGCCGGCACCCGCACCGACCCCAGCGCCCGACCGCGGTCGGGCTGGGTCAGCACCGCCATCATCTGGCGCATCGTCCCGGCCGCGTTGATCCCGCGCTCGAAGGTCTCCTCGGCCCGGGCCCGGGAGGCCGCCTCGGGCTCCGGGTAGCCCGGTGAGCCGATCAGCCCGCCCATCGTGCGGGCCGCCGCGACGTACCCCTCCTTTGTGGTGGCCCGCGGGCCGAGCAGCATCGGCAGGATCCGCGGGTCCTGCCAGCCGGCGGTACGGCGGCCGGTGGTCGACATGATCGAGACCAGGCTGCGCACCCGCGACGCCCCGGAGTTCCGGCCCTCCGCGATCGCCATGCTCTGCACGATCATCCCGCCCATGGAGACGCCGACGACGTGCGCCGAGTCGATCCCCAGGTGGTCCAGCAGCCCGAACGCGTCCTCGGCCAGGTCGGCGATCGCGTACGGCGCGTCGGCCTTGCGGCCGAGGAACGCGCGGATCAGCATCGACCGGGTGATCCGGGCGGTGCCGCTGCTGGACCGGGCGGCGTCGCGGTTGTCGTACCGGATCACGTAGAAGCCCTGCCGTGCGAGCAAGGTGCAGAGCGCGGGGTCCCACCAGGTCATCGGCGCCCCGAGTCCCATCACCAGCAGCAGCGGCTCGGCATCGGGGTCGCCGTACGTCTGGTAGCAGAGCTCGACGTCGGCGCTGACCGGAGCGAAGAGCTCACTGCTGACGGCGACGACCTCGGGATCGGTCACGGCGGTACGGCGGGCGCGGATACGGGGCATCCCCCTATTTCAGCATCTCCGACTCACGTTGCGAAATCAGTTGAGTTCCGTAAGTAGAACCCCGGTTTCCGTTACGTTCGGCAGCGTGAACTCACCGATGGGCGACTTTCTCAAGCCCGAAGGCTTTGCCGGGCCGCAGGGTCTGCGCGCGCTCACCCGGGAGGGAAGCGTGCTGGGCGAGGCCGGCCGGTTCGTACGGCGGGCCGCCTCGGACCGCATCTCCCGGTCCGCACTGCCCTACGCGAGCCACCACCGCCCCGCCGCCGCCGAGCCGGTCCTGCTGATCCCGGGGTTCATGGCGGGGGACGCCACCCTGGCGCCGATGGCCCTGATGCTCCGCGGTGCCGGCTACCGGACCTACCGCGCGCACATCCACGTGAATGCGGGGTGCACCCGCGAGGCTGCTGACCGGCTCGAGCGCCGGATCGAGGCGATCGCGGAGCAGCGCGGCCGCAAGGTGAGCATCGTCGGGCACAGCCTCGGCGGGATGCTGGCACGCGCCCTCGCCGGCCGTCGCCCTGACCTGATCCACGGCATCGTGTCGATGGGTAGTCCGATGCTGGCACCCGGTGCCGTCCACGAGGTTCTCGCCCGGGACGCCGAGATGCTGACCCGGCTCACCCGGGCCGGGCTCGGCGGCCTGATGAGCGAGGACTGCATCGCCGGCGAGTGCGCCCGGTCCAGCTTCGAGGAGACGCACGCCCCGCTCGACCCCGAGATCGGGTTCACCGCGATCTACTCCCGACGCGACGGCATCGTCGACTGGCGGGCCTGCATCGACCCGGTCGCGATCCCTGTCGAGGTGACCGCGAGCCACGTCGGGATGGCCCTGGACCCGCTGGTCTTCGACGCGGTGCGCGCCGCGCTGGAGGGCCAGCTCGCCGTCAGGACGGCGCGGAGCCGGGCCACCCGGGAGACAGCTCGGAGCGAAGCGGCGCTGCTGCGCCCGGTCGCGCACAGCTGAGCCCGGCCGCCTCGACCGCGGCACCGAGCAGCGCCGTCAGGCGCTCGTCGTCGCGCGGCAGCCCGGGACCGTAGTTCCCGAGCGAGTCCGACTCCAGCAGCACGGTGAGCACCGCGGCCATGAACGCGTCCCCGGCTCCGACGGTGTCGGCCACCTCCACCACGATCCCGCCGACCGAGACCTCGCTGCTCGCGGTGAACGCCGTCGCCCCGTCCGCGCCGCGGGTCAGGATCACCAGCTCGGTGCGGTCGCCGGTGAGCAGCGACCGGGCGATGTCGTCGGGGTCCGCGCCCGGGTGCAGCAGCTCGATGTCCTGCTCGCTCAGCTTCACCAGGTTGGCCCGGTCCGCGAGCGACTCGATGTCGCCCCAGGCCTGGTCGTGGTCGTGCTCGGTGAGGTGGCCGGCGCGGACGTTCGGGTCGTAGCTGACGAAGACGTCCAGCGCCCAGGCCTGCTCGACCAGGTCGAGGACGCTGTCCCGGCCCGGTTCCAGGACGGTCCCCAGCGAGCCGACGTGCAGGGCGTCGCAGTGCGGCAGCTCCTCGTGCGGCAGGTTCCAGGTGAGGTCGACGGTGAAGATCGGGTCACCGTCGTCGACGAGCACGGTCGCCGTCGGGGTCCGGCCGTCCGCGGTCGGCACGGCGACGTACTCGACCTCGCTCTCCTGGAGGTGGCGGACCACCGTCGCGGCGCGTTCGTCAGCGCCGATCTCGGTGATCAGCAGGGTGGGAGTTTCCAGCCGTGCCAGGGCCACGGCCACGTTCAGCGGCGAGCCGCCGACCGTCTCGGCGGCGGCGCCGTCAGCGGTGCTGCTCAGGTCGACCAGTGACTCGCCGACGACGACGATCACTCCGGCGGCTCAGCGCTCGAAATCGACGTTGGCGTAGGCGCGCAGCTTGCTCAGCTTGTGGTCGCTGATGATCTCGCGGATGGTGCCGCTGCGGCTGCGCATCACCAGCGAGTGCGTCGAGGCGCCGCCGGCGCGGTACCGGACGCCCTTCATCAGCTCGCCGTCGGTGATGCCGGTGGCCACGAAGAAGCAGTCGTCGCCGGAGACCAGGTCGTCGGTGAGCAGGATCTGGTCGAGGTCGAGACCCGCGGCGATCGCCTTCTCGCGCTCGTCGTCGCTGGTCGGCCAGAGCTTGCCCTGGATCACGCCGTCCATGCACTTGATCGCGCAGGCGGTGATGATGCCCTCGGGGGTGCCGCCGATGCCGAGCAGCAGGTCGACGCCGGTGTCCGCGCGGGCGGCCATGATCGCGCCGGCCACGTCCCCGTCGGTGATGTACTTGATCCGGGCTCCGGTGTCGCGGATCTCCTGGGCCATCTGCTCGTGCCGCGGCCGGTCCAGCAGGACGACCGTGACGTCCTCGGGCTTGCCGCCCTTGGCCTTGGCGACCAGGTGGATGTTCTCGGCGACCGGGTAGCGGATGTCGACGACGTCGGCCGCCTCCGGCCCGGTGACCAGCTTCTCCATGTAGAAGACGGCGGACGGGTCGTACATCGAGCCGCGCGGGGAGACCGCGAGCACCGCGACCGCGTTGGCCATGCCCTTGGCGGTCAGGGTGGTGCCGTCGATCGGGTCGACGGCGACGTCGCACTCCGGTCCGGTCCCGTCACCGACCTCCTCGCCGTTGTAGAGCATCGGCGCGTTGTCCTTCTCGCCCTCGCCGATGACCACGGTGCCGCGCATGCCGACGGTGGAGATCAGGGTGCGCATCGCGTTGACCGCGACTCCGTCGGCCCCGTTCTTGTCGCCCCTCCCGACCCAGCGACCGGCTGCCATGGCGGCGGCCTCGGTCACCCTGACCAGCTCGAGGGCGAGGTTGCGGTCGGGCGAGGTGGGCGCGACGGCAAGCGATTCGGGCAGGTGGGATTCGGACATGGGGCAGATATTATCGGTCAGCGGGGGTGCCGCGTGCCGGGAACGCTCTCATGGGCGCTCGACGACCACGTTGGTGGACTTGATCGAGGCGACCGCACGGGCGCCGCGTTCCAGACCGAGCTCTTCGGCGGCGTCCGACGACATCAGCGACACGATCCGCTGGCCTCCGCAGATCAGCTCGACCTGCGCCATCACGGTGTCCTTCTTGACCGCGACGACGATGCCGGCGAGCCGGTTGCGGGCCGAGGAGAGGCGCAGGCCGTCGTGGTCCGGGGCATCGGCCAGCGACTCGGCGAGGGCCGCGACGTCGGTGCCTTCGACCACGGCCCGGCCGCCGTCCCGGGCGGTCGCGAGCCGGCCCTGGTCGATCCAACGCCGGACGGTGTCGTCGCTGACGCCGAGGAGGTCTGCCACCTCGGCGATCCGGTAGGTGCTCACGGGGCCAGTCTCACACCATCGCGGACCACAGGTGCAGCACGACGACGCCGCCGGCCACCGAGAGCGGGGTCAGGGCGAGCCCGAGCAGGTGGAAGTCCCGGCTGCTGACCCGGCCCCCGGACCGCGCCACGGTACGACGCCAGAGCAGGTTCGCCAGCGAGCCGGACCAGGTCATCGAGGAACCCAGGTTGATGCCGATCAGGCTCGCCAGCACCGGGACCGGGCCCAGCGGTGCGACCAGCGGCACCAGCAGCAGGGTGGCCGGCAGGTTGTTCACGACGTTCGAGAGCACCAGTCCGACAGCGGCGATCCCGAGCAGCGCCAGGAGGCCGTCCTCGTGCGGGAGGACCTCGTCCAGCAGGTCGCCCAGCGGTCCCTCACCGAGGGCGGCCACCACCAGGCCGAGGGCGAGCACGAAGAGCGCGAACGGGGCGTGCGTGGCCGACCAGACCCGTCCCGGGCCGAGCTCGCCGAGGCTGAGGCCGCGGACGGCCAGGACCAGCGCCGCGGCGCCGGCCACCCAGAACGGATCGATCTCGGAGCCGACGGCGAAACCGGCCAGCATTAGCCCGACCACCACCAGCGGGAACCGGGGAAGCGGTCGGGCCGGTGCCGTGGTCGGCGCGGGCGGGGCGGCGAGCTGACGCCGGAACCGGACCCGGTGTCCGGCGTACTCCACGGCCAGCGCGAGCACCCAGACCGGGGCCATCAGCAGGGCGAACCGGCCGAAGGAGAGGTCGAGGTCGGGCAGGGCCAGCAGGTTGGTGAGGTTCGAGATCGGCAGCAGCAGCGAGGCCACGTTCGCCAGCCGGACGCAGACGAGTTGGAAGGGCCGGTCCGACCAGCCGTGCGCGGCCGTCGCCGCCAGCACGACCGGGGTGAGCAGGACGACGGTGGCGTCCAGGCTCAGCACCACCGTGATCACCGCCGCCACCGCGAAGACCAGCGCGAACATCGCCTGCGGGCTGCCGGCCCGGGCCAGCCGCTCGCCGATGGCGGCGAAGAGCCCGGCCGCGCGGCAGCACTCGGCGACCACCAGGATCGCGACCAGGAACCCGACGACCGGGAGCAGGTGGCGTCGCTCGGTCCCGAGATCGGCGGCGGTCAGCGTGCCGGTCGCCAGGACCGCGCCGGCCGCGGTGATCGCCACCACCGCCTCGACCCACTCCGGGGGATGCGCGTACGCCGTCGCCAGCAGCGCCACCAGCGCGACCATCGGAACCAGCTCAGCGACCACCGAGTGAGAGTAGCGCCGGGCGGCTTGGCAAGATGGTGGCCATGAGCCAGTCGACGAGCCCGTACGCCCAGCGCTCGTACGCCGGGATGATCGGCGCGATGATCGTCGCCGTCGTGGTGGCCGGAGGCTGGTACCTGATCGGCCGCCCGAACGACGACGTGAAGCCGATCGTCGGCGTGGAGTGGACGCCGCAGGTGCGGGCAGCGCGAGCCGACGGCGCCCTGCTGATCTACGCCCCGGACGCGCTGCCGACAGGCTGGAAGGCCCGGGAGGCGCGCTACCTGACCGGCAGCGAGCCGTCCTGGCACCTGGCGATCCTCACCGCCGAGGGCAAGTACGTCGGCATCGACGAGAGCCGGCTCTCGGTCGCGAAGCTGGTCGCCGAGAACGTCGACAAGAACGCCGACCAGGGCCGTGACGTCACGATCAACGGCGAGGTCTGGCAGTCCTGGACCGACAGCGGCGGCGACTACGCACTGACCCGGAGCGTCGAGCAGGGCCAGCTCGTCGTGGACTCGGTGATCGTCTTCGGCTCGGCGCCCGACCAGGAGATCATCGACTTCGCGAAGACGCTCAAGACCGGTTCGGTCGACCTGACGCGCTAGTCCTCGTCGTCCGCGTCCAGGACGGCGTCCAGGCGTGCCCGGGCCCCGTCGAGGGCGTCCTGGCAGGTCTTCGCCAGCTCTTCGCCCCGCTCCCACAGCGAGAGCGACTCGGCGAGCGTCGTACCGCCTTGCTCGAGGGTGCGGACGACCTCGATCAGCTGCTCCCGGGCGTCCTCGTAGCTCAGCGGCTCCGCGGTGGTGCTCTTCTCAGTCATCGGACTCCTCGGACGTGGTGGGCAGGGGGATGGATTCGACTCCGGTCACCGTGGCGCTGATCCGCCCGTCGGCGACGCGGATGGTGACCGGTGCGCCGCCGGCGATGTCCTCGACGCTGGAGAAGAGCGCTCCGTCGGCGTCCGAGAGCACCGCGTAGCCGCGGCGCAGGGTGGCGAGCGGGGAGAGTGCGCGGACCCGGGCCAGGCTGTGGTCGAGGTCGTCGGCGGCCCGGTCGAGCACGTGGCCGAGCACCCGCTGGCCGCGCGCCCGCAACGCCCGGACCTCGTCGGCGCGGCCGACCAGGTCGCTGCGCGGGTCCGCCATGCTCGGCCGGCTGCGGAGGTTGTCGAGCTGCTGCTGCTCGCGAGCGACCAGTGCGTGCGTCGTACGGCGGATCCGGTCGCGGAGCTGGAGCACCCGGTGCCCCTCCTCGGCCACGTCCGGCACGATCCGCTTGGCCGCGTCGGTGGGGGTGGAGGCGCGGAGGTCGGCGACCAGGTCCAGGATCGGGCTGTCCGGCTCGTGCCCGATCGCGGAGACGACCGGGGTGGTGGCCCGGTGCACGGCTCGGATCAGGGCCTCGTCGGAGAACGGCAGCAGGTCCTCGATCGAGCCGCCGCCGCGGGCGATCACGATCACCTCGACGCTCGGGTCGCGGTCCAGAGCCTCCAGGGCGGCGATCACCTGCTCGGCGGCGTTCACGCCCTGCATGGCGGCGTACCGGACCTCGAAGGCGACGCCGGGCCAGCGCCGGCGGGCGTTCTCCAGGACGTCCTTCTCGGCGGCGGAGTCCTTCGCGGTGACCAGCCCGATCCGGTGCGGCAGGAACGGCAGCGGCCGCTTGAGCTCCAGGGCGAAGAGGCCCTCGGCGGCAAGCAGCTGCCGGCGCCGCTCGAGCCGGGCGAGCAGCTCGCCCTCGCCGACCAGCCGGAGCTCGCGGACCGAGAGCGAGAGGGAACCGCGGTTCGGGTAGACGGTCGGCTTGCCGTGCGCGATCACCTGGGCGCCGTTGACCAGCGGGGTCGGCAGCGAGTCGACGACCGCGCGGGGGCAGGTCAGCTGGATCGAGACGTCCGCGAGCTTGTCGCGCAGGGTCAGGAAGTCGGTGTTGGAGTTCGCCGGCCGGTTGAGCTGGACGACCTGGCCCTCCACCCAGACCGCGCCGAGCCGGTCCACCCAGCCGCCGATCGCGGTGACGACCTGGCGAACCGGGATCGGGCTCTCCGGTGAGGTCGTCAGTGCCATGAGCCGAGGTTACCGAGTGCCCGAGCTTGCTCGAGGCCGAGTGGCCGAGAGCTCATTGACGAGCGAAGCGAGGATCATGGGGGCACCTTAGTCGCGGGCCACTACGATGGACCGCATGGACACCGATCTGGCGATGCCCCGCGTCCTCGAGGATGCCGACCGCGCCGTGCTGCTCGCCGCCCCTCGCGGCTACTGTGCCGGGGTCGACCGCGCCGTGATCACCGTCGAGAAGGCGCTGGACCTGTACGGCGCCCCGGTCTACGTCCGCAAGCAGATCGTGCACAACAAGCACGTGGTCGCGAACCTGGAGTCCCGCGGTGCGGTCTTCGTCGAGGAGCTCGACGAGGTCCCGGCCGGCGAGACGGTGGTGTTCTCCGCGCACGGCGTCTCGCCGGCGGTGCACGCCGAGGCGGCCGAGCGCGACCTCAAGACCATCGACGCGACCTGCCCGCTGGTCACCAAGGTCCACCACGAGGCGAAGCGGTTCGCCGCCGACGACTACGACATCCTGCTGATCGGCCACGAGGGTCACGAGGAGGTCGAGGGCACCGCGGGCGAGGCGCCGGACCACATCCAGCTGGTGCAGAGCCCCGAGGACGTGCCGAACATCGTCGTCCGCGACCCGGCCAAGGTCTCCTGGCTCTCCCAGACCACGCTCTCGGTCGACGAGACGATGGCGACGGTGAACGCGATCCGGGAGCGGTTCCCGCTGCTGCTCGACCCGCCCAGCGACGACATCTGCTACGCCACCCAGAACCGCCAGCTCGCGGTGAAGGAGATCAGCCCCGAGGCCGATCTGGTGATCGTGGTCGGCTCCGCCAACTCCTCGAACTCGGTGCGGCTGGCCGAGGTGGCGCTGGAGGCCGGCGCCAAGGCGGCGTACCGGGTCGACGACGCGAGCGAGATCGACGTGGCCTGGCTGACGGGGGTCGACAAGGTCAGCGTGACCTCGGGAGCCTCGGTTCCCGAGGAGCTGGTCGACGGGGTGCTCTCGTTCCTCGCCGAGCGGGGCTACCCCGACGCCCGTGCGGTGCACACGGCCGAGGAGTCGCTGATCTTCGCGCTACCGCCGGAGCTGCGTAAGGACATCCGCGCCGCCGAGCTCGCGGCGAAGGCCGCGCAGGGCTCCTAGTGGCCCGCTACCTCGACATCCACCCGGTTGATCCGCAGCCCCGGCTGGTCGACCAGGCAGTCTCGCTGCTGCGCGAGGACGGGCTGATCGCCTACCCGACCGACTCCGGCTACGCCCTGGGCATCCAGCTGGGCAACCGCGACGGGTTGGACCGGATCCGGACGATCCGGAACCTCGACGACAAGCACCACTTCACCCTGGTCTGCAAGGACTTCGCCCAGCTCGGTCAGCTGGTGCACATCGACAACGCCGCCTTCCGGGCGATCAAGTCGGCGACGCCGGGGCCCTACACGTTCATCCTGCCGGCCACCGGCGAGGTCCCGAAGCGGTTGATGCACCCGAAGAAGAAGACCGTCGGGGTGCGGATCCCGGAGCACCCGATCGTCCGGGCGCTGCTGGAGGAGCTCGGCGAGCCGATGCTGTCGAGCACGTTGATCCTGCCGGGGGAGACCGAGCCGATGACCGAGGGCTGGCTGATCAAGGACGAGCTGGATCAGCTGTTGGACGCCGTCATCGAGGGCGAGTCCGGTTCGCTGCCGACGACGGTCGTCGACTTCACCTCCGGCGCCGCCGAGGTGACCCGGTACGGCGCCGGCGACGCCTCCAGGTTCGAGTAGTCCGCGCCGGCCCGGTGGCGGCGGATCACCCGGGCACGGATCGCGAGCACGACCAGGGCCAGCCCGTAGCCGACCAGTAGCGGTCCGGAGTGGTGGGCCAGGCCCGAGACGACGGCCTGGATCAGGCTGTCGCCCTTCGGTGCGATCGCGCCGCGGTCGACGACGCTCAGCAGGAGGCAGAGGCCGAGCAGCAGCATCGGGGGAAGCACGCCGACGTGGAAGAAGTCCTGGGGGCGGATCGCGAGGGCGATGGCCACGCAGAGCACCATGAAGCCGATGTCGAAGATGCGGCCCAGCTCCGCGGAGACCCCCAGATCCACCGCGACCAGCACGATGCAGGCAAACACCGAGAACCGCGTGACCCGACTGCCGGACCAGCGGCCTTCTTCCCACACCGTGGGTGCGCTCACGTAGTTACCGTAAATCGGCGACCCGGCGCTGCAGCGGTGCCACGCCGGAGCCCGGTCCCTCGACCTCGGGCAGCTCGGGGCGGCGGTCGGCGACCGCATCGAGCAGCTCGACGGCGGTCAGCGGCCGCGGAGCCTCCTCGACCGGTCGCGGCGCGGTGAGCTCCTCGTCGAGGTCGGCGACGTCCGAGAAGTGCCGCGCGGTGACCAGGACCCGGTTCTCCAGCGAGCCGACCGCGCTGTTGTAGGACTCGACGCTGCTCTTCAGCGACCTGCCGAGCTTGTCGAGGTGGCGCCCGACGGTGCCGAGTCGGCCGTAGAGGTCGCGTCCCAGCTGGTGGATCTCGCGGGTCCGCTGGGCAAGGGTCTCGGTGGTCCAGCCGTGCGCGACGGTCCGGAGCAGTGCGATCAGCGTGGTCGGGGTGGCCAGCACGATGTTCCGCGCAGCGGCGTACTCCAGCAGCCGCGGCTCGGCCTCGAGTGCGGCGGACAAGAACGACTCGGCCGGCAGGAACAGCACCACGAACTCGGGAGTCGCGATGCCGTGCTGCCCGAGGGCGCGCCAGTACGCCTTGGAGGAGAGCTGGTCGACGTGCGTCCGGAGCTGCCGCGCGTGCACGGCCAGGTGCGCCTGCTGCTCCTCGGGGTCCTCGGTGCCGATCGCGTCCAGGTAGCCGGCGAGCGGAACCTTGGCGTCGACCACGATGCTCTTGCCGCCGGCGAGGTGGATCACCACGTCCGGTCGGAGGGCGCCGTCCTCCCCGGGCAGGTGGACCTGCTGGGAGAAGTCGCAGCGGTCGACCATCCCGGCCAGCTCGATGCTCCGGCGCAGGTGCAGCTCGCCCCACTGGCCGCGGACCTGAGGCTTGCGCAGTGCGGTGGCCAGGGCGGAGGTCTCCCGGCGCAAGGTGTCGGTCGAGTGCCGGACCTCGTCGACCTGCTGGTGCAGGGTGCTCTGCCACGAGACCCGCTGGTGCTCCAGGTCGCGCATCTTGTCGTGCAGCCGGTCGAGCCCGTCCCGGATCAGGGTCTGGTCGGCTGACGGGTCGGCAGCGGGTGCGTGGTCGCGTCGTACGAGCAGGACTCCGAAGGCGCCGGCGATGACGCCGACCAGCAGGGTCACCAGGGGAAGGATGATGTCCATGCCCCGAGGCTGGCAGGAACCCCCGACACGTCGCGTTCGCGTAGGATCGGCTGCTCGACTCGGGGAGGGACCGATGGGCGCACGGACACGGCGGGCGGTGGTGCTCGGCATCGTCGCCCTGCTCGCATCCGCCGGGCTGGTGTCGGTCGGGAGCGCCGCGGTCGCGGAGGACGGCGGGAACCCGGCGATCGTCAGTCCGGCCTCCTCCGGTCGGCTCTACGCGGGCACGCGCGGACCGTTCGTGGTGGAGTTCGCGAACGCGGCGACCGGGAGCTACACGTGGTCGGTGGTCACGGTCCCCGGCGACGTGGAGGTCGCGAGCGGGCCGGTCTCCTGGACCGGAGCGGGCACCTCGGCGCGGTCGATCACGACGCCGTCGGTGCTCGCCGCCGGTGACTACTCCTTCACCGTCAAGGACGCGGACGCCCATTCCGCCTCGGTGGCCTTCGAGGTGGTCGGCTACGCGCAGCCGCGCTGCACCCTGATCGTGCCGGCGACGATCCGGGTGAACGCGCCCGAGGAACGCGTCGCCGGAAGCCTCGCCTCCGACTGCGCCGCCGCTCAGGTCAGCCATGCCAGCTGGGACGTCCGTCGCGCGGGCACCACCTTCTACAACCTGTTCGAGTTCAGCGGGACCACCCAGGACTACTGGAAGCACACCGCCTCCGACCCGCTCGGCACCTTCGTCGCGCAGGCGAGCACGGCGGCCACCAACCCCGCCGGAGACACGATCCTGCGCAACTCGCCGAGCACCACGATCCGGCTGGCCTCGCGGGTCTCGTTGAGCGCCGTACGGGTCCGGAAGTACGTGACGCTCCGGGCGTCGCTGACCCGCTACGTCCCGGCGGCGCGGGCGTTCCGTCCGTGGAAGGGCCGGGTGGTGACGCTGTCGTACAAGACCTGCAAGTCCTGCGCCTGGCACCGGCTGACGGCTCGTACCACCAGCAGCAAGGGGACGATCCAGGTCCGGGTGCGCGCGCCGAAGGTCCGCTACTACCGGGCGAGCGTCGCCGGCACCTCGACCGTCTGGGCGCCGTACGCCGACCTGGTACGCCGGTGATGACGCGGCTCGTGACCGCCCTGGTGCTCGGCGTGGTGCTCGCCGGGTGCGGGACAGGCTCCGGTGACGACCACGACTACCCGTCCGCCACGGAGCTGGTCACCGCCGGCCCCGAGTCCGGTGACCTGCTGGCCCACGGCGTCGTCACCAGCGACGGTGAGCCTGTCGCGGACGCCAAGGTGGTGCTCCAGGTGAACCCGGCCGGGAGCGCGTCCACGCCGGACGTCCCCGTCGAGCGCTGGTCGGCTCCGGCGGTCAGCACCGACGCCGAGGGCCGCTGGGAGCTGCGCCTGGACCCCGCCGACCTGCCGGTCGAGTACTACCCGGAGACGTACTCGTTCCTGGAGTTCCAGCTCGTCTTCGGCGACGGCTCGCGGCTGGCGACCTGGGCAGGCGGGGTCTACCGCCGTACCGATCCCGACGTGTGGCGCACCGAGGGTGCCAACCCTCCGGACGGAGTGCTCCGCGTGGACGTGGACCTCGATTCCGGCGACGTCGTCGCGACGGACTCGAAGGGTGAGAAGTCGAGCCCGGGCGAGGAGTGAGTCGCGGCCGCGGCGATCAGTCCCTCGGGACGATCCCCGACCCTCGAATCGGACGACCTCGGCGCGGACGCTGGGAACGGCCGGTCAGGTCCTCCACCCGGTGTCCACGGGACCGACTCGCTGTGCCAGCATCGGGCGCATGGTGGAGGGCCGGCTGCGACGAGGTACTCCCGAGTCGCGGGCCTTCGCGGAGCGCGTCCAGGTCGTCATGGAGCTCACCTCGCGGCTGAACGTGCTGCCGTTCGGAGACCTCGAAGGACGGTGGTCGCTGCTCGGCGAGATCCTGGGCCGCCCGTTGCCGGACGACGTCACCATTTATCCGCCGTTCTACTGCGACTACGGCCTGGGGATCGAGTTCGGTGAGCAGGTCTTCGTCAACCAGGGCTGCTCCTTCCTGGATCTCGGCGGCATCCGCGTCGGTGACCGGGCGCTGATCGGCCCGGGAGTGACGCTGAGCACCGCGGGACATCCGGTCGAGCTGGCGGAACGGTACGACGGCATCACGTACGCGCCGATCGTGATCGAGGAGGACGTCTGGATCGGCGCGGCGGCGACGATCGCGCCGGGAGTCACGATCGGCCGGGGCGCGGTCGTCGGGGCCGGCGCGGTCGTGGCCAAGGACGTCCCGCCGATGACCGTCGTCACCGGTGCCGGGCACGTGGTGCGAAAGCTGCTCTAGAAGCACGGCTCCGATGCCCAGACGGTATGTCTGGTTCGTTGACACTAGAACGTGTTCCAGTGACGCTGGCACCCATGGAGCAGCTGAACGAGATCGCCTACTACGCCGTCACCCACCACCCCGCCGATGCGCGGAAGGTCTTCAGCGAGGCGACCGACGCCGAGGCCCTGGGGCTCGGGTCCTGCATGATCAGCGAACGCTTCACGGTCAAGGAGGCGGGAGCGCTCGCCGGTGCGGTCGCCGGCCGCGCGCCGTCCCTCGGGGTGGCCAGCGCGGCGATCAACCACCACACCCGGCACCCGATCGTGACGGCCACGCTGGGGTCGACGATGTACGCCCTGACCGACGGCAACTACGCGATGTCGTTCGGTCGGGGTGCCGCCGAGCACTGGAAGGCCATCGGTCTGCCGGTGATCACCGAGGCGGTGCTGCGCGACTTCATCGGGCTGCTGCGCCGGCTGTGGACCGAGGGCTTCGTCCTGGACCACGACGGCCCGGCCGGGAAGTGGCCGGTGCTGCACAACCGCAGCGGACTGGGCGAAGGACCGCCGCTCGGGCTGGTCGCGGTCGGGCCGAGGACGATGGCGTTGGCGGGGGAGACCTGCGACTTCGTCGTGCTGCACACCTTCTTCGGCGAGCAGGCGACGGCTGATTCGATCGCCGCGGTGCGGGCCGGCGCCGAGCGGGCCGGACGCGACCCGGACGCCGTCCGGATCTGGTCCTGCCTCGCCGCCGTACCCGACGGACTCTCCGAGGCCGACACGGTACGCCGCGGTGTCGGGCGCCTGGTGACCTACCTCCAGGTGTACGGCGACGTGCTGGTCTCCGTGAACGGCTGGGACCCGGCGGTGCTCGAGCGTCTCCGGGCGTCCGAGGTCTTCACCACGGCGGCCGCCGCGGGAGCCATCGATGCCACCGCCGACACCGAGACGCTGCTGCGGATCGCCGAGCTCATTCCCGACGAATGGCTCGCCGCCTCCGCCCGCGGTCGTTCCGAGGACGCCGCGCGCACGATCGCCCGCGAGCTCGAGCTCGGCTGCCACTCGGTGATCCTGCACGGCGCCGAGCCGCACGAGATCGCGCCGATGGTGGCGGCGTACCGCGAGATCAGGCCGGCCCTCGCACGGCCGGTCGCGACCAACCCGGGGCTCTTCGCCTGATCTAGGAGCGGATCACCCGTTGCTCGATCGCCGCGGCGACCGCTCCGGCCCGGGTGTCGACGCCGAGCTTGGTGTAGATGTGCGAGAGGTGCGACTTCACGGTCGCCTCGGAGACGAAGAGCTCCTGCGCGATCTCCTTGTTGCCCAGTCCGCGGGAAAGCAGCTCGAGGACCTCGACCTCGCGCTCGGTGATCGTGGTCGCCCCGGGGGTCGCGCGGCGTACGAGTGTCGCGGCGACCGACGGCGCGAGGACGGTCTCGCCGCGGGCGGTCGCCCGGATCCCGGCGAACAGCTCCTCGGGCGGCGCGTCCTTGAGCAGGTAGCCGCGGGCTCCTGCCTGGAGTGCCCGCAGGATGTCGGACTCGGTGTCGTAGGTGGTCAGCACGAGCACCTCCGGCGGTGCGTCGAGCGCGCGGAGCGCCTCAGTGACCTGGGCGCCGCCGGCCTCGCCGGCACCGAGGCTCAGGTCCATCAGGACCACGTCGGGCTGGTCGGCCGTGACCACCTGGACGGCGCTGCCCAGGCTGTCGGCCTCGCCGATCACGTTCAGGTCGTCCTGCCCGTCGATCAGCGCCCGCAGGCCCGCCCGGACGACGGGGTGGTCGTCGACCAGGACGATCCGGATCACGATGCTCCTCCGTCGGACGTCAGCGGGAAGCACACCGAGACCGACGTGCCCTCCCCGGGAGCACTCTCGATCGCGGCCTCACCGCCGAGTGCGGCAGCCCGGTCGCGGATCCCGCTCAGTCCGTGCCCGCGGGTCCCGTCAGCACGCACCAGCGCGGGATCGAACCCGCGGCCGTCGTCACGCACGTCCAGCACGACCTCGTCCGGGTGGTAGGTCAGCGTGAGCGCGACCCGGCCCGCGGCGGCGTGCTCGTAGGTATTGGCCAGCGCCCCGCGCGCCGTGCGCACCAGGGCCGCGGCGATCTCCGGCGGCACCGTCACCCGCACGCCGTGCTCCCGGACGTCGACCTCGAGGCCGGGCGCCGCCTGCTCCACCGCGCGGCGCAGGGCCGCGGGCAACGCCGATCCGGTGGCGTCGTCGGCAAGGTCGGCCGGCGCCAGGTCGCGGACCACCCGGCGTACCTCGTCGAGCCCGTCGCGTGCGGTCGCTGCGGCCGTGCTGACGTGCCCGCGGGCCGCCTCCGGTCGGCCGTCCCAGTCGTGCTCGGCGGCCTGGAGCAGCAGGTTGATGCTGGTCAGGCCCTGGCCGACGGAGTCGTGGATCTCGCGGGAGAGCCGGGTCCGCTCCGCGAGCGCACCGGTACGACGCTGCTCTGCGGCCAGCTCGGCCTGGGCGTCGACCAGCTGGTCGAGGACCTCCTGCCGTGCTCGGGACTCGAGGTCGAGCGCGCGGTACGCGAGCACGGTGATCAGCGCGACGCCGATCGGGCCGGCGACCTGGACGGGGTCGGTCCCGTCGGTGATCCGGGCCCAGGCCGCGGTCAGCAGCACCGTCATCGCGGACACCGTCCCGACCGCCCAGGCGAACGGCAGCACTCGCAGGACGGCGAACGCCACCGGCACGGCGCACCAGGCGAACGACGGAGCCACCGCCGTGAGGGCTCCCCACAGCAGCACCATCGCCGTGACCCAGACGGTCGGCCACCAGGCGCGGCCGCCGAGCAGGTCGCGGGTCGCGTAGGCCAGTGCCAGCGCCGCGGCGCCGGCGAGGACGGCTGCCCCGGTAGCGTCGAGGGCGTGGCGGTCGACGTACCGGATCGCGCAGGTGACCAGGAACACCACAAGGACCAGCAGCAGCCAGCGGTCCAGCCGGGCGGCCGGCGCGAGGATGCCGCGCACGCCGGGGCGGCGGACGGCGCGCCCGGTGGGGTCGGCGTGCTCGGCGGTGGTGGTCATGGTGCCACCAGCGTAGGGACGACGGCTCCTGGCGGCATCAACCAATTGGCTATCGAGGCGTAGCCGGCTGCCCGACGCCCGGGACCGGTGCCGCGACGCAAGGTTGAGGAACACACCGACCAACCCCTCCAGGAGCAGGAACATGAACCTCACCACCCCCGTCAACCGGACCCTTCTCGCGCTGGTCGTCGCCGGCACCCTCGGCGCGACCATCGCCGCCGCTGCGCCGGCCTCCGCGGACGCCTTCGGTCGCCCGTCGACCTACGTGCTCGACGGCGACGCGGACAGCCCGGTCGGCTCCAAGTTCGAAGGCATCGGTGCCGACGAGCTCCGCGGCCGCTTCTACGTCAGCGAGGTCACCGGCGGCGAGATCCACCGCGGCACGGTCCGCTCGGCCGACACCGAGCAGTGGATCGGCGGCGATGGCACCGACGGTCGCTACACCGCGCGCGGGATCACCGTGGACGGCGCCGGCAACGTGTACGTCGCGGGCGGGCCCAACGGCATCGGTACCGGCCGCCCCGACCTCTGGGTCTACTCCAAGGACGGCGACCTGCTCGCCGCGCTCCGCGCCCCGGGCAACGACGTCTTCCTCAACGACGTCGCCATCGGCCGGGACGGCGCGGCGTACTTCACGAACTCCAACGACGCCCAGATCTTCCGGGTCGCGAAGGGCCGCACCGGGTGGACCGCGCAGCTGTGGGCCGACGCCACCGGCACCATCGCCCGCGAGGCCGGCTTCAACCTGGGCGGCATCGTGCTCTCCGCGGACCGCAGCGGCTTCGTGGTCGCGCAGGGCAACGTCGGCAAGATGTGGCGCTTCGACGCCCGCACCGGCGCCGTCCGTGCGATCGCGACCGGTGGCGCCGACCTGGTCAACGCCGACGGCCTGGTCCGGCAGGGCAACCGCCTCACCGTGGTCCGGAACTTCAGCAAGATGATCGCCACCCTGCAGGTCTCGCCCGACGGTCGCCGGCTGGTGCTGCGCGACCAGCGGGCCAGCTCCCCGGACCGGGTGCTGACCACCGCGAAGGCGCTGCGCGGCCGGGTCCTGTACGTCGACAGCAAGTTCGACGAGGCCGTCGCCTCCGGCCCGTACCAGGTCATCACGGACCCGACGCGATGAACCTGCGCAGCACGGTCGCCGTCCTCCCGCTCGCGCTCGTCCTGAGCGCGTGCGGGGGCGGTGACCCCGCCTCTTCGCCGGATCCGACCGGCACCCCGAGCGCGAGCGCGCCCGCGCCGAGCGCGTCCCGTGCCCCGGGGCCGAAGGAGCAGGCTCGTCTGGACCAGCAGCTGCGGGACGCGGCCTGGAAGAACGACACCGCGGCCGCCCGGGCGCTGATCCGCCGGGGCGCCGACGTCAATGCGAAGGACGAGACCGAGCAGTCGGCGTACCTGATCGCGACGAGCGAGGGGTACCTCGACCTGCTCCGCCTCACCCTGCGCCACGGGGCGCGGGTCGACGACAAGGACAGCTGGAACGGGACCGGGCTGATCCGGGCGGCGGAACGTGGCCACGGACCGGTGGTCGGCGAGCTGCTCCGCGCCGGCATCGACCGTGACCACGTCAACCGGATCGGCTACCAGGCGATCCACGAGGCGGTCTGGCTCGGGGCGGACACCGCGGCGTACGCGACGACCGTGCGGGTACTCGTCGCCGGCGGTGCCCGGCTCTCCGACCGCTCGCCGTCGGCCGAACTGACGCCCCTGGAGATGGCCCGCGTGCGCGGGTTCGACCGATTGGAAAGGATCTTGACCATGACCACCTCTGCTCGTCCGCCGGCGAACCCCGACGCTGCGCTGCTCCGTGCCGCCGATCGCGGTGACGCCGATGCGGTCGCCGTCGCCCTCCGCGCCGGTGCCGACATCGAGGCCCGGGACGGGAGTCGCCGTACCGCCCTGCTGCTCGCCGCGACCTACGACCACGTGGCGGTCGCGAACGTCCTGGTCGCGCTGGGCGCAGACGCCGACGCCCTCGACGGCCGGCACGACACCCCGTGGCTGGTGACCGGCGTGACCGGAAGTGTCGCGATGCTCGAGGCGCTGCTGCCGGCGAACCCGGACCTGACGATCAAGAACCGGTACGGCGGCCTCTCGCCGATCCCGGCCAGCGAGCGCGGCCACGTCGACTACGTGCGCCGGGTCGTCGAGACGGACGTCGACCTCGACCACGTCAACGACCTCGGCTGGACGGCGCTGCTCGAGGCCGTGATCCTCGGTGACGGGGGAGCGGACCACCAGGAGATCGTCCGGATCCTGCTCGCCGCCGGCGTCGACCGCACCATCGCCGACAAGGACGGGGTCACCGCGCTGCGGCACGCCGAGAGCCGCGGGTACGACGAGATCGCCACGCTGCTGCGTCGCTGATCGACCCTCGCTCACCCGGGCGACCGCCGGTAGCATCCGAAGGGCCATGCACGAATGGAACGCACTGGTCGCCACCCACGCCGTCGCCGCAACCCTGGCCCTGGTGATCGGGGGCGCGAATCTCGTCCGCACCCCGCGAGGGGATCGGGCGCACCGGGTGCTGGGCCGGACCTGGCTGGTGGTGATGTACTTCGTCGCCGGGTCCTCGTTCTGGATCCAGCAGCTGCGCCCGGGCAACTTCAGCTGGATCCACGGCCTGAGCACCTTCACGCTGATCACGCTGACGCTGGGCTGGTGGTTCGCCCGGCACGGCAACCGGCCCGCCCACGCCGGCAACATGATCGGGACCTACCTGGGTCTGTGGGGCGCCTTCATCGGCGTGGTCGCCGTACCGTCGCGCCTGGTGCCGCAGGCGTTCCAGGACGATTGGTGGGCGATGTCGCTGCTGGTGTCGGGCATCGTGATGGTCGGTCTGGGTCTGGTGCTGGTGGTGACCAGGGCGTTGCAGCCGCGCTTGGTCTAGAGGTCGAGGAAGTCAGCCAGCCATTGCTTGATCTCGGCCAGGCAATCCGAGTCGACCTGACCGATCTCGGACCCAAGACGTTCCCGGCTGATCGTCCTGGGTTGCTCGGTGATGGCGAAGCTTCCGGACAGCTCAGGAATGCCGGCAAGTGGCACATGATTGGGCCACCCGCGATCGCTTCGTGAGATCGGAACGACGACGAGCAGCGCGGTGACGACGTCGATGTAGCCGTCCGACGACACCACGACCACCGGGCGGCGGCCGGTCTGCTCACGACCGACGGTGGGTTCGAGCCAGGCCCAAGCCACGGACCCTTGTCGGAGACCTGTCACACGTCGAGGTCCGCGTCGAGCCAGGCGTGGTCTTCGGGGGTCAGGTCCGAGGGGGTCGCGGCGATGGCAGAACGCAATGCCTCGAAGCGGAGGCCACGGTCGGCGGCGGCCGCGAGGCGAGTGAGGTGCTCGCCCAAGCTGACGTGAGCCGCAGATGCCTGCGCCTTGAGTCGATCGCGAGTCTCGGTGGAGACCTTGATGGTGGTCATGGTCATACTAAAAGTATACGTCTCGGACTCGCCTCGAGGCGCAGGATCGCCCAGGCCGGCATTGAGCCAGGCGATCTCGTCATCGCGCAAGCGTGCCGACGCGAGTTCGTCTCCCAGCTGACGCTGGGCAGACGACCGCCCGTCCGACGAAACGGTGGTGCGGAGGTTCGTGGCCAATCGTTTGTGCGTGGTCGACGTCATGCGCCCTGAGGCTAGGCGGAATTGCGATCGGCGCGAGGGACGTCTCCACAGGCCTGATCGAGGAAGCCAACGCGAGTGCGCAGAGGGCGAAGTCGATCCGTGGGCCGCGGCTCCGCTGGAAGCGCTGCCGGTAGAAGTCCCAGTCCGGGCAGCGCTCAGGAAGCGAAGGTTCGCAGGAATGCGACGCCCTGCTCCTGGACACCGGCTTCAATCTTGCGGGCGTACTCGACTGCGTCCTCCCGCGTACTCGCCTTGACGCGGCACTTCTCTCCGTTGTCGGCTTCGACGTCAACTGCCCAGGCGTCGCGGAGCACGTACTTCTGGACCAGTCGCGGAAGTACGCGGTAGTCGAGATAGGTGCTAGCGGGGTCGGTCAGGACTGGTGGTGTGAGCAGCTTGAACCGCATTCGCAGGAGCCGGTCCACGGCGGGCTCGACGCGTAGGGTCACCCGGACGCCGTCGGGTCCGTGGACGTCTGGGACCTGTCTCGCATCCGGTGAGGTCGGACTGTAGAGCTCTCGGCGGTGGTCCTTCTCCATGTCGCGATTGAAGCACGCGGTGGGCGGCGAGGAACCGTTCTCCTAGTCGGATAGATCCACAATCACCGGCGCATGGTCGCTCGGGCTCCCCGTCCCCTGCGCCGGGTCCCGCTCGTCGGTGTCGATGAAGGCGCCGGTCACGCGTGACGCCAGCGGGGGCGAGCAGAGGGCGAAGTCGATCCGCAGGCCGCGGTTCCGCTCGAAGCGCTGCCGGTAGTAGTCCCAGTAGGTGTAGACGTCCGGGCCGGGGGTGTGCGGGCGGGTCACCTCGGCGTACCCGGAGTCGAGGAACGCCTGGAACGCGGCGCGCTCCGGGGGCGTGACGTGGGTCGAGGTGGCGAATTGCGCCATGTCGAAGACGTCCTCGTCGGTCGGGGCGATGTTCCAGTCCCCGACGAGGGCGACCGGCTGGTCGGTCCACTCCGCTGCCGCCGTACGGAGCTTGCCGAGCCAGTCGAGCTTGTACGCGTAGTGCGGGTCGTCGATCTTCCGGCCGTTCGGGACGTACAGCGACCAGATCCGGACGCCGCCGCAGAGCGCCCCGATCGCCCGGGCCTCGCTGGCGCCGTCGAACTCCGGCATGTCCGGGAACCCGACGGTGACGTCCTCGATCCCGACCCGGGAGATGATCGCGACGCCGTTCCACTGGTTGTAGCCGGCGGCGGCGATGTCGTACCCGCGCGCGTGCAACCCCATCAGCGGCAGCTGGTCCTCGCGGGCCTTGGTCTCCTGCACCGCGAGCACGTCGATGTCGTGCCGTTCGAGGAAGGCCTCGACACGATCGATGCGGGAGCGGAGGGAGTTGACGTTCCAGGTGGCGATGCGCACCGCGTCAGGTTATCGACCCAGCACCATCGGGGCGACGACGGTCCGCGCGTACGCGTGCATCCGCGCCTTCGTGTCCAGCCGCGGGGGAGCGTCGGGAGTCAGCAGCAGCGACTGCGCCAGCCGGGCGAGCGTGACCGCCTGGTCGTCGATGTCGTCCACCTCGGGATTGCCGACGAACCTCCGCAGCGACCTGATCCGGTCGGCGACCAGCGCGGTCGAGAGCGTGAGGGTCTCGCCGGCGTTCAGGGTCAGGCCGACCAGGGTCTCGTCGCGGTCGATCACCAGGAGCTGCTGGAGCAGCGGGTTCTCGCGGAGCTGGGTGATCGTGACGGTGAAGAACGTCTCGACGTAGGCCACCGGCTCGAACCCCGCGGCCCCGGGCTCGGGCACCGGCCCGATCGCCGCCTCGATGACCGCGAGCACCTTCTGGGTCTCGGCCAGGTAGGTCTGCCGGACGATCTCGTCCTTGGTGCCGACCCGGCGGTAGAGCGTCGCCCGGTTGACCCCGGCGGTGCGGGCGATGTCGTCACCGCTGGTCCGCCGTACGCCGGTGCGCAGGAACTGTGCCCTGGCGGCGTCGAGCAGGCTCGTCACGGAGACCTCGGTCATGGCCCCGACTCTACACAATGCAACAAATTCTGTTGTACTGTTGCAGGCATGACCTTGCTCGATGAAGAGCCCGCGGCGGTTGCCGTCTCGGCTCAGGCCCTGGTGCCGCTGCCCGACGTCTCCGCTGCGCCGTACGGGTTGAGCGACTACGTCGGCGAGGCGTGCCTGCTGCTCGGCGCCGGATCCGCGGTGATGAACCAGCTCGCCCTGGTCGGCGTCGGCAAGGGCGTCGCCGAGCACTCCAACACCTTCGAGCGCCCGCTCGACCGGCTCCGGACGACCCTCACCTACGTCTACGCGCTGACCCTGGGCACCGAGGTCGAGCGCAAGGCGATCGCGCGGATGGTGAACAAGGCGCACGGGCCGATCAAGGGCGACGGATACACGGCGTTCGACCCGAAGCTCCAGCTCTGGGTGGCGGCGACGCTCACCGCGGGCGGCGAGCAGATGTACGAGAAGACCTTCGGCCCGATGGACGAGGCCAGCCGGGAACGCGCGTACCGCGAGGGCTGGATCCTCGGTACGGCGCTCCAGGTCACCGAGGACATGTGGCCGCGGACCCGCGCCGAGTTCTCGACGTACTGGGAGTCGATGCAGGCCGAGCTCAGCCCGGACCCGCACGTCCAGGCGTACGCGCGCCAGCTGCTCAGCGCCCGGGACGCCGCCTGGTACCTGGCCGGGTCGGTCGCGCTGCAGAGCCTGCTCACCCGCGGCAACCTGACCGCGCAGGTCCGTGAGGTGCTCGACCTTCCGTGGCGCCGGCGCGACCAGTGGGCGTACGACGCGTTCTGGGCGGTCTTCCGGACGACGTACCGGCTGGTGCCGAAGCGCCTGCGCACCCTGCACTCGCGGCTGCTGGTCAAGGACATGCGCAAGCGGATGAGGGCGAACCGCCGAGTCATCTGATCCGGACGTCGAGCCTGTCGAGATGCGCTTTGATCTGACCATGAAGAAGTTCATCCAGGGCATGCTCGTGGTCGCGATCCTCCTCGACATCACCTACTGGACGATCTGGTTCACCAACCGCGACTGGATCGCCAGCGAGCACACCCAGGCGTACTACGACTTCGAGAACGCCTTCCCGCTCGCCGATCTGTGGCTCGGTGTCGCCTGCCTGCTCGCGCTGATCACGCTGCGCGCGGGCAAGCCGAGCGCGTTGCTGTGGCTGCTCTGCTCGGGCAGCGCCGGGCTGTACCTGTTCGCGATGGACTTCCTGTACGACGTCGAGAACGGGATCTTCACCAAGGGCGGCGGGGGAGCCTTCGAGGCCGTGATCGTGGCGCTGACGCTGTTCTTCTCGGTGACCGTGCTGACCTGGAGCTGGCGGCACCGCGGCGAGCTGCTCTCAGGAGACACGCCCTAGCACCCAGTCGGCCAGCCGGTCCGCGACCTGCTCCCAGCCGGCGTCCAGCATCACGTCGTGGCCGATGCCCTCGATCATCACCGGCTCGGTGCCCCAGGCCCGCGCGGTCGCGGCGACGTCCTCCCGGGTGAAGATCGGGTCCTCGCCGGCACCGAGAACGAGGACCGGTACGTCGAGCGGGACCGGTTTGGGGCGGTCGAGCACGAGCATGTCCAGGAAGGCCCGGTAGGACTCGGACTGCACCCGGTCGGTGGCGGCGTCGACGATCTCGGCCGGTGTCCCGGGCCGGAAGAACAGGCTGCGCACCTGAGCCTCTGTCCGCGCCAGTCGGCCGAGGTCGAGGGTCGCGTTGGCGGCCAGGAACGTGCCGGGGCTGTGCCGTGCGACCTGGAGCGTCACGCCGATCACCCCGCGGGGCGGCATCGAGGCGAGCAGCGCGGCCCCGGCGATGGCCGGCCGGTCCGGTCGCGAGAGCAGCCCCTGGACGACACCGCCGCCCATCGAGTGCCCGGCGACGAACGGGGTGTCGAGGTCGGCGACGACGGCGGCCACGTCGTCCACGTAGTCGCGCATCCGGAGCCGGTTGAGCCGGACGCCGTCCGCGGACCCGGCGTGCCCGCGCAGGCTCGGCGCAACGCTGGAGATGCCGCGCTCGGCGAGCCGCTGGGCGAAGCCGTCCTGCCAGCACCAGGCTCCGTGCCAGGCACCGTGGACCAGGACGACGGTGGCGCGCGGGTCGGGGGCATCGACGCGGATGAGCTCCATCGGGCCAGCCTGCCCTAGAACCCGCTGGTGGTCCTCGCTTCGCTCGTGAACCTGACGCTCGGTAGGCTCCGCAGGTGGCTCTCACTATCGGAATCGTCGGACTCCCCAACGCAGGCAAGTCGACGCTCTTCAACGCCCTGACCAAGAACAACGTGCTCGCGGCGAACTACCCGTTCGCCACGATCGAGCCGAACGTCGGCGTGGTCGCCGTACCGGACCCGCGGCTGGACAAGCTCGCCGAGATCTTCGGCTCGGCCAAGATCCTCCCGGCCAGCGTGGAGTTCGTGGACATCGCCGGCATCGTCGCCGGTGCCTCGCAGGGCGAAGGCCTCGGCAACAAGTTCCTCTCCCACATCCGCGAGGCCTCGGCGATCTGCCAGGTGACCCGGGTCTTCCGCGACGAGGACGTCACCCACGTCGACGGTGAGGTGAACCCGGCCTCGGACATCGGCACCATCCAGACCGAGATGATCCTGGCCGACCTGCAGACCGTCGAGAAGGCGATCCCGCGGCTGGAGAAGGAAACCCGCGGCAACAAGGCGATCGCCGCGAACCTCGCCGCCGCCCAGGAAGCCCTCGCCGCGCTCGAGGCCGGTACGCCGGTGATCGCGACCAAGATCGACCTCGACCTGGTCCGGGAGCTCTCGCTGCTCACCGCGAAGCCGTACATCTACGTCTTCAACTGCGACGCCGACGAGCTCGGCGACGAGGACCTCAAGAACCAGATGCGCGCCCTGGTCGCGCCGGCCGAGGCGATCTTCCTGGACGCCAAGTTCGAGTCCGAGCTGGTCGAGCTCGGCGACGACGACGAGGCCCGCGAGATGCTCGCCGAGATGGGCATCACCGAGCCGGGCCTCGAGGTTCTCGCGCGGGTCGGCTTCGACACCCTCGGTCTGCAGACCTACCTGACCGCCGGCCCCAAGGAGGCCCGTGCCTGGACGATCAAGAAGGGCGCGACTGCTCCCGAGGCTGCCGGCGTCATCCACACCGACTTCCAGAAGGGCTTCATCAAGGCCGAGATCGTCTCCTTCGACGACCTGGTCGCCGCGGAGTCGATGGCGGCGGCGAAGGCGGCCGGCAAGGTGCGGATGGAAGGCAAGGAGTACGTGATGGTGGATGGGGACGTGGTGGAGTTCCGCTTCAACGTCTGAGGAATGTTGGCCTCTTGCGAGGTTGCCGTGGAACTCCTGATTGATGTTGAGGCGAGCGTAGAACACGACGCCGACTGGTGGAGCATCGTCACCCCTTGCTGGAGCAGCCCCCGCAGGTGGCCTTGTTTCCCGGTCTTGCCTGTCTTTCCGCATCCGAAGCGGAATGCTACAAAGTCGGGCTGACGCATGATTCTCGTTTCCCCGCGACGATTGCGACGCTCGATAGTGCGCACGCTCAGCCCTTGCGGTTCAGGGGCTGCCCGTCGGTCTCTTCGTTGAAGGTGTGAACGTCGATGAGGAAGGGGTCCCACTTCTCTGCAGGCTCAAGTGGCTCACTTGAACGGAAGCCGTACTCGTCTTCCAGTGGTAGCGGTCGTAGGCGAGGAGGACGCCGCTCTCCTAGCGCTCTACTTGCGCCTCGACAACACCGTTGAGTACCCAGAAGTAGTACGTGCAGTGCCCCCAGGAGTCGTGTACATATCGCCGCGAGCCTCGCTCCAGGGGCGACGGTAGAAGCGGCTCTCGCCGAACTCCGGGACGTCGTAGATGGGGCCGCTTGTCATCGGAACTCAGCAACGACCTCGATGAGGCCCACGATGTGCTGGTTGAACTCCTCCAAGTCTTCAGCGGGAATCCAGTACTCCAAGATGGTCTGCCCTCCTGCTTGCTGAACGTCGTAAAGGTCCAGGTAGGACTTCTCGACCTCGAAGCGGGTCACGTACCCGACCCCACTGGCCTTGACGTTCCAGTCTCTGGCGATGCGGGTTGCGTAGTCCTCGTTGAGGACCGGGTAGAAGATGGGTTGGTCTGGAAGTCGCGGTGGCCATTCGCGCCAACCCGACTCCTCAACGAGTGCCAGCTCTTCCGGGCCGGTCGGCCTCCACAACGTCACGGTCTCGACGTTTGTCACGGCAACCACTTCCTGGGCAGGTCGTCGACGGAGCGCAGCATGGCTTCGAAGTCCGACCGTGTGCAGTCGAGTAGCCCACGAGCTGGGCCGCTCAGGTCGGCAGCAAGGTGAGCGAAGCCGTCGATTGGGTCTGCGCCGAAGCCGGGATACTCCCCGACCAGGTTCATGGCGCGCATGTAGTCCGCGTGGCTGACTGACAAATCGCCCCAGTGGTACTCGACGATGCCAAGGCCGTACCGCACGTGAGTCTCGATGCCCCTGGCGCCCGCCTTCCAGTACCCGATTGCGAACGGGCCGCCCGACGACTTGCCCGTCTCCACAGTGGCCATTGCGTACCCGAACGGTTCCAGTACTGGGGACAGCAGGGCTGAACCCGCCTTGAGGATGTCGCTTGGGTCTGCCACGCCCCAAGTATCGCCCGCGTGGTCGAGCAATGGTCTCGGTCATCGCGGCGGAAGCCGCTCGCCGTGGCTGGGATGACATCGCCTTCATGTCCGACGAGGGGTTCTCGGCCAAGAACCTTTCGCGTCCATCCATTGCGGCTGCCTTGGAGATGCTGCGGAAGGGCCAGGCCTCGGTACTGGTCGTGTCCAAGCTCGACCGGCTGTCGCGGTCTCTCCTCGACGTTGATGGACCGTGCCAAGCGCGAGGAATGGCAACTGGTCGTACTCGACCTGGCCATCGACACTACGGTCCCCTCCCGCGCTGATGGCGAACGTCATGGCCGCCTTCGCTGAGTACGAGGGTCAACTCATCGGTGCACGTACCAGTGCGGCGCTTCAGCAGTTGAAGGCACAGGGCAAGCGGTTGGACGTCCTCGGACTCTCTCGTCGGACGTCACCGAGCGTGTTGTGGCTGCGCGGTCGAGGGGGGTAACTCTCGCCGCTATCGCTGATGAGTTGAACGCGGACGCGGTGCCTACGGCCAGGGGAGGGGCAAAGTGGTATCCGTCGACCGTGAAGGCTGTACTCGTCTCAGCCGAGCTTGATGCGTCAGCGGCTTGACCAGTCGTTCCACTCGCCCCGGCGCAAAACCGGAAGCCAGGTCTCCAGGCTCGCACCGAGGGTCTCCAGCAGCGGTTGCCCGATAACGCAGAGCGACCGCTCCCAAGGGTGTCCGAAGACGCCTGAGCTGAAGTCGTCGGTGAAGAACGCGTAGTAGTCACCGTTCGGGAACACCGGTATCGCCCAGGTCGGGTTGGGGGAGTAGGACAGGTCCTCTGGGGCAAACCGGTATGCCGGGTGCTGCCAGTCCAAGGCAAGGAGCGTCTGGCCAGGGAGAGCGGTGACGAACGCCCGCAGGGCCTCGGCGTTGATGGAGCTCTCGCCTGCGGCGAAGGTTGGGCCCTCGCGGTCGAACACCGGAGCAAGGTCGAAGGTCGCCGAGTGCTCGGGTTCCCTGATGGCTGGCCAAGTATCAGGCGACATCCCAGCCCGAAACTCGAACCGAGTCTCGAAGTTGCTCCACGCCCAGCGGTACTCGGAATCGCTCAGCTCGACCCAGGCGTTCTGCGGGTGACGCTGCTTGAACACTGCCACCGCCGCTTCGTTGAGGTCGAAGTACGCCTCCCAGAAGCCTGGGTTCAAGAACTCCGCCGGTCCAAGGATGGTTCCTTGGTCGCTGACCTCGACACGCCAGTCGCTCGGCACGGAGTCATCGACGGTGACGAATCCGCGTGCATCGAACAAGGCCGGAGTGCCGTCGTTCGACATGATGCGGAAGGACGTTCGCTTCGGGTCGGTGTAGACCTCGATGACTTCGTAGATGGCACCGTCGGTCAAGTAGTCACCGCCACCGCCATCAGCAGAGCGCTTCGGATAGAGCGAGGCGTCGTAGCGAACTTGCACCCTCGCATCGTGGCATGTCTTGCGGTGAAGGAAGGTGAGCCGACCACTCGGGCCGGCTCACCTCACTCTCGTTACCTCAGTAGCAAGGGTCGTACGGTGCGAGTGCATCGAACCAGCCTTCAGCAGTTCCGGAGGAACTGTTGAAGTACGTGATGGTCGACGGCGACGTGGTGGAGTTCCGCTTCAACGTGTAGTTCCGTCCGCCGACGCTGACGATTCTGATCAATGTGGTCGTGCCCAGCCAGCCCCGGCAGCCAGTTTGATCAGATCTAGCGCCTGACTACCCTGGAGTCATGGCTGACGGCAAGCGGTCCCGGACCGGCACGTTCTGGGGGATTCCGTACGACTGGCGCCGGCCGACGCGGGCACGCTTCAAGGAGCGGATGTGGAACCCCGAGGACCCGCGGTTCATGACGCCGCGTGCGTTCGGGTGGGGGTACGACCTGAACTTCTACCGGTTGTTCCACCGGCGCTCGAAGTAGGCCACTACTTGTAGTACGTGTAGGTCAGTCGCACGCTGTCGACGAGATACGAGCGCTTCTTGGTGATGGGTCGCCGACTCGGCTTCCCGATGGCAGTGACAGAGTTGATTCGTTGCCATCGCCCGGATTGCCGCGGGAGACAAGGACTGTGAGCGTGGTCGAGATCGAAGGGCTCCTCGTCGCGGACCCACCCGAGGCGTGGGCGGCGGCAGGGTTCGCCGTCGACCCCGACGGCGTGTGCCGGGTGGGCGGCGTGCGGATCCGGCTGGTCGGGCGGGATGCCGGCACCGGCATCGTCGGCTGGTCGTTGCGTGGAGTCGCTGCGGACCTCGCCGACCTGGACGGCGTACCGTCGAGCGTCTCCGACGAGCCCGCCGACAACCCGGCGATCCACCCGAACGGCGCCACCGGGATCGACCACGTCGTGCTCCTCTCGCCCGACCTGCGTCGTACGGTCGCGGCGTTCGAGGCTCTCGGCGTCAGCCCGCGCCGGGAGCGTGACGGTGAGCTCGGGGGCCAGCCGATCCGGCAGATCTTCTTCCGGCTCGGCGCGGTGGTCGTGGAGGTGATCGGCTCGGCGGACGCGGCTGACGAGGGCCCGTCGTCGCTGTGGGGGATCACGTACGACGTCCAGGACATCGATGCCATCGCCACGTTCCTCGGCGAGCGCACCTCCCCGGTCAAGGACGCCGTCCAGCCCGGCCGTCGGATCACCACGCTGCGCCACCGCGACCTGGGGATGTCGGTCCGAACGGCGTTGATCTCGCCGCGCCCTCCTCGCTAGGTCCTGTCGGCGCGGCCCGCTAGAAAGGTGCCCATGAAAGACGTCTGGCCCTTCGTCCGCGACGAACGCCTTGCCCTGATCGCCGACCTCGAGCCGCTCACCGCGGAGCAGTGGGAGGTCGCGTCGCTCTGCGGCGACTGGACGGTGCGCGACGTGGCCGCGCACCTCGTCGACACCGCGAAGGCCTCGGTGCCCAGCTTCCTGCTCGACATGGCCCGGGCGCGCTTCGACTTCGACCGGCAGAACCAGACCGGCGTCGACCGGGAGCTCGGCGCGGACCCGGCCGAGACACTGGAGCGGATGCGGGCGACGGTCGAGCTGCGCAAGTCCCCACCGGCTCCGCGCGACAGCCGGCTGGTCGAGGCGATCGTCCACGGCGAGGACATCCGCCGACCGCTCGGGATCACCCGGCCCTACCTGACCGAGGCGGTCGTCGACGCGTTCAAGGCCCAAGCCGGTACGTCGGAGTCGTTCGGCGGTGCCAAGAAGACGCTTGCCGGGCTCACGCTCGCCGCCGTCGACGCCGACCTGAAGCACGGCGACGGCCCTCGGGTGGAGGGGCCTGCGCTGTCGCTGCTGCTGGTGGCCTCCGGGAGGCGCGGTGCTGTCGACGAGCTGCACGGGCCCGGTCTGGACACCTTGCGTGCGCGGCTGCTGGCACGCTGAAGCAGAATGGTGCCGTGAGCGAAGACGTGGTGGTGATCCACACCGACGGTGGCTGCACGCCGAACCCCGGACCCGGCGGCTGGGGAGCCGTACTCCGACAGGGCGAGCACGTCCTCGAGCTCTTCGGCGGCGAGGCCGGTGAGACCACCAACAACCGGATGGAGCTGACCGCGCCGATCATGGCGCTGGAGGCGCTGAAGCGCCCGGTGGTGGTGCACCTCAACACCGACAGCACCTACGTCCGCAACGGCATCACCAAGTGGGTCCTCGGCTGGGAGAAGAACGGCTGGAAGACCTCGGGCAAGCAGCCCGTCAAGAACGTCGACCTCTGGCAGCGGCTCCAGGCCGCCTGCGCCCGGCACCAGGTCGAGTGGTTCTGGGTGAAGGGCCATGCCGGCATCGCCGACAACGAGCTCGCCGACCAGCTGGCGACCAAGGGGATGCAGCAGGCGATCGCGGGCGCAGGCTGACGTTGTCGGTGCCGCGTGCACATAATCGGCTCATGGCGTACGACGAGGACCTGGCGGACCGGATCCGCGAGCTGACCCAGAACCAGGACGCACTCACCGAGAAGCGGATGTTCGGCGGGCTGGCGTTCCTGGTCAACGGCAACATGGCGGTCGCCGCCAGCGGCCAGGGCGGTCTGATGCTGCGCGTCGATCCGGCGCTCTCCGAGGAGTACGTCGACGACGTCCACGTCACCAGGATGGAGATGCGCGGCCGGGAGCTGGACGGCTGGCTGCGGGTCGCCGACGAGGGGCTGAGCGACGCCGCGCTGGCGCGCTGGGTGGACGTGGGCACCTCCTACGCACGCAGCCTGCCGGCGAAGCCGCGATGAGCGAAGGCTTGCTCGCCCGTCTCGGTGCCACCTTGCCGGTGGTCGCCGCGCCGATGGCGGGCGGTCCGACGACCCCGGCACTCGTCGTCGCGGCTGGTCGCTCCGGTGCCGTCGGGTTCCTGGCCGGCGGGTACAAGACCGCGGCAGACGTCGCCGCGCAGGTCGACGAGGTCCGCGCTGCGGGTGTGCCGTTCGGGGTGAACCTGTTCGCGCCGAACCCGGTCCCGGTCGATCCGGCGGCGTACGCGCGCTACGCCGACGACTTGGCGGCACTGGCCGCGCCGTACGCGATCGACCTGACGGCGGTGCCGATCCGCGAGGACGACGACGACTGGGCCGCGAAGGTCGCCGTGCTGCTGGCGCGCCCGGTGCCGGTGGTCAGCTTCACCTTCGGCATCCCGGAGCCCGCGCTGGTCGCCGAGCTCCGCGCGGCCGGCACGATCACCGTCCAGACCGTGACCAGCGTCGCCGAGGCGACCGCCGCCGCCGGGGCCGGGGTCGACGGGCTCGTCGTCCAGTCCGTCCTCGCCGGCGGGCACTGGGGCACGCTCACGCCCGAGGTCCCGGGAGAGCCGATCCCGACGGCCGAGCTGGTCGGTGCGATCAGGGCCGCGGTCGACCTGCCGATCTGGGGTGCCGGCGGGGTCGGCTCCGCGGACGACGTCGCCGCGATCCGTGCCGCCGGTGCCGAGGCGGTCGTCGTGGGCACCGCGCTGCTCCGCTGCGCCGAGGCCGGTACGTCGGCGACGTACCGAACGGCACTGGCCGATCCGACCCGGACCACGACCTCGGTGACCAGGGCGTTCTCGGGGCGTCCGGCCCGCGGGCTCCGCAACGCCCTGATGGACCGGTACGACGACCTCGCACCCGCGGGCTACCCGGCGGTGCACCACCTGACGACCCCGTTGCGCCGCGCGGCCGCGGCGGCCGGCGATCCGGAGGCGATCAACCTCTGGGCCGGGACGGGTTTCCGGTCGGCGACCGAGGAGCCGGTCGCGGACATCCTGCGCCGGCTCGCCGGCCTCACTTCCGGATAGCTCCGGGCCACATCTGGTCGAGGACGTAGCGGTTGCCGATCGACGCGTCGTACTGCATCAGCCGGGCGTCCTCGAGCACCTGCTTGGCGTCCGGGGGCAGGTCGGCGGGATCGACCTGGTCGCCGTTCGGAGTCAGGAACCGACCCTGCTCGATCGCGCTGACCCGGGTGCGCAGCCGTTCGAGCAGCGCGAAGTACGGCGGGACCGGGGCGTCGGCGACGTCGTACAGCAGCGGCAGGAAGAAGATCGGACTGGTCACCGGCAGCGGGCGCTGCTGGTTGCCCTCGCTGCTCCACAGCAGGAACGGTGTCTCGCGCATCCGCAAGGTCGAGTTGGCGCCCTTCACGTCCGAGCCGTAGATGCCCGGGAGGTGATCGCCGTAGAAGACCACCACGGTCTTCTCGCCGGACTCCTTCAGGTCCTCGAGGAAGTCCGCGAGAGCCTCGTCGGTGTGCGCGAGCCCGCGGGCGTAGTTGCCGACCCGGTTCGCCTGGCCGCCGCCGATCCCGGAGACCTTGATCGGGTCGTCGTAGCTGTCGTCCATCGGGATGTGGTTCTGCATCGTGACCAGGTTGATCATCAGCGGCTTCTCCGACTTCGAGATCTGCCGCTCGACCTCGTCGAACGCGGACTCGTCGGAGATGAACTCGCTGTCGTCGATCCGCTTGTTCTCGGCCATCGTCGAGTCGTGGATGAACGACTCGAAACCGAACGCCTTGTAGACGCTCTTCCGCTTGTACATCCCGGTGTTGAACGGGTGGATCGCGATCGGCGTGTGGCCGTGCGAGGCGAACCAGCCGACCGCGGACGGGTAGTCGCGGTACTGCGTCACCAGCTGCTGGTACGGCGACTGCAGCTGCGGCACGAACAGGCCGATCGACTGGCCGGTCAGAGTCTCGAACTCCATGTTCGCGGTCCCGCCGCCGAGCAGCTGCGCGAGCATGGTGCCGGAGGCGGTCGAACCCATCAGCGCGCGGGTCCGGGGGATCGGGTCCTCGGCGAGCTTGAACCCGTCCAGCCGGGTGGGGTCGCTGAACGACTCGCTGAGCACGAAGACCACGTTGGTGTCGTCCAGCGAACCGGTGCGATGGGCGTTGATCCGGGCCGCCTCGTGCTCGTACCGCGCGGCGAGCGTCTCCATCGTCACCTTCGAGTACGTCGGCGGGGTGTCCATCGCGAGCGTCGGCATGTTGTACAGGAAGCCGCCGATGAAGCCGTGCGCCTGGTAGTTGGTGACCTGGTTCCAGTTCCGCCAGCCGTTGGGGGAGACCTCGTACAGCTGGCGCCAGCGGTTGCCGGGATCGTTGAACTGCAGGGTGTTGGCGAGCATCGCGACGGCGATCCCCACGATCGCGACGCGCGCCCCGAGTGCGGCGAGCCGCTTCGGTGTCGACAGGCCCTTCGGCCAGTACCCGATCAGCTTCCGCTCGCGGCGCCGGGAGAGCACGACGGTGGCGACGACGATCCCGGCGACGACCAGCGCCGCGATCACCAGCACCGCCGGCGAGACCATCGTGGTGAGGAAGCCGGGCTCGCGCAGGAAGTCGGTGTCGCTCGGGTAGAGCGGCTCGGAGCGGAGGTTGAGCTTGATCCGGTTGGCGACGGCGACCACGAAGACGAAGACCCCGAGCAGTCCGGTCGACAGGACTACCCGGTTGGTCACCCCGATCAGCACCAGCAGGATCAGCCAGACGACCAGGATGTCGGCCACGAAGCTGATCCCGAGGAGGTTGGCCGCCCACCACTTGGGCGCACCGGTGATCAGGCCGGAGAGCTCGAGGACGAAGGTGAGCCCGATGGCGGCGATCGCCGAGAACCGCAGCCCCCAGATCAGCGTGCGGCGCGTCGAGGGTACGGCGGCGGCCCGGGGCTTGGCAGGCTCGTAGTGCAAGGTCTCGGCTCTCGTGAGGGCCGCGTCGTTCAGCGGCCCGTCATGTTATCGCCGTTGCCTGTTCACCTTCGGGATCTTTTCCGCAGGTCGGCCGGCTAGGCGGCGAGCAGGTCGGTCGCGTCGATCGCTAGCACCAGGGCGCCGATCATCGAGGCGCGGTCACCGAGGGCGGCGACCAGGACCGGGGTGGTCGACGTACCGGCCAGGACGTGGCGGCGCAGGCCGAGGCGCGCGGACTCGAGCAGCAGCTCGCCGGCGTGCGACATGTCGCCGCCGACCAGGATCACGTCCGGATTGAGCAGGTTCGTGACGGTGGCGAGGCCCCAGCCGAGGTGCAGGCCGGCGTCCTCGAAGACTCGCAGCGCCGAGACGTTGCCCTGCTGGGCGGCCTCGATGATCGCGTCGACGCCGGCCCCCGGCAGGTGCTCGGCCATCATCGACAGCGCCGTACCGGTGGCGGCGTACGCCTCCAGGCAGCCGCGGCTGCCGCAGCGGCACAGCGGACCCTGGTCGTCGAGGGTCAGGTGGCCGATCTCGCCGGAGGTGCCGGCCGAGCCTCGGAAGAGCTGGTTGTCGAGGATCAGCCCGGCGCCGACACCGGAGGAGACCTTCACGAAGATCACGTTGGCGTGGCCGCGGCCGTGTCCGTGCCGGTGCTCGGCGAGCGCGCCGAGGTTCGCGTCGTTCTCGATCAGGACGTCGACCCCGAGAGCGCGGGCGGCCTCGTCGCGGGCGTTGACGCCGACCCAGCCGGGCAGGATCGCCGAGCTCATCACGATGTTGTTCGAGATCGGGGCCGGGAGGCCCATCCCGATGTTGCGCACGTCCGAGAGCTCCGCGCCGAGCCCGTCGAGCAGCCGCATCAGCATCGTGCGAGCCGTGTCGAGACCCTCGGTGTGCTGGTGGCCGGGGGAGATCCGCCGGCGCTCCTCCGCGAGCACCTCGCCGGACATCTCGCTGATCGCGACCGAGACGTGGCTGTGGCCGAAGTCGACCCCGGCGACCAGGCCGGCGCCGCGGGCGAGCCGGACCGTCGTCCCGCGTCGGCCGGCACCGGCGACGGTGCTGACCACCTCGGCAGCGGCGAGCTGGCGCACGATCGTGGACACGGTGCCGGCGGCGAGGCCGGTCTCGCGGGTGATGTCGGCCTGGGTCGCGGCCTCGGTGCCCCGATCGAGCAGGACCGCGAGCACCCGGCGCTGGTTCGCGACTCGCAACGACGCGGCAGAACCCGGAGCGGACCGAGGGGCGTCGTCGAAAGACATGGATGAACTGTGCTGCAACGTCCCACTAGTCGTCAAGAGATAGGGACAAAGAGTCCGCGAACCAGAATTGTCACAAAGTTATATTCAACTCTTGACGACTACGGTGTGACCCAGCACACTCAGAGATGCCGTAAGGGCGTCAGGCTCCCCGCCAAGCCCCCACCCCTCCAGGAGGATCTCCGTGACATCTCTCATCCGTCGTGCAGCCGTCATCGGCGCCACGATCGCCCTGGGCGCCGGCGGTCTCGCCGCGTGTGGCAGCCCGAACGACTCCGAAAGCTCCAGCAAGGACAAGAAGGTCATCGCGCTGCTGCTGCCGGAGACGAAGACCGCTCGCTACGAGGCGTTCGACAAGCCGCTGTTCGAGGGCAAGGTCAAGGACCTCTGCGACGACTGCACCGTCAAGTACTACAACGCCGACCAGGACGCGACCAAGCAGGCGCAGCAGGTCGAGACCGCCATCACCGCCGGCGCGAAGGTCATCGTGCTGGACCCGGTCGACGGCAAGGCCGCTGTCGGCATGGTCAAGTCGGCGCACGACGCCGACGCGCAGGTGATCGCGTACGACCGGTTCATCGAAGGTGCCGACTACTACATGTCCTTCGACAACGAGACGGTCGGGAAGCTCCAGGCCGAGGCGCTGATCGAGGCGATGGGCGACAAGGGCGGCTACCTCCAGCTCAACGGTGCGCCGACCGACCCGAACGCGGCCCAGTTCAAGGCCGGTGCCGACAAGGCGTTCGCGGCCAGCAACCTCAAGCTGCTGACCTCGACGTCGTACGACAACCCGGACTGGTCGCCGAACAACGCGCAGAAGTACGTCTCCGACCAGCTCAGCAAGATCGACCCGTCGGAGATCAAGGGCGTCTACGCCGCGAACGACGGGCAGGCCGGCGGTGTGATCGCCGCGCTGACCGGTGCCGGGGTGAAGGCCGACGCGCTGCCCCCGGTCACGGGTCAGGATGCCGAGCTCGCCGCGATCCAGCGGATCATTGCCGGTGAGCAGTTCATGACGATCTTCAAGTCGTACTTCATCGAGGCGGAGAAGGCCGGCGAGGTCGCGGTCGCGATCGCCAACGGCGACGACGTCGGCGAGACCACCGACTTCCAGGGCGTCAAGTCGTTCATCTTCGACCCGGTCGTGGTCAAGAAGGACAACGTGAAGGCGGACATCGTCGACAGCGGTCTCTACAAGGTCGCCGACATCTGCACCGCGGAGTACGCCGACGCCTGTGCGGCGGCCGGTCTCTCTTGATGGTTGCTGCTCCAGCGATGGAGGTGCCGGTCGGGGACAGCGTGCTGTCCCTGACCGGCATCAACAAGCGGTTCGGCGCGGTCCAGGCCCTCACCGACGTCCACCTGCGGGTGGATGCCGGCGAGGTCGTGGCCCTGGTCGGCGACAACGGCGCCGGCAAGTCGACCCTCGTCAAGGTGATCTCCGGCGTCTACACGCCGGACTCGGGGGAGATCACCTTCGACGGCAAGCAGGTCGCTCCGCGCGGCCCTGCCCAGGCCCAGGCGCTCGGCATCGCGACCGTGTTCCAGGACCTCGCCCTCTGCGACAACCTCGATGTCGTCGCCAACCTCTTCCTCGGCCAGGAGCACACCGCCGGCCCGATCCTCAACGAGGTGTCGATGGAGCAGGAGGCGTGGCGGCTGCTGCGCTCGCTCTCCGCGAAGATCCCCTCGGTGCGGATCCCGATCGCCGCGCTCTCCGGCGGCCAGCGCCAGACGGTCGCGATCGCGCGCAGCCTGGTCGGCGCCCCGAAGGTGGTCATGCTCGACGAGCCGACTGCCGCGCTCGGTGTCGCGCAGACGGCGGAGGTGCTCAACCTCGTCGAACGGCTCCGGGACAACGGCCTCGGCGTCATCCTGGTCAGCCACAACATGGCCGACGTACAAGCAGTCGCCGACCGGATCGTCGTACTCCGGCTGGGGCGGAACGCGGCCGAGTTCCGGACCGAGGAGGTCACCACCGAGCAGCTCGTCGCCGCGATCACCGGCGCCTCCGACAACGTCGTGACCGAACGGGCCCAGCGGTCGCGATTCACCGACCGGTCCACCGATGCCCCGGGAGGCAGTGATGGCTGACTCGCGTACGGCGGAGGAGCCCGGGCCCGCGGTGCCGCTGCCGACCGACCTGACCGACGAGCGGCTGGTCGGCTCGACCGGCCTGGCCGGCTGGATCAGTACGGCGAAGAACCGGCTCCGGGGCGGTGACCTCGGCAACCTCCCGGTGATCCTCGGGCTGATCATCATCTCGGTCGTCTTCTACGCCCAGGAGCCGACCTTCCTGTCCTCGCGGCAGCTGGTCACGATCACCCAGTTCGCGGCGCCGGTCGGGATCATCTCGCTCGGCATCGTGCTGGTGCTGCTCCTCGGCGAGATCGACCTGTCGGTCGGCTCGATGAGCGGGCTCGCCGCGGCCGTGATGACGGTGCAGATCGTGAACCACGGTCACGGACTCTGGTTCGGCATGCTCGCCGGCGTCCTGACCGGGGTCGGCATCGGTGTCCTGTACGCGTTCCTCTACGTCCGGGTGGGGGTGCCGAGCTTCGTAATCTCGCTGGCCGGCCTGCTCGGGCTCCAGGGCCTGCTGCTCTACGTGCTCGGCAAGAACGGCACCATCAACCTCCCCAACGACCTCGGGCTGGTCACGTTCGCCCGGTACAAGTTCGTCAGCGGGACGCCGGCGTACCTGATGGTGGTCGGGATCGTCCTGGTCTACTTCGCCGTCAGCCTCTACGGGATCTCGAGGCGCAAGCGCGCCGACCTCAGTACGCCGTCGCTGGGCGGCCTGATCGTGCGGTCGGTGGCGCTGCTCGCCGGTCTGCTGTACCTGACCTACTACCTGGACATCGACCGAGGCTGGAGCTACCTCTGGCTGACGTTCGTGGCCGCGGTCGTGGTGATGGACCTGGCGCTGCGACGGACGACCTGGGGGAGGCACCTCTTCGCGGTCGGCGGCAACGAGGAGGCGGCCCGTCGCTCCGGAATCAAGGTCGGCCGGATCTACCTGTCGGTCTTCGTGCTCTGCTCGACCCTGGCATCGATCGGCGGCCTGCTCGCCGCTGCCCAGCTGACCTCCGTGTCCCAGACGAGCGGCACCACCGACACCAACCTGACCGCGATCGCGGCGGCGGTGATCGGCGGTACGTCGCTGTTCGGCGGTCGCGGATCGGCGTACTCGGCGCTCCTCGGCATCCTGGTGCTCCAGGCGATCCAATCCGGGTTGAACCTGCTCGGCGTCGACTCGTCGGTGAAGTACATGATCACCGGCGGAGTGCTGCTCCTCGCCGTGGCGATCGACTCGGTCGCCCGCAGGGCAAGGTCCTCGTCCGGCCGCGGTTGATCCAGCTTTCTGGCCCGCCGAACTGATACGACGCAGCTCGGCGGGTCAGGACCTCAGCGGGGGGTGGGGTGCCCGTAGGTGGTGGTGCGTTCGG
>NZ_RJSE01000009.1:0-524723 GCF_003725695.1 Nocardioides marmoriginsengisoli
TCGAGCCTGCCAAGGCGTCCAAGCCCGCCAAGGCACCCAAGCCCCCGAAGAAGCCGAAACCCGCCAAGACCCAGCCCGCCAAGGACCCCGAGCCGATCCCGCGCTTCGTCGAGTTCCGACCCGGGAACACCTTGAACTACCTCTTCGGGGCGCTGTTCCTGGTCTTCGTGGTGGGCGCGGTGATCGCGATCTTCGTGGCCGTCTCCAACGGCGGCTCCCCGGCCGTCTTCGCCGCCGCCGGCATGGTCCTGGCCGCGATGGCCTCCTGGTGGGCGCTGCTGAACTGGACCCCCGCGATCGTCTCGATCAGCAACGGCACCCTGGAGATCTCCCGGGGCGCCAGCTCCACCACCTGGGACCTGCGCGATCCGGCCACGGACCTCACCATGTCCGGCTCGCCGACGTCACGGTCGTGGAAGACCGTCCTGAAGGCGAAGGACGGCAAGCAGCACACGATCAGCAGCTCGACCGTCGAGCCCGAGCAGTTCGCCCAGATCGTCGAGCACTACCGCTCCGGCAAGGACGCCGAGATCTCTGCGGACTGACTCAGACGTCGGCACGCCGGAGCTGCCGGCAGCGGACCAGCAGCACGACCCAGCGCACAAGACACCGCCCCGGACCCGAGCCGGCGGGATCTCCGGTCTCCGGCAGCACCGCCGGGTCGTCCGGGTTGTCCCCGGTCGTGGTCGACCGACTGCTGCGCCATTTGTCCCCCGAAGGGGGCGGCCTTCAGGCGACGATGACCTCGGCGACCTCCTGGTCGGCGAGCACCGTGCGCGACACCCTCCACGACGGCGGCAGCTCCGACTCGCCGGCATCGTCCCCGGTCGGCGGGCCGACGATGATCAGCCGGGTGCCGGCGGTGGTCGGGAACCAGCCGACGGTGACGTCGGCTCCCTCGGCCGCCGACGCCACCGAGCGCAGTACCAGTCCGCCGATCGCCCCTGCCGCGGCGTCGTCGGGCGCGTCCTGGTCACCGCTTCGGATCGTCAGCCGGACGCCGCGCGACCGGGCCGCCGCCAGGGCGTGCGCGAACCAGCCGCTCATCCGGTACGACGACGGGCTGAGCAGCAGGAGCTGGCGCAGGTAGCCCTCCTCGGCCCCGCACGCGGCCCGCACGCCCGGGTCGTCGAGATCGAGCCCGCCGGTGCCGAGGCCGCGGAGCAGGTCCGCCGACCGTTCGAGGCTCGCGGTTCCCCAGCGCCGCCGCGCCGCCTCGATCTCGCGCCGGCTCGCCACCTCCACCGAGGCCTGCGCCGCGAGCACGCGGGCGTTCTCCGACTCGGCGACCACCCGGACCACGAGCTTCTCGAAGTACCACCAGCCGACGGCGAGCCCCAGCGACGGCGCCGCGCCCACCACCACGACGGCACCGTACGACGCTGAGTCCGCCCACATCACCGCGGACAGGACCGCGGTGGTCCCGACCAGCAACGCACCGGCGGTGAGCGCGGCACGGAGGTGGCCGAGGGCCAGCAGGATCAGGATGAGCGAGCTGATCCCGATCGCCTGGAAGGTGATGACCTCGGTACGCCCGAAGTCGATCCCGGCCACCGCGGCCACGAAGCCCACCGGGAACGCTGCCACCAGCAGAGCGACGACCGGCGCCGGCAGCCTCCCGGTCCGACGCGAGGCAAGACCCGCGATCCCGAGACAGCTCGCCACCAGGGCCAGCATGGCGTAGGTCCAGGTGAGCTGCCCGGGACGGTTCGCTGCTTCGATCACGAAGCCGACCACCACGGCGCCGACGCTCAGCAGCCAGCACGCGCGCCGGATCAACCGGCCCGAGATGCCGTCGACATCGGTCGCCAGGTCGGCAGCCGAGGTGCGGGTCGGCCCACCGCCCGACACCGAGGAGCTGATCGTGACACGGGTGCCCTCGCCGGGTCGCGACGCGATGTCGACCTTCCCGCCTACGGCCGCGACGCGTCCGCGGATCGACCGTTCGATGCCGTGACCGGCGCTCGCGTCGGCCTCGAACCCGACCCCGTCGTCGACGACCGTGACGATCACCTCTGAACCGACGCGCGCAAGGTCCAGGCGCACGGTCTCGGCGCGGGCGTGCTTGCCGGCGTTCCGGATGGCCTCGTCGGCCGAGCCCACCAGGGCGTCGACGACCTCCGGCGCCAGGACGTCCTGGAGCTCGTCGAGATCGGATCCGGTCAGGCCGGTCCGCACGAGCTCGACGCCCGCGATCCCGTCCCCGATCTCGGTCAGCCGGCGGGAAGCCTGCCCGCGTCGTCCTTCCAGCAGGCCCTCCACGACCCGTAGGTCGCCGCGGCACCGGGCGCGCACCACGTCCGCACGGTCGACCGTGCTCACCCCGTTGGCGACCGCACCGAGCGTGTTGACGACCGTGTCGTGCAGCAGTCGTGCGTCCTCGGCGGACTCGTCACCGGTCCGACGCAGCACCTCCTGCTCCTGGCGCTCCTCCTCGAGCTGCTCGATGTTGAGGTCGGCCTGCTCCGCCAGGCCCCACAACGACGTCATCGCCACCCGCACGACGACGACGATCGTCAGCGCGGTCACGACGAACGCCGACGCCTCCTCGAGGCGCCAGACCGGGCTCACCGTGACCAGGACGGCCACCACCGTGACCGAGCCCACGATCGGGAACCAGGTCCGGCCCCGGTGGGTCAGCGCGATCGCCGACCCCATGTAGAGCAGGTTCCCCAGCCAGCACGCCGCCAGGGTGATCGCGTCGTCCATCGATCGTGCCGCGAGGTAGTCCACCAGCCACAGGCCGTAGCCGAGGGCGAGACAGACCTCGATGCCGCCGTACCCGCGCAGGCAGCCGACGGCGACGACGATCAGCAGCAGGTGCAGCGCGACCATCAGCAACGGCGAGATCCGCGGGTCGCCCACGGCGACCACGGCCGCGAGCAGGACGTTCCAGCCCACCAGCCCGTAGAGCATCGCGCGGCGCAGCGATTCCGCGACGCTTCTGGACGCGACACCGCCGTCCCCCAGGCCGGTGGCGCGGATCGTGCGCAGGAGCTTCAGGAGACGGTCGACCACGAGGACATCGAACCAGATCAGCTTGCGGTCGAGCGCTGGACCGGGCGCGCTCGGACCTCGATGCCGATAGCGACGTTGCGCAAGTCGGTGTGGAAGGTCTCAGCGCAGGTGACCAGGGTCAGGTAGTGCTTCTTGGTCGGCCGGTTCGCGGACAGGTCCGGGTCCGGGGTCGACCAGGTCGGCCAGACCGTGGTGTCGGGGACCCGGTAGCGGGTGCCGTCGGTGATCAGGCGGTAGGTCACTACCCGGGTGGCCGTCTCGATCTCGACGAGATCGCCGACCCGCAGCGACGGGAACGGTGCGAACGGCGAGCCGTGGGTGACCCGGTGGCCGGCGAGGACGACGTTGCCGGCCTCACCCGGCCGGGCGCCGCCGTCGTACTGGCCGATGCCGCGCGCGAGATCGTCCTCGTCCCAGCCCTGGACGATCGGCGCGGCGAACTCCTTGCCCCCCGTGTCGAACCTCGGGATCCGGAGCACGCCGACTTCTCCCGGCGCGAGGCCGCGCTCCCAGGATTCCTCGATGCGTCGTACGGACTTCTGGAGCTCGGTCGACGCGGTGTTGTCGTCGACCACAGCGGCGGCAGCCTCCCGGGCGGTGCCGAGCTGGTCGTACCCGACCAGGCCCGCTCCGGCGAAAGTCAGGGTGAGCCCGGCGACGAGCAACCGACGACGCCGCGGACGAGCTGCCCGGTGCGCACCCGGGCGACGCGGGGAGGCCGCGATCGGCTGCTCGTCCGGCATCGGTCTCCCTCCCCTCCCCGAGTGCACCCGCTGCGCCCCTGGTGAGGAGGAGCGCAGCGGGTGGCATGGTGTCTACAGCGCGGTGCGCTTCCGGCGCGAGGCGATCGCGACGGTCGTCAGGCCGAGAACGGCCAGGCCGGCACCGCCGGCGGTCATCCACAGGTCACCGTTTCCAGCGGCCGGCGCACCGGTCTCCGGCAGCACCGGCTCCGGGGAACCCGGCGTAGCCGGCGCGGTGAAGACGACCTCGGTGACCGCGGGCTTGTCGAGACCGCGGGAGGTGATGTTCTCCGGACCGTTCTTGTAGGTGCCCTCCGCGTCCGCGGTGACCGGGACGGTGATCGTGCAGCTGGCCTCGCCGCTCGCCAGGTCGCCGTTCTCGACCTTGATCGAGGTCGCGCCGACGACGGCGGTGACGTCACCGGCAGCACAGGTGGACGTCGCGTCGCCGGCGACCTCCAGGCCCGGGGAGAGCTTGTCGGTGAAGCTCCAGCCGGACTTGCCGCCGAGCTCGGAGGTGTTGGTCACCGTGAAGACGAGGTCGACCGGGTCGCCCGGCTGCTCGTCACCGGTGGCCACGAAGTCCTTGTCGAGCTGCGGGGTGACGTCGAGGACCTTCACGTCGTCGTACGCGTGGTCGTTGCCGCCACCGCTGCCGTTCTCGTTCCTCAGCGCGATGCCGACCTGGTCGGCGTCGAACAGGACCGCGTTGCCGCCGGTCAGCGTGACGGCCCGCGGCGCGTCGCTGGGCGCTCCGGTGCACGGGTTGAGCGCGGTGTTGTTGACGACGTTCTCCGTGCCCGCGTCCACGAGGTAGAACTTCAGCAGCGGAGCGCTCGCCCGCACGCAGTTCGAGACGGCGACGTTCGCGGAGATCGTCAGGAACCGGCCGTCCGCGTTCAGCGGCAGCAGGTTCTTCGTCTGGAACTCGACCAGGTTGGCGCCCGGGTTGGCGTCGGTGTACGCCGTGACGGCGTGGTTCGCGGTGTCGGGGCTGGTGCCGTTCAGGGCCCCGAGGATCGTGGCCAGCTCGCGGAGCTCGCCGCCCTTCGTCGGGCTGGTCACACCGGCGCCGGTCGCCGCGGTGTAGCCGGCGGTCACCTGGTCGGCATCGGTCGTCGTCCCGTCGATGACGAGTCCGTTACCGGCCGCGGCGGAGAGCCAGGCCGGGTCGGCGGTGTACTTGCCGCCGGCGTAGTCGGCGAGCTTGCTGAGCTCGCCCGAGGCCAGCCCGGTGCCGAAGCCCTCGGAGAACACCACCGTGGGGGCGCTCGGCGTGCCCGGGTTGCCGGGTGCAGCGGTCGCGCTGGACACCAGTCCCGTCGCCGGAAGCGCGGCCGCCATGCCGAGGACGAACGTCCCCAGGGCTACCTTGCGTACTGAACCTGCTGTGCGAAGTCGAACCGTCATCGTGCGCCTGTCGTTCGGGCTCCTGCGACGTCGCCGACCGGAGCGGATCCTGAGGGATGCATCGAACGTTAGGCAGCAACACGGGGGTCGAACCCGTCATCCGGGCTCGGGAACCCCAGATGACCCCCGAACAGGGGACAGGATGTCCCCCGGTTCCGAGCCGGGCCGGGTTCAGGCGTTCGGAGCGACCTGCGCGTCGGGTTCGGCGTCGCCGAGATCGAGGTACCCGTCGGTCAGGGCGACCCGGTTGAGGTCGACCTTCGAGCGGACCGGGCGACCGGCGCCGGCGTACTTGGCCTTGACCCGATCGAGGTACGTCTTCGCGGTGTCCCGCTTCACCCCGAGCGACGCCGCGACTGCGTCCAGCGTCAGGCCCGAGGCGTACAGCACCAGGGCGCGTTCCTCCTGGTCGCTCAGTGCCGGGCGCTGCGCGTCTCCGGCCATCACGGCAGCCAGCTCCGGGGTCATCCACTGACCGCGGCCCAGGACGGTCCACGCCGCTCCGACGATGTCCTCCTCCGGATCGCGCTTGCCGACGACGCCGCCGACCCCCGCGCGCAGGATCTCCCGCACCAGCGGCGGTGACGCCATCGCGGACAGGACCAGCACCCGGAGACCTGCCCGGGTCAGGGCACGCACCGTCTCGGGGTCGGCACTCTGCCCGCGGTCCACCACCAGGTCCAGCACGAGGAGGTGCGGACGCTCGGCCGGCGTGGCCGTCTCGAGCCAGCGCACGAAGTCCGGGAGGGAGTCGGCCGTGAACACCACGCGCATCCCGGCCTGGCGGTCGAACAGCTCCTGGGTGCGCTGACGCTGGAGGAGGTGGTCTTCGACGATGGCGAGCCGCCAGTAGTCGGGAATGCTCTCACCCAAATCGACAGCACTTGCCACCTGACACCCCCTGCTCAGACACTGACGGATCTATCCAACAGGGTAAATGCCCCGTGCGCCGACAAACCCGGCGAGTCCGGACTACCCGTGCTCCCTGCGGGGACACGGTCGACCGGCGCCGTCACGAGCGGGAGGGATGCAGCCGGAACGGCACGCCTCGATCCCTGGCCCACCGTTCCACCTGCTGCCGCCGGTCACCCCATCCCCAGCCGACGATCGTGCCGTCGGCCTCGAGCTGGGTCGGCTCGGCGATCCCGAAGTGGTGGAGGAGCACCGTGAGCGCGTCCCGCGCAGCTCGGAGGCGACCCGGCGGATCCGCCGCCTCGGCGAGGTCGGCGGTGCTCTCGGACTGGATCGGACGGCGGATCGCCCGGGTGCCGCGGATCCGGTGCAGCCCGTCGTTGCTCGCGGCTTGGAGGGTGAGCGGAGGATCGAACTCTCCCGTGGTCAGCCCCTGCTCGGCGATGCCGACCACGACGTCCGCGCCACCCCACGCCCCCGCTTGGTGGCTGGCCCAGGACAGGGCGAGATCGGTGAGCAGGATCGTGTCGTCCGCCAGGGTGCGCTCGCCGATGCAGGCCGGATCCTCGCGGCTGGTGTTCGTCACGATCGGCGTGGCCACGAACGCGCGTCCGTCCACGTAGAGCTCGGCATAGGCGTCGCCGCGCGGATCGGCTGCCTCCTCGTCGGCTCGCGCCGGGGACTCGGACAAGGTGATGCGTTCGGGCGCCGGGGTCAGGATCCCCGCGCGCAGGAATCGTTGCAGCGGCGAGACGAATTGGTACTCGCGGTGCCACCACGTCGTCATGGCCTCGAGGGCGCTCTTGTCGAGGCGTTGCGGCGCCGGCGCCTCGGGGACGACGGCCAGGTAGAGCCAGGTCCCGGTGTCGGCCCGCTGGAGCGCGTCGAGCCCGGAGCCGACGGTCTGGTCGCGGAGAGCCGCCATCGCCGCGCGGCCGCCGAACCTGGCGCGATAGCGCTCGGCCACCTCGTGCTCCAGGAGCCACCGGGTGCCGGTGTTGTCGCGCACCGGGTAGTGCAGGGGCCGGCGCTCGTTGCCGGTCGCACCGCGGACGGCGTGCGGCGCCAGCGAGCTCGGCGGGACGATCAGGACGAGGTAGAAGCCGCCGGCCGCCGCCTCGACCGGGACGACGTGGAACTGCGGCGCCGGACTGGCGTGGTTCACCAGCGCCTGGCGGAGTCGCTGGGTGACGGCGGCCGGGTCCGTCACCGCCGGGACCGCATCCACCGCGACGTCCTTCTCGTCCTTCACCCCGATCACGAGGAGGCCGCCGAGGTGGTTGGCGAAGGAGCAGACGTCCTTGGCGAACTCCTGCTCGGGGCTCCAGCCCTTCTCCTTCGCCGGCGGCGACGCGGCGGCTCCGGACTCCGCGAGGTGCGGCGTCGCCTTGAAGTCGAGCTGCTCGGTCTCGCGCACCCCGAGGGCGACCAGGCGCTGGATGACGGCCTCGGTCAGTCCGCTCTCGTCGAGCGAGGTCTCGAGCAGCTCCTCGAGTGCGGGCGAACGCCAGATCGGCACGGAGGAGACCTTCCGTCAGGGTGGGCGGCCGCTGGCCAACCTACCCTGGGACCCCGCGGGCGAAGGCTCCGGCAGTAGGCTCGCGCCACGGCATCGGAACCGCAGGGGCTCGCCCCGGACCGGTCCCCTGCCCGGGGCCCCTAGCTCAATTGGCAGAGCAGCGGACTTTTAATCCGCGGGTTCAGGGTTCGATCCCCTGGGGGCCCACTCCGCGAAGTTTTTTCCGACACGGCGCGCCGACAACGGCCCCGCGGTAGGCCCCGGGGGCGCGGCGGCATAGGGTTCTGAAGCATTCCTCACCACGATCCCAGGGAGAGTCATGAACAAGAAGGAACTGATCGAGAAGGTCGCCGCCGAGGCCGACACCACCGCTGCCGCCGCCGGCCGCGTTCTCGAGGCCGCGCTCGACACGATCGCTGCCGAGCTGGCCAAGGGCGAGAGCGTCGTCCTCGCCGGTTTCGGCCAGTTCGAGGTTCGGCGCCGCGAGGCCCGTACCGGCCGCAACCCGCAGACCGGCGCCGAGATCGCGATCGCCGCGAGCAACGCCCCGGCCTTCAAGGCTGCCGCCGCGCTGAAGCGCTCGGTCAACTGAAGTAGCTGAACCGCCGAACGGCGGCGTGGCGGGCGCGAGCCCTCCGCGCCGCCGTTCGCGTTCCCAGGAACGAGAACCCGTTCTATGGTGACCCGGTGACTGAGGCGATGAGCATCGAGGGCACCTGCGCGGACGGCTTCGAACCGCTGCGGGATCTACTGGAGACCAACCTGGCGAACGGCGAGGACGCCGGCGCCAGCATCGCGGTCGTGCGCGACGGCGAGCTGGTCGTTGACCTGTGGGGCGGCGAGGCCCGTCCCGGCGTCGCCTGGGCCCGCGACACGATCACCCAGGTCTGGTCGGTCACCAAGGCGATGGGCGCGCTCACCGTGCTCACCCAGGTGGAGAAGGGGCTGATCGACCTGGACGCCCCGGTCACCGAGTACTGGCCGGCGTACGGGGCGCAGGGCAAGGAGAATGTCCTGGTCCGACACCTGCTCGGGCACACCAGTGGCGTCCCCGGCTGGACACCGCCGATCAGGATCGACGAGATCCTCGACCTGGAGTACTCCGAGGGCGTGCTCGCCGACGAGACGCCCTGGTACGAGCCGGGCAGCGCGCCGGCGTACCAGCTGGTCTGCCACGGCCACCTCCTCGACGCCGTGGTCCGCGGCGCCGTCGGCCGGCCGCTCGCCGACGTGCTGCACGACCAGGTGATGGCCCCGCTCGGGGGCGGCTTCCGGCTCGGCGTCCCCGACGAGGAACTCGACCGCTGCGCCGACCTGATCGCGCCGCCCCCGTCCGGTCTCGACTTCGGCGCGATGGGACCGGACCACTTCCTGATCCGAACGATCCTCAACCCGCTGCTCTCCATCGACGCCTGCAACGGCGCCGCGTGGCGTCAGGGCGCCGTCGGCGGCGCGGGCGGGCACGGCAACGCCCGTGGCATCGCGCGGGCCCAGGCACTGATCTCGCACGGCGGCGAGGTCGACGGCGTCCGGCTGCTCTCCGAGGAGACGATCGACCGGATCTTCGAGGTCCAGTCCGAGGGCGACGACCTGCTGCTCGGCGTACCGGTCCGGTTCGGGATGGGCTACGCCCTCCCGATGAGCTCGGCGCCGGCGATCCCGGAGGGCCGGGTCTGCTGGTGGACCGGGTACGGCGGCGCGATCGTCGTCAACGACCTGGACACCCGTACGACGTTCGCCTACGCGCCGAACAAGCTCGCCGACCACATGGTCGCCTCGCCTCGCACCGACGGTTACGTCCGCGCGGCGTTCGCGGCGGTGCGCGGATGAGCCCGCGGGTCTGCATCATCGGCGCCGGCTGCTCGGGCATCACCACCGCGAAGCGGCTCGCCGAGTTCGGGATCGACTACGACCAGTTCGAGCTCTCCGACGACGTGGGCGGCAACTGGTACTTCCGCAACCCCAACGGCCGGTCGGCGGTCTACGAGTCGCTGCACATCGACACCTCGACCGCGCGACTGCAGTTCGAGGACTTCCCCGCCCCCGCGGACTACCCGGATTTCCCGCACCACACCCTGATCCACGACTACTTCCGCGCGTACGTCGACGAGTTCGGCCTGCGCGACAAGATCGAGTTCAACACCGGCGTCGAGCGGGCAGCACGTCGTGAGGGCGGTGGCTGGGAGGTCACCCTGTCGACCGGTGAGACCCGCTCCTACACCGACCTGGTGGTCGCCAACGGGCACCACTGGAACCCCAGCCTCCCGACGTACGAGGGCACCTTCGCCGGGGACCTGATCCACGCGCACGCCTACGTCAACCCGTTCGAGCCGATCGAGATCCGCGGCAAGCGGGTGATCGTCGTCGGGATGGGCAACTCGGCGATGGACATCGCCTCCGAGCTCTCGAACCGGTGGATGGCGGAGAAGCTGTACGTCTCCGCCCGCCGCGGCGTGTGGGTGCTGCCGAAGTACCGCAACGGCATCGCCGCCGACAAGGTGATGGCGCCGCCGGACATCCCGCGCGAGGTCGGGCTGGCCGCGGGCCGCGCCCTGATCAAGGAGCTCGTCGGCAGCATGACCAACTACGGCCTGCCCGAGCCCGATCACGAGCCGCTTTCGGCGCACCCCTCGGTCAGCGCCGACTTCCTGACCCGGGCAGGGTCCGGCGACATCCACATGCTGGCCGCGATCAAGGGCTTCGACGGGCACACCGTGCACCTGGTCGACGGCACCTCGGTCGAGGCGGACGTGGTCATCTGCGCCACCGGGTACGAGATGCGGTTCCCGTTCTTCGACGCCGGCCCGGACGGCGCGGGCGAGGCCGACCTGCACCCGGACTCCGACCACCAGTACCCGCTGTTCAAGCGGATGATCAAGCCCGGCGTGGAGAACCTGTACTTCCTCGGCCTGGCCCAGTCGTCACCGACGATCGTGAACCTCGCCGAGCAGCAGTCCAAGCTGCTGGCCCGGCTGCTCACCGGCGAGTACGCGCTGCCGAGCGTCGAGGACCAGGTGCGGATCATGGAGGCCGACCAGGCCGAGCACACCGCGCAGTACTACGCGGCGCCGCGGCACACGATCCAGATCGACTTCGCCCGGTACGTCGTGGACCTGCTCGCCGAGATCGAGGCCGGCACCGCCCGAGCGGCGAACCAGAACGCCTGATTCGGCGGACGCAAGGGCCGACTCAACGGACCAGAAGGGCCTCTTCGGCGGGGGCGAGGGCTCGGCGCAGGGCGGCGAGGAGGTCGGCGTTCATGCGCTGGACGACGGCCGCGGCGGGGACCAGCTGGGCGCCGTGGAAGGTCCCCGGGTAGGTGTGCAGCTCGACCGAGACCCCGGCCGCGAGCATCCGCATCGCGTACTCGATGCCTTCGTCGCGGAGCGGGTCCAGCTCGCAGGTGACCACGTACGCCGGCGGCAACCCGGCGAGGTTCTCCATCCGGGCGGGAGCGGCGTACCCGTCGGCGGGACGGCCGCCGAGGTAGTGCTGCCAGGACAGCACCGCCTGCGGTCGGCTCCACATCGGGGTGTCGGTGAACGCGGTCATCGACGGGGTCCCGAGCCGGTCGTCCAGCTCGGGGATGCCGAGCGACTGGAAGCGGAGCGCCGGCCCGCCGCGGTCCCGGGCGAGCAGCGCCGTCGCGGCCGCGAGCCCGCCACCGGCGCTCTGGCCGTGCACCGCGAGCCGGGCCGGGTCGACCCCGGCCAGGCCGGCCAGGTGCTGGAGCCCGCGGTAGCAGTCCTCCAGACCGGCCGGGTAGGGGTGCTCCGGCGCGAGCCGGTAGTCCACGCTCACCACGACCGCCGGCAGCGCGTTCGCGAGCGCGACCGCCCCGCCGTGCTCGGTCTCGATGCTGCCGATGCAGAAGCCGCCGCCGTGCAGGTAGAGGATCCCCGGCAGGTCGCCGGCGGCCTCGCGCGGCCGGTAGGTGCGCACCGGGACCCCGTCGACGACCTCGTCGGTGATGTCGAGAGTCTCCTCGCCCGGCACCGGACCAGCGGGCAGCCAGGCGTCGAACATCGCCCGGACGGCCGGGATGTCGTCGAACGCCGCCACGGTCTCCGGCAGCAGCTCGACGATCGCGCGGAGCTCGGGGTCGAGCGAGGGGAACCGCGAGGCGTCCATCAACGCGCCAGGTCGGGGTGCGCCCGGCCGGCCACCACCGGCAGGTCCACGAAGGTGAGGATGCCGGGCTCGGCGGCGCAGACGTACGGGATCGAGTTCACGCAGTGCGCCGCGGTGACCACGATGCCGGGGTTGCGCTCCAGGCCGGCCGCGACCGAGCTCGGGTGCCAGCCGTGGATCATCACCAGGCAGTCAGGGTCGCCCTTGACCTCCACCTCGAAGCGCTTGCCCTCGGGGCCGAACACCCACGGCGGGTCCAGGTGCTCGTCGCCCATCAGCCAGTTCACCGCGACCCGGACCACCTTGGTCTCGCCGATGAACGCCTCCCAGGCGAACTGCTGGGCGGCGACCTGGCCGGGCTCGATCACGCCGATCGGCGAGTCGATCGGGGCGGTCGCGACCGCCACTTCGCGGGTCGCCCGGATCTCGGCGTCCGCGAAGCCCAGGGTGTCCAGGCACATCTGCACGGACTGGTGGAAGCCGTTGGAGAGCAGCGCCAGCATCGGCCCGGACATCGCCTCCTCCGGCGTACCGCCGAAGCCCATGATGTGCCGGACGACGTCGGGCGCGTTGTAGGTGCGGATGTCGGAGTACTCCTCACCGCGGACGTAGGTGATCGCGGAGGAGAGGCCGGAGAAGAACAGCGGCTGCTGCTCGGTGGCACCGCCGGGGTCGATGCCGGTGCCGTGCAGCGTGACGCCGCCCTCGAGGCAGTGCGGCTCCATTCGGGACCGCTCCTGCTCGGTGGGCCAGAACCAGCCGAGCGGGGTCACGACGTTCTTCCCGGACTTCAGGATCGCCGCCACCTCCTTCGGGTTCGGCATCAGCGGCGAGTACAGGACGCAGTCGGCCTCCAGCGCGAGGATCTCCTCGATGCTGTTGGTGGCGACGACTCCGATCGGGTCGCCGCCGAGGATCTCGCCGACGTCCTTGCCGGCCTTCTCGGCCGAGTGCACCCAGCAGCCGACCAGCTCAAGGTCGGGGTGCAGCAGGATCTGGCCGATCGCGGCCTGGCCGACTCCGCCGGTGGCCCACTGAATCACTCGCAACGTCATGTAGAACACGTTCTAGTAAACGGAGGGTGCCGTCAAGACCTCGCAGCCACCAGCTCGGTTGCCGCGGCGAGGCAGCGCAGGTCGGTCGTCGCCGGGACCAGGATGAACTCGTCGCAGCCGGCGTCGGCGGCGCCGTCGAGGATCTCGCCGAGGACCTCCGGTGTCGAGGCGCGGGCGCTGCGGCCGATCGCGGCGGCCAGGTCCGGGCCGAGGAAGCCCAGGTAGCGCGTCGTGAACGCCTCCAGCGCGTCGGCGGCATCCGGGACGCCGACAGCGAAGAAGCAGCCGCTGACCTTGCGGGGCGCGGCGTCGCGGCCCTCCTCGCGCCAGCAGTCGTCGGCCAGGTCGTTGGTCCGGACGATCTCCTCGGCGTCACCGGCGATGCTGAAGCCGCTGACCCCGTCCGCCCACCGCGCCGCCCGCCGCATCGACTTCGGCCCCATCGCGCCGGCCAACAGCTTCGGGCCGCCCGGCTGCACGCACGCCGGACCGACCGGGTCGGCACCCTCGAAGGGCGGCTTCCCGGCGAGCAGCGCCTGGAGCTCGGCGACCTTCTCGTCGAGCCGGGCGTGCCGGCCGGCGAAGGAGGCGTCCAGAGCGCGGTAGTCGTCCTCGCGACCGCCGACACCGACGGCCACCTCCAGGCGCCCGTTCGAGATCTGGTCCAGGGTGCCGATCTGCTGGGCCACCATCGCCATCGGGTGCTGCGGCAGCACCCAGAGGTTGGCGAGCACCCGGACCCGCTCGGTGACGGCGGCGCACGCACCCAGGGTCGCCACCATCTCCGGGTTCGAGAACGTCACCCGCTCCCCGACCGAGACGCTCGAGAACGGGCCGGCGTCGATCCCGCGAGCCCAGTCAACGGTCGTTCCCGGGCCGTAGCCGGGAGCCATCTGCGGAAGCGCGACACCGATCTCCATGCGGCCGACCTTCTCACGTGCTGCGGCTCACGTCGCGGAGAATTGGAACTCGTTCTACTCTGGCGGCATGACACGCGCTCCCTTCGAGTACCGGACCGTCGACATGACCGACGAGGAATTCGCGCGCGAGCAAGCCGTGTACGGCGGCCTGACCGAGTCCCTGCGCCGCCTCGGCGAGGTCAGCCTGCGCACCACCGTCGACCAGGACACCGTGCTCGAGGCGCAGCGCCAGATCGAGGAGATCACTGCCCGCCTCTCCGCGGAGATGATCCCGGCCAACTTCGGGGTCGTGGTGACCACCAGCGGCCACGTCCGCGGCTACGGGAACGCGGTGGTCGGCCTCCGCAACCCGATCGCGCCGCCGCTGAAGATCGTCCAGGACCGCGAGAAGGGGGGAGCCAGCTCGGAGTTCTTCCTGAACGCGCTCTACGAGGGCCCTCCGGGCAAGGTCCACGGCGGCGTCCTAGCGCTGGTCCTCGACCAGATCTTCGGCGAGGCCGCGGCAGCCGGCGGGACCCCCGGGATGACCGGGACCCTGACCCTGCGCTACCGGAAGCCGACCGCTCTCGGAGCGCTGACCGCGGAGGCATGGGTCGACTCCGCCGAGGGCATCAAGACGGTCGTCAAGGGGTGGGTCAAGGACGCCGACGGCGAGACCACCGTCGAGGCCGAGGGACTCTTCATCCTCCCCCGGTGGGCCCGGGAGCAGCTCGCCGCCAGCGGAGAGCCGCCGCCGCAGTACGAGTGACCTGCGGAGTCAGGCCTCGGAGCGTCCCCGCGCACCGGCATCGGTCAGCCGGGACTCCTCCAGCGCCTGCGCCTCGAGCTCCTCGCGGCTGCGCACCGGCGACGGCGCACTGACCAGCTCGGCGGCACCGCCCTTGAGGCGCTTCAGCGCCGCTCGGGCGAAGATCTGCTGCTCGGTCGCGGTCCGCTCAGAGCGGTCGTTGCCGATGAAGGTGACCGCCCAGTGCAGCAGCGCGGTGACCTGGTTCTTGAAGCCGGTGATGTAGAAGAGGTGCACCGCCAGCCACATCAGCCAGGCGATGAAGCCGGAGAGCCGCAGCTTGCCGACGGTGGCCACCGCGCTGAACCTCGAGATGGTGGCCATGCTGCCCTTGTCGAAGTACTTGAAGCCGGCCTGCGGCGCCTTCCCGCGCAACCGCCCGTCGATCTCGCGGGCGGCGTACCGAGCCCCCTGGATCGCCACCTGCGCGACGCCGGGGAGGTTGTCCAGCGACACCATGTCGCCGACCACGAACACCTCGGGGTGACCGGGGAGCGTCAGGTCGGGGTTGACCGAGATCCGGCCGGCGCGGTCGAGCGCGGCGCCGGTCTGCTCGGCGAGGGTCTTGCCCAGCGGGCTGGCCTGGACGCCGGCCGCCCAGACCTTGGTCACCGCCTCGATCCGGCGGCGGGTGCCGTCCTTGTCCTGCACCTCGAGACCGCGCTCGTCGACGGCCACGACCATCGCGCCGAGCTGGACCTCGACGCCGATCCCGGCGAGCTTCTTCTGGGTCCAGGCGCCGAGCTTGGCGCCGAACGGCGGCAGCACCTGCGGGGCGGCGTCGACCAGGATCACCCGGGCCTTGCGGGTGTTGATCGCGCGGAAGTCGCGCTTCAGGGTCTTGTGGGCGAGCTCGGCGATCTGACCGGCCATCTCGACACCGGTCGGGCCGGCACCGACCACGACGAAGGTGAGCAGGTGGTCGACGTCCTGGCCGCGGGCCGCCATCACCTCGGCCAGCTCGAAGGCACCGAAGATCCGGCCGCGGAGCTCCAGCGCGTCGTCGATGCTCTTCATGCCCGGGGCGAACTCGGAGAACTGGTCGTTGCCGAAGTACGACTGACCGGCGCCGGCCGCGACGATCAACGAGTCGTACGGCGTCTCCAGCTGGCGTCCGAGGACGTGCGAGGTGACCGTCCGGGCCTCCAGGTCGATCCCGGTGACGTCGCCGAGGAGCACGGTCGCGTTCTTCTGCTTCGCCAGCACCTCACGGGTCGGCGGAGCGATCTCGCCCTCGGAGAGGATGCCGGTCGCGACCTGGTAGAGCAGCGGCTGGAACAGGTGGTGGGTGGTCTTCGCGACCATCGTCACGTCCACGTCGGAGCGGCGCAGGGCCTTCGTGCCGAACAGTCCGCCGAAGCCCGAGCCGATCACGACCACGCGGTGACGCTGCTCCCCGGTCCTGGTTGCCATGCCTCCATTCTCCCGTTTTCGCTCGCGGGCCGACAATTGAGAGGACGTCTCGTCGGTCACACGCTTCCCCGAATCCGAGTCTCGAATGTGGTTTGATCCGGGTGGAGGGATGGGCACCAGCCCTGTTGAACCGTCCCCGACCCCGGAGTCCGCATCCGTGCCCCAGAACCAGCGAACACTGGCACTGCCGGCGAGTCCGCCGTCGGTGCGGCTGGCGCGCGACTGGGTCACCGGTGTCCTGGTCGACATCGGCCGCCCCGAGCTGGCCGAGAGCGCCCGGCTGGCCGTCTCCGAGCTGGTCACCAACGCGATCCTGCACGCCGACCCCCCGATGACCGTGCACGTCCGCGGCACGGTCGACCATCCGCGGATCGAGGTCACCGACCAGTCCCTGGTCCCCCCGCAGCAGCGGCACTCGGCGGCGGAGATCGACATCGACGACGAGTTCTCCTGGTCGACGGTCGGCCGCGGCCTGGACCTGGTCGCCAGCTACGCCGTCCGCTGGGGCGCGGACATCGACGCCCGCGGCAGCGGCAAGGTGGTCTGGTTCGAGCCGGCCGCCGAACCCGGCGAGGCGCCGGTCGCGGGAGCGCTCTTCGACCTCGACGAGGTGATGGCGACCCGCGGCGAGGTGGACGTCGACCCTGACGACCGGATGATGCTGCAGCTGCTGAACATGCCGGTGGAGCTGTTCTCGCACCTGCGCCGGCACTTCAACGAGCTCGGCCGCGAGCTGCGGCTGCTCGCGATCAGCGACCCCGACCGCTACCCGATCGCGGTGGAGTTCGCCGAGGCCTACCTGCAGGTCGAGCACGAGCGCCGGCACGTCATCGGGCTGGAGCCGCTCGACGCGGCGATGGAGGCCGGTGCCGAGTCCGTCGACCTGGAGTACAGCGCACCGCCGAGCGCGCCCCACTCGATGGCCCGGCTGTCGAGGCTGCTCGACGAGATCTACCGCAGCTTCGCCGACGACAGCCTGCTCGCGGTCCGCCCCGGCCCGGACCTGCTCGCGCTGCAGCGCTGGTACCTCGGCGAGTTCAGCCGGCAGGCCCGCGGTGAGGCGCCTCGACCCTGGCGCGGTCCGACGCGGATGTCGGCGCGCCAGGAGGTTTCGTGACCGCACCACCGCTGCGGGCCGCGCTGATCGCCGCAGCCGCCGGCGGGGTCCTCGGGTCGCTGGCCCGGTTCGGGCTCACCGAGTGGTTCGAGGTGGGAACCGGCTTCCCCTGGACGGGCTTCGCGATCAACGTCGCCGGGAGCGCGCTGCTGGCGGGGCTGGCGGGCATCGCCGCGGTCCGCCGTACGCCGTGGCTGGGGGTGTTCCTCGGCACCGGGGTCCTCGGCGGCTTCACGACCATGTCCGCGGCATCGGCGGAGACCGTCGTACTCCTCGAGCGCGACCAGGACCTGACCGCGCTCCTGTACGCCGCCGGGACCCTGCTGGCCGCGCTGGTCGCGGTCTGGCTGGTCGACCGCTGGGTCGGACCGGCCGAGCGGGCCGCGGCCGAGGACGCGGGGGTGGACGAATGACCGCGCTGCTCGTCGCGCTGGGTGCCGCGGTCGGTGCGCCGCTGCGGTTGCTCGCGGCCCGGTACCTGGACCACCGGGGTCGTGCCGGCACGCTGGCGGTCAACCTGCTCGGCTCGGCCCTGCTCGGCTGGCTCGTCGGGCACGGGGTCGACGGGCGACCGATGGCGCTGCTCGGCACCGGCTTCTGCGGTGCCTTCACCACCTACTCCGCGGTCGCGGTGCAGTCGGTCAACCGGGGCGGTTGGCGAGGGTTCGGGTACGCCGTCGGGACCGTGCTGGGGTGTCTGGCGGCGGCGTGGGCGGGGTACCGGATCGGCACCTAGCCCACTCCCGGCACCTCAGGTGACGCGGTCGCTAACCCCAACCCCACTCGTGGAGCTGGTCGTCATCGATCCCGAAGTGGTGGGCGATCTCGTGGACCACGGTGATCTCGATCTCCTCCGCCAGCTCCTCGACATCGGCGCACATCCGCAGCAGCGGTCCCCGGAACACGAAGACCTGGTCCGGGGCCAGGAAGGTGTAGGTGCTGTCCCGCTCGGTGAGCGGCGTGCCGACGTACAGGCCGAGCAGGTCGGACTCGTCCGGGGGCGGCTCCTCCTCGACCAGCACCACGACGTTGTCCAGGAGCGCGGCGAGCTGCGGCGGGATCCTGTCGAGAGCCTCGCCCACGAGGTCGTCGAAGAGGTCGTCGGCCAGATCCATGGCGTCAGCCTAGGAGGCCGGTCCAGATTTGTCGGGCCCCGCCGCCGCCCCTATGCTTGACCGGTCCCCTGCGCTCTGCGCGGTGGGCAGGCCCCCATCGTCTAGTGGCCTAGGACGTCGCCCTTTCACGGCGGTAGCACGGGTTCGAATCCCGTTGGGGGTGCGATTGTGAGAGTGGCCGGTGGATGCGTTAACATTCCGTGGCTTCACAATCCGAAGCACAACCAGGCCCCGTAGCGCAGTTGGTTAGCGCGCCGCCCTGTCACGGCGGAGGCCGCGGGTTCGAGTCCCGTCGGGGTCGCAAGAGAGAACGAGAGCCCGGACCATCAGGTCCGGGCTCTCGTGGTCTTTTGAGAGGGGCGACCTCGTCGACTCCTACTCCTCGACGACGGCTCGCATCGACGTGACGTTCGAGCTGAAGATCTGCTCCGGGTTAAGACTGCTGGGCTCGAAGACGGTCTCCGTAGCGCTCACCATCGTGCCGTCGGTTCGAAAGGTGCGGACATTCCGTTCTACGCGTAGATCATCCAGCCTGGACTTCGCGAGCTGCCCGTCAACAGGCAACGTGTACTTCCCGGGACCGAACTCTGCGGGAGCCTTCACGGAAACCAGGACCGTCGTGATCGTCACGTCTCCGTCAGAGCCACGCCCGACGTCGCAACTGAGCATCGCGGGCGTAGCCGTCGGGCAGGAGGGCCTTTGCGGATGATCTCCCTCGGGCTCCTCGTAGAGCCTCCAGGTGTGCTGACCTTCGTTCCCGAAGTCGACGTACCGAGCGCCGGTTCCGGCAGCCGAACGACTTGCCGCACCGTTCTCGCCGAGCGACCCATGGCGAGCGGGTCCGAGCGGGCTGGTTCCCGAGAATGCCCGTCTAGCCGCGGCCTCAAAGGCTTCGGCCGACGTCGGCGACCCGAGGGCGGCGGGCGCCGGCACAGCGGCGCGATCACCACTACGCGTCGCCAGTGCGATACCACCACACGCCGCGGCCACCAGGAACACCGCAGAAGCCACTGGGACGGTCCGTCCTGAACGTTGACTCACCATGTCGGGTTGTCCTTCCACGTGCCGAGTTTGGTGCTGACCGTCCAGCACAGATTGCCGTCGTTGGTTGTGCACTGGGCAACGCGAGTTCGTTTGATCATGCGTTGCGCTTGCAGGGTCGCCTGGTACCGGATCGAGCCGTTCCCACACCCGTCGGTGTCATAGCCGCGGACACCGCTCAGGGCCGTGTCCCCATCCCCCATCTCGGAGACGAAGTAGAAGGACGTGCCCAGGCCATCTCGCGGGCAAAGGTCCGACACCTTGAGGTCGTAGTCGAACTTGAACTTGCCGGCGAACTCGATCTCGCCTTGGACCAGACCCGTTCCGTACCCCGGGAGGAATGGATCAGATTGCAGGTTCACTTGATAGATCGGTGGGACTGCCTGAGCGGCCCGCAGAGGCAGTACTGCGACGGCCAGTGCGGCCGCCGCTGAGCCTGCGGCGAGCGTGCGCCGTTTCCATTTCGGTTTCATACCTAGATAGACACCGAAACCGCCTGTTGAACACGCGGCGGCCTGATCTCAGGGTAATTCCCGATAGCGGCATCCGGAGAACCTTGGCAGGGTTGCGCCCATGACCTCTCCAGTCGTCACCAGTCCTGCCGCCGCGCGCGCCGTCGACCTCACCAAGGTCTACGGCTCCGGTGAGTCCGAGGTGCGGGCGCTCGCCGGCGTCACCCTCGACCTCAACGCCGGCGAGTTCACCGCGATCATGGGGCCGTCGGGGTCGGGGAAGTCCACCCTGATGCACTGCCTCGCGGCGCTCGACACCCCCAGCTCCGGCCAGGTGATCGTCGACGGCACCGAGCTGGGCAGCCTGAGCGACAAGGACCTGACCGTGCTGCGCCGCAGCCGGATCGGCTTCATCTTCCAGTCGTTCAACCTGATCCCGACGCTGAGCGCCCGCGAGAACATCCTGCTGCCCCTGTCGCTGGCGGGAGCGGCCCCGGACCAAGCCTGGTTCGACGCCGTGGTCGACACCGTCGGGCTGCGCGACCGGCTCGGCCACCGGCCGAGCGAGATGTCCGGCGGCCAGCAGCAGCGGGTCGCCTGCGCCCGGGCCCTGGTCAGCAAGCCGTCGATCATCTTCGCCGACGAGCCGACCGGCAACCTGGACTCGGTCTCCGGCGCCGACGTCCTGGCGTTCCTGCGCCGTTCGGTCGACGAGTTCGGTCAGACGATCGTGATGGTGACCCACGACGCGGTGGCCGCGTCGCACTGCGACCGGGTGATCTTCCTCGCCGACGGCGCCGTGGTCGACGAGCTCGCCCGGCCGAGTCGCGAGGAGATCCTCGAGCACATCACCGCGCTCCAGGCCGCGGCCGTCGGCAACCGTCGCGACACGGGGGCCTGAGCCTTGTTCAAGCTGATCCTGCGCAACGTCGGCGCGCGCAAGATGCGCCTGGCGATGAGCGCCCTCGCGATCGTCCTCGGAGTGGCCTTCCTCTCCGGCGTCCTGGTCTTCTCGGCCGGCCTGAGCAAGACCTTCGACGGCATCATCCAGGGCACCACTCCGGATGGTGTCGTCCGCGTCGAGGGAGCCGAGTCCTTCACGGCCGGCGAGACCGGCGTCTCCGCGGCCACCGTCACCCCGGACACCGTCGCGAGGCTCGCGGCGCTCCCCGAGGTCGACCGGGCCGACGGCAACGTGGACGGATTCGGGATGTACGTCGTCGACTCCGACGGCGACCTGCTCGGCGGCACCGGAGCGCCCACGCTGGCGTTCAACCGGACCGAAGCACCGAACATGGACGGCAACAACATCCTCACCCTGCTCGACGGACGCTGGGGCAAGGGCGCCGGCGAGATCGTGCTGGACGAGGGCTCCGCCGAGAAGGCCGGCTACTCCCTCGGGGACAGCGTCAAGCTGCTGACCCCGGCGGGCCAGCTGGAGCGCACCGCGACCCTGGTCGGCACCGCGGAGTTCAACGGCGGCGGTACGGCGGGCGCCACCCTGATCATCTTCGACACCCCCGGCGCCCAGGAGGTCTTCCTCGGCGGCCGCGACGTCTTCACCACCGTTGCCCTGACCGCCGCGGACGGCGTCTCGCAGTCCGAGCTGGTCAAGGCTGCCAAGGCGGTGCTGCCGGCAGGCTTCGAGGCGGTCCCCGGCGACCAGGTCGTCAAGGAGTCCGAGGACGCGATGGCCCAGTTCCTCGACGTGATCAAGACCTTCCTGCTGGTCTTCGCGCTGATCGCGGTGATCGTCGGGGCGTTCATCATCGTCAACACCTTCTCGATCCTGGTCGCCCAGCGAACCCGGGAGTCGGCGCTGCTGCGCGCACTCGGAGCGAGCCGGCGGCAGGTGACCAGCGCGATCCTGGCCGAGGCGTTCGTGATGGCGCTCTTCGCCTCGACGGTCGGCATCGGCCTGGGCTGGGCGCTCGCCCGCGGTCTGGCGGCGATGTTCAGCAGCTTCGGCCTGGACATCGAGGGCAGCTTCCTGAACCTGACCACGGCCACGGTGGTGACCAGCTACACGGTGGGCATCCTGGTCACGCTGGTCGCCGCCCTCCTCCCCGCGCGCCGGGCGGGCCGGGTCGCCCCGGTCGCCGCCATGCGCGAGGACACCGTGCCCGCGAAGGGCTCGCTGCGCCGGCGCTCGGTGATCGGGTCCATCGTGATCGCGGTCTCCGTCGCCGCGGCGATCGCGGGCCTGGCCGGGGTGGACGGGATGCCGGCAGCAGCCTGGGTCGGCATCGGGGCCTTCCTCTCGCTGCTGACCGTCGCGGTGCTGAGCCCGGTGATCGGGTTCCCGGTGCTGGTCGCCTGCCGGGCGGTCTTCGGACGGCTGTTCGGGGCCTCGGGGCGCCTCGCCGGCGAGAACGCGATGCGCGACCCCCGGCGTACGGGTGCGACTGCGTCGGCGCTGATGATCGGGCTGGCCCTGGTCTCGACGATCGCGGTGATGGCCGGCTCGATGAAGGCCTCGGTCGACACCGTGGTCGACGAGCAGTTCGCCCCCGACTTCATCGCCCAGTCGGTGATCTTCGCTCCGTTCTCGACCCAGGTCGGCGACCGGATGGAGCAGGTCGACGGGGTCGCGACGGTGAGCCGGCAGCAGATGCTGGACGCCAAGGTCGACGGGCACAACGAGACGATCGGCGCCGCTGATGCCAACTTCGACGACGTCTCGAAGCTCGAGGCCGGCGAGGGTTCCGTGGACTTCGGTGCGGGCAAGGCGATCATCAACGAGGACAAGGCCGAGGAAGAGGGCTGGAAGGTGGGCGACACCCTGAAGCTCGCCTTCCCGGGCGGCAAGAAGCTGTCGATCCAGATCGGCGGCATCATCCGCGAGAACAGCGTGGTGGTCTTCGGCATCAACGTCCCCCTCGAGGTCGTCGAGCAGGCAGGGATCCAACGGCAGGACAACGCCCTGAGCATCGTCCTCGACGACGGCGCCGACCCGGCCGCCGTGCACCGGGCGCTGGACAGGGTCGCCAAGCCGATCCCGTTGATCGAGGTGAACGACAAGGAAGGCTTCGCCGAGAGCATTCGCGGACAGGTGAACCAGCTGCTGTACATGATCTACGGCCTGCTGGCGCTGGCGATCATCATCGCCATCATCGGCATCGTGAACACGCTCGGCCTCTCGGTCCTGGAACGCACCCGGGAGATCGGCCTCCTCCGCGCGATCGGGATGACCCGGCGGCAGCTGCGCCGCACCATCACCCTGGAGTCGGTGGCGATCGCGGTCCTCGGCGCGGTGCTGGGGATGGCGCTCGGGCTGATCTACGGCACCCTGCTCCAGCGGGTCCTCAAGGAGGACCTGACGGTGCTGTCGATCCCGTTCTCGCAGCTGCTCGTCTTCGGCTTGATCGCCGTGGTCGTGGGCGTGCTGGCGGCGGTGATGCCGGCGGTGCGGGCGTCGCGCCTGAACGTGCTGAACGCGATCTCGACGGAGTGACTCAGCCTGCCGGCTGCGGCGCGGCTCTCCTGCTGATCAGGAAGCCCGCCGCGGCCGCCAGCGGGAACATCGCGATGCCGTAGACGGCGGCGGGGATCGCGAAGGTGTCGTTGTCGAGCACGCTGACCGCCACCGCGATCGCCAGCGTGCTGTTGTGGATCCCGACCTCGAACGAGGTGGCGATCGCCTGCTCGCGGGTCACCCCGGCGATCCACGGCAGCAGGTAGCCGATCGTCAGCGAGCAAGCGCAGAAGACCACCGCGATCATCCCGACGTCGGCGAGGTAGTCGCCGAGGTTCTCGCGCTCGCCCAGGAGCGCGCCGGCGATGACCAGCACCAGGACGACGGCAGAGGCGGTCCGCACCGGTCGCTCGGCGCGGTCGGAGAACGCGGGTCGGAGGCGTCGTACCAGCATCCCGATCCCGACCGGGACCAGGACGATCGCGAACACCTGAAGCATCTTCCCGAACTGGAGCCCGACGTCACCGGCGCCGCTCGGCTCGAAGTGATTGATCGCCACGTTGACCACCACCGGCAGGGTCAGCACGGCCAGGACCGAGTTGATCGCGGTGAGGCTGATGTTCAACGCCACGTCCCCGCGGAACAGGTGGCTGAACAGGTTGGCCGTCGTGCCGCCGGGCGAGGCCGCCAGCAGCATCATCCCGACGGCGAGCACCGCCTCCAGGTCGAACGCCTTGATCAGACCGAAGCAGAGCGCGGGAAGCAGCAGCACCTGGGCGATCAGCGCGATCACCACCGCCTTCGGGTGCTGCGCCACCCGGCGGAAGTCGTCGACGGTCAGCGCGAGGCCGAGCCCGAACATGATGATCGCCAGCGCCGCCGGGAGGGCGACCGAGGTCAGTGCTGAGTCCATGGCTCAGCATAGGTTCACAGGACGGTGATCGGGATCGCCTTGCGGTGCTCGAACGCGAACGATGCGCCGGTGCTGAACCGGGTGACCGCGACCTCGCCGGCCTCGGCCGCCGCCTCCTCCCGCCGTAGGACGTGCGCCGTCCAGGCCTGCTCCGAGCCGGTGACCTCGACGTCCAGGTGCGGGTCGACCGCACGGACCGCGGCCTGCAACGGAGCCACCGCGTCCGGGCCGACCAGGGTGATCCAGGCGCCGTCGTGGTGGGCGGGGCCGTGGGAGACGGTCACCGCGTCGCCGATGGTCGCGGCGACGTAGGCGGCCGGGTTGAGCAGTGGGTGCAGCGCGAGCACCCGGAGCGCGCCGGCCTCGTCGGCCGGAAGACCCAGTGCTGCGCGGATCCGGCCGGCCGCGACGCCGGCGATCCCGACGAGCTGCTTGGTCGCGATCTCGCGGTACTGGTCCGCCTCGGTGCGACGGTCGATCGCCCGCAGGAAGCCGAGGTTGAGCAGGTGCATCTGCAGGCAGACCTCGTCGGCGATCCGGACCAGCGCCGCGTGCGAGAACTCGGCGAAGTCCAGGTCGGCGAGGAGGTCCCCGCTGTAGTCGGAGCGGCCTTCTCCGTCCGGGACGATCGGTGCCAGCTCGGTCAGCGCGGCCCGCGACGAGCGCAGCGCCGTGCAGTCGGCCGACTCGCTCACCGGCGGGTGCGACTCGTCGATGATCACCGTCCAGGCGCAGTGCGGGCTCCGGTCGGCCGGCAGCCGCGGCGGCCGGTGCACCGGGCGGACCTGCGCCTTCGCGTTGGTCGCCACCGCCGTCGCGTCGAAGGTCGGGTCCTCGATGTCGTGGCACATCGTGCGCACGTACTCGGCGCCCATCGGCTCGACGTCCATCAGCGCGCCGCAGTGGTCGAGGTGGAACTCCCCGTGCCAGCGGTCGTGGACGGCGTACCGGAAGTCCATGAACTGCGGCGGGGCGCCGATGTCGAGCTGGAGGCCCTTGAAGATCGTGATCACGTCGGTGCCCTCGTAGCCGAGCGCCCGCTGCATCCGACCGGTGTAGATCGGGCTCGCCGCCATCCACTCCTCGATCGCGACCTGCCCCATCCCCTCGCGACCGAAGGCGCTGATGCACCAGGCCATCCCGGAGCGGTCGATCAGCTGCCCGATCAGCAGCAGTTCCGGGACCAGCACCGCGAGCTCGTCACGGCTGAGGTCGGCGTACCGGCTGGTCGTCATCGTGCCGTCGTCTGCACCGGGAGGGACGCGTAGCCGCGCACGTTGGCCGAGTAGAACCGCTGCGGTTCGCCGTTCACCTCGATCGAGGAGCACTTCTCGACCAGCCGCTCGAGCGCGATCTTCGCCTCCAGCCGGGCCAGGTTCGCTCCCAGGCAGAAGTGCCGGCCGCCGCCGAACGCGATGTGCTTGGCGAGCTCGGCCTTGTCGCGGCGGATGTCGAAAGACTCGGCGTCGGTGAACACCTCGTGGTCGTGGTTCGCCGCGCCGATGTTGAACATCAGCTTCGACCCGGCCGGACAGGTGACGCCGTCGACGGTGAAGTCCTTGACGGTCAGCCGGGCCAGCAGTTGGCTGGACGCCTCGAACCGCAGCGTCTCCTCGATCCAGGGCTCGACCAGGGACGCGTCGGCGAAGACGGCCGCCCGCTGCTCGGGGTGCTTGCTGATGTTGGCGACCGCGTTGCCGAGCAGCTTGGTAGTGGTCTCGTTGCCGGCGACGACCATCAGGAACAGGAACGCGGTGAGCTCCTGGTCGGTCATCCGCTGGCCCTCGTCCTCGGCGTTGATGAGGGCGGAGACCAGGTCGTCGGACGGGTTCGCCTTCCGGTCGGCGATCAGCTCGGCGTAGTAGCCGAACAACCAGCCGGCCGCCTCGAACCCGGCCGGTGGCACGTCGCGCAGGCCGTCTTCGCGCACCACCAGCAGGTCGGCATACGTGCGCACCTCGTCCCGGTCGGAGACCGGCACCCCGAGCATCTCGGAGATCACGTCCATCGGGAACTTGCCGGCGAAGTCGCCGATCCAGTCGAAGCTGCCGCGGGCGACGGCGGCGTCGAGGTACTGGTCGCTGATCTCGCGGATCCGCGGCTCCAGGTCAGCCACCCGCTTCGGGGTGAACCCGCGCGAGACCAGCTTGCGCAGTCGGGTCTGGTCCGGCGGGTCCATGCCGAGGAACGAGGTCACCAGGTAGGCACTCTCGTTCCAGGCGCTCGGGTCGAGCGAGACGCCCATCTTGTTGGAGAACGTGTCGTCGGTGCGGAACGCCTTGTGCAGGTCCGCGTGCCGCGACATCACCCAGAAGTCGTGCTCCTCGTTGTGGTACAGCGGCGCCTCGTCCCTGAGGCGCGCGTACGTCGGGTACGGGTCGTCCTGGAGGGCGTGGTCGTAGTGGTCGAAGTTGATCGGGCACCGGCCCGCGTCGGTCGTCATCTCAGTGACCTTCCATGATCACGGCCACGACATCGTCGAGGCGCTGGCCGAGCTCGTCGTACGTCATCAGGCCCATGCCGGCCTGCAGGAGGGCGCCGGAGAACGCGAAGGTAAGCGCCTCCATCACCCGCGGGTCGGCGGGTTCGCCGATCGCGTCGCGGAACCGGTTCACGAACTCGGCACCGATCACGATCCGCAACCGCTCGACCTCGGGGTCGGTGCCGAGCAGTGCGATGTTCGCTGCCGTCGCCAGGTTCGGCGAGCGGCCGAGCATGGTCGCGTAGTGCCGGGTGACGACCCGGATCCGGTCGACAGGGGTCGCGCCCTCCGGCTCCGGGCCCGGCTCGGTGACGATCCGGCGCCAGAAGAGCTCCGCGAACAGGTGGTTCTTCGAGGCCAGGTAGGTGTACGCCGTCGCCGGCGAGACCCCCGCCCGCTGGGCGACCGTGCGGATCGTGAGCGCCTCCGGGCCGACCTCCTCCAGCTCGACCTCACCGGCGAGCAGGAGCTTCTCGACGGTCTCGACCTGGCGCGGGTTCAGGCCAAGACGCAGGTGCGAGGTCATCGGATCGGAGCCGGAAACCACGTCAGCGACCCTTCGCGATCGTGTCCTCGACGAGGCTGTTCAGCCGGGCACCGACCGGCCAGCCGGCGTAGTGGCAGACCATGATGACGATCTCGCGGAGCTGGTCCGCGTCGAGCTCGCCGGCCTTGTACGCCGCCGGGATCTGGATCGAGAGCACGTCCTGAGCACCGTGGGTGCAGAGCATCCCGATCAGCAGCAGCCGGCGGTCGCGGTCGTCGAGGCCGGGGCGCCGCCAGATGTCGCCGAAGAGGTGGTCCGCGGTGTAGCGGAAGAAGTCCCCCTCCATGTCGTTCATCTCGAAGCCGTAGACCTGCTCCATCTTCTCCAGGCCGCTGCGGCGGATCTCGGGAAGGTCGTCGAACTTGCCCATCTCAGTTCTCCTCGTCCTCGGTCGGGGCCGGCAGTCCCAGCGCGCCCCGCAGGTTGTCCTGCGCGAAGCGCGCCATCGGCACCTCGACCCCGAGCCGGTCGGCCAGCTCGATCGCGTGGCCCAGGTCTTTCGCGCCCAGCGCGTGCACGTGCTCGAAGATCGAGACCCAGCCGTCGCCGGGCTCCATCTCCTGGGCGGTGCTGCGGTGCATGATCGCTCCGGGACCGCCGGTGATCGAGTCGGTGTGGCGGACCACCCGGCCCAGCGCCTGCAGGTCGATCCCGGACGCCTCGGCCAGGCGGAGCGCCTCGCCGGTCGCGGTGAACGCGACGAAGTGCAGCAGGTTGCGGGCGAGCTTGGCCGCCGTACCGTTGCCGGCCGGTCCGCAGTGCACGACCTCGCTGCCCATCAGCGCGAACGGGCCGCTCACCGCGGCGAAGGCTTCGTCGCTGCCGCCCACCATGATCGCCAGGGTGCCGGCGTCGGCCCCCATCGCGCCGCCGCTCACCGGGGCGTCCACGAAGAGCAGGTCGTGCCGGCCGGCGAGGTCCTCGAGCCGCGGAGGCAGGTCCGGAGAGATCGTCGAGTGCACCGCGACGACGGTGCCCGGACGGGCCGCTCCGAGGATCTCCCCCATCACCTCGCGGACCTGGTCGTCGGTGTTCACCATCACCGAGATCACCCCGCACTCGGCGGCCAGCCCGGCGACGCTCGCCGCGATGCGGGCGCCGGCCTTCTCGGCGTCGGCGAGCGGCTCGGGGGCGAGGTCGAAGACGGTGAGCCCGCCCTCCCAGCCGGCGAGCCGGAGCGCCATCGGCTTCCCGATGTTGCCCAGGCCGATGAATCCCACACGCTGACTCATGCGCGGAAGACCTGCCCGCCGTCGACGTCGAGGATCTGCGCGGTCACCCAGGACGCCTCGTCGGAGAGCAGGAACAGGCAGGCGCCGACCATGTCCTCGGGCTGGCCGATCCGCTTGATCGCGAGGCTGTTCTTCACGATGTCGTGAGCCGCGTCGCCGGCCTGGGTGCGGGTGGCGGCGGTGTCGACCGGACCGGGAGCGATCGCGTTGACCCGGATGTTCTGGCCGCCGAGCTCGTGGGCGAGCTGCTGGGTGAGGCCGTTGATGCCGACCTTCGCGAGACCGTAGAAGCCCGAGTAGAGCCAGGCCGCCGTCGAGGACTGGTTGACGATCGAGCCGCCGCCGCGCTTGGCCATGTGGCCGTAGACCGCACGGGTGACGACCAGGGCGCCGTCCATGTTCACGCTCATGAACTTCTTGTAGTAGTCCCAGTCGACGGTGATCAGCAGGTCGAAGGCCATGTCGCCGTAGATCGCGGCGTTGTTGACCAGCAGGTCGATGCCGCCGAACGCCTCGACCGCCGCGTCGGCCATCGCCGTGGCGGAGGCGGCGTCGGCGACGTCGGTCCGGACGAAGATCGCCTGGCCGCCGGCGCCCTCGATGGCCGCGACGACCTGCTTGCCGGAGTCCTCGTTGAGGTCGGCCACGACCACGGCCGCGCCCTCGGCGGCGAGCGCCTTGGCGTAGGCCTCGCCGATGCCCTGGGCGGCGCCGGTGACGATGGCGACCTTGTCGGTGAAACGCATCTCTCTACTCCCTTACGCCGGTTCGGCGATCGTTTTCGTCTCCAGGTACTCCTCGAACCCGGCGACGCCCATCTCCCGGCCGATGCCGGATTGCTTGTAGCCGCCGAAGGGGGCGTCCGGGCTGAACCAGACGCCGCCGTTGACGGCGAGGGTGCCGGTGCGGATCCGGGCGGCGACCGCCTTGGCCCGCTCCAGCGAGCCCGAGTCGACCGAGCCCGAGAGCCCGTACGCCGAGTCGTTCGCGATCCGGACGGCATCGTCGTCACCGTCGTGCGGGATGACGACCAGCACCGGCCCGAAGATCTCCTCCTGCGCCAGCCGCGAGGAGTTGTCGAGCCCGGCGACGACGGTCGGCTCGATCCAGTAGCCGTCCTGGTCGATCACCTTGCCGCCGGTGGCGAAGGTGCCACCCTCCTCGACGGCGAGCTTCAGGTAGCCCTCGACCCGGTCGCGCTGGACCGCCGAGATCACCGGGCCGCAGATCGTGCCCGGGTCGGTCGGGTCCTTGGCGCCGATCGACTCCATCGTCGCGGCGGCCACCTGCACCGCTTCGTCGTACCGGTCGCGCGGGACCACCAGCCGGGTGGTGATCGCGCAGCCCTGGCCGGCGTGGATGCAGGCGGCGAAGGCGGTGGCGCCCGCGACCGCGGCGACGTCGGCGTCGTCGAGCGCGATCGCGGCGGACTTGCCGCCGAGCTCGAGGAAGACCTTCTTCAGCGTCGGCGCCGCGGCCGCCATGATCGCACGGCCCGTCTGGGTCGACCCGGTGAAGGAGACCATGTCGATCCGCGGGTCGGTGGTGAGCACCGCGGCGACGGCGTTGTCCTTCGGGGCGACGACGTTGAAGACGCCCGCCGGGATGTCGGTGTGCTCGGCCACCAGCCGACCCAGCTCGTAGGCCAGCCACGGGGTGTCCGGGGCCGGCTTGAGCACCACGGTGCAACCCGCGGCGAGGGCCGGAGCGACCTTGGCGAGGTTGATCTGGGTGGGCACGTTCCAGGGCGTGATCGCGGCGACGACGCCGACCGGCTCCCGTCGTACGGTCCGGCGACTGGGGATGCCCATCGGCGAGGCGACCCCGAGGTCGGTCTCGAACTCGTAGGCCTCGGCGGTGTCGGCGACGAAGGTCAGCCCGTCGACCGGGCCGTCGAACCCGGCCGCGCCGATCATGAAGCCCGGCATCCCGACCTCGGCCGTGGTGAGCGCCTTGAAGTCGTCGGCGTGGTCGTAGAGGGCCTGCTGGAGCTGGCGGATGCAGCGGACCCGGAGCTCCAGGTTCGTCGACCAGTCGGTCCCGTCGAAGGTACGGCGGGCGGCCGCGATCGCCGCCTCGACGTCGCCCGCGGTGCTGTCCGGGGCCTGGCCGATCTCGACGCCGGTGGCCGGGTTGAGGATCGGGTACGTCGCCCCGTCGCTCGCCGGGACCAGCTTGCCGTCGATCAGCTGGAGCGGTGCCGGCGTACTCACTTCTCGACCTCCGTCCCACCGGTCGTCGAGACGTCGGTCGGTGCCTGCGTGAGGTAGTCCCCGCGCTCGACCGGCGGCGGCCAGACCGGCGAGGGGATGTCCTCGTAGTGGTAGTGCCCGGGCACCCCGTGCCCGGCGACCGACATCCGCTTGAGCAGCGTGTCCGGCGCCTTGTCCGCCTTGATGATCTCGATGAACGTGTGCGAGGTCGACGGCATGTCGAACCAGTCCCGCTGCCAGGCGAACTTCAGCTTGCCGGCGTCCTCCCCCTCGGTCTGGCGCTCGACGCCGAACCAGGAGCCGCCGATGCCGAGGATCTCGAACTCCTTGCCGGCGTCGTCGAGGATGCCGGACTTCTGCTTCCAGAAGCCGACGATCATGCCCTTGGCGTCGTCGATCAGCGAGGCCTGGTAGTCGTAGTGCCAACCATCGAGGCCGTCCATCTCGATGCCGATCGCCCAGTCCCGGATCTGGTCGCGGCCGACGGCCATGAAGTGCTCGTCGGGCGAGTACATCCAGCCGTACGTCGCGTCGACGGCGTAGTGCTCGGCCATGATCCGCCAGTCGCCGATCCGCTCGGCCTCGCGGTTGACGGCCAGCCAGGAGTCCCAGAACTCCTCGAGCTCGGCGCGGGTGAAGTCTGTACTCATCAATCCTCCAGTGAGAGAGCCATAGCGGGGCAGTACTTGATCGCCTGGAGCACCTGCGGGCGCAGGTCCTCGGGCGGGGTCTCGTCGAGCAGCACGACCTTGTCCTCGGCGTCGTTCAGGCCGAAGACCTCCGGCGCCTCGAACTGGCACATCTGGTGTCCCTGGCAGAGCTCCAGGTCGGCGGTCACCTTCACGGGCACGTCACCGCGTCTCGACAGGCTCGACGTCCGGGCGGCGCTTCCGGTAGCGGACCTTCGCCGGACTGGCGAGCTGGATCACCATCTTCGAGGTGTCGTCGGCGTAGGACTCCGAGGGCTGCGTCATCTCGAAGGTGTAGTCGCGCAGCAGCACCGAGAAGATCGCCTTGAGCTGCATCATCGCGAACGCGTTGCCGACGCAGCGGTGCTTGCCGGCACCGAACGGGATCCAGGTCCAGCGGTTCTGCAGGTCGGCCTGGTTCGGGTCCAGGTAGCGGCCCGGGTCGAAGGCGTCGGGGTCCGGGAAGTCCTCGGCGATCCGGTTGGAGACCCGCGGGCTGGAGCCGACCATGGTGCCGGCCGGGAGCACGTGGCCGCCGATCTCGAACTCCTCCTGCGCCACCCGCAGCAGCAGGATCAGCGGCGGGTGCAGGCGCAAGGTCTCCTTGAGCGTGGCCTCCAGGTTCGGGATCGAACGCAGCGCCTGGAACGACACTTCGCTGCCATCGGCGTACAGGTCGTCGAGCTCGGCCACGATGCCGGCCATCACCGACGGGTTGCGGAGCAGCTCGATCAGGGTCCAGGCCGCCGTACCGGAGGAGGTGTGGTGCCCGGCGAACATCATCGAGATGAACATCCCGGTGATCTGGTCGGCGGTGAAGTGGTCGGTGCCGTCCTCGTTCTTCAGCGAGATCAGGATGTCGAGCAGGTCCCGGTCCTCGCGGGCGACCTTGCCGCGGACGTGGCGCTTGTCGATGATCGCCTGGACCAGGTCGACCAGCTTGAGCCGGGCGGCGTCGCGGATCTCGAAGGACTCGACGCCCTCCATGTACGGGTCGACGTACGCCAGCGCGTCGGTGCCGCGCTCGAGCTCGTGGTAGTACTCGGCGAACCGGCCGTCGAGCTCGGAGCGGAACGGCATCCCGATCAGGCAGGCCGAGGTCGTGTAGATGGTGAGCTCGGCGAAGAACGCCAGCAGGTCGATCTCACCTTCCTCGCCCCAGCCGGCGACCATCTGGTTGATCTCGTTCTCGATGGTGGCCGCGTGGCCGCGCATCATCTCGCCCTTGAGCGCCTGGTTCTTCAGGGCCTCCTGGCGCTGCTCCGGGGTGGTGTCGAAGACGACGCCCTTGCCGAAGATCGGGGTCATGAACGGGTACGCCGCCGCCTGGTCGAGGATCTCGTCGGGCGCCCGGAAGAAGGCCTCGTTCGCCTCGGCACCGGTGACCAGGACGACGTCGCGGTCGGCGAGGCGGAAGCGGCCGATGTCGCCGCATTCGTCGCGGACCCGGTGCAGCAGGTCGATCGGGTCGTCGCGGAGGTCCTCGAGGTGGCCGTGCTCGCTCTCGGGGAAGCGGCGCGAGACCTCGGGGATCGCTGTGATGCCGACCGTCGCGTCCCCGGACGTCGAGCCTGTCGAGACGCTCACTTCTCCTCCAAAGGTGCTTCGGGGTTCACTTCGATCAGGTTCAGGTGCACGCCACGCGGCGCGCTGACGACGGTCGCGATCGCGTCGGCGAGCGCCTTCGGCTTGAGGAAGTGCGAGTGCCGGGCCAGGCCGAACTTGATCCAGCCGGTGAGCACGTCGCCGGCGGCGGCGTCCTCCCAGTCGGTGCCCATCTCGCTCCAGGTCGGGCCGGGTCGGACGATGCTGACCCGGACGCCGGAGCCCTCGAGCTCCATCTGCATCGCGTGCGCCATCCCCTCGAGCCCCCACTTGCCGGCCGCGTACGACGACATGAACGGCCGGGCACGGACGGCGACGTCGGAGCTGACGAAGAGCACGTCCCCGCGCTGCCGCTCGACCATCCCGGGCACGAACGCGCGGACGAGCCGGTGCGCCCCGAGCAGGTTGAGGTCGATCTCGGTGGCGAACCGCTCGGTATCGACCTCGTGGATGATCCCGGGTGAGACGTGCCCGGCGTTCGAGACCAGCACCTCGACGTCACCGAAGTCGGTCGCGACCGCCTTGGCGAACGCGTCGACCGAGTGCTGGTCGGTGACGTCCAGCGGGTGCGCGATCGCCTCGCCGCCCTCGGCCCGGATCTTCTCGACGATCTCCGCGCACTTGTCGACCCGGCGGGCGCCGAGCGCGACCGGGAAGCCGGCCGCGGCGAGGGTCAGCGCGGTGGTCGCGCCGATCCCCGAGGAGGCACCGCTGACGACGGCGGGGCGACGGTCGGGGTGAACAGGCTTGGGCATGAGGTGAGAGCCTTACTGGACACTTGATTGGACAGGTGTCCAGTTCTACCCGACCACTCCGACTCTCGCAAGGGGTTCGGCCCGATTCGGCGACCCCGAACGTTCCCGGTATGCTTCTGCGCTGTTGGCCAGGTAGCTCAGTTGGTACGAGCGTCCGACTGAAAATCGGAAGGTCGGCGGTTCGACCCCGCCCCTGGCCACCACCCGCAGGTCGCTGACCTGCATGAAGACCCCCGCCGCTAATTTCGGCGGGGGTCTTCTGCGTCGTGCGGGCCTCGTCGGAAGGGGCGACCTGGTGCGGTGTCGCCCCTCGATCGCGGCCTCCAACTCGGAACAACCGCGTCGTTATTCCGAGTTAGACACTCTAAGTCGGAATAACGAGTACGATATTCCGACTTAGGAGGACGCATGGCGCCCAGCAGGCCCCCGGACGGCACCTCGGTCGCGATCGCCGCGCACCGCCGTACCGTCGAGCCGTGGCGGCAGACCGTCCGGGGCGGTACCCGGGAGGACCGGATGCTCCGGGAGGTCACCGTCTGGTTGCCACCCGAGATCGCCGACATCGAGCCGAGCGTTCCCGCCGCAGTGGCCGCGGACATGGACGACGCCCTGCGCGAGATCGCAGCTCTGGACGAGACCCATGGCGAGCACCTGGGGTCCCTCTCCACTCTCCTGCTGCGGGCCGAATCGGTCGCCTCCTCGAAGATCGAGCACGTCGAGGCCTCCGTCGACGACTACGCCCGCGCGCTGCACGGCATCACGTCGAACGCTTCTGCCACCTCGATGGTCGCCTCGACCCGCGCTCTGGGCGACCTGATCGAGTCCGTCCAGGACGGTGCACCGATCGACCTGGCCGACCTGCTCCGGGCGCACGCAGTCCTGATGGCCGAGGATCCGCGCGAGCGGGCCTACGCAGGCAGGGTCCGCGACCTGCAGAACTGGATCGAGGGATCGGACCACTCGCCCCGGAACGCCTCCTACGTTCCGCCACCGGCACGAACGGTCGTCGCGTACCTGGACGACCTGCTCCGATTCGCCAATCGCACCGACATCGGCGTCCTCACCCAGGCGGCGATCACCCACGCCCAGTTCGAGTCGATCCACCCCTTCACCGACGGCAACGGACGGATCGGTCGCGCCTTGATCAACACGGTGCTGCGCAAACGCGCCACGACCAGGAGGGTCGTCGTCCCGCTGGCGTCCGCAATCGTCGCGCGGCGGCAGTCGTACTTCGACGCCCTCGGCGCCTACCGCGACGGCGACGCCGGTCCGATCATCGAGTCCTTCGCGACGGGGTCCCGGATCGCGGCACAGGAGTCCCGGGCCACTGCGAGCCGCCTGGCGGTGATGCCCGAGGAGTGGCGCACCTCCGCCGGTCGCCCGAGACGCGGCAGCGCTGCTGCGAAGATCCTCGACGGCCTGCTGGACAACCCGGTCTTCTCGGCCGACGAGGCCGCGGAGCGCGCGGGAGGAGCGACGTCCAGCGTGTACGCCGCGATCCGCACCCTGCACGAGTCGGGAGTGATCCGACCGCTCACGACCCGGACCCGCAACCAGATCTGGGTTGCCGCAGCGCTCGCCGACGAGCTGGACGACCTGGGCACCCGGATCGCTGCACGCGCCCGCACCCGGTAGGACCCGCAGCCGCTGCGCCGAAGCGCCGGACCAGCCCGGCAGGTCAGGTCAGCGAGCGATCCGCTTGCCGGCGCTCACGACGACCACCGCCGGCCACCCCGCCCGCTTCGCGGTCACCCGTACGGTGAGGGTCCTGCCCTTGTCCTTCTTGGTGACGACGTACCCGTACCGGGTCGCCCCGGCGATCAGCTTGCCGTTGCGGTACCACCGCACCGTGAAGGTGTGCCCGTACGCCGACCAGCCGCCCTTGCTCGCGACGAGCCGGCTGCCCTTCCTGGCCTTGCCGGTGATCGTCGGCCGGGAGGTGCTGAAGGCCGGGACCCGGCGCGCGACCGAGCCCGTGGTCACCGAGACGTACCCGGTGAGAGCCCGGGTGGTTCGCACGACGAGCTGACGTCCGGCATCGGCCCTGACCTGCGTATACGCCGGCCCGGTCGCCCCCGCGATCGCCGCATTGTCGCGGTACCACTGCCAGGTCGTCGCCGACGCCGGGACGGTCGCCGCGACGCTGGCGGTGAGCTTCTTCCCGACGCCGTTCGTTCCCGCGACCACGGGGTTGCCGCCACCGGTGAACGCGCCGGGGAGGACCGTGCCGACATCGGCCTGCCGCGAGCTCGGCACCAGGTCGGCTCCGCTGACGTTGACCAGCAGGTGCAGGTCCTTGCCGAGGTCCGCGGGCAACGGCGTGAAGTCCTGCGACGTCCCGGCGACGACCGAGCCCGGCCCGGTCCCGTAGCGCCACTCGTACGTCGTGGTCGCCGGCGCCGGCACCCACGATCCGGCCCCCGCCGTCAGGGTGCGGCCGACCTGCACCGGACCGGCCGGGAGGATCGAGGCGGTCGCGACCGTCGGCTGGTCGTCCTGCACCCGCCAGGAGGTGATCGGGTTGCTGCCCGACCCGAGCTGCGCGAAGTTCTGCTGGCCGGCGCCGTACACCTTGCCGTCGACGGTGCGCATCAGCTGGGTGGTGGCCCCGGCACCGATCTCGCTGACGACGAGCCCGGCGCTGCCGGCGACGAGCGCGGGGCTGGTGGCGTCGCTGAAGTCCGGCTGCCGGCCGAGGACGTACACCGCGCCGGCACTGGTCAGCGCCGTCGTCGAGTCGCCGCCCTCGCCGGCGATCCCCGTCCACACGCCGGGAGCCTGGACCGGCGTCGAGCTGGCCGCCTTCGGGTCGCCGTTGCCGAGCTGGCCGTGGGCATCGCTGCCGACGCCGTAGAGCGCCCCCGTCGAGGTCAACCAGGAGGTGTGGCCGTAGCCGGCGACCGCGGCGACCACGCCGGCGGTCGTGTCGAGCCGCACCCAGGTCGTCGCATCGACCCAGTCGCCTCCCAGGCGGCTGGTGATGTTGGAACCGATGCCGTACAACCGGCCGGTGTCGGTGACCACCAGCACGTCCCCGGTGCCGGCGACCACGCTGGTCGGCGTACCGGCGCCGGCGGGGAGGGACGGCGAGAACAGCTGCAGGGCCGTGGCGGCTGCCGGACCGCCGTCGCGCGCGCCGGTCTCGTACAGCAGTCCGTCGGCACCCAGGGCGATCGTATGGCCGCCTACTCCGGAGGAGTCGGCGGTCGCGACGTCGACGATCGCGGGCGGTGCCACCACGGACGGCGACCAGGTGAAGGCGGTCAGGGTGCTCTTCGCTCCGGTCCCGGTCAGCTGGCCGGCGTCGTTGCGGCCGGCGCCGTAGACGACACCGTTGTCCCCGAGGACGACGGTGACGTCGCCCCCGACGTCGACCTTCGTCCCGCTGACTCCCGCCGGCAACGGTGCTGCCACCGGGTCGTCGACCGACGACTCGGCAGCGACGCCGTCGCCCAGGGCACCGTCCTTCTGGAACCCGCTCGCCCAGACCCCGCCGTTGGCGTCCAGGAACGCCGCGTGCGAGAAGTTCGCCGCCAGCGTCTTCGCGGCGGCTCGGGGTGTCACGAAGTCGAGCGGTACGGCGACCGCCGGCACGGGTGCGACCAGCCCGGCCCCCAGCGCAATCACGGCAGCGGAGCAGAGCAGAGCGCGCTTGGTCATGGAGCCAGGATCAGCGCCGGCTCAGCTCCTGACCACCGAAATGCACCAGAACAGGTGGTTTCCCTACCCCCGCCGGCCCGGAGCCAGCTCGGCGACGGCGAGCGCGCTCCGGGAGAGCTCGGCATCCACCCGGTCGCGGGCGACACCGGCGCGGACCAGGTCGGCAGCCGACCGGACCAGGCCCGCGATCAGCAGGGTGCGGGTCCGGACGAGCGCACGATCCGCTCCGGCAGGGCCTTCGAGCAACGGCACCAGGGTGGCGTAGAGCTCGCGGTGCCGGGCGCCGATGTGCTCGCGCACCTCGTCGGGAAGGTCCTCGGAGGCCAGCGACGCCGAGACCAGCGCGGTGTGCTCGTCGTCCAGGATGAAGTCGAGCTGCACGACGAGCCAGCGATCGAGCCGGTCGGCAGCCGAGCCGTCCCCGGCGACGGCCGCGGCGCTCGCGTCGACCAACGGCACCATCGCCGCCTCGAACCAGCCCTGCACCAGGTGCGCCTTGGTCGGGAAGTACCGGTACAGCGAGGTCCGGCTGAGCCCGACCTCCTCGGCGATGTCGCGCAGCGAGACCTGCTGGTAGCCGCGGGCGTCGAAGAGCCGGCGCGCGGCGTCGATCACCGCGGCCTCCTGGTGGGCCACGTGCTCGGCGATCGTCGCAGCGCTGATCCGGGGCATGGTCAGACCACGATAGAGGCCGGACGCTCCAACCGGATCTCGCGGTCGGCCCCGGCCGCGTCCGCGCCGTCGTGGGTGACCAGCAGGGTGGCCGTCCCCCACCGGCCAGCCTCCTCCAGGAGCAGGGCGTTGACCTCGGCGGCGCGCGCCGGGTCGAGGGCGGCGGTCGGCTCGTCGGCCAGCAGCACGGTCGGTTCCATCATCAGGGCCCGCGCCAGGGCGACCCGCTGGCGCTCGCCGCCGGAGAGCTCTCCCGGGCGCGCGTCGAGGCGGTCCTCGAGCCCGACCCTGGTGAGCAGCTCGACGACGCGGCCCCGCGCGGTCCGGTCGAGGCGGCCGTTGACGTGCGCCACCACCTCCACCTGCTGACGCGCGGTGAGCGACGGCAAGAGGTTGGCCGCCTGGTAGACCACACCGATCGTGGTCCCGCGCAGCCGGGTCCGCGCGCGGTCCTTCAGGTCGGTGACGTCGACCCCGGCGACCGTGACGCGGCCCGCGGTCGGGCGCAGCAGCAGTCCGGCGACGGAGAGCAGCGTCGACTTCCCCGACCCGGACGGGCCGGTCAGGGCGACGGTCTCGCCGGCGGCGACCGCCAGGTCGACACCGTCGACGATGATCAGGTCCGTGCGACCGTCTCGGACGGTCACGGTGATGCCGTTGAGCTGGAGGGACATGGTTCGGCTCCTCTCAGTCGACCTGGCGCAGGGCGCCGGCCGGGTCGACGCGGGTGATCCGTCGGACGGCGGCCAGGCAGCCGGCGAGTCCGAGGGTGAACAGCAGGGAGACGGCGCCGAGGACCGGCATCAGCTCCAGCCGGAACGGGACGTCGGTGCCGCTGATCGCCAGTCCGAGCAGCCAGGCCAGCGCGGCGCCGGTGGCGGTGGCCGCGACCAGCACCACCGCCATCTGGCCGAGCGCGTCCCGGACGACGTACGACGTCGACGCACCGATCGCCTTCAGCAGGGCGATCTGCCGGGTGCGCTGCACGGTCCAGACGGTGAAGAACGCGCCGACCACCAGCGCCGAGATGACCAGCAGGAACCCTCGGATCAGGCTCATCGTCTGGGTCTCGCCCGAGTAGCCCGGCGACCCGGCGTACGCCTCGGTCTTGGTCAGCGTCTCGGTGCCGGCGGCGCGGTCCACCCGGGCGACCGTGGCGGCCGGCACCTCCTCGCCGCCCTCGTTGCGCAGGGCCACCGCGGAGAACCGCCCGCGGGCGCTGTCGCCGTAGAAGACCTGCTGCCAGGTGGTGAGCTGGGTGAACGCGATGTCGACGTGGCCGTAGGAGCCGGCGTAGGTGAAGCCGAGCACCGGGAGCCGGATGTCGCTGCCGGCCACCACCAGCTCGTCCCCGACCTCGATGCCCTCCTCCTTGAGCTCGTGGCTGAGCACCAGACCGGGCGGACCAGCGAGCGCGTCACGGGCCTCGGGTCGGGTCGCCAGGAAGCTGCCTTCGTCGACACCGAGGAGGGCGATGCTCACGGTCTTGCCGCGCGGGTCCTTGGCGTTCGCGAACGAGACGCCGATCGGCGAGGCCTCGACGCCGTCGACCGCACGCCACGGGGCGAGGTTCTCCTCGGTGAGCACCGAGCGACTGAAGGTTCCGCCCGAGGACGGCTCCATCGCCAGCTGGGTCAACGGCAGCTGGCGCAGCCCGGAGATCCCGTCGTCGACGAGTCCGGCGGCCAGCCCGGTCAGCAGGGTCGTCATGAACGCGACCAACGCGATCACCAGCCCGACCAGCGCGAACCTTCCTCGTGCGGCCCGGAGGTCTCGCAGAGCGACGTACATCGGTGTCCCCTCATTGTTGTCGACACTGTGTCGCCATCATAGCGACACAGTGTCAGCAACCCAAGGCGACTCAGAGCAGGCGACTGCGCCCCTCCAGCGCCGCACGTTCGGCGTCGTTCCGGGTCAGCTCGATGGCACGGCGATACGCACGCGCCGCCCCGTCGGCGTCACCGGCCCGGCGCAGCAGCTCGGCCCGGGTCGCGTGCAACGGCTGGTAGCGGTCGAGCCGCTCGTCGACCTCCAGGGTGTCCAGCAGGGCCAGGCCGACGTGCGGGCCGTCGGCGTAGGCCAGCGCGGCCGCCCGGTTGATCGTCACCACGGGCGAGGGCGCCAACCGCGACAGCTCGCCGTACAGCGCGGCCACCTGCGGCCAGTCGGTGGCGTCCCAGTGCGGTGCGGTGGCGTGCAGCGCGGCGATGGCCGCCTGCACCTGGAACGGACCCGGAGACCTCAGCGCCAGAGCGCGGTCGAGGACCGCCGTCCCCTCGGCGATCGCGTCCGGATCCCAGCGCCCCCGGTCCTGGTCCTCCAGCGACACCGGACGGCCCTGGGCATCCGTGCGCGCCGGCCGGCGGGCGTCGGTGAGCAGCAGCAGCGCCAGCAGTCCCAGCGCCTCGGGATCCACCGGCAGGAGCGCGACGACCAGGCGCCCCAGCCGGACGGCCTCACCGCAGAGGTCGGCCCGGACCAGGCGGTCGCCCTGGGTGGCCACGTGGCCCTCGGTGTAGACGAGGTACAGCACGTGCAGGACGCCGTGCAGGCGGTCCGGGAGCTCCTCGGCGTCCGGCACCCGGTAGGGGATCCGGGCGGACTTGATCTTCTTCTTCGCCCGAACCAGCCGCTGGTACATCGTGGTCTCGGTGGTCAGCAGCCCGCGCGCCACCTCGGCGACCTCCAGGCCGCCCACCACCCGGAGGGTGAGCGCGACCCGGGCCTCGAGGGCCAGCGCGGGGTGGCAGCAGGTGAAGAGCAGCCGGAGGCGGTCGTCGTCCAGACCGCTCCGGTCGGGCGGCTCCACCTCGGGCGGGGCGTCATCTCTCATCAGGGTCTCCAGGCGATCGAGCGCAGCCGAGCGGGTGGCCTCGCGGCGCAGCCGGTCGATGGCCCGGCGGCGGGCGACCGTGGTCAGCCAGCCCCCGGGCCGCGCCGGTACGCCGCGCGCCGGCCACTCGGCCACCGCGGCGGCGAAGGCATCGGCCACGGCCTCCTCGGCGAGCCCGACGTCCCCGCCGAGCTGGCCGGCGAGCGTCGCGAGGAGTGTCGTCCACTCCTCGCGATACGCCCGCTCGACGGCCTCGTCGGCCTCGGTCAAGCGTCCTGCTCGTGGCTCGACAGCGGCCGGACCTCGACCGACCCGTACGTCGCGTTGGGCATCTTCTTGGCCCAGCCGAGGGCGGCGTCGAGATCAGCTACATCGATGATGATGTAGCTGAAGAACGACTCCTTGGTCTCGGCGAAGGGACCGTCCGAGACCAGCGCCTCGTCGTTCCGGATCCGGACGGTGGTCGCGGTCGCCTCGGTGTCGAGGCCGTGCGCAGCCACCATCGAGCCGGCCTGGGCGAGCTCGCCCATCACCTCGCCCCAGGAGGCCATCTCGGCGTCGAACTCGGGGGTCCCCTCGGCCGGGCCGGTCTCGGGTTCGTGGCGGAGCAGCAGCATGTACTTCATCGGAGCCTCCTCAGGCATCGGTTGGTGTACGGAATCGCCGTACACCCAGACGTCGCGCTGATCGGCCCCATTCGACACCTCCGGCCGAGAATCCTCAAAAAAGATTCTCGACCGGCCCCGAGATCAGGGAAGCGCCGCCGCCAGATCGCTTCCCGGGACGGTCGGGAACATCAGTCGGGACCCGCTCGTGCCGCCGATCGTGACCGTGTTCAGCGACGGCAGCGACGGCAGCGAGAGCGCGGACTGCCCCACGATGGAGAGCTGGATCCGGTGGCCGGCCTGGAACCGGTTCGCGATCGGCCAGAATTCCACGTGATAGGTCCGCGGCACCCCGAGCAGGCCGACCCGCGGGTTCGCGTAGTCGCCGTACGGCTGGACCAGCTGGCCCGCCGAGTACAACGACTTGCCCGGCACCACGTCCGGGAACGCGGTGTTGAGCCGGCCGACGGCCATCGGGTGCGCCTGGCCGTCCGGGGAGACGTCCGAGATCACCGCCCAGATGTTGGTCGTCGGCATCAGGCTGGCCAGCCGCAGGTCCAGGGTCGCCGGCCCCGCCGCGGTGACCGGCTGCGACAACGGGCCGCTGGTGTAGGTCAGCCCGGTGAGGTTGGTCAGGTTCATGTTGGTCAGCGCCGGGATGAAGTCGGCGAGCTTGTTGAGCGGACCCCCGTCGCCTCCCGCGATGGTCGCGATCGTGTTCGGGTCGGTGTTCGTCGGCAGCGAGGTGATCGCCGGGTAGAGCTGCTTGGTGGTGCCGGCGTCCGGCGTACCGAGCTTGAGGCTGCCGTCGTTGAGCGACACCGCCTTGCCGGACTTCGCCTTGGACAGCGTCAGCTCGTTCCAGGTCGTCCCGGGGATCGGCCAGTCGGAGCCCTCGAGCCGGACGAAGTCGCCGGCGAGCATGTCCTCGCGGTCTCCGTTGGCGAGCAGCATCTGCACGGCGGGCTCGTTCTGGATGCCGTTGTCGACCCCGCGGACGTAGTGGTCGAACCAGCGGGCGATGTCGGCGACCCCGTTGTCGGTGCCGCGGGGCGCGCCGTCGTGGCCGCCGACGACCAGCAGGTGCGGGTCGCCGCCGTCGGCGCGGAGCTGCTGGAAGGCCTGGTAGTCACCGCGCGGCTCGACGTCGAACGCGCCGTCGATGAGCAGCGTCGGGATGTCGTTGACGTTGCCGCGGAAGCCGCGCTCGCGCCAGTACGTGTCCAGCGTCGGGTGCAGCAGGCCGGCGTTGAAGCCCGCGCTGAGCAGGCCGGTGATCACGCCGAGAGCCGAGGAGGGATTCCTGGCGAGCCGCTGCGGCCCCTGGACCAGCGCGAGACCGCCGATACCGCCCAGCACCGCGAGACCGGGCACCGAGTTCGGGACCCCGCCGGGGACCAGCAGGTCCCGGTAGAGCTCGAACGTGCCCGACCGCAGCACGGCGGCCTTCACGCAGGGGAGCTCCTGGTGCAGCGAGTTGAAGATGATGATCGCGCTGGCGGAGAAGCCTGCGATCGCCAGCTCGCCGTTGCTCCACGGCTGGGCGCAGGCCCAGGTCAGCGCGTCGACGACGTCCTTCTGCGAGCGCGGCCCGAGCACGTCGAAGGACCCGTCGCTGTCGCCGGTGCCGCGGACCTGGACGGTCAGGAAGTTGTAGTCCGGCCCGACCGTGAAGGTCGCTCCGTTCTCGCCGTACGGGGTGAACTCGACGACGGTCGGCCGGGCGGTCAGCGGCCCGGGGCCGGTCAGCGTCGCGGCCAGGCTGACGCCGTCCGAGGCCGAGATCCGCAGCGCCTGCTTCGCCTGGTCGGCGGCGTCGACCCGGCTCAGCGGGAGCAGGGCGGTGACGGCGATCAGGCCGGCAGCGACCGCGGCGGTGGCGGGTCGGTGAAGACGACGCATCAGGGAACTCCTCGGGTGCACGAAGGCTCGGTTCGAACCCCGACAGCATTTCTCATCACGGTCGTGATGTAAATAGTGGTCTAGGTCCCGACAGCGTTCTCGAACATCGCCACCAGCTGGTCGAGCGTCGCGTCGGTCACGCTGCCCGGCCGGGCCAGCTCCAGCAGCTCCAGCCCCGACATCACCGCGAACGCGATCGACCCGATCTCCTCCGCGTCGGGGTGCCCGGGCAGCAGTCCGGCCACCATCACCCGCCACCGGTCGACCATCGCGTCGAGGAATCCCGGGAAGCGCTCCGGGTCGCGGCTGGCGAGCAGGCCGATTTCCAGCCACAGCCGCGTCGACGCCGCCGCACCGACATTCCCGTAGCTCGTCCAGTAGCCGCGGACCAGCGAGCCGACGGTCACCTGATCGACGTTGACCCGGTCGGTGAACTCCCGCTGCAGACGCTGCTCGACGTGCAGGGCGATCGCCGCGAGCACGCCCTCCTTGGACCCGAAGTGGTAGGTCAGGGCGTAGGTGCTCAGCCCGAGCTCCTCGGCGAGCTGGGCCAGGCTCATCCCCTCGATCCCGTGGATCGCCATCACCTCGACGGCGGCGTCCAGGATCTCCTCCCGACGGCCCACCATCGGCGGGCGCCCGCGGGGCCGTCCTTCGGAGCTCATGCGGAGACTCTAAGCCTCGATCAGAGCGAGTCCGGCACCACGAACGTGTCCGGGTCGGACCACGGCGGCACGTTCGCCAGCGCCGTCTGGGTCAGCGCGACCCGGGCCAGCACCAGCGCCTTGCGGCGGAGCCGGCCGCCCTCCTCGCCGGTGGTCTCCTCGACCGCGGCGCGGATCTCGGCCGTCGAGTACGCCGGCCGCTCGCCGACCACGCGCGTCACGTCCGGCAGCGCGATCAGGATCGGCAGCACCTGCGAGCCGAGCGGCTCCAGCAGCTGGTAGCGCCCGTAGCCGCCCAGGTCGAGCCAGGCCTGCTCGAGGTCGACCTTGCCCTTGCGGATCTCCTTCGACTGCGCCGCGAACGCCGCCTTGGCGACACCGGTCAGCGCTGCGGTCAGCTCGGCCTCGGAGAATTGCATGGGACAAGGATGCCTGCCCGGCCGTCTCCTAGGCTTCCCGGGTGCCCTTCACCCTCAGCCACCCGGCGGCGATCCTGCTGCTCCGCGGCACGCCGCTGCCGGTCGCCGCGATGGTGGCCGGTTCGATGGCGCCGGACGCACCGATGTTCCTCCGGCTCCGGGGCGCGTACGACGTCACCCACAGCCTGTTCGGCGTCCTCACCGTCGACCTGGCGCTGAGCGTCGTCGCGGTGCTGTTCTGGTTCAGGATGCTCCGCGACCCGCTGGTCGACCTGGTCCCCGCGATCCGGGAGCGACTGGAGCCGACCGTGCGGTACTCCTCGCGACAGTGGGCACTGGTGGTGCCGGCGGCCGTGCTCGGGTCGCTGACCCACCTGGCCTGGGACTCGTTCACCCACCACGGCCGCTGGGGCGCCGAGCGGGTCCCGCTGCTGCGCGACTCGATCGCGGGGCACTACGGCTCCGAGTGGGCGCAGTACGGGTCGAGCGTGCTCGGGCTCCTCGTGGTCGCCGGCTGGGGACTGCTCGCCGTACGGGCCCGGCCGCGGACTCCGAGGCCGGCCACCGTGCCCGGTCTCGGCCTCCCCGCGGTCGGAGCGGTCCTCGTCCTCACCGTCGGCTCCGGCGTCACGGCGGCAATCACCACGGCCGCGCCGGGGATCCGGATGTGGCTCGGCCAGGCAGCGGTCGTCGGCACCATCATCGGCGCGTTCTGCTTGCTGGTCGTCGCCTGCGTGTGGCGGGTCCGGCTCGGCGGCCGCGACCGGACCGTCCTCCCGGAGTAGGAGGACACCTCCGGCCGGCGCGGCTACGTTGAGGCCATGCAGCCACAGCACGACGTCATCGTGATCGGCGGCGGGTTCTCCGGCATCGGCGCCGCGATCCTGCTCGACAAGGCCGGCTTCAGCGACTACCTCGTCCTCGAGGAGGGCGACGGCGTCGGCGGGGCCTGGCACTGGAACACCTACCCGGGCGTGGCGGTCGACATCCCCTCGTTCAGCTACCAGTTCTCGTTCGAGCGGAGCAGCCGCTGGACCCGGGTCTACGCCCCCGGCGAGGAGCTGAAGGGGTACGCCGAGCACTGCGTGCAGAAGTACGGCCTGCGCGACCGGATCCGCCTGAACAGCGCCGTCACCGGCACCTCGTACGACGACGCCACCGCGCAGTGGACGGTATCGACCTCCCAGGGCGACACCCTGACCGCGCGCTACCTCGTCAACGCGACCGGAGTCCTGACCAAGCCGAAGCCGCCGGCCATCCCGGGTCTCGAGTCGTTCGCGGGCGAGACCGTGCACACCGCGCGCTGGGACCACGACCTGGACCTGCGCGGCAAGCGCGTCGGCGTGATCGGCACCGGCGCATCGGCGGTGCAGCTGATCCCGGCCATCGCCGAGGAGGTCGAGCAGCTCACCGTCTTCCAGCGCACCGCGATCTGGTGCCTGCCGAAGCCGGACGCCGCGCTGTCACCGACGACCCGGGCGATCCTCGGCAGGGTCCCGGGCGCCCAGCTGCTGACCCGGTTCGCCAGCCAGACGTACGTCGAGCTGACCTTCCCGCTGGCGGCGCACTTCCACCACCCGCTGCACCTGGCGTCGTCCGGCGAGCGGCTCGGCCGCAAGGCGCTCCGGGACCAGGTGCACGACCCGGCTGTCCGCGCGAAGCTGACGCCGCAGTACGCGGTCGGCTGCAAGCGTCCCAGCTTCCACAACTCCTACCTGTCCACGTTCAACCGCGACGACGTCCACCTGGAGACCGACCCGATCGCCGAGATCACCCCGACCGGTGTCCGCACCGAGGCTGGTGCCGAGTACCCGATCGACGTGCTGGTGCTGGCGACCGGGTTCAAGGTCTTCGAGCGCGACAACATGCCGGGCTTCCCCTGCGTGAGCCGGGACGTCGACCTCGGCGAGTGGTGGGCGGTCAACCGGGCCCAGGCCTACGAGGGCGTCAGCGTGCCCGGGTTCCCGAACATGTTCTCGATCCTCGGCCCGTACGGCTACAACGGGTCGTCGTACTTCAACCTGATCGAGACCCAGATGGCGCACATCGTCCGCTGCCTGACCGAGGCCGGCAAGCGCGGCGCCACCGCGATCGAGGTCAAGCAGGAGGCCAACGACCGCTACTTCGCCTCGATGCTGGCGCGCCGGCCCCGGCAGGTCTTCACCGAGGAGTCCTGCAGCGTCGCCAACAGCTACTACTTCGACGAGCACGGCGACACCCCGTTCCGGGCCAGCCCGACCCTGGAGACGATGTGGCGGGCGGGGCACTTCCCGTTCGAGGACTACGACTTCGCATCCTGAGCTTCCGCTCAGAGGCAGTCGATCGCCCCGATCCTCGCCAGTCCCGCCAGATCCCCCGGGCCGTAGTCGAGCACGGTGCCGTCGGTGTCGGGGTACATCAGCTCGCGCTCGTCGTCGACGTGCGCGAGGCCGACCAGGTGACCGAGCTCGTGCAGCATGATCGCCAGCTCCTGCTGCCGGCCGTCGGCCGATCGGTCCAGCTCGGCGAACGCCTCGGCATCGAAGGTGACGCCGCCGGTGACGTACCGGTCCCGGCCGCCGTCGACCCCCACCGCCGCGCTGCCGCCGACACCGACCACCTTGCCGGCGAGCACCTTGACCTCGTCGGCCGTCGCCCAGCTGATCAGGGCGGGCGTGGTGCGGACCCGGCCGAAGATCACCGGCACGAACTGGCTCTCCCACCGCGGACGCTGATCGCTGGTGCCCTGGTAGTCGAAGCGCAGCCCGGTCGCCCCCTCGACCCGGGCCATCGCCTCCCGGAGCAGGTCGAGGCTGTCCGGTGGAGCACCCTCGAGGTTGACCCGTACGGCGATCCGCTTGCACGGGTCGTAGCCGACCGGAACGTCCGGATCGCCGGGCTGGTGCGCCAGGAACGCGTACGACCCGCTCGACGGACCCTGCTGCGCCGGCGCGATCCGCTCCGGACCGAGACCGACGAGGTCACGCAGTGGCGCGGGCAGCAGCGACGGAACCGCGATCACCATCCCGACGACGCAGGCCAGTGCCACGACCAGCGAGATCAGGCTGGTGCGGTCGAGCGGTTCCCTGCGCATGCGTCCAGCGTAGGAGGCTCCCTGGAGGGCCCCTCAGTCGAGGACGGTGACGGCGCCGACCTTGTAGAGCCGCAGCGCCAGCGCGATCGCCGCGGGCGTCAGGATCGCGACCGGCACCAGGAGCAGCAGGCGCCCGGCGTCGTGCACAGCGGCGACGCTGCCGTGCAACCAGGCCGACCAGACCTCGTCGTGGTACGCCGCAGTGGCGTCACCGTCCCAGGTCGTGACGTCAACCTGTTCTTCCAGCGTGTTCATCTCGAGTCCCCCTCGTGAGCCTCGGCACCGGAGCCCTCCCCGCTCCGACACCCTTCTCATCGTCCAGTGTGCGCCCCGGATTCGTCTTTCGCTCCCGAATTGCGCAAATCGGACAGGATGGATCGCCACCCGACGACGACGCCTGTTGAATGCATCCATGACCGTTCACTACGAGATCGAGGGACCCGTCGCGATCATCACGATCGACCGACCGGAGGTGCGCAACGCCGTCGACGGGCCGACCGCCGCAGCGCTGGCCGACGCGTTCCGCCGGTACGACGCCGACGACGACCTCGCGGTCGCGATCCTCACCGGTGCCGGCGGGACGTTCTGCGCCGGGGCCGACCTCAAGGCACTGCCCACCGAGCGGGCCAACCGGCTCGCTCCCGACGGCGACGGCCCGATGGGTCCCAGCAGGATGCAGCTCTCCAAGCCCACCATCGCCGCGGTCGAGGGGCACGCGGTCGCGGGCGGCCTGGAGCTAGCGGTCTGGTGCGACCTCAGGGTCGCCGCCGAGGACGCCGTGTTCGGGGTCTTCTGCCGCCGGTGGGGCGTTCCGCTGATCGACGGCGGCACGGTCCGCCTCCCCCGGCTGATCGGCGAGTCCCGGGCGATGGACCTGATCCTGACCGGGCGACCGGTCGACGCCGCCGAGGCGCTGGCGATCGGCCTCGCCAACCGGGTCGCCGCCCCGGGGAACGCCCTCGCCGCAGCCCGCGAGCTCGCCGGCCAGATCGCCGCGTTCCCGCAGGTCTGCCTGCGCAGCGACCGCGCCAGCGCGCTGGGCCAGTGGTCCCTCGACGAACCGGCGGCCCTGCTCGCCGAGTACCACCACGGTCTGGGCGCCGTCACCGCCGAGGCGCTCCAGGGTGCCGCCCGCTTCGCCGAGGGCGCTGGGCGGCACGGTCAGTTCTGACCTCGCGGCCCGGTCGTCGCCCGGGCCCGGAAAACCACCGGAACCCGATGTCTGAGACATCGGGTTCCGGAATGCTTGGTTGCGCTGAGCGCCGAACGCTTCAGTCTGCGGCGCCGCGCTGGGTCGGAATGACACCGCCCAGGAGCTCCTTGACCTCGGCCTCGCGGTAGCGGCGGTGGCCGCCGAGCGTCCGGATGGCGCTCAACTTGCCGGCCTTGGCCCAGCGGGTGACGGTCTTCGGGTCGACGCGGAACATCGCGGCAACCTCTGCAGGCGTCAGCAGGGTCTCGGTTTCGGAGTTGTGCTGCATCGTGGGCCCCTCGTTTGGGTTGATCAACTTCTGGACGACATGACCGAGCATGACAGTCACGGCAACTCGTGTAAAGCCGACCAAACGGACATCTACTTGACGGTCTAGACCGGGCGACAAATCGGGCAGACAGTGCGTAACCAGAAGGCTTCGAGATCGTAGGGCCGCGTGATCGACGCCGCTAGGTCCCGAAACGGACATCTTCGACAGGTCCGAGCCTGTCCTGAGCGCAGGAGTCAGTCGCGCGACGAGGTGGGCGTGTAGTCCGCCCAGTCGTCGTAGTCGTCGGTTTCCGGCGCCGCGGTCTCCGCCGAGGACCGGTTCTCCCCGTGCAGCTCGTTCGCCAGTGCGCCGAAGTCGGTCTCGTGCGTCTGATACTTCAGATCGCGAGCAACTTTGGTCTGCTTTGCCTTAGCTCGGCCGCGTCCCATTGGGTCGACCCCCTCGCACACTTGGCCGGCGCTCCAGGGCTGCCGGTCGGATTCATCGTCTCGTGTGGACAACCGTACCTGGCCGAGGCGCATTCCCGCACATGGGATCGCCTGTTGAGCGCACCGGGCCTGGTGGAACGGGCCCAGAAGCGGGCCCAGAACGGGCCCGTAACTGGCTTGCGCGGGGCCTTGGGCGCGAGCGGCTCGGGCTCGCTCCTAGGCGTAGTCGCCGACCAGGCGTACGACGCCCCGGTCCGCGTTCTCCTCGGCGGCACTCACCGAACCGGCGACCCAGGCGGGGATCCCGTGCTCCGCGAGGACTGCGATCGCGGCGTCCGCCTCGTCGGCCGGCGTCAGCGACACCATGCCGACCCCGCAGTTCAGGGTCTTCTCCAGGTCCGCGCGCTCGACACCGCCGGTCTCCGCGACCAGCGAGAAGACGGCCGGCAGCTCCCAGGTGGTCCGGTCGAGGGTGACCGTCACGTCGTCGGGCAGCACCCGCTCCAGGTTCGCGGCCAGTCCGCCGCCGGTGATGTGCGACATCGCGTGCGTGCCGGTACGGCGGGCCAGATCCAGGCACGCCTTGGCGTAGATCCGGGTCGGCTCGAGCAGCTCCTCGCCGAGCGTGCGACCAAGGTCGTCGACGTGCTCGGTCAGCGAGCGCTTCGCCTGGTTGAGCAGCACGTGGCGGACCAGCGAGTACCCGTTCGAGTGCAGCCCGCTCGACGCCATCGCGATCACCACGTCACCGGGGCGGACCAGGTTCGAGCCCAGCAGGTTCGCGGCGTCCACGACACCGGTGGCAGCGCCGGCGACGTCGTACTCGTCCGGCCCGAGGAGGCCCGGGTGCTCGGCGGTCTCGCCGCCGGAGAGCGCACAGCCGGCCTCGACGCACGCGTCCGCGATGCCCTGGACGATCGCCGCGATCCGCTCCGGGACTACCTTGCCGGTCGCGATGTAGTCGGTCATGAAGAGCGGCTCGGCCCCGCAGACGACCAGGTCGTCGACGACCATGCCGACCAGGTCGAAGCCGATCGTGTCGTGCTTGTCGAGGGCCTGCGCGATCGCGACCTTGGTGCCGACCCCGTCGGTCGACGTCGCCAGGATCGGCTGCGCGTAGCCCTTCAGCGCGCTGGCGTCGAAGAGCCCGGCGAAGCCGCCGATGCCACCGAGCATCTCGGGACGACGGGCCTTCTCGATGGAGACCTTCATCAGCTCGACGGCCCGGTCGCCGGCCTCGATGGAGACGCCGGCGGCTTCGTAAGTACTCATCGTTTCCTTAGCTTCTGTGCGGTTCCCGAGGAGGTCGGGCGACGTCAGGGGCGTTCGAGGGCGTCGACGGCACCGCCTCCGGCGAGCGACGCCGCCAGCCCGTCGACGTCGAGCGGGCGGTCGGGCGCGAGCACGGTCGCCTCGAGCAGGTGCTTGCCGAGCAGTTCCGGCTCGGGCAGCGCGATCGGGTAGACCCCGTCGAAGCAGGCCCGGCAGAGGTTGTCCGACGGCACGGTGGTCGCGTCGACCAGGCTCTCCAGCGAGATGTAGGCGAGCGAGTCGGCACCGATCGACTCGCAGATCTCCTCGGCGGACAGGCCGTTGGCGATCAGCTCGGCCCGGGTCGCGAAGTCGATGCCGTAGAAGCACGGCCACTTCACCGGCGGCGAGGAGATCCGGACGTGGACCTCACGGGCACCGGCTTCGCGGAGCATCCGGACGAGCGCCCGCTGGGTGTTGCCGCGGACGATCGAGTCGTCGACGACGACGAGCCGCTTGCCCTCGATGACGTCGCGCAGCGGGTTCAGCTTGAGCCGGATGCCGAGCTGGCGGATCGTCTGGCTCGGCTGGATGAAGGTGCGTCCGACGTAGGAGTTCTTGACCAGCCCGACGCCGTACGGGATGCCGCTCTGCTCGGCGTAGCCGATCGCGGCCGGCGTACCGGACTCCGGAACCGGGATCACCAGGTCGGCGTCGGCCGGGAAGTCCTGCGCCAGGCGGCGGCCGATCTCGACCCGGACGCTGTGCACCCGCTGGTTGGAGATCCGGGTGTCCGGGCGGGCCAGGTAGACGAACTCGAAGAGGCAGCCCTTGGGCTCGGCCTCGGCGAAGCGGCGGGTGCGGAGCCCGTCCTCGTCGACGGCGATCAGCTCGCCCGGCTCGACCTCGCGGACGTACGAGGCGCCGACGATGTCCAGCGCCGCGGTCTCCGAGGCGACCACCCAGCCGCGCTCGAGGCGGCCGAGCACCAGCGGCCGGACGCCCTGCGGGTCGCGGGCGGCGTACAGGGTGCCCTCGTCCATCCAGACGAACGAGTACGCGCCCTTGACCTGGGGCAGCAGCTCGGCGGCACGGTCCTCCAAGGACTGGTCCGGGTGGTAGGCCAGCAGCGCGGTCACCAGCGAGGTGTCGTTGGTGCTGGTCTCCAGGTTGCGTGCGTGGATGTCGAGCTCGCCGGAATCGCTCGGCAGGTCGGCGACCATCTGGGCCAGGTCGCTGGTGTTGGTCAGGTTGCCGTTGTGGCCGAGCGCGATCGAACCGTGCGCGGTCGGCCGGAACGTCGGCTGGGCGTTGTGCCAGGTGCTCGCACCCGTGGTCGAGTAGCGCGCGTGCCCGATCGCGAGGTGACCCTTCAGCGAGGAGAGCGTCGACTCGTCGAAGACCTGCGAGACCAGGCCCATGTCCTTGTAGACCAGGATCTGGCGGCCGTTGCTGACCGCGATACCGGCCGACTCCTGGCCGCGGTGCTGGAGCGCGTAGATGCCGTAGTAGGCGAGCTTCGCGACGTCCTCACCGGGGGCCCAGACGCCGAAGACGCCGCACGCGTCCTGGGGTCCGCGGTCGTGGGGGTCGAGTTCGTGAGTCAGACGTCCGTCGCCCCGAGGTGAGGTACGGGGCTGTCCAGAAGGGGCCACGGGAGAAGTCTACGGGCGGATCGAGGCCAGGTTCGCCAGCAGCAGCGTTTCGGCGAGACAGACCCGCTCGAACTCCGCCAGGTGGAGCCCCTCGTTGGCTCCGTGGGCCCGGGTGTCGGGATCCTCGACGCCGGTGACCAGCACGCTCGCGTTCGGGAAGGCGTCGACGAACTCGGCAATGAACGGGATCGACCCGCCGACGCCCATGTCCACCGGGCGGACGCCGTCCCAGGCCTCGGTGAACGCGTCCCGGGCGACGTCGTACGCCGGACCCTCCGCGTCGATCGCGGTCGCCTCACCGGTGTCGACCACGGTGATGGTCAGCTCGGCTCCCCAGGCGATGTGCTCCTCCAGGTGCCGGCGCAGGCAGGTGACGGCGTTGGCGGTGGTGTCACCCGGCGCGATCCGCAGCGAGATCCGGGCACGGGCGCTCGGCACCAGGGTGTTGCTGGCGCCGAAGACCTGCGGCGCGTCGAGGCCGGTGATGCTGAGCGCGGGCTTGGTCCACAGCCGTTCGACGACCGGGCCCGAGCCGATCCAGCGGATCCCGGGCACCGCGCCGGACTCCGCACGCAACCGCTCCTCGGGGTACTCGACGTCGTCGGCCGGACCCTGGTGGAGCCCGGCGATCGCCACGCTGCCCTCGTCGTCGTGCAGGCTGGCGATGAGCCGGGCCAGCGTCATCAACGAGTCCGGCACCAGGCCGCCCCACATGCCCGAGTGCACCGCGTGCGTCAGGGTCCGGACCTCGACGTCGACCCGGATCAGGCCGCGCAGGCTGGTCGTCAGCGCCGGGACGCCGATGTCCCAGTTGCCGCTGTCGGCGATCACGATGACGTCGGCGGCGAGGGAGTCCTTCTCCTGGGCGAGCAGGGCCGGCAACGAGTCCGAGCCGACCTCCTCCTCGCCCTCGACGAACATGGTGACGCCGACGGCGAGGTCGTCGCCGAGCGCCCGGATCGCGGCCAGGTGCGCCACGATCCCGGCCTTGTCGTCAGCGGCGCCGCGACCGTAGAGCCGGCCGTCGCGCTCGGTCGGCTCCCACGGCGGGCTGTCCCAGTCCGCGTGGTCGTTCTCGGGTTGGACGTCGTGGTGGGCGTAGAGCAGCACCGTCGGCGCCCCCTCGGGTCCGGCCCGGTGGGCGATCACGGCCGGGGCGGCACCGGCCTCGGCCCGGGCGATCCGGGACTCGAAGCCCTCGGCCGCGAACAGGGCGCGGACGGCCTCGGCACTCCGCTCGACCTCGCCGGCACGCGCCGGGTCGGCGCTCACCGACTGGATCCGGACCAGGTCCTCCAGGTCGCGTCGGATGCCGGGGAGGACGTCCTGGACGCGCTGGCGCAAGTCATCGAGGCTCATGAAGCCAGGCTAGTCCGGGCGTTTGACCAGGACGAGGTGGGGGGAATCTCCCATCTCGGTCCCCGGGCGCAATCCAGAACGGCCCGCGGCACCCGTCGTACTCTTTCGCGAGCATCACCCCTGCAGCAGCGAGGAAGCCCCGTGACGCCGGACCCGCCCGAGGAGCAGCCCGACGCTGAGGGCACCCCGGAAGCGGGCCCGGAAACAGGCCCCGAAGCTGCCCCGGAGACCGCGCCCGAGAACCTCCCCCCGAGCCCGTACGCCGACCTCGCCGATCTCCCCGAGGCACCGCCCCAGGTCTCCTTGATCAACGACGACGACCTCTCCTGGGTCGACAAGCCGAAGGAGACCGAGGAGGCGCTCGAGCGCCGTCGCGAACGCCGCGAGGCGCACAAGCGCAAGGTGCGTCGCAAGCGCCGGAACAAGCGGATCCTCAAGGTCACCGGGGTCCTCGTCGCGCTGGTCCTGGTGCTCGGCGTGAGCTGGTTCCAGTGGACCTTCGGCGGCCTCGAGCGGATGCCGGTCGCCCACGGACAGGCGGGGCTCAACACCCCGGGCAAGACCTTCCTCCTCGTGGGATCGAATCCTGAGGAGCCGGATGCCCAGACGGTCACCGGGACCGGCTGGAAGCACGACCTGCTGACCAGCGACCTGGTGATGCTGCTCCACCTGACCCGGGACAACCGGGCGATGTACGTGATCTCGATCCCGGCGGACAGCGTGCTGCCGATGCCCGGGGGCGGCGAGGGCAAGCTCAGCGACGCCTACGCGCAGGGCGGCGCGAAGCTCTACGTGCGCACGATCGAGGAGTACAGCGGGGTGGCCGTCGACGAGGTGGCGACCCTGAACATGAACGCGCTGCGCGAGATCACCGACCAGCTCGGCGGGGTCGTCCTCGACGTGCCGCGCGAGGCGTGCAACGTGCCGGCCGGCGCGCGCCGCCTCGACGGCATCCAGTCGCTGGAGTACATGTCGCTCGCGCCCTGCCTCCCCCGCGGCGACCTGGACCGGGTCGAGCGGCAGCAGAGCATGCTGCGGGCGCTGATGCGCACCGCGGTGGACGGCGGCAAGGTCACCAACCCGTTCCGGGTGCAGAAGATGCTCCGGGCAACGGCGATCAACCTGACGCTCGAGGAAGGGTTCTCCTACCCGAGCATGTTCCTGACCCTGTTCTCGATGCGGCACCTGCGGACCACGAACACCACGTTCCTGACGGTCCCGACCGCGGACCAGCCGGACGGACCCCAGGGGATCGTGCTCGACCGGGCCAAGGACGCCGCGCTCTGGGACGCCCTGCGCAAGGACCGCCTCGACGCCTACCTCGCCACCAACAAGGACGCCGTCGTCCTCCGCTAGGCTGGCGCACCGCAGACGAACCAGTACTCGGTAGTGCCGCAAAGCAAGCTGGCGCACTCCGGTAAGGACACCGCTGATGAGACGCCTTCTGACCCGTGCGCTGACCCTCGGCGTCGCCGCTGTCCTGGTGGTGCCCGTCGAGTCGGCGCAGGCCGCCGTTCCGGTCGCCTTCGGCCCCGCGCCGTACCCGGTGCGGGAGATCGTGCCCGGCACCGAGGGCGTGATCGTCCGGGCGTCGGCGAGCCTGAACCGCCGGATGCTGCTGCTCCTCGACGATCGCCGGCACGGCACCGAGCTGTGGACCACCGACGGGACTCGCTCGGGCACCGTGCTGCTGCGCGACATCTGCCCGGGCCCGGGAGGCTCGGGCGGGGCGAAGCTCGTCGTCGCGGGCTCCCGGGCCTACTTCGCCGCGGACGACTGCGCGCACGGACAGGAGCTGTGGAGCACCAACGGGACGGCGGCGGGGACCTCCCTGGTCAAGGACGAGACACCGGGCCCTGGCTCCTCGTCACCGAGCAACCTGACCTCCTCGGGCGGACGGCTCTACTACGCCGCCAGTACGCCGAGCGAAGGCCGTGAGCTGCACGTCACCACCGGCACCGCGGCCACCACGAGCAGCGTCGACCTGGAGCCGGGACCCACCGGCTCGGATCCCGGCTCCCTCGCCGGCTACAAGGCCCTGGTCGGGGACCCGGACGCGGTGGTGTTCGCGGCGACGACCTCCGCCACGGGCCGCGAGCCCTGGTTCAGTGCCGGCAGCCTCGCGAGCACGACGTCACGGGGAGACCTCAACCCGGGGCCCCCGAGCTCGGACCCCTCGAACTTCGCCAAGGTCGGCGCGTCGGTCGTGTTCAGCGCGACGACGAACCTCGGGACCGAGCCGTGGTCCTTCTCCGGCGAGGAGACCGCCGCGCTCGTCAAGGACATCAATCCGGGACCGGGCAGCAGCGACCCTCGGGAGTTCGTAGCGGACCCGTTGTCCCACGACGTCGTCTTCGCCGCCACCGCCGACGGGATCCGCGACGAGCTGTGGGGCCTGGACCGGGCCGGCAGCGACACCGACGCGCACCTGGTCTACGCGGGCGACCCCGCCAGCGGTCTCACCCCCGGCCACCTGGTCGCCTTCAGCGACTGGGGCATCTTCTTCTCGGCAACCAGCGTCGCGCACGGGCGCGAGCTGTGGTTCACGCAGGGCAACAACCCGAGCACCAGGCTGTTCAAGGACGTCGTGCCCGGTCCCGGATCGTCGTCGCCGGGAGTGATCGTCCCCGGGAGCAGCGGGTTCGCCTTCGACAGCGACATCGGGGCCTCCTACCTGTACCGGTACGACGGCAAGATCAGGCCGGTGCCCGGGACCACGGTCCACGACCACGTCCTCGGCTACCTCGGCAGCACGATCGTGATGATGCGGAGCCGGAGCAGCGACCCGGCGGCGGGAGCGGAGCTCTGGGCCTACACGGTTCCGAGGACCGCGGTCCGGGCCGCGCCGCGCCGGTCGTACACGCTGCGGGCCGCGAAGAAGCGGAGGATCCAGGTTCCGGTCTCCGTCTCCTCGTACATCACGGACGAGAGGCGCGCGCAGACCGGCCGGGTCGTCCTGAAGTCGGGCACCACCGTCTACGGCCAGGCCACCTTGCGCAACGGCAGGGCCAGCATCCGGATCACCAAGCGGCTGCGGAAGGGCACGCACCGGTTCCGGGTCTCCTTCGGCGGCAACGTCGACGGCCAGGCAGCGCACTCTGCCGTGGTCAAGGTCAAGGTCGTCCGAGGCTGACCGCGAGACCTCAGTCCAAGGGGAGGTAGGGCGAGAGGTCGGTGCGCTCGCCGGAGGCCCGGATCAGGCCCTGGTCGATGGCGTCCTGCCACGTCATCGCTCCGGTCGCGACCGCGATCCAGGTGTCCGGGTCGGTCTCGACGACCGCGCGCGGGGTGCCCCTGGTGTGCCGGCCGCCCTCGACGGCCTGCACCGCGCCGTACGGCGGGACGCGGACCTCGACCGCGTAGCCGGGGGCCTTCTCGACGAGCAGGGCCAGGTAGTGCTTGGTGAGCTGCTTGGGGGTCAGGTGCTCTGTCATCTCACCGCGTCTCGACAGTCTCGACGTCCGACCGGGCCAGCGCTCGACTACGCCAGCGCAGCCGGGAGGGTCGCGGACCAGGCCTCGCGGACCTCGGCGATCGGCAGCGTGAACTGCCCGGCGACCTCGAGGGCGTCGCCGCCAGTGGTGCCGAGCAGGGTCGCCCGGACGCCGTGGCCGGCGGCCAGCGCCTCCAGGGCGGCACCGTCAGCGGCGGCCACCGTGACGACGACGCGACCGGCGGACTCCGCGAACAGGCCCACGAACGCGTCGCCCGCGAGCTCCACGCTGACCCCGACGTCGTGGCGCAGCGCGGACTCGACCAGGGCCTGCGCGAGACCGCCGTCGGCGAGGTCGTGCGCCGAGGTCAGCAGGCCGACGCCGGCGGCGAGCAGCTCCGCGAGCGCCTTCTCCGCCGCCAGGTCGACCACCGGGGGCTTACCGCCCAGGTGGCCGTGCACGACGCTCGCCCACTCGGAGCCGGAGAGCTCCTCGCGGGTCTCGCCGAGCAGGAAGACCGCCTCGCCCGCGGCCTGGAAGCCGGTCGGGGTGCGTTTCGTGACGTCCTCGATCACCCCGAGCACGGCGACCACCGGGGTCGGCAGGATCGCGGTCTCGCCGGTCTGGTTGTAGAGGCTGACGTTGCCGCCGGTGACCGGGATGCCCAGCTCGAGGCAGCCGTCCTTGAGCCCGCGGCAGGCCTCGGCGAACTGCCACATCACGTCCGGGTCCTCCGGCGAGCCGAAGTTCAGGCAGTCGCTGATCGCCAGCGGCTTGGCCCCGCCGGTGGCGACGTTGCGGTAGGACTCGGCCAGCGCGAGCTGGGCGCCGGCGTACGGGTCGAGCTTGGCGAACCGGCCGTTGCAGTCGGTGGAGACGGCGACGCCGAGGTTGGTCTCCTCGTCGATCCGGATCATGCCGCTGTCACTCGGCTGCGCGAGCACGGTATTGCCGAGCACGTAGCGGTCGAACTGGTCGGTGATCCACGACTTGTCGCAGAGGTTCGGGCTGGCCGCGAGGCGGACCACGGTCTCCCGCAGCTCGTCGCCGGTCGCCGGGCGGGCCAGCTTCTCGGCGCCGTCGGCCTGGAGCGCGTCCTGCCAGGACGGCCGGGCGAACGGGCGGTTGTACGTCGGTCCGTCGTGCGCGACCGACCGCGGCGGGACGTCGACCACGGTCTGGCCGTGCCAGTCGATGATCAGCCGCTCGCCGTCGGTGACCTCACCGATCACGACGGCCTCGACGTCCCACTTCGCGCAGATCGCCAGGAACGCCTCGACGTCGGCGGGCTCGACGACCGCCATCATCCGTTCCTGGGACTCGCTCATCAGGATCTCTTCGGGTGCCAGCGTCGAGTCGCGCAGGGGCACCCGGTCGAGCTCGACGTGCATGCCGCCGTCGCCGGCACTCGCCAGCTCGGAGGTGGCGCAGGAGAGGCCCGCGCCGCCGAGGTCCTGGATGCCCGCGACCAGCCCGGCCGCGAAGATCTCCAGGGTGCACTCGATGAGCAGCTTCTCCATGAACGGGTCGCCGACCTGGACGCTCGGGCGCTTGGCCGGGCCGTCCGCGTCGAACGTCTCGGAGGCGAGCACCGAGACGCCGCCGATGCCGTCGCCGCCGGTGCGGGCGCCGTACAGGATCACTTGGTTGCCGACGCCGGAGGCCTTGGCCAGGTGCAGGTCCTCGTGCCGGAGCACGCCGACGCAGAGCGCGTTGACGAGCGGGTTGCCGAGGTAGGTCTCGTCGAAGACGGCCTCGCCGCCGATGTTCGGCAGGCCGAGGCAGTTGCCGTAGCCGCCGACGCCGGCCACGATCCCGGGCAGCACCCGGTGGGTGTCGGGCTCGTCGAGGGGGCCGAAGCGGAGCGGGTCCATCACCGCGACCGGACGGGCGCCCATCGCGAGGATGTCGCGGACGATGCCACCGATGCCGGTCGCAGCGCCCTGGTACGGCTCGACGAACGACGGGTGGTTGTGCGACTCCACCTTGAAGGTGACCGCGTAGCCCTGGCCGACGTCGATCACGCCGGCGTTCTCGCCGATGCCGGCGAGCATCTTGCCGACCGGGGTCTCCTGGGGGATCTCGGAGAACTGCTTGAGGTGCACCTTGGTGGACTTGTAGGAGCAGTGCTCGCTCCACATCACCGAGTACATCGCCAGCTCGGAGCTGGTGGGGCGGCGGCCGAGGATCTCGCGGATCTCGGCGTACTCGTCGGCCTTCAGGCCCAGGTCGGCCCAGGGCTGCTCGCGTCCCGGATCCTGGGTCGCGACGGCAACGGTGTCGAGAGTCGGGCGAGGGGCGTCAGGCACGTCGGGTGATTCAGACACGAAGGGTGCGCTCCGGGATCGGGGGATGTCACGGCCAAATCTATCCGGTCCGGCGCGGGCGTCGGCGCGCGGTCCACCGGCGACCCGGCGCCAGGGCAGGAGCGGGACGAACCGGACGAATTACAAGTTTGTAGTTCGTCCGAACCTCTGTTACTGGTGTTACTGCTGAGGTTATGGTGACCGAGTTCTCGCGTACTTCCCCACGCTTGGAGTTCCTGATGTCAGCCCTGCCACGCCTGGCGACCGCCCTGCGGCACAGCCTCGTGACGACCCTCGTCGTCGGCCTCGTCGCGGTCGTCGCGATCACCGTGACGACCTCGTCCGCCCGCCTCACCGCGAGCACGACGGCCAACCCGATCACGCCCGGGAACTTCACCGGCTACGGATTCGACCAGTGCGAGGCGCCGAGCCAGGCCGCGATGACCGCCTGGCGGAAGAGCTCGCCGTTCCGGGCTGCCGGGATCTACATCTCCGGCTCGCTGCGGTTCTGCCAGAAGCAGACCAACCTCACGCCCACGTGGGTGCGCACCCAGCTCGCAGCCGGCTGGCGGCTGCTGCCGATCCACCTGGGCGCCCAGGCGTCGTGCACGACCCGCGACCGCTACCAGAAGAACAGGATCAGCGCCGACCCGGCGGACACCTACGCGAAGGCCCGCTCCCAGGGCCGCGCCGAGGCCCGGATCGCCGTCGCGGCCGCGCAGCGGCTCGGCATCGTGCCGAGGAGCACCCTGTACTACGACCTCGAGGCGTTCAACCCGAAGATCGCCAGTTGCAAGGCCTCCTCGCTCTGGTTCCTCGGTGCCTGGACCAACCAGATCCATCAGCTCGGCTACGTCTCCGGCGTGTACTCGAGCGCGGCTTCCGGGATGAAGATCCTGGACGACGCCCGGGTCACTCCCGGCAACAAGGTCGCCCTCCCGGACCAGATCTGGATCGCCGACTGGAACGACAAGGCCGACACGAACTCGACCTACATCCGGAGCGACGGCTGGCCCGGCGCGCGGATCCACCAGTACCAGGGCGGCCACAACGAGAAGTGGGGCGGCGTGACGATCAACATCGACCGCAACTACCTCGACCTCCGCGGCCAGGCGAGCACGCCCCCGCCGATCAGCACCCCCGAGGGGAGCAAGCTGTACGACGCCAAGTGCACGACCGCGTCGATCAACCGCTGGACCTACCGCTACGCCACCCCGACCCGCCGGCCCGGGATGGTGGTCCCGCTGCAGTGCCTGCTCAAGCAGCGCGGGCTCTACACCTGGCCGGTCACCGGCAAGTGGAACTCGATGACGACCAAGGCCGTCGCCTCCTGGCAGAAGCGGGTCAAGCACCCGGTGCGGAAGGGCTTCACCCGCGCCGACTGGGTCTCGCTGCTCAGCGCCGGGAACTCCGGTACGACGCTCAAGCCGGGCGTCCGCGGGGCCGACGTGATCCGGGCCCAGCGCACCCTGAACGCCGGCGGGCCCGGCCTGATCAAGATCACCGGGATCTACGACGCGTCGACCCAGAAGGCGGCGCGGGCTTACCAGATCGCGAACGGGATCAAGCCCACCGAGGGCATCATCGCGAAGGTCACCTGGGGTGCCTTCAGCAAGGGCACCTGGTAGGTCCTGCCGGAGGCTAGACCGTCAGCGCGCCCAGCGAGGTGAAGAAGCCCAGCCCGTCCGTGCCCGGACCGACCAGGTCCTCGATGGCGTGCTCGGGGTGCGGCATCAGTCCGACGACGTTGCCGGCTGCGTTGCTGATGCCGGCGATGGCGCGCTGGGACCCGTTCGGGTTGCCGACGTAGCGCGCGACGACCTGTCCCTCCGCCTCGAGCATGTCGAGGGTCATCTCGTCCGCGACGAACGACCCCTCACCGTTCTTGAGGACGATGGTGATCTCCTGGCCGACCTCGTACTGGTTCGTCCAGGCCGTCCGGTTGCTCTCGATGACCAGCTTCTGGTCGAGGCAGCCGAACTTGCGGTGGTCGTTGCGGATCAGCGCGCCCGGCAGCAGGTGCGACTCGCACAGGATCTGGAAGCCGTTGCAGATGCCGAGGACCGGCATCCCGCCCTTGGCCGCGTCCACGACCTCGGTCATCACCGGGGCGAAGCGGGCGATCGCGCCGCAGCGGAGGTAGTCGCCGTACGAGAAGCCTCCGGGCAGAAGGATCGCGTCGACGCCCTTCAGGTCGTGGTCCCCGTGCCAGAGGGCCACGGCTTCGTGACCGGCGTGCCGGACCGCGCGGCGGGCGTCGGCGTCGTCGAGCGAGCCGGGGAAGGTGACGACCCCGACCTTCATGCGACGACCGAGACCTTGAAGTCCTCGATCACCGGGTTGGAGAGCAGCTTCTCCGCCATCTCGTTGACCTCGGCGAGCCGCTCGTCGGTGAGCTCACCGTCGATCTCGAGCTCGAAGCGCTTGCCCTGGCGGACGTCGGCGACACCGACGAAGCCGAGGCGGGGCAGGGCGCCGAGGACGGCCTTGCCCTGCGGGTCGAGGATCTCGGGCTTGGGCATGACGTCGACGACGACACGGGCCACGGGGTGCTCCTGGAGGGAGAAGGATGCGGGGACGGGCCCCAGTCTACGGGCGGCGGCGCGGGATCTCGGCGTCAGGCCAGGCGGGCGGCGTACAGCGGCCACATCTTGGCGGCGTACTGGCGCCAGAAGGTGCCGACGACGGGCAGCGCCAGGCGCGCGACCGCGTTCTTCGGGGTGATCGACCAGCTCCAGGTGACCCGGGTGCCGTCGCCCTCGGGGACGTAGGAGAACTGGCCGTCGACGGCCGCGACGAGCGCCTTCATCGGTCCGGTGAAGTCGGTGAGCCGGTACTGGTAGACCCCGGGCCGCTCCGCCTTCTTCAGGGTCTCCAGGTTGCTGGTGCCGTCAGCGAGGACGACCGTGCGGGTCTGACCGACGGTCGCCCACGGTCCCTCCTGCCCGGTGCACTCCTTGATCGGCGGGATCACGCCGGCGCGGTGCGGGAAGAGCTCCTCCAGCGGAGCGTTCATGACGCCGTCGTAGGCCGCTTCGAGCGAGGCCGGTACGACGGTGGACGAGGAGAGCAGGTACGGCGCGACCATCGGATGCTCCTGGGGAGAGGGGATGCCGACCAGCCTAGGCGCTGCGTTCGGGCAGGACTAGGAGACAGGTTGGTAGGCGCAGTCGTCCTCGGCGTTGCTCGCCTTGCTCGGGGTCTCGTTCGACGACGGCGTGGACCCGTTGCCCGGGGTGCCGGTCGATCCCCCGGCGGACGGCTTCCGGACGGCGGGCTTCAGCGCGTTGGCGACCGCGGTCCGCATGAAGTCGAAGTCCGGGTTGTTCGGGTCGAACTCGGCGCTGCGCTCGAACCCGACGGCCTTGATCGGCTTGCTCTTCACCTTGCCGGCGAGGTCGACGAAGGCGGTCAGCAGCTTCTGCGGGATGTCGGTCCGGACGATCTCCTTGCTGGCCTTGGCCAGCCGGGTGTAGCGCTTCAGCATCTTGGTCGGGCTGGCTTCCTTCGCGATCGCGTTGATCGCGCAGCGCTGCCGCTCCATCCGCTTGTAGTCGGTGGAGCCGTACCGGCCACGGGTGAACCAGAGGGCGTTGAATCCGTTGAGGCGCTGGTTCGGGCCGGGCTCCAGGTAGGAATCCGGAGGGATGCCGGCGTCGGTGTTGCCGCCGATCGGCACCCGCTCGTTGATGTTGACGGTGATCCCGCCGATCGCGTCGACGAGCTGGCGGAAGCCGGCGAGGTTGACCAGCACGTAGTAGTCGACCGGGATGCCGAGGGCACCTGCGACGGCGAGCTTCACCGCGTCGGCGCCTTCGTTGGCGGTCTTGCCGAGCACTCCGGGGTGCACGGCAGGGACGTTGCGGTAGACCGCGTTCAGGAAGTACTCGGCGTTGTCCGCCGTCCCGTTGGTGAAGCCGTTCGGGTACAGCGCGGCCAGCTTGGAGCCGGGCTTGAACGGCACGTCCTGCAGGTTGCGCGGCAGGCTGAACAGGACCGTCTTGCCGGTCCGGGTGTCGATGCTCGCCAGGATCACCGAGTCGGTGCGGACCCCCGGCCGGTGCACCGACCCGTCACCGCCGAGGAGCAGCACGTTGACGCGCTTGCGGTTGCCCCACGGGTTCTCCTCGGTGGCGTCCTTCGGGGTGGTCGCACTCGAGTTCCCGCCGAAGACGGAATTGATCAGGTCCCGCTGGACGAGCGCGTACTGCGCTCCCTTGGCCATCGGCGCGGTGACCGCGAGGCACATCAGCATCACGCCGAGCGCTCCGGCGACCCGCATCCCCCGGGTGGCCGTGTGCGACCGGTTGAACGAGTAGACCCGCCAGATCAGCGCGATCCAGAGCACCCAGATTGCGGCCAGCACGACCACGACCCAGAGCAGCGCGCTCGGGTTGAAGACCAGGTCCTTGATCGGCCCGGAGGCCACCTTGGCGAGCACGCCGCCGATCACACCGAGGATCAGGGCCGGGACCAGCGTCACCACGAGGGCACGCTTCAGCGCCGTACCGACCTGGTCGGGACGGGCCGCCTTGTGCCGCCCCTGACGGTGCGTCGGGGCGTGCCGAGAACCCCTGGACACGCGCTAGAGCCTAGGCGCTCAGGCAAATCCGCTCAGCCGGTTCGGCGGAGACGGTCCGATTCCAGGCGGGTCAGTCGACCAGTTCGCGCTTCAGGATCTTCCCGGTGGCCGTCATCGGCAGCGCGTCGACGAACGCGACGATGCGCGGGTACTTGTACGCCGCCATCTGCTCCTTGCCCCACGCGACCAGCTCGTCCTCGGTGATCGCGGCGCCGGCGTTGCGGATCACGAACGCCTTCACCTCCTCGCCGTGCGACTCGTGCGGGATGCCGACGACGGCGGCCAGCGAGACGTCGGGGTGCGTCATCAGCACCTCTTCGATCTCGCGCGGGTACACGTTGTAGCCGCCGCGGATGATCATGTCCTTGGAGCGGTCGACGATGTAGTAGAAACCGTCCTCGTCACGACGGGCGAGGTCCCCGGAGCGGAACCAGCCGTCCTTCATCACCTCGGCGGTCGCCTCGGGCCGGTTGAGGTAGCCCTTCATGATGTTGTGGCCGCGGATCGCGATCTCGCCGATCGCGTCGGCGCCCTCGACCTCGTTCCAGTCCTCGTCGATCAGCTTGCACTCGACGCCCCAGATCGGGATCCCGATCGAGCCGGGACGCGGTTCGCGATCCGGGTCGGAGAAGGTGGCCACCGGCGAGGTCTCCGAGAGGCCGTAGCCCTCCAGGATGGTGACGCCCAGCGTCTCCTTGACGTTCTTGATGATCTCCACCGGCAGGCTGGCGCCGCCGGAGACGCCGATCCGCAGGTTCTTCGCGATCTTCGCGACGTCCACGCTCTCGTCGAAGGCGCCGAGCAGGCCCCACCACATCGTCGGAACCCCGGCGAAGAAGGTGACCTCCTCGGACTGGAGCAGGCTGATCGCGGGACCCGCCTCGAACCGCGGCAGCAGCACCAGGGTCGCTCCCATCGAGAAGCCGGCGTTCATCTGCACCGACGACCCGAACGAGTGGAACAGCGGCAGCGTCACCAGGTGCACGTCGCTCCCGGGCTTCGAGCCGAAGAGCCGGTTGCAGGTCAGCGCGTTCATCACCAGGTTGGTGTGCGAGAGCTCGGCTCCCTTCGGCTGCCCGGTCGTCCCCGAGGTGTAGAGGATCACCGCGGTGGCGGTCTCGTCACCGAGGACGGCCTCGAAGACCGGGGACTTGCCGGCGAGCGCCTCGGTGAGCGTCCGGGCGCCGGGGACCGGGGACGGCGCGGCAGGGTCGGCGGTGATCACGATGAACTCGGGACGGCTGGCGGCGCCCTCGACGCCGACGGCGCCCTCGGCACCCATCGGCAGGTCAGGGGTGCCCTGGAAGCAGAAGTAGACCTTCGCGTCGGAGTCGTCGAGGTAGTAGGTGACCTCGCGCCCCTTGTTCAGCACGTTCATCGGCACCACAACGGCGCCGGCCTTGAGGATGCCGTAGTAGATGATCGGGAAGTACGGCAGGTTCGGGCAGGTCAGCGCGACCTTGTCGCCGGGCGCGACACCCAGCTCGACCAGCAGGTTGGCGACCTGGTTGGCGGCACCGTTGACCTGGGCGTAGGTCAGCCGGGTCTCGCCGAGCACCAGGGCGTCCCGGTCGGGGTAGCGGCGGGCGGAGTCCTCGAGGAAGATCGACAGATTCAGCATGGGGTAAACCTAGCCACCATCCTGGTCCGCGTCTTTGACAGGAGGCGACAACTTTCGGCGCGACCGTTGGACACCGGTCATCATCCTCACCATCAAGCCCGCGCGGGCCTGTGGAAAACCCTCAGAACTTCTCGCCGGTGAGGATCTCGTACGCCTCGACGTACCGGGCCCGGGTGTGCGCGATCACGCTCTCCGGCAGCGCCGGCGGCCGGTCCCCGGACGCGCGGTCCCACCCGCTCTCGGCGGAGGTCAGCCAGTCCCGCACGATCTGCTTGTCGTACGACGCCTGCGCCCGGCCGGGCTCCCACTCCGCCGCCGGCCAGAACCGGCTGGAGTCCGGGGTGAGCACCTCGTCGGCGAGCACGATGGTCGTGTCGCTGCGGGCACCGAACTCGAACTTGGTGTCGGCCAGGATGATTCCCTGCTCGCGGGCGATCTCCTCGGCGCGGCCGTAGATCGTGAGGGTGAGCTCGCGCAGCGCCGCCGCGGTCTCCGCACCGACGGCGCCGACCACCGCGTCGTAGGAGACGTTCTCGTCGTGGTCGCCGACGGCAGCCTTGCTCGCCGGGGTGAAGATCGGTGCCGGCAGGCGGCTGCCGTCCTCGAGCCCGGCCGGAAGGGAGATCCCGCAGACCTCGCCGGTGGCGCGGTAGTCCAGCAGCCCCGACCCGGTCAGGTATCCCCGGGCGACGCACTCGACCGGGAACATCGCGAGCTCCTCGCAGAGCACCGCGCGACCGGCGACCGCCGCCGGGACGTCGGTCGAGACGACGTGGTGGGGCACCGTCGAGGCCAGCTGGTCGAACCACCACAGCGACATCCGGGTGAGGATGGCGCCCTTGTCCGGGATGGTGCTGTCCAGCACGAAGTCGTACGCCGAGATCCGGTCGCTGGCCACCATCAGCAGCCGCCCGGCGTGCTCCCCGGAGACCATCCGGTAGAGGTCGCGGACCTTCCCGGAGTGCAGGTGCTCGGCACCTTCGATGACGGGTGCGTCAGGGATGTTCAGATCGCCACTCACGCGTGGAGCCTATCTAGCGCAGCGAGGACCACGCGTGGAGCCTATCGAGCGCCCGAGATCAGTCCCCCACCTGCCCGACCTGGTAACCGAGCACGCATCCGTCCCGACCGTCCGCCTCGGCCTCGACGATGACGGCGTACCCGGGCTTGGTGAGCTGCGCCTGCCGCGTCCCTCCGGCCGCCGTCTCGCCCTGCTTGGTCCAGCCCTCCTCGACCAGCTTCACGATCGCCTCCTCGAAGCAGCCGGCGACGGCCTGGCGGACCGTCACGTGGAAGCTCCAGCCCTTGCGCCCCTCCTCGCCGCTGCTGGACCGATCGGTCACCGTGCCCGCGACCACCGGGAACGCGGCCGGCAGGTCGCTGGGCAGCCCGGGGCGGAGCGTTCCGGCCGAGGTCGGGGACGCCGTCGGCGTACCGGTCCCGCTCGGTGCGCTGCTGGGAGCCGGCTCCGGCGACGCCTTCCGGTTCTCGTCACCGCCGCAGCCGACGACGCCGAAGGCGAGGGCGAGCACGAGCGCGCCGATCGCGCGACCGCGGGTTCGAGGCATGGCTGGAGCGTACTCAGATCAGCCCGGACTGAGCCGCCCATTCGTCCGGGTCGTCGACGCGCAGCCGCGCCCGGGCCTTGATCCGGTAGCGCACGATCTGGACCAGGCCGATCGCCCAGAGCAGGTACTGGAAGCTCATCGCCCAGCGGAACGCGTCGGGCGAGTAGTCGGTCGACGCTCCCGGCGTCCGCCAGTCGAGGATCAGGCCGATCGCGATCACCAGGATCAGGCTGGCGAAGAAGCCCGCCTGGTTGATGATCCCGGTGGCGCTGGCCAGGCGGTGCGGCGGGTTCGAGGTCCGGCCCAGGTCGAACCCGATCACCGAGGCCGGGCCGCCGATCCCGGTGACCACCACCAGCACCACCAGCACCGGTAGCGGCGCCTCCCCCGGCCACGCCAGGACCACGGTCCAGACCGCGACGATCGCTACCAGGATCGAGAGCACCAGGGTCGAGCGGTGCCAGGGCAGCAGCGTGATCCGCCAGCCGATCAGCGGGCCGGCGGCCATCATCGCGACCACCATCACGGTCAGCAGGAGGCCGGCGGCGTGCTCGCTGAGACCCTCGCCCTTGACCAGGAACGGGAACCCCCAGAGCAGGCCGAGCACGGTCGCGCTGAACTGGGTGCTGAAGTGCATCCAGAACCCGAGCCGGGTGCCGGGATGGCTCCAGGAGTCGGCGAGGCTGCGCCGGATCGCGGCCGGCCGCATCGCCGGACCGCGGAGGTTGCGCGCGTCGGGAGCGTCGTGGACGACCAGCAGCAGTGCCGCGGTCATCACGATGCCGAGCGACGCGGCGACCAGGTACGACTTGGTCCACCCCAGGTTGCTCAGCGCCCAGGTCATCGGCACCGCGGCGGTGATCGCGCCGAGCTGGCCGATCAGGCCGGTGACCTGGATCATCACCGGGATCCGCCGCGGGGCGAACCAGGTGCTCACCAGCCGGAGCACGCAGATGAACGTCATCGCGTCGCCGAGACCGACGAAGAGCCGCGCCAGCAGCGCCAGCGGGTAGGTGTCGGCGAAGGCGAACCCGGCCTGGGCGCCGGTGAGCAGGACCGCGCCCGAGGCCAGCACCGCCCGGGAGCCGAACCGGTCGACGAGCAGGCCGACGGGGATCTGCATCAGTGCGTAGACCAGCAGCTGGAGCATCGTGAAGGTCGCGAGCTGGGACGCCGAGATGTCGAACCGCTCGGTCGCCGCCAGGCCCGCGACGGCCAGCGAGGACCGGTGGAACACGGCCAGCATGTAGACGCCGACCGCGACCACCCAGATGGCGCCGGCGCGGTCTGCTGCCGGCGGTCGGGAGGTCACGGGTCCATCGTCCCAGAGCGCGCGCCGAGGGCGAAAACAGGCAATTCGGCGCATCCGCGGGGCCGCTGCGTCGGCGCACGCTGGACGGGCACCAGTCCCGACGAGACAGAGCCCGTATGACGATCCTGCCCGCTGCACCCGCACCCATCGACCTGCACGACCTCACCGACCCCGAGTGCCTGGACCTGGTCCGCTCCGGCGACCTGGACGCCTTCACCGAGCTGTACCGGCGGCACCACTCCGCCGTGCTCCGCATCGCCGCCGCGATCGCCGGTCCCGGTCAGGCCGCCGACCTGACCGCCGAGGCCTTCACCCGCGCCTTCGCACTGCTGCGCCGCGGCCGGGGCCCCGAGCTCGCGCTGCGCTCCTACCTCGTCACCACGATCCGCAACTCGTACTACGACGCTTCGGCCAAGGGCCGCCGGTTGCTCCTGGTCGACGACCTCGCCGGTCTCGACCGGCTCGCCCCGGCCCACGAACCGTGGGACGACCTGATCGAGGACCAGCTCGTCGCCGACGCCTTCGCCTCCCTTCCGGACCGGTGGCGCCGGGCGCTGTGGCTGACCGCGGTCGAGGGCCGCAGCACCGCCGAGGCTGCCGAGATCATCGGGATCAGTCCGTCCGCCGTCGCCCAGCTCACCTTCCGGGCCCGCGAGGCGCTGCGGGTCGCGTACCTCGCGCAGCACACGAACGCCCGCGCCGCGGACGGCTGCCGTCGGATCGCCGGCCTGCTCCCCGGCTACGTGCGCGGGTCAGAGGCCCGGCGCGGCCTGGTCGAGGCACACCTGGTCGGCTGCGCGACCTGCGCCGCGACCGTCGCGGAGCTGCGGAGCATCGGCGCCGGGATGGTTTCTGGGAGACGATGCCCGCATGTGGAACGACATGATGAACCTGGACCTTCCGGTGGCCGAGAAGGTGATCCGCACGATCGCGGTCTACCTGGTGCTCGCCGTCCTGATCCGGCTGGCCGGCAAGCGTGACCTGGCCCAGCTCAACGCTTTCGACCTGGTCGTGATGCTGCTGGTCAGCAACGTCGTCCAGAACGCGATCATCGGCCCGGACAACACCCTCCTCGGGGGTGTCATCGGCGCGGTCGTCCTGATCGGCTTCAACGCCGTCGTGGTCCGGCTGACCCGGCGCAGCGATGCCGTCGCCCGGGTGGTGGAGGGCACCCCGACCGTGATCGCCGAGAACGGCAGCTGGGATCTCGACGCGCTCCGGCACGAGGGCCTGCGCCAGGCGGATGCGGACGCGGCACTGCGACGGCAGAACGCGAACGGCGTCGCCGACGTGGAGCTGGCCACGATCGAACCGGGCGGTGCGATCGTCGCGACCCTGCGCGCCGATCTGCAGTCGGCGACCCGCGCCGACGTGGCCCGGCTCGAGGCCAAGCTGGACCGGCTGCTGGCCGCGGGGACCTGAGCCCGGCCGGACTCTGGCGGAGCGGTCGGTTGCTCGGGCCGGTGCCCGGTCCGACCAGGTCCGGCCCCGCTGACCTGACCGGTGACGAGCCCGTCATCGGGGTGCCCGGGCACGGGCACCCCGACGATCTCAGGGGCAGAGAAGCGGCAGCGGGATCAGGCCGCAGACGATCGGGAGCACCCCACCGCCTCCGGTCAGCGAGGTCAGCAGACTCGTGACCGTGGTGACCAGGTTCGTCAGCGTGGTCAGGTCGAGCACGCCCGGGAGGGCCAGCCCGCCGGCGCCGGCGGTGGCCACCTGCGCCATCACCTGGGCGATCACGGTGCCGAGCAGCGCCTGGCCCGCCGTACCGGAGATGACCGACTGGAGCTGCGTGATCGAGAACTGCCCGCCGAGCAGGTTGCTCAGCGTGCCCGCGCTCAGTCCGCCGCCGTTGAGGGCGCCGAGCATCGAGGTGAGCTGACCGGCGTCGAACTGGTCGCTCGCGCCCGGGATCAGCGAGTCCAGCAGGCTGGTCAGCTGGCCGAGGTCGAACGTGGTCGCGCCGGAGCCGAGCGCACCGGTGACCAGCTGGAGCAACGAGCCCAGCTGGGCCGGACCGAGGCCGCCGAACATGCCGGCGAAGGTCTGGAACAGGCCGGTCGGGTCGAATCCGCCCGGGATCGGGAAGCTGCCGGCGAGCCCGCTGAGCTGGCCGACGAGGTGCTCGGCCAGGTCGGTGAGCAGCTCCGGCGAGGCGGTGCCCTCGAGCAGCGCGAGGATCTGGCTCGGCGAGAACACCCCGCTGAGGAGCGCGAGCGCGTCGGTGGCGTCGAGGTCGTTGCCCGCGTTGAACCCGCTGAGCAGAGCGGTCAGCCGGCCGGCGTCGAGGTTCGTGGTCACCCCGGGCAGCAGCTGGTTGAGCAGGCTGGTCAGCTGCGAGGCGTCGATCGCGCCGAGGTCCAGACCGCTACCGAGGCCGAGCAGGCTCAGCTGCTTGCCGATCCCGTTCGCCCGGGCCGCCGACGTCGGGGCCGCGCAGGCCTGGCCGACCCGGGACTGCCGCTTCGTCACGGCGTTGCTCCAGGTGTTGTAGCGCGCGTTGGACCGCGCCAGCGCCTTCTTGGCCTTGCGGACCTTCGCCGGCCGGTGGGTGTGCTTCGCCTTCTTCACGGCCTTGCGGGCCTTCAGGACGCTGGCCTTGGCCGCCTTCTGCTGGCGCTTCGCCTGGGTGAGCGCGTTCTTCGCCGAGGTGCACGCGGCGCTGACCGCGGAGCTCCGGTTGCTGCTGGCATCCGCGGACACCAGCAGCGACGGCGCCACCGTGAGTCCGACGGTCACTGCGAGGACGCAGAGTGCCGCCTGGGCGCGGGTCGTCGCCGATCGGGGATTGAGTTGCATGGGGCTTCCTTTCCCTGACGCGCCCCGTCCTGGGGTGCACGTGGTGCCGCCCCTATCGGCATCCGATCCGCGTGGTTGAGGGATATCGCCCCGCCCGCCCGTCGCCGGACATGCAAATGTCGCTGGTGGGGCCGATGGGGCGTCCCACCGTCACACCAGCGACATTCGCAGGTTCCCGTACGACGTCAGCGGCGGTCGTTGCTCCAGTCGATGAACCCGCTGGGGTCGTGCCGGCCGAAGGTGCCGTGCTCGAAGAGGCCGTGCCCGACCTCGCCGTCGCAGGTGGCGCGGGCGCAGTGGTCGATCACGCCGAACGGGATCATCCCGGCCAGCGCCGGGTCGGTCAGGTCGTAGGAGACCCGCTCGCTGAAGTTGTCACCCTTCCACTGTCCGTGGGTCCACTGCGGGTCGCCGCCGTACCCGCCGCCGAGGTGCAGGACGACGTGCGTGCGGGGCTCCACCTCGACCACGACCGGGCTGCCGTCCGGCGCGGTGCAGGACAGGGTCGCGTGCGTCGGCATCCGGGTGCCCGGTGCGTAGGTGATGTCGATCCGCGGCCAGCCGAGCTGCTCGACCCGGCCGTCCTTCCAGACCCGGGTGACGTCGTTGAGGGTACGGAAGCCGTTGGCCTGCTCCTGCACGATGATCACGATCGAGAACGTCTCGAAGCGCAGCGGCACGTAGAGCCAGTAGAAGCCCTCCATCGGCGGGTCCTGCGGACGTCCGGCGGGTTCGGCCTCCCCGACCGGCCGGATCCCCCAGGACCGATCCCGGCTGCCCATCCAGGTCTCCGGGTCGATCGTCGTCTCGACGCCGTCGACCGACAGCGTGCCGCTCCACGAGCCGAGCTGCGCGAAGCGCTGGGCATCCAGGGTCGGCCGGGTGTCGCTCGCCAGCATCAGGTGCGGCATCTCCTGGACGACGTCGCAGGAGCCGTCCCAGGTCAGGTCCATCGCCATCCCCTCGGTCTCCTCGAGGACCAGCCGGATCTTCTGCAGCGGCTCGACGACCTCCAGGGCGTACTTGCCGACCCGCTGGTCGAGGCGGTTCTGGTCGATCGCGTCGGAGAGGTGCACCGCCGTCTGGGTGGTGCCGCGGCGCAGCAGCAGGTAGGCGTCCTTGACCCCGAGGTTCGGGTAGTAGCCGAGACCGGTGATCAGCATCATGCGCTCGGCACCGGCGTCGTCGGAGGTGTCCATCGCGTTGAAGTAGCAGCGGTCGTAGAAGTTCCGGTCGCTGCTCGCCGGCCGATTCATCGGCAGCGGAGCCTGGTGGATCGGGTACTCGTCCAGCGGGCCGATCATGCGGTTGCCTCCTTGAGCAGAGCGCGCATCAGCGGCGCGTGGTGGAAGAGGGTGTCGACGTCCTCGGGGAGGCCGTCCAGCTCGCCGAAGTGGACCTGGCGGGCGCCGGTGCGCATGAAGACCACGCCCCAGATCACGGCCGAGTAGATCTCGAACCAGCGCAGGTCGCCGACCTCCACCCCGGTCGACTCGGCGTACGTCGCGCGGACGTCCTCGGCGCGCAGCACGTCGGGCAGGCCCGGCATCTCGAAGACGTCGGTGATCGACTGGAACACCTTGTGCGCGAAGACGATCCAGCCGAGGTCGAGCTCGCGGGGACCGATGCCGGCCATCTCCCAGTCGAGGACCGCGACCGGCTCGAAGTCGACGTACAGGCAGTTGCCGATCCGCGAGTCGCCCCAGGAGAGCACCACGTTGTCGGACCGGTCCGCCTCCGGCCAGTTGGCCTCCAGCCAGGCGAGCGCCTCGTCGATCAGCGGCGACGGCGCGAGCTCGGCGGCGGCCCACTGGTACCAGGACCGGACCTTCTCGAAGAGCCGGCGCAACGGGGTCTCGCCGGGCAGCGAGCGGTCGTCGAGGAACCCGAACGTCGTGGCGGCATCGGCGATCGAGTGCAGACCGGCGATCACCCGGACGGTGCTGTCCTGCAGCCGGCGCCGGTCGGCCTCGGCGGCGTCGAAGAACCAGTTGTCCCCGAAGGTGTACGGCATCACGTCCGGCGGCACGATGCCGTCGATCCGCTCCATGAAGAAGAACGGCTGCCCGAGCACCTCGCCGGTCGGCTCCAGCCACCGCGGCGTCGGAACCGGTACGCCGGACAGCTCGCCGACCAGGCGGATCGCCTCGTACTGGTGGTCGAGGCGGTAGGTCTGGAACACCGGCACGTCCTGGGGCGCCGGCGCCATCCGGATCACGAAGCCGTGCGTGGTCCGGGTCGCGCCCGCGGTCCAGGTGACGTCGGCCAAGATCGTCTCGCTGGACATCCCGTTGGAGTCGGAAGCCCCGGAGAGGGCGATCTCCACGTCGGCGCCGTCGGGGAGCTGGCCGGCCAACCACCCGGTCAGGGTCCGCGCCATCGCGTCGGTGTCGCGGCTGCTCCGTTGCAGATGCATGTCTTGGGGCGGTTGCTCTGTGCTCATCCGGCTACAGAACTAGAACACGTTCCTGCCTGTCAAGGGTTCCGGAGCCATTTTCTGATGCGCTTCAGTATTATCTCGGCATGGATCTTCCCCAGCAGCGCCGCCGCGGCCGACCGCAACGGATCTCGCGGGAGCAGATCGTCTCCGCCGCGGTCGCGCTCGGCACCGTGCAGGATCCCGGGGACCTCCGGATGACCGATGTCGCGAAGGCGCTCGACGTCGGCACCGCCGCGCTCTACAACCACGTCCGCGACCGCGACGAGCTGCTCGCCCTGGTCGCCGCACGGATCCTCGACGAGACCGAGTACGACGACTTCGAGCCCCCCGAGGGCGCCACCTGGCAGGAGTGGATCACCGCCTTCGCCCGGGCGACCCGCGCTGCCGTCGTCGCGAACCCGCAGCTGCTCCAGTACGTGCGGCTGACCAGCGCGCCCACCGGCCCGCGGCTGGACCGGATCGAGCACCTGGCCGCGGTGATGGTCGCCGCCGGCTTCAGCACCGCCGAGGTCCAGCACTGCGTGCAGCACGTCTACACGCTGGCCCTCGGCGAGGCCTGGCAGCAGGCGCTCGCGGCAGACGGCGAGGACCCGCAGTTCGCCGAGTTCGGCCGGGGCGTCGGCCTGCGCTCGGCCGACCTCCCCCACCTGGCGGACATGGTCGCCGCCCGCCCGGACCCGGACGCCCAGTTCACCTTCGCCCTGGACTGCCTGCTCGTCGGCCTGGAGCAACGCCACCCCGCCGACTAGGCCCGTGTATCCGTCGAGTGGGCCCGTGTATCCGTCGAGGGGCCCGTCTGGTTCGTTGACCAGGCCCGTCTGGTCCGTCGAGGTGGAGGTCCCGGCGCGCGGGACCCCCACCTCGACCGGGTTCAGTTGCCGGGGCAGCCGAGTCCGCTGCGGTACCCGGCCGGCGCCGCGCCGCTGGCGATCCGGTCGGCGTAGCCCCAGACCACCTCGGGGTAGTCGCCCTCGACGTCCATGTCGCGCAGCACCTTCCAGTCGCGACTGGTCCCCATCGCGTCGACCGCGCGCTGCTGGGCCTCGGCGTCGCCGGCCGCACGCGCCCGGGTCCACTCGTCCAGCCAGCCGCAGGCGACCGCGCCGGCGACCTTCGCACCGAACTGGTACGGGTCCAGCGCGACCCCGGTGCCGAGGCCCTTGGTCACGAAGCCGGGAGGCAGCGGTACGCCGTCGAGGACCGTCGCGACGGCGGTGGCCTCGTTGCGCACGGTCACCACCGACGCCGGCATCGCCTGGAGCCACTCCTTGACACCGACCTTGGCGAGGTCGTTCTGCAGGAAGTCCAGGAACGCCGCGCGATCCCCGAGCCGGCCGCGCAGCTCCAGGAACACCTTGCCCTCGGGCGGCAGCATCACGGCGTGGTCCCCGGCGGCGTAGCTGACCACCTGGGCGTCCTGCCCGAGCACGTGCTCCTGCCGGACGTCGTTGCCCTTCTCCGCACGACTCTGCAGGTAGCCGTCGTACTGCGAGGCCGGGTACCAGGAGACGCTGAGCTGCGGGGCCTCGTTGGTACGCGACGAACCCGAGGCCAGCTCCTCTTCGACCCACTTGTCCGGCCCGAGCTGGAAGGTCATCTGGCCGGCCGTCGGATCAAAGCCCTCGACGCTGCGCACCTTCCAGCCGCCCTCGGTCACCAGGATCCGCGGGTTCGCCCGGGCGACCTTGACGACCGCCGCGGCGTACCGGATCGGCGTGACCACCGTCGGGTCGTCGTCGACCGGGTCGGCGCTGGGAGCCGTGGTGCCGGGACCGGCCGGGTCCGGGTCGTTCGCCACCAGTGTCGGCACCGCCACCAGCGCGGTGACGACGGCTGCGGCCGCGCCGGCCTGGACCAGCCGGCTGCGCAGCGAGCGCTGCTTCGGACGCCAGTCAGCGAGCCGGGCGTCCGGCGTCACGATGATCTCGTCGAGCAGGGCGAGGTCGGCACCGGCCAGGTCGGCGACGGCGTCGGCGTCGTACGGGTCGGCCTGCTTCAGGCGGAAGTCGTTCATCGGTTCTCCTCGGGGACGAGCACGGGACGGACAGAAGCTCTCGGTGTTTCGAGTGCTACATGTCCGGGCGGCCCGGGATCGTCACCGGCAAGAGCTCGCAATCGCGTGCGCGCCCGGGAGAGCCGTTGCCGCACCGTGGCCGCGGGCAGGCGCAGCACCTCGGCGATCTCACGGGGCTCGAGGCCTTCCCAGACCGTCAGGGTCAGCACCTCGCGATCGAGGTCGGGCAACCGCGACAGGGCATCCCGTACGGCGTCCCGCTCGGCGAGCTCGTGGCCGGGATCGGGGAAGGTGGTCTCCGCGAGGCGCTCGCGCAGCCGCTGGCCGAGCCGATCCCGGCGCCGACCCCCGCGGTGGTGGTTGGCGAGGGCCTTGCGCGCGACGCCGTACAGCCAGAGGCGGCCCTCGTCCCCCGCCGGCAGCGTCGCCCGGCGGCGCCAGGCGACCAGGAAGGAGTCGGCCACCACGTCCGCCGCGTCGGCGGGTTGCTCGACCCGTCGTACGGCGTAGGCGAGCAGCGCCTCGAAGTGCGCCGTGTAGAAGGTACGGAACCGGTCTTCGGCGTCGCTGTCGCTACGGGTCACGTCACGCACATGTCCTCCTCGCACCTGATCGTGACAGGCGAGGCGGCTCGAGTCCCGAGCTAGACGGGCTAGAGGATCGCTCCCGGCGAGTACGCCGCGGCAGCAGGATCGGCGGCGACGACCTTCTCGATCTGCCGTACGACGGCCTGGACCTGCGCGACCGCCGCACCGGTGAACTCGATCGGATCGGCCACCAGGGCCGCGATCTGCTCGCGAGTGAGGCCGAGCCGGGTGTCCGCGGCGAGCCGGTCGAAGAGGTCGTTGACCGCGAGGCCCTGACGCATTTCCAGCGCGACCCCGACGGCGTGCTCCTTGATCGCCTCGTGCGCCTCCTCGCGGCCGACACCGTTGCGCACCGCGGTCATCAGCACCTTGGTCGAGGTGAGGAACGGCAGGTAGCGGTCGAGCTCGCGCTGGATCACCGCCGGGAAGGCACCGAATTCGTCGAGCACGGTCAGGAAGGTCTGGAAGAGGCCGTCGGTGGCGAAGAACGCGTCCGGCAGCGCGACCCGGCGGACCACGGAGCAGGAGACGTCGCCCTCGTTCCACTGGTCGCCGGCGAGCTCGCCGACCATCGAGAGCTGCCCGCGCAGGATCACCGCGAGGCCGTTGACCCGCTCGCAGGACCGGGTGTTCATCTTGTGCGGCATCGCCGAGGAACCGACCTGGCCCTCCTTGAAGCCCTCGGTGACCAGCTCGATGCCGGCCATCAGCCGGATCGTGGTGGCCAGGTTCGAGGGACCGGCGACGATCTGCACCAGGGCGGACACGACGTCGAAGTCGAGCGAACGCGGGTAGACCTGACCGACGCTGGTGAGGACGTGCTCGAAGCCGAGGTGCGCTGCTACGCGCTGCTCCAGGTCGGCGAGCTTCTCCTCGTCACCGTCGAGCAGGTCGAGCATGTCCTGGGCGGTGCCCATCGGACCCTTGATCCCGCGCAGCGGGTAGCGCGCGACCAGGTCGTCGAGCCGGGCCAGGGCGACCAGCATCTCGTCGGCGATGGTGGCGAACCGCTTGCCCAGCGTGGTCGCCTGCGCGGCGACGTTGTGCGACCGGCCGGCCATCACCCGGGCCTCGTGCTCGGTCGCCAGCCGGCCGAGCCGGGCCAGGGTCGCGACGACGCGCTGGCGGACCAGGCCGAGCGACGCCAGGATCTGCAGCTGCTCGACGTTCTCGGTCAGGTCGCGGGAGGTCATCCCCTTGTGGATGTGCTCGTGCCCCGCGAGCGCCCCGAACTCCTCGATGCGGGCCTTCACGTCGTGCCGGGTGATCCGCTCCCGAGCCGCGATCGAGTCCAGGTCGACCCGGTCGATCACGGCCTCATAGGCCTCGACGACACCGTCGGGCACCTCGATGCCGAGGTCCTTCTGGGCTTTGAGGACGGCGATCCAGAGCTGTCGCTCCAGCACGATCTTGTGCTCGGGGGACCAGATCGCGGCGAGGTCGGCTCCGGCGTACCGGGTGGCGAGGACGTTGGGGACGGTCACGTCCCTGATTCTCCCACGAGATCTCAGCGCAGCAGGTCGCGCAGGTCCAGCTGGACGGTGCCGTGGTCACCGACGACGACGTCACCTACCGGATCGTCGTCATCGAGGTGGAGGAGCAGGTCCCACCCGCCGTCTCGGTTGACGTAGACATCGAGGGCTCGCAGGTCGGGGTCGAGCATCCAGTACTGGCCGACGCGACCTTCGGCGTACTCGGCGGACTTGCGGACAGTGTCTTCGGAACGCGTCGACGGCGAAAGCACTTCGACGACGAGGACCGGCGCGAGCGTGACCCATTTCTGCTCGGGCCAGCGATCCAGCACCATGAGGTCGGGCGCCCGGAGCCGATTGCGCGGGAGACGCACACCCACCTCGGTCACCACGGAGAGGCTAGGAAGGGCGGATCGAAGTACGGAACCCAGTCCCAGCACCGCGTACCCGTGATCGGCCGAGACCGGCGGCGTCACCACGACCTCGCCATCGACCCACTCAGCCTTGGGCTTCTCGGGGAGATCGAGGTACTCCTCCCACGACATCCGGAACCGCTGCAGCGCAGGCTCGGCGACCGGCATGGCAACCTCCCTCGGTACGACAGACACATCCAGGCTCCTCCCATTCTCACCCCGGATCGGGCAAGCGGAAAGTCTGGCAGCGAACGGCGCGTTCCCGCTCGATCAATCCACAGGCCTCAGATGCCGGCAGCGATGTCCGTCCGGTGCTGCGCACCGTCGAACCTGACCGCGGCGACACCGCGGTACGCCTTGGCCCGGGCGTCGGCGACGTCGTCGCCGACCGCGGTGACCGCCAGCACCCGGCCGCCCGCGGTGACCAGGTCACCGTCGACGAGCGCGGTGCCGGCGTGGATCACGTCGCACGGGTTGTCGGAGACGCCGGTGATCACGTCACCGGAGCGCGAGGACTCCGGGTAGCCGGCGCTGGCCATCACCACGGCGACCGCGGCCCCGGACTTCCACCGCGGCGGCTCGGTCTGGTGCAACGTCCCGTCGGCGGCCGCCTTGAGCAGGACGCCGAGCGGCGAGTCGAGGAGCGCCATCAGCGGCTGCGTCTCGGGGTCGCCGAAGCGGGCGTTGAACTCGATCACCTTGGTGCCGCGCTTGGTCAGCGCGAGGCCGGCGTACAGGAGTCCGGAGAAGGTCGCGCCGCGGCGGGCGAGCTCGTCGACGGTCGGTTGCAGCACCCGCTCGAGCACCTCGTCGACGAGACCGTCCGGCGCCCACGGCAGCGGGGTGTACGCACCCATGCCGCCGGTGTTCGGACCGGCGTCGCCGTCGCCGATCCGCTTGAAGTCCTGGGCCGGCTGCAGCGGGAAGACGGTGGTGCCGTCGGTGATCGCGAACAACGAGACCTCGGGGCCGTCGAGGAACTCCTCGATCACGACGCGCTCGCAGGCCAGCGCGTGCGCCAGTGCGACCTCGCGGTCCTCGGTGACGACGACGCCCTTGCCTGCGGCCAGGCCGTCGTCCTTCACCACGTACGGCGCCCCGAACGCGTCCAGTGCCGCTTCGATCTCGTCCTGGGTGGTGCAGACGTGCGCCATCGCGGTGGGCACCTCGGCCGCGGCCATCACGTCCTTGGCGAACGCCTTCGACCCCTCGAGCTGGGCCGCTTCGGCGGACGGCCCGAAGCAGGAGATGCCGCGCTCGCGGACCGCGTCGGCGACGCCGGCAACCAGCGGAGCTTCGGGGCCGACAACGACCAGGTCGACGTCGAGGGCGGCGGCGAGGTCGGCCACGGCCGCCGGGTTCATCGGGTCCACGTCGTGGAGCGTCGCCACGCCGGCGATGCCCGGGTTGCCGGGGGCGGCGTGCACCTCGGTCACCGACGGGTCCCGCGCGAGCGCGAGGGCGAGGGCGTGCTCGCGGCCACCGGTACCGATCACGAGTGTCTTCACGTGCACTGACCTTAGTCGGTGCACGACGACGGGCCGCGCCGGCTACGAACACCGGACGCGGCCCGTGGGTCGGGTTCACGGCCGATCACTCGGCGGTGACCCCCTGCCGGGCCAGGAAGTCGAGCGCGGTGTCGGCGACCGTCGCCCAGCCGGAGTCGATGATCAGCGAGTGCCCGACGCCGGGGATCTCGACGATCTCGGTGACGCCGGCGTTCTTGCGCTGCTTCTTGTACGCCGCGTTGGCCATCGCGAACGGGACGATGTGGTCGTTCTCGCCGGTCACGACGAGCATCGGGCCGCGGTCGGGGTTCTTCTTGTTCGCCTTGGTCTTCGCCCACGGGTTGACGTTGGCGGTGGCGGCCTGGAACAGCGGGCGGCCGGGGGCCGGGGTGTGCACGGTGTCGTAGAGGTGCCGCGCCTCCTCCTCGCTGACCGCGTTGGCGAACCCGTAGCGGAACTCGTCGAAGGTCAGCGTCACGGTCCTGGAGTAGTTCAGCGGGTTGCCCAGGACCGGGAAGGCGGCCTTCAGGCTGGAGAACGGCAGCGGCAGCACGCCCTTGCTGGGTGCCGGGTCGATGGTGATGGTGGCGGCGGCGATCCCGCGGCCGGCGATGATCTGGACGAGCAGTCCGCCGAAGCTGTGCCCGACGACGACCGGCTTGCGGTCGAGACCGGCGATCACGTCGGCGACGTGGTCGGCCACGTCGGCGACCGACGTACCGGCCAGCGAGTCGGCGTTGGCGTGCGCCTCGGCGAAGGACCCCTGGTCCTCGGGCCAGTCGACGGCGACCGTGCTGTAGCCCTGCGCCTCGAAGTGGTCGCGCCACGGCTTCCAGCTCTCGGCCAGCAGCCACAGTCCGTGGACGAAGACGACCGGCTGCTTGCCGGACTCGTTGGCGGCGCGTACTTCCTGTGCTTCGCGGGTGGTGATCGTGTTCATCGTCGTGCTCCTTGTCGGTAGTGATGTTGTGTAGAAAGAACGTTCGTTCTACTATGGCTATTCCGAGGACCGGTTGTCAAGGGCCGGCCGCTAGTGTTCTGAGGTGACCGTGGCCACACCCATCCCGTCCGAGTCGAGCTCCCCGCGCGACCGCCTCCTCGAGACCGCCGCCGGGCTCTTCTACGCCGAGGGCATCAAGGGCGTCGGCGTCGACCGGATCCTGTCCGAGGCCGGCACCACCCGCGCGACGATGTACCGGCACTTCCCCGGCAAGGAGGCCCTGGTCGCCGCCTACCTGGAGCGCGAGGACGCGATCATCCGCGGCTACTTCGCCGCAGCGGCCGAGGCCGGCGGGTCACCGACCGAGCTGGTCGCGGCGGTCATCGAGGGGATCGCCGAGGACGCGACCCGCTACCACCGCCGGGGCTGCCCGTTCATCAACGCCGCCGCCGAGTACCCGGACGCCGACGGCGAGATCCGGCAGATCATCGAACGGCACCGGACCTGGTTCCGCAGCACGCTCGCCGCGGTCCTCGACGCCGCCTCCGTGGCCGATGCCGAGCGGGTGGCGGCGAGCCTGGTGCTCCTGCGCGACGCGGCGCTGGTCGGGGTCTACCTGGACGGCGATACCGTCTCGGCCGACTTCCGCCGGACGGCGCGGTCGGTGGTCGGGCTCGGCTGAAGATCGTCCTCGTCGTCCGGGTCGTGCTGCGGGAGCGCCGACTCGAGCACGAACGACCCGACGCCGCGGGAGGGCACCGAGTCCCGCTGGCGTGCGAGACCGTGCGCCTCGTGGACCTGGAAGAAGTACCGGTTGATCGAGGACGCCAGGTACGCCGCCGCGAAGGTCGTCACGGCGTACACGACGGTGACGACGTCGTACGTCCTGGTCTCCTCGCCGAACTTGAAGAACCCGAGCGCCAGGTTCAGCCAGATCACCACCACGCACAGGGCTCCTTGGAGCCGGTAGCGGTAGACGAGCGAGCGCCGGACCTCGCTCTCGTCCGGCCGGAACAGCCAACCGACGAGCAGCGCGGGCAGGAAGAGCAGCAGGCTGATCGAGCCGTCGAGCTGACCGAGGAAGCGCGAGCCCGGTGCGTCCGGCCACCTCATGAACAGGAAGCTCGCGGTGACCCCGAAGGTGTACCAGCCGACGAGCTGGAGCGGCCGCAGGTATCCCGCAGGATCCGGCCAGAGGGTCGCCAGCAGGGTCACCGACCGCGGCCGCGGGATCGAGCGGCGACGGATGTAGAAGGTGGACGACGAGCGGGCCGACACCGAACGGTGCCGCAGCAGGTTCGCCTCCTCCTTGATCCGCTGCAGTCCGGAGAACCCCAGGAAGGTCCCGGCGGGCGCGTGCAGGTGGACGAAGTGGCTCCGGGCTCGCCCGACCTCGTTGACCCGGAAGGCGACCGGGCGCCACGGCATCTTCAGCATGCCGAGCTCGCGGACCAGGGCTTCCGGCCCGCCGCTGCCGCTGGGCTCGGCGTACTCGATCGTGAACTCGGCCGCCTCCGCCGTGACCGGCACCGGGAACCGCGGCGTCAGCAGGAAGTTGTCCTCGTAGCCGGCCAGGAGGCGCGACCACCCGGGGATCGCGCTGGCCCGGCGCAACCAGACGCGGTCGGCGGACGAGTTCAGCCGGTTCAGGTGGCGGGCGGCCCGGTTCCGGAACTTGGCCTCGTCACCCTCGAACTGCTCCGGGAACCGGCCGACGCACTCGCCGAGGTACTTCCAGAGATCGACCGACGGCGGCTGCAGCTCCGGATCGGCATCGACCGCGTAGGCCACCAGGTGGCACTGCGCGATCCGCGCGTTCTCCCGCCGGGTCACCATCGGCACGTTCAGGCCGTCGCTCCCGGTGAAGCGCTGGTGGTGGAAGAGCAGCTTCGGGACCAGCGCGATCGGGGTGATGTCGACGGCGACCCGCATCTCCTTGGCCACCTTCTGCAGACGGACCGGCCGGAGCTGGAACTCGGTACGACGCTGGTTGAACGTCAGCGACTGGATCTCGATGTGCTCGGTGGCTCGGTCGAGGAAGCCGAGCTCAGGATCGAGGATCCTGATGATCACCCTGCCGGCGTACAGGCGGTCGGCGTAGTCGTCGCTGTCGATGAGGCTGCGCAGCGACCGTTGCTCACGCCTCCGTAGCGTCGTCGGGCGCATCGTCGGAAACGTTGCCGGCGTAGTAGAGCGGACCGATCTCGTCGGAGCGCTTCGCGTAGAACGCCTGGATCAGGCGGAGGTCGGCGACGGTGAACTCGTCCAGGTCCGTCGGGTCCGGGAAGCGGAGCCCCGGCGCGACCATGAGCTTCGACCGGCGCTCCCGCTCGAGCCGGAGCTCGGCCAGCTTGCGGGACGGCCAGCTCCAGTCGATCCCGAAGGTGTGCTGCTCGTGGGCGTGCTCGCTCATGGCAGCCTCCGGATCCGGCACGGCACGGGGTGCGGCGTCATCTCGGAGTTCCTCCCACGGGGGGCGCCAGGTTAGCAGCGGAGCGTTGACAGCCATGCTGCCAGTCTGGACGGCGGCTGCGGCTGATTGACGTTATCCACAGGCCGACTTCTCCGCGAGCGGTTTCCGGGAAATCTTCGGACCCGTCGGGATCCGGCGAGGAGTCAGCGCGGGGTGACGACGACCGTCTGCTCGCGGCCCGGACCGACGCCGACCGCCCAGAACGGCGCGCCGGAGATCTCCTCGAGCGCCCGGACGTAGACCTGCGCGTTCTTCGGCAGGTCCTCGAACGAGCGGCACCCGGAGATGTCCTCGTTCCAGCCCTCGAAGTACTCGTAGACCGGCTTGGCGTGGTGGAACTCGGTCTGGGTCATCGGCATCTCGTCGTGCCGGACGCCGTCGATCTCGTAGGCCACGCAGACCGGGATCCGCTCCCAGGTGTCGAGCACGTCGAGCTTGGTCAGGAAGAACTCGGTCAGCCCGTTGACGCGGGCGGCGTACCGGGCGACGACGGCGTCGTACCAGCCGCAGCGCCGGGTGCGACCCGTCGAGACGCCGATCTCGCCGCCGATCCGCTGCAGGTCGATGCCGTCCTGGTCGAAGAGCTCGGTCGGGAACGGACCCGAGCCGACCCGGGTCGAGTAGGCCTTGATCACACCGATCACCCGGTCGATCCGGGTGGGGCCGATGCCGGCGCCGACGCAGACGCCGCCAGCCACCGGGTTGCTGCTGGTCACGAACGGGTAGGTGCCGTGGTCGACGTCCAGCATGGTCGCCTGGGCACCCTCGAAAAGGACCGTCTTGCCGTCGTCCAGCGCCTTGTTCAGCAGCAGGCTGGTGTCGGCCACCATCGGCCGCAGCCGCTCGGTGTAGGCCAGCAGCTCCTCGACGACCGCGTCGACGTCGACGGTGCGCCGGTTGTAGACCTTGGAGAGGACCTGGTTGCGGACCTCCAGCGCGGCCTCGATCTTCTCGCGCAGGATCTTCTCGTCGAAGAGGTCGGCGACCCGGATGCCGACGCGGTTGACCTTGTCGCCGTACGCCGGTCCGATGCCGCGGCCCGTCGTCCCGATCTGGTTCTTGCCGAGGAACCGCTCGCTGACCTTGTCGATCGTGGAGTGGTACGACGCGATCACGTGCGCGTTCGAGCTGACCACCAGCTCGGCCACGTCCACGCCGCGCTCGATCAGGCCGTCGAGCTCGCGGAACAGCGCCTCGGGCGAGACCACCACGCCGTTGGCGATCACCGAGGTGGCGCCGGGCGTCAGGATGCCGCTGGGCAGCAGGTGGGTGGCGTACTTCTCGCCGTTGACGACGATCGTGTGCCCGGCGTTGTGGCCGCCGCTGGTGCGGACCACGTAGTCGATGGGCTGGCTGGTCGCGAGAAGGTCGGTCGCCTTCCCCTTGCCTTCGTCGCCCCACTGGGCTCCGAGGACCACGATCGCGGGCATCTGCTCGCCTCCACCTGTTCCGACAACGAGGGCGGGCTCCCGCCGGAATGCAGAAGAGCCCGTCGTGCAACAGCACGGGGCTCTTGCGGCGTCACGTTACCAGAATTCGGCCTCTGCCGGCCCGCTCGGGTCCGCCGCGTACGGTGTTCGGCGTGGAACCCCTCTTGCTGATCACGCACGCCGACGCCGGCCACGCCGACGATCTCGGGACGGCGCTGGAGGTGCTCCGCACCCGGGCCTCGGTGGAGGTCTGCGAGACCAGCAACCCGGGCGAGCTGGACGGCATCCTGCACCGCGCCGGCAGCCGGCCGATCGTGGTCGCCGGCGGCGACGGCAGCCTGCACGCGGTGGTCGCGACCCTGCACCGGCGCAACGACCTGGGCGGCAAGACCCTCGGCCTGCTGCCCCTCGGCACCGGCAACGACTTCGCCCGTGCCCTCGACATCCCGCTCGACCCGGCCGAGGCCGCCGAGGCCCTGCTGAGCGCCACGCCCCGGCCGATGGACATCCTGGTCGACGAGCTCGGCGAGGTCGTCGTCAACAACGTCCATGCCGGCGCGAGCGCCCGCGCCAGTCGTACCGGCGCCACCTGGAAGGAGCGGCTCGGACCGTTCGGCCTGGGCGTGGTCGGCTACCCGATCGGAGCCGTGCTGACCGCGATCCGGCCGCCGTACGTGCGGCTCCGGATCGAGGTCGACGGCGAGGTCGTGGCCGACATGGACCGGCACGTGCTGATGGTCGCGATCGGCAACGGCAGCAGCGTCGGCGGCGGAGCGGAGATCACCCCCGGCGCCGACCCCGGCAGCGGGATGCTGGACGTGATGATCTCGTACGCCGCCGATCCGCTCGCCCGGGTCGGCTACGCGCTCGACGTGCTCCGGCGGACGCACCCGGAGCGCGACGACGTCGTCACCCTGACCGGGAAGCAGGTCTCGATCTCGGGCGAGGACTTCTGGATCAGCGCCGACGGCGAGATCAGCGGCCCGGAGCGCCGGCGTACCTGGCACGTCGAGCCGGCGGCGTACACGATGCTGGCGCCGACCCAGACCAGGACTCAGCCCAGCAGCGCGTCGTAGCCTTCCGGGCTGGAGTCGCGCAGGAACTCGCCGCAGCGCTGCTCCTCCGCGGTCTCACCGATCGCGCCCGCCGCCTTGGTGAGGGCGGCCAGCGCCCGCAGGAAGCCCCGGTTGGGCACGTGGTCCCACGGCACCGGGCCGTGGCCCTTCCAGCCGTTGCGGCGGAGCTGGTCGAGGCTGCGGTGGTAGCCGACCCGCGCGAAGGCGTACCCGACGACGTCGTCGCTGCCGTCGGCCAGGGCCTGCTCGGCCAGGACGGCCCAGGCCAGCGGGGACTCCGGGTGCTGCCGGACGACGGCACGGGGCTCGTCGCCGGCGGCCAGGGCGGCGGCGGCCGGGTCCTCGGGAAGGCGGGTCGGGGGCGGGCCGGACATCAGGTCGGGAAAACTCATGGAGTAATTGTCCCTCCTAGGGTGTTGAGTTGTCCCGTGACCCCAACCTCTCCCGCGCCGACCACCGAGCGCGACCCCTGGCCGGCGCTGATCGCGCTGTGCATCGGCTTCTTCATGATCCTGCTCGACACGACGATCGTGACGGTCGCGACGCCGGCGATCATCGAGGACCTGGACGCGGACGTGAACTCCGTCGTCTGGGTGACGAGCGCCTACCTGCTCGCGTACGCCGTCCCGGTCCTGATCACCGGCCGGCTCGGCGACCGGTTCGGGCCGAAGAACCTCTACCTGACCGGTCTCGCCCTCTTCACCGCGGCGTCGCTGTGGTGCGGTCTCACCGGCAGCATCGAGGGCCTGATCATCGCCCGGGTGTTCCAGGGCTTCGGCGCGTCGATGATGACGCCGCAGACGATGGCGATCATCACCCGGATCTTCGCGGTCGAGCGCCGCGGCAGCGCGATGGCGCTGTGGGGAGCGACGGCCGGCGTCGCGACCCTGGTCGGCCCGGTCCTCGGCGGCGTGCTGACCGACGGTCTCGGCTGGGAGTGGATCTTCTTCATCAACGTGCCAGTCGGCCTGGTCGCGTTCGCCCTGGCCTACCGCCTGGTGCCGCGCCTGGAGACCCACAAGCACAAGTTCGACTGGCTCGGCGTCGCCCTCAGCGGCGTCGGCATGTTCCTGCTGGTCTTCGGCATCCAGGAGGGCAAGCAGCAGCACTGGTCCCCGACGATCTGGACGATGATCGCCGGGGGCATCGTCGTGATCGCCGTCTTCGTCCTCGTCCAGTCGCGCAACACCGGTGAGCCGCTGATGCCGCTGAAGGTGTTCGCGGACCGCAACTTCTCCATCTCCAACCTCGGCATCGCCGCGGTGAGCTTCAGCTTCACCGCGATGGGCTTCCCGCTGATGCTCTGGGCGCAGGTCGTCCGCGGCTACTCCCCGACCGAGGCCGGCTGCCTGCTGATCCCGATGGCGGTGATGTCGATCGTGCTGGCGCCGATGGTGGGCAAGCTCAGCGACAAGGTGCACCCGCGGATCCTCACCGGCTTCGGCTTCCTGGTCCTGATCGGCGCGATGCTGCTCTCGGCACTCCTGCTCAAGACCGACACCCCGCTGTGGCAGCTGCTGGTAGCGATGGGCCTGATCGGTGTCGGCAGCTCGTTCCTCTGGGCCGTCCTCACCGCGACCGCGACCCGGAACCTGCCGATCACCCTGGCCGGTGCCGGCTCCGGGGTCTACAACGCGCTGCGCCAGGTGGGTGCGGTGCTGGGCTCCGCGGGCATCGCCGTGCTGATCGACAGCCGGCTGGCCGCGCACGGGCTCGAGAAGCTGCAGAGCCACGAGGCCGGAGGCGGCGGGCCGCTGCCGCCGGGCGTCGCGGACAAGTTCAGCGAGGCGATGTCGCAGTCGCTCCTCCTGGTCCCGGCCGTGCTGGTCCTCGGCTTCCTCGCGGTGCTGCTCTACGAGCGCCCGAGCCACTTCGCGCCGGTCGCGAGCACCAAGGCGGTCCCGGCAAACGCCGAGTGAGGCTGAGCGCGACGTTCTCCGGACGCGCAGCAGGTTCCGTGGAAGGCTGCGCGCCATGGAGTACAGGCCCGAGCTCGACGGCATCCGCGCGTTCGCCGTGCTGGCCGTCATCGCGTTCCACGCCGCCCTCAAGCCGGCCACCGGCGGGTGGCTCGGGGTGGACATCTTCTTCGTCCTCTCCGGCTACCTGATCACCCTGGTCCTGGTCCGCGAGCACGACCGCTCGGGAGCGGTGAGCCTGCGCGACTTCTGGGTGCGCCGACTGCTCCGGCTCTACCCGGCACTGCTGGTGATGCTGGTGCTCGGCGCCTTCTTCTACGGCACCCTCGGCGACGGCGGCACCTTCGTCGGCTACCTCAAGACGGCCGCGGGAGCCGGGCTGTACGTCGAGAACCTCCTCTGGGGCCTCGGCGGTAGCGAGCTCGGCCACCTCGGGCACACCTGGAGCCTGGCGGTCGAGATGCAGTTCTACCTGGTCTGGCCGCTGGTGGTCGGCTGGCTGCTGCTCCGGCGCTCGCGGGCCACCGCCTGGGTGGTCGGAGGGATCCTGGTCAGCTACGCGCTGTTCGTGCTGCAATCGGCCCCCGAGGCGGACCGCTTCCCGATGGCCTACTACGTGCCCTGGACCCGCGCCTTCGAGCTGCTGCTCGGCGCGCTGGTCGCGCTGGTGCTCGCCGCCCGGCCGGCGCGCGATCCGGACGCTCCCGCCGTACGACGCTGGACCGGCTGGCTGATAGGCGGCGCCTTCGGGGTGCTGCTGCTCGCCGGCTGGACCTTCTCGATCTACACCGACCAGCGCTCGATCATCTGGCAGTCACCGGCGGCCGCGCTGCTCACCGTCGCCCTGCTCGTGCACCTGGACGGCGTCCGCACCAGCGGTGTCGGGGCGCTGCTCTCCTGGGCGCCGCTGGTCTGGATCGGCAAGGTCTCGTACGGCGCCTACCTGTTCCACTACCCGGTGATCATGGTGCTGATGAAGCACACCGACCTGGGCGCGCGGCTGCTGTTCGTGGTCGGGACCGCGATCACGCTGGCGATCTCGGCTCTCTCCTGGCAGTACGTCGAACGGCCCGCGCTCCGGCTGAAGAGCCGATTCGCGGGCCGGGTCTCGACGGCTGCCTAGTCTGCGGGCACGTCACCACATCTCGACAAGCTCGATGACCGAGCTGGGCTCGATGACCGACTGGGCTCGATGACCGAGCTGGTCGAGTCCGCTGGCGCGGCCTTGATCAGTTGATCGACTTGCCGACGCTGCTCAGGTTCTCGCAGGCCTCGACGACGCGGGCGGCCATGCCGGCCTCGGCGGCCTTGCCCCAGGCGCGCGGGTCGTAGGCCTTCTTGTTGCCGACCTCGCCGTCGACCTTGAGGACGCCGTCGTAGTTGCTGAACATGTGCGCGGCGGCAGGCCGGGTGAACGCGTACTGGGTGTCGGTGTCGACGTTCATCTTGATCACGCCGTAGCTGACCGCGGCCGCGATCTCCTCCGGGGTCGAACCGGACCCGCCGTGGAAGACCAGGTCGAACGGCTTCGAGCCGGCGGCGAGGCCGAGCTTCGCGACGACGGCCTCCTGGGCGTTCTTGAGGATCTCGGGACGCAGGTGCACCCCGCCCGGCTTGTAGACGCCGTGCACGTTGCCGAAGGTCAGCGCGGTCATGTAGCGGCCGTTCTCACCGGTGCCGAGTGCGGCGACGGTGGCCAGGGCGTCCTCGGGGGTGGTGTACAGCTTCTCGTCGATCGCCCCGACGACACCGTCCTCCTCGCCGCCGACAACGCCGATCTCGACCTCGAGGATGATCTTGGCGGCGGCGCACTGGGCGAGCAGCTCCTCGGCGATCTGCAGGTTCTCGTCCACCGCGACCGCGGACCCGTCCCACATGTGCGACTGGAACAGCGGCGCCTCACCTCGGGCGACCCGCTCGGCGGAGATCGCGACCAGCGGGCGGACGAAGCCGTCGAGCTTGTCCTTGGGGCAGTGGTCGGTGTGCAGCGCGATGTTGACCGGGAAGTTCTTGGCGACCTCGGCGGCGTACGCGGCGAAGGCGACCGAGCCGGTGACCATGTTCTTCACGCTCGGGCCGGAGAGGTACTCCGCACCGCCCGTCGAGACCTGGATGATGCCGTCGCTGCCGGCGTCCGCGAAGCCCTGGAGGGCGGCGTTCAGGGTCTGCGACGAGGAGACGTTGATGGCAGGGAAGGCGAACGAGTTCGCCTTGGCTGCATCGAGCATCTCGGCGTACTTCTCAGGGGTGGCGATGGGCATGCGAAAAAACTCCTCGGGAAACCGGTCCGGATGTGGCCAACCCTAGACGAGAGCGCCGCTAGCGTCGGGCGCATGGTCACACTCACCCCCCAGGCCCGCGCCATCGCCGCTTTCACGCTCGCGGTGCTGCTGCTCCTCGGCAGCCTGAACCGGATCTCCGTCACGTTCATCGCCCTCTTCGGGGACTCGTTCCCGATGGGTCGCGGCGGCGCCTTCCTCGCCGGCATGGTCGCCACACTCGTCGCCGGTGCCGTGCTCGCCCTGGCGATGGCGGCGGCGAACGGGCTGACCTCCGGTTGGGAACTGAGCCTGGCCCAGACTGCCCGGGTCCTGGCGCTCATCGGGTTCGTGCTCGCGGTGGTCAACCTGGTCACCGCGGTCGCGCACCAGATCCCCTACGGCTTCTACGGCATCCCGGGCACGATCGGCTAACCCCGCCAGGCCACCTCGTCGCCGAGGTCGGCGTACTCTCGCACCCAGGAGTGCATCGCGATCGCAGCAGCAGCCGAGGCATTGATCGAGCGCGTCGAGCCGAACTGGGCGATCGAGAACGTCCCGTCGCAGGCCTCGCGGGCACCCTCCGACAACCCGGGTCCCTCCTGGCCGAAGAGGAAGCACACCCGGCGCGGCAGCTCCATCGTCTCCAGGTGCTCCGAGCCCGGCAGGTTGTCGATGCCGAGCAGCCGGACCGGTCCCCCGTCAGCGTCGCGCAGGTACGCCGCCAGCGCCTCGGCATCGGCGTGGTGCCGGACGTGCTGGTAGCGGTCGGTGACCATCGCGCCGCGCCGGTTCCAGCGCCGGTTCCCGACGATGTGCACCTCGGCGGCGAGGAACGCGTTCGCCGACCGGACGATGGTGCCGATGTTGAAGTCGTGCTGCCAGTTCTCGATGGCCACGTGGAAGTCGTGCCGCCGTAAGTCGAGGTCCGCGACGATCGCCGCCATCGTCCAGTACCGGTAGCGATCGACCACGTTGCGCCGGTCCCCGTGGGCCAGCAGCTCGGCGTCGTACTGGTCCCCGGTCGGTAGCGGTCCCTCCCAGGGACCGACCCCGACCTCGGCCGGACCGTTCGGCATCGGGTCGTAGGGAGCCCGCTGCTCGATGAATTCTTGGGGCTCCTCGGGCGCGGTCACGCGGACAACCCTACGAGCCGGACGCACGGTGCGTGGAACGTCAGGTCAGGTTCAGGTCGGGCCAGATACGCTCAGCGCGTGATCGTCGACGTCGTGCAGATCCTTGGGATCAAGTGGATGGACCCGAACTGGTGGCTTGCCGAGTTCGGTCAGGAGTTCTTCTGGATCAGCGTCGCGATGATCTTCGTCGAGTGCGGGCTGCTCTTCCCGTTCCTGCCCGGCGACACGCTGCTGTTCGCGATGGGCCTCTTCTTCGCGACCGACCGGATCGACGTCCTGGTCGACAACAACGGGCTGAGCCTCCTCTTCGGGATGCTGATCTTCGGAGCCGCGGCCGTGCTGGGCAACGTCGCCGGCTACGAGATAGGCCGGGCGATCGGACCGCCGCTGACCCAGCGGGACGGCCGGATCCTGAAGAAGAAGTACTTCGACAAGACCACCGAGTTCTTCGACAAGCACGGGAACAAGGCCCTGGTGATCGGCCGCTTCGTGCCGTTCGTGCGGACCTACGTCACCGTCGTCGCCGGTGTCGCGTCGATGGAGCGGCGACGCTTCCTGACCTGGAGCGCGGTCGGCGCGGCGTTCTGGGTCCTCAGCATCACGATGCTCGGCTACTTCCTCGGCAACGTGCCGAAGGTCGGCCCGTTCCTCTCCGACAACATCGACTTCGCGATCCTCGCGATCCTGCTGTTCTCGGTGATCCCGGTGGCCTACGAGTGGCTCAAGCACCGGCGCGAGGCGGCCGCCCGCACGGCGGCCCCGACGGCGTCCGGGTCAGATGTCGAGATCTGAGATGCCCACCGCGTAGCGGTACTCGAGTCCCTCGGCCTCGACCGCCTCGCGGGCACCGGTGTCCCGGTCCACGACGACCGCGACCCCGACCACGGTCGCGCCCGCGGCCCGCAGCGCGGCGACCGCTTCGAGCACCGATCCCCCGGTGGTCGAGGTGTCCTCCACGGCGAGCACCCGGCGGCCGGCGACGTCCGGGCCCTCGATCAGCTTCTGCAGCCCGTGCACCTTCTGGGACTTGCGGATCACGAACGCGTCGAGGCGGCGGCCGGCGGCAGCGGCCTGGTGCATCATCGCGACCGCGATCGGGTCGGCACCCAGGGTCAGGCCGCCGACCGCGTCGTACTCCCAGTCCTCGGTGAGCGCCAGCACGGTGCGGCCAATCGCCGGGGCTGCGTCGGCGTCGAGGGTGACCCGGCGCATGTCGACGTAGTAGTCGGCCTCGCGGCCGGAGGCCAGCGTGACCTTGCCGCGCACGACGGCCTTGGTGTTGACCTGGTCCAGGAGTACATCGCGATCAGCCATGGGGGTGAGGTTACGCGAACCGGAACTACGGGTTGACCGGCGCCAGCTTCGTCTTGCGGACGGTGTCGACCAGGTGCCCGAACGCGATCATCCGGTTGTCGGTGTGGAAGATCTCCGAGCAGGTCGTCAGCGTGATCAGCTTCTGCCCCTTCACCTGCTTCGGCTGCGGCCCGCCGTCCGGGTTGCGCGGAATCGCGTCCAGCACCCAGGTCCCGGTGAAGGGGATCACCAGCTTGTTCGGGTCGGTGTCGAGCACGTAGGTGTAGGTGAACTTCCGCGTCTCCACGATCACCTTGTCCCCGGGACGCAGCTCCGGCATCCGCCGCAGCGGCTCACCGTGGGTGACCCGGTGGGCGGCGAGCGCGTAGTTGCCGACCTGTCCGGCCGCGGCGGTGTCCTCGAAGTGGCCGTAGCCGCGGGCGAGGATGTCCTGGGACGTGCCCTCGATGACCGGGACGACGTACTTCTGGCCGAACTTGGGGATCCGGATCAGCGCGGACGCCTTGCCGTGCGGGCAGTAGGTGTCGCACCCCTCACCGGCCGCCCAGTCCTCCTGCAGGTTCGTGGTGATCTCGCGCTGGTGCCGCTTCGAGACCCAGTTGGTCCCCCAGAGCTGCCACGCGACGTAGCCGAGCAGCCCTAGCCCGGCCAGGATCAGCCCGATGCCGACCAGGAAGGTGATCCGGCGTGCCGTCGACCGCTTCGGCTTCTCGGGGGTCCGCCCGGGAGCCGGAGAATCCGTCTCCGGGATCAGGTCGTCATCAACGGTCACCTGCACATTGTGAACTACTACTGTCTGAACATGGGCATCGAAGCGCACCGGCTCGACGGCATCGGGACCACGATCTTCGCCGAGATGTCCGCCCTCGCGGTCCGTACCGGCTCGGTCAACCTGGGTCAGGGATTCCCGGACGAGGACGGTCCGAGCGCGATGCTCGAGGCCGCCGTCGAGGCGCTGCGCGGCGGGCGCAACCAGTACCCGCCGGGCCACGGGACCCCGGAGCTGCTGGACGCGGTGATCGCCCACCAGCAGCGGCACTACGGCCTGACCCTCGACCGGCACCAGGTGGTCGCCACCACCGGTGCGACCGAGGCGATCGCCGGCGCCCTGCTCGGCCTGGTCGACCCCGGTGACGAGGTGGTGGTCCTGGAGCCGTACTACGACTCCTACGTGGCGATGATCCAGATGGCCGGCGGCGTACGACGACCGGTGACCCTGCGCGCCCCCGACTTCCGGCTCGACCTCGACGAGCTGGCCGCGGCGATCACCCCGCGCACCCGGCTGATCCTGCTCAACACCCCGCACAACCCGACCGGCACCGTGCTGACCCGGGCCGAGCTCGAGGGCGTCGCCGCGGTCGCGATCGAGCACGACCTGATCGTGGTCACCGACGAGGTCTACGAGCACCTCACGTTCGAGGAGCCGCACGTCCCGCTGGCGACGCTGCCCGGGATGTTCGAGCGGACACTGACCATCTCCAGCGCCGGCAAGACCTTCTCGGTCACCGGCTGGAAGGTCGGCTGGGCCAGCGGTCCCGAGCACCTGGTCGCCGCGGTGGAAGGCGTCAAGAACTGGCTCAGCTATTCCTCCGGGGCTCCGTTGCAACCGGCGGTCGCCGTCGGGCTGAACGAGCACGACGCCTTCCACGTCGCGCTGGCCGCCGACCTCCGGGCCAAGCGGGACGTCCTCTGCGACGGGCTGGCCGACCTCGGCCTGACCGTCCACCGGCCGGCCGGGACCTACTTCGTCACTACCGACGTGTCGTCCTACGGGTTCGCGGACGGGCGCGCCTTCTGCGCCGCCCTTCCGGAGAAGGCCGGGGTCGTCGCGATCCCGTCCCAGGTGTTCTACGACGATCTCGACGAGGGCCGGCACCTGGTGCGCTGGGCGTTCTGCAAGCGACTCGAGGTCATCGAGGAGGGGCTGGGCCGGCTGCGCGCGGGCCTCAAGAACTAACGCCCCGCGAACCAGTCCCGGCTCGGTTTCGTGACCAGCATCCCGGTGGTGAAGCTGGCGGCGACGAGGTGCACGAGCGAGACCGGGAAGGCGAGTGCGCTCACCAGCGCTGCCGCGCCGACGCAGACCGCGAGCAGGATCCAGGCGGCGTACGCGCGGCGCCAGACGAACACCGCCAGCACCGAGGCGGCCACGCACCAGAGCAGGAAGAACACGCTCGTCACCACCAAGGCGGTGGTGAGCACGTCGTCGTCGAAGCGCGCGTCCCACGTCGGGGTGTCCTTGACCGCCGTCAGCAGCGGCTCGGAGTCGACCGCGAGCACCACCAGGAACGCCACCCAGAGGAGGGCGGTGATGCCGGAGAAGATCCACGTCAGGAGGCAAGCGGTGCGGACCTGACGCGGCATCGCACTCGGCGCCGCCTGCTGGGGAGGCGGACCCGCCATCGGCACCGGACCGGGGGGCCCCGGGGCCGGCGGCGCCTGTCCCCAGCCGGGCATCGGCGGCGGCTGCTGCGCTCCGGGTGTCGGCGGGACCGGCGGCTGCCAGGGCGCGACGTCCGGCGGCGGGGTCGGAGCCGGCGGGGTGATCCGGGCCGCGGGCGGCGTCGGCGCCCGCCCGGCGAACCAGTCCCGGGCGGGGCGCGACCAGAGCACCGCCGCTCCGGCACCGACGAACATGCCCAGGAAGCTTCCCGTGAGCGGCGCGGCCAGCACGATCGGCACCGCGGCGACGGTGAGTCCGATCCGGGCACCCTTGTTGCGCTGGAGCACGAAGAAGCCGAGGATCGCCGCTGCCGCGGCGGCGGCTCCGGTGACCAGGATCGCCCAGCGCATGATGCCGAGCGCGTCGTCGACGGTGATCCCGAGGTCTTGGAACGACTTCCCGGAGACCGCCTCCGTGAGCCGGTCCCGGGTCGCCAGCGAGTTCAGCCCCGACATCGCGTCGAACACGGCCAGGACCAGCAGAACCGACGCGATCACGGCGGCCCATCCGGCGAGGGTGACCTGGCTCGGGCGTGCGTTCGCGTCCGGGGAAGTCATGCGCCCATTCAACCAAGGTCACCCTGACCGCTGGCGACCGCGTGCGGTCGCGCGCTCGCGGTCAGCTGGACTTGAAGAGGTACTGGAACGGCGAGCCCTCGACGCTCAGGTTCATCGTCGCGCCCGAGCAGTCGTAGGTCATCGGGTGGTCGCCGATGCTGCCGGCCGGCATCGAGAACGGCGCCTCGGCGGCGCGGCCGTTGATGGTGACCTTGGTGTTGCCGCGGATCCGACCGGTCCAGCCGTACCCGACCAGCTTGCCGGTGGAGGCACGCAGCCGGCCCGACGACTGACCGCGGTGCTTCTGCACCATCACCATCGTCAGCCCGTTGCCCATGGCGACCTTGACCGTGGTGGTCGTGTTGTCGGCGAAGGTCGCCCGCAGGTCGGCACCGACCGTCAGCGTCTGGTTGCCGGCGATCCGGGTGCTGGTGACGTTGATGCCGCGCATCACGCCCGCGAACTGGCTGGCGAGGTCCGTCGTACTGACCCGCCAGGGACTGCCCGCGATCAGGCAGTCCAGGTCGCCGTCCCCGGTCGGGGACGCTCCGTCGCTCGGGGCAGGGTCGGTCGACGATCCCGTGGACGGCCCGGAGGACGGGCCGGTCGAGGCCGGGGTGGTCGGTGCCGTCGTGGAGCCGGGGTCCGGCTCGGCAGCGGGATCGTCGCTGCCGCAGGCACCGAGGAACAGGGAAGCGGCCAGGACCGAGACACCGAGAAGGTTCTTCACCCTCGCGACGCTACTGGCCCGAACGGGCCTGGTCAGTAGCCCGTTCGGACCATCCGCGTCCGAGGTCAGCCGGTGACGCGCAGCGCCAGGCCCTCGCCTTCGGAGTCCACCACCACGTGCTGCCCGTCGCCCACCGCGCCGCCGATCAGCATCCGGGCCAGCGGGTCGCCGATGGCCGTCTGCACCAGCCGGCGCAACGGCCGGGCGCCGTACGCCGGGTCGTAGCCGTGGTCGGTCAGCCAGAGCCGCGCGGAGTCGGTCACCGTGACGGTGATCCGGCGCGGCGCCAGGCGGGCATCGAAGGCCGCCAGCTGCAGGTCGACGATGTGCGCCAGCTCGTCCTTGCCGAGGGCGTCGAACATGACCACCTCGTCGAGCCGGTTCAGGAACTCCGGCTTGAACGCCTGCCGCACGACCGCCATCACCGAGTCGCGCTTGGCGTCCTCGTCGAGCAGCGGGTCGACCAGGAACTGCGAACCCAGGTTGCTGGTCAGGATCAGCAGCACGTTGCGGAAGTCGACGGTGCGGCCCTGCCCGTCGGTGAGCCGGCCGTCGTCGAGCACCTGCAGCAGGATGTCGAAGACCTCCGGGTGCGCCTTCTCGACCTCGTCGAGCAGCACCACCGAGTACGGACGGCGCCGGACGGCCTCGGTGAGCTGACCGCCCTCGTCGTAGCCGACGTAGCCCGGAGGTGCGCCGACCAGCCGCGAGACCGAGTGCTTCTCGGAGTACTCGCTCATGTCGATCCGGACGATCGCGCGCTCGTCGTCGAAGAGGAAGTCGGCCAGCGACTTGGCGAGCTCGGTCTTGCCGACACCCGTCGGGCCGAGGAACAGGAAGCTCCCGGTCGGCCGGTCGGGGTCGGAGATGCCGGCCCGCGAGCGTCGCACGGCGTCGGAGACCGCGGTCACCGCGGCCGCCTGCCCGATCAGCCGCTCGCCGATGATCTCCTCCATCCGGAGCAGCTTGGCGGTCTCGCCCTCCAGCAGCCGCCCGGTGGGGATGCCGGTCCAGGCCTCGACCACCTCGGCGATCTCGCCGGGACCGACCTCCTCGGAGACCATCGGGTTCTCGACGACCTCGTGGCCCTCACTGGCCTCGATCTGCTTCTCCAGCGTCGGGATCCGGCCGTAGAGGATCTCGGAGGCCTGCGCCAGGTCGCCGTCGCGCTGGAGCCGGTCGGCCTCCACCCGGAGGGCGTCGATCTGCTTGCGCAGCTCACCCGACCCCTCGAGCGCGGTCTTCTCCCGCTCCCAGCGAGCCTCGAGGCTGCGCAGCTCCTCCTCGGCGTCGGCCAGGTCGACGCGCAGCTTCTCCAGCCGATCCTTCGAGGCCTCGTCGGACTCGCGGGCCAGCGCCAGCTGCTCCATCCGCATCCGGTCGACGGAGCGGCGCAGCTGGTCGATCTCGACCGGCGAGGACTCGATCTCCATCCGCAGCCGCGACGCGGCCTCGTCGATCAGGTCGATCGCCTTGTCCGGCAGCTGCCGCCCGGTGATGTAGCGGTCCGAGAGCATCGCGGCCGCGACCAGGGCGGCGTCGGTGATCTTCACGCCGTGGTGCGCCTGGTACTTCTCCTGGAGCCCGCGCAGGATCGCGACGGTGTCGGTGACCGTCGGCTCGCCGACGAAGACCTGCTGGAAGCGGCGCTCCAGGGCCGGGTCCTTCTCGATCCGTTCGCGGTACTCGTCGAGGGTGGTGGCGCCGATCAGCCGCAGCTCACCGCGGGCGAGCATCGGCTTGAGCATGTTGCCGGCGTCCATCGCGGAGTCGCCGCTGGCACCCGCGCCGACGACAGTGTGCAGCTCGTCGATGAACGTGATCACCTGGCCCTCGGAGGACTTGATCTCCTCGAGGACGGCCTTGAGCCGCTCCTCGAACTCGCCGCGGTACTTCGCGCCGGCCACCATCGCGGCCAGGTCGAGGCTGAGCAGCCGGCGACCCTTGAGGGAGTCCGGTACGTCGCCGTCGACGATCCGCTGGGCGAGGCCCTCGACGACGGCGGTCTTGCCGACGCCGGGCTCACCGATCAGCACCGGGTTGTTCTTGGTACGGCGGGAGAGCACCTGCACGACGCGGCGGATCTCCGCGTCCCGGCCGATCACCGGGTCGAGCTTGCCCGCCTCGGCCTGCGCGGTCAGGTCGACGGCGTACTTCTCCAGCGCCTCGTACGACGCCTCGGCGTCCGGACTGGTGACCCTGCGGTTGCCGCGAACGGCGCCGATCGCCTCCCGCAGCGCCGACTCGGTCAGGCCGGCCCGGGCGAGCGCCTCCTTGACGGGGCTGTCCACCACCGCCAGCGCGAGCAGCAGGTGCTCGGTGGCGACGTACTCGTCGGACATCTCGGCGGCGACCTCGATCGCCTTCGCGAAGACCCGGGTCAGTGCGGGCGACGCAGTCGGCGTCGCGACGGTCGCGCCGGAGGCGCTGGGCAGCCGGACCGTCAGCTCGTCGACGGCGGCGCCGAGCGCACCCGCGTCGACCCCCGCCTTCGCCAGCAGGCTCGGGGTGATGCCGCCGTCCTGGCGGAGCAGCGCGAACGCCAGGTGCGCCGGCTCCAGCTGCGCGTTCCCGGCCGCGACTGCGGCGGTCTGCGCGGCGTTGATCGCCTCGACGCTGCGCGAGGTGAACTTCGACCCGTCCATGAACTCCCCCTCCAGGGCTCCGTGTGCTCCATCGTGACGGACTTCGATCCGCCCGTCACCAGTGCAACGCAACCAAAGTTGAGTCCATTCCCCTCAACTTTCCCCGTTGAATCGGCCCAATTGGTCCGTTCAAGAGGCCCGATCCGAGGGGACGGACCTAGGCCGGGGTACGGCGGGGAATGGCGAGCGTGAGCGCCAGGGCGACGGCCGAGGCAGCGAGCGAGATCAGGACCACGATCGTGAACCCCCGCTCGGAGGGAAGCTCGATCGCGCCGAGCCGGACGGTCTGGTGAGCCAGCACGGTGCCGACGACCGCGGCGGAGAGCGAGGTCCCGACCGAGCGCATCAGCGCGTTGAGTCCATTGGCCGCCGCGGTCTCGTGGACCGGCACCGCGCCCATGATCAGCGCCGGCATCGCGGCGTACGCGACACCGACCCCGGCGCTCGTGATCGCACCGGCGATCGAGATCTGCCACCACTCGGCGCGCAGGAAGAGCAGCACGACGTAGCCGACGGCGATGATCGCCACGCCGGTCATCAGGGCCGCGCGCGGACCGCGAGCGGCGGTGATCCGGGCGCCGATGCCGGAGAAGAGGTACATCATCAGGCCGCCGGGCATCAGCACCAGGCCCGCCTGGATCAGGGTGAGGCCGGATCCGTAGCCGGTCGCCTCCGGGGCGAGCAGCAGCTGGATCGGCACCAGCGACATCCCGTACATCGCGAAGCCGGCGCCGATCGAGGCGACGTTGGTGAAGAGCACCTGCGGCCGCGCCGTCGTACGGAGGTCCACCAGCGGTGCCGCGACGCGCAGCTCCCACGAGGTCCAGATCGCGAACACCACGAGCGAGCCGAGGAGCAGGCCGAGGGTGAGGTGGTCGCCCCAGCCCCAGTCGCCGCCCTTGCTGATCGCGAGCAGGAGCATCACCAGACCGGAGGCCAGGCCGATCGCGCCGAGGACGTCGAACCGTGCGGGGGTGCGCACCGGGGACTCCGGGACGACGGCGAGGACGGCGATCAGGCAGAGCGCGCCGAGCCCGGCAGCGATCCAGAACAGTGCGTGCCAGTTGGCCTTCTCGACGATGACCGCGGCGACCGGGAGCCCGATCGCACCGCCGACGCCGAGGGTGGCGCTCATCCGGGCCACGGCGGGGCCGACCCGGTCCGCCGGGAGCTCGTCGCGCATGATGCTGATCCCGAGGGCGATCGCCCCCATCGAGACGCCCTGGAGACCGCGCCCCACGACCATCGGCAGCAGGCTGTCCGAGAGTGCGCAGAGCACCGAGCCGATCACCAGCGCCGCCAGGCTGAGCACCAGCATCAGCCGCTTGCCGACCATGTCGCCGAGGCGACCGGAGATCGGCATCATCACCGCCGCGGTGAGCAGCGTCGCCGTCACCGCCCAGGAGGCGTTCGCGGCCGAGGTGTGCAGCAGGCTCGGGAGCAGCGGGACCAGCGGGACGATCATCGTCTGGGTCAGGGCGACGACGATGCCGCAGAAGCACCCGATCGCGACGATCGCGGTGGGGTGCGCGACCTTCCGGTCCGGGTCGAGTCCGATCGGGGCGGACGCGGTCTGCGTCATCAGGGTCCTTCCAAGCAGCGGAGGCACCGCGGCTGAGCGCGCCGTACCGATGTGTATCGTACACATCGTGTGTACTATGCACATCCAGGTGCCCACGAGAGGAGCGTCACAGTGCCGACCACGACCGACATCGCCTCGACGGTCCGCGTCCTCGAGCTGGAGCTCACCCTGCTGGCGCGCCACCAGCTGAGCTCGGCCCAGCACGCCCCCGACCTGGGCCTGGACCGATCCGGCTACCAGCTGCTCTGCCGCCTGGAGGTCGGGGCGATGACGCTCAAGCAGCTGGCCGAGGCGTTCCGCCTGGACATCTCCACGGTGAACCGGCAGATCGCCGCGCTGCGCCACAAGGGCCTCGTCGAACGGGTCGCGGATCCGGCGGGCGGAGTCGCCCAGCTGCTGCAGCCGACCAGGACCGGTCTCGAGCTGCTGGAACGCGACCGGAACGTCAAGCGCGGCCACATCAGCCAGCTGCTCGCCACCTGGGACCCGGACGACGTCGATCAGCTGCACCGCCTGCTGGCGAAGCTGAACACCTCGATCGAGGACCGCGAAGGCAGGCCCTGGCCCCGTCCCTGATCCGCTGACGAACGAGCGGAAACCCGACTGTTGCGCGCGGTGGCCCCCGATCACGATGGAGAGTCCGCCCCACCAACAAGATCGGGACTCCCATGCGCTCCAAGCTCACGACCCTGCTCACCGTGATCGGCGCGGTCACCGTGCTGGTCCTCGCCGCCAACACCGTCGCACTCGCCACCACCGGCAAGGCGATCCTGGCCGGCAAGATCAACACCGCCTCCAAGATGACCTCGATCACCCGCACCACCCCGGGCACCGGCCTCCAGGTCAAGACCAAGTCCACCGCCAACGCGCCCCTCGCCGTCAACGGCAAGGGGAAGGTCGTCAACCTCAACGCCGACCGGGTCGACGGCCTCGACTCGTCACAGCTCAAGACGACGTCCTGGGTCTGGACCACGGCGATCGACAGCGCGACGTCGTCGACCAACATCGCCATCCCGCTGCCCGCCGGCAACTACCTCCTCGACTACTCGGCGTACCTGGCCGGAACCTCGAGCGGCTACGCGGCCTGCTACTTCTTCCGCAACACCGGCAGCGGCACGACGTACTTCGCGGAGAACCGGGTCGCGCCCGGCTCCGTGTCCGCCGGTCTCACCGGGAGCGGGATCGTCCGGCTGCCGGCCGGCACCACGGTGGCCCTGCACTGCGAGGCGACGAACAACTTCTCGACGCTGCCCTCCGAGCCGATCCAGATCGCCGCGACCCGGATCGACACGCTGAACCCGGCTGCGACCCTGCCGCACACCCGGCTCGCCGGCCGCAGCAGCAAGTAGCCCTGCCTCGACGCACGGCCGCTCCCTCGGGGGCGGCCGTTCGTCAGTCCTCCGGGACCTCGTGCTCGGGCAGGTCCTTGGTCTCCTCGGCGTCGACCAGGCAGGTCTTGCAGAAATCGGTCCCGAACGGCGTCAGGTGGATCGAGCGCCGGATCACCTTCGCGAACCGGACCGAGTGCATCGCCTCGAGCACGTCGGGCTGCGCCTCCACGACCTGGTACTCCAGGGGGTCCTCGAGCTGCTCGCGGGAGAACCAGATCAGGCCGAGCCGGAAAAGGTTGTTCAGGTAGGCCGGCACCTCGTCGAGGTAGCGGACGCCGGCGCGCGGGCCGATCATCGTCAGGCCGGCGGAGAGCAGCGACGAGCTGACCATCCCGACCGGCCCGCCGGTGCGGACGTCGACCGAGGGCTGCGGGCCGCCGCGGAGCAACAGCATCAGGATCCGGGCCTCGTCGGGAGCGACCTCGTCGAGGATCCGTCCGTACGCCGGGTGCGCCACGTCCTCGCTCCACACGTCCCGCGAGCGCCGCAGCAGGTCCTCGCCGCGCTCGCGCAACGACAGCTCGCGCTGGCGCTCCGGCTCCTCGGGCGTCATCACCGACGTCAGCGTCACGCTGGCCTCGAACAACGCCATCGGGATCGGTACGCCGCTGGAGACCTTGGCGGCCACCGTGGAGATCGCCCGGGTGGCGTCGGCGAGATCGGTGGCGACACCGCGGACCAGCTCGCCGGCCGCGGTGGGATCCGTCAACGCGCGCGCGAGGTTGCGCGCCGAGCGGGCGCTGGAGCCGGCCGCCCAGGACGCGGACCGCAGCCACGCCGTACCGGCGATCCGGGCCACCCCGGGCAGCGCGTCGGCCGCGCCCTCCCAGACGGCGGGCGCGCGATCTCGTTCCGTGCGGTCGTTCCCGTTGGTGTTCACTTTCCCCCTACCCCGAAGAGCGCCAGGTGGATGACCCCACCGGCGAATCCCATGATCGCGCCATGGGCGTAGAGCATCCACTCGTCCTCTTTGATCGCCGAGCGCATCATGTCGACGAAGTCGCGCGGCGGCAGCTCCTTGGTCCGGGCCGCGACCAGCGTCCGGATCTTGTCGGCCTGGCGCTTGCTGAACTCGGGATCGCGGAACGGCGTGATGGTCCGGTCGACGGCTTCGGCAGCGACGGCGTCCCGGATGTTGTCGAAGCGCTTCGAGCCGATCGCGATCCGTACGGCGCCGCGCACCGGCCCGGCCGCCTGGTCGATCGCCGGCAGCATCGCGGTGGCGATCATCTGCCGGGTGCGGTCGCCGCGCGGCCCGTCGAGCAGGAAGTCACCGATCCGCTCCAGGGTGATCACGTCGTCCGCGATGATCTGCGCGTAGACCTCGGCGGCCTCGTCCTGGCGCCGCAGGAAGAGGCCGTGCCAGGTGATCCCGAGGATCCGCTTCGGCTCGGGCGGCTCGAAGATCAGCCACATGCCGAGCGCGTTGGTCACCCAGCCGACGATGATGCCGAGGATCGGCAGCAGCCACCAGAGTCCGAACCAGTGGTCGACCATGGCCACCGGGATGCCGAGCAGGAAGCCGAAGATGAACCCGAAGGCCACCATCAGGTTCAGCTCCTTCTGACCGAAGTCCCGGAAGATCCGGACGACGAGCGCCGGGTTCGCCTCGAAGTGGTCGATCACCATGATCTTCGGATCGAGGAGCTGGTCGATGTGCACGCCGATCTCGTCGGTGATGCCGTGCACCACCGTCGGCATCTGCAGCTGGACCCGGGCGATGATCGCCTGCCGGGCCGGCCGCGGGAGGTCGCGCCAGAGGTTCGGGTGCTCGCGGGCCATGATGTCCTCGATCATCCGCGGCATGTCGGGCTCGAAGACGCTGACGATGTGCTCGGCGATCTGGTCCGGCTCGAGCTGCTGGTAGAACTCACCGGGCGTGCCCAGCTTGGTGATCGCCTTGTCGACCGCGATGCTGCCCATCTTCGCCGCACGCGCCGGGACGATGCCCTGCCAGCCGACCCCGCCCTGCAGGATGCCGGGAACCTCCTGCAGCTTCCGCGGCAGGACTCGCGCCAGCTGCTTGAGCCCGGGGACCGAGAAGCCGTAGAACCGCACCGGCGAGAACAGCATGATCAGGCCGGTCCAGTTGATCAGGAAACCGATCACGCCGGTGAACACCGGAATCGTCGCGATGTGGATCCAGCCGTGCAGGTCCACGTCACGGAAGAACCAGTCAGTCTCCAACGCCGCCACTGTTCCCCGCAATCGTCGCGTTCGGTCCCTTACGAGATAGTCGCTGACACTAACGGCTTGGAGCAGGTTCAGTCACTGCTCGCCAGCCAACGGACCGATTCGGGGTCCCAATGCGCCGATTTGGTCCGAAAACGGTCCCGGAGCAGCGGAACGGGGCCACCCCGAGCAGGGCGGAGGAGCCTGGGCCGCGCGCCCTACAGCAACCGGTGCAACGTCCCCGGCGGTCGAATCGCCGGAAGGTTGGGTCGGCGCTCGGCCAGCGCCGCGGCGGTCTGGTCGAGCGCTGCCTGCAACGCGCGGGCCCGCTCGAGCAGCTCGGCGTTGCGCGCGCGCAGCGCCAGCACCTGGTTCTCCAGGTCGATGATCCGGCGTACGCCTTCGAGGCCGATGCCGGCGGCCGTCAGCTCGGCGACGACCCGGAGCGCCTCGATGTCGTTGAGCGAGTAGCGCCGACCGCCGCCCCCGGTCCGCCCGGGCGAGACCAGGCCGATCCGGTCGTACTGGCGCAGGGTCTGCGGGTGCAGGCCGGTGAGCTCGGCCGCGACGCTGATCACGTAGACCGGCGTCGCCGGGCCGGGGCCTCGGCCACCCGGGGTTGCTCCCGATCGCGGCATCATCAGCTCCCGTCCACCAGGCCCGCGCGCGGGTCGTCTCCGCTGGTGGCTTCACGATAGGCCAGCAGCGCTTCCCGGGCGGCGGCGTTGAGCTCGCTCGGCACCTGCACCTCGACGGTCACCAGCAGGTCGCCCTTGACCCCGCCCTTGCCGGTGACGCCCCGGCCGCGGACGCGGAGCACCCGCCCGGTCGGCGTGCCCGGCGCGATCCGCAGCGTCACCGGGGTGCCGCCGAGCACCGGCACCGTGATCTGCGCACCGAGCGCGGCCTCGTCGAACGACACCGGCGCGGTCAGCGTCAGGCTGTCGCCCTTGCGCCCGAAGATCGGGTGGGCGGCGACGCGGACGCTGACGAAGAGGTCGCCGGCCGGACCGCCGGACTCCCCGGGCGCACCCTTGCCCTTGAGCCTGATCCGCTGGCCGTCCTTGACGCCGGCGGGCAGCCGCGCCTGGATCGTCCTGCTGGAGGTGCCCCGGCCCGACCCGCGGCACGTGGGGCACGCCTCGTCGTAGACGACCTGGTGGCCGTGGCACTCGGGGCAGGTCTCGTTCATGGCGAAACCACCGCCCATGTTGTTCACGACCATGCCGGCGCCGCCACAGGTCGGGCAGACGTGCGGCTTGGTCCCCGGCTTGCCACCGGTCCCCCGGCAGGTCTCGCAGGCGGACTCCGCGGAGAGCCGCAACGAGATGGTGGTGCCGTCGAGCGCATCGGTGAAGGAGATCGTGGCCTCGGTCTCGAGGTCGGACCCTCGCGTCGCCCGGCGCTGGTTGCGCGGCGCACCACCGCCACCACCGCCGAAGAACCCGCCGAGGAGGTCGGAGATGTCGAAGCCGCCCTGCCCCCCGAAGTTCCCGCCCGGCTGGCCGCCGAAGTTCGGGTGCCCGCCGAAACCGCCCGCGTACAGCGCGCGCATCTCGTCGTACTCCTTGCGCTTGCCGGCGTCGCCGACGACGTCGTACGCCTCGGCGACCTGCTTGAAGCGGTCCTCCGCGACGCTGTCCCCCGGCTTGGAGTCGGGGTGGTTCTCGCGGGCGAGCTTGCGGTAGGCCTTCTTGATCACGCCCTGGTCGGCGTCCTTGTCGACACCGAGGACCTTGTAGAAGTCCTTGTTCGCCCAGTCAGCGTTGCTCATCCACCCCTCCTCTCGGGGTCATCCGGACATCGAGCCTGTCGAGATGCACTTTCGCACCGCGTCTCGACAGGCTCGACGTCCGATCAGTTCTCGTTCTCCGGGTCGACGACCAGCACCTGCGCTGCTCGCACCACCCGGTCGCCCATCCGGTAGCCGGCCTTGGCGATGTGCTTGGCCGTCGCGACCTCGACCTCGGGGTCCGTGCCGACGTGCGACAGGGCCTCGTGCAGGGTCGGGTCGAAGGCGTCGCCCGGCTCGCCGAACCGGGTCAGGCCGAGGCCGGCCACGATCCGCTCGAGGTGCTCGGCAACGCCCTTGAAACCACCTTCGAGCTCGCCGGCCTCGCGAGCCCGGTCGATGTTGTCGAGCACGTCGAGCATCGGCACCAGCACCGCGAAGACGGCGTTCTCGCGCACCAGGTCGCGGTCCCGGTCGACCCGGCGCTTGTAGTTGAGGAACTCCGCCTGGAGCCGCTGCAGGTCCGCGGTCCGCTCGGCCGCCTCCTGCTGAGCAGCCTCGAGCGGGTCCAGGACCACGCCCTCGACGTCGGCGATGTCCTGCGGCTCCAACGGCCCGCCCTCCTCGAGCAGGTTGTCGATGCCGGAGATGTCGTCGGGGACCTCGACGTGGGGAGCCGGCTCGGCCGGCTCCCCACCCTCGAAGGGGACGTCCGAGGTCACTTGGACTCGTCCTCGGCGCCCTCGACCGGCTCGTCCACGATCTCGGCGTCGACGACGTCGTCGTCCTCGCCCGCGGCGTCGGCCGACTCGGCGCTCTCGGCACCCTCGGCCTCGGAGGCCGCGTAGAGAGCCGCGCCCATCTTCTGGCTCGACTCGCCCAGCTTGGTGATGGCCGCGTTCAGCGCGTCCGCCTCGGCGTTCTCGTCCTCGAGCAGCGCCTTCAGGGCGTCGACGTCGGCCTGGACCTCGGTCTTGACCTCCTCGGGCAGCTTCTCGTCGTTCTCGGAGAGGAACTTCTCGGTCGAGTAGACGAGGCTGTCGGCCTGGTTGCGGACCTCGACGGCCTCGCGACGCTTGGCGTCCTCCTCGGCATACTGCTCGGCGTCGGCCACCATCCGCTGGATGTCGTCCTTCGACAGCGCACTGCCGCCGGAGATCGTCATCGACTGCTCCTTGCCGGTGCCCTGGTCCTTGGCCGTGACGTGCACGATGCCGTCGGCGTCGATGTCGAACGTGACCTCGACCTTCGGGACGCCACGCGGGGCCGGCGGCAGGCCGGTCAGCTCGAAGTTGCCGAGCGCCTGGTTCTGCGCCCACATCTGGCGCTCGCCCTGGGCGACCTTGATCTCCACCGACGGCTGGTTGTCGTCGGCGGTGGTGAAGATCTCCGAGCGCTTCGTCGGGATCGTGGTGTTCCGCTCGATCAGGGTGGTCATCACGCCGCCCTTGGTCTCGATGCCGAGGCTCAGCGGGGTGACGTCGAGGAGCAGCACGTCCTTGACCTCGCCCTTGAGCACGCCGGCCTGGAGCGCGGCGCCGACGGCGACGACCTCGTCCGGGTTGACGCCCTTGTTGGGCTCCTTGCCGCCGAGCAGCTCCTTGACGACATCGGTGACCGCGGGCATCCGGGTCGAGCCGCCGACGAGGACCACGTGGTCGATGTTGGAGACCGCGACGCCGCCGTCCTTGAGGACCTGCTGGAACGGCTTCTTGGTGCGCTCGAGCAGGTCCGAGGTCAGCTTCTGGAACTCGGCGCGGGTGAGCTTCTCCTCGAAGTGCAGCGGGCCGGACTCGCCGTGGGTGATGTACGGCAGGTGGATGGTGGTCTCGGCCGAGCTGGAGAGCTCGATCTTGGCCTTCTCCGCGGCCTCCTGGAGTCGCTGCAGGGCGATCTTGTCGGCGGCCAGGTCGACGCCGTTGTTGTCCTTGAACTTCTTGGTCATCCACTCGACGACCTTCTGGTCCCAGTCGTCACCACCGAGGTGGTTGTCACCGCTGGTGGCCTTCACCTCGACGACGCCCTCGCCGATCTCGAGCAGGGAGACGTCGAACGTGCCGCCACCGAGGTCGAAGACCAGGATCGTCTGGTCGGAGTCGCCCTTGTCCAGGCCGTAGGCGAGCGCCGCGGCGGTCGGCTCGTTGACGATCCGGCTGACGTTCAGGCCGGCGATCTCGCCGGCCTCCTTGGTCGCCTGGCGCTGCGCGTCGGAGAAGTACGCCGGCACGGTGATCACCGCGTCGGTGACGGTCTCGCCCAGGTAGGCCTCGGCGTCGCGCTTCAGCTTCTGCAGCACGAAGGCGCTGATCTGCTGCGGCGTGAAGTCCTTGCCGTCGATGTCGACCTTCCAGTCGGTGCCCATGTGGCGCTTGACCGAGCGGATCGTGCGGTCGACGTTGGTGACCGCCTGACGCTTGGCGACCTCGCCGACGAGGACCTCTCCGGACTTGGCGAAGGCGACGACAGACGGCGTCGTACGGGCTCCTTCGGCGTTTGCGATGACGGTGGGTTCGCCACCCTCGAGGACCGAGACGACGGAGTTCGTCGTCCCGAGGTCGATGCCGACCGCACGTGCCATGTTGTTCTACCTCCGTGAGTGGCCCGGGAAGTCCGGGCGCTTTCTTCTGATGAAGTCTGTTGCGGACCATGGTGGTCCGCGGTGCAGAGTCTGACAAATAACTTGAGTCTGATCAACTCAACTCTTGTCACAGGGCTCAACGCAGCACCGAGCGCGGATTGTTCCCCGATCCGGCCACGAACTTCGCGGAGCCCTACTCCAGCGAGACCAGCAGCTTGCGCAGCAGACCCGCGAGCTGGTCGCGTTCGGCGACCGTGAGCCCGGCCAGGAGGCGCTCCTCGTTGGCCCAGTGCCGCGCGACCAGCCGGTCGGTGACCTCGAGGCCCAGCGGCGTCAGCTCGATCAGCCGACCACGGCCGTCGTGCTCGGCGACGCTCCGGGAGACCAGGCCGGCGGCGACCAGGCGGTCCACCCGCTTGGTCACCGCACCGGAAGTGACCACCATCGTGGCGCTGAGCCCGGTCGCGCTCAGCCGGTACGGCGCCCCGGCCCGGCGCAGCGAGGCGAGCACGTCGAAGTCGCCGTGACTGAGGCCCTCGGCGGCGAACGGGGGGCGCAGGCCGATGTCGAGCAGGTCGGCCGCCCGGTGCACCCGGGCCACGACGCCCATCGGGGACGCGTCCAGCTCCGGGCGCTCGACGGCCCACTGGCCGATGATCCGGTCGATGCCGTCCTGAAGTTCTGCGCTCATGCCTTGATCTTATCTTCCTCGGAAACTATTATTGTTTCCATGGAAACTAAGTCCTCCGGATCGGCCGGCATCGGCACCGTCCTGCTCACCGCGGTCGCACCGCTGGCCTGGGGCACGACGTACATCGTGACCGAGAACTTCCTGCCCCCGGACCGGCCGCTGTTCGCGGCGACGGTCCGTGCGCTCCCCGCCGGCCTGATCCTGCTCGCCTTCCGGCGCCAGCTGCCGCACGGCGACTGGTGGTGGAAGGCGATCGTGCTGGGCCTGTGCAACATCGGGCTGTTCTTCCCGCTGATCTTCCTGGCGGCGTACCACCTGCCCGGCGGGCTGGCCGCCACCCTGCAGGCCACCTCGCCGCTCGCGGTGATGGCGATCGCCTGGCCGGTGATCGGCGAGCGCCCGCCCGCGATCCGGATCGGAGCCGCCCTGGTCGGCCTCGCCGGAGTCGCCCTGCTGGTGCTGCGCAGCACCGGGAACGTCGACGCGGTCGGCCTGCTCGCCGCGGCCGGTTCGGTGCTGGTCTCGGCCGTCGGGTTCGTGCTGATCAAGCGCTGGCCGGCTCCGACGACGGCGCACTCCGTCGGCGGTCGGCCCGACATGCTGACCCTGGTCTCCTGGCAGCTCGTCGTCGGCGGCCTGGCCCTGCTCCCGGTCGGCCTGCTGGTCGAGGGCGCCCCGCCGGCGCTCGACGGCCGCGCCGTCCTCGGCTTCACCTGGCTCGGCATCGCCGGCACCGCGCTCGCCTACTACTGCTGGTTCCGCGACCTCTCCCGGATGCCGGCCGGGGCCGCCTCGCTGATCGGACTCGTGAACCCGGTCGTCGGCACCCTGCTCGGCGTGGTCTTCGCGGCGGAGGTGTTCGGGGTGGCTCAGGCATTCGGGATGGCCCTGGTGCTCGGCGGCGTGGTCGCCGGCCAGCGGCTCACCCGCCGTACTCCCCCGGTCGCCGTGGCCGTCCGGGAATACCCGGAGCCGCGCCCTTGTCATGCCTGACATGACTTCCATCGACGTCCCGAACCTGACCCTCAACGACGGCAGCACGATCCCGCAGCTCGGGTTCGGGGTCTACCAGGTCCCGCCGGCCGACACCGCCCAGGTCACCTCCGACGCGTTCGGGGCCGGCTACCGGCACATCGACACCGCGCAGATGTACCGCAACGAGAAGGGTGTCGGCGAGGCGTTCCGGGCCTCGGGACTGGCCCGCGACGAGGTCTACCTGACCACCAAGCTCAACAACGGCTTCCACCGCCCGGACGACGCCCGCCGCGCCTTCGACCAGTCCCTGACCGACCTCGGCACCGACCACGTCGACCTGTTCCTGATCCACTGGCCGCTGCCGACGAGGTACGACGGCGACTACGTCTCGACCTGGAACACCCTGATCGAGTTCGCCGCGGACGGCCGGGCCCGCTCGATCGGCGTCTCCAACTTCCAGGTCGACCACCTGGCCCGGCTCGCCGCCGAGACCTCCGTCGTACCGGCGGTGAACCAGATCGAGGTGCACCCGTACTTCGGCAACGAGGAGGTCCGCGCTGCCGACGCCGCGGCCGGCATCCTCACCGAGGCCTGGTCGCCGATCGCGCAGGGCGCCGTCCTCGACGACCCGATCGTCGTCGCGATCGCCGAGCGCCTCGGCCGGACGCCGTCGCAGGTGACGCTGCGCTGGCACGTCCAGCGCGGCGACGTCGTCTTCCCCAAGACGCTCTCGCCGGCCCGGATGCGCGAGAACGCGGCGATCTTCGACTTCGAGCTCGGCGCCGACGACCTGGCAGCGATCACCGCCCTGGACCGGGGCGAGTCCGGCCGCCGGGGACCGAACCCGTCGACCTTCGACTGGATCCCCTGACCGTCGCCGCGTCGCGGGTCAGTCGCCGACGGTGACGGAGACGGCGTTCGAGGCGGTCTCGGTCTCGGGGTCGAAGACGCGGAACTTGTTGTCGCCCTCGCGACCGGTCAGCACGTAGGTGTCGAACGTCCCGACCGTCACCTGGACCTGGACGCCGAAGTTGACCCACTCGCCGTCCTCGAACCGCTGCACCAGCAGCGGCACCGCATCGCGGCCGGGCCACTGGCCGGTGAGGTTGATCCGCTGCATCGGGTCGACGAAGAGCGGGGACGCGCTCAGCAGGAGCTTCTCGTCACCGGGGCTGCTGGTGAAGCTCGGCTCGGACGGCGACTCGGTCTCGGTCGGGTCGCTGCTCTGCGTCGGGTCCGGCAGGGCGGTGGTCGGCAGCGCCGACGGCGTGATCGGGTCGACCTGGATCGGCTGGCCGGTGGTGTCGGTGCTGTCGAGGCCGAGCGCCTTGACCAGGATCCAGGTACCCAGGCCGATCGCCAGGCCGATGGCGAGCGCGACGCCGACGACTTTGACGACGGCAGCGATGATCTGCTGCTGTCGGTCCTGGTCCGGTTCGCTCTCGCTCACGCGCCAAGGATAGGGGCCGGTCAAGCCCGGGGCAGCCGATCGTGGGCCGCCGTCCCCGCCGCTACATCCCGAGCGCTTCGAACCCGCGGCGCCAGAGCACGGTCTCGTGCAGCTTCCGCGAGCGCCAGCCGTCCGCCGTACGGGTGAAGGTGTGCCGGTAGATCCCGGTCACCTCGACCGGGAACTTCTGCTCGCCGAAGTCGAAGGTCATCGGGTTGTGGAAGTAGGCGTTCGCCTGGATCTCACCGTCCGGCAAGGCCTCGTAGTCGATCTGCCCGATCATGTGCACCCGGCTCGGCGCCACCGCGAGGTTCTCGATCAGCCAGGGCTTGATCTCGGCGAAGCCGGCCTCGATGCCGCCGGACTCGACGTAGTTGATCGCCGCGTCCGGGGTGAAGACCCGGTCGAGGCGGTCCCACTCGGCGAGGTCGATCCCGAAGGTGTAGTCGGTGATGGCGTCGCGGATCGCGGTCCGGTCGAGGATGTCCTGCAGGTCCATCGGGTCCTCCTGAGCGTGCGGATAGAGGCGCCTTCAGAAAAAAGGTGCACTTGGCTACCGAATCACTCTAGTCCCGAAACTGGAACACGTTCTAGTATCGGCGCATGCGATTCTCCTTTGCCGAAGGTATGACCAAGACCGAGTACTGGGCTCCGATGGCGCAGGCCTGCGAGGCCGCCGGCTACACGTCGATGACCATCCCGGACTCGTTGATCTTCCCGGAGGAGTCCGACTCGAAGTACCCCTACACCGACACCGGCGACCGGCACTTCCTGGAGGGCAAGGAGTTCATCGAGACGATGATCCTCTGCGCTCACATCTTCGCGGTGACCGAGACGCTGCGCCTGACGCCGTTCGTGCTCAAGATGCCGATCCGGCCGCCGGTGCTCACCGCCAAGCAGGCCTCGTCCCTGGCGTTCCTCTCGAACAACCGGCTCGGTCTCGGCGTCGGCATCTCGCCGTGGCCCGAGGACTTCGACGCCCTGGGCGTGCCCTGGGAGCGGCGCGGCAAGCGCCTCGACGAGTGCATCGACGTCCTGCGCGGCCTGACCACCGGCGAGTTCTTCGAGTACCACGGCGAGTTCTACGACATCCAGTCCCTCAAGCAGTGCCCCGCGCCGACCGAGAAGATTCCGGTCCTGGTCGGCGGCCACGCGGACGCCGCGCTGCGCCGGGCGGTCCTCAAGGGCGACGGCTGGATGCACGCCGGCGGCGACGGCGAGGAGCTCGACCGCCTGCTGGTCCGGCTCGCCGAGATCCGCAAGGAGGAGGGCGACACCCGCGACGACTTCGAGATCCACGTGATCTCGTACGACGCCTACACCCTGGACGGCGTGAAGCGCCTCGAGGACAAGGGCGTCACCGACGCGATCGTCGGCTTCCGGGTGCCCTACATCATGGGACCGGACACCGAGCCGCTGCAGACCAAGATCGACAACATCAACCGGTACGCCGAGGACATCATCAGCAAGGTCTCGCTGTGACCTCGGAGATTGAGCCCGTCGAAATCACGAAGGTCTTCAGCGACGCCGTCGCCGAGGCCGAGGCACTGATCGCGAACCCGCCGTTCGAGATCAGCGAGCAGGAGCGCGCCGAGGGGTACGACTACCTGGCAGGCTCGATCCGCAGCTCGCTCCAGATGGCGTTCGACTACGACCTGGTGCACCCGGTCCTGGTCAACCCCACGCACCAGTACGCCCGCCAGGGGCTCGACAACCCGGACGCGATCTACTTCAACGCCTACCTGACCGAAGGGGCGTCGTACGAGCTCTCCGGCGTCCGCGGCACCGCGGCCGACCTGTCCTTCCAGATCATGGACGGCAACTACTCCCCCGAGGGTGCGCCGACCAGCGTCGCCGCGTTCGACGACCGGGAGCTGGACATCGCGGCGGACGGCTCGTTCTCCTGGAGGTTCGGCCCCGAGCTCGGCCTGAAGAAGGGCGCCACGCTGATCATCCGCGAGGTGTTCAACGACTGGAACACCGAGACCCGCGGAACCCTTCGGCTGCAGCGGCTCGACACCGCCGGCATCCCGCGGGAGCCGTTCGCGATGGACAACGTCGCCAAGCGGTACGGCGTCGCCGCCAAGATGCTGCTCGGCAAGATCAAGACCTGGTTCGCGTTCCCCGAGTGGTTCACCTACAAGGAGCCGGTCAACACGCTCACGGTGCCGAAGTCGACGCCGGGCGGGCTCGCCTCGCAGTTCTCCTCGCTGGGGCACTACGACCTGACCGACGACCAGGCTCTGGTCATCACCGTGCCGGTGCCGCACTGCGACTACTACGCGATCCAGATCGGCTCGAAGTGGTACGTCTCCACCGACTACGAGCACTACCAGTCGTCGCTGACGAAGGCGCAGTCGCAGGCCGACCCGGACGGCAAGTTCCGGTACGTCGTGAGCACCAGGAACCCCGGCATCGCCAACTGGCTCGACACCACCGATCACCCGAAGGGCGTGATGATGCTGCGCTGGCAGCGCATCGAGCACGAGCTCACCGAGGCCGACGGCCCGACGGTCGAGCTGGTCGCCTTCGACGAGGTCGAGCAGCACCTCCCGTACTACGCGACCAACCAGGTCACACCTGAGCAGTACTCCACCCGAATCGCCGACCGCCAGGTCGGCATTGCCCGAAGGATGATCTCTTGAGCACCGAACTCGGTTACGCCGAAGCCCACGACACCTCGATCGAGGAGCGCTACACCCCCGCGCCCCTGCTGAAGGGCAAGGTCATCGTGATCTCGGGCATCGGCCCCGGCCTCGGCAAGTCGCTGGCCGAGGAAGCCGCCAAGATGGGCGCCGACCTGGTCATCGCCAGCCGTACCGAGGCCCGCCTCGACGAGATCGCTACGCTCTGCGAGGGGTACGGCGTCAAGGTCGCCAAGGTCGTCACCGACGTCCGCGACGAGGACTCCCGCGCCAACCTGCGCGACAAGACCCTGGAGGCGTTCGGCCGGGTCGACTGCGTGATCAACAACGCCTTCACGATCCCGCCGATGGACCCGATCACCCAGATCAAGCCGGAGGCGCTGGCCAAGGTCAACGAGACGAACGTCTTCGCGCCGCTGCGGCTCTCGGCCCTCTTCGCCGACGCGCTGGCCGAGTCCAAGGGCTCGATCATCATGCTCAACTCGTGCGTCTCGTTCTCCAGCCAGCCCGAGTACGCCGGCTACAAGCTCAGCAAGGGCGCGTTGGAGCACCTGGCCTCCTCGCTGGCCACCGAGCTCGGCCCGCGCGGGATCCGGGTGAACAGCGTGGCGCCGTCGTACATCTACGAGGACGTCAACCGCGGCTACTTCGACTTCCTCGGCGCGGTCGAGAACAAGACCCACGAGCAGGTGTACGCCGAGAAGGCGGCCCCGACCGACCTCCAGCGCCTGGCCTCCTCCGAGGAGGTCGCCCGGGCGACGCTGTTCCTCGCGAGCGACCTCGCCTCCGCCGTCACCGGTCAGATGCTGACCGTCGACTGCGGCGAGTTCCACGACTGAGCGCACCTCACCACGTCTCGACAGGCTCGACGTCCGGACGCTCGCACCAGGCGTCTCGACACTTGCACCGGACATCGAGCCTGTCGAGATGCCGCTAGGGAAGAAGCAGATATGAACGACAACATCATGACCCGGGAGCGCCCGGACGTCGGCAGCTACGAGGACATCGCGGCGGCCGCCGTCCGGACCACGGGCATGTCGGACTTCGGTGACGGGATCCACGAGGAAGGGCTCCGGGTCCTCGTCGACGACCTGGCCTCCCCCGAAGCCGGCCTGACCCCGCGCGGCAACTACTTCCAGCGCTCGGAGGTGAAGAGCGCCCTGGTCGGCGTGCTGCTCACCCAGGCGCAGTTCGCCGCACACCCGGAGCACGCGGACGTGAAGATCGAACGGCCGATCTTCCTGACCGGACTCCCCCGCACCGGCACCACGATCCTGCACCGGCTGCTGCACGCAGACCCGGCCAGCCAGGGCCTGGAGATGTGGCTGACCCAGTACCCGCAGCCGCGACCGCCGCGGGAGACCTGGGAGTCCGACCCGATCTTCAACGCGATGCAGCAGGGTTTCGCCGCACACCACGTCGAGAACCCCGAGTTCATGGGCATCCACTACATGGACGCGACCACGGTCGAGGAGTGCTGGCGGCTGCTGCGCCAGACCGGCAAGTCGAACTCGTACGAGGCGCTGGCCAACCTGCCGCGCTACACCGAGTGGCTGAAGAACCAGGACTGGACCGACGCCTACGCCCGGCACAAGCAGAACCTGCAGCTGGTCGGGCTCAACGACCAGGACAAGCGCTGGGTGTTGAAGAACCCGTCGCACATGAGCGGGCTCGACGCGCTGATGACGGCCTACCCGGACGCGCTGGTCGTCTACACCCACCGTGAGCCGATCACCTGCATCGCGTCGTCCTGCTCATTGTCGGCGGAGACCACCGTCGGCCAGTCCGACACCTACGTCGGCGGCGTCATCGGGCACACCCAGCTGGACCTGTGGTCGCGGGCGTTCCATACCTTCCACGACGCCCGGGCCAAGTACGACCAGGACCAGTTCATCGACATCGCGTTCGGCGACCTGGTCAAGGACCAGGTCGGCGTGACCCGCCGGGTCTACGAGCAGTTCGGGCTCGACTGGACGCCGGAGGCGCAGGCCGCCGTCGAGGCGATCGACCGCGAGGCCAAGGAGGGCAAGGCGGCGCCGAAGCACTCCTACGACCTCAAGGACTACGGCCTCACCGAGAAGCAGGTCCTGGACGCGTTCGACAGGTAATTCCGCGCTTCCTGTCACAACCTCGCCGCGGGCGGCGTCTTCATGTCGTACCCACGACACAGGAGGACGACATGACTGGAACGACCCGCATCCCCGTGGCCGAGATCACCGGCTTCAAGGGCGCCCTGATCAAGCGGTTCGCGCGGAAGAACCTGGGCCAGGTGCCGACGTCGCTCGGCGTCTACTGGCACAACCAGAAGGTGCTCATGGGCATGGCCGGCGTCGGCGGCAAGGTCCAGAAGTGGGACGCCTGCGACGAGCAGCTGAAGTCGTTCGCGCACATGGCGGTCGCCTCCCAGGTCGGCTGCACCTGGTGCCTGGACTTCAACTACTTCGAGGCCAACAACAAGAAGCTGGACATGGCCAAGGCCCGCGAGATCCCGCGCTGGCACGAGTCGGAGCTGTTCTCGCCGCTCGAGCGCGAGGTGCTCGCGTACTCGGAGGCGATGACCGTGACCGAGCCGACCGTCACCGACGAGATGGTGGCCTCGCTGCGCACCCAGCTCGGCGACGCGGCCCTGATCGAGCTGACCGCGGTGATCGCCTTCGCCAACTTCACCACCCGGCCGAACGTCGCGCTGGGCATCGAGTCCGACGGCTTCGCCGCTGCGTGCGGACTCAAGCCGCTCGCGCAGCCCACCGCCGTAAGGTCGTGAGGGTGACCGTGCCCGACACCGCCCCCGGAGATCCGTTCGTCGCCCATCGCGGGCTGCTCTTCACGGTCTCCTACGAGATGCTCGGCTCGGCCGCGGACGCGGAGGACGTCGTCCAGGAGACCTGGCTGCGCTGGGACGGGATCGGCGCGGACGCCCGGGCCGAGGTGCGCGACCCGCGCGCCTACCTGGTCCGGATGGTGACCCGCAAGGCGTTGGACCGGCTGCGGTCCAACGCCCGGCGGCGCGAGGACTACGTCGGCGAGTGGCTCCCCGAACCGCTGCTCACCGCACCGGATGTCGCCGAGGACGTCGAGCTCGCCGAGAGCGTCTCGTTCGCGATGCTGACCGTGCTCGAGACGCTGACCCCGACCGAGCGCGCCGTCTTCGTCCTGCGCGAGGTCTTCGATCTCCCGTACGACGAGATCGCCCGGGCCGTGGAGAAGTCGCAGGCCGCCGTACGGCAGATCGGGCACCGGGCGCGCGAGCACGTCGCCGCCCGCCGGCCGCGGGTCGAGGTCAGTCGCGACGAGCAGCAGCAGGTCGTGGAACTGTTCCTGGCCGCTGTGACCGGGGGCGACCTCCAGGGCCTGCTGGACGTGCTCGCGCCCGACGTGGTGCTGGTCGCGGACGGCGGCGGCATCGCTCAGGCGGTGGTCAACCCGGTGCTGGGCGCGAAGAAGGTCGCGAACCTGCTGCGCTCCTTCCCGAAGTTCGGGGCGGGCGCCCAGGTGCTGCCGGTCCAGCTCAACGGCGCACCGGGAGCGCGGATCGTCGGCGTCGACGACGGCTTCGACACGGCGATCAGCTTCCTCGTCGAGAACGGCCGGATCGCCAGGATCTTCGCCGTCCGCAATCCCGCCAAGCTCGGCGGGATCGACGTCGAGTCCACGATCAGCCGGTAGTCACCTCAGCGCTTGGGGATCTTGACCGCGACCCGCCCGGTGGCCGCCAGCACGGTCGAGGTCCCCGAGTAGAGGAGCGTGTACGTGTGCCGGCCCGGCTTCGGCTTGAGCACGGTGATCACGGCCGTGCCGTTGCGGACGGCGACGCGTGCCTTGACGGTGCGGGCGCCCTCCTTCACGGTGACCGTCCCGCCGGGGTTCGAGAGCCCCGTGACCCGGACCGTCAGCAGCAACCGCTTCTTCGCGCGCACGTACGCTGCCCTGCCGGACACGGCGGACACCCACTTCACCGTCGCCGTCGGCGACGAGGTGGCGATGCCCGACCGGTCGAACGACCGCGCAGTGACCCGCACGCTCAGGGTCTTGCCGGCGTCGGCCGCGACCGGACGGTACGTCTTCGCGGTGCCGACCACGGCTGCCCCGCGCAGCCACGCGTAGGAGTACTCGGTCGTCGTGGTCAGGCTCCACGACCCGGGCGATGCGGTCAGGGTGGAGCCCACCACCGGTCGGCCGGAGATGGTCGGTTTGCGGAAGGCGGTGAGCTGGGTGCTGAGCACCTGGTTGACGCCGGTCCTGAACTGGCCGCTCTTCACGACCACCGGCGTGGCGTCCGCGATCGAGGCCGCGCCGGGCCAGAAGGTCCGGACGAAGGTGCTCCCGCCGCCGTCGGGCGAGGAGAAGCGCAGGACATAGCTGCCGGGACGCAGGGTCGTGAACGAGTAGGCCCCGCCGGGACCGGTCGCCTTGGGGGCGCCGACCTGATCGCCGTCGGCGTCGTACACGGTCACGGAGCCGGCGGTCATGGGCACCGTGCCGGTGAGCGTGCCGGAGATGCCCCCCACCTGGGTCACGGTCACGTCCGGGACGGTCCGGAGCGTGTTGTCGACGGTGACCGTCGTGGCCCGCGCCCAGGTGGGTTGGTCGCCGGAGTAGCGAACGCCGTAGCGGAACGTCTCCTCGACGATCTCATCGTCCCTGAAGTACAGCTTGTAGGTGCCCGGACCAGGTCCACCGCCCGCCTGCGGAAGGAACTGGTACCGCCCGGTCCGGTCGGTCGTGGCGTTCATGGGTCCGTCGAACCCGGGCTGCGTCGGCGCCGGGGCGAACGCCACCACCCGGATGCCGCGCACCGGCTTCCCGGCGGTGTCGCGCACGATGCCCGTCAGCGGGGTCAGCGGCGAGATGTCGTCGAAGTAGTTGAGCTCGATGTCGCCGAGGTTCTTGGTCTCTCCGTCCACCACGGTCACCGCGACGGTTCCAGCCAGGTAGTTGCCGAACGGGTCGAGAGGATTGACGGTGTAGGACCCGGCCGTGACCCCGGTGAACGTGAAGGTCCCGTCGATGCCGGAGGTGTCGCTGTCGACGTTGCTGCCTCCCTGGACCAGGGACGCCTTGATCGCGTCGACCGGCTGGCCGTCCTCGGTCACGAACCGGCCGGTGACGGTGGCGCCGGCTGCCGACGCGGGCTGGGCCAGCGCGACCAGGCCGGTCAGCGCCACCAGCAGCGCGACGAGCGCGCTGACGACACGGGGAGCGCGCGGCGCGGGACTGGGCAGGGTAACTGGGGACACAGGTGACCTCCGAGAGACGGGGCCCACGTTGCTCCGGGAGGGGAGAGGACCGTGTCGCCACCCTAGTCACGGTTTCCCTCCCGCACCCTCCAAATCTGGATAGTCCCCGACCTCCGCTCAGTCCGCCGCCAGCCCCTCCGCAGGCGCCGTCCGGGCGGCCCGCCGCGCCGGCAGCACGCAGGCGGCCAGTCCGGCCACGCCCGCGACCAGGACCACGATCGCGAGCTGGTCCCACGGGATCCGCAGGCCGCCGCCGACCGCCGGGCGGATCAGGGTCAGGTCGCCGACCCAGGCGTAGCCGACGCCCAGCACGGTGCCGAGCACGGTCGCCACCACCGAGAGCAGCACGGCCTCGGCGGCGAGCGTCGCCCGCAGCTGCCGCCGGGTCAGGCCGAGGGCCCGGAGCAGGGCATGCTCGCGGCGGCGTTCGAGGACCGAGAGCCCGAGCGTGTTCCCGATCCCGACCAGCGCGATCACCACGGCGACGCCGAGCAGGCCGACGACGGCCCCGGTCAGGATGGTCAGCTGCCGGGTGACGTAGGCCCGCTGCTGCAGACCGCTCTCCACGTCCGCCGCGACCGGGCCGGCCAGGGCGTCCAGGTCACCGCCGAGATCCTCCGGGTCGGCGTCGTCGTCGGCACGCACCCAGACCGCCCGGGTCCCGTCCGACCCGAGTGCACGGAGCGTCTCCGGGGCGACCAGCCCGGCAGTGCCGAACCCCTCCGACGTGCGCACCTTCAGCCGGACCTTGCGATCACCGACCAGCACCGTCACCCGACCGGCATCCGGCGCCACGTCGTACGGGAGCACCAGCTCGCGCGGGCCGGGACGCGGCAGGGCGGCGCGCTCCACGACGCGCGCATCACCAGGCGGGGCGAGCAGGGTCAGCGAGCCGACCCCGTTCGAGACCTTCGCCAGCACCCCCGGGACGGCGGCCGCGTCCTGGACGCCGTCGGCCCCGCGGACGTCGGCGAGCAGGTCGCCGGGGAGCGGCGTCGCCGTGCTGCCGGTCAGGGTCACGTCGACCGGGTGCTCGGACTTCATCTCGTCGTCGAGCGAGGTCCGGGCGCCGGCGAGACCGGTGAGCACGGCCGTGGTGAGGGTGACCCCGATCAGCAGCGACGCCGTGGTCGCCGCGGTACGACGCGGCTGACGGACGGCGTTCCCGGTCGCCAGCCGCATGGCGGGTCCGCCGAAGCGACCGGCCGCGCCGCCGATCAGCCGGACCAGCGCCGGCACCACGAGGGGTCCGAGCAGCAGCACGCCGATGAACGAGAGTCCGCCGCCGAGCACCATCGCCGGTGCACTCTCGGACGCGACCGCAACTCCCATTCCGGCCAGGCCGGCCGCCAGGGAACCGGCCGCCAGGACCAGCCGCATCCGACCGGCGGCGGCCGATACCTCGGCGACCTCCTCGGTGCGCAGCGCGACCAACGGGCTGACCTGGGACACCCGACGGGTCGGCAGCCAGGACGCGACCAGGGTGACCAGCACCCCCAGCCCGTACGCCGACAGCAGCCACCGCGGGTCCAGCGAGACGGCGCCGAGCGGGGCTCGCGGGATCAGGGCCGCCACCAAAGCGACCACGCCGTAGCCGAGCGCCGCCCCGACGGCCAGTCCGAGCGCCGAGGCGAGCGCGCCGAGGACCAGCGCCTCCCGGCGCACCGACCGCAGGAGCTGGCCGCGGGTGCTGCCGACGCAGCGCAGCAACGCGAAGTCGCGGGTGCGCTGCGCGAAGAGGATCGAGAACGTGTTCGCGATGACCAGCACCGAGACGAACAGCGCGATCCCGGCGAAGAGCAGCAGCAGGTAGCCGAGCACGTCGACGCCCTGGGCCAGCTCCTGGGTCCGGTCGTCGACGAAGTCGTCCACCGACTGCACGGTGCCGTCGGTCGCGGCGCGCAACGCCGGGACCAGCCCGCCGGTGTTCCCGGCCGCCGCATAGGCGACCGAGTCGACGAAGAAGCGCGGCGTGATCGCGGAGACCGCGTCCCAGGTCAGGTAGACCGACGAGGAGACGCTGGCGGACGGGCTGTCCACGGTGCCGACGACCTCGACCTCCGCGGCCCGCGCTCCCGAGCCCACCCGGATCACGTCGCCGACCGCGGCCTGCAACGACTTGGCGGCGTTGACGTCGACGACGGCCTCGCCGTCGGCCCGGGGCATCCGCCCGTCGACGAGACGCTGCCACCGCATCCGGGAGTCGTCGGCGACGGCGCCGACGTCGACCTGGTCCGCGACGATCCCGTCGCCGCTGACCTGCTGCATGGTCCAGCCGAGGACCGCCGCGGAGTCGCCACGCTCCCGGGCCCGGTCGACCAGGGCGGCAGCCTGGCTGCCGTCGATGTCGGAGACCACCGCGTCGGCGTCCCGGTAGGGCAGGTCCACCCCGGCGACGATGCCGTCCCGCGCGGCCGAGGCGAGCGCGTTCGTGACCACGATGAACGCGACGCCGACGGCGATCGCGAGCGCCGCCGCCAGGTAGCGCCGGGTGTGCACCCGCAACGAGGCCAGCAGCACCGTCCTCATCGGCCGCCTCCCAGCGCCTGGACGAGAGCGTCCCGCGACGGGGCGACCAGGTGCTCGCGGACGGCACCGTCGACCAGCACCACCACGTCGTCCGCGTACGCCGCGGCGTCCAGCTCGTGAGTCACCATCACGACTGTCTGGCCCTGCTCCCGCACCGAGCGGCGCAGGTGGTCGAGCACCTCCGCCGAGGCCTTGCTGTCCAGGTTGCCGGTCGGCTCGTCGGCGAAGACCACCGCCGGCGCGTGCACCAGCGCCCTGGCGATCGCGACGCGTTGCTGCTGGCCGCCGGAGAGCTCGCTGGGGCGGTGCCCGAGCCGGTCGGCCAGGCCGAGAGTGCCGACCAGCGCGTCGAACCGGGCCCGGTCGACCGACCGGCCGGCCAGCTCGAGCGGGAGCCGGATGTTCTCGGCGGCGGTCAGCATCGGCAGCAGGTTGAAGCCCTGGAAGACGAAGCCGAGCCGCTCCCGCCGGAAGAGCGTCAACGCGTCGTCGTCGAGCTGCTCCAGCGCCTCGCCGGCCACCGTCACCGAGCCGGCCGTCGGCTGGTCGAGCCCGGCGAGGCAGTGCATCAGCGTGGACTTGCCGGAGCCGGAGGGCCCCATGATCGCGGTCAGCCGGCCCGCGGGCAGGTCGAGGTCGATACCGCGGAGGGCGTGCACCTCGGTGGCGCCGGTGCCGTAGCTGCGGGCCAGGCCGCGGGTGCGGGCCGCCGTACCGGTGGTCAGGTCGGGGGTGAGCTGCTGGGTCTGGGTCATGCCGTCGAGTCTTCGCGAGATCCGGCGCCCGATCGTCGGCCCGCGGGGCGAACCGGAGTCAGCCCGGAGGTGGACCCGCGCGGCCGGCGTACGACCTGGGGATGACGGTCAGCCGACCAGGCCGGCGCCGTAGGCCAGCACCACCAGCTGCACCCGGTCGCGGGAATCGGTCTTTGCCAGCAGCCGGCTGATGTGCGTCTTCACGGTCGCCTCGGCGACGACCAGGTCGGCGGCGATCTCGGTGTTGGAGAGCCCGCGACCGACCAGGACCAGCACCTCGCGCTCGCGTTCGGTGAGCAGCCGCAGCCGCGGTTCGGCCTCCGCCTCCGGAGTGCCGTCGGGGAGCGCGGCGGCGAAGTGCTCGAGCAGGCGACGGGTGGTGCTCGGGGCGACCACCGCGTCGCCGGCGTGCACCGAGCGGATCGCGTTCAGCAGCTCCGGCGGGGTCGCGTCCTTGAGCAGGAACGCGGCGGCGCCGGCCTTGATCGCGGCGAAGGCGTACTCGTCGAGGTCGAACGTGGTCAGCACGATCACCCGGGGCGTCGGTCCCTGCGCGGAGAGCAGCCGGGTCGCCTCGACACCGTCCATCCGCGGCATCCGGACGTCCATCAGCACCACGTCGGTCGCGGTCACGGCGAGCTGCTGGACCGCCGCGGCACCGTCACCCGCCTCACCGACGACGACCAGGTCCGGCTGCGACTCCACCAGCATCCGGAACCCGGCGCGCACCATGTCCTGGTCGTCGACGAGGAAGACGCGGATCGGATCGGTGCTCACCCCGGAATCCTCGCGCAGACCCGGTAGCCTCCCCCAGGCCGGGGGCCGGTCTCCAGCTCGCCGCCGTGCGCCAGCACCCGTTCCCGCATCCCGACCAGGCCGAGGCCGTGGCCGTCGTCGGCCACCGCGGCGCCGCGACCGTCGTCCAGCACCTCGACCACGACCTCGCGCCCCGGGAGGACCTGCACGTCGATCAGGGTGGTCGCCGTCGGCCCGGCGTGCTTGCGCACGTTGGAGAGCGCCTCCTGCACCACCCGGTACGCCGTCAGGGCCGTCCCCGGCGCGACCTCGGTTCCCAGCGCGGGCAGGCTCGAACGCACGTCGCCACCGGCTCCCCGGGCGTCCTCGATCAGCAGCGCGAGGTCGTCGAGCCGCGGTTGCGGGCGGGTTCCGGTGTCTCCGTCGCGGAGCAGGCCGAGCAGCCTGCGCATCTCGTCGAGGGCCTCGCGGCCGGTGCCGGCGATCCGCTCCAGGGTGTCGACGGCCAGCTCCGGTTGCTGCTGCGCGGCATAGCGGGCACCGTCGGCCTGGACGACGATCACCGAGAGCCCGTGCGCGACCACGTCGTGCATCTCGCGCGCGATCCGGGCGCGCTCGGCCTGGGCGGCGAGCTCGACCTCCTGGGCCGCCTCCCTCGCGATCCGCTCGCCGCGCTCGACCAGCGTGTCGACGTACGCCTGCCGGGTGCGGCCTAGGGTGCCGAGCGCCCAGGCGGCGACCTCGATGGTGGCGATGGTGACGAAGTACGGCGCGAACGTGCTCGGGGTGACCTCGCCGTCGTACCCGTTGATCCAGACCATCGTCGCCACCACCGCACCGGCGAAGCCGACCGCGAGTGCGCCGAGGCTCGACCAGGTGCCGGCGTACCGGGCGACCGAGTAGGTCGCGATCGGGAACGCGACCTGGGTCCACATCGGGGTGTCCAGGAAGAGCGGCTGCACCGCGGACGCCGCCGCCACCGCCGCGAAGGCCGCCACCGGGTGGGTCCGCCGCCAGAGCAGCGGCACCGCCTGCAGCACGCCGAGCACAGTCCAGCTGGTGCCGAGCAGGAACGGGAAGGTGGCGACCGGGACCAGGATCGCCGCGACCAGCGCGCGGTCGAACCAGACCTGGCCGCGCGGGCCCAGCCGCCAGCGCTGCCCCGTCTGATCCATGGCCCGACCGTAGCCGTCGGGGCGGCACCGGTCGTCAGACTGGGGGCTGATCTGCCCGGGTCGGCTAGCGGCGGGTCCGCTCCAGGTAGGCGAGACCGCGCGGCGAGAGCTCGTAGCCGACCGGGTGGCTGATCGTCAGACCCATCCCCTTCAGCTTGCGGACGTCGATCTTGAACGGCGCAGTCTCCCGGCCCTCGATCTCGGCGAGGTCGGGAGCCCGCCGCTGCGGGTGCTGGCGGATCAGGTCCAGGGTGCGCATCGTCCAGGCGCCGTGGCTGCTGGCGCGGTCGAGCCGGTCCAGCTTGGCGTCGATCGCGGCCACGTCCTCGTCGGTCAGTTCGGCGCTCTCCCGCAGCGCGATCCGCGGGTCCGCTCCGGCGTACTCGAGCTCGATCCGGTACGTCGTCCAGTCCTCGTCCCCGGCCAGCCGCTTGCGCACCGAGTCCGGGTCGACGTGCCCGGCCCGGACCGCGTCCGCCTTGGTGATCTTCTCGGGACGCACCGCCCGGACCGACACCACCCGGATCACCCCGGCGATCGTCTTGAACTCCGACCCGGGCTTCACCGCCTGTTTCTTCCACCGCCGGAAGGCGACACTCATCGAGCCGTCGGCAACACCGTGGGCGACCTGGGGTGGGAGCAGCACGGCTACCTCTTCGCCTCGGCCGAGAGCAGCTGATGGACGCGCTGGTGCGAGACCGCGAGCACCGAACCGATGTCTCGGAGCGGAACGTCCGCCTTGGCGAGCGCCTTCGCCGTCCGCACCATCAAGGCGGCCGCTCGCTCCTCGGCCTCCTTCGCCTCAGCACGCAGGTTGAGGATCTCCGCCATCGTGGCGGCGAGGTCGCTGCCCTCGACCTCCACCTGCGGATTCATGAGCTGGATCTGCGACGGCACCAGATCCTGGTCCACGGCGATGTACGACCTCGCCATGTCCTCGACATCGCTGAGTCGACGCGCCTGGGTGAGCCCGTCGATCTCGGGAATCTCGATCATCCACCACTTCCCGTCGCGGCGGACCTTCACCTCGAACGTCCTCATGGCCGTCATCCTTTGCACTCATCGATCGCTTTGCGGGCCTTGCGCACCACTCCCGGCGAGATGGCCCGGTGGCCATCACTCACCATCAGAATAGGCTAGTGAGATAGACAGATACAAGTCAAGGGGGCTAGACACATCTGTGGATTCCGGTCCGGATCGACCAGGTAGGACCGGCTAACGGTTGCGGCGACGCCAGAGCGCGTAGCCGATGCCGGCCGCGGCGAGCCCTCCGGCGATCAGACCCGGGGTGTTCCGGAGCTTCGCGTACTCCTCGGAGACGGTCGGCCAGAGCGTCTGGTCGAGGAGCATCCCGGCGTGCTCGGGCGAGGCCTGCAGGTCGGTGACCGGGATCGGCTCCCCGAACACGATCCGGACCTTGCGCGGCAGCGGCCACTTGCGCTTCTCGGTACCGGTCATCGCGGTCGGGATGATCACCGCGCCGGTCTCGATCGCCAGCCGGGTCGCGCCGCGCTTGGGGTTGCCGAGGCGCTCCGGGTCGGAGACCCGGGTGCCCTCCGGGAACAGCGCCAGCACGTCGCCGCGCAGCAGGATCGCGCGCGAGGTCTCCAGCGCCTCCTGGTCGGAGGCGCCGCGCAGGACCGGGAACGCACCCAGCGCCAGGAAGAGCCGTCCGCGCCAGCCCCGGAACAGCTCGGCCTTGCCCATGAAGTGCAGCCGGCGCTTGACCACCGCCGCCAGGAAGAACGAGTCCCAGAAACTCTTGTGGTTCGGGGCGATCACGACCGGTCCGGTCTTCGGGATGTTCTCGACACCCTTCGCCTGGAGGCCGAAGAAGATCCGCAGCACCGGGACCAGGATCAGTCGGACCAGGAAGTACGCGACCGGGTTGCTGCCCTTCTCCCGGGCGAGCTCGTGCGCCTGCTCGTGCGTCAACTCCATGAGGGAAGTCTCCCAGAGGTCAGCCGGCGTCGGCATCCGTGGCACGGGACGCCTTGAGCGCCTGCCAACCCCAGCGCCCCAGGACGACGGCGATGAGCACGTTCACCACGATCAGGAACGAGTGCGCGACGTAGTAGCCGGTCGCGCGGTCCTCGGTCGTGTCGATCAGCGCCTTGGTGAACCTGGCGTAGGTCAGCACGTTCCAGACGGCGACGGCGAGCAGGACGAGGGCGTGCTTGCGTTCGAACTTCACCGGACCAGTCTCGCCTAGCGCCGGGTGACGATGATCTTGGCCCCGTTCTTGGGCACGGACGTGATGTTGCGGACCTTCGCCTCCTCCTTGGTCCCCGGAGGCAGGCTCACGTCGTACGCCGACAGCACCTCGCGGAGGACGGCGACGCCCTCCATGATCGAGAACCCGGCACCGATGCAGCGCCGGACGCCACCACCGAACGGGATCCAGGTGTTCGTCGCGACCGCCCCGTCGGCGAACCGCTCCGGACGGAAGGCGAGGTGGTCCGGGTGGCTCTCCTCGGACTCGTGGGCGAGGATGATCGACGCCGCCACGTTGGCACCAGCCGGCAGGTCGATGCCGCCGATCGTGGCCGGCTCCATCAGGTGACGAACCACCATCGGGATCACCGGGTGCAGCCGCATCGACTCCTTGAGGACCGCCTCCAGGTAGTCGTTGTCGCCCGCAGTCGCCGCCTCGCGGGCGCGCTGCTCGACGTCCGGGTTCTGGCCGAGCTCGTGCAGCGCCCAGGCGAGCGCCGTCGCGGTGGTCTCGTGCCCGGCGAGCAGCAGGGTGACGAGCTGGTCGCGGAGCTCCTCGTCGCTCAACCCGGTGTCGGCCGGATCTTCCTCGTCACGAACCATCAGCAGCCGGGAGAGCACGTCGGTGCGGTGCTCGAGGTCCTCGGCACGACGCCGCTCGGCGATCTCGGCGTAGATCACCTTGTCGAGCGCGGCCTGGTTCTCGAACGCCCGCCGCCACGGGCCGAGCTTCTGCATCTTCGGGAAGCCCCACCCGAGGAACACCGCCGGGCTGACGTTGACGGTCTTGTTGACCAGCGGCCGCATCTCCGCGAGCCGAGCCTCGTCGGTGACGCCGAAGACGACCTGCAGGATCACCTCGAGGGTGAGCGCGTTCATCCGTTCCAGGGACTCGAACGCCTGCCCCTCGCGCCACGAGCCGACCTCGGTCTTCGTGAGCCCCTCGATCATCGACTCGTAGGAACGCAGTGCGTGCCCGTTGAACGCCGGCATCAGCAGCTTGCGGGCCCGCTTGTGCTGGCTGGAGTCGACCAGGAGCAGCGAGTGCTCCCCCATCACGGGGCCGAGGATCGCGTTGCCCTTGCCCGCGTGGAACACCTCCGGGTCGCCGGCGAAGATCTCGCGGACGTGCTCGGGCTTGTGGAAGAAGACCATCCAGCGGCCCTCGGGAAGGATCTTGATCGAGAAGACGTCGCCGTACTTGCGGCGCAGTCGCGGGACCCACTGGTGCCGGAAGCGCATCAGCATGATGCTCTGCAGGAGGCCGGAGTAGCGCGGCCCGTCGGGGATCTGGTCCCCGGTCACCTTCGCCGCCAGCCCCTGGCCGAGCGGGCGCATCTTCTCGAAGCGAGCCTCGGTGCGCGGGTCGATGTCAACAGTCATGGGTCACGTCCCTTCCCGGCCATCCTAGGAGCGAGGTCCGCACAGGAGTACCTCCCCAGGTAGGAGATCCGAGCAGGGAGGACGCGCCCCCGGGACCGGAGAGGGTGGGCCCCGGGGACGCGCGATCAGGGGGCCGGGCGGCGGGCCCGGCCGTCATGCCAGGGAGCAGGTCGCGCTCCGCGAACACCCCGCCCGGGCGCCGAGGGAGACCTCGCCCGCATCCGCTCGGAGGATGCGGGCGAGGATTCGCAGGAGCGAGAGAACTTCCCTTCATCGGCGCCGATGAATCGGAGCACATCGGCTGTTATGGGCATTTCTGGTAACAGATCCGATGTTCTAATGCCGTAAAGTTCCCGTCAAACGTCAATCCACAGGCTGCCTCAGGCGCCGATCCGGCCTCAGAGAAGCTTGTTGCGCTGCGCGATGGCGGCCGCCTCGGTGCGGGTGCTGGCACCGAGCTTGGCGAGGATGTTCGACACGTGCACGCTGACCGTCTTGGTCGCGATGAAGAGCTGCTTGCCGATCTCGCCGTTGGAACGACCCTGGGCGACCAGCGCCAGGATCTCCGACTCGCGGGCGGTCAGCGCCTCGTTGGACTGGACCGCGCGCTGCCGCGGCGCGGCACCGAGTCCGCGCAGCTCCGCGAGCAACGGAGCGGCTCCGAGGCGGGTGGCCTCGGCACGAGCCGGGTCGGCGAACGAACGCGCCTGGGCCTGGTCACCGCCGGCCTGCAGCACCGCCGCCAACCGGGCCTGGCAGCGCGCGATCTCCCAGCGGTGGCCGTAGTCGGTGAACCGGTCCAGCGCGGTGCGCCAGGACTCGATCAGCTCGGCCTCGTCCGGAGGATCGATCCCGAGCAGCCAGCGGAGCCGGAGGTGCTCCGCGGTCAGCCGGGCCGCCCACGCGACGCCCTCGGGACCCCAGTGGGTGGTCTCCTCGGCCTGCAGCGCCAACGTCCGGCGACTGCCCTCGATGACCCGGTCGGCCACCTCCGCGACCCGCTCGCGCTCGGCACCGACGAGGCCGGGGACGCAGCAGGCGAGCGCACCGAGCGTGACCGCCCCGAGGCGGACCCGGGCATGGAAGAACTCCCGCCACAGCGCGGTCATCGTCTCCACCACGGCGTCGTGCTCGGCGATCACCGCGTCGACATCGCCCTTCAGCGCGTGCAGCTCGATCGCCGCCGGACCGACGGTGATCGGGATCAGCCCGTCCTTCGACCAGTGCGAGCGGAGCTGCGGCAGCAGGGCTGCTGCCTTCTCGTCGCCCCGCGTCGCCCTCACGGTCAGGTCGATCGCCGCCAGCAGCGTCTCCGGTACGGCGGGCGGCGCCTGTCCGCTCACGTCGGAGAGCCGGACGGCGTCGTCGAGGTCACCGGTGATGGTGGCGATCTGGGCCAGCAGCAACCGGGAGTCGAAGGCGAACGGCGCCCACGGCTGGCCGATCCCGACCGCCACCGCGTAGGCACGCTCGAACTTCTCCACCGCCGCCGGGAACGAGGCCCGGTCCTGGTGCCACCGGCCGAGCAGGAAGAGCGAGCGGAGCTGCGCACCGGCGGCCCCGGTCTCCTCGGCCCGGCGGACCGCTTCCTCGAGACCGGAGCGGACGTCCTCGGAACCCTTCGCCCCCAGGGCGGCGAGGGTGGTGATCACCTCGGTGGCCAGCCGCGGCAGGTCCTGGGTCTCGGCCAGGGTCAGCGCCTCGGCACCGACCTCGCGAGCCTGGTCGACGTTGTCGTTGAGCGCGTGCGCCCGGGCGTGCGCCGCCAGCACCGTCGCGCGCAGCCGGGACGGCTCGTCGGGGATCAGCCGCAGCGCTTCCTCGGTGAACTCCAGCGGGTTGAGCCGGGTCTCCTCGACCATCACCGCGGTCGCCATCGCGATCAGCAGCCGGCCGCGCTGCTCCGCGGGCCAGTCGTCGGCCAGGCCCTCCAGCATCTCGCGGACCACCGAGAGCGCCCGACCGGGACGCCCGGAGGCGATCAGCGCGTCGGAGACCCGGTGACCCAGGTAGCCGAGGTCGACGGCGACGTCGGTGCGCGACGCCGGGTCGGCGAGCAGCTCGATCGCGGTCGAGAAGTGATCGGCTGCCTCGTCGGGCCCGCCGACCGACATCGCCTCGTCGCCGGCCCGGATGCTGGCATCGACCGCGGTGGCGAGGTCGTGGGCGGCGCGGGCGTGCCGGGCCAGCTCTGCCGCCGTACCGCTGGCTCGTCCGGAGGCGAGGGCGCCCACGTAGGCGGCATGCATCCGGACCCGCTCGCCGGGCAGCAGGTCGCCGTACACCGCCTCGGCGAGGAGGGCGTGCCGGAACCGGTAGAAGTCGTTGCTGGTCGGCACCAGGACGTTGAGCTCGACCGCCTCGCGCAGCGCGGACTCGAGGGCGTCGGCCGTCACCGGCGCCACCTCGGTCAGCAGCCCGTGCGAGACCCGGCGACCCGAGACGGAGGCCGCCCGCACCACGAGCTGGGCCGACTCGCTGAGCCGGTCGAGCCGGACCAGGAGCAGGTCGGCCAGGTCCTCGGGCACCGGCCCGCCGTGCGCCGAGGTCGCGCCCACCAGCTCCTCGACGAAGAACGCGTTGCCCTCGGCCCGGGCGAGGATGCCGGCCATCTCGCTCTCCCGCAGCGGTGCCGGGTGCAGCTGCTTGACCAGCGAGCGCACGTCGCGCGGACCGAGCGGGTCGAGCTGCATCCGCGCGACCCCGGGGATCCGGCCCCACTCGGCCGAGGCCTGGCGCAGCGGGTGCCGGCGGTGCAGGTCGTCGGACCGGTACGACGCGACGATCGCCACCTGGTGCTCGAACGGGCGCGAGAGCAGGAACCGGATCAGGTCCCGGGTCGAGGTGTCCGCCCAGTGCACGTCCTCGAGGACGAGCAGCAGCGGGGACTCCTCGGCGACCGCGTCGAGAAGTCCATGCACCGCGTCGAAGAGATCGCCGCGGCCGACCGCCGCCGAGGTGTCCTGCTCGGAACCCTGCATCGTCCGGCGGCCGGGTTGCAGGGCGCGCAGCACCGGGCGCTGGCCGGCGACCTCGTCGAGGAGGTTGGGCACCTCGTTGGCGAGCCGGCCGATCACCTCGGAGAACGGCAGGTAGGGCAGCGCGCTGTCGCCGAAGTCCAGGCAGTGCCCGGCGACGACCTGCCAGCCCGTTCCGAACGCGACGTCGCGCAGCTCGGTCAGCAACCGGGTCTTGCCCACGCCGGCGTCGCCGCCGAGCAGAACCGCCCGGTGCGAGCCGTCGCCCCGGACCCCGATCGCCGAGGCGAGCTCGTCGAGCTCGGCCTGGCGACCGATCAGCTCGCGGACGTCTGCAGGCAGGTCGGGAAGGGGCACGCCCCCCATGATGACGGTTTCGACCGACAACGTCGCCTCGGTTAGCCGACCGACGCTCGGCTCCGCCAGCGTCATCTCAGGCTGCGGTGCCCGAATCGGTGCTCTTGATCCGGTTGCGGGTCAGCGCTGCCGCCACCCGGCCGTTGAGCAACGGCCGGTAGGAGCGGCGCAGCTGCTCGCGGTGGTACTCGTTCTCGGCCCGGATGAACGTGGTGTCGTACAACATGATGGTGCTCCTCTCCGGGCGTCTGCCCCGGTTTCTCGATGACTAGAGACTCGTTGCCTGAGGTAGGCCCGGACATCGGGCGGGTGCCCTAGATCTGCGGGACCCGGGTGCTGGCTACCTCACATTGACCCGGCGCGGCCGTGCCGACAGGCTGAGGCCCATGCCCTACCTACGACCCGTCCCGGCCACCGTCCTCGCGGTCGTCGCCGCGATCGGCCTCACCGGGTGCGGCAAGGAGGACCCGGGCTTCACGTTCCCGGACCCGGTCACCACGACCACCGGGCCGACGGCGACCACGAGCACCGGCAGCACCCCCGGAGCGACCGAGGGCACCAGCCCGCCGGCGACGCCGACCGATGCTCCTTCCACCGGGAGCCCCGGGTGCCCGGCGGCCACCGCGATCCCCGACGGCACCTGGTCGGGCCCGCTCGCGGTGGCGCTGCACGGCGTCGGCGGCACCAGTCAGTTCACCGACTCCCCCGCGACCGGCACCCTGCGCCTGACCGTCGCCAACGGCAAGGTCACCGGCGGTGCCTGGAACCTCGGCTGGAATTCCGAGGGCTCCGCGAAGTCCCAGGGCACCGAGGCGTTCATCAAGGTCGCCGGCAGCATCCGCGGATCGGTGGCCGGCTCCGCGAAGAAGCCCGCCCTCGCCGGCACCTGGCGCCTGGACGGCTCCGCCGGACTGGTCCTGCCCGAGAAGACCCAGGCACCGGTCCGGGACAGCGGCACCGAGAAGACCACCCTGACGATCGCCTCCGCCGACTGCCGGACCGCCTCCGGGACGCTGCGGATCTCCTTCGACAGCAAGGAGACCCTGGCCACCTTCAGCGGCAACGGCAGCTGGGCCGGGAAGCTCAGCTGACGGTGTCGATCACCAGCGGCACGCCCGGCCGGTAGGCCAGGTGCAGGTACGACGGCGCGTCCAGGACCGCGTAGTGCGCCCGCGCGCCGACGGAGAGCCGGCCGACGTCGTCGCGACCGAGGGCGCGCGCCCCGCCGCGGGTCGCGGCCCAGAGCGCCTCGGCCGGCGTCATCCCCATCTCGCGCACCGCCACCGCGACGCAGAACGGCAGCGACGAGGTGAAGCTCGATCCCGGGTTGCAGTCGCTCGCCAGCGCCACGACCGCACCCGCGTCCAGCAGTGCCCGCGCGTCCGGGTACGGCGACCGGGTGCTGAACTCGACACCGGGAAGCAGGGTCGCGACCGTGCCGGACGCCGCCAGCGCCGCGACGTCGGCGTCGGTCAGGAAGGTGCAGTGGTCGACCGCGGCCAGACCCAGCTCGCAGGCCAGCTCGATTCCCGGCCCGGGGCCGAGCTGGCTGGCGTGCAGCCGCCCGGCCAGGCCGGCCTCGCGACCGGCGGCCAGGATCGCCCGGGCCTGGTCGACGTCGAAGGCACCGGTCTCGCAGAACACGTCGATCCAGCGGGCGTGCTCGGCGGCCGCCGCCAGCATCGGCCCGGTGACCAGGTCGACGTAGCCGGCCGGGTCCTCGGCGAACTCCGGCGGCACCACGTGTGCGCCGAGGAAGGTGGTCTCCTCGGTGAACCCGCGGGCGATCGCCAGCGACCGGGCCTCGTCCAGCACGGTCAGGCCGTAGCCGCTCTTGATCTCGACGGTGGTGGTGCCCTGCCGGCGCATCTCCGCGACCAGCCGGGCCACTCCGGCGGTGAGCTGCTCGTCGGTGGCGGCGCGGGTGGCGGCGACCGTCGTACGGATGCCGCCGGCGGCGTAGGGCTCCCCGGCCATCCGGGCCGCGAACTCAGGCCCGCGGTCGCCGGCGAAGACCAGGTGCGCGTGCGAGTCCACGAACCCGGGAACGACCGCGCGACCGCCGAGGTCGGTGCGGGCGTCGGCGGCAGGGGCGTCGACCCGGCGACCGACCCACGCGACCCGGCCGCCCTCGACCACCAGCGCCGCATCGGTCACCAGCCCGAGCGCCGACCCGTCGCCGACCTGCGGATCGTTGGTGACCAGCTCGCCGATGCCGGTCACCAGCACACTGGTCATCGGAGCACCCGGACGTCGGCGCCGGTCGCCGCGAACACGACCGCCTCGGTGCTGGCCCCCGTGCCGCGCAGCCGCCAGGAGTCCAGGTCGAGGGTGCGCAGGTCGGCACGGTGGCCGACCGCGATCCGGCCGCCGTCGTCGAACCCCAGCGAGGCATGGCCGTCGACGGCCGCCGAGGCGAACAGCTCGGCCGCGCTGAAGTGCCCGCGCTCCTGAGTGGCCAGACGTTCGTGCATCTCCACCCCCCTCATCTCCTCGAAGAGATCGATCACCGCGTGACTGTCCGATCCGAGCGTGAGCCGGACCCCGGCATTGCGCAAGGCCCGCGCCGGCCCGATCCCGTCGGCGAGGTCGCGCTCGGTCGTCGGGCAGAAGCACGCGAACCCACCGGCCTGGCCGAGCAGCCCGATGTCGGTCGGCGTCAGGTGGGTCGCGTGCACGACGCTGGTCATCGGGCCGAGGACACCCTCCTCGGCGAGCAGCTGCGTCGGGGTCAGCCCGTACGCCGCCAGGCAGGCCTCGTTCTCGGCGACCTGCTCGGAGAGGTGCACGTGCAACGGGCGGCCGGCGGCGGCCTCGGCGACGACCGCGAGCTGGTCCCGCGGGACCGCGCGCACCGAGTGGATCGCGACGCCGACCCGGTCGTCGTCCAGGGCCGCGACCCGCTCGGCCCACCGGTGCGCGCCGCCGTCGCTGAACCGGCGCTGGACTCCCTCGGCGGGGCGGCCGATGCCGGCGGCCAGGTAGCAGCCGTCGAGCAGCCGGATCCGGATCCCGGCGTCGTCGGCGGCGGCGAGCAGCGCCCGCCCCATCTCGTTCGGGTCGTCGTACGGGGTGCCGTCGGGCTGGTGGTGCAGGTAGTGGAACTCGCCGACGGCGCCGATCCCGGAAGCGACCATCTCGGCGTAGGTGTCCCGGGCGAGCGCGAAGTAGCTGTCCGGGGTCAGCTCGGCGGCGACCGCGTACATCTGCTCGCGCCAGGTCCAGAAGGTCCCCCGTTCGGCCTGGACGTGGCCGCGCAGGGCCCGGTGGAAGGCGTGCGAGTGGCAGTTGGCGAGGGCCGGGATGGTGAGGCCTGGAGTGAGCTCCGCGGGTCCGTCACCGCGTCTCGACAAGCTCGACGTCCGGAGCCCGGTGATCACGCCGTCGGTCACCTCGATGCCGACGTCCGGCTCCACCACCCCGTCGACCAGCGCGTGCTCCAACCGGTACGACGTCACGACGCCAGCTCCGCCAGCGCGTCCGCCAGGGCCTCCACCCCGGCCAGGCAGTCCGCCGTCTCCGCGAACTCTGCGGGCGAGTGCGAGACACCGGTGGGGTTGCGGACGAAGAGCATCGCCGACGGGATCCCGGCGACGGCCAGCACGCCGGCGTCGTGGCCGGCGGCGGTCGCGATCACCGGACGGTCCGTTCCGAGCGCCGCGAGCCGCCGGGTCAGGTCCGTGTCGAAGAGCACCGCCGGCGAGACCGACTCGGCCGTCACGGCGAGCGTGGTCCCGTCACGTGCGGCCCGGTCCAGCCCCTGGCGCTCGATCGCGGCGACCAGTCCGGCCAGCTCCTCCTCCGTCTCGCAGCGGGCGTCGAGCCAGGCGGTCACCGACGAGGGCACCGCGTTGGTCGAGTTCGGGCCGACGTCGAGGCGTCCGAAGGTCGCGCGCGCCCCGGCCGCCGACGCGCTCAGCCTGGCCTGCTTGTTCGCCGCGAGCGCGGTCATCGCGAAGGTCAGCATCGGGTCGTGCCGGTCCGCCATCGCGGTGCTGCCGGCATGGTTCGCCTCGCCGTCGAAGTCGAAGCGGTACCGGCCGTGCGGCCAGATCGAGGACGCCAGGCCGACCGCGACGTCGCGGTCGACCAGGTCGCGCCCCTGCTCGACGTGCAGCTCCAGGTAGCAGCCGACGTCGCCGAGCCAGTCGCTGCGACCGAGCACCGGCTCCAGCCCCTGCGCGCTCATCGCGTCCTCGAGCCGGACCCCGTCGCGGTCGCGCAGCGCCCGGGCCTGGTCGGCCGAGACCGACCCGACCGCGAGCCGCGATCCCAGGCAGGCCAGGCCGAACCGGGAGCCCTCCTCCTCGGCGAACGCGGCGACGCCGATCGGCCGGGTCGGGTGGATGCCGCGTTCCCGCAGCAGGTCGATCGCGGCCAGGGCGGAGACCACGCCGAGCGGGCCGTCGTACGCGCCGCCGTCGAGGACCGAGTCCAGGTGCGAACCGGTCAGGACCGCGGGGCCGGACGCACCGGCGTGCTCCCACCAGCCGACGGTGTTGCCGTTGCCGTCGCTCTGGACCCGGAGGCCGCGGGCGGCGCACTGCTCGACGAACCAGGCATGGCACTCGCGTTCCGCCGACGCGAACGGTTGCCGGAAGTAGCCGCCGCCGACTCCGGACCGGCCGACCGGGGCGAGGGCGGCCCACATCTGCTCGAACGACTCAGGCATGCTCGACCCTATGCAACTCCAAGAGGTGATCGACCGCCGCCGGATGGTGCGCAACTACGCCGACCGACCGGTCGACCGCGCGATCGTCGACCGCGCCCTGCGCAACGCCACCCACGCGCCGAGCGCCGGCTTCACCCAGGGCTGGGGCTTCCTGGTGCTCGACACCCCGGCGGACGTGCGGCGCTGGTGGGCGACCACCACCGACGCGGAGGCGCTGGCCTCCCCGGACCCGTGGCTGACCGGGATGATGCGCGCGCCGGTGGTGATCGTGCCCTGCTCGAGCAGGTCCGCCTACCTGAGCCGGTACGCCGAGAAGGACAAGGCCCTGGGCCGCCTCGACCGGGCATCGACTGAAGACCCCTGGCCGGTGCCGTACTGGCACCTCGACACCGCGATGGCCGCGCTGCTGATCCTGCAGACCTGCGTCGACGAGGGCCTCGGCGCCTGCTTCTTCGGCATCCCGGGCGACCGGATGACGGCGGTCCGCGACGCGTTCTCCATCGCCGCCGACTTCGACCCGATCGGCGTGATCACGCTCGGCCACCGGGTCGAGGACACCGGCTCCGCGGGGTCGCCGAGCCGCCGGGTGCGCAAGCCGATGGACGACGTCGTTCATCGCGGCAGCTGGGCGAGTTCGTAGCACCTGCCCAGTCGACCGCCCCGGTTCGGCCGGGTCAATCCGCCGGGCCGCGACCTCGTCTCACATCCGAGATGCCACGAACCGGACCCAACTGGTCCGCGGAGGCCCGGGGCCGATCTAGGCTGGGAGGCGTGATCAGCAGGGAGCGCATCGAGAACGCCGTACGCCGCGGCTCGTTGACGGTGCTCATCGCCGCCACCGTCGGCGCCCTGGCCTGGGTGCTCTGGCCGCAGCAGTCGGCCACGCCGAAGACCGAGCCGAACGTCCCGCTCGCGGTGGTCCCGGGCACGGTGCTGAAGGCCAAGGAGTGCGGCGAGCCGGCGACCCGGCCGTTCACCCCGAAGAGCATCACGGTCCGCAACGTCGCCAAGAACGCCGAGGTGCTCGCCCTGCCGCGGGACAGCAACAACGTCCCGCAGGCGCCGCCGATCTCGGCAGCCGGCAAGACCCAGTTCGCCTGGGACGAGCCGACGCTGCCGCCGGGCAGCCCGCGCGGCAACGCCCTGTTCAACGCGCACACCTGGCCCGACGGGACCGCGCTGGGCAACCGCCTGCTCGAGCACCTCCAGGTCGGCGGCAAGATCATCGTGAAGGGCAAGCACGGGGCGGAACTCTGCTACCGGGTCACCAAGCGCACCGTGATCAAGGCGGCTGACGGGTCGTACGAGTACTACGTCAAGGACGGCCCGCCGCAGCTGGCGCTGATCGTCTGCTCGCCGCCCCGGCTCGGTCCGGGGAACTGGCAGAACAGGACGATCTGGTACGCGTCGCCGATCACCGCCGACGACCCGGTCTGACCCGACCCGCTGATCAGTAGTACGTCGGCCCACCCGGAGGCGTCCCCGGCTGGACGGGCGCGAGCTGGTTCTTGCTCTTGTACCACTCGTTCGCACCGCCGGTGAAGAGCAGCACGATCGTGGTGATCGCCGCGATCAGGAACAGACCCGGGAGCAGGACGGTGATCGTGCCGAGCGCGAGCGGGATGATCGCCACCGACGCCGAGACCACCAGCGTGATCCGGCCGCCGTTGCTCCGCCGGTAGGCGAACACCGCGGCGACGATCGCGGAGAGCGACCAGACGAGCAGGATGATGCCGATCACGATCAGTCCGGTCCGGAGGTCGTTCACGTCGAGGTCGCTCATGTCGACGTCGGTGCCGTCCTTCTCCAGCTCGCGCTCGATGTCGTCGAAGAAGGCCTGGTCCATCACCGCGGCGAACACGAACATCAGCGCCGCGAATCCGAGGGACAGCGCGCACGAGATCCAGGTGATCACCGCGGCCGCGGTAACGGTCCCGGGGCGCTTGTCCGGACCCGGCGTCGGGGGCGACCACGCGCCGTACTGCTGCTGGGCGTAGTTGGGCTGCGCGTAGGGCTGGCCGTAGGCGCCCTGCTCGTACGCCGGCGGCGCCGACGGCGTCGGGTAGGCCGGCGGCTGCGCCGGATACGTCGGCTGCTGCGGCGGGACGGGCTGGCCCTCGGGCGGGGTCGGGTCGCTCATGACGGCATTCCACCACGAGCAGGGCGCTCGCGCGCTACCCCTCCGCCATCGGGATCCGGACGCTCCTCGCCGCCGCCACCTCGGCCGCCCGCTCGTAGCCGGCATCCACGTGCCGGATCACGCCCATCCCGGGGTCGTTGGTCAGCACCCGCTCGATCTTCTCGGCCGCCAGCGCGGTGCCGTCGGCGACGCAGACCTGGCCGGCGTGCAGCGATCGGCCCATCCCGACACCACCCCCGTGGTGGAAGGAGACCCAGGTGGCACCGGAGGCGGTGTTGACCAGGGCGTTGAGGATCGCCCAGTCGGCGATCGCGTCGGACCCGTCGAGCATCGCCTCGGTCTCCCGGTACGGCGATGCCACCGATCCGCAGTCCAGGTGGTCGCGACCGATCACGATCGGCGCGGACAGCTCGCCGGACGCCACCATCTCGTTGAACTTGAGCCCGGCCAGGTGGCGCTCGCCGTACCCGAGCCAGCAGATCCGGGCCGGGAGGCCCTGGAAGTGCACCCTCTCCTGCGCCATCCGGATCCACTTGTGCAGGCGCTCGTTGTCCGGGAAGAGCTCGAGGATCGCCTCGTCGGTCTTGCGGATGTCCTCGGGGTCGCCGGAGAGGGCCGCCCAGCGGAACGGGCCCTTGCCCTCGCAGAACAACGGCCGGATGTACGCCGGCACGAACCCGGGGAACGCGAACGCCCGGTCGTAGCCGCCCTTGCGGGCCTCGTCGCGGATCGAATTGCCGTAGTCGAAGACCTCGGCGCCGGCGTCACCGAACTCGACCATCGCGCGGACGTGGGCTGCCATCGACGCCTGCGCCTCCTTGGTGAAGCCCTCCGGGTCGCGGTCCGCGGCGTCGCGCCAGTCCCCGAACGCCACGCCGGCCGGGAGGTAGGAGAGCGGGTCGTGCGCCGAGGTCTGGTCGGTGACGATGTCGATCAACGGGCCGTGGCCGGCCTCGACCCGGTCCTGGTGGCGTTGCAGCAGGGCCGGGAAGATCTCGGCCGCGTTGCCCAGCAGGCCGATCGAGAGGGCACGCTTCTCGTCGCGCGCGGCCAGAGCCAGCTCGACCGCGTGCTCCAGCGAGTCGGCCTGGACGTCGAGGTAGCGGTGCTCGATCCGGCGGGTGATCCGGGACTGGTCGACGTCGACGCAGATCGCGACGCCGTCGTTCATGGTGACCGCGAGCGGCTGCGCGCCGCCCATCCCGCCGAGCCCGGCGGTCAGGGTGATGGTGCCCGCCAACGTCCCTCCGAACCTCTTGTCCGCCACGGCCGCGAAGGTCTCGAAGGTGCCCTGCAGGATGCCCTGGGTGCCGATGTAGATCCAGGAGCCGGCGGTCATCTGTCCGTACATGGTCAGGCCGAGGTCCTCGAGCCGGCGGAACTCCTCCCAGTTGGCCCAGTCGCCGACCAGGTTGGAGTTCGCGATCAGCACCCGCGGCGCCCAGGCGTGGGTGCGCATCACGCCGACCGGCTTGCCGCTCTGCACGAGCAGGGTCTCGTCGTCGGCGAGCGTGGTCAGCGAGCGGACGATGGCGTCGTACGCCTCCCAGCTGCGGGCGGCCTTGCCGGTGCCGCCGTACACGACCAGGTCCTCGGGCCGCTCGGCGTTCTCCGGGTCGAGGTTGTTCATCAGCATCCGCAGCGGCGCCTCGGTCTGCCACGACCTCGCGGTGAGATCGGTACCGCGTGCGGCACGTACGGGCGCCCTTCCGGACGTCGAGCCTGTCGAGGTGCTCACTGGAGTTCTCCGATCACGGACTGGGCGGCGGCCAGGACGGCCCCGCTGCGGACGAGTTCGACGCAGGCCTCGATCTCCGGGGAGAGGTGCCGGTCGGGACCCGGCCCGGCGATGCCGGCGTCGCGCAGCAGCGCGATCACGGCCCCGGTCGCCGGCGACGGCTGCAGCGGCGCCCGCAGGTCGAGGGCGCGCGCGGCGGTGAGCACCTCGATCGCGAGCACCCGGGTGAGCCCGTCGACCGACCGGCGCAGCTTGCGCGCGGCGGACCACCCCATCGAGACGTGGTCCTCCTGCATCGCGCTCGACGGGATCGAGTCGACCGACGCCGGAGCGGCCAGCCGCTTGAGCTCCGAGACGATCGCGGCCTGGGTGTACTGGGCGATCATGTGGCCGCTGTCGACGCCCGGGTCGTCGGCCAGGAACGGTGGCAGCCCGTGGCTGCGGGCCTTGTCCAGGAACCGGTCGGTACGACGCTCGCTGATCGACGCGACGTCGGCGGCCACGATCGCGGCGAAGTCGAGCACGTAGGCGACCGGCGCTCCGTGGAAGTTGCCGTTCGACTCGACCCGACCCTCCTCGGCGAGCACGACCGGGTTGTCGACGGCCGAGGCGAGCTCGCGACCGGCGACGACGCGGGCGTGGTCGAGGGTGTCGCGGGCGGCGCCGTGCACCTGCGGCGAGCAGCGCAGCGAGTAGGCGTCCTGGACCCGGTTGCACTGGGTCCCATCCTCTTGGGGCCCTCGGTGCGAGGCGACGACGCCGGAGTCGCGCAGCAGCGCGACCAGGTTCGCCGCCGAGGCGGCCTGACCGGGATGCGGCCGGATCGCCTGCAGCTCCGGCGCGAAGACCCGGTCGGTGCCGAGCTGGCCCTCGACCGACATCGCCGCCGCGATGTCGGCGGTCCGGAGCAGCAGGTCGAGGTCGGTCAGCGCCATCACCAGCATCCCGAGCATCCCGTCGGTGCCGTTGATCAGGGCCAGGCCTTCCTTGGCGACCAGCTCGACCGGTGCGAGCCCGGCGGCGGCCAGCGCGTCGGCGGCCGGCACCAGCGCCCCGGCCGCATCCCGCACCATCCCCTCGCCCATCAGGGCCAGCGCGCAGTGCGCGAGCGGCGCCAGGTCTCCGGAGCAGCCGAGCGAGCCGTACTCGTGCACGACCGGGGTGATCCCGGCCGACAGCAGCGCCGCGATCAGCTCGGCCGTCCCGACCCGGACCCCGGTGCGCCCGGTCGCCAGCGTGGAGAGCCGGAGCAGCATCAGCGCCCGGACCACCTCGCGCTCGACCTCGGGACCCGAGCCGGCGGCGTGCGAACGGACCAGCGACTTCTGCAGCTGCGCGCGCATCTCGGTCGGGATGTGCCGGGTGGCCAGGGCGCCGAACCCCGTCGAGATCCCGTACGTCGGCGTCTCACCCCCGGCGAGCCGGTCGACCACCTCGCGGGCGCGCTCGATCGCCAGCCGGGCGTCCTCGGTCAGGGCCACGGGTGCACCGTCGCGAGCGACCTTGATCAGGTCCTCGAAGGAGATCGGGCCGACGCCGACCTGGACGGCGGGAGCAGCGGAAGTCATGCCTCCATTCAAGGTCGGCGCAGCCGGATCGAGAACCACCCGAACGCCCGGACCCGTCTCACATCCGAGACGCGTCGGGAGACGCATCTCACCGGCCACGGGCCAAGATTTCGGCTCTCGCCGGTCTCGGCACGCCTAGCGTTCCGAGGGTGACTCCCCAGCGCCCGCGCCCCTGGCTGATGCTCGGGCTGTCCACGCTCGGGCAGTCCGCCAGCTCGGCCGCGGTCAACGGGCCGGCCTTCCTGATCCCGGCGCTGCACCATGGCGGGCTCAGCCTGGCCACGGCAGGACTGATCGCCGCCGCCGCCATCGCCGGCAGCACCTGCACCCTGGTGCTCTGGGGCGCGGTGGTCGATGCGAGCGGCGAGCGGTTCGTCCTGGTCAGCAGCCTGGCGTCCTCGGCCCTCGCCCTGGCGGCGGCCGCCTGGTTCCACGAGAGCACCGTCCTGCTGGGGGTGTTCCTGTTCCTGGCCGGAGCGGCCTCCGCGGGGACCTCGTCGGCCAGCGGGCGGGTCGTGGTCGGCTGGTTCCCGCCGCGACGCCGCGGCACCGCGATGGGCATCCGGCAGATGGCACAACCGATCGGTGTCGGGCTGGCGGCGATCGCGATCCCGGTCATGGCCGACCTGCACGGTATCGGCGCCGCGCTCGCCGTACCGGCCGCCTTCGCCGCGGTCACCGCGCTGGCCTGCTGGGCCTGGGTGCTCGACCCGGCGCGACCACCGCGCCCGGCGGACGTCGCCGCGGAGAACCCGTACCGCAACAGCACCTACCTGACCCGGATCCACGCGGTCTCGATCCTGCTGGTCATCCCGCAGTTCACGGTCTGGACCTTCATGCTGGTCTGGCTGCAGGTCGGACGGGACTGGAGCCCCGGAGCGGCCGGAGCGCTGGTCGCGGCGGCCCAGGTCCTCGGCGCCGTCGGCCGGATCGGCGCCGGACACCTCTCCGACGTCGTCGGCTCCCGCACCCGGCCGCTGCGCTGGGTGGCAGTCGCCGCCGGGCTCACCATGCTCGCCGTCGGCGTCACCATCCGGCTGGACTGGTCGGTCGCCGTCCCGCTGATCATGCTCGCCACCATGATCACCGTCGCCGACAACGGCCTCGCCTTCACCGCGGTCGCCGAGCGTGCCGGCCCGTTCTGGTCGGGTCGCGCGCTCGGCCTGCAGAACACCGGCCAGTACCTGACCGCCACCGCGGTCCCCCCGCTGATCGGCCTCCTGATCCCGCTCTGGGGGTACGGCGTCGCCTTCGGACTGACCGGCCTCTTCCCCCTCCTCGCCGCCCCCCTGGTCCCCCGCGACGAAGCGGACCTCGACACCTAGCCGACCCCGTCGAGTGGGCCCTTGTCGTCCGTCGAGTGGGCCCTTGTTGTCCGGCCAGTGGGCCCTTGTCGTCCGTCGAGTTGTGACGGGCCCTTGCGGTAGAAACGTCCCGCCCCGACCGACCAGATCTCCAGGACGTCTCATGCCCCGACCCGCACGCCGTACGACGATCGCCCCCGCCTTCGACCAGATCATCCTGGGCGACCTCCGACCTGCAGACGCCAGCGAGCTCTCCGACGGCACCGTCATCGACGGCCTCCAGTTCGACGAGATCACCGTGGACGAGTGGCGGGTCGATGCCCGCACCGGCCTGGAGTCCTCGCTGTTCCGCGGGGTCGTCGCCGATCGCTGGGAGATCCGCGGCGCCAAGGTCGCCGAGACGATCGTGGAGCGCGGCGACTTCACCACCACCTCCGGCGGCCGAGCCCGGATGCGCGACGTCGAGGTTCGAGACAGCAGGTTCGGGGCCGCCGAGCTCTTCGGGTCGAAGCTGAACAGCGTCCGGTTCACCCGCTGCAAGCTGGGCTACGTCAATCTGCGTGCAACCGAGCTGACCAACGTCGCGTTCGTCGACTGCACCATCGAGGACCTCGACCTGATGGAGGCCGTCGCGGACCGGGTCGCGCTGAGCGGCTCGCGGATCGGGGCCCTGCACCTGACCGGTTCCACCCTCACCAACGTCGACCTGCGCGGAGCCGACCTGACCGAGATCGTCGGTCTCGACCATCTGCGCGGCGCGACCATCTCCACCGACCAGCTGATGGCGCTCGCGCCGGCGATGGCCACCGGGATGGGGATCCGCGTCGAGGACTGAGCCGCTACTCCGCGCTCGTTCGCAACGTCACCAGGCAGGGCTCGCCGTCCTCGAGCCCCTCGGCGAGACGGACGGCCTTCTTCACCGGGAGCACGAAGCAGCCGGACTCCTTCTGCGGAAACACGGAGGTGCGCCAGGCCGTCGCACCGATTCTCGCCTCGACCCGGACGCTGCCGAAACCCCGCGGCGGCCCGGCCTCCATCCGCAGGTCCGCCGACGCGTCCTCCGGCATGGTCACGAAGTACCAGGACGCCGGCGCGCTGTCGCTCTGCCACTGCCAGAGCTCAGCCTCGAATTCGTACGACTCCGCTTCCATCGCACCAGCGTCGCACCTCGCTCCGACATCACCCGGGTCTCGGATCCGAGGCCGTAGGCTCGGCCCATGAGCCAGGTGCCGGCCGCGACGAAGGCGATGCGCGTCCTGAAGTTCCTCGCCAGCCAACCCGACCCGGTCCCGCTCGAGCGGGTGATGCGGGCCTGCGAGCTGCCGCGTTCCACGGCCTACCACCTGATGACCGCGATGGCCGAGGAAGGCTTCGTCACCCATCTCGCCGACGAGCGGCGGTACGGCCTCGGGGTCGCCGCCTTCGAGGTCGGCAGCGGCTACGCCCGCCAGGCTCCGCTGCAACGCCTCGCCCGGCGCCCGCTGGCGACCCTGGCCGACCGGGTCGGCGAGTCCGCCCACCTGGCGGTCCCGCACGGCCGCGACGTTCTCTACGTGATCGAGGAGCGCGCTCCCGGCCGGCCGCCGCTGATCACCGACGTCGGCGTCCGGCTGCCCGCCCACCTCACCGCCAGCGGCCGCGCGATCCTGGCCGAGCTGCCCGCCGCCCAGGTCCGTGCGCTCTACCCGGGCAAGGACGCGTTCGTCGCCCGGACCGGCGTCGGCCCGACGACCCCGGCAGCCCTGCGGACGATCCTGGTCGAGACCCGGCAGCGCGGGTACGCCGTCGAGGACGGCGAGGTGTCCCCCGGGCTGGCGTCGATCGCCGTACCGGTGCTCGATCACAACGGCCTGCCGCTGGCCGGCCTCGCCGTGACCTACCCGGTCGACGGCAGCGCCGACGTCGCCGCGATCGCCGCCGCCGTCCGGGCCACCGCGCAGACCTTGAGCCGGCGCGTCAGCGGCCACTGACCGACGCGCCGAAAACCTTCCGCAGCCGATCGATCCGCCCTAACCTACTGAGCGGTAAGTTCCCTCGACTCGGGCCGTGACTCGGACCGTCGCGTCGTCGTTGGGCATCACAGCAGTACTCACCGGGGGCAGTAAAGGGATAGGTCTTCATGCGCGGAAACTTCCGGCTCGCCCTCGTGGTGTGCGTCTCCATCGCCGTCCTCGCGGCCACCTTGGTCTACAACCGTGCCGGCAACGACAGCGGACCGAGCCAGGCCGACGAGCTGAAGAAGTCGTACGCCGCCACGACGGCCAACACGGCCGCGAAGAAGTCCGACACCGTGATGAACGCCGACGGCACCCACTCGCACGACCCGGGCGCGCCGCCGCACGACGACAACGACCCGAAGACCAAGAACTCGGTCTCCCGCTCGGCTCCGACGACCGACGCCGACACCGCCGACCCGACCACGCCGCTGCAGGCGGCCCGGCACGCCGGCTCCGCCGCCCAGCAGCGCAACGAGAAGGCGGTGCCGCTGCGGAACGTGGCGATCAACCCGCCCCAGCCGACGATCCCGAGCAACCGGTACAACCTCTTCAACGCCTGCTACGGCCTGAAGTCCGCGAGCAGCGGCCGGTGGCTCACCGGCTTCGGCCCGACCTTCACCGGTGCCGACGTGAACGCGGCCGCGCCCTTCTACTTCAAGCCGACCGCGCTCGGCCGCTACCTGCTGTACACCAAGTCCGGCACCTACCTCGGCGGCAACAAGTCCCGGGCGACCTTCGGCACCAAGCCCGGGCCGGCCGTCGACTGGACCGTCACCCAGGTCGGCGCGCAGCGGTTCCGGCTGTTCCTGGCCGACAACGGCTACCTCTCCGCCGGCCCGAACGGCCGCGCCGTCTTCCTCACCAGCCCCAACGCCAGCTCCGACCTCACGCCGTACAAGCGTGGCGGGTGCACGGCGTTCCCCGAGATCAGTACCAACGTCGTCGGCAACCCGGCTGCCGGTGTCACCAGCTTCCAGGAGACCCGCGGCACCGTCGACGCGCACACCCACGGGATGGCGTTCGAGTTCCTCGGCGGCGAGCTGCACTGCGGACGGCCGTGGTCGCCGTGGGGCGTGACCGTGGCGCTCAAGGGCTGCGAGAACGTGAACTCGGTCGGCAGCGGCGTCGTCGAGTCGTTCCTCTCCGGCGAGGTCAACGCCGACCCGGTCGGCTGGCCGACGTTCAAGAGCTGGCCGGCCCCGGACGCACTCGCCCACGAGGGCACGTACTACAAGTGGATGGAGCGCTCCTGGCTCGCCGGGCAGCGACTGCTGGTCAACCTGCTCGTCGAGAACAACCAGCTCTGCATGCTCTACCCGATCAAGCGCAACTCCTGCGACGACATGGCCTCGCTGCGGCTGCAGGCCAAGGACATGCGGTTGATGGAGGCCTACATCGACGCCCAGCACGGCGGCCCCGGCAAGGGCTGGTACCGGATCGTCACCACCCCGGTCCAGGCCCGCCAGGTGATGAACCAGGGCAAGCTCGCGGTCGTGATGGGGATCGAGACCTCGGTCCTCTTCGGCTGCCACACCCGCCTGGGCCGCGCGACCTGCACCGAGGCGTCGATCGACAAGCAGCTCACCGCGGTCCGCAAGATGGGCGTCACCCAGATGGAGCTCGTCAACAAGTTCGACAACGCGCTGGCCGGCGTCGCCGGCGACTCCGGGACGACGGGCTACCTGGTCAACGCGGCCAACATCCTGGAGACCGGGTCGCCGTGGCGGATGACCACCTGCGCCCCGAACGACCCCGAGGTCCACGACAACGACCAGTCCAACTCGATCCCGATCCCGGCGCAGGACGGCCTCTTCGGAGCGATCCTCAAGGTGCTCCCCAAGAAGATCGCGGACACCCTGCCGGCCGTCCCGATCTACCCGGCCAAGCACCACTGCAACACCCTGGGACTGAGCGGGCTCGGTGCCTACACGATCAAGTCGATGGCGAAGCGGCACATGCTCTTCGACCCGGACCACATGAGCGTCAAGGCACGGAAGCAGTCGCTGAACCTGATCGACAAGATCAACTACCCGGGCGTCGTCTCCAGCCACTCCTGGTCCACCCCGGACGCGTACCCGCGGATCTACCAGGAGAAGGGCTTCATCACGCCGTACGCCGGCGACAGCACCGGCTTCGTGGCCAAGTGGAAGCGGCACCTGACCTGGGCGAACCCGCGGACCTACTGGGGCTTCGGCTTCGGCGCCGACATCAACGGCCTCGGCGCGCAGGGCGACCCGCGCCCGGGCGCCTCCAAGAACCCGGTGAAGTACCCGTTCACCGCGCTCGGCGGCGTGAAGGTCTACCAGCAGGTCAGCGGCCAGCGCGTCTACGACATCAACAAGGACGGCGTCGCGCACTACGGCCTATACGCCGACTGGATCGAGGACCTCCGGAAGATCGCCGGACCCAACATCGTCAAGGACATGTACCGCGGCCCGGAGGCCTACCTGCAGACCTGGGAGCGCGCGTACGGCGTGAAGCCCGACGCCTGCACCAACCCGTCGGTGAAGCGCTCCAAGCGGTGGATCAAGAGCCACGTGCGCCGTGGCGCCGGCTGGTGGAAGGTGGTCTCGACGGTCGGCCAGCCGCACCGCCGCCTCGCCCAGAAGTTCACCTACTGCACCACCAAGGGCGCGCTCACGATCACGTTCACCAAGAGCGGCCGGGTCTCCGCGATCAAGGGCTGACCGCCGGCCCGGAGCATTTCCGAGACGGCGAAGTTACCCGAGAGTAGCGTTTCTCACACGACCTGCGGGTGCGGTGCATCCGTGCGGGGCAATAGTCTGTGCCCGACTACACGCACGCTTCCTCAATGTTGTGACCGGCCGAGCGCCGGAAGGTTGGAGTGACTCCCCTTGGACACCAAGCTCACGCTCATCCTGGGCCTGATCCTGAACATCGTGATCCTGCCGCTCGCCCTGAAGCGGGTGATCTTCCTGGTGCGGCTGATCACGGGGGGCAAGCCGGCCCCGGACCGCATCGTCGGTGTCACCTCCCGGGTGAGCAAGGCGCTGAAGAACCAGCTGGTCGAGGTCCTCGGTCAGAAGAAGCTGCTCAAGTGGTCGATCCCCGGCATCGCGCACTCCTTCGTGATGTACGCGTTCCTGATCCTCGGCACCGTGTACGTCGAGGCGTACGGCATCCTGCTGTCGACCAACGCGCACTGGAAGATCCCGCTCGTCGGCGACTGGTGGATCCTCGGCTTCGCCCAGGACCTGATCGGCGTGCTCTGCCTGGTCGGCCTGCTGACCTTCGCGATCATCCGCTACAAGAACCAGCCGGCGAAGCTCGGCCGCAAGTCCCGGTTCAAGGGGTCGCACACCGGCGGCGCCTGGGTCGTCCTGATCATGATCTTCAACGTCATCTGGACGATGTTCCTGTTCCGCGGCGCGGCCGCCGCGGCGGACAACCTGCCCTACAGCAGCAGCTCGGCGTTCTTCTCGCACGCCATCGGCAACGTGATCAACTCGATGGGCCTGCACCACGGCGACAACGGCCTGGAGATCCTCGAGGGCGTCGGCCTGCTGCTGCACATCGGGATCATGCTGGTCTTCCTGATCATCGTGCTGAACTCCAAGCACCTGCACATCTTCGTGGCGCCGATCAACATCATGTTCAAGCGCCCCGACGGCCCGGTCGCGCTCGGCGCGGTCAAGGAGATGATCTCCGACGGCAAGGCGATCACCCTCGACGACGTCGAGGACCTCGACGAGGAAACCGTCCTGGGCATCGGCTCGATCGAGGACTTCTCGTGGAAGGGCCTGCTCGACATGGCCAGCTGCACCGAGTGCGGCCGCTGCCAGTCCCAGTGCCCGGCCTGGAACACCGAGAAGCCGCTCTCGCCGAAGATGCTGATCATGAACGCGCGCGACCACGCGTTCGCCAAGGCGCCGTTCCTGATGACGCCCGAGGACAAGCGCAGCGAGCTGCCCGCCGAGGTCCTGGCCGAGGCCGAGCGCCCGCTGGTCGGCGTCTCCGAGGGTGAGTACGCGTGGCACCCCGAGGGCGGCGCGATCATCGACAACGACGTGCTCTGGTCCTGCACCAACTGCGGCGCCTGCGTGAACCAGTGCCCGGTCGACATCGAGCACGTCGACCACATCATCGACATGCGCCGCTACCAGGTGCTGGTCGAGGCGAACTTCCCGGCCGAGCTCAACGGACTTTTCAAGGGCCTGGAGAACAAGGGCAACCCCTGGAACATGAACCCGAACGCCCGGATGGAGTGGGCGCAGGGACTCGACTTCGACGTGAAGGTCGTCGGCGAGGACGTCCAGGACCTGACCGAGGTCGACTGGCTGTTCTGGGTCGGCTGCGCCGGCGCCTACGAGGACCGGGCCAAGAAGACCACCCGCGCGGTGGCCGAGCTGCTCGACATGGCGGGCGTCTCCTTCGCCGTCCTGGGCAACGGCGAGACCTGCACCGGTGACTCCGCTCGCCGGGCCGGCAACGAGTTCGTCTTCCAGGCGCTCGCGCAGCAGAACATCGAGACGTTCAACGAGCACAAGGTCAAGAAGGTCGTCTCGACCTGCGCGCACTGCTTCAACACGTTGAAGAACGAGTACAAGCAGTTCGGCATCGAGCTCGAGGTCGTGCACCACACCCAGCTGCTCAACCGTCTGGTGCGCGAGAAGAAGCTGACCCCGGTCGCGGCCCCCGGCCCGACCCGCAAGATCACCTACCACGACCCCTGCTTCCTGGGCCGTCACAACCAGGTCTACTCGCCGCCGCGCGAGCTGCTCCAGGTGATCCCGGGCTCCGAGGTCGTCGAGATGCCGCGCAGCGCCGAGCGCTCCTTCTGCTGCGGCGCCGGTGGCGCCCGGATGTGGATGGAGGAGACCATCGGCGAGCGGATCAACGTGAACCGCACCGCCGAGGCCGTCGAGACCGGCGCCGACCAGATCGCCGTCGGCTGCCCGTTCTGCCGCACGATGCTCGAGGACGGCCTCACCAGCGAGCAGGACGCCGGCCGCGCCGGTGAGAACGTCGAGGTCCTCGACGTCGCCCAGCTGCTGCTCGCGTCGGTCAAGGGCGAGGGCAAGAAGGAGAAGGCCCCGGCCGCGAAGAAGGCTCCCGCCGCTCCGGCTGCGCCTGCCGAGCCGGCTGAGGCTCCCGCGGCTGCTCCGGCCGCCGGTGGATCGCTCTTCGACTCGGCCCCGGCCGCACCCGCCGCTCCGGCTGCCGGCGGATCGCTCTTCGACACCCCGGCGGAGCCTGCCGCTCCGGCCTCGGGCGGATCGTTGTTCGACACTCCGGCCCCAGCCGCTCCGGCCGCCGGCGGATCGCTCTTCGACACTCCGGCCCCGGCCGCTCCGGACGTCGAGCCTGTCGAGACGCCCGCACCCAAGGCAGAGACCGCACCCAAGGCCGACCTCGGCTCGGGCGGATCACTCTTCGACGTAGCCCCCACCGAGGCCGCACCGAACGTCGAGCCTGTCGAGACGCCCGCACCCAAGGCAGCGGCTGCACCCCAGGCCGACCTCGGTTCCGGGTCGCTCTTCGACATCGCCCCCGCCGAGCCGGCCACGACCCCCGTCGCCGAGCCGGCTGCGGAAGCAGAGGAGCCCGAGGCGGAGCCCGAGCCCGAGGAGAAGCCGGCGCCCCCGGCCAGCTCGGGCGAGGCGCACCAGCCGAAGACCGACACCAAGATCCCCGAGGGCGGATCGCTGTTCGACCTCTGATCGACCGAACACCACGAGGGCCGTTCCTGCCACCCGGCAGGGGCGGCCCTTCGGGTTTTGAGACTCCCGTCCGGCACCCCCGGCAGTTGTTACCGTGCCGTAACTTGCGGCCGGGAGAACTCGTTGAACTCCCGACACAACGGGAGGAAACCCTCAGATGCACGCGCTCACCAAGCTGACGACCGCAGCCGTCGCCACCCTGGCGCTGACCGGCGGCTCGATCGCCGCCGTCGCCGTGGCCAAGCACGGCGGGAGCGACTCGCCCGCGAGCGCGGGTGCGCCCCGGGCGACGACCGAGACGAGGACTCCCGCCAAGACCGACAGGACCGCGGCGGACGCGAAGGCACGCCGCGGCGCGGCGAAGGGCTCGACCTCCCGGCCCGGGAAGGCGGCCGCGAGGACGGGCGCCTGGAAGGCACGCGGGGTGCAGTACCCGAAGACGGTGACCATCCCGAACCTGCCGATCAAGATGGACGACGGCGTCCTTCTCCGCGGCGACCTGATCCTCCCCGCCGACGCCGCCGGCAAGGCGATCGCGAAGAAGTTCCCGGTCATCGTGACCATCACGGCGTACAACAAGGGCGTCCAGCAGTACGCCGGCGGCCTGGCCGGCGGCGCCCCGGAGTACCTGGTCCAGCGCGGGTACGCGCAGCTCACCGTCGACGCCCGCGGCACCGGCACCTCCGACGGCCAGTGGTGCGCGTTCTGCACCCGGGAGAACCGCGACGGCGCCCTGGTCATGGAGTGGGCGCACCAGCAGCCGTGGAGCAACGGCAGCACCGCGATGGCCGGGCCGTCGTACATGGGCATCGCGCAGATGTTCGCCGCGGCCGGTCGCCCGGCGGGCTTGAAGGCGATCTTCCCGCAGGTCCCCGCCGCCGACGTGTACCGCGACGTCGTCGCTTCCGGCGGCCAGCTCGACGTCGGCTTCATCCCGCTCTGGCTGGGCCTGGTCACCGGCACCGGGCTGATCCCGCCGACCACTCCGCCCACGGACCTGAGCCCGCTGAGCACACTGGTCCAGCACCTCGCCGGCGCGGGCAACTTCACCGTCCCGCTGATCCTCAAGGCGTTCACCGGCGGCGAGGCGGCGTTCGACGGCGACTTCTACAAGCAGCGCTCGCCGATCAACGTGGCCAGCAGGATCCAGGTGCCGACGTTCTTCGTCTCCGGCGAGTACGACCTGTTCCAGCGCGGCACGCCGTTGCTCTTCGAGAACCTGGCCAAGCGCGGCGTCCCGGCCAAGATGATCATCGGGCCTTGGAACCACCTGCAGGCCTCCGGCGGTGGCGAGGTCGGCAAGGCCGGGCTGGGCTCGCTCGACGAGCTCAAGCTGCGCTGGTTCGACCACTACGTGAAGGGGGTCGCGGACCCGTCGCTGGATCGCGACATCCCGCCGATCACGTACTACGAGCAGGGCACCGGCGCATGGAGGTCGGCGTCGTCGTGGCTGGGCAACCGGAAGGCGGTCAGCTACCGGCTCTCCGGCACCTCCCGGACGGCCTCGACCGCCGGCGCGCTGACCACCGGCGCCGTCACCGCGGGCACCTCGTCGGTCTACCCGGTTCCGGTCTCCGGCCTCTGCACCCGCTCCACCGACCAGTGGACGGCAGGCCTGCTCGGCAGCTTCCCGGGCAAGAACCCCTGCTTCACCAACAACAAGCTCAACGACAAGTCCGGCGTCGTCTTCCGGACCGCCCCGGTCACCAAGGCCGTCGCGCTGCAGGGTCCGATCAACGCGCGGCTGTACGTCTCGAGCAACAGCGGCGACGGGATGCTGTCGGTCGCCGTCGAGGACGAGGCACCCGACGGGACGGTCTCCCGGTACACCGGCGGCTGGCAGGTGATCTCGCACCGGGCCCTGGACAAGAGCAGGTCGCGCTACCTGGACGGGCAGCTGATCCAGCCGTACCACCCGTTCACCAAGGCGGCGAAGGCGAAGCTGGCCAGGGGCGCGATCGCCCCGGTCGACGTCGAGATCTTCCCGACCGGCGGCAAGATCCTGCCCGGCCACCGGCTGCGGATCGCCGTCCAGGCGTTCGACGTACCGCACCTGTCGCCGATCCTCCCGGACCTGCTGAGCACCCTCACGGTGATCAAGATCCACAACTCGGCCCAGTACCCGTCGATGCTGACGATCCCGGTGGTGAAGTAGTCCACCGCCAGGCGTGACATCAGAAAGATGTTGACATGACACCACAGTGATGTCACTGTGGTGCACATGGACATCACCCCGTACGTCGACCGGCTGCGCGAACACCTCGCCCAGTCCGCTGCTGCCGGCGACGAGCACATCCAGGCCGCCGCCGAACGGCTCGCCCTGGCCCTCGACCCCAGCATGCGCCTGGCCCTGATGGAGGCGCTCTCCCAGGCCGCCGCCGAGATCACCACCGAGATGCGCGCCGGCTCGGTCGACGTACGGCTCTCGGGCCGCGAGCTCGAGTTCGTCGTCGCCCACCCCGCGCCGGCCGAGGAGCCGATCGCACCGAGCGCGGCCGAGGACGACGAGAGCGACGCCGCCACCGCCCGGATCACGTTGCGTCTCCCCGAGGGCGTCAAGTCCCGGGCCGAGGAGCTGGCGGCCAAGCACGGCAGCTCCCTGAACACCTGGATCGTCAACGTGCTGCGCACCGCCACCCGCGAGAGCGGCATCAACATCGACATCGACCTCTCCAGCTTCCCGCTCGACGGCTTCGGCCCGGGCGGCAAGGGCCGCGGGAGCAAGCGCATGACCGGCTGGGTCTGAGCCGGTGCCGACACCACGAGGAGGAGTCATGAGGAAGACCTTCACCACCCCCGAGCCGGTGAACCTGTACGTCGAACTCGGGTCCGGGCAGCTGGCCACGATCTGCGCCGACGTCACCGAGGCGGTCGTCGAGATCGACGGATCCCGCGCCGAGGAGTTCGTCGTCGAGCAGAACGGCAAGCAGCTCGCGGTCGTCGCACCGCGCGGCCGGTTCTTCGGCCACGGGGACGCGCACCGGGTCCGGATCACGGTCCCGAACGGCAGCGCGCTCGTCACCAAGACGGGTTCGGCGGACACCACCTCCTCCGGCACCCTCGGCTCGGTCAAGATCAAGACCGGCTCCGGCGACGTCGAGGTCGAGCGCGCCGACGGGCCGGTGGTGATCGAGACCGGCTCGGGTGACGTCAAGGCGGGTGAGCTCGCCGGCGCGGTCCGGATCAAGAGCGGGTCCGGCGACGTCCAGCTCGGTGACGTGCACGGCACCACCGGCATCTCCACCGGCTCCGGCGACGTGGTCCTCGACCTGGTCCACGACACCGTGGTGATGAAGACCGGCTCGGGCGACCTCCAGGTCAACCGCGCCGAGGCGGACCTCTCGCTGACCACCGCCTCCGGCGACGTCACCGTCGGTCACGCCCTGCGCGGCAAGGTGACCGCGAAGAACGTCTCCGGCGACGTCCGGGTCGGGATCTCGAGCGGCACCCCGGTCTGGACCGACATCAGCACCGTCACCGGTTCGGTCGCGAACCGCCTCGACAGCGTCGGCAAGCCCGCTGAGGGCCAGGACTACGTCGAGCTGCGGGCCAGCACCGTCAGCGGCGACGTCCACCTGCAGCAGGTCTGAGGGGAGGCGACATGTGGACCAGCACCGAGAAGGACGAGCCGGCCAACGTGGTGATCACCGCCCGGGTCCGGCGCACCACCCCGAGGATCCCGGAGCAGCGCCGGTGATACGCCCGTTTCACGGTCGTTGGCGGACCGGACTGCGCGCACCGCACCACCTCTCGACTACGCGGGTCGCCGAGCTCGACCCTCGCTTCGGTGCTCGCCGCTCGATGACCGTCTGATCAAGGCCGCTGCCGCGTCCTTGATCAGATCTTGGTTCGGTGGAAGTTCGCGTAGGACTTCGACGGTGTCGGTCCTCGCTGACCCTGGTACCGGGAGCCGTACTTCTCCGAGCCGTACGGGTGCGCCGCCGGCGAGGACAGCCGGAAGAAGCAGAGCTGACCGATCTTCATGCCCGGGTAGAGCTTGATCGGCAGCGTCGCGACGTTGGCCAGCTCGAGGGTCACGTGACCGCTGAAGCCGGGGTCGACGAAGCCGGCGGTGGCGTGGGTCAGCAGGCCCAGCCGGCCCAGCGAGGACTTCCCCTCGACCCGGGCGGCGATGTCGTCCGGCAGGCTGACCACCTCGTACGTCGACCCCAGCACGAACTCGCCCGGGTGCAGGATGAACGGCTCGTCCCCGTCGGGCTCGACCTCGCGGGTCAGGTCGGACTGGTCCGCCGCCGGATCGATGTGCGGGTAGCGGTGGTTCTCGAACACCCGGAAGAAGCGGTCCAGCCGGAAGTCGATGCTGGAGGGCTGGATCATCGCCTCGTCGTACGGTTCCACCTGGATCCGTCGGGATTCGATTTCGGCGAGGATGTCGCGGTCTGAGAGCAGCACGCGAGCACGCTACCGCGCCTCGTAGGGTGACTCCATGCCGTTCCATCGTTACGTCGCTCTGGGCGACTCGTTCACCGAGGGTGTCGGCGATCCCGCACCCGGGCGTCCCAACGGTCTCCGCGGGTGGGCCGACCGGGTCGCCGAGGTATTGGCGACGCAGCCCGGCGCGGAGGGATTCGGGTACGCCAACCTGGCGATCCGGGGCCGCAAGCTCGAGCCGATCATCGCCGACCAGATCGAGCCGGCGATCGCGCTCGCGCCCGACCTGGTGTCGATCCACGCCGGAGCCAATGACGTGCTCCGGCCCCGCGTCGACCTGGACGCGCTGGCAGCGACGTACGACGACGGGGTCTCGCGCCTGGCCGGGACCGGCGCCCGGGTGGTGCTGTTCACGATCTTCGACCCCGGCAGCAGCGGGATCTACGCGGCGCTGCGCGGCCGGATGGCGATCTTCAACGAGCACGTCCGGGAGATCAGCGACCGGCACGGGACGACCCTGGTCGACATGTGGCGGATGCGCGACGGGGACCACGCCGAGGTCTTCGACACCGACCGGATGCACCTGAACGCCTACGGCCACCAGTACATCGCGTTCGCGGTGCTCGAGGCGCTCGGCGTCGCCCACGACGTCGCACAGCTCCCCCGGCCGACGCTGCCGTCGCTGTCGCGGCGCGAGCGTCTGGAGTCGAACGCCGCCTGGACCCGGGACTTCCTCGGACCGTGGATCCACCGCCGGCTCACCGGCCGTTCCTCCGGCGACTCGGTCTCGGTGAAGCGGCCGACGCTGGCGCCGATCACCCCGTCCGAGAGCTGAGGCCCGGCCTCAGGGCCTAGCCGACGGTCTTGGTCGCCTGGATCTCGATCACGAAGACCATCGTCTGACCGGCGAGCGGGTTGTCGCCGGTCTCGCCGTACCCGAGCTTGGGCGGGATGCTGACGATCAGGCGCGCCCCGGCGCGCTGGCCGACGATGGCGGCGGTGAACCCGGGGACGAACTGGTTCGCCGGGAAGCTGATCGGCACCTTGCCCTTGCCGTAGGACTCGTCGAAGACCTTGCCGGTCTCCCAGTTCATGCCCTTGTAGTTCAGCGTGACGGTGTCGCCCGCCGCGACCTTGGCGCCGGTGCCCTTCTTGATCACCTGCACCTGCAGGTCCGCGGGCGGCTCCCCACCGGGCAGCGTCACGACCGGCGACTTGCGCCCGTCGAAGGTGACGTCCGGCGCGTCCGTCCACTCGGTCGGCTTCGGCGGCGTGTACTTCTCGACCACGTCGGTCACGATCACCACGGTGTCGGAACCGGCGAGGTCGGCCTGCGGGTTCCCGGCGTCGCCGAAGATGTCCTTCGCCTGCACCGCCGTGACCACCCGTGAGCCGATCGGGACGCACTCGAACGACGCCTGGAGGCTCTTGGAGATCTCGGCGTCGCCGACCGTGAACTTCTGGGTGCCGGCGACGACCGACTTGCCGTCCTTCCCGCTGAACATGCTCAGCGAGACGTTCAGGACGGCGTTCTTCGGCGGCGTCGCGCCGTCACCCTTGGTGACCACCGAGCGCTGCAGCGACGAGGCCTTGAGCGGCCTGGAGAAGGTCGCGGTGACCTCCTTGCCGAAGTCGCCCTTGACCTCGACCGCGTCGCTGGCGGCTCCGGACTTGTAGCCGCAGCCGTTGCTGACCGGATCGCCCGTCGCGGCCGGACCGTCCTTCTTGTCGTCACCGCCGCACCCGGCCACCGAGAGGGCCAGGACGACGAGCGATGCGATCGGAACCATCCGTCGCGAGGTCGGGGTGCGCACCATCAGGGCCTCAGTTCGGTGTACGGCGGGACGTGGACAGCGTGCCGGGAGGGCTACTTGTTCAGCTCGACCTTCGGCGGGTTGGAGCCGTCGAACTTCACGCTCGGAGCGTCCTTCCACTCACCCGGGGTGAGCGGCTTGGCGATGTTGAGGACGTCGGTGACCAGGACCAGCGAGTCCTTCGCCTTGATGCCCGCCTGCGCGTTGCCGGTCTTGCCGAACAGCGCCTTGGCGGGGAACGCCGTCGCGACCCGCGAGCCGATCTTCACGCACGAGATCCCGGCCTGGTACTGCTTCGGGAGCGCCGCGTCGCCGACCTTCAGGGTGACCTGCTGGCTGTCGATCTGCTTGCCGGTACGACCGTTGTAGATGCTGAGCACCACGTCGAGGCTGTCACCGGCCTTGGTCACGGCACCCTTGCCGGCGGTCATGATCGTCCGCTGCGTGCCGGGCGCGTTCAACGGCTTCTTGAACGTCGCGTTCGGGACCTTGCCGAAGGCGCCGGCCGCCTTGATCGCGTCGCTGGACGAGCCGGACTTGAAGTTGCAGTCGTTGGTCAGCGTCGCGGCCTTGGTGCTCTTGATCTCGACGATGAAGAGCAGCGAGTCGGTGCCCTTGATCCCGGCCTGGGCGTTGCCGGTCTCGCCGTACCCGTACTTCGGCGGAATGCTGACCATCACCTGCGAGCCGACCTTCTGGCCGACGAGCGCCGCACCGAAGCCGGGGACGACCTGGTCGGTCGAGAAGGTGGCCGGCTGCTTGCCGTAGCTCTCGTCGAAGACCTTGCCGGTGTCCCAGTTCGTGCCCTGGTAGTCGACGGTGACCGAGTCGCCGGTGCCGACCGTCGCGCCGTCACCCTCCTTGATGACCTTCAGCACCAGGTCGGTCGGCTGCTTGACCTCAGCCTTGTCCGAGCTGTCTTTCGAGTCGCTGCCGCAGCCGGCGAGGACCAGGGCCAGGGCCAGGGCCAGCGCCGCGACCGGAAGAAGGCGGCGAGAAGTACGTGAACGGAACATCAGAGTGACTCGTTTCCCAAGGAAGTACGGCGGACGACTCGCGGTGGAGTCCGGGACAGTCTGCCAAGAGAACCCAAGTGCGTTCACAGGAACCCCGGGACTGCCCGGTGATTCCCGTACCCGCGTCGGCTACGATCTCTCTTCGTCGCCGGTTCGCCGTCGACGTGCGGATGTAGCTCAGCTGGTAGAGCGCGACCTTCCCAAGGTCGATGTCGCGAGTTCGAATCTCGTCATCCGCTCCACGAATCCCGCTCTCGGGCCAGCCCGCCTCAGCCGGGGCTCGCCGTCACCACCAGGTTCTCCGTGTAGTGGAAGCCGCCTCCCGGGCGCACGACCCTGCGCGAGCAGGTGATCAGCACCAGGCGGTGCCGGCCGGTCTGGCGGAACACGCTCCGCGGCAGTCCCGACTTCGGGTAGTTCCGCACCCGCTGCACCTGGAACCGGTGCTCCCGTCCTCGGAACCGGATCCGGATCTCCGCTCCGGTCCGGATCCTGCCGAGTCGCGCCAGCACGCCCGGCCGGTCCCGGTCGTCGGACACGTGGCCCACCAGGACCGTCGTCCCGACCGCGTCGGTCAGGCCGGCTCCGTCGCGCCACAACCCGACCTCGGCGACCGAGGGCGGGATCTGCAGGCGGGCGCCGACGAATCGCACCGACCTGATCCGAGCTCGGACCCCGAGCGAGCCGATCGTCATCCGGTCCCCCGCCCGCGGGACGATGCGGGCGATCGGCTGCGGATCGCCGACCGTTCCGGAGAGCGGCCGGGAAGGCGACCCGGAAGGCGGCCCGGGCGAGGTCCACCGCGGGGTCGCACCGGCCGCCACCGGACGGGCCGGGTCCGCAGCCGTAGTCGCGGGCTCCTGCGTCGGCCCGGCCCCGCAGCCGGCCAGCAGGGCGAGCACCGCGACCAGCGCCGGCCACCTCATCGGAGGTCGCCCCGCCGCGAGCCCCCGGCCGGGACGTACGGCTGCTTCGGCACTGGCGGGGTCCGGCGGGCCAGGGTCGTCTCGGTGACCTCACCGCACCTGGTCGTCATGGCGTTGGTCAGGCCGGAGCCGGGCAGCGACTCGACCCAGGTGAAGTACCCGGCGGCGCCGAGCCGGACCGAGGGCGTCAGGTAGTCGCCGTCGCCCCGGACCGCGAACGTCACCTCCCGGTACGGCGCCCCGGTGCACGTCATCGCCTCCCGACTGGCGTACGGGCCGTAGAGCCGGGCGGTCACCGTTGCGGCGTAGCCCGGAGCGGTCCCGCGGATACGCACCCGGTCCGCGATCTCGGCTCCCACCTCCACCGTCGACCGTGAGGTCTGGGTGGAGACCTGGGGCGTCGTCCGGACGACCGTCGTCTCGGAGGCGACCCCGCAGGGGGTCCGCAGCGCGTCCTGGCTCCGGATGGCAGGAAGGGTCTCGACCCAGGTGTAGTAGCCGACGGCGCCCACCTTGATCCCGGGCGTGCGGTAGGAACCGTCGCCGCGCACCGGCATCGTCACCGTGCCGGCGACGGGTGCTCCGGTGCAGGAGGTCGCGGTGGGACGGGTCGGGAACGGGCCGTAGAGCACGGCGGTCACCGGGCCGACGTACGCCGGGTCCGCGCCCTTCAGGGTGACCAGGTCGGTCAGGACCGTCCCCGGGGAGGCCACCGCCGCCGAGGTCTGGGTGATCACGGAGGGCCCGTAGTGCACCTCGACCACGGCCCGGTCGGCGGCGACGACCGCGCTCTGCCGGCCGACGAGCCCGCGCTGGCTGATCGAGCTCGGGTTGCCCGGGCGCGGGTTCGGGTGCCAGCGGTTCGGCCGGATCAGCACCGGGAGCGTGCTCGGGGCGTTCGCCACCCGCGCCGTGACGCTCGCCGCCCGGGGCGTCGACGGTGCCTTCAGCGTCACCGTGGCGACGCCGTCGGAGCCGAGCCGGACCGAGCCGGGGCCGGTGAAGCCGGCGTACGACAGCGCAGCGGTCATGTCCTGGGGCCGGCGCGAACCGTTGGTGCCGCGCACCGTCGCCCGGACCTGTTCGCCCGGCAGGAACCGGCCGTCCGGTCCGGCCGCGACCTTCACCTGCACCGACCAGGGACCTCGACGCACCCGGGCCTCGGCCCAGAGAGCTCGGGCCCGACTGACGATGGCGGGATTCACGAACGACACCCCGCGCACGTCCCGGCTCACGGTGAGCCCGCCGGGGATGCCCGGACCGCCGGTCTTGCGGACGTCGCCCATCACCTGCCGGATGATGAGCCCGATCGCGGCCGCGGTGGTGTCGTTGACGGCCGACGCCGGGTTGCGGGTGACGACGTAGGTCAGGGCAGCGGTGGTCGCGGCGGCGACGCTGCCACCCAGGCTCGTCGGCAGGGTGCCGGACAGGGTGATCCGCTTGTGCGCGACTCCCCAGTTGGTCGCGAACAGGTAGTCGATGCAGTACATCTCGACGCCGTCGTACCCGCGCAGCGTCCCGAGCCAGTACAGCCCGCCGCGGCCGTCCCGCAGGCAGAAGCCGTCCTGGACGCCGCGGTCGTACTTGGCGCAGAGCGAACGAGGCACTGCACCTGCTCGGGCCGCGTCCGCGGACATGCTCGGGAGGCCCCAGGCGAGGCCGATCAGCGCGAGCAGGAGGGCGATCAGGGACAGGCGTGCTGGGCGTGCTCGTGGCGGCAACATGGATCGGCTTTCGTCGAGGAACAGGAAGCCGTGATGCTGCTGCGTCCGCCAGCCCCGGCGCGCGCGACCGATCCGGCTCTGTGGACGGTCGCTCCGGTCGACGAGGCTGTGCACCTGGCACGAGCGGCCCCACGAGTTGAGTACGGGTACTGATGCCCCGGCGCCGGGATCACGGGACGGTGGAGGCATGACCTCGAACCGCACGTTCGCCGCGCTCGCACTCGCCGGCGCCCTGGCCCTGTCCGCCTGCTCCTCCACGGAGGTCGACAGCGACGGACGCTGGGTGGGCGGCGCGAAGACCATGACGGCCTGGGCCGACTCCCACATCCCCGCGACCTGGGACCGTGTCGACCAGTCGGTGACCTACGGGGACATCATCGACGACTTCGGCAACGACACGAAGCGGGACACCACCGACTTCGCCGGCTCCTACCGCGGGGTCACGGAGAGCGAGTTCGCCGAGTTCGGCAAGAGCGAGCTGAAGCTCCGCCAGGACCTCGAGTGCGAACCGTACGACCCGGAGCTCGCCACGCCGGAGGAGAAGCCGTACCTGAAGAACTGCTACCTCAGCCTCTACCAGGGCCAGCGACCGCTCCCGCCGCAGTTCGACCTGTTCGCCGTCTGGACCGACTACCCGGACGGTACGACGACCACTCTCGTCTACCTGACCAACTCCCCCGACTGACCGGTCACAACCTGCTGAACGGCTCGGCGTACCGGAACAGTCCGCGCGACCCGCGATAGCTCGACAGGGTCTTGATCTGGAAGTAGTCGCCCCAGTCCGGGTCCGGTGCCTCGACCCCGGCAGCCGACGCGGGCAGGAAACCGAAACGTCCGTAGTACGCAGGGTCGCCGAGCAGGCCCACCAGCGGCTCGGACATCTCCTCCGCCACCCCCAGCACCGCGTTCATCAGCGAGGCGCCGACGCCACCCGACTGCCGTGCCGGGAGGACGCTCAACGGACCGAGACCCAGCACCGGGACCTCTCCCACGAACGCCCGCGTGGCGAGCACGTGACCGATCACGGCGTCGCCGTCGACCGCCACCAGCGACAGCTCGGGGATCCAGCCGGCGTCCTCGCGCAGCCACGCCACCAGCGGCACCTCACCGGGATCGCCACCCGGCTCCAGCGGAGGCGCACTGTGCTCGGCCTCCCGGAACGCGGCAGCGATCACCGCACTGATGGCTTCGATGTCCTCGGGGCGTTCGGGTCGGATGAGCACACCGGAACCGTCCGGCCTCGGGCCGCTCGCTGTCAAGGCGATTGGGGTCCGCGACACCGGCTCAGACTTTCCGCAACCTGAACCACTGCGGCGCGGTCCGGTTCATCGGCCATCCGAGCCCGGCGGTCTCCGCCGGCGTGACGTCAACAAGCTCCCAGCCAGGGAACGCATCCTGAACCTCGGCCTGCGAGACCCCACCGACCAGCCGACGCATTCTCGTCGGCCCGAACTCGAGCATGAGAAGCGTCGCCCCCGGGTTGGCCAGAGCGGAGACTCCTCGCCCTTCGGCAAGGCGCTGCGCCGCGTCGAAGCCTTGGAAGCACCCGACATCGAGGAAGAAGTCGAACGTTCCGAGATTCGAGGCGGACAGATCGGTGACGTCTCCGACCACGTAGGTCACGCCTTCCGGCGCCTGCCGCTGAGCAGCGGCGATCGCGTCCGGCACGTAGTCGACGCCCACGGCCTGCCAGCCTCGCCGAGCCAGCTCCGGGGTGTACTGACCGCGCCCGCAGCCTAGGTCGAGCGCCCGGCCCCAAGGACGAGTGCGCGAGCGTTCCTCACGGTCCAGCAGGTCACTGATGCTCTCGGCCGCCGCAGCCCTGTAACGCTCCCAAGGAGTGAACCCCAGTCGGTACATGCGGTGGTAGTTGGTCACCTCGCCATCGTGGCAGACGTCGTACCGGACCTAGGCTCAGTGCCATGACCGACTTCACCGGCTTCCCCGAGGCGGCGCTCGACTTCTACGACGACCTCGAGATCGACAACACCAAGTCCTTCTGGGAAGCCCACAAGCCGACGTACCTTGACTCGGTCAAGGCACCGATGACCGCGCTCACTGATGCGTTGGCGCCCGAGTTCGGAGCCGCCAAGGTCTTCCGCCCCTTCCGCGACGTCCGGTTCGCCAAGGACAAGACGCCGTACAAGACCAACCAGGGGGCGTTCGTCGGCGCCGGACCGGCGTGCGGCTGGTACGTCGAGATCGCGGCGCGCGGGGTCCGCACCGGGGCGGGGTTCTACGACGCCAGCTCCTCCGACCTGGCCCGGATCCGGACCTCGATCGACAACGAGGCCACCGGCAAGCAGCTCGAACGGATCCTGGCCAAGCTCACGAAGGCCGGCTTCACCGTCGGCGGCGACCGGTTGAAGACCTCGCCGCGCGGGTACGACGCCGATCACCCGCGCATCGAGCTGCTCCGGCACCGGTCGCTCACGGTCGGCAAGGACTACGGCTTCGCGCCGATCATCCACACCGCCGACCTGCTGGACGCCGTACGGAAGGACTGGACCGCTGCCCGGTCGCTCGTCGACTGGGTCAGCGAGCGTCTCGGCGACTAGAGGGGCCCACTCGACCGACTATTGGGCCCATTCGACCGACAACAAGGGCCGATTCAACAGTGTTAGGTTCCGGGCATGACCCTCGTGGACGTGAACGGGATCCGGCTGAACATCACCGACAGCGGGGCGCCGGCGGGGCGGCCGGACGCGCCGACGCTGGTGATGGGACACGGTCTGCTGTTCAGCACCACGATGTGGCGGCACCAGATCGAGGCGCTGCGGTCGTCGTACCGGTGCGTGGCGATCGACTGGCGGGGGCAGGGTGCGACGCCGCCGACCGAGTCCGGCTACGACATGGACACCCTGTACGACGACGCGGCCGCGCTGATCGAGCACCTCGACGTCGGCCCGGTGCACTACCTGGGGCTCTCGATGGGCGGGTTCGTCGGGCTCCGGCTCGGTGCCCGCCGCCCGGACCTGATCCGCTCGCTCACCCTGATCGACACCAGCGCCGGGCCGGAGGATCCGGAGAAGGTCTCGAAGTACCGGCTGCTCGCCACCATCTACGGCGTGCTCGGGATGAAGCCGCTGCTCGGGCAGGTCGCGCCGATCATGTTCACCCCGGCGTTCATGGACACCGACGCCGGCAAGGCCACCGTGGACACCTGGACCGCCGAGCTCGCCACCCAGCAGCGCAAGGGCGTGAAGAAGGCGATCCGGGGCGTCACCGACCGGGCCGCGCTCGGGGATGAGATCCGCGGGATCACCGCGCCCACCCTGGTCATCGTCGGCTCCGAGGACGTCGCGACCCCGGTGGCCAAGGCCGAGGCGATCGCCGCCGCGATCAGCGGATCCCGGCTCGACATCCTCGCCGGCGTCGGCCACGTCAGCACGCTCGAGGACCCGGCCCGGATCAACGCCTGCGTCCAAGAGTTCCTCGCCGGTCTCGGCTGAGCGCTCCCCCGGCCCGCTCCGCCCGCAGACCGCGCCGAGCACGTCGCCGGACTTCGGGCACGATCCGCGCCCGGGCAGTGCCGGAACCCGCCCTCGGGACCCAGATCCCCCGCAGGGATGCGGATTTGGCCTTCATCACACGAGTCGTGGTTCCGCTTGCACGAGCGTGCAACGCGACGCATACTTGTTGTTACTGGCCGGTAGCAAACCTGCGGTCAGCACATCTGATGAATGAAAAGGGTGGGTTGTGAGCCACTACAAGAGCAACATGCGGGACATCGAGTTCAACCTCTTCGAGGTTCTGAACCGGGACGAGATCCTCGGGACCGGCCCGTTCGAGGCGGTCGACAGCGACACCGCTCGTTCGATCCTGGCCGAGATCGACCGGATGGCCCGCGAGGACCTCGCCGCGTCGTACGAGGACAGCGACCGCAACCCGCCGGTCTTCGACCCGAAGACCAACTCGGCGCCGCTGCCCGAGTCGTTCAAGAAGAGCTACCAGGCGTACATGGACTCGGAGTTCTGGCGCCTCCAGATCAACGAGGACCTCGGCGGCACCCCCGCCCCGTCCTCGATCAACTGGGCCATGGGCGAGCTGATCCTGGGCTCCAACGCCCCGATCTGGATGTACGCCGCCGGCCCGAGCTTCGCTGGCGTCGTGCACCGCAACGGCACCGAGCGCGACAAGCAGATCGCCCGCCTGATGGTCGAGAAGCAGTGGGGCGCCACCATGGTCCTCACCGAGGCCGACGCGGGCTCCGACGTCGGCGCCGGCCGCTCCAAGGCGACCCTGAACGACGACGGCTCCTGGAACATCACCGGCGTCAAGCGCTTCATCACCTCGGCCACCAACGACATGACCGAGAACGTGATCCACCTCGTGCTCGCCCGCCCGCAGGGCATCGAAGGCATCGGCGGCCCGGGCACCAAGGGCCTGAGCCTCTTCATCGTGCCGGAGCACCACTTCGACCACGAGACCGGCGAGCTGACCGGTGAGCGCAACGGCGCCTACGTCACCAACGTCGAGCACAAGATGGGCATCAAGGTCTCCAACACCTGCGAGGTCACCTTCGGCGACCCGCAGGTCGGCGGCGGCGAGGCTGCCCAGGGCTGGCTCGTCGGCGAGGTGCACAACGGCATCGCGCAGATGTTCCAGGTCATCGAGAACGCCCGGATGATGGTCGGCACCAAGGCGATCGCCACCCTGTCGACCGGCTACCTGAACGCGCTGGAGTACGCCAAGGAGCGCGTCCAGGGCGGCGACCTGACCAACCAGGCCAAGGACGCCCCGCGGGTCACCATCACCCACCACCCCGACGTCCGCCGCTCGCTGATGACCCAGAAGTCGTTCTCCGAGGCGATGCGCGCGCTGGTGCTCTACACCGCGTCGTACCAGGACAAGATCCAGATCGCCGAGCACAACGGCGAGCGCGACGAGCTCGCCGAGAAGGTCAACGACCTGCTGCTCCCGATCGTCAAGGGCTACGGCTCGGAGCGCTCCTGGGTGCTGCTCGGCACCGAGTCGCTGCAGACCCTCGGCGGCTCCGGCTTCCTGCAGGAGTACCCGATCGAGCAGTACGTCCGCGACGCCAAGATCGACACCCTGTACGAAGGCACCACCGCGATCCAGGGCCAGGACTTCTTCTTCCGGAAGATCGTCAAGGACCAGGCCAAGGCGCTGACGCACATCAACAACGAGATCGACGCCTTCATCAAGAGCGAGGCCGGCAACGGTCGCCTCAAGGTGGAGCGCGAGCTGCTCGCCAAGGCGCTCGAGGACGCCGGTGCCCTCACCGGCATCCTGATCAACACGCTGATGAGTGCCGACGAGTCCGCCGAGGGCGGCAACATCAAGAACATCTACAAGGTCGGCCTCAACACCAGCCGCCTGCTGATGGTCATCGGTGACGTCGTCTGCGCCTGGCTCCTGCTCCGCGGGGCCGAGGTCGCCCTGGAGAAGCTGGCCGGCGACGTGTCGGAGGCCGACAAGGCGTTCTACGAGGGCAAGGTCGCGGCGGCGCAGTTCTTCGCCCGCACCAACCTGCCGAAGCTCACCGCCGAGGTGGCCATCGCCGAGGCGACCGACCTGTCGCTGATGGAGCTCGACGAGGCCAGCTTCTGAGCTAGGTCACCGGGTCTCGACAGGCTCGACCTCCGCGGGAGCAGTCACCGGGTCTCGACAGGCTCGACCTCCGCGGGTCGAGCCTGTCGAGACCCCTCGTCGTTTTCGGGTGACCGCACCGGCAGCAGCTGCGGCCGCTTGGCACCCTTGTCGCTCCCGGCGCCGCGCACCTGACGGGCCAGGAACGGGGCCACGAAGGTCGCCACCCACCAGGCATCGCGCCGCGCCACCGTCAGGCCGGTCATCGGCGCAGAGGCCGGCACCGCCCAGGCGTGGTCGCTGTCCGGCAGCCCGAGCAGCTCGCACATCCCGGCCGCGATCCGGGCGTGCCCGACGGAACTGCCGTGGATCCGGTCGTGGCTCCACATCGCCGGGTCGGCGCTGAGTCGCAGGCTGAACAGGTCGAGCACCTCGACCCCGTGCCGGGCAGCCGCCTCGACGAGCCGCCCGTTCAGCTGCTCCTCCCGCGGGCGCAACCAGCGCATCACCGGCAGCATCAGGGCGACGTCCGGGAAGGTCATCGTGAGTACCCGGCACCCGGTCGCCCGCAACGCCGCGAAGGTCTCCTCGACCTCGGCGACCGTCGCTTCCAGGTCGTAGTCGTGGCGGAGCAGGTCGTTCATCCCGACCACCACCGAGGCCAGGTCGGGTTCCAGCGCCAGCGCCGCCGGGAGCTGGATCTGGCGCACGTGCCGGGACCGGCAGCCGCCGACGGCGAGGTTGGCGTAGGTCAGCTCCGGGCTGGTCGTGGCCGCCAGCCGCTCCGCGAATCGGTCCGCCCAGCCGCGCCACCCGCCGGCCGGGTCGGGGTCGTTGCAGCCCTCGGTCTGCGAGTCGCCCAGGGCGACGAAACGTCGGTACTGCGGGGCCATGCCACGAACGTAGCCAGGTCCGCAAGGATGCGCATCCGGTTTCGCGGACGACCCCCTCCGGGCACCCCCTAGGCTGCTGCCATGAACGATGCACCCCGTCTGGCCGAGCTCGTCGAGACCTGGCGCGCCGCGATCGCCGAGTTCCTGACCCTGGTCCGTGACGTCCCCGAGGACCAGTGGAACCTGCCGACCGACCTCGACGGCTGGGACGTCAAGGACAACGTGGCGCACACCGCGCACCTCGAGGGCGTCCTCGCCGGCGCAGCCGAGGAGACGATCGAAGTCGCCGAGGCGCCGCACATCAAGAGCCTCACCGGCTTCTACACCGAGCAGGGCGTGCTGGCCCGGCGCGACCGGACGATGACCGAGCTCGCGGACGAGATCGAGCAGGCGGCCGCTACCCGGCACGCCGAGCTGCTCGCCGATCCCCCGACCGACGGCGCCGGAGCGCCGCCGCGGACTCCCGGCGGCATCCCCTGGGACAACAACACGCTGCTGAGCAACCGGCCGCTGGACGTGTGGATGCACGAGCAGGACATCCGTCGCGCGGTCGGCGTGCCCGGCGGCTACGGCACCGTGCCGGCGCAGCACGCGATCTCCCGGTTCGGCGGCGCCCTGCCGATGGTGCTCGGCAAGCGCGTCGGCGCCCCGGCCGGCACCAGCGTGCGCCTCGACGTCCCCGAGGCCGGGACGACGTGGTCCGCTCGGGTCGGCGACGACGGCCGTGCCCAGCCGGTCGACCCGCTGGACGACGCCACCGTCCGGATCACCGTCTCCGCCGAGGACTTCGTCGTGCTCGCGGGCGGCCGCCGTCCGGTCGAGGCCACCGCGCCGGCGTACGACGGCGACGCCGAGCTCGGGCGGGCCGTGCTCGCGAACTTCAGCGTGACCCCGTGAGGTCGTCCACCCCCTGGACCCTGGCCGACCTGCCGGACCTGTCCGGCAAGCGGGCGCTGGTCACCGGCGTCACCGCCGGGCTCGGCACCTCCACCGCGCTCGAGCTCGCCCGCGCCGGCGCGGAGGTCGTGCTGGTCGCCCGCTCCCCCGAGAAGCTCGCCAGGACGGCCCGCGACCTCCAGGACGAGCTCCCCGACGCCGTGCTGCACAGCGTCCGGGTCGACCTCGCCGACCTGACCTCGGTACGACGCGGAGCCGCCGAGGCGGCCGAGCTGGGCCCGCTGGACCTGCTGATCAACAACGCCGGCGTGATGGCGCTGCCGTACGCCCGCACGGTCGACGGCTTCGAGATGCAGCTCGGCACCAACCACCTGGGCCCGTTCCTGCTGACCGGGCTGCTGCTCCCGCAGGTGGTCGCGTCCGGCAACGGCAGGATCGTCTCGGTCGGCTCGCACGCCCACCGGATCGCCCGCCGGGTCCCGCTCGACGACCCCCGCACCCAGACCCGCCGCTACTCCAAGTGGGGCAGCTACGGCGAGTCCAAGCTCGCCGACCTGATGTTCATCCACGAGCTCGAGCGCCGGCTCCGCGCCGCCGACCTCCCGGTGACCGCCCAGGCCGCGCACCCCGGCTACACCGCCACCGAGCTGGTCGGCAAGAGCGGGGGCCTCGGCGGCCGGTTCATGGCGGCGGCCACCCGGGTCATCGGCCAGCGGGCCGAGCTCGGCGCCCTGCCCACCCTGATGGCAGCGACGGCCGACCTCCCCGGGGCCAGCTACGTCGGCCCGGGCGGACCGGGTCAGATGGGCGGCCTGCCGGTCGTGGTGAAGCCGCGACGCCGTTTCGTCAACGATGCCGCGGCGCTGACGGCGTTGTGGGAGCTGAGCGAGCGCGCCACCGGAATCAGCTACCCGTAGCGTCCTCGTCGATTCCGGCCCTCGCGTCGGACCGGCTGCCTACACTCGGCGGAATTGTTCTCGGGACGGGCGAGGGAGGGCGTGGCGATGTTGCACCAGGGCACCCGTTGGGTGATGCGCGTCTCCCGGCTCCGGGCCTTCGAGACCGACGCCGGCCGGGAGCGCTTCGTCGCCGCCTTCGAGGACCGTCAGCTGACCGCGTCGGCGAGTCGGCTGAGCCGCTGGGAGTACGGCCACTCGCGGGGCTCGCACCGCCTGCTGCGCGCGTACGAGGAGGGCACCGGCCTGGAGCCCTACCTGCTCTTCGCCGTCAACGACCGGCAGCGCCGGATCGCTGAGGACCGGTTCGCCGGCGAGCCGTCCGTCGACGTCGTCCAGGCGGTCGAGGCCGAGGACGTCTACGAGATCCTCGACCGGGCGGTCACCGCGCGCCCGGTCTCCGGGTCGGACTGGTACGCGATGGCGGCGTTCGCGGTCGCCAACGGCTACTTCTACCTCACCCCGGCGAACACCCGGCTGCTCGCCCGCCGGCTGATCGTGGAGCTGGCACGGTCGATCGGGACCGGCTACCTGCTGCGCTTCGAGGCGCTGCACCTGCTCGCCTCGATGTCGCGGCTCGACAACGCGATGCTGGACGAGCTGACGGCGATGATCTCGGCCGGCACCACCGGCATGTTCGGCGACGCGGTGAGCCTGATCCTCCGGTCCGATCCCGAGGTCGGCCGGAAGCTCGCCGAGCAGCTGCGGACCGCGGAGTCGCCGGTGGCGCGCCAGGGGTACGAGTGGATCACCGAGATCCTCCGGGACCGGGCGCCGCTGCCGGAACCGCTGCTCGACCGCGGCGAGGTGGCGGCCCGTCGCGAGCACCTGTGCCAGGACCTGCCCGCCTGGGCCGAGGCGCACCTCGAGGTCGAGGTCACCAAGCCGCTGGTCGACAACGCCCTCGGCGGCCGGTCCCGCCTGGTCCGGCACGAGGCGTCGCTGCTGATGATGACGGCCGGGGTCCAGGACGCGATCAACGGATCGTTGCTGGACGCCTTCGAGAGCGAGACCGACCCGGTATGGCGGACCCGGCTGGCCAACCTCAACGAGTACCTGATCCCGCCGCCCGACCCCGAACGTCTCGAGACCCTCGCCCTGGCCGAGCAGGACCCCGAGGTACGGCGCGCGCTGTGGAACTCCCGCGCGCACGCCCGGATCCCGATCGAGCCCGGTCCCGGCGTCCTCGCGCAGCTCGCCGACCCGACGGCTCAGGGCGGCGTGACGATGGCCCTCGGCCTCAGCGGATCGATCGATCAGCAGCTGCTCGACCGGCCCGAGCTCGAGGACGTCCGCGGCATGCTCGCGTGGTGGCGGAGCCAGGGCCCGGCTTTACGGCTCTGAGCGGTTTCATTTTCTCCGGATTCCTGAAATGTCCTTTCGCGGCGGTCGCGAAACCTGCGTTACTGGCGGATCACTCCCGCCGACCACAGGAGAGCAATGAACATCAGGAAGCAGGGGCGCCACACCGCCCGACGCGTCAGCGTGGGCGTGGTGACCAGCGCTGTCGTCACCGGCATGCTGCTGGTCGTCAACCCGGCCCCGGCCGGTGCCGCGACCACCGTGAACGTCGGAGCCGAGGACATCCGCGGCGACGAGTCCACCTACGCCGGCTGGCACCAGGGCTACGCCAATGCGTCCGAGTCCGCCGCCGCCACGTCCAGCGGCCTGATGATGTCCGGCAAGTCCCAGGTCATCAACGGGTACCTCGACAACGCCGCGACCGGGATCACCGGCTCCGGGATGAACGCGGACCTCGCCAGCGTGCTCCCGTCCACCGAGTACGACGTCACCGCGGGCAGCGCGTACTTCCAGGTGCCGATGTTCATCGACGACGACAACAACGCGGCCACCGCGCCCGTCTTCACGACGCTCCGGCCGGCCGACCCGAGCACCGGCGACACCTCGGTCAGCACGGGCGACGACTGGGTCTCGTCCAAGGCGGTCGTCGGCCTCGACGCGGGCACGCCGTACGAGCTCTCGCACATCCTGGCCGAGCTCCAGGGGATCAAGTACAAGACGCTGGCCTTCGGCGTCCTCACCACCGAGGGTTCGAGCGCGACGGTCTCGTCGATCACCTGGGACGGGACGACGTACCAGTTCGTCGCCGGCACCCCGCAGACGACCGACGTGCAGAACGCCGACGTGCGCCGGTTCGAGACCGCCGCCACCTACACCTCCTGGCACCAGGGCTACGACAACGCCACGGCGGCCCAGCAGGTCACCGCGGACGGCCTCGTCCTCGCCGGAAAGTCGCAGGTCCTCAAGGGCTACGCGAACAACACCGACGCCCTGAACGCGGTCAACGCGAACCTGCGCTGGACGCTCCCCGACGCCAGCTACACGGTCGCCGCGGGTTCGGCCCCGGTCTTCTTCCAAGTCGCGGTGAAGTTCGACAACGGCGACGGCGTGAAGTTCGCGACCCTGCGCAACAGCGGCGCGGGAGCCGGCACGAACACCTTCGCGTTCGGCGACCAGTGGCAGTCCAGCAAGCCGGTCGGCGCGATCCCCGCGAACACCGACGCCCCGCTGGGTGACCTGATCGACGCCCTCGGCCACTACAAGACGATCGGCTTCGGCGTGCTCACCAACGCCGGCACCGCCGCGACGGTCAGCAACATCACCTTCGCCAACCGGTCCTACGACTTCGCCGAGCCGGAGACCGCACCGGGCACGACCTCCGTGCTCCGGGCCCGGGACATCCGCGCCGACGAGAGCACCTACGCCGGCTGGCACCAGGGTGCTGCCGGCGGCACCATCACCGCGGACCCGGACAGCACCGAGCTGAACCTCGGCGCCACCCGGTCCCAGCTGCTCAACGGCTACCCGAACAACAGCAACGACCTGGACAGCCCGAACGGCGTCAACCTGGTCACCGCCCTCACCGGGGCGTCGTACACGGTCGTCTCCGGTCCGGTGCACTTCCAGGTGGCGCTGTTCGCCGCCGACCCGGACTCGGGTCAGACCAAGTTCGCCACGCTGCGGCCCGCGGCTCCCGCCGTACCGGGTCTCAACCGGGTCGACGTCGGCCAGGAGTGGATCTCGAGCAAGGCGATCGGCACCATCGCGGCGAACACCCCGATGCTGCTGGGCGACCTGCTCAGCCAGATCCCCTCGGCCAAGGTCATCGGCTACGGCGTCTACCAGGACAACGGCGGCAACGGGAAGATCAGCGACATCACCTTCGATGGAGTCCGCACCACCTTCACCGGCAACCGCACCCCGGCGTCGGCCGCGGTCAGCGGGTCCACGACCTCCGGGCACGCGGTCACGCTGGCGCTGAAGGGCAACGACGCCGACGGTGACCCGATCACCTACAGCGTCGGGACGCCGGCGAAGGGCACGGCTGCCGTCACCGGCGGATCGGTGAAGTTCACCGCTCCGGTCGGGTACGTCGGGACGACCTCGTTCAGCTACACGGCCACCGACGATCTGGGGGCCGCCAAGGCCGGCACCGTCACGGTCAAGGTCGGTCAGGTGCGCTCGGCGCTCTCGCTCCGGGTGACGAAGGGCGCTGCCAAGAAGACCTTCTTCACCGTCCGAGTCTCGGCTCCGGGCGCGGTCGTGGACGGGGGCCGGGTCGACGTCAAGCGCCTCGGCAAGGTCGTCGCGTCCGGCAAGGTCGTCAACGGCAAGGTCCGGCTGCTGGTCGGCAAGAAGCTCCCCAAGGGATCCAAGTACTACGGGATCTACTTCCGGGGAACGACGTCGGCCACCGCGAAGTCGGTCCTGCTCAAGGTCAGGATCAGGTAGCAGGCACTGCTCGAGGAGCCCGGTCCAGCACTGCTGGGCCGGGCTCTTCGGCGTCAGTAGGGTCGGAGCCATGGACGAGTCCCTGCTCCGCCCGATCACGCCCGCCGACCACGCGGCGGTCCTCTCCTGGAACGAGGCCAACGTCGAGCTCCTCTCCCCGCTGGACGAGGCCCGGCTGGCGGAGCTGCTCGCCTGGAGCGACCTCGGCGCGGTGATCGGCCACCAGGGCGTCGACGTCGGGTTCGTGCTGACCTTCGCCGCCGGGTCCGCCTACGACTCGACCAATTACCGCTGGTTCGCCGACCGGAACCCGGCCTTCCTCTACCTCGACCGGGTGGTGGTCGACCCGGCGGTCCGGCGGTCCGGCGTCGCCACCCGGGTGTACGACGCGATCGAGGCCCGAGCGCGCTCCCGCGGCCCGGTGATGTGCCTGGAGGTCAACCTCGACCCGCCGAACGAGCCGTCACTGGCGTTCCACCACCGTCGCGGCTACCTCGAGGTCGGTCAGGAGGAGGCCCAGGGGCACCTGGTGAGCCTGCTGGAGAAGCAGCTCGGCTGAGCGCGAGAGGTGGTCCCGGACCGGTCCGGGACGTGAAGCGGGTCACAATCCGTCCGGTTTCGTCATCTGAGCATGCAATTCGGGTCATTGAACGTATGGCGCTGGGGGGCGCCACGTCCGTTCACTCATTGGGAGCCCTTGATGCGAAACACCCGAATCCGCTCTGCCCTGCCCGCCCTGCTCGTGGGTGGCCTGCTGGCCGCCGTCACCCAGGTGCCGGCCTCCGCCGCGGTCCCGACCCCGGCAGGCGACGAGGCGGTGATCAGCGTGCGCACCGGCGGCGACCGGCTCAGCGGCGGCATCGGCGCCACCGCCGTGTCCCGCCTCGCCGGGGTCAAGCTCGCCCTGTACGCCGACGCCACCGCACAGGACCCGATCGCCGAGCCGTGGGCCACCTGCACGTCGGACGCAGGCGGCGACTGCTCGTTCGTGGTTCCCGACACCGACCCGGGCGGGGCGAACGAGGACCGTCGGTTCGTCGTACGCCAGCTCGCGGCTCCGGCGGGCTGGCTGGTCAACCCGTCGCTGAGCACCGGCGGCGCCAACTCGGAAGGCACCGCGCGCCCGTACCTGTTCGAGACCGGGACCGAGCTGCGGGCCGGCGCGACCTACCTCTCCCAACGCGACTTCATGTTCGCCCCGCAGACCACCGCGAACATGACGAACCTCGGCGCGTCCTCCGGGATCTGGCAGTCCTCCCGGGTGAATCCGTCGGTGCGCTCCGGCTGCGGTCTGGACGTCGCCCTGATCCTCGACCTCTCGTCCTCGGTCGGCGAGGAGCTCCCCGAGCTCAAGCACGCCGCGGATGCACTGGTCGACGGGCTGGTCGGCACCAACAGCCGGGTGGCGACCTTCTCGTTCTCGAACGGCAGCCCCGCCCCGAACGGCACCCCGAACCACCCTGCCCTCGCTCCGGTGGAAACCCAGACCGGCGCCGACGCGGTCAAGGCCGGCTACGCCTCCTGGGCGGTCGGCGGCGGCACCAACTGGGACGCCGGCATGTTCGCCGCCGGCACGGCCTCCCCCCAGTACGACGTCGCAGTCGTGGTGACCGACGGACACCCGTCCGTCTACGGCAGCCCGCAGCAGTCGTTCAACTCCAGCTGGGACCGGTTCAAGGAGATGGAGTACAGCATCTTCTCGGCGAACCTGCTCAAGTCCCAGGGGACCCGGGTGCTGGCCGTCGGCATCGGCACGCTGCTGACCGGTGACGCCGACGCCCTGAACCTCGCCGCAATCTCGGGACCGACCAAGTACGACGGCACGAACGCCGACGCCGCCGACTACTACCAGGCCGCCTCGTTCGGCGCCGCGGGTGACGCGCTGGCCACCGTCGCGGAGAGCTTCTGCGCGCCGAAGCTGCACCTGGAGAAGCGGATCGCCCGGGTCCAGGACGTGAACGACAACGGCGTCAACGACGCCGGCGACAAGATCTGGTGGGAGTTCGACCTGCACAACACCGGCGCCGTCCCGCTGACCGACCTCCAGGTCAAGGACCCGCTGCTGTCCGGTCGGTCGATCCCGGTCACCTGCCCCGCCGGGCCGCTGGCGGTCGACGCCCGGGTGACCTGCGCGGCCGACGAGGGTTACGTCATCACCGCCGAGGACGTCACCGCCGGCCAGGTGCACAACGTGGCGACCGCGACCGGCGAGAAGCCCGGCGGCAACCCTGAGGACCCGACCGACGACGTCCCCTCCGGCCCGTCCGACACCACCACGCCGGTCGAGGAGACCCCGGTGCCCGGCCTCGCGCTCACCAAGCGCGTCGCCGAGGTCCGTGACGTGAACGGCAACGGCGTCAACGACGCCGGCGACGAGATCTGGTGGGAGTTCGACCTGCACAACACCGGCCAGACCGTCCTCACCGCCGTCCGCGTCGACGACCCGATGCTCGCCACCATCCCGGTGACCTGCCCGACGACGACCCTCGCGATCGACGAACGCACCACCTGCAAGGCCGACGCCGGCTACGTCATCACCGCCGAGGACGTCACCGCCGGATCGGTCCACAACGTCGCCACCGCCCGGGGCGAGAAGCCCGGCGGCAACCCCGAGGACCCGACCGACGACGTCCCCTCCAACCCCGGCGAGACCACCACCCCGGTGGAGACCCCGCCGGTGCCGGGAGTCCGGTTCGACAAGCGGGTGAGCTCGATCGAGGACGTCGACGGCGACAAGCTGGTCGACGCCGGCGACAAGGTCTACTACGAGTTCACGGTCACCAACACCGGCCAGACCACGCTGCGCGACGTCCGCGTCGACGACCCGCTGCTCACCCGGGCCCGGATCGCGGTCCTCTGCCCGCCCGGCGACCTGGCAGCGGGCCAGGACCGGACCTGCCGCTCCGAGGTCGGGTACGTCATCACCGACGCCGACGTCGCTGCGGGCTACGTCAGCAACGTGGCGACGGTCGTGGTCACGAACCCGCACGTCGACGGCCCGAAGGAGAGCGGCACCGACACCGTCACCGTCGACACCGAGGTGCTGCCGCCGGCGAGCCTGCCGGACACCGGGATGCCCACAGGCCTCTCGCTGCTGATCGCGCTGGCCCTGGCGCTGGTCACCGGCGGCGGCCTGGTCCTGTGGTCGTCACGACGGAGGACCGCTCAGTCGTGACGGGCCACACCAGGAAGCGACGTACCCGCTCCTCTCCGCGGTACGTCGTCCTGGGTGCGGCGGCAGTAGCAACGGCCGCCGCTGTCGCCGGGATCGGGTACCTGGTACCCGATCCCGGCGACCACCCGGTGAAGCCCGCGCCGGAGCGCCCGACGTCCTCGGCGCACTGGACCGGAGCCGCTGCCGACCTGGACGAGTTCCGGTGCTCCGGCACCCGCGCCGGCTGGTCGGCCCGGGGTGTGCTGACCAACACCGACGGCGTCGACCGCAGCTACCGGGTCAGCATCTCGCTGGCCAGGCGGGCGACCGGCGAGGTCGTGGACAGCGGCGAGGTCACGGTCGTGGTCGACGGTCGCTCGTCGCGGCCCATCACCGTCGACCTCGGCCCGGCACGCTCGCGCAAGGGCCTGGACTGCGTCCCGAACGTGACCTCGACCGCCTCCTGAGCGCTACGATCCGCGCGTGCCCCGTCTCAGCGCTCGCGACCTGATCGAGCTCGTCCTCGACCAGGGCTCGTGGGCGCCCTGGGACACCCCGCCGGTCTACGGCGACGTCGCGCCGGAGTACGCCGCCGACCTCGAGGCGGCCCGGGCGAAGTCGGGCGCCGACGAGTCGGTGCTCACCGGCGAGGGCCGGATCCGGGGACGGCGGATCGCCGTCCTGGCGGGCGAGTTCTCGTTCCTGGCCGGTTCGATCGGCCAGGCCGCCGCGACCCGGCTGGTCGCCGCGATCGAGCGCGCGACCGCGGAGGGCATCCCGCTGGTGGCCGCACCGGTCAGCGGCGGCACCCGGATGCAGGAGGGCACGCCGGCATTCGTGCACATGATTCGGATCTCGGCGGCCATCGCCGCCCACAAGAACGCCGGACTCCCCTACCTGGTGTACCTGCGGAACCCGACCACCGGCGGCGTGATGGCCTCGTGGGGATCGCTGGGTCACGTCACCATCGCCGAACCGGGCGCGCTCGTCGGGTTCCTCGGCCCCCGGGTCTTCGAGGCGCTCTACGGCAAGCCGTTCCCGGCGAACGTGCAGACCTCCGAGAACCTCTACGCGCACGGGATCATCGACGGCGTCGTCCCGGCCGAGGAGATCGCCGACCTGCTGGACCGGACGCTGTCGATCCTGCTCGCCCGTCCCGCCGACCCCGGGCCGCCGCCGGCCCAGGGACCGCTCCCGGAGGTCGACACCTGGGACGCCGTGGTCCGCTCCCGCCGGCCCGACCGACCCGGCGTACGGCGGCTGCTGCGGTACGCCGCCACCGACGTCGTCCCGCTCAACGGCACCGGGCAGGGCGAGGCCGACCCCGGCCTGATGATCGCGCTGGCCCGGTTCGGCGACGCTCCCTGCGTCTTCCTCGGCCAGGACCGTCGCGGGCAGACCCCGTCGAAGCCGATGGGGCCCGGGGCGCTGCGCGAGGCACGTCGCGGGATGCGGCTGGCCGTCGAGCTCGGCATTCCGCTGCTGACCGTGATCGACACCCCCGGCGCGGCGCTGAGTCCGGAGGCCGAGGAGGGCGGGCTGGCCGGAGAGATCGCCCGCTCGCTCGCCGACCTGGTCACCCTGGAGGCGCCGACGCTCTGCCTGATGCTGGGCCAGGGCAACGGCGGCGGGGCGCTCGCGCTGCTGCCCGCCGACCGGGTCGTGGCCGCCCAGCACGCCTGGCTCTCCCCGCTGCCCCCCGAGGGCGCCAGTGCGATCGTGCACCGCGACACCGAGCATGCCCCGGAGATGGCGCGGGCCCAGCGGATCCGGGCGATCGACCTCCAGGCGGCCGGGGTGGTCGACCGGATCATTCCCGAGGAGCCGGACGCCGCCGACGAGGCCGAGGCGTTCTGCCGCCGAGTGGGGGCGGTGCTGGAGCAGGAGCTCGGCGGGCTGGTCCACCGCGACGTGCCCGAGCTGGTGGCGCGGCGCTCGTACCGGTTCGCCACGCTGCCGCCGAGCTGACCTGAAGGGCCCACTCAACGTCCCGCAGGGCCTACTCGGCGGACAAGAAGGGCCTACTCAACCTAGACACTAGAACCTGTTTCAGTTCCAATAGGGCGCGTGAGTACTTATGTCATCAGCGGGGCGGGGTCCGGGATCGGCGCCGCCACCGCTCAGCGGCTTCAGGCCGACGGGCACCGGGTCATCGGTGTCGACCTCCGGGCGCCCGGCCCGTCGACCGACACCCTCGAGTGGATCGAGGCCGACCTGAGCAGTGAGTCCGGCCGGACCGCGGCGGTCCGCCGGGTGCAGGAGCTGGCCCCGGACGGGATCGACGGGCTGATCCCCTGCGCCGGGATCGCCGGCCTCTCGGGGGTCGACCCGGCGCTGCTGGTCTCGGTGAACTACTTCGGCGCGATCAGCCTGGCCACCGGCCTGCGACCGCTGCTGGCGAAGTCCGGTGCCGCCTCGGTCGTGCTGATCGCCTCGAACTCGGTCACCTGCCAGCCCGGCTGGGTCAGCGACGGCGTGGTCGAGGCCTGCCTGAGCGACGACGAGGGCCGCGCCCGCACGCTCGCCGCGACCCACGAGGCGGTCGAGATGTACCCGGCGTCGAAGTTCGCGATCGCCACCTGGGCGCGCACCGAGGGCGTCAAGGAGGCCTGGGCCGGCAGCGGGATCCGGGTGAACGCGATCGCCCCCGGCCTGATCGCCACCCCGATGACCGACCAGCTCCGCGAGGACCCGGTGTTCGGGCCGTTCGCCGACGTCTACCCGAACGCACTGGGCCGCCCCGGCCGCCCCGAGGAGGTCGCGGCTCTGATCGCGTTCCTGCTGGCTCCGGAGTCCAGCCTGCTCGTCGGCACCGTGATCCTGGTCGACGGCGGCACCGACGCGATCCTGAACGTCTCCCCGCCGCGCAGCAACGATCAGACCACCTTCCCGGCCGGCTGATCGGACCTGGCGATCCGGGGACGGGATCAACGGACTTTGTTAAATTGACCGGCATGACCCGTCTCCGCCTCGCCGTCCTGGCCCTGCTCACCGCACTCGCCGTCGTGGTCCCGGCACAGCTCGGCGCGGCCAACGGAGCACTGCCGATCCCGTCGCTGCCGACGGACTTCCTGACCCAGCCGTTCACCGGGACGCCGGCGACCGCGAACCCGCTGCCGCACGAGCCGATCGGGCAGAACCCGTTCCTCTCCCCCAACGGCACCAACTCGATGCACAACGACGCCTACGCGTCCGACGCCTACGAGGTCAGCGGCCCGCTGGGGCGCAACATGAAGGTGCGCTCCGCGTCGTACGGGGTCTCCGAGTGCGCCACGATCGCGTTCGACTCGCGCGACCGGATCGTCGGCCTCTGCGGCGGCCTGGAGGGCTTCAAGCTCCGGCTGATCGACCCGACCACGCTGCGGACCATCGGCACCGACCTGAAGACCTCGGCGCGGTCGCTGTTCCCGCTGCAGAACCCGTTCTCCGACATCTGCGGCGGCACCTACTTCTCGCTGAGCGCCGACGACGTCGCCTACGTGCTCACCACCAAGAAGCAGGTCTGGAAGGTGAAGGTCAACGAGAACGGCTTCACCAAGATCGGCTCGTACGACGCCGCCGCGGCGGTCCCCGGTGACGACTGCATGGTCGCCACGCTGCCGGACTGGAGCGGCAACATCTTCTTCGCCACCCAGCAGGGCCGGGTCGGCGTGATCAACCCGGTGACCGGCTCGGTGAAGTCGATGAAGTTCCCCGACGGCGAGGGCGTCTTCAACTCGTTCGCCGGTGACGAGACCGGCGCGATCTACATGGTCACCACGCACCGCCTCGCCGCGGTCGAGGTGAACAGCGACGGCGAGCCGGTGATCCGCTGGTCCGAGGTCTACGACCGGGGCAGCGTCACCAAGCCCGGCCAGCTCTCCCAGGGCTCCGGCACCACCCCGACGCTGATCGGCGACGACCTGGTCGCGATCACCGACAACGCCGACCCGCGGATGAACGTGATCTTCTACAAGCGCAGCGGCAACCCGGCCGAGCGGGAGATCTGCAAGGTGCCCGTCTTCGGCGCCGGCACCTCCAACACCGAGAACAGCCTGGTGTACGCCGGCAGCATCGGCGGCGACCACTCGGTGATCGTCGAGAACAACTACGGGTACGCCGGCATCCAGTCGACCCTGCTCGGCAAGACCACCTCCCCGGGCATCGCCAAGGTCGACCTGCACGACGACGGCACCTGCTCGGTCGCGTGGACGAACCCGCTCTCGGCGCCGACCTCGGTCCCGAAGGTGTCGCTCGGCAACGGCCTGCTCTACGCCTACACGAAGGCGGCGTCGAACCTCCTCGACGACTCCTGGTACTTCACCGCCTTCGACGTCCGCACCGGCGCGACCCAGTGGAAGCAGCGCACCGGCAACGGCATCCAGTGGAACAACCACTACGCCGCCATCTACCTCGGACCCGACGGCGCGGCGTACATGCCGGCCATGACCGGGCTGATCCGCTTCAAGGACCAGTGACCCGGAGCAGCCCCGCGTGACCTGAGCGGCAGTGCCGTCGTTGAACGGGCATGAGGACGAGATCCCTGCTCACCGAGGCGGCGTGGCTCTGGCTGCCCCTGCTCGTGGTCGGGTTCATCGCCCTCGGGTTCTACCGCAGCTACCTGGACCCCGGCGCCTCGGCGTCGGGGGTGTCCCTGTGCCCGCAAGGGTCGCACCTGGACCAGTTCCTGGGCTGTCCCTAGACACCCTGGGGGGTGACGGACGAGTCCCCCGCACCCAGCACCTGGTTCGGGGGAACAGGGCGCCGGATGCGGGGGACATCGGTCAGGTACGCACTCCGTCAGAACAGCAGCGCCGCGGCGGGATCCTCCATCATCGCCGCCACGTCGGCCAGGAACCTGGAGCCGCTCTCACCGTCCACGTGCCGGTGGTCGAAGGAGAGGGTCAGGGTGCAGACGTCCCTGATCTCGAGGCTCTCCGACCCGTCCGGTCCGGTGACGACCCACGGCTGGCGCTTGGTGGCGCCGAAGCAGAGGATCGCGGACTCGCCCGGGTTGATGATCGGGGTGCCGCCGTCGACGCCGAAGACGCCGACGTTGGTGATCGTGAAGGTGCCGCCGGCCATGTCCGCCGGCTGGGTCCGACCCTCCCGGGCCACCGCGGTCAGGTCGCCGAGGGCACCGGCCAGCTCCAGCAGCGAGAGCGAGTCGGCGTCCTTGATGTTCGGCACCACCAGGCCGCGCGGGGTGGCCGCGGCGATGCCGAGGTTCACGTACCGCTTGAAGACGATCTCCTGGTCGGCCTCGTTCCAGACCGAGTTCACCACCGGGGTACGGCGGAGCGCCCGCATGCACGCCGCGGCCAGGATCAGCAGCGGCGTGACCTTGACGTCGGCGAACTCGCGGCGCGCGCGCACCCGGGCGACGAACTCGGTCGTCCGGGTCACGTCGACCGCGATCCACTCGGTGACGTGCGGCGCCGTGAAGGCCGAGGCGACCATCGCCTGACCCATCATCTTCCGGACGCCCTTGATCGGCTCGCGCCACTCGCGCTCGCCGGGCGCCGCCGGGGCGATCGCCCCGGAGGTCACGCCCGCCGCGGCACCACCGGCCGCCGCCTCGACGTCGGCCCGGGTGATCACCCCGCCCGGCCCGCTCGCCGGGCACGTCGCCAGGTCCACGCCGAGGTCGCGGGCCAGCTTGCGCACCGGCGGCTTGGCCAGGGCGTGCTCGGCGGTCGCCACCGGGACGACGGCCGAGGGCCCGGGTGCCTCCACCGGAGCGTCCACCACCACCGCCTCGACCAGCTCCATCACCCGCTCGTGCTGCGGCGGGGCACCGGCGTTGTAGACGTCCTGCACGTCGGCCTTGGCGACGTGCACCCCGGCAGCTTCCGGGAGGGTCCGGCGGGCGCGGCGTACCGGTGCGCGATCGGCCTTGTTCCGGCCGACCAGGCTCTCGCCCTCACCGCCGCCGCTCGCGGCCGGGTTGGACAGGTCGATCTCGCCCGGGGCGTCCGGCGCCGGCACGCCGACACCGTCGCCGATCCGGATGATCGGCGTTCCGACCGCGACGGTCTCACCCTCGGGGACCAGCAGCGCCTCGACGACGCCGGCGTACGGGGAGGGCAGCTCGACCAGCGACTTGGCGGTCTCGATCTCCACCACGATGTCGTTGATCTTGACCTCGTCGCCGACCTTGACCTTCCAGGTGACGATCTCGGCCTCGATCAGTCCCTCGCCGACGTCCGGCAGCAAATACTCCGACATGGTGTCCTTCCTCAGAACGCGAGCGAGCGGTCGACGGCATCCAGCACCCGGTCGAGATCGGGGAGGTACTCCTCCTCGATCCGCGCCGGCGGGTACGGGGTGTCGAAACCGCCGACCCGCAGCACCGGGGCCTCGAGCGAGTAGAAGCACTGCTCGGTGATCCGGGCGGAGATCTCCGCCCCCATGCCGAGGTTGGTGTGCGCCTCGTGCACCACCACGGCCCGGCCGGTCCGCCGCACCGAGTCGAAGGTGGGACCGAGGTCCAGCGGCGAGAGCGTCCGCAGGTCGATGACCTCGACCGAGCGACCCTCGCCGGCAGCCGCCTCGGCCGCCTGGAGGCAGGTCTTCACGGTCGGCCCGTAGCCGATCAGGGTGACCTCGGAGCCGGCCTTGGCGACCCGCGACGCGTGCAGCGGCAGCGGGGTCGCGCTCTCGTCGAGCTCGGCCTTGTCCGCGTGGTACTGCCGCTTCGGCTCCAGGAAGATCACCGGGTCGTCCGAGGCGATCGCCTGCTGGATCATGAAGTACCCGTCGACCGGGTTCGAGCAGGTGACCACCTTCAGCCCCGGGGTATGCGCGAACTGCGCCTCCGGCGACTCCGAGTGGTGCTCGACCGCGCCGATGCCGCCGCCGTACGGGATCCGGATCACCATCGGCATCTTGACCTTGCCGTGGGTGCGGAAGTGCAGCTTGGCGACCTGGCTGACGATCTGGTCGTACGCCGGGTAGACGAAGCCGTCGAACTGGATCTCGCAGACCGGCCGGTAGCCGCGCATCGCGAGCCCGACCGCGGTGCCGATGATCCCGGACTCCGCGAGCGGGGAGTCGATCACCCGGTCCTCGCCGAAGTCCTTCTGCAGACCGTCGGTGATCCGGAAGACCCCGCCGAGCTTGCCGACGTCCTCCCCCATCACCAGCACCTTGGGGTCGTTGTCCATCGCCTTGCGCAACCCTGCGTTGAGGGCCTTCGCGAGCGTCACCTTGCTCATCAGCGGGCTCCTTCGAACGACTCGAGGTAGGCGGCGAAGCCGTCGCGCTGGTCGGCCAGCTCGGTGGTCTGCTCGGCGTACACCTGATCGAAGATGCTCAGCGGGTTCGGGTCGGGCAGCGCCCGGCAGCCGTCGCGCAGACGCGCACCGATCTCGTCAGCCTCGCGCTCCACCTCGTCGAACCAGGCCTGGTCGGCCAGTCCCTGCCGCACCAGGTAGGCCTTCACCCGGGCGATCGGGTCGCGCAGCTTCCAGTACTCGACCTCCTCGCTCATCCGGTAACGGGTCGGGTCGTCGGTGGTCGTGTGCGCACCCATCCGGTACGTGTAGGCCTCGACGAGCATCGGACCGTTGCCCTCGCGGGTGTACTGGAGCGCCGCCTGGGTGACCGCGTGCACCGCCAGCACGTCGTTGCCGTCGACCCGTACGCCGGGGAAGCCGAACCCGTTCGCGCGCTGGTAGAGGGGGATCCGGGACTGCCGCTCGATCGGCTCCGAGATCGCCCACTGGTTGTTCTGGCAGAAGAAGACCACCGGCGCGTTGTACGACGCCGCGAAGATGAACGACTCGTTCACGTCGCCCTGCGAGGACGCCCCGTCGCCGAAGAAGGCCACCACGCTGGTGTCCCGGTCCGGGTCACCGGTGCCGACCGCGCCGTCGCGCTGGACGCCCATCGCGTAGCCGGTGGCGTGCAGCGTCTGGGCGCCGATCACGATCGTGTAATTGGCGAAGTTGTGCGCGTTCGGGTCCCAGGCGCCCTGGTCGACCCCGCGGAACAGGCTGAGGATGTGCAGCGGGTCGAGCCCGCGGCAGTAGGCGACACCGTGCTCCCGGTAGGTCGGGAAGACGTAGTCGTGCGGGCGCAGCGCGCGACCGCAGCCGATCTGGGCGGCCTCCTGGCCGAGCAGCTGGGTCCAGATGCCCAGCTCGCCGTGCCGCTGCAGTGCGGTGGCCTCGACGTCGATCCGGCGGGTCAGCACCATGTCGCGGTAGAAGCCGCGGATCACCTCGGCCTCGTCGGCGGTACCTACGTCGAAGGCGTAGTCCGGGTGCGTCACCCGCTCACCTTCGGGCGTGAGCAGCTGGATGAAGCTCTCACCGGCTCGGGCTGGGTCTACAAGACTCAAGGTGTCTCCTGGTGGTCGGCGGGAGGCAGGGTTTCCGCTCGCGCGTCGGCAACTCGAAAAGACTCGCGACGAGGCATCCGGATGAGGTGCTGTTGTGACACGAGCCACATGACTTGCCCAAGGTACCCAGAGGTTGGCCGGTCCCGCCAACCAACCCGTCAGTAACCTTCCTCGCCCGCTGTGACCCTCCCTATACGGGCCCCCGAATATCGGTTCGCCGTTGTCGGCGGCGTGCGACAGAGTGAGCAGGTGACCTCGCCGCCGACGCTCCCGACCGCCAAGGCCCCCGCCGCCGTCGGGCTGGTCGCGGTCGCGCTGGCGATCGTCTACGTGGTCTGGGGATCGACCTACCTGGGCATCCGGGTCGTGGTCGAGGAGGCACCCCCGATGGTCGGGATGGGGTCGCGCTACCTCGCCGCCGCGATCCTGCTCGGCCTGGTGCTCAGCCTCCGCAACGGGCAGGGCCTCCGCCGGCTCCGGGTCAGCCCGCGCGAGCTGCTCGGCTGCGCCGCGCTCGGCCTGATGTTGCCGGTGCTCGGCAACGGGATGGTGGCCGTGGCCGAGGAGCAGGGCGCGCCGTCCGGGGTGACCGCGCTGCTGATCGCGATCGCCCCGCTGATGATCACGATCTTCCGGTTCAGCGCCGGCGACCGGCCGCGCCCGGCGAGCGTCTTCGGCGTCGCGCTCGGACTCGCCGGCCTGAGCTACCTGATCCTCGCCGGACGCACCGGCTCCGCGGACGAGCACATCCCGCTGGCAGCCGCGCTGATCGTGATCTTCGCGAGCACCTGCTGGGCGTTCGGCTCCTGGGTCCAGCCCCGCCTGACGCTGCCGAAGGACGCCTTCGTGATGACCGTCCACGAGATGTGGATCGGCGGAGTGATCCTGCTGGTGGTCGGGTTCGTCAAGGGCGAGCGGACCGATCCGTTCGCGTACTCCGGCGAGATCTGGCTGGCCTGGGGCTACCTGGTCGTCTTCGGCTCGATGATCGCGTTCTCGGCGTACGTCTGGCTGCTGTCCAACGCGCCGATCTCGCTGGTCGCCACCTACGCCTACGTCAACCCGGTGGTCGCGGTCGTCCTGGGCGCACTCATCCTCGACGAGCCGATCACGCCGGCCATCCTGATCGGCGGCGCGGTGATCGTGGTGGCGGTCGCGATCGTGATCTCGGTCGAACGGGTGCGGGCGCCCGAGTAGGCACGACGGTGCGTGCCCTGAGGGCTCCCACCCTCAGGACACGCACCCTGTCCGAAGCCGTGTTGGACCGGTGGTGGCGGCGGTGCACCATGGGGGGTAGGCACGACTCGCCCGTTCCAACATCTGGGGGCTGGCTCCGGCGTCTGCTTCCACTACAGGACCGCCGAGGCGGTCGCGGCAAGAGTGGGCTCCGAGTACCGAAAGGTGGGCTAGCCCGGTCAGCGACCGAACTGGACCACTCAGTCCACCCAGCCGGCCGCGAGGCGCAGCAGCACGTCGTTGGCGGCCGGTTCGCCGATCGTCACCCGGACGCCCTCGTCGGCGAACGGCCGGACCACGATCCCGGCCTTCTCCGCCGCGGCCGCGAAGGCCGCCGTACGGGTGCCGAGGTCGAACCAGACGAAGTTCCCCTGCGCGTCCGGCAGCGACCAGCCCTGGCCGGCGAGCTCGTCGACGACCCGGGACCGCTCGGCCACGATCAGCTCGACCCGGTCCAGCAGCTCCGCCTTCGCGGCCAGGCTGGCCAGGGTGGCCGCCTGCGCGATCGACGAGACCCCGAACGGCAGCGAGCAGGCGCGGACCGCCGCGGCGATCGGCTCGGCCCCGGCCAGGTAACCGACCCGCAGCCCGGCCAGGCCGTACGCCTTGGCGAAGGTGCGCATCGCGACCACGTTCGGGTGCGCCGCGACCAGGTCGAGCGAGCGCACCGGATCGGCGATCCGGACGAACTCCCGGTACGCCTCGTCCAGCACCACGATCACGTGGCCCGGGACCTGCGCGACGAACGCCGCCACCTCGGCGTGGGAGAGCGCCGGACCGGTCGGGTTGTTCGGCGTGCAGAGCAGCACCACCTTGGTGCGCTCGGTGACGGCTGCGGCCATCGCGGCGAGGTCGTGCGCCCCGGTCGCGGTCACCGGCACCGGCACCGACGTCGCCCCGGCCACCGCGATCCCGATCGGGTACGCCTCGAACGAGCGCCAGGCGTGCACCACCTCGTCGCCGGGATCGCAGTACGCCGCCAGCAGGTGGTAGAGCACCGCGACGCTGCCGGTCCCGGGCGCCAGCTGATCCGGGCCCACCCCGAGATCGGCGGCGAGCCCGGCGCGCAGCGCCGCGTTCCCCATGTCCGGGTAGCGGTTGAGCGAGCGGGCCGCCTCGGCGACGGCGTCGAGCACCCCGGCCAGCGGCGGGTAGGGGTTCTCGTTCGAGGAGAGCTTGTACGTCGCCACGCCGGGTCGCGGCGTCGGCGGCTTGCCGGGCACGTACGCCGGGATGTCGGCGAGGGCGGCCCGGGGCTGCGGGGTGAGAGCGGTCATCTCTTCACCCTAGAGTTCTCGGATGGCGTCGCGTAGTCCCGCACTCGGAGTCGGGTTGGTGGTCCTCGGAGCCACGTGCTTCACGGTGAACGCGGGCGTCTCCCGGGTGGCGCTGCGCGGCGGCGTGGACCCGTCGATGCTCACCACGATCCGGGTGACGCTGACGTTCCTGACCCTGCTCGCGATCGCTGCGCTCTTCCGTCGATCGGCGTTGCGGCCGCCGTCGGGGAGGCTGCTCGCCCTGGTGATCGGCCACGGCCTGATCGGTGTCGCGGCACTGCAGTGGACCTACTTCGTCGCGATCGACCGCCTCCCCGTCGGGATGGCGCTGCTGCTGGAGTACCAGGCCCCGATCCTGGTGGCGCTCTGGGCGCGGTTCGTCCAGCGCGAGCCGGTGAGCCGCAACCTCTGGCTCGGCCTGGCACTCGCGGTCGGCGGTCTCGCCGCGGCGACCGAGGTCTGGCACGGCGCGAGGTTCGACGGCCTCGGCGTCGCGGCCGGCTTCGCCGCGGCGATCTGCTTCGCGGGCTACTTCCTGATCGGCGAGGCGGGCGTCAGCAACGCCGACCCGCTCCGGATGATCCTCTGGTCGTTCGGGGTCGCGACCGTCGCGATCAACCTGTTCGAACCGATCTCCGGCTTCGACACCGGCCTTCTGGACGACCGGGTGTCGATGCTCGGCGTCTTCGACGGCACCCAGGTGCCGCTCTGGGGCGTGCTCGCCTGGATCGTGGTGCTGGGGACCGTGGTGCCCTTCTTCGCCGAACTGTTCGCGCTGGCCTTCGTCCGGGCGACGACCGTGACGGTGATCGCGATGCTCGAACCGATCGGCGTCTCGGCGCTCGGGTGGGCCTGGTTCCACGAGTCGCTCGGCGTCGTCGCCGTCCTGGGCTGCCTGGCCGTCGTGGCCGGCATCCTGATCGCGCAGGCGTCCCGGATCGATCACGACGCGCCGCCGGCCATCACCTAGACGACCCGGACCTAGCTCAGCCAGACCTCGCCGCGACCGGTCACCAGGTCCCGACCGAGGGTGACGTCGAGCGGGTTGGTCAGGCAGCGCACCGCGCCGCCGCCCTTGAGGAACTCACCGACCTCGACGATCACGATCTCGAAGCCCCAGGCCTCCAGGACCGACCGCACCCGGGACGGGCAGGACGGCATGACCACGGTCCGGCCGACGACGATCGAGTTCGCGCAGAAGGTCAGCGCCTCGGCCTCGGTGATCACCAGCGGGTCGGGGACCAGGGCGAGCAGCCGCTCGGCGGTCTCGGGTTCGAACGCGGCCGGGCAGACGATCGCGCGCTCGGAATCGAGCGGGCAGAAGGCCAGGTCGAGGTGGTACATCCCCGGGTGCGACGTCCGGAAGCCGTGCACGCTGACGTCGAGGTCGGCGGCCAGGTGCTTCAGCGCCAGCGGATCGGTGCGCGGCCCGAACCCGACGACCAGCTCGCCGCGCCAGGCGAACGCGTCGCCGGCCTCGAAGTGGGCGCCGACGCCGCCGGCACCGGTGCGGAAGACCCGCGCACCGCGCTGCCGGAACCAGGCCTCGGCGTCCCCGGTCTCCATCCGCCGCTGCCCGAAGCGCATGTGCGAGAGCTCGACCACCGGTCCGGACGCTGACTCGAGGGCCAGGCCGAGGTTCATCGCGTAGACCATGTCCGGCGCGTCCGAACGCTGCGGGAGCGTCTCCACGGTGCCGCCGACCGCGACGATCGCCGCGACGAGGGCGTCCCACTGGGCGCGAGTCCGGGCCGGATCGGGCTGGTCGTCGCGATCCATGAACGGATTGATCGCGTAGTCCACCCGGAAGTGGTCCGGCTCCACCATCAGGTACCGGCGCCCCCAGTCCAGCTCGTTCCCCATGTTGCTCCCCCAAATTGACCGATTGTCAGACAATCTCAGTGTGCGGCACCGCCGTGGTTTCACGCAAATTTTTGTCGGACAATCATGGGGATGCCCCCGAATTCCTTCGCGAGCCTGAACGTCGAACCCGTGAGCACCGTCGACCGGGTCGCCGACGAGCTGCGCAGAGCGCTCTTCGAGGGCGAGATCGAACCCGGCACCCCGCTGCGCGAGGTCGCCCTGGCCACCTCGCTCGGCGTCTCCCGCTCGACCGTGCGGGAAGCCCTCGGCGCCCTGGTCGCCGACGGGCTCGTCGATCGCGTCGCCAACAAGGGCACCGTGGTGCACGCACTCACCCCGGAGGGGATCAGCGACATCTGCCGCGCCCGGCTGGTGCTCGAAGCGGCCGGGATCGACGCCTGGGCGAACGCCTCCGAGGAGGCGCGAGCGGCGGTCCGCGCCGCCCAGGCCGAGTTCACCCGGCTGACCCGGAACCCGGTCACCGCGCAGGAGCTGACCGCGGCGCACCTGGACATCCACCGATCGATCGCCGCGCTGACCGAGTCACCGCGGCTGGTCGCCACCGCGGAGGCCCTGTACGCCGAGATCCGCCTCGCGCTCGCCCACCTCGACCGGGTGCGCGGCAACACCACCGAGCAGGCGCACGCGCACGGCGACCTGCTCGAGCTCCTCGAAGGCGGCCACCTCGACGAGGCCCGGGCCGCGCTGGTCGAGCACCTCGCCGGAGCCGAGGAATCGCTGATGGAGTCGGTCCAGCCTCTAGGGTGACGTCATGAAGTTCGTGATCTGGCTCGTGATCAACGCCCTCGGGGTCGGAGCAGCGGTGTGGCTCCTCGACGACATCACCCTGCCCGGCGACACCACCACCAGCGACCGGCTGCTCACCCTGGTCATCGTCGGCGCGATCTTCGGCGTGATCACCTCGGTGGTGCGCCCGATCGTCAACTTCCTCTCGCTGCCGCTGATCATCCTGAGCCTCGGCCTGATGCTCTTCGTGACCAACGGCCTGATGCTGCTGCTCACCAGCAAGGTCGCCGACACCTTCAACCTCAACTTCCACGTCGAAGGGTTCTGGACGGCGGTCTGGGGCGCGATCGTCATCTCGATCGCCTCGATGATCGCCACCGCGATCCTCCCCGACGGCAAGTGAGCGCCGGCGTACGCCGGGTCGCCTTCGTCTGCCTGGGCAACATCTGCCGCTCCCCCACCGCCGACGTGGTGATGGCCGCACTGCTCGAGCGGGCCGGCGTCGACGGCGTCAGCGTCGAGAGCTGCGGCACGGCCGACTGGCACGTCGGCGGGCCGATGGACCGGCGGACGGCCGCCGTCCTCGACGACGCCGGGTACGACCCGAGCCGGCACCGGGCCCGGCAGTTCGGCCCGTCCTGGTTCGACCACGACCTGATCCTGACCATGGACGCGACCAACCACGCCGACGTCCTGGCGATGCTGCCGGCGGACCGGCACGACCGGGTCCGGCTGTTCCGGTCCTTCGACCCGGAGGTCGACCGGACCGGTCCGATCCCGGACGTCCCGGACCCCTGGAGCGGCGGTGAGGCCGGCTTCCTGGAGGTGCTCGCGATCGTCGAGCGGAGCTGCCGGGTGCTGCTGTCGGAGCTGGTCGAGACCGCCTGAGGCTCGACGTCTCACCACTCGACGGCAAGGATGGCCCCATGATCCTCACTTCGTTCGTCAACGAGCTGTCGGCGCACCCCCGGCACCGTGGTGACGTCACCACCGTGCCGCGGATGGGGCCTCGAGCAACCTCGGGCGCTCGGTAGCCTCCGCTCATGGCCCGGATGCGCACCCTCGCCGAACGTGCCGAGCACCTGCTCGGCGCAGCGGTCGTGTCCACGGCTCCGGTGGCCGGCGGCGACACCTGTACGTCGACCCGGTTGCGCCTCTCCGACGGCCGGTCGGCGCTGATCAAGACCCGCCCGAACCCGCCGGCCGGGTTCTTCGAAGCCGAGGCTCGGGGGTTGCGCTGGCTTGCCGAACCGGGCGTCGCACCGGTCGCCGAGGTGCTCGGCGTCCAGGAGGACTGCCTGGTGCTGGGCTGGGTCGAGCCGACCAAGCCGACTCCCGAGGCCGCCGCCGAGTTCGGCCGGATGCTCGCCCGGCTGCACGCCAGCGGGGCCGAGGAATTCGGGGCCGAGCAGGACGGCTTCATCAGCACCCTGCCGCTGCCGAACCGCACCTGCCCCAGCTGGCCGGAGTTCTTCGCCGTACGCCGGATCCTGCCGTACCTGCGCCTGGTCACCGACCGCGGCCAGATCTCGCCGGCCGATGCCGAGGCCGTCGACGGCGTGGTCCGCAGGATCGTCGAGCTCGCCGGCCCCGACGAGCCCCCGGCCCGGCTGCACGGCGACCTCTGGTCGGGGAACCTGGTCTGGAGCGCCGACCGTTCCGCCGTCCTCGTCGACCCGTCGGCGTACGGCGGGCACCGCGAGACCGACCTGGCGATGCTGACCCTCTTCGGGATGCCGCAGCTGGCCCGGGTGCTCGCGGCGTACGCGGAGGAGACGCCGCTGGCGGACGGCTGGGAGGAGCGGCAACCGCTGCACCAGCTCTTCCCGCTGCTGGTGCATGCCGCCCTCTTCGGCGGCAGGTACGGAGCGTTGGCCGGCGACGCCGCGAGGAAGCTGCTCTGAGGCTCGTCTCGACAGGCTCGACGTCCGAGCGACACGGGCTCGGCGTCCGAGCGTCTCAGCGGTTGTTAAGGCCTTGCTGGCACTCTTGGAGGGTGAGTCCTGAACCGAAGCCGCACATCCTCGTCGTCGACGACGACCGCGCCGTCCGCGAGTCCCTCCGCCGCTCCCTGGAGTTCAACGGCTACCAGGTGTCGATGGCCGCCGACGGGGCCGAGGCGCTGGCCGGGATCAGCAGCACCAACCCGGACGCCGTCGTGATGGACGTGATGATGCCGCGGCTCGACGGGATCGAGACCACCCGGGCGCTGCGCTCGGTCGGCAACCACGTGCCGATCCTGGTCCTGACCGCGCGCGACGCCGTCGGGGACCGGGTCGAGGGGCTCGATGCCGGGGCCGACGACTACCTGACCAAGCCGTTCGCCCTCGACGAGCTGCTGGCCCGCCTGCGCGCGCTGCTGCGCCGGGTCGCGCCCGACCCGGCCGACCCGGACGAGAGGCTCGAGTTCGCCGGCCTAACCATGGACCTCGCGTCCCGCGAGGTCCTCCGCGGCGACCGGTCGATGACCCTGACCCGGACCGAGTTCGCCCTGCTCGAGCTCTTCCTCCGCCGCCCGAAGCGGGTGCTGGAGCGGTCCTTCATCCTCGAGGAGGTCTGGGGCTTCGACTTCCCGACGACGGCCAACAGCCTCGAGGTCTACGTGGGCTACCTGCGCCGCAAGACCGAGGCCGAGAACGAGCCGCGGCTGCTGCACACGGTGCGCGGCGTCGGCTACGTGCTGAGGGAAGAACCGACGTGAGCCTGAAGGGGCCGGCGCAGACCAGTGCCTGGGCCGGCCTGCACTACCGGCAGTCGCTCGCCAGCCGGGTCACCCTGCTCACCACGGTCGCGGTGGGCTTCGCGGTCAGCGCGGTCGCGTTCGCGGCGTACGCGACCGTGCGCACCCAGACGATCGGCTCGCTCGACGACTCGCTGCTCTCCCGGGCCGACCAGGCGGCCGCGACGAACACCCTCGACGTCCTCGCCGAGAAGCAGATCCCGCCGTGGGCGCTGGGCGCTGCCGACGTCAAGATCATCTTCGTCGACGCCAGCACCGTCCCGGCGACCCAGCTCAGCGCGGACACCTCCGACGTCTTCGGCGTCGGTGCCCCCGAGGTGGCGGTCGCCCGGGGCGTCGACCAGCACTCGGCCCGGACCGTCTGGTCCTCCGGCGAGCGCTGGCGGGTGGTGGCGGTGCCGGCCGGCGACCACCAGGCGCTGGTGCTCGCCCAGTCGCTGGAGCCGACCGACCGGATGCTCGACCGGCTCGGCCTGGTGATGCTGCTCTTCGGCATCGCCGGCATGATCACCGCCGGCCTGGCCGGGTGGGCGGTGGCCCGCAACGGCCTGCGCCCGGTACGACGCCTCACCGCCGCGGTCGAGGACATCGCCCGGACCCAGCGGCTCGAGCCGATCCCGATCGAGGGCAGCGACGAGGTGGCCCGGCTGGCGCAGTCGTTCAACGCCCTGCTGCGCACCCTGTCCGCGTCCCAGCACCGGCAGCGGCAGCTGGTCGCCGACGCCGGCCACGAGCTGCGGACGCCGCTGACCTCGCTGCGCACCAACCTCGACCTGCTGGTCCAGGCGGACGCGACCACCGGCCTCTCCCCGGAGAGCCGCGCCGAGCTGCTCGACGACGTCCGCGCCCAGATCGGCGAGATGACCACGCTGATCGGGGACCTGGTCGAGCTGGCGCGCGAGGAGCCGGTCGCGCCCACCGTCGAGCCGGTCGAGCTGACCGCCGTCCTGGAGCAGGCGATCGCCCGGGTACGACGCCGCGCCGACGTCGAGTTCGAGGTGCAGATGTCGCCGTGGTGGGTGATCGGCGAGGCCGACGCCCTGGAGCGCGCGATCACGAACCTGCTCGACAACGCCGCCAAGTGGAGCCCGCCGGGAGAGACCGTCACCGTGGTGCTCAGCGAGGGCACCCTGATGGTCGGCGACCGCGGACCCGGCATCGCGGCGCACGACCTGCCGCACGTCTTCGAACGCTTCTACCGGTCCGCGGAGTCGCGCGGGATGACGGGTTCGGGACTCGGCCTCTCCATCGTCCGCTCGATCGCCGAGCGTCACGGCGGGATCGTCCGGGCCGGCACCGGCCCCGGCGGCGGGGCCGGATTCTGGTTCAGCCTGCCCGGCCAGGCCTCGCCCCCGGAAGTCTTGGCTCGGTCGTAGGGCCCACACAGAGACCTCTCAGGATGCCTGGGCAAGATCGTCTGCATGACAGACCAGAACACTCCCGAAGGCAACGACACCACTCCCGGCGATGGGACGCCCGAGGTGACCTCCTGGTCTGCCTTGCCACCGACCCCGGCTGAGACCCCGGTCGACCAGCAGCAGAATTACACCCAGCCCCTGCCGCCGTTCCAACAGCCCGCCCCCCTCGCGACCACGACCGCACCCGTGCGTCGTGCGGGAGGCTTGACGGCGACGGTGCTGGTGGGTGCGCTGCTGCTCGGAGGGGGAGCCGGGGTCGGTGGCGCCGCCTGGTACGACGCCTGGAAGAACGACGACGGCACCACCAGCGCCTCGTCGAGCGGCTCCGGCGCGATCAAGGCCACCAACGCCGCGGCCGGCCCGAGCGGTTCGGTCGAGAAGGTCGCCTCCTCGGTGCTGCCGTCGGTGGTGAAGATCAACGTGACCGGCGGCTCCGGCACCGGCTCGGGATCCGGGATCGTGCTGAAGGCGGACGGCACCATCCTGACCAACAACCACGTGGTCTCGCTCGCCGGCGACAACGGCACCATCACCGTGAACTTCAACAACGGCAAGACCGTCAAGGCCACCGTCGTCGGGACCGACCCGGTCACCGACATGGCGGTGATCAAGGCCGAGGGCGTCTCCGACCTGACCCCGGCGACGATCGGAAAGTCCTCGGACCTCCAGGTCGGCCAGTCCGTGGTCGCGGTCGGGTCGCCGTACGGGCTGAACGCGACCGTCACCACCGGTATCGTCTCGGCGCTCAACCGGCCGGTCTCGGTGCAGGCCGAGAACGAGACCCCGTCGAACCCGCTGCAGCAGTTCGGCTTCGGTGAGCAGCAGCAACAGCAGCAGGCGCCGGCCAACAACAGCACCACCTACCCGGCGATCCAGACCGACGCCGCGATCAACCCGGGCAACTCGGGAGGCCCGCTGGTCGACATGAACGGCCGCGTGGTCGGGGTGAACTCCTCGATCCGGACCGCGGACAGCTCCTCGCTCTCCGGCTCCGGCGGATCGATCGGCCTGGGCTTCGCGATCCCGATCGACGAGGTGCTCCCGATCGTCAACCAGATCGTCGACGGCGAGACCCCGACGCACGCCCGGCTGGCGGTCACCGTCTCCGACGTCACCGCGAAGACCCTGGCACAGGGCGCCCAGGTCCAGTCGGTCCAGTCCGGCGGAGCAGCCGACAAGGCCGGCCTGAAGAAGGGTGACGTGATCACCAAGGTCGACGAGGACCTGATCGACGGCTCGGAGTCCCTGATCGCCACCATCCGCGGCCACCGGCCGGACGACAAGGTGACCCTGACCTACCTGCGCGGCACCGAGACCCGGACCACGACGGCGACCCTCGGCTCCGACGCGGAGTCCGACAACTCCTAGACCCGGGGTGGGAAGAGCGCGGCGGGACCCGCGCTCACTGGAGGGCGGTCCGCAGGCGGGCCGCCTTCCAGAGCGTCTCGGCGTACTCCTCGTCGACGTCGGAGCGCACCGTGATGCCGCCGCCGGTGCCGAGCCGCCAGGGTCCGTCGGCGGCCCGGTAGAGCGACCGGATCACGACGCCCAGGTCGGCCCGGCCGTCCCCGGAGATCCAGCCGAACGCGCCGGCGTAGATGCCGCGCGGCTCCGCCTCGACCTGGTCGATGATCTCCATCGTGCGCAGCTTCGGCGCCCCGGTCATCGACCCCGCCGGGAACATCGCCCGAAGCGCTTCCACGGTGCCGATCTCGGGACGCAGCCGACCGGTGACCGTCGAGACCAGCTGGTGCACGCTGGCGTAGGACTCGACCTCCATCAGCCGCGGGACCGCGACGCTGCCGGGATCGGAGACCATCGACAGGTCGTTGCGCAGCAGGTCGGTGATCATCAGGTTCTCGGCCCGGAACTTCGGGTCGGTGGCGAGCCGGTGCCGCAGCTCCTCGTCGAGCTCCGGCGTCGCCCCGCGCGGGGTGGTGCCCTTGATCGGGCGCGTCTCGGCGCGTCGATGCCGATCGATGGTGGCGAACCGTTCCGGCGAGGCCGAGAGCAGCCAGACGTCGCCGTGCCGGAGCACGCCCGCGTACGGCGCCGGGTTGCTGGAGCGGAGCCGGCCGTAGATCTCGACCGGGTCGCGCGAGGAGGGGAGCTCCTCGCGGTAGGTCAGGTTCACCTCGTAGGAGTTCCCGGACCGCAGCTGCTCGACCACCTCGGCGAAGGCATCGGCGTACACCGCGGGCGTCGGTCCGGCGAGCACCTCGGCGTCCCCGGGCGGCACCGCCGGAGCGGGACCGTCGGTGACCCGGACCGAGCGCGCCCGCATCCAGACCGCGTCCGGGAGCCCGGCCTGCGACCGCGCCGGGAGGTCGGGGCGCGCGGCGTACCCGAAGTAGCCGATCCAGTGGGTGTCGGCGTCGCCGTCGAGCCGGTCCTGCAGGGCGGTGAAGATGTCGTCGCCGACGACCCGTCCGGACGGGTGCTCGACCACCTCCCGGCGGACGGCGTCGTAGGTCAGCGACAGGTCGTCGTCCTGGAGCCCGCCCATGATCGAGCGGGACCCGGACCAGTCCTGGGAGCCGCCGCCGTCGAGCCAGAAGCAGCGGTCGTGGGCCGCGGCGATCTCCCGGAAGTCGTCGAGCGCGCTCACACCGGCTCCAGGAAGTTGGCGATCACCAGGGCGCCGTGCTCCGAGAGGATCGACTCCGGGTGGAACTGCACGCCGTGCAGCGGCAGGGTGCGGTGCGCCAGGCCCATCACCACGCCGTCCGCGGTCGCGGTCACCCGCAGCTCGTCCGGGACGACGGTCACCGCGAGCGAGTGGTACCGCACCGCCGCGACCCCGTCCGGGACGCCCGCGAACACCCCGGTGCCGTCGTGCTCGACCGCAGCCACCTCGCCGTGCGCCGGCTCGATCCGCTCGACCGTGCCGCCGTACGCGACCGCCAGTGCCTGCATCCCCAGGCACACCCCGAGCACCGGCCGGCCCAGCTGGAAGACCGCGGAACCGAGCGCGAAGTCGCGTGGCGACGCCGGGTGCCCGGGCCCGGGCGACAGCACCAGGTGGCGGTAGCCCCGGGCTCGTTCGAGCACCCCCGGCTCGTCGTGCTCGACGACGTCGGGCAGCGTCCCGGTGACTCCGGCGATCAGGTGCACCAGGTTCCAGGTGTAGGAGTCGTGGTGGTCGACCACGAGGACGGTCATCGCGCCGGCGATCAGCCGTCGACCAGGTCGAGCATCAACCGCTGCAGCAGCGCGACGCCGTTCTCGGTCAGGATCGACTCGGCGTGGAACTGCACGCCGCGGAAGTGCGGACCGGCCACCAGGTGGACGTCGCCGGTCGAGGCGTCGGTCTCCACCCGGACGCCGTCCGGCAGCGGGTCACCGTCGCGCACCCTGCCGACGAAGGTGTTGTAGAAGCCGACCGCCTCGGGACGGCCGCCGATCGACACCGTGGACTGGGTCCCCTGGAAGACGATGTCCTTGAACGCGAGCGGGATGCCCAGCCGGTCGCAGAGCACCTGGTGGCCCAGGCAGACCGCCAGGAACGGCTTCTCCCCGGCGAGGAGGCCGTCGACCGCGCCGCGGAACGTGGCGATCTTCGGGTTCGACGCGTCACGCGGGTCACCCGGCCCGGGGCCGACGACGGCGAGGTCGTAGTCGTCGAACCCGCCTGGGCGGAAGTCCTGGTGCCGGATGATCGTCGGCTTCATGCCGAGCACCGCGAAGACGTGGTGCAGCATGTTCGCGAAGTCGTCCTCGCCGTGCAGGATCGCGATCGAGCGGCCGGCCAGCGCCGGGGCCGGTGCCGCTCCGCCCTGGTCGGTGAGCCAGAACTTGGAGAGCCGCTGGTTGCGGGAGTTCAGCGCGATCAGCACGTCCTCGTCCGTCGCCAGGTCACCGATCTGCGCGGAGCCGCCGGCGCCGGGGACCAGCCCGAACGCGCTGAGGATGCCGCCGGCCTTGGCCGCCGTCTCGGCGACCTCGGAGTGCGGGTCGGAGTCACGGACCAGGGTCGCGCCGGCGGTGACCTTCACGGCACCCGTCGGCGAGACGTCGGCGGTCCGGATCAGGATCGGCGAGTCGGCGGTCTGGGCGCCGTTCTCGTCGCGGCCGATCAACGCCAGTGCCCCGGCGTAGTACCCGCGGCCCTCGGGCTCGTACTGCTTGATCAGCTTGCAGGCGTTCTCGACGGGCGCGCCGGTGACGGTGGCCGCGAACATGCTCAGCCGCAGGACGTCGCGGACGTCCATGTGGGTGCGGCCGGCGAGCAGGTACTCGGTGTGCACCAGGTGCGTCATCGGCTTGAGGAAGGGGCCGAGCACCTGGCCGCCCTCGTGGCAGATGTCGCACATCATCTTGAGCTCTTCGTCGACGACCATGAAGAGCTCGTAGATCTCCTTCTCGTCGGCCAGGAACTCCAGGAGGCGGGCCTTGCGGTCCTCCGGCGCCAGTCCGCGGAGCCGGAAGGTCCCCGAGATCGGGTTCATCCGCACGTCGCCGCCCTGCACGCTGACGTGGCGCTCCGGCGAGGCCCCGATCAGGAACCGGTCGCCGGTCCAGAAGCAGTAGGTCCAGTAGGCGCCGCGCTCGTTCTCCAGCAGCCGGCGCAGCACGGTCAGCGCCTTCGCCGTACCGGTCTCCGGGCCGAAGTCCTCGAGCTGGGCGCGGTAGTGCCGGCCGACGACCAGGTTGGCGCCCTCGCCGTTGCCGATCTCGTCGGCGATGATCCGCTCGACCATCGCGGCGTAGCTGTCGTCGTCGGTCTCGAAGCCGCCGCGGTCGGTGAACTCGACCGGCTCGTCCGGCAGCGCCGCGATCAGGTCCGCGAGCGGCACCTCGACCTCGGTCTCGATCGAGACGACCGCCAGCGGTGCACCGTCGTCGTGCACGTCGAAGCCGCGCTCGGCGACCTGCCGGAACGGCACCGCGACCAGGGTGTCGAACCGCCGGCCGGGCTCCGGGGCGCCCTCGGCGACCGGGATGTCGGCCAGCCGCTCGGTCGCCACCAGCGGGCCGCCGACCAGGGTGACGGTCCCGCTGTCGCGCATCCGGATGACCGCCCAGGCCTCGCGTCCCGTCACCTGCTCGAGGGCGGCGCGGGCGGAGATCTGCGAGGCGGTCATGCGAGGACGCTACCAACGCCGCGCCCGCGCCCCGGCAGGGTTTTCCGGGGGCGAGACGCCGAGGTCAGCTCGCGGCGGCCAGCCAGGCCGCGAGCCGGGCGGTGGCGTCGCGGAGCCGGCGGAAGTACGTCGTCCGCGACATGTGCAGCGCCCGCATCGCCCGCGCGTGCCCGGCCCCGGCCTCCAGGTACCCGAGCAGCAGCACGTCCCGGTGCAGCCGGGCGTCGTCGTGGTCGCCGAAGGCCTCGTCGACGGCGGTCCGGATCAGCCGCGTCAGGTACTCCGCACGGCCCGCCGGGTCAGTGCCCCGCGCCAGCGGGGAGGCCGCCAGCACCAGCGGGTCGTGGAAGGAGCGCAGCGCCTCGCGGACCGCCTCCACCTGGACCGTCTCCGCGGCCGTGCCCGAGACGGGCGTGCGGGTCGCGGCCAGGTCCACGTGCGCCTGGTGCCGGATCGCCGGGATCACCCCGGCGTCGCCGTAGTCCAGGACGTAGGTCTCGAACCGGAGGTCGCCAAAGGCGAGATCGAGCTCGCGGGCCCGGATCCCGCCGCAGTGCAACGGGTCCGGAGCGGGCGGGTTGCGGGTGACCACCCAGCGCTTGAAGTTCGGCAGCCCGCAGGCCTGGACGAGCGCGGTCAGGACGAGTGCCCGGACCTCGTCGGCGACGTCCTCGGTGACCCAGAGCTCGGTGACCGGGTTGAGCAGGGACTGGCCGGCGAGGTCGTGCTCCGTCGCCCAGTCGAGCCACCCGCGCAGCAGCCGGTCGTCGGCGAAGCCGGCCGGGACCGACTCCGGCGTGGCCCAGACGGTGAACGCGACCGGCTCCCCGGTCCCGGGCCGCCGTACGACGACGGTGTGCTCGGGCGCCTCCCGCACCCAGCGCAGCACCCAGGCGAGGTACGACGGGTCGCGATCGGCGAGCAGCACCTGGAGGAACGCGAGGTCCGATGCGGTCGCCTGCTCGACCTTCCACGGCGACGCCAGCGCCCTCGACGGGGTCACGCCGCGGTCCTGGGGCGGGGCGAGTACCTCCCGCAGGTCGATCGCCAGGTGGGCCCGGTCGGCCGCGTCGATGAGGTGGTCGATGATCCGCAGCCGCAGCGACCGTTCCAGGTCGGGGTCGATCCGGCGCAGCTGCGCGGCGATCAAGCGGCGGATCCGCTGGTGCAGGGTGACCCTGCCGCCGAGCCGCTCGGCGAACGGCAGTGCACGCAGCCAGCGCTCGGCCCGGTCGCCGTCGATGTCGGGGAGCACCGCGGCGAGCAGCCCGGCATCGACCGACGGTGCCAGCGCGGCCACCATCAGCACGGTCCGGTCCCGGTGGACGAGGTCCGGGTCGGCCAGCCGTCCGGCGGTGAGGTGGTCGAGCAGGCGGTGCTCGAGGGAGCCCAGGTCCGCGTCCGTCAAGGCGCGGCCGCTGCTCTCCCGCGCCGCGGTGGCGAGCGTCAGCGACAGCGCGTGACCGTCCGCCCAGCTCGTCACCCGGGCGACCTCGTCCGGGTCCCGGACGCCTCGCGCCGCGAGGAACGCAGCCACCGCGCCGGACTCCAGCGGTCCGATCGGCAGCACCAGCAGCGACGGCGCCCACGGCGAGGTCCACCACGCGGGTTCGACCTCGTCCCGCTGCGCCACCACGACGCGAGCGGCGACGGGCAGCCGCCCGAGGTGCTGCTCGCGGAGCAGTGCCTGGTGCAGCCCGAGCAGCTCAGCGGAATCCAGCAGGATCAGCGGCCGCGCGAGGACCGCGGCATCGGCGAACGCCTCCTCCAGACGACCCGTGTCGGCCAGCAGCTCGCGCGCGTCCAGCTCGACGACGGTGTAGCCCAGGGACGGGGCGCGCCGGGCCAGCTCCCGGAGCAGGGCGCTCTTCCCGGACCCGGCGGGCCCGGTCAGGAACACCACCCGGTGCTCCGAGGTGTTCTCCAGGAACGTCCGCAACCGGCCGAGCTCGCCCTCGCGCGCGACGAAGACCGAGGCCTCGCGCGCCGCGACGTGCTCCTGCAACCGCATGCTCGTGATCGTAAGTCCGGACGGGCGCCGGCGGCACTGGTTCGGCACTACACCGGCACCACGAACAGTGTCGGCGGGGCCGCCGTACTGACCAGGATGGGAGCGTCTGCCCCGCCTATCCGGGAGGTCCCCGTGCCCCGCTCCGCACCCGCCGCGTTCGTCGCGCTCCTGCTCGCCCTGACCTGCCTGGTCACCTCCGGTCCCAGCCAGGCCGCCCGGTCGGCCAAGCGCCCGCCTGCACCGACCGCGACCCCGGCCGTGCCGCTGCAGGGCACCACCGTCACGCTGCGTGCCAAGTTCCCGACCAAGTTCCGCCGGCCGGCGACGCTCCAGATCAACACCGGCGCCGGCTGGCGCAACGTGCAGACCAAGAAGACCCAGCGCAACGGCCGGGTCGCGTTCGCCGTCACCGTGCCCGGCAACGTGCTCTACCGCGTCCGCGCCAAGAAGGTCCGCCACCACGGCGTGAAGAAGCTGCTGATCACGCAGGCACGACGGGTGCCCGCGAAGCCGCGCGCCGAGCTGGTCACCGGCACCCCGGCCGGGAAGTCCACCGGCAAGGAGGGCGGCTCGGTCGAGCTCTCCGCCGACGCCCGGTACGTCGTGTTCATGTCCGCCGCGACCAACCTGGTGCAGGGCGTCACCGGGTACACCGAGAACAATTCCCACATCTACCTGCGCGACCGGGTAGCCAGGACGACGGTGCTCGTCGACGGCGCCTCGGCGAGCGTCGCCGGCAACGGGACCAGCTCGCACCCGGGCATCTCCCGGGACGGCCGGTACGTCACCTTCGCCTCGCTCGCCGACAACCTGGTCGACTGGGACTCGAACGACAAGCAGGACATCTTCCGCTGGGACCGCACCAACGGCACCATCATCCGCGTGACCTCGGACGCCTTCGGCGACCCGACCGACAACTCCAGCTACGACCCGGTCATCTCCGCGAACGGCAGCCGGATCGCGTACTCCACGGACGCGACCACCATCGACTCCGACGACGACAACGGGGTCAGCGACGTCTACGTCTGGGACTCGGGGACCGGCAAGTCGGAGCGGGTCAGCGAGGACGTGCTCGGCAACGACAGCAACGGAGCCAGCTACGCGCCGAGCATCTCCGCGGACGGAGCCTATGTCGGCTACCAGTCGAACGCGTCCGACCTGGTGATCGGCGACTCCAACGGGACCGCGGACGTCTACCGGCGCAACATCGCGGCCGGTACGAACGCCCGGGTCTCGGTGGCCACCTCCGGCCAGCCGAACGGCTACAGCACCCAGGCGGCGGTCTCCGCCACCGGCCGCTACGTGGCGTTCGCGTCGCAGGCGGACAACCTGGTCGCCGGCGGCAGCCCCGACAACGGCAGCACCAACGTCTTCGTCCGGGACATGACCGCCGGCACCACCGTGCTGGCCAGCCGCGACCGGGTCTCCGGGCCCACGAACGGGATGTCGTACGGCGCCACCAGCATCAGCGACGACGGCCGGCTGGTGACCTTCCCGTCGATGGCCACGGACCTGGTCGCCGGGGACACCAACGGCAAGCCCGACGGCTTCCTCTGGGACCGGAGCACCGGCAAGGTGTCGATGATCGTGCGGGACAAGCTGTGGGGACCGACGAACGGCCCGATCTTCGAGCCGGTCCTCAGCGCCGACACCAAGTGGGTCGGCTTCTACACGCAGGCGTCCGACCTGTCTCCGAGCGACACCTCGCCGGTCACCGACGGGTTCGTCTGGCGGCGCTGAACCGGCTTGCCCGCTCGGGCAGAATCGGCGCATGAGTGAGAGGACCCGGCTGCGCCGCATCCCCGAGAACGCCGTCACCGAGGTCGCCGGGCTGCATGCCGTGCTCGACGCCGCCCGGGTCGCGCACGTCGCCTTCGTGCACGACGGCGGTCCGGTGAACATCCCGACCGCGGTCGCGCGCGACGGCGACCGGCTGCTGATGCACGGCTCGACCGGGAGCCGGCTCTTCCGGACGCTGGCCGACGGCGCCGAGGTCTGCGTGACGGTGACCCTGCTCGACGGGATGGTGCTGGCCCGCTCCGCGTTCGAGTCCTCGATGAACTACCGCTCGGCGATGGTGTTCGGGGTGCCGACCGTCGTGACGGACAAGCTCGACGCGTTGCGGGTGATGACCGCGGCCTGGATGCCGGGGCGCTGGGAGACCCTGCGCGCCCCGCACGCCAAGGAGCTCGCCGCCACCATGGTCCTGGAGCTGCCGCTGGTCGAGTGGTCGGTCAAGGTGAGCGCGGGCCCGCCGGAGGACCCGCCCGAGGACCTGGACGCGCCGGTCTGGGCGGGCGTGCTGCCGATCGTGTCGTCGTACGGGGAGCCGGTGCCGGCGCCGGACCTGCGCGGGGATCCGCCGCTGCCGGCGTACTTCTCGGCCTAGGTCGAAACGGTTCGTCGAAAAGTTGTCAGATTCGGCGGCCCCGGATCGTCGTACTGGTGAGAGGCAATCACCGAGGAGGTACGGCCATGTGGGACACAGTGCAGACCAACGAGATCCCTCTGTCGCACGATCTTCCGTGCCTCCGTTGCGGGCACGAAGCGCACACCTATCTCGCGTGCAGTGACAGCTGCGACTGCATCCCGGCCGCGATGCCGGGGATGGCGGCTTGAGCAGCCGCATCACCGGATTCGGGTCAGTCGAACCCCAGTGCCTTCCGTCCGAGCACGAAGGCGCCGGCGCCGAAGAAGCCGAGCAGCGCGAAGCCCAGCGCCTGACCGCCGTCGGTGAACACCAGCGTGCCGCCCGCGAGAGCGGCGAAGAGGCACAGCGCCGCCACCACCAGCATCGGGACCTTGATCTCTCGCTTGCTCACCTCGTGAGGATTCCACACCCGGCGAGCAACCGAACGGGGGCGGCCCGATATTCGGTCGAGATGACCTGCGTCGGCGGCTAAGTTGCCGGCATGGAAGTCAGGTTCGAGCGCACCGGGACACGTCGGTACGCGGTCGCCGTCCTCCGCAGCCACCACGGTGACCTCCGGATGGACCCGGCGCCCGGTTACTCCGACCTGATTCCCCACGACCTCGTGCACCTGGTCGTCGAGGAGGAGTTCGGCCTGCGGGACGGGATCTTCGGTCAGCTCGCCGCAGGCGGAAACGCCGGAACCTTCGTGCCCACCGAGGAGCTTCGCACCAAGGCGTGGGCGCGCAGGACCGAACGGCGCAACCGGGCCACCGGCGGCGACATGGAGCGATCAGAGGCCCTGGTGGCGCAGGTCTACCCGCGCTGGCTTCGGCACAGCGGCCACCTGCCGGGCAGTCACTACGTGCTCCAGGACCCCCCGCCGACCGATCTCAGCGACACCGACCTCGACCGGGTGATCGAGCGCCTCGACGTGTTGTCCGAGGAGTGGCGCGGCGTCGGCGTCGGCACCTCGATGACGGTCCGGTGGCCCTGGTCCGAGCGCGACTAGGACGAACCGACCTGGAGCGGGAGCTCCGGGCGGCTAGCTGGGGCGGTAGTCGCGGCAGGGCTGGTTGCGCAGGATTCCGCAGGCCGGCCGCGCGGTCGGCACGCGCAGACCCGGTACGACGGGCAGCACCACGCGTGACCGCATCCTGCCCGAGTGCGCGATCGCCACCGCCGCCGGGCGCCTCGGCTGCGCTCCGGCGAAGGCCCAGATCGGCTGGTCGCCGTTGACCGCCGAGATCGTCACCCGGATCCGCGAGCCCGTCCGGTAGGCGTGGCCCTGGAAGTAGAGCGGGATCGGGATCCTGACGAACCGCTTCCGCGGCAGCGGCCTGACGTCCGCCTTGCGCATGCTGATCACCGGCTCCAGCAGCGTGCTCTGCTGCTTGAGCACGTTGTTCCTGCCCTTCGCGAGCGCCCGCATGTTGCCCCGGAGCCACCCGCTCTGCACGAAGGTCTCCTTGCCGTCCGGACTGACCTCGGTGATGGTCGCCTGGAAATCGACGTTCGGCTTCGACGAGCGCACCCAGGCATAGACCGCCCCGGCACCGAGCACGGTGGTGTCGGACCTGAGCGGACTGGTCAGGTAGGAGACCGCGGTCCCGGGCGGACGTTGCCGCCAGCTCCAGCTCCACTGCGACGCATTGCCCCAGAGTCCCCCGGTGCCGGTGCCGCCGAGGAAGTTGTTCGCCGGGACCGCCCGGGGGTTGGCGACGTATCTCTCGACCCCGCGCCGCTTCGTCGGGCGGTCGAGCAGCCGGCCCTTCGAGCCGAGGTACCACGAGCGGGCGACGGTCCCCGGGACCGGGAAGGTCGAGAACGAGTGCTCGTAGCCCGGGTACGGGTTGCCCGGCTGGGTCGCGGCGGAGAGGAGCGGCGTCTTGCCGGCGCCGTTGTCGAAGAGGACCCGGACCCGGGGCAGCTTCTCGAAGGCGGCGAGAGCGGCCGCATAGCCGCCCTTCGCCTGGATCGGATCGTGGGGAAGGGTCATCAGGTCCGAGGACGGGATGCCCAGAGCGGTCTGGAAGATCAGCGGCGCGGTCGCCTTCAGCACCACGGCGTTGATCGCCGGCGCCTGGCGCGCGACGTACAAGGAGAGGAAGTCGTACCAGCGGTTGAAGGTCTCCGGGTCGACCGAGTCGACATGCGCCCCGTTGGTGAACGTGAACCACTTCTTCTTGGTGCCGGTGAAGTGCCGCACCATCGCCGGGCAGTGCCCGCCGGTCTGCTCGTCCTGCCACTGGCAGGCCAGGAACACCGGGACCTTGATCTTGTGCACGAACGTGATCGGGTCCAGCGGGTCCGCCGACGCGGGGATGTAGTGGCTGTTCGCCTTGATCTTCGCCAGCAGGTCGATCGCCTGGCCGTGCAGGGCCTGGTTGTCCTGGCAGGTGCGGTCGCCCTTCCGGATCCGGTCGTAGGCCCACGGCTGGCCGGCCTTCGGGCCGGCCGGCAGCGCGTCGTGGACCCGCTCCTTCGCCCAGGCGAGCGCGAACCCGGTGTTGAGGATGCCGCCGGGGAACAGCGTCGTCGCGACCGAGTCGATCGTCGACAGCGGTGCGATCGCCGCCAGGTGCGGCGGGTTCGTCTGGGCCGTGAAGAGCTGGCTGATCGCGCCGTAGGAGATGCCCATCATGCCGACCTTGTGACCCTTGACCCACGGCTGCCGGGCGATCGTCTCGATGACGTCGTACCCGTCGAGGCTCTGCAGCGGCTCGAAGAAGTCGAAGGCCCCGCCCGAGCACCCGGTCCCGCGGATGCTGACGTCGACCACGGCGAAGCCCATCAGGTTCGCCAGCGTGGCGATCCCGTTCTCGGGGCCCTTCGGGATCGCGGTGCCGTAGCCGGAGTACTCGATCAGCGTCGGGTACGGCGGGGTGTAGTTGAGGTTCAGGTTCGGCAGCTCGACGCCGGCCGGGAGGCCGATGCCCAGGGACGCCGGGCTGGTCGGCGGGTGCACCGTGTACGCGAGCTTGGTCCCGTCGCGGGTGGTCAGGTAGCCGTAGCCGTTGCTGGGGATCTTCTGGTCGTAGGTCGCGGTGCTCCACGGCGTCGCCGCCTCGGAGTGCACCGTCACCTTCGCGGAGGCTCGGCCGTCGGCCGCGCGGACGCGATAGCCGGCTCCGGGCTCGACGTTGCGGAAGAGCAGGCCGCCCTGGGCGTCGGCACGCTTGCGGGCGACCTTGTGGCCGGCCTTGTCGAGCAGCGTGAAGGTCGCACCCGCGGGGAGCCCGGTGAGCCAGACCTGGCGCGCGCTCCCGTGCGCGACGATCGCTCCGGCGGCCTCGGCACGCGGTGGCGAGACCGCGAGAGCGACGGCGAGGAGACCCGCCAGCGCCAGGGCGACGCGGATCCTGGTGGTGGCCGGCACCCGCCCTGGATGTGTCACATTCGGCAGGCTACTCCCAGGTAACGGGATCCGTCACTCACCTGGTGACGAGCTGGCGACGGTGACCATCTGCTGGGTCGCGCGGGTGTAGACCACGTAGAGCGTGGCCGTCCCGGTCGGCGACTCGGTCTCGATCTCCTGCGGCTCGACGACGATGATCGCGTCGAACTCCAGGCCCTTGGTGTCCAGGCCGGTCAGGACGACGACCCGGGCGTCGTCGCCCTCGGTCATCCCGTCGGTCTCCGGCCAGCCGGCCACCCAGCCGCTCACCTCGGCCCTGCGGGCGACCGGTACGACGATGCCCACCGTGCCGGCGACGGCGTCCACCAGGTCGGCGAGGGTCCGCCGGGTCGCGCCTTCCAGGTCGGGGTCGACCAGGTGGCGGGGGTCGATCCCGGTGGAGCGGACCGCGTTCGGGAGGTCCGCCTGCAGACCCGCGCGCTGCGCGTACTCGGCGGCGAAGGCGTAGATCTCCGAGGAGTTCCGGTAGTTCGTGGAGAGGTGGAACTCGTGCAGGTCCTTCTTGCCGAGCGCCTCCGCACGGGCCCGCGCCGCCTCGGCGGGAACGGGCCAGGAGGACTGGGCCGGGTCGCCGACGATCGTCCAGGTGGCGGTGCGCCCCCGGCGGCCCACCATCCGCCACTGCATCGGCGTCAGGTCCTGGGCCTCGTCGATCAGCACGTGCGCGTAGCCGTCGTCCTCGACCCGGTTGGTCGGCGGGGTCCAGGTGCGCTGGCCGCCCCACTCGCGCTCGGTCGACAGGCTCAGCTCCTGCAGCGACGTGTCCGCCAGGCCGAGCTCGTCCTGGTCGGTGTCGTTGACCAGCGGCGGGTCCCCGAGCAGGTAGCGCAGCTCGTCGATCAGCGGGATGTCGTCGACCGAGAGGTCCTCGCTCCAGGACTTCGAGAGCAGTCGCACCGCCTCGTCGTCCAGGACGCCCTCGGCGACCCAGGTGAGCAGGTCGTAGTCGCCGAGCCAGCCCAGCACGGTCGCCGCGTCGAGGACCGGCCACCAGCTCGCCGCGAAGTCGAGGAACGCGTCGCTGGTGCGCATCTCCTCGGCGAAGTCCTCCTTGGTCCGCTCGCGGGCGCGCTCGGACTTCACCTGCCGCCAGAGGGTGTCGATCAGGGTGCTGGCGACCTTCGTGGTCGACCGGTTCCGCGGTCCCATCGAGAGCAGCTGCCGGCGGACCTGACCGAGCTCGCGCGGGCCGAGCAGCAGGACGTCGTCACGGTAGAAGACCCGGAACTCGCGCGGCGCGCCCGGCACCGACTGGCGGGACGCGCGCCGGAGCAGCTCGGCCATCGCGACCGAGCCCTTGACCTCGGCCACCCGCGGGTCGTCGCGGCGCGAGGCGCGCAGCCCGTCGACGACCTCGCCGAGCGAGCGCAGGGCGACCGCGGTCTCGCCGAGCGAGGGCAGCACCCGTTCGATGTAGCGCATGAAGACCCCGGACGGCCCGACGACCAGGACGCCACCGGTCTCGTAGCGGCGGCGGTCGCCGTACAGGAGGAAGGCGGCGCGGTGCAGCGCGACCACGGTCTTGCCGGTGCCGGGGCCGCCGGTGATCAGGACGACGCCCTTCTCCGGTGCCCGGATCGCCTGGTCCTGCTCGGCCTGGATGGTCGCGACGATCGAGTGCATCGACCGGTCGCGGGCCCGCGAGAGCTGCGCCATCAGGGCGCCCTCGCCGACGATCGGGAGGTTGCGCTCGGTGGCCTCGTCGGCCTCGGGGTCGAGCAGGTCGTCCTCGACGCCGACGACGGTCTCGCCCACGCTGCGCAGGATCCGGCGGCGGATCACGCCCTGCGGCTCGGCCGGCGTGGCTTGGTAGAAGACTGCCGAGGCCGGCGCACGCCAGTCGATCAGCAGGATGTCGTGGTTGCCGTCGCGCAGACCGATCCGGCCGACGTACCGGGGCTCGTCGTCGATCTCGTCGCGCATGTCGAGGCGACCGAAGACCAGGCCCTCGTGGGCGGCGTCGAGGGTAGCGATCCGCTTCGCCGCCTGGAAGAGCATGGCGTCCCGTTCGACCAGACCGCCCTCGTGGCCGAGCTGGCCGCGGGCGCGCCCCTCCGCGGCGAGCTGCTCCGCAGACCGGGCCGAGTCCGCGAGCTGGCGGTAGACCGTGTCGACGAACTCCTGCTCGCTGGCGATCTCGCGAGCGGCGACGTCATCGTTCAACTTCGCTGGTCCTTCGGAACGGAAACGGGGAGTCGTCAACTCTACCCGTTCTGTCGTCAATGGCAGGCGGTTGTCCCGGAATCGCGCACCTTGCCCGCCGTGTCCACGAACTGCCACGAGTAGCTGGTCGGGCGCAGCGTCATCCGCAGCACCCCGAACGGCTTGGAGATGAAGCGCTGGGAGCCGGGGACGGTCGTCCCCTTCCGGTAGTGATTCTTGCCGCCGGCGCCGGAGACGAACTGCCGGATCCCCGCGGCCGACGCCCGCCCGGCCGGGTCCATCGGCGCGAACCGTTCGTAGTCGTGGTCGTGCCCGGAGAGCGCGACGTCGACCTGGTGCCGGTAGGCGATCGCCCAGAACGAGCGCATGAACGCCGAGCTGCCGTGCTCACCGCCCGAGGAGAACCGCGGGTGGTGGCCGGCGATCAGGGCGCACCTGGACGGGTGCGCGGACAGCTCGCGCTCCAACCAGGCCCGCTGCCGGGCGCAGTCGACCTTGGTGCAGTTGGTGTTCAGGAAGTACAGCTGCCACCCGTTCAGCGAGCGCCGGTAGTAGCCGGGCGCTCCCGGCTGGCGGTACTTGAAGTAGCGGTAGTAGCCGGCGGCGCCGCGGGTGTGGTACTCGTGGTTGCCGGCGACCGGGTAGGTGATCGAGCGCTGCTTGCCCCACGACTTGGCGTAGCTGCCGAGGAACTGGCGGTAGGTGCCGTCGGGGTACTGCAGATCGCCGAGCGCCAGCACCCGGGTCGGCCGCAGCTTCCTCGAGATCGCCGCGGTCGCCGCCTGCTGGCACTTGGTGGCGGTGACCTTCGATCCCGGCGCGCAGGCGATGTCGCCGACCGCGACGATGGTGGCCGCCGGGGTGGCCGTCGGGGCTGCCGCCGGCTTCGCCGTGCGCCGCGGTTCCGCCTGGGCGCTCTGGACGGAGCCGATCAGGGCGAGGGCGAGCAGGAGACCGAGAGTGCGTCGCATGGACTTACCGTACGACGAACCTCTAAGCCAGGTCGTGGATGAAGTCGCCGAGCTGGACGAGGTTCCGGCACTCGATCATCTTCACGACCTTCTCGTAGTCGCGGGCTCCCGAGTCACCGGTGTTCCAGTGCCGCGGCGACTCCGGGTTCAACCACCACGCGTGCCGCGACTCCTTCACCATCTGCTGGAGCACGTCGATGCCGAGGTCGGAGTAGTTGGACCTGGCGTCGCCGAGGATCAGCAGGTTCGTCTTCGGCCCGAGCGCGTCCGCGTGCAGCTCGGTGAACCGGGTGAACGCCCGGCCGTAGTTGGTGCGGCCCCAGAGGCTCGCGTACTGGGCGCTCGCCGCCAGTGACGCCATCGTCTCGATCGGGTCGGCTCCCGGATGGAACCGGTCGCTGACCTCGTGGATCTCGTCGACGAACGTGAACGCGCGGACCCGGTTGAACTGCTCGCGCAGCGCGAAGACCAGCATCAGGGTGAAGTTCGCGAAGTTCGCCACCGAGCCGCTGACGTCGCAGAGCACCACCAGGTCGCTCCGGCTCGGCCGCCGCGGCCGGTGGTGGGTGTCCAGCGGGACGCCGCCGGAGGAGACCGAGGCCCGCACCGTACGGCGGAAGTCCAGCGGCCCGCGCTGCCGGGAGGCCTTGTGCTTGTTCAGCCGGGTCGCCAGCCGGCGGGCCAGCGGGCCGATCTCACGACGCATCTCCTCCAGGTCGGCCTTGCGCGCGGAGGTGAAGTCGATCTGGTCGATGCTCTTGCGGACGGTGTACTTGGCGACGTGCTCGGGACCGCGGACCTCGGCCGCGCGGCGGCGTACCTCGGCATCGACCATCTCGGAGAACACCGCCACCTGCGCCTCGACCAGGCGGCGCATCGTCGGGTCCTCGTCCAGGTCGGCGAGCAGGCCCTGGAGCACCCGGTCGACCAGCTCGCCGGGCGAGACCCGGTTCATCACGTTGTACGACGACCAGCGCTGCTCCCCCTCGGCGCGCCCGCGGATCAGCCCGAACCGCTGGACGGCCTCGCGGGCCATCGTCTGCAGGGCGTCCGGGTCGCCGAGCCCGAGGGCGTTGACCAGGTCGTCGCGGAAGGCGGCCAGGTCGGCGGGGCCGTCGCCGAGTCCCTGCGCACCTTCTGGCATCTCGGCAGGCTCGTTGTCCGGATCGGCATCCGGGTCAACGGGCTTGGTGGGGTCGCCGACGAGGGCCGGGAAGTACAGGTCGAAGACGTGGTCGAAGCCGGCCCGGTGCGGTTGCCGCTTCACCAGGGTGGCGGCGTACGCAGCCCGGACGCCCTCGCGGTCGTGGAGGCCCAGGGTCAGGACCGCGTCGGCGGCGTCCAGACCCTCGGAGAGCGAGACCGGGAGGCCGGCGCTGCGGAGGGCCTCCACGAACGCGATGTGCCGGTCCAGCAGGGTCATGACCGTGCCCTAGGCCTGACGGAGCTTCAGCTCGCGCACCGCGCGGTCGATGTCGCTGGAGTGCTTGAGGACCACGCCGAGGGTCGCATCGATCGTCGCCTGGTCCAGCGTCCCGGTGCCGAGCGCCACCAGGGTGCGGGCCCAGTCGACGGACTCGGCGATCGACGGCGCCTTGCGCAGCTCGAGGGCGCGCAGCCGGGTCACCGTGTCGACGATCTCGCGGGCCAGCTTCTCCTCGATGCCGGGGACCTGGCCGACCAGGATCGCGTGCTCGCGCTCGGCGTCCGGGTAGTCGATGTGCAGGTAGAGGCAGCGCCGGCGGACCGCCTCGGAGAGCTCGCGGGTCGCGTTCGAGGTGAGCAGCACCATCGGGCGGCGGGTGGCCGTGATGGTGCCGAGCTCGGGGATGGTCACCTGGAAGTCGCTGAGCACCTCGAGCAGCAGGCCCTCGACCTCGACGTCGGTCTTGTCGACCTCGTCGATCAGCAGCACCGTGGAGGTCTCCTTGCGGATCGCGGTCAGCAGCGGCCGCGACAGCAGAAACTCCTCGGTGAAGATGTCGTCGTGGGTCTCCGACCAGGTTTGGTCGTCGCCCTGCGACGCCTGGATCCGGAGCAGCTGCTTCTTGTAGTTCCACTCGTACAGCGCGCGGGCCTCGTCCAGGCCCTCGTAGCACTGCAGCCGGATCAGCTCGGCCCCGGTGGACCTCGCGATCGCCTTGGCCAGCTCGGTCTTGCCGACACCGGCCGGGCCCTCGACCAGCAGCGGCTTCTCCAGCGCACCCGCGAGGTACGTCGTGGTCGCCGTCGCCTGGTCGGCCAGGTAACCGGAGCCGGAAAGCTTCTTCTCGGCATCCGCCGCGGAGTCGAACCAAGTCACCCCGACATCATGCCCTGGGCGGCCCGCTGCCGCTCACCCGACCTGGTCGTCCTCGGCCGGGGTGACCGCCAGCGACAGGTAGCCGGCGAGCAGGTCCTCGATGGTCCGTTCCAGGGACTCCCCGAGGGTGCCGACGACGGCACCCATGGCGAGTTCGCGGAAACGGGTCAGCGTGGCGACCAGCTCGCCGACCTCCGCGACACTAGGGTCGGTGACGTTGAGGAACCGGTCGCCGACCTGGCGGACGGCCTCGTTGACCAGTGCCCGGGAGATGTCGTCGACCGCCATCGCGACCTCGCTGTGCAGCTTGATCAGGGCGGTCGTCGGCATCCCGAAGCCGCGCATCTCGGCGAACGAGCGCAGCAGCTCGGGTCGGCGTACCAGCGCCTTGGCGCCCTTCACCTCGATCAGTCCGGCGTCGATGTAGAGCTGCAGGGACTCCTTGTCGAGGGTGAGCTCGCGGACCTGCGCCAGGGTCATCGTCACCGGGGCGTCCTCGAGGCGAGGCGGCACCAGGGCGCTCTCCAGGCCGAGGACGTCGGCCAGGTCCCGGCCGCTCTCCCACGCGGTCAGCATCTCGGTGATGTGCCCGCTGGTGTAGCCGCGCTCCAGCATCGAGGTGATGATCTTGAGCCGGGAGAGGTGGCTGTCGTCGAAGATCGCCACCCGTCCCTCGCGCCGCGGCGGGTGCAGCAGGCCGCGCTCCTGGTAGGCGCGGATGTTGCGGACCGTGACGTTGCTGGCCCGGGCCAGGTCGTCGATCCGGTAGGTCTCCCGCGCCGGGCGCTCCTCGCGCACCCGGCCCAGGGAGAGCAGCTGGCGGACCGCGGCGTCGACCGCGGCGCGCGGGTTCCGGGCGAGCTGCCGCTGACCACGACGCAGCGACTCGAGGACGGTCTCGATCGCGGGGATGTTCAGGGACGGCGCGGCCATCTCAGACCGCCGTCAGGTCGCGACCAGGCTCTGTCGAGCTCGCGTTCCAGAGGCGCTGGGCGGCCGCGGAGGAGACCTCGTAGTCGCGGATCCGGAAGTCCTGCATCTGACGAAGATACTGGGTCGCGAATCCGGGATACATCGAGGCGTTGAAGCCGTCCGCGGTCAGGTACCAGCTGGCGCAGCCGGACATCCAGGTGGTGCTGCGCAACCGCTTCTGCATGCTCACGTTGTAGGCGTCCTGGACCTCCTTCTTCACGTCGAGCCAGCGCAGATCCTGCTCGACGATCGTGCGGATGCCGGCGACGGCGTACTCGATCTGGCCCTGCACGTAGACCAGCAGCGAGTTGTGCCCCGGACCGGAGTTCGGGCCGCAGGTGAAGAACAGGTTCGGGTAGCCGTGCGCGCTGGCGCTCTTGTACGCCTGCGGGTGGCCCGACCACTCGTCCTGGAGCGACTGGCCGTCCAGTCCGGTGACCGGGTACGGCGGCCCCTCCAGGTGCACGTCGTACCCGGTGGCGAAGACGATCGCGTCGACCTCGTGCTGGAGGCCGTCGCTGGTCTGGATGCCGCCGGGGGTGATGGTGGCGATCGGCCAGGTGATCAGCTTGCAGTTGTCCTGCTGGAGCGCCGGGTAGTAGTCGCTGGACATCAGCATCCGTTTGCAGCCGGCCCGGAAGTCCGGGGTCAGCTGCCGGCGCAGCCACTTGTCCTTGACCGTGAGCCGGAGGTGCAGCTTGCCGGCCTGCTGGATCAGCGAGGTCACCGGGGTGTCCCAGACCAGGCCGGTGGCTGCCGCCTCGTGGGCCAGGAAGAGTGCTGTTCTGGCAGCCTGCTGGGCGGCCGGGACGCGCGCGAAGACGGCCTTCGCGACGGCCGGGGTCTCGAAGTCGACGCGCGGCATCACCCAGCCCGCGGTGCGCTGGAACACCTTGACCGAGCCGGCGGTCTTCACCAGCTCGGGGATGATCTGCACGGCGCTGGCACCCGTCCCGATCACGGCGACGTTCTTGCCGGCGAAGTCGTAGTCGTGGTCCCAGCGGGCGCTGAGGATCTTGGCGCCCTGGTAGTCCTCGATGCCGCGGATGCCCGGCAGGCTCGCGTCCGAGAGCGGGCCCGAGGCGACCACGACGGTGCGGGCGTAGAACTTCCGACGCCCGGCGCTCACCACCCAGTGGGCCTCCTTCTTGTCGAACGCCAGCCTGGTCACCTCGGTGTTGAACCGGATGTCCTTGACCAGGTCGAACCGCTCGGCCAGCTCCTCGATGTGCGCGTGGATCTCCGCGCTCGGGGAGTAGGTGCGCGACCAGCCCGGGTTCTTCGCGAACGAGAACGAGTAGAGCTGGCTCGGGATGTCGCAGGCGGCGCCCGGGTAGGTGGCGTCGCGCCAGGTGCCGCCGACCCGGTCGGCGCGCTCCAGGATCACCAGGTCCTCGATCCCGGACTCGCGGAGCTTGATCGCCGTCCCGAGACCGGTGAAGCCGGCGCCGATCACCAGCGCGGTGTGCACCGCCGGACGTCGAGCTCGTCGAGACGCGCTCATGCGGCGTTCATGCCCTTCTTCACGCCCTTGGTCGTCGGCTCGTGGGTGAGCTCCTTGAACCAGGTCGGGATCGGCCGGAAGAGCGCGCGCGGGTAGTACTCCGACACCTTCACCATCGTGTTCGCGACCAGGTGGTACGGGTGCTTCGGGTCGACCACCATCGCGGCGTGCACCCGGAGCACCTGGAAGAGCGGCACCCGATGGGTGAACTCACCGCGGTTGCCGAGCTTCTCGAAGCGCTCCATCGCCCGGTACAGCTTCTCCGGCTGCAGGCCCATCCCGACCAGGTTGTTGCGCATCCGGTTGAGCAGCGGCACGTACATCAGCGCGCCGATGATCAGGCCCGGCGTCGCGACGTTGGCGACGAAGTCGATCGCCAGCTTGCGGGCCTTGGCGTGCCCGATCAGGTCGAGCACCTCGAAGTCCACGGCGATGTGCCGGGACTCGTCGTTGTTGATCTTCTCGAAGACCTGGTGGCAGACCGGGTCGTGCACCTCCTCGAGCAGGAACTTCAGCAGCGCCCCGTCCAGGGCCACCTCGAGCATCGGGATCACCGTGCCGAGCACCGAGAGCGGCATGTCGTCGGCGTAGGTGTCCAGCCACTCGATCGCCATCCGGATGTTCACGCTCGGCTCGGGCACCTCGCCGTCCTCGAGCATCCCCCAGCGCTTCATCAGCGCCAGCTCGGCGTTGGCGTGCCGCTGCTCCTCGGCGTGGAAGTACCGGTAGATCTCCGCAATCGTCGGCGTCGGCGCCTTCTTCGCCATCGCCGCGAAGCCGCGGGCGCCGACGTTCTCGATCCAGCAGAGGTCGGCCATGAAGGCCTTCAGCTTGGGCCGGAACTCGTCGGAGATCGTCTCCGCCCCGGGTGCCGTCCAGTCGATGTCGGCCAGCGCCCATTGCCGGTCCTTGATCTTCTGGAGCATCTCGTCCATGTCCATGCGCTTCGTCGGGGTCATGTCAGTTGCCTTCCTGCGTAGGTGCGGGCATCTCGACGAGCTCGATGTCCGAGCCGGCCGGCAGCGAGTCGTCCCCGCCGAGCGGGCCGTACCGCTCGAGCAGGCCGACGACCCGGGTGTAGGTGTGCGGGATCGTGCGCTTGATCTGCCAGCCGATCTTCGCGTCGACCTGCGGCATCACGTACAGGCCGCCGCGGTCGTGGGAGTCCAGGCAGATCCGGGCGACCTTGTCCGGCGACATCCCGAACTGCATCAGCCGGCTGGCGGCCGCGGACGCCTTGGCGTTGATCCGCCCGGACTCGACGATGCCGGTCTTCACGAAGGTCGGGCAGAGCACGCTGACCTTGACGCCGGTCCCGACCAGCTCGGCCGCCAGGGTCTCGCTGAGCGAGAGCACCCCCGCCTTGCTGACGTTGTACGCCGCCATCCGCGGCGCGGCGCCGAAGCTCGCCGCCGAGGCGACGTTGATGATCCCGCCCGGCTGCCCGTGCTCGGCCGCCCGGCGCAGCATCGGGGCGAAGACGTGGCAGCCGTTGATCGGGCCCCACAGGTTGATGCCGAGGGTCCACTCCCAGTCCTCGATCGGGACGTCGCCGATGACGTTGCCGCCGGCGCCGACCCCGGCGTTGTTGACCACCAGGGTCGGGGTCCCCTCGAACCAGCGGCAGGCTTCGGCGGCGAGCTCCTGGACGCTCTCGAGCTTCGCGACGTCGCAGTGCACGGCGACCGCGGTGCCGCCGTTGTCCTCGATCGCGGTGACGGTCCGCTGCGCGCCGACCAGGTCGATGTCGCTGACCACGACCTGGCCGCCGCGTCGGGCCAGCTCGAGGGCGAAGGAGCGGCCGATCCCGCTGGCGGCACCGGTCACGACCGCGCGGGCGTTCCTGCTGACCTTGCTCATGCGGTCACCTCGTGGTCGTTGCCGGCAGTCGCCGCCGCCCGCGCCTGGAGCGTGGTCACCAGGAACCTTGCTGCGCGGCGGAGGGCTCGGTCCGCTTCGGGGACCATCCGGTTCGCGGCCTGGAAGACGTGCATCTGGCCGGGCCAGACCTCCAGCCGTACGTCGGTCCCGGAGGTGGCGAGCATGTCGGCGATGTGGTGGGCGTCGGCGGCCAGGAACTCAGCGCCGCCGGCTTGGATCAGGGTCGGCGGGAGCACCTCGCCCGGCGCGACGACGTGGGTGAGCCGGGGGTGCAGCGGATCGGTGTCGAGGAGGTAGTGCGCGAACAGCTTCCGGACGCCCTCCGCGGAGATCATCGGATCCGGGATCGCCTGCTCGCGCTCGGCGATCAGGGTGCAGGTGACGTCGGCCAGCGGCGAGAACATCACCAGGCCGGCCGGGAGCTCGCGGCCCGCGCGGAGCAGGACGAGCGCGAGGTCGAGGGTGAGGTGTCCACCGGCGGAGTCGCCCGCGACGACCACCTGGTCCGGTCGCCACCCTTGGGCCAGCAGCCAGTCGTAGGCGCGCTCGACGTCCTCAGGAGCGGCCGGGAACGGGTGCTCCGGGGCGAGCCGGTACTCGGCGCTGAAGACCGTCACCCGGGACTCCTTGGCCAGCCGGCTGACCAGCGGGCGGTGCGTCCTGGTCGAGCAGAGGGCGTACCCGCTGCCGTGGAGGTAGAGGATCACCATTCCCGGCCGCGGGGTGGCGGGCCGGACCCACTCCCCCTTGATCCGCCCGAACGACTCGGTGGTCGAGTCGACCGGGACCACCTCGACCCCGGCGGGCGTCGTGCCGGCACCGGCCATCAGCGTGGCGAGGACGCGCCGGGTGACCTTGACGCCGAGCTCGCCGTCAGGGACGACGTGCTCGAGCGGGCGGATGGTGCGGCGGGTCGCCCAGTGCGCGAAGCGTGCCCGGGCCGACGGCGGGTGCGGGGTGTACGGCGGAGGCGTCGTTGTCGTCACCATTCGATGACACCATCAACTGTGCCATTGGTCAATGGTTACATTGGCGTGTCGGCCAGCAGCGCGGTCGCCGCCGCGCCCAGCTCGCCGGCCTCCGCCGCCGCCCGGATCTTCTTCTGGTTCGGCTTCGAGAGCCGCCCGAAGCGGGCGAACAACCGGTGCTGGGCCGTCGGGCTGAGCCGTTCGAAGGCCACCTTCGCCGCATCCCAGTCACCGCCTCCGGCGATCTCGGCGAAGAGACCGTCCAGGATCGCGTCCGGCAACGTGTCGACCACCCGGTCGATCTGGTCGCTCCACTCCAGCAAGGGCACGATCACCAGCAGGTCGTGCGCCGACGCGACCCCGAGGGCGGCGTGCAGGATCGGCTCGGTGACGACGTCGACGAACCGGGCCATCCCGGCGTACTCGCTGCGGCTGAAGAGCTCCTCGGCGATCCCGGCGGCGGTGTCGAGCGGGACCGCCGCGACGATCCTCCCCATCCGGCTCGGGTCCAGCGCCATCGCGAGGTCGGCGAGCTCCGCGGCGGTCAACGAGGTGGCGATCTCGGCGACCTGCCGCTCCGGGAGCTCGGCGATCACCTTGTCCAGGTTGTCGTTCCACTCCAGCAGCGGCACCACGGCCAGCAGGTCGTGCGGGGTCGCGACGTTCAGCGCGGCGACTAGCGCATCGACCGTGACCGTACCGACGAACTCGGCCATCACGGCGTACTCCCGGCGGGCGAAGAGCTCCTGGGCGACCTTGCCGATCGGCTCCGGCGGCAGCTTCTGCACGACCGGCCGGGACCGCACCGGGTCGAGCGCGAGCGCGATCTCGGCGAGGTAGGCGATCGAGACGCGGCCGATCAGGTCCCGGGCCTTCGCCGGGTCGAGGTTCTCCGAGACCCGGGCCGCCATCACCGGGGGCAGGAACTTCTCGGCGAGCACGCCGGCCAGCGGTCCGGGGATGGTCTTGGAGAGCCCGGCGACCCGCGCGAACCGCTTCTGCCCCTCGGCGAAGAGGGTCCTGCTGATCTGGTCGTGCAGGATCCGCAGGTCGGCGTCCGGAACGCCGTCGAGCCCGTGGATCTCCCCCGGATCGAGCCGGAGCAACCGGGCGATCCGGCCGACCTGCGGACTGATCGTCTGCACCGGGGCCTTCGCGACGGCCATCAGAGCACGGCCTTCTTGACGATCCCGCGGACGGCGAACGGGACGCCGGCGATCGCCGTCCGCACGGACTCCTCGGTCTCGGCCTGGCCGCGCTTCTTGGCCGCGGCGATCTGCTCGGCCAGCCGGGACAGGGTCGCTGCCGGAAGCGCACTCACCGACTCCGGCGGGGACGCTCCCAGGACGGCGGCGAGATCGGCATCAGGCTTCACGGGACTCCCTTTACGTTGCCATCGGCTGGTGGCAGCGTCGCGGACGGAGGAGTCCCCGTCAAGCACCTTCGTCAGTCCAGCGGCCTCAGCTCGTCGGCGTACGAGAGCGAGAGGCGGCGCAGCACGCCGGCGTCGTTGACGGCGTACTGGCCCATCCGCCAGAGCGGTGGCGAGTAGGCGTGCACGGAGACCGACCCCTGCACGGCTCCGTTGAGCCGGTGGATGTGGTCGGGCGCGAACGAGAACACCGTCCCAGCCGGCACCCGACGCTCCCGAGCGCCGTCGGTGAGGGTCAGGGCGCTCTCGACGAGCTCGCCCTCGACCACCGCGACCGCGCCCGCGGAGATGTCGTGGTCGTGCCAGCCGGTGTCGTTCTCGGGCGTCCAGCAGAGCAGCCAGACGTCGACGTGCGAGTCCCGGTGCAGGGAGACGTAGACCCGGTCCTCGCTGTCGAAGGCGACCAGGCGCCGCCACGCCTCGGGGTCGGCGGCGATCCGGGCGACGAGCGCCTCGAGCTCCGGCTGGGTGAGGTCGCGGCCCGGCAGACCGGCCAGGGCGGCGAGCGGCTCCAGGGTTGCGGCGCCCATCAGCTCGCCACCGCCCAGCTCTGGTCGTACGCCGGCGCTGGCTCGATCAGCCGGCGCGGGTTCCGGACCCGGAGCGCGTGGGTGGCCGCATCACCGAGGAACTCCGCGACCGGGGCGCCGTACGGGCGGTCGCTGCCGAGCACCAGCGCATCGATGCCGAGGACCCGCACCAACGCGTCCAGAGCGCGCGGGCCGTAGCTGGAGGTGTCCACGAAGACGTTCGGGTCGACCGGTCGATCGGTCCCGCCCCGGACGATCTGCCGCTCCTGGTGCACCGGGGCGAGCCCGGCGCCGGCCGCGAAGACGATCCGGAGGTCGCGGAAGAGCGACCGGCCGTCCACGGCCTGCCATCCCCACCAGGCCGCGTTCAGCTGCGCGACGTAGCCGACGACCGGGTGCCACCAGTCCGGCACCCGGGCCTGCTGCGGGCGATGCTCCTGCGGACCGGGGTGGATCATCACCGGCTTGCCGGCGACCTCCGCCGCGAGCAGCAGCCCGGCGACCCGCTCCCACGCCGCCGGCGAGGAGACCGCGTTGGCGGGGAGCTGCAGGCCGACGAACCTGTCCTCCGCGAGCAGCGTGTGCAGCGCGGCGACGTCGGGCTCCTCGGACGGGACCGACGCCCAGGCCCGGAAATGGTCCGGCAGCTCGCGAACGCCGCGGTGCCAGGCATCGATCAGCAGGGCGGCCTGCGGGCGCGGAAGGTCTTCGATCCCCAGCGGCGCGGAGAGGCTGAGGCACGCCGTACCGACCTCCGCTTCGTGGTCAGCGGCGATCCGCCGGGTGACGTCGTGTGCGCCGGGGTCCACCTCGTACGGCGGTTCCGCTGCGGTGTGCAGCGTCCAGCCGCGGAGGTACGGGACCTGGGTGCGGGCGCGAAGACGGTCGACGAACTCGTCGGTCCACAAGTGCTGGTGGACGTCGATCGCGAGGTTCTGCTCCTGGGGCATCTGACTCAGCCTCCTCTCATACTCTAGTAAGTGAGTAGACTTTATCAGATAAAGATCGTCAGTCCAAGCAGAACTCGTTGCCCTCGGGGTCGGCCAGCACCAGGTGACCGGCGCCCATCGGCGGCTCCGGCTCGAAGCGTCGTACCCGGGTGGCGCCCAAGGCAACGAGGCGCTCGCACTCGGCCTCCAGGGCCGCCATCCGCTCGTCGCCGACCAGCCCCGGTGCGGCCCGGACGTCGAGGTGGACCCGGTTCTTGGCGACCTTGTCCTCCGGCACCTGCTGGAAGAAGACCCGCGGGCCGTCGCCGTCCGGGTCCTCGATCGCGGACCGGGAATTGCGCTGCTCCTCGGGGACGCCGATCCGGGCCAGGAACTCGTCCCAGGCGGCCAGCGGGTCGGCACCGGGCGGGAGCTCCACCCCGGGCGGAGGCGGGTGGACGTAGCCGAGCACGTCGCGCCAGAACGACGACAGCGCGCGAGGGTCGTGGGCGTCGAAGGTGACCTGCAGGTGCTTGCTCATGGACTCAGCCTGGCACCGGCCACCGACAGGACCGGCTACTTGTCGTTGAGCCCGATCACCTCGGACACCAGGTCGAAGGTGCCGGCGTCGTTGACCAGGACGTCGCCCACGAAGTCGATGTTGACGATGTTCACCTGCGGGCGCGCGATGTCGCCCTTGCGGATGTACTCCACCAGGCCGGGCGTGACCGCGAGGTGCTTGACGTACGGCGAGACCGCCCAGGACATGAACTTCCAGGGCAGGTTGGTCTGCAGGTTCCAGAGACCACCGGTCCGGTGGTACTCGCCGTACTTCTCGTAGATGTCGTCGGCGCTCGGGATGATCACGTCCCAGTCGAGGTAGACGCCCTGGAAGTCCGCGACCCGGCCGTAGTGGTTCGTGCCCTCCGGGATCGACTCCCAGGGAGCGACGAAGATCCGCGCCTCGTCGGGCCCGAGCTCGGGGCTGTCCTTCTCGGAGTACCGGACGAACTCGCCGGAGAGCTTGTTGATGTCGAAGTACCAGCTCGTGGTGGCGCCCCACCCGTAGACCAGCAGGTTCGCGCCTTCCTTCTTGAGCGAATTCGGAGTGACGTTGACGATGTCGATCTTCTGGCCGCCGGCGTCGAGGTAGTTCTTGTGGTGGGCGTGCACCCGGTTGAACAACAGCTGCCAGGCGGCCTTGTACGGGTCCGCCATCCCGGCCACCCCCGGGGTGTTGTCGACCAGGAGCGTGACCAGCACGAACTCCTCGGGATGCTCGTCCAGGAACGTCCCGAGCTGCTCGACGACGTGGTCGAAGCGGACGTCGGTCCAGTCGCTGCCGTGGTACATGTACCAGGTGCCGTCCTTGGCCTGCGCGGTGCGCAGGTCGAGGACCCGGGCCCCGGCGAGCAGCTGGGCGAGGACGTCGACCCGCTGGGTGCGGCTGGTGAGGTCCCCGGCCGCGCGGGAGATCTCGTAGGACCCGGAGTCGTGGCTCCCCGGGATCGCGATCTGGGTCAGGTTGCGATCGCCGATGGTGGCGTTGCGGTCCTTGATCCAGCTCGGGTGCTTGCCGACCGCGAAGCTGGCCACGGACTCGAACTTGAACAGGATCCGGGCCTCGCTCCCGTCCTTGTAGTAGGCGAGGTAGTACCAGTTGTCGTACGACGACACCGCCGCCCCGGCCGGGTCGATCGAGCTGATCCGGCTGATCGAGAACAGGCTGGGGTCGTCCCACAGCGTCTGGGTGATCGGGTAGCCGGTGTCCGGGCTCCCCGCGGTCCAGTAGAGGTAGAACCCCTTCTGGCCGTCGCCGTTGAGCATCCTCCCGTCCGAGGACAGGTAGCGCGGGCGCTTCGCCAGCTCCTCCTGATAGGTCTTCTCGTCGGTGGCGTCGCCCTTCGAGATGTCGAGCACCCACCGGACCTGGGCAGCGTTCGCCGGCGGGGCACCGTCCTCGGCGCCGCCCACGTGCCGGGCGTAGTCGTCGGCGCCGTTGCCCGCCTGGACGCCCAACCAGCCCAGCCACTGCGCCGGTCCTTCGTCGTACGTCGAGTAGAGCTTGACGTAGCTGGCCTCGCCGTAGTGCCAATCCGCTGCCATGGGGACTCCCGCTCCGAGCGCGCTCGCCCTAGCCCCCGTGCGCGACGTTGCCGAGTCTGCTGACGGCGACGGGCCGGGTCAATCCTCCGACCGGGCATTTCCCGCTGCCGTCAGCTGCCGACGTACTCCGCCAGGTGCTCGCCGGTCAGGGTCTTCTTCTTCGCGCCGACCAGGTCCGCGGGCGTGCCCTCGAAGACCACCTTGCCGCCGTCGTGGCCGGCACCCGGGCCCAGGTCGATGATCCAGTCGGCGTGCGCCATCACCGCCTGGTGGTGCTCGATCACGATCACCGACTTGCCGGCGTCGACGAGCCGGTCGAGCAGCCCGAGGAGGTTCTCGACGTCGGCGAGGTGCAGCCCGGTCGTGGGCTCGTCGAGCACGTAGACGCCGCCCTTCTCCCCCATCCGCATCGCCAGCTTGATCCGCTGCCGCTCACCGCCGGAGAGGGTGTTGAGCGGCTGCCCGAGCTTGAGGTAGCCGAGGCCGACGTCCTCCAGCCGCTGCAGGATCGACGCCGCCGCGGGAGTCGCGGCGTCGCCGGTCGCGAAGAAGGCGTGCGCCTCGGCGACCGGCAGGTCGAGCACCTCCGCGATGTTCAGCCCGCCGAAGGTGAGCTCGAGGACCGAAGGGTTGAAGCGCTTGCCCTCGCACTCGTCGCACAGCGTCGCGACCGTGTCCATGAAGCCCAGCTCGGTGTAGATCATGCCGTTGCCGTTGCAGCTCTCGCAGGCACCCTCGGAGTTGGCGCTGAACAGGGCCGGCTTCACGTTGTTGGCCTTCGCAAAGGCCTTGCGGATCGGCTCCAGCAGCCCCGTGTACGTCGCCGGGTTGCTCCGCCGCGAGCCCTTGATCGCGGCCTGGTCGATCACCACCACGTCATCGCCGGCGACCGAGCCGTGGATCAGCGAGCTCTTGCCGGAGCCGGCCACACCGGTCACCACGCACAGCACGCCGAGCGGGATGTCGACGTCCACGTCCTGGAGGTTGTGGGTGGAGGCGCCGCGCACCTCGATCGCACCGGTCGCCGTCCGGACCTCGTCCTTGAGGGACGCGCGGTAGGACAGGTGCCGGCCGGTGAGCGTGTCGGAGGCCTCCAGGCCGGCGACGTCGCCCTCGAAGCAGACCGTGCCGCCACCGGTGCCGGCACCCGGGCCGAGGTCGACGACGTGGTCGCCGATCACGATCGTCTCGGGCTTGTGCTCGACGACGAGCACGGTGTTGCCCTTGTCGCGCAGCTCCAGCAGCAGGTTGTTCATCCGCTGGATGTCGTGCGGGTGCAGGCCGATCGTGGGCTCGTCGAACACGTAGGTGACGTCGGTCAGCGCCGAGCCGAGGTGGCGGATCATCTTGGTGCGCTGCGCCTCGCCGCCCGACAGCGTGCCGGCCGGCCGGTCGAGCGAGAGGTAGCCGAGGCCGATCTCGACGAACGAGTCGAAGAGGTGCAGCAGGTTGGCCAGCAGCGGGCCGACCCCGGGGTCCTTGATGCCGCGCACCCACGCGGCCGCGTCGGTGATCTGCATCGTGCAGACCTCGTCGATGCTCTTGCCGTTGATCTTCGACGAGCGCGCCGCCTCGTTGAGACGGGTGCCGTCGCACGCCGGGCACGGCGCGAAGACCGCGGCCCGCTCGACGAACGCCTTGATGTGCGGCTGCAACGAGTCGACGTCCTTGCTGAACATCGACTTCCGGATCTTCGGGATCAGGCCTTCGTAGGTGATGTTGATCTTGTCGACCTTGATCTTGCGCGGCTCGGCGTACAGGAAGTCCTGGCGCTCGGCCTTCGTGTACTTCGCGATCGGCTTCTCCGGGGGCAGCACCGCCTTGAACGCGGCGATCATCCAGCCGTCGGCGGTGTAGCCGGGCACCAGCACCGCGCCCTCGACCAGCGACTTGGACTCGTCGAAGATCTGAGTCAGGTCGAGGTCGGAGATCGAACCGCGGCCCTCGCACTCGGAGCACATGCCGCCGAGGTAGATCGCGTTCTTGACGACCTTCTTCTCGACCTTGCCGCCGGCCTTCTCGGTCTGCATGACGCCGCCGGCCCGGCGAGTCGGCACGTTGAACGCGAACGCCGTCGGCGGGCCGATGAACGGGTCCCCGATCCGGCTGAACAACACCCGCAGCATCGCGTTGGCGTCCGTCGCGGTGCCCACGGTCGAGCGCACGTTGGCGCCCATCCGCTCCTGGTCCACGAGGATCGCGGTGGTGACGCCCTCGATGTTGTCGACCTCGGGGCGGGCCAGCGTCGGCATGAACCCCTGCACGAAGGTGCTGTAGGTCTCGTTGATCATCCGCTGCGACTCGGCCGCGATGGTCGCGAAGACCAGCGAGCTCTTGCCCGAGCCGGAGACCCCCGTGAAGACCGTCAGCCGGCGCTTCGGGATCTCGACGCTGACGTCCTTGAGGTTGTTCTCCCGTGCACCGTGCACGCGGATCATGTCGTGGCTGTCGGCGGTGTGGGCCATCCGGTCCTGTCTCCCTCTGGTCGGTGCTGCTGACGGCTGCTTACGGCTGCGTGCTCTCCCAGGAGAACCCGTCAGGGTCGCTGAAGGTTCCGGCATCTGCGGAGAGGACGATCCGGTGCGACCCGGAGCCGTCCGCCGGCACGCCGGCATCCTTGGCCAGGGCACCGTGCTTGTAGAGCGCCAGCTTGACGCTACCGGGTGCGCTGACGAACTCGACGTACTTGCCGCCGTACGCCTTGCCGACCTCGAAGCCGCGGTCGGCGTAGAACTGCTTGGTCGCCTTGACGTCCTCCACGCCGAGCAGCAGCACGACGTCGTCGTACTCCTTGGTGGCCGGGACGGTGTCCTTCTTCGAGGAGGTCGCGAGCTTCCAGATCGACCCGTCCGGTGCCTGGACGACGCCGCCGTACCCCCAGAGGCCCTTCTTCGCGGGCTTCAGGACGGTGCCGCCGGCGCCGAGCGCGGCAGCCATCAGGGCGTCCACGTTGCCGGGCTGGGAGACCACCAGCGAGATCGTGTACCCGCGGAAGCCGGCCGACGGACCCGACTCGGGGCGCGTGGTGGCGATCCGCTCGACACCGAGCGCGGTCTGGAACGCGGTCGCGGCGGCCGGGTCGGAGGCCTCGAGCGCGAGGGAGGTGATGGTCGCCATCTCAACGCACCTCGTTGATCCGCAGCAGGTTCCCCGCAGGGTCCCGTACGGCGCAGTCGCGGATGCCGTACGGCTGCTCGATCGGCTCCTGGACGATCTCCGCGTCGCCGGCGACCAGGGCCGCGAAGGTCGCGTCCAGGTCCGGGGTGGCGAGCGACAGGATCGCGTAGGTCCCCTTCGCCATCATCTCGCTGATGGTCCGGCGCTCCTCGTCGGTGACGCCGGGATCGGCCGCGGGCGGGGTGAGGACCAGGGAGACGGCCGGCTGGCTCGGGTGGCCGAGCGTGAGCCAGACCATCCCGTCGTACCCGACGTCGTTGCGGACGTCGAAGCCGAGGAGGTCGCGGTAGAACGCCAGCGAGGCGTCCTTGTCGAGGTGCGGAAGGAAGGCGTAGTGAATGCTGATGTCCATGACGCTCACGCTAGGGGCGCGGGCGACACCGGTGCTTCTTGATTCCTGATCGATGTGGTCCGGATCGGTCGGGTGACCTGCTTCGTCACGCAGGACGGCAGCTCGGCGCCGGCCCGCGCCTGGTCCCGGTAGGTGCTCGGCGGCACTCCCACCAGCTCGGTGAAGCGGGTGCTGAACGTGCCCAGCGAGGAGCAGCCCACCTCGAAGCAGACCTCGGTGACGCTCAGGTCGCCGCGGCGCAGCAACGCCATCGCGCGCTCGATCCGCCGCGTCATCAGGTAGGCGTACGGCGGCTCGCCGTACGCGAGCTTGAACTGGCGGCTCAGGTGCCCCGCCGACAGGTGCACGCCCCGGGCCAGCGCCTCGACGTCCAGCGGCTGCGCGTACTCCCGGTCCATCCGGTCGCGGACCTGCCGCAGCAGGGCGAGGTCGCGCAGGCGCTGCTCCTCCTCGGGGGTGCTGGTCACCCGAGGATCGTGCCACGCGGTGGGGACAACATCCCAGACTGCTCGGTACTGTGAGTGCTCGCGGCCCGGGAGGGCGGCGAGGGAGCAGAGGGAGCACTGATGCGACGACTCGGGCTGTTCGCGTTGACACTGGTCGTCCTGGTGGGCCTCGGCCTGCCGGCGGCGCAGGCGGTACGCACCACCGGCTACGCCGACTGGGAACCGCTGGCCGGCGCGTCGAACGACTACACGACGTCGATGGAACTGCCGGTCGCCGGGTTCCCGGCCGCCGCGGTGGCTTCGGACTCCCGGTCCGGCTCGGTCGGGGTGCAGAGCGGCAGCTCGGTCTTCTTCGGGCCCGGGACGCCGGTCGGGGCGAAGTACGGCTCCAGCCTGAACCGGCCCTACCTGAACCTGCGACCCAAGGCCGACAACGCCACTGCCCCGTCGACCACGACCTACACGTTCGCCACCCCGACACCGCCGACCGGCTGGGCGTTCGTCCTCGGCGACATCGACGCCGACGCGGTCACGATCAGCGCGAAGGACGCCTCCGGGGCCCCGGTGACCGCTGCCGAGCTCGGTTTCGCCGGCGGGTTCAACCTCTGCGACTTCGGTACGCCGCGGCCGGCCGGGTGCAGTGCGAGCGTCGGCGACGTGCCCACCTGGGACGCCGGCACCCGGACGCTGACCGGCAACCCCGGCGCGACCGACACCTTCGGCGCCACCGGCTGGTTCGAGCCGACCGTCGCGTTGTCGACGCTGACGCTCTCGTTCACCCGCCGCTCGGGCTTCCCGGTCTACCAGACCTGGTTCGCGGCAGTGGCGCGGACGATCAGCGGCACCGTCACCGACCTCGGGCTGCCGGTCCCCTGCCCGGTCACCGGCGTCACCGTCCGGCTCGTCGGCCCGAACGGCGAGGACCTCGGGACCACGACGCCGGACGCCACCGGCGCGTACTCGTTCGGTCAGCGCGCGACCCAGCCCGGGTACGTCGTCAGCATCGAGCCGCCGGCCACCTGCATCGCGCTGAGCGCACGGACCCAGACGGTGAGCACGGCGGCCGCCGACGCCACCGCGGACTTCCTGGTCCGCGCGATCATCCCGCAGCCGGTCTCCGGCAAGGTCACCGCCGGCGGCACCCCGCTGGCCGGCGTCACCGTGACGCTGCACTCGGTGGGCGGACCCAAGTCCACGACCACCGCCGCGGACGGCAGCTACCTCTTCGACAACAACCCGGCGAACGAGGACTACTTCGTCACCATCGACGTCCCGGACGGCTACACCGGGACGGACCAGCTGCCGAACTTCGACATCGTCGCGACCCCGATCACCGGCCAGGACTTCGCGCTCACCGCCGACCCGAACGTCTCCGGCAAGGTCACCGGGGGCGGGAGCGGACTGGGCGGGGTGACCGTGACGCTGACCCCGACCGCGGGACCGCCGCTCACCACGGTGACTGCCGGCGACGGCACGTACCGCTTCGACCGGGTGCCGGCGGGCACGTACGACATCACCATCGACACCCCGGCCGGCTTCACGCCGGCGGCGTCGCGGAACGACGTCACCGTGAACACCCAGGACGTCCCCGACCAGGACTTCGCGCTCGTCAGGCCCGGGGCGCTCGGCGGCACCGTGCACCTCGGTACGCCGACCGGTGAGGTCCGCGGGGGCGTCACGATCACGGTCGACGGACCGGGCGGCCCGAGGACGCTGACCACCGATGCCGACGGGAACTACTTCCTCGACGGGCTGGCGGCCGGCACGTACGAGATCCGGATCGCGGTGCCCGACGGGTTCGACGGTGTCGGCGGCGTCGTCCGGACGGTGACGATCACGGCGCAAGGTGAGATCCGCTCGGGCCAGGACTTCGTGATCGCTGCGGAGACCACGACCACTCCGACCCCGACACCCGAGCCCGAGCCCGAGCCGACCGAGCCGGGCGGGGGTGTCCTGCCCGACACCGGCTCCCCGGTCAGCCGGCCGCTGCTGCTGCTCGGCTTCGGGCTGCTCGGTGCCGGGCTCGCCGCTGTCGGGATCTCCCGGCGACGGCCGACTCGGGCCTAGCGCCCTCAGCCGTGCCCGTGCCTCGCGGCCGGGCCGACGTGGACGCTGGCCAGGAAGTCGAGCATCGCGGCCTCGTTCCAGTGGGTGTCCTGCGGGTACTGGATCCGGACGATCCCGCTCGGCTCACCGGTGCGGGTCCGGGTCGCCATGCTCGTGTAGTCGTCGCTCGTCGAGATCCAGATCCTCCGGCCGTCGTGCTCGACCGAGTGCCCGGAGAGCGGGTTCTCGTCGAAGGTGATCACCAGCTTGCCGACGAAGTCGTCCGGGTGGGTCGAGATGCTGCCGTCGTCGGGGACGATCGTGACGGCGTACGGGTTCTGCGCCTGCACCGACCAGCCCTTCGGCGTCAGGTCGAAGGTGTACGGCGCGGCGACGAAGCGCTCCGCGACCAGCTGGACCCGGTCGGAGGTGTCCGGTCGGTCGGCCAGCACGCCGACCGTGCCGAACCCGACCGCGGCGGCGAGGACGAGCCCGCCCAGGCCGGTCCGGTAGCGGCGCCGGGTCCGGGCCCTGAGCGCCTCCCGGGCACGGGCGAGGTCCTCGCCGGCAGCCGGCATCGCCCGGTCGCCGGTGGCGGCCAGGCCGAGGGCCCGCTTCAGGTCGTCGTGATCGCTCATCAGCCCAACCCCACCAACAGGTCCTGCTGGACGGTGCCGAGGACCTGGCGCAGCCGGGCCAGCGCCCGGGCGTTCTGGGACTTCACGGTGCCGACCGAGCAGCCGAGGATCCGGGCGGTCTCGGCGGTGTCCAGGTCGTGCCAGTGCCGCAGCACCACGACCGCACGCTGGCGGGGACCGAGCTCGGCCAGCGCGGCGAGCACCAGTCGCTGGAGGTCGGGATCGGGAGCCCGGGCACCCTCCTCGCGGACCAGCAGCACCGTGGGGTCGGCCAGGGTCGACTCCCGACGGCGGTGGGCGCGGCGCATCTCGTCGACGAAGGCGTTGGTCAGGCTCGCGCGGGCGTAGGCGATCGGGCTGTCGGCGCGTCGTACGCGGGCCCAGGAGAGGTACAGCCGGGTCAGCGTCGTCTGCACCAGGTCCTCGGCGGTGGCCTCGTCGCCGGCGCAGAGCAGGACGGCCGTCCGCACCAGGTCCTGGCGGCGGGTGCTGACGAACGCCACGAACTCGGCGTCCCGCTGATTTGCTCTCACCACCCTGCTGAGGCTAGTCGGACCGTGCAACCGGATCACCCGCCGTACCCGTCTGGTGCACATGAGGAGAACGCGACGGGACCCGATCGTCACCACGGTGCTCACCCTGCTGGTCGGGGCGTTGCTCGCCGGCGGCTGGTGGGCGCTGCGCAGCGACCCGGCGGCTCCGGCCCCGGCCCCGGCACAGGCACCGCCGGCCGCGCAGCGCGAGGTCACGGCGCAGCACTCGCGGCAGGCGGATCGGCCGGTACCGCGCACGTTCGACCGGTCCGCGCACTCGACCACCGACCCGTCGAGCACCTGGGTGATCGTGAACAAGTCCCACCCGATCACCCCGTCGCAGTTCCGGCCGGAGCTCTCGATCGTCCGGGGCTACCAGGTCGCGGACCCGGCCGCGGGCCCGCTGACCCGGCTGCTGGACGCCTCGGACCGGCAGGGTCTCGGCTTCAAGATCGCCAGCGCCTTCCGCTCGTACGGCTACCAGGACTCGGTGCACAAGCAGCTCGTCGCGGCCCAGGGCGAAGCCGCCGCGGACCGGATCTCGGCACGTCCCGGCCACAGCGAGCACCAGACCGGACTCGCGGTCGACATCGTCACCCCGGCCGACGGCCGCTGCGACTTCGAGCCGTGCTTCGCTGGGACGCCCGGCGGCAGGTGGCTGGCCGGCAACGCCTGGCGCTTCGGCTTCGTGATCCGCTACACCCCCGAGAACGAGGAGCGCACCGGCTACTCGGCCGAGCCCTGGCACCTCCGGTACGTCGGCCCGGCCCTGGCGCGGGAGCTGCGCGAGACCGGGGCCGGGTCGCTGGAGGAGTACTTCGGCGTCCCGGGCGGGGACTACCCGCCTGTGCCATGATGCGAGGGCCCTCCGGGGCGCGTCAGGAGCACCTTCACCTGGATTCGGTCTGTGGGGATTCGATCCGTGCCACTCCGCTTGCGGTATGCCTTCTCGGGCCATCTCTCGGGCCGTCTCTCGGGCGCCGCCCTGGTGGTCTGCTTGATCGCGGGCCTGGTGTCACTGATCCCGGACGCCTCGTACGCCGCCACCGCCCCGGCGCTGAAGGTCTCCCGGACGGTCGTCATCGCCGGTGAGACCGTGACGGTCACCGGTGCCAGCGGCACCCGGGGCCGGCGGCCCGTCCAGCTGCAGCACCGCGACCGCGGCAGCTGGGTCCGGGTGGCCAACGCCAGGACGACCCGCACGGGGCAGTTCACCTTCCGCTACCGCCCGCCGGCCGCCGCCAGGACGGGGATCGCGCTGCGAGTCGTCGCCCGGAAGGCCAAGGTGGGATCGCACCGGCTGCGGGCGGTCGTGACCCGGACCCGGACGGTCCGGACGGTGGCACCCACGGCCCGGATCGAGGCGCCGGCCTCGACCCCCGCGAAGTCCACGGTGGCGGTCGCGGGGACCTTCGGCCCGGCGCGGCCGGGCCGGCGCACGGAGCTGCAGGGGTGGGACGGCACCACCTGGAGCCGGATCGCGTCCGGCGCTCAGGACGGCGTCGGCCGATCGACGTTCAAGGTCGGCCTGGTCCAACCGGGACGACGCCAGCTGCGGGTGCGCACCCTCGCCGCGGGCGGAGCTCCGACGACAGCCTCGGCGGCGCGCGCGATCGTGGTCGTGCCGCCGCCCGGACCGACCGGTACGGCGGCGCTTGCGGCGGACGGGCAGGCGATCGTGACCTGGGACCCGTCGGACGCGGTCGACCTGGACGGCTACAACCTCTACCGGGCGGACTCGGTCGCAGGACCCTGGACGCTGGTGACCAAGACCCCGCTGGACCGCCGGCACGAGGGCACCTTCACCGTGGGCGGCCTCAGCAACGGAACGGCGTACGCGTTCGCCGTCAGCACCGTGCGCACCGGCGGCGTCGAGTCGACCCGCAGCGTGACCGGGCTGGTCACCCCGGAGGCCGAGGTCGAGGTGCCGCAGTGCGGGCCGGAGCTGCTGAAGGTCGACGGCACCCCCTGGGTCTGCACCTTCGGCGAGGACTTCGACGGGACCGACTACGACCCGACCCGCTGGTACGCGCAGCAGATCTTCGCGACCGGCTCCCCCGACACGTTCGCCTGCTACCGCGACACCCCCGAGACGGTCTCGGTCGGCGGCGGGGTGCTCTCGCTGTCGGTCGTCCGGGTCGAGCAGCCGGTGTCGTGCACGTTCGCGCAGTTCTCCGGATCGACGCACTTCATCGCCGGCAGCCTGATGACCTACCAGCGCTTCACCCAGCAGTACGGCCGGATCGAGGCCAGGATCAAGACCCGGGCCACCGAGCTCCCCGGCCTCCAGGAGGCGTTCTGGATGTGGCCGGACGACCGGGTCCCCTCTCCGGACCTGTGGCCGGTCGCCGGCGAGATGGACATCTCCGAGACGTACTCGAACCTCCCGGAGCTCTCGATCCCGTTCCTGCACTACCGCCTCGACAGCGAGGGCGGCATCCACGGCGTCAACACCGCCTACGACTGCGCGGCCGCCCGCGGCGTCTGGAACACCTACACGATGGTGTGGCGGGCCGACTGGATCGGCATCTACGTCAACGGCACCCTCTGCCTGTCGAACACCTCGGGCGACAGCGCCTTCCAGAAGCCGTACATGTTCCTGTTCACCGCCGCGCTCGGCGCCGGGACCAACGCGTACGACGGGCGCGCCCCGTTGCCGGCCACGATGCAGGTCGACTACCTCCGGGTATGGAAGTAGCCGACCCGCATCCGGTGACTCAGCGCACCCGCACCGTGACCTTGGTGCCGGACGCCGCCACCGCGCTACTGCCGAGGTAGCGGACCTTGTAGACCTGCTTGCCGCGCGGCTGCTGGCGCAGCGTGAAGACGACCTTGCCGTTGCGCAGCTGGCCGCGGGCGACGACCCGGGTGCCGCGGGTGAGCGTGACCGGGCCGGTCGCGGTCGCCCCGACCGCCTTGACCTGGACCGTCACCGAGACGCGACGCCCGCTCATGGCCTTGCCGGTGGCCTTGGCGATCGAGGTCGTCCGCGCGACCGCGGCCGTCGGGTCCGAGGTCTGGCTGGCCGGGAGGTAGCCGGACGCCGTCGCCCGCACCCGCACCGAGAGACGGGCCGCCGCGTCCGCGGCACCGACCAGGTAGGTCGACCGGACCGCGCCCGGGATCTCGGTGCCGTTGCGCAGCCACTGGTAGCCGACCGTCGCGATCGGGCTGAACACCGGCACCACGGCCACCAGGGTCCGGCCGACCTGCGCCGTGCCGTGGATCCCGGTCGTGCCGAGGAGAGCCAGCTCACCGGGGCTGACCGGTGCCGCGAGAGTCCCGGTCTCGAAGACCCAGGGCTGGTAGCCGGCCGACGCGGTCGTCGCGGTGATCCGGACGCCGACCACCCGGTTCACGTCGGCCGGGGTCAGCAGGTGGCTGGTTCCGGTGGCCCCGTCGATCGGGACTCCGTTGCGCAGCCACTGGTAGCTCACCCCGGAGGCGGCCGGCGTGAACGTGGTCGGCGCGCTGACGGTCAGCGTCTGCCCCACCCGGCGGATGCCGGTGAGCTGCGGGTCCTGGCCCTGGTGGACCATCACCGGCGCGGCGACGTTCCACTTCATGCTGGTGAACGTGGTCTCGGCGTACCCGTTCTTGTGCGGTCGAGCGGTGAACGAGAGCTGGTGGCCGGCGTCCGCCGCGACCGGGAGGTACGTCGTCCCGGTGGCTCCGGGGATCTGGGCGTCGTCGCGGTACCACTGGTACGACACCGAGTCCGGCAGCGGGCTGAAGTCCGCCGGGAAGATCGTCGCCGGTACGTCGACCCGGACCGGGATCGCGTTCAGGCGCAGCACGCCGTGCAGCGTCCAGGGCAGTGCGTCGACGTTCCAGGAGACCGTGCGCTGACTCGTCCGGCCGACGCCGTCCCGGGCGGTGATCACCAGCTCGTGAGCACCGTCGGTGGAGAGCGGAGAGCCGGCGGCCACCCGGGCGTCGCAGGCCACCACGCCCGAGTCGGCGTCCGAGCAGGTGTAGTCGGCGGTGACCGTGGTGCCGGGAGCCACGTTGCTGTCGTCGAGGTTGGTCAGCTCCGGGCCGAGCACGATCGACGGCGCGACCGTGTCGACGCCGAGCTCGCGGTCGGCGCTGCTCTCGTTGCCCTCGCGGTCGCTCGCGGCGACACTGAGGGTGGTCCGGCCGGAACCGGTGATCGCGATGTCCGTGGCCGTGGTCCCGTTGATGATCCCGGAGCCCTCGGTGGCGCCGGCGAGCCACCACTCGGCCGACATCACGCCGGAGCCACCGGTGTCGGTCACCCGCACCGTCGCGCTGAAGGGTGCCGCCGACCAGCCGTTCACCACCCCGGGCGGGGTGCTGACGGCGATCTGGGGCGGCTCGAAGTCGTCGCCGCTATCGGCGAAGGCGGGCACGGGGGCCAGGAGCAGGGCAGCGGACGTCAGGACGACGCCGAGGCGGCGGGACATGTGTTTCTCCTCTGGACACGACCCGGAGGTCGGGGCCGGCTCCGTGCCGGCACTCCGAGCCTCGCGGGACGTGCTCCCAGGACGGCAGGGCCCGGCGACCCGACCTCACCGGGAGACGTCACCCGGGTACGCCGGGAAGCAGCTACAGGTGGCCGAGCCCGGCCTCGCGGGCGAGCACGATCGCCTCCGAGCGCCCCTGGACGTGCAGCTTGGCGAAGATCGTGGAGATGTTGTTGCTGACCGTCTTCGGGGAGAGGTACAGCGCGGTGGCGATCTGCGGGTTGGACCGGCCGGCAGCGATGTGGTCGAGGATCTCCCGCTCGCGCGGGGTCAGGTCCGGGAACGGCAGGTCCGAGGCAGCCGAGCGCACCGAGTCGAAGTAGCTGCGCACCCGGCCCGCGATGCCGCCGCCGAAGATCGCGTCACCGTCGGCGACCGCCCGGATCGCCCGGGAGATGTCCGCCTGGTCCGCCCCCTTGAGGACGTAGCCGCGGGCACCGGCGCTGAGGCCGTGCACCACGGTGGCGTCGTCCTCGGACATGGTCAGCAGCAGCACGCCGATCTCCGGGTGCGACTCCCGGAGCCGGTCGGTCGCCTCGATCCCGTCCATGCCGGGCATCGACACATCCATCACGACCACGTCCGGGCGCTCGGCGTCGACGACGGCCAGTGCCTCGGCGCCGTCGCCGGCCACCCCGACGACCTCGAAGTCGCCGATCGAGCCGAGCAGCACCCCGAGACCGTCCCGGTAGACCGGGTGGTCGTCGACGAGCACGATCCGAACGGTTCGCGGTCCGGTGGTCTCGGTCATCAGGTCACTCCGTCTTCGGCGTCGTCGGGGCAGGGCAGCACGGCCAGCACCGTAGTACCGGCGGCGGAGGACTCGACGTGCAGCCGGCCGCCGAGCTCCGCGGCGCGTTCGCGCATCGACTCCAGCCCGACGCCGTCGGTCGCGTCGTCGGCGATCCCGGTGCCGTCGTCGGTGATCCGGGCCCGGACCTGGCCCTCGCCGCGGTGGATCTCGACCTGAGCCCGGACCGACTGCCCGTGCCGGCGGGCGTTGGTCAGTGCCTCCCCGACGATCCGGTGCAGCGCGACCTCGTGGGCCGGGGTCAGCCCGGGGGCGTCAACCGTCACCGCGACGTCGCCGAAGCCGGTGGCGAGGTGCTCGATCGCACGCGCGAAGCCGAGGTCGTCGATCGCGGCCGGGCCGAGTCCGTGCGCCACCCGGCGGATCTCCTCGACCGCCTCGCTGACCCCGCGGGCAGCCTGCTCGAGCAGCTCCTCGGCCCGGTCCGGTGCGGTCGGGGCCAGGTTCCTGGCAGCCTCGATCCGGAGCTTGACCGAGGCCAGCGACGGACCGAGCCCGTCGTGCAGGTCGTGCCGCAGCCGGCGTCGCTCGGCCTCCCGCGAGCTGACCAGCTGCTGCCGGATCCGGCGCAGCTCGGCCTCGGCGGAGGTCGCCCAGACCGCGGTGACCGCCTGCCGCACCAGGTCGGAGAGGAGCTGCTCGTCGCGCAGGCTCAGCGCGACCCGGCTCGGCGCCAGCTGCAGCGTGCCGATCCGCTCCTCCTGGTGGAGGACGTCGATCGAGACCGCGGTGGCGGTCGGCGAGCCGCTGGCCACGGCCAGCCTCCCGCCGTGCGGGGTGGCCACCTCGACCTGCACGTACGACGTCGCGAAGGTACGGCTGACCACCCGGACCAGGTGGTCGAGCTGGTCCTCGGGCCGGAGGCTCTCGGCGAGCCGGGACGAGAGCGCCGAGACCGCGCCGTACGGGTCGCCGCGCCGGCCCGCGACCAGCCGCTGGGCGGTGTCGAGCAACCGTTCCCGCAGGGGTGCGTAGGCGAGCAGCACCACGATCGCCGAGAGCAGGGCGACGTCCCGGTCGTCGGTGCGGCTGCCGAGCAGCGCCACCAGCAGGACGTCGACGGAGACCACTGCGGCCACCAGGACGCCGTACACGACGGTCCAGCTGAGCACCCGGTCCAGGCCGTAGAGACCGTGCCGGGTGACGGCCACCAGCACGGCGACGCAGAGCAGCGCGATGCAGCCGATCAGCACGACCGTGGCCACCAGGTAGGGCAGCAGGACCGCGGCCAGGCAGACGCCCACCGTCGCGAACGCACCACCCCAGGCGAGCCAGCGCAGCTGCAGGCGTTCCTGCGGGCTGCCGTGCCGCCAGCGCCACAACGGCACCAGCGGGGCGAGCAGCAGGCTGGTCACCAGCGAGACCGGGATCATCTCGGGCGGGAAGTACCACCAGTCCGCGGGCAGCGGCAGCGCCCAGGTGTCGCCGTACCGCTCGACGACGACGGAGGACGGCGTCACCACGTTCTCGCCGAGCACCTCCCACGGCACCAGCAGGCTCGCCACCGCCATCGCGATCGGCAGGGCGAGGGCGACCACCGCTACCAGCCGCAACCAGCGCGCCCGGGGCAGCCGGCCGTCCGGGAAGAGCACCAGCAGGGCCGGGATGATGACGAAGACCGAGACCGAAAGCCGCTGGTTGAGCACCACCCCGAGGCCCTCGAACGGGAGCGGGTCGACCTGCGCCGCCGAGCGGTTCACCCAGGCCGCGCCCACGCCGCAGATGCTGGCCCAGAGGCCGAAGCCGGACATCAGCACCGCGATCGGATGCCCGCCGAGCTGCCAGAGCAGCGCCGCTCCGGTCAGCGCCAGCAGCGTTCCGGGGACGGCGCTGGTCCAGGCCCGGGCGACCAGCTCCTCGGACTCGCCGAGATCCAGCCAGAGCCCGGCCGCGAGCAGCAGCACCGCGAGACCCACGACGCAGAGCGCGACCACGCGCCGGGCCGGGATCGAGTGCATCCGCACATCGTGCCAGCGGGAGTTCCCGGTCGGGACGGGATTGCGCCCCCGGTTCCGGCCGGGAATCCGGTCGCCAGGATCGGGGCCGACCGCCCTGCTCTCCCGGGGTTCCGGCGGCCGACCTTGAAGGTGGCCGGCGAACGTCGGCCGCTACCGAGAGGAACCGACATGAGCAGCACCACCGCGGCCGCCGGCCGCACCCCGAACGTCCACCGCAGCACCGGGTGGCGTCCTGCCTTCGCGGCCGCGGCCCTCGCCGCCGCGCACCTGAGCATCACGCTGCGCTACGCCACCGACTGGCAGGGCGACGAGACCCGCAGCGACCTGTCGATCGCCTTCCTCTGCGCGATCCTCGGACTCGGGGTCGCCCTGGCCGCGATCGCCCGGACCGGGGGCTGGTCCGGCTGGGCCGGCCGTGTCGCCGGTACGACGACCCTGCTGGCGATCCTGGCCGCGGCCGCCGGCGCCGTCGCGGTCTGGGCCGAGCCGGCATCGGAGGGCGCGGACTCGTTCTCGGACTACACGATGTGGACGCTGATGGGAGCGCTGACGCTGGCCGTCGTGGTCGCCGGGTGCAACCGGGCCTGGCCGATCCGCTACCGGCTGGCGGTGCTGCCGCTGGCGCTGCTCTGCCCGGTCGCGCTCTCCAGCTTCGTCTTCACCTTCGAGTGGACCTGGTGGGCGTGGAACTTCCTGGCGGCCGGCTCGATCGCTCTCGCCGGGATCGTCCTGGGTCGTCGCAGCTGAGTCGCACCCTGCCGGGACCGGCTCGGACACGCTAGGTTGCCTTGCGAGGGTCCGAGTCCGGTCACGGAGGGAGAGTCGTCGTGGACAACGTCGTCGTGGTTCTCGAGCTGCTGGTCGTGCTCGGTGCGATCGTGATGGGCACCCGGTCCAGCGGAGTCGCGCTGGGACTCTGGGGCGGTGCCGGGGTGGCAGTCCTGGTGCTGGTCTTCGGCGAGGACGTCGGCAGCCCGCCCGTCGACGCGCTGCTGATCGTGCTGTCGGTGGTGCTCGCGTCCTCGATGATGCAGCTGGCCGGCGGTATCGACTGGCTGGTCACGGTGGCGGCCAAGATCATCGAGGCGCGGCCGAAGCAGATCACCCTGATCGCGCCGCTGGTCGCGTTCCTGTTCTCGGTCGGCGCCGGTACGTCGAACATCCTGTACCCGCTGCTGCCGGTGATCAGTGACCTGTCCTACCGCAACGGCATCCGGCCGTCGCGCCCGCTGTCGTTGTCGGTGGTCGCGACCGGCGTCGCGCTGGCGTGCAGCCCGGTGTCGGCGGCGATGGCCGCGATGATCACCCTGACCGAGGTCGGTCCCTACAACTTCGAGATGTTCGACGTCATCAAGATCACCCTGCCGGCGGCGATCATCGGCATCGTCCTCAGCTCGCTCGTCGTGAACAAGCTCGGCGCGGACATCGAGGAGGACCAGGAGATCCAGGAGCTGATCCGGTCCGGCAAGCTCCCCGCCCCCGGTGCCTCCACCGCCAAGGAGCTCGAGGTCAAGGCGACCACCGAGGGTCGCAACGCCGCGATCATCTTCCTGCTCGGCGTCCTGGCGATCGTCGTCTTCGGACTGTTCAAGGGCCTGCGCCCGGAGAACGCCGCCGGTGATCCGCTGAGCATGACGCCGATCATCGAGATGATCATGTTCGTCGCCGGCACTCTGATCCTGATGGTCTCCAAGGTCAAGGTCGCGGCGATCCCGGACCAGACGGTCTTCCGGGCCGGCATGGTCTCGGCGATCGCGCTGTTCGGCCTGGCTTGGATGACCGACACCTTCATCTCGGCGCACACCAGCGAGATCGTCGACGGGATCGGCGACCTGGTGGAGAACGCGCCGTGGATCTTCGCCCTGGGCGTCTTCATCGTCTGCGTGCTGACGACCAGCCAGTCGACGGCCACCCGGACGATCGTGCCGATCGGGCTCGCTGCCGGGATCGCACCCGGGCTGCTGTCGGGGATGTGGGCCGGCGCGTTCGCCGGCATCTACCTGCTGCCGACCAACGGCTCCCAGATCGCGGCAGCCAACTTCGACGAGACCGGCAGCACCAAGCTCGGCACCAAGCTGGTCGACCACTCGTTCGCGATCCCGACCATCGTCCTCGCCGTCACGACCATCGCGGCGGGTGCGCTGCTCGGCGTGGTGCTGGGCTAGGGCATCTGCTCGCGGTACGCAGCCCAGGAGGCCGCGCACCGGCGGGCGATCAGGTCGACGTGCTCGGGGTCGGGCTCCGGCCAGTCCTGACCGGGTGCGCTGATGTGCGCGGCATTCGCCGCCCCGAGGAGGAGCTCGCGCAGGAACTCCGCCTGGACGGCGTCCAGGCTGACTCCGGCCGCCTGCGCCTCGGTCGCCACCTCCCGGAACCGGGCACCGGCGCTGATGATCTCCTGGCTGCCCAGGTAGGGCTGGTTCATCAGGACGTCGTCGGCGGAGGAGACCTCGAAGCCCGTGCGGTGCGCCTCCGCGAGCATCCGCAGCCGGGCCGGATCCATCGTCACGATCGGGTCGTCCGTCCGGGGACCTCCGTTCGCGTCGCCTCGGTTGGAGAGGGAGACGACCGCCGGGAGCCGGTCCTTCGGGTCGCGCTCGACGTCGACCGCGCCGTCCCGGGTCGTCGTACGGTTCATGGTGTCGTGGAACGAGAGCGTCGTGAGACGTCCCGGCCCCTCCCCCGACAGGGCACGGGAGAGCATCTGCTCCAGCAGGTCCTCCCGGGTCGCCTGGTAGACGTCGACGCCCCGCGAGCCGGCCTCGACGAACGCCGCGACCAGCTCCTCGACCCCGTCATCGTCGTCGGGGACGACCAGCATCGGGAAGAACGAGAACGTCACCGGCCGGATCGCGTCGACGCCGGTCAGGTCGACCCGCTGGAAGGCGCCGGCGTCCCGCACCCGCTTCAGCGCCTCGGCGAGGTTGGCCGCCAGGTCGTCGGGGCGAGCCCGGTTGGGGTCGCGCACCAGCCGGGGGTGCGGGTTCTCCACGTAGATCACGCTCGGGTCGAGCTCCGCCCAGCGGCGCACGATCGGTGCCGTCGAGCAGTCGGTGTAGTCGAACTGCAGCCGGCGGGTGAACTCCGGGACCAGGAACGGCCGCAGCTCGCCGGGGATCGCGGCGCCGGAGTGCGGGCAGCTGATCAGCAGGTCCGCGGTCGCCAGCGCGTCCTCGAGCGACCGGGTGCCGGAGTCCGCGTAGAACACGATCTCCTCGGCCGTGAAGGTCCGGCGGTCGTCCAGGAACAGGGGCTCGGTGTCGGGCACGTTCCCCAGGCTAGTGCTCAGACCGGCGGGGTTCCCAGGGTCGCACAGGTTCCGCTGGAGAATCGCGACAGGCTGTCGTTGAGGATCTGCCCGAACATGCCGGCGTCAGGGTTGTTGTTGTAGAAGTTGGCCAACGGGTCCCCGGTGAGCCCGGGCATCAGGAACGCGCCCTTGGCCGAGCCGAGGGTGAAGTCGTTGCCGCTCCCCCCGCTCCCCACCAGGTTGCCGGTGGCGGCGAAGCAGAGCGAACCGCCGTCGCAGACGGACTGGCCGGCGCCACCGGTGCAGCCGGTTCCGGCCTGCACCCGCAGACCCGAGAAGACGGTCGGCGGGGTGTAGTCGTGGATCCGGTTGTTGGTCACCGTGAGATCGACGTCGGGTTCGCCGATGCTGGTCAGGAGCGACATGCCGCCCTGCCCGTAGCCGCTGATGTCGTTGCCGGAGATCTGGCCGATCGTCCGGGTGCCGCCCATGAAGCTCACCTCGATGCCGGAGACGTCGACCCCGCTCACGGTGTTGTTCCGCAGCCAGAGGTTGTTCACCGGCGAGCTGGTCTGGCTGTTGGAGTACGTGATCCCGAAATTGTTGCCGCCCGCGGTCAGGGCGACAACGTTGTTCTCGATCACGTAGTCGTGCGCGCCGTCGTCGAAGGTGTCGACATCGATCCCGGTGTACACCTCGCCGGTGATCTTCGAGTTGCGCAGCGCGAACCGGGTCGCGTTCGTGACCTTGATGCCGTTGCCGTTCATCAGCAGCCCGTCGAGCACCACCGGGCCGGTGGAGCCGGTGACCCGCACCAGTGCGTTGGTGAGGGTGCCGCCTGATCCGGAGGTCCCCGTCCCGGTGACCTTGAAGGCCCCGGTCCCGGTCTTCCCGACGTAGATGCCGTCGGAGGTGGTCCCGGAGACCGAGATGCTCCTGAACTGGATCCCGCCGGGACCGATCGGTGCAGCGACGTACGCCGCTGTACTCCCGACGACGTTGAGCACGTTGCTGGTGCCGGTGACCTCGACCAGGCCGGCGGTCCCCGTAGCGAAGAAGCCGCCGTTGGAGTTGATGGCCCCGCTCAGCCGGACCGTGCCGGCGGTGTGGTTGGCGACCTGAGCCGAGAAGCCGGCGACGTTGCCGATCGCGCCGCCGTAGCTGACGTCGCCGCTGCCGTCGGAGACGATGAAGGCCGCGGTCGTCGACCCGGTCAGCGACCCCGACCCGATCGCGATCGCCGAGCTCGACGAGTTCGCGACCGAGATCCCGAAGTCTCCCCCGGTCGACGTCACCGAGCCGCCGGCGATGGTGATCGCGGTGGCGCCCGCGAGCTTCAGGCCGGGGCCGCTGGTGTTCACGGCGACGTTGGCGATCGTCAGCGAGCCGCCGGTGTTCTGGACGTCGATGCCGGCGGTGCTGCCGGCTGCCGCCGTCACGGTGTCGATGGTCCCGGACAGGGTGCTGCCGGAGAGCTGGAGCGGACCGGCACCGGCGCTGCTGAAGCTGACCGTGCCGGTCGGCGTGAAGCTCAGGGTGCCGGCCGACGAGGCGCGCAGGGCCGGCGCCGTCGGCGAGGTGGCGTCCGCGGTGACGTTGGTGAAGGTCCAGGTGCCGGTGGTGCCGCCGAGGTCGAAGCCTCCGGTGGTGGAACTGGTGACCTGGAGGTCGGAGAAGGTGCCGCCGGCATCGCCGGCACCGCCCGCGACGGCAGCCGTCACCCCGTCGCCGGCCAGGCTGAAGCCGGCGAGCGTGTTCCCGCTGCCGAGGACGACCGAACCCTTGAGCAGTGCCGGTGAGCCGGCCGGGGCGAGCGTCGCGCCAGCGACGACGAGAGCTGCCTTCTCGCCGATCAGCTGCTGGTCGGCCAGCAGGTCGACGCCGGTGGTCAGCCCGGTGATCGTGCCGGTGCCCCGTTGCACGTAGATCACGTCGCCGGGGGCGTCGGCGGCAACGTCGGCCGCCTCGAGGGTGTTGTACGGCGAGGTCGAACGACCGTCGCCGGCGGCGCCGCTGTTGTTCACGTACCAGACCCGGTTGGCGACCGTGATGCTCACCGTCGACGGCGCCGAGAGCACGAAGGTGTCGGAGACCCGGTAGGTGAACGAGTCCGGACCGGTGTAGCCGCGGTCGGGCGTGTAGACGTAGGAGCCGTCGGTGCTCAGGGTGACGGTGCCGTGCGCCGGGGCGGTGGCGTTCACCGCGGTGAGCGCGCTGTGCGGACCGTCGGAGTCGGTGGCGTTGTCGAGCACGTTGCCGGTGGCCGACGTACGCGCGGGGACGCCTGCCGCGGCCGGCGTCTCGACGTACAGGCGGGTGTTGCCGGTGGCCGTGATCGATTCCCCGGCGTCGACCGGCGTCGCGCTCTCGGGGAGGTCGACCGGCTGGATCGCACGGTCGGCGAAGCTGCTGAGCGAGCCTGCGGCATCGGTGACCTGGAAGCGCGAGGTCCGGACCGTCGTGCTCGGCGTGATGCTGGAGTTCGTGTAGGTCACTGCGCGGAGCGCAGCCTGGTAGTTGGCCGGGGTGGTCGACCCGGTCAGGGTCAGGACGCCCGCCGCGTACGTCGCGGTGATACCGCCGGTCCGCGGCTGCCCGGGCAGCGCCAGGGTGTCCTGCGCCGAGACGAAACCGGTGGTCAGACGCACCGTCGCACCGGTGATGGTGCTGTCCACGTCGGCCACGGTGACGCCGCCGTCGACGACCGTGGCCGCCTGCTGGTTGGCCGAGGTCGTGCCGGCGGTGGTGGTGACGACGGGGGCGTCGTTGACCGGCGTCACCGTGACGGTCACCGTGCCGGTGTTGGTGGAGCTGACCGTGCCGTCGTTCGCCTTGTAGGTGAAGCCGCCCTGCCCGTTGGCGTTCGCGGTCGGGGTGAACCGGACGACGCGGTTGCCGGGCTGGAGGACCGCGGTTCCACCGACGACCGCGGCGATCGAGGTCACGGTGAGGCCGGCGTTGGCGGTCTCGGCGTCCGTGTCGTTGGCCAGCACGTCGATGTCGACGAAGGTGTCCTCCGCGGTGGTGGCGGTGTCGTTCACGGCGGAAGGTGCGTCGTTGGCCGGTGTCACCGCGACCTGCCGGGTGACCGGCGCACTGGTGCCGCCGTCCCCGTCCGCGAGGACGAACCGGACCGTCCTCGCGGTGCTCCCGGGGTTGTCGGAGATGTTGCGGTAGGTGACGTTGCGGAGCAGCGCCTGGGTGGCGGCCGGAGTGGCACTGGCATTCAGGGCGATCACCAGGGCCGTGGTGCCGCTGCCTCCGGCGAAGGTGCCGAGGGTGACGCCGGCGTAGCTGACGTTGGCGCCGGAGACGCCGATCTGGCCGGTCGCGACGCCCTGGTTGCGGATCTCCAGCCGGTCGGAGGCGATCCCGCCGGTGGGCAGCGAGGCGGTCAGGGTGCCGGTGTCGAAGTTCGCGGAGTCGACGTCGGCGACGGTGCCGGTCGCGGTGACCGGCGTTGCTGCGGCGTTTTCGGCGTAGGCCAGTGCGGTCCCCTCGACGGCGGCGATCACCGGGAGGTCCGGGACTGCGGCGATGGCGATCTGGCGGGTGACCACGGTGCTGGTTCCGCCGCCGTCTCCGTCGGTGGCGAGGATCCTGATCGTGCGGGTCAGTGTGCTCGGGCTCTCCGAGACGTTGCGGTAGCCGATGTTGCGCGCGAGAGCCTGGACGACGGCCGGGGTGGTGTTGGCGTTCAGGGAGATCGTCAGCGACGAGAGCCCGCTGGATCCGCCCGCGAAGGTGCCGATCGACGTACCGGCGTAGGAGACGACGTTGCCGGCCACCCCGATCTGTCCGGCACCGGTGCCCTGGTTGCGGATCGTCAGGCGGTCGTCGGCATGGCCATTCGCGGTGAAGCCGATCGACAGCGTTCCGGTGTCGAAGTTCGCGGAGTCGAGGTCGGTCACCGTCGTGGTCGCGGTGATCAACGTGGCGGCATCGTTCTCGGTGTAGGCGAGTGCCGCGGTCTCGAGCCCGGCGACGACCGGCACGTCGTTGACGGCCGTGACCGCGATCTGCCGGGTGACCGGGACGCTGGAGCTGCCGCTGCCGTCGCTCAGGACGAGCTGCGCGGCCCGGGCAGCCGTCGACGGGTTGTCGGAGACGTTGCGGTAGACGAGGTTGCGGATCAACGCCCGGGTCGCCGTGACGGTCGAGGTCGCGTTGAGCGTGATCGCCAGCGGGAGGGTCCCGGTGCCGCCGGTGAAGGTGCCCAGTGCCACCCCGCCGTAGGTCACGGTGGACCCGGAGACGCCGATCTGGCCGGCCGCGGTGCCCTGGTTCCGGATCTCGAGCCGGTCCTCGGCCAGGCCGCCGGCACTGAGGGAGACCGAGAGCACGCCGGTGCTGAAGCTGGCCGAGTCGGCATCGGCCAGTGTCGCGGTCGCCGTGAGGACGGATCCGGCGCCGTTCTCGGTGTAGGCCAGCGCAGTCGTCTCGACTGCGGCGACCACCGGCGCGGCCGTCGTCGGGGTGACGTTGAGGGTGCGGAGCGCCGTACCGCTGGCGCCGCCGTCGCCGTCGGTCAGCCCGGCGCGGAGCGACCGCGCGACGGTCGACGGATCCGCCGAGACGTTCTGGTAGGTGACGTTGCGGAGCAGGGCCTGGGTGATCGCCGGGGTCGCGCTCGCGTTGAGGGTGATCACGAGCGGGGTCGACCCGTTGGTGCCGCCGGCGAAGGTGCCGATCGTCGTACCGGCGTAGGAGACGTTGCTGGCCGAGACTCCGATCTGGCCGGCACCGGTGCCCTGGTTCCGGATCGCCAGCCGGTCCTCGGCCTGGCCGCCGGCAGCGAAGTCGACCGTCAGCTTGCCGGTTGCGAAGTCCGGCGAGTCGACGTCGCTGACCGTGCCGGTGGTGGTGATCGGTACGGCGCCGGCACCCTCGGTGTAGGCGAGCGCGGAGGGTTCCATGCCCAGGCTCGGGCCGTCGTTGACGGGCGTGACGGCGACCTGCTTGGTGACCGGTGCACTGGTCGCAGTGCCGTCCGTCACGGTGAACGTGAGGGTGCGGGCCAGGCTCCCCGGGTTGTTGCCGTTGTTGTAGAACGCCACCACCCGCAGCGCGGACTGGTAGACCGCGACCGATTCGCTGCCGGTCAGCGTGAGCTTCCCCGACGCCGCGTCGAAGGACGAGGTGATGTTGCCGGTGCTGACCCCGAGGATCTGGTCGCCACTCGTGGAGCCGGCGGTGAGCTGGACGGTCGCACCGACCAGGAGCGTGCTGTCGGCATCGGAGATCGTCAGACCCGGGTCGATCGCGGGTGCCAGCGGCTGCTGCTCGGTGAAGGCGGTCGCGCCGCCGCTGGTGGTCATCACCGGGGGTGCCGTCGTACCGGTGACGGTGACGCCGCGGCCAGCGCCGCCGGACCCGCCGTCACCGTCGCTCAGCGTGATCTGGAGGAAGCGGCTGCTGGTGCCGATCACGCTCGTGAGGGTGCGGAAGGTGACGTTCCGGATCAGCGCCTGGGCGATCGCCGGAGTCGCGCCGACGTTGAGGGTCACCAGCAGCGGCGTGGTCCCGGCGCCGCCGATGAACGTGCCGATCACCGTCCCGGCGTAGGTCACGTTGGCGCCGGAGACACCGATCTGGCCAGCGCCGGTGCCCTGGTTCCTGATCTCGATCCGGTCGTTCGCCGTGGTGCTCCCGGTGTTGGCCACCGCGAGCGTGCCGGTGGCGAGATCGGCGGAGTCCCCGTCGAGGACGATGGCACCCGGCGTGACGAGCAGGGCCGCTGTTCCGGGGACGTAGCCGAGCGGGGCGGTCTCCGGCACCTGGACGAACGGGGCGACGTTGCCGAGGGTCAGGTTGATCGCCCGCTGGGCCGTGTCCGCACTGATCGCGCCATCGCCGTCGTTGACCTGGAAACGCACGGTCCGGGGGCCGAAGAGCGGGACGACGGCCACGTTGCGGTAGGTGATGTTGCGCAGCAGCGCCTGGACTGCGGCCGGGGTGGCGGCGGCGCTGAAGGTCACCACCAGCGGGGTGGCGCCGGCGCCTCCGGTGAAGGTGCCGATCGTCGTCCCGGCGTAGCTGACGTTGGCACCGGAGACGCCGACCTGCCCGGGGCCGGTGCCCTGGTGTCGGATCTCCAGGCGGTCGTCGGCGTTGCCGGCGACGGCATAGCCAGCGGTGAGCGACCCGGTGTCGAAGTTCGCCGAGTCGACGTCCGCGACGGTTCCGGTCGCCGTGATCGGCGTCGCCGGGGACCCGGCCGTGTAGCTCAGCATCGTGGTCTCCACCCCCGTGACGACCGGAGGGGTGTTGAGCGGGACCACCGTGACCTGACGGGTCGCCGGCGCACTGGTGCCACCGTCGCCGTCGGTGAGCACGAACCGCACCGTGCGCACAGCCGTCGACGGGGTGCCGGAGTCGTTCGAGTAGGCGATCCGCCGGGCCAGGGCCTCGGTCACCGCCGGCGTCGCGCTGGCGTTCAGGGTGATCACCAGCGGCGTGGTATCGGATCCACCGGCGAAGGTGCCGATCGCCGTACCGCCGTAGGTGACGTTGCTCCCGGAGACACCGATCTGACCAGCACCGGTGCCCCCGTCGATGATGCCCAGGCGGTCCTCGGCGAGCCCGCCGACGGAGTAGTCGACGGTCAGCTTTCCACCGGCGAGGTCGGCCGAGTCGACGTCGACCACCGTCATCAGCAGCGATACCGGCCGGGGCGGTGCGGACTCGTCGTACGACAGCATCTCCGCGTCGTAGTTCTCGATCACCGGCGCGTCGTTCGACCGGCTGACCGCGATCGCCCGGGTCGCGGCGTTGCTGGTCCCCCCGGTGCCGTCGGTGAGCACGAACCGCGCGGTCCGAGCAGCGGTCGAGGGGTTGTCGGAGAAGTTCCGGTAGCCGATGTTCCGGAGCAGCGCCTGGACGGCGACCGGGGTCGCGCCCGCGTCGAGGGTGATCACCAGCGGCTGCCCTGCGGCGCCGTTCGAGAGCTGCCCGATGGTGCTGCTGCCGTAGTTCACGGTCTGGTTGTCGACGCCGATCTGACCGGCTCCGGAACCTTGGTTGCGAACCTCGAGCCGGTCCTCGGGCTGGCCGCCGACCGAGAAGTCGATGGTCAGGACGCCGGTGCTGAAGGAGGCGTTGTCGTCGGTGACGGTGCCGGTCGCCGTGATCGGCACCAGCCCGGCGTTCTCGGCGTACGCCAGCGTGCTGGTCTCGACGGCGGCGATCACCGGGGCGGTGTTGAACGCGGAGACCGCGACACCCCGGGTGACCGCCGTACTGGTGCCGCCGTCGCCGTCGGCGAGGAGGAACCGCACGGTGCGGGTCGACACGACCGGCGAGGCGGAGACGTTGCGGAAGGTGACGTTCCGCAGCAGCGCCTGGGTCGCCGCCGGAGTCGCGGCGGCGTTCAGGGTGACCACCAGCGGGGTGGTGCCCGTGCCGCCGGCGAACGTGCCGATCGTCGTCCCGGCGTAGCTGACGTTCGCGCCGGAGATTCCGATCTGACCCGCGCCGGTGCCCTGGTTGCGGATCTCCAGGCGGTCGTCCGCGGTGCCCGCGACGGAGAAGCTCGCCGTCAGGGTGCCGGTCGCGAAGTCCGCCGAATCGACGTCCGACACCGTGCCGGTGGCCGTCACCGGAGTCGCCGTTGCTCCCTCGGCGTAGGCCAGGGCCGAGGCCTCGATCGCCGCGATCACCGGACGGTCGTTGACCGCGGAGACGGCGATGCTGCGGGTCGCGGCGTTGCTGGTGCCGCCGTCGCCGTCGGTCAGCACGAACCGCGCGGCGCGCGCGGCGGTCGACGGGGTGTGGGAGACGTTGCGGAAAGTGACGTTCCGCAGCAGCGCCTGGGTCGCCACCGGAGTCGCGGCGGCATTCAGGGTGACCACCAGCGGCGTGGTGCCGCTACCGCCGGCGAACGTGCCGATCAGGGTGCCGGCAAAGCTGACGCTGGCGCCGGAGACCCCGATCTGACCGACGCCCGAGCCCTGGTTGCGGATCTCCAGGCGGTCGTCGACCGAGCCGCCTGCCGCGTAGTCCACCGTCAGGGTGCCGGTCGCGAAGTCGGCGGAATCCTCGTCGGACACCGTGCCGGTCGCGGTGACGGGCGTACCGGCAGCGTTCTCGGCGTAGGCGAGTGCGCCGGTCTCGACCGCGGCAATGGCCGGGGCCGTGTTCGGGTCGCAGGTCACCGTCATCGACACGGTCGCCGAGCTCGCGCCCGGGTTCACGGTGTACTCGAAGGTGTCGGGTGCGCTGCCGGGGGTGTTGCAGTAGCCGGGCGCCGGCTCGTACGTCAGCCCGGTCCGGGCACCGGCCGTCCCGCCGGTCAGGACGACCGTTCCGTGGGCAGGAGGGAGGAACGAGGAGATCGTCCTCGGGCCGCCGTCGACGTCGGTGTCGTTGGCGAGCACCGGGATGTCCACCGGGGAGACGCCCTGGCCGACGGTCGCGGTGTCGTCGACGGCCACCGGTGCGTCGTCCTCCGCGTGCAGGTCGATGTCCCGGGTAGCGGGCGCACTGGTGCCGCCGTCACCGTCGGTCACCACGAACCGTGCGGTCCGGGGGGCGACCGACGGGTCGTCGGACGGATTGCGGAAGTAGATGGCGCGGGCCAGGATCCCGAGCGCGGCCGGGGTCGCGTTCGTGTTCAGGGCGACCACCAGCGCCGTACCGCCGCTCCCTCCGGCGAACGTGCCGATCACGGTGCCGCCGTAGCCGACGTTCGCGCCGGAGACCGAGATCTGGCCGGGTCCGGTGCCCGTGGCGTGGATCTGGAGGGTGTCGTCCGCCGTCCCGCCGACGGAGAAGTCGACGGTGAACGTGCCGCCCGCGAAGTCGGCGGAGTCGGGATCGGTGAGGGTGGTCGACAGCGCCAGCGGTAGAGCCCCGCTGTTCTCGGGGTAGCCCACCGGCGCCGGATCGAGGATCGAGAGGGTCGGGGCGTCGTTGACCGAGGTCACGGTGATGCCCCGGGTGACGGCCGTGCTGGTGCCGCCGTCACCGTCGGTGAGGACGACGCGCACCGTTCGTGCCGCCCCCGACGGGTTCTCGGAGGCGTTGCGGTAGGTGATGCTCCGCAGCAGCGCCTGGGTCGCGGCGGGGGTCGCGGCGGCGTTGAGGGCGATGGTCAGGGGGAGCAGGCCGGTGCCGACGTTCGACGTGCCGATCACGGTGCCGCCGTAGCTCACGGTGGAGCCCGAGACCCCGATCTGTCCGGCTCCGGTGCCCTCGTTGCGGATCCCGAACCGGTCTTCTGCCAGTCCACCGCTGGTCATGGCGACGGTCAGGCTTCCGGTCGCGAAGTCGGCGGAGTCGGTGTCCGCCACGGTGCCAGCGGCGGTGATCGGCGTAGCGGCATCGTTCTCGGTGTAGGCCAGCGGCCCGGTCTCGATCGCGGCGACCACCGGTGCCGTGTTCGGGGTGCAGCTGACCGTCATCGACACGGTCGCGGAGCTGCCGCCGTTGACGGTGTAGGTGAAGGTGTCCGGCGCTCCGAGGGGGTCGTTGCAGTAGCCGGCGTCCGGCAGGTAGCTCAGGGTGCTGTACGCACCGAGCACGCCGTCGGAGAGCGTCACGGTGCCGTGGGCAGGATCCGAGACGGTGGCGATCGTCCGCGGTCCGGCGTCGACATCGGTGTCATTGTCGAGCACCGGGATCTCGGCCGCGACCACGACCTGGCCGACGGTCGCGGCGTCGTCGACCGCCACCGGCAGATCGTCGGCCGGGGTGACCGCGATGTTCCGGCTCTCCGGCGCGCTGGTGCCGCCGTCGCCGTCGGTGAGCACGAACTGCGCCGTCCGCGTCGTCGTGGACGGATCGTCGGAGACGTTGCGGTAGGTGATGCCGCGCAGCAGCGCCTGGATCGCGGCCGGAGTCGCGGCGGCGTTCACACTGACCACCAGGTCGGTGGTGCCACTGCCTCCGGTGAAGGTTCCGATCGTCGTACCGGCGTAGCTGACGTCCGCTCCGGAGACGCCGATCTGCCCGGCGCCGGTGCCTTCGTCACGGATCGCGAGCCGATCGTCGGCCTCCCCGCCGACCTCGAGGCCGACCGTCAGGGTGCCGCCGTCGAAGTCCGCGGAGTCCGGGTCGGCGAGAGTGCCGGCCGCCGTGACCGGAGTGGCCGGGTCGTTCTCGTCGTAGGTCAGGGCTCCGGCCTCGAAGCCGGCCAGGTCGGGGGCGTCGTTGGACGCAGTGAGCGCGAGGTTCCGGGTCGCCGGGCTGCTGGTGCCGCCGTCACCGTCGGTCAGCACGAACCGCGCCGTCCGCGTCGTCGTGGACGGGTCGTCGGAGACGTTGCGGTAGGTGACGTTGCGCAGCAGGGCCTGGATCACGAACGGAGTCGTGACCGCGTTCAGGGTGATCACCAGCGGGGCGGTACCGATGCCGCCGGAGACAGTGCCGACGACGTTGTTGGAGTAGGTGACCTCCGTTCCGGAGACGCCGATCTGGCCGGCGCCGGTGCCTTGGTTGCGGAGGTCGAGCCGGTCCGCCGAGCCGCCGCCTGCGGACAGATCGACGGTCAGGGTGCCACCGTCGAAGTTCCCCGAATCGACGTCGGCGACGGTGCCGGACGCAGTGATCGGCGCGGCCGCCCCGTTCTCGGCGTAGGCGAGAGGAGGGCCCTCGATCCCGGCGATCACCGGATCGTCGTTGACGGCGGTGACAGCGACGTCCCGGGTAGCGGGCGCACTCGTCTCGCCGTCGCCGTCGTCCAGCACGAACCGAACGGTGCGGCCGGCCTCCGACGGCGTGTCGGAGTTGTTGCGGTAGGTGATGGCACGCAGCAGCGCCTGGGTCGCCGCCGGGGTCGCATCGCCGTCCAGGACGACGTCCAGAGCCGTGGCTCCGGTGCCGCCGGTGAAGGTGCCGATCACGGTGCCGCCGTACGAGACCTCGGTGCCCGAGACCCCGATCTGTCCGGCGCCGGAGCCCTGGCTGCGGATCGCCAGCCGGTCCTCGGCCAGCCCGCCCGCGGAGAAGTCGACCGTCAGCCTGCCGCCGTCGAAGTCCGCGGAGTCCGCGTCGGTCACGGTGCCGGTAGCGGTCACCGGGGTCGGCAGGTCGTTCTCGTCGTACCCGAGGGCCGAAGTCTCGACGTCCGCGATCACCGGCGCGGTGTTCACGGCGCAGGTGACGGTGATCGACACGGTCGCGGTGCTTCCACCGCGGAGGGTGTAGGTGAACGTGTCCGCCGGGCCACCGGTCGGGTCGTTGCAGTAGCCGGCATCGGGGGCGTAGGTCAGCCCGGTGTGCGCGCCGGCCGATCCGCCTGTCAGGACTACCGTGCCGTGGCCGGGGTCGGACGCCGCCGTGATCGTCCGTGGTCCGTCGTCGACGTCGGTGTCGTTGTCGAGCACCGGGACGTCCGCAGCAGCCGAGCCCGGTCCGACCGTCGCGTCGTCGTCGACGGCCTCCGGGTCGTCGTCGACGGCCATCACGTCGACGTCGCGGGTCGCGGGCGCGCTGGTCCCGCCGTCACCGTCGGTCAGCACGAACTGCGCCGTACGGATGACCGTGGAGGGGTTCTCGGAGTCGTTCTCGTAAGTGATGCTGCGGAGCAGCGCCTGAGTCGCGGCCGGGGTCGCGGCGGCGTTCAGGGTGATCACCAGAGGGGTGCTGCCGTCTCCTCCGGCGAACGATCCGATCGTCGTGCCGGCGTAGGTCACGTTCGCCCCGGAGACGCCAATCTGTCCTCCGCCGGTGCCCTGGTCGCGGACGTCGAGACGGTCCGCGGGCCCGCCTCCCGCCGTCAGGTCCACCGTCAGGGTGCCGCCGTCGAAGTTCGCCGAATCGCCGTCGACCACCGAGCCGGACCCCGTCACCGGAAGGGCACCGTCGCCCTCGCCGTAGTCCAGCGCAGCTCCTTCGACGTCCACGACCGAGGGGGCCTCGTTGGTCACCACGACGTCGGTGACGGTGACCTGCAGCGCCCGCTCGACGGAGAGCCCGTCGAGGTCGGTCGCACGGACCCGGATCGACAGCTCGGGATCGTCGGCGTCGAGGACGGCCGCGGTGTTCAGGTACCGACCGGAGACCACGAAACGAGAGTTGTCCGTGGAGCCCGCACCGGGGACCAGGCGGAACCGGTGGCTGTCCCCGCTGTCGGGGTCGGCTGCCGTCAGGGTGCCCACCCGGGTGCCGGCAGGACGGTGCTCGGGGACGCTGGCCGGATTCAGGGACACGTTCGTCGGAGCGCGCCTGCGGTTCACCGCTTCACAGGTCGCGTCGACCGCGTCACTCAGGTCCGCGACCACCCGGTCCGTGCCGGAGCCGCAGGTCACCGCGTCGCGTTCCCCGTCGCGGGCGTAGATGACGTCGTTGCCGCTGCCGCCCGACAGCTTGTCCTTGCCGGTGCCGCCCGTGATCCGGTCGTTGCCGCTGTCGCCGGAGAGCTGGTCGTTCCCCTTGCCGCCGGAGAGCTGGTCGTTGCCGGTGCCGCCGGACATCCGGTCGTTGCCGCCACCCCCGCCGGTCAGCTGGTCGTTGCCGCTGCCACCGAAGAGCCGGTCGTTGCCGCTGCTGCCTGCGGAGACCCGGTCGTTGACACCGGTGCCCCCCGACAGCCGGTCGTTGCCGCTGTTGCCGTACAGCCAGTCGCTGCCGCTGCCACCGAGCAGGCGGTCGTTGCCGGCGCCGCCCGACAACCGGTCGTTGCCGCTGTTGCCCAGGAGCCGGTCGCCACCGCCGAAGCCGCAGATCCGGTCGGCACGGTGGGTGCCCACGAGATGGTTCGGCCGCGCGTTGCCGGTGATGGTGCACCGGGCCGCGTCGGCACTGCTCGAGCTCACGACCTGCAGCGTTGCCGCGACCAGCGCCACGACGGCGACCACCGCCGCGCGACCGAGGCTTCGCTTTCCCAACCCGTTGCTTGCCGTCATCGGTTCGCCGTTTCCGTGTGCAGGGTCGCGCCCGTGCACCGCGAGGACCGAAGGTGGGAGGGAGCCGTCTCGGACGCAACGTAGGACAACCCCGGACCGCGGAGTATCCAGAACTGGATGGTCGCGCTCAGAGCGGCGACGTAGCGTCGCGGGATGGAAGAAGCGAGTCCTGCGGTCTGCACCGTGTGCGCGCAGGTCGCGTCGGTCAACGCCCGGTTCTGCCGGCGCTGCGGTGGTCGGCTTCCCAGTACCGAGGACGAGGCCGGCTCGGGAAAGACGCCCGACCCGGAGGGTTCTGACTAGCATCGTTCCGTGGCCTCCACCCGTCCTGAGCCAGGCACGTTCGCGGCGCTGCTCTCGGCAGCGGACCGCGAGGCGCTCGCCGGACTGGGCGGCACCCGTGCCTTCGCGACCGGCGAGCGGCTGATGCACCAGGGCGAGCCCGGCGACCGGGTCGTCGTCCTGCTCGAGGGCCACGTGAAGGCGAGCCACGTCGACGTCCGGGGTCGTGAGGTGGTCCTCAGCTTCCGCGGACCCGGGGACGTTCTCGGCGAGCTCACCTTCACCCACGGCGAACCCCGGTCGGCCAGCACGACGGCGATCGAACCGGTCAGCGCGCAGGTGCTCACGTCCGCGGCGTTCCGCGGCTTCCTCGTCCAGCAGCCGACGGCAGCACTCACCCTGATCGACGTGATCAGCCGGCGGTTCCGCTACGCCAACGACGCCCGGGTCCAGTTCGGCGACCTGGACACGTCCGGCCGGCTCGCCGCCCGGTTGCTCGAGCTCGCCGACCGGTACGGCGACCCCGTCGCCGACGGGATCAGGATCCGGCTCCCGGTGACCCAGGCAGACCTCGGCAGCTGGACGGCGTCGTCGCGCGCCGGCGTCGCCGAAGCACTGCGCTCCATGCGCGAGCAGGGCTGGATCACGACCGAACGACGACGGATCACGCTGCTCGACGTCGAGGCCCTCACCCGCCGTACCGGGTGAAGTCGGAAAAGGCCCGCTGAGCCCGACTGAACACGCCTACGCTGACCGGACGGGGTAGGCGCACGGCAAGGGGACGATGACGACGAGGCACTGCGCCGAGTGCGGGCACTCGGCGTCCGGGCAGGCCCGCTTCTGCGAATGGTGCGGCGCCGTGCTGACGCCTCCGTCAACGCCGCCGCAGGTCCCCGCTCAGCGGCGTACCGGCATCGAGGGCGAGCGCAAGCAGGTCACCGTCATGTATGCCGACGTCGTCGGTTCGATGGACCTGACGCGGTCGCTGGACGCCGAGCGCTGGGGCCTCGTCCTCGACCGGTTCCTGGCGGTGTCCGCAGCGTCCGTGCAGGCGTTCGAGGGCACCGTCAACCAGTTCACCGGCGACGGGATGCTGGCGGTCTTCGGTGCACCGGTCGCCCACGAGGACCACGCCCGTCGCGCGTGCCTGGCGGTACTCGAGCTGCAGCGCCGGGTGCACGAGCTGTCGACGGAGATCCGTCAGGAGTACGGCGTCGAGCTGGCGGTCCGGTGCGGTCTGAACTCGGGCGAGGTGGTCGTCGGCGCGATCGGCGACGACGTGCACATGGACTTCGTGCCGGTCGGCAACACCACGGCGATCGGCAAGCGGATCGAGGAGCTGGCCCCGGTCGGCTCGACCGCGATGAGCGCTGCCACCGCTGCTCTGGTCAGGGGTGAGTTCGAGGTGCGCGAACTCGGCGAGTTCGACCTCAAGGGCGTGCTCGGCCGGCAGCTGGTGCTCGAGCTCGTCGGGCCGGGGACGGCCCAGAACCGGCTGGAGGCGATGGCCTCGACCCGCGGACTGGTGCCCTTCGTCGGGCGAGGAGCCGAGCGCGCGGTCCTGGGCTCGGCGTTGGACGACGCCTCAGCCGGCCGAGGAAGCGCGGTCGGGATCGTGGGCGACGCCGGCATCGGCAAGAGCCGGCTGGTGCACGAGTTCGTCGCCGCCGGCGTCGAGCGTGGGCTGGCGGTCTACTCCGCGGGCGGCGTGGCGCACGGGCGGTACGTGCCGTTCCTGCCCGTGCTCGCTCTCTACCGCAACTACTTCGGTGTAGGAGCGCACACCGACCCCGCGATCGCGCGGGCCCAGGTGCGCGCGGCGATGCTGCCGAGAGGACCGCGCTGGGCCGACGACCTACCGATGCTGTTCGAATTCCTGGGGATCGCAGAGCCGGGTCCCGTGCCCGGCGAGCAGGCGGCACTCGACCACCGGCGCCGGCTGCTGGAGGTCGCCGTACGGGCTCTGACCGCGAGCGGTCCGACGGAGGCCACCGTGATCGTCCTCGAGGACCTGCACTGGATCGACGATGCGAGCGACGCGTTCCTGACCGAGCTGGTCGAGGCGATCGCCGGCACCCGGATCCTGCTGCTCGCCACCTACCGGTCCGAGTACGACGACGCCTGGACCGGCGACGCACCGCACGCGCGGATCGCCCTCAAGCCGCTGCAACCGGCGGAGACCGAAGACCTGCTGACCGGACTGGTCGGCACCGACCCGTCCGTCGGCGAGCTCACCGACCTGATCGATGCGCGGACCCGGGGCAACCCGTTCTTCATCGAGGAGGTCGTGCAGGCGCTGGTGGAGAACGGTCAGCTCGCGGGGATGGCCGGCGACTACCGGCTGGTGGGCGAGGTCGGCGACCTGACCTTGCCGGCCACCGTCGAAGCGGTGCTGGCAGCACGGATCGACGACCTGCCGCGTCGTGAGCGGGCCCTTGTCCAGGTGCTGTCCGTCGTCGGTCAGGAGATCCCCGGCGACCTGCTGACCGAGATCGCCGACCTCCCGCCGGACGAGCTGGCTGCCGCGATGCAGACGCTCGAGCACGGCCAGTGGATCGTTCCCGGCGGCTCCCGCGCGGCGTACCTCTTCAAGCACCCGCTGACCCAGGAGGTCGCCTACCGGTCGCAGCTCTCCGAGTGGCGGCAGCGCGCGCACGGCAGGGTCGCGGCCGCGATCGAGCGCACGTCCGCCGAGGTGCTGGACGAGCGCGCCGCCTTGCTCGCCCACCACTACGAGGCTGCGGGCGACGTACGGGGCGCCGCGACCTGGCACTCCCGGGCGGCGGCATGGGCCGAGGTCGCTTCCCCGGCGGAGGGCATGCGGCACTGGCGGCGGCTCCGCGACCTGACTGCCACCCTCGTGCCGTCCGTCGAGCAGGAGGCCTTGGCGGCGAAGGCACGCCTCGGCATCCTCAGCCTGGGCTGGCGGCTCGGGCTGTCACCGGACGAGGAGGCGGCAGCCCAGCCGGACACCGGCGACGAGATCGACCGCGGCCGGGCCCGTCTCTTCCACTCGGGTTTCCTGATGCACAGCGGCAACGAGCGCGAGGGCCTCGACGGCTTCTTCGCGGCCAGTCGTGACGCCCTGGTTTCCGGCGATCCGGGACTTATCCTCACCGCGTCGAGCGGGGTCGCGTACGCGAGCTGGGTCTCGGGCGACCTTACCGAGGGGGTGGCGGCCACCGACCACGCGATCCCGCTCGTAGCCGGCGATCCGACCGTGGGATCGGGGCTGGCCTTCATCAGCCCGCTCGCTCACGCGTACAGCCAACGCGTGCTCTGCCGCGGCTACCAGGGGGACCTCGTCGGCGCCGTACGAGACTTCGACCTGGCGATCGAGCTGGCCCGCTCCCAGGGGGACGACGAGACCGTATCCGCCACGTACGCCGCGTACGCGATGGTCCAGGCGAGCTTCGGCGATCCCTCGCAGGCACTCGAGAACGCCTCGCTCGGACTGGCGATCGCCGAGGAGGCTGCAAATGCCGTGCACGTGATCGCGTGCTTGGTCCCGCTGCATCTCGCCCAGGTCGGCGCGGGTTTTCCCTCGGACGCCGCGGCCGGCGCGGGGGCCGTGCTCGCCACGGTTCGCGAGCACCGCATCGGCCTGTACTTCGAGCCGGTGCTGCTCTCGACCGTCGCGCTGGCGAGGCTTGCGCTCGGGGAGATCGAGGATGCTGTGGCGGCCGCCGAGGAGGCTGCGGCGATTGCGGACGCCCGTGGACTCGGGGCCTGTGCGTTGATCGCGCCGATCACGCTGGCTCAGGTGCTGCGGTCGGCGCCTGGTGCTGATCCGGGCCGGATCGAGGTCTTGTTGTCCTCGGCGATGCGCCAGGTCGAGGCGACCGGTGCGGATGCGTTCGAGCCGATGATCCGGCGCGAGCTCGCGGCGCTCGCCTGACTTCGCGTCTTAGTGGTGTTCCTCACACCGTGTTATCGAGGACGGTCGATCGACGTCAACAGACCTTGTGCACCCCACGACGAAATCGAGCAGACGAACCTCGCTCCTGGCGACCGCAGCCGTAGCCGCCGGAACCCTCCTGACCACACCTCCGGCGGACGCCCGTACGCCGTGGGTCTCCCTCCGCGCGCCGGCGAGCGTGACCAGCGGCCAGCCTGTGCTGGTGCGCGGAAAGGTACCCGGCCACGTCTCGAAGGTGCGGCTCGAGCGGCGGATCTCCGGCCGGTGGGTCCTGGTCAAGCGGGTCGCCGCCCGGAACGGCCGCTACCTGACCTGGGTGCGTCCGGTCAGCACCACCCGGTACCGGGCCGCGCTCCCGCGCCGATCAGCGACCTCCCGAGCCCAGGTGGTGCGAGTCGTCCGGCCGGCCACCGACACGTGCGGGGTGCGGCCGACCAAGCCGGACGGATCCCTGTGGAGCTGCACCCTTCACGACGAGTTCACCGGCACGTCCTTGGACCGTACGACGTGGGTGCCGCAGACGAACTTCGCCTCCGGTGTCCGGGCAGCCCATGCTTGCTACCGGGACGACCCGTCGGTGGTCAGCCAGTCCGGCGGCTCCCTGAACCTCAGCGTGCGCAAGGTCAGCGACCCGGTCACCTGCAGCTTCGCCGGCCTGAGCGGGCCCACCCACCTCATCGCCGGCGGCGTGATGACCTATCACCTGTTCAGCCAGCAGTACGGACGGTTCGAGGCCCGGATCAGGACCACCGCGACCACGGACCCGGGCCTGCACGAAGCGTTCTGGCTCTGGCCAGACGACCGGTTTCCCTCCACAGCGGTCTGGCCGTACGCCGGGGAGATCGACATCAGCGAGACCTACTCCTCGCACCCGAGCCTCTCGATCCCGTTCCTGCACTACGCCGCCGACGCCCGGGGAAGCGTCCCCGGAACGAACACCGCGTGGGACTGCACGGCTGCCCGTGGCGAGTGGAACACCTACACCCTGGAGTGGGGTCCGTCCCGGATCGAGATCAAGGTGAACGGCAGGACCTGCCTGGTCAACACCTCCGGCGACGCTGCGTTCCAGAAGCCGTACCTGGTCGTGCTGACCCAGCTCCTCGGAGTCGCGGGGAACGCGTACGACGGGCGGGCGCCTTTGCCGGCGACGATGAACGTGGACTACCTGAGGGTGTGGAGGTAGGGCTGTCCGGCGAACGGCCCCTACCGGACCGCCGCGCGAAAGGTGACCTTCCAAGACCGGGCGATCATTGCGACACAGGCAAGCAATGCTGCGAGATACGCCAGCGCCGTATCGGGATCCTTGTCCAGGGCCGAAACCCCCCAGGCCACCGCCAACACAAGGCTCCCGAGAGCGAACGCGAGTTCGACCGCCCGAAGTCCGAGAACTGTGCCCTTCAACCGGCGATACGACCGCTCGGAGCCATCAGGTGCTCCAGGTGGAGGCGGCGCGACCACGGCAACCAACAGGCTCCCGACCATCAGCAGCGCGGCGAGTTCGACGTTGTCACGCACCACCAACACGCCAACGACCACCAAGACTCCGAGTTGGATCCCGAACAGGCTGTAGCTCACCATGGTCCTCTTTCGAGTCGACCTCTCCTTTGTACCAAGCGTCGGCCACCTGCCGACGTGCCTGCAGCCGGAATCGGAACGAAAGAACCCCCGACGAGGATCTCGTCGGGGGTCTTACGTGATGCGAACTGGCGGTGGCGGTGGGATTTGAACCCACGGTGGGTTTGACCCCACACAACATTTCGAGTGTTGCACCTTCGGCCGCTCGGACACGCCACCGCCGGAGAGATTACCGGAGGGTGGGTCCCGGGCTGAAATCGCCCACCGGAGTGGATGCAACGTGGTTGCAACGTCGGCGCGCGCACGCTGGCCGGACCCACGACCCCTGGTGGGCTCACCGATGACGCTGTCTACTGGAACCATGACCCCGCGTGCCCTGCGTCCCGAGGTTGCCGACTCCTGGCACCTGTCCGCGGCCGCCGGCGTGTCCGCGGACAAGGTCGAGGCCCCGATCACGCTCGCCGAGGACGCCTTGCGCGACCACCGGGCCGCGCATCCGCTGGCCCAGGTCTTCCCGCTGCTCGACGACGTCCTCGGCCAGGCCGCCCGGGACTGCGACGCGGTGATGGCGGTCTCGGACGCGCACGGCCAGCTGCTCTGGGTCTGCGGGACCCCGGCGACGCTGCGCAAGGCCGAGGCGATCGGGTTCGTCGAGGGCAGCAACTGGGACGAGCGCCTCGCCGGCACCAATGCGCCCGGCTTGGCGCTCCGGCTGGACCGCCCGGCGCAGGTACGGCGGGCCGAGCACTTCCGGCACTCGGTCCAGCAGTGGTCCTGCGCCGCCACCCCGATCCACGACCCCAGCTCCACCAGCCTGCTCGGCGTCCTGGACATCACCGGGAACGACGACATCGCGGTGCCGCAGACGATGGCGATGGTGCGGGCCGCCGCCCGGATGGCCGAGGCGGAGCTCGCCCGGGAGATGCTCAGCCGGATCCAGCCGGCGCAGACCGAGCCCGGTTCGCTGTACCTGATGATCGAGTCGCTCGGCCGCAACGACTCGTTGCTGACCGTCGACGACGGCCGCGGGCACCGGCACCAGCTGCGACTCTCGCCGCGGCACAGCGAGATCCTGGTGCTGCTCGCCTCCGCCCCCCGCGGGTTGTCCGGGGACGAGCTGGCGGTGCTGGTCTACGAGGACGACGGCGCCTCCTCGACGTTGCGCGCCGAGCTCAACCGCTTGCGCAACCTGCTCGGGGACGACGTGCTGAGCTCGCGGCCGTACCGGCTGGCCGGCTCGGTCAACGCCGACTGGCTGGCGACCGAGGCGCTGCTCGCCGCGGGCGACCTGCGTTCGGCGATGCGTGCCTACCGGGGGCCGATCCTGCCGCGCTCGGTCGCGCCCGGCGTCGTACGGCTCCGCGAGCAGCTGCACATGAGCCTGCGCGAGGCGGTCCGGACCAGCGGCCAGGCCGACCTGATGTCGACCTGGACCCGGTCCAGCTGGGGCAGCGACGACTACGAGGTCTGGCAGGCGCAGCGCGACGCGGTCGGCACGACCTCGCCGATGCTGGCGCTGATCGACGGCCAGCTGGCCCGGCTCGATCGCGAGCTCGGATGAGGGTTATCCACAAATTCTGAGCTCCTCTTGATTCGAACATCTGTTCGATCAAGGATGGAGTCATGACAACCACGGCAGAGCACCTCGATCCGGCACCCGCGCCGGATCTGCAGGCCTGCCTGGACACGATCACGGCGATCGACACCGACGCACTGGACCCGGACGGGCAGGCCCGCCTCGTGCAGTCGTTGTCCCAGGTGGTGGCCGTGGCGACCGCGAAGAAGCTCCAGGCACTCGCCTCGGCCGAACGGTCCCGCACCGCCGCGAGGGTCGGTGCCGCCTCGACCGGCCAGTGGGCCGCACGGCTGACCAACAGCGACCAGGTCGTCGCGCAGCGGCAGGTTCGGCTGGCCCGAGGACTCGACGACCGACCGGCGGCCGGCGCCGCGCTCGCCCGCGGAGTGATCAGCCCCGAGCACGCCGAGGTCATCGTGCACGCGGACCGCCAGCTCCCCGCGCACGTGACCACCGCCCAGCGCGAGGTCGTCGAGCAGGAACTGGTCACCAAGGCCCAGGTCCTGTCGCCGTCCGCGCTCCGCAGAGTCGCCCGCCGGGCGCTGACCGCGATCGAGGACGACGTCGCCGCCGTGGACGCCCACGAGAACGAGCTGGTCCGCGACCTCGAGCAGCACGCCAGGACCCGGACCCGGCTGACCCTGCACGACAACGACGACGGCACCGTCACCGGGCACTTCACCGTCCCCACGGCGCAAGGCCACCTGCTGCGCAAGATCCTCGACACCATCACGGCCCCGCGCCGCGGACGACCGGGAGCGTCTCGCGCCCAGGTCGGGGACCGCGAGGCGCGCACCGACTGGGACCGGGCCCGCGGCGAAGCGTTCTGCGAACTCGTCGACCACCTTCCGACCGACCACCTGCACCCCAGGACCGCCGCCACCCTGGTCGTCACCGTCGACGAGGCCACCCTGCGCCACGCACTCAAGGTCGCCCACCTCGACACCGACGAGGCCCTCTCCGCCGGCGAGGCACGTCGTCTGGCCTGCACCGCCCGGATCCTGCCCGTCGTCCTGGGCGGCGCGTCACTTCCCCTCGACCTGGGTCGATCCGCACGACTGTTCAGCGAAGCCCAGCGCACCGCCCTGGGCACCACCCACCGAGCCTGCGCCGCAGACGGCTGCGAGAGACCTTTCGCCTGGTGCGAGCTGCACCACGACGTCCCGTGGTCACACCTCGGAAAGACCGATCTGGCCCGTGCGGTCCCGCTGTGCCACTTCCACCACCGGCGCATCCACGACCAGCACTACGTCCACCACCGACAACCCGACGGGTCGATCGCCTTCCACCAGCGCCACGAGCCTCCGCTCGCGCAACGTGCACGCAACGTCGTCGTTCCTAGCGTGTGAGCCACACCACTACCTCACCTTCTGGAGTCGACGATGACTGTCTACGCACCTCCCGGATCCGCTGACTCGCTGGTCCCGGTCAAGCCCCGCTACGACCACTTCATCGGCGGCGAGTGGGTCGCGCCCGCCACCGGTCAGTACTTCGAGAACATCAGCCCGGTCAACGGGAAGCCGTTCACCGAGATCGCCCGCGGCACCGAGGCCGACATCGAGAAGGCCCTCGACGCCGCGCACGCGGCCGCCCCGACCTGGGGCCGTACGTCGCCCGCCGAGCGCGCGAACATCCTCAACAAGATCGCCGACCGGATCGAGCAGAACCTGGAGCTGCTCGCGGTCGCCGAGACCTGGGACAACGGCAAGCCGGTCCGCGAGACCAAGGCCGCCGACCTGCCGCTGGCCGTCGACCACTTCCGCTACTTCGCCGGCGCGATCCGCGCCCAGGAGGGCGGCATCAGCGAGATCGACGCCGAGACCTACGCGTACCACTTCCACGAGCCGCTCGGCGTGGTCGCGCAGATCATCCCGTGGAACTTCCCGATCCTGATGGCGACCTGGAAGCTGGCGCCCGCGCTGGCCGCCGGCAACGCCGTGGTGATCAAGCCCGCCGAGCAGACCCCCTGGTCGCTGCTGGTGCTGTTCGAGCTGATCGGCGACCTGCTCCCGGCCGGCGTCGTCAACATCGTCAACGGGTTCGGCGTCGAGGCCGGCAAGCCGCTCGCCTCCAGCAACCGGATCGCGAAGGTCGCCTTCACCGGGGAGACCACCACCGGCCGGCTGATCATGCAGTACGCCAGCCAGAACCTGATCCCGGTCACCCTCGAGCTCGGCGGCAAGAGCCCGAACATCTTCTTCGACGACGTCGCGAGCTCCAACGACGCGTTCTACGACAAGGCGCTCGAGGGCTTCGCGATGTTCGCCCTCAACCAGGGCGAGGTCTGCACCTGTCCCTCGCGGGCGCTGGTGCAGGACGGCATCTACGCCGACTTCGTCTCCGACGCGGTGACCCGGGTGGAGAAGATCGTCCAGGGCAACCCGCTGGACGACAACACGATGATCGGCGCGCAGGCCTCCAACGACCAGCTCGAGAAGATCCTGAGCTACCTCGACATCGGTCGCGCCGAGGGCGCCCGGGTGCTCACCGGCGGTGAGCGCAACGTCCTCGAGGGCGATCTCGCCGAGGGGTACTACGTCCGGCCGACGATCTTCGAAGGCGACAACTCGATGCGGATCTTCCAGGAGGAGATCTTCGGGCCGGTGGTCGCGCTGACCTCGTTCGCCGGCGAGGACGACGCGCTCAAGATCGCCAACGACACCTTGTACGGGCTCGGTGCCGGCGTCTGGTCGCGGGACGCGGGCCTGGCGTTCCGGATGGGGCGCGGGATCCAGGCCGGCCGGGTCTGGACGAACTGCTACCACGCCTACCCGGCGCACGCCGCGTTCGGCGGCTACAAGCAGTCCGGGATCGGGCGCGAGAACCACAAGATGATGCTCGACCACTACCAGCAGACGAAGAACCTGCTGGTGTCGTACTCCCCGGATGCCTTGGGCTTCTTCTGATGTACAGCTCCACCAGACGGGTGGATGTCACCGAGGAGGCGGCGGAGCTTCTCCGCCGCCTCGTCGGCCAGTACGGCCCTCTGATGTTCCACCAGTCCGGAGGGTGCTGCGACGGTTCCTCGCCGATGTGCTTCCCGGACGGCGACTTCCTCACCAGCGAGGCGGACGTCCATCTGGGCGACCTCGACATCGGCCTGGAGAGGCCGGTCCCGTTCTGGATGTCGCGATCGCAGTTCGCCTACTGGTCGCACACCCACCTGACCGTCGACGTGGTGCCCGGACGGGGGTCGGGCTTCTCCGTCGAGGCACCGGAAGGGGTCCGCTTCCTGATCCGCTCGCGGCTCTTCACCGACCAGGAGTCAGCGGCGCTGCTGAGCGAAGAAGGCGTCGAGCAGCGCGGCTGACTCCTCGGCAAGCACCCCGCCGATCACCTCAGGGCGGTGGTTCAGCCGCCGATCCCGTACGACGTCCCAGAGGCTGCCGACCGCGCCGGCCTTGTCGTCGTACGCGCCGAAGACGAGGCGTTGCACCCGGGACAGCACGATCGCGCCGGCGCACATCGTGCACGGCTCCAAGGTGACCACCAGGGTGCAGCCGTCGAGCCGCCACTCGCCGCGCGTGACCGCGGCGGCACGCAGCGCGACTACTTCCGCGTGCCCGGTCGGGTCGCCGTCGCGCTCCCGGATGTTCACGCCCGAGCCGATCACCGCTCCGTCCGGGTCGAGGACCACCGCGCCGATCGGCACGTCCTGGCCGGCCTCGGCGGCGCGCTCCAGCGCTTGCCGCATCGCGGCGTCCCAGGTCGACAAGGGGCTAGTCCGCCTCGACGTCGTCGACGTACTCGTCGAACGCGTCACCGAACCCGATCTGCGACGCGATCTCGCCGAGCAGGTCCTCGGGGTAGAGGTCGAGGTCGTCGAGCAGCTCGCCCATGTCGGCGGCCGAGAAGCCGAGGTCCGCGACGATGCCGAGGTCGCCGGCCGGGGCCTGCTCCTCCTCGTCGACCTCGACGTGCACCCCGAGGTGGTCGACGGCCGAGCGGGCCAGGGTCCAGTCCGGGGCGGCCGACGCGTCCGAGAGCAGCACCCGGACCCGCGAGCCCTCGGCGCGCACCAGCAGGACGAAGTCCTCGTCGATCGAGATCAGTGCCAGCGCCCCCGAGATGCCGGGGTAGCGGCGCAGCTCCTTGGCGATCGACTCGACGTCGTCGAGGCAGCGGCCGGGCAGCTCGGCGACGTTCCAGGCGCCGTCGTCCAGGTAGGCGACGACGGCCAGGTCAATGTCATTGACCTCGGCATCAGTCACGTCCGACACGTCGCACCGCCTCCGGTCCCGGGTGGGCCTTACCTGATGGTGGCAGAACACCGGGTCCGCGCCAACTGGGTTGGCCTCTGCGTAGGCTGCCGTTCATGCGCTTGCACGTTGTCGATCACCCCTTGGTCTCCCACAAGCTCACGACCCTGCGCGACGAGCGCACGCTCTCGCCGGAGTTCCGCCGACTGACCGACGAGCTGGTCACCCTGCTCGCCTACGAGGCCACCCGGGAGGTGCGGGTCGAGCCGGTGACGGTGCAGACGCCCGTCTCACCGGCGCACGGGGTCGCGCTGAGCCGGCCGCGTCCGCTCGTGGTCCCGATCCTGCGGGCCGGCCTCGGCATGCTCGACGGGATGATGCGCCTGGTCCCGACCGCCGAGGTCGGCTTTCTCGGCATGGTCCGCAACGAGGAGACCCTGGAGGCGTCGACGTACGCCGAACGGCTGCCCGCGGACCTGTCCGGCCGGCAGTGCTACGTGCTCGACCCGATGCTCGCCACCGGCGGCACCCTGGCTGCGGCGCTGGAGTTCCTGGTCGACCGCGGCGCCGACCACATCACCGCGATCTGCCTGCTGGTGGCGCCGGAGGGCGTGGCCAACCTGGAGGCGGGCATCGCGCACCTCGACATCCCGATCACCGTGGTGACCGCGGCGCTGGACGAGCGGCTGAACGAGAAGGGCTACATCGTGCCCGGGCTCGGTGACGCCGGCGACCGCCTGTACGGGCTGGCTCAGTAGTAGAAGCTGGCTCAGTAGTAGAAAACCGTGACCTGACCGGTGGCGGTCGCGAGCATCACCAGCGCCACGATCAGCACCAGGATGAGGTAGCCGCCCTCCCGGTCCTGCCGGTCGCGGTCCTTCTCCGGCGCGGAGTACCGATACCCGTCGTCCGGGCTGATCTTGAACTCATCGATACGTGCCATGGCAGTACCTCCACCTCCACGGTACGCCGGTGGTCGTGGATGCAACAGGCTCCGCGGCCGCGCTATCCGCCGATCAGGTCGCGGGTCGGCGGGTGCACGATCGCGCCGTCGCGGGTGACGGCGCAGCCCGCGACGATCTCGTCGGCGAAGTCGGGCGCGAAGACGGCGGAGTCACCGGGAAGAGTCATCGACGTCAGCAGGCTGAGCACGTTGCGGGCGTAGAGCTGCGAGGCCGGAGCGGGCAGCTGGCTGGTCACGTCCGCTCCGCCCCAGACCTGGGCCTGCCCGATCCGAACGATCTCACCGGGCCGGACCCCTTCGACGTTCCCGCCGGCCTCGGCGGCGATGTCGACGACCACCGAGCCCGGGCGCATCGCCTCGACCATCGCCCGGCTGACCAGCACCGGTGCACGCAGCCCGGGCACCGCCGCGGTGGTGATCAGCACGTCGGCGTTCGCGACGTACGGCGCCAGCAGCTCCTGCTGCCGGGCGGACCTGGCCGCGGTCATCTCCCGCGCGTAGCCGGCCGCTCCGTCGAGAGGGGCCAGGCCGAGGTCGATCGGGACCGCCCCGAGCGAGGCGATCTCCTCCGCTGCGGACGCACGCACGTCGTACGCCCGGACGACGGCCCCCAGCCGCTGCATCGTCGCGATCGCCTGCAGGCCGGCCACCCCGGCGCCGAGCACCACCACCTCGGCCGGCGGCACCGTTCCGGCGGCGGTGATGCTCATCGGCAGGAACCGGCGCAGTAGCCCCGAGGCCACGATCGCCGCCCGGTAGCCCGCGACGAAGGCCTGCGAGGAGAGCGCGTCCATCGGCTGGGCCCGGGAGATCCGCGGCACCAGCTCCATCGCGAACGAGGTCACCCCGGCGTCGCGCAGCGCGACCACCACCTCCCGCTCCTGGCGCACCGGGAGGAACGAGATCAGCGCGGCCCCGGACCGCATCTCCCGGACGACGGCCGGGTCGGGCGGCTGCACCGCGAGCACCAGGTCCGCCTGCCGCACGGCGCCCTCGTCCAGGACCGCGCCCGCGTCGACGTACGCCTCGTCGGTGAACTCGGCCCGGTCGCCGGCACCCGGCTCGACCAGGACCAGGCAGCCGAGGGCGGTGAGCTCGCCGACCAGCTCGGGCACCATCGCCACCCGGGCCTCACCGGGACGGGTCTCCCTGACCACCGCGACCTTCACCCCTGCACGGTATTCCAGCGCCGGCCAGAACAGCCCGTTCGACGAACCAGAACAGCCCGCTCGGCAGACCAGAACAGCCCGTTCGACGGAGAGCGGCTAGGTGCTGGAGACGCCGCCTACCACCGAGCCGATCCCGTAGGTGACGGCCATCGCCAGCAGGCCGCCGACGACGTTGCGGATCATCGCGCGGCGGACGTCGGCCTCGGCGAACCTGGCCGACGCGAAGCCGGTCAGGGCCAGCGCCAGGACCACCGCGACCACGGTGGCCCAGATCCGGGACGACTCGCTGAAGAGGGTGATCGTGAGCAGCGGGAGCGCCGCGCCCAGGACGAAGGAGATCAGCGAGGCGACGGCCGCCTGCCACGGGCTGGTGAGCTCGTCCGGGTCGATCCCGAGCTCGGCGTCGGCGTGCGCGGCCAGCGCGTCGTGGGCGGTCAGCTCCTCGGCGACCTGGATCGCGAGCGATTCGCTGAGTCCCTTGTCCCGGTAGATCCCGGCCAGCTCGGCGAGCTCGTCCTCGGGATCGTCCTCGAGCTCCTGGCGCTCCTTGGCGATCAGCGCCTGCTCGGTGTCGCGCTGGGTGCTGACCGAGACGTACTCGCCGGCCGCCATGCTGAGGGCGCCGGAGACCAGGCCGGCAGCGCCGGCGATGAAGAGGGTGTGCCGGCTGTCGGTGGCACCGGCCACGCCCATCACCAGGCCGGCGACCGAGACGATGCCGTCGTTGGCACCGAGCACCGCGGCGCGCAACCAGTTCAGCAGCGCCGAGGTGCTCTCGTGGTGCGGCTCGTGCTCGTGCGGTCCGATCTCGGCGTCAGGCGGCAGCTCGGCTTCGGTGGTCACGGTGCCAATCCACCACGCCGGACGGTCCGGTCGCAACGAAGGCAAGGCTGCGTTGAATCCGCGCCTTGTCGGCTCTCCACTCGAAGCGGTACCGGGTCAGGTTCTCCTCCGGCTCCCGGCCGGTGATCACCGCGACCACCACCACGACCTTGTCGTCGAGCCGCACCCGGCAGCGGGCCTTCGTGCCGACCTCGCCGGTCAGGTACGGACAGGTGACCTCGTCCGGCTCCGCCTTGAGCTTCGCCGCGGCCCGTTTCCGCAGGTCGTCCTCGAGGGCGTCACCGGTGATGCCGAACTCGGCCACCTCGTCGTCGAGCTTCACGTGCAGCCGGCCGCCGCCCTCGGTACTGGTGACGCTCACCGTTCCGGAGACCCGGATCAGCCGGCCGCCGCTCAGCTCGGCGACCCGTTCGCAGCGGACCTCGCTGCCGACCTCGAAGTCCAGGTCCGGACAGGTCAGCTCGCCGGGTGCCATCCCCGGGTGGGTGGTCTCCAGCTGGCGCTCGGCCATCGCGCCGACCTGGCTGCCCGCGATGCTGTCGATGTCCGGCGTCTCGGAGGTGGTGGTACTGCCGCAGCCGGTGACGAGCAGCAGCGCGAGCAGGGCCGCCGGTCGCATCAGCCACCGACCCCGGCACCGAGCTCGGCGACCCAGGCCGGGACCAGCTCACTGGCCAGGCCCTGCCGCGAGACCCGGAAGTCGCTGTTCGCAGCACGCTCCAGGTTGAGCTCCAGGGTGTCGCTGCCGCCGGCGATCGCGTAGTCCACGAACGCGGCCGCCGGGTAGACCACCCCGGAGGTCCCGATCGAGACGAACAGGTCGCAGGTGAAGAGCGCCCGGTGGATGTCGTCCATGCCGTACGGCATCTCGCCGAACCAGACCACGTCCGGCCGGAGCGCGGCGACACCGCAGCGCGGACAGGGCGGTTCGTCGGCCAGCGTGCCGGTCCACGGCATCCGGGAATCGCAGGACACGCACCACGCCGCGCGCAGCTCGCCGTGCATGTGGTGCACCCGCCGCGAGCCGGCCTGCTCGTGCAGGTCGTCGATGTTCTGGGTGACCAGGAACAGGTCGTCGCCGATCAGGTTCTCGAGCTCGGCCAGCGCCCGGTGCGCCGCGTTCGGAGCGACCCGGGCCAGGACAGCACGACGCTCGTCGTAGAAGCGCTGCACCAGAGCCCGGTCCTCGGCGAACGCCTCCGGGGTGGCGACGTCCTCCGGGCGGTGGTTCTCCCAGAGGCCGTCGGCGTCCCGGAAGGTCGCCAGCCCGCTCTCCGCAGAGATACCGGCACCGGTGAGAACGACGACCTTCACGTCCCGAAGGTTATCCCCGGGCTGTTCGGGAGGTCAGTTGGCGACGGTGAAGCGCTGCCGCACGTGCGCCCGGGTCTCGATCTCGTCGACCAGTGCCACCGCGTAGTCCTCGATGCTGACGGTGTCCCCGACCGGCGACTCCAACCCGAGCACGAACGACCCGGTGCGCTCGCCGGGCTGGATCACCGGAGCCGGGGAGAGGTAGGTCCAGTCGACGACGTCGTCGGTCTCGCGCAGCAGCTCCAGCGTCGCCGCCCCCTTGGTGGCCTCGGCCTTGTAGATCTCCGGGAACTCAGGAGTGTCGAGCAGCCGGACACCGTCGACGGTGAGGCTGCCGGCGCCGCCGACGACGACCAGGCGGCGGTCGCCGAGGGTGTCGACCAGGTTGGCGACCGAGTCGACGAACCGGGTGCCGTCGTCGTCGGTGCGGCTCGGGCCGATCGCGGAGACGACGACTTCGTGGTCCGCGGCGACGTCGGCGGCGAACGCCGGGTCGAGGGCGTCGCCGGTGAGCGCGCTGCCGCGCCGGCTGATCCCGGTGACCTGGTGGCCGCGGGTGGTGGCCTCGGTGGCGATGGCGCTTCCGATGGCGCCGGTGGCGCCGTACAGGGCGATCTTCATGGGTATCTCCTTGGTGGGACGTCGATGGTTGAATGCTCAACAGAGACAGTATCTATTTGATACCGAGCACTTCAACGTGCTATAGATACCTCATGGAAACTATTGCGTCTTCCAGCGCCTTCCCGCCGGACGCGTTCGCGAAGGACTGCGCCTCCCGGGTGGTGCTCGACAGGATCGGCGACCGCTGGACGGTGCTGGTCGTCGGTGCCCTGGCGGACGGCCGGCTGCGGTTCTCCGAGCTCCGCACCCGGATCGAGGGCATCACCCCCAAGGTGATGACGCAGACCCTGCGCGCGCTGGAGCGCGACGGCGTCCTGACCAGGACGGTGTACGCCGAGGTCCCCCCGCGGGTCGAGTACGAGCTGACCGATCTCGGCCGGGACCTGCTGGTGCCGATCGACGCGATCCGGCACTGGGCCGAGCAGCACGCGTCCCGGATCGTGGCGAACCGCGAGGTGTACGACCGGTAGCCTCACCGCCATGACTGACACCGGATGGTTCGCGTACGCACCGGACGGACCGGAGGCGCCGGTCCCGCCGAAGCGCCGCGTCCCGGTCGCCGCGATCGTCGCCGTCCTGGTGGTGCTGGCCCTGATCGCCGGTGGTCTGGTCGCCTTCCTCGTGCTCAAGGACGACGGCGACGAGCCGAGCTACCCGAAGACCTGGGACTCCCGGATCGCGCCGTACGTGAAGATCGTCGAGAAGGAGCGCCGCCTCACCTTCAAGCACCCCGTCGAGGTCCGCTTCCTCGACGCCGCCGCGTTCGAGAAGACCGTGAAGAGCGAGGACAAGGACCTCGACAAGAAGGAGCGTCGCGAGATCGATGAGGTCACCTCCCTGTTCCGGGCCTTCGGCCTGATCGACGGCGACGTGGACCTCTTCGAGGCCTTCAACGACGCCTACGGCTCCGGCACGCTGGCGTATTACTCGTTCGACGACCAGCGGATCACCGTCAAGGGCAAGGAGCTCTCCCTCGCCGTCCGCGCCACGCTCGTCCACGAGCTGACCCACGCGCTCCAGGACCAGCGCTTCGACATCGGCAACCGGATGGACCGGCTCTCCAAGGAGACCGAGAGCGGGAAGCCCACCACCGCGTACGACGCCCTCGAGGCGATCGTCGAGGGCGACGCCGAGCGCACCGCGGACCTGTACCGGAAGACCCTCTCCGCCGCCGACCAGAAGGCCCTGGCGAAGGCCGAGGAAGAGGACCAGGGCGACGCCCAGAAGGGCCTGGAGAAGGTCCCCGGCGTGGTGGTCTCGCTGATCAGCGCGCCGTACGCGCTCGGCCAGGCACTGACCGAGGCGGTCGCCGAGGAGGACAAGGACGACGTCGACGACCTCTTCCGCGACCCGCCGACCAACGACTCCGTCCTGGTCGACCCGATGGCCGCCGCCACCGGCGACACGGACATCGCCGACGTCGCCGTACCGGGCCTGGAGGACGGCGAGAAGAAGTTCGACTCCGGCCAGATCGGCGCGCTGACGACGTACCTGATGCTGGCCCAGCGGATCCCCGTGCTCGACGCGCTCGCCGCGACCGACGGCTGGGACGGCGACGCGTTCGTCGCGTTCACCCGCGACGACGTCAAGTGCGCCCGGGTCTCCTACGCGACCAAGGACGACGCCGCGACGGGTCGGCTGCTCGCGGCGCTGCGGACCTGGATCGCCGCGGTGCCGGGCTCGAAGGCCGAGGCCACCCGTGACGGCGACCGGATCGTGTTCGAGTCCTGCGACCCAGGCACCTCGGCCGAGCTCGGGAAGGACCACTCGACCACCGCCGTCGAGCTGGTCGCGACGCGGGCGTACCTGGGGGTCGGCGTGCTCCAGGCGGGAGCCAACGCGGACACCGCGAAGTGCTTCGCGCACCAGATGATCGAGCAGTTCCCGGTTGCCGAGCTCCAGAACCCGAACCTCGGCAAGGACGACCCGGCCGTGGTCCGGAAGATCCAGAAGATCGCGACCGACTGTCGCTGAACCCCGGTACGACGGGCCGCCGACCTCTAGGTTGGCTGCCATGACCGAGTACCTGGAATCACCCGGCGAGCGCCCCGGCCGGACCTTCACGATCACCTTCGACCTCTCCCGGCTGCCCACGGCGGCGACCGCGGCCGGCGTCGCCCTGGTCTCCGCGGCCGTGGTGGTCTCGGCGATGTACACCCGCAACACCGGCGACCTGGACACCTCGAACTTCGTGATGGGCGCGCTCTCCGCGCTCGGCCTGCTCGGGTTCGCGGTGGTGGCGCACCTGGTCGTCCCGGACGCCGAGCGCCGGGCGGGCCTGGTCTCGTGGCCCGGTGCGGCCGGCGCGGCCGGACTCGGCGTGATGCTCAGCGTGCTGATCTCGAACGACGACGTCTCGATCTACGCCGGCGCTGGTCTCGCTCTGGTGCTGTCGGTCGCCGGCTACCTCCTCACCCGGGCCGCGCCGTTCGTGCTCAGCTCCCTCGCGGCGCTGGTCGTCCTCTACGCGAAGCTGTTCGACGACGTCATCGACGAAGGGGACGAGGGGTCGCAGTTCATCGTCATCGGCGCCGCCGTGATGATCTTCGTGATGGTCGCGACCGCCGCCGGCTGGTTGCTGCCGGCGACCCGTGAGCTCACCGGAATCGTCGTCGGCATCGCCGGGCTCGCGACGATGGCGGGGGTCCTGATGTCGCTCGGCACCATCCGCGCGATGACGGTGGCCTTCTCCGAGTTCCGGGTCTCGGGTTTCGACGACGAGACGGACTTCGCGGAGATGGACGACCTCCCCGGCGGACACTTCTTCTCCGGGGTCGGCGAGGATCCGTACCAGAACGACGTCTACATCGTCCTGCTGTTCTGCCTCGCCCTGGCGCTGTTCTGGTTCGGCTGCGCGCTGAGCACCGGCCACGTCGGCTTCCGGCTGCTGGTCGCGGGCAGCGCGGTCCTGATCATCCCGATCGCCACGATCGCGCTGATGGCGAACCGCCCGACCTGGTGGGAGGTCGGCGCGTGCGCGCTCGGCGGTCTGGTGCTGATCGGGGCGGCGGCCCGGGCACGCCGGCCGGAGACGCCGGCGGAAGTGCCGGTAGCTCCCTAGGAAGTTTCTCGTCACCAGGTGTCCCGGATCCCTCGCAGCCGGACATCTGGCTGATGAGCACGTCCCATCCGAGGGGCGCGCCCGAGCTCTAGGGGCAACCAGTGGCTACTTCCACGCAGGTACGACGGATCGCGGCTCTGACCATGGGGATGGGCATCCTCCTCGCCACCGGGTTGTCGCCGGCCGGCGCGACCGTCAAGACGGGCACGATCAACGACATCGACTGCAACGCGACCTCGGTCAAGACGGGGGTCTCGCTCGTCCAGGGCCACAGCGGCACGTTCAAGATCAAGCAGAACTCGGCGACCGACGACCGTCGTACGGACTGGACCGCGCGGTCGTCGAACGGCAACGACCTCGGTTACAAGCACACCAGCACCGGGGACACGGTCACCTGGAACGGCGTGCTGCCGAGCACCTACACCGTGCGCGCCCGCAAGTACGTCCCGAGCGACTGCTCCCCGCTGAACCCGTTCAGCGACGGCAGCTACGACGTGACGTACACGGCCACCTCGACCAACTAGGCCGTTGCGAACCAAGCGGCTGGCGATCGCGGCGTGCGCCCTGGCGTGCGCCGCGTTCGCGGCCGGATGCGGCAGCGACGAACCGGCCTCGCTGCGGGCGGACGCACCGGTCTTCCAGGGCCTCGACGGCAAGGTCGTCGCGGAGGTGCTGGCGAACCCGGACGCGAGCCGCAAGATCGCCGAGGAGGAGACCGACTCCGCGCGCGACAGCATGGCGCAGGGCATCGTGATCAACTTCGTGACCTGCCGCGAGGTCGCCGCGGCGTACCGGTCGTGGCTGACCACGGGAGTCCGCCCCGAGCTCGCGCCGGTGCCGGCGGTGCGCTCGCCCCAGGAGCCGTCGTACACGGACGCCCGCGGGATCCGCGAGCACCTGGTGGCGCGCATCCTCAGCGGTGACCCGAGCCAGCTGCGGGCCTATCTCGAGGGACCGTCGTCGTGCGGCCACTGGATCCCGGCGGTTCCCGGAGACGTCTCCGGACCGACGATCGAAGACTCCCTGAAGGAGGTGCAGTGACCCAGCGCCTCGGGGCGCTGGGGGTCCTGGTTGTGCTTGCGTTCATGTCGGGATGCGCAAGCACAACCAGGTCCGACGACGGTCCGGGGTCTGCGGACTCGGAGTCTCCGGCCACGGCACCTCCCACGATCAGGCGGGCCGACCTGAAGCTGGAGTACACGCTGGACGCGGTCACCGCGCGCAGCGACCGGATCGCCATCGTCACCAACGACCAGCTGCGGTTCGTGCCCCGCGGCGGCCCGGACCAGCGCACGGTCCAGGCCGGAACGCCGGTCGGCCGGCTGGTGGTGTCGCAGGCCGCGCGAGACGCGCTGTCCGCGCCCGGGGCCGGCGGGGCAGCTTCCCGGCTCGCCGGACTGGAGGCGCAGCAGCGCGAGGTCCGGGCTCCGGTCGACGCCGTCCTGCACGCGTCCGGGCGGGCGCCCTCCTTCGCCGCGCCCGGCCTGGACGTGGTCGCGGCGCTGACGCCGATCCAGTACCTGCGCTACCTCTCGATGCCCTTCTCCGGCACCGCCCAGGTCGAGACCGTGCTCGGCCCGACGACGGTCCGCTGCGCCGCCCTGTGGAGCACCCCCGTCGAGGCGACGAACGAGAGCGCCGCCGCCCTGCACTGCCGGCTCCCCGCCGGCGTCCAGACCGCACCGGGGCTGCGGTCCACGGTGACGATGCGGTCGACCGAGCTGAAGGACGTCCTGCTGGCCCCCAACCTCTCCATCGGGTACGACGAGCGCACCGACCGCTACTCCGTCTCGGTGATCCGGGACGGCGACGTAGTCCGGGTGCCCGTCGAGGTCGGGGTGACCGACGGCGTGGTCCGGGTGATCCGGGGAGCCGTCCGGGCCGGCGACCAGCTCGCTCCCCCGGTGACGGCGGATCCGTGACCGGGTACGCCGCCGAGCTCCTCGACGTCTCCGTCGCCTACGCCACCGACTCGGAGAGCGTGCTGGCGCTGAACTCGGTCAGCTTCGCCTGCCGCCCGGCCAGCTCGACCTCCATCGTCGGCCGGTCGGGCAGCGGCAAGTCCACCCTGATCTCGGTGCTGTCCCTGCTCCGCGAGCCGACCGTCGGCAAGGTGCTCCTCGACGGCGAGGACGCGGCGCTGATGAGCGACGCGAACAGGTCGGTGCTCCGGTCCGCACGGATCGGCATCGTCTTCCAGGCGTTCCACCTCGAGCCGTCGCTGACGGTGCTGCAGAACGTGATGCTCGGGTGGAACTTCCGGCACGCCGGCCTGAGCCGGTCCCAGGCAGTCGCCCGCGCCACCGACGACCTCGACTCGCTGGGCATCGCCGACCTGGCCGGCCGACGGCCCAACGCGCTCTCCGGCGGTCAGCGCCAGCGCGTCGCGATCGCCCGCGCGGTGTTCGCGCGTCCCACCCTGCTGGTCGCCGACGAGCCGACCGGCAACCTGGACGAGGAGACTGCCGGCGCGGTCGCGGAAAAGCTGCTCGCCCTGCCCGGGCAGTACGGCACCGCGGTCGTGATCGTCACCCACGACCAGGCGATCGCGCGGCTGGCGGACACCCGGCTGGAGCTCGTCCGAGGTCGGATCCGCGATGCTCGGGCGTGAGGCCGGTTCGACCGTCAGGCTCGCGCTCCAGCTAGCTCGGGCGGCCCGGGTCCGGCTGCTCCTCTCGGTGCTGCTGGTCGCGATCGCCATGACGGTGTTCCTGATCGTCTCCCAGCTCTCCCAGATCGGAACCCGCGGTCTCGACGACGCGATCGACTCCGAGTCCGGGGCCGAGGGGTCGTACTCGGTCGAGACGCAGACGACCTTCGGGCTGGGGCGCACCGCCTTCGTCGAGCGCGTCGTGCACCGGTTGCAGCGGATCAGCAGCGCGCCGGTCAGCTACGTCGTCGGCTACCCCGACATCCGGCCCGAGTGCCCGCCGTACGACGTGCTCGGGTCGGGGATGGTCCGCTTCGTCTACCGGGCCGACGGGACGCCGTACCCGCTCCGGTACGGCGGCTCGCTCCCCGGCGACACCAAGGTCTGCCTCGCCGGTGCCGCGGTGCCGGCGCGAGCGATCTTCGTCCCGTCGGCCGCGGACAAGAACCGCTGGGGTGACGGGCTGACGCTCGCCCCGGCGTACGAGTCGTCCGCGGCTCTGATGTCCTCGGAACCGATCGCCTACCGGTTCGTCGTCACGACCGGCCAGCCGGACAGCATCCCGGCAATCCGGTCCGCGCTGCAGGCCGAGCTCGGCACGGACGCGACGAAGTTCGGCGTCACCGTCGACGAGGTGACGGTCACGATCGGCCGGCTCGACCGCGGTGAGCAGGTGCGGGCGGCGAGCGCCGGCATCAAGACCATCTTCGGGGTGATCGGGTGGGGCGTGCTGATCCTCGGGGCGCTCGGCCTCCTGGTCTCGCAGCTGATCGTGGTGCGGGACCGGATGTGGCTCTTCGGGCTGAGCCTGGCGCTGGGGGCGCGGCGCGTCCACGTCGCGCTGCTGGTCGGTGTCGAGGTGCTCGCCACCGTCGTCCTCGGCGTCGCGTCCGCGATCGTGCTCGCGCTCGCCTCCCAGCCGCTCGCGGACCGGGTCGCGCAGGCGACCTTCGACGCGGACGCCGACCTGGTCAACCCGGCCGCCATCCCCCGCCTGGTCCTCGGCTCCGTCGTGGTGCTCGTCGTCGCCTCGGCCTGGCCGGTGGTCCGGGCGACCACCCAGGACCCCCTCGACGTCCTCGAGCCGAAGCTCTCCTAAGACGGCTGTCCCGATCGGGCTCCTGCCGGACATCTGACTGTCATGACCCGCATCCGATTCCTGCTCGCACCGACCCTCGCCGCCCTCGCGATCGGTGCCGGCGCCATCCCGGTCGGCGCCACCACGGCGCCCGCTCCGGCAGCTACCGCGACCGCCCAGTCCTATCTCCGCGACCACCCCGGTGGCGTGCTGCGCACCGACCACGAGGTCGTCTACCCGGACGGCAGCGGGTTCGTGGCGGTCCCCGCGGACACGATGTCGCTGAGCGAGTGCTCGAGCGGGCGGTTCTGCATGTGGACCTCGGCGTCGTACACCGGCTCGTTCTCCTACGTGACCGGCAGCGGCGTGACGAAGCCGCTGAGCACGACCGTGAAGTCGTTCTGGAACAACCGCGGCCAGGCGGCCCGGCTCTACAACAACGCGGCAACGTCGTCGACCTGCTACGCGGCCGGCGACAAGAAGTCCTCGCTGACGGTTGGCTACCAGCAGCCGGCGAAGGTCCAGCTCTCCGCAGGAGCATCATGCTGAACTAGTCGCTCGCGAATGGCATCCTTGGCCCATGCTGCGGAGGGGCTCGGATGGACGCGCGCGAGTTTGAGAAGGTGTTCTGGGTGCTGCAACCCCCCTTGCTCAGGTTTGCGCGCAACCAGCTCGACCCGGCCGGGGCCGAGGACGTCGTCGCCGAGACCCTGACCACGCTCTGGGGCAAGGACCTGGCCTTCCCGGAGTCCCCGGAGGAGGAGCGCGGCCTGCACGCCCTGGCCTACCAGGTGCTGACCGGGCACATCCGCAACGAGTACCGGTCCCGGCGCCGCCGGAAGGCTCTCGCCGAACGACTCGTCGCCCAGCCCGTGAAGGTGGCGGCCACCGGGCGGTCGGCGACGGATGTGGACGACGAGGCCCGCGTCACCTACCTGCTCCAGCAGCTCTCCGTCGACGATCGCGAGGTGATCCTCTTGTTCAACGCCGGTTTCGACCTCGGCGACACCGCGCGGATCCTCGGGTGCTCGACCGCGGCGGCCGCCAAGCGCCGTACCCGGGCGCGCGGCAGGTTGCGCGAGATCGTGGACAAGGAGGCCCGGGAATGAGCAACCTCCGACCCAACGACGACCCGGAGCTGCGCAAGCTCCTCGACTCGATCGGGCTGCACGAGAACGTCGTACCGGAGTCCGATCCGGAGTCGACCGCTCGGGCGCAGGCGATGCTCGGGCGCATCCTCGAGCAACCTCGCGGCCGGGGCCAGGGGCGCCGCTTCGTCCGGCCTGACCTGCGGCTCCGTGTCGGCGGTCGGCGTACCGTGCTGGGTCTGCTCGCCGCCGGGGTCGCCTGCGCGGTGATCGCGATCGCGCTGGTGGTCGTCGAGCCGGGTGCGGGACCGCGGCCCGCGGCCGCGGAGACCCCGCCGATGCTCACGTTCTCCGGCGTGGACGGGGATCACCTCCCCGGCGCGGGCGCACCGGCGCGGGCGCTGCTGGAGAACCTGGCTGGGCGCGCGGAGGGGCAGCCCCCGGCGGCGGACCTGCCGGTGCAACGGGTCGTCCTGGATGCCTGGTGGTCGTCGACGGATCCCGCCGATCGTGACCGCGGACCCGCCACCGTGCTGGTCCCGCGGCACGTCGAGGTCTACCAGCTCCCGGACGGGACCCGGCGCTCGATCGAGCGCCGCGGCCGACCGCTGGACGCCGACGGCCGGGCCACGGACCAGCCGGGCTCGTGGAGCGCGGTGCCGTCGACCACCGACGAGACCTTCACCAACGACCTGGGCGCGGACTACCCCGGCACGCTGCCGGAGTCGGTCCCCGCTTTGCGGAAGCTGCTGGCTCCCCCGTACGGCTGCGGCGGCGTCGCCGGCGGGTGCCTGCTCGGTGCCGTCAACGACCTCTTCACCGGCTACGTGGTGGCACCATCCGTGACCGCGCGCCTCTGGCGCCTGCTCGCGACCGAGCCGACGATCACCACCCTCGGTACGACGAAGGACCGGTTGGGCCGGGACGCGGTCGTGCTCGTGGCCGACGCGACCGACCCCACCCAACGGACGCTCGTCCTGATCGACCCCGACACCGGGAGGTACCTCGGGTCGGAGTCGATCCTGGTGAAGCCGAACAAGGATCTGGGGTTCAAGCCGCCGGCGGTGGTCGCGTTCACCGCGCTCGCGAGCGCGGACCGGGTCGAGCAGGGAGAGGTGCCGGACAGCCGGACCACCACGCGGTACTGAGCGGCGATGGTTCGGACCTGGTCAGTAGTACCAGGGGAAGCACGGCAAGCTCAGCGGGTGTTGGTAGTCATCGACGGCGATGTGCCGCTGACCTGCGCAAACGTGATGGTGGGCGTTGGCGGTCGACGGGCTCCGACGACTCTGCTGCCACGTTCTTGCCACGCACGCGTGCGGCTGATCGGGCGTCACTACCCTGTTCGTCATGCCCGTGCCCAAAGTCGTCGACTCCCTACGTGGGTGGGTCGGGTTCAAGTCTCTCCAGACGCGCTGGGCGATCAAGAGCCGCTGGCGGCGAGTGCGCGGTCACCACGGCGCGTTCGAGCACGGCGAGGTCAGTATTCGTGCAGTGCAGCTGACCGAGCTGTGGGAGCGCACGTGGCCCAGGGCCGAACCGCTCGGCTACGTGCTGCGAGTCGAATACGCCGATCAGTGGGTCCGGTTCCATAGCCTTCCCGAGTCGAAGCGATACGCCGAGAACGAGGTGGAGTACGACGAGATCCTCCGGCGGCATCGCACCGTCCTGCGAGAGCTCCAAGGCTCCGCCGGCACCGCCGACTTGTGCGTAATCGCTGCGGACTGGGGTTGGCGGGATTCGGCCGCAGGCTGGTCAAGGCGAAAGGTGTCCGGCGCGTGGCCATGGCGCATTGGCCAAGCGGACGACGACCCAGACACCGGACGCAACTACTTCTGGGCGGCGTCAGGACTGTCTGACGCCGAGGTCGACTCTCTTCTGCTGGCGGCGGCAGACGACCAAGGCCGCTTCGTCATCGGCGCTCCCAATCTCGAATGGCTCTACTGCCCTTACGACGGTGGCGCCGACGTTGTACTTCCAAGTGCGGTCGCGCGCGACGGCCTCAAGGCCCGTCATGCCGGCTGGTTGTCTTCGTACCCAGGCGGTCTCTGAAGCTGACAATGCGGCTATGCACCAGCCGCGATGCGCTGCACGAACTCGTTGACCCAGGCCACGGCGGCACCCACGTCAGGCAGTACGTCTATGTCCTCGATCGCGGCCTCATACAGCGTGTCCCAACCGGCACCAGTCTCGATGGTCGGCGGCCATAGCTGCTGGCGCCGGTACGCGAAGAGCCGGACGCACGTGGCCTTGACCTGCGCGAGGTCGAGGTCTTCGCCCTTGTCGAGCAGCTGAAGGTCGACGAGGTCGCGCGATCGCTCGCTGCCAGGGTCCGAGACCGCATGCAGCTTCTGGGCGACCTGGTGATCGGCCCGCATCACCGGCACCGGCTTGGGCACTTCGAGGCCAACCTCGGTGAAGAGCTGGGCCAAGCCGTCCGCGAGCTGGTACTCCGGTTCCTCCGCATCGCCGATCTCGTTGTGTCCGAGCTCGAACTTCACGGTGCACCAAGGTCGGCCGCGGTAGTCAAGCTTCACGTTGAACGGCTGCATGACGTACGCCGTTGGCACGCCGGTAGGCCGCGGTGCAGCCCTCTCGATTAGCCTGCCGGTGAAGCCCGCCCATCCGGCAGCCAGCGAGTCCTCGAAGTCGCTGCGGAACCGAGCCAGCGGCTGCACGCGAGCCGCGTCGAGATCCTGGGTGAACCGAGTGCCGCGGCCGTAGCGAAGCGCCATCGCGCTGCCGCCCTTGATGGCTCCCTCGGGAAGCATTTGGCCGACCACGACGAGCGCCATGCCGACGCGTCGCCGAACGGCGAGTTCCTCGCTGCTCTCGAGGTTGCGGATGCGCTGCTCCAACGACCGGACGCTGTTCGGCACATCGGCGTAGCTCACGATCGAAGTTCCTTCCTGACCCGCTGCCACTCCTTGGTGGTCATCAGACCTTCCTTTCGCGCTTCCTCAGCAGCATCCATCAGCCGGCTCCGCTCGATGCGCCCGCGGCATTCGAGGATCGCGTCCGCAACACGTTGCGACCTCAGGCCTTCATACAGCGTGGTGGTGACATCGTCCTTCACCCGCGTCAGGTCGATGAACGGCGGCAGCTTCGGCCGCGTGCGCTTCCGAACGGCGACCCTGATCCGTCGAGGGTTCACATCGGCGAGCCCGAACAAGGCGAGCACCGAGTCTCCATGGAGGTACGACCCCTCACCCGCGCGTAGTAGCGCCTCGGCGAACTGATCGAACGCGCTGGTAGGAGCATCCGGCACTCGATAGAGCCCATAGGCGACGTTGTTCAGACCGCCACGAGCAGCAAGCTTGGGAAGCTCGACGGCGGGAACCCCGGCCTCGGCCGCCTGCTTGGTCGTGACGTAGCCGTACTGATCGAGCGCGATCTCGCGCACGATGTCCCGGTACTTCACCTCAGCGGCCATGTCACAACTATACCGAAAACGGTAGTGTTGTGACAGAGTCAGCTTAGCTCTTGAGCAGCAAGTAGTCCGTTCCGCAGTCGGGACAAGTCGAGCGGTCGATGGTCGACTCGCCATCCAGTCGGAGATCGCTAACGGTCATTGATCCCATCCCTCCGGCAGTGCGAGGGCTTCTTTCACGTATCTCCGGTAGGCCGACGTCTCCCACGTGCGGGTGATGTCATTCCAATCACCGATCTTCGACGACTGAAGCTGGGCCTTGAGGTCGCCGCGGCGGCCCATGTAGAGGACGAACGTGAACACCTCGCGCTCGGTAGTGACGAGCACACCGAACTCCTGATCGCCGTCGTCCGGGAAGAACTGGGCAAGGACCACCGTCTCGACATCGACGCCGCACTCAGGCAGCAGATCCCTGATGCGCGCAAAGAGCGGATCGCCGCTGCGCCTGAGCATCCGAGTGAGATGGGCGGCCTGCGACTCGGCGCCGCGAGCTGGTTGACCGTCGTTCTCCCATCCGTGCTCGACGTACGTTTTGTGATCCCACTCCTGGTCGGTCGTATAGACACCCCAACCCTGGTGCTCGTAGTAGGCCGTCATCGCGTCGAAGTGGCTCGCCGCCTCGACCGTCCAGACGAGCCTCGCCGACGAGGAGAGCAATGCGCGCGCATCGGCACCGCGCAGACCGCTCAGACAGAACGTGTATCGGCCTTCGTCCTCAGGGTCGTCCCAGAGTTCATGCAGCAGCACAGTCGGACGCTACTCGTCGTCCGGAGCGCCGACGTATTGATCAACGTCGAGATGGCAGCCAAGCTGCGCCATCAGCTCCACCGTTTCGTGCGAGAAGGCCAGCGCGGGTGTTGGAACGTCGGCCCACGGTTCGTCGGCCTCGATGTTGATGTCGCCGATCATGTAGATGTCGAATCAGTAGTACCAGGGGTACGGCGACCAGTCCGGGTCGCGCTTCTCGAGGAACTGGTCGCGACCCTCCTGGGCCTCCTCGGTCATGTACGCGAGCCGGGTGGTCTCGCCCGCGAAGAGCTGCTGGCCGACCAGGCCGTCGTCGATCAGGTTGAACGAGTACTTCAGCATCCGCTGCGCGGTCGGGCTCTTGCCGTTGATGATCCGGCCCCACTCCAGGCCGGTCTTCTCCAGCTCGGCGTGCGGGACGGCGCGGTTGACGGTGCCCATCCGGACGCCCTCGTCGGCGGAGTACTCCTGGCCCAGGAAGAAGATCTCGCGGGCGATCTTCTGACCCACCTGGCGCGCGAGGTACGCCGACCCGAAGCCGCCGTCGAACGAACCCACGTCGGCGTCGGTCTGCTTGAACCGGCCGTGCTCGGCGCTCGCCAGGGTGAGGTCGCTGACCACGTGCAGCGAGTGCCCCCCGCCGGCCGCCCAGCCGTTGACCAGGCTGATCACGACCTTTGGCATGAACCGGATCAGCCGCTGGCACTCGAGGATGTGCAGCCGGGCCATCTTGGCCTGGTCGATCGGGTTGGGGGGCGCGCCCGCGTCGCTCCCGGTTCGCGCCTCCGTCCCGGCGGTCTCGTACTGGTAGCCGGCCTTGCCGCGGATCCGCTGGTCGCCGCCGGTGCAGAACGCGTGCTTCCCGTTCTTGGTGCTCGGCCCGTTGCCGGTCAGCAGCACGCAGCCGACGTCACCCGACGTACGGGCGTGCTCCAGGGTGCGCAGCAGCTCGTCGACCGTGTGCGGTCGGAAGGCGTTGAGCACGTCCGGGCGGTCGAAAGCGATCCGGACCGTGCCGTGCTCCTTGGCGCGGTGGTAGGTGAGATCGGTCAGATCCTCGAAGCCGGGGACCTCGTCCCAGTCGGCCGGGTCGAAGATGTCGCTGACGCCGTCAAGAGCACTCATGCCGCTGAGGCTATCGGTGCTGCTCTCTGGAATCTTCGCCGGCAGCGTGCTGTTGTGAGCGGTATGACTCTTCAAGGAACGTACGTCCCCAGCAAGGCGGGCTGGGTCCGCGATCAGGTCGCCGCCTTCGAGGCCTCCAACGGCGCCGAGGCGAACACGTTGCAGGGCGGCCCGCACCCGATCGTGGTGATCACCTCGGTCGGCGCGAAGTCCGGCAACCTGCGCAAGAACCCGGTGATGCGGGTCGAGCGCGACGGCAAGTACGTCGCGATCGCCTCGAAGGGCGGAGCCGACGACCAGCCCGAGTGGTACTACAACTTCGTCGCCCACCCCGAGGTCGACCTCCAGGACGGTCCGGTCAAGAAGACCTACAGCGTCCGCGTCCTCACCGGCGACGAGCGCGCCGACTGGTGGCAGCACGCGGTCGACACCTGGTCGACCTACGCGTCGTACCAGAAGAAGACCGAGCGCGAGATCCCGGTCTTCCTGCTCGAACCGACGAGCTGACGGTCTAAGCGTTGCGGCGGAGGGAAGCCGCCATGGCCACGAGATGAGCGAGCCTTGCGATCTCGGAGTCGAGGAACTCGGGACCGCCGCGACGGCCGACCACCACGAGCTCGTCGGCGCTGAGCGGTGACGCCGCGACGACCAGCTCGGACCACTCCGCCACGTCGATGACCTGAGCCTTCTCGAGGTTCTCCGGCCAGCGGACCCCGCTCGGCACCTCGGTCGGCGCGGAGACGGTCCCGTGCACGATCGCGGCTCCGTCGCCGGTGCGGGTCATGTGCAGGCCCCAGTCGACCCGGAAGACGTCCGGCACCGCGTTGACCAGCTTCTCGATCGCGACCGTCGGGTCCTGGGTCATCGCCTCGACGGCCTCCAGGTCCATGAAGAGGTTGCCGCCGGCGGCGTACCGGGAGATCCAGAGCACCTTCACCCCGTCGAGCGCGGTGCACGCCGAGACGATGCTGTCCGGCATGATCCCGTCGGCCGCGATGAACACGTCGTCGATGGCGATGCCGCCGACCGGATCCTTCGCGACGATCTCGAGGGCCTCGATGTTCGCCCCCGCGTCACCGATGGCACTCGCCAGCCGCCCCAGGGAACCAGGGACGTCGGGAAGTTCGACGCGCAGCAGGTACGACATGGCTTCGACCCTAGCCAACGACGGTTTCGCCCGGGTTTCGTCTCAGTCCCGCGCCCCGGGAGCGTCTAGTCTCGGTCGGTGACGACGTTGCTGTGGTTTCGCCGCGATCTGCGCCTGGCCGACCACCCGGCGCTCGCTGCGGCGGCCGAGGCAGGCCCCGTCCTCGGCCTCTTCGTGGTCGATCCGCGGCTCTGGGAGTCCGCAGGGCCGGTACGCCGGGCCTGGATCGCCGCCTCGGTGCTCGCTCTCGACGCAGAGACCGGCGGCAACCTGGTGATCCGGTACGGCGACCCGGCGGCCGTCGTCCCGGCCACCGCGCGGGAGGCGGGTGCCGACTCGGTCCACCTGACCCGGGAGACGACGCCGTACGGACTCGCCCGCGACCGCCGGGTCGCCGCGGCCCTCGACGCCGCCGGGGTCGGACGGGTCGGCCTCGGGACGCCGTACGCGGTCGATCCGGGGACGGTGCGCACGCTGAAGGGCGAGCCGTACCAGGTCTTCACCCCGTTCTCCCGGGCCTGGCGCGGGACCGGGTGGGACCAGCCGACGGCGGCACCGGACGTCGCCTGGGTGTCGGCCGACGCGGATCCGGCCGCCGCCGCGCTGCTCGCCCGGGCGATCGAGGAGTCACCGATCGTGCTGCCCGCCGCCGGCAGCGCCGCGGCCCTGGCCCGCTGGCGGGAGTTCCGGGACGCCGATCTCGCCGACTACGACACCGCCCGGGACCTGCCGGCCGAGGACGCCACCTCCCGGCTGTCGCCGTACCTCAAGGTCGGCGCGATCCACCCGAGGACGCTGCTCGCCGACCTCGGCCCGGGCTCCCCCGGGACGGACCGCTTCAGCACCGAGCTCGCCTGGCGGGACTTCTACGCCGACGTGCTCTGGCACCGCCCGGACTCCGCCTGGGCCGACCTGCGACCGCTGGCGATCGACTACGACGATGCCCCGGACGCCGTCCTAGCGTGGCGGGAGGGACGGACCGGCTACCCGATCGTGGACGCCGGGATGCGGCAGCTGCGTCACCAGGGCTGGATGCACAACCGGGTCCGGATGATCACCGGCAGCTTCCTCGCCAAGGACCTGCACACCTGGTGGCCGGTCGGCGCGCGGCACTTCCTCGACTGCCTCGTCGACGGCGACCTCGCGTCGAACTGCCACGGCTGGCAGTGGGTCGCGGGCACCGGCACCGACGCGTCGCCGTACTTCCGGGTCTTCAACCCGGTGACCCAGGGCAGGAAGTTCGACCCGGACGGCGACTACGTCCGGCGGTGGGTCCCCGAGCTCGCCCACCTGCCCGGCGCCGCCGCGCACGAGCCGTGGAAGCACCCGACCGGCTACGAGGGCGACTACCCGAGGCGGATCGTCGACCACGACCAGGAGCGCCGCACCGCGCTGGACCGGTACGCCGCCCGCGGCTAGCCGGCGACCTTCGGGAAGCGGGCCACCAGGTCCTTGGTGCTGCTCCCGCCCGGACCGCCGGGGTCGGCGTACTCGTAGCGGACGATCAGCGACAGACCGGCGCCGACCGGAGTCTTGATGCCGCCGATCAGGCCAGTGTAGATCGCTGCGCTCGCCGGCGCGATCTCGTCGTCGCCCTTGTTGACCCGTGCGGCGGCAGCGCAGTCGCGGGCCTTCCGCTGCGGCGTGATCGCGATCGCCTTGGACGCCTTGGTGAAGGTGAGTCCCGGGCTGACCGCTCCGGCCGCGGTCACGTTCGCGCCGAACTCGAGACGGGGCACCTGGGCCGGCGCGGCGCCCTCGTTGTCGATCCGCACCGTGAAGCGCAGGTTGGTCCGCCCCGCCCTCGGGGCCGGCACGCAGCCGTCGTTCGAACCGACGTTGACCGGCTCGTTGATCGGGGTGATCGTGAGCCGGTAGGAGTCACCGGCCGCCGTCTTCCAGGTGTTGCCGACCGTGGTCAGCGCGGCCCCGACCGGCGTCTGCCCGTCGTCGGCGGCATCCTCGCCCCCGAGGACGAGCCGCAGCAGCAGGGCCGCACCGGCCACCGCGACGACCGCGACGAGCACCCGGACAGGCGTGCCCGGCAGGCGCGCGGGGGCGCGTCTGCGGGCGTGCTTGTGCTTGCTCGACACGGTCATCTAGGGCGCAATTCCGGTCAGGTTCCAGGGAGGTGAGGGCGACGCTACGCGGTTGCGGGGACGCCCCACCAGGAATCCGGAGAATGGCCTAGAGGGCTCAGAAGCCCAGGTCGCGGCCGATGAGCTCCTTCATGATCTCGTTCGAGCCGGCCCAGATCTTGGTGACCCGAGCGTCCCGCCAGGCGCGAGCGACCCGGTACTCGTTCATGTAGCCGTAGCCGCCGTGGACCTGGACGCAGTGGTCGATGACCTCGTTCTGCACCTGCGAGGTCCAGTACTTCGCCTTGGCCGCGTCGGTCGCGGTGAGCTTGCCCTTGGTGTGCGCGAGCACGCACTGGTCGAGCCAGGCCTCGGTGACCTCGATCTTGGTGACCTGCTCGGCCAGCAGGAACTTGTTCCACTGGAAGTTGCCGATCGACTGGCCGAACGCCTTGCGGTCGTGGGCGTACTGGACTGTCTCGGCCAGGATCTGCTTGGCGTGCGCGACGTTCGCGATGGCGCAGTTGAGGCGCTCCTGCGGCAGGAACTGCATCATCGAGATGAAGCCGGTGTCGAGCGGGCCGATCAGGTCGTCGTTGCTGACCCGGACGTTGGTGAAGGCGAGCTCCGCGGTGTCCGACTCGGGCTGGCCGACCTTGTCGAGCTTGCGGCCGAGGGAGAAGCCCTCCTTGGTGGTGTCGACGCCGAACAGCGAGATGCCCTTCGCCTTCTTCTCCGGCGCGGTGCGTGCCGCGACCACGACCAGGTCGGCGCTGAAGCCGTTCGTGATGAAGGTCTTCGAGCCGTTGATCACCCAGTCGTCGCCGTCGCGGACCGCGGTGGTCTTCAGGTTGGCCAGGTCGGAGCCCACGCTGGGCTCGGTCATCCCGATCGCGCCGAGGATCTCGCCGGCGGCGTAGCCCGGGAGCCAGCGCTTGCGCTGCTCGTCGTTGGTCAGGTGCACCAGGTACGGCGCCACGATGTCGGCGTGGATGCCGACGCAGGAGGCGAGCGCCATGTTGACCTTGGCCATCTCCTCGGTGAGGACTGCGTTGAACCGGTAGTCACCGGCCTCCGCGCCGCCGAACTCCTCGGGGATCTCCAGGCCGAGGAAGCCCTGCTTGCCGGCGCCGAGCCAGAAGTCCCGCGGAAGGGCGTGCGCCTCGGCGTGCTCCTCGACGTTCGGGACCACCTCGCGGTCGAGGAACTCCTTCACGGAGGAACGGAAGGCTTCGTGGTCATCGTCGTAGATCGTGCGCTCCATGCGCGCCATCGTAGTTCCGCCGACTACTCGTGAGTACGTGCCCTCGCTCACAGCAGCGCTAACGTCGGTGTTGTGCGCAGGTACCTGGCTCTCGTCGCGGTCGCCGCCGTCCTGGCCGGGTGCGGCGCCACCGGGTCACCCGCCACCGAGCCGCCGGCCACCGTGCCGCCGGTCACGACCACGAGCGCGACCACGAGCGCGCCGGTCCCGTCGGCGCCCGCGACGACGTCCACCACCCCGGCTCCCGGGACCCGGCCGCCGCCGTGGCTCGGCACCCGGGTGCTGCCGGTGACGGAGGCAGGCTTCGGCGTGCAGCGCCCGACCCCGCGGGCGCTCCGGGAACGGCGCTTCACCCTGCCGGACACGATGCCCGAGCTGCCCGGCACCGGCTTCGCCTCGAGGATCGCCGACCCGGCACCGGCCGCGGTGATCGCCCGCTCCACCTGGGCTCCCGGGTGCCCGGTCGCGGCCACCGACCTCGCCTGGATCCGGCTGACCTTCTGGGGCTTCGACGACCGGCGTCACACCGGCGAGCTCCTCGTGAACAGCGCTGCCGCCACCGACCTCGTCGCGGTCTTCCGGTCCCTGTACGACGACCGCTTCCCGATCGAGCAGATGCGGATCACCACGAAGGCGGAGCAGACCGCGCCGCCGACCGGGGACGGCAACGACACCGGCTCGTTCAACTGCCGCCCGGTGCGCGGCGCGACGACGTACAGCCAGCACGCCTACGGGCTGGCCGTCGACGTCAACCCGTTCCAGAACCCTTATCAGAAGGGCAGTCTGGTGCTTCCCGAGCTGGCCGGCTCCTACACCGACCGGACCTGGAAGCGTCCCGGGATGATCCTGCCCGACGGCCCGGTCGTGCGCGCGTTCACCGCGATCGGCTGGACCTGGGGCGGCACCTGGCGATCACTGAAGGACCTGCAGCACTTCTCCCGGTCCGGCGGCTGAGTCCGGCGGCTGACGTGGGTCAGCTCGACCCGCCGAGCCGTTCCGCGAGACCCGAGGCGCGCTGCACCTGGCGGCCGATCGCCGCGCGCAGGGCGGCCTCGGTGCCGACGATCGTGACCTTCTCCTTGGCCCGGGTGACCGCGGTGTAGAACAGCTCGCGGGTCAGCAGCGCGGAATCCTCCGGCGGCAGCACCACGGTGACCGCCCGCGCCTCGGATCCCTGGCTCTTGTGCACCGTCATCGCGTAGACGGTCTCGATGCCGCTGAGCCGGGTCGGGGCGAACAGCTTGACCTCGGTCCCGGTCCGGACCACCACCCGGAGCCGGCCGTCGGGCATCCGCGCCACGACGCCGATGTCCCCGTTGGAGACCCCGAGCCCGCGGTCGTTGGCGGTCACCAGGATCGGGCGTCCCGGGTACCACTCGTCGAGGTGGGCCACGTCCGCGCGCTCGGCGAGCAGGTGCTCGACCTGACGGTTCCAGCTGCTCACCCCGAACGGGCCCTCGCGGTGGGCGCACAGCAGCCGGTGCTCGTCGAGCAGGTCGGTCAGCGGGACCCGGTCCTCCGGGTCGGCGAAGGCCAGCGCCCGGCGAGTGACCGCGTACGCCGCGTCGGTCACCTCGGCCCGGACCCCGGCCAGCTGCTCCTGGTCGGCGGGATCGACGAGCCGGACCGCGTCGGTCCCCGAGGTGAGCAGGTCGAAGGCGAGGTCGGCGTCCCCCTGGCGCAGGGCGTCGGCGAGCGCGTCGAGCTCCGCACCGGCGGCCCCGGCCTTGGTCCGGTGGGTCTGGGTCAGCCGGAGCACCGGCGAGTCGGCCGACCCCGCGAACCCGTTCACCAGGTCGGCGAGCACGGCGCCGGCCTCGACGGACGCGAGCTGATCGGCATCGCCGACCAGGATCAGCCGAGTGGTCGGCCGGACCGCCTCGAGGAGGCGGGCCATCTGGGAGAGCGAGACCATCGAGACCTCGTCGACCACCACGACGTCGTACGAGAGCGGGTTCTCGCGATGGTGCCGGAACCGGGTGCCGCTGTCCGGTCGCCAGCCGAGCAACCGGTGCAGGGTGCTGGCCCGCAGGTCGGCGAGCCGGGCCCGGTCGACCGGGTCGAGACCGGCCGCCTCGCGCGCGACCGACTCCTGCAACCGGGCGGCCGCCTTGCCGGTGGGCGCGGCCAGCGCGATCCGGGGCGCCCGGTCAGCGTCGAGCTCGAGCTGCTCGGCGATCAGCGCCACCATTCGGGCCACCGACGCGGTCTTCCCGGTGCCGGGTCCGCCGGTCAGCACGGTGGTCCAGCGCCGCGCCGCCGCGAGCGCCGCGTCGCGCTGCTGGTCCCAGCCGTCGGGGAAGAGCCGCGGAACCGCCGCAGCGAGCACCGCCTCGTCCACCTCGGGGGCGCGCCGCGCCAGCCGGGCCAGCAGGTCGTCGCAGACCTGGCGCTCCTCGCGCCAGTGGCGATCGAGGTAGAGCAGGTCGCCCTCGTGCCGCAGGACCCCGCGCGCGGTCAGCGGACTGGCCGCGACCGCGTCCCGCCAGCCGGCCGGGTCGGGCCAGGTCACCTCGTCGAGCAGCTCCAGCGGCTGGTCGGGGGCCGCGCTCAGGTCGACGCAGACGGCACCGAGCCGGGCCGCCCGGACCGCGAGGGCCACCGCGAGCAGGACCGTCTCGTCGGCCTCGTCCCCGAGTGCGCCGAGCCGGACGGCGACGTGCACGTCGGACGCCTCGAGCACCCCGGCACGGTTGAACACGCCCAGCAGGCTCGGAGCCCGCTGCGCGATCCGCCGGGCGTACGGGTCGGGGCCGGCCGCCGCGACCTCGGGTATCGGGCTCATCGGTCCGCCTCCCCGTCGAGGATCGCGGAGAGTGCCAGCACCAGGGCCACCGGCGGCCGCCACGAGAAGACACCGCACGGCACGCCGTCGACCTCGGGAGTCTCGGCGCCGACCATGCCGCGGACGTAGAGGTAGAGCACGCCGCCGAGGTGCGTCTCCGGGTCGTAGTCCGGCTGCCGCCAGCGCAGGTAGCGGTGCAGGACCACCGAGTACAGCAACGACTGCAGCGGGTAGTGCGAGTGCAGCATCGACGCCGTCACCTTGTCCGGCGCGTAGTCCCAGGCCGACTGCGGCCGGCCGGGCTCGCCGAGCGTGTTGGTCTTGTAGTCGACCACGACGTAGCGCGGGCCGACCGATCCGGGGACCCGCAGCACCACGTCGATCGAGCCGCTCAGGTAGCCGCGCAGTACCTGGTCGCCGAGCCCCGGAGCCTCCAGCTTGTCGGCGTACGGGCGGATCGGGTCGTCCTCGGGGAGGTGCCTCCGCAACGCGTCGGCGAACGCCGCCAGCGGGAGCCCGCGGTCCGGTCCGGCGTCCAGGTCCCCACCGGCCATCGGGATCTCGAAGTCCAGCTCGCAGAGCCGGTCCGCCGTACCGATCCGGGTCAGCGTCAGGTTGTCGGCCAGCGGTCCGAGCGACGTGTGCTGCATCGGCAGCAGCGCATCGGCCAGCTCCTCGCTGGTCGACGGCACCGACCACCACCGTCGCTCGACCTCCACCTTCGCAAGCAGCTCGGCGCGCAGGTCGGCGGCCTGCGGATCGGTGTGCTCCAGGACCGCGTGCACCAGGGAGCCGAAGGTGGCGCTCCCGGCCATCGCGTTCATCGGGGAGAGCAGTCCGGGATCGAACCCGGCATCGGCGTCCTCGGTGACCTCCGGGACCTCCACCGGCTCGTCCTCGTCGACGGTCCCCTGCGCCTCCGGCTCGCTCTGCGGTGCCGGCCCGGCGAGCTCCTCGGCCCGGATCAGCCCGCTGTACGACGTCCGCCGCCACTCGACGTCCACGTCCCGGTCGAAGGTGCGCTCGGACAATGCCGCTGGCGGGTCCGCGAGCTCGACCGTGCTGTCGCCGACGCGGCTCGCCTCGACCCGGAACGCGCCCAGGCCGGCCCAGCGGCCGAGGACCGCGTCGGCCTCGTCGTCGTCCTGGCCGAAGGCGGCGCGGTCGGGGACGATCGCGTCTCCGGGGCCGCGGCCGAAGATCAGCCGGGTCAGGGCGCCGTTCGGGCCGTTGTAGGTCGGCGCCCACCACGCCACCACCTGGGCGCGGGCGCGCGTCAGCGCCACGTAGGCGAGCCGCAGCTCCTCCTGGGCCTCCTCGGAGCGGGCAGCAGCCTTGGCCCGCGGGCTGTCCGCGAGGTCGAGGCAGGGCACGTCGCCCTCGTGGTAGGCGTGCACGGTCGGCCAGTCCCGGATCGGACGGTCGAAGAGCTGCGGCAGGTAGACGACCGGGTACTCCAGGCCCTTCGAGCCGTGGATGGTCACGAACTGGACCGCCTTGGCGTCCACGTCGAGCCGGCGCCGGCGCGCGTCGTTGCGGTTGCCCTCGGACACCGCCTCGCGCAGCCAGACCAGCAGGCCGCTGATCCCGAGGCGGTGCTCCTGGGCGGCTGCGTGCAGCAGCTGGCCGACGTGGTTGAGGTCGGTGAGGACCCGTTCGCCGCCCTGCTGGCCGAGCACCCGGGGAGCCAGGCCGGCGGCGTGCGCGGCGCTCGTGACCGCCGCGACGCCCCGGGATCGGAGCAGGTCGAGCCAGCTCCGGATCCGCTCGGCCAGCTCGTCGGTGCGGTCGTCGCCGTCCACGAGAAGCCCCTCGGGCGTGTCCGGGAAGAAGGGCGTCAGCGCCGCGGCCCGGATCCGGCCCGGGAGCTGCGGCTTCTCCATCGCCTCCAGCAGCCGGAGCCAGTGCTGCGCGGCCGCGCTGCTCATCACGCTCTCGGCGGAGTTGATCACCGACGGGATGCCGCGCTTCGCCAGCTCCGCCTGGATCCTCGGGGCGTCGTCCTTGACCGAGTGCAGCAGCACCGCGATGTCGCCGGGGTCCAGCCGCCGGCCGTCCAGGGTGACGCCCTCGGCCAGCTGCCGGGCGATGTCGGCAGCCAGGTCGGCGGCGATGTGGTCGCGGACCTTGCCGATGTTGATGGTCCCGGACTTGGTCAGCGCGAACCCGTCGCGGCGTACCTGGCGCAGCCGGACCCCGCCGCCGACCGAGAGCGAGGACCGGGTCCGCTTCGCGGCCACCTCGTGCACCCGGATCCGCTCGTCGCCGAGCTCGGCTCCGCGGGTGAGCGCCTGGAGGGCGTCGACGACCGCGGCGTCGCTGCGGTAGTTGGTGCCGAGGGTCTGCACGGTCGCGTCCCGGACGGCACGCAGGTAGGTCGGGGTGTCACCGCCGCGGAACGCGTAGATCGCCTGCTTGGGGTCGCCGATCAGCACCAGCCGGGTCCCCGTGCTGAAGGCGTGCCGCAGCACGTCCCACTGGACCGGGTCGGTGTCCTGGAACTCGTCGACCAGGACGACGTCCCAGCGCGCCCGCATCCGCTCGGCGGCCGGGGGTGTCGGCTCGTCCTCGGTCGGGGCCACCGCCTTCGCCAGCCGGGTCAGCATGTCGTCGAAGGTGAAGACCCCGGCGCGGCGCTTGCGGAGCTCGATCTCGCCGCGCACCTCCTCGGCGAACGCAACCAGTGCCTTCGCCTCGGGGTCCTCGCGGTCGATCGGGCGCAGGACGGAATGACTGCTCTCGACCGCGCGGCGGGCGGCGTTGCGCGCGGTCCGGTAGTCGACCGGCGGGTCGACCGGCTCGTTGGCGTAGAGCGCGAGGAAGCGATCGTCGACCACCTCGTCGCGCAGCTCGGTGAGGTCGTCGCGAAGGGTCTCGGTGGCGTCCAGCGAACCGGCGACGCCGAGCGAGCGCAGGACCGCGTGGCAGAACTCGTGGGTGGTCGCGATCGTGGCCGCGTCGTAGTTGGCGATCGCGTCGAGGAGTCGGCGCCGGCGTACGGCGACCTCGTCGTCGGACAGGTCGCTGCCATCGGCGGCCCGGGTCAGGACCGCGATGTCGCGCTCACCGGAGACACGTGCCCGCGCCGGGTCGGCGAGCGCCTCGGCCGCGTGCACGAACCGCTCCCGCACCCGGTCCCGCAGCTCCTGGGTCGCGGCGCGGCTGAAGGTGATCACCAGCATCCGGTCGAGCGGGGCGATGTCCTCGGCGACGAACCGGGTCGCCAGCGCGGCGACGGCGTACGTCTTGCCGGTGCCGGCACTCGCCTCCAGCACCGTCGTCCCGATGCCCGGCAACGGACCTGCCAGGTCGAAGGTCGGCCAGGAGGCGACCGTGTCGTCGCTCATTCGACCTCCGCCGTCAGGGCGTGCTTCCACACGCGGTCGGCGAGCTCGTCGAAGAGCGGTCTGCCGGACGTCCCGGGTTCGGCGGTGACCTCGTCCCAGCTCGGGCGGTGTCCCCACGCGGTGGACATCTCGATGCCGGCGTTGTCCTTGCGCCACTGGTCGCCCAGCTCGCGCTGCACCATCCAGCCCGGCCGGCTCGAGGTGGCCGAGCGGGCCGCCAGCCGCGAGGTCTCGGCGGCGTACGGAAGCACCCGCTGCAGCGCCAGGTCGTAGAACGCCACCAGGTCGGCGAGCACCGCGGCCGGCTCCACGACCACCCCGTACGTCGCCCGCACCGGATCGTCGCCGGCGGCGGAGCGCCCGATCATCCGCGCCACCCAGTCGCCCCGCACGGACGCCGAGAGGGCGACCAGGCTGATCCAGGTGTCGAGCCGGTGGCGGGCACCCAGGCGGGAGAAGGTGGCCCGCACCAGCCGGGAGTCGTAGAGGTCCGGAACGGTGCCGAGCAGGCGGCGGCCGTCGCCGAGGTCGACGTCCACGTCGTACGCCTTCGCCGCGATGCCCTGGGTCGACGCGGCGAACATCTCGGTGATCGGCGCGGCCGCGGCGGCGAGCTGCGCGGTCTGGCGCCACCCGAACCGGCCCGGCGGCATCGTGCCGCGTCGCCACTCGGCCTGCATCGCGTCGGCGGGGTCGCGACCGGCGATCATCTCGGCGAGCATCCGGTCGCCCACCTGCCAGCGCGCCAGGCCGCCGAGCTCGACCGGGAGCGAGTCGCTGACCTCGTCCTCCTCGCGCGGGAGGTCCACCCCCAGCCGGAAGCGCAGGAACCCGCGCACCGGGTTGCCGATTACGCTGATCAGCTCGGCCAGATCGATGTCGGCGGCCGGAGCCGGTGCAGCAACCACCGAGGCCAGCGCGGCCACCGGGGTCCGGGTGCCGGCTGCCGAGCGGGCTGCCCGCGCGGCGTCCGGGTCGAAGGAGAAGGCCGGGCCGTTCGCGGCGTCCAGGTACTCCGGGTGGAAGGCCTGCGACCGGTGTCGGCGCACCTCGAACGCCGGGCTGGTCGGCTCGACCACGTCGAGGAACTCGCGCAACGGCACCGACGGCGGCCGTTCCAGCCCCGAGGACTCGCTGAACCCGGTGTAGGTGATCACCAGGGTGTCGGTCGCCGCCATGATCGCGTCCAGGAACAGCTGCCGGTCCTGGCTGCGCACGTCGCGCTCGCCGACCCGCGGCAACCGGGCGAGGACGTCGTCGCCGTCCAGCGAGCCGCCGCGGGGGAAGACGCCGTCGTCGAGGCCGAGCAGGCAGACGACCCGGTGCGGGACCGAGCGCATCGGCGTCATCGTGCAGACGGTCAACGTCCCGGTCCGGAAGTTGGCCCGGGTCGGCCGGCCGGCGAGCTGGGAGCCGAGCAGCGCCCGGATGTCGGCGAGCCGGAGAGAGAGACGGTCCCCGGCGGCCACCCCCAGTCCGGCCAGCTCGCGACGGACCTGGGCGACCTGCCACTCGTCGTCGCGCGGCACCTGGGCGAGCTGCTCGACGCCGCCCGCGAGAACGTCCATCCAGTGCGTGACGTCGTGCTCTCCGCCGAGCTCCGCGGTCAGCGCGGCGAGCCGGTCGATCGCCTCGGCGAACCTGCCGGCCAGGCTGATGTCGGTGGTGGAGACGTCGTCGAGCGGCAGCGTCGGTCCCAGCCACAGGCCCGAGTCGTCGGAGAGCGCGACCCCGGTGAGGATCCGGTCCAGGCCGAAGCGCCAGGTGTTCTGGGGAAAGTCCGCGAGCCCGTAGCGCTGCCGGCCCTCGACGTCCCAGGCCCAGCGGATCCCCGACTCGGCGACCCAGGAGGTCATCGTCTCCAGGTCGGACTCGCTGAACCCGAACCGCCGGCGTACCGGCTCGGCGGCGAGCAGGTCGAGCACCCGGCTCGCCTCGGCCCGCCCGTCGGCCAGGTCGACCAGCTGGGAGAGCACCGCGAGCAGCGGGTTGGTCTGCTGGGCCGAGCGGTCGGCGAGCATCACCCGGAGCTGGTGCCCGGGGTGGCTGCCGGCGACGGCGTCACCGAGCCCGAAGGCGCCGCTGATCAACGGCGCGTACTCGTCGATGTCCGGGCACATCACCAGGATGTCCCGGGGCTCCAGGGTCGGGTCCTCGGCGAGCAGGCCGAGGATGACCTCGCGCAGCACCTCGACCTGGCGTGCGGGTCCGTGGCAGGCGTGCACCTGGACCGAGGCGTCCTGGTGCTCGCACGGCGTCGGGGCCCGGTCGGCGGCGATGTCGCCCTGGAGGTGGCCGAGCACCGTCGCGGGTCTCGGGAGGACCGGCGGTGCCGGCGCCTCCACCGCTCCGGCGGTGAGCAGCGCCGACTCGGTCTCCCGGATGTCGCGGCCCATCGCGGCGAGGAGCGGGTGACCCACCTGGAGGTGGCTGTCGTCGTCCCGCCGCCAGCCGGTGAGCGGCTGCGACCGGAGCGCCTCCCAGAGCGGCGCCGACGGGTGCGGCAGCCAGAGGTGCACCTCGCGGTCGGTGCCGAGCGCCGCGAGCAGCTCCGCCTCGGTGGAGCTGAGGCGGGTGTGGCCGAAGAGGGAGATCCGGGCGGGCAGGTCCAGGGTCAGCCGTCGCGCCCGCAGGTCGGCGACCACCTCGGCGTGCCGGACGACCGGGCTGGGCAGGTCGATCGCGGCGACGCTCCGGCGCCAGAGCTCAGGCTGCCAGGCGAGGTCGTCGGGGAGGTCACCGCCGCCACCGTCCCCGCATCCCCCGGCCTCCCAGTCGGCGAGCATCGCCGGGCGCTGGACGGCGTACGACGCGAACAACCGGGCCAGCCGCCGCGCGACCGCGAGCCGCCGGCCGCGGCGCAGGTCGCCTTCTTCCCCGGGGACGTCGTGACCGAGGTGCTCGGCCAGCACCTTCGCCCAGGGCTCGCCGAGGGCGTCGTCGATGACCCGGAGCAGCGGCCACATCAGCGCCTCCGGCGACCACGGATCCTCGTCCCGGGTGCCGAGCACTTCCGCGATCAGCGACCCCGGCGACCGGAAGTCCACGCCGGCGCAGACCCCGTCGCCGCGCCCGCCGCCGTTCCCCACGCGGTGCGAGAGGCGCTGGGAGAGCCAACGCTCGACGCCCCGCGCCGGGACGATGACGAGCTCCCGCGCGAACGGGTCCGGAAGGGGGGTGCGCAGCAGGTCGGCGAGCCCCTCCGCCAGGAGGTCGGCCCGCTCGGCCCGATGCACCAGGAACGTCACGCGGTCACCCTAGAGGGCCCGCCCGACACGGCCGTCTCAGGCGAAGGGGTTGGGTGTGGCTCCGGGCAATTGCTGCAGCAGCTGCTGCGCCTGGCCGAGCACCTTGTGCTCGACGAGCACCTCGTACCGGGTCGCGACGACTGCGGTGACCGAGGAGAAGTCGCGCTGCCCCCGGGTCGCCATGAAGCCGAGCAGCGACCAGACGGTGCCGAACGCCGCCCCGAGCAGCGCGGTGGACAGCACCATCGCGAGCGCGTTCCCGTCCTTGCCGAAGAACGAGAAGATCAGACCGACGAAGAGGCCGAGCCAGAGACCGGAGAGCGCGCCCATGCCGGCCACCCGGGCGTTCGTGAGCCGGCCGGTGATCCGCTCGACCTGCTTGAGCTCGGTGCCGACGATCATGCAGTTCTGCACCGGGAACTCGTGGTCGGACAGGTAGTCGACCGCCTTCTGGGCGTCCTTGTACTCGGTGTAGACGGCCAGCGACTGCGGGAAGTCGAGGGTGAGGAGCTTCGTGGTCCGGGGCTGCTGTGCAGGTGCCATGAGCCCATTGTGCTCCCCGACCGGTGGTCCGCGCCCGATCCGGCTGGATGAGGACGCTCTCATCCGACGCTCACGACTGCCTCACCTGCGACCGTCAGAGTCCTCTCGTAGACGTCCTCGGGCCTTCCGGCCACGGGACCACGACGAGAGGAACGACCATGAAGAAGTCCCTGTTGACCGCCCCGCTGCTCGGCATGGCCGGGTTGCTGGCCGTCGGCGTGCTGGCGATCCAGAGCCCGAGCTCGGCCGACAACGCGAACAAGCGCGACGAGGACAGCCCGGAGCTGGTCCTCGTCGCCGACGACGACGATGACGACACCAACGACCGGCTGGCCGACACCCGCAGCCGCGACACCCGCAACACCGGGGTCTCGCGCAGCACCCGCGACCACACCCGGAGCAACTTCACCAAGGTCAGCCGCGACCGGGACCTCTCCCGCAGCGACAAGACCCGGGACTGGACCCGGGACGGCGGGGACCGGACCCGTGACCGGTCGGCGAACCTGACCAACGACCGCAGCCGCAACGACACCCGCCGCTGATCCTCGGCGCCACCGGGGTGCGGTCCGCACGGACCGCACCCCCGACCGGACGGAGCACCTGATGACGATCACCGCAGCCCGACCCGACGTGGTCGCCGACTCCTGGGCCCTCGCCGAGGGCGACCCGCTCACCGACGAGCTGACCGCCGTCCGCCTGCTCGGCGGCGGGGCGGCGTACGAGGCGTACCTCGCGTTCGACGAGATCACCTACGGCCCGGCGGTCGCCAAGGTGGTGCGGCCGAGCCAGGTCGAGGACGGCTCGGCCCTGCGCGGGCTGCGGCGCGAGGTCGCTGCACTGGCGGCGATCAACCACCCGGTGGTGGTCCGCGGACTGCGCCACGTCCTCGACGGCCCGCGCCCGCACGTGGTGCTGGAGAACGTCGACGGACCGCGGCTGTCCAGCCTGATCCGGCGCTACGGCCCGCTCCAGGAGCAGCAGTACCTGCCGCTGGCGATCGACATCTGCTCGGCGCTGCACTACCTGGACCGGGTCGGCTACGTGCACCTCGACATCAAGCCCAGCAACGTCATCATGGGCGCCCCGGCCCGGCTGATCGACCTGTCGGTGGCCCGGACGCACGAGGACGCCGCGGCGCTCGGGCACCTGATCGGGACCGACGCGTACATGGCGCCCGAGCAGTGCGAACCGGGCGGCCGGTACGGCGTCCCGACGGTCGCCGCCGACGTCTGGGGAGTCGGCGCGACCCTCTACGAGGCGATCACCGCGTCACGGCCGTTCCGCCAGGGCGACCCCGACGCCGGCAGCGCCGCGGAACGGCACCCGCAGCTGATCGAGGAGACCGACCCGCTTCCCGACCGGGTCCCCGGTCCGGTCCGGGTGATCGTCGAGGCGATGCTCGAACGGCATCCCGCGGACCGGCCGCGCCCGGCGGAGGTGGCCGACCACCTCGCCCCGGTGCTCGCCGCGATCCCCCGCGGCCACCTGGCCGGGTTCAAGGTGCGCGGTTAGCCCCGGAACCGGTAGCCGGCGCCGCGGACCGTCTCGATCCGAGCCGCGCCGAGCTTGCGCCGCAGGTACCCGACGTAGACGTCGACGACGTTCGAGCCCGGGTCGAAGTCGTAGCCCCAGGCGTGGTCGAGCAGCTGCTCGCGGGAGAGCACCTGCCCGGGGTGCGACAGGAAGATCTCGGCCAGGGTGAACTCCTTGGCCGACAGCTCCACCTCCCGCCCGTCCGCCACCGCGCGCCGGGTGCGCAGGTCGAGCCGGACCCCGCCGCTCTCCAGGATCTCGGACCGGTCGCCGTCGTTCGCCCCGCCGGGCGCCCGGAGCCGCAGCCGGACCCGGGCGAGCAGCTCGGCGAACCGGAACGGCTTCGCCATGTAGTCGTCGGCGCCGCCCTCGAGCGCCGAGACGGTGTCGCCCACCGAGTCCCGGGCGGTCAGCACGATCACCGGGATCGCCGACCCCTGGGACCGGAGCTGGTCGAGCACCTCGAAGCCGTCGATGCCGGGCAGCCCGATGTCCAGGATCATCAGGTCGTGCTCACCGCTGAGCGCGACGTCGAGCCCGGTCGGGCCGTCCCCGACGACCGTGGTCAGGTGCCCTTCGGCCCGCAGGCCCTTGTCGAGGAAGGACGCGATACGGGTCTCGTCCTCGACGATCAGGATCCGAGCCATGTCCGGTCCTCGCTCTCCGGTACGGGGATGATCAGGGTCTGCTCGGCGTCGCTCGCGTCCCGGCGTACCCACGGGACCGCGATCACGAACCGCGCCCCCGGTACGGCGTCCTCCACCCAAGCACGCCCGCCGTGCGCCTCGGCGATCGCCCGGACGATCGAGAGACCCAGGCCGAAGCCGTCGTCGTCCGGCGACCCGGTCGAGCGTCCGAACCGCTCGAAGACCCGCTGCCGATCCAGTTCCGGTACGCCGGCGCCGCGGTCCCGCACCCAGAGCTGGAGCTCGTTGCCGCGGACCCAGGCACCGAGCACGATCCGGGACCCGTCCTCGCTGTGCTTGACCGCGTTGGCCGCCAGCTGGAGCACCGCCTGGGTGATCCGCTGCTCGTCGACCACCGCTTCGCCGGCCGCGTCCGTCTCGGTGACCCAGTCCCGGTCGCCGAGCGCGCTCGCCTTGGCCCGGACCGACTCGAGCAGGGTGGCGACGTCGGTGGGTGCCGGCGCCAGGAAGTCGGGGCGCTCCGACTTGGCGAGCAGGATCAGGTCCTCGACCAGCCGGGACATCCGGTCGACCTCGTCGAGCAGCAGGACTCGGGTCTCGTCGACCTCCGCAGCATCGGCCGGATCGAGCAGCTCGAGGTGCCCGCGCAGGATGGTCAGCGGCGTCTTCAGCTCGTGACCGGCGTCGTCGAGGAACTCCCGCTGGGTGGCGAACCCCGCTTCGAGCCGGTCCAGCATGGCGTTGACGGTGCTGGTCAGTGCGGCGATGTCGTCCTGACCTCGGACCGGGATCCGGCGGGAGAGGTCGGTGGCGTTGATCTCCTGGGCCGTCGAGCGCAGCACCCGCAGGGGTGCGAGCAGTCGGCCGGAGTAGACCGCCGCGACCGCGATCATCAGGATCAGCGCGATCCCGGCGACCACGGCGTAGGTCCGCATCGTGCTGGACAGCTCGGCGCGGTCGGAGTCCAGGAAGTGCACGATCGCCATCGAGCCGCTGCTCCGGGTGTCGACCACCGGCACCGTGGTGACCCAGACCTCGCCGAGCCCGGAGATGTCGACCTCGACGTTGCCGCCGCGCTCGAGAATGCCGGCGACGGCCTGCCGGTAGGCGGGCGCCGCGAGCAGCTCCTCGGCGTCCTCGTGGGGGCTCCGGAACGCTGGCTTGCCGGCGGCGTAGTGCACCAGCAGCTCGTCCTCGTCGGGCACGTTCCGGGTCAGGAAGACCTCGATCAGCCGGTCCGCGTCACTGATCCGCCGGCCGGTGTCGGGGTCGACCGAGGTCTCCTCGAAGACGCGGAGCTCGGCGACCTCCTGGGTGATCCGGTCGTTGACCCGCTCGTCGATCCGGCCCGACTCGAGCAGGTACACCAGCACCCCGGCGACGCTCAGCGCGAGCGCACCGAGCACCGCGACGGTGGCGGTGATCCGGGTGCGCACGGTCAGCGCGTGGCCCGGCCGCGCTCCCTCAGTCGTCATCGTCGCCCCGGCCGCGGTCGTCGTCGCGCTCGTCGTCGTCATCGTCGTCGTCATCGACCCGGGTCGGCCGTGGCGGCACCACCGTGACGCCGTTCCCGGTCGGCTTCGCCGTCGGCTTGCCGGTGGGGGTCGGCTTGCCGGTGGGCGTCGGCCTGGGGGTGGGCGCCGGGGGCTCGGTGATCACGATCGGCTGCAGCGGTCCGGGGTCGGGACCGCCGCGACTGGCCAGCGCCCCGACCCCGACGCCGAGTCCGACGAGGATCACGACGCCGACGATCACGAAACGCGTCACGGTGCCCACCTGCAGCATCATCCCCGACCGGGATGGGTCCTGGATGAGTCCTTCATGAGAGACCTCTCATGAAGCTCAACCGTTGAGCAGGCTCTCGAAGTCGCCCATCGCGGCGAGGTCCCGATCGAACTGGTCCGGCTTGGCCGTCCGCGGCCGGGCCGCGACCAGGGCCGCGAGCTCGGCGGCCGCCCGGTCGACCCGGCGGCGGAGCGCGTCCCCGGCGAAGTCGTCGGTCGCGGCGAACACCCCGGTCGGGACGACGACCGCGTGCAGGTAGCTGAACAGCGGCCGCAGTGCGTGCTCCAGGACCAGCGAGTGCCGCGCGGTCCCGGCGGTGGCGGCGATCAGCACCGGGGTGCCGTCCAGGGCGCCCGTCTCCAGGACGTCGAAGAACGTCTTGAAGAGTCCGCTGTACGACGCGCTGAACACCGGGCTGACCACGATCAGGCCGTCGGCCGCGGCCACCTTCGCCAGCGCCTCCGCCAGCTCGCCGGTGGCGAACCCGGTCAGCAGGTGGTCGGTGAGCGCGTGCGCCAGCGGCCGGAGCTCGATCACGGTGACCTCGGCCTCCGGCAGCGCCGTCCCGGCCGCGCCGGCGAGCAGGTCGGCGAGCAGCCGGGTCGACGACGGGTCGCTCAGGCCGGCGGTGACGACGACGATCTGGTGGGTCATGAGGCACTCCCTTCGGGTGCGGGCGTCTCGACAAGCTCGACGTCCGGGCTGGGCGTCTCGTGGGACCGGAGCTCGGCGACGACTTCGCCGAGCAGGTCGAGCTGCTTGAGCACCGCGTCGAGCGGCAGCCCGGCGTGGTCGACCAGGAACAGCTGGCGGTTGTAGTTGCCGGCGTACTCCTTGAAGCCCAGCGTCTTCTCGACGACCTCGGCCGGCGACCCGACGGTGAGCGGCGTCTGCGCGGTGAACTCCTCCAGCGACGGGCCGTGGCCGTAGACGGGGGCGTTGTCGAAGTACGGGCGGAACTCCTTGACGGCGTCCTGGCTGTTCCGCGCCAGGTAGACCTGACCGCCGAGTCCGACGATCGCGTCGTCGGCGGTGCCGTGGCCGTAGTGCTCGAAGCGGGCGCGGTAGAGCGCGATCATCCGGGCGGTGTGCTCGGCCGGCCAGAAGATGTGGTTGGAGAAGAACCCGTCGCCGTAGTACGCCGCCTGCTCGGCGATCTCGGGGCTGCGGATCGACCCATGCCAGACGAACGGCGGGCTGCCGTCCAACGGGCGCGGCGTCGAGGTGAAGCCCTGCAGCGGCGTCCGGAACTTGCCCTGCCAGTCGACGTTCTCCTCGCGCCAGAGGCGGTGCAGCAGCGCGTAGTTCTCGATGGCGAGCGGGATGCCCTCACGGATGTCCTTGCCGAACCACGGGTACACCGGGCCGGTGTTGCCGCGGCCGAGCATCAGGTCCATCCGGCCGTCGGCCAGGTGCTGCAGGTAGGCGTAGTCCTCGGCAATCCGCACCGGGTCGTTGGTGGTGATCAGCGTGGTCGAGGTGGAGAGCTTGATCCGCTCGGTCTTCGCGGCGATGTGCGCGAGCAGCACCGGCGGGTTGGCGGGCGCGGCGAACGGCGGGTTGTGGTGCTCGCCGGTGGCGAAGACGTCCAGGCCGATCTCCTCGGCCTTGACCGCGATGGCGACCGTGCTCTTGATCCGCTCGTGCTCGGTCTGCGTGCGACCGGTCGTCGGGTCGGTGGTGACATCGCCGACGGTGAAGATGCCGTACTCCATCAGGTCCTCCTCGGTTCGGACTCAGGTCCGGTAGTTGATCCTTCAACAAACTGAGGAGGAAGTCCATTCCTGGGTCAGACGCCCGCAGCGTGCCGCGCCGCGATCCACCCGAAGACCATCGCCGGACCGATCGTCGCCCCGGCGCCGGCGTACTCGGGACCCATCACCGACGCGCTGGTGTTCCCGGTCGCGTAGAGCCCCTCGATCGGCCGGCCGCCGACATCGAGCACCCGGGCATCCGGGTCGGTGAGCAGGCCGCCCTTGGTGCCCAGGTCGCCGGCCTCGATCCGGACCGCGTAGTACGGGCCGCGCTCCAGCGGCGCCAGCGTCGGGTTCGGCAGCGTCGGGTCGCCGTAGTACCGGTCGTAGGCGCTCTCGCCGCGGGCGAAGTCGGGATCGACCCCCTCCCGGGCGTGCTCGTTGAACCGGTCGACCGTCGCGGCGAGCACGTCGGCCTCCACCCCGATCCGGCCGGCGAGCACGTCCAGGGACGACGACCGCAGCACCAGCCCGGACTCGTACCAGGACCGCGGGAACGGCTGCCCCGGCAGGATCCCCGCGAACGGGTAGCGCGACCGGGCCCGGGCATCCATCACCAGCCAGACCGTGCGGTGCCCGGCCCGCAGCTGGTCCTTCACGAAGTTCACGTACGGCGAGCTCTCGTTCACGAACCGCCGCCCCTCGGGCGTCACGATCAGCGACCCCGGGATGCACCGCTCCGAGACCAGGACCTGGATCCGGTCGCCGGGCAGCCGGACCACGGGCATCCACCAGGCGTCGTCCATCAGGTCGGTGGCCGCGCCGATCGCCCGGCCGGCGAGGATCCCGTCGCCGGTGTTGGTGTTCGCGCCGCCGCTGGCGTCCGCCGCGGCCAGCGCCGGCAGCTCGGCATCGCGCAGCTGCTGGTTGTGGTCGAAACCGCCGCTCGCGAGGACCACCCCGCGCCGGGCGCCCAACCGGGAAGCCACGCCGTCCCGCCGGACCTCGACCCCGCGCACCCGGCCGTCCGCCACCACCAGGCCGGTGAGCTCGCACTCCAGCCGGACCGGGACGCCGGCCTCCTCGAGCGCCAGCCGGAGCCGCCCGACGAGTGCCTGGCCGAGCGCGACCATCCGGCGCCGCCGGACCCGGTCGAGGATGCCGCGGCCGGCCATCCGCAGCGCCGTACGGCGCCCTCGCCAGGTGCGCCGCATCATCGCGACGGCGGCGTACTCCGCCTCGGTCAGGTAGAGCCCCATCGGCGCGGCCAGCGGGGTCCGGCGCATCGTCCGGGCCAGTCCCCCGAGCAGGGTCGTGTCGAACGGGAGCGCCTCGACCGTCCTGCCCTCGGGGCGGCCGCCGGGCAGCTCCGGGTGGTAGTCGCTGTATCCGGCGACGTGCTCGAAGCGCAGGTGCGGACTCGCCTGCTCCAGCCACGCCATCACCTTCGGACCCTCCTGCACGTAGGTCCGGATCCGGGCGTCGTCGACCGCGTCCCCGACGAGGGCCCGCAGGTAGGTCAGGACCGACTCCTCGGGGTCGCTGACCCCGGCCTCGACCAGGGTCGGGTTGTTGGGCACCCAGATACCGCCGCCGGAGAGCGCGGTGGTGCCTCCGAACCACGGCGCCTTCTCGACCAGGACCACGTCCAGCCCGGCCGCACGGGCCGCCAGCGCGGCCACCATCCCGCCGGCGCCGCTGCCCACGACCACCAGGTCGACGTCCTGCTCCTGCTGCTCAGTCATGCCCGAGTTCTAATACGTTTGTATTAGACTTGTCAACCTGTAGTATTACCGCACCGAGAGAACCAGGAGGATCCGTGGCGCGCACCGCCCGAGAGAAGCTGCTCGTCGCCGGCGAGCGACTGATCGCCGAGCGCGGCCTCTCGGTGCCGACCCAGGAGATCGTCGAAGCCGCCGGGCAGCGGAACCGGTCGGCGGTCCAGTACCACTTCGGCGCCCGCGACGGACTCATCACCGCGATCCTCGAGCGCCGGCTCGCCGACCTCGCCGACCGGCAGGTCGAGCTGCTCTCCGCGCACGAGACCAGCGGCCGTCCCGACACCGTGGTCGCGCTGCTGGAGATCCTGATCCGGCCGATGTTCGAAGTCCCGTACGCCGAGGGCTCGACCCACTACGCCCGGTTCCTCGAGCAGGTACGCCGGCTGCCCGCGGTCACCGAGGGCCTGCTCAGCAGCGAGCGCTGGCCGGTCGTCAGCATCGTCGCGCACCGGCTCAGCCTCGCCCTCAAGGAGCTGCCGCGGGAGACCCGGCGACGGCGGATGGACGCACTGACGACCGTGATGGCCGGGCTGATCGCCGACCTGGAACGAGCGGCGCAGGCGGAGGGTCGCGCGATCGCCGACGACGACGCGACCATCACCGAGACGGTCGCGATGATCGCCGGGATGCTGACCGCGCCGGTCTCCGAGGCTACCGGCGCGTAACCGGGGTCACGCAGCCATCGTTGTCCCGGTCATGCGCTTCTCACCCCGCTCGATCGCTCCCCTCGTCGCCCTCGCCCTGGCGGCCGGCGCGCTCGCGACGGCCGGCCTGTCGACTCCCGCGTCCGCCGCCGCGAAGTACACCGTCACCCCGCTGCACTTCAAGGTGAAGGTCGGCCCGGGCGCCAAGAAGACCTGCGACATCGTCGGCGACCTCTACCTGCCGGCCGGGGTGAGCAGCCGCAAGCGCGTCCCGGCGATCCTCGCCACCAACGGCTTCGGCGGCTCCAAGGCCGACCAGGCCGGCATCGGCAAGGCGTTCTCGCAGCGCGGGTACGCGGTGCTCTCCTACTCCGGCCTCGGCTTCGGCGGGTCCGGCTGCCAGATCACCCTCGACGACCCGGACTGGGACGGCGTCGCCGGCAGGCAGCTGATCTCCTACCTGGGCGGCGCCCGCGGGATCGCCTTCAAGGACGCCAAGCACACCAAGCCCGCGCCGGTCCTCACCGTGATCCGGCGGGACGCGAAGGCGCACAACGGCAAGCGGCTCGCCAACGACCCGAGGGTCGGCATGGTCGGCGGCTCGTACGGCGGCCAGATCCAGTTCGCGATCGCCTCGGTCGACCCGCGGCTGGACGCCATCGTCCCGATCATCACCTGGAGCGACCTGTCCTACTCGCTCGGCCCGAACAACACCACCCAGGTCTCGGGGGTCCGGACCTCGACGCCGGGGGCCACGAAGCTCACCTGGGGGCTGGGCTTCACCGCCCTCGGCATCATCAACGGCCTGAACAACGCCGCTGTCGACCCGACCCGGTTCCTGCCCTGCCCGAACTTCGCGTCCTTCGTCTGCGCCGCCCTGGTCCAGGCCGGGACCCTCGGCTACTTCGACGCCGGCTCCACCGCCAAGCTGCGGCACGCGTCGGCGTCGTCGTACCTGCCGAAGATCAAGATTCCGACCCTGCTCATCCAGGGCGAGGGCGACACCCTGTTCAACCTCAACGAGGGCATCGCCAACTACCGCGGCCTGCAGGCGCAGGGCACCGAGGTCAAGATGATCTGGCAGTCGTGGGGACACTCCGACAGCAGCCCGGCGCCCGGCGAGATCGACCTCTCCCGTCCGAACCCGGCGACGCAGTACGAGACCGGCCGGATCTCGGCCTGGTTCGAGCGCTACCTGAAGGGCCGGAAGGTCGGCACCGGACCCGAGTTCGCCTACTTCCGGGACTGGGTCAAGTACTCCGGCAACGCCTCCCCGGCGTACGCCACCTCGGCCTCGTTCCCGGTCGGCAGCACCCGGTCCTACTACCTGTCCGGCAAGGGCCTGACGCCGTCGGCGACCGGCCTCGTCAAGGGCACCCAGAGCCTGGTGACCGCGCCGGCCGGACTGCCGACGAACCTGACCGCGCTGGACGCCATCTCGTACTTCGCGAAGATCTCGGTCCCCGAGTTCGACCTGCCCGGGACGACGGCCGCCTGGAACAGCGCCGCGCTCACCAGCCCGGTGGCCGTCGCCGGATCCCCCAAGCTGACCCTCAAGGTCTCGGCGGCCGCCGCCGAGGCGACCCAGAAGCTCGGCCCGGCCGGCGACCTGGTGCTCTTGATCCGGATGCAGGACGTCGCACCGGACGGGAAGGCCAGCGACATCAAGAACCTGACCGCCCCGGTGCGGATCCCGGACGCCTCCAAGCCGTTCACGGTGACGATGCCCGCGTTCGTGCACCGCTTCGCCCCGGGCCACCGGATCCGGCTGGTGGTGGCGGCGAGCTCGCTGAACTACCGCGGCGGCCTCGGCGCGAACCTGGTGACGATCACCTCCGGGAGCACGGCCCAGGTGCTCCGGCTCCCGGTGGTGAAGTGATGCGGCACCGGCTCAGGCTTCGCGGATCCCGTACCGCTCCCAGAAACGGCGGAGCGGGCCGGGTGCCCACCAATTCCATCTGCCGAGCAGCTTCATCGTCGCGGGCACGAGCAGCGCGCGGACAATGGTCGCGTCGACCAGCAGCGCCACCAGCATGCCGACGCCGATCATCTTCATAAAGACGATCCCGCTGGTGGAGAAGCCGCCGATCACGACGGCCAGCAGCAGCGCCGCGGACGTGATGATCCGCCCGGTCTTCTGAACCCCGACCGCGACTGCGTGGGTGTTCCGGTCCGACGGGCTCATCCCTGAGTCCGCGTCCTTGTCCCACTGCTCGCGGACCCGGCTGAGCAGGAAGACCTCGTAGTCCATCGAGAGGCCGACCAGGATCGCCAGCATGAAGATCGGCTGGGTCGCGTCCAGGAACCCGGTGGAGCTGTAGTCGAGGAACCCTTCCAGGTGGCCGCCGCCGAAGATCCAGGTGATCACGCCGAAGGAGGCGCTGATCGAGAGCAGGTTCATCACCACCGCCTTGATCGGCAGCACGATCGATCCGAACGCCAGGAACAGCAGCACCAGCATCGCGGCGACGATGATCGCGCCCATCCACGGCAGGTGCGTCTTGATCGAGGAGAGCAGGTCGACGGTGTCGGCGCTCAGCCCGCCGATCAGCACCTTGCTGCCGTCCGGCCCGGGGATCTCGCGGAGGTCCTCGACGACCCCGCGGGACGCCTCGGTCTGGCTGTTGCCGGACCAGGTGGCGCGCAGCAGGGTGACGCCGTCCTTCGTCTCGACCGGCCGGACGTCGAGCACCTTGTCCACCTTGCTCGCGCTCGCGACGTAGGAGTCGATCTCGGTCTCGTCGGCGGTCTCGAGGAGCACGTTGGCCGTCGACTTCTCCTCGCCGAACTGGTCGTTGAGCTTCTCGGCCGCGACGTGCGCCGGGTGGTCGGGCGGGAGCACCCGGTAGTCGACCGAGCCCCACTTCACGCCGAGGAACGGCGAGGCCACCAGCAGCAGCAGTCCGACGATCGCGATCATCACCACGATCGGGCGCTTCATCACCGCGTGCGCCAGCCGCGCCCAGGCGCCGTGGCTGGTGTCGGTCGCGACTGCCTTGCCGCGGCGCCACGGCATCCGGCCCGCGTCGATCCGGCGGCCGAGCAGGACCAGCACGGCCGGCAGGATCGTCAGCGCGGTGACGGCACCGATCAGCACCGCCGCGATGCCGCCGTACCCGAGGCTGCGCAGGAAGTTCTGCGGGAAGACCAGCAGCGCGGACATCGCCACCGCGACGGTGAACGCGGAGAAGAGCACGGTGCGCCCTGCCGTGCCGAGGGTGATCCGCATCGCCGTCCTCGCGGCGTTCTCGTCGTCCTCGGGCAGCTCGGCGAGCTCCTCGCGGAAGCGGCTGATGATGAACAGGGCGTAGTCGATCGCCAGACCCATGCCGAGCAACGAGATGACGTTGATCGAGAAGACCGAGACCTCGCCGAACAGCGTGAGGATCCGGACCAGTGCGAGTGCGCCGAGCACCGAGATCGCGCCGACCATGACCGGCATCGCGGCGGCGACCAGGCTGCCGAAGATGAGCAGCGAGAGGATCAGCACGATCGGCAGGGTGATCAGCTCGGCCCGGGCCAAGTCCTCCGAGACGGTCTCGTTGACACCGGTGTAGACGGCCCACGGGCCGGCGAGGTCGACCTCCAGGTCGCCGGCGGTGCGCTCGAGCGCCGGCATCACCACGTCGTTGCTGTCGGCCTGGTCGTTCTGGGTCTCACCGGCCAGCGAGACGAGCACCTGGACGGCATGGCCGTCAGTGCTGATCATCGCCGGATCGCCGGTGTCCCAGGCGGTGAGCACCGAGGTCACCGCGTCCTTCGGGACGCCGGCGAGGGTCTCCTCGACGTCCGCCTTGAACTGCGGGTCGGTCGCGGCCAGGCTCTCGCTCCGGAAGATCGCCACCACGTCGACGTTCTTGTTGCCGAACACGGCCCGCTCGCGCGCCAGCTCCTGGGACGAGTCGGTCGACGGGTCGTCGAACCCGCCCTGCCCGAGGGCGTCGAAGACGCCGAGCCCGTACGTCGCGGCGGCGATCGTGGCGACGATGCCGGTGGCCAGGACGAACTTCGCCCGGCTGAGCAGGAACTGGGTCCAACGGTTCAGCATGAAGACTCCTCGGGAGGGGGTTTACACCGTTAACTGTAAACGGTGTAAACTGGAGGTTGTCAAGTCCGTTCACCGAGGAGTCCCGTGACCACCGCACCGACCAGCGCGTCGAGCACTCGGGCGCAGACGCACGCCGCGACCACGGCGCGCATCGTCGCCGCGGCGCGCACGCTGCTCGTGAATCGTGGCGAGGTCACCCTGCGCGCGGTCGCCCGCGAGCTCGGCATGACCGCCCCGGCGCTCTACCGGTACGCCGCCAGCCACGAGGAGCTGGTCCGGATGGTCGCGATCTCGATCGACACCGACGTCGCCGAGCGGATCACCGGCGCCGCCGACGGCCAGCCCGCCGACGACCCGGCCGGCCGGCTGATCGCGGCGGCCGTCGAGTTCCGGCAGTGGGCGCTCGACAACCGCGAGGAGTTCTCGCTGGTCTTCACCAACGTCGACGTGGACTGCGTCGACGAGGTCAGCTCACCCGGCACCGGCATGATCTTCTCGGCGCTGCTGTTCGAGCTCTGGGAGAAGTACCGGTTCCCGATCCCCGCGCTGACCGACCTCGAACCGGGCCTGGCCACCATCCTCCGCGACCCGCAGGTCCCCGCCGACCTGACCGGCGTACCGGAGGAGATGCGCGGACTGGTCTGGATCCTGGAGCGCGCCTGGTCGCGCCTCTACGGCACCGTCACGCTGGAGGTCTTCCGGCACATCGACCCGCGGATCGTCGACGAGGCGCACCTCTTCCGCGCGATGATCGAGGACCAGGCAGCGCCCCTGGGCCTGGTCGACGAGCTCCCCCGCCTCCGCACCCTGATCCGAGACCTGCTGGCCCGCTGAGCCGGCTCAGCGCTTCTGGAAGAGCCCCATCAGGTTGCCCTCGACGTCCTTGAAGTACGCCGCGTAGCCCATGTCGCCGACGTCCTGGCGGCCGAGCACGACCATCCCGCCGAGCTCCTCGACGCGGGCCACGGCGGCGTCGATGTCCTCGACGTCGATCGTGATCACCGGACGGTCGGTGGGCGACTCGCGCTTGAGCATGCCGCCGCCGATGTAGCCGCCCTCCGACGGGAACCCGTCCGCGTCGGTCGGGCCGGTCCGGACGATGGCGTAGTGCATGTCCGGGATCTCCTGGATGTCCCAGCCGAAGGCCTCGGCGTAGAACTTCCGGGCGCGGTCCCCGTCGTCGTACGGGATCTCGAAGTGAACGACACGTCCAGTCATGGCGCCCAGCCTAGCGGGAGCAGGTCGCCCACCCCAGGGCGTCGCCGGTGACCGCTCCGCCGCACCTCCGTCACCCGAGCGCCTTCGCCGCGGCTCGGCCGGCGATCCGGCCGGAGAAGATGCAGCCGCCGAGGAAGGTGCCCTCCAGCGCGTTGTAGCCGTGCACCCCGCCGCCGCCGAACCCCGCCACCTCGCCGGCGGCGTACACGCCCGGGAGCGGGGTGCCGTCGGGCTGGAGGACGCGGGCGTCGAGGTCGGTGTGCAGGCCGCCGAGGGTCTTGCGGGTCAGGATGTTGAGCCGTACGGCGATCAGCGGGCCGTTCTTGGGATCCAGGAACTTGTGCGGGGAGGCGACCCGGATCAGCTTGTCGCCGCGGTAGCTGCGGTGCCCCCGCAGGTAGGTGATCTGGATGTCCTTGGTGAAGTCGTTGTCGAGCTCGCGGTCGCGCTCGGTGATGGTCCTGCGCAGCGACTCCACCGTGATCAGCGAGTCGCCGGAGACCCGGTGCATCCCGGCGACCAGGTCCTCGAGGTTGTCCGCGACGACGAAGTCCTCACCGTGCTGCTTGAACGCCTCCACCGGACCGGGCGCCCCGGAGCCGATCCGCTTGAGCAGCAGCTTGAGGTCCTTGCCGGTCAGGTCCGGGTTCTGCTCCGACCCCGACAGCGCGAACTCCTTCTCGATCACCTTCTGGGTGAGCACGAACCAGGAGTAGTCGTAGCCGGTGCGCATGATCGCGCCGAGCGTCCCCAGGGTGTCGAAGCCCGGCAGGTACGGCGCACCGAACCGCTCACCGGTCGCGGAGAGCCAGAGCGACGACGGGCCGGGCAGGATCCGGATGCCGTGGTTCTCCCAGATCGGGTCCCAGTTGCGCAGGCCCTCGGTGTAGTGCCACATCCGGTCCGGGTTGATGATCTCGGCTCCGGCCGCCTCGGTGATGAACTGCATCCGGCCGTCCACGTGCGCCGGTACGCCGGCGACCATCGTCTTCGGCGGCTGCCCGAGCCGGTCCACCGGCCACTGCTTGCGGACCTGGTCGTGGTTGCCGCCGATGCCGCCGGAGGTCACGATCACTGCCTGCGAGGAGTAGGAGAAGTCGCCGACCGCCTCCCGGTTCGAGGGCCGGCCGCGGTCCATCGCGTCCGGCGCCAGCAGGGTGCCGACGACGCCGGTGACGACCCCGTCGGTCTTGACCAGGTCATCGACCTGGTGGCGGTAGCGGATCTCGACGAGGCCCTTCCCCACCGCTTCCTTGACCCGCCGCTCGAACGGGGCGACCACGCCGGGACCGGTGCCCCAGGTGAGGTGGAACCGCGGGACCGAGTTGCCGTGCCCGCCCGCCAGTCCGCCGCCGCGCTCGGCCCAGCCGACGACCGGGAAGATCCGCAGCCCCTGGTCGTGGAGCCACTGCCGCTTCTCGCCGGCCGCGAAGTCGACGTACGCCTCGGCCCACTTGCGCGGCCAGTGGTCGGACTCGCGGTCGAACTGGGCACTGCCCATCCAGTCCTGGAGCGCCAGCTCGCGGGAGTCCTTGATGCCCATCCGGCGCTGCTCCGGGGTGTCCACCAGGAACAGCCCGCCGAGCGACCAGAACGCCTGGCCGCCGAGGCTCTGCTCGGGTTCCTGGTCGAGCAGCAGCACCTTCTTGCCGGCATCGGCGAGCTCAGCGGTGGCGACGAGACCGGCGAGACCGGCCCCGACGACGATGACGTCGGCATCAGTAGGCATGCGCTCAGCGTCACACATCCGCGATGTGTCCTACAAGTGACACATCCTGTGTGTGTCCTCACAGCCGGTAGGGTGCTGGCATGAGCGCAACACCGGCCGACGCGTACGCCGCCGCCACGCGGACCTACCTCGCCGGACAGCGCCTCGACATGCGGCAGCTGGCCGGCGAGCTCGGCGTCTCCCGCAACACCCTCTACCGCTGGACGGGGGGACGGGAACGGCTGATCCAGGACGTCGCCTGGGCGCTCAGCGACGCGGTCATCGCCGACATCTGGTCCCGGACCGCCCGCCGCCGCGGCAGCAGCCGGCTGCTCGAGGCGCTGCGCCAGTACGTCGTCACGATCGTCGAGTCGTCCGCGCTGCAGTCCTTCGTGCGCAACGAGACCCAGACCGCGCTGCGGCTGCTGACCTCCCGCGGCCCGTTCCAGGACCGGCTGGTCGACCGGGTCCGGAGCCTGATCGACGAGGAGGCGGCGCGCGGCGACTGGCGACCGCGCTCGGACACCGGCGTGCTCGCCTACGGGATCGTCCGGCTGATCGAGGGGTTCGTCTACAACGACGCGACCCTGCAGGACGATCCTGCTGTCGACGACGCCCTGGCCGTGATCAGGCTGTTGCTGACCTGAGCCCGTCCAGCACGATCTCCAGGTGGCGCCGCCAGACGCCGCGGTCGTGCAGGAAGTACATCGTGGCCGTGGTGGCGCACATCAGCATCCCGTACTCCTCGATGCGCAGGTCGGCGCGGACCGCACCGGCCCGCTGCGCCCGCTCGATGATCCGGAGGACGACCGCGTTCAGCGCGCTCTTGTCCTCCTCGATGCCTTCCCACTGGAAGCTGTTGATGCTCATCATCGCCAGCTGGAACGCGGCGTCGTCCTCGACGGTCTCGGCGTGCCGGCGCATCATGGTGGCGAGCGCGTCGTACGGGTCCTCGATCGTCGCCTCGATCTCGGTCGCGATTACGGTGAACTCCTGGAACCGGCCCCGGACCAGCGCGGTCAGCAGCGACTCCTTGGTCGGGAACCTCCGGTAGAGGGTGCCGACGCCGACCCCGGCGTGCGCCGCGATGTCCTCCATCTGGGCCGCCGTCCCGCGCTCCGCGAACAGCGCCTGCGCCGACGCGGTGATCCGCTCGAGGTTGCGCTGGGCGTCGGCCCGCAGCGGGCGCTGCTCTGCGTTCACGGCCTGCATTCCTGTCGGTGGGCTCCGGTAGACATGCGGAATGTTACCTCCGCATATTCCGTTGACAAGCGGAACGGGCCTTCCCTAGGGTCTTAAGCGGAAGAGGAACTACGGTTCCGTATAAGCCTTCAGGAGTCTTCATGTCCCAGCCCGACCTCAGTACCCAGCGCGCGAGGAACTTCGCCCTCGCCCTGCTGGCCATGACCCAGTTCGTCGTCGTCATCGACGCCTCGATCGTCAACGTCGCGCTGCCGTCCATCGGCGACGCACTCGACATCTCCCAGGCCAACCTCTCCTGGGTGGTGAACTCCTACACGCTGACCTTCGGCGGCTTCCTGCTCCTCGGCGGGCGGCTGGCCGACTTCTTCGGTCGCCGCCGGATCTTCATGCTCGGGATGGCGCTCTTCGCGATCGCCTCGCTGGTCGGCGGCTTCGCGCAGAACGAGACCTGGCTGAACGCTGCCCGCGCGGTCCAGGGCCTCGGCGCCGCCATCGCCTCCCCGGCCGCGCTCTCGATCGTCACCACCACCTTCCCCGAGGGCCAGGAGCGCAACAAGGCGCTCGGCATCTGGGGCGCGGTCGCCGGCGCCGGCGGTGCTGCCGGAGTCCTGCTCGGCGGCGTGCTCACCCAGTGGGCGGGCTGGGAGTGGGTGCTCTTCGTCAACGTGCCGATCGGTGCGTTCATCGTCTGGCAGGCACCGAAGCGGCTGACCGAGTCGACCGCCGACGAGGAGACCGACCGGACCCTCGACCTGCCCGGAGCGATCACCGTCTCGGCCGGCCTGGCCCTCGGCGTCTTCGCGATGGTGCAGGCGACGAAGGTCGGCTGGTCCTCCGGCGAGACCATCTGGAGCCTGGCGGGCGCGGTCGCGCTCCTCGCCCTGTTCGTCATCATCGAGCTGCGCACCCGCAAGCCGCTGGTGCCGTTCTCGATCTTCCGGAAGCGGACCCTGCGCGGCGCGAACATCGTCGGCGTGCTGATCGGGATGTCGTTGTTCTCGATGTTCTTCCTGATCACGCTCTACCTGCAGCAGGTCCTCGGCAACGACGCCCTGGAAGCGGGCCTCTCCTACCTGCCGCTGGCGATCTCGATCATCCTCAGCGCCGGGATCTCCAGCGCCCTGGTGACCCGGGTCGGGTTCAAGAACGTGCTCGTCGTCGGGTTGCTGTTCGTGGCGGCGGGGCTGATCTGGTTCGCCCAGATCCAGCCGGACGGCACCTACGTCGGCAGCGTCCTCGGGCCCTCGATCCTGGCCGGCGTCGGACTGGGCGCCTCGTTCGTCCCGGTCACGATCGCGGCGATGACCGGCACCGAGGCGCACGAAGCCGGCCTCGCGTCCGGCCTCATCAACACCTCGCAGCAGGTCGGCGGCGCCCTCGGTCTGGCGATCCTCGCCTCGATCGCAACCGCCACGACCAACGACGCGTTCAAGACCGGGGCCGATCCGGCGACCGCCCTCACCGAGGGGTTCGCGGACGCGTTCACCATCGGTGCGGGCTTCGCGGTCGTCGGGGCGATCCTCGCGGCGATCCTGATCTCCAGCCGCGACAGCCAGGAGCACTCCGAAGCCGCCCGCAGCGGCGAGGCCGCACCGGTCGCCGTCTGACCGCCGGCGCCCGGGGTGTCACACCCAAGCCGTGTGCCTAGTCTGGGGACATGGCTGACACCTCGGGCGCCCTGCGCGAACCCGCCCAACGCGTCTCCACCCGCGCCCCGCTGGTCTGGGCGGCCGGCGCCGTCGTCCAGGGGCTCGTCCTCGCCGCGGTCGGCGTCGCCGCCGCGATCTTCGACTGGTTCACGGTGCCCTGGTGGGCCTGGGTCCTGTACGTCGTCGCGGTCGCCGTCTACACCGTGGTGATGCCGGTCTACCGCTACCGGGTGCACCGGTGGGAGACCACCGAGACGGCCGTCTACACCCAGCGCGGCTGGCTCAGCCGCGAGCGCCGGATCGCGCCGATGTCCCGGGTGCAGACCGTCGACCACGACCAGAGCGTGATCGACCGGATCTTCGGGCTCGCCAGCGTCACCGTCACCACGGCGTCCGCGGCCGGGCCGGTCAAGATCGAGGGCCTGGACCAGCCGGTCGCACTGAAGCTGGTCGAGGACCTCACCCGGCGTACCGAGGCCGAGGCCGGCGACGCCACGTGAGCGGCGATCTCGGGTACGACGCCGACTGGCGCCGCCTGGACGCCCGGATGCTGCTCGTGCACCCGGTGAACGAGGTCATCCGGTTCCTGCCGCTGCTGATCGGTCTCTTCATCCTCGGCTCCAGCGACGCCGGTGATCCCTGGCACTACCTCGGCGTCGCGGTGCCGATCGCGATCGGGCTGGCCCGGTTCGCGACCACCAGCTTCCGGATCACCGGCGGCCAGATCGAGCTGCGCCGGGGACTACTGAGCCGGAGCATCCTGACCGCGCCGCTGGACCGGGTACGCACGGTCGAGCTGACCGCCAAGCCGATCCACCGGCTGCTCGGGCTCGCCAAGGTCGAGATCGGGACCGGCAGCGCCTCCCGAAGCAGCGACGGCCGGGTGGTGCTCGACTCGCTGGGCGTCGGCGAGGCCCGGCGGCTGCGGATCGACCTGCTGCACCGCGGCGCGCAGGCCGGTGCGGACGTCTCGACAGGCTCGGCGTCCGGGGCGACGACGGCGGACGGCATCTCGACAAGCTCGATGTCCGGGACGGAGCAGGTGCTGATGCGCTTCGACCCCTCCTGGGTCCGGTACGCACCGCTGACCACCTCCGGGCTGGTGATCGCGCTGGCCGCCCTGGGTGCCTCCACCCAGATCCTGGGCAACGTGATCGAGGCCGGGCTCAATGCCTCCGACGTCGACGAGAAGGTCACCTCGCTGCCGCTGGCGCTGACCATCCCCGCCGGGGTGGTGGTCTTCGTCCTGGTGATCTCGGTGCTGGCGATCGCCGGCTACCTGCTCGCCAACTGGGGCTTCCTGCTCACCCGGGACGAGTTCGCCCGCACCTTCCACGTCCGGCGCGGGCTGCTCACCACCCGGGAGACCAGCATCGACGTGGACCGGCTCCGCGGCGTCGAGGTCCACCAGCCGCTGGGGCTCCGGCTGGCCGGTGGCGGCCGGCTGACCGCGATCGTCACCGGCTTCAAGTCCGACGCCGACGGCAGCGCGCCCCTGGTCCCGGCCGCTCCGCAAGCCGTGGTCGAGGGAGTCGGCGAGTACGTGCTCGGCGAAGCCGGTCCGCTCGACGTCGCCCTGGTCGCGCACGGTCCGGCCGCGCGGCGGCGCCGGTACGTACGAGCGCTGGTCTCGACGTCGCTGCTGCCCGCCGTGCTCTTCGTCCTGGTCGGCGTGGCCGACTGGCCGCTCTGGCCGGCGCTAGTGGCGCTGCTCGCCCCCGTCGCCGGACTCGGGCTGGCCAAGGATCGCTACGCCCGGCTGGGGCACGGACTGACCCGGGACTACGTGGTGATCCGGTGGGGATCGCTCCGCGGCCGGCGGGACGCGCTGCAGCGGACCGGGATCATCGGCTGGAACATCAAGCAGACCTTCTTCCAGCGCCGCGCCGGACTGGTCAGCCTGACCGCGACCACCGCGGCCGGCCAGCAGTCCTACGAGATCCTCGACGTGCCCGAGGAGCTGGCGGTCGCGTTCGCGGCCGAGGCAGTGCCGGGGCTGGTCGAGCAGTTCGTCGGCCCGGACGTCGAGGCCCGGACGTCGGGTCCCCGGACGTCGAGCGCGTCGAGACGCGGCGACGGGACCTAGATCAGCTTCTTGAAGATCGGCATCGGCGCGTGCTTCATCACCACGCCGAGTGGCGCCCAGGGGAAGCCCGGCACCGCGGCCGACGCCTTCTCCTTCTCGATCGCGTCGACCATCGCGCGGACGCCCTTCTCGGTGGAGGCCATCAGCGGCGTCGACTGCTCGACCTTCTCGTTCATCTCCGAGGCGATGTAGCCCGGGTAGAGCACCGTCACCTTGATCGGCTTGCCGTAGAGCTCCGTGCGCAGGCCCTCGGCGAGGTGCGCGACGCCCGCCTTCGTGGCGGCGTACGTGGTCAGCGTCTTGGGCATCCCGCGCACCGCCGACATCGAGCTGATCATCACGAAGTGCCCGGCGTTCTGGGCCCGGAAGATCTCCATCGCCGCCTCGGACTGGGCCAGCGCGGCGACGAAGTTCGTCATCGCGGTCTCCCGGTTGGCGTCGTACCGGCCGGTGCCGAGCGGCGCGCCCTTGCCGAGCCCGGCGTTGATCACGATCCGGTCGATCGTGCCGAAGTCCTTCGCGAACCCGCGGAAGACCTCGAAGACCTGGTCGTCGTCGGTGACGTCGAGGGCGCGCACCTCGACCCGGCGACCCGGGTGCGCGGCGAGGATCTCCGCCTTGAGCGCGTCCAGCTTCTCGGTACGCCGGGCGCAGAGCGCCAGGTCGTACCCCTTCGCCGCGAACTGCCGGGCCATCTCGGCGCCCAGCCCGCTGCTCGCTCCGGTGATCAGGATCGTCTTGCTCATGGTCGTCCTCCAGGTCTGGATCTCAACGGTAGGAGAGCGTCCCGGGTACGGCGTCGAGGTGGGACTGCTCGTTGTAGGACAGCAGGTTCACGCCGCGGGCGCCTCTGATCAGGCGGGTCAGGGCGCTGTTGACCGCCATCCGGTTGAGCCGGGTCCAGAGGTGCGCACGGTCGATCCCGTCGCCTCCGTCCGCGAGCACCTGCGCGACCGCCCAGGCCACCGGTCCGCCCGAGCTGAAGACCGCCACGTCGCCGTCGGCGGCCAGCGCGGCCGTCCGCTCCAGGGCGGCGTCGACACGCTCGGTGAAGCCGGCGAACGTCTCCGCGTAGGGCCGGTCGGCGCCCTCGATCCAGGCCGCCGTGGCCGCCTCGAAGAGCTTCTGGAACTCCGCCTTCGTCGGCTCGGGACCGTACTCGTGCGGGTGCACCGCGAGCACCGAGAGGAAGTCGAACTCGTCCCAGCCGGCGTCCACCGACGGCTCGGCGGTCCAGCCCGCGGCGGCGGCGCACGTCTCCGCGGTCTCCCGGTGCCGGCGCATGGTGCCGTGCACGATCCGGTCGACCGAGATCAGTCGCTGGGCCAGGCCGGCCCCGAGCAGCCGGGACTGCTCGAAGCCGAGCGGCGAGAGCGCGTCGTAGTCGTCCGAGCCGAAGGACGCCTGTCCGTGCCGGACCAGCAGGATCTGACCCATCAGGCGGCCCCCATCAGATGCTGCCGTCGATGACCCGCAGGCAGCGGTCCTCGTAGTAGTGCACGGCCTGCCCGAACAACGCGTACATCTCGTTGGTGGTCTGCCCGTGGAAGTAGCGGTAGTAGATCTGCTGGGCGATCACGGCGAACCGGAAGAGCCCGTACACCTCGTAGAACTTCCACTCCTCGGGCGTGATGCTGCTGCGCCCGATCACGTCGGCCATCTGCTCGCAGTAGTACGCGACGATCTCGGCGCGGGTCATCATTCCGGGCACGTTGCTCGGCTGGCGTCGTACGAGCTGGAAGCCTTCGTCGTCGTCGGGCTGCACCCAGTAGGCGAGGTTGCCGCCGAGGTCCATCAGCGGGTCGCCGAGGGTGGCCATCTCCCAGTCCAGGACGCCGATGATCGTGCTCGGGTCGTCGGCGGCGAGCACCACGTTGTCGAAGCGGAAGTCGTTGTGGATCACGCAGTTCGCGACGTCGGCGGGCATCCGCTCGGCGAGCCACGCCATCACCTTCTCGAACCCGGGGGCGTCCTCGGTGTGCGCGTTCCGGTAGCGGGTCGACCAGCCGCCGATCTGGCGCTCGACGTACCCGGTGCCCTTGCCCATCGCGGCCACCTCGGGCAGCGAGGTGTCCACCCGGTGCAGCTTGATCAAGGTGTCCACGAAGGTCGTGCACAGCGCCCGCGCCCGGGTCTCGTCGAGGTCCAGGCCCTCGGGCAGGTCGCGCCGCGGGATGATCCCGTCCAGCCGCCGCATCACGTAGAACTCCGAGCCGATCACCGACTCGTCCTCGCAGAAGGCGACCATCTCCGGGACCAGGCCGAACGGCTCCTGGAGCGCCGACTGGATCCGGTACTCGCGCCCCATGTCGTGGGCGCCCTTCGCCTTCTGGCCGGCTGGCGGTCGCCGCAGGATCAGGTCGTGCTCGGGCGTGCGCAGCGAGTAGGTCAGGTTGGAGGCGCCCCCGCCGAACTGCTGGATCTCCACGTCGCCGACCAGGGCGACGCCGTGACCGGCGAGCCAGGTCCGCACCGCCTCCAGGTCGAACGCGTCCTCCTCGCGGACCGCTGCCGCGCCTTCGATCTCAGCCATCGTCACATCGCATTCAGTCGGGCGGCCTGCTTGCGCATCACCGCGTTGTAGCCGTCGCGGTCCGCGACCTTGAGTCCGTAGGCGGCCCGGGCCGCCTCGTCGGGGAGGATCAGCTCGTCGCCGTTCTCGATCCCGGCCAGCACCGCGGCCGCGATCTCGTCGGCGCTGGTCGGCGAGTTCGCGACCAGGGCGCCGATCACCGAACCGACGGCGGTGTCCGCGCCCTGCATGTTCTCGATCAGCGGCGTCCGGAAGTACGACGGGCAGACCACGGCGACCCGGATCCCGTACTCGGCGAGCTCGTGACCGGCCGTCTCGCTGAACGCCACCACGGCAGCCTTCACCGCGTTGTACGACGCCATCCCGGCCGGGTGCACCAGACCGGCCAGCGAGGCGGTGTTCACGATCGTGCCGCTCCGCTGCGCCTTCATCAGCGGGACGAAGGTCTTGGTGCCGCGGACCACGCCGAAGAGGTTGATCTCGGTGATCCACTGCCACTCGTCGAGGCCGGCCACCTCGATCCGGCCGCCCCCGGCCACGCCGGCGTTGTTGAAGAGCAGGTCCAGGCTGCCCCACGTGGCGAGCACCCGCTCGTGCGCCGCGGCCCAGTCGTCGTCCGAGCGCACGTCGAGGAGGAGGTACTCGACTCCGTCGATCGGCTCGCCCGGCGGGTTCACGTCGGCGCTGAGCACCTCGTCGCCGCGCGCGACCAGGGCCCGGCAGAGGGCGGCGCCGAGACCGGAGGCACCGCCGGTGACCAGGGCCCTGCGGGCAGGTGCGGGCGTCTCGACAAGCTCGACGTCCGGACTGGTCACAGGTGCTTGCCGATCTCGAGGCGGGCCACGACCCCGCGGTGCACCTCGTCGGGGCCGTCCGCGAGCCGGAGCGCGCGGGCGTTGGTCCACATCGCCGAGAGCGGCACGTCCTGGGAGAGACCGCCGGCGCCGTGCAGCTGGATCGCCATGTCGATCACCTGCTGCGCCACGTTCGGCACGATCACCTTGATCTGGCTGACCTCGGACAGGGCGTTCATCGGGCCGCCGACGTCGAGCTTCCAGGCGGCGCTGAGCACCAGCAGCCGGGCCTGGTCGATGGCGATCCGGGCGTCCGCGATCCGCTCGGAATTGCCGCCGAGCTTGACCAGCGGCTTGCCGAAGGCGGTCCGCGAGAGCCCGCGCTTGATGGCCAGCTCGAGGGCGACCTCGGCCTGGCCGAGCAGCCGCATGCAGTGGTGGATCCGGCCCGGGCCGAGACGCCCCTGGGCGATCTCGAAGGCACGGCCCTCGCCGAGCAGGATGTTGCTCGCCGGCACCCGGACGTCGGTGAAGGTGACCTCGCCGTGGCCGACCGGCTCGTCGTACACGTTCATGGTGGAGAGCATCCGCTCGATCGTCACGCCGGGGCTGTCCAGCGGGACGAGCACCATCGTGTGCCGGTGGTGGCGGTCGGCGTTGGGGTCGCTGAGCCCCATGAAGATCATGATCTTGCAGTCCGGATGCCCAACGCCGGTGCTGAACCACTTCGTGCCGTTGATGACGACCTCGTCGCCGTCGACGATCGCGGTGGCGGCCATGTTGGTGGCGTCCGAGGAGGCGACCCCGGGCTCGGTCATCCCGAACGCGGAGCGGATCCGACCGTCGAGCAGCGGTTCGAGCCAGGCGGCCTTCTGCTCCTCGGTGCCGTACTTGAGCAGCACCTCCATGTTGCCGGTGTCCGGCGCGTTGCAGTTGAAGACGTACGGCGCCAGGAAGGTCGCCCGGCCCATCAGCTCGGCCAGCGGGGCGTAGTCGGAGTTGCTCAGGCCGGCGCCGCCGTGGGTGCCGTACTTCTCGGCATACGGCTGGTCGTGGCCGACCGGCAGGAAGAGGTTCCACAACCCCTGGGCGCGGGCCTTCGCGCGCAGCTCCCCCATGATCGGCGACTCGGCCCACTCGCCCGCGGCACGGGCCGCGGCGACGTCGTGGTGGTAGGCGTCGTGCACCGGCTCGATCTCGTCGGTGACGAAGGCGGAGACCAGCGCGGCCAGCTCAGCGGCCCGGGGCGAGGGAGAGAAGTCCATGGCGCTGACAGTAGCGAGGTCACCGCGAGCCGAACACAGAGGGAGCGGGGTAATCCGCTCAACCGCAAGCGCTGGTGATCTTCATGCCGTTGGGCGTGGCGACCATGCCGGGGGTGAAGCTGAAGACCCCGTCTCCGTCGGCCCCGCCCGCGGTCCGGATGTCGGCGGTCACCGTGATCACCTCGCCGGGCTTCAGCGCCACCGGCAGGAACGCCACCTGGCGGCCGTTGTGCTCGTCGGCGGTGATCGAGTGGTCGACCCCGTTGATCTTCAACCCGGTGATCTCACCGCCCGCGGACCCGTAGATCCGGAGGTTGAAGGCGATCGTGCCCTGCGGCGCGTACTGGCCGTTGCCGAGGATGTAGACGCCGAGACCGAGGTCCTGGTAGTTCTTCGGCACCTTCGAGGACAGCGCCATCGTCGCCCGCAGGTCCTGGCTCCCGTTCTGCCGGCAGTCGACGGCAGCGACCGAGGCCCGGTACTCCAGGTAGTAGTCCATCTTCCCGGCCAGGGTGTCGTTGAGGTACATCCCGACCTGCGGCGTCGATCCGGTGTCGCCGGGCAGGCCGCCGCCGACCGCCGTACCGTCGAGGCGGGCCTGCTCGTCCTCGCGCGCTGACCAGAGCAGCACCCGGTGCTGCACGGCGCTGTCCGCGAGCCCCTTGATCACCTTGGCCTGATCGCCGCGGCCGCTCATCACCGCGTTGAAGATCTCCTTGGCGGCGCCCTCGAAGAACTGGTCCTGCTCCCCCGCGTTCTGCAGGTTCTTGTACGTCGCGTTGAGGAGCGCGGCGACCACATTGTCGGCCTTCAGCGGCACGCCCGCGACCGGGATCGGGCCGGTGCCGAGCATCAGGTTGCTCAGCGCGATCGGGTCCACCGAGACCACGCCGTCGACGTTCACGTTCAGCTTCTGCTTGACCATCGACCGGGCGACCTGCGCCGCCTCCGGGAAGTCCGGGGTGAAGTTGATGTCGCGGAAGTCGGTCGCCATCGACGGGCCGTACATCTGCTCGGTGTCGGCCGGGAGCTTCACGACCGGGCCGGAGAACGGGTTGATGTCGCCGGCCGAGCCCTGCCAGCCCATGGTGAGCTTGCCGCCCTCGGCGTGCAGGATCGCCAGCGAGCCCGGGAGCCCGCCGGTGGACCGGACCTCCGCGGGGTTCTGGATCATCAGCAGGTAATTGCGGGGCTCGGAGGAGCCGAGCATCTCCGGCATCAGGTCGAACGCGGTCGCGGTGGCGGTCGCCGCGCTCCGGGCCCGGTCGACCTGGTCCTGGAGGTCGCCGATCAGGTCGTTGAAGGGGAAGGTCAGCTGGCTGACCCGGATCTCGTCGAGGTCGCGGCCGGCCTTGTCGATCGAGGTGGCCGCCCGGCGCACGTTCGGGGTGAGCTTCGCGATCTCGGCCAGGTTGATCTTGCCGCCCTGCGGCCGGAAGACGCCGTCGTCGAGAGCCTTGCTCAGCTGGAGCGCGATCGGCCCGTTGATCTCGGTGGCCGTGTCCAGCACCTCGGAGACGGTCTGGACGGCGCGGACGTTGCGGCCGAAGTACGGCACGTGCTTGGCGACGTCCCAGAGCACGCCGCCGGTCCGCGAGTGCGCCCGGTCGGTGTCCTCCTGGAGCTCGGCCAGCGACCGGTTCGCGGCGTCGAAGTCACCGGCCCGGATGTGCTGCTGCACCGCCTCCGCGTGGGTCCGGGCGTCCTTCAGCGCGAACGAGGCGCTGAACGCCTGCCAGACGAACAGTCCGATGATGAAGGCGACCAGCACCACCAGGCCGATGACGACCTTGCGGCGGGTCAAGATCTGCGTGTTCCCCACAGAGGGAAGACTAGGCGGTCCGCGCCGGAAGCTCGGCTTCGGCGCGACGGCGGGCGAGGGCCACGGCGGAGGCTCCGGCGAGGAGCAGCACCAGGCCGCTGGCGAGGAAGATCCAGTTCGGGCCGCCGGTGCCGGGCAGGTCCGCGCGGTTGTCCGAGGGCGTCACCCCGGCGCTGGCGACCGGGAGCACGGTGATCGTGAGCTGCCGCTGCAACGAGCTCGGGTCGGCCGCGGAGCGCGCGGACTTGGAGGGGTCCGCGTAGTCGCAGCTGCCGGTCAGCGGGATCTTGGTGATCTCGGTGACCTGCGGCGCCTGGTACGTCGTGACGAACCGGGTGCCGTCGCCGGTCGGGGTGGACCCGTCCCAGGCCAGGCTCCAGTCGCAGTCCACGTTCGCGGTCGCCGTCGCGGTGAAGGAGTCGCCGCCGTAGACGACCTGCTTGCTCGCGGTCAGGCTGATCTGGACGTCCGGATAGGCCTGGGCGGAGGAGGTGATCCCGAGCGTCACGAGCAGCGCGGCAATTGCCGCAACAGCGACATACCCGAACTTTTTCATGCCACGGCTCCCAGGACGACGCACCCGACATCCCAAGGTCCCCCCGGACCCTTGCGACGAACTACAAGGGGCACAACGAGATCCGGACCTCGAAGTTACGCAGTGGACCAGAAATGACCAGTGGGACGAACTCCGGATCCCCGACGGGGGTGGGTGTGCTTTCGTACACCTTGTAATAAGGCAGGGTTGAACCCGGCCGCGCGCCCGCACCGGGCGCCCTCATGACATCGGAGTCCACATGAAGAAGGCAGCCCTCGCGGCCGTTGCCACCTCGTTGCTCGTGCTCGTGACCGCCTGCGGCGGCAACGACGACACCGCCGACAAGCAGGAGAAGCGGGTGATCTCGTCGATGGCGACGGCCATCTCGAAGCCCGCCGGCGGGCTGCTGGACGCCGACAAGGCCACCTGCGTGGCGGAGAAGTTCGTGCCGGACATCGGCGTGAAGAAGATGCGCTCGCTCAAGGCGGTCGGAGCGGACGACGCGTACGCCGGCAACGGAGCCCTGGCCGACGCGGCCAGCGCCGCGGCGTACTCGAAGGCGGTGCTCTCCTGCGTCGGCGAGGCCGAGACGCTGGCCAAGCTCCGGGCCAACGTCACGGCGTCGTACGGGACGATCACCACCGGCGTGCTGGCCCCGAAGGACGTCACCTGCGTCGTCGACACCTTCATCAAGGCCACCGGCGTCGACCGGCTCTTCTCGATCAAGTTCGTCAACGACACCGGCGCGTTCAACGACGACGGCGCGGTCTACGACACCAAGGCCGCCGAGGACTTCGCGCAGGCGATCGCGACCACCTGCGTCGACACCCTGAAGCTGCAGGCGGCCGAGGCCGCGGCGAAGAACAAGAAGCTCTCCGCCGCGAAGCTGGAGACCTGCCTGAAGGCGAGGATCAAGCCGGACGCCGTCGAGGCCACCCTGGTCGCGCAGCTGCTCCGGGCGCCCAACGCCGACGCGCTGCGGCTGGCCGCCAACAAGAAGGCGATCGCCTGCGAGAAGGCGTCCAAGAAGTAGGGCTCGGCCTCTCGACCTAGCCGGACACGGTGGCGACGACCCGGGCCCGCACCACCGGGTGCGCCCAGGCCTCGGCCGTCCCCACCAGCCGGTACGCCGACCAGCACAGCAGCGGCACCGCGACGAGTGCCGCCGCTCGCCAGTCGGCGGCCAGCGAGGTCCCGGAGAAGATCAGCCCGACCACGGTGGTCTTGGCGGCCAGCCGGGCCGAGTAGCCCGCCATCACGACCGGCGGCGCCGGCGTCGCCCGGGCGCTGCGGAGGTTGACGGCGTACGGGCTCCGTACCGACCACCGCAGCGAGGTGGCGACCACCTGCGCCGCCACCACGATCGTCGCCAGCAGGACCGAGGCCAGCTCGGCCGAGCTCGGCGCCCCGGCCCGTACGGCGGCCAGTGCGATGGTCAGCGCGCCGGCCACCAGCAGCACCTCGAACAGCACCACCACCTTGGCCAGGAACGCGACCTTCGGGTCGACCGGCAGGCTGTCGCGCCAGAGCGCCCCGGCGCCGTCCAGGCACCAGGTGTTGACGCCGAAGAGGAGCGCACCTCCGGAGGCGACCAGCCCGGGCAGGATGGTGACCAGGTCCCAGGTCAGCTCGCCGGCGAGGGCGACCGCGCCCGGCATCAGCCCGAGCACGAGCAGCCCGCGCCGCAGCGGCACCGCCCGCCAGATCGAGGCCCGGTCGAGCCGGATCATCGCGGCCAGGTCCGAGCGCGGGTTCGGTCCCGGTTCGCGGTGCCCGGACTCCAGGCGCAGCTCCTCGCGCTGCGGCCGCTTGAGCGCCCAGCGCGCCGGGATCCCGCCGGCGAGCGCCAGCAGCACCAGGAGGCCGCCGAGCAGGAGGACCGCGATCAGCCAGTGCCACCAGAGGCCGCCGGTCGCCGCGGCGGCGGCCAGGTAGACCTCCACCGTCGGGCTCCGGTCGAGCAGGTCGGTGGTCCGTCCGCCGAGCACCAGCCCGACCCCGCCGGCGGCCACCACGGCCACGATCGACCGGGTGACCAGCGCGCCGTGCGGCCCGCGGCGCAGGCCCTCGAAACCCCAGCCGACGAGCTGCCCGAAGGCGGTGGCGACGGCGATCCAGAGCAGCAGCGGAACCACGGCCGCGGCCAGGTGCCGCGGACCCAGCACGTAGGTCGTCGTGCCGAGGAGGGCCCAGGCCTGGATCAGCCAGGCGACGTTGAGCGGGGCCAGCACCAGGGCGCCGAGGTGCTCGGTCAGCGCCGAGACCGGGAACGCGACCGCCTGGTCGCGGGGCAGCAGCTCGCGGCCGCCGCCGGAGCTGATCGCCGCCACCACGGTCAGCACCGCGAAGCCCAGGTAGACCGACGGGAGCACCGCCACCAGGTCGCCGACCCGGCGGCCGTCCAGGGGAGCCCGCAGCAGCGCCGGGACGACGATCGCCGCGACGGTCAGGCCGAGCACCAGACCGGCGCCGATCCGCAGCCGGCGGCGCGCACCCGCCCGCAGGCCGGCTCGGCGGAACGTGAGCAGGGCGCCGACGTCGGCGACCCCGGTCGCGACGACCGCGACCGGGCCGTCCTCAGTCCAGGAGCGATCGGTACGCACGCGCACCCGCCTCGCCGACCAGCTCGGCCGCGTCCATCCCGGCCACCGCGGAGCCGCCGCGCAGGACCAGGGCGTCCTCGCAGGCCTCGACGGCGAGATCGCGCAGGTGGGTGGAGACGAGGACCGCCGCTCCCCGGGCCTTGGCCTCCCGGATCACCTGCTGGGTGGCATCCACGCCGAGCGGGTCCACCCCGTCGAACGGCTCGTCGAGCAGCAGCACCGGCGGCTCGTGGAACGCCGCGAGCACGACCGAGAGCCGCCGCCCCATGCCGTGGCTGAACCCTCCGGTCACTCGGTGCGCGGCGTCGCCGAGCTCGAACCGCTCGAGCAGGTCCCGGCCCCGGTCCTCCCAGTCCTCGAGGCGGCGCAGCCGGGCGGCGAGCTGGAGGTGCTCCCACGGGGTCGCCCGCGGCACCAGGCCGCCGACGTCCGGGCAGTAGCCGGTGCGCCGCTTGGTGCGCAACGGGTCGGCGACCACGTCGATGCCGTCGACGACGACCGTGCCGGCGGTCGGCGGCACCACGCCGGCCAGCACTCGCATGGTGGTCGACTTGCCGGCGCCGTTGCGACCGAGCAGTGCGGTCGCCCGGCCGCCGTACGCGGTGACGTCGATGCCGCGGACGGCCTCGACCGTCCCGAACCGCACCCGCAGGCCCCGGACCTTGATATCCCCCATAAGGGACATTCTGGACTACGCCGGTGCGATCGTCCTCAAAACCGGGCTCGAGCCTGCCGAGACGCGCTGAGCGTCTCGACAGGCTCGAGGACCGAGCTGCCGATCAGGCCGCCGGGAAGGTGCCGCCGCTCTCGGCGACCGCCACCAGGCTGGCCGGGGGCTCGAAGCGCTCGCCGTACGTGGCGGCGAGCTCCCGGGCCCGGGCGACGAAGCCGGCCGGGCCGCGGCCCGCCTTGCCCTCGAAGCCGTTGATGTACTGGATCGCGCCACCGTGGATCGCCGGGAAGCCGATGCCGAAGATCGAGCCGATGTTGGCCTCGGCGGCGGAGTGCAGGACACCCTCGTCGAAGCACTTCACGGTCTCGATCGCCTCGACGACGAGCTGGCGGTCCTGGATGTCCTCGAAGGGGATCTGCTCGGCAGCGACCGGGAACGCCTCGGCCAGGCCGGGCCACAGGCCGGTCCGGTTGCCGTTCTCGTCGTACTCGTAGAAGCCCTTGCCGACCAGCTTGCTGGAGCGGCCCTCGGCGATCATCTTGTCGATGACGGCCTCGGACGGGTGCGTCACCCAGGTGCCGCCGTCGCGCTCGGTCGCCTCGATCGACGCCTTGCGGATCTTGTACATCAGCTCCATGTTCAGCTCGTCGCTGATCTGGAGCGGACCGACCGGGTAGCCGGCCATCGTGGTCGCGCGGTCGATGCTCATCGGGTGCACGCCCTCGGCGAGCATCGAGATGCCCTCGTTGATCTGGGTGCCGATGACCCGCGAGGTGTAGAAGCCGCGGCTGTCGCTGACGACGATCGGGGTCTTCTTGATGAGCTGGACGATGTCGATCGCCTTCGCGGTCGTCTCGTCCGAGGTCTCCTTGCCGCGGATGATCTCCACCAGCGGCATCTTGTCGACCGGCGAGAAGAAGTGCAGGCCGATGAAGTCCGCCGGGCGGTCCACGCCGGTGGCGAGCTCGGTGATCGGCAGCGTCGAGGTGTTCGAGCACAGCAGCGCGTCGGCGTTGATGTGCTCGGCGATCTCGGCGAACACCTTGTGCTTCAGCGACGGGTCCTCGAAGACCGCCTCGATGACGAGGTCGCAGCCCTTCGCGTCGGCCGGGTTGTCGGTCGGGGTGATCCGGCCGAGCAGCTCGTCGGACTTCTCCTGCGTCAGCTTGCCGCGGGAGACGGCCTTCTCGTTGAGCTTCGCGGTGTAGGACTTGCCCTTCTCGGCCGCCTCCAGCGAGACGTCCTTGAGCACGACCTCCAGACCGGCCCGGGCGCACACGTAGGCGATGCCCGCGCCCATCATCCCGGCGCCGAGCACGACGACCTTGGTCGGCTTGAACTTCTCGACACCCTGCGGACGCAGCGAGCCCGAGTTGATCGCCTGCAGGTCGAAGAAGAAGGCCTGGATCATGTTCTTCGCGGTCTGGCCGGTGGCCAGCGACGCGAAGTAGCGCGACTCGATCGTGGCGGCGGTCTCGAAGTCGACCTGGGCGCCCTCGACCGCAGCAGCCATGATCGCCTCGGGTGCCGGCATCCGGACACCCTTGAGCTGCTTGCGCAGCGTCGCCGGGAAGGCCGGCAGCATGCCCGCGAGCGAGGGGCTGGACGGGGTGCCGCCCGGCATCCGGTAGCCCTGGCGGTCCCACGGCTGGGCCTTGGCCTCGTCGTTGTCCTTGTTGTCCAGGACCCACTTCTTGGCGGCGGCGACCAGCTGGTCGGCCGGGACGATCTCGTGGATCAGGCCCTTGGCCAGCGCCGCGGCCGGCTGGTAGCGGGTGCCCTGAAGCAGGACGTCCATCAGCGCCGACTGGATGCCCAGCAGGCGGACGGTCCGGACGACGCCGCCGCCACCGGGCAGCAGGCCGAGGGTCGACTCCGGCAGACCGATCTCGAGGCGGGCGTCCGCCGCGATCCGGTGGTTGAACGCGAGCGCGATCTCCAGACCGCCGCCGAGCGCGGCGCCGTTGATGGCGGCCACGGTCGGGACGCCGAGCTTCTCGATCCGGCGCAGCTGGGCCTTGACGGCCTGGCCCTTCTCGAAGATCTCGTCGGCCTGGTCCGGACCGACCTTCTGCAGGTCGCTCAGGTTGCCGCCGGCGAAGAAGGTCTTCTTCGCGGAGGTGATCACGACACCCGTGATCGAGTCCTTCTCGGACTCCAGGCGGGCGACGGCCTCCTCCATCGAACGGCCGTAGAGCTCGTTCATCGTGTTGGCACTGGCGGTGGGGTCGTCCAGCGTGAGGACGACGATCCCGTCGGCGTCCTTCTCGTACTTCACTGCGGATTCAGACATTGGTTCTTCCTTCAAGAGTTTGGTTGCGTTGGCCACGCAGGTCACCGCATCTCGACACGCTCTTCACGGATTCGTTCCTCATCCGTGGACGCTGCTCGATGACCGGCGAACTGGTCGGACTCGCTCCGCGAGTCAGACCAGTTCGACAATGGTGGCGATGCCCATGCCGCCGCCGACGCACAGCGTGGCCAGGCCGCGCTTCAGGTCGCGACGCTCGAGCTCGTCGATCAGGGTGCCGAGGATCATCGCGCCGGTGGCACCCAGCGGGTGACCCATCGCGATCGCGCCACCGTTGACGTTGGTGATCTCGTCGGAGATGCCCATGTCGCGCATGAACCGCATCGCGACCGCGGCGAACGCCTCGTTGATCTCGAAGAGGTCGATGTCCTTGGTCTCCAGGCCGGCCTTCGCGAGCGCCTTGCGGGCGGCCGGAGCCGGGCCGGTCAGCATGATCGTCGGGTCGGCGCCGGAGACGGCCGCGGCGATGATCCGGGCCCGCGGGGTCAGACCGAGGTCCTTGCCGACCTGCTCGGTGCCGAGCGCCACCAGGGCGGCGCCGTCGACGATGCCGGAGGAGTTGCCGGCGTGGTGGACGTGGTTGATCTTCTCGACCCAGTGGTACTTCTGCAGCGCCACGTCGTCGAAGCCGAGGTCACCGTGCATCTGGAACGAGGGCTTCAGACCGGCGAGCGACTCGACCGAGGTGCCCGGCTTGATGAACTCGTCCTTGCCGAGCACGGTCAGGCCGTTGAGGTCCTTGACCGGGATCACCGAGTTGTCGAAGAGGCCGTTGGCCTGCGCCTTGGCGGCACGCGCCTGGGACTCGGACGCGTACGCGTCGACGTCCTCGCGGCTCCAGCCCTCGAGGGTGGCGATCAGGTCGGCGCCGATGCCCTGCGGCACGAACGACGTCGCGAACGCGGTGTGCGGGTCGGACGCCCAGGCGCCGCCGTCGGAGCCCATGGCCACGCGGGACATCGACTCGACACCGCCGGCGAGGATCAGGTCCTCGAAGCCGGAGCGCACCCGGCCGGCGGCCTGGTTGACGGCCTCGAGGCCCGAGGCGCAGAACCGGTTCAGCTGGACGCCGGCAACGGTGTCGGGGAGACCGGCGGCGAGCGCGGCGGTCTTGGCGATGTCGCCGCCCTGGTCACCGACCGGGGAGACCACGCCGAGGACGACGTCGTCGATGCGGCTGGGGTCCAGGTTGGGGTTGCGCTCCTGGATCGCGTCGATCAGACCCACGACCAGGTCGACCGGCTTCGTCCCGTGCAGGGACCCGTCCTTCTTGCCCTTGCCGCGCGGCGTGCGGATGGCGTCGTACACAAAAGCTTCGGGTTGTGCCATGACCGTCCCAACTAGTCGTTGAATGGGGAGAGCGTTGATGCCCAGGTGTTGCACGGAGCGCTCCGAGGCGTCCGTCTCCCATTGTGACAGTAGAACTGTCAGGGTCAAGGAAAACGGTCCTGTGGGCTACCTCACCAGTACCTGAGGAGGAGGTCCGCGCCTTGGCCGCGCCCCGAGGATGGGGGCATGGCAGCGACCCGAACACGCCCGACCACCCGCGGCATCGCCGTACTGGTCGGGCTCGCCCTGGTGATGGCGATCGTCACCGTCGTCCTGGTCCGCCGGCTCGCCGGCCCCGACTGCACGGTCCGGACCGACGAGGGCACCGTGCACCTCGACCGGGAGCGGGCCGAGCGCGCGGCCACCGCGGTCGCGGCCGTCGTACGGCGCTCCGGCACGGCCGCGGACGCCGCCACCGCCGTGGTGCGGAAGGCGGGGGTGCCGGCCGGTGACGCGCCGGCCGTCGCCGCGGCCCTCACCGGCAGGGCCCGCGCCGCCCTGTTCTGCCGGTACGGCGGCGCCGATGACAGCGAGTCGGACCGGCTCAGCGCCGCGGGCCTGACCGGCCGGGCCGAGACGGTCCGCGCCGACGTCGAGTCCCGGTTCGGCGACCTCCCGCTCGGCGGGTTCGCCCCGGGCGGGGTCCGGACCGGGCACATGCCGGGGTCGGCGCACTACGAGGGCCGGGCGCTCGACATCTTCTTCCGGCCGATCAACGGCGCCAACAAGACCCGCGGCTGGGCGCTCGCCCAGTACCTCGTCGCGCACGCGGAACGGCTCGAGATCAACACGGTGATCTTCGACGGCCGGATCTGGACCGAGCGCCGTTCCCGGAGCGGGTGGCGCGACTACAACGTGAGCAAGCAGGGCCGCTCGGCGGCGACGGTCAGGATCCTCGAGCACCGCGACCACGTGCACGTGGATGTCGCGGACTGAGGGTCGACCTAGACTCGACCCATGAAGCGGGCCGTGCTCGTCGTCGTGGTCGCGGTGCTCGCGATCGGCGTCTGGCAGTTCGAACCGTGGCGGCTGTTCACCAGCAGCGAGATCGACGAGGCGGTGCCGACCGCGCACCCGACCGGGAACGCGACCGCGGTGCCGTCAGCGGCCGCCACCCCGACCACGCTCTCCACCGGCGACTTCGTCGACGCCGAGCACGACACCAGCGGCACCGCCAGGATCATCGAGCTCGCCGACGGCCGCCGGTTCCTCCGGCTGGAGGGACTCGCGTCCTCGGACGGGCCCGACCTGCACGTCTGGCTCTCGGACCGGAAGCCGGGCGGCAGCTGGTTCAAGTACGACGACGGGGAGTACCTCCGCCTCGGCGAGCTCAAGGCCACCCACGGCAACCAGAACTACCCGATCCCCGAGGGAGCCGACCTGGCGGCGTACAGGTCCGCGGTGATCTGGTGCGACAAGTTCAACGTCGCGTTCGGGGCCGCGCCGGTCTCGCTCGCCTGACCCGACCAAAGTCGGGGGTCCACCGAGACCCGGGACCGATGCGCCGGTGCCGAGCAATTCCTAGGGTCGGAGCATGGCTGCGGAGGTGCAGAACTGGGAGCTGGCGATCGACGGTCGCCGGCACCGGGTCTCGGTGCGCCCGAGCGGGATCACCCGGGTGATCACGTGGTCGGTCGACGGCACCACCGTGATCGAGAAGAAGTCCGGTGAGGACAAGCTGGTGCTCACCGACCCGGACGGCGGGCACGGGTCGGTGCGCTGCCTGTTCACCGCGCTCGGCCGGTCACGCCAGGTGACCTGGTTCGAGCCCGGCGCCGACCTCACCGCCCAGATCGGGTTCGGCGGGATCGACCTCGACCCGGAGCCCGGCTCCAAGGCCGCCCTGCGCGAGGAGAAGATGCGCGCACACCCGAAGCGGTACGCCGCCCGGCACGTGGTGGCCGGCGTCGCGAAGGTGGTGCTGCCGATCCTGCTGACCCTCCTGGTCGCCCGGTTCGCGATCCGGATCGACTGGCCGGACTGGAACCTGCCCTCGCTCCCCCGGCCGAACCTCCCGGACCTGATCCCGGACCTCCCGGACATCGACCTGCCGGACCTCAGCCTCCCTGGCTGGGTGCAGACGATCCTGAACAACGCGAAGTACGTGGTGCCCGTCCTGATCGGGATCGGGCTCGCCTCGAACGAGGTCAAGCGCCGTCGCAAGCAGGACGAGCTCAAGCAGGAGCTACGGGCGCGGGCGGCGGCCGCGGAGGACGAGAAGGCTTAGGCCGCGTCGGCCTCGGCGCGGCGCCGGGCCTCCTGCCGGTCCCGTGCCTCGATGGCGCGGCGCACCTTCGGACCGCCGGTGGTCATCTTGTAGAGCTTGGCGAGCTGCTTCGGGGCGTTGACCGGGGTGGTCTCGGCGAGCCAGCCGTTCGGCAGCGAGAGCCGGACGATCTTGTGCCAGGCCGAGTAGACCTGCTTCGGCAGCGGCCCGGTGTGGTACGCCAGGCCGTACTTCTCGAAGAGCGCCTGCACCTGCGGCGCGACCTCGGCGTACCGGTTGCTGGGCAGGTCCGGGAAGAGATGGTGCTCGATCTGGAAGCTCAGGTTGCCGGTCATCATGTGCAGGGCCCGGCCGCCGGAGATGTTCGCGGAACCCAGCATCTGGCGCAGGTACCACTCACCGCGGGTCTCGCCGTCGATCGACTTCTTCTCGAAGGTCTCGACACCCTCGGGGAAGTGGCCGCACATGATCACCGAGTGCGTCCACAGGTTGCGGACCACGTTGGCGGTGACGTTCGCCGCCAGGGTCGGCAGGAAGGAACCGGTCGGGATCGACAGGGCCGGGTGCACCAGGTAGTCCTTGGTCGCCTGCTTGCGGATCTTGCCGAGGGTGCGCTTGACGCCGGTCTTGAACTCCTCGCTCCGCTTCTCCTTCGGGATGGCGAGGTTCTTGCCGAGCTCGAGGTCGTAGGCGGCGATGCCGTACTCGAAGAAGCAGGCGTTGATGAAGTTCCACAGCGGCTGGGCCAGGAAGAACGGCTGCCACCGCTGGTCCTCGTCGACCCGCATGATCCCGTAGCCGAGGTCGTTGTCCTTGCCGACGACGTTCGTGTACGTGTGGTGCAGCTCGTTGTGCGAGTGCTTCCACATGTCCGACGGGGTGGCGTTGTCCCACTCCCAGGTCGTCGAGTGGATCTTCGGGTCGCGCATCCAGTCCCACTGGCCGTGCATGATGTTGTGCCCGACCTCCATGTTATCCAGGATCTTCGCGATGCTCAGGCCGGTGGTGCCGGCGATCCACGCGGGCGGGAAGATCGAGAACAGCAGCAGCGCGCGGCTGCCCGCCTCGAGGCCGCGCTGGGCCTTGATCACCCGGCGGATGTAGCGCGCGTCGCGCTCCCCGCGGGTGTCGAGCACCTCCTGGCGGATGGCGTCGAGCTCCTTGCCGAGGTTCTCGATGTCCTCGGCGGTCAGGTGCGCGGTCGGGTCGACGGGCTTCTTCTGGATCGTGGTCATCGCTATGTCCTCAGCGGTCGATGGTGCAGGGGCCGGCGGCGGCGTTGATGCAGGTCTGGATGGGGACTCCGCCGTTGGCGGAGGAGATCGGGTCGGCGGTGGTGATGGCGCCGTTGCGCAGGTCGCGGACGGCGCCCTCCTTGAGCGGCACGACGCAGCCGAAGCAGACGCCCATCCGGCAGCCGCTCGGCATCAGGGCGCCGGCGGCCTCGGCGACGTCCAGCAGCGGGGTGGCGCCGTCGGCCTCGACGGTGATGTCGCCGATCGTCAGGGTGCCGCCGTCACCGGCTTCGACGAAACCGGCGCGGAACTGCTCGGTGAACAGCTCCAGGCCCTTCTCGGCGTGGTGCTCGGTGAGCGCGTCGAGCAGGCCGCCCGGACCGCACGCGTACGTCGTCCGCTCGGCCAGGTCCGGGACCAGGTCGGCCAGCGCGTCGACGTCGAGGACGCCGTGCTGGTCGTCGTACCGGGGGACGAGGGTGATCGACCCGTGCGAGTCGAGCTCGCGCAGGTTGTCGAGGAAGATCGAGTCCGGCTCGCTGGGCGCGACGTGCACGACGACGATGTCGAGCCGCTTGCTCCGCGGCAGGTCGACCACGCCCGCGTCGGTCACCGGGAACAGGTTCCGCAGCATCCCGATCACCGGGGTGACCCCGGAGCCGGCGGTGACGAAGAGCAGGCGGGTCTGCGACGGGTCGAGCACGAAGTCGCCGGTCGCCTGCTCCAGGTGGACCAGGGTGCCGGGGCGCGCGGCGTGCACCAGGTGGTTGCTGACCTTGCCGTCCGGCACCGCCTTGACGGTGATCGAGATCAGGCCGTCGGCGCGCGGGCCGTGGGTCAGCGAGTAGGCCCGCCACTCGCGGACGCCGTTGACGTCGATCCCGATCCGCAGGTACTGGCCGGGCACGTGGCCGGCCCAATCCGCGCCCGGCTTGAGGACGATGGTCGCGGCGTCCCGGGTCTCGGGGTGGACCGAGACGATCCGCGCGCGCAGGTCGGTGCCGGAGCGCAGCGGCGCCACGAGATCGAGGTAGTCGGCCGGCAGCAGCGGCGTCGTGGCCGCCTCCGCGACCCGCGACAACCGGGAGCGCCAGGAGCGATCCAGGTCGTTCGGGCGGACAAGGGTGTCGGTCATGGTGCAAGCCTGACCGGGCGCGGGGTTAAAAGCCTGACCTCAAGACGTGAATCACCAGGTACTATTTGTTCTCTACGAACAAAGGAGCGGCGATGGCGGACCACCTCGCCCGGGAGCAGATGGCGCTCCGGCTCCCTGCCGCGATCGCGACCCAGATGCGCCACGACATGGAGGGCGTCTCCGAGCAGGTGATCGCCGCGGTGATCAGCGAGGTGCCGAGCTATCGCGATCCCTTCCGGGGCCGGATGGGGCGCAACATCGAGGTCGCGGTCAAGGTCGCGCTCGACGGCTTCCTCGACCTCGCCTCCCGGCGCGAGGGGATCGACGCCGGCGAGCAGGTCGAGGCCGTCCTCGAGGCGGCCTACGCGCTCGGCCGCGGCGAGGCCCGCAGCGGCCGGAGCATGGACGCCCTCGCCCAGGCGTACCGGGTCGGGGCCCGGGTGGCCTGGCGGGAGATGAGCTCGGCGGCGGTCAACAACGGCCTCGCCGCGACCATGCTGGCCCGGCTGGCGGAGCTGGTCTTCGCCTACATCGACGAGCTCTCCGACGCCAGCGTCAGCGGCCACGCCGACGAGCTCGCCACCTCAGGGCGGCTCCGCCAGCGCCGGCTGGACCGGTTGACGACCCGGCTGATCGAAGGCGCCTCCGAGTCCGAGCTCGCCGCAGCGGCCGAACGCGCGGACTGGGAACCACCGGCGTCACTGACCGCGGTGGTGCTGCCGGAGTCCAAGGTGCGCTCCGTACGCGGACTCCTCGACCCGCGCACGCTCTTCCTGGCCGACGACGCCAGCACCGTCGACCTGGCCTCCGGCTCGGTGGTGCTCCTGGTCCCCGCCGCAGCCGGACGCAGCCGGACGGTGCTGCTGCGGGTGCTCGCGGACGCCACCGCGGTCGTCGGTCCGGCCCGGCCCTGGACCCAGGCACGGTCGTCGTACCTGCGGGTGGCGCAGGCCCACCAGCTCGGCCTCACCGGCGACACCGACCTGCACCTCGCCCGGGTCGTCCTCAACGCCGACACCGACGCGCTCGCCGACCTCCGGGCCCGGGTGCTGGCACCGCTCGACGCGGTCAGCGCGACCTCGCGGACCAAGCTGACCGAGACCCTGAACGCCTGGCTGCTGCACCAGGGCCGCCGCGACGACATCGCCGGGGCGCTCTTCGTGCACCCGCAGACGGTCCGCTACCGGATGGGCCAGCTCCGCGACCTGTACGGCGACCGGCTCACCGACCCGGAGTTCGTCCGGGACGCGACGATCGCGCTCGGCGAGTCGGCGGTCGCTACCTCCGCTTGAAGGCGTGCCTGACCGGCGTCGCGTCCAGGTTGCCGGCGGCGTCCCGTGCGCGGACCGAGAACACGTGCCGGCCCTTGCTCACCGCGACCACGCGCGGGGTGGAGCAGCTCCGCCAGGCGCCGCGGTCCAGCTTGCACTGGAACGTCGAGCCGGCCTCGGAGGACCTGAACCCGAACCGGACCTTCTTGGTCCGGACCGTCTTGCCGGGCTTGCTCGCCCAGCGCGTGTTCGGCGCAACCGTGTCCACCTTGAAGGAGCGGGTCGCGGGGCTCGCATCGGTGTTCGCGGCCGCGTCGGTCGCGCGCACCCGGACCGTGTGCGCACCGTCGGCGAGCGTCGGCGTCGTGAACGGACCGGTGCACGGAGCGAACGCGCCGCCATCGACGGCGCAGGCGAAGCTCGCGCCCGGCTCGCTGGCGAAGGTGAAGGTGGGGGTCCGGTCCCGGGTAGCTCCGGTCGGCCCGCCGGTGATCGTGGTCTGCGGGGCGACCAGGTCGGCGAACTCGTACGCGCCCAGGTCGCGCACGAGGTTGCTGACCCGGGCGTGACCGTCACGATCCGTCGCCGGTCCTCCGGCAGCCGGGTTGCCCTTGTCGATCAGCGGCGACCCGGCAGTGAGGCGGTAGTCCGGCCCCGGGTTGACGAAGAGCGGGTCGACGTCGATGAGGTTGCCGGCACCGGAGACGACACCGCCGGCGCCGTTGGCGTCGATGGCCTCGGACTTGTTCTTGTAGTCGGTGTAGCTGACGTTGATGGTCGCATTGCTCGGACCGCCCTGAGCGCCGTCGTTGCCGGCGTTGACCACCAGCGAATCACCCACTCCGCGGACGATCGAGTTCGTGAGGCTGATCGTGCTCTCCTGCTGCTTCCCGGGGACGGCCGACCAGGCCCACACGCCGCGCGAGCCGAGGGTGCCCCCGACGATGGTGACGTGGTCGGCGTTGATCGACTTCGGAGTGCCGCCGGGGTTGAAGTTCGCGGCGCGCAGGCCGGTGCTCCCGTTGGCGCCCAGGTCGAGCACCGCGTTGTCCACGTTCACCGTGCCGGTGTCGGTGGAGATCGCGGTCCCGTTGCCGACCTTGACGGTGACCCGGGAGAGGACGTCCGGGTCGCCGGTCCCGGAGTGTGCGAAGCCGTCCGCACCGAGCAGCGTGCTGTCCGTGACGGTGGCTCCGCCCTCGCCGTACACCGCGCGGGTGCCGGTGCCGAGCATCTGGATGCTCACGTCGTCGACGACGGAGGCCTTAACCTGCAGGCCGGTCGCGTTCTGGGCCGTCTGACCGTCGATCGTCACGTCCCGCACGGTCGAGCCGCCACCGGCCCAGATCCCTCGGTCGCCGTCGGTCGTGGTCGTCGCCATCAGGATCTTCAGGTCGCGCACGGTGGCGGCGGTCGCGAACACGTAGGTCTGGATGCCGCCGGGCGGCAGCGTGATCACGGTGCTGGGCCCGGACCCCTGCAGGGTGAGGCCGTTGGCGCCCCCGCTCAGGGTGTACGGGCCGTCGGAGAACGTGCCGGCGCCGACCCGGATGACGTCGGCGACCGAGTTGGCGCTGGCCGTGGCGATCGCCGCGGGGATCGTGGCGGCGGTCTCGTTGCAGGAGACGCCGACCGGGTTCGCCACGCAGATCACGTTGTCTGCGGCGTACGCCGGCGTCGCGCCGAGGATCGGAAATGCGGGGACGACGAGGGCGGCGATGAGCACCGAGATCTTCTTCACGGGCGACAACATACTGACCCGATCAGGTCCGTATCAGCGGAATGACGGCGCGGTCCAGACAACCGCTCGTCAGTGCCCGCCGAACCGGCGGGCGCCCATCAGGACGGCGAGGTGCACCGCGGTGGTCGACGCGAGCACCAGGAACGGCGCGGTGGGCGAGCGCCCGCCCTCGCTCGCCGAGCCGGCGATCACCGCGACGCCGAGGGCGAGCGGCACGATCAGCAGCAGGCGCACCAGGAAGCGTCCGTCGGGGCGCAGGTTGAGCAGCACCGCCCAGCCGATCGCCAGGACGCCGACGGAGAGCACCAGCCCGAGCGAGTAGTCGTACGCCGCCCCGAGCATGGTCGCGACCAGGAACGCGACCAGCACGATCACGACGACCAGGAACCTCGGCTTGCCGACCACGCGCCGACCCTACGTCGGATCAGTCGACCTGGACGGCCGCACCGCTCTCGACGAGGGCGTCGACGCCGTCGATCCCCCAGGCCGCCAGTGCCTCCCGGGTGTGCGCGCCGGCACCGGGAGCCGGCGGGGAGGACAGCGTCGCGCCGGTCCGGGAGAACCGCGGCGCCGGCTGCGGCTGCATCAGCCCGTGGTGCTCGACGAAGACCTCGCGCGCCTTCATGTGCGGGTGCTCGAAGGCCTCGGTGATCGGCAGGATCGGTGCCACGCAGGCATCCGTGCCGTCGAAGACCGCGCACCACTCGGCCTGCGTCCGGCTGCCGAACTTCTCGGTCAGGATCGCGCGCAGCTCGTCGGCCTTGGAGGCGTCGAACCGGTCCGGCGCCACCTCGCGGATCTCCAGGAGGTCGACGAGGACCTCGTAGAACTGCGGCTCCAGCGCACCCACCGACATGTGCTTGCCGTCGGAGGTCTCGTAGATGTCGTAGTACGGCGCACCGCCGTCGAGCAGGTTCGTAGCCCGCTGCTCCTTGAACCCGCCGCCGGCCAGGAAGGCTGCGGTCATCGCGTTCAGGTTCGCGGTGCCGTCGACGATCGCGGCGTCGATGACCTGGCCCTGGCCGCTGACCTTCGACTCCAGCAGGGCGGCGAGGATGCCGATCACCAGGTACGTCGAGCCGCCGCCGAAGTCGCCGACCAGGTTCGTCGGGAACTGCGGCTTCCCCGGCACCTGGCCGAGGCCGTGCAGGGTGCCGGTGATCGCGATGTAGTTCATGTCGTGGCCGGCGACCTGGGACCACGGACCGGTCTGGCCCCAGCCGGTCATCCGGCCGTAGACCAGCTTCGGGTTGCGGGCCAGGCAGTCCTCCGGCCCGATCCCCATCCGCTCGGTGACGCCCGGGCGCATGCCCTCGATCAGCACGTCGGCGTCCTCGACCAGCTGGAGCACGGTCTCCACCGCGGCCGGGTCCTTGAGGTTCAGCGCCACGCTGGGACGGCCGCGGTTGAGGAAGTCGTGGCTGCCGCCGGTCAGCAGCTGCCCGCCCGGCCGCTCGATCCGGATCACGTCCGCGCCGAGGTCGGCCAGGATCATGCAGGCGTGCGGGCTCGGCCCGATCCCGGCGATCTCGACGACCTTGATGCCCTTGAGCGGTCCGGTGCCCTGTCCCAGCGCGATAGTCATGACGGGATCATGACAGAGTCACTGTCACGGTCGGCCCGTCGCCCGAGGGTTGACCCGGAACGACCCTCAGAGCACCCGCTGGAGGAACGCCCGGGTGCGCTCCTCGCGAGGCGCCGTGAAGATCTGCGCCGGCGGGCCCTGCTCGAGGATCCGGCCCTGGTGCAGGAAGCAGACGCTGGTGGCGACGTCGCGCGCGAACGCCATCTCGTGGGTCGCCAGGATCATCGTCATCCCGGCCTCCGCCTCCGCCCGGACGATCTCCAGCACCTCGCCGACCAGCTCGGGGTCCAGCGCGGCGGTGATCTCGTCGAGCAGCAGCAGCTTCGGCTCGGTACAGAGCGCGCGCACCAGGGCGACCCGCTGCTGCTGGCCGCCGGAGAGCTGGTCGGGGTGGACGGACGCCTTGTCGGCCAGGCCGAAGCGGGCGAGCAGGGTCCGCGCCCGGTCCTCCGCGTCCCGCCGGCCGACCCCGCCGGCGCGGACCGGGGCGAGGGTGCAGTTCGCCAGCACGGACAGGTGCGGGAACAGGTTGTACGCCTGGAAGACCATCCCGATCTCGCGCCGGACCGCGCGCGGGTCGATCCGCGGGTCCGTGATCTCCCGTCCGCCGAAGCTGATCACGCCGTCGTCGACCTGCTCCAGCAGGTTGAGGCAGCGCAGCAGGGTGGACTTGCCGGAGCCCGAGGAGCCGATCAGGCAGATCACGTCGTGCTTGGCGACGGTCAGGTCGATGTCGTCGAGGACGACGTTGTCGCCGTACGACTTGCGCAGGTTCTCGACCTGCAGGAGCACCTCGGTCATCGGCCCCGCTCCCGGATCAGTGCCCGGCGCCCGAGCCAGTCGGTGAGACGCGCCAACGGGATCGTCAGCGCCAGGAAGAAGAGCCCGCTGACCAGCAGCGGGGTGTAGTTGAAGTTGTAGTTGCCGTAGTCCTGGGCGGCGAACAGGCTCTCGAAGACCCCGACCGAGGCCACCAGCGAGGTGTCCTTCTGCAGCGAGACGAAGTCGTTGAGCAGCGGCGGCATCACCCGGCGGATCGCCTGCGGCAGGACGACGTACCGGGTGGTCTGGGCGCGCCCGAGTCCGAGCGCCTCGGCGCTGGCGATCTGCGACGGGTGGATCGAGTCGATGCCGGCCCGGATCACCTCGGCGACGTACGCGCCGTAGCAGAGCACCAGCGCGAAGGTGCCGAGCACGGTCACGTTGGTGGGGATGCCCTCGATCCGCAGTGCCGGGACGCCGATGCAGATCACGAAGACCACCAGCAGGGTCGGCAACCCGCGGAACACGTCGGTGTAGATCACCGCCACGATCCGCAACGGGGTCAGCCACGGGGTGACGGTGTTGCGGGTGACTGCGACCAGCACGCCGACGACCAGGATCAGGATCTCGCCGACCACGAACATCTTGATGTTGATCCAGAAGCCCTTGGCGATCGCCGGGAAGGCCTCCTTGGCGTGGTGCCAGGACAGGAAGAGTGCCTTGAACTGGTCCCAGCCCTCGGAGCTGGTGACGACCAGCCCGAGGGCGACGAAGACCGTGACCGTCACGACCGCCGCCAGCAGACCGCGGCGGCGGCGAAGAGCCCGCCGGACCGCGCGCCGTTCCTGCTCGCGCGGGCTCGGCTCCCAGGTCAGGTCCGAGGAGCTCACTTCAGGACGGGGACGTTGACCGTCTCGGAGAGCCACTGCTTCTCGATGCCGGCCAGCTCGCCGTTGTCCTTCAGGGTGCCCAGCGCCTTGTCGACGCACCCGGTCAGCTCACTGCCCTTGGCCAGCAGCAGGCCGAACTCCTCCTGGGTGCCGGTCGTGGGCTGGAACTGGCCGAGGATCGACGAGCCCTCGATCTCGGCGGCGGTGATGTAGAACGCCGTCGGCAGGTCGGCCACGATCGCGTCGACCTGACCGTTGAGCAGCGCCTGCTTGGCGACGTTGGTGTCCTTGAAGACGACCGGGTCCGAGGTCGGCTTGATCTCGTCGCGGACCGCGGTGAGGCTCGTCGTACCGGTCTGGGCGCCGAGCTTCAGGTTCTTCAGGTCGGCCAGCGAGGTGGCGGCGACCTTGTCCTTGTCCAGCACGATCACGGCCTGGGCGGCGGAGTAGTAGCCCTCGGAGAAGTCGACGGCCTTCTGGCGGGCCGGGGTGATCGAGATCTGGTTGATGTCGAAGTCGAACTTCTTCGGGCCCGGTGCGTAGGAGTTGTTGAACGGGATCTTCGTCCAGACCACGTCGGCCTTGTCGAAGCCCATCTCCTCGGCGACCGCGTACGCGACGGCGGACTCGAAGCCCTCGCCGTTGGTCGGGTCGTTCTTCGCGAACCACGGGTCGTACGCCGGGGAGTCGGTGCCGATCGTCAGCTTGCCAGCCGTGGTCAGCGGCAGCTCGGAGACGTCGCAGGTGCTCGGCTTCCCGGCGGACGGCTCCTCCTTGACCGAGCCGCAGCCAGTGGCAACGGCGAGCATCAGGGGTACGGCGACAAGGGCGGCAGGGTGCAGGCGCATGGATCGAATGGTAGGCCTTCGACCCCGCCGCTGAACAATGTGCACCGAAGCAGTGGACTAGTGCATCGCGTGCACGACCGCGTGCCCCTTGCCCCGCAGGATCAGCCAGCGGTTCACCGGCACCGTGAGCACGAAGGCGATCGCCAGCGCGGCGGCGAGGCTGCCCCAGAACACGAACGAGCCGAGCCCGGAGTCCATCGCGCCCGGGATCGCCACCATGAAGCCGTTGTCGATCACCTCCATCACCACGATGGAGACGGTGTCGGCCGCGAGCGCGACCCTGACTGCCGCACCGACGTCCAGGCCGGCGCGGCGAGCGGCCGAGAAGGTCAGCAGGTAGCCGAAGAAGAACGCCAGCGCGACCGCGAGCGCGATGCTCGGCACGGTCGACCATCCCCACCAGGTCGCGAGGACCAGGCCGAGGACCTCGCCGATCGCACAGCCGGTGAGGCAGTGCAGGGTCGCCGAGATCGCGGTGCGCCAGCCGGTGTCGGCGTGGTGCTCGTGGTGCTGCTCGTGGGATTCCATGGTCGGACCAAGATACCCTATGGGGGTATCTATTTCGCAACTGGCGTGACTCGAACCACTATGCAACTAGTTGCACACTCCGCAGATCCGGGGCACAGTTCTCTCGTGGCCCTCGAACACGCGCTCCTCGTCGCGCTCAGTGAACGCCCGGCCGCCGGGCTGGAGCTGGCGCGCCGGTTCGACCGCTCGATCGGCTTCTTCTGGAGCGCTACCCACCAGCAGATCTACAAGGTGCTCCGCCGGATGGAAACCGACGGCTGGGTCACCGCCGAGACGATCGAGCAGACCGGGCGACCGGAGAAGCGCGAGTACACGGTCACCGATCTCGGCCACAAGGTGCTCGCCGAGTGGATCTCGACCACCACCCCGCGCGCCGGCTTCCGCAGCGAGATCGCGGTGAAGATGCGGGCCGCGTCGTACGGCGACCGGAAGGCCCTGCTCGCCAACATCGCCGAGCTGATCGCCGACCACCAGGTGCGGCAGGAGCACTACGAGGCGATGGCCGCGAGGGACTACCCGGACCCCGGCGTGCTGAGCGGCCAGGACCTCGACACCTACCTGGTGCTGCGCGGCGGCATCCTCCAGGAGACCTTCTGGATCGCCTGGCTCAACGAATATCTGGAGGCACACGCATGAGCTACGACCACCTGCTGAGCCCGATCACGCTCGGTGACCTGACGCTGCGCAACCGGGCCGTGATGGGCTCCATGCACACCGGCCTCGAGGACTACTTCTGGGACCTGCCGAAGCTCGCGACCTACTTCGCCGAGCGCGCGGCCGGCGGGGTCGGCCTGATCATCACCGGCGGGTACGCGCCCAACAAGCGCGGCTGGCTGAAGCCGTTCGCCAGCGAGATGACGACCCGGCTGCAGGCGCAGCGGCACCGCCAGGTCACCGACGCCGTCCACGAGGCCGGCGGCGCGATCGCGATGCAGATCCTGCACGCCGGCCGGTACGGCTACACCCCGTTCTCGGTCTCGGCGTCGGCGAAGAAGGCCCCGATCAACCCGTTCAAGCCGAGCGCGCTGTCGACCAAGGGCGTCGACCAGACCGCGACCGACTTCGCCCGGTCGGCCGGTCTCGCGAAGAAGGCCGGCTACGACGGCGTCGAGATCATGGGCTCCGAGGGCTACCTGATCAACCAGTTCCTCGCCGAGCGCACCAACCAGCGCACCGACAAGTGGGGCGGGTCGGCGGAGAACCGGATGCGGTTCCCGGTCGAGATCGTCCGCCGGACCCGGGAGACCCTCGGCGAGGGGTTCCCGATCATCTACCGGCTCTCGCTGCTCGACCTCGTCGAGGGCGGCCAGACCTGGGACGAGGTGATCCAGCTCGCGCACCTGGTCGAGGAGGCCGGCGCGACCGTGATCAACACCGGCATCGGCTGGCACGAGGCCCGGGTGCCCACGATCATCACCCAGGTCCCCCGCGGCGCCTGGACCTGGACGACCGCGCGGCTCAAGGAGGAGGTCTCGATCCCGGTCTGCGCCTCGAACCGGATCAACACCCCCGAGCTCGCCGACACGCTGATCGCGGACGGCACCGCCGACCTGGTCTCGATGGCCCGGCCGCTGCTGGCCGACCCGGAGTTCGTCAACAAGGCGGCCGCCGAGCGCGCCGACGAGATCAACACCTGCATCGCCTGCAACCAGGCCTGCCTGGACCACGTCTTCAAGAACAAGAAGGCCTCCTGCCTGGTGAACCCGCGCGCCTGCCGGGAGACCGAGCTGGTGCTCACCCCGACGGTCCGGCCGCGCGAGGTCGCCGTCGTCGGCGCCGGGCCCGCCGGGCTGAGCGCCGCGGTCGCGCTCGCCGAGACCGGCAACAAGGTGACGCTGTTCGAGGCGAGCCCGCAGCTGGGCGGCCAGTTCCGGCTGGCAATGCAGATCCCCGGCAAGGAGGAGTTCGCCGAGACGCTGCGCTTCTACACCCGGCGGCTCGAGGTCCTCGGGGTCGACGTACGGCTCTCGACGACGGCGGACGCGGACGCGCTGAGCGGTTTCGACGAGGTCGTGATCGCGACCGGCGTCACCCCGCGCGTCCCCGGCATCCCCGGGATCGACCACCCCAAGGCGGTGCTCTACTCCGACGTGCTCAACGGTGACGTCGTCGTCGGCAAGAAGGTCGCGGTCGTCGGCGCCGGCGGCATCGGCGTGGACGTCTCGGTCTTCCTGACGCACACCGCCGAGACGGTCGAGGACTGGCTGGCGCACTGGGGCGTCGGCGACCCGGCCCTGCACGCCGGCGGCCTGACCGCGCAGAAGGACCGCGAGCCGGCCCGCGAGGTCACCCTGATCCAGCGGAAGACCGGCATGATCGGGGCCGGCCTGGCCAAGACCTCCGGCTGGGCGCACCGTGCCGTGCTCAAGCAGTCCGCGGTCAAGCAGATCAGCGGAGCGACGTACGACCTCATCGACGACGCGGGCCTGCACCTCACCGTCGACGGCAAGCCGCAGGTGCTCGACGTCGACCACGTCGTGATCTGCGCCGGCCAGGAATCCGTCCGCAGCCTGTACGACGACCTGGTCGCCGCCGGCCGCCCGGTGCGGATCATCGGCGGCGCCGACGTGGCCGCCGAGCTGGACGCCAAGCGGGCGATCGCCCAGGGCGTCGAGCTGGCGTCGGCGGGCTGACCTACTCCGACGCCTCGCGACGCAACCAGTACCCGGCGAACGAGGCGGCCAGCAGGGTCAGGCCGGTCACCATCACGCCGCCGATCACGCCGAGGTCGCCCGAGGTCCAGTCGCTGACCGCCTCGGGGACCACGAAGGTGATCCCGACGACGGCCGCGGTCAGGTACGGCCAGGCCAGCTGGGCCAGGTACATCAGCACCGAGCCGACCACGATGCCGGCGGTGAGCACGTAGCCGAGGGCGTGCCGGTCGCTGGCCAGCGCGATGAACTGGGCGCCGAAGACAGCCGTCGAGCACCCCAGCGACCGGGCGATCGTGCGCTGCGCGAACAGTCCGGACTCGGTGACCACCAGCCAGATCACGCCCACGAAGAAGAACGCGCCGCCGACGCCGAGCGCCTCCTCGTCCAGGGACGCGGCCCAGGTCGGTGCCGCCACCAGGGCACCGCCGAGGACGGCGAGCAGACCGGCCGCCGAGGAGGCGAGCCGGTAGCCGACGAAGCCCACCAGCATGGTGACCAGGCCACCGGCGAACCCGGGCCAGTAGGTGTCGAAGGAGCCGTCGTGGATCGCGTCGACCGCGATCGCCACCGCGAACCCAGCGGTCACCGCGGCACCGGCGAGCAGCGTGCCGGCCAGCCTGCGCCGTACCTCGTTGCCCGCCAGCACGGCCAGCGAACCCCGGGCGACCAGCCCGGCGCCGCCGAGGATCGCGGTCACCAGCACCATCGCGACGACCTGCCCGACCTCGCCGAGGTCGTCCCAGGTCTGCGCCATGAAGAGCAGCCCGGCCGCGAGCACCAGGGCGGCGCCGAGGTAGGCGACCACCTCGACCAGCTTCGGCAGCCCCGCCTGGGCCTCGACCTTCGGGGCCTCGAGGCCGCCGGCGACGACACCGCGAGCGCGTTCGGCGTCCTCGGGACGGACCAGTCCCTGAGCGACGAGGGCCTCCGTGACCCGATCCACAGCAGAGTTCATGGCGCCTACCGTCCCAGGATCGGGGCAGGACGGCCAGCACTTCACCGCAATCGGCGTCCCGGGCGCCTCGACGCTCTACGCGTGCTCGGTGTCGTGCTCGTGATCCCGGTGCGAGGCAGGCTCCACCTGGAAGGTCGCGTGGTCGATCCCGAAGTGCGCCTCGACGCAGCCGGTCAGGTCGTCGAGCACCTGGCCGACCCCGCGCTCGGCGAGCGCCTCGTCGGTCACGGTGATGTGCGCCGACAGCGCCGGCATCCCGCTGGTGATCGTCCAGGCGTGCAGGTCGTGGACGTCGACGACCCCGTCCATCGCGCACAGGTGCCGGCGGACCTCCTCGACGTCGAGGTCGCGCGGCGCCGACTCCAGCAGGATCCCGCCGGCCTCGCGCAGCAGCGCCCAGGCGCGGGGCAGCACCAGCGCGGCGATCACCAGGGACGCGATCGAGTCGGCCCGGAGGAAACCGGTGGTGGCGACGAGGACACCGGCGACGATCGCGGCGACCGATCCGAAGGTGTCGCTGAGCACCTCGAGGTAGGCGCCCTTCATGTTCAGCGAGGAGTCCTTGCGGCGGGTCAGGATCACCACCGAGACCACGTTCGCCGCCAGGCCGATCGCGGCGAAGACCAGCATCTGCCCGGCGTCGACGTCGGCCGGGTCGAGCAGGCGACGGGTGCCGGCCACCGCGAGGTAGCTGCAGACACCGAGCAGGACCAGCGCGTTGATCACCGCCGCGAGGATCTCGACCCGGTGGTAGCCGAAGGTGCGGCGCGGGCTGGCCGGCCGGGTGGCGATCAACGAGGCCGACAGGGCGATCAGGATCCCGGCGGCATCGGTGAGCATGTGGCCGGCGTCGGCCAGCAGCGCCAGCGAGCCGCTCCACCAGGCGCCGAGCGCCTCGACCACGACCACGGTCGAGGTGACCGCGAGGACCAGGACCAGGCGTCGACGGTCCTCGGCACGCCCGCCGGCGTGCGAGTGATCGTGCGAATGTCCGGCTCCCATGCGCCCAGGATAGTGACCGGGAGTACTACCGTTCCTCAGGTGGACTCCGCACCGGTCCCCGCGGCCGCGAGCAACCTGCCCATGACCGGCATCATCGTGCCGGTTCGTGAGGCGGAGACCCTGGTGCGCGCCCGGATGCTCCAGGTCACCCCGGAGCTGCTGCCGCAGGACCGGAGCCTGGTCGCGCACATCACCCTGCTGGCGCCGTTCCACCCCGAGAGCGACGTCGACGACGCGATCGTCGAGCACCTGGCCGGGTTCTTCGCCGAGGTGACCCCGTTCGGGTTCGAGCTCACCGAGCTCTGCGAGTTCCCCCGTGGCATCACCTACCTCGCACCCGAGCCGGCCAGCACGTTTCGCCGGCTCACCGCCGAGCTGCACCGGCAGTTCCCCGAGTTCCCGCCGTACGGGGGCGAGTTCGACGACATCGTCCCGCACCTGACGGTGCCGCTCACGCCGGGCGAGACCACCGACGACCTGCGCACGGCCCTCGGGTCGATGCTGCCGATCCATGCATTCGCCCGCGAGGCACTCCTCGTCCACGCTGAAGAAGGGGCCACCCACGTGATCGCCACATTCCCGTTCGGAACGACCGCGGCATGACCGGCCTGGAGGCGGTCGGCGTCTGGGTCGCCGACAGCCGGCGCACCCTGATGCCGCCGACCACGTTCGCGGTCTCCGCCGGCGAGATCGTGGTCGTGTACGGCGACCCCGGCCACCAGCACACGCTGCTCGCCCTGGCGCTCGGCGGCCGGTTGGTGCCGGCCGGCGGCGAGGTGCTGCTCGACGGCGACGACACCCTTGCCGCTTTGCAGCGCTCGGTCGCGCTGGTCGACGTACCGGGGGTGAGCGAGCCGGACGACATCAGCCGGCTCGGCACCATCGTCGGCGAGGAGCTGGCGATGGCCGGGCGCCCGGCCCGTGCCGCGCACGTCGAGACCTGGCTGACCGCGAACGGGCTCTGGGCGCGGCGCAAGGATCGGATGGAGGACCTGCCACCGGGGACGCGGAGCCTTGCGCTGGCCCGCCTGGCGACGCAGCGCTCCGGACTGGCCTGCCTGGTGCTGGCGCTCCCCGAGCGGCACGGGATCGACGCCGACGGCTGGCTGGAGACGGCGACCTGGCTGGCGGGTGAGGGCTTCGCCGTCGTCGCCACCACCTCGGTCGGCGTGGCCCGGCAGATCGAGGCGCTGGCCCCGCAGGTGCGGACGGTGCGCTTCGGCAACACCGAGTTCCGCGAACCCGAGCAACCCGACGAACCCGGCGACCCGTTCACCCCTGAGGAGGTCCGGCCATGACCGCGCTCCGGATGGCATTCACCGAGCTGCAGCGGATCACCTCCGGGCGGCTGCGACGACTCTCGGTCCTCGCCCTGGTCCTCGTGCCGACCCTGTACGGCGGCCTGTACCTCTACGCGAACCACGACCCCTACAAGAACCTGGACCAGGTCCCGGCCGCCCTGGTCGTGCTCGACGACGGCGCCACCGACCCGTCCGGGAACCCGCTGAACGCCGGGCGCGAGGTAGCCGATCAGCTCCTCGACAGCGAGTCCTTCGCCTGGCACGAGGTCGGTGCGACGGCGGCGGAGGACGGCGTCAGCGAAGGGCGCTACTCGTTCGCGCTCACCATCCCGGCGGACTTCTCCGCGGCGCTCACCTCGTCGGCCCGGTTCGATCCCGAGCAGGCCCGGCTGACGATGACCACCAACGACGCGAACTCCTACCTGTCCACCACGATCGCCGACAAGGTCACCAGCAACGTGCGTGAAGCGCTGAGCGAGCGGGTCAGCAGCGAGGCGGCCAGCCAGTTCCTGCTCGGCTTCGGCGAGGTCCGCGGCTCGCTGACCGAAGCCGCCGACGGCGCCGGGAAGATCGCCGCGGGCGCCGGGAAGGCTCGGACGGGCAGCGCCCAGCTCGCGAAGGGAACGACCCGGCTGCGGTCGGGAGCGGCCGAGCTGGCCACCGGTCTCGGCACCTTGCGGTCCCGGACGGCGGCACTGCCGCGCCAGACCGACGCCCTCGCCGACGGCGCCGCCCAGGTGGCTGCCGGCAACGCCCGGATCGCCCAGGTCGGCGACAACCTCGCGGCGTTCTCGGAGGCGGCGCGCAACTCCTACTACGACCACCGGGCCGAGCTGATGAACCGGATGGCGGCGATCGGCCTGACCCAGGCGCAGCAGAACCAGATCCTGGCGATCTACAACGAGCTCGAACGTCCGGTCGTCGCCGCCGACGGGGCGGTCCAGGACGGTGCCGCCGACCTGCGCCGGCTCTCCCGCGGGGCCAACCAGGTGTCCACCGGTGCCCGCTCGCTGGCCAACGCGATGCCGGCGCTGGTCACCGGGATCAGCGATGCCGGGGCCGGGGCGGCTCGGTTGCGCACCGGGACGAACCAGCTCGCGAGCGGAGCGAAGACGCTCGACACCGGCCTCGGCGACCTCACGACCGGTGCACGCACGCTCTCCGAGAAGCTCACCGCGGGTCTGGCCGACATCCCCGACGTGGACGCGGACCAGCGCGAGCGGATCGCCGCCACGATCGGTGACCCGGTGGCGATCAGCAACGTCGCGGAGACCAAGGCCGCGTCGTACGGGGCGGGGCTGGCGCCGTTCTTCATGGGGCTGGCGGCCTGGATCGGCGCCTACGTGCTGTTCCTGCTGGTGCGGCCGCTCTCGAAGCGGGCGATGGCGGCGAACCAGGCACCGTTCCGGGTCGCGTTCGGCGGCTGGCTGACCCCGGCGCTGGTCGGCGTGGTCCAGGTGACGGCACTGCTGGGCGTGGTCGCGCTCGCGGTGAAGATCGTCCCGGAGAACCTGCTCGGGACCTGGCTGTTCCTGATCCTGATGTCGGCCACCTTCGTCGCGATCGTGCACGCGCTGAACGCGTGGTTCGGGTCGGCCGGGCAGTTCCTCGGGTTGGTGCTGATGGTGCTGCAGCTGGTCACCGCCGGCGGGACGTTCCCGTGGCAGACGATCCCGCAGCCGCTGCACGGCCTGCACCACCTGCTGCCGATGAGCTACGCGGTCGACGGTCTCCGGCAGCTGATGTACGGCGGGCTCTCCACGCTCGTGGTCCGCGACGCGCTGGTCCTGCTCGCCTGGCTCTGCCTCGCGATCGCCGCCTCGACCTGGGCCGCCCGCCGCCAGCGCATCTGGACCGTCCAGCGCGTCAAACCCGACCTCGTCCTCTAACGTCGAATAGGCCGGATTGGACCTTCGAGTGGGCCGGTTTCGTCGGCGAGCTGCGCAGATCGGGCCCACTCGACGTACCGAAAGGGCCTCTTCGACGAGAATGGGGACGTGAGCATCGAGGTACGGCGGGGGGACGAGCGGTTCGTGACCCGGGCCGAGGGGCGCACGACCCGGCACTCGTTCTCCTTCGGGTCCCACTACGACCCGGCGAACCTCGGCTTCGCGGCGATGACCGCGCTCAACGACGAGGAGCTCCCCGACGGGACCGGCTACCCCGACCACGCACACGCGGACACCGAGATCGTCACCTGGGTGCTGGACGGTGCGCTCCGGCACACCGACGCGGCCGGCAACACCGGGCTGCTGCTCCCCGGTGACGTCCAGCGGATCAGCGCCGGAGCCGGGATCGTGCACGCCGAGGTCACCGAGCCCGGCGTGCGCACCCGCTTCCTGCAGACCTGGTTGCGCCCCGACGAGTCCGGCGGAGCGGCGTCGTACGCGGTCTCCCGGGGCGGGACCGGGAGCGACCTCACCGAGGTGGTCGGGCCGGGCGGGCTCGGCCTCGGGGTAGCCGGGGCCCGGCTGTACGTCGCCACGGCGGCCGCCGGCGAGATCCGGCTCCCGGACGCCCCGCTGCTGCACGTGTTCGTCGCGGACGGGCAGGTCGAGGTCGGCGCGGTCCGGCTCACCGCCGGTGACGCTCGGCGGGGCGAGCACGGCGCCGGCGTGCTCGACGCGAACGACGCCGCCCGTCGACAGGACGAGCGCCCCGGCACCACGCTCCGCGCGGGCGACGCCGCCCGGCTGGCCGACCACGGCGAGAGCACCCTGCGGGTCCTCGAGGCGGGGCCGGTAGCGGTCTGGGCCTTCGGCACGTGAAGGACACCGATCGCCGGTATCGTTCGCGGCACCGCCCAGGGAAGTACCGAGGAGAACGACTGTGACGAACCGTGCCGAAGGCCGTGGTGGCCGGCTGGTCGACCAGGCCAAGGTGGCCCTGCACTCCGCGCTCCAGAAGCGGAACCTGGACCTGGTCCGGAACCCGTTCCCGGTGCAGGTCGCGACCGCGATGAAGTGGCTTGAGCTCGGCACCGTGCTCGACATCGGCGGCAACATCGGCCAGTACGGCGCCGCCCTGCGCGCCAGCGGCTACCAGGGCCGGATCATTTCCGCCGAGCCGCTCAGCGACGCCTTCCCGCACCTCGCCCGCCGGGCCGCGAACGACTCCGGCTGGACGACGCTGAACACCGCCGTCGGCTCGGCGCCCGGGGAGATCGAGATCAACGTCTCCGCGAACTCCTACTCCAGCTCGATCCTGCCGATGACCGACGCGCACAGCCTGGCCGCGCCCGGGTCGGAGTACGTCCGGTCCGAGAAGGTCGCGATGACGACCATCGCCGAGATCCTCGGGTCCCAGGGCGTCGACCCGGCGAAGACCCTTCTCAAGATCGACACCCAGGGGTACGAGGGCGCCGTCCTGGACGGTGCCGGCGACGCGCTGGCGCAGTTCGCGGCCGTTCAGCTCGAGCTCTCCATGGTGCCCCTGTACGACGGCGCCCCGCTCTTCGAGGACCTCGTCCAGCGGATGACGGAGGCAGGGTTCGGGATCTTCGCGCTCGAGGGCGGGTTCGGCGACCCGCGCACCGGCCGGATGCTCCAGTGCGACGGGTTCTTCGTCCGCAACGAGCTGATGCCGGACCCCTCCGGCACGTTCTAGCGTTCCCGGACTCGCTCGCACCCGGACTTGCTCCGACCCGGACGCGGGCGCGCACACGCAGACGCGCACGCCAACCCGGACGCGCGCGCCAACCGGACGTCGAGCTTGTCGAGACGTGGTGACGTCCGCGCAGACTCGCACCGCATCTCTACAGGCTCGATGTCCGGACCCAGCTAGGGGATCAGCACCCCGGGGTTCAGGACCCCCGTCGGGTCGATCCGCTCCTTGACCGCGCGCAGCATCTCGACACCGACCGGGCCGATCTCCTCGGCCAACCACGGCTTGTGGTCCTGGCCGACGGCGTGATGGTGGGTGATCGACGCGCCGTTGTGCACCATCGCGTCCGACGCGGCAGCCTTGGCCGCGAGCCACTGCGGGAGCGGCTCCTCCGACGCCTTCGTCGCGACGGTGAAGTAGAGCGACGCACCCGTCTCGTAGACGTGCGAGATGTGGCAGAGCACCAGGGTCTCGGCACCGAGCGAGGCGACCAGGGCATCCTTGACCGCGGTGTAGACGTGGTCGAGGTTCGACCAGAAGGTAACCGTCTCCATCGTCTCGACGAGCACGCCGACATCGAGGAGCGAGTCCCGCAGGTACGGGCCGTGGAAGCGACCGTCGGCCCAGGCCTGACCGCTGTCGGGGCCCTGGTTCTCGCCGCCGAGTCCGGCGAGCAGCGCGGTGACCGCGGCCTTCTTCGCCTCGACCGCAGCCGGGGTGCCCTCGTAGCCGGTGATCATCAGGCAGCCGCCGGCCGACTCCCCGCCGACCTCGCTCGGCTTCGCCAGGTTGATCGCGGTCTCGTTCTCGTCGGAGAGCCGGAGCACGGTCGGCAGCATGCCGGCCTGGGCGAGCGTGCGCATCGCGGCCGCGCCCTCGGCGAACGACGGCCAGCGCCAGCCCTCGTAGGTGCGGACCTCGGGCAGCGGGCGGACCCGGACCCGGACGGCGGTGACGACACCGAACGCGCCCTCCGAACCCATCACGAGCTCGCGCAGGTCGGGTCCGGCGGCGTTGGCCGGCGAGTTCCCGAGCTCCAGCGTCCCCTGCGGGGTCGCGACCTTGAGGCCGACGACGAGCGAGTCGAAGCGGCCGTAGCCGGCGGAGGACTGACCGGAGGACCGGGTCACCGCGAAGCCGCCGATCGAGGCGTACTGGAACGACTGCGGGAAGTGGCCCAGGGTCAGCCCCTCGGCCGCGAGCAGCGCCTCGGCGGCCGGACCGCGCAGGCCCGGTTCGAGGACGACGGTCATCGAGTCGCGGTCGACCTCGACGAGCTTGTCGAAGCGGAGCAGGTCCAGGCTGACCACCCCGGCGAAGCCGTCGCGACGAGCGGCCAAGCCGCCGACGACCGACGTACCGCCACCGAAGGGCACCAGCGCGACGTGGCGGCGTACGGCCCAGTCGATGAGCGCGACGACCTCGTCGTGGTTCGCCGGGCGGACGACGGCGTCCGGGGAGTCCGAGCCGTCGCCGCTGCGGATCTTCAGCATGTCCGGCGTCGACTTGCCGCGGGTGCGGTGCAGCCGGGTCTCGTGGTCGGTGAGGACGTGGGCGGCGCCGACGATCTCGGCGAGCTCGGCCACCAGGTCGGCGGCCAGCGGCTCGGTGAGCCGGACGTCGGCGGGGGCGACCGCCGGGGTCTCGCGGGTGCCGATGAAGGTGTCGACCAGGGCGAAGGCGGACTCGGCGAGCGGGCCGGCCTCGGCCGGGTCACCCCAGCGGGACCAGTGCATCTCGGCGGCGGTCGGGTCGGAGATGGGGCTCGGGTGCGTCGTCATGTGTTACAGTGTTACATATGATGTCCCACTGTCACAACCCTGGGTTTGCCGGATGAGCGCCGTACCGGAGTCGCGCACCTCGGAGGACCTGGCCCTCGACGCCGCCCGCGAGGCGATCCTCGCCGTGGGCTGGAGCCGTACGACGCTCACCGACATCGCCCGCCGCGCCGGCCTCAGCCGGATGACGCTCTACCGCCGCTGGCCGGAGATGAGCGCGCTCCTCGGCGACCTGATGACCCGCGAGTGGGCCGGCCTGGTCGACCTCGGCGGACGGTCCGCGAACCACCGCGAGCGCCTCGTCGACGGCATCGTCAGCACCGTCCGCGCGCTGCGCGCCAACGAGCTGTTCACCCGGATCATCGAGCTCGACCCCCAGATGCTGCTCCCCTACCTGCTGGAGCGCCCCGGTCGTTCCCAGGAGCTGGTGCTGACGCTGACCACGGCCGAGATCACTGCGGGCCAGCAGGCCGGCGAGATCCGGGACGGCGATCCGCGACTGCTCGCCCGGACGCTCCTCCTCACCGCCCACGGCTTCACGCTGTCGGCGCAGACCATGACCGGTGACGGCCTCGCCGACGCCGACTTCGATCGCGAGCTCGCGCTCCTCGTCGAGAGGTACCTGACGCCATGAGCACCGGACGCATCACCGCCGGGTCCGCCGGCATCCCGGAGTCCACCGACGTCCTCGTCATCGGCCTCGGGGTCACCGGCGCCGGCGTCGCCCTCGACGCGGCCGCACGAGGCCTGGACGTCGTCGCCGTCGACGCATTCGACGTCGCCTGGGGGACCTCGCGGTTCTCCTCCAAGCTCGTGCACGGGGGGCTGCGCTACCTCGCCAAGGGCCAGGTCGCGATCGCCCACGAGAGCGCGGTCGAGCGCGGCATCCTGATGGAGTCGACGGCGCCGCACCTGATCCGCGCCCTGCCGATGGTGATCCCGCTGACCTCCGACGTCACTGCGTTCCAGGCGTTCCTGGCCCGGCGCGGCGTCGGTGCCGGGGACCTGCTGCGCAAGGTCGCGCGCACCGGCCGCGAGACGCTGCCCAAGCCCCGCCGGATCAGTGCGACCGAGACCAAGGCGCTGGCCGGCGTGATCCGCCGCGACACCCGCGGCGGGGTCCTTTCCTGGGACGGGCAGCTCGAGGACGACGCCCGCCTGGTCGTCGGTCTCGCGCGTACCGCTGCCGCCGAGGGCGCCCAGGTGCACACCCGCACCCGCGTGCTCGAGGTGACCGGGGACGGCGCGCTGCTCCGCGACGAGCTGACCGGTGAAGAACGCCGGATCACCGCGAAGGCCGTCATCAACGCCACCGGCGTCTGGGCCGGCACGCTGATCCCCGGCATCGTCCTGAAGCCGAGCCGCGGCACCCACGTGGTGCTCCGCGCAAGCAGCCTGCCCAGCGTCCGCTGCGCGATCATGGCGCCCGTCCCCGGCTCGTCGAACCGGTTCGTGTTCGCGCTGCCGCAGCCCGACGGGAACATCTACCTCGGGCTCACCGACGAGGAGGTCGACGGCGAGATCCCGGACGTCCCCGAGGTGCCGGAGGAGGACGTCACGTTCCTGCTCGACGTGATCTCCCGGGTGCTGGAGACGCCGCTCACCCGCGACGACGTCGTCGGGGCGTACGCCGGTCTCCGGCCGCTGCTGAAGAGCGACGGATCCACGGCCGACCTGTCCCGCAAGCACGCCGTGCTGACCTCGGACACCGGCGTGATCACGATCGTCGGCGGCAAGCTGACCACCTACCGGCGGATGGCTGAGGACGCCGTCGATGCCGCGGTGGCTCAGCGGTCGCTGGCGGCCGGACCGTGCCGCACCAAGGCACTGCCGATTCTCGGCGCCGCGGACGCCGACACCCTGGCGCACGTCGCCGCACCGCCCCGCCTGGTACGCCGGTTCGGCACCGAGGCGCCGGACGTGCTGGCGAACGCGCTCGCGCACGGGCTCTCCGAGGAGGAGGCGCTGACCCCGGTCAGCGCGACCGTGCCGGCGACGCTCGCCGAGCTCGTCTTCGGGATCACCCACGAGGGCGCCGCCGACGTCGACGACCTGCTGGACCGTCGTACCAAGATCGGGTTGGTGCCGGTGGATCGGGAAGCCGCGCTGCCGCTGGCGCAGCGCGCGTTCGACGTCGTCGCGCGAGCGCGGACGTAGGCCGGGCGCGACCCTCACCGCGTCTCGACAGGCTCGACGTCCGGGCTCCCCCCGGTCCGGGCGACCGTGAGGTCGGCTGGGCCGGGCGCGACCCTCACCGCGTCTCGACAGGCTCGACGTCCGGCCCGCGCACCCTCAGGCCGGGTGCACCAGCCCGTTGTCGTAGGCGTAGACGATCGCCGCGGGCCGGTCCCGCAGGTCGAGCTTCGTGAAGATCCGGCCGATGTGGCTCTTCACGGTCAGCTCGGAGATGAACAGGTCCTCGGCGATCTCGGCGTTGGAGCGTCCGCCCGCCATCGCGCAGAGCACCTCGAGCTCGCGCGCGGTCAGGATCTCGCGGACGTCGCCGGACGCGTGCGAGACCGGCGCGCTCTGCCGGTAGCTGTTGAGCACCCGGCCGGTGACGGCCGGATCCAACCAGGAGTCTCCGGCGGCGACCGCGCGGACCGCACGGATCAGGTCCTCGGCCGAGGAGTCCTTGAGCAGGAAGCCGGCGGCCCCGGCCCGTAGCGCGCCGGAGAGCATCTCGTCGTCGTCGAAAGTGGTCAGCACCAGCACGGGCGGTGCGTCCGGCTCGGCGGCCAGGGCGCGGGTCGCGGTGATCCCGTCGATCTCGCGCATCCGCAGGTCCATCACCACGACGTCGACGTCCCCGGCGCTCGCGAGCGCGTCGGGCACCTCGGCGCCGTCGCCGCACTCGGCGACGATGTCGAACCCGTCGCGCTTGCGCAGGATCCGGCGCAGTCCGGAACGGACCAGCTCCTGGTCGTCGACGAGGACGACGCGGACCTCGGCGCCAGGGGCCGAAGCCCCTCCGCGCCCGTCACGAGCGTTCACCACGCCAGCCTCCCGGACCGGTGCGCGGAGCGGAGCGGGCAGGAGAGCAGACCGTTGCGCTCGCGCAGCGGCACCACCAGGTCGACCAGCCAGTCGCCGTCGACGGCCGTCGTGGTCAGCCGCGCGCCGAGCTGCTCGGCCCGGGCGCTCATCCCGGCGAGGCCGGACCCGGCGCCGTCGCTGACCACCTTCGCCGGCAGCGCGTTCCGGACGACGAGGCGCGCCTCCCGCGAGGTCACCGAGAACCGCACCCGCGCGGTGCTGCCGGGGGCGTGCTTGGCGATGTTCGCCAGCGACTCCTGCGCGATCCGGTAGAGGCCGAGCCCGGTCGCCTGGGCGAGCCTGCCGGGGTCGCCTGCCTCGTCGTACTCGACGTGCAGGCCGGCGCGCTCCAGCTGGGCGACGAGGTCGGCAATGTTCGACCCGCTCGGCAGCGCGCGCGTCTCCGACGGTCCGTCCGCGAGCGTGCTCACCGTCTGCCGGATGTCCACCATCGCCTGCCGCCCGACGCGCTCGGCGTCGGCGAGGGCTCCGTCGATGTCGGCGACCGCGGCGTCCTCGCCCTCGATGTCGCCGAGGGCGTGCCGTGCGCCGGTGATCTGGAGCAGCGTGACCGACAGCGAGTGCGCGACCAGGTCGTGGATCTCGCGCGCGATCCGCTCGCGCTCGGCCAGCGTGGCGCGCGCGTACTCGCCCTCGCGGGCGGCGCGCTCGGCGGTCAGCGCGCGCATCTGCCAGAGCAGCATGTAGCCGACGACGAAGCCGAGCGGTACGTCGACCAGGTGCACCGGCGTACCGTCCAGGCCGGGTCCGGCGGCGGCCGCGCCGATCATCGCGAGCGAGATCCCGCTGACGACCAGGCCGTTGCGGATGCCGTCCCGCGCCACCACCTCGGCGGTGATGAGCGCGAGCAGCGCCGGGGCGACGTCGAGCGCCGTACCGGGTCCGACCGGGTTCCACAGCAGCAGCGCGGCGGCGCCGAGGCCGGCGACCGTCTCGGCGGTGTGCGCGAGGTGCCGGTTGAAGCCGATCATCCAGATGCCCGGCAGGATCACCAGCACCAGGGCGGCGGTGACCGGCTGCACCGGCCAGAGGGCGTCGCGCAAGCTCAGCGCGATGCCGACGGCACCGACCTGACCGAGGATCGCGACGACCGGGATCCACCACGGGTAGGCCAGGCCGTGGGCCGCGATGTGCTCCTCGATCCGGGTACGCAGCCAGCCGCCCGGCCCGGGAACGGGTTCCGCGGCAGGCGGGTCGGCGTAGGGGTCATGAGGGCGCACGGACCCAGCGTAGGCAGCCCGGGCGTCCTCGGCATCCGTCCTGGGTGGTCCCGGACCTCCTACCAGGGTCGTAGGCGGGCGCGCCGGAGCCCCGCCCTGCGCTCGTGGTGCGCGGGACGGGGCTCCTGACGAGCCGATCAGCCGATCGGTACGGCGGTCACCACCAGGTTCTTGGTGTAGTGGAACCCACCACCCGGACGGGTCACCTTGCCGGTGCAGCTGACGAGCAGCATCCGGGCGGACCCGGTCGTGCTGAACAGCGACGCCGGCAGCTTCTTCGACCGCGGGTAGGTGCGCTTGCCGGTGACCTTGTAGCGGTGCACCTTGCCGGCGCCGTCCTTGATCTTCACGACCTGGCCGACCTTGGCCTTGCTCAGCCGCCAGAACGCACCGGGACGGTCGCGCTGGTCGGAGATGTGGCCGGCGATCACGGTGGTGCCGATCGCCTCGCCGATCGCCGCCGAGCTGCGCAGCCACCCGAGCCGGCGGACGTTGCCGGGCACGGTCATCGTGCCGCGCTTGACGCCGACGGTCTGCACCGGCGCCGTGATCCCGAGCCCGCCGAACTGCAGGTTGGTCGGGGCTCCGGCCACGCGGGCGCTGCTGCTGCCGGCCTGCGCGAACCCGGTGCTGATCACCGGTGCCGCGTACGCCGCACGGGAGACCACGAACGACTCCGCCGCGATGCCGCAGGCGTGCTGCGCGGGCTTGTTCAGGTCGTTGCCCGCGAGCTTGACCACCCAGGTGTAGTGACCCGGGAGGCCGACCTGGACCGCCGGCAGCCTGGTGGTGCCGTTCTGCGCGGTGAAGGTGAGCTTGCGGGCGACCTTGCCCGGCGTGCACATCGACGCGCTCCGCTTGGTGCTCGGGCCGTACAGCGTGGCGGTGCCCTGGATCGGCGCTCCGCCGGCCGCGATGCCCGCGATGGTCACGACGTCGGCCACCGGCTTGCTCACCGTGGTGCCGTTGGCGCGCACCGCGAGCTTCACCGTGCTGACCGTGCTCTTGGTGGTCACGGTCGGCTGCACCTTGACGATCGCCGGGGTGATGACGACGTTGCTCGGTGCGGTGACCTTCGGCGCCGGAGCGGGTCCGCCGCGCGGCGTCGGCGGGGTGTAGCCGGCCGACGCCTGGTTGCGCACCTCGCCGCGGTCGACGTCCTTTGTCGTCACCGTGTACGTCGCGGTGAACTCGGCGTCGTCGCCCGGCGCCAGCGTCGCGACCGAGGCCGGCGTGATCGCCGACAGGCCCGCCAGCGGGTCGGTGACCGAGACGTCCTTCGCGGTCGCCGGACCGGCGTTGTGCACCGTGAAGGTGTAGGTGATCACGTCACCCGGGTCGGCCTTGCCGGCGGTGCCGTGGTCGGTGGTGAGCTCACCCTCCTTGGTCACCGTGACGACCGGCTCCGGGTCCGGGCCGTCGACAGCGTCGTCGTCCGGGTCGGACTCGGTCTTGCCACCGGCCGGCGGGGTGCCGACAGCGGTCGCCTCGTTGAAGGTGCCGCCGGCGTCCACGTCACCCTGGGTGACGGTGTAGTCCGCGGTGAAGGTCTGCGACGCACCCGGAGCGAGTGTCGCCGGGGCCGGGCTGATCGCGCCCAGGCCGGCGAGCGCGTCGTCGACGGTGACCCCGGTGAGGGTCACGTTGCCGGTGTTCTCCACCTCGAACGAGTAGGTGAGCACGTCGCCCTTGTCGGCGAGGTCGTCGTCGTGGGCATCGGTCTTGAAGGTCGAGGTCTTCTCGATGCTCAGCGACGGGTCCGGGTCGATGGCCTCGACCGTGACCTCGTTGCTGTCCTCGTCCTCCAGGGCCGGCACCGGGCCGCCCGGCGGGGTCGGCTTCCGGAACGACGCGGTCGCGGTGTTCACGACCGAGCCGTTGTCGACGTCGCTCTGCTTCACCGTGTACGTCGCGGTGAACTCGGCGTCGTCGCCCGGCGCCAGCGTCGCGACCGACGCGGGCGTGATCGTCGACAGGCCCGCCAGCGGGTCGGTGACCGACACGTCGTGCGCGGTCGCCGGTCCGGCGTTGTGGACGGTGATCGTGTAGGTGATCACGTCGTCCACGTCGGCCTTGCCGGTGGTCCCGGCGTCGGTGGTCAGCTCGGCTTCCTTCTGCACCGTGATCGTCGGGACCGGGTCCGGGCCGGGGACGACGTCGGTGTCGGTGTTCGACGTGACCGAACCACCCGAGGTCGGGGTCCCGGTGGCCGAGGCGCTGTTGCGGGTCGCACCGGCGTCCACGTCGGCCTGGGTGACCGTGTAGTTCGCGGTGAGCTCCTCGGTGTCCCCGGCCGCGACGTCGACCGACGCCGGGGTGGTGGCACCGATCTTGGCGTCGGTGATCGCCACGTCGTCGACGTCGACGTTGCCGGTGTTCTCGACGCTGAAGGTGTACTTCAGGACGTCGCCCTTGTCGGCCTTGCCGTTGCCGTTGGCGTCGGTGACGAACTCCGAGGACTTGTCGAGGGTGAGCGCCGGTGCGGCCACGAACGCGTCCGCGACGGTGGCGCAGGCCTCGTCGGTGTTGTTGGCGTCGACCGGGTCGAAGAGCGACCCGCTGATCTCGGCGCCCACGCAGATCGGCGTCGCGCTCGGTGCGGTCGGGGTGACCGCGAGCGAGAGCGTCTCCGGCTCGTCGGCGTCGAGGGTCCTCGGGTCACCGGAGCCGTCGACCGGCGTACAGGTCAGGGTGACCGCGCCGTCGACCGGTGCCGCACCGCCGCCGGGGACCGTGCAGCTCCAGCCGGTCGGGGTGAGGTCGTCGACCTGCATCCCGGCCGGGACGTCGATCGCGACCGAGGCGTCGGCGTCGTCGCCCCCGCCCTTGTTCTCGATCGTGAACGGGATCGTGGTCGCCTCGCCCTCCTTCCACGGCGTGAGCGAGCCCGTCGTCACGGAGAGGTCGGCCTCGTTCAGCTGCACGCAGACCGGGAGCGGCTCCGCCGGCAGGGTCTCGGTCGAGTCGATCGCGACCGTGTTGCAGGCCTTCTGCGGTGCGTCGGCACCGGCTGCCGGAGCGGCGAGGAAGGTGACCTGCTTCTCCTCACCGGCGGCCAGGTCGCCGGTGACGGTGATCCGGATCGCCTTCTTGCCGGCCGCGCCGGCTCCCCAGTCGTTGGTCGTGCCGGCGGCGCCGGGGTAGACCTCGGGCCGGGCCGGGTTCGTCGAGCCCGAGAACGCCAGGTCGAGTCCGGCGGACGAGGAGTCCACCGAGCTGAACGTCATCGCGAACTGCGAGCCGCGGCTGGCGGCCCCGGCGAGCAGGCCGGTGTCGCCGACGTACGGGAGCACGTCGTACGCCGTCACGCCGTGCAGCGTGGTGTTGCCGGCGTTGCTCACCCGGATCCGGTACTTCACGTCGGACGCCGTGGTGATCTCGTGGTTGACCGTAGGGTCGGCTGCCCAGTCGCAGCCACCCGGAGCCCCGGCGTCGGGGACGCAGATCTCCTTGACGACGCTGAGGGCGTCGGAGGCGGTCACCGGGATCGGGAAGGCCGTGGCCAGGTTCGCGAGCTCCTCGGTGGTGTTGCCGTCGCCGTCGACGTCCGGGCCGTCGGCCGCGAAGTTGTTGCCGCCGCTGACCCGGAACTGACCTGCTCCCGACAGGTACGCGTTGGTGGTCGCGTCGTACCAGGTGCCGCTGGCGTCACCGGCCCAGGTGGCGGGGATCGGGTTGACTCCGGGCACCGCGAGGTTCGTGGGGTACGCCGTGGTCGAGAGGGTCGGCCAGTTGTTCAGGACGCCCGGTGCGGTGGCGAGCGCCACCGTCGACGGGTACGTCGCCACCACGTAGTCACGGGTCTCCGAGCCGAAGGTGCCGGTGCCGTAGGTGTAGGTGACACCGGCCGGGATCGAGGCGAACGCGCCTGTTCCGGCAGCGGTGAACGACGCCGAGCCGGGGAGGATCTTCCAGCCGACCGGTGCGATGAACACGGTCTGCGGGGTGATGCTCGTCCCCGGCCAGGCCGCGTTGACCTGGCCCCGCACCCCGAACGTGACGTGGGTGCCGACCTGGACGGCGCCGCCGCCCTGGACGACCGGCTGGCCGTTGAAGGTGGCGTTCAGCGTCGTCAGCGGCTGGGTGTACTGCACCGTGCGGGAGGCGGGCGTGGAGACCTGCCGGCTCGGCAGCGGGGTGCCGTTGGCGGCGGTAACGTAGTCGTCGTCGATCCCGTCGCCGTCCGCGTCGGAGGGGTAGCTGATCGTGACGTCGGCGGAGTTGGTGCGCTGCTGACCGATCAGCGGGACCGCGCCGTCGTCGACCTTGAACCGGTAGTCGACGAAGAACTGGGTCTGGGTGCTGTCGGTCCGCAGGATCCGGCCCGCCGGGACCACGGCGGTCGTCGTGGCGCTGGTGAACCAGCGACCCGGCGCGACGTCGATGAACTCACCGCCGGCGAGGGTCGCGGTGCCGGTGTCGCCGGTGTTGTCCTCCCACTCGACCGTCGCGGTGAAGTCCTCGGGCGCCACGTATCCCGCGAGGGTGCTGGTCGGGGTCGGGACCGTGATCCGGTTGACCTTGATGTGGTCCTTGTCGAGGTTGGGCTCGTCGATGACGACGGTTCCGTCCACGTTGCCGAGGTTGAACGCGTTGACCCGCCAGGCGCGGTTCTGCAGGTCGGTGTTTCCTGTTGCGGGGACGTTGACGGCGTACACCGAAGGGGTGCCGCCGAGGTCACCGTCGCCCGACGCGGTGGTGTTGCCGCTGGCGACGACCTGCTTGCTGGAGTTGAGTCCGCCGAACGGCGCGCCGCAGGCGACGTAGTTGGTGGCGTTGATCGTCTTCGTGCCCAGGGTGCGTGCGTCGTCGAGGTAGTGCACCGTCACGTCGAGGGAGTTGGTGACCGCGGTCCGGAAGTTGCAGCCGGTCCCGTCGGCCTCCGGGAAGTTGCTCACCGGGAAGGTCAGCTCGACGACCCGCTTCTGCCAGAAGGCCTTGTCGTCGGTGCCGACCAGCGGGTTGTTGGTCGCCGCGCCGCCGCTGTTGTACGCCGACGGCCCGCCGCCGCCCCAGGCACCACGGGCGCCGTAGACCGGGTTGTTGAGCGAGCCCTTGGTCCAGGTGACCGTGTGCGCGACGTTGTCGACGACCGCGTCGGTGTCGATGGGGGCGCCGGGCGCCGTACTGATCCGGACCGGGCCGATGACGGCCTGGGCGGGTGCGTGGAAGACGATCTTGTAGTCGCCCGCGGCCACGAACCGGCCGTCGCCCTGGATGCTGGCGCCGGAGAAGATCTGCATCGAGCCCGAGTTGGCGGCGAGCTGGACCCTGGTGGTGACGTCCGGCTTGACGGTGCTGCTCGGAACCACCGCACCGGCGGGACCGGCCGGCGTACCGATGTGCCAGGTGATGCTCGAGTCCGAGGTCGCCGAGGAGGCCGTGGTCGACGACGCGGTCGCCGACATCTCGATGTCGGAGCCGTCCGGGAAGAACTGGCCGCCCGCGGTGTCGTTGCCCGAGATGCCCGGGGAGTTGTAGGTCACCGAGAAGGTGCCCGAGGTGCCCGCGGCCAGGTTGCCGAGGTTGATCGTCTTGCCGGTGAGGTCGTCCCCGCCGATGGTGGCACCGGGGATGCCCGCGGGGGCGACCCAGCTCGCGTACCGCAGGATCGACCGGCCGGCCGGGTTCAGGCCCCACGGGTCGGCCGGCGGCGGCGTGAACTGCACCTGGGTCCCGTCGCACACGTCGGTCGTGCAGGAGTACTGCACCTTGTAGGTCACCGGGGTGCTGATCGGCGACGGGCTCCCGTTCACCACGGCGCTCAGGTCGGTGATCTCGGTGCCGTCGCCCTGGTTGACCGGGGTGATCACGAGGTCGAGGACTCCGCCGGCGGCGGACGCCGGGCTCGCGACGAGCCCGGTGAAGGCGCCGGCGAGCAGGCCGGCGGACGCGAGGAGCGCTGCTCCGCGGCGACGGGGACGGGAGGTGCGGGTGCGCATGAGGGGCCTTCCAAGACGGGTACCAAGACGAGTCGAGCGCCCCGGACGGCGGGTCGGAGCGCTTTGCAACCTAGGTGCGGGTCCGTGTCGAAAGGTCCGATCCGCCGGAGTCTCATCCCTGATCTCATCCCTCGCGCCGGACCTCGGCTCCTACCAGGGTCGTAGCCCGGATGGGTACCGCGGACCGATGGATCCGGGGCCGCGGCACAGCACACTCGAAGGACCCCATCCCGAGCGAGAGAAGAAGGTGATCGGCCATGACCTGGTCCGAGACGCACCGTCGTTGGCAGGCACTGCAGGAGGTCGAGACGCTGGCGAACGCCGGCGCGACCGAGCTGCCGTGGAACCCCGAGTACGCCGAGATCTTCGGCGACCGCGAGGAGCTCGCGGCCGCCCTGCACTACCGCTGGAACCTGACCCGGGAGGCCCAGCTCGACACCCACCTCCCCGAGTCCGTCCTGGAGGAGCAGCGCGCGCGGCTGGAGGAGCGCAACGCCGGCGTGATCCGGTTGCTGCGCGCAGGCTCGAGCAGGATCCCGGCCCCGCGTCAGGACTCGCTTCCCCGGATCGGCCCGTCGGTACCCTCGGACCGTGTCTCCGCGTAGGGCTGTGCCCCCGATCAAGAAGGCGTCCGTCGTCCGGTCGTACGCGACCTGGCTGCTCTCGCACGGGCTGCAGCGGCGGGGCCTCCAGGTGGAGGCGAAGCGCGGCGTCCTGACCGCGATGCTGGCGATCGACCCGAAGATCGCGGCCGATCCGTTCCCGACGTACGAGTTGCTGCGCGGAGCGGACCCGATCGTCCGCGGACCGGTGGTCTCCTCGACGGTCGACCACCAGGCAGCCAACGAGATCCTGCGCAGCGACGACTTCGGCACCGCTGCCGGCCATGCCGAGCTGCCTCCGTTCCTGCGGCGCGTGCTGGAGCGGGTCGCCGACCCGTACTCGCTGAGCCCGGTCGACAAGCCGTCGCTGCTGGCGCTGGACCCGCCCGACCACACCCGGCACCGCAAGCTGGTCGCCCGGGCGTTCACCGCTCGTCGGATCACCGCGCTGGAGGACCGGGTCACGTCGGTGGCGGAGAAGCTCCTCGACGAGCTCGACGGCGGGTCGTTCGACCTGGTCGAGCGGTACGCCGCCCGGTTGCCGGTCGCGGTGATCGCCGACCTGCTCGGCGTACCGGAGGAGCAGCACGACTGGTTGCTCGACTGGGGCAACCGGGCCGCGATCACGCTGGACCCCGGTCTGACGTTCCGCGAGTTCCGGGACGCCGAGACCGCGCTGCGCCGGATGCACCACTGGTTCGACGAGCACGTCGCGCAGCTGCGCCGCAATCCCGGCGACGACCTGCTCAGCCAGCTCGCACTGATCGACGGTGAGGACGCGCTGACCGATCTGGAGCTCCGCGCGATCGGGCTGCTGGTCCTCGGCGCCGGCTTCGAGACGACGGTGAACCTGATCGGCAACGCGGTGGTCAACCTGGCCGCGCACCCCGAGCAGCGCGACCTGCTGGTCGCCGAGCCGGAGCGCTGGCCGAACGCGGTCGAGGAGGTGCTGCGCTACGACTCCCCCGTGCAGCTCACGGTGCGTTCCGCGCTGCGCGACACCGTGGTCGCCGGCACCCCGGTGCCCGAGGGGCTCGGCATCCTGGTGCTGCTCGGCGGGGTGAACCGCGACCCGAAGGTCTTCACCGATCCGCAGGCGTTCGACGTGACCCGCGCCAACCCGGACCAGCACCTCTCGTTCTCGGCCGGCGTGCACTTCTGCCTGGGGGCGAGCCTGGCCCGGTTGGAGGCGGTGACCGCGCTGCGCACGTTGTACGCGCGGTACCCGGACCTGGAGCTCGCCGAGGCGCCCGTACGACGCGGGACCCGGGTGCTGCACGGGTACGAGCAGGTGCGCGTCATGACGGGTTCCCCGGTTCCTGCCTGACCGGATGCCGAACGTTCTTGCGAACCGTTTGCAAGTAGCGCCAGGGCAGTTCTAGGGTCGTCGGGTGACCCAGCTGCTCGAACCGACGTCTCCCGCGCCCGCACCCAAGCGCGGCTTCGACCGCGAGCAGAAGATCGCGCTGGCCCGCTGCCTCGCGTTCGTGGCGCTCCTGCACATCGTCGGCTGGGGACTGCTGATCGGCGTGGTCGCGCCCGAGCACTTCGAGGTCAGCGGCAAGATCCTCGGCGTCGGTCTCGGCGTCACGGCGTACACGCTGGGTCTGCGGCACGCGTTCGACGCGGACCACATCGCCGCGATCGACAACACCACCCGCAAGCTGATGACCGACGGGCAGCGCCCGATGAGCGTCGGCTTCTGGTTCAGCCTCGGGCACAGCTCGGTGGTCTTCGTGATGGTGATGGGCATCGCCTTCGGGGTCCGGGCGCTCTCCAACGGCGTGGAGAACGAGAACTCGACGCTCCACCAGTTCGCCGGCGTCTGGGGGCCCACGGTCAGCGGCCTGTTCCTGCTCGCGATCGCGGTGCTGAACCTGATGGCGCTGCGCGGCATCCTCCGGGTCTTCGCGAACATGCGCCGCGGCCAGTACGACGAGACCGAGCTCGAGCGGCAGCTCGACAACCGCGGCTTCCTCAACCGGATCCTCGGCAAGGTCAACAAGACCGTCCGCAAGCCGTGGCACATGTACCCGGTCGGCTTCCTCTTCGGACTCGGCTTCGACACGGTGACCGAGATCGGCCTGCTGGTGATCGCCGGTGGCGCGGTCGCGGCCAGCCTGCCGTGGTGGGCGGTGATCACGCTGCCGATCCTGTTCGCCGCCGGGATGTCGCTGATGGACACCATCGACGGAGCGTTCATGAACGTCGCCTACGGCTGGGCCTTCGCACAGCCGATCCGCAAGATCTACTACAACATCACCGTCACCGCGCTCTCGGTCGCGGTCGCGCTGATCATCGGCGTGACCACGATCGGCAGCATGCTGGCCGAGAACCTGGAGCTCACCTCGGGCCCGTTCGCCTGGTTGGCGAACATCGACCTGGAGTACGTCGGCTACGGAATCGTCGCGCTGTTCGTCGTTGCCTGGATCGTCTCGGTGACGATCTGGAAGGTCGGCCGGATCGAGGAACGATGGTCGGCGGACCTCTCCTGAGCGGATGCCGGCTTTCCACAAGCGGGTCATCTGAGTTGGTTTGTCGGGATATCGTGGCGCGGTGGTAGGGAAACTGGGGCTCGTCGGCGGTGTCGGCGTTGCATGGCTGCTGACGTTCGTCCTGATGGGCGGCGACGTCCTGCCTGCGCTCTCCGGCCCCAGCTCGCAGCCGAACGGCGCCGGCAAGGCGCTGGTCGCCGAGACCAACCCGTCGACCACCACCCCGTCCAGCACCCCCAGCCCGACCGCGACCGCGACGACGAGCGCCCCGCCGAGCAAGCCCAGCAAGGTGGCACTCTCCGCCGAGGCACTGGCCAGCAGCGTCCCCGTCGGCGGCCCGACCCTGGAGGCCCGCCCGATGGCCCGGCGCTCGGCCCCGCCGACGCTGTCCTTCCGGCTGGCGACGTACAACATCCTGGGCAGCTCGCACACCGGCGGCGGCGCCAAGTCCGGGCCGGCCCGCGCCAGCCGCGGCACCCAGTACGTGCTCGACCACGGCTTCTCCGTCGTCGGCTTCCAGGAGATGCAGTCCAACCAGCGCTCGACCTTCCTCAACAAGGTCAACAACACCTGGGGCCTCCTGCCCGGCGGGTCCCAGCGCAGCGGCGACGGCGACAACTCGATCGCCTGGCGCAAGGACACCTGGCAGCTGGTCAAGGCCGACAGCGTCTCGATCCCGTACTTCAGCGGGAAGCCCCGCAACATCCCGGTGCTGCTGCTCCGCCACAAGCAGACCGGCATCGAGGCCTGGTTCACCAACTTCCACAACCCCGCCGACAAGTTCGGCAACGCCCAGAAGTGGCGCAACATTGCCAAGCAGCGCCAGGTCGCGCTCTTCAACGACCTCGCCAAGACCGGCCGCCCGATCTTCGTCACCGGCGACATGAACGAGCGCCGCAGCTGGGCCTGCGACATCGTCACCGGCTCCGACATGAAGGCCGCCGCCGGCGGCGACGGACGCAACGGGTGCAGCGTCCAGACGAACCGCGTGGTCGACTGGATCGCCGGCTCGTACGACGTGGAGTTCAGCAACTACTACGAGGACCGCGGCCCGGTCGTGGACTACCTGACGGACCACCCGATCATCGGGGTGGACGTGAAGATCGACAGCCGGGACTTTCCGCGCGCTGTTCAGTGAGGGTTTGGGCGCCTGTACGCCGGTTCTTGCTCGCGTCGGTTCGCCCAGAATGACGCGGGCCACGGCAGCCCGACAATCACGATCGGAGTCAGTTCCACCTTCTGATCCGCCGACCAGCAGGATGCGGAGAAGGGTGCGGGCCCCATCGCTGAGCCCGGACGTCCGCCCGTGTTCATGGCTCGGTCGGACGCCCGGGCGGCGCTCAGCCCTTGCCCAAGGTGCTTCCGGCCTTGGACTTCGCTCCCTTTGACGACGACGATGACGACAGCGTCTTCCCGGCCTTCGACAGCGCAGACTTGCTCGGCTTGCCCATGTTGCTCACCCCCTTCCGGCGCTCGTACCTCGTGCTTGGTCCCACAGGCGGCGCCACCACCGGGCCTTCGCCGCGATCGGCGCGACGACGACAGGAACGTGGGCAGCTCGGTCACGTGCGAGCGCCGCCTCGGTTGCACGCGCAGAGATGCGGGGCAACCAGTCAATGTGGTCGTGACGGATGTAGTAGTGCGACCGACATGGCTGTTGGCCGTTGCCAATCGACGGGCGGAGGCTGACGGAGCCATCGAACGAGAGCACCCAGTCGTTCGGACCAAGCGGCGTGACGACCTTGACGCCACATCCGCAGGCGCAGAGGTGAACCGCCGTACGGTATTGCAGCGAGACGTAAAGGGTCTCCGGCTCCGGCGTAGCCGGGATGGACGTGGTGAACATCGTGGTCAGGTTCATCGCCTTCACGCCACCTCTCCTCCTGATTCCTCGTCCTCGGTCTCGACTTGCGCCATCTCGACCTTCCGGACGTGCTCGACCAGGCCGTCAAGGTCGTCGTCCTCCTCCGGGTCGCCGCCGGCAGCACCGTTACTGCGGCCGGGATGGGCGTTGTCGCTGGTGCCGTAACGGTGGTGGAGGTCGCCGGAGTTGACTACGAACACGGTGTGACGCTCGTCCTCGACGTCGGCGTAGAAGCGCAACCACTTCTTGTATCGGATGATGGCGAGCTTGGCCGTGATCGCGTTGATCTCGTCGACTTGCAGGTTGGTGTCGTACTCGGCGTCCTCGCCCGGGAGGTACGAGATCAGGCCGTCCCGGGCGATGTGGTCGCTGCGGCCGGGGGTCGACGTGGTGATCCGGATCTGGCCGGCGATGCCGTTCGCGTCCTTGCTCAGGCCGACGCCGGTGTCGATGAACGGGATGCCGTTTTCGACGAGCGTCTTGACGATCACTTCCTTGTCGGGCCCGGTGTCAAGGGCGAGGAACACGAAGTCGGCGTCGAGGAGCTCGGCGACGTTTTCGGCGGTGACGTTGACCGGGTGCGGGACGATGTGGCGCCGCATCACCGAGTACATCTGGGTGTAGTACTCGACCTTCGTCAGGCCGGCATCCAGGTCCGCGAGGCTGGCTGCGCCGGGGGCACGGAAGGCGTTGTGACTGCGGAAGAAGTCGGCGTCGTAGAGATGGAGCGTGAGAGCCGGTGTCTTGGCCAGCCCGTCCAGGAGGTGCGCCCCGGTGCCGCCAAGTCCGACAATGACGACCTTCTTCACAGCGAGGAGGTCGTTGAGCTCGGTGATGCCGGCGCGGCTGGAGAACGTGTCGACGTAGGTGAAGGCGCCGTCGTCCTCGTCGGTCTGGATCGGCTTGAATGTGTACGGATGCACGTCAGGGTTGACCGCCTGGGCGGAGCTGATGACCATGGCCGTGTAATAGGTGACCTTCTCGTAGAAGTCCTTGTAGCCACCTTCGGGCCTCTGGGAGAAACCGCAGGTCGCGGTGAGGTCGGGCGTGGCCGACCACTTCTCGACACCGTCGTTGACCAGGTCCCTGATCGACTTGCCGTTGTGGTCACGGGGGATACCCCCGGCGAAGCACATGACGTGCGTCGCCGGGGGCGCCGTAGTGGTGCCGGCCAGGTCCAGTGGGCAGAGGAAGTGACCCCACTGAATCTGACCGGCGTCGTCTACGTACGGGATGTCGTCGACGACAAGGAACCCGTTGACGATGCGTACGGCGAAGCCATCCTGGACCAGGCGGGCCAGATCGGGACTGTTACGAACGAGTCGTGAGCCGGACATCGAACGTGGTGCCCTTCTTCTTGACGGTGACCTTCTCGCCGGCGATCAGGGTGCCGTTGAGCTGGCCGCCGCGGGACGGGTCGGCATTGCGGTAGGTGACGGTGAACCTGGCCTCGGGGTCGTGGCCGGGGTGAGCGAGCTGACCGAGCTCTTCGTAGGTCAGCACGTCGTGGTCGAGCGACATCTCGGTGCCGTTGATGGCCACCTCGAACTGCTTGTCCTTCTGTTTGCTCTGCTCCTGGGTCGCTGCCGTCATGGCAGTTCTCCTTTCGACGAGGCCCCCGAGGTGGGAGCCAGTGAGAAGAGAGTAGCATGGACGTCATCACCCTAGGGGTGATGATGACAAGGCGAGTGATCGTCGGCGTGTCGAAGGTGGCTTCACAGGTGGTGCCGGTAGCGTCCGGGCGACGAAGAAAGTGCAGTCATCAGCCGATAGGTGATGGAGAACAGTCGCGTGGAACGGGAGTACCTGGATGAGGAGTTGCGTCGCCTCGCCACCGATCCCGAGTTCCGGCCAGCGGGTTGGAGCGGTCAGGAGCTTCGGGAGTTCCACCGGCTTGTTCAGTGCGCTCGCGCCGCACACGTCGAAGACGACATGCGGAACATGCGCCAGCTTCGGATCGAGCCTGACGACTCCGGTGACCCCGCAAGGGCCCGGGCGACGTTGAGCTCGGGCCGCACGATCGACCTCACATTCAAGAACACCGACAGCCACGGCGTTGTGGTAGTCGGGCTCTTGATTCCAGAGACGGAAACCCCGAGATGAGCAACACAACCCACGACCCGCTCCCCATCGACCAAACACCCGTTGGGGAACTACTCGACCTCGAACTCACTGCGCGTGGCTGGTCCCAGGTGGACTTCGCCGCGGTCCTCGGCCGCCCGGCACAGTTCGTGTCGGAGATCGTGACCGGCAAGAAGGAGATCACCCGGGAGTCCGCCGCTCAGATTGGCGCGGCCCTCTCCCAGTCGCCGGAGTACTGGCTCAAACTTCAGGACCAGTACCTGCTGGCGAAGCAGGAGAGGAACGTCAAGACGCAGGCCAAGCTCGATGATGTCCGCCGGCGCGCGCGACTCAACCGGCTCGGCCCCATCCAACTTCTGCAGAAGCGTGGGTTCCTGAAGGGCACGTCCCTGGACGACCTCGAACCCCAAGTGCAGGACCTTTACGAGCTGAAGTCGCTGGACGACGAACCCGGCTGCGAGATCGCCGCGAAGCGCGCCAACCAAGGCGAGGACATCACGCTCCTGCAGCGAGCATGGGTGTTCTGCGTGCGTCGCGAAGCGCGCCGACAGCAGCCGGTCGACAAGTACTCCCCCGCAAGGCTCGCCGAGCTCGCCGCGTCCCTCCCTCGCACCGTCCGGACACCCGAAGACTTCGCGAAGCTCCCCCAGCAATTGGCTGACGTGGGCGTCCGCCTGGTCTACGTCGAAGCGCTCCCGGGCGCCAAGATCGACGGATGCGCGATGTGGGTAGGCAAGCACCCTGTCATCGGCCTCTCCGGGCGCGGCAAGCGCCTCGACAAGGTTCTGTTCGCCCTGCTCCACGAGATCGCGCACATCATGCACGGGCACGTGGAGAAGGACCAGGTCATCGTCGAGGACCTCGACGACAAGCACGAGTCGGCTCAGGAGGAAGAGGCGAACGAGTCCGGGCGCAACTGGATCTTCCCCGACGGGTTCCCGGCCATCCCGGCACGCATAAGTGGGCCATGGGTCGAGGAGAAGGCCGCCGAGCTCGGCATCGCGCACATCGTCCTCATCGGCCAACTGCAGAAGAAGGGCCGTCTCGACTGGCGCACCACCCTGGTCAAGGGAGCACCTTCGGTCGCGGACGTCCTACCAACCTGGAGTTGACTCCGGGGCGATGCGCCTGCGCCTTTCCGTCGCGATCGCTATGGATCTTCGCGACCAGCATCGAACAGGACATTGTTCTGACCGCCACCCGGGCATCAGCATCTCGCCCAACCGCTCCTGAAGATGATGAGTCCAACCGCTCGCCGCGACGTACAACCGCAGGCGCTCCTCACAACCGTCTGCAAGTTGCTTCCTGTGTGCCGTCCATGCCACGAAATCGCGGACGATGGCCGCGTGTGGGCCAGCATCACCTTTGGTGTAGTCGAGGCTGCTTCCGGGAGATGCCCAACCGTGAAGAACAACGGAGGTCACGGTTGACATCAATGCGGCACCAATTAGTGCGAGGTCGCCGTATGTGACGTCGGTCAGTTCTGAGACAGGATCGATCAGTGTTGGCAGGGGAACGTCGTCGTCTTCCATAGCTCGACTCTGCAGCGGCGGGCCACCGGTGGCCAGGCCCGGGTCAAACCGCCACGACAGGGATCGCTGACGCATTTCCAAGCCAACTGGCGACCACTTGAACTTGGCGCAGATAACATCCGGAAATGCCCTGGATGGAATCGGACGTGGCGTTGGCATCCTTGCCGGTCATCGCTTCATTGGGAACCTTGGCCATCAGCCAGCGTTACTCGCGACGTATCGCTGAGGCGGACCGAAGCAATTCATTGGAGACGGCGCGCCAGGATCGCCTGTTCCAGGCGCGGGAGGCTCGCTACGCGGATCGTCGTGCAACGGTCGCCGAGTGTCTCGCAGCAGCCAACGATGAAGTTGATGCGGTCGTTCGATTCGAGCGCGAACATCATCACGAGGGTCTGGTCCCCTTTGACCTTCACGAGGACTACGAGTTCAGCGAGTTCAGCGAGTTCAGTCAGGCTTACGCGCGGCTGGCGATCCTGGTTCCGTCACCGGTAGTCGAGAAGGCCGACTACTTGCGGTCTGCCGTCTACGATCGCTTCGCAGGGAAGGCTGATGGGTGGCAGTCGTACAACGAAGCCTTGCTTTCGTTGCAGTCGGCGGCACGCGAGATGTTGAACGAAGACACCGCCGTCTCGCATCAATCGGCTTAGAGGATTCCTTGCGTCATTCCGCCGCGACGGCAACCAGGCTTTCGTAGACATCGCGGATTCGCCCCTCGTGGTCGTGGCCCTCGAAATGCGCCAGGGATGCAAGGCAGTAACCCCCCGCTGGCAACCAACTCTGGTGCCAAGAGCTATCCCGAGTGACGATCACAGCAGCGCATGCGTCAGGAAACTGATCCGCAGTGATGTCGACAATCAGCCCATCCTGAACCATCCAGGCATGGGTCCTGCGTTCACCATCGCACTCGCGAACGCCGCTCCGGGTGTGAAAGTCGCCGAGGCCCGACTCACGCAGGTATTCACCCAGAAGCATCGACGTCGTCGTACACCATCCGAGCGGGAAGCGCCGTTGGAGGAATGGAAGTTCTGGCAGCAATCGGTCGAAGGCCAGACGAAACCTGCGCGAATGAGCCCATACGGCTACCTCAAACGTTGGCTCGGACATGCTGCCAACGTAGTGGCACCAGAGCGTCGCGCGTTTCAGGACTGTCCCGCCCGGAAGTAGGACGATCTGCAGTCTGCGAGTGAAGACCATGCTGGCATCATCCTGAGCCGGGACAGCGGTCTGGCGACCAGGCCGCGTCCCACAACCGATACGCAGTCATGCGGTTGCGGTGTCGTTCATCTTTGCGACAACAACGAGCTCGTGGTCCGAGTTTTGCCTAATCAGGTCTGCGATCTGCTCACTAGTCGCGCGTGTGCTTCCCGTGAACTGGCGGCTGACCAAGTGGATGAACGGTCCCCGATTGATGTACCTCGCATTCCCACCGTGAAGCGCGAATCCGCCATTCGGGCCGGTGAAGGCGTTCTCCTCTATCCCTATCCGCAGATACTCGGCTGGCACATAGAGGCCCTTCAGGACCTCCCGATCGTTCGGCTTGAAGGCGTCTCCACGCACAAACTTGAACCAGAACGGACTGGTGACGAAGCGCCAGTCGGTGGAGTCTACGGGCGGCGCCACCTTGAGCTTGCTCATCTTTTCGAGCTGTTCGACTAGGTCATTGCGCCGCGTGTACCGCCAGCGCTGCGGCGCGTCGTCGGCCTCGGCCTTCGCGACCCGCATCAGCCTCTTGTACTGCAGGAGCGTGAAACTCTCGGCGGTCTGATCCCAATACAAGAGATCGACCCCCATCAGGTGCTCGACCGGCTTGCGGTTCACGTTTGCAATCAGGACGGTGAACTCGCCATCGCTGTATCTGGAGGTAGAACCGCTGGTCGCTGTTAGCACACCGTTCGTGTCGAAGCGTCGAAGATCAGCGAACAGGAGGTCGTCTTCGTTGTCCTCAAACAGTTCGGGGTTGAGGAACGACGTGGCTGTGTTCACAGCAAACGTCGGTACCTGTACAGCGGGCTCGCTCTCCGGTAGTCGCGGGTCGGCGAGCTCCAGACCGAGCTGGACTGCGTCCCTCTCCTCACGCAGACGCTGACCTTCGTCACCGACGACTTCGGTCTCGCTGGCATCCAAGGCCTCAAGCCAGTTGCTTAGTTCTGGCGCGCCCCGCTCGAGCGCAGCCAGTATCTCCCGCCCGGTTGCGTTGTCGAGCGGTCGAGGCCGTAGAGGCTGGGTATCCAGCGCTGTCGCCAACCGACGAGAATCCGCGGGCGTTTTTCCAAGAGCGTCGAGCGGGACCGGCTGGATGTGAAGAATCGGATTGATGCTCGCACGCATCCTCGACGTGGATATTCCGGCCGCCGAATCCAGGCGAGCAACAGCGACCACCTGCTGCTCCCCCTCGTGAACCACCCCGATGAGGAGGTCGTTAGCACTGGGGATCTGATCGATGTTGAAGATGTCAGTCACGTAGGTTCGTGACTCCCAGCGGTCCCAACGAAAGTCTTCGACCCGGGGCTCACCGGCCTGCGCGCGGATCAAGTCGTCAACAGACCAGGCCCATAGTTGCCTAGGCCGCTTGCTTGTCAACCACGTACTCCTTTCGAGGCGCTCGGCGTTCACGAGTGGCCGTTGAGCAGAATGCAACCGCTCTTGGGTTCGCCGAGCGTGGCGCACGCCGAACCTATCGGCGACTGGTCTGCGACGGGAAGCGAAGGCGGATCTACTGCACGCATCTAATCGGTAGGGCCCCGAGACTCCAGACGCCTCACTGGGGCGCGTCATTCCGCCGCTGACGTCCGGCAAGCGGCGTGGAAGCTGCAGCCGCAAAGGAGACACAGAACCGGTCGAGTCGTGGCTCAGCCGATGCGCGCATGGTGGCGACTGCGTCAATGGTTGGATTGGGCCATGAAGCAACCACCATTCGAATCCGAGTATGCCGACTCCGTCCTGCCGGTATTCGAGGGTGCACCGGCGACGCACGCCGCGGTGAGGGTGAGCGCGGATGCGGAGATCCCCTGGACACAGATGTCAGTTCTGTTGGGGACGACGGTGATCCAAGCTGTCCAGAGCTTCTACCTGGCAAAGCGGTCCAGGCAGTACTTCAATGATCTGCCGGAGAACGACGATCGGGTTGGTCACGCGATCGGGAACATCAACAGCCGATTGATGCGGATGGCGGTGCTCGACATCGCCGCACTCAACGACGGCGGCCTGGCGAGCAACGACCCTGAGAACAGTCGGACCGCGTCCTTGCCCGCAGCCCATCAGCGCATGAAGCGGCATCTGATCGCCGCCAACGCGCCAGCCGTCGAGCTGGATAACCTGCACAACCTGCAAGCGGCCATCGACGTAGATCTCTTCACGCCGTTGAAGTACGTCCGCCACCTACGCAACAAGTGGGCAGGGCACCCGTCTCTGGATCGTCGATTCGATGCCTGGGCAGGGGCCGACAAGACTCTCTCGATTGCTGCGGTGGAGGCAGCCTTGGCGCGGCTGGTGAACATTGCCCACGAAACTGCCGCCTTCGTCTCGTCAGCCTCTGCCTTGCAGAGCTTTCGCCAGCTGCCGCCGCTGTCGGATCCTGATGGATCCGTCCCCGTGGAACTTGATCTGGGCAACGTCCTGGTCTGGGCAGAGATGATGCGGGAGTCTGCCGGTCGCGAGGTCCGAGCTCTCCGTGCGCAGATCACAGGTGAGACCCTGCTCGAGCGGTTGCGCCACACTGAGAACTACCGCGGCGAGCAGTACTAGCGGGGCTTAGCCCAGTGCCGAACCCTGCGCTGGTGCGAGCGTGGCACGCGCCAACGGCCCTGAAGTCAGCTCTCGCGACGACGCTGCCATCGTCGTTGTGCAAGCGCGCCGGCCTGACCCATGCCAACCTCTTCGAGGCCTCTGGCCTGGCAAACCCGAACGACCAAATGAACTTCAGGACCACAATCGCGTCCTCGAGGCCCTGTGCGTCATTCCGCCGCGTCTGGGACCTTAAGCTCCTTGCCGCTCGATCGCACAATGAAGGTCAGTTCAGCAATTCGATGACGGACGCATAGGTGGCCAACACTGCCGCCACGACGAGCAAGGTCCAACTGCCGACCGCTAGGTGGAGGTCGCGGATCGTGCGGTGAATCTCTGGGTCTCGCCAGGAACGCAGTTCGCGGCGCATCCTTCGCCGCCTCAGCCGCGGCGCTTCAGCAACCAAGTCGTCTTCAGCAGTCCACCACTCGACGGCCTCCTTGCGACTTCTTCCGAAGTCGATCAAAGACAGTCGCAACTGAATCGCCGTGCCCACGGCAGCCGTGAGAGTTACGAACACCTGCAACAGCCTCATGCCATCAGGATGACTCCTACGGCCGACACCTTCTCGACATGGCAATCCGTCGCGGGGCTAAGCGGCCGGACAAATGCCGCGGCACATGCGTCATTTCGCCGCCTTCTGGCGCCAGCTCAAACGGCGGGCGACACTCAAACCCCCGAACGACTGGGACAGGACTTGACCCTCACGCCACGTCAGGCCCGAACCTGAGTGACATGACACAGGAGACGCCGGTGGAAGAGCTGAGTGTTGGCGCCGTTGCGGAACGGTTCGGCATCACGATCAGAACGCTTCACCACTACGACGAGATCGGGTTGCTCACGCCGAGCCGGACACGCTCGAGCTACCGCGTCTACACCGAGGCCGACCTGACCCGGCTGGCCCAGATCATCGTGTATCGCCGGCTCGAGATGTCGCTGGACGAGATCGCGAGCCTGCTCGACGAGGGCAGCGAGGTCACTCACCTCCTCCGCCAGCGCGAACGTGTCATGTCCAGGCTCGACGAGATGCAGGACCTCGTCGACGCGATTGATCAAGCATTGGAGAAGGCGATGACGAACACCCCCATGACCGACGACGACATGCGCGAGCTCTTCGGCGAAGGCTTCGACGACTACCAGGCCGAGGCAGAGCAGAAGTGGGGCAGCAGCGACGAGTGGCAGGAGTCGCAGAAGAGGACCAAGTCCTACGGCAAGGACGAGTGGGTCCAGATCAAGGCCGAAGGCGAGGCGGTCGAGAAGGCTCTTTCCGACGCTTTCCGAGAGGGCGTACCCGCTAGCTCCGACCGCGCGATGGATGCCGCCGAGCAGCACCGCCTCCAGGTGAATCGATGGTTCTACGACTGCCCTCCGGAGATGCACCGCCGCCTGGGCGACCTGTACGTGAGCGATCCCGCGTACGTCGCCCGGTACGACGAGTCGTTCGGCCTGCCCGGGCTCGCCGCCTACTGCCGCGACGCGATCCACGCGAACGCGGATCGCGCCAGCACCTGAGCACCCTCGCCCCTGAGACGCTTGAACCTTCACCCGACGGTGGGGGTTCAAGCGCTTCGGGGGCGCTCAGACGATCTACCTCAGAGCACGCGCCCCCGCGGTGTAGCGGCTGGTCGCTGCCGACGTGACTGTGTACGGCATCGGATACCGCGGACGCTTCTTGGTCCGCTGCGTGGCGGTGCACTGGGCAACGCCGTACCGGTTGGTGGTCGCGGCGCAGCGGAAGATCATCTTTCCCCTGTCGCGCGCGGTGAAGGTGACCTTGAGGCCGGCCACCGGGCGTTGGGTGAGGGCGCTGCGAGCGGTGGTCCTGAACTTGACCCTGTGCTTCCCGCGGCTGACGAAGGCCTTCCGGTCGTGCTTGCTCAGGGACACCATCGCCTTGAGGACCTTCAGCGTCGCCGGGCTGAACGTGAACGTGTAGTTCTGCGCGGCCAGGGTGCCTTGCTTGGCGGTGATCGGGTAGGTCCCCGCCGGTGAGGCCGAGGTGGCGGTGGTCGAGACTGCCGCCTTGCCCGAGACCACGGCGGCCTGGTCGCCGTTCCGGAACCCGGTGAAGGCGCCGATGCCGAGCGTCGGGTTGGGCTGCTCGACGGTACGGGTGACCTCGATCGCCGACGCGTGCAGCACTGCCTTGGTCACGCTGACGACGCCGGGGACGTAGGTGAAGGCGTAGTTCGTCGCCTCCGCGCCGAGGCAGCTCGAAGGGTACGAACCCACGTTCGCGGCCGGCGTCGCGGTGGTCGAGCAGGTCGGTGCGGTAGTCAGGTCACCAGCGGTGTCGCCGCTGGTGAGTCCGTCGTACGTCGGCAGGATCGCCGGAACCGCGTCGCCGTACGTCATCGAGGCGGCAGCAGGCGTGACGACCACGGACTTCTTGGAGACGGTGACGTCGGCGGCGACGTAGCTGATCTCGAAGTTCGTCGAAGACGAAGGGCCGGTGCACGTCGCCTTGTCGGTGTGGATTCCGACCGCCGTGTTCTCGTCGACGTCGGCGGCACAGGTGATCGTCCCGAGCACGCTCGGGTCGGTGCCCTCGGGCAGTCCGGTGAAGCTGGGCGTGATGGTCGGCTTGGTCGTCGACCCGTACACCTGCGTCCCGACCGATGCGGTCACCGCCACCCCGGCCGGGGTCACGGTGATGTCACCGTCCACGTAGGTGATGTCGTAGTTGTCGTTGGAGGCACCGCTGCAGCTGGCCGCGCCCTCGTAGGTGCCGACCGGGGTCGAGGGAGCCACGTCCGCGGCGCACTCGATCGTGCCGAGGTCCCCCTCGACATCGCCAGCGACCAGGCCGCTGACGAGCGGCGAGATCGTGGGCCCGCTGTCCGCTCCGTAGACCTGGGTTCCGTCCGAAGCGGTCACCGTCAGCGGCGCCGGCGTGACCGACCACACCCCGGGGACGTAGGTGAACGTGTAGTCGTCACCGGATGCTCCGGAGCAGCTCGTCGGGTACCCGCCGACATCACTGGTCGCGAGCGCCACGGTCTCGCAGTCGGCGGGGGTGATGTCGCCGGCGTCGTCACCCGCGCGGAAGCCGGTGTACGTCGCTGCCCCCAGGGCCGGCGCCGCGCCGTAGACCGAGGAGCCCGACGGTGCCGTCACGGTCACGACCGTCGGGCCTTCCGGAGTCACGTCGCAGACGTCGCCCTTCCCGTCGTCGTCGGCATCCGCTTGATCGGGGTTGGCGTCGTCCGGGCAGTTGTCGGACGCGTCCGGGATCCCGTCCTCGTCGTCGTCCGGGACCGGAGTGCAGCTGAGGTTCCAGTCGACGCCCTGGGTCGACGACCACTGGAACTGGTAGTAGCCGTAGAACGGGACGACGTAGAACGCACTGTCCGGCATCACCACCACCATGCTGCCGGAGGCCGCACCGGACCACTGGAGCAGGATCGACTGCCGGGACGGCGGCGAGGTGCTGGCGGCCGCCGTCACGACCTCGCCCGCATTGAACAGCGCGCCCCCCGCCAGGCCACCCGCGTAGTGGCCGTCCCGCAGGGGAGAGTTCATGACGGTGCACCCTGTGGACGGGCCCACCGGCGCGGCCTGGGACGTCTGCGGCGCTGCCACCAGGCTCACCGCGACCAGCGCCAGGAGCACGATCGCGCGAACCACGGTTCCGGCAGATCCTCGAACGACAGAACTTGAACGACTCATCACAAAGCACCCCACGCCCCAAGACGACGAAACCTGACCATGCGCCGGCCAACCTAGAAGCGCGCGCGGCGCCGTGGGCCGTTAGTGACAGGTCGGTGGGCAATCGGTGGGGACAAAAGGTACGTAGGCGTCGGAATCCGCCCTCCGACGCGTGCCGGAGCAAGTCCTCGTCGGTCAGCCCACGTCCCGGTCGGGACTTGGTGGAGAGGTCATCGGCTGGGCCGGGTGACCGGATCTACGCCCGTCGGTCGCGAGAAGGTTGCAGCACCTCCGGAGGCCCACGCGTCACCGACACCTCGGGGACCTCAGCACCTTCGTGCCGGCTGACCCGCACCTTCGAGAGCTGGCCGCTGCACCCCTGGGTCAGCTTCGAGGTGCCGACGTCCACGGCCAGCACGTTCGGATTGCCGTGCACGCAGACCTCGCGCCCGTCCAGCACGACCGGCTCGAACCAGGCGCCCGTCGAGAGCTGGACCACCCCGGGCCGCACGGCCTCCGACAGTACCGCCCCCGCCAGGCAGGCACCGCGGGCGTTGCTGAGCATCACCACATCTCCGTCGCCGATCCCGCGCGCGGCGGCGTCCTGCGGGTGCAGCCGGACCGGCTCGCGGCCGGCGACCTTGGAACCTTGGCTGAACGACCCGGGATCCAGCTGGCTGTGCAGGCGGGTGGCCGGGTTGTTGGCGAGCAGCTGCAGCCAGCCGTCGGCGAGGTCCTCGTCGGTGACCCGCTCGCTGGACTCGAACCAGGCCGCGTGACCCCAGCAGTCGTCGTACTCGAAGGAGGCGATCCGCTCGGAGTACAGCTCGATCCGGCCGCTCGGCGTCGGGAGCCGGTGCGCCTCGGGGTCCCTCCGGAAGAGCTCGATCGGTGAGCCCTCTCGCGGCTCGGGCGGGATCGCCAGGCCACCGTCACTCCAGAACTCCGCCCACGTCGGCGGCTCGACGCCGACCTCGGACATCGACGCGCTCAACGTCTCGTACAACGACTCGAGCCACTGCTCGCTGGTCCGTCCCTCGGTGTACTCCTCGGCCAGCCCGAGCCGCTCGGAGATCATCGCGAAGATCTCGTAGTCGTCCTTCGCCTCGCCGTGCGGCTCCGTCACCCGGTTCATCGCGATCAGCCGCCGGTCGTGCCGGCCGGCCCCGATGTCCCGCCGCTCCAGGGTGATCGTCGCTGGCAGCACGATGTCGGCCAGGCGCGCGGTCGACGTCCAGTACTGCTCGTGGACGACGACCGTGTCCGGACGACTGAAGGCCTCCCGCAACCGGAACAGGTCCTGGTGGTGGTGGAACGGGTTGCCGCCGGCCCAGTAGACCATCCGGATGTCCGGGTACGTCAGCACGTCGCCGTTGTAGTCGTAGGTCTGACCGCCCCCCAGCAGGAGGTCGGAGATCCGGGCGACCGGGATGAAGTCGCGCACCGGGTTGGCGCCCTGCGGCATCGCCGGGATCGGGAACGCCATCGGCGGTGCCCCGTTGTTGCCCATCGAGCCCAGCGAGTAGGCGTAGCCGCGCCCGGGCAGCCCCACCTGGCCGAGCAGGCAGGCCAGCGTCAGGGCGGCCCACAACGGCTGCTCCCCGTGCTGCGAGCGCTGCAGCGAGTGCGTGGTGTTGATCAGCGTGCGCGACTCGGCGGCCCGGCGGGCGAGCGCGATGATCTCGTCGGCGGGGACGCCGCACAACGGAGCCGCCCACGCCGGATCCTTCGGTACGCCGTCGCCCTCCCCCAGCAAGTACCGCCGCACCTGCTCGAAGCCGACCGTGTACCGGTCCAGGAACTCCCGGTCGTGGCGCCCCTCGGTGACCAGCACCCAGCACATCGCCAGCATCAGCGGGACGTCGCCGAACGGGCGCACCGGCACCCAAGTCGACTCCAGGTGCGGCGGGTAGTCGTCGCGCAACGGACTAAGGTTCACCACCGTCGCTCCGCGCTCGCCGAGCTGGCGCAGGTAGCCGTCGACCCGGTGCTCGGCGATGCCGCCACTGGCGACGAAGTTGTTCTTCCGCGGCAGCCCGCCGAAGGCCAGCACCAGCTCGGTGTTCTCGACGATGTCCTCCCACTCGTGCCACAACCGGGCCACGACCTCGGCACCCGCGACGACGTGCGGGAAGAAGATCTCCGCCGCGCCGGCGCTGTAGGTGGCCCGCGATCCGACGTACCCGCCGGCCATGTTCAGGAACCGGTGGACGTGGCTCTGCGCGTGGTGGAAGCGACCGGCCGAGGACCAGCCGTAGGAGCCGCCGAAGATCGCGGAGTTGCCGTGCTCGGCGATCACCCGCCGTACCTCGCCGGCAACCAGGTCCGCGGCCTCGTCCCAGGACACCGGCACGAACGGGCCCGAGCGGGGTCCGGGTCCGGGTCCGTCCTCCAGCCAGGACGCACGCACCATCGGCCGGTCCACCCGGGTCGCGTGATGGATGCTGCCCGGGATGTTCTCGAGCAACGGCGCCGGGTCGAGGTCCCCGGCCTGCGGCCGGATCTCCAGGCCGTCGCCGGTCAGGCGTGCCTCGTACGGCCCCCAGTGGGAGCTGTGCACCTGGAAGTCCTCGCCGTTGCTCACGCGTTCCTCCCGGACGTCGACCCGACGAGCCTAGGGCTCGACCCGCACGGTCACCGTCATCGGCGCCGCCTGGGAGACCGTGTAGTAGATCGGGCAGAGCGAGGTGAACTCGTCGACCAGCCGCTGGGCGTCCTCCTGGGCGATCCCGCCGAGGACGAAGTCCATCGTGATCGAGGAGTACACCGGCGGGCTCGCCTCCGGGTCGCGGTCGGACTCGACCTCGACCGTGACGAACGTCGGCCGGATCTCGAACTCCTCGCCCTTGGCGAAGACCACAGCCTGGGCACAGGTGGCGAGCGCGCCGACGAGGAGCTCCTGGGCGACGAACGCCTCGGCGACGCCACCGGTCATCGCCGAGGCGTCGACCACCAGGTGCCGGCCCTCGGCCGACAGGATGTACCGGCCCGGCTGGCCGGTGGTGCGGGTGGTGACGGTTGCAGTTGCGGACATGGGTCTCTCCTCAGAGGGTCGTGCCGGACAGGACGATGCGGGCGGCGTGCACGGACGCGGGGTCCAGGAGCCCGGCCTCCGCGCCGGCCACCTCGATCTCGTAGACGACCGGGCCCGCCTCGGCGAGCCGACGGGCGGCGTCGGTCCCGGCCGCGGGGACGAGCAGCCGGATCTCCCGCGCCCCGAACCGGTACGACGTCACGGCACCGTCCGCGCGCTCGGAGCGCACCGGGTCGGAGCAGCCGGTCAGCATCGCCAACCCGACGTGCGCCGAGGCCGGATCCGCGGTCGCGATGGTGACCGAGCTGATCCCGGTGGCGCCGTTGGCGTGCGGCGCGGTCCCGGAGACCCGGACCGCGCGAGGAGTGACGTCCTCGAGCACGAACGGCAGCTCCGGGCCGGCCACCCCGACGCCGAGCGCGGTCATCCGGAGGATCCACTCCTCGCCGTCCAGGCGCTTCTTGCCGCCCTCGGCGAACCCGGAGGACGGGATGCCCGCCGCCTCCGCCGCATCGACGACGCCCTGGAGGTCGGTCGTCGTGACCGAGTAGTCGCAGAAGCCCTCGCCGAGCTCGTCGTAGCGGAACCAGCGGTGCGAGCGGGCGTCCGGGTTGTCGCGGTCGAAGGCGTACAGCTCCAGGTAGGAGCCGTCCGGGAAGCACACCAGGCGGTGCTCCGCGATGTGCCCGCCCTCGTCCTCCCGGGTGGTGACCGCGAAGCCGGCGGCCCCGAACGAGCGCGCGCACTCCTCGATGTCGCGGGCCAGGACGATGACGTGGTCGAACGTGGTGATCACTAGTCCTCCAAAGGGGTCGGTAGGTCGAAGCCCGAGGGGACTCCGCTGTGCTGCTTGAACGGCCCGTCGTCGACGCCGGCGGGGGCTGCGTGCGGGCTCCGGCTCGGGACGACCTCGGTGGTCGCGCCGCCCCACGGGGCAGGCGGGTGGTTGAACGGGCTGCCGGTGACCGCGAACCGGTCCGGTGCGAACGGCTCCAGGACCGGCGGGCGCTCCCCGGTTCGGATCCAGCCGGCGACCAGGTCGCCGATCACCGGACCCAGGGCGAACCCGTGCCCGCTGAAGCCGGTGCAGGTGAACAACCCGCCGACCTCCCGCGGCCGGCCGATCACCGGGAGCATGTCCGGGGTGAACTCACGGACGCCGGTCCACCGCCGGGCCAGGGTCGCGGCGGCGATCATCGGCGCCACCTCGGCCGCCTTGGCGCGGGCGTCCTCCACGAACGCCGGCCCCGGCTCGTGGCTGAAGGTCCACTGCGTCGGGTCCGGCCGGGTCGCGCCGCCGAAGAGGATCGACCCGTCCTCCCACTGGCAGGCGTTCAGGTCCATCGACGCCCGGGCGACCCAGACGTGCGCGAAGGTGCGGTCGAGCGGAACCGTGCGGAACATGTGCAGCCGGCTCGGCGCCACCGGCAGGTAGACCCCGGCCGACGCGGCCACCACCGAGGACCAGGGGCCGGCGGCGTTGACCACCGTGCCGGCCGACAAGCTCGTCCCGTCGGCGAGCTCGACCCCGGTCACCGTGCCGCGGTCGACCCGCAGGCGGGTGACCTCGGCGTACGGACGGACCTCGACGCCGGCGCGCACGGCCGCCGCGTGCATCGTCTGCATCACCACGGCCGGCAGCGCCATCCCGTCGGTCTCGCAGAGCTTGCCGCCGACGTGCCCGGGAGCGAGCCCGGGTGCCATCGCCGCGACGTCGGCACCGTCGACGATCGTGGTCTTCAGCCCGTGCTCGGCCTCGGCGGCGCTGCGCTCCTCAAGCGCGGCCAACTCGCCGGCGTCGGCAGCCACCACCAGGTGACCGGTACGGCGGTAGCCGGTCGGCCCGCCGAGCCGCTCCGCCCACGTCGGCCAGGCCTCGATCGCCTGCTGCGCGAGGGCGAGCTCGGGGAAGGCCCGTCCCTGCTGCCGGACGCCGCCGCCGTTGCGCGACGACGCGGCCTTGCCGGGGACGCCCTTGTCGAGCACGGTCACCGCCACGCCGGCCTCCGCCAGCGAGAGCGCGATCGAGAGCCCGACGATCCCGCCGCCGACGATGGCGACGTCCGTGGTCCGGGCCTCAGCCACGACCGGCTCCCCGGTTGTCGAGGGCCTTCCCGGCCTGGGCCAGGATCTGGTCGAAGATCTCCGGAGAGGTGGCGAGGTTGACCCGGACGTACTGGGCGTAGTCGGCACCGAACTCCGCGCCCGAGGTGAAGACGACCTGCGCCTCGCGCTTGAAGAAGTCCGAGGGGCTCTCCTCGAGCCCGAGCCGGCTGCAGTCCACCCAGTACAGGTAGGTGGACGTCGGGTACGCCGCCTCCAGCTGCTCGGCGTGCTCGGCGAGGAACGCCTCCATGCTGGCCCGGTTGGACCGGACCGCGTCCAGCACCTGCTCGAACCACGCGTTGCCGGACTCCCAGGCGACGGTGGTCGCCTCGACACCCATGATGTTCGCGCCGCCGAGCATCCGCGGCGGGAAGGTGGCGTGGAACCGTTCCTGGAGGGCGGCCGAACCGAAGTGCAGCACGGCGCAGCGCAGGCCGGCCAGACCGAACGACTTGCCGGCCGAGTACATCGTCACCGTCCGCTCGGCGATCTCCGGGCTGATCGAGGCGAACGGCACGTGCTGCTCGGCGTCGAGCATGAAGTCCGCCCAGATCTCATCGCTCGCGATCACCGCGTCCTGCTCGATCGCGATCTGGCCGATGGCCTCGAGCTCGGCCCGGGTGAAGGCGCGCCCGGTCGGGTTGTGCGGGTGGCAGAAGAGCAGCAGCGGCGACTCCGCGAGCGCGGCCCGGAGGGCGTCGAGGTCGATCGACCAGGTCCGGTCGTCGTACCGCATGTGGTCGACGACCATCACCCGGCCGCTGTCCTCGATCCCCTCCCGGAACGGGTCGTACGTCGGGCCCTGGACGACCACCTTGTCGCCGGGCGCGCTGAACGCCTGCACGGTGTCGAACACGCCCTGGACCAGGTCGGTGCAGGCGAGCACCCGCTCGGGGTCGACCTCCCAGCCGAACCGGTCCTGCATCCGGGCGGCGAAGGCACGGCCCATCGCCGGGCCGAGCAGGGTGCCGCCACGGATCGCGTAACCGAAGTCCGACTCGGCGACCAACCGGGTCAGCGCCTCGGTGACGGCCGCGGGAGCACGGAAGTCCATGTCCGCGACCCACGACGGCAGGTAGTCGGCACCGTGGTACGCCCACTTGGCACCGCGGCGCACCTCGAGCTCGGCGCGCGTCATGATCGGGTTGTCCATGGTCATGCTTCCTCCCGGGGGTTGGTGTCGTTGAGCCGCGCACGGGCGTGGTCGAGCGCGCGGGCGAGCAGGTTGACGTCGGTGTCGGTGGCCACGGAGAGACTGAGCTCGTCAGCGAGCCCGCCGTACGCCGCGAGCTGATCGCCCACCTCGTCGGGCGTGCCGGCGATGCCGAGCCGGGCGACGAAAGCCGGCGACAGCCGGGGCGCTAGCGAGCCGAGATCCGTGCCCTCGGAGCGGCCGCGCTCGAGGATCTCCAGGTCGGCGCCGAACCCGAGGCGTTGGAGCTGACCGTGGAAGCCGCGGTCGCGGGCCAGGCCGGGGATCGGCAGCACTAGCGCGGCTGCCTGCTCCACCAGCCGGCCGCGAGCGACCTTCCCGTCCTCGGCGACGACGAGCGGCTGGGCGACGCAGACCTGCACGGGCTCGGTGAGCGCGGAGCCGCGACGGGCCTCCGCCAGCGCCTCCCGTACGGCGGGCAGATCGGCCGGCGCGAGCGCGGCGCCGTACACCCCGTCGGCGACCTCGCCCGCCAGCGCGAGCATCGCCGGACCGGCGGCCCCGAGGAAGAGCGGGACCGCTGGCGGCGTGACGCCGATGCCGACCTCGACGAGCGTCTCCAGTGCTCCCGGGGTGCTCGTCGGGCGTCCGGCCAACAGCTCGCGCAGGGCAAGGGTCGCCTCCCGGAGCGCCGCGACCGGGCGGGCGCTCGCCGGGATGCCGTGGGCGCGGCGCCAGGCCAGGCTGTCCAGCCGGCCCGCCCCGAGCCCGAGCCGGAAGCCGCCGCCCTGGAGCTCGGAGACGGTCGCCGCGGCACTGGCCAGCGAGCCCAGCCGCCACTCCCCGATCGGCACCACGCCGATGCCGGTGAGCACGGGTCGACCCAGCGCCTGCCGGCGTGACCAGGCCTGGCTGGCGACCACGAACGGGTCGTGGCCGGGCGTGGCCACCGACCAGAGCGCCTCGACCGGCAGGTCCGCGGTGCGCTCGACGAAGCCGAGCGCGTCGTGCAGGTCGGTGCTGCGTGCCCGGACCCCGAGGCCGATCCTCATAGTCCGCGCGCCGCCCGGGCGCCCTCGAAGATCGCCTGCTCGAGCTGCCGGGGCGCCCAGCAGTCGCCGACGGCGTGCAGCTCGAACGGGTCCTCGCGCAGCTCCCGCCAGACGTCGCGGTCGGCACGGCCCTTGCTGACCAGGACGACGCTGTCGGCCGCGATCGTGTCCAGGTGGCCGTCGAGGCGTTGCGCGACCGCGCCGGCGTCGGTGATCTCGACGATCTCCTCGAGGGCGCGCATCACGACTCCCGCGGCGAGGAGCCGTTCGTAGAAGAGCCGCCAGGTCATCAGGTCTCCGTCGACGCCGGGGAAGGGCGCCGGCGTCACCAGGGTGACCGCGTGGCCGGCGCCGACCAGCGACTCGGCGACGCTGAGCCCGGCCCAGCGCCCGTCCCAGTCGCCGACCACGACGCGGCCCGGCGGCACCTCGCCGCGGAGGGCAGCGCGCCCGGAGTAGACGTTCGGCCGGTCGTTCCCGTCGACCTCCTGAAGCGCGTCGACCGCACCGGTCGCGACGATGACCGCGTCAGGCCGCAGCTCCCGGATGGCGGCCGCGGTCGCCTCCTGGCCGAGCCGGACCTCGACGTCGTGCTGCTTGAGCTGCCGCTCGTACCAGTCGAGGATCTTGCCGTACTCGCTGCGGTGCGGGCTCGACTCGATGTAGCGGAGCTGACCGCCGAGCCGGTCGTCGCGCTCGAGCAGGGTGACCCGGTGACCCTGCTTCGCCGCCGCGCGGGCGGCCTCCAGGCCGCCGGGGCCGCCGCCGACCACGACCACGCGCCGGGACCGGTCGGCAGCGACCGCGCTGAGCGGGATCCAGACGTTTTCGCGCCCGACCCGCGGGTTGTAGACGCAGGTGATCGGGCCGACGCGCTGCTGGCGGGAGAAGCAGCCCTCGTTGCAGTAGATGCAGGCCCGGACCTCGGCGCCCCGGCCCTCGCGGATCTTGTTGACCAGCTCGGGCTCGGCGATGTGCGCCCGGGTCATCGCGACCATGTCGGCGCCGCCGGTCGCGACGATCTGGTCGGCGACGTCGAGGTCGTGGATCTTGCCGACGGTGAAGACCGGGATGTCGACGGCCGCCTTGACCATCCGGGCGAGCGGCACGAGCGCGCCCTGCGGCACCGTGATCGTCGGGTAGTGGACCGACCGGCTGAGCATGCTGGAGTTGGACCCGGCAGAGATGTCGACGAAGTCGAGCTTTCCCCACTCGATCATCTGGTGGAGCCAGCGCAGCCCGTCCTCGACGCGGTAGCCGTTGGTAACGACCTCGTCGACGCTGAACCGGATCCCGAAGGTGAAGTCGTCACCGATCGCGGCGCGCGTCGCCTCCAGGACCTCCCGGGCCATCCGGAGCCGGTTCTTCTCGCTGCCGCCGTACTCGTCGGTGCGGCGGTTGGACCACGGCGAGAGAAACTCCTGCACCAGGTTGCCGTGGGCGAAGGAGAGCTCGACGCCGTCCAGGCCGCCCTGCTTGCAGCGCAGCGCGCCGGCGGCGAAGGCCTTCACGATCGCGGCGATCTCGTCGTGCTCCAGCTCGTGCGGGATGTCCCGGGTCCGGTCCATCGGCATCGCCGAGGGGCCGAGCGGCGGCTCGCCGTCGACGCCCATCACGACGTTGCGACCCGAGTGCGAGAGGAGCGCCATGATCGCGGCGCCCTCGGCGTGCACGGCGTCGGCGATCCGGCGGTAGTCCGGGATGATCGAGTCGTCGACGTTCTGCATCCCGCGCGCGGTGGCGGAGACACCGACCGCGGCGAGCGGGTCGATCGAGGTCGCCTCCAGCACGATCAGGCCGACGCCGCCGCGGGCCCGCTCCAGGTGGTAGGCGAGGAGCTGGTCTGTGACGCCGCCGTTGCTGAAGCCGGTCCCGTGGGCGCTGCTGAACACCCGGTTGCGGAGAGTCACCCTCCCCACCTGCAACGGCGAGAGGACGTGCGCGAGGGCCGGGTCCGAGGAGGGCTCCGGCTCGATGCCGGACGGGTCGTAGGCAAGGCGGTCGATGGTCGTCACGACCCTAGGTGTATCACCGTGGAACTAGTTTCCACAAGCATATGTGGAAACCATTTCCACATTCGTCACCTAGGGCGAAGGGCATGCTGGCGCCGACTCCCGACGAACCCGTACGCCGGAGCCGCTGAGCCGTCCGAGGCGCCTCAGATCTGCAGGAAGGAAGCCGCCTGGCCGATCCGCGGTGCGGCCTCGCGCATGCATGCGACCACGTCGTCCAGCCGGTCGTCGGTGATCCGCTGGACCGGGCCCTCGACGCAGAGCGCCGCGACCGTCGTACCGCCGGCGTCCTCGATCGGCACCGCCAGCGAGCGCACGCTCTCGTTCATCTCCTCGCTGTTCACCGAGTAGCCCTGCTCGGCGATCTTCGCCAGCTCCTTGATCAGATTGCGCGGGTCGGTGATCGTCGTCGGCGTGTACCGCATCAGCGGCCCGAGTCGTTCCACCGCGGCCTTGCGGTCCGGCTCGAGGCTGAGGAAGAGCTTGCCGACCGCGGTCGCGTGCATCGCGATCACCGGTCCGGCACCGAGGTGCACCCGCAGCGCCTGCTGCGACTCGACCCAGCTGACCATCGAGGCCCGCGAGCCGCGGACGACCGCGATCGCTGCGGTCTCGCCGGTCCGCTCGACGACCTCGGCGAGGATCTCGTTGGCGGCCAGCAGGCCGATCCGCCGACCGGCGAGCTGCCCGAGGGTCAGCAGCGCCGGGCCGAGGTAGTACTTCTCGGTCTCCGAGTCCTGGACCAGGAAGCGGCCGCGGACCAGCGCCTGGGCGATCCGGTGCGCGGTGCTGAGCGGCAGGTCCAGCCGCTCGCAGAGCTCGCTGACCGAGACGTCGGCATCGAAGTCGTGGAAGGCGTTCAGCAGGTCGACGGCACGGTCGATGGCACGGCTTCCGGTCCGGGGCTCAGGTGCGCTCTGGGTCATGATGGCTCACATACTGACAGCAGCCGCCGCGTTGCGCACGGGAGTGGGACCGGGCCACCCGCGGTCAACGAGCGGTGAAGACGTCGTCGACGGCGCGGATGTCCACCGCTTCGACGTACTCCGCCGCGTCCCACGGCACCTGGGCCCGCAACGGGCTGTCGTAGTACGCCTGCTCGGCCGCGTCGTAGTCGCCCTCACCCGGCCAGCCGACGATCCACACGAACTCGCGGGTCGCGGCCGAGAACCAGGACCCCAGCACCTCGAAGCCGACCTCGCGACGGAGCGGGACCAGGGTCTCGTTCCACCGCTCGACGAACTCGGCCTCCCGACCTTCGCGGAGGGTGTAGGTGCGCAGACGCAGTTGCATGACAGTCCTTTCGAGCGGGTGAGGGGGATCAGACGAGCCGGCTCAGGAAGGCCTGAGCACGGGGGTGGGTCGGATTGTCGAGGACCTGCTCCGGCGGGCCGACCTCGACGATCTGGCCGCCGTCGACGAACGCGACCCGGCCGGCGACCTCGCGGGCGAAGGTCATCTCGTGGGTGACCACGACCATGGTCATGCCGGTCTCGGCGAGCTGCTTCATCGCGTGGAGGACCTCCTTGACCAGCTCGGGGTCCAAGGCGCTGGTCGGCTCGTCGAAGAGCATCAGCCGTGGCTTCATCGCCAGCGCCCGGGCGATCGCCACCCGCTGCTGCTGACCGCCGGAGAGGTGCCGGGGATAGGACTTGGCCTTCTCGGCCAGCCCGACCATCGCGAGCAGCTGCTCGGCAGTCGCGACGGCCTCACGCCTCGGGACGCCGGCGACGTTGACCGGCGCCTCCACCAGGTTCTCCATCACGGTCAGGTGCGGGAACAGGTTGAAGTGCTGGAAGACCATCCCGATCTCGGCGCGCTGCTTGCGGACCTCGCGCGCCTTCAGCTCCTTGAGCACCGGGACGCCACCCCGTTCACTCGACCGGTAGCCGATCAGGTCGCCGTTGACCGCGATCGAGCCGGCGTCCCAGGTCTCCAGCCGGTTGATGCAGCGCAGCAGGGTGCTCTTGCCGGAGCCGGAGGCGCCGATCAGGCAGACCACCTCGCCCTCGGCGACGTCGAGCGAGAGACCTTGCAGGACGTGCAGGTCGCCGTAGCTCTTGTGGAGCTCGCGGATCTCGACCATCGACCGGCCGTCGGCCCGGGCCGTGCCGGCCGCGGGAATCGTCGTGGTGCTCATGCCTTTCCTCCCGTCGGAGTGGTGAAGACGCCGCGGGCGCGGAGGAAGACCGCCTTCGCCTGCGCCCAGGGGCTCGCGGTGGTCGAGCGGGTCGCGCCGCGGCCGTAGTACCGCTCGACGAAGTACTGGAGCACCGAGAGCACCGCAGTCATGAACATGTACCAGAGCGTCGCGACGACCAGCAGCGGCACGACCTCGAACGTCCGGTTGTAGATGAACTGGGCCGCGTAGAGAAGCTCGTCGACCGCGATCACCGAGACGATCGCTGTTCCCTTCAAGGTGCCGATCAGCAGGTTGCCCGCCGCCGGCACGATGCTGCGCATCGCCTGCGGCAGCACGATCCGGCGCAGGATCCGGGCCCGGGACATCCCGAGGGCGTCACCCGCCTCGGTCTGACCGGGGTCGACGCTGAGGATGCCGCCGCGGACGATCTCGGCGGCGTACGCGGCCTCGTGCAGGGTGAGCCCGAGGAACGCCGCCGTGGTCGCCGAGATCAGCTTGTTGGCGTCACCCTCGATGAGCGGCGGCAGGAACGGCAGCCCGATCTCGATCTTCGGGTAGAGGTAGGCGATGTTGAACCAGAGGAGCAGCTGCACCAGCAGCGGCACCGAGCGGAACACCCAGACGTAGAACCAGGCGAGCCAGGCGAGCACCGGGTTCTTCGACATCCGTGCGGTCGCGATCAAGGTGCCCAGGAGCATCCCGACCGCGGTGACCGCGAAGGTCAGGATGATCGTCAGCCGCAGGCCCTTCATGATGCCCTCGTCGAAGAGGTACTCCCCGACGACGTCCCACTGGAGCCGGCTGTTGCCGAGGATCGACTCCAGGACCACGAACGCGAGCAGGATCGCCGCCGCGCCGGCGACCCAGCGGCCGGGGTGGCGGAGCGCCTCCAACGGCGGCGGGTTTGCCTCGGTGGTGCTGACTGACATGGCTGCTCTCCTCGATGGTGGATACGTCTGTGCCGCCGGTCGTGGCGACGCCCGGGGGCGCCGCCACGACGGCCTGCCTGTCAGCCGAACATCGCCGACTGTGCTCCTGCGTTGATGCCCGGGGTCATCTGGCCGTCGCCGAGGTTCCAGCGCTCCAGGGCGTCCTTGTAGTAGCCGTCCGCGACGAGCTTGTCGAGAGCGGCGAGGACGGCCTTGGCGACCTCGTCGCCATCCTTCGCCACGGTGAAGCCGTAGTACGTGTCGGTCGGGGTCGGCGGGGCGACCTTGTCGATCTTGTCACCGCTGGCCGAGCCCCAGACGACGTAGCTGGCCGGCGTGAAGAACGTGTCGATCCGGCCGGACTTCGCAGCCAGCAGTAGCGCCGGCACGTCCTCGAAGTAGGACACCTTCGGAGCGTCCTTGCCTGCGTCGGCGCAGGACTTGGTCATGTCCTCGATGATGTCGATCGAACCCTTCACCGAGCCGTAGGTCCCGCCGCAGAAGTCCTCCCACGACTTGATCTTGCCGACGTTCGTCCCCTGGACCGCGAGCACGTAGTTCGACTTGAAGTAGTCGACGAACTGGTACGTCGCCTGCCGCTCACGGGTGTCGGAGTTGGTCGAGAACGCGATGTCGACGCGCTTGGAGTCGATCGCCAGCAGCTGCGAGGCCGTGGTCGGGTAGACCGAGCCCTCGATCTTGACGCCCAGGATCTGAGCGATCGCGGCCTGCAGGTCCGGGACCATGCCGGCGACCGTGCCGGTGTCCTTGCCCGGGATCGTCAGCGGCGGGTTGCCGGCGCTGAGCGCGGCCTTGAGGACGCCGGAGTCCTGGATCGACTGGGGCAGCATCGCGCGGATGGTGTCGTCGACCTTGTAGTCGGGCTTGAGCTGCGCCTGGCTGGTCAGGTCGCCGGACGAGTCGCCGCCGTCCTTGCCGTCGTCGTCCGAGGACGACCCGCACGCGGCGAGGGACAGGGCGAGGGTCGCCGCGACGGCGACCGCCGGGAGAACGGAGGCACCTCGGCGCCGACCCGTGAATCGAAGGTTCATGCTGCTCCAATCGGATGGCTGCGGGGTTGCACCCGAGCGATGCATCCACGACAGAAATGGAAAGTGTTTCCACAACCTAAGGTCGATCCCTCGACTTGGCAAGGAATTCCGTGGTCTTCGTTACACACAGTTTTCATTCGGCCGTCCGGAACCGGACGAAGTCGAGCAGCGCAGCGGGGTCGTCGGTGGCGTCGAGAGCGCCGATCGCCGCCGGGTCCGCGCCCTGCACGATCCGCTTGACCGGCACCTCCATCTTCTTCCCGGTCCGGGTCCGCGGAACCGCCCGGACCAGCTCGACGCAGTCGGGGACGTGGTGCTTGGACGCGCGCGCCGCCACCACCTCGCGCACCCGCGCCTCCGAGCCCTCGTCCCAGGTAGCCGAGGGCACGACGAACAGTGGCATCCAGTACTCCCCGTCCGCGCGCTCGACCCCGATCACCAGCGAGTCCACGACGTCGTCCAGGGACTCGACCGCGGCATAGATCTCCGCGCTGCCGAGCCGGATCCCGCGCCGGTTCAGCGTGGCGTCCGACCGGCCGTGCATCAGCACCGTCCCGCGCGAGGTCACCGTGATCCAGTCGCCCTGCCGCCACACCCCCGGGTACGTCGAAAAGTAGGCGTCGCGGTAGCGCGAGCCGTCCGGGTCGTCCCAGAACATCACCGGCATCGACGGGATCGGATGGGTCACGACCAGCTCGCCGACCTGGTCGGTGACCGCGTTGCCGGCGTCGTCCCAGGCTTCCAGCGCGACACCGAGCGCACGGGCGCTGATCTCGCCGTCGTACACCGGGGTCGTCGGTGCCGCGCCGACGAAGGAGCCGACGACGTCGGTGCCCCCGCTGACCGAGGCGAGCTGCACCTGGTCCCCGAGGACCTCGCGGACCCAGCGGTTCGCACTCGCCGGCAGGGTCGATCCGGTGGAGGCGATCGTGCGCAACGAGGCCCCGGGTCGCGGCACCACTCCGGCCGCCTCGGAGGCGCCCAGGTAGCCCGGACTGGTCCCGAAGACGGCGACGTCGTGCTTGGCGACCAGGTCCCAGAGCCGCTCGGGGCCCGGATGGAGCGGGTCGCCGGCGTACAGGACGGCGGTGGCACCGAAGAGCAGGCCGCACACCTGCACGTTCCACATCATCCAGTTCGGGGTGGTGTACCAGAAGAACGTGTCCTCGGGCCGGAGGTCGGTGTGCAGCCCGAGCGACTTCAGCTGCTCCAGCAGGACGCCGCCGTGGCCGTGCACGATCGCCTTGGGCTTGCCCGTCGTACCGCTGGTGAAGAGGGCCCACAGCGGGTGCGCGAACGGTACGGCGACCGGCGGGATCGGCTCGCCACTGGTCGCGAGCGCGTCGGCCCAGCGGGTGACCGCGACCGCCGCCCGGACCGGCTCGCCGGTGGTGACGACCGCCGTCAGGGTCGGGAGCAGTCCGCAGAGCTCGGACGCCGCGTCAGCACGGTCGTGGCGACGGCCGCGGAAGGCGTAGCCCGTCCCGGTGACCAGCACGGCCGGCTCCAGCTGCGCCAGCCGGTCGGCTGCGGCACCCGGACTGTAGTCCATCCCGACCTGAGCCCAGAGCGCGCCGAGGGTGGCGGTGGCGAGGAAGGCGACGACGCCCTCGTAGCCGTTCGGCAGGTACCCGACGACCCGGTCCCCCGGCCCGATGCCGGCGTCGCGCAGGAACCGGGCCATCGCGGCGGTGTCGGCCCGGAGCCGTCCGTAGGTCCAGGTGTCGGTGGCGCCGTCCTCGTGCTCGACGACGACAGCCGTGCGAGCCGGGTCGACGCCCCGGCCGACGTGGTCGACCAGGTTGAGTTCACTCCCCGGGAACCAGTCGGCGCCAGGCATCGTCGGGTCGCGGAGAACCTGCTCGGGCGGAACGGCGAACCGGACCTCGAAGTAGTCGGCGAGCGCTCCCCAGAACGCTTCGGGGTGCTCGATGCTCCACCGTCGGAGCGCCTCGTAGTCGTGGTCGGCCGCGGCCGGTGCGGCCCGGTGCTGCCTGACCCAGCGACCGAAGTCGACGATCCGCGAGGCCGCGGCGGCCTCGGAGCGGGGGGTCCATGCGGGCTGGTGCATCGCTTCTCCTTGCTCGGCCGGCCGAGCCAGCCGCGAGTGGGTGGTTCAGGAACGCCAGGAAGGCAGCCGCCCGGAGGCGGCGAGCCGGGTGCGGATGCCGCCGTCCAGGTTGCTGACCTCGATGCCGTGCTGCGCGAGGATGCGCGCGGCCACGTGTCCGCGCTGGCCGACCGCGCAGTAGACAACGACGCGCGGCCCGACCTCCGCGAGTCGGTCGCGGAGCTCGTCGAGCGGCAGGTTGACCGCTCCCGGGAGCGCCCCTCTGGCGAACTCGGCGACGGTCCGGACGTCCACGAGCTGCGCGCCCGCGGCGACCTCGTCGTCGAGCCCGTGCCACTGGACGGTTCGGCTGCGGCCGTCGCGGAGGTTCTCGGCCATGTAGCCGAGCATGTTGACCGGGTCCTTGGCCGAGCCGAACTGGGGCGCGTAGGCGAGCTCGAGCCCGGCGAGGTCGCTGGCCCGGATCCCGGCGGCCATCGCCGTGGAGATCACGTCGATCCGCTTGTCGACCCCGGCGCCGCCGACCGCCTGGGCTCCGAGGATGGCGTCACTGGCGGCGTCGACGACCAGCTTCAGCGCCATCTGCTCGGCACCCGGGTAGTAGCCGGCGTGGTCGAACGGGTGCGAGTGCAGTACCCGGATCTCGTCACCGCGGAGCCGGCAGACCCGCTCGCTGTCCCCGGTCATCGCGACCACGGTCCCGAGCACCTCGACGATGGCGGTGCCCCGGGTCATCCGCCCCTGCGGTTCGTGCCCGCTCAGCACGTCGGCGACCCGCCTGCCCTGGAGGTTCGCGGTGTTGGCCAGCGGCACCTCGCGCAGCCCGTACGGCGATCGCTTCGCGACGGCATCCCCCACGGCATAGATGTTCGCGACGTTGGTGCGCTGGCCGTCGTCGACGTAGATCGCGCCGGTCGCGGAGACCTCCACCCCGGCCGAGACGGCCAGCGAGCTCTCCGGGCGGACGCCCGCACTGAGCAGGACCAGGTCGGCAGCGACGCGGGTGCCGTCGGCGAGCACGACGGCGTCGTCGCTGACCGACACCACTCGGACCCCGGTCAGGACCGTGACCCCGGCGGCACGGAGCCGCTCCTCGACGGGCGCCGCCATCTCGACGTCGACCGGCCCGAGCACCTGCGGAGCCGCTTCGAGGAGGGTGACCGCGAGGCCGCGGCGGACGAGGTTCTCGGTGACCTCGAGCCCGATGAACCCGGCCCCGATGACGGCGGCCGTCCTCGCCCCGGAGTCGATCGACGCGATGATCCGGGCGACGTCGTCGAGGTCGCGGCAGGTGAGCGCCCGATCGATCCCCGGCAGGTCGGGTCGGACCGGCGCGGCACCGGTGCTCAGCACCAGGTTGTCGTAGGCCAGGTCGAAATCCGTCCGGGTGGCGAGGTCGCGAACGGTGACGGTGCGCTGCCCGGCGTCGACACCGACGACCTCGTGCTCGACCCGGACGTCGAGTCCGAAGCGCGCGGCGAGCGAGCCCGGCGTCTGCAGGAGGACGTCGCCCTCGTCCTCGATCACGCCGCCCACCAGGTAGGGCAGGCCGCAATTGGCGAAGGAGACGTGCGGCCCGCGCTCGAGCACGACGATCTCGTCGCCCTCGTTGAGTCGGCGCAACCTGGTCGCCGCCGACATCCCTCCTGCCACTCCGCCCACGATCACGGTCCGTCGAGGTTGCGTCATCCCGTCATCGTAGACCGATATGGAAACGGTTTCCACAGATGCTTTGAGTTCGCCTGACTCGACGACGCGTCAGCCAACCCGGGCGAGGCTCCTCGCCAGGCTCGGGATCATCACCGCCGCGGCCAGGAGGTGCAGCCCGACCAGGGACATCGCGGTGGCCGCACCTGCCCCGACCAGAAACGGCGGCACCAGCGAGACCGCGGTCAGCGATACCGCCGACACGGTGAATCGCCGAGCGGGGCGGGAGCTCCACCGTCGGAACGCGGCGGCGAGGAGCAGGCCGATGACCGAGAAGACGCCGGTCACCACCGCGATCCCGGAGACCGGGATCGTCTCGTCGCCGTCGGCGATCGCGAAGTCGACGCCGACGGCACGCGCCAGTGCAGCCGCGACCGTGGTCGCGGCTACCGCAGCGAGCACAGCACCGACGCCGGTCCCGACAAGACGTCGGGTCTCGTGACGCTCGGGCATGGCGGGACCGATCCGCCCACGGAGTCCGCGGGCACCGTTGCTCCGCACCGGACTACTCGCCGCCCGCCGGCAGCCGCTCCGGCAGCCCGAGGCTCGAGAACCGGTCGGCGTGGAAGGTGGTGATCTCGGCGATCGCCCCGCCCGCGATCCGCAGGACGTCGATCGTCAGCGGCAGGTACGCAGCCTCCTGGTCCGACCACTGGTAGAAGCCGATCGCGGGCTGCCGGTTCACCGACGTACCGACGGTGCGGAGTCCGGTCATCCCCTCGAAACCGCTCTCGACCCAGTAGTCGACGACCACCTCGCGGCCGACGTACAGGCCGGGTGTGGGCGGCATCGAGGTGCGGACGTCGTCGCGCACCATCGCCGCCAGCTCACCGATATCGGTGGCCACGCTGGCGTCGGTGTAGCGGCGTACGAGCTCACGGGTCTCGACGTCCTGGTCACCGTCGGTCCAGTCCTGACGCTCGGCGGGCAGGTGCTCGCGCATCCCGGCGCGGGCTCGCTGCAGCGCGCTGTTCACCGAGTTCACCGAATCACCGAGCAGCTCGGCGACGTCCTTCGCCGGCCAGCCGACGACGTCCCGCAGGATCAGGGCGGCGCGCGGACGCGGGGCGAGGTGCTGGACGGCCACCAGGTACGCCAGCTCGATCGTCTCCTGCGCGACCGCGAGCGCCTCGGGCTCGTCGGCGTCACCGGCCGGCAGCTCGTCGAGCAACCGGTCCGGGTAGGGCTGCAACCACAGCACCTCGCCTCCGGTCGCGGCCTTCGGGCGGCGCTGGTCGAGCAGGTCCAGGCAGGCATTGGTGGCGATCCGGTAGAGCCAGGCCCGGAACGTCGACCGACCCTCGAAGGTCTCCCGCCGCCGCCACGCCCGGAGGTACGTCTCCTGCACGGTGTCCTCGGCGTCCTCGAACGATCCGAGCATCCGGTAGCAGTGCACGTGCAGCTCCCGCCGGTGCCGCTCCGCCATCGCCGAGAACTCCGCCTCGTCCACCTCGCTCATGCCCAGCTCCTCCACCCGCGTCTGCACGCTCATCACCGTCATCCTTCCGTCTCATCGTGTCCTGTCACACGTATGACGGCTGCGGGCGCGAGAACTCATCACCGGAGCCCGTACGACGCTCAGGCGACGAGCAGGAGCACCCCGCCCGCAATCGCCTCGACGCCGAAGTAGAACCAGATCGGGTAGAACCGCACCGACGTGTCGACGAGCCGGGACACCAGCCGACCGGCCGCCATCCCGAGCAGCGCCACCCCGACCGTGGTGACGATGCCGGCCCGGAGGTCGTCGCCGAGGTCGAGTGCTGCCGCGCCGAGCACCGCGCTGATCGCCACCCCGAACCCGCCGTAGACGGCGCGGACCTCCGACCGGCTCTCGGGTGTCTGGACCGAGAGGTGGAACGGCGCCGCGAGCGCTGCCGGCGCGGCCAGGGCATAGAGGCCCATGCCGAGGAAGAAGACAGCGGCGACGACGATGACGGTGGTGTCCATGGGGCTCCCTGAGTTCGGATCGGAGGGCTCGACCGAGCCTTGTCTCCGTGCGATCATCGCCCGCATGGTCACGGTGCCGCTTCCGGAATCGTGCTGCGACGCCGACCAGGCGACCGTGTGGCTCTGGTCGGGGCACGCGGCGTACGAGGGCCCGTCCTTGCAGCTCGACGTGCACTCCGGCTCGGTGCACTGCTTCGCGCTCGGCCTGGACGCGCCGTTCCTGCTCCGCTCCGAGGGGACCGCGGAACGGCAGGTACGGAGCGCCCTGATCCCCGCCCGTACGCCGCACCAGCTGGTCGCGGACACCGGCCGGATGGTGTTCTTCTACGTCGACCCGAGCGCTCCCGGTGCGGCCGGTCTGGACGAGCAGCTGACCGACCGGTCGACCACGATCACCGTCCACCACCGCGACGAGGCAGCCCTGATCTCGGCCTGGCGGTCGAACCCGTCGGCGGGACCGGAGCTTCTGCGACGCCGCCTCCTCGGACCGGTCGACGCCGCACCGGTCGACGTACGGGTCCGGTCCGCGATGCGCCTCCTCCGCTCCCAGCCCGCCGACAACGCCAGTGCGGCCGAGATCGCCGCCGCGGTCGGACTCTCCACGTCCCGCTTCCTGCACCTGTTCTCGGCCTCCGCGGGGACGAGCTTCCGCCGCTACCGGATGTGGGCCCGGATGTGCCACGCGGCCGGCGCCCTGGGTGACGGTGCCGACCTGACCACGGCCGCGATCGCTGCCGGCTTCTCCTCGCCGAGTCATTTCAGCGACACCTTCCGGGCGATGTTCGGGCTTTCGGCGAGCGCGCTGCTCGCCGGACCGACGCGTCTCCTCATCGCGACCGACGAGTGAATTTGAACATGTTCAAATAGTGCGTACAGTGGCGGTATGCGCATCGTCATCCTCGGAGGAACAGGCCAGGTCGGCGGCATCCTCCGACGCTGGTACGCCGCCGCCGGCCACGACGTCGTCGTGCTCAGCCGCCGCCCCGAGACCCTGGAGCCAGGAGTTCGGCACCGGGCCTGGGACGGACGCACCGTCGGCGACTGGGCCGAGGAGCTCGACGGTGCCGACGTCGTCGTCAACCTGGCCGGGCGCACGGTCAGCTGCCGCTACACCGAGAAGAACCTGCGCCAGATGATGGACTCCCGGGTCGACTCGACGCTCGCGCTGGGCCGCGCCCTCGAGCTGACCGCGCGCCCGCCGGCGCTCTGGCTGCAGATGAGCACCGCGACGATCTACGCCGACCGGCGGGACGCCGCGAACGACGAGGCGACCGGGATCATCGGCGGCCACGAACCAGGCGTGCCGTCGTACTGGGAGTTCAGCGTGCGGATCGCCCGCAACTGGGAGGCGGCCCAGCAGGAGGCGACCCTGCCGCGGACCCGCCGGGTCGCGCTCCGCTCGGCGATGGTGATGAGCCCCGACCGCGGCGGCGTCTTCGACTACCTGCTCTGGATGGCCAGGCTCGGCCTCGGCGGCCCGGTCGCCGGCGGCGGGCAGTACGTCTCCTGGATCCACGCCGACGACTTCTGCCGCGCGATCGACTTGCTGATCGACCGGGAGGACCTCGACGGGCCGGTCAACCTCGCCGCCCCGGGCCCGCTCCCCCAGCGCGAGCTGATGCGCGACCTGCGCCGAGCGTGGGGTCACCGCCCCGGACTCCCCGCCACCCGGGCGATGGCCGCAGTCGGTGCCTGGGCGCTGCGCACCGACACCGAGCTGCTGCTCAAGAGCCGGCGAGTAGTGCCCGGCCGGCTGCTGGACGCCGGGTTCGAGTTCCGGCACCCGACCTGGCCCGACGCTGCCGCCGACCTGGTGGCGGCGGTGCGGGACCGGCGTGGGCGCGGCTGACCTCACGGCAGCAACTGCCAGGATGAACCCGTGCGTCGTGCCGTGGCTCCCCTGCTCGCCATCACCGTGGCGCTGGTGCTCGCCGACTCCGCGGTCGTCACCCTCGCCCTCCCGGACATCCTCCAGCACCTGAACACCGACGTCGACCAGGTCGCCTGGGTGCTGATCGCGTTCAACATCGTGCTCGGCGTCGCGGCGGTCCCGGCGGCCCTGCTCTTCGGGCGCACCCAGCCGCGGATCTTCACCGCCGTCGGGATCGCGGTGTTCGCCCTGGCCTCGGCGTGGTGCGCGCTCGCCGGCTCCATCGACGTGCTGATCGCGGCCCGGTGCATCCAGGCGCTCGGCGGTGCCCTGGCCCTGGTCGGCTGCCTGGAGCTGCTGGTCGCCGCGCAGGGCGATCGGCGCGGGCTGGCGGTCTGGGTCTCAGCCGGAGTGATCGGTACGGCGACCGGTCCGGTGATGGGCGGGCTGCTCACCGAGGCGATCTCCTGGCAGGCCATCTTCGTGGTGCAGGTGCCGTTCGCGGCGCTCGCGGTGCCGGCCGCGCTCGCCGTACGGGCTGATCCGGAGCCGGCCGCGGACCGGCACCGGCCGGCCGTCCGCCCCAACCTGACCCTGGCGCTGTTGTCGGCCGCGCTCACCGCGGCGCTGTTCCTGCTGGTCCTGCTCGTCGTCGAGGGGTGGCGGCACTCGCCGGCGACCGCGGCGGTGACGGTCTCGGTGGTCGCGGTCGCCGCGCTGGCCGCCCGCCCGCTGGCTCGGGTGCTGCGTTCGCTGCCGGGGGCCGAGGTCGCGGCCGGGTGCCTGCTGATCGCCGGCGGGCTCGCCGGACTCGGGCTGCTGCCGTCGGCGAACCTGGCCTGGACGATCGCCCCGCAGGCGCTGGTCGGTCTCGGGCTCGGCCTGACCGTCGACCACCTCACCGCCCAGGCCATGGAGATGCGACTGCCGCGGGCCAAGCACGCGGGCTGGACGATCGCCGCCCGGCACGTCGGCGTGGTGCTCGGGCTCGCCGTCCTGACCCCGGTCTTCACCGCCGACCTGAGGGACGCCCAGGAGCCCGCCCAGGAGGCGATCACGTCGCTGGTGCTGGATGCTCCGCTCAAGGCGGCCGACAAGATCGCCCTGGCCCAGTCGCTCGGCGACGCCCTGGTCGGTCAGGAAGGCCGGGTCCCCGACCTGCACCAGGCCTTCGTCGAGGCGAACTTCGCCCCCGAGGACCGTACGGCGGCGGCCAGGCTCGAGCGCGACCTCGACCTCCAGCTCGAACGCGCCGCCACCCAGGCGTTCCAGGCCTCGTTCCTGATCGGCGCCGGGTTCGCCCTGGCCGCACTCCTGACCGTGGTCGTCCCGCGCCGCCGGAGGGCACCGTGAACCTCCGTCTCCTCGGCCTGCCCGCGGTCGCGCTCGCCCTGGTGGCCGGCGTGCTCGGGATCCAGCTCGCCCACGGCGGCGGCTCGTTCGAGCCGACCCGGACCGCCGACCCGTGCGCCGCCCGCCAGGTCGACTCGGTCTCCGCGGGCATCGACGGACTCACCGAACGCCTGGTGCTGCTCGGCATCGACGGCGCCGCCTGCCGGCTGCACCTCAGCCGGGAAGCGCTGACCCTCGAGCTCGCCGAGCCCGAGCCGCCGACCGACGCCGAGCTCGCTGCGCTGCGCCAGGGCCTGCTGGACGCCGTCCGCCGGATGAAGGCCGACGGAACGCTGCCGCCGGCCTCGGCGCTGGTCCGGGAGGCGCTGGACGCGATCGAGCTCAACGGTCTGCTCAAGGCGGCGATCCTGGCGCTCCCGGACGCGGTGGTCGACGCCGCCCTGAAGACCGACGACGTCCTGACCCGGACGATCGACGACCTCGACCTGCGCGACCTGCTGACGAACCTCGAGGACCCCGACGATCTCGCCCGGCAGATCGAGCCGGTACTCACCCGGGCCGTCCAGGACTCGCTGACCGAGCGGCTGCGGAGCCTGCTCTGACCGGTCCTGCCGCTTCCTGCACCCCGGCAAGAAATGCCGATCACGTCGGCTTTGACTTCAAGTACTTGAAGTTCCTACGGTCGTAGGCATGAGCACCGGCACCACTCAGCACACCTACACGATCAAGGAAGCCTCCGCGCTGACCGGACTCCCGGCCAGCACGCTGCGCTACTACGAATCCATCGGCGTGATCGCGCCGATCCCGCGCGGTGCCAGCAGCAAGCACCGGATGTACGACGAGGACGACCTCGACCAGCTGCTGTGGATCGCCTGCCTGGCGGCCACCGGGATGGCCGTCAGCGACATGCGCAAGTACGTCGCGAACGGGCAGCGCGGACCGTCGGCAGCGTCGGAGCAGATCGAGCTGCTCACCGTGCAGCAGCAGCGGCTGGCGATCGAGGCCGAGCAGGTCGCCCTGCGGCAGCGGTACGTGCGGATCAAGCTCGACTTCTGGCACGCGACCGAAGCCGGCGACACCGAACGCGCCGAGCTGCTCTCCGGCGAGGCCCGCGTCCTCGCCGACGAGCTCAAGCAGATCAAGAAGTAGCCCCCACCCACCCAGCTTCGACATCGAGGAGACACCACCATGCGCGTGAACGCCTACGCCGCACCCGCCGCCGGCGAGCCGCTGGCCCCCACCACCATCGAACGCCGTGCCGTCGGACCGAACGACGTGCTCATCAAGATCCAGTACGCCGGCATCTGCCACTCCGACATCCACACCGTCCGCGGTGACTGGGGCGCGCAGCCGTTCCCCGTCGTCCCGGGACACGAGATCGTCGGCACCGTCCTCGAGGTCGGCGACCAGGTGACCAAGCACCAGGTCGGGACCCGGGTCGGCGTCGGCTGCCTGGTCAACTCCTGCGGCAAGTGCAGCAGCTGCGTCCGCGGTGACGAGCAGTACTGCCTGGACGGCGCGGTCGGCACCTATGCCGCCGAGGACCGCGACGGGACCTTCACCCACGGCGGCTACTCGACGCACGTGGTCGTCGACGCCGACTTCGTGGTCACCGTCCCCGACGGCCTCGACCCGGCCGCCGCTGCCCCGCTGCTCTGCGCCGGCATCACCACGTACTCGCCGCTGCGGCACTGGGACGCCGGCCCGGGCACCAAGGTCGCCGTGGTCGGTCTCGGCGGGCTCGGCCACATGGCCGTGAAGCTCGCGCACGCGCTCGGTGCCGAGGTCACCGTGCTCTCGCAGTCGCTGAAGAAGCAGGAGGACGGCCTGAAGCTCGGCGCGGACCACTACTTCGCGACCTCCGACCCGGCCACCTTCACCGAGCTCGCCAGCAGCTTCGACCTGATCATCAACACGGTCAGTGCGAGCGTCGACGTCAATGCCTACCTCGGCCTGCTCGCGCTCGACGGCACGCTGGTCAACGTCGGCGCCCCGCCGAAGCCGATGCGGGTCAACGCGATGTCGCTGATCGGTGCCCGCCGCTCGTTCGCCGGCTCGATGATCGGTGGCATCGCCCAGACCCAGGAGATGCTGGACTTCTGCGCCGAGCACGGCATCGTCTCGGAGATCGAGGTGATCGCGGCCGACCAGATCAACGAGGCCTACGAGCGGGTGCTCGCCTCGGACGTCCGGTACCGGTTCGTCATCGACGTCTCCACGCTCGACTGACTCACCGGGCGGCGCGCAGGAACGCGTCCAGTACCGGACCGGCCGTCCGCGACCCGGACTGCCCGGTGTCGACGAACACCGCGACGGCCAGGTCGCCCTGCGCGCCGACCATCCAGGCGTGCGTCAGCAGCGGCGTCTTGGTGCCGTACTCCGCGGTGCCGGTCTTGGCGATCACCGGCGGACCGGCCAGCGACCCCAGGAACGAGCCCGAGCCGCTGGTGACCACGGCGCGCATCAGCTCGCGGAGGCTGGCCGCCTCGGCCTTCGTCAGGGGCTTCGCCGGGTCGGCGGCGGGACGTTCCAGGCCCCCCACCAGCGCCGGTACGACGGTCGCCCCCTTCACCACGCTGGCCACCACCGCGGCCATCGCCATCGGGGAGGCGAGGATCTTGCCCTGGCCGATCAGGTCGGCCGCCGCCTCGGTCTCCCCCTGCGGCGCCGGCACCTGGCCGAAGTACGCGGGGAAGCCGAGGTCGTGGTCCACGCCGAAGCCGAGCGCCGCCGCGGCATCGGCCAGCGCGGTGCCCTTGATCCTGGACCGCGAGGAGATGAAGGCGGTGTTGCAGGAATTGGCGACGGCGTCGCGCAACGTGATCCGGCCGAGCTTGCCGGACGGGTAGTCGGAGTAGTTCTTGAACTGCTTGCCGTTGACGCTGATCGTCGCCGGGCACTGGACCGGCGAGCTCGGCTTCAGCCCGGAGCGCAGCAGCGCCAGTGAGCTGACCACCTTGAAGGTCGAGCCGGGGGCGTACTGGCCGAAGGTCGCGGTGTTGTAGCCCTTCGACCCGGGTCCGCTCGCCGCCGCCAGGATCTCGCCGGTCGACGGCTTGATCGCGACCAGCGCGCTCGCCGGGCCGTAGCGCTCGAGGAGGTCCTGGGCCTTGCCCTGCAGCCGCAGGTCGAGGGTCAGGTCGAGGTCGGTCCCCTTGGTGGGCTCCGCCGAGAAGAGCACCCGGGGAGTGGCATCCTCGTTCAGGTCGGACGCTTCCTCGACGACGTGCTTCGCGCTGACCTTCACTCCGGGAACGCCGCCGAGCTGCTCGTCGTACCGGGCCTGGAGACCGGACAGCCCGGCGTCGTCGCCGGCCCGCAACCGGCCCTTGCTGTCCTTGATGATCTCGGCGGTGGCCGGCCCGACCGTGCCGAGGAGTGCCGCCGCGAAGTCCTTGGTCGGCGCCAGCGGCAGGTGGTCGGAGATCGAGCGCCCGCCCTTGACCGCCTCGACCCGGCCGATCAGCGAGCTGGACACGTCGGCTCGCCGGAGCACGATCGCCTCTACGAACGCCTTCGGTCCGGCGGCCTTGACCTCCTTGACGAAGTCGGCGGCGGAGACGTCGAGCACGGCGGCGAGACTGGCGGCCGAAGCGGCGGCCGCCGCACCGGGGACCAACGTCTTGTCGATGCCGAAGCGGACCACCGGCCTCGGTTCCACGAGCGCCTTGCCGTCGCGGCCGATGATGTTGCCGCGCTCGGGCTTGATGCCGGTGACGACCAGCTCCTCGGCATCGACCAGCGAGGACTCGACGATCGAGGGCTTCCAGACCGTCTTCCAGGTCTCGCCGCTCTTCACCAGGTCGGCCTCGGTCTCGCGGTCCCAGACGGCACCGTCCCGATCGCTCTTCCACGCCAGGGTCGCGGTGGCCTTGTCGCCGTCCTGCTCGACCCCCGTGACGGTGACCTCGGAGGCGAAGCTCTTCAGCGGCTTGGTGAGGGTGGTGAACCGGGCCGCGGCGTTGTCCTCGGTGAACGGGATCTTCGCGACGTCGCCGCCGGCGAGGGCTTCGGCCAACTCCTCGGCGGCCTTCTTCGCGCCGTCGTCGTCACCCCCGAACGGGCCGCAGGCGGAGGCGAACAGCGCCACCACGATCAGGAGCGGGAGGAGCAGCCGGAACCGGCGCCGAGATGTCATGCGTCGATACGACCAGACCACACGGCCCCGTTCAAGGTGAACCCCCGCCAGGCGTAATCTCCCTGGGTGCAGATCAGGGGGCTCTTCGCGGACACGACGCCGCTGCGCAACGCCCACTTCCGCAGGCTCTGGACCGCGAACATGGTCACCGTCGTCGGGGCCCAGCTCACCGTGGTCGCCGTGCCGGCGCAGATCTACGCCGAGACTGGCTCCTCGGCGTACGTCGGCCTGACCGGTCTCTTCGGGCTGGTCCCGCTGGTGGTGTTCGGCCTCTGGGGCGGCGCGCTGGCCGACGTGATGGACCGCCGGACGCTGCTGATCATCACCACGGTCGGGCTGATCGGCACCAGTGCCGGGTTCTGGGTGCAGGCTGCCCTGGGTGCCGGGAACGTCTGGCTGCTGCTCGGGTTGTTCGCGGTGCAGCAGGCGTTCTTCGCGGTCAACCAGCCGACCCGCAGCGCGATCCTGCCGAAGCTGCTCAACGACTCCGAGCTGCCCGCGGCGAACTCGCTGAACATGACCGTGCTCCAGGCAGGCGCCATCGCGGGCCCGCTGGTCGGTGGCGCGCTGATCCCGGTGGTCGGGTTCTCCTGGCTCTACCTGGTCGACACGATCACCCTGTTCGCCACCCTCGGCGCCGTCGTACGGCTCCCGAAGCTGCCGGTCGAAGGCGCCTCCGGCACGCCGGGACTGCGCGCCGTGATCGACGGGCTCAGCTACCTGCGCGGGCACCCGGTGCTGATGATGAGCTTCGTGGTCGACCTGATCGCGATGGTCTTCGGGATGCCGCGGGCACTCTTCCCGGAGATCGCGCACCTCGACTTCGGCGGCCCCTCCGAGGGCGGCCTCGCGTTCGCGCTGCTCTTCGCCGCGATCCCGCTCGGGGCGGTCCTCGGCGGAGTCTTCTCCGGCTGGGTCTCCCGGGTCGAGCGCCAGGGTCTCGCCGTCATCTACTCGATCGTGGTCTGGGGCCTGGCGATCGTCGGCTTCGGCCTGGCGGTCTCCTTCGCCGACACCACCGCCCGGACGGCGATGCTCGCACTCGCCGTCCTGATGCTGGTGATCGCCGGCGCCGCGGACATGGCGTCGGCGGCGTTCCGGATGAGCATGCTCCAGGCGTCCGCCTCGGACGCCGTCCGCGGCCGGTTGCAAGGCGTCTTCATCGTGGTGGTCGCGGGCGGACCGCGGATCGCCGACGTCGCCCACGGCGGTGCGGCGGCCGTGGTCGGGACCGCGGCCGCGGCCGCCGGTGGTGGCGTGCTGGTAGTGGTGCTGGTGATCGTCGCGGCCTTCGCGGTGCCGGGCTTCATCCGCTACCGGCTGCGCCCGGCACCCGCCGGCGATTGAGCACCGCTTGTCACGCACGTCGAGCTAGCCTCGGACGTCGAGCTTGTCTCGGACGTCAGTTCCCGCTGATCCTGATCGCGCTGATCTTCTGCGCCTTGATCTGCGCCGTCGTCCAGGGGAACGAGACCCACTTCTTCTGGCTGAAGAGCAGGGTCTGGTCCTTCGACCACGGCGACCGCGGGTTGTCGGACTGGCCGTAGGTCAGGATCGTCTTCGCGTCGACGAGCCCGTTCGCCAGGAACGAGATCGCCTGGATGTGCGAGGACCCGTAGGTGATCGGCTTCAGGAATCCGCCGTTGGCGGACGGCCCGCGGCCGGCCAGTGCGTTGGCGTTGCCGGCGTCGTCACCGGAGCCGCCGCCGAGCGGGATCGGCGGAGCGCCGCGGTCACCGGCCACCTGCACCGAACCCCAAGTGGCGTTCATCGGGATGTTCTTCGACCGCAGGTAGGCGATCGCCTCCTTCATCGCCTTGATCACCTTGCCGTTGGTGACGTCCAGGTCGCGCGGAGTGTTCATCGGGTCGGCCGAGCTGAACGGGACCTTCCAGTAGGTCTCGCCGCCGAGCAGCCCGCCGCCGGGGAGCCGCTTCACGAACTCCTCGAAGATGTGGTTGCCCCGGCTGGTGATGTTGGAGTGCTTGTCCCAGGCGGCCAGCACCGGGCAGGCGTCGCCGCCGTTCGCGGCCTGGCAGACCTTGACCAGCGCGGCGGTGCCCATCACCTCGGCGCCCATCACCCGGTTCTGGTGCTCGAAGCCGCGCAGCACCGCCGGGGTCACCTTGCCGACCTTGACCCGGTCCATCACGTACCGGCTGACCACCTTGGTGCGCAGCGTGCGCTGGCAGTTCTCGCAGCCGATGATCTTGGCGTAGCCGGTCAGCCGCTGGGCAGGGTTCGGCAGCCAGTAGGAGTCGTTGGCGTTCATCACCCAGTCGCTGCGGTACGCCGCCGGCAGGTTCTTGGTGCCGAAGATGCCGGGTCGCTGCGCGTCGGCGTCGGTCTTCCACTTGCAGATCCCGTCGGCGAAGGTGCCGTCGAGGCCGGGCAGGCCGGCCAGCTGCTGGGTAACCCGGCCGATCGGCGTCATGCAGACGTTCGCCATCGAGTTGGGGACGTTCGGGACGACCGAGTGGTCGGCGTACACGACGTCGCCGTTGCGGTCGGCCGCGGTGGTGTTCACCCACGGCATCCCGCCGCCGGCGTCCTGGCGCTTGATCAGGTCGCGGACCGAGGTCGCCTTGCCCATGTTGAGGAAGGTGTCGATCGTGCGGAGCTGCTCGCCGTTGGCGTCGCGGATCGCGAAGAAGCTCAGCGGCGTCCAGCCCATCAGCGTCGCCGGATCGTCGATCACGTAGCCCTGCGGGGTCCGGTACATGTCCTCGGTGACCGTGCTCAGCGACCCGTTCGGGTTCTTCACGACGACCTTCACGACCCGCTTCTCCAGCTGCTTGATCAGGCCGTTGGCGGAGAGGTACATGAACGGCGAGAGCACGGTGCGGTACTCGTACGGCGTGAACCGGTACGCCGTCGAGACGGTGTGGCTCCAGGCCACGTTCCGGTTCCAGCCGATGTTGACCACCGGGGAGCCGATCAGGCTGGCGCCGGCGACGTTGTACTTGCCCGGGATGGTCAGCTGCTGCTGGCTGAACCGGTAGCGGCCGTTCCACGGGAAGTGCGGGTTGCCGAGCAGCATGCCCTTGCCGGTGGAGGTGTCCGCCCGGCCGACGGCGGTGGCGTTCGAGCCGAACGGCGACTTCGGGTCCTTGCCGAGCGCCTTCTTCAGCTCGGCCGAGGTCGGCAGCTCCGGCGGGACGATGCCGAAGGTCGCCAGGCTCGGCAGTCCGGGGTCGGACAACGAGGGCGGGGTGGCGCCGACGATCTGCTTCAGGAAGTTGCCCGTCGAGGCCAGGATGTTGGCCATGTAGACGCCGTACCAGACGTCCATCGCGGTGATGTTCGGCCGGATGTAGGGAGCACCCTTGCAGGCCGGGTCGGTGATCTTCTTCGAGCCGCCGCTCGCCCGGATGTACTTGTTGATGCCAGCCGCGTAGCCGGTCACCATCTGGCGCGCCTCGGAACCGGGGCCGGCCTTCGGGTCGGCGAGCAGCTTCTCGACGACCTTGCGGTTGTGCAGGTCGGTGACCAGCGCGTCGGCCTGCAGGTTGGTGCCGTTCATCGCGACGCCGTCGTCGTAGTGACCCTTCGGCCCGAGGTAGCGGGAGCGCTGGGCGCGGCCGGTCAGCAGCACGTCGGCCAGGATGCAGGTGCTCGTCTGGGCGGCCGCGTACCCGGCGCCGAAGCCGAGCGAGCCGAAGTTCTTCGCGGTGATGTGCGGGATCCCGTGCGCGGTCCGGGTGATCGTCGCCGAGTACTTCGGCGCGGCCGCCTTCGCCGTCGGGGCCGACGTGGCCGGGGCGTTCGTGGCGAGGATCGAGAGAGCGAGAGCACCTGCGGCTGCGCATGCCAGTAGCCGGGTGTGTGAGGTCACCATGTGGTGATAAACGGCTCGAAGGAGTTCCGGTTACGGGTCGGTAACCAGCGATCAGCGGCCCTTCCAGACCGGTGCCCGCTTCTCGGCGAAGGCGATCGGACCCTCCATCGCGTCCTCGCTGGTGAAGACCCGCATCATCGCGGCATCACTGGCCGCCCAGGCGTCCGCCTCGCTCGGGATGGTGCCGTCCACGAGACCGAGCGCGACCTGCTTGCTGGCCTGCACCGAGACCGGCGCGTTGGCGGCGATCACCTGGGCCAGGGCCACCGCGGCGTCCCGGACCTGGTCGGCCGGCACCACCTCGTTGACCAGGCCCCAGCGCAGCGCCGTGGCGGCGTCGATCGGCTCGCCGGTCAGGATCATCCGCATGGCGACCTTCCGGGGCAGCTGCTCGGGAAGGCGGAGCACCCCGCCGGCCGCGGCGATCAGCCCCCGTCGTACCTCGGGGAGACCGAAGGTCGCGGTGTCGGCGGCCACCGCCAGGTCGCTGGCGAGCACCAGCTCGGTGCCGCCGCCGAGGGCGGTGCCGTTGACCGCCGCGATCACCGGCTTGGCGATCGGGTGCTGCACCATTCCGGCGAACCCCCAGGTCTCGGTCCCGGGCGGGTTCAGGCTCTCCCCGCGCGAAATCGCCTTGAGGTCGGCGCCGGCGCAGAAGGTCTGGTCACCGGAGCCGGTCAGGACGACGGCCCGGATGTCGATGTCCTGGTCGGCCTGCTCGAGCGCGGTGCCGAGACCGAGCGTGAGGTCGGCGTTGACGGCGTTGCGGGCCTCAGGGCGGTTGAGCGTGACGATCAGGACGTGCCCGTCCCGCTCGGTGAGGACGGCGGTCACTTCTCGATCCTCTCGGTCACCACGACGTGCACGCTGTCGCCGGCCTCCTTGCCGATCTTCACCCGGATCGCGGACTTCACCGGCAGCTTGTGGTTGCCGTCGCCGAGCGCCATGAACGAGGACTCGAACGGCTCCCCGTCGACGGTGCCGCGGACCTTGACCAGCCCCTTGGTCCCGAAGAACGCGGCGGACTCCGGCCAGATCACGTACGACCAGCCCCCGGGCTTGTCGGACCTGACCACTTCAGCGTCGAACGCGACCAACGGCTCCATGCCGCCCATCATGCCCGCGCCCGGCAGGAGATGACAGCGCCTTCCCTGCCCGCCGCCCGCCGCCCGTACGCCGACATGCAAATGTCGCGGGTGGGGCTGCTGAGCGCCCCAGCGTGCACACGCGCGACATTCGCAGGTCGCTGTACGAGCACACGGCGCGGGATCGCACCGCCGGCCGAACGCTCAGCCGCGAGCAGTACGCCGGGCCGCCTGGACCTCGTCGACGAAAGCGCCGGCGACGGCGACGAACTCGGCGGGCCGCTCGACCTGCGGCATGTGGCCGGTGTCGGCGAAGACGTGGAACCTCGCCGCCGGCAGGGCGGCCTTCGCCGCGTCCACCTGGTGCGGCGGCAGGATCTTGTCGGCGTCGCCCCAGATCACCAGGATCGGGATCCCCGACGCCGCGACCCGGCCGAGCAGCTCCCGGCGCCAGCCTGCCTTCACGCCGACCACCGGAGCGCCCAGGGTCGCCGCGGTGCCGAGGAAGGTCGCCCGGAAGTCCTTCTGCTTGGCCAGCTTGCCGGCGTGCCGGAACTGGTCCGTGGTCGCCAGCGACCGGTCGAAGAACAGGTCGCGGATCGTGTTCGCCCCGGCCTCGCGGGCCCGCGGACCGAAGGTGCCGGCCAGCCCGGGCAGCTGGGCGAGCACGCCGTACGTCATCGGCAGCGCGGAGATGTTCACCTCGCTGCCGAAGCCGACGCTGTTGACCAGGGTGACGCTCGCGACCCGGTCCGGGTGGTCGACGGCCAGCGTCATCGAGACGCCGCCACCGAGCGAGTTGCCCATCACGTGCACCGGCTCGGTGACGCCGAGGGCGTCCAGCAACCCCGCCATCGCGCGCCCGAACGCCGGCAGTCCCGGACGTTCCCGGCCCTTGCGGCTGTAGCCGAACCCGGGCAGGTCGGTGCTGATCACCCGGTGGCCGGCGGCCGCGAGCAGGTCCTGGGACTCGTTCCAGTCCTCCAGGCTGCGCGCGATCCCGTGGATCAGCAGGATCGGCGTACCGTCGCCGGGACCGGAGACCCGCACCCGGAGCGGGACGCCGCCGACCTCGACCGTGCTGGTGCCGGTCGCGGGGAACGGACCGCTCACAGCGCGAGCCTCCGAGCGCCCGAGCTTGCTCGAGGCCGAGGAGGGGAAGCGCTGTTGACGAACGCAGTGAGGATCATGCCGACGCCTTCACCCCTGCCGCGGCTGTCCTGGGCGGGCTGAACTTCAAGGTCTTGTGCAGGTCGCGGCGCATCGTCGTGGCCGAGTCGAGCAGGTAGTTCTGCCGCACCCGCCACGCACCGCGGTGGCCCTGCTGGGGGAGGTCGCCGAGCGCGCGCTGGACGTAGCCGGACGCGATGTCGAGCAGCGGCCGCCCCTCCAGCGGACCGTCCGGAACCGGGATGACCGACGCGGCTCCGACCTTGTCCATCTCGTTGATCACCTTGCAGACCAGCCGCGAGGTCAGGTCGCCACGCAGCGTCCAGGACGCGTTCGTGTAGCCGACGCAGAGCGCGAAGTTCGGCAGCCCGGTGAGCATGCAGCCCTGCCACACGAAGTTCTCGTGCAGGTCGACCGCGGCGCCGTCGACGGTCGGCACGATGCCGCCGAAGAGCTGGATCTTGAGCCCGGTCGCCGGGACCACGATGTCGGCTTCAAGCACCTTCCCGCTCTTCAGCCGGATGCCCTCGGGCACGAAGGTGTCGATGTGGTCGGTGACCACGTCGACCTTGCCGCGCCGGATCGCCTTGAACAGGTCCGCGCTCGGCACGGCGCAGAGCCGCTGGTCCCACGGGTTGTACGACGGCGTGAAGTGCTCGGCCACCATCTCGGGATCCTTGAGGATCTTGGTGGTCATCCCGAGCAGCACCTTGCTCGCCAGCTTCGGCTGCCGCTGGCAGAACTGGTACACGCCCATCTGGTAGGCGATGTTCTTGGTGCGGACGACCTTGTGCGCCACCCCGGCGGGCAGCCCGGCCCGGAGCACGTCGGCGACCTTGTCCTTCTTCGGGACCACGCCGATCCAGGTGGGGCTGCGCTGCAGCATCGTCACGTGGGCGGCGTCCTCGGACATCGACGGCACCAGGGTCACCGCGGTCGCGCCGCTGCCGATGATGACGACCTTCTTGCCGGCGTAGTCGAGGTTCTCCGGCCAGAACTGCGGCTTCACGACCAGGCCGGCGAAGTCGTCGATGCCGGGGAAGACCGGCTCGTGACCCTGCTCGTAGTCGTAGTAGCCGGAGCAGGCGTAGAGGAACGAGCAGGTGATCGTGCGCTTGCTCGCCTTGGTCCCGCGGCGGTCCTCCACGTTGACCGTCCAGGTCGAGGTCTCCGAGGACCAGTTCGCCGAGGTCACCTTGGTGCGGAACTGGATCTTCTCGTCGATCCCGAACTCGGCCGCGGTGTCCTTGATGTAGCTGAGGATCGCGGGACCGTCGGCGATCGAGTCCTCGTTGCTCCACGGCTTGAACGGGAAGCTCAGCGTGAACATGTCGGAGTCCGACCGGATGCCCGGGTAGCGGAACAGGTCCCAGGTGCCGCCGATCGAGTCCCGGGCCTCCAGGATCGCGTAGGTCTTCTCCGGGCACTCGGTCTGCAGCCGGTAGCCGGCACCGATGCCGGAGAGGCCGGCGCCGACGACCAGGACGTCGAAGTCCGGGGCGGGATTGAGCCGTGACGTCATCAGGTCCTCCTCGATCGACGCACCGGCGTTCGGCCCGTCGGATCGAGAGTAGCCCGGTTCCGACCGAGTAGTAACTGTGAGTTACACCCTATTGACGAAAGTTCAGTAGGCCGTTTCGGTGCTCGAGAGCGCCCTGAGCGGCCCTGACGGACGGATGGGAGAATAGGAGGCGTGAGCATCCCCATCGCGCGTCCCGATCGAGCACGACACCATGACTGAACCCACCAAGCGCGTCGCGAAGCACCTGATCGACCCGGCCAACCCGCCCCGGCGGGCGGTTCAGCGCGACGACGAGCGGCTGACCCGGGTCAAGCAGTGGGTGATGTCGGTACTCGCGGTCACCACGATCCTGCACCTGTGCGTCGGCCTGATCCTGGCGGCGGTCTTCACCGACACCGACCGGGTCGATGCCCGGATCGGGCTGAACGTGATCGCCGGGATCCTCGGCGTCTCCGCGGTCGCGGCCGGGCTCGCGATCCACAAGAAGAACCCGGTCAGCCCGTGGATCGCGCTCGGCGTGATCCCGGCCATCGCCGGGATGCTGATCACGTTCCGCTGAGCCGCTCCGCGAAGAACGCGAGGATCGCGTCCCGGGCCGCGACCGTCGGCTGACCCTCCTCGTCGATCAGGTGCGCGGTGACGACGCTGTGCGGCGTGCCGACGATCTCGGCGAAGAACGGTGGCGGATCCGGAGCGGCGGCCTCGTCGGGGAGCACCTCCGCGACGAACCGGCTCCCCAGTGCCTGCTGGTACGCCGCGAACCGCTCGGCCCGGCAGTGCCGGTCGCCCGCGAAGCGGTACGCCAGCACGGTGAGGTCGTCGCGCTCCAGGCGCGCCGCCACCTCGTCGAGCTCCGACGGCGCCATGTTGATCCCGGCCGGGTCGTCCAGCGGCAGCGACGGCTGGCACAGCACCGGCGCGAGGACGGCCGGCTCGAGCGTCATCGTCAGGGCGAAGTTGCCGGTGAAGCACATCCCGATCGCGCCCACCCCCGGTCCGCGGCACTCCACGTGCGCGCGCCGGGCGAGCGCCCGCAACCACTGGGTCACCGGGCTGGACTCGTCGGAGGCGAAGGCCCGGAACTCGGCGCTCACGCAGGCCCGCTGCAGCACCTCCAGGCCGGCGGCCGCCTCCGGGTAGGCACCGTCGCGTCCGAAGAGCGAGGGCAGGTAGACGGTGAAGCCGGCGTCGCGGACCCAGCGGCTGAACCGGGCCACGTGCGGGCTGATCCCCGGCATCTCCGCCAGCACGATCACCCCTGGTCCCTCGCCGGAGACGTGCACCACCTTGGTGACCCCGTCCAGGGTGAGCTCGCGACGGGTGAAGTCGGCGAGCGGGTCGGCCAGGTGGTCGTCCGGGTCGTCGTACGGGTCGCGCATCGGTGCTCCTGGGTCGGGGATTGCATTCCATCCGGATCGGAGTGACGATACGAGTGTCTGATTCGACAGTTTTGGGGCTGATTCCGCCATGACCGACTTCACCGTGCTCGTCCTCGACGGCGCCTTCGCGTCCGGCGTCGCCGCCACCGTCGACTCGCTCCGCTCCGCTGCCGCGCTGGCACCGCGCGCCGGCGCGGGCGCTCCGACCTGGCGGGTGGTCTCGGTGGCTGGCGGCCCGGTGCCACTGACCGGCGGACTCACCGTCGACACCACCCGGATCCCGGCCCGGGCCGAGGCTTCGACCTGGGTGGTCCCCGGGATCGCCACCGACACCGCACCCGCGGTCGTCGAGCGGCTGGGCCGGGACGACGCGATCGCGGCCACCCGCGCCCTCGCCCGACACGCCCGCCAGGGCGGCCGGGTGGCGGCCTCGTGCTCGGCGGTCTTCCTGCTCGCCGAGGCCGGCCTGCTCACCGGTCGCCGCGCGACCACGACCTGGTGGTTGGCGCCGCTGCTCGCGGCCCGGGCCCCGGACTGCACGGTCGACGCGGACCGGATGATCTGCGCCGACGGCCCGGTGGTCACCGCCGGAGCCGCGTTCGCCCAGACCGATCTGATGCTGCACCTGCTCCGCGAGTACGGCGGCGCCACGCTGGCCGACACGGTCGCCCGCACCCTGGTGATCGACGCCCGCCAGGCGCAGTCCGAGTACGTCGTCCCGGAGGTGCTCGCCCGCGGCGACGCCCTGGTGGTCGATCTGGTGGAGAGGATCGAGTCCGCCCTGCCGCACCCCCCGTCGGTCGCCCACCTCGCGAAGGCGCTGACGATCTCTGAGCGGACGCTGGCGCGGCAGGTCCACCGCGCCACCGGCCGGAGCACCTTCGCGCTGATCCAGAGCGTCAAGATCCGCCGGGCGCGGTCGCTCCTCGAGGAGGGCCGGCTCTCGGTCGCGCAGGTCGCGGAGGCCGTCGGCTACCAGGACCCGACCGCCCTGCGCCGCGCGATGCGGAAGGTCTCCGGCGCGACCCCGAGCCGCTACCGCCCCCGCTGAGTAGGCCCTTTCTGTCGGTTGAGTCGGCCCTTGTCGTCGGACGGCGTACGGCGCACCTAGACCCGGTGCGGATCGCGCTCGACCTCAGGGTGCCGTCAGCCGAACCCGCTCCAGCTCCCAGTACGCCCGCATCGAGGTGATCAGCCCGGCGACGTCGACCCGGTAGACCACCATCAGGTCGATCTCGGCTCGGGTGCCGTCGGGGAACGCCGTACGGAACGTCGCCTCCTGCGCGGAGGAGTCTCCGCACGCGTGCGACGTACGGACCTCGACGTCGAAGCGCGCCACCGGGGCGATCGCGACGTCCCAGAAGTGCTCGATGCCGGCGCGCCCGTGATGCCCCTCGCCGCTGGCGTCGAAGATCGACGGGCCGACCGGGTCGTGGATCTCGCAGTCCTCGGCCCAGAGCGCCAACCAACCCTGCTTGTCCCCGGCGATCGCGCACGCCAGCGCCGCCTGCTGCGCCCGTCGGGCCGGGTGCGGATCGTCGGCGGCGAGCCAGCGCACGGTTCCCTGCTCGGTCATGCCCGGGAGCCTAGTGGTCGGTCAGCTCCGTCCCTGCCAGGTACAGAGGCAGACCTTGTTGCCCTCGGCGTCGGCGAGCACCCAGAACCGCGGCGCGCGCTCGTCGCTGACCAGGGTCCCACCGGCGGCGATCGCGGCGTCGATCAGCGGCTGCACCCGGTCCGGGTCGACCCAGAGGTCCGGGTGCCAGCGCTGGCGCGGCTCGTCCGACCCGGACGGCTGGGTCCAGATCAGCGGCAGCACGTCGTACGGGTCGGCGATGTCGTTCCAGTCCTCGCCGCCCTCGTGCTTCATCCCCAGGACGGCGGCCCAGAACGGAGCGATCGCGGCACCGTCCGGGGAGTCCAGGCCGAGCTCCACCCGGGACACCGTCGCGCACTCGACCTCGGCGCCGACCGAGGCGGCGATGGAGCTGATCTCGCGGGCCAGCACCAGGTCGCGCTCGGTGACGCCGCCGACGTCGTGACTGCTCAGCCGGACGTCGACGCGCGGGTAGCGGAGGTCGAGGTCGGGGTGGTGGTTCAGGGCCTCGGCCGCGGCGCCGATCGCGTTGACCACCTGGAGACCGGTCGCGAAGTCCCGGGTGTGGATCCGGGTCTGCAGGCCGCCGAGGAGGTAGGTCCAGCCGGTCAGGCCCGCGTCGGAGATCTGCTGGCCGGTCAGCTTCTCGGTGCTCATGCACCCATGCTTACCCAGTTGCCCGGGGTTCGATACCCCTGGGCGACGCCTAGGAGTCGCGCCGCCACCCCCGGCACCGACTAGCGACGCTTACGTGTCGCGCCCCACACCCCGACGCCGATCCCGACCATCGCGCCGCCCAGTCCGACGAACCGCTGGGACTTGCTCATCTGGTGGTGGGTGCTCCAGCCGCCGAGCAGGTCGGCGGCATCCGCACCGCCAGAGGCGAGGAACCACCCGCGGGTGTCCCGGCCGCGCAGCGCCGCCTGCACCAGCAACCCGCCGATCAGCGCGTCCCGGTAGCCCATCGAGCGCAGCAGCAGCCGCGCCGTCGGGACCGGGGGTTCCTTGTCCCCCCAGAGCCTGTTGGCCTGCTCCGGGGAGATCAGGAAGTGGACGCCGGACGCCATCCTGATGCTGCCGGCCGTCAGCGCCGCCTTGTCGATACCCATGCCGGGGATGCTAGACGGCACCGACGCCGATCGACGCGGGTTTGACCGCGCCGGAGGTCAGGACGGCAGGTTGTGGATGATCTCCTCGACCTTGTCCTTGGCGTCGCCGAACAGCATCTGCGAGTTCTCCTTGAAGAACAGCGGGTTCTGCACGCCGGCGTACCCCGCGGCCATCGAGCGCTTGAAGACGATCACGTCCTTGGCGTTCCAGACCTCGAGCACCGGCATGCCGGCGATCGGGCTGTTCGGCTCGTCGAGCGCGGCCGGGTTGACGGTGTCGTTGGCGCCGATCACCAGCACGACGTCGGTGGCCCCGAAGTCCTCGTTGATCTCGTCCATCTCCAGGACGATGTCGTAGGGCACCTTCGCCTCGGCGAGCAGCACGTTCATGTGGCCGGGCAGACGACCCGCCACCGGGTGGATCCCGAACCGTACGTCGACCCCGCGAGCGCGCAGCTTGGCGGTGAGCTCGGCGACCGGGTACTGCGCCTGGGCGACGGCCATGCCGTACCCGGGGGTGATCACCACGGAGGATGCATTCGCCAGCATGTCGGCGGCCGCCTCGGCCTGGATCTCACGGTGCTCGCCGTAGTCCTTGGCGTCGCCGTCCGGGGGCGCGATGCCGAAGCCGCCCGCGATGACCGAGATGAACGAGCGGTTCATCGCCTTGCACATGATGTACGACAGGTACGCACCGGAGGAACCGACCAGCGCACCGGTGACGATCAGCAGGTCGTTGTTGAGCAGGAACCCGGACGCGGCCGCGGCCCAGCCGGAGTACGAGTTGAGCATCGAGACGACGACCGGCATGTCACCGCCGCCGATCGACGCGACCAGGTGCCAGCCGAGCGCGAGCGCGAGCACCGTCAGCACGACGAGGATGACGTCCTGCCCGGAGCTGCCCTCGTCGAGGCCGACGTAGACCGCGGTGAGCACCGCGAAGACCACCAGCGACCCGACGTTGATCAGGTTCTTGCCCGGCAGCATCAGCGGGTCGGACTTCATCTTCCCGGACAGCTTCAGGTTCGCCACGATCGAGCCGGTGAAGGTCACCGCACCGATGAAGATGCCGATCGCGACCTCGGCCTCGTGGATGTTGAGCAGCGTCGGGATGTCGCTGAGCTTGGTGACGTGGCTGAGGTGGGCGCCGCCGATGTGGCCGTTGACGCCGATGAGCACGGCGGCCAGACCCACGAACGAGTGCAGCGCCGCGATGAGCTCGGGCATGCCGGTCATCTCGACGATCTTCGCCCGCCACAGACCGATCACGGCCCCGATGGCGATCGCGGCGATCATCAGCACGATCGCGATCTCGTTGTCGCGGTCGGTGCTGTCGTCGATCACGAGCACGACGGTCGCGATCAGCGCGACCGCCATCCCGACGATGCCGTAGGTCAGGCCGTTCTTGGCGGACTCGTGCCTCGAGAGTCCGGCGAGCGACAGGATGAAGAGCAGTGACGCGACGACGTACGCCGCAGTGGCGATCGAACTGGTGTCCATGGCTCAGGCCCCCTTGCTGAACATGCCGAGCATGCGACGGGTGACCGCGAAGCCACCGAAGATGTTGATGGACGCGAGCAGGATCGCGATCGTCGACAGCGCCCGGACCGCGGCGTCGTCGCTGGAGATCTGGAGCAGCGCCCCGACCACCACCACGCCGGAGATGGCGTTGGTGACCGACATCAGCGGCGTGTGCAGCGCGTGCGCAACCTTGCCGATGACGTAGTAGCCGATCACGATCGAGAGCATCAGCGTCGTGAAGTGCTTCGGGATCGGGTCCGGCGCGGTCGCGTTGACCAGCCAGAAGGCGGCGATCGCGCCCAGCACCAGGCCGACCTTGGCACCGGCGGAGAGCTGCGCCTTCGGTGCCTCGGGCTCGGCGGCCGCGGCAGCCGGGGCAGCGGGCGCGGCCGAGACCTGGACCGGCGGCGGCGGCCACATCGAGGCGCCCTGGTCGGCGACCGTGATGCCGCGGACGATGACGTCCTCGAGGTCGAGGGTCATCACCCCGTCCTTCTCCGGCGTCATCAGCTTGAGCAGGTTGACGATGTTGGTGCCGTAGAGCTGCGAGGTCTGGGCGGCCAGGCGGCCGGCCAGGTCGGTGTACCCGATGATCGTGACGCCGTTCTCGGTGACGACCACGTCGTCGGTCACGGTCAGCTCGGTGTTGCCGCCGTTGGCCGCGGCCATGTCGACGATCACCGAGCCGGTGCGCATCCCGGCGATCGACTCGGCGGTGATCAGCTTCGGTGCCGGGCGTCCCGGGATCAGCGCGGTGGTGATCACGATGTCGGCGGCCCGCGACTCCTCGTCGTACATCACCGCGGTGGCGGCGACCTGCGCCTCGGTCATCTCCTTGGCGTAGCCGTCGGTCGAGACCTCGGACTCCATGTCGACGGTGACGAACTCGGCGCCCATCGACTCGACCTGTTCGGCCACCTCGGGGCGCACGTCGAAGGAGCGGACGATCGCGCCCATGCTGCCGGCGGCACCCACCGCGGCGAGGCCAGCGACACCGGCTCCGACCACGAAGACCCGGGCCGGCGGGACCTTGCCGGCGGCGGTGACCTGGCCGGTGAACTGGCGGCCGAAGGCGTGCGCGCCCTCGATCACGGCGCGGTAGCCGGCGACGTTGGCCATCGAGGAGAGCACGTCCATCGACTGCGCACGGCTGATCCGCGGGACGGCGTCCATCGCGAGGGCGGTGACGCCCTGGGCGGCGAGCGCGTCGACGAGCTCGGGGCTGCGGCCGGGGGCCATGATCGAGACGATCACGGCGCCGCTGCGGAGCCGGGAGATCTCCTCGGTCGTCGGCGCGTTGACCTTGATCACGATGTCGGAGGACCAGACGTCCTCGGCGGTGCCGACGGTGACCTCGGCGTCGGTGAAGGCGCTGTCGGGCTGGCTGGAGTGCACGCCGGCGCCGGCCTCCACGACCACGTCGTAGCCGAGCTTCTGCAACTGTCCGGCCGTCGTGCTGGTGGCGGCGACAAGCGTCTCGCCGGCCTTCGACTCGCGGGGAATACCGATACGCACGATGACTCCTTCCTGGTACGGGCTGCCCGGCAGCCTGTCAGACGTGTCCTACATGCGAGACGGGTGCCCGAGGGGTGGAACGTCCGCGTTCGGAGGGTAGCCCAGGGCCCGGGGCGTACTGCGCAAATGTGACGACCGCGACTCGGCCTGACCCGTCGGTCAGCTGGCCGAGCGGAACAGCAGGTACTGCAGCGCGTCCTCGCGGGACAACGGGACGGTCGCTCCCGCGCTCCGCTGGGCGGGAGCCTGGTCCGACCAGGTCGTCGTCCGGGTGTCCAGGTCGTAGGTCGCCATCGGGGTCCCGTACGACGTCCCCGTGCGCGGCGCGTTCTGGGCACCGCGGGCGTTGGTCTTCCTGGCCGGCTCGGTGCACCCGGCGTCCTCGTCCATCGGCTTGTTGGAGCCGTCGGTCGGCGAGCGTCGTTCCTTCGGGTCGTAGCCCTGGTGGCAGACGGCCGGGAACTGGTTGAGGATGAAGCCGAAGCGGGCGTTGTACCCCTCGGCGTTCTTCGCGACGACGGTGAAGCCGCCGGCCACGATGTAGGGGTAGAGCACCAGCACCTGACGGATGCCCGGCAGGTGCTTGACGATGATGTCGCCGGTGGTGACCAGGTTGTTGATCAGGCTGCCGAGATCGACCTGGTTCTGCTCCAGGAAGGTGCGCAGCTCGATGGCGGTCGCGGACCCGTTGTCGATCAGCCGACGCAACGACTCGTCGTTGTCGGCCAGGACGGTGCTGAACAGCGACAGGTCGCGCGCGAAGCTGCGGATCGCCGAGCCCTTGTCCACCTGCGTCTTCAGCACCTTGCTGCCGTCGCGGATCAGGGCCGAGGTGACGTCGAAGTTGTCGTTGGCGGTTTGGATGAACGAGTTCGAGGTGTCGATGATCCGGGCCAGGTCGGCACCGGTCCCCTGGAAGGCGTCGCCGAGCTCGGAGACGACGGTGCGGAGCTGGTCCTGCGGCACCGAGGTGATCAGCCGGTCCAGGTTGGTCAGGATCTCGGTCGTCGAGACCGGCACCTCGGTATCGGCGGGCTCGATCACCGAGCCGTCCTTGAGGTACGGGCCGTTGTCGACCTGCGGCTGGAGCTCGACGTACTGCTCGCCGACCGCGGACTTGTTCCCGACCAGTGCCAAGGTGTCTGCGGGGATCTTGCTGGTGCCCTTCTCGATCGAGAGCACCACGTTGACGCCGTTCTCGATCAGCTGCATGTCGGTGACCCGGCCGACACCGACCCCGCGGTAGGTGACCTCGGCTCCGGTGAAGATCCCGCCGGACTGCTCGAAGTGGGCGTTCACCTGGTACGACGTGTCGTAGACCAGCCGGTCCAGCTTGGCGTAGCGGGCGCCGACGTACGAGACGCCGATCAACGTGATGAACACGAACACCAGCAGCTGCCGCTTGGTCCGTTGCGTCAGCACGGCCCCACGCCCTCTCGTCCCGCCGACCAGACGGCCGGTCTCCCCGGGTCAGGATGGCACAACCAAACAGGGCGAATGCCCGCGATCCCCGCAATGCGGGACGGATCACACGATCCGTTGCGCCTCCTCGACGGAATCCTGCCGGTGCACGGATTCGAGGGACGGGCTGTCCTCGCAGCCATGGACGTTCTAAGAACGCATGGCTGTCATGGGCGGCGTCGAGGCGGCGAGATAGGCGGGGATGATGCCGCCGACCAGGCTGGCTGTGAGGCCTGAGCCGATGGCGGCGAAGGGGAGCCACGGCGCGAGGATCAGCTCCCAGTGCTGGACGTGGCTCCAGATCACGGCGACACCGAGGCCGAGACCTACGCCGAGGGTGCTGGCGACGATCCCGGCGGTCGCGGATTCGGTGAGGACGAGGACTCCGATCCTGCGGCGTTTCCAACCCATCGCGGAGCGAAGTCCAAGCTCGCGGCGCCGCTGGTAGACGGCCATCATGAGGGTGTTGGCGACGGTGATCATCCCGATCAAGCCCATGAAGCCACCGAGTGCCGCCCCGATGCGGCGCAGGTCGGATCCGACATTGCTGAGCAGGACCTTTCCGTCGGGAGGAGTCACGTCCTCCAGCATCAGCTCGCGATAGGGATCGAGTCCGGCGACCATGTTGTCGCCGACGGCGCTGGCGGATCCTGGACGCACGTGGGCGATGACTCGAACGTTCTCTCCGACGCCGCCCAGGGTGGCCACAGCAGTCTTGCGCGAGATCAGGACGCCGGAGGACGCGTAGCCGAACCCTTCGTCGTTGGCGATGATGCCCACGACCTCGAACGGAAGGTCGCCGACCAGCACCTGGGCGTTGTCGAGGTCGTCACCCGGCGCAAGTCCGAGATCTCTCGCGAGTCTCTCGCCGATCCACGCGACCGGCCCCCGCGCCGTCGAAAGACTGTCGCCTGATCTGCCCCTGACGACCCGGGTATCGGTGGCCAGCAGTCCGGAGCCATCGGCGACCAGCACCGGGCGACTGCTTCGCGCCGTGCCGTCGGTCCGGGAGACGGTCCGTGCGCGGGACCAGACGGAGAACTCGCCCACGTCGAGGACAGGCTCCAGCTGCTCAGCGGCGGCCACCCGGGTGGCATCGAACCCGGCCTTGGTCGGCGTCCAGGCTCGCACCACGACCCGGTCGGAGCGCTGGAGATCGAACTGCCGATCGACCTGGATCTGCTGCGTGTCGGCGATCACGACGATGCCCACGACGCCCGCGACGCCCAGTGCGATCCCCGCGACCATCCCGATCGTGTGCCCGGGGCGCAGGAGCAGCGACGCTGCAGCATCCGCAGCCAACCGACGCACCGACTCGACCCTGAGCCGCCAGGTCATGAGTGCCCACCGCCGGTGAGGCGCCCGTCAACAATCCGGTGCACCGCATCGACGTACTCGACGGCACGAGGATCGTGCGTCACCAGGATGACCGTGGCGCCCCGCGCGGTCGCGTTCGCCAGCAACTCGAGGATCTCCCGACCGGTCTCCTGGTCCAGCGCAGCCGTCGGCTCGTCCGCGAGGATCAAGCGCGGCGACTTGACCAGAGCCCGTGCGATCGCCACCCGGTGACGCTCCCCTCCTGAGAGGAACGCGCTACGTCGCGCGCCAAGGGTGGCCAGCCCCACCCACTCCAGGGCCGCTGCGCACAGCTCGGCGCGTTCGACGCGGTGCAGCTCCGAGCCGACCAGTCCGAGGTCCACGTTGGCGACGACGCTGCGTTCGTCGATCAGGTGAGAGTGCTGGAAGACGAATCCCACATCCCGAGCACGGAACTCGGCGAGGCGCGCTCCGGACATGCCGGCGACTTCCTGGCCATCGAACCGATAGCTTCCCTCCGTCGGCTGTTGCAGGGCACCGATCAGTGAGGCCAAGGTCGTCTTCCCCGCCCCCGAGGGTCCGACGACCGCCACAGCCGTCGCCGACTCGATGTCGAGGTCCACGGGGTGCAGGATCCTGGTCGGGACGGGTTCGGCGACCTCCAGTCCCACGCCTCGCAGCATCACCAACGGCCTGCTCACCGCGTCTGTCATCTCGGTCGTCACCGGTCGATTCACCGGCCACCGGGTCGTGCGCCTGCGCGTGGACGAGCCTCAGCGTCATTCGGAGCAACCAGCTCGACGACGTCACCTGCCTGCAAGCCGGCGCTCGTCACTTCGATCAACTTCGACAGGCTCGAGGGCAGCTGGTGCACCTCCGCTCTGCGTGAGCCCCGAGCGGTCCACACACGCACCCAGGTGCGACCCTCCTCGTCGGTCACGATGGCGCCTTCCGGAACCGCCAGCACACCCTGGCGTGAGCCTTCCGCGACCGCCGTCGTCGGCGGCGGCAGAACCGGAACCGCGCGCTGAGCCCGCGCCTGCCCCGGCGTCGTGGTCGTCGCCAGCAACGCTGCCACCAGTATCGACGACACCACGACCCCACCGAGCACCACCGCCGCGAACCGGCGCCCCTCCCACGCGCCCTCCCGGCTGGTCACGGCACGTACCCCATCGCCACCAGCTCGCGGGCGGCCTGCTCCAGCAACTCGCGGTGTCGCTCGATCATCGCCGGCCTCTTGGCTTCCAAGAGCTCCTGGGTACGCCCGAAGTAGGCCGACCCGCACCGCGCGTAGAGCTTCGGGATCCGATGCTCCCGTTCACGAGCAGTGATCGTGCCCACGACGTAGGCCTTGTCCGTCTGCGTGACGAAGGTTCGAGCTGGGTCGTCACTCGAAATGACGACCCCGGTACCTTTCGTGCCGTCGCGCAGGCACTGCGCGAAGGGCTCCTTCAGCGCGACGACGCTCGGCTCCTGCTCCACCGTGGCGAGCACGTCCTCCCAGGGCTCGACGAGGCCGAGCCAAGCACGGTGGGAGGGCATCGTCTCGAACAGGTTGCCCTTGGACCTCGCATCACAGCCCCGTCTGAAGCCCGGCGGAGGCCCTTCTCGATCCGCAGCAGGATCCTTCTCGACGAATCCCTTGGTGCGGATCAGATCCAGATCAGGGAACTCGTCTTGCGAATAGCGTTCCATAGTCCGATCAATGGACCGATGCTCCGTCGAACCGCACGCGACAGAGACGAAGTCCACCGTGAAGTTGTTGACCCTCATCATCCGTCGCATGCTCGGGCCCGGAACGGGGAAGGCGGCCGCCACCGCATCGGCCAACACCTGCGGGTCGACCGCGCCACCACGATTAGTGGTGGGGCCGGCCTGAGGCGACTCGTCGCGGTCGCCGCTGGCGCTGCATCCCGACAAGATCAGCAACCCGGCCAGCAAACCCGACAGGAACAGCGTCGACACCTTGTTCGCCCGCGTGAAAACCACCATGACTAACGTCCTCTTGCCCCGCCTCCTGTCGCCGGCCTAGTACCAGAGGAACACGCTCTGGCGCGGTCCATATTGGACCCAGGCGCGGAGCGGCTCCCCATCGACGAGGTCGAGGACGATCTTCTGCTCGTTGGCGGTCGGAGTGGTCCACTTCCACCCGGCCTGGCTGTTCGTCCAGACGCCGTTCTTCTTGAACTGCCCCCTGACGTAGTCGTCGTACGCCGCTGTCTTCACTGTCCACATGTTCGCGCAGGTGTTGGTCGCCGCGACCTGCGTCGTGGAGGTGTGCTGCCACCAACCGACACTGACCCAGTTGTGGGTACACACCGCCGCGTCGGCGGTCATCAGGCCGGTCGCCGCCGGCACCACGACCGCCGATGCTGCCAGAGCGACAGCACACCCGATCTTCGCCATCAACTTCTTCATTGCACACGCTCCTCGCCTCGAGATCGTCAGCCGCCCGATCGGGCTGACACCCCTACTGATCACCTGGCGAACGGAATCTGACGCGGCGCAGTGAGAATTCTTGGTCCTCGGACCTGAGGCTTCTCGTCTGCTGCGTCAGTGGGTGATGTCCACGAACCGCGAGTAGTGGCCCTGGAAGAGGCAGACGACGTCGCGGATCGTGCTTGCCGACGATGATGTCGGCCTCGCCGGCCCGGGCCGACTCCTTCTCGTACATGTCCTGGGATCCGGGCCTCGGCGGAGAGCAGCCGCATGGTGATCGATGGCACAACCAATCAGGGCGAATGCCCGCGATCCCCGCAATGCGCGACGGATCACACCGGCGGGCGCGTCCGATCACGCGAATCCATCCGCTCGAACTTCGTCCAGCCCCGCCACCCGCGCTCCTCGAGCAGCTCCAGCAGCCGCGCCGCGATCGGCACCATCTCCAGGAAGACCGCGTCGAGGAGTGCGGCGAGCTCGTCGGTCACCCCGCCGTCCTGCATCTCCACGTTCGCGTCGTAGTCGGCCTCGAGAAGCGTCACGAGCCGGTCGCTCAGGGCGATCAGCCGCGGGTCGTCCGCCTCCCAGGTGACCATCTCGACCAGGTCGCGGTAGAAGGCGACGGTCGCCGGGTCGTCGAGCTGCTGCTGCTTGATCTCCATGTAGAGCGGCATCTGCTCGGGGAGCTGGGCGGCGACCAGGATCCAGGAGTCCCGCTCGCCGCCGATCAGCTGCTCGGGCAGCCCGAGCTCGCGCAGCCGGTCGAGGTAGGCGACCGCTTCCGGAGGCAGCGCCAGGCTGTCTCCGGCCACCAGCTGGGCGATCCGCTCGCGGTGCCGCTGGAGCTCCTTGATCTCGACCCGCAACCGCCGGTCGATGTCGCGAACCGCCTCCGCGAACTCGGCCTCGTCCGCGGCGAGCAGATCACGCACCCGGGCCAACGGCACCCCGGCATCGGCGAGCGTGCGGATCTTGATGAGCTCGACGACGGCGTGCGCGTCGTAGCGCCGGTAGCCGGAGTGGTCGCGCTCCGGCTCCGGCAGCAGACCCTTCGCGTGGTAGTGCCGGACCGCCCGCACGGTGGCTCCGGCGTACGACGCCAGCTGGCTGATCGTGAGCATCGGGCCAGTCTCCTACTTCGCGGGCACCCGGAGGAACAGCCTCCGCGACCAGAGGTACCCGAGCACGGAGATGAGCACGCACCAGCCGATCGCCAGCCACAGGTCCGAGTCCGTCGGAGCGCCGGTGACGAGGTCGCGCAGGGTGTTGATCATCGGCGTGAACGGCTGGTGCTCCGCGAACTGGCGCAGCCCCGCCGGCATCGCGTCGGTCGGCACGAAACCGCTGCTGATGAACGGCAGCAGCACCAGGAACATCGGGGTGTTGCTGGCGGTCTCGACGCTGTCCGCGGCCAGGCCCATCCCGACGGTCAGCCAGGTGAGCGCGAACGCGATCAGGACCAGCAGGCCGATCGCGCCCAGCCACTCCAGCGGACCGGCGTCGGAGCGGAAGCCGAGCAGGAACGAGAACGCGGTCACGATCACCACCGCGAACCCGGTCTTGATGACGGCACCCAGGACGTGCCCGGTGAGCACCGAGACCCGGGCGATGTCCATCGTCCGGAACCGGGCGATGATCCCGGTGGTCATGTCGGTGGCGGTGGCGATCGCGGTGCCGAGTGCGACGCTGGCGACCGTCATGATCAGGATGCCGGGCACGATGAAGACCAGGTAGTCGCCGCGGTCCCCGATGGTCTCCTGACCGGGCAGCCCGGCGCCCATGGTGCCGCCGAAGACGTAGACGAAGAGCAGCAGGAACAGGATCGGCTGGGCGACCAGCATGATCGAGAGCGACGGGTAGCGGCGGATGTGCAGCAGGTTGCGCCGCAGCATCGTGGCCGAGTCGCGGATCGCGTAGCCGGTGGACTGGGTGGTGCTCATGCCGGAACCTCCAGGTCGGTACGGGCGGACTGCTCCGCGGCCGGGTGGCCGGTGAGCGCGAGGAACACGTCGTCGAGGTCGGCGGTCTCGACGGTCAGGCCGTCGACCCGGTCGTCGTCGAGACCGTCGAGCACCCGGCGCAGGTCGGCGACGCTGCCGTCGCTGGGCAGCTGCAGGGTCAGGGCGTCGAGGTCGGCGCTCGCGTCCGGGTGCGCAGCCGCTGCCGCCGCCAGCCCGTCGGCGTCGGTGAACTGCACCGAGACGTGCCCGCCGGGAACTCGCCGCTTCAGCTCGGCGGCCGTGCCCTCGGCGACCAGGCGGCCGCCGTCGAGGACGCCGATCCGGTCGGCGAGGTGGTCGGCCTCGTCGAGGTACTGGGTGGTCAGCAGCACGGTCACCCCGTCGGCGACCTGTTCGCGCACGATCGCCCAGAGCTCCCGGCGGCTGCGCGGGTCGAGGCCGGTGGTCGGCTCGTCCAGGAAGATCAGCCGCGGCCGGGTGATCAGCGTCATCGCCAGGTCGAGGCGGCGCTTCATGCCGCCCGAGTAGGTCTGCGCCCCCCGGTCGGCGGCGTCGGCGAGGTCGAACCGCTCGAGCATCCCGGTGACCGCGGCGGTGGCCGTCGCCCGGTCCAGGTGCGCCAGGTCGGCCATCAGCCGGAGGTTCTCCCGGCCGGTGAGCAGCTCGTCGATCGCCGAGAACTGCCCGGTCACGCCGATCGCGGCGCGCACCCCGCCGGGCTCCCGCCGTACGTCGAACCCGGCGACGCGGAGCTCGCCCTCGTCCGCGGTCAGCAGGGTGGAGAGGATGTTGACGATGGTGGTCTTCCCGGCGCCGTTGGGGCCGAGCAAGGCGTAGACGGTGCCCTCCGGCACGGTCAGGTCGACGCCGTCCAGCACGGAGTGGTCGCCGTAGGACTTGGTCAGTCCGACGACCTCGATCGCAGCGTTGTCATGAGTCATGCGGACATCGTCGAACCCTGACGCAGGGTCAAGGTCAAGCCGCTTTGCGGGACCCGCTCAGTGGGTGATGTCCACGAACCGCGAGTAGTGGCCCTGGAAGAGGCAGACGACGTCGCGGATCGGGCCGTTACGGTGCTTGCCGACGATGATGTCGGCCTCGCCGGCCCGGGCCGACTCCTTCTCGTACATGTCCTCGCGGTGCACCAGCATGACGATGTCGGCGTCCTGCTCCAGCGAGCCAGACTCACGGAGGTCGGAGACCATCGGCTTCTTGTCGGCGCGCTGCTCGGAACCACGGTTGAGCTGGGCGAGGGCCACGATCGGGACCTCGAGCTCCTTGGCGAGCAGCTTGATCTGCCGGGAGAACTCGGAGACCTCGACCTGCCGGGACTCGACCTTCTTGCCGGAGGTCATCAGCTGGATGTAGTCGATCACGATCAGCTTGAGGTCGTGGCGCTGCTTGAGCCGCCGCGCCTTGGCCCGGATCTCCATCATCGTCATGTTCGGGCTGTCGTCGATGAACATCGGCGCACTGGAGACGTCGCCCATCTTGCGGGCGAGCTTGGCCCAGTCCTCGTCGTTCATGCCGCCGTTGCGGATGTGACCCAGCGGGATCCGGGCCTCGGCGGAGAGCAGCCGCATGGTGATTTCGGCCTTGCCCATCTCCAGGCTGAAGATCACGCTGGTGAGCCCGTTGTGGATCGAGGCGGCGCGGCAGAAGTCCAGACCGAGGGTCGACTTCCCGCTACCGGGTCGGCCGGCGACGATGATCATCTGGCCGGGCTGGAGGCCGTTGGTGAGCTCGTCGAGGTCGGCGAGCCCGGTCGGTACGCCGCGCAGCGAGCCGTCGTGGTTGGAGATCGCCTCGATCTCGTCGAGGGTCGCCTCCATGATCGCGTTCAGCGGGAGGTAGTCCTCGGAGGCCCGGTTCTCGGTGATCGCGTAGATCTCCGCCTGGGCGCGGTCCACGGTGTCGTCGACCTGGCCCTCGCCGGCGTACCCCAGCTGGGCGATCTTGGTGCCTGCGTCGACGAGCCGGCGCAGGATCGCCTTCTCCCGGACGATCTCGGCGTAGTAGCCGGCGTTGGCGGCGATCGGCACGCTCGCCGAGAGCGTGTGCAGGTACGGCGCGCCGCCGATCTTGACCAGCTCGCCGCGGCGGTTCAGCTCGGCCGAGACGGTCACCGGGTCGGCGGGCTCGCCGCGGGCGTAGAGGTCGGTGATCGCGTCGAAGATGGTCTCGTGGGCAGGACGGTAGAAGTCGTGCGCCTTGGCGACCTCGAGGACGTCGGCGATCACGTCCTTCGAGATCAGCATCGAGCCGAGCACGCTCTGCTCGGCGTCGACGTCCTGCGGGGGCATCCGGCCGGCCCAGTGCTCTTGGTTGCCGGACGACTCGCCGAAGCCGCTGAAGACCTGAGTCGGGCCGGAGGCGTCGTCGGGGTAGCCCGCGCTGAAACCCTGCTCGCCCACGCCCGGGGATTCCGTCATGCTCACCGCGCCACCACCCCTCTCCGCACTTCTCCGCCGATGCTGCGCCGGACCCCCGACAGATGCCGGCGGGCGGTCCAGAAGCGCGACCCTAGGTCTCCCGAGCCCGTCAGTTCCACCTTGGTTCTCCACAGGGCGTCGCGGCGACTGTGGATAACCCGCGCCCGGTGTGGAGTACTCCATTCCAAATTGCGCACAGCTGTGGCCGCTGCTGTGGATTGCCGCTGCCCTGGCTGTCCAGAAGGTGCTCTGACCTGCGGTTTTGTGAATCGACAGCCTGTGGATAAGAAATTGTGGATCGAAAGGTGTTCACCGTTTCGTCATCTGGGACGGGCCGGTCTTCATGTCGACTTATGACCGCGAAACCCCGATACCCACAGATTTCACGAGGGGCTGTGGGTTCGGAATCGCGCGCGGAGGACACCTACGCTGACGCCCATGCATGCCGAGGACCGCGAGATCCTGCGTCTCGCCGTACCCGCGTTCCTCGCACTGGTCGCCGAGCCGCTGTTCCTGCTCGCGGACTCCGTCATCGTCGGCCACCTGGGCACCACCGAGCTGGCCGGCCTCGGTATCGCCGGAGCGGTCCTCAGCACTCTGGTCAGCCTCTGCGTCTTCCTGGCCTACGGCACCACCGCGGCGGTCTCCCGCCGGATCGGCGCCGGCGATCTCCGCGAGGCACTGACGCTGGGCATCGACGGGATCTGGCTCGCTGTCGGGATCGGGGTGCTGACCACGGCGGCCGGCCTGGCGTCCGCCACCACCCTGGTGGACGTCTTCGATCCCAGCGGGCCAGTGGCGACCCAGGCCCTGGAGTACCTCCGGATCGCCCTGCTCGGCGTCATCCCGCTGCTGGTGATGCTGGCCGCGACCGGCATCCTGCGCGGGCTCCAGGACACTCGGACCCCGTTGCTCGTCGCGGTCGTCGGAAATGTCGCCAACGTGGGACTCAACGTCTGGTTCGTCTACGGCCTCGACCTGGGGATCGCCGGCTCGGCATGGGGCACCCTGATCGCCCAGGTCGGCTCGGCGGTGGCGCTGGTCGCGGTCGTCCTCCGGGCCGCCCGTCGGCACCGGACGCCGTTGCTCCCGCGGCTGGGCGGGATCCGCGGAGCCGGCCGCGACGGCGTACCGCTACTGCTCCGGACCATCACCCTGCGCGCCAGCCTGCTCGTGATGACCTACGGGGCGACCTCCTTCGGCGACGCCGACCTGGCCGCGATGCAGATCGCGATGACGCTGTGGACGTTCCTCGCCTTCGGGCTGGACGCGATCGCGATCGCCGCGCAGGCACTGACCGGACGTTTCCTCGGGGCCGGCGACCTCGACCGGGTTAGGTCGGTCACCCGCCGGATGCTCCGCTGGGGCGTCTGGTCCGGCGTCCTCACCGGGGTCGGGCTCGCCGTCCTGGCTCCGTTCGTGGGAGCGCTCTTCACGCCCGACCGCGCCGTCCAGGACCTGCTCTGGCCGGTGCTGCTGATCGCCGCCCTGGGGCAACCGGTAGCCGGGGTCGTCTTCGTCCTGGACGGCGTCCTGATCGGGGCCGGCGACGGACGCTACCTGGCGAAGGCCGGACTGCTGGTGCTGGTCGGGTTCGCGCCGCTCGCCTGGCTGGCGATCACCGCCGGGGGCACCCTGGTCTGGCTCTGGGCCGCGTTCGTGGTCGCGTTCATGGGCGGGCGCTGCGTCGTCCTGATGGCGCGGGAGCGGACCGACGCCTGGATGACCGTAGGGTGACGGCCATGTCGCCGTTGCAGAAGATCGCCATGGGGCTGGCGCTGCTGGCCGCCCCCAGCGGCTTCCAGATCGGCGACTACGTCTGGGACGCCCTGCCCGACCCGCTCGGCTGGCTGCTCATCCTCGCCGGGGTACGCGGCCTGCGCGGCCACCTGGACGTCAGCACCCTGGTCCCGCTGACCTGGACGGCATTCGCGGTGAGCGTCGTGCAGTGGATCCCGCCGGTCTTCGAGCGGCTGCTGCCCGCCGACCAGGTCGCCGAGGCGTCGATCAAGTGGGCGTTCTTCCTGCCGCAGGCGTTGTTCTGCCTGGTCCTGGTCCGGCTGATCGGGACGGCCGGGCTGGAGCAGGAGCCGCCGGACCGGTACGTCGCCGGCAGGTTCGGCGTACTCCTCTGGGCGGCCGGTGCGCTGATCCTGTTGCCGGCCATCGCCTTCGGCACCCAGAACGACGACCTCGTCGACCCGACCCTGATCACGATCGGGCTGGTGCCCTGGGTGTTCATCTACTACCTGTTCCGGGTGCACCGCCGTACCTGGCTCGGCGGACCCGGGCCCTTCGAGGTCCACCCGCCCCGGAACGACGAAAGCCGCCCTCCCCGGTAGGGAGGACGGCTTGCCGACCCGGAGGTCGAGCTTGTCGAGACCGGTCAGGCGGAGACGACGTTGAGGCTGACCTTCGCCTCGACCTCGTCGTGCACCTTCACGGTCACGGTGTGCGAGCCGAGCGACTTGATCGGGTTCGCGACCACGATCGTGCGCTTGTCGACCTCGGCACCCGCGGCGACGATCGCCGAGGCGATGTCAGCGGTGGTGACGGCGCCGAACAGGCGACCGCCCTCACCGGCGCGGACCTTGACCTGGAACGTCGAGCCCTCGAGCTTGGCCTTGACCTCGGCAGCGTGGTCCGCGTCGCGAACCGCGCGCGAGTCGCGGGCCTTCTTGATGGATTCGATCGTCTTCTCTCCACCCTTGGTCCAGCGGATGCCGAGACCACGGGGGATCAGGTAGTTGCGGCCGTAGCCGTCCTTGACCTCGACCACGTCGCCAGGGGCGCCGAGTCCGGTGACTTCCTGCGTCAGGATGAGCTTCATCTCGTCAACTCCCCTTTCTCAGCGAGCCGTAGACGTGTACGGGAGCAGTGCGACCTCACGGGCGTTCTTGACGGCCGTGGCGACGTCGCGCTGGTGCTGCACGCAGTTGCCGGTCACCCGACGAGCGCGGATCTTGCCGCGGTCGGAGATGAACTTGCGCAGCAGGTTGGTGTCCTTGTAGTCGATCGCGGACGCCTTGTCCTTGCAGAACTGGCAAACCTTCTTCTTCGGCTTGCGAATAACTGCCTTTGCCATTGTGGTGCTCCCTTTCGTAGAGCCCGGCTCAGTGCCGGAATGGTTGGCTTACGGATGAGTTGTGCTGGTGATCAGAACGGCGGCTCGTCGGACCCGCCGGGCACGGCCCACGGGTCCTGCGACGGCGGCTGGCCGCCACCGTTGCCACCTTGCGGAGCGCCGCCGCCCTGCTGACCGCCCCACGAGTTGCCGCCCTGCTGGGGGGCCGCCTGCGGAGCGGACTGGGAGGCCCAGGGGTCGTTGCCGCCCCCGCCGCCACCGGAGAAACCGCCACCGTCGCCACCGCTGCGGGTGGCGCGGGTGACCTTGGCAGTCGCGTACTTCATGCTCGGCCCGACCTCTTCGACGTCGAGCTCCATGACCGTGCGCTTCTCGCCCTCACGGGTCTCGTAGCTGCGGGCCTTGAGCCGGCCCTGAGCGACGACGCGCATGCCGCGGGTCAGCGACTCGGCGACGTTCTCAGCGGCCTGACGCCAGATCGAGCAGTTGAGGAACAGCGTGTCGCCGTCCTTCCACTCGTTCGTCTGCTTGTCGAAGTTGCGCGGGGTCGACGCGATCGTGAAGTTCGCGACGGCCGCACCCGAGGGGGTGAAGCGCAATTCCGGGTCGCCCGTCAGGTTGCCGACGACGGTGATGAGGGTCTCGCCTGCCATGGTTTCTCCCTAGGTCTCGTGCGCTGGATCTTCGGTCCGAGGCTCAGTGAGCGTCGGGTCGAAGGACCTTAGTACGAAGCACCGACTCGTTCAGCGTGAGCTGACGGTCGAGCTCCTTGACGGTGGCCGGCTCGGCCTGAAGCGTCACGACGGCGTAGATGCCTTCGGCGTTCTTGTTGATCTCGTAGGCAAGGCGGCGACGTCCCCAGACGTCGACGTTGTCCACGGTGCCTCCGTCGTTGCGAACGACGTTGAGGTAGGTGTCGAGCGACGGGGCAACCGTCCGCTCTTCGAGCTCCGGGTCGAGAATGACCATGAGTTCATAGCTACGCATAGCGTTCTCCACCTCCTTCGGACTTGGCGGCCACGGCGTTTCCGTGGCAGGAGGGCTAGCGTTGCCGCGCTCTCATCGGGAGAGAGCGACGGGCAAGGGTAACCGGCGCAGGGGGGATCAGGCCAATCCCCGGCTCACCGCGGCTCCATCGCGACCGCCAGCGCCGTCCGGACCTGCTCCACCACCGCTCCACCCCAGGGCAGCCGGGCGACCCGGAGCATCGGGCCGATCAGCGGGACGGTGGCGTCGACCAGCCGGCGGGTGCGCTCCTGGCCGGGGCTGCGGTCGGTCACCCAGAACAGCGTCACGCCGAGGTGGCAGAGCCAGAGCAGCTCGGGGAGCAGGTCGCGGACCTTTTCCGGCACCCGCGGTGCCGCGCCGGCAACGACCTCGCGGTAGATCGCCAGCGACTGCTCGCGGGCCGGCGCCGAGGTCTCGCTGAGCGGGCTGCTGGGACTGTCCGGGGCGATCGCGATCGAGACGAACGCCGACCCGAAGCCGTGGTACGCGCCGATCACGTCGAGGAAGGCGTGCTCCACCGCGCGCAGCCGGTCCGTCAGCGGCAACCCGCCGGCGAGAATCACCGCCACCCGCTCGGCGTGGTCGGTCTGGATCCGGACGTAGAACGCCTGCACCAGCTCGTCCTTGTTGGCGAACCAGTAGTAGGCGTTGCTCGGCGAGAGACCCGCCTCGGCCGCGATCGCACGCATCGTGGTCGCGGCGTACCCGCGCTCCTCGAAGAGGCGCAGCGCGGTGTCCAGGATCAGCTGACGGGTCTCGGCTGGGCGAGGGCTCATGAGGGAAGACTATTTGAACGTGTTCAAATCCGCAAGGCTCGCGCTCGGCGTCCTAGGTTGGGCCCATGGACGCAGGACACCTGAGCAGCCTGGCACTGATGCTCTCCGGTGCGGCCGGAATCGCGATACCCGGACGAGTCTCCGACGCTCTCGACCTGACCGCGGGTACGGCGCGCGGCGTCGCCGAGACCCGTGCTGGTCTCGGCGGGACGTACGCCGCGCTCGGAGCGTTCGCCCTCCTCAGCGAATCGGCCGGCGCGCAACGGGCCGTGGGCGCCACCTGGCTCGGTGCCGGCGTCGTCCGGATCGCGTCCCTCAGGATCGACCGGCCCCGGACCGACGGGGCGTACTGGGCGTACCTGGTCGCCGAGCTCGGACTGGGTACGGCGGCCCTGGTGGCGGCCCGAAAGCGCCTCTGACTAGCCTGTGGATTCTCGTTTGACTCGAACAGATGTTCGAAGGACGATCAATCCATGACCTTGCTGGCACTGCCCGAGACGACCACCGACCCGGTGGCCGCCTTGCATGCCTGCATCGATCGCCTGGCCGACCTGGACCCGGACGAGTTCGGCGCCCAGGCGAAGACGGCGCTGCTGCAGAAGCTCGGGCAGGCGGAGGCCCGGATCGCCGCGGTCGAGCTCCGGGTGCTCGGCGCCGCGCACCGCGCAGAGGTCGCCACCTCGAGCGGACTTGCAACCACGGACCAGTGGGCGGCTCGTGCGACCAATTCGGACCCGGTCGTGCTGCACCGCGAGGTGCGCCTCTCCCAACAGCTCGAGCACCGCAGCGCCACCCAGGAAGCACTGCTGGCCGGGCACCTCAGTGCGGCGCACGCAGCAGTGATCGTGCGAGCCGTCGACCAGCTACCGCCGAGCGTCGACGCGGCTCAGCGCACGACCGTCGAGTCGGCTCTCGTGGCCAAGGCCCTGACGATGCCGCCGGGCGCACTGCGCCGATCTGCGCGTCGCGGCCTCGCGGAGATCGAAGCCGACCACCGCATCGTGGACGCACATGAAGACGACCTGGTCGCCGCCGAGGAGCGCGCCGCCCGGGCCAGGACCCGCCTCACGCTGCACGACAACGAAGACGGCACCGTGACCGGGCACTTCACCGTCCCCCGGCTGCACGGCCACCTCCTGCGCAAGGTGCTCCAGACGATCACAGCACCGCGGCGGGGTCGGCTGGGAGCATCCCAGGCCCAGGTCGGCACCGACGTCGGGCTCCGGACGGACTGGGACCGCGCGCGGGGTTCTGCCTTCTGCGAGCTGATCGAGCATCTCCCCACCGACCACCTGCACCCGCGCACGGCGGCAACCGTCGTGGTCTCCCTCGACGAGTCGACCCTGCGAGGGGCCCTGGCGGTGGCTCACCTCGACACGGATGCCGACCTCAGTGCCGGCGAAGCCCGCCGACTCGCTTGCGGCGCCGGGCTCGTCCCGGTGGTGCTCGGCGGCGCATCGATCCCGCTCGACCTCGGGCGCTCCGCCCGGCTCTTCAGTGAAAGCCAGCGCATCGCCCTCGGACTTCGGCACCGGACCTGCGCGGCAGCTGCCTGCGATCGGCCGTTCGCCTGGTGCGAGCTCCACCACCTGAACCCTTGGTCCCGAGGAGGTCGCACCGATCTGTCAGCTGCGGTGCCGGTCTGCCACTTCCACCACCAACGGATGCACGACAAGGACTACGAACACCGTCGAGATCCGGACGGTTCCATCACCTTCCACCAGAGGACGTGAGTCTTGTGGGGGCAGTCACTCCTAGGCTGGGCGCATGACCTCCCAGTCCCAGCTCGCCATCGGCGCCCATGTCGACCAGACCGACCCGATCGCCGAGGCGAAGGCACGCGACACCACGCTGGTGCAGTTCTTCCTGGGCGACCCGCAGGGGTACAAGGGTCCGGAGATCGCGTACGCCCGCGGGGCCGACGGACTGCGCTCGGACGCCGAAGCCGCGGGGATCGACCTCTACGTGCACGCGCCCTACATCGTGAACGTGGCGACCACGAACAACCGGATCCGGATCCCCAGCCGCAAGCTGCTGCAGCAGCACCTCGACGCCGCCGCCGAGATCGGGGCCAAGGGTCTGATCGTGCACGGCGGCCACGTGAACAAGGACGACGACCCGGCCAAGGGCTTCGACAACTGGCGGAAGGCGATCGAGGCGACCGACCTGAAGATCCCGCTGCTGCTGGAGAACACTGCCGGCGGCGACAACGCGATGGCGCGGCGGCTCGACCGGATCGCGTCGGTGTGGGCCGCGATCCAGCAGGCCGAGGGAGCCGAGAACGTCGGCTTCTGCCTCGACACCTGCCACGCCTGGGCCGGCGGGATCAGTCTCACGGACGCGGTCGAGCAGCTGCACGCGATCACCGGGCGGATCGACCTGGTGCACGCCAACGACAGCCGGGACACCTTCGACTCCGGCGCCGACCGGCACGCCAACTTCGGCGCCGGTCAGCTCGACCCGGACGAGTTCGCGGCCGTCGTACGGGATGCCGGGGCGCCGGTGATCTGCGAGACCCCCGGTGGGGCGGCCGAGCACCAGGACGACTTCGCCTGGCTGCGAGCGCGGCTCTGAACAGGCGCGGGTTCCTCGTCGGCGCTGCCGGGGTGGTGCTGCTGGCCGCGTGCAGCAAAGGGGAAGCCGAGGCACCGCTCATGCCCTCCGAGCGCGGCAGCGACAAGATCGCCTACGGCAAGCACCCGGACCAGTACGGCGTCCTCGCCCTGCCCGACGGGAAGCCGCTCGGTCTGGTCGTGCTGATCCACGGCGGCTTCTGGACGGACTCGTACGGCGCCGACCTGATGGAGCCGATCGCCGCCGACCTCCGGACGCGCGGGTATGCCACCTGGAACCTGGAGTACCGACGGGTCGGTGGTGATGGCGGCTACCCAGCCACTCTTGAGGATGTAGCTCAAGGTATCGACCACGTCCGACACATCGACGTCGATGCGCCGGTCACCGTGATCGGCCATTCCGCCGGTGGTCACCTCGGCGTCTGGGCGGCGTCCCGCAGCGAACGAACCCCTGGCGGGAAGCCGGCGGTGCTGGCCGAGACCACGATCTCGCTCTCCGGGGTCCTCGACCTGGGCTCCGCGGCCGCCGACGGTCTCGGCAACGGGGCGGTGGCGGCGTTCCTCGGCTCGGCCGACCCGGATGAGCAGCAGCTGGCCGACCCGATCCAGCTGGTGCCCGCGCACGGCTCGGTCGTCGCGGTGCACGCCCGGGACGACCGCACCGTCCCGCTCTCGCAGAGCCGGAGCTACGTCGACGCCGATCTCGCCGCAGGTGGAGCGGCCGGGCTGGTGCAGGTGCCGGGCGACCACTTCGCGCTGATCGACCCGAGCAGTGCCGCCTGGGCGAAGGTGCTCACCCAGCTCGGCTAGGTGCCGCGTGAGCTAGTGCGCCGGCGGGGCGATCCCCAGCTTCGCGCACGCCTCGTCGTGCAACGCCACCACCTCGCGCCGGATCGCAGCGCGCTCGGTGATCGGTGCCGCCGGCCACGGGACCCGTACTTCCTCCTCGGCGCCGCTGAGAGTCACCTGCCAGGTGCCGGCCTCGCCGTCGAGGCCGGTCATCCGTGCGGCCGTCGCGTCGGGACGGGCGAAGGCCTGGACGATCCGCAGGCTGTCGTCGCGGTGGTCGTCGTTCATGTGCGCCAGGACGGCGCCGACGACCTCGGCGGAGAAGGTGCTCATGGTCACGACCCTAGCGACGCGTGTGCCGCCGCGACTCGCGGACCGCCTAGGCTCGGGGACGTGCCATCCGCCAAGCCCCCTTCAGCGCGAGCCCAGCTCCAGGTCCGGACGATCACGGACGCCGAGCACCTGGCGTTCCTGCAGACCCGCGACTCGGCGAGCTTCCTCCAGGTTCCGGCCTGGGCCCGGGTCAAGACCGAGTGGAAGGCGGAGTCGCTCGGCTGGCTGCGCGACGGCGAGCTGGTAGGCGTCGCGCTGGTGCTCTACCGGCAGCTGCCCAAGGTCAAGCGCTACCTGGCCTACCTCCCGGAGGGCCCGGTCATCGACTGGACGGATCCGGACATCGCCGCCTGGCTCGACCCGATGGCTGCCCACCTGAAGAAGCAGGGCGCGTTCGGCATCCGGATCGGGCCCCAGGTCGTGACCCGGCGGTGGAGCGCCACCCAGATCAAGGACGGCATCGCCGACGACGCCGTCACCTCGCTGACCGCGTTGCCGCCGACCGAGCGCAGCCAGGTCGGTGCCGCCGTGGTCTCCCAGCTGCGGGAGGCCGGCTGGCTCTGCCAGTCCGGCGAGAGCGGCTTCTCGGCCGGGCAGCCGCAGTACAACTTCCAGATCCCGCTGAGCGGCCCCGACGGACCGAAGTCCGAGGAGCAGGTGCTGGCGCAGATGAACCAGCTCTGGCGCCGCAACATCAAGAAAGCCGCCAAGGCCGGCGTCGAGGTGCGGGTCTCCGACGGCAGCTCCGAGGACCTCGCCGCGTTCCACGACCTGTACCGGCACACCGCCGAGCGCGACCACTTCACCCCGCGCGGCCTGTCCTACTTCCGGACGATGTACGACGCGCTCGCCGACGAGGAGGAGCGCAGCGCCGGGAAGGTCCAGATCCGCCTGTACCTGGCCACCCACGAGGACGACCTGGTCGCCGCGACGATCTGGATCCGGGTCGGCACGCACAGCTGGTACTCCTACGGCGCCTCCTCCACCGAGAAGCGCGACGTCCGCGGTTCGAACGCGATCCAGTGGCGGATGATCACGGACTCGCTCGCCACCGGCGCCACCGTCTACGACCTGCGCGGGATCACCCAGACGCTGGCCTCCGACGACCCGCACCTCGGCCTGATCCAGTTCAAGGTCGGCACCGGCGGCGAGGCCGTCGAGTACGCCGGCGAGTGGGACCTTCCGCTGAACCGCACGGTCTATCGCGCGTTTCAGCTCTACCTGAAGCGACGGGGGTGACCCGGTGAGCCTGGTCCTGCACGTGGACGGCGACCGCTGGCGCAGCCACCTGCGCGCCGTCGCCGAGGCCCGCCCGGGGCTGGTCCCGGTGATCAAGGGGAACGGCTACGGCTTCGGCCTCGGCCGCCTTGCCCGCAAGTCCGGCTGGCTCGGCGCCGACGTGGTGGCGGTCGGCACCCCGAGCGAGCTGACCGAGGTCGCGAACCGGTACGACGGCGACCTGCTGGTGCTGACGCCGTGGCGCGCGTTCGAGCCGCTTCCCGCCGACGTCGACCGGCGTCGGCTGATCCACACCGTCGACCGGCTCGAGGACCTGGAGGCGCTGGCCGCGACCGGTGACCGCCCCCGCGTCGTGCTGGAGCTGATCACCTCGATGAAGCGGCACGGCTTCACCCCGCGGGGTCTCCGCGAGGCAGTGCGCTCCGAAGCCGGCCAGCGGGTCCGGGTCGAGGGCGCCTCGTTGCACCTGCCGCTCGGTCCGGCCGGCGGCAACCTCGCCGAGGTCGAGACGCTGATGACCGAGGTCGTCGCGGCCGGACTCGCCGCCGGCACGGCACCGGCCGTCTGGGTCTCGCACCTGAGCACGAACGACGTCGCCACCCTGACCACCCGCTACCCCGAGATCCGGTTCCGGCAGCGGATCGGCACCGAACTCTGGCTCGGCGACCGCGGTGCGCTGCGGGTCAGCGCGCACGTGCTGGACAGCCACCCGGTCGAGCGCGGCGAGGTCTTCGGCTACCGCGGCCGCACCCTGGCCCGCTCCGGGACGATCCTGATCGTCTCCGGCGGCACCGCGCACGGCATCGGCCTGGAGTCACCCACCGGCGAGAGCAGTGCCCGGGCGCGGGTCAGCACGCTCGCGCGCGGGGGCCTCGACGCACTCGGGCTCTCCAAGTCGCCGTTCACCGTCGCCGGGAAGAGCCGCTACTTCGCCGAGCCGCCGCACATGCAGGCGTCGATGCTGTTCCTGCCCTCAGAGGCGCCGGTGCCCGAGATCGGCGACACCGTCGACGTCCGGGTCCGGTTCACCGCGACGACCTTCGACGCGGTCGAGATCTCCTAGCTCGGCTTCGTCGGCCAGCTCGTCCAGGTCCGCCAGGTCCGGTTCCGCCTGCCAGATGTCGCGCACGATCAGCGCCACCAGGTAGAGCTCGCCGAGCACCCGGACCACGATCGCGACGTGGTAGGCCGTCGAGGTGGTCCCCGACGCCGGTGCCAGCCAGCCGCCGAGGTAGAGCCAGACCGCGCCGAAGTAGACGAGCTCGCAGGCCTGCCAGATCAGCAGGTCGCGCCAGCGCGGCCGGGCGAGGGCCGCGAGCGGCAGCAGCCAGAGCACGTACTGCGGCGAGTAGACCTTGTTCACGATCAGGAACGCCGCGACCACCAGGAACGCGATCTGCGCGACCTGCGGACGGCTCTTGGCGGCCAGCCCGAGCAGGAAGATCGCACCGCAGGCGAGCAGGAAGAGGACGCCGGAGACCAGGTTGATCGTGTGCGGGCCGACCTGCACGCCGCGCTGATCCAGGACCAACCAGAGCGACCCGAGGTCGGCCCCGCGGTCGGAGTTGAACGACCAGAAGAGCTTCCAGGCGGTCGAGTTGCCGAGCAGCGCCGGCAGGTTGACCAGGAACCAGGCCGCACCCGCTGCTCCCGCCGCGATCGCGATCCGGTCCGGGCGGCGCCGGCGGATCGCGTCGATCAGGAAGGCTCCGAGCAGGAAGACCGGATAGAGCTTGGTGGCGAAGCCGATGCCGACCATCACCCCTGCGAGCCCGGGCTTGTGCCGCGCCCAGGCCCAGAGCGCGGCGGCGGTGAAGAACACCGCGAGCAGGTCCCAGTTGACGAGGGCGCTGACCAGCAGCACCGGCGAGAGCGCCAGCCCCATCGCGTCCCAGGGCCGCCCCGGACTGGCACCGGCCAGGAAGTAGACCGAGCCGAGTCCGAAGACGAAGAGGAGCACCGCCGTCACCAGGAAGTAGGTGTTGACCTCCTTCACCATCCCGGGCAGGCCCCAGAGCGCGTCGGTGGTGCTGTCGGCGCGAACCTCCTGCGACGGGCCCGACGGCATCAGGCCGGTCACCTGGGCAGCGGCCCACGCGAAGTAGGAGATGACGACCGGGTACTCCATCGCGTCGTACCGGTCGTCGCTCTCGCCGTACGGCCAGCGCTTCTCGGCGAAGCCGCGACCGGTGTACAGGTACGGGACGTCGGAGTAGCACATCTTCCCGTAGCGGACGTTCTCGTTGGACCAGTCGGTCTTCCCGCACGGGTACTTCTGCACCAGGCTCAGCGAGAAGACCACCGTGAAGACGGCCAGCAGGACCCGCACCGGCGTCCACCACGACCCCGGCCGGGCATGGTCGCCCACCGGCCCGCCGATGACCTCGCTCAAGGCCTCGACGACACCGTCCTCCCGGCTGGGCTGGCTCACTCTTCGGGGCAGGGAGGCTGCAGCAGGAGCCCGCAGGTGGGAGTCGGCTCGGTCGGGGTGGGCGTCGGGGTGGGCGTCGGCGTCGGAGTCGGCGTCGGGGTGGGCGTCGGCTTGATCGTCGGCAGCACGGTGTTGGTCGGCTTCGGCGGCTTGGGCTTCTTGGTCGGAGCCGGGGCGTGACCGTTCGACGGCGCCTCACCGTCGACGTTCGCCGGCGGCGGGAAGCCCTCCTCCTCGACGCCGTCCATCAGCATCCCCATCAGCGCGGCCCAGGTCTCGGTCGGGTAGTCACCGCCGTAGAAGCTGGGCATGTAGCCGTTGAGCGGCTTCACGCCGGTGCCGCGCACGTACATCACCGCGGTGGCGACCTGCGGCGTGTAGCCGACGAACCAGGACGAGATCACGTCGCCGTCGTCGTTGGTCGCGGTGCCGGTCTTGCCGGCCGCCGGGCGGTTGATCTGCCGCGCGTCGGTACCGGTTCCGCTGCTGACCACCTTCTGCAGCGCGTAGCTCACGTCCGCGGCGATGTCCTCGTCGAGGGCGCGGTTGGATTTCTTCGGCGCGGTGTAGAGCACCTCGCCGTCGCTGGCCCGGGTCACCTTGGAGATCACGTAGGTGTCGTGGTGCAACCCGCCGTTGGCGATCGTGGCGTAGGAGTTCGCCATGTTGATCGGGCTGATCGTCGCCGAACCGAGCGCGACACCGGCGTTGGCGTCGAGACCCGGAGCGTTCTTGGGGATGCCGAGGGCGTTCGCCATGTCGACGATCTTCTGCGGCCCGTTGTCCATCGCCTGGGTCATGTCGATGAAGGCGGTGTTGACCGACTTCTCGGTCGCGGTCAGCAAGTTGATCCGGCCGTAGCTCCGGCCGCGGCCCTCACCTTGGTTGCCGAACTCCAGGCCGCTGGGGAACTTGTACGGCGAGTTGCCGTCGAAGGTGTCCTTGAGGCTGAAGCCGTCCTTGATGCCGGCCGCCACCGCGAACGCCTTGAAGGTCGAGCCGGGCAGACCGCCGCGGGCCGCCCAGTTCAGCTGGCTGCGCAGGTAGTCCTGACCGGAGTAGAAGCCCAGCAGCGCGCCGGTCTTCACGTCGACCGAGGCGGTCGCAGCGTGCAGCTGCTTGTCGGAGAGGCCCTCGGGACGCTCCTGGTCGACCGCGTCCTTGGCCGCGTCCATCGCCTTCTGGGTGAACGTGGTGGTGACCCGGAGGCCGCCGGCCTCGATCTCGGCGTCGTCGAAGCCGGCCTTGAGCAGCTCGTCCTTGACCATGTCGAGCATGAAGCCGGTCTGCCCGCCGAGGCTGTTGCTGGCCGCCGGCTTCCGCAGCTTCGGCAGCCGCCCGGAGATCTTCGACGCGTCGCTGCTGCTGATCGCGCCGTAGTCGACCATCGCGCCGACGACGTAGTCGTACCGGTTCAGGAGCGCGGCCCGGGCCGACTCGTTCCGGTCCGGGCTCAGGTAGTTCGGCGAGTTCAGGATCGAGGCCAGCATCGCCGCCTGGGAGGCGTTGAGGCGCTTGGCCGGGATGCCGAAGTACGCGTTCGCGGCCGCCTGGACGCCGTACGCGCCGCGGCCGAAGTAGATGGTGTTGAGGTAGCCCTCGAGGATCTCCGACTTGGACTTCTGCTGCTGGATCTTCAGCGACAGGAAGGCTTCCTTGATCTTCCGCTTGAAGGTCCGCTCCTGGGTCAGGTACAGGATCTTCACGTACTGCTGGGTGATCGTGGAGGCGCCCTGGGTCGACCCGCCCTTGGCGTTGGAGAAGGCAGCGCGCAGGATGCCCTTCGGGTCGATGCCCTTGTTGGTCCAGAAGCTCTGGTCCTCGGCCGCGACCACGGCGTCCTGCATCACCTTCGGGATGTCGGAGAGCTTGATCGACTCACGGTTCTGGGTGGCGAAGCGGCCGATCTTCTCCTTGCCGTCGGCGTAGTACACGTTGGTGGTCTGCGCCTGGAACGCCGTGTTGGGGTTCGGGATCTCGGTCTGGCGGTAGGCGAAGTAGAAGATCGAGACCATCAGCAGGGTGCCGACGACGCCGGCGATGAGGACGTACTTCAGGTACTTGCGGAACCGCTCCTTGGGAGTCGGCTTGGCCTTGCTGCTCCGGGACCTGCCCTTCGAGCCCGAGCCGGAACGGCGGGAGGTGCCGCCGGCGGAACCGGTGCGCTTCTGGCCTTGGGACGGGCGTGACCGCGGCGTGCTGGCACTCACTGTGGGGGACTCCAGGGGAAGGTCGAATCGGATCTGGTCAAGCGGAGAAAGACGGTGGCTCCCGGCTGCGCAGCGACCGCTGTCCGGCCGGGGTGCTAGGTCGAGGGTACGGCGTTCGCCCAGCGGACGCGGGTTGATGCGCCCGGACGGGCGCTCATCTGGCGGCGAAGAACCCTTGTTTCGCAGATGAACGCGTGGTGAATTGGAACTCTGATATATCGGTGCGATAGATTACTTCGATACGCCAGGTCGATATGACCGCGCGCTATGCCTGACCCGACCGACGAAAGCAGACCCAGATGCCGCCGAGCAAGGGCGCGACCCTCGAGCTGGCAGTGCTCGGACTCCTCCAGGAGTCCCCGCTGCACGGCTACGAGCTGCGTAAGCGCCTGAACCTGCTCCTCGGCTGGACCCGACTGCTCTCCTACGGCTCGCTCTACCCAGCGCTCAAGCGGATGCTGCGCGCCGGCTGGATCACCGAGGTCGTCGCCACCAGCACGCCGGTCTCCCGTCGAGCCCGGATCGTCTACCAGATCACCCCCGCGGGGGTCGAGTACTTCGGTGCCGAGATCACCGACGCCGGACCGGCCGCCTGGGAGGACGAGAACTTCAACATGCGGTTCGCGTTCTTCTCGCGCACCGACGGCGCCGTCCGGCTCCGGATCCTCGAGGGCCGCCGTACCCGGCTGCAGGAGCGCCTGGACCGGGCGCGGGCGCTGAGCAGCGGCTCGGACCGCTACCAGACGGAGCTGCGTCGGCACGCCACCGAGTCGGTCGAGCGCGAGGTGCGCTGGCTCACCGACCTGATCGAGGCCGAGCGCACCGGCCAGGACCGCACCGGGGTGGCCGCGCGACCGCGCAACGCGACCCCGCCGACCGCGTCCCCCACAGACTTCAGCACCGAAATCAGTTGAGAAAGCAGGAGGAAACCGCCATGGCGAAAGTTCGCGTAGGCATCGTGGGAGTCGGCAACTGCGCCAGCTCCCTTGTTCAGGGCGTCGAGTATTACAAGAACGCCGACCCGAACAGCACCGTGCCGGGCTTGATGCACGTGATGTTCGGCGACTACCACGTCCGCGACGTGGAGTTCGTCGCCGCGTTCGACGTCGACGCCAAGAAGGTCGGCTTCGACCTCTCCGAGGCGATCAACAACTCCGAGAACAACACGATCCGGATCGCCGACGTGCCCCCGAGCGGCGTCATCGTCTCGCGCGGCGTCACCAACGACGGTCTCGGCAAGTACTACCGCGAGACCATCGAGGAGTCCGACGTCGAGCCGGTCGACGTCGTCCAGACCCTCAAGGACGCGCAGGTGGACGTTCTCGTCTCCTACCTGCCGGTGGGCTCCGAGATCGCCGACAAGTACTACGCGCAGTGCGCGATCGACGCGGGCGTCGCCTTCGTCAACGCCCTGCCGGTCTTCATCGCGTCGGACCCCGAGTGGGCCAAGAAGTTCGAGGACGCCGGCGTCCCGATCATCGGTGACGACATCAAGAGCCAGGTCGGCGCCACCATCACCCACCGCGTGATGGCGAAGCTGTTCGAGGACCGCGGCGTCACGCTGGACCGCACCTACCAGCTCAACGTCGGCGGCAACATGGACTTCAAGAACATGCTCGAGCGCGAGCGCCTGGAGTCCAAGAAGGTCTCCAAGACCCAGGCCGTGACCTCGAACCTGAACGGTCCGCTGTCGGGCAAGGTCTACGACAAGAACGTGCACATCGGTCCGTCGGACTACGTCGCGTGGCTCGACGACCGCAAGTGGGCCTACGTCCGCCTCGAGGGTCGTGCCTTCGGTGACGTTCCGCTGAACCTGGAGTACAAGCTCGAGGTCTGGGACTCCCCGAACTCGGCCGGCATCATCATCGACGCGATCCGGGCGGCGAAGATCGCCAAGGACCGCGGCGTCGGCGGGCCGCTGCTGTCGGCGAGCTCCTACCTGATGAAGTCGCCGCCGGTGCAGCGCCCCGACGACGAGGGTCACGCCTCGGTCGAGGCCTTCATCCGCGGAGACGTCGAGCGCTGAAGCTCGGCTGACCCCGCTGCACTGCGGGGACGCACCCTCAACTGATTTCCACGTCGGACCCCGGGCCTCCTGGCCCGGGGTCCGATGCGTTTCTGCACCGTTGCGTTCAGATTTCAACCCATCCAGGGATGGGCAGGCCGGTCCCGGGTCACTACGGTTACCCGCATGAGCGATGACACCACACCCCCGCAGCCTCCGTCCGGAGCCGTACCGCCGCCCCCGCCGCCGACCCCGCCCGGGTCGGTTCCGCCGCCGCCCCCGCCCCCGCCGGCGTACGGGACCCCGGCCCCGCCGGTGCCCCCCGAGTACGGCGCACCGCCCGCCGGTGCCGGCGGCTACGACGCCGTCGAGGCGATCAAGTACGGCTGGGCGACCTTCACGAAGAGCCCGGCCACGCTGCTGGTGCCGGCCCTGGTGGTGATCCTCGCGGTCGGCGTCGTCTCGTTCCTCGCGCAGCTGCTCTTCGCCGGCATCCTGATCGACGACCCCAGCTGCAGCACCTCGACCGGCGACGGTGCCTTCCGGGTCAGCTGTGACTCGGGCTCCGGCCTCTTCACCGGCCTGCTGGTCGCGGCACTGGCATCCGCAGTGACCACCTTCGTCGGGCAGATCCTGGCTGCCGGTCTGATCAAGTCGTCGCTCAACATCGTCGACGGCCAGCCCGCCCTGGACATCGGCGGCGTCTTCTCCTGGGCCGGAAAGCCCGGCGTGATCGCCACGGCCGGCCTGCTGGCCGCGCTGAGCTTCGTCGGCACGTTCCTGTTCTACGTACCGGCGATCATCGTCAGCTTCTTCACCGCGTTCGCGATGTACTTCGTCGTCGACAAGGGACTCTCCGGGGTCGCGGCGCTGAAGGCGAGCTTCGACTTCATGCTGAGCAAGATCGGCGACACGATCATCTTCTTCCTGCTGACGATCGCCACCGTCATCGTCGGTCTGATCGCCTGCCTGGTCGGCATCTTCGTCGCCATCCCGGTGATCGTCGTCGCTGCGGCGTACACCTTCCGGGTGCTGCAGAACCAGCCGGTCGCGCCGCTGGCTCCCTGACAGCCCGATCTGATCGCCTGACCTCGGTCACGCCCGGCATCCCACCTAGGATGCCGGGCGTGACTGTTTCAGCAGTTGTCTCCGCGGGCGCCTCCGGACCGCCCTCTGGAACGCTGCGTGCCGGCTGGCGCGCTGTGATCGCCCAGCCCGAACGGATCCTGGTCACCACGATCGCGCTGGCGGTGCCGGCGATCGCCCTGCACGTGCTCGTCCAGCACCTGATCGGGGTCTGGGTCGTCCGCGGCACCGAGTGCGAGCGGCACTTCGGCTCCGCCACCCTGATCGCCGACTGCGGCCCGACGAACGGGGCCGCCGGGGCCGGCCTGCTGCTCGGGCTCTTCGCCCTCTTCGTGATCGGCCACCTGGTCGTCGCCGGGATGTACCGGTGCTTCCTCGACGTCGTCGACGGCCGGCCGGCCCGGAACCCGTACGGCGGCTACCTGCTCCGGGTGCTCCCGACCGCCCTGGTCCTCGGTGCGGCGCTCACGATCGGCACCCTGGTGATGCTGGTCCCGGGTCTGGTGATCGGCTTCTTCACCCGGTACGCGCTGCTCTTCGCGGTCGACCGGGAGCTCGGCGTCCTCGCCGCGATCGGGGCGAGCTTCGCGTTCTGCGGCACCCGGCTGCTCAGCGAGGCCGGCTTCGTCCTCCGCGCGAGCGGCGTGCTGCTGCTCGGCCTGCTCTGCCTCGGGGCCGGGTTGTTCGTCGCGATCCCGGTGGTGCTGATCGCGCAGACGCTTCGCTACCGGGATGCCGGATGAGTGATCTCATGTGCGCGGCGACGCTGGTGGTCGCCCGGCACGGCGACGCCGCATACGTCGAGTCCCGGTTCTCCGACGAGGGCGGATCGCTGACCGCCGAAGGCCGGTCGCAGGCTCGCGCGCTGGCCGACCTGGTCAGCAGCCGGCGGGTGGCGCACGTCTGGACCTCGGACACCTCCCGCGCCGTGCAGACCGCCGAGATCGTGGCCGCCCGGCTCAGCCTGGGCGTGACCGTCACCCCGGCGCTGCGCGAGGTCGACATCGGCGGCCTGCGCGGCCAGGAGTTCTCCATCGACGCGATCCACGCGGTCACCGACCGCTGGTTCGAAGGCGACCTGGAGGCCCGCTTCGCCGGCGGCGAGTCCGGCGCCGAGGTCGTCGGCCGCTACCGCGCGGTGCTGGAGCAGATCGTCGACCAGCACCGCGGGGAGACCGTGCTGGTCGTCAGCCACCAGACTGCCGGCGGCATCGCGCTGCCCAGCCTGGCGCAGAACGTCACGCCGTCGTACGCCGAGCACCACCTGCTCGAGAACGGCGCCAGTGCCGAGCTGGTCGCCGACAACGATACCTGGCACCTCACCCGGTGGGGCGACCGGCAGCTCGGGTAGCGGCTCAGCGCGGTCCGTGCGTGTTCAGCCAGAGCACCGGCCCGGGCAGGTCCGAACTCGACCCGGCGTTGAGGTCCGCGATCGCGGCCAGTGCCTTCCCGGTGTAGACCGGCTCCAGCTCGAGGCCGAGCCCGGCCGCCTTCGCCACCATTGCCACCGAGGCCGGCGTCGGGTCGCCGTACGTGCTGCCGAGCCAGGCGTCCGAGGTGGTCAGGTCGGACTGCCCGATCAGCGGCAGGTCCTCCGCGCCGCGGTCCCGCAGCAGCTCGGCGGTACGGTCTGCCAGCCGGGCGATCACCGGTGCGTCCAGCGCGAACGCGTCGTTGACCACCACGCCGTAGACCCGCGTGGACAACCCGGCCAGCCGCAGGCCCAGGGTCAGTCCGGCGGCGGTGCCTCCCGAGCCGATCGCGGTGACCAGGGAGCGCGGCTCGGGCAGCTCCCCGGCGGCCACCTGGGCCGCCAGCTCGAGGGCGGTCTCCACGTAGCCGAGGCTGCCGACCGGGTTCGACCCGCCGGCCGGCAGGTACCAGGGCACCGACCCGCCGCGGATGTTGCTGGCGATCAGCCAGGGCGCGGCCAACCGGAGCTGGCGGGCGTTCGGGTAGCGGTGCAGCTTGGCACCGGACGCCTCCAGCCGGGCGAGCTGCTCCCGGACGTGGTCGTCGACCGGCTGGTCGACCAGGCCGAGCACCGTCCGCAGGCCGTGCTCCTTGCCGTAGAGCGCGCAGGCCAGACCCCAGTGCGTGCCGATCCCGCCGACCGTGAACAGCGTCCGGGCCCCGCGCCGCTTCGCCTCCGGGATGATCCACTCGAGCTTGCGGACCTTGTTGCCGGCCCAGGCACCGTCGCCGAACCGGCTCTCGTCCTTGATCCAGAGGTCGACGCCGTCGACCAGGCCGTCGAGGCGTCGTACCGGGGTCGGACCGGTCCCCAACGCAACGTGGCCCAGATCGAGTCCGGGCCAGCGTTGGTGGAGCAGGGTTGCGGTGGTCATAGGCGAAGGCTAGAGCCTGACCGCGGTTACGCCTCGACGGCCGCCTTGATCTTCGCCAGGGTCTTCCCCATGTCGGTCTCCAGCTGGCTGGTGAACTTCGGGACGCCGCCGAAGGCGACCTTGGTCAGCCGGACCGAGACGTCCGAGATGCCCTCGGGCGCCTCACGGGTCGAGGTCAGCTTGGTGCCGCCGTCGGTGGTCGGCTCCAGGCGCAGGCTCCAGATCGTGTAGTTCTCCTTGACGCGCCAGGCGATCTCGCCCGTCGAGTCGGCACCAGGCTCGTCGAAGCGCACGATCTTGGTCTGCGTGGGCCAGACCAGCGGGCCCTTGCGGTTGATGTTGATGAAGCGCGCCCCGAGTCCGTTCTCGCCGCGCAGGATCGACTTGGCCGTCTGCGGGCTCCACTGGGACATGTTGCGCAGGTCCGAGACCTGGGCCCAGACCTGGGCCGGGGGTGCGGCGATCTCGATGCTGGCCGAGATGGGGGCGACGTCGGTGAGCGGCATAGGGGTCTCCTGGGAAGTAGGTGCCGTGATGCTACCGGCGGGTAGGAATCCGGCGCTATGACCGTCATCACCAGTTTCCCCGACAAGTATGGAGGTCCGGACCTACCCTGATGAAGGATCCGGGGGGACCCCTCCACCCCCACGAGCCCCACAGGTTGCCACGATGCCGTCACGTCTGCTCGTACTCCGGCCGATCATCGCCCTGCTCGCCGCGCTCCTGGTGATCGGCGCGCTGCAGCCTCCCGCCGGCGCGGCCACCAAGCGCGCCCTCAGCATCACCGCGAGCCCGACCAGCGCGGTGGCCAAGTCCGCGGTGACGGTCAGCGGCAAGCTGACCCGGTCGCCCCGGGGGACCGTGGTCAAGATCCAGCGCAAGGTCGGCACGAAGTGGGTGGCCGCCGGATCGACGCGGACCAAGACCGCCGCCGGCGCGTACGCCGCCAAGGTGACCCTCCCCGCCACCGCCGCCGTCTACAGCTACCGGGCGATCGCGGTGAAGACCAAGAAGCTCAAGGCCGCCACGTCGCGCACCATCAAGATCAGCGCGCTGGCCCGGGTGGTCGCCACCCTCAAGTCCAGTGCCGACGTCGTCCCCGCCGGCCAGTCCGTCACCCTCTCCGGGACGGTCAAGCCGTTCACCAAGTTCGCGATCGTCTCGATCCAGAAGAAGGTCGGCAGCACCTGGCAGACCGCCGCCGTCGCCGGCCTCGGCACGACCGGCACCTTCAGCCAGGCGATCCCGCTCACCGAGACCACGACCTTCCGGCTCTCGGTCCCGCGCAAGGGCCTCTACCTCGCGGCCGTCTCGGCCGAGAAGAAGGTCACCACCAACCCGGTGATCACCACCTCGCAGCTGCCCGCCGGCACCGTCGGGACGTCGTACTCGCAGACGCTGAGCGTCGTCGGCAACCCGGCCGGCACCTGGTCGGTCACCCCGACCCTGCCCGCCGGGCTCTCGCTGAACACCGCCACCGGCGCGATCACCGGCACCCCGACCACCGCCGAGACCAAGGCCCTGACGTTCGGGTTCACCCAGACCAGCACCGGTCTCGCCGCGGCCCCGGCCGCCCTCAGCCTGACGATCAATCCGGCCACGCCGCCGGTGATCAGCACCACCTCGCTGCCGGGCGGAACCGCCGGTACGGCGTACAGCGCCCAGCTCGCCGTCACCGGCAACCCGGCCGGAACCTGGACGGTCAGCCCCGGCCTGCCCGGCGGGCTCTCGCTCAACGGGATGACCGGCGCGATCACCGGGACGCCGACCGTGGCCTCCTCGGTGAGTCACACCTTCACCTTCCACCAGACCAACACCGGTCTCTCCGGGACCAAGGCGCTCACCCTGGACGTCGTGATGCCGCCGGCCCCGGTGATCCTGACGTTGTCGCTGCCGGACGCCCGGCCGCTGGTGAACTACTCGGCCCAGCTCTTCGTCTCCGGCGGCGTCCCCGGCATCTGGTCCGCGACCGGGCTGCCCGGCGGACTGACCCTCGACCCGGCGACCGGGGCGATCTCCGGCAAGGCGGCGGACTTCACCAAGACGTACAACGTGACCGTGGGCTTCACCCGTGCGGGAACCGGTCAAGCCGCGTCCCCCGTGGTGATCCCGCTCAAGCTCGCCAACGTCGCCCCGGCCGTCCCGGTAGCGGTCGGCGCAGGCGGCCAGTTCAGCTGCCGTACGGACGCGGACCAGAAGCTCTGGTGCTGGGGCTACAACGAGAGCGGCCAGCTCGGTATCAACGGCACCATCGGCGACGGGCCCGGCAAGCTCACCCCGCAGCAGGTCGGCACCGCGACTGACTGGTCCGGGATCACCACCGGCAACAACAACCTGATCACCGAGCGGCACGCCTGCGCGCTTCGCGGCACCGACGCCTGGTGCTGGGGTTCGGACAAGAACGGCGAGATCGGTGCCGGCGGTACCGCGGCCGGAAACACCGCCGTGCCGGTCAAGGTCGTCGGCGGACTCTCCTGGGCGAAGCTCGACGCCGGCTGGAACTCCACCTGCGGCGTCACCACCACCGGCGCGCTCTACTGCTGGGGGAAGAACGACCAGGGTCAGCTCGGCATCGGGTCGGCGAGCGTCAACGACGTGAATGCCCCGGCCCGGGTCGGGGTCGCCAACGACTGGACCTCGGTCTCGACCGGCTACAACTTCGGGTGCGCGATCAAGGCCACCGGCACCCTTTGGTGCTGGGGCGCCAACCACCGCGGCCAGCTCGGCACCGGCGGCACCACCTCGACCAGCGCGCCGGTCCAGGTCGGCACCGCCACCGACTGGAGCAAGGTCCGGGTCGGCTACGGGTACACCTGCGGCATCCGTACCAACGGCACCTTGTGGTGCTGGGGAATCACCGACGGCGGATCCCTCGGCAACGGCGAGACCGCCAACGACACCGCCAAGGACGTCCTCGCCCCGGTCCAGGTCGGCACCGCCACCAACTGGTCCGACGTCACCGCCGGATCGGGCCAGACCTGCGCGGTCAACACCGCCGGCCAGCTCTGGTGCTGGGGCAAGAACGGCAACGGTCAGGTCGGCAACAACTCGCTCGCCGACCAGGGCACGCCGATCCGGATCGGGACCGCCAGCAACTGGGAGACGGTCTCGGCCGGCGACACCCACACCTGCGGAGTCCAGACCGACGGAGACATCTTCTGCTGGGGGGCGAACACCAAGGGGCAGCTGGGGAACAACTCGACCGCGCAGTCGCGGGTTCCGGTTGGGGTGGTTGGTTAGGGCTTTTTTGCCCTTCGGGCTTTTTTGCCCTTCGGGCTTTTTGCCCTTCGGGCTTGCGCCTGCGGCTCTTCGCCTGCGGCGGGGTGCGCCTGCGGCGGGCTCCGTGGCTGGGTTTGCGGGGCGTGCCGGGGAGAGGTCCTCGCACCAGCGGGCTTACCGCGTCGCTGCGACTTCTGTGCCGCGCACGAGCTTTGCTTGCAGCGCCGCGCTGCGCTTTATGCTGGCTGCTCCGGCCTCTCCCCGTCCCACCCCGCCTTGCCCGGCCCCTCTGGTGGGGGTTCTGGAAAGCTCCGAACGGACCGTCTTGTCGTGGGGTCTCTGCCCCCCGGACGTCGAGCTTGTCGAGACGTGGTGAGGTGCGCGCAAAGCCGACACCGTTTCCGGGTCTTTAGCGGGCGGCGCTCCACTCGAGGAGGGCGGTCTTTGCGTCCTCGTAGCTCATCGGGCCGTTGTCGAGGCGCAGCTCGAGGAGGTGCTTGTACGCCTCGCCCACCTCGCGTCCGGCGGGGATCCCGAGGATCTCCATGATCTGGTTCCCGTCGAGGTCGGGGCGGATCGAGGCCAGCTCCTCCTGCTCGGACAGGCGGGCGATCCGCTCCTCCAGCTCGTCGTAGGTACGGCGCAGCCGATCGGCCTTGCGCTGGTTGCGGGTCGTGCAGTCCGCGCGGGTGAGGATGTGCAGCCGGGAGAGGAGCGGGCCGGCGTCGCGGACGTAGCGGCGGACGGCCGAGTCGGTCCACTGACCGTCGCCGTACCCGTGGAACCGGAGGTGCAGCTCGACCAGGGTGCTGACGTCGGCGGTCTCGTCGTTGGAGAACTTCAGCGCCTGCATCCGCTTCCGGGTGATCTTGGCGCCGACGACGTCGTGGTGGTGGAAGGTGACCGTCCCGTCGCCCTGGAACTTGCGGGTCCTCGGCTTGCCGACGTCGTGCATCAGGGCCGCGAACCGGGAGACGAAGTCCGGCCCGCCCTCGGGCAGGCGGTCCTCCAGGTCGATCGACTGCTCGAGCACCGTCAGGGTGTGCTCGTAGACGTCCTTGTGCCGGTGGTGCTCGTCGCGCTCCAGGGCCAGCGCCGGCAGCTCCGGGAGCACGTGCTCGGCGAGACCGGTCTCGACCAGGAGCAGCAGACCGGCGCGGGGACGGGGCGAGCAGACCAGCTTCACCAGCTCGTCGCGGACGCGCTCGGCGGAGATGATCGTGATCCGGTCCGCCATCTCGGTCATCGCCTGCTTGACCTCGGGCGCGACCGTGAAACCGAGCTGGGAGGCGAACCGGGCGGCGCGCATCATCCGCAGCGGGTCGTCGCTGAACGAGTCCTCGGGGCGGCCCGGCGTCCGGAGCACCTGGTGCGCCAGGTCCACGATGCCGCCGTACGGGTCCTCGAACTCGCGCCCGGGCAGGGCCACTGCCATCGCGTTGACGGTGAAGTCGCGGCGGCCGAGGTCACCGGCGAGCGAGTCGCCGTACGAGACGTCGGGCTTGCGGCTGGCGGGGTCGTAGGTCTCCGAGCGGTACGTCGTGATCTCGATCTGCCAGTCGCCGCGGCGGCAGCCGATCGTGCCGAAGTCCCGGCCGATGTCCCAGATCGCGTCGGCCCAGCCCTTGAGCAGCCGTTCGGTGACCTCCGGGCGGGCCGAGGTGGTGAAGTCGAGGTCGTTCTGGAGCCGGCCGAGCATGGCGTCCCGGACCGGTCCGCCGACCAGCGCGATCTGCTCCCCGGCGGCGACGAACCGCTCGCCGAGCTCGTCGATCACCGGCGCGATCCGGAGCAACTCGGAGACCGCGCGCGCCTGGACCTCCGACATCAGCAGGGGAGCAGTCGGAGGTGCAGAAGGAGGCTCGGCGGACACGGGAGACAACTGTAGTGCCCGGACTGGTTAGCATCGCGGGGTGACTCTCCCCCACCCCGACGCCGGAATTCGTTCCGCGCGTGCGGGCGTGGCGGGACTGCTGGCGCTGCTGATCGCCACCCTGCTGCCGGTCCTGGCCGGCTCTCCGGCGCTCGCCGCCGATCCCGCCGCCGAGGCGACCCCGCTCACGGTGCGACTGGTCCGGATGACGCCCGCGGCCCTGCCCAGCAAGGGCAAGGTGGTCTTCGCGGGGACGGTCAGCAACGACTCCGAGTCGGCCTACACCGCGGTCAACCTGCACCCCTTCATGTCGAGCACGCCGATCCGGACCCGGGCCGAGCTGGCCACCGCCGCGGACTCGGATCCGGCGACCGACGTCGGCACCCGGCTGGTCGAGCCGGGGCAGTTCGCCGCGCTCGGCGACTTGGCCCCCGGGCAGACCGTCACCTTCCGGATCGCGCTGCCGGTCAAGGACCTGCCGGTCACCACCGGCACCGGTGAGGCGGGGGTCTACTGGATCGGCCTGCACGCGCTCGGCCAGGACCACAACGGCGTCCGCGAGGTGATCGGCCGGGCGCGCACCTTCATCCCGCTGGTCAAGGGCTCGCGGACGACCACGTTCGCGCTCGTCGTCCCGGTGCGCGAGCAGGTACGCCGGGACGCAGACGGCCGCGTCCTCGGCACCACCCGCTGGTCCGACGCCCTCGCGCCGACCGGTCGCCTCGGCCGGCTCGGCGGCTTCATCGCGTCGGCCGGCGGCCGGGCCGCGACGCTGCTCATCGACCCGTCCGTGCTGGACGCGGTGGCGGACCTGAAGGAGAAGAATCCGCCGCTCTCCCTCGGTGACGGCGAGCCCGAGGAGACCCCGAGTCCGTCGGCCACCCCCAGCCCGAACCTGTCCCGCTCGGTGAACCGGCTCGACCCGGCCGACCTGGCCAACGCCGACGCCTGGCTGTCGACGGTGACCGCGGCCGCGCGCACCCACACCGTGCTCGGCCTCGGGTACGCCGACCCGGACGTCTCCGCGCTCTCCCGCCGCCGCCCGTCGATGCTCGAGCTCTCCACCAAGCTCGCCGCCACCACCTTCGGCAACCTCGACATCGCCGCGGTCCCGGCGGTGGCACCGGCCGACGGCTGGTTGGCGCCGGACGCCCTGGAGCGGATCGCGCCGGAGTCGATGGTGCTGCTCTCCGACCAGGGCCGGACCCGCTACCGGCAGCAGTGGCGGACCGGCACCGACCAGGACCTCGTCTTCGCCGACGGCCAGGCCGCCAGCGGGGGTCCGGGTCCGACCGAGCCGACCGACGCCCTGGCACTGCGGCAACGGATCATCTCGGACGCGGCCCTGCGCAGCCGGACCGGTGCACCGGGACCGCTGGTGGTCGACCTGCCGGCGAACTGGGACCCGGGCCCGGCCTGGCAGCTCGCCGACTTCTTCACCGAGCTCGACACCGACTGGCTGGACCTGGTGCCGCTGTCCGGGTCGACCGACCTGTCCACGCCGACCTACACCGGCGACCTGCCGTACGCCGCGGACCAGCGCCGCGAGGAGCTCGGCACCGCGAACATCAGCGCCGCCCGCACCCTGGTGGTCACCACCAGCGCGCTCAACAACCTGCTGCGCTCGAAGAACACCGTCGGCCATGACCTCTCCGGGATCGCCCTGAACGCGGTCTCGCTGCACGCCCGCCGGGACGCGCGCAGCACCCGCGACCAGGTCGGCGCCACCAACGCCCGGATGCGGGCGACCCTGGGCAAGGTCCAGGTCCTCGGCACCGACTTCGTCACCCTCTCCGGCGGATCGGGAACGCTCGCGGTCACCCTCGTCAACGGCCTCGACCAGCCGATCACCGTCGGCGTGGAGCCGCGGGTGGGCTCGGCCGACGTCACCATCGAGTCCGCCAAGCCCCTGGAGATGGCACCCGGCCAGCGCACCGTGCTGCGCCTGAAGACCGAGGCCTCCCGGATCGGGGTCACCCAGGTCGTCCTCACCCCGGTCACCGAGAACGGCACCGCGATCGGCTCGCCGCTCACCTTCAGCCTGCGGACCAGCCAGGTCGGCAAGCTGATCTGGATCATCCTGCTGGCGGGCGGGCTGCTGCTGATCGTGATGATCGCGCGCCGGATCCGCCGCGCGGTCCGCGACCACCACTGGCGGCGCGCGTGAGCACGTCCGAGCAGCCGGAGGAGGAGCCGAAGGAACCGTCGGTCCTCGGGTCCAGCGCGCTGATGGCCGCCGGCACCGTGGTGTCCCGGCTCTCCGGCTTCGTGCGCGCGTCGCTCCTGGCCGCCGCGCTCGGCACCGGGTTGCACGCCGATGTCTTCAACATCGCGAACACGATCCCGAACATGCTCTACATCCTGCTCGCCGGCGGTGTCTTCAACGCCGTCCTGGTGCCGCAGCTGGTGAAGGCGATCCGGAACGACCCGGACGGCGGTGCCGCGTACACCAACCGGGTGATCACGCTGGCCGCGCTCTTCCTCGGCCTGGTCTCGATCCTGCTGGTGGTCGCCGCACCGTTGGTGATGCGCGTGCTCGTCGACCCGTCGTACTTCGACGCGTCCAACGCCGAGGCACGCGACTCGATGATCACCTTCGCCCGGTACTGCCTGCCGCAGGTCTTCTTCTACGGCATGTTCGTCCTGGTCGGCCAGGTGCTCAACGCCCGGCGCAGCTTCGGGCCGATGATGTGGGCCCCGATCGCGAACAACGTGATCTCGGTCGGGGTGCTGGTGATCTACCTGTTCACCATCGGCGTCGAGAAGGACGCGATCGGCTACTCCGCCGGCGCCGAGGCGCTGCTCGGGATCGGCTCGACGCTGGGCATCGCCGCCCAGTTCCTGATCCTGATCCCGTACCTCCGGCGCTCGGGCTTCACCTTCCGCCCGCGCTTCGACTTCCGCGGCAGCGGACTGGGGCTGACCTTCCGGCTCGGCGTCTGGACGGTCGCGTTCGTGATCGTCAACCAGATCGCGTACACGGTCGTGGTCCGGCTGGCCTCGTCCGGCTCGGCCGACGGCGGTACCGGCTACACCGTCTACTCGAACGCGTTCCTGCTGGTGATGGTGCCGCACGCGATCATCACCGTCTCGCTGGCCACGGCCGTGCTCCCCCGGCTGGCCGGGTTCGCGGTCGCCGACGACCTGCGCGGGCTGGCCGGCACCGTCACCTCGACGATCCGGTCGACCTACGCCCTGGCGCTGCCGGTGCTCGCGCTGATCCCGGTGCTGGCGCCGTACCTGGCCAGCCTGGTCTTCGGCTGGGGCGCCGCCGCGGACACCTACTCCGACTTCGTCCCGGCGCTCTCCTTCTTCGCGCTCGGGATCTTCTTCTTCACCAGTCACTACCTGGTGCTGCGCGGGTTCTACGCCCTCGAGCAGACCCGGCGGGTGTTCTTCATCCAGTGCGCGATCGCGGTGGTCAACATCGTCGCCGCGGTGGCGCTGACCCGCGGGGTCGACCCGGAGCAGACCGCTCCCCGTCTGGTGATCGCGTACGCGATCGCCTACGCGGTCGGTGCGGCGATCTCGTACCGGCAGCTGTCCGTCGTGCTCGGCGGACTAGGCGGCCGGGAGCTGCTCCGGTTCGCGGTCCGGATCGCGGTCGTGGTGGGACTCGCCACCGGCATCGCGTACGGCGCCCGCGAGGGACTCGAGCAACTCCTCGACGACACCTCCAAGGTCGCGGTCCTGCTCCGTCTCGCGGTGATCTCCGGCATCGGGCTGGGTGCCTACCTCGGACTGGCCCGGTTGTTCCGGGTCGCCGAGGTCACCGAGGTGACCGCGTTGGTGACGTCCCGGTTCCGGCGCCCGCGATGACGACGCGTCTACGATGGGCGCGGTCGCCGCACTCGAGGAGGGCGTGAGCAGGTGAACGACGTGCCCCCCAACCCGATCAAGCCCGGGCTGATGAGCCCCGGGACGATGCTCGACGGGCGCTACCGGCTCGAGGTGCTGCTCTCCGAGCACAACGGCGCCCGGTTCTGGCGTGCCACCGACACCGTCCTGGCCCGGAGCGTGGCCGTGCACGTCGTCGCCAGCACGGACTCCCGGGCTCAGGCCGTCCTCGCGGCCGCGCGGCACTCCGCCGGGATCAGCGAGCAGCACTTCCTGCGGGTGCTGGACTGCGACGACGTCGACGGCGTCACCTGGGTGATCAACGAGTGGGGTGAGGGCACCTCCCTCGACGTGATGCTGGCCCAGGGCACGCTGCCACCGATGCGGGCGGCGTGGCTGGCCCGCGAGGTCGCCGAGGCGATCGCCGCGGCGCACGCCAAGGGACTCGTGCACGGGCGGCTGAACCCGGAGGCGGTGCTGGTCACCGAGTCCGGCACCGTCAAGATCATCGGATTCGTCGTCAACGCGGCGTTCGACCGGCCGCGCTCCCCGGTCTCCCCGTACGGCGCGATCAGTGCCCGTGAGGCGGACGTGGTCGACCTGGCCGGGATCCTCTACGCGGCGCTCACCGGCCGGTGGCCGGGGGTTGCCCCGTCGGCACTGCCGCCGGCACCGCGGGAGGGGAGCCGGCCGCTGCGCCCGCGCCAGGTCCGGGCCGGCGTGCCGCGGACCCTGGACGCGATCTGCGACCGGGTGCTGCACAAGGAAGCCGCCCAGCACGTGATGCCGATCGAGACCGCGCACGAGATCGCCGCCGCGCTGAGCGACTTCGTCGGCGACCCGGCCGCGGTCGCGCCCGTCGACGTCCCGAGCATGCACGACGACCCCGAGGCGCCGGTTGCCCCCGCACCTCCCGCGCCGCCGGTAGTCGCGCCTGGCGTCGCACCGCTGGCCGGCGAGCCGGAAGCGTCGGCCGACGAGCCGGGAGCCACGGGCGGAGCCGCCGCGGCCGCGCCCGGCGCCGTGCCGGGAGCCAGCGTGCCGGAACGGTCCGCCGGCGAGCCGGGAACCACGGACGGAACCGCCGCGGCCGCGACCGGCGTCGTGCCGGGAGCCGCGCTGGGAGCCGCGCCCGGAGCCAGCGTGCCGGAACCGTCCGCCGCCGAGCCGGGAACCACGGACGGAACCGCCGCGGGCGCGCCGGGGGCAGTTCCCGCGACCGGCGCCGCCCCGTCGCCCGGGGCAGCTGCACCGCCGGCAGCTGCACCGCCAGCCGCCGCACCGCCAGCCGCAGCTTCCGCGGCTGCGTCGGCAGACGCGGCCCCCGAGGCGGCAGCTCTCGACGGGGCAGCGCCCGTCGGGGCCGAGTCCGACGCGCCCGGTGAGGCGGACAAGCCCCGCGGTCCGACCCCGGCCCGGATGCCGACCCCTCCTGCCGCCGTACCGGACCCGCGGGTCCCGACCGACCCGGACGCGACGATGGCCGCCCCGGCCCCGTTCTCCCCGTCGGGCATCGAGCTCCTGGAACCGGAGGAGTGGGAACCGGCCCCGCCGCCGCCCCCGTTCGAGCTCCCCGAGGCCCGACCGCTCTTCGCCTCCGAGGAGCGCCGGGTCCCGCCGGGTGCGCCGACCCTGCCTCCGCCGGACTCGGCGAGCTGGCCCTACGAGGACGAACCAGCCCCGTACGTCGCTCCCCCGCGCCGGCGCTCCCGGCTGCGGATCGTCCTGGTGGTGGCGATGCTGATCGGCCTGATCGCCGCCGGCTACGTCGGCTACCGTTCCGCGACCGACGACCCGAGCACCCCGAAGCGGCCCGCCGCCACACCGACCACCTCGGCACCGCCGACGCCGGTGATCACCGGATCCCCGCTGCCGATCGTGGCGGTCGGCGACTTCGACCCCGAGGGCGATCCGCCGGAGGAGAACCCGAAGCAGGCGCCCCTCGCCATCGACGGCAAGCCCGCCACCGGCTGGCGGACGAGCGCGTACACCCAGGCCGACCTCGGCGGTCTGAAGAGCGGTGTCGGCCTGGTCCTCGACCTCGGCAAGGACCGCGACGTCGGCTCGGTCCAGGTCGACCTGGTCGGCGTACCGACCTCGCTGGAGCTCTGGGCGACCCCGCCCGGGGTGACCGACCCTCCGCTCGAGCTGGCCGACGCCGAACGGAAGGGCGGGCTCACCGCCGACAACGACAGCGCGATCATCCGTCTCGACGCCAACACCCGGACCCGGTACCTGATCGTCTGGCTCACCGGGCTCCCCAAGGTCGGCGACGAGTTCCGCGGCCAGATAGCCGAGATCACGGTCCGCTCGTGACCGCCGGACTGCCCGAGCTGGACGACCGCGCCCTGCTGGCCGCCCACGGTGCCGGCGACCCGGACGCCTTCGGGGTGCTCTTCACCCGCCACCGGGACCGGCTCTGGGCGGTGGCGCTACGCACCACCGGCAGCCCGGAGGACGCCGCCGACGCCCTGCAGGAGGCGATGATCTCGGCGTTCAAGCGAGCCGCGGACTTCCGGGGCGACGCCCAGGTCACCACCTGGCTGCACCGGATCGTGGTGAACGCCAGCCTGGACCGACTGCGCCGCAACAAGGTCCGTGCCGCGCAGCCGCTGCCCGACGACCTCGAGGACTACGCGAGCCGGGGCGCGGTGATCGGCTCCGAGGCCGCCGCCACGGACCCGGCCACGGCGGCTGTCCGCGCGGACCAGCGGGCCGCCGTCCTGGGCGCTCTGGCCGAGCTGCCCGCGGACCAGCGCGCTGCCCTGGTGCTCGTCGACATGGAGGGCTACCCGGTCGACGAGGTGGCCAGGATCCTCGGCTGTCCGACCGGAACGGTGAAGAGTCGCTGCGCCCGGGGCCGACGGCGCCTGCTCGGTCTGCTGGCTGAGACCGGGATCACCGGAACCGCTCCGGGCACCGGTGCGTCCGATCAGGGAACCGATCGAGCCTCGACTGGAGGAGGTGCACGATGACCGATCACGAGGATCCGTCCCTCGACGCCGACTTCGACGACCCCGCGTACGACGAGCTGCGCGGCCTGCTCGCGGCTGCGCGCCTCGACGCCCCGATCCCGGCCGAGGTCGCCGCGCGCCTCGACGACACCCTGGCCGAGCTCACCGCGGACCGCCGCCCGGCCGCGGGTCTGCGTGCGGTCGAGACGGCCGACCCCGAAACCGGCCCCGAAGCCGACCCCGAAACCAACCCCGAAACCAACCCGGTCGCGGTTCCGCTCCGGCGCCGGTCCCGGCTCGCCCCTCGACTGCTCGTAGCCGCCGCGGCGGTCGTGCTGGTGGGTGCGGGCGGCGTCGGCGTGAACCAGGTCCTCAAGAACTCCGCCGACTCGGGCAGTCCGGCTGCCGGCACAGCGGCGAAGGATGCCCCGAGGGTCACGGCGGACGCCCCTGAGGTAGCGCCCCAGCAGACGCCCGAACCTGCAAGTGGCAACGGAGCACTCCTCGACGGCGTGACCTCGTCCAAGGCCGACGCGGCCGGGTTCAATTTCTCCTCGGCACGGTTCGAGACCCAGGTGGACGCGTTCTTCGGCAGTACCGACGTCGCCGGGCGGGCTCCGGACCAGGACCGGGGCGACAACGCGCCCAGCAACGGCGGTTCGGCCGCGGAGGAGCAGCCGATGCCGGCGCCCACCAACCCGACCCCGCGCGCCCGCACCTCGGACGGCCTCTCGATGCTCAACAAGGAGCTCAACGGCTACTCAGCCACCGTCTGCCCCGGCCCGGCCGACCCGGGCGGCGACGTGCTGCCGATCCGGCTCGACGGCAAGCCGGCGGCCCTGGTCGTCGGCCCGTTGGTCGACGGATCCCGGCTGGTCCGGGCCTGGTCCTGCGACGGCACCGCCGTCCTGGCGTCGGCCTCGATCGACCGCTGAGCCCGGACCTAGCGGCGGACCGGGCACGACCCGGGCGCGACCCGGGCACGGTTCTGGGTGGACTACCCGCTGGGACGGGTCGTGCCGGGGAATGCGGTATGCCTACGATCTGTTCTGGCAACAGCTGATCGGCACCCGCGCACCGCGGCGCCGGCAGACCCAGATCGACCACCGAAGACCGACTAGCAGAGCAGGCAGCAGATGTCCGAGACCCGCAACGTGATCATCATCGGCTCCGGCCCGGCCGGCTACACGGCCGCTGTGTACGCCGCCCGCGCCAACCTCGCGCCCCTGGTCTTCGAGGGCGCGGTCACCGCCGGCGGCGCCCTGATGAACACCACCGAGGTGGAGAACTTCCCCGGCTTCCGCGATGGCATCCAGGGCCCGGCGCTGATGGACGAGATGCGCGCCCAGGCCGAGCGCTTCGGCGCCGAGCTGGTCGCTGACGACGTGATCGAGGTCGACCTCACCGGCGACATCAAGGTCGTCAAGACCGAGGAGGGCACCTTCACCGCGAAGGCCGTCATCCTCGCGATGGGCTCGGGCTACAAGAAGCTCGGCAACCCCGACGAGGACCGGCTCTCCGGCCACGGCGTCTCCTGGTGCGCGACCTGCGACGGCTTCTTCTTCCGCGAGCAGCACATCGCCGTGGTCGGCGGCGGCGACTCGGCCGTCGAGGAGGCCACCTTCCTGTCCCGGTTCGGGTCCAAGGTCACCCTGATCGTGCGGCGCGACGAGCTGCGGGCCTCGAAGATCATGGCCGAGCGCGCGTTCGCCGACCCGAAGATCGAGATCGCCTGGAACTCCGCGGTCGAGACCATCCACGGCGACGAGAAGCTCACCGGCGTGACCCTGAAGGACACCGTCACCGGCGAGACCCGCGAGCTCGACGCCACCGGGCTGTTCATCGCGATCGGCCACGACCCGCGCTCCGAGCTGCTGCCCGGCCAGGTCGACCTCGACGACGAGGGCTACGTCCTCGCCGAGGGGCGCAGCACCCGGACCAACCTGCCCGGTGTCTTCGCCTGCGGCGACCTGGTCGACCACACGTACCGCCAGGCGATCACCGCCGCCGGCAGCGGCTGCGCGGCCGCCCTGGACGCCGAGCGCTACCTGGCCGACCTCGAGCACGCCTCGGCGACCGCGGTCCCGGCTACAGTCTGAAGCGGCCCCGTCGCGACACTGATCTTCGGTGGCGCAGGACGGAAGATTTGTCGCCGCTCGCGTGTTCAATCAGAGCAAGCCCCATCCGAGACAACGAGGAGCAACCATGGCCAACCTTCAGGCCGTCACCGACGCCGACTTCGAGGCCGAGGTGCTCAAGTCGGAAACCCCCGTGCTGGTCGACTTCTGGGCCGAGTGGTGCGGTCCGTGCCGCCAGGTCGCCCCGATCCTGGACGAGATCGCCGCTGAGAACGAGGGCAAGATCCGCCTGGTGAAGTTGAACGTCGACGAGAACCCGGTGACCCCGGCGACGTACCGCGTGACCGGCATCCCGACGCTCAACGTGTACCAGAACGGCGAGGTCGTGAAGCAGATCGTCGGCGCCAAGCCCAAGGCTGCCCTGCTCCGCGAGCTGGCCGACATCCTCGGCTGAGCGTCGCCCCGCACCATCCCGCGCGCGCTCGGAGCCCCGATCCGGTATCGGACTGGTGCTCCGGGCGCGCGATCTGTTTCAGTTGTCCTGCGACCGGGAAGTCTTCGGCGGTTGCCACCAGTCGAGAGGGGAGTACTGCGTGAGCACGATCGTCGGCACTGGTGACACGGGTCCCGCAGTCACGCAGATCGTCGGCCTGCTCGCCCACCTCGGTCTGATCGACGGAACCGACCTCCCCGCGTCGTACGACGACCGGGTCGAGCTGGCCGTTCGTACCTTCCAGCAGCAGCGCGGCCTGCACGTCGACGGCGTCGTCGGTACGGCGACCTTCCGCCGCCTCGACGAGGCCCGCTGGAACCTCGGTGACCGGATCCTGACCCACCTGCCCGGCAACCTGATGGCCGGGGACGACGTCTTCGCGTTGCAGCGACGCCTGCTCGAGCTCGGCTTCAAGGTGGGCCGGGTCGACGGCTACTTCGGCGCCGAGACCGAGGCCGGGCTGCGCGACTTCCAGCGCAACGTCGGCATCCCGGCGGACGGCACCTGCGGTCCGTTCACGCTCCGCCAGCTCGCCCAGCTCGCGCCGATGGTGAGCGGCGGCGCCCCGAACGCGATGCGCGCCCAGGAGCGGATCCGCAACGCGGGGCCGCAGCTCGGCGGCAAGATCGTGGTGATCGACCCGTCCCCCGGACAGCACCTGCCGCCCGAGTACGCCGAAGCCGCGGCGGAGATCGTGCACGACCTCGCGGCCCGGATCGAGGGCCGTCTGGTCGCCACCGGCGTCCAGGCCTTCCTGACCGCGTCACGGGCCGGTCGGCACCGAGCGGTCGCCGTGGACGCCGAGGTCATCGAAGAGGTCGAGCGGGCCGCCTTCGCCAACCGGGCGAATGCGCACCTGTCGATCTCGCTGGCGGTCGACGCCTCCACCAACCCCGATGCCTGCGGCGTCGCGACGTACTTCTTCGGCTCGGAGAAGCACCACACCCGCTCCTCGACCGGCGAGCGGTTCGCCAGCCTCGTCCAGCGCGAGATCGTCGCGCGTACCGATCTGGTGGACCTGCGCTGCCACGCCAAGGCCTGGGACTTCCTGCGCCGGACCCGGATGCCGGCGGTGCAGCTGGACGCCGGCTACCTCTCCAACACCGGCGATGCCCGGCGGCTGGCGGACCCGGGCTTCCGCGACGTCCTGGCCGAGGCGGTCGTGGTCGCGGTGCAGCGGTTCTACCTGAGCCCGGAGACCGACGCGCACACCGGCGTGCTCCGGGTCAGCGAGCTCCGACAGGCCCTGGGGTCGCCCCGGGGCGCGGACCTTCCGCACTGAGCAGACCGCGCGTCGCTGAACCGCCCGCCTCACGGAACGGCACGCCGCGCGGGGACGGGTGCGGGGCGGGTTGCCTCGCGGGTCGTTTCACCACCTCGAGCAGACGCCCGGCTGCGACCTCGAACTCCTCGCGCCAGGTGATCGTGCTCCGCAGGTCCATCCGCATCCGCGGGTAGCGCGGGTGGCCGCGGTGCGTCTTGAACCCGACCGCGAGGAGGAAGTCCACGGGAAGCACGCAGACGTCGGCACGGGGCCGGTGCGCGCCGAAGGTCTCCACCGCGCCGATCCCGCCGTGCTTGATCAGGTCCTTGGCCATCGACTGGATCAGCACCCGGCCGAGGCCCTGGCCGCGGAACTCGTCGTCGACGTACAGCTCACCGAGCAGGACCGCGTCGGTGCTCACCGGCGCAGTCGCGAACCCGTCGCCACCGGGAAGGTGCAGGGCGGGCGCCCAGATCACGTGCCCGGCTGGCACGCCGTCCACCGAGACGACCCGGCCGACGGATCCCCAGTCGCGGAGCATCCCCGACAGCCAGGCGGCCTTCTCCTCGGCCTCGTGGCCGCGGATCCGACCGCGCCGTACGGGTTCGAGCTCCCAGAACGTGCACGTGGCTCCGTGCCCGGGCAGGCTGCCCAGGTTGTCGAGCGTGAGCCGGTCGACCTTCCGTGCCACAGCACCGATGGTACGTCGACGCTACCGTCGCAATGTGCTCAGGAAGTCGGCGATCCGCCCGATGCCCTCGGTGAGCTGGTCCATGTCCGGCAGCGTCACCAGCCGGAAGTGGTCCGGCTCGAACCAGTTGAACCCGGTGCCGTGGGTGACCAGGATCTTCTTGGCCCGGAGCAGCTCGATCACGAACTTCTCGTCGTCGTCGATGCCGAACATCTCGGTGTCCAGCTTGGGGAAGCAGTAGAGCGCTCCCCTCGGCTCGACGCAGGTGACTCCGTCGATCTCGTTGAGCATCGCGGTCGCCGCCTTGGCCTGCTCGTAGAAGCGCCCGCCCGGCACGATGTACTCGTTCACCGACTGGTACCCGCCGAGCGCGGTCTGGATCGCGTGCTGGGCGGGGACGTTGGAGCACATCCGCATGTTCGCCAGCAGGGTCAGGCCCTCGAGGAAGTCCGACGCCATGTGCTTGGGCCCGGAGACCATCACCCAGCCCGCCCGGTAGCCGCAGACCCGGTAGGCCTTGGAGAGGCCGCTGAAGGTCAGGCAGAGGACGTCCTCGCCGGCGTAGGTGGCGCTGTGGTGGTGCACCGCGTCGTCGAAGAGGATCTTCTCGTAGATCTCGTCGCTGAAGACGACGAGCTCGTGCCGGCGGGCGATGTCGATCAGACCCTTCACGGTCTCCTCGCTGTAGACCGCGCCGGTGGGGTTGTTGGGGTTGATGATCACGATCCCGTGGGTGTTCGGGGTGATCTTCGATTCGATGTCCTCGAGGTCCGGGTTCCAGCCGTTCTCCTCGTCGCACCGGTAGTGCACCGGGGTGCCGCCGGAGAGCGTCACGGCGCCGGTCCACAGCGGGTAGTCCGGAGCCGGCACCAGGATCTCGTTGCCGTCGTCCAGGAACGCCTGCAGCACCAACGTGATCAGCTCGGAGACACCGTTGCCGATGAAGACGTCGTCGACCTGGGTGTCGGTCAGGCCGCGGCCCTGGTAGTACTGGGCGACGGCCGTCCGCGCCGAGTAGATCCCGCGGGAGTCGGAGTACCCCTGCGCGTCCGGCAGGTTGTGGATCATGTCCGCGACGATCGCCTCCGGCGCCTCGAAGCCGAACGGCGCCGGGTTGCCGATGTTGAGCTTGAGGATCTTGTGACCCTCGGCCTCCAGGCGCTGTGCCTCGACCAGGATCGGACCGCGGACGTCGTACCGGACGTGTTGGAGCTTGCGGCTCTGGACGATGGGGCGCATGGGGCAAGTCTGGCAGATCGCCGACCGCCGTCGCCTGGGGATATCTGCCCGTGAACGGTCCTCCCGTAGGGTTCGCCCATGCGAGATCTCAGCTACCCGGTCGTCATCGCGGCCGCCAAGACCTGGTTCAAGGTCGGGGCCATCGACATCCGGATGACCGGGATCGAGAACATCCCCGAGAAGGGCGGTGCGCTGCTCGCGGTGAACCACCTCTCGTTCGTGGACTACGTGATGGCCGGCTTCCCCGGCGTCGAGCGCGGCCGGCTCACCCGGTTCATGGCGAAGAAGGAGATCTTCGACCACGCGATCGGCGGTCCGGTGATGCGGTCGTTCCACCACATCGCGATCGACCGGGGTGCCGGCCAGCAGGGCATGGCGAAGGCGCGCGAGTACCTCGACGCCGGCGAGCTGGTCGGGATCTTCCCCGAGGGCACCATCTCGCAGAGCTTCGAGCTGCAGCCCTTGAAGACGGGTGCGGTCCGGATCGCCGCGGATGCCGGCGTCCCGTTGGTCCCGATCGTCGTCTGGGGCACCCAGCGCTTCCTGACGAAGGGCAAGCCGCGCGACTTCAAGCGCCACAAGACGGTCGGGATCGAGGTCGGCGAGCCGCTGCACCCGAAGCCCGAGGACAACGCCAACCAGGTCACCGCCGAGCTCCAGACCCGGATGCAGGCGATGCTCGACCGGCTGATCCGCAGCCACCCGCAGGAGGAGCAGCCCCCGGGCTCCTGGTGGCTGCCGGCCTCGTACGGCGGCTCGGCTCCGACCCCCGAGGAGGCGGCCGCGATGTACGCCGAGGAACGTCGCCTGCGTGCGGAGCGGAAGGCCGCGAAGAAGCGTAAGAGCTCCTGACGAGCCTCTGACCTGCGCTTTCGCACTGGATCTCTAGAGTTATCTATTGCTTTGTCGACTTATTGATAAGTCGCTTAAGTACTAGATAGGCCTGTCGTCACGGTTGCGGGGATCGATCACACCGACGATCCGCTGGAGGTCGCCGAGCGAGGCGAACTCGATCGTGATCCGGCCCTTCGACTTCCCCATCGCCACCTTCACCCGGGTGTCCAGGCGATCCGACAGCCGGTCGTTGAGCTCGGCCAGTCCCGGCGCCGTCGGACGGTTCGCCTTGAACCGAACGGTCTCGCCGTCATCACTGCCACCACCGACCGCGACGATCTCCTCGAGGCCGCGGACCGAGATTCCCTCCGCCACGACCCGACTGGCGAGCCGGTCCTGAGCACCCGCGTCGGTCACACCGAGAAGGGCCCGAGCGTGGCCGGCCGAGAGCACGCCGGCGGCGACCCGGCGCTGGACCGCGGGCGAGAGCTTCAGCAGCCGGAGCGTGTTGCTGATCTGCGGACGGCTGCGGCCGATCCGGGTCGAGAGCTCCTCGTGGGTGCACCCGAAGTCGTCGAGGAGCTGCTGGTAGGCGGCCGCCTCCTCCAGTGCGTTGAGCTGAGACCGGTGCAGGTTCTCCAGCAACGCATCCCGGAGCATGTCGTCGTCTTCGGTCTGGCGGACGATCGCCGGGATCGCGGTCAGCCCCGCTTCGGTGGTGGCGCGCCAGCGCCGCTCCCCCATGATCAGCTCGTACTGCCCGTCGCCCACGGTGCGGACGACGATCGGCTGCAGCAGGCCGACCTCCTTGATGGAGTGGACGAGCTCCGCCATCGCCTCCTCGTCGAAGACCTGGCGCGGCTGCTTGGTGTTGGGCCGGATCGCGCTGATCGGCAGCTCGGCGAAGTAGGCGCCGGCGACGGTCTCCTGGGGCTGGGCCACGGCCACCGCCCCTGCGGCTGCTTCCTGCTCCGTCGGCTCGGGCTGGGTCGGGATCAGCGATCCCAGTCCGCGCCCGAGTCCACGCCGCTTCTCACTCATGCACTTGCTCCCTTGATCGCCATCTCGCGCGCCGCCTCCAGGTAGCTGAGCGCTCCCGGAGATCCCGGATCGTATGTCATCACGCTCTGGCCGTAGCTGGGCGCCTCGGAGACGCGCACCGACCGCGGGATGGCGGTTCGCAGTACCTGGTCCTTGAAGTGCTCCCGGACCTCCTCGGCGACACCGGCCGCGAGGTTGGTGCGGGCGTCGTACATCGTGATCAGGATCGTGCTGATCGACAGCTCGTGGTTGAGGTGCTGCTTGACCATCTCGACGGTCTCGATCAGCTGGCCCAGCCCCTCGAGCGCGTAGTACTCGGCCTGGATCGGGATCAGCATCTCGACACCGGCGACCAGCGCGTTCAGGGTGAGCAGCCCGAGAGAGGGCGGGCAGTCGATCAGGACGTAGTCAAGACGGTCCTCGTCCTGGCTGCCGATCAACGGGTACGCCGCCAACGCCTTCTTGAGCCGCGATTCGCGGGCCACCACGCTGACCAACTCGATCTCCGCGCCGGCGAGGTCGATGGTGGCCGGGACGACGAACAGGCCCGGAAGGTCCGGGTGCTGCTGCACGGCGTCCGCGAGCGGCATCCCGTCCACCAGCATGTCGTAGGACGACGGAGTCCCCCGCCGGTGGTCGACAGCCAGAGCAGTTGACGCGTTGCCCTGAGGGTCCAGGTCGACGACGAGCACTCGCTGCCCGCCCTGGGCGAGCGCCACCGCAAGGTTGACGGTCGACGTCGTCTTGCCGACGCCACCCTTCTGGTTGGCGACGACCATGACCCGGGTGGCCGCCGGCCGGGGCAAGGGGTCCTGGAAGTTGACGCTCTCCCGCGCGCGCAGCTCGGCCTCGATAGCACGGGCGAGCGGAGTCGTCTGGTCTCCGTACGCCGTCGGAGCGGCGTCGAGATCCGCGGCGGTTCGTACGGACGGCGGTACTGACGACGGTGCAACGTGGTCCGATTCGGCCACGCCTTCCTTCTCGTTCAACAGGACTCCTGAGGCAATGTTTCACGTGAAACAGACCCGAGGGCCTGTGGATAACTTGGTTGGATCTGTGGACAGTCCCGCTCGGCGGTCCGTCAAAGTCGGTGGATAACTCCCCGGGTGATGCCAGGGCGGATTCGCTCGAACAGGGGTGATCCGGTCATCGCTTGACGATCCGGACCACGCGCACCGGGGTCTCCAGGAGGCCTGTGCCGAGTTCGATGACGCCTTGGACCTGACCCTTCTCCTTGCCGATGACCTTGGCTGCATCCGCGACCTCGGTCTCCGCAGAGGAGCCTTTCATGGCTAGGAACGACCCGCCAGACCTCACCAGCGGCAAAGACCACCGGCTCAGCCGATCCATGGGCGCAACCGCCCTCGACGTGACTACGTCGAAGGTCGCCACGCCATGCAAGTCCTCGGCGCGACCGCGGCGTACCCGGACGTTCTTGAGCGCGAGGATCCCGACCGCCTCCTCGAGGAAGGTCGTCCGCCGGAGCAGGGGCTCGACGAGCGTGACCATCAGATCAGGACGCCGGATCGCCATCACCAGTCCTGGGAGGCCGGCTCCGGAGCCGATGTCGCACACCGAGGCACCCTGGTCGACGGCGTCGGTCACGACCGCGCAGTTGAGCAGGTGCCGATCCCAGAGACGCGGAACCTCACGCGGCCCGATCAACCCCCGGACGATTCCATCGGTCGCCAGCAGCTCGGCGTACGCCTCGGCTGTGGGGAGGGATTGCGAAAACACCCTCCGCGCCACGTCCGGCGCGGAGGGTGAGTTCGAGGTATCGGGATCCGTTGGTTTCACGTGAAACACCGCATCAAGCGGGGAGGACCACCACGCAGCGACGCGGCTCGACGCCTTCGGACTCGGACTTGAGACCGGCGGCGGCCACCGCGTCGTGGACGACCTTGCGCTCGAACGGGGACATCGGCTCCAGAGTCACGGACTCGCCGGACTCCTGGACCTCCGCCACGACCTTCGCCGCCTGCTCCTCCAGCGCCGCCCGGCGGGCAGCCCGGTGGCCGGAGACATCGAGCATCAGCCGAGACCGCTCACCTGTCTCCCGGTAGACCGCCAGCCGGGTCAACTCCTGGAGCGCGTCCAGCACCTCGCCGTTGTCACCGACCAGCTGCGGCAGGTTCGCTCCCACGATGGAGACGGTGGCGCGGTCACCCTCGACGTCCATGTCCAGGTCGCCGTCGAGGTCGGCGATCTCCAGGAGCTCCTCGAGGTAGTCGGCCGCGATCTCACCTTCCTGCTCGAGGCGCTTCACCCGGGGAAGACGCTCGGAGCCCTGGTCGGTGGCCTCGACGTCGACGACGGTCTCGTCCACAGCGACGTCGTCGGCCAGGGTCTCGGTGTCAGTGGTCTCGCTCATTCGGAATCTCCCTGCTCGGTGCTGTCGCCCTGCGGCGATGGGTTCTTGGGTGCCTGCGCACGGCGCTGCTGGCGGGACTGCTTCTTGGGCTGCTGACGCTGAGACGGCCGGCGGTCCACCACGGGCTCCTCCACCGCAACGGCGCTGTCGGCGCCGGGAGCAGGCAGGCCCTTGGCCTTCGCCTTGGCTTCGTCCCGCAGCTGCTTGGCGCGGGCGGCCTCGGTGTTGGGAGCCGGGTTGTTCCGGATCACGTAGAACTGCTGGCCCATCGTCCACAGGTTCGACGTCGTCCAGTACAGGAGAACGCCGATCGGGAACGCGATACCGCCGACAGCGAAGACCAGCGGCAGCACGTAGAGGAGGAGCTTCTGCTGCTGGGCGTACGGACCGGACAGCGCGTCGGCCGGCATGTTCTTGCTCATCAGCTGGCGCTGGGTGAGGAAGGTGGTGGCGGTCATCGCCAGCACCAGGATGATCGCGATGATCTGAACCGTGGAGTTGCCGTCCGAGTTCAGGAACGTCGAGGAGATCTCGCCGCCGAAGAGCTTCGCGTCAGCGAGCTGCTTGGCGCGGTCGTCACTCAGGACACCGTGGCCGTTGCCCTTCTTGGCCGCCTGGTCCAGCAGCCGGAAGAGCGCGAGGAAGATCGGCATCTGCACGATCAGTGGCAGGCAGGAGGAGAACGGGTTGGTCCCGGTGTCCTTGTAGAGCGCCATCGTCTCCTGGGTCAGGCGCTCACGGTCGTGGCCGTACTTCTTCTGCAGCTCCTTGACCTTGGGCTGGAGCAGCTGCATGTTCCGGCTGGACTTGATCTGCTTGACGAACAGCGGGATCAGCGCGGCCCGGATCACCAGCGTCAGGCCGACGATCGAGAGTGCCCAGGAGACGCCGGACTCCGGCCCGAAGACCGAGCCCCAGAGCTCGTGCCAGCCGACCAGGACCACCGACACCACGTAGTACAGCGGCGTCATGATGAAGCTGCCGATATCGCCGAGGAAACCCACTCAGACTCCTTGAGTCGTGTTCACGGACCCAGCGGACGCTGGGGTCATGTCGATCGAAAGTTCGCTGTGGTCGTGCTGGGTGCGGGCCTTGGTCGCCTTCGCAGGCACCGGGTCGTACCCGCCGGCCGCCCACGGGTGGCACGAGGCAACTCGACGTACGGCCAGCCAGCTGCCCTTGATCCCGCCGTGCACCGAGACCGCTTCGAGCGCGTACGCCGAGCAGGTCGGGTGGTAGCGGCAGACCTGGCCGTAGAGGGGGCTGATCGCGAACCGGTAGCCCTTGAGGAGACCGATGAGGATCCACCTCAGAGGCGAGAACCGCATCCATCCCTCCCTCATGCTCGACCCAGACAACGATCGAGTTCGACGGAAAGAGCCCGCGAATCTGCATCGGCTGACGGCGGGAGCGCCCGGACCACGAGCATGCTGCCGACCGGGAGCGAATCGATCCGCTCCCGCACCAGGTGCCGGAGCCGGCGCTTCACGCGGTTCCGGGTCACGGCGGGGCCGACCGACTTCGCGACGACGAACCCCACCTGAGTGGGTGAACTTATCGCTTTGTCGACATTCGGCTCCACCAGGTGCACCACCATCAAGGGACCGCCGGCACGGCGGCCCCGGCGGACCACGTGCCGAAATCCTTCGGCAGTGGTCAGACGGTTGTTCGAGGGCAGCACCTCAGGTCAGCAGGAGCTCAGACCGCGAGGCTGCTGCGACCCTTGCGGCGGCGCGAGGACAGGATCGCGCGACCCGCGCGGGTCCGCATCCGGAGACGGAAGCCGTGCACCTTGTGACGGCGACGGTTGTTCGGCTGGTACGTACGCTTGCTCATGAAGATCTCCACGCGCTTCTGTTGGGGATACTGCTGGGAAGTGCCCAGTGACACGTGTCTACTACCGGGTCGCACGACGCAGAACGTCGCCAGTCGGCCGGAGATCCGGTACGGATATCCAGCAGCTCGACTGGCACCGCCTGCCCGCGCGGCAGAACCCAGAACTGGGTCCGATCGTGGACATGCGGCACCGGTCGAACCGGTATCGACCTTCCCACGGTACGCGGCATCCGATTGGACGGTCAATTCGCAGAATGACACGGAGCCCCAAGGCCCGGTCAAAAGAGGCGACTATGCACCCTGAGTACGCCTAGGCGCGCAGCGACACGCCGGGAAAACGACGAAACCTGTGGACGACCAGTTGATCGCCGACGGCATCAGTTGTTAAGTTCGCACACCGACCCGCCTGAAAACGCTGAGTTCACCACTCAATTTCATGCTCGCGCACCCTGCACAACCTGTGGACAAAGGTGTGGATCGGACAACCAGGACGAGGGAGCACGAGGCGCACGTGGATTCAGCAGCAGGCACCGGTTCGACGAACACCGGTGGATCAGCCAATCGGGAGCTGGACGCCCTCTGGCCGACCATCCTCGACAGCCTTGCTCCGAACCAGCGCGTCTGGTTGGCCACGAGCAAGCCGGTGATGCTCGCCGAGTCGACCGCCGTCATCGCCGTCCCCAACGAGTTCACCAGGACCCAGCTCGAGGGCCGGCTCCGCACCCGTCTCGAGGACGCGCTCAGCGACAGCCTCAACCGGCCGATCCGGATCGCCGTGAGCGTCGACGACTCGCTGGCCACCGACGAGACCAACGACCCGCAGCTGGCGATCACTGCGGACGCACCGGTCGAGGACGTCGAACCGGCCACCGCGTTCGACCAGGCACCGAACATCAATACATCGTTTAATCAACAAGGTGCTTTGTCGACAAACATCCAGGGCAGCACGTCGTTGACCACGGGCATCCCGGACAGCCCGCTGAACCCGCGGTACACCTTCGAGACCTTCGTCATCGGCTCGTCCAACCGGTTCGCCCACGCCGCGGCCGTCGCCGTCGCCGAGGCACCCGGCAAGGCCTACAACCCGTTGCTGGTCTACGGCGACTCCGGTCTCGGCAAGACCCACCTGCTGCACGCGATCGGCCACTACGTCCGGAGCCTCTACACCGGGGCGAAGATCCGGTACGTCTCCTCGGAGGCGTTCACCAACGACGTGATCAACGCGATCAAGGACGCGAACACGGCGGCACTGCAGCGCCGGTACCGCGACGTCGACGTGCTCCTGATCGACGACATCCAGTTCCTGGAAGGCAAGCAGCAGACGCAGGAGGAGTTCTTCCACACCTTCAACACGCTGCACAACGCCAACAAGCAGATCGTGATCAGCTCGGATCGGCCGCCGAAGCGACTGACCCAGCTCGAGGACCGGTTGCGGAACCGGTTCGAGTGGGGTCTGCTCACCGACGTCCAGCCGCCCGACCTCGAGACCCGGATCGCGATCCTGCGCAAGAAGGCCGCGGCCGATCGCCTGCACGCGCCGGCCGACGTGCTCGAGTTCATCGCCAGCCGGATCCAGACCAACATCCGCGAGCTCGAGGGTGCGCTGATCCGGGTGACCGCCTTCGCGAGCATCAACCACCAGGAGGTCGACATGACCCTGGCGGAGATCGTGCTCAAGGACCTGATCCCCGAGGGCGGCGAGCCGCAGGTGACCGCCGGGCTGATCATCGCGCAGACCGCGTCGTACCACTCGTTCAGCATCGAGGACCTCTGCGGCCCGAGCCGGACCCGTGCCCTGGTGACGGCCCGCCAGATCGCGATGTACCTGTGTCGCGAGCTGACCGACCTCTCGCTCCCGAAGATCGGCCAGCAGTTCGGCGGCCGCGACCACACCACCGTGATGAACGCCGAACGACGGATCCGCAAGGACCTGGCCGAGCGCCAGACCACCTACAAGACGGTCAACGAGCTCACCATGCGGATCAAGCAGCAAGCCAAGCAGCCGTAGGAACCACCGTGAATTCCTGTGGTTCACCGGGTCGATTCCGGTGGACAGCCTGGGGACTCACTGTGGAGAAGCGGACAAGACCGTGCACAACCACCTCCTGGAACCACAGGAACGTGTCGTTCCACCACCGGAGATCCACAGCCCTCGTGGATCACAAAACTGTCGGTGACCTGCAGTTATCTGGGTTATCCACAGAATCCACCGGCCCTACTACTACGACTAGATCTACTAATTCATCCTTCGCCGCGCCACAACCGGGACCGACTCGACTTGGGGACAACCTCCCGGGTGAAACACGAGCGTGGCAGGATGCCCAGTCCCAGGGACCCGTCCCAGGCATGAGTCCTCAACCTTGAGGTAGACCCGCAGGAGGCAACACCCGTGAAGTTCCGCGTCGAGCGCGATGTTCTCGCTGATGCCGTTGCATGGACGGCCCGCGCTCTCCCCTTGCGTCCCAGCGCACCTGTCCTCGCCGGCCTGCTGATCGAAGCCGGGAACATCGACGGGACGGACGGCCTGCAGCTGTCCACCTTCGACTACGAGACCTCCGCGCGGGCCACCTTGAACGCCGACGTCTCGATCGAGGGCCGGGCCCTGGTCTCCGGTCGGCTCCTCGCCGACATCTGCCGCAGCCTGCCGAACAAGCCGGTCGAGATGTCGATCGAGGGCGCGAAGGTCACCCTGACCTGCGGTTCGGCGCGGTTCAGCCTGCAGACCATGCCGGTCGAGGACTACCCGTCGCTGCCGCCGATGCCGGAAGCCCGCGGCCGGGTCAAGAGCGAGCTGTTCGCCCACGCCGTCGGCCAGGCGGTCACCGCCGCCGGCCGGGACGACATGCTGCCGGTGCTGACCGGTGTCCGGCTGGAGCTCGACGGCAGCTCGATCTCGATGCTCGCCACCGACCGCTTCCGGCTCTCCCAGCGCGAGCTCGAGTGGGAGCCGGGCGCACCCGATCTGTCGGCCGCCGCGCTGGTGCCGGCGAAGGTCCTCGCCGATACCGCCAAGTCGCTGACCGGGGGTGCCGAGATCGCGATCGCCCTCTCCGCCTCCGGCGCCGGTGAAGGCATCATCGGCTTCGAGGGTTCCGCCGGCGGCGGCATCCGTCGTACGACGACCCGGTTGCTCGACGGCGAGTTCCCCAAGGTCCGGTCCCTCTTCCCGAGCGAGCACCTCACCCTGGCGCGGGTCGACCGCTCGGTGCTGATCGACGCGGTGAAGCGGGTCGCCCTGGTCGCCGAGCGCAACACCGCCGTCCAGCTGGCGTTCGCCGACGGGGTCCTCACCCTCGACGCCGGGTCCGGCGAGGAGGCGATGGCGAGCGAGTCGATCGAGGCCAACATCACCGGTGACGACCTGACCACCGGCTTCAACCCGCAGTTCCTGCTCGACGGACTGACGGCCCTGGAGACCCCGTTCGTGGAGCTGGCCTTCACCACGTCGGCCAAGCCCGTCGTACTCTCGGGAGTGGACACGTTGGAGTCTTCCGGCGACGCGACCGACTCGACCTTCAAGTACCTCCTGATGCCTCGCCGCCTGCTCTCCTGACCGAAAGGACGCAGCGCATGCACCTCGGACTCGTCGGCCTCGGCAAGATGGGCGGCAACATGCGCACCCGGTTGCGCAACGCCGGCCACACGGTCACCGGGTTCGACCGCAACCCGGAGGTCTCGGACGCGGCCAGCCTCGAGGAGCTGGTCGCGGCGCTGCCGAGTCCCAAGGTCGTCTGGGTGATGGTTCCGGCCGGCGGTCCGACCGACGACACCGTGGTCGCGCTGAACGGACTGCTCGGTGAGGGCGACCTCGTCGTCGACGGCGGCAACTCGCGCTGGACCGAGGACCTTCGGCACGCCGAGCTGCTGGCCGCGAAGGGCATCGGGTTCGTGGACTGCGGTGTATCCGGCGGCGTCTGGGGGCTGGAGAACGGCTACGCGCTGATGGCCGGCGGCAGTGCTGCCGACATCGCCAAGGTGCAGCCGGCGTTCGATGCGTTGAAGCCGGCGGGCGAGTACGGCTGGGTGCACGCCGGCAAGGTCGGCGCCGGGCACTTCTCCAAGATGGTTCACAACGGCATCGAGTACGCGATCATGCAGTCCTACGCCGAGGGCTGGGAGCTCCTCGAGACGGTCGACCTGGTCGAGAACGTCACCGAGGTCTTCCGCTCCTGGAAGGAGGGCACGGTCATCCGGTCGTGGCTGCTCGACCTGCTGGTCGCTGCCCTCGACGAGAAGCCCGGCCTCGAGGGGATCCGCGGCTACGCCGACGATTCCGGTGAGGGTCGGTGGACGGTCGAGGCCGGCATCGAGCACGCCGTCGCGACACCCGCGATCACGGCCGCGCTCTACGCCCGGTTCGTCTCGCGCCAGGACGACAGCCCGGCGATGAAGGCGATCGCGGCGATGCGCAACCAGTTCGGCGGTCACGCGCTGCACACCGAGCCGCCGGCCGGCGGAGACGCCGCCAGCGCGTAGCGATGTACGTCGCCCACCTCTCCCTGCACGACTTCCGTTCGTATCCCGCCGTCGAGGTCGAGATCGGTCCGGGGGTCACCGCCTTCGTCGGCCGCAACGGCCAGGGCAAGACCAACCTGGTCGAGGCGATCGACTACCTGTCGAGCCTCTCCTCGCACCGGGTTGCGTCGGACGCGCCGCTGGTCCGCCAAGGCGCCCAGCAGGCGATCGTCCGGGCCGCGGTGATCCGTGACGAGCGCCGTGCGGTGCTGGAGATCGAGATCAACCCCGGCAAGTCGAACCGGGCCCGGATCAACAAGTCGCCGCTCCCGAAGGCGAAGGAGCTCCTCGGCCTGGTCCGTACCGTGGTGTTCGCCCCCGACGACCTCTCCCTGGTGAAGGGGGACCCGTCGGAGCGCCGGAAGTTCGCCGACGACCTCCTCGTCCAGATCTCGCCCCGCTTCGCGGGGATCCGTGCCGACTACGAGCGGGTGCTCAAGCAGCGCAACTCGCTCCTGAAGACGGCTCGGACCAACCGGCGCGCCCGCGACGCCGACGAGACCCTGCTCTCCACGCTGGCGGTCTGGGACTCCCGGCTCTCCGAGCTCGGCGCCGAGATCCTGCGCCGCCGTCTCCAGCTCGTCGCCGACCTCGCCCCGCTGATCGGGAAGGCGTACGAAGCGGTGGCCCGCGGCGCGCGGCGCGACGACACCACGGTGGACTACAAGCCGAGCCTGGACCTGGTCCCCGACGTACCGCTGGAGCAGCAGCTGCTCGACGAGCTCGGCCGCCGCCGCGCCGACGAGCTCGAGCGCGGCCTGACCCTGGTCGGCCCGCACCGCGACGACCTGCTGCTCGGGCTCGGCGACCTGCCGGTGAAGGGCTACGCCAGCCACGGCGAATCCTGGTCGTTCGCGCTGGCGCTGCGGCTGGCCTCCTACGACCTGCTCCGTGCCAGTGGTGACGACCCGGTGCTGATCCTCGACGACGTGTTCGCCGAGCTCGACTCCGGCCGGCGTGCCCAGCTCGCCGACCTGGTCGCCGATGCGGAGCAGGTGCTGATCACCGCGGCGGTTCCCGAGGACATCCCCGAACAGCTCCGCGGTCGTCGCTTCATCGTCGCCGGCGGGGAGGTGACCTTGGATGAGTGACGGGACCCCGGACCCGGAGGTCGAGCCGGAGCTCGAGCCCGCGGTCGACCCGGAGACCGAGCCTGTCGAGATCACGGACGGCTCCCCGAAAGCCTCGACGTCCGAGCACGACGACGGCGGACTCGAGCTGGCCAAGAGCATCGCCCGCGGCTTGGCCGGAACGACCGGTCCGCTGCGGCGGAAGGGGAAGGCGCCGCGGCGTACCCCCGTCCAGTCGAGCTCGGCCCACCCCGACGACCGCGACCCGCAGACCCTCGACGCGACCCTCGGCCGGTTCGTCACCGAGCAGGGCTGGCAGACCGAGCTCCGGGTGCACGGCGTGTTCACCCGGTGGCCGGCGATCGTCGGCAAGGAGGTCGCCGAGCACGTCACCCCGGAGTCCTACGTCGAGGGCCGCCTGGTGGTGCGCACCGACTCCACGGCCTGGGCGACGCAGATGAAGATGCTGGCTGCGAACGTCGTACGACGACTCAACGAGGAGCTGGGCGACGGCACCATCGAGGTGATCGACGTGCTCGGTCCGCACGTGCCCCGCTGGACCAGTGGGCGGCTGCGGGTCAAGGGCCGCGGGCCGCGGGACACCTACGGCTGATCGGGATCGCTTCAGTGCCGATCTGCGGGCATCGCAGCGGTACACCCCCTCACCTGAAGCCCTGCGGTGAGGCTGGAGACGCCTTCGGAGGCCTCCAGGGGCCACATTTCGTCGAAGATCCCCCCAAACCTGTGGATGGACACGTGATTTAAGAGGCCTGGCGGGTAGACTGAGGTGTGGTCGTCCTAGTGATGGAGACATTGCGCCGGCGGCCATTTTCCGTGCGTGCACACCGTTTCGAACGTGCACGCCGTCTTTCTCCGAACGAAGAGGTAGCTCGTGGCTGACCCGGCGCACAACGAAGTAGGGCAATCCGAATCCGGGACCACCGGTTCAGCCGTCGAGGATGGCAACTACGACGCCAGCGCGATCCAGGTCCTCGAGGGCCTGGAAGCCGTTCGCAAGCGGCCCGGCATGTACATCGGCTCCACCGGGGAGCGCGGTCTGCACCACCTGATCTGGGAGGTCGTCGACAACTCGGTCGACGAGGCGCTCGCCGGCCACTGCGACAAGATCATCCTGACGCTGCAGGCCGACGGCGGCGTCCGGGTCGAGGACAACGGTCGCGGTATCCCGACCGACATCCACCCGACCGAGGGCATCTCCGCGCTGACGATGGCGCTGACCATGCTGCACGCCGGCGGCAAGTTCGGCGGCGGCGGCTACAAGGTCTCCGGCGGTCTGCACGGCGTCGGCATCTCGGTGGTCAACGCCCTCTCCACCAAGGTCATCGCCGAGGTGAAGAATCGCGGGCACCTCTGGCGGCAGACCTTCACCGTCGGCGTACCGGACGCGGACCTGGCCGAGGTGCGTCCGATGGAGGACGGCGAGCGGACCGGCACCACGATCACGTACTACGCCTCCGACGACATCTTCGAGACGACCACCTACAACCTGGAGACGGTCACCAACCGGATCCGGGAGATGGCCTTCCTCAACAAGGGCCTGGAGATCATCGTCCGCGACGAGCGGCCGCCGGCCGAGGGTCTTGAGGACATCCTCGACGACGCGATGCAGACCGATGTCGACGACGCCGTCATCGAGGACCCGGACGCCCAGGTCGACCCGATGACCGACGATGAGGCGACCGAGAACGAGGGTCGCAAGGGCGGCGTTCTCGAGCGTCGGTTCAAGTTCGACCGCGGCCTGGTCGACTACGTCGAGCACCTGAACCGCCGCAAGGTGGTGGCGAACGCCACCATCATCAGCTTCGAGGCGGAGACCCCCGAGGGCTCCGAGAACCACATGAGCCTCGAGCTCGCGATGCAGTGGAACACCTCCTACCAGGAGTCGGTGCACACCTTCGCGAACACGATCAACACCCACGAGGGCGGTACTCACGAAGAGGGCTTCCGTGCTTCGCTCACCACGCTGGTCAACAGCTGGGGCGAGGAGTGGGGCCTGATCAAGAAGCGCGAGGACCGGGTCTCCGGCGACGACATCCGTGAGGGCCTGACCGCGATCATCTCGATCAAGCTGGGCGAGCCGCAGTTCGAGGGCCAGACCAAGACCAAGCTCGGCAACACCGAGGCCAAGGGCTTCGTGCAGCGGATCGTCAACGACCAGCTCGGTGCCTGGCTCGAGGAGAACCCGGCCGAGGGCAAGGAGATCATCCGCAAGTCGCAGGCAGCGGCGCAGGCCCGGCTGGCCGCGCGCAAGGCCCGCGACCTGGCCCGCAACCGCAAGGGCCTGCTCGGCGGCGGCGGGCTCCCCGGCAAGCTCAGCGACTGCCAGTCGACCAACCCGGAGGAGTGCGAGGTCTTCATCGTCGAGGGTGACTCGGCCGGCGGCTCCGCGCGTCAGGGCCGGGACCCGCGGGTGCAGGCGATCCTGCCGATCCGCGGAAAGATCCTCAACGTCGAGAAGGCCCGGATCGACAAGGTCCTCGCCAACACCGAGGTCCAGGCGATCATCTCCGCGCTCGGTACCGGCATCCACGAGGAGTTCAACGTGGAGAAGCTGAGGTACCACAAGGTCGTGCTGATGGCGGACGCCGACGTCGACGGCCACCACATCAACACCCTGCTGCTGACGCTGCTGTTCCGGTTCATGCGGCCGCTGATCGAGCTCGGCTACGTCTACATGGCGCAGCCGCCGCTCTACCGGATCCGGTGGAACAAGCCGGCTGACCACGAGTTCGTGTACTCCGACGCGGAGCGCGACGCGGTGATGGCCGACGGTCTGGACAACGGCAAGAAGCTGCCGAAGGAGAACCCGGTCCAGCGGTACAAGGGTCTCGGTGAGATGAACGCCGAGGAGCTGTGGGAGACCACGATGAACCCGGACGCGCGGCTGATGCTCCAGGTGACGCTCGACGACGCCGCCCAGGCCGACGAGGTGTTCTCGACGCTGATGGGTGAGGACGTGGAGCAGCGCAGGTCCTTCATCCAGAGGAACGCGAAGGACGTTCGCTTCCTGGACATCTAGCTCTGCAAGGTCCGGGGATCTCGACAGGCTCGATCTCCGCGTGACCCGGATGTCGAGCTTGTCGAGACGCCGTACGACGAAGGAAAAAGGGAACCAAGGATGACTGAGACCCCCACCGAGAACCCGGGCCCCAGCGGCCGGATCGAGCCGATCGAGCTGCAGACCTCGATGCAGCGCGCCTACATCGACTACGCGATGGCGGTCATCGTCGGGCGTGCGCTGCCCGACGTACGGGACGGTCTGAAGCCGGTGCACCGCCGGGTGCTCTACGCGATGTACGACGGCGGCTACCGTCCGGACCGCGGCTTCTCGAAGTGCTCGCGCGTCGTCGGTGACGTGATGGGTCAGTACCACCCGCACGGCGACACCGCGATCTACGACACCTTGGTGCGGCTCGCGCAGCCGTGGGTGATGCGCGCGCCGCTGATCCACGGCCAGGGCAACTTCGGCTCGCCGGGCAACGACTCGGCCGCGGCGATGCGGTACACCGAGTGCCGGATGGCGCCGCTGGCGCTGGAGATGGTCCGGGACATCACCGAGGAGACCGTCGACTTCCAGCCGAACTACGACGGCCGCTCCGAGGAGCCGACCGTGCTGCCGGCCCGCTACCCGAACCTGCTGGTCAACGGTTCCGCCGGCATCGCCGTCGGGATGGCGACCAACATCCCGCCGCACAACCTCCGCGAGGTCGCCGAGGGTGCGCAGTGGGCGCTCGAGCACCCGGACGCCAGCCGCGAGGAGCTGCAGGACGCGCTGATCGAGCGGATCAAGGGACCCGACTTCCCGAACGGCGCGCTGATCGTCGGCCGCCAGGGCATCGAGCAGGCGTACCGGACCGGGCGCGGCTCGGTCACCCAGCGCGCGGTCATCGAGATCGACGAGGACAGCAAGGGCCGCACCTGCCTCTCGATCACCGAGCTGCCGTACATGGTGAACCCGGACAACCTCGCGCTGAAGATCGCCGAGCTCGCCGACTCCGGCAAGGTCCAGGGCATCTCCGACGTCCGCGACGACTCCTCGGGCCGGACCGGTCAGCGCCTGGTCGTCGTGCTGAAGCGCGACGCGGTGGCCCGGGTGGTGCTGAACAACCTGCTCAAGCACACCGAGCTGCAGACCAACTTCTCCGCGAACATGCTGGCGCTCGTCGACGGCGTCCCGCGGACGCTGACGATCGACCAGTTCATCTCCAACTGGGTCGCGCACCAGATCGAGGTCATCCAGCGGCGGACCACCTTCCGGCTGCGCAAGGCCGAGGAGCGCGCCCACATCCTGCGTGGTCTGGTCAAGGCGCTCGACATGCTGGACGAGGTGATCGCCCTCATCCGGAACTCCCCCGACGCGAACGACGCGCGCGAGGGGCTGATCGCGCTGCTCGACATCGACGAGCTCCAGGCCAACGCGATCCTCGACATGCAGCTGCGCCAGCTGGCCGCACTGCAGCGTCAGCGGATCATCGACGACCTGGCGGAGATCGAGCTCGAGATCGCCGACCTCAACGACATCCTCGCGAACGTCAGCCGGCAGCGCTCGATCGTCTCCGAGGAGCTGGCCGCGATCGTGGAGAAGTACGGCGACGACCGTCGTACCCAGATCATCGCGGCCGACGGCGACCTGTCGATGGAGGACCTGATCCCGGACGAGGACCTGGTCGTCACCATCACCCGCGGCGGCTACGCCAAGCGCACCCGGGCCGACCAGTACAGGACCCAGAAGCGGGGAGGCAAGGGCGTCCGCGGCGCGACCCTGCGCGGCGACGACGTGGTGGATCACTTCATCTCCACGTCGAACCACCACTGGCTGCTGTTCTTCACGACCGCCGGGCGCGTCTATCGGACGAAGGCGTACAACCTCCCGGAGGCGTCGCGCGACGCGAAGGGCGGCCACGTCGCCGGGCTGCTCAGCTTCCAGCCCGACGAGAGCATCGCCCAGGTGCTGGCGATCCGGGACTACGAGCAGTCGCCGTACCTGGTGCTCGCGACCCGCAACGGCCTGGTCAAGAAGACCCGGCTCGGGGACTACAACAGCCCGCGCCAGGCCGGCGTCATCGCGATCAACTTCCGCGAGGACGACGACGAGCTGATCGGTGCCGAGCTGGTGGACTCCGAGGACCACATCCTGCTGGTCTCTCGGAAGGGTCAGGCGATCCGGTTCCCGGCGGACGACAGCCAGCTGCGCCCGATGGGCCGGGCCACGTCCGGCGTCCAGGGGATGAAGTTCCGCGAGGGTGACTCGCTGCTGTCGATGTCGGTGATCCGCGCGGACCAGGTCGCGAACGAGGCCCTCGAGGAAGGTGCCGAGGGCGGCGACGAGATCAAGGTGCAGTACGTCTTCACGATCACCGATGGCGGCTTCGCCAAGCGCTCCCGGATCTCGGAGTACCGGATCCAGTCGCGCGGCGGTATCGGCATCAAGGCGATGTCGCTGGCCAACGAGGACCGCGGTGGCCTGGTCGGCGCCTTCATCGTGGTCGAGGGCGACGAGATCCTGTCGATCACCTCCGGCGGTCAGGTCGTCCGCAGCCCGATCAACGCCGACTTCCGGGCCACCGGTCGCTCGACGATGGGCGTGAAGTTCGTGACGCCCAAGAAGGACGACTCGGTGGCGGTCGTGGCGCGCAGCGTCGAGCGGTCCTCCGAGGACGACGAGGACCTCGTCGAGGGCGAGGGTGTCGAGGGCGCCGAGGGCGAGGGCGTCGAGACGGCGGAGGCTCAGGCCCCGGATGCAACAATCGAGGCAACTGAGACCGGCGAGGAGAGTTGATGGCTTCGAAACGCGAGACCTCGCCGATCGCTCCCGCGCGCACGCTGGCGGCCGAGGGAGAGACCCAGATGGTGAAGGGGCCGAAGGTTCCGGCACAGCCCGGGACGGCCGGTGACGACAAGGTCTCGCTGACCTCGCGGTTCCGCCGTACCGAGCGCGAAGGTCTGCAGCCGGCCGCCGGTCCCGGTACGCCGGGTGCTGCCGAGGGCGCGCCCCGCCAGGTGCGGCAGGCGAAGCTCCGCCTCGTCCAGGTCGAGCCCTGGTCGGTGATGAAGGCGGCGTTCGTACTCTCCGTCGCGATCGCGATCGTCACCGTCGTCGCGGTCGCCATCGTCTGGGGCGTGCTCGGCGCGGCCGGGCTCTGGGACTCGGTGAACTCGATCGTGCAGGACTCGATCGGGGACAGCAAGGGAGCGCCGTTCCAGATCCAGGACTACCTCGGGACCTCGCGGATCCTCGGCTTCACGATGCTGGTCGCCGTCGCCGACATCGTCCTGATCACCGCCATCGCCACCTTGGCGGCGTTCCTCTACAACCTCGCGGCGACCCTCGTCGGGGGTATCGAGGTCACCTTCGCCGAGGACAAGTGAGCCGCAGCTCCACGAGGGCCGACCTCGTTTTGTAGGGGCCGAACCGCATGGGGTAATCTTCGCTGTCGGTCACGCAGGCAACTGCCGGCCACCCGGGCCTATAGCTCAGACGGTTAGAGCGCTTCCCTGATAAGGAAGAGGTCAGAGGTTCAAGTCCTCTTAGGCCCACAAAGGATCCACCATGGAGGTCGGAATGAAGAAGATCCTGTTCGTAGTCCTCGCCGCAGTTGCCGGTGTCTTCGTCAAGAAGAAGATCGACCAAGGGCGCAACGAGCAGGATCTCTGGCAGCAGGCGACCGACCCGGTCACGAAGGCCTGATCCACCTCCACTCCCACCGCCGGCCCACGTCGGCTCGGGGCCTTGGCGCAATTGGTAGCGCACCTGCTTTGCAAGCAGGGGGTTAGGGGTTCGAGTCCCCTAGGCTCCACCATGCTCGTCTGTCGAGTCCGCTGGCTCCACTGAGGTCATACGTCGAGCTCACGGAGATAGCGGTCAGTCCTGAGTGACTGCACCACCATTCCGGAACGGGCTTCCCCTCAAAGGCTATGTAAAGGTACCGTTACAAATGTAAAGATTTCTTTACATAGTGGAGGTGCCAATGGACTGGAACGACCCGACGACAGCGGCAGTGTCGTCACTGGACGGTGCTGTCCTCGCTGTGCTTGCGCAGACCAATCGGGGTCTGACCGGGCGAGACGTTCACCGGCAGTCGCGGCGTGGGACGGCGCCGAGTATCAACAAGGCGCTGAACCGACTGGTCGACCAAGGTGTCGTCTTCTCGGAGGCGACCGGCAACGCCTACGTGTATCTCCTGAACCGCGACCACATCGCGGCCGGCATCGCGGTCGCCCTGGCCGGACTGAGGGGCGAGTTCTTCAACCGCTTGCGCAGCCAACTGTCCGCATGGTCGGTGCCCGCCGTCGGCGCCGCGGTGTTCGGGTCGGTCGCTCGCGGCGACGCCACGACGGAGTCCGACATCGACCTCCTGATCGTGCGCCCCAATGATCTCGCCGAGAACGATGTCGAGTGGACCTCCCAGATAGACCGGCTCCGGGACTCCGTCACCCGTTGGACCGGGAACGATGCCAGCATGCTCCAGGTGACCGAGCGCGACCTGCGTGGCGTCGTGGATCGCGACGCACCCATCCGTGAGTCGTTGATGAACGATGCGATCGACCTCCTCGACCAACCGATCCGTGAACTCCTTGGGCGGAGGACTCCGGGGTAACCCCGGAACCACCCCTTCGTTGTGGTGGTGTGACGAACTGGTGGAGCCCTGCCCGAAACACTCGGGCCTGCGCGAGTCTCCTGGCCGTGGTGCTGGTGCAGGCACTCCTGACCGAGTCCGGATCCGCCCAGTCCGGAGCAGCTGCGTCGGGAGCAGCCGAACCGGTCGTGAAGGCTCAGGTGCAGACCCAGGCGAGGGCGTGCACCCGACCGGCTCGCGGCTTCGTGCCGACCCGGGCGGCGATCCCCTCGATCGGGCGGAGCGTACGCGTCATCCAGGTCCGTCGTACGGCGAGCGGTGCGGCCGGTGCGGGCCCGGTGACGAGGGCCGGGAAGTGGCTGATGGCGATGGACCCGCACAACCGCGCGGCCAGCCGCCGGGGCAGCGTGCTGCTCTCGGGTCACACCTGGCCCGACGGATCCGCACTCGGCAACGCGATGCTGCGGAACCTCCACGAGGGCGACGGCATCGTCCTGCGCGGCAAGAAGGGCCGGAAGGCCTGCTACGTGATCTTCAAGCGGAAGAGCTATCCGGCGAAGAAGGTGCCGACCCGCAGCGCCTTCCGTACCTCCGGTCCCGAGCGCGTTGTCATCGTGACCTGCTCCGGGAAGCGGCGAGGTCCGGGGAACTGGTCGCGACGGACGCTCTGGTACGCCAAGCCGCTGACCCCCGCTCGGCCGCCCGCGCCGAGTACCCCTCCCCCGCCGCCGGCTCCGAACAACGGCGGCCTGCTCGGTGGTCTGCTGGGTGGTCTGCTCGGCGGCTCGTAGGCCGACCCGTTCGAGGTCCGGCTCACGGAACCCTGGCGCACTAGAACACGTTCTAGATACGGTCCTCCCATGGACACCGGCCGGATGAGCAAGACCGAGTCGATCGCGCGCGTCGGCATCTCCTACCTGTTCGCCTTCGGGGCCGGCGGTGCCTGGATGGCCTGGGGGCCGAACACCGACCACCTCTGGCTGGACGGGTTGATCGCCGACCTGATCGCCACGCTGGTCGTCTTCGCCGCCAGCCGCCTGCACCGGAACTCCAGCTTCTACGACGCGTACTGGAGCGTGCTGCCGCCGTTGCTGATGCTGACGTGGTGGATCGAGTCCGGCACGCCCGCAGACGATCCGCGCGCCTGGTTGGTCGCCGTGGTGATGCTGGTCTGGTCGATCCGGCTGACCGGCAACTGGATCTACGCCTTCCCAGGACTGCACCACGAGGACTGGCGCTACTCGATGCTGCGCGACCGTGCCGGCAAGGCGGAGGCGGTGGTCGACCTGGTCGGCATCCACCTGGTGCCGACCCTCCAGGTCTTCCTCGGCATGGTGCCGGTGTACGTCGTCCTCACCCGCACCGGTCGTGAGATCGGCTGGCTCGACGTCGTCGCGGTCGTCGTCGGGCTGGGCGCGGTGGTCCTCGCGTTCGTCGCCGACCTGCAGATGTACCGCTTCGCGTGCTCCCGCCAGCCGGGGCAGGCGATGGATCGCGGGCTCTGGTCCTGGTCCCGGCACCCGAACTACTTCGGTGAGTTCGCCTTCTGGCTCTCCCTCGGCCTCTTCGCAGTGGCCGCCGACCCGGACGCGTGGTGGGCCCTGGTCGGAGCGCTCGGCATCTACGCGATGTTCCAGGGCGCCAGCATCCCGATGATGGAGCAGCGCAGCCTCGAGCGGAGGCCGTCGTACGCCGACGTGGTGGCGCGGGTTCCGCGCTTCGTGCCCCGCCCGCCGCGGAAGGCCGCCGCATGAGCCGCCCCCGCATCGTCGTCGCCGGGCTCGGCGACACCGGCCTGCTCACCGCGATCCACCTGCACAAGCACGCCGACGTCGTCGGGATCTCGGCGAAACCCGGCCTGGTCAGCGGGCAGGAGCTCGGCCTCCGCCTGGCCCGGCCGCAGGAGTGGGCGCGGGACTATTGGAACCACTTCGACCGCTACCGCAAGCTCGACCGCGTCCGGACGGTGCACGGCTCGCTGGCCGGTCTCGACCTGGAGAAACGTGCCGTGCAGGTGGTCGGCGCCGACGGCACCCCCAGCACCGAGCCGTACGACGCCCTGGTGATCGCCACCGGGGTGACCAACGGGTTCTGGCGCCGGCCCGACCTGCAGACCGCCGCCGAGATCGACGCGGAGATCGCGGCGGCGCACCAGCGGCTCGCGGAGGCGGCGACCGTGATCGTGATCGGCGGCGGGGCGGCCGCGGTCAGCAGCGCGCTCAACGCCGCGACGACCTGGCCCGAGAAGCGGGTCGACCTGTACTTCCCCGGCGACCGCGCGCTGCCGCACCATCACGGCAAGGTGTGGACCATCCTGCGCGGCAGGTTGGAGAGGGCCGGTGTGGGCGTGCACCCGGGGCACCGCGCCGTCGTACCGGCGGGGTTCGGTGACGGTCTCGCCGCCGGCGAGGTCACCTGGAGCACCGGCCAGCCGGCGAGCACGGCCGATGCGGTCCTCTGGACGATCGGCCGGGTCACCCCGAACACCGGCTGGTTGCCGCCGTCGCTCCTCGACCCGGACGGGTTCGTGGCGGTCGACGAGTACCTGCGGGTCCCCGGCGCGCCCGGGGTGTACGCGATCGGCGACGTCGCCGCCACCGACCCGCTGCGGACCTCGGCACGCGGCCGGGCCGACGGGCTGCTCGCGCGGAACATCCGCGCCGACCTCGGTGACGGTACGGCGAAGCGGTTCGAGCCGGCCACCCGTCGGTGGGGCTCGGTGGTCGGCGCCCAGGGCAACAAGCTCGAGGTGTTCACCGCAGGCGGGCAGTCGTTCTCGCTGCCGGCCTGGTCGTTCCTGCAGCCGTGGGTCGTCCGGCGCGCGATCTACAAGGGCATGCGTCGCTGATCAGTTCGGTGCCGCGCCGCCGAGCTCGAAGTCGGCGAAGTCGAAGCCCGGGACGACGACGCAGCTGACCAGGACGGCGTCGTCCACCGGGCGGGCTGCCTGCCACCGGCCGCCCGGGACCAGAAGCTGCGGCCGCTCGCCGGCCGCGATGTCCGGTCCGAGGACCTGCTCCGAGGCGGTCTCCGGGTCGTCCCCGATCCAGAGCCGCAGTGCACCGCCGCGGTGGTGGAACCAGAGCTCGTCGGAGGCGACCCGGTGCCAGGCCGACGACTCCCCGGGGAGCAGGAGGAAGTAGATCGCCGTCCCGAGCGACCGGGTGCCCGCGCCGGTCTCGACGTCGGCGTGGTGCCGGTAGGTCTCGGCGTACCAGCCGCCTTCGGGGTGCGGGCGCAGGTCGAGGTCGGCGGCCCAGTCGGGGAGGTCGGTCATGGTGCTCCTTCAGCGGGTTGCGTCGAGGGTGCCGTCGTACGTGCTCAGGGCCCGGTCGGCGGTGACCAGGATGAGTCCCTCGGCGGCGGCTTGGGCGAGCAGCATCCAGTCGAACGTGCCACCGTGCTCCCGGTCGACCGCCACCTTCGTGGCGTGCTCGTCGGTGAAGGGAAGCGACTCGATGCCGAAGGCTCCGAGCAAGCGTTCGTAGTCCTGGGGCAGGCGCACCGATCCGTTCGCGGACCTGATGGCGAGCTCGACGTGGCTGATCGAGGAGAGGTAGCGGACGTCGGCCGTCGCGATGACGCGGCGTGCTTCCGGTCCGAGCCGCTGGTCGTCGGCTACCGCCCACAGGAAGGTGCGGGTGTCGAGGAGGATCACCGCTCGTCGTCCCAGCCGCTGTCGTCGTACCAGACGGTGTCCTTGAGGCCTCCGAAGACGAACGGGACTCTCGGGCTGTAGGCGCGCAGTTCCGCGACCGGCTTCCCGGCGCGCGCGATCACGATCGTCTCGCCGTTCTCCACGCGCTCCAGGAGCTTGGAGAGGTGCGTCTTCGCCTCGTGGACGTTGACCATCGCCGCCATGCCTTTAGAGTATGGACTTAGGCGGACTTAGTCCACAGAGTTACCCACAGCTGTGGATTCGAATCCACGCGGGATTGCCCTAGAACATGTTCTAGTTCTGCTGCTACCGTCCGAGCAACGCCTCACGAGCCCAGGAGCCCGCATGTCTGAGACCACCCCGCGCGTCGTCGTCATCACCGGAGCCGCGTCCGGCATCGGGTACGCCACCGCCGAGCTCTTCCGCGACCTCGGCGACATCGTCTACGGCTTCGACATCCACCCGACCGTGCCCGACGGCGTGACCTACGTCGAGTGCAACGTCGGCAGCCGGGAGTCGGTCAAGGCCGCGATCGCCAAGGCCGCGGAGCACGGGCGCATCGACGTGCTCGCCAACGTCGCCGGCATCGTCCAGTTCGGCCGGTTCGACACCATCACCGACGACGAGTGGGACCGGATCCACGCCGTCGACCTCAAGGGGCCGTTCATGGTGATGCAGGAGGCGCTGCCGCACCTGCGCGCCACCCGGAACGCCAACATCGTCAACGTCTCGTCGGTCGCCGGGCGGGTGCCGCAGGGATACACCACCGCGTACTCCGCAGCCAAGGGCGGACTGACCCAGCTGACCCGGTCGCTGGCGCTCGAGCTCGCTCCGGAGCGGATCCGGGTCAACGCGATCTGCCCCGGAACCGTCGACACCCCGATCGTCTCCGAGGTCGCCGAGAAGTACCCGGACGACCTGGACCCCCGCGTCGCCGACCGGCTGATGATGATGCTGCCCGGACGCGCGATCTCACCCGGAGAGATCGGTGCGTCGATCGTCTACCTGGCGAGCCCGGCGGCCCGGATGATCACGGGGTGCGTGCTGGCCCACGACGGCGGGATGTCGTAGGACTGCGGGTCCGTCACGACAGCTCGACCTGCTCGGTCGCCGAGTTCGCCGCTCGACGGCCATCGATCAAGTCCGCTGACGCGTCCTTGATCAGTCGGTGACGTCCGCCAGGGCGTCGTACTCGACGGCGTCGTGGGCGCTGAAGATGGTGACGATCTCGGCGGCACCGGAGTCGGGGCCGTGCTCGGCGTGCAGGGAGCGCAACCGGTCCTGGTTGGCGTGCCGCGCCTTCTTGTCCATCTGCACCATCGTCTGGAACATCGACAGACCGCTCGGGCAGGTGGGCGGGGTCTCCTTCTCGCCGTGCGAGAAGTACGCGTCGCCGGCGTGCAGGAACCACCCTCCGGAGGGGCGGCGTACGGCGACACCGGAATGTCCCCGTGTGTGCCCGCGCAACGGCACTAGCAGGATGTCCTCGCTGACGGCCTGGACGGACTCGAAGCCGAGCCACTGGTCCCCGGCCACCGTGTGCTCGATCCAGTTCGGGCCGTGCGCCCACTGCGCCTCGATGTAGCGGTTCTTCTCCTTGACCGAGGCCCGCTTGCGCGCCGCGTCGAGCTCGTCGGCGAAGACGTGCACGCGGGCGTTCGGGAAGTCCCCGAGCCCGCCCGCGTGGTCGAGGTCGAGGTGGGTCACCACGACGTCGGTCACGTCCTCGACCTGGTGCCCGGCCGCGCGGACCTGCGAGATCGCCGTCTCGGACGGGTCCAGTGCGGCGCCCATCAGCGCAATGAAGCCTCGGCCCATCCGCTTCTCGGCGATGTCGGCGGTGCCGAACCCGGTGTCGATCAGGGTCAGCCCGTTGGGTCCCTCGACGAGCAGGCAGTGCGCCACCATCCGGGCGGGAGTGAGCCCGCCGGGTGCGCGCGGGGACATGGTCACGCAGTTCAGATGCCGAATGGAAGAGGTCACGAACGTGATCGTTGCACCTCACCCGTAGGCTGGTCGAGTGTTCGTGATGCTGCTTCGGCCGCGGTACTGGCCGGGGCACCTGGCGATGGTGGTCTGCGTCTCGATCGCGGTGGGCCTCGGAGTGTGGCAGCTGGACGCCTGGCAGACCCGTCGCGCCGACGCCGCTCGGGATATCTCGAACGACGCTCCCGTCGCGCTCGCCACGCTGATGAGCGGCGACAGCCCGTTCCCCGGGCGCTCGCTCGGCCGGCCGGTCACCCTCAGCGGCACCTGGATGAGCGACTCGACCGTCTACGTCTCCGACCGCTTCCGCAAGAAGGAGCGCGGCTACTGGGTGGTCACGCCGGTCAAGGTCGACGGGAGCGAGTCGGCGATGCCGGTGGTCCGCGGCTGGGCACCGGAGCCGAAGGCCCCGGCACCGAGCGGAGACGTCACCGTGACCGGGTGGTTGCAGGCGACCGAGGGCAGCGGACCGATCGACGAGGACCCGCACGACGACGTGATTCCGATGATGCGGCTAGCCACCCTGGTCGAGCACGTCGACGCCGACCTGTTCAGCGCGTACGTCGTCGCCCGCGACGTCTCCGGCGCGCCCGACGGCCTGGAGAGCGTCACCCTCGCCGCGATCCCGGAGGTCTCCGGGTTCACCGCGCTGCGCAACTTCCTCTACGCGATCGAGTGGTGGGTCTTCGCCGCCTTCGCGTTCTTCGTCTGGTTCCGGTGGTGCCGGGACAGCTACGAGGTCGCGACCGCCGTACCGGACGAGGACGACGGGAACGACGAGGACACCGACGCATGAGCGGGCTGCTGATCGCCGGCACCACCTCGGACGCCGGCAAGAGCATCGTCACCACCGGCCTGTGCCGCGCACTGCTCCGCCGCGGGATCAAGGTGGCGCCGTACAAGGCCCAGAACATGTCGAACAACTCGATGGTCTGCGAGGACGGCGCCGAGATCGGCCGGGCGCAGTGGGTCCAGGCCCGCGCCGCTCGTGCCGAGCCCGAGGCCGCGATGAACCCGGTCCTGCTCAAGCCCGGCGGTGACACCCGCAGTCACGTCGTGGTGATGGGCAAGCCCGGCGGGACCGTCTCCTCCTCCGACTGGGAGTCCGGTCGGCGCCACCTCGCCACCGCCGCGCACGCCGCTTACGACGACCTGGCGAGCCGGTACGACGTGATCGTCGCCGAGGGCGCCGGCAGCCCGACCGAGATCAACCTGCGTTCTGGTGACTACGTGAACATGGGCCTCGCCCGGCACGCGAACCTGCCGGTCGTGGTCGTCGGCGACATCGACCGCGGCGGGCTCTTCGCCGCGCTGCACGGGACGGTCGCGCTGCTGGAGGCCGCCGACCAGGCGCTGATCGCCGGGTTCGTCGCGAACAAGTTCCGCGGCGACCTCGACCTGCTGCGCCCCGGCATCGACGAGCTGACCCGGCTCACCGGCCGGCCGACGTACGGGGTGCTGCCGTGGCACCCGGAGCTGTGGCTGGACTCCGAGGACGCCCTGGACCTCGACGGCCGCCGGTCCCGCGACGACGCGACGCAGGTGCTCAAGGTCGCGGTCGTCCGGTTGCCGCGGATCAGCAACTTCACCGACGTCGACGCCCTCGGCCTGGAGGCCGACCTGGACGTCTCGTTCGCGGCCTCGCCCCGGGACCTGATTGGGGTCGACCTGATCGTCCTCCCCGGGACCCGCGCGACGCTGGCCGACTTGGAGTGGCTGCGCTCCCGCGGCCTGGACCAGGCGATCCTGGAGCACGCCCGCGCCGGCCGCGCCGTGCTCGGGATCTGCGGCGGAGCGCAGATGCTCGGCACCGAGATCGCCGACCCGGACGGGGTCGAGGGCCGGGCCGGTGGCGCGGCCGAGGGTCTCGGCCTACTGCCTGCGCGGACCAGCTTCGGTGCCGAGAAGGTGCTGCGGCTGCCGACCGGCCAGGGCCTGGGCCAGCCGGTCTCCGGCTACGAGATCCACCACGGCCGGCTGCAGGTCGACGCCGGGGAGGACTTCCCGGGAGGGGTCCGCGACGGTGCCGTGTTCGGCACGATGTGGCACGGCAGCCTGGAGAGCGACGCGTTCCGGCAGGCACTGCTGAGCGAGGTGGCCGCCGCGGTCGGACGGACCCGGACGCCGTCGTCGGTGGTCTTCGCGGAACGGCGCGAGGCACGGCTCGACCTGCTCGGCGACCTCGTCGAGGAGCACCTCGACGTCGATGCGCTGCTCGACCTCGCGGTCACCGGGGCGCCGCCCGGGCTGCCGTTGCTGCCGCCGGGTGCCGACCGGTGACGGTGCTGGTGCTCGGGGGGAGGGCCGAGGCTCGGCCACCGACGACGGTTCCGCGGGTCGGCCCTGCGCCCCGGTGTTGCGTGCTGCCGAGGAGGGCTGTCCGGTGAAGGTGCTGGTGCTCGGCGGCACCGCCGAAGCTCGCGAGGTGGCGGCGCTGCTGCTGAACGCCGGGGTGGACCTCACCTCGTCGCTCGCCGGCCGGGTGGCCCGCCCGCGGTTGCCGGTAGGCCCCGTGCGGATCGGCGGCTTCGGCGGCGTCGACGGGCTGATCGCCTACCTGCGCGACCAAGCGGTGACGGCGGTCGTCGACGCGACCCATCCGTTCGCCGCTGGGATTTCGGCGAACGCGACCGCTGCCTGCGCTGCCGTGCAGGTCCCGCTGCTCCGGCTGGAACGTCCCGGCTGGGGCGGTGCTCCGCAGGCGGAGACTTGGCACTGGGTCGACACCCACGAGGAGGCTGCTGCGGTGGCGGCCCGGCTCGGGGCCCGTCCGTTCCTGACCATCGGCCGGCAATCGCTCGGCTCGTTCGTGCCGGCGTTGGGCCGGCTGGCGGTGACCGCGCGAGTCGTCGACGAGCCTGACCTGGAGGTGCCGGCTTCGTGGCGGATCCTGCTGAGCCGGGGGCCGTACGAGCTCGCGTCCGAGAAGCAGCTACTCGTGGAAGCCGGTGCCGACGTCCTGGTCACCAAGGACTCCGGAGGCGACTGGACCTGGCCGAAGATGGCGGCTGCGGGTGAGCTCGGGATCCCGGTGGTCGTCGTACGACGGAAGCCGGCGGTGTCGGGAGTCGAGGTGGTCGGTGACCCGGCCGCGGCGGCTGCGTGGGTCATCCGCTCCAGCGGATAGGCGCTCCGGCTACCGGGACCGGCGCCACGCGACGACGGTGACGAGCACCAGGGCAGCGAGGTCGATGCGCCGGGCCAGGTCGCGGGCGCGGCCGATGTCCCGGGTCGTGGCGGGCCGGCCGTCGCCCAGGCGGGCGCGATCCTCCACCTGGTCGCCGTAGACGTTGGTGCCGCCGAGCCGGATGCCGAGGGCGCCGGCGAAGGCTGCTTCGATCGGGCCGGCGTTCGGGCTCGGGTGCGCGGCCGCGTCCCGGCGCCAGGCGGCGACCGCGGCGGGTCGGTCGTCGGCGAGGGCCACCGCGAGAGCCGCGGTCAACCGGGAGCCGGGGAGGTTGAGGACGTCGTCGGCGCGGGCGCTGGCCCAGCCGAACCGGGTGTAGCGGACGCTGCGGTGGCCGACCATCGCGTCCAGCGTGTTCGCCGCCCGGTGGCCGAGCAGTCCGGGGATCCCGAAGAGCCCGCCGAGGACGAGCGAGGAGACCACCGCGTCCGAGGTGTTCTCGGCGACCGACTCGACCACGGCGCGGGCGACGCCGGCCTCGTCCAGGGACCGGGTGTCCCGGCCGACGAGGTGGGTCAGGCGCTGGCGCGCCGCCGGCAGGTCGTCGGCGAGCAGCGACTCGACGGCGGCGGCCTCGCGGTCCAGCGACCGGGCGCCGAGGACCGCCCAGGTCGCTGCGGCAGTCAGCAGCGCGTGCGGGACCGGGCGGTGCCGGGAGGCACGCTCGACCGCGATCCCGGCCGCCGTGGTCCCGCCGACCAGCACCAGCCAGTACGCCGCGCCGCGGGCCCGGCTGTCGGCGTACAGGCGCTGCTCGAGCCGGGCGGCGACCTGACCGAACCCGGCGACCGGGTGGAAGCGGCGGGGGTCGCCGAGCAGCCGGTCGGCGGCGAAGCCGAGAACCAGCCCGGCCGCGCGGCTCCTCACAGCACCAGGACGCGCCCGGCGACGACCAGGTGCACCTCGTCGCAGACCGCCGCGAACCGCTGGTTGACGGTGCCGAGCAGGTCCCGGAAGAGGCGACCAGAGGCGTGCTCGGGGACGACCCCGAGGCCGACTTCGTTGGTGACCAGCACCAGGTCCGCCGCGGTCGACGCGGCGGTGACCGCGGCGTCGAGGCGTGCGTCGAACCGGGTCCGCCAGGTGGAAGCGGCGTTCGCCTCCCACGCACCGAGCTCGTCGAGCTGAGCCGTCAACCAGGTGCCGAGGCAGTCGACCAGCACGCTGCCGCCGGGGAGGTCGCCCAGGTCGGTACTCTCCCGGGTCGTCCAGGTCGCCGGTCGCCGGGCCCGGTGCGCCGCGACCCGGGCCGCCCACTCGGCGTCGTCGGCCGACGGCATCGGTCCGGGCGCGACGTACGTGACGGTGTCCCGGTCCCGGAGCAGGGCTTCGGCGTGGGCCGACTTGCCCGACCGCACCCCTCCGGTGACCAGGATCCGCACGGCTCTAGATCGCGAGCTCGGAGAGCAGCGCCACGTCGCGCAGCACCGCCGCCGCCGAGCGCACCACCGGCACCGCGGCGACGGCCCCGCTGCCCTCGCCCAGGCGCATCCCCAGGTCGAGCAGCGGCACCAGGCCGAGCTTGTCCAGGGCGAGCGACTGGGCGGGCTCGGTCGAGCGGTGGCCGGCGGCGAACCAGTCGGCCGCACCGGGCTCGATCCGGTCCGCCATCACCGCGCACGCGACCGCGATCACGCCGTCGAGCAGTACCGGTACGCCGGCCCGCGCCGCCGCCACCAGGTACCCGGTCGAGGCGGCCAGGTCGGCGCCGCCGAGGGCGGCCAGGGTCTCCACGGGACTGAGCCCGCGATCCTTGACCCGGTCGAGCGCCTGCTGGATCAGGGCGGTCTTCGCCGCCAGCGCCTCGTCGTCGATGCCGGTGCCGCGGCCGGTCAGCTCGGCGGCGGGCAGCCCCAGGCTCTCCGCGATCAGCGCGGTCGCCGGGGTGGTGTTGCCGATGCCCATGTCGCCGCTGATCAGCAGCTGCGCGCCGGCGGCGATCTCCTCTGCCGCGACCGAGGTGCCGGCGTCGAGGGCCCGGTGGGTCTCCTCGACGGTGAGCGCGTCGCGCAGGTGCAGCGGCTCGCTGGAGCGCCGTACCTTGAAGCGCTGGACGTCCGGGTCGATGCCCTCGAGGTCGTCGTCGACCGCGATGTCGAGCACCCGGACCGTGACGCCGTGGGCGGCGGCGAGGGCGGAGACGCCCGCGCGACCGGCGGCGAAGGTCCGCACCATCGCCGGCGTGACTGCCGCCGGGTAGGCCGAGACGCCGTACGACGTCACGCCGTGGTCGCCGGCGAAGATCACCGCACGCACGCGCTCGGGGACCGCCGGCGGGCACTGCCCCTGGACGCCCGCCAGCCAGACGCCGAGCTCGCCGAGGCGACCCAGGGCACCGGCCGGGGTGGCCAGACCGGCGAGCCGGTCGGCGGCTTCCTCTTGGGCGGCCGCCGACGGCGGCTTGACGGTCACAGGCTCGCCGCCAGCTCGCGGCGGGCGTTCTCGACGGCGACCTTCTCGTGCGCCCGGCCGACCAGGCCGACCAGCACGACGCCGATCGTGGCCCACATGGTGGCGATCGTCAGGAGCGAGGCCCGCCGGAACTCCCACAGGGTCTGCGCCGGGAACTCGCCGAGCTCCTTGACGGCCGGCATCAGCTCGGCCGCGAGCACCAGCACCACCAGGTACGAGCCGACCGCGACCAGCACCGTCCGGTAGCCGCCGAGGCCGGGGAGCAGCCGGGTGCCGAGGACGGTGGCGGCGATCGCGACCAGCAACGAGATCGCCAGGAACGCGAAGTAGTACGAGGTGCGGTCACCGATGGTGTCCGGGTTGCCGGTGGCCGGCGGCGAGGCCGGGTACTTCAGGAACGGGACCAGCGCGACCGCGACGAAGCCGATCAGCGCGACCAGGGCCGTCGACTGCGAGGGTCGCAGCCGGCCGATCCGGCCGACGACGCCGGCAGCGGCGAGAGCGACCAGGCCGCCGAGCGCCGTACCGATCGCGACGGTGCCGGTGAGCAGGCCCCAGGTGGACTGGTTCTGCCGGGAGACCTCGGTGCCGCCCTCGTCGTCGTGGGAGTGGCCGGCTTCGGGCGACTCGTGGGTGTGGGCGTCGGCGGGTGCGCCGGCCTCCTCGAGGGCGATCGCGGCCTCGACCGGGGGTTCGCCGATCTGGTAGGCGACGAGGAAGGCGGCGAAACCGGCGAGAAGGCCGGCGATCAGGCCGTGGATCAGGAAGGTACGTGCAGTCATCAGGGGTCCGTTCGATACGGAGGGGTCGGCGAGGTCGCCGTACGGTGAAAGGAGGTCTCGCGACCGGCGTCAGCGCGGTCGTCCCGGGACCTCAGGTGCGCACGCGGCGCAGCGGGCTCAGTGGCAGGGGTAGCCGAGCAGGTGGCGGCCGTCGTGCACCCACTCGTGGATGGCGGTGCCGGCGGGGATCGAGATCGCACCCTGGTCGGCGCTGACGAAGAAGATCGTCAGCACGGCGAGCAGGGCGAACATCAAGAGCCAGGGGAGCAGCTCACGCAGCGGGATCGTAGGGATCTCGACGCTCGGAGCGGCGGGGGTGGCGATAGCCATTTCAGCCTCCTTTGGGATGAATGCGTCCCAGGTAGTTGAAGTCCCAGTGTTGGGATATCAGGCTGTCGGGTCTGACTCCACCGCCCCGGTGCTGCTGATCGGGGCGATGTCACAGTAGCGCGACTGTGCCGGATTCCCACCGGCTTCCTCGAGCCTGATGGATGCATCGTAGGGCATCGATGAGCTTGTCGGTCAGGTCCCTGTCTCGCACTGCGATCCGGACCCAGGAGGCGTCCAGTCCGGGGAACGTGTCCGCACGTCGTACGGCGATCCCGGCCTCGCGCAGAGCCTCGTGGACGCCGGCGCCCGGCCGGGCCAGCACGAACGGTGCGGTCGACGGGAGCTGGGTGATGCCCAGTGCGCCGAGACCCGCGACCAGGTGCTCGCGGTCCTGGGAGATCCGGGCCACCCGGACCTCGGCTTCGGCCCGGGCCTCGTCGGTGTGGCAGGCGACCAGCGCGGCCACGGCCTGGGCCGAGACCGACCAGGGGGTCTGCAGACTCCCGAGGCCGGCGATCGTCTCCGGATCGCCGAGGACGTAACCCGCGCGTACGCCGGGGATCGACCACAGCTTGGTCAGGCTCCGGATCACCAGGAGACCGTCCTCGGGCGCTCCGGCTTCGAGCGCCCCGGCCAACGACTCCACGCCGTCGTCGTTGAACGCCTCGTCCACGACCACCAGGCGTCCCGGAGCGAGCAGGGCCCGGACGGTCGCGGCCGGGTGCCGGACACCGGTCGGGTTGGTCGGGTTGCCGAGGACGACCAGGTCGGCGTCCGGCGGGATCGCGGCCGGGTCCAGCGCGAAGCCCTGCGCCGCGTCGAGGAGCACGTGCTCCGGCGCGAGCCCGGCCGCGAGCACGGCGACGTCGGGTTCGGTGAACTGCGGGTGCACGACCACCGGGCGACGCCACCGGCGCAGGCGGGCGACCAACCCGAACGCCTCGGCGGCGCCTGCGGTGGGAAGCACCTCCTCGGGCCGGCGGGAGTGGTGCGCGGCGATCGCGTGGGTGGCCGGGCGGGCGTCCGGGTACCGGCCGATCGGTGCCGCCGCGAGCGCGCTGTCGAGCCACCCCGGTCGCGGGCCGTCGTACACGTTGACGGCGAAGTCGAGCAGTCCGTCGGTGGCCTCGACGTCGCCGTGGTGGCGGAGCGGGTCGGCGGGGACCTGGGGTGGTGCCTGGTTCGCGGTCGTAGACGGACCTGCGAAGGTGTCGGCTGGGGCGTGGGGAGTGCGCTCCTGCCCCACCGGTGACATGTGCAGGTCCGTGTACGACGGGGTCGGCGGACGAACGGGCGACCGAAGCGGGGGCGGCGCGACCGGTACGGCGGCGTGCGCGGCCGCGGCGAAACGGGCGGCGAGCTGCGGGTGGCCGGACCAGTGCGTGTGCAGGTACGACGCGTGCAGGGTCGGGCCAGCGATCCCGTCGACCAGGTCACGGTCGTCGGTCTCGGTGGCGAACGACCAGGCCGGGGCGCCCGTGGAACCGAGCAGGTGGGTGCGGTGGAACTCGTGGCCGGTGACGACCTCGCCGGCGCGGGCGAGCAGGTTGTCGGCGGGCGCGGTCGCCCGCCGGTAGGCGAGGGTCAGCCGCGGAGCCATCTCCGCCTCCGCGTCGATGGCACCGACCATGGCGGCGCCATCGACTCCCCGGCAGAGGTACAGCAGGCCGGCGCACTCGGCGACGGTCGGCAGGCCGGCACCGATCGCCTCCCGGATCCGGGTGCGCAGCGACTCGTTGCCGGAGAGGTCGGCCGCGTGCATCTCCGGGAAGCCGCCGCCGAGGTACAGGCCCCGGGTGCCGGCCGGGAGCGCCTCGTCGGTCGTCGGGTCGAAGACCACCGGCTCGCACCCGGCCGCTCGCAGCAGCTCGGTGGTCTCGGCGTACGCGAAGGTGAACGCCCGCCCGCCCGCGACTGCGATCACCGGCCGTTCGTCGAGTCGGCCGTTCTGGTCCGGCGTTCTGGTCGGGTGAGCCGGGCCAGACGCCGGTACGGCGAGCGCCGCTGCCGGGTCCCATGGCTCACCGGTCAGGCCGGGCGCCGAGCGCGCCAGCCGGACCACCGCCTCGAGGTCGATGCGCTCGGCGATCTGCGCCGCGAGCCGGTCCAGGGAGGCTGCCGCGTCCGGCCGCTCGGCCGCGGGCACCAGGCCGAGGTGCCGCGACGGCGCGGCCACCCCGTCGTCGCGCTGCAGGATGCCGAGGACCGGGAGGCCGCTGCCGGACAGCGCCCGGACGACCTCGTCGGAGTGCCGCACCGAGCCGGCCTTGTTGAGCACCACCCCGACCACGTCGACGCCGGCTCCGCCGGAGGCTTCCGGCCAGGTGCGGAGCCCGTGCACGGTCGCCGCGATCGACCGGGACGCGTGCGAGATGTCGACGACCAGGATCACCGGGGTCCTGGTCACCGCCGCGACGTGCGCCGTGGAGGAGAAGCCGTCGCCGCCGAGCTGGCCGTCGTACAGGCCCATCACGCCCTCGACGATCGCGAGGTCGGCACCCGCGGCGCCGTGCAGCAGCAGCGGCACCAGCCGGTCCTCACCGACGAGGTGCGGGTCGAGGTTCCGGCCGGGGCGGCCGGTGGCCAGCGCGTGGTAGCCGGGGTCGATGTAGTCCGGCCCGACCTTGTGCCCGCTGATCGTCATCCCGGTGCGCGCCAGCGCCGCCATCAGCCCGGTGGCGATGGTGGTCTTGCCGTGACCGGACGCCGGCGCGGCGATCACCAGCCGAGGGAGGTTCACCATTCGATGCCGCGCTGGCCCTTCTGGCCGGCGTCCATCGGGTGCTTGACCTTGGCCATCTCGGTGACCAGGTCGGCGATCTCGACGAGCCTGTCGTCGGCGCGCCGGCCGGTGATCACGATGTGCTGGTGCCCGGGACGCTCGGTCAGCGTGCTGACCACGTCGTCGATGTCGATCCAGCCCCAGTTGATCGGGTAGGTGAACTCGTCGAGCAGGTAGAGGTCGTGCTCCTCGGCGGCGATCCGGCGCTTGATCTCGGCCCAGCCCTCGGCGGCAGCAGCCGCGTGGTCGTCCTCGGTGCCGGCCTTCTTCGACCACGACCAGCCGGAGCCCATCTTCTGCCAGTCGACCGGTCCGCCCGCTCCGGTGCTGGTGTGCAGCTCGCCGAGCTGCTCGAAGACGGACTGCTCGCCGAGCCGCCACTTGGCCGACTTCACGAACTGGAAGATGCCCAGGCTCCAGCCCTGGTTCCAGCCGCGCAGGGCGAGCCCGAACGCCGCGGTCGACTTGCCCTTGCCGTCGCCGGTGTGGACGGCGATCAGCGGTCGGTTGCGGCGCTGCTTGGTGCTGAGCCCGTCGTCGGGCACGTTCTCCGGCTGTCCCTGCGGCATCAGGCTGCTCCCCCACGGTGTCGGTCGGTGCTGAGCCGGACGACGCCGGCGAGCGCCTCGGCGCTCACCTCGCCGAGCGGCACGTACTCGGCGCCCAGGTCTGCGGCGAGCTCGCGGGCCAGGCCCATCCGGAAGCGCCCGGTCTCGCAGTCGATCACCAGGCTGGCGATCCCGCGTGCGGCCAGGTGGCGCGCCACGACCCGGGAGCGTTCGACGGCGTTCGTGCCGGAGGTCGCCCGGCCGTCGGTGACCAGCACCAGCAGCGGACGCCGGTTGGGGTCCCGGACGCTCTCCACCCGGAGCGACTCCAGCGCGGTCAGCATCCCTTCGGCCAGCGGGGTCCGCCCGCCGGCGGGGAGCTCCTCCAGCCGGGCAGCGGCGATCTCGACCGAGGACGTCGGTGGCAGCGCGAGGACGCCGTCGCTGCCGCGGAACGTCACCAGCCCGACCTTGTCCCGACGGCGGTACGCATCGAGCAGCAGCGACAGGACGGCGGCCTTGACCTGCTGCATCCGGGCCCGTGCGGCCATCGATCCGGAGGCGTCGACGCAGAACAGGATCAGGTTCGACTCCTGCCCCTCGCGCACCGCCACCCGGAGGTCGTCGGCGCGCAGGCTGAGCCGGGTCCCTCCCGTACGGCGAGCGCCCTGGTGCGGTGCCGCGGCCCGGATGGTCTCGATCAGGTGCACCGCGCCGCCCTCGGAGCCCGGCTTGCGCGCGCCGATCCGGTGACCGGAGGTGGTGATCGCGCGACTGCGCCGGCCCTGCTCGCCGGCGCCGACGCCGGAGACCGAGAAGAGGCGCGGGCGGAAGGGCTCGCCGGCGCTGACGGTCGTCGCGTCGCCTGCCCCGGACTGGTCGCCCGGGTCCGACTCATGACCGGACGTCGGGCCTGTCGAGACGTCTTGAGGTTCCGCGCTGTCCCCGGACGTCGAGCTTGTCGAGACGTCTTGAGGTTCGGCGCTGTCGTGAGTCTCGTTCTCGAGCGCAGGCGTCTCAACAGGCTCGACGTCCGGGGAGTCGGGTGCGGGCGTCTCGACAGGCTCGACGTCCGGGTCGTCCGGGGGCGTCGGCTCCGGCTCGTCCTCCCCGAGGATCCGGTCGAGCAGGTCTTCGTCGATACCGGGGGCGTCGAACGGGTTGCGCCGGCGGCGGTGCGGCAGTGCGAGCAAGGCGGCCGCGCGGAGGTCGGCGCGGGTCACCCGGGTGCGGCCGTTCCAGGCGGCGTGCGCGATCGCGGCCCGCGCCGTGACCAGGTCGGCGCGCATCCCGTCGACGTCGAAGGCGGCGCAGATCTCGGCGATCTTCAGCAGCGCCGCGTCGTCGAGCACCACCTCCGGCAGCAGTGCCTGGGCGGTCTCGATCCTGCTGGTGAAGGCACGCTCCGCGTCACCGTACGACGCCACGAAGCCGGCCGGGTCGGCGTCGTAGGCCATCCGCCGCCGGACCACCTCGACCCGGAGCGCGGGGTCCCGCGGCGCGGCTACCTCGACGGTGAGCCCGAACCGGTCGAGCAGCTGCGGCCGGAGCTCGCCCTCCTCCGGGTTCATGGTGCCGACGAGGACGAAGCGTGCAGCGTGGGCGACCGAGATCCCGTCGCGCTCGACCGTCGACCGTCCCATCGCGGCGGCGTCGAGCAGCAGGTCGACCAGGTGGTCGTGGAGCAGGTTCACCTCGTCGACGTACAGGATGCCGCGGTGGGCGCGAGCGAGGAGGCCGGGCTCGTACTCGGCCTTGCCGTCCGACAGTGCGCGCTCGAGGTGCAACGACCCGAGGACCCGGTCCTCGGTGGCGCCGACCGGCAGCTCGACCAGCCGCACCGGCCGGGTCTCGACGGGCGCGTCGGTCGCGAACGGACCGTCCGGGGAGAGCGCCCCCGGGTCGGCCGGATCGGAGGAGAACCGGTCGCCGGCGACCACCTCGATCGGCGGCAGCACCGCGGCGAGGGCGCGCACCATCGTCGACTTCGCGGTGCCCTTCTCGCCGCGGACCAGGACGCCGCCGACCTCCGGCGAGATCGTGGTGAGGATCAGGGCCAGCGCCATCGAGTCGGATCCGACGACGGCGGTGAAGGGGTACTGCAGTGGCATGGGGGCTCCCGCGCTTTAGCCAACGAACATCGGAGCGCGAGGCCGGTCTTCGGACTTCCGGCGTCACATCGTGCGTGCGCCGGTCACCGCAGCGGGCCCTGTGCCGGATTCTCACCGGCTTCCCAGATTCTCCCCGTCGACCTCGTCGTGATCAGCTCGATCACTGCTCGGACTCAGGGGCACCTCGTGCTTGGAGCGGCAACGATATCGTCTCCGGTCATGGACTCCTCGCTCGCCGTCTTCGGCATCGGTGCCGACGGCTGGGCGGGACTAGGTTCCCGAGCGCAGGGGGAGATCCTCGCCGCGGAGGTGGTCCTCGGCGGAACCCGGCACCTCGACCTGCTGCCGGACGTCCCCGGTCAGCGCCGGGTCGCCTGGCCGACGCCGTTGCGCGAACAGCTGCCGGCCGTGCTCGCGGAGCACGCGGATCGGCAGGTCGTCGTCCTGGCGTCCGGCGACCCGCTGGTCTCCGGCATCGGCAGCACGCTGATCGACCTGCTCGGGTCGGACCGGGTCCGGATCGAGCCGGCGACGTCCTCGGTAGCGCTGGCACGGGCCCGGATGGGCTGGGCCGCGGAGACCGTCGAGGTGGTGACCCTGGTCGGTCGCGACCCGGACGCGCTGCGCCGTTCGCTGGCCGACGGGCACCGTCTGCTGGTGCTCTCCTCGGACGCCTCCACCCCGGCCCAGGTGGCCGAGCTGCTCTCCGCGGCCGGCTTCGGCACCAGCCGGCTGACCGTCCTCGGCGATCTCGGGGCTCTCGGCGAGAGCCGTCGCGAGGGCCTGGCGGCGGACTGGTCCGGGACGTCCCCGGCGCTGAACGTGATCGCGATCGCCTGCGTCGGTGACGGCCACGGCTGGACGACCGGGCTGCCCGACGACGCGTTCGAGCACGACGGCCAGCTGACCCGGCGGGACGCCCGCGCCTCGGCGCTGGCCCGCCTCGCACCGATCCCCGGCGACCTGCTGTGGGACGTCGGCGCGGGAGCGGGATCGGTCGGCATCGAGTGGCTGCGGGTGCACCCGTCGCTGCGCGCGGTGGCGGTCGAGTCGAACCCCGAGCGCGCCCGCCGGATCGCTGTGAACGCGCGTGCGCTCGGCGTTCCGCGGCTCGAGGTGGTGGCGGGTTCGGCACCGGAGGCGCTGGCCGGCCTGCCGACCCCGGACGCTGTCTTCGTCGGCGGCGGCGCCACCCGGGCCGGCGTCCTGGACGCGGTCACCGCGGCACTGCGGCCGGGGGGCCGCCTGGTCGTCCACGGGGTGACCCACCAGACCGAAGCACTTCTGATCGGCCGGTACGGCGACCTCGGCGGCGACCTCACCCGGCTGCACGTCGAGACCGCCGGTCCGATCGGCACGTTCACCGGCTGGACCCCGAGCCGGGCAATCACCCAGTGGTCCTGGAGGGCACCCGCATGACGATCCACTTCGTGGGCGGTGGCCCGGGAGCCGCCGACCTGATCACGCTGCGCGCGGCCGAGCTGCTGCGCGGGGCCGATGTCGTGGTCTACGCCGGGACCTACCTCGACCAGGACGTGCTCGCGCACTGCCGGGCCGACGTACGGCTGGTCGACACGCAGGACCTCAGCCTGGACCAGATCACCGCCGAACTGGTGACCGCGCACCTGGCCGGCCGCGAGGTGGTGCGGCTCTGCTCGGGCGACCCGTCGTTGTACTCCGCGGTGGCCGAGCAGACCTTTCGGCTCGATGCGGCCGGGGTGCCCTGGGACGTGACCCCGGGAGTGCCGGCGTACGCCGCGGCGGCCGCGGTCCTCGGCCGGGAGCTGACCGTGCCGCTGCTGAGTCAGTCCGTCGTCCTGACCCGGGCCCAGGCTCGTTCGACCGTGATGCCCGAGGCCGAGTCGCTGGCCGCCTTCGCCGCGACCGGCGCCACCCTCGCCCTGCACCTGGCGATCACCCGCACCCGCGAGCTCGCGGACTCGCTGGTCGCCGACTACGGGTCGGACTGCCCGGTCGCGGTCGTCTACCGGGCGAGCCAGCCGGAGCAGGTCGTCCTGCGCGGGACGCTGGCCACGATCGCCGACCAGGTCGAGGAGGCCGGACTCACGCAGGCAGCGGTGATCCTGGTCGGCCGCGTCCTCGACCCCGAGAAGGTCGGCGAGTCCTACCTGTACGCCGCGGACCGGGACCGGTCGGCCAAACGACGCTGACGGTCACGGGCTCGTACACCGACCTGCGAATGTCACTGCCGGTGCACGTGTGACTCCCGTGCGCCACATGCGCGACATTCGCAGGTCCCTGTACGACGACGTGGCCTCGACAAGCCCACCGGGCGGTGGTGCAGGTTGTGGCGACCTGAACCACCGCCTGGTGCGCCTGTCGAGGCCGGGATCAGCAGATGGGGCCGTAGCCGGGGAGCGCTCGCTCGAGGAGGGCCGAGAATGCGTTGCGGACGTCGCAACCGCAGGCGACGCTGCGGTCGAAGCCGAGGCGCAGGTCCCGGCCGCCGCCGTCGAGTGCGGCGTCGCGGACCCGCAGAACGAGGCCGAAGCGGTCGATGCCGAGGGCACGGACGTCGTCCGGGTCCTCCTCCCAGCCCAGCTCGTAGCGGGCGATCGCGGTGAGGATCTGGCTGTGGTCGGCCTGCAGGTGCGGCAACCACTCCGCCTCGTAGCCGAGCAGCGGGTCGGGGAAGGCGCACCGGTAGTCGGCCAGAGCGACCTGCCGAGCGGGCGGCTCGCCGTCGCCGGCCTCGCAACGCCAGGCGAGGCCGACGCTGTCCGGGACGAGGCGGAGCAGCCGGGTGCTCGGGTCGGGCTTGTCGGAGCCGGTGAGGTGTATCCGCATCCCGGCCGGGAGCGGCTCGACGACGTCGTGCACCGGGCCGGCCAGGGTCAGGGTGCCGCGGAGCCGGTCCGGCTGCGGGACGGTGGTGACGTCGACGGCGGTCGCGGTCACCCGCTGGCCGAGGTCGCCGACCCCCGACGCGTTCAAGAAGGCGTCGGCGGGAGCCTGGAACATCAGCGAGCCGTCCGGGATCACGCCGTGGCGGTGCACGTCGAGGGACAGGTCGGCCGAGACCACCCGCAGGGTGCTGGCGGAGGCGACGATGGTGCGGGCGCGCTCCGCCGGCGTGAGGGTGAGCGCGGTCGACGGGCGAGTCATGCGAGTTAGGTTACCCTAACCTTAGTTGGCTGCCTAGGGGCTCGGCTTCATTCCGCCGCCGGGACCGACCTCGCCGTCCAGACCTGCCCCTGCGCGGTACGTCGGGTGCCGGCGGCGCCGACGATCAGCAGGCACTTCATGTCGATGCTGTCGGCGTCGAGCTCGGCCAGCGTGGTGACGGTGAGCGACTCCTCGGCCCGGCCGACGTCCCGGCCGACCACCACCGGGGTGTCGGCGGAGCGCACCTCCAGCAGCAGCTTCTGTGCCTCGGCGACCTGGGTGGTCCGGGAGCGCGAGGCCGGGTTGTAGATCGCCAGCACCAGGTCGGCTTCGGCGATCGCCCGGATCCGCCGCTCGATCACCGGCCAGGGCTTGAGCCGGTCGGAGAGGCTCAGCACCGCGAAGTCTCCGCCGATCGGAGCGCCGGCACGCGCGGCCACCGCCTGGACGGCGCTGACCCCGGGGGCAACCCGGATCGCGACCTCGGCGTATGCCGGGTCCTCGGCAGCCTCGAAGACCGCGGCCGCCATCCCGAAGACGCCGGCGTCGCCGCCGGAGACGACCGCGACCCGCTCACCGGCGAGCGTGAGGTCGAGCGCGAACCTGGCCCGGTCGACCTCGACGGTGTTGCCGGACGCGTGCCGGCTCAGGCCGATCCGCTGCGGCACCCGGTCGACGTACGGCGCGTAGCCGACGACGTGGTCGACCTCGGCGAGGATCGCGCTGGCTTCGGGGGTGAGCCAGGCGTCGGGGCCGGGGCCGAGGCCCACGACGTGGACCTCTGCAGGTCCGTCACCGCGGCTCGACGTCCGGGGCTGCTCGTTCCGCCGGCCGGCCGGGTCGGCGGCGACCGAGTCGCCCGGCACCACGATCAACGAGAAGTAGGGCACCGTGTCGGCGTCCACGTCGCGCACCGGCAACCAGCGCTGCTCCGGCATCGAGGCGCGTTCGACGTACATCGCGTGGTCGAGTCGCCCGGCCTGCTCCAGGGCGGAGCGCACCTTCGGGAACGTCCGGCCGAGCTTCATGATGACGGCGCCCTGGGTGTCCGCCAAGCGGCGGGCCAACTCCGGCTCGGGCAGCGTCCCGGGCAGGATCGTGAGGACGTCGGTCTGCCGGACCAGCGGGGTCGCGACGCTCGCGGTGGCGGCCGCGAACGACGGCACCCCGGCGACGATCTCGGTGCTGAAGCGGCCGCTGAGCCGGTCGTGCATGTACATGAACGAGCCGTAGAAGAGCGGATCCCCCTCGGCGAGCAGGACGACGTCGCGCCCCGCCTCGAGGTGGCCGGCGAGCCGGTCGGCGCTGGCCTCGTAGAACTCCGCCATCGCGCCGGCGTACCCGCCGGGGTGCTCGGTCAGCCCAGTGGTGACCGGGTAGACCAGGTTCTCCTCGATCACCCCGTCGGGCACCAGGTCGGCCGCGATCCGGCGGGCGTTGGACTGCTTGCCGACGCCGGAGTGGTAGGCGATCACGTCGGCCGCGGCGATCAGCCGGGCCGCTTTCAGCGTGGTGAGCTCGGGATCGCCCGGACCGACGCCGACACCCCAGAAGCGCCCGGCGGTGCCCCGAGGAGGCGCGCCGGCGCCGTCGCGAAGGGCCGTCACAGCTCCGCCTCCTGGGCCAGGGCGTTCAGCGCCGAGGCGGCGATCGCCGATCCGCCGCGCCGCCCGTGCACGGTCAGGAACGGGACGTCGATGCCGTGGTCCGCGGCCAGTGCGGCGAGGGCCTGCTTGGACTCGGCGGCACCGATGAAGCCCACCGGTACGCCGACGATCGCGGCCGGTCGCGGCCCGCCGTCGAGGAGCATCTCGAGCAGGTGGAAGAGTGCCGTCGGCGCGTTGCCGATCGCCACCACCGCGCCGTCGAGACGGTCGCCCCAGAGTGCGAGCGCCGCGGCCGACCGGGTGGTGCCGAAGGCAGTCGCCAGCTCCGGGACGCGCGGATCCCGCAGGGTGCAGAGCACCTCGTTGTCGCGCGGCAACCGGGCGCGGGTGACGCCGGAGGCGACCATGTGCGCGTCGGTCAGGATCGGCGCACCGGCCTGGAGTGCACCGCGGGCGGCGGCGACCAGGCCGGGGTGGATCTCCAGGTCGGCGGCCAGATCGGTCTGCCCGCTCCCGTGCACCATCCGGACGGCGACCCGCTCGGCGTCGGCGGGGAGGTGCGCGAAGCCGGCCTCGCGCCGGATCGTGGCGAACGAGTCGAGGTAGATCGCCGCCCCGTCGTCGACGTACGGGTAGCGTTTGGGGGGTCGTGCGACGTCCATCGTCTCTCCTCGGGGTTCGCGCCCCTGGTCGGCTGAGTTCAGACGCGTGGCCAGTGTCTGGCTCCACCCCCAGCGGTGGGTCTTCCCACGTCCCAGGGGTGTCACAGTGGCGGAACCGCCCCGGAATTGACCTGGGTCGCACCGGGTTCCTGCTCCACGCATCGGAGGCGATCAGGGTAAGGCACGCCGCCGTCGTGGCCGGTGACTAGTCCGGGACGACGATGCCGTTCCAGCCGGTGACCACCAGCGGGTGCTCCGCCGGCAGGTCGTCGAAGGACGCGAGCAGCTCCGGGGTCAGCACGCCGTCCGGGATCTCCTGGTGGATGCCGCCGTCGAACGGACCAGGGGGCAGCGGTCCGGAGTTGCGCAGCGTCCTCGCGTCGCGGGTGCCGTCGAGCAGCGGCTCGGGCAGCTCGTCGACGTGCCAGGCAGCCGTCTCGCCGGTGCCGCGGGCGCCGAGGAACGCGTGCGCCAACGCGATCAACCGATCCGGGACGTCGGCCAGCGGGACGACCTCGCCCCAGCCGGTCGACCCGGCCCGCAGCTGGGCGTGCTGAGCGTCGACCGACATCGCGCCCAGGTCCTGCCGCCTTCCCTGGACGTCGCCGCGGCCGTCGTCGAGGACGACCAGGAAGCGTCCGGGCAGGCGGGAGAGCGCGGTGTCGGCGCAGAGCAGCTCGTCGAACGCGCGGGCGACCGGCTGCTGGTCGGCCACGCCGCCGCTGATCCCGGAGAGCGGCGAGACCATCACGTTGCGGACCAGCTCGTGGGACGGGTGCGGGAGCAGCCCGGTCGCGGTGATCGCCTCGACGACCTCGGCCGGCAGGGCACCGTCCTCGAGCGGGAGCGCCCGTACCTGCAGGTTCGCGCGGCCGGTCAGGTGCACGTTCCCGTCGCCGTACCGGGCCGAGACCGCGGCGAGCTCCCGCAGCCCGGCGAGCGCGATCCGCCCGCCGACCACCCGGAGCCGGACCAGGCCGCCGTCCTCGGCGGGCCACGGTCGGAGCGCTCCGGGGCAGAGGTCGCCGCGGGTCCGCGGGCTCGGGTCAGTCACCAAGGAATCAGAAGTTCCAGCCGCGCAGGCCCAGGATCACCGTGGTCAGCAGGATGCCCGCTCCGGCGAGCTGGAGGTCCCAGGTCGATCCCTCGCGGTCCTTCTTCTCGGTCCGGAAGACCCGGGCGCCGCCGAGGACCGCCGGCACCAGCGCGGCCGCCAGGAACGCGTACCGCAACGCGGTCCGCTGGTCGTCGGCACCGCCGATGAAGACGGTCACGAGCAGGATGCAGCTGACCACGATCAGGAAGATCTCGGTGAGCCCGCTGGGCAGCGGCACCCGGAGGTTCCACTTCAGGCCCAACCAGTCGCGGGCGACCAACAGCAGGTCGGGCAGCGCGAACAGGGCGACGCCCGCGAACCACTGCCAGCAGCTTCCGATGAAGGCGTGGCCCAGGAAGCCGAAGACGGCGGTGCGGATGACGATCCCGGAGAGGATCGCCAGGGTCGAGGGCTCCGGCAGGTCCTCCTGGATCTCGGTCTGGCGCAGCCGCTCGGGCCACCAGACGTCGACCGCGCTGGTGAGCAGACCGCGGACCGCGATCGCGACGATCGCGACCAGGCCGACCTGGTTGGCGTGCTCGGGGATGCCGGTGTCGGTGCCCGCGAAGAGGTCCATCGTCTGGGCCAGCTTCTGGGCGATCCAGCCGCAGAGCAGCGCGGCGATGACCAGGTCGGCGATCCGGTCCCAGCTGTACTTGACGCTGAGGTGGCCGGGCCGGCGGAACGGTCGGATCGTGGTCGCCACCAGGGGCAGCGCGGTCCACAGGAAGCCGACGACCAGCACGGTGAGAGCGCCGTGCTTGTCGGTGAAGACGTCGCTGATCACCAGCAGGGTGAAGAGCGCCGTGGCCACGAACCCGGCGAAGGCGTCGAAGCTGGCCAGCACCATCACGCCGATCAGGATGCCCAGCGACGGCGGGACTGCGTGGCCCCCGGTGTCGCCGGCGGCGGCGATGCCGAGCGCGGCTCCGCCGAGCGGGAAGAGCCACCACAGCGACCCGAAGATCGCGCGCAGGTCGACGCCGTCGGTGGCGAGCCGGGAGAGGAACGGGCTGTGCCGGTGCAGGACCCCGGGAACCGTCCGGCTGTAGAAGTCGGTGGCCTCGTGGCCGAAGGCGCGCCAGCTCGGCGAGTTGTCACCGATGCCGATGCCGCGCTGCAGGGCCAGCTCGTACCCGGCGGCGGCGTCCTCGTCGGTCGCGAAGGTGCCCGAGTCCCCGCCGGAGGCGAGCGCGAGCGGGCCCGGACGCGCCAGCGCAGTGACGGCGAGGCCCAGGATCAGCAGCAGGAGCAGCTCGGAGTACCGGCCCGACAGCCCGTCGAACGGTGCCGCGATGCTCTTCGGCGGCGTGACGACCGGCGGGGTCTCGACCTCCGGCTCGGGGACCGCGACCTGGGTCGGCGTGGCGGTCGCGGTCGGCTTCGGCTTCGCGGGCGCCTTCTGGGTCACCGTGGTGGTTCGCACCGAGACGGCCGAGATCTTGGTCGGGTCGGCCGGGTCGATCGCCCGGGCCGCGATGGTGTGCTTGCCCTTGTCGAGCTTGGGCAGCGTGCAGGTCCAGCCGCCCGAGGCGCCGGAGGTGCACGACGAGGTCGGCGAGGACCAGTTCCGGTTGGCGGCGGGTGCGTCGACGAGCACCTGGATCAACAGGCCGGAGCGGTTCGAGTCGCCGGAGATAGTCTGCGGCTGCTTCTCCACGGCGTACGACGTCGCCCCGCTGAAGGTGGGCGCGGCCGGGGCGGCGGTGGTCACGACCGCGACCGAGGTGGAGTCGCTCCGGGTGACCGGACCGGACTCGGTGACGGTGACGGAGTACGCGCTGCCGGCCCCGACGACCGAGCGCAGGTTGCAGGTGAAGTTGCCGCCGGAGGCGCTGCAGGCGGTCCCGCTCTGGCCGCCGACGACGTTGCCGTTGGAGGTGACGCGGGCCCGCACCCGGAAGTCGTTCTGGCCCGAGATGTGGTCGTAGCGGCCGCGGACGGTGAAGCTCTCACCCTCCTTGGGCGAGGTGCGGCTGGTGATGCCGAACCGGCTGGAGACGGAGCCCGAGTGGGTGACCGACTTGCTGCGCTTGCCGTTGCCGGACGCCGAGGCGGTGACCGAGAACGAGCCCGGGTTGAGGCGGTAGCTGCCCGACAGCGTGCACTTCCACGGGCCGAGGCCGAGGACGGCACCAGCGGGCGAGCAGTTCAGCGACGAGCTCAGGCCGGAACCGGAGATCCGGGCCGACAGCTTGCTGTTCTCCAGGTTGTTGATGATCCGGACCGAGAAGGTCCGCGGCTGGCCGGAGTAGCTGGTCGAGGAGACGCTGAAGTAGGGGTCGTTCGGCCCCGCCCACGCGTTGCCCGGCAGCCCGAGGACCACCAGCATGGCCAGACCGAGCCCCACGAGCACGCCTCTGTACGAACGCACCTTCATCAATTCCCCAGCATCCCGACGACATTGCTCACCGTTGATCTTCGCCTGTTTTGTGCAGTTCCCAGGCCGGTTTTCCTATTTCAGTATGGCGAACGGCTCGGCGCGGAATCGCGCCGGAGGGGGTGTGGCGCCTGCGCGTTCGGTCCGCACTGTTAGCGTCCGCCCGCATGGACGAGGCACTGGTTCTGGTCGGGATGTCCGTGCGCGAAGTATCCGCGCGCGACCGGATCGCTGCCCTGGCCCGCTCCGAAGGGGCGTCGCTGGCGTTCCTGCAGGTGGGCGATCCGGCGCTCGGCAGGGAGCTGACCCGGCTCGCCGACGCCGGTCACCGGCGGATCGTCCTGGTCGGGTTCAGCCTCGGGACGATGGCGCCGGTGGTCACCTGGCTGCGCCGGATCGCGTCGTACTGGTGGCGGGAGCGGGGCCCGGACGCGCCGACGATCGAGGTCGCGACGGTGCTGGCGGCCGGGGTCACCGCGGACGACCTGGAGCTCGCGCGCGCGGTCACCCGGCCGATCACCGGCACCGAGGCCGGCCTCTCCTCGGCAGCCTGGGAGGACGTCCCGGCGCACCGCCGGCAGGTGTTCGTCTGCCGAGGGCCGCGGTGCTCGGCCCAGGGAGCGGACGACGCCGCGGAGGCGATGATCCTGGCGCTGATGCGCGCCGGCCTCGGCGACGACGACGTCCTGGTCACGCAGACCGGGTGCCAGTTCCCGTGCAACCAGTCGCCGGTGGTCAGCGTCCAGCCCGACGACGTCTGGTACGCCCGGGTGGACGCGCACGTGGTCGACCGGATCGTCGACGAGCACCTGGTCGAAGGCCGGGTCGTCGAGGAGAACCGGCTGCCGCGGCACCCGTCGTAAGTGGGTCGCGCCGCCGTCGTTCCGAGGGGATGATCGGAAGATGCCCGCTCTCCGCGAACTCTCCTGGCCGAAGCAGACCGAGCGCCTGAGCCTCCGGATGTTCGAGGAGGCCGACATCGAGGCGCTCTGGCGGATCCGGAGCGATCCGGCTGTCGCCGAGTGGATGACGTCGTTGACGGGCGAGCTCGCGCCGTTCGCCGAGCTGATCTGCGAGCCGGTCCGGATGGCCTCGACGCTGGTCGTCGAGCTCGACGGCCGGATCATCGGCGACCTGATGTTCCGGACCGAGGACCCGTGGGCGCAGGCCGAGGTGAAGGAGCAGGCCGCCGGAAAGCAGGCCGAGCTGGGCTGGTGCTTCGCCCCGGAGGTCCAGGGCAACGGCTACGCCACCGAGTCCGTCGCCGAGCTGATTCGGATCGCCTTCGCCGAGGTGGGCCTGCACCGGGTGACCGCGAACTGCTTCACCGCGAATGCTCCGTCCTGGCGGATCATGGAGCGGGTCGGGATGCGCCGGGAGGCGCACAGCATCAAGGACGCGCTGCACCGGGACCACGGCTGGTGTGACGGATTCGTCTACGCCCTCCTGGCTGAGGAGTGGCGGGCCACCGTAGGCTGAGCGCTCACGTTCCGTGGAACAGGAACCCGGTGAAGACGCAGGTCGATTCCGGGGCGGTTCCGCCACTGTGACACCCCTGGGCTCGGAGAGACCAACTCTCTTGGTGCCGGGGGTGGAGCCAGACACTGGCCACGGGACGACCTACGACGAGGGGCGAGAACCCTTCAGGAGGCACATCCCATGACGCGCATCGCGCTGCTCTCGACGTCCGACACCGACCTGCTGAGCGCTCGGGCGTCCGGCGCCGACTGGTTGCTCGCCAACCCCGCCCGGATCGACGTGGACGCGCTCCCCGGCCTGCTGGCCGAGGCCGACCTGGTGATCGTCCGGCTGCTCGGGACGCCGCGCTCCTGGCAGGACGGCTTCGACACCGTGCTCGGTCTGGAGATCCCGGTGATCGTGCTCGGCGGCGAGCAGACCCCGGACGCCTCGCTGATGGAGCTCTCCACCGTGCCGGTCGGGACCGCCGCCGAGGCGCACGCCTACCTGGCGCAGGGCGGCCCGGCGAACCTGCGCAACCTGCACGGCTTCTGCTCCGACACGGTGCTGCTCACCGGCGACGGGTTCGAGCCGCCCGCGGTGGTGCCGGCGTGGGGGTGGAGCGAGCGGCCGACTCACGGCGTCTCGACGTCCGGACTCCGGGTCGGCGTGCTGTTCTACCGCGCCCACGAGGCCAGCGGGAACGCCGAATTCGCGCACGCGCTCGCCGATGCCATCGACGCGTGCGGTGACGCGGTCGGGTTGCCGGTCTTCTCCTCGAGCCTGCGCTCCGCGCCCGACGAGCTCTTCGAGGCGCTCGGCACCCTGGACGCGCTGGTGGTGACGGTGCTCGCCGCCGGCGGCAGCGCACCCGGTACGGCGAGCGCCGGCGGCGACGACGAGGCCTGGGACGTCGCCCGGATGGCCGCGCTCGACATCCCGATCCTGCAGGGCCTCTGCCTGACCTCGAGCCGCGCGGAGTGGGAGGCCAGCGACGACGGCGTCACCCCGCTGGACTCCGCGAGCCAGATCGCGATCCCCGAGTTCGACGGCCGGATCATCACGGCGCCGTTCTCGTTCAAGGAGGTCGACGCCGACGGACTCCCCCGCTACGTCGCCGATCCGGAGCGGGCCGCCAGGGTGGCCGGGATCGCGGTCGGGCACGCCCGGTTGCGGCGGCTCGCGCCGGCGGAGCGGAAGGTCGCGCTGATGCTCTCGGCGTACCCGACCAAGCACAGCCGGGTCGGCAACGCGGTCGGGCTGGACACCCCGGTCTCGGCGATCCGGCTGCTGCGCCGGCTGCGGGACGCCGGCTACGACCTGGGCGAGCCCGGCGGCGAGGTCACGAAGTACCTCGACTACGAGGACGACACCGAGGCGGGTAACGGCCTGATCCACGCGCTGATCGCCGCCGGCGGCCAGGACGAGGAGTGGCTGACGAACGCCCAGCTCACCGACTCGCACGCCCGGATCAACGTCGACGACTACACCCGCTGGACCGCCGACCTGCCGGCCGACCTGCGCGACGACATGGTCGCGGCCTGGGGACCGGCGCCGGGCTCGCTCTTCGTCAACGACGCGGGCGAGATCGTGCTGGCGACCCTGCGCGCCGGCAACGTCGTGCTGCTGATCCAGCCGCCGCGCGGCTTCGGCGAGAACCCGGTGGCGATCTACCACGACCCGGACCTGGCGCCGAGCCACCACTACCTGGCGGCGTACCGGTGGGTGGCGCACGGCTGGGGTGCCCACGCCGTCGTGCACCTCGGCAAGCACGGTTCGATGGAGTGGCTGCCCGGCAAGAACGCGGCGCTCTCGGCGTCCTGCGCCAGCGATGCCGCGATCGCGAACCTGCCGCTGATCTACCCGTTCCTGGTCAACGACCCGGGTGAGGGTGCCCAGGCCAAGCGCCGCGCGCACGCCACCATCGTCGACCACCTGGTGCCGCCGATGGCCCGGGCGGAGTCGTACGGCGACATCGCCCGGCTGGAGCAGCTGCTCGACGAGTACGGCAACATCGCCGCGATGGACCCGGCCAAGCTGCCGGCCATGCGGGCCCAGATCTGGACGCTGATGCAGGCCGCCCAGATGCACCAGGACCTGGGGCTGGAGGAGCGTCCGGAGGACGACGACTTCGACGACTTCATCATGAACGTCGACGGCTGGCTCTGCGAGGTCAAGGACTCCCAGATCCGTGACGGGCTGCACGTGCTCGGCCAGGCGCCCGTCGGCGAGGCCCGGGTGAACCTGGTGCTGGCGATCCTGCGGGCGAGCCAGATCTGGGGCGGCGAGCAGGGGGCCGTGCCGGGGCTGCGGGCGGCGCTCTCCCGGACGTCGAGCCCGTCCTCCCGGACGTCGAGCTCGGACTCCCGGACGTCGAGCCTGTCGAGACGCAGTGACGAGGCCGCGGGGTCCGAGGTCGGCTCCCGCGCCGACACCGACATGATCGAAGCGGTGGCACGCGACCTGGTCGAGGCGATGGAGAAGAGCGACTGGGACGTCGCGGCCGTCGACACCCTCCACGACGACCCCGAGGTTCGCCAGGTGCTGCGGTTCGCGGCGACCGAGGTCGTCCCCCGGCTCGACCGGACGACCGACGAGCTGGACGCCGTGCTGCACGCGCTCGAGGGCGGCTACGTCCCGGCCGGGCCGAGCGGGTCGCCGTTGCGCGGCCTGGTCAACGTGCTGCCGACCGGGCGGAACTTCTACACCGTCGACCCGAAGGCGGTCCCGTCGCGGCTGGCCTGGGAGACCGGCGTACGGATGGCGGACTCGCTGCTGGAGCGGCACCTGGTCGAGACCGGGACCTACCCGGCGTCGGTCGGGCTGAGCGCCTGGGGCACCAGTGCGATGCGGACCAGCGGCGACGACGTGGCCGAGGTGCTGGCGCTGATCGGCGTCCGGCCCACCTGGGACGAGGCGTCGCGCCGGGTCAACGGGCTCGAGGTGATCGAGCTCGACGAGCTCGGCCGCCCGCGGATCGACGTCACCCTGCGGATCTCCGGCTTCTTCCGGGACGCCTTCCCGCACGTGGTCGCGCTCCTGGACGACGCGATCCGGCGGGTGGCGGACCTGGACGAGCCCGCCGAGCAGAACTACCTACGCGCGCACGCGCAGGCCGACCTGGCCGAGCACGGTGACGAGCGCCGGTCGACGACCAGGATCTTCGGCTCCCGGCCCGGGACCTACGGCGCCGGCATCCTGCAGGTGATCGAAGCCGGCAACTGGCGCGACGACAACGACCTGGCCGAGGTCTACACCCAGTGGGGCGGCTACGCCTACGGGCGCGGCCTCGACGGGGTGGTCGCGGCGGACGACCTGCGCACCAACTACCAGCGGATCGCGGTCGCGGCGAAGAACATCGACACCCGCGAGCACGACATCGCCGACTCCGACGACTACTTCCAGTTCCACGGCGGCATGGTCGCGACCATCCGCGCGCTCACCGGCAAGGCACCGCGCGCGTACGTCGGCGACTCGACCACCCCGGACGCGGTCCGGACCCGCTCGCTGCAGGAGGAGACCACCCGGGTCTTCCGGGCCCGGGTGGTGAACCCGCGCTGGATCGCCGCGATGCAGCGGCACGGGTACAAGGGCGCGTTCGAACTGGCCGCCACCGTCGACTACCTCTACGGGTTCGACGCCACTGCGGGCGTGGTGCACGACTGGATGTACGACACCCTCGCCAAGGAGTACGTCCTCGACGAGACGAACAAGGAGTTCATGCGCGAGGCCAATCCGTGGGCTCTGCGCGGGATCGTGGAGCGGTTGCACGAAGCCGTCGAGCGCGGCCTGTGGGAGGAACCCGACCCAGACGTGCTCGCCCAGCTGCAGGCGGTGTACCTGGAGTTCGAGGGCGACCTCGAGGACCGGCATGGGTGAGCCGGCTCGGCGGGTCCGGATCATCGGGATCGGCTCCGGCCACCCGGACCAGCTGACCCGCGAAGCCGTCGAGGCGCTCGGGTCGGTCGACTACGTGATCGCGGTCGCCAAGAGCGACGACGACCCGCTGCTCGGCATCCGGCGCGCGCTCTGCGACCGGTACGCCGTTCCGCTGGTCGTCGTACCGGATCCGGAGCGGGACCGGTCCGCCGGATCCATCTCCTCCGCCGCGCTCGTACCCGGACCTGCGAATGTCGCGGGTGGGACGGATGAGCACACCGCTGACCCCACGCGTGACATTCGCAGGTCCCGGTACGAAGGTGCCGTGCGGGACTGGCACCAAGCCCGGGTCGACGCGTTCGAGCAGGTGCTGGTGGAGCGTCCGGGCGATGTCGGCTTCCTGGTCTGGGGGGATCCCGCCTTCTACGACTCGACGATCCGGATCGTCGAGTCGCTCGCCCGCCGGGTGCCGCTGGAGTGCGACGTGCTGCCGGGGATCTCCAGCCCGCAGCTGCTGGCGGCCCGGCACCGGATGGTGCTGCACCAGGTCGGTCAGCCGATCCTGGTCACCACCGGTCGGCGGTTGGCCGAGGCGGTGGCGGCGGGCCACGACAACATCGTGGTGATGCTGGACGGTTCGCTGACCTGCCTCGACCTGGACCTGCCGGACTGGCGGATCTGGTGGGGGGCCAACCTCGGCGCCGCCGACGAGCAGCTGGTCGCCGGACCGCTGGTCGAGGTCGCCGACGAGCTCCGCCGTCGCCGGGACGCCGTGAAGGACGCTTCCGGCTGGGTGCTGGACACCTACCTGCTGCGTCGCGTCTGAGGTCGAGCCAGGTACGTTCGAGCCGTGAAGAACAACTTGCTTGCCTACCGGGTGATGGCGAACATCGTCGGTGTCCTGCTGATCGTCCTGGTCCTGATCGGCCTGCCGCTCAACGAGCTGCACCTGCTCAACGAGGCCTGGTTCACCAAGGGCAGCGACGCCCAGCAGGTCGGGGACTGGATCTCGACGAACCTCGGGATCGCGCACGGCTGGCTCTACATGATCTTCCTCTTCACCGCCTTCGCGCTGTCCCGCCGGGCGAAGTGGCCGATCCCGTTCACGGTCACCACGCTGCTCTGCGGGACGGTGCCGATCCTGTCGTTCTGGTCCGAGCGGCGCGCCACCCGCAAGGTCGAGGCGGACTTCGCCGAAGAACTCGCGGCAGGCTGACCCGTGGAGCGCACCGCCTTCGTCCTCGGTGGTGGTGGGCTGCTCGGCGCTGTCGAGATCGGCATGCTCCGGGCACTCTTCGAACGCGGCGTCGCACCGGACCTGATCCTCGGTACGTCGGTCGGCGCGCTCAACGGCCTGGTGGTCGCGCACGACCCGACGCCGGCGAGCGTCGACCGGCTCACCGAGCTGTGGAGCAGCATCGCGGAGAGCAACGAGGTGTACGCCGACCCCGCCTGGAAGCAGGTACGCCGGGTGGTCCGCACCGGCACGCACCTGCACTCGGTGGAGCCGTTGCGGGCCCGGCTCGAGGAGGAGTTCGGGGCGACCACCTTCGCCGACCTCGCCGTCGGCTTCCAGTGCTGCGCGGCCAGCATCGAGCGCGCCACCGAGCACTGGTTCGACTCCGGGCCGGTGGTGCCGGCGGTGCTGGCCTCCGCCGCGGTGCCCGGCCTGCTGCCCCCGGCCGTGATCGACGGCGAGCACTACCTCGACGGCGGCATCGTGAACTCGATCCCCGTGGGCCGGGCGGTGGAGCTGGGCGCGACCCGGATCTTCGTGCTCCAGGTCGGCCGGATCGACCGGCCGCTGCAGCCGCCGCGCCGCCCGTGGGAGGTCGCCCGGGTCTCCTTCGAGATCGCCCGGAGGCACCGGTTCCTGCGCGAGATCAACGAGCTGCCCGCGGGGGTCGAGGCGCACGTGCTCCCGGCCGGCGGCTCCGCCGCTGACGACGCGGCCAAGGCCTACCGGGACACCTCGCAGGTCGCCGCCCGGGTCGAGGCCGCCTATCGTGCGAGCGTGGACTTCCTGGACGACGTGCTCTGATGCACCCCGTGCTGACCTGGGTGCTGCAACGCCTCGTGGTCGCGCCGCTGCTGATCCTGGTCACGGTGCTGCTCTGGACGACGCTGCCGCTGACCCTGATCGTCACCGGCGTGCTGTCCGCCTTCGTCCCCGGTTGGCTGCGGCCGGTGCGGCTGCTCTGGGTACTGGTCCTGCACCTGAGCCTCGAGACGGTCTTCCTGATCGTGATGCTCGGCCTCTGGATCGTCTCCGGGTTCGGGCTCTTCCTGCGCCGGCCGTTCTTCGAGCGGATCCACTACGACATCATGCAGACGTACCTGGTGATCTTCTTCCGCGAAGCCCGCCGGGTACTCCGCCTGAAGATCGAGACCGTCGGTCCCACCCCGGACGCCATGCCCGGACAGCCGCTGCTGGTCTTCTGCCGCCACGCCGGGATCGGCGACTCGTTCACGCTGATGTACGCGCTGATGCACTGGTACCACCGCGAGCCCCGGATCGTGCTCAAGGCGATGCTCGCCTGGGACCCGGCGCTCGGCGTGCTGCTGACCCGGCTGCCGAGCCGCTTCGTCTCCCCCGGTCGCGGCAGCGACCTGGTGGCCGAGATCGGCGTGCTGGCCAGCGACCTCGACGACAACGACGCCTTCGTGATCTTCCCCGAGGGCGGCAACTTCACGCCGCGCCGCCGGACCCGGGCGATCGACCGACTGCGCAGCCGCGGCCGCGACGACATGGCCGCCCGGGCCGAACGGCTCACCCACGTGCTGGCCCCGCAACCCGGCGGGGCGCTGGCCGCGCTGGACGCCGCGCCCGATGCGGACGTGCTGCTGGTCGCGCACACCGGGCTCGACCACTTCACCGGACTGCGCGACATCTGGCGCGAGCTGCCGATGGACAAGCGGTTGCTGATGGGCTGGTGGCGGGTGCCGCGCAGCGAGATCCCCACCGGGCGCGAGGAGCAGATCGGCTGGCTCTACGACCGGTGGGCGCAGATCGACGCCTGGATCGAGGAGCACAAGCCGACCGACCTCCCGGTCAGCCCTGGCGCTTGGCTTCCTCGTTCTCGGTGAGCACGTCGTCGAAGAACGACGTCAGCGAGTCGGCGGGGACCTCGGGAGCCGGTACGTCGGCCAGCGGCGCCTCGTCCTCCAGGCGTGCGATCGACTCGGCATCGGGCTCGGCCGGAGCGGACGCCTCGGCCGTCGGCTCGGGCACCGGGTCCGGCTCGACCGGGGAGGTCGGGATCTCGACCGCCGGCGGCGGAGCCACCTCCGCCTTCGGGGCGGGAGCAGGGGTCGGAGTCGGCACCGGAGCCGGGGTGGCGGCGGGCGTCGTACCGGCGGAACCGCGGAGTGCCTTCGATGCCGCGAAGCCGAGTCCGGCGAGCACCGCCAGTCGCAGCACCCTCCGGCCCCGGCGCTTCGGCGCGGGTCCGGTCGCCTCGACCAGGTCTGACTTCCGTGATTTCCTGCTCATCCTTTTCCCTCCAGTGCAGTGTCTTCCCTCGCACCGATCATGCCCTGGGGATGCCCGCAAGGAAACCTTGGGTTCCGTGGGAGGATTCTGAGCGGTTATCCACATTTTCTAGGCACACATCATCTTGGAAGGCGACCCATGTCGGACCTGAAGGCAACCCTGCACACCAACCGCGGGGACATCGTGCTCAACCTCTTCCCGAACCACGCACCGAAGACCGTCGAGAACTTCGTCGGCCTGGCGGAAGGCACCAAGGAGTACAACGCCGACGGCGGCAAGACCGGCAAGTTCTACGACGGCCTCGGCTTCCACCGCGTGATCGACAACTTCATGATCCAGGGCGGTTGCCCGCTCGGCACCGGCACCGGCGGCCCGGGCTACACCTTCGCCGACGAGTTCCACCCCGAGCTGGCCTTCACCAAGCCGTACCTGCTCGCGATGGCGAACGCCGGCCCGGGCACCAACGGCTCGCAGTTCTTCATCACCACCGCGGCCACCACCTGGCTGAACAACAAGCACACCATCTTCGGTGAGGCGGCCGACCAGGAGAGCCGCGACGTCATCGACGCCATCGGCACCACCGCCACCGGCCCGGGCGACCGCCCGATCGACCCGGTGATCGTCGAGTCGGTCGAGATCACCCGAGGCTGATCCACCCCGATGACTGAGCCCACGGCGGCCGTCCCGGTCTGCTACCGGCACCCCGATCGCGAGACGGGGATCCGGTGCCAGCGGTGCGAACGACCGATCTGCCCCGACTGCATGAACTCGGCCTCGGTCGGGTTCCAGTGCCCCTCCTGCGTCAAGGAGGGTGCCAAGTCGACGCGGACCGGACGGCTGCCGTACGGCGGGGCCAGGGTCGCCAACGCGACCCTGGCCACCATGGTCCTGATCGGCTTGAACGTCGCCGTCTGGCTGGCGATCACCGCCGACGGCGGCAACGGCTCGACCCTGGTCGACAAGCTGGCGCTGATCCCGAACTTCACGTTCGGAGCGGACTCGACCGTCAGCAGCGCCGTGCTCGTCCCGGGCGTGGCCCACGGCTCCTGGTGGCAGGTGGTCACCTCGGGCTTCACCCACATCAGCACCGTGCACATCGCGCTGAACATGTTCGCGCTCTACTTCCTCGGCCCGCCGCTCGAGCAGATCCTCGGCCGGGCCCGCTTCCTGACGCTGTACGGCGTCTCGCTGCTCACCGGTTCCGCCGCGGTGATGCTCTTCTCCGACGAGGTCGGCGCGACGGTAGGAGCCTCCGGGGCGATCTTCGGCCTCTTCGGCGCCCTCGCGGTCGTCACCCTCAAGCTCGGCGGGGACTTCCGCAACGTCCTCTCGATCATCGGCCTGAACCTGGCCTTCACCTTCATCGTCCCCGGGATCTCCTGGCAGGGACACCTCGGCGGACTCGTCGGCGGAGCGCTCGTCGCACTCGTGATGGTCTACGCCCCCAAGCAGAACCGCGCCGTCTACCAGTTCGCCGGAGCAGCAGCCGTCCTCCTGGTCGCGCTCGCCCTGATCGTCGTACGAGCCCAGGACCTGGCCACCACCACCATCCCCGGTCTCTCCTAAACCGAGAAGGCACGGCGCGAGATCACGACCCCGCGCACCTCACCACGTCTCGACAAGCTCGACGTCCGGGGGGCAGGCGAGACAGCGGGCACGTCACCACGTCTCGACAGGCTCGACGTCCGGGGGCACCGGACTGCGCGCCAGGTCACCACGTCTCGACAGGCTCGACGTCCGGGGGCAGAGCCCCCGCGACAACGACGGTCCGTTCGGAGCTTTCCAGA
>NZ_RJSE01000009.1:524830-568093 GCF_003725695.1 Nocardioides marmoriginsengisoli
AGAACTTATCCCCACCCTGGGGACAACCCTGTGGAGAACTACACCGGTGTCATTCCCACTTCGTGGCGAACGTGAACCCGACCGCCATGAACGCCACCCCGACGATCAGGTTCATCTGGTCCAGCTTGTCCATCACCGGGATGTGGAAGCCGTCGCCGCTCTCCTGGCCGACGAAGTAGTACGTCACGATCCAGATCAGGCCGAGCAGGAAGCAGCCGAGCATGCCGACGACCACGCCCTGCCCGCGACCCAGCGGGGTCTTCGGGTGCGCGGAGATGATCAGGCCGAGGAAGATCAGCCCGAACCCGATGGCGTAGTTCCACCGGTACATGTCACTCATCCACGGAAGGGGGTCCTTCGGCTTCTCGACGAGCAGCTTGTGGGCGAACTCGGCCGGGTCCATGGCGACGTGGGTGTACACGACCATCCAGGCGATTCCGGCGGCGACCAGGAGGACGACGATGGCGCAGCGCACCAGGGACGTCTCGTAGCCACTCAGCGTCGGAGACGTGTTTCGGGCGGCGGGCTTGGACACGGCAGGGCTCCCAGGATCGAGGCTTAGAGATTGGAGGTCGTCGGTTAGCGTAGTCACCGCTGGCCCGTTCCGGGGTAGCGGCCAGGTATTGGCGGTCTCGAGTGTGCTGGGGAGGGTGTCGTGACGACCGGTCGCAACGAATCGCTGGCGCGCTGGCGCGACCTGCTCCGGTTCCGTTTCCGGGGCCGCTGGCGCCCCGCGGCGGTGGCGATGTTCGTCTTCGCCGGAGCCCTTTTCGTGACCACCTCGGTGAACTCGAAGGGCCTGGACCTGCGGGCGGCGAGCATCACCGACCTCGACCACGTGGTCCGCTCCGAGCGGATCCACGCCAACGACCTGCAGAACCGGGTGGCCAGCCTCAACGGCGAGGTCGGCCGGCTGACCCGGCTGGTCGACAACGCCCAGGTCGAGGAGCTCCAGCGGCAGGTGGACGAGCTGCGCGAACCGGCCGGTTTCGCCCCGGTCCGCGGCCCGGGGCTGACCGTGGTGCTCGACGACGCTCCCAAGAACCTGATCAAGGCGGCGTACGAGCCGGGCGGGATCACCCCCGACGAGCTGGTCGTGCACCAGCAGGACATCCAGGCGGTCGTGAACGCGCTCTGGGCCGGCGGCGCGGAGGCGATGACGATCCAGGGCGAGCGGGTGATCTCGACGACCGGGATCAAGTGCGTGGGCAACACCGTGATCCTGCACGGCGTCAACTACTCCCCGCCGTACCGGATCTCGGCGATCGGCAGCGTTTCGGACCTCTACGCCAGCCTGGACAACAGCGTGTACGTCGACGCCTACAAGACCTTCGTGGACGCCTACCAGCTCGGGTACGAGGTGACGCCGAGCATCTCCCTGGAGTTCGGCGGCTACACCGGTACGTCGGCGCTCAAGTACGCCGTGCCCGGCACGCCCGACCAGCCCAGCCGCGGCTGACAGCCGCAGAGGAGAACCGTGGCGCACTCGCACTCCCACGCGCATCGGCACGGCCCCTCCCGGGTGGCGGTCGCGCGCGGACCGGTCACCGTCCTGCTGATGTTCCTCGCGCTCTCCGCGGTCGCCACCGTGGTGGCCGTGTCGATGCTCTGGCCGGACTCGGCCAAGGTCGCCAAGCTGCGGGAGCAGGCGCAGTTCGCCGCTCCGGGCGTGACCTTCGTGAAGGCGACGGTCGAGTCGGTGCAGAAGGCCTGCCCGACCGAGCCCGGGGCCGAGCCGACCGGTCCGGCCTCGACCGACCCGATCTCGGCACCTGCCTGCGGCACGGTCGCGGCGGTGGTGTCCTCGGGACCGGAGTCCGGGAGCACCCAGCAGGTCGGCGTGCCCACGGCGGTCGCGGACTCCGGCCTCGCCCGCGGCGACACCGTCCGGCTGATGCGCGTGCCCGGGACCTCGGGTGCCGCCGCGACGTACTCCTTCGACGAGGTGATCCGGCTGAAGCCGCTGTGGATCCTCTGGGTGGCGTTCATCGTGGTGGTGGCGCTGGTGGCCCGGCTGCGCGGCATCCTGGCGCTGATCAGCCTCGGCTTCGGCGGACTGGTCCTGCTCAAGTTCATGCTGCCGGCGCTGCTCTCCGGCTCGTCCGGGATGGCGGTCTCGCTGGCCGGCTCGGCGGCGATCATGTTCGTCGTCCTCTACCTGGCGCACGGCCCGTCGATCCGGACCAGTGCCGCCCTCGCCGGGACGCTGCTCGGGGTCGGGGTGACGGCGGCGGTCGGGCAGATCGCGATCAACGGCTCGAACCTCTCCGGGTTCGCCGACGAGGGCACCGCGCTGCTCTCGGCGTTCGCGGGCAGCCTGTCGTTCCAGGGCCTGTTCACCTGCGCTCTGGTGATCGCCGGGCTCGGTGTCCTCAACGACGTCACGATCACCCAGGCGTCGGCGGTCTGGGAGCTGCGCGAGGCGGCGCCGGAGACGTCCCGGCGGGACCTGTTCACCAGCGCGATGCGGATCGGCCGGGACCACATCGCCTCGACGATCTACACGATCGTCTTCGCGTACGCCGGCAGCGCGCTCGCGGTGCTGCTGCTGCTCTCGCTCTACGACCGGCCGATCTTCGACCTGCTCTCGTCGGAGTCGATCGCCGAGGAGATCGTCCGGACGCTGGCGAGCGGGATCGGCCTGGTGCTGGCGGTGCCGATCACCACGCTGATCGCGGCGCTCACGGTGGTCGGCCCGGTCAAGCCCGAGAATTGACCGAGGTGCCGACGCGGTCGCGTCGGCACCTCGGGTCGGGCGGGGTCTCGATCCGCGGCTACGGAATCTCCGGCTCTCCCGTCGGGGTCCCGGTCGGCGTGCCCGTCGGGGTGTCCGTGGGCGGGGGCGGCTCCTCGTAGGTCGAGACGAAGATCTGGATCGTCGTGTCCTGCAGCTGGGTGCTGCCGGCCGGCGGCGACTGGTTGGTGACGGTGCCCTTCGGCTCGGTCGAGTTCGAGTCCAGCTCCTTGCTGACCCGGAAACCGGCCGCCTCGAGCAGCTGCACCGCCTCGGCCTCGGTCTTGCCGATCACGTTCGGGACCTTCTGCGGTCCTTCGGAGAAGTAGACGGTGACTCGCTCCCCGACCCGGATGCTGGCGCCGACGGCGGGTGCGATCTCGACGACGTTGTCCTTGGCCTCGTCGGACGTCTTCGGCTTCAGCGACACCTTCAGGCCGAGTGCCTTCAGCTGCTCGGCGGCGGTGTTCTTGTTCTGCCCGATCAGGTCCGGGATGGTGACGACCTTCTTGCCGCTGGAGATCACCAGGTCGATGGTCGCGCCGGGGTCCACGAAGGAGCCGAACTCGGGGTCGGAGCGGATCACGATGCCGTCCTCGACGGTGTCGCTCGGCTCGGGGATGATCTCGCCGACGGTGAAGCCCTTCGCGGCGATCGCCGCCCGGGCCTCGGCCTCGGTCATGGTGGCGAAGTTCGGCACCGATTCCTGCTCGGGGGCGGATCCGATCAGCTTGGGGATCAGGAAGATCGCGCCGACGATCACCGCGACCAGCAGCACCGCGAGCAGGGTCAGCGGGCCGACCCGGCGCTTCGGCTCGGGGGTCCACGGTCCGGCGCCGGGGACGACCGAGGTCGAGGCGGTGTCGGTGCCGAGCGTCGGGATCAGCGGCGCGGAGTACGCCGGCTCGGACGGGACCGGGGGCGCCTGGACCGGACGGCCGGCCAGGAACCGGTCGATGTCCTCCTTCATCGCCGCAGCGCTCTGGTAGCGGTCCTCGAGGCGCTTGGTGAGCGCCTTCGCGACGATCGCGTCGATCTCCGGCGGCAGGTCGGCGTCCAGGCTGGACGGGGCCGGGGCCTGCTCGCGGACGTGCTGGTAGGCGACCGCGACGGGCGAGTCGCCGACGAACGGCGGCCGCCCGGTGAGCAGCTCGAAGAGCAGGCACCCGGTCGAGTAGACGTCCGAGCGCGAGTCGACGGTCTCGCCGCGGGCCTGCTCCGGGGAGAGGTACTGGGCGGTGCCGACCACCGCCGCGGTCTGGGTCATCGTGTTGTGCGCGTCGGCGACCGCGCGGGCGATGCCGAAGTCCATCACCTTCACGTCGCCGGCCGGGGTCAACATCACGTTGCCCGGCTTGATGTCGCGGTGGATGATCCCGGCGCGGTGGCTGTAGTCGAGCGCGCCGAGCGTGCCGGAGGTGATCTCCAGGGCCCGCTCGGGAAGGATCTTGCGCCCCTCGCGGAGGATCTCGCGCAGGGTGCGGCCGGCGACGTACTCCATCACGATGTAGGGCTGTGCGACGTTGCTGCCGTCGGTCGACATCTCCTCGCCGGTGTCGTACACCGAGACGATCGCCGGGTGGTTCAGGGACGCCGCGGACTGGGCCTCCCTGCGGAAGCGGGCCTGGAAGGTCGCGTCGCTCGCCAGGTCGGTGCGCAGCCGCTTGATGGCGACGGTGCGGCCGAGGCGGACGTCGGTGCCCTTGCGGACCTCGGCCATCCCTCCTCGGCCGAGCAGCTCGCCGATCTCGTAGCGGCCGCCGATGCGGTGCGGTCCAGTGGGCTCAGACATCGAGGTGTCCCCTCATTCGTTCACGTGCAGTGCTGGTCAGGTCTTCACGGTGTTGCGGTCGGGTCATGGGTTGAGCACCGCCTCCATCACGGACTTCGCGATCGGGGCGGCGAGGCCGCTGCCGGAGATCGCGTCCCGGTCGACGTTGGCGTCCTGGATCAGTACTGCGACGGCCACCCGGGCATTTACTGACGGCGCGAACGACACGAACCAGGCGTACGGCGGCCGGCTGGGCAGGCTCTGCGCGGTGCCGGTCTTGCCGGCGACCTTGATGCCGGGGATCTGCGCGGTCCGGCCGGTGCCGTTGTCGACCACGGCGACCATCATCTCGGCGAGCTTGCTCGCGGCCGAGGGCGTGATCGCCTGCGGGGTGAGCACCTTGGGCTCGATCGGCTTGATCACGTCGAGGTCGGCGGAGCGGATCTCGTCGACCAGGTACGGCGTCATCACCCGGCCGTTGTTGGCGATCCCGGCCGCCACCATCGCCATCTGCAACGGCGTCGCGGTGACGCTGGCCTGGCCGATCGCCGACAGCGCGGTCTGGGGTGCGTCGACGTCCTGGGGGAACTCGCTGGTGGCCTGGGAGGTCAGCGGGTCGTCCAGGTCGGTGAAGAAGTCGCGCTTGTTGAAGCCGAACTTCTCGGCCTGCTCGCGCAGCGCGTCGGCGCCGAGCTTGAGACCGACCGCGCCGAAGGCGACGTTGCAGGAGACCTCGAGGGCGCGGGTCAGGGTGATCTTGTTGCCGCCGCAGGAGCCGCGGCTCTCGTTGACCAGGTCCTTCGAGGTCTGCGGCAGGTCCAGGGACGCGCCGCCGGGGACGAGGGTGTCCGGGTTGTACTTGCCGCTGCTGAGCGCGGCGGCCGCGGTGACGAGCTTGAACGTCGAGCCCGGAGGCAGCCGCTCCTCGATCGCCCGGTTGTTCAGCGGGATCAGCTTGTCGGCGAGCAGCCGGTCGTAGGCCTTGTCGGAGATCGAGATGTCGTGGTTGGCCATCCGGGTCGGGTTGAACGTCGGGCTGGAGACCATCGCGAGGATCCGGCCGGTCGCCGGCTCGATCGCGACCACCGCGCCTCGGGTGTTGTTGCCGAGCGCCTTGAGCCCTTCGTAGGCGGCCTTCTGCGCCTTGGCGTTCAGGGTCAGCACGACGTTGCCGCCCTGCGGAGCCTGGTTGCCGAGCAGGTCGATCACCCGGTTCACGAAGAGGCCCGGGGCGTCGCCGGTGAGGATGTTGTTCTGGCTGGACTCGATGCCGCCGAACCGGCTGCGCGAGAAGTAGCCGGCGATGTGCGCGTACTCGGCGCCGAACGGGTAGACCCGCTGGTACTTGAACCGGTCGTTCGACTTCTTGCTGAGGGCGATCGCCTTCTTGCCGACCAGGATCTGCCCGCGCGGCTCGGAGAAGGTGGCGTCCTTCACCCGGGTGTTGTTGTCGTGCTCGGTCAGCGAGTTGAGCGAGTCGGCCTGCCAGTACTGCAGGTAGGTGGCGTTGGCCATCAGTGCCAGGAACATCGCCATGCAGGCGATCGCGAGGTTGCGGATCGGGCGATTCATCGCATGCTCACCACCTGGGTGGAGTCCATGTCTTCACCGGGCTCCAGGAACTCCGGCGGTGGTCGCCGGGCCTGGTCGGAGATCCGCAGCAGCAGCGCGATGATCACCCAGTTGGCGACCAGGCTGGAGCCGCCCTGGGAGAGGAACGGCGTGGTCAGGCCGGTCAGCGGGATCAGCTTGGTGACGCCGCCGATGACGACGAAGACCTGCAGCGCGAACACGACCCCGAGGCCGGTGGCGACCAGCTTGCCGAAATTGTCCCGGCAGATCAGCGCGGTCCGCAGCGCCCGCTCGACCAGCAGCCCGTAGAGCAGGATGATCGCGATCACGCCGGTGAGCCCGAGCTCCTCGCCGAGGGCCGGGATGATGAAGTCGGACGAGGCGATCGGGGTGTCCTGCGGAGAGCCCAGTCCGAGGCCGCGCCCGGTCAGGCCGCCCCACGCCATCCCGAACATCCCCTGCACGATCTGGTAGCCGTTGTTGTCCGGGTTGAACGGGTCCAGCCAGGCCTCGACCCGGACCTTCACGTGCCCGGTGGTGAGGTAGCCGAAGTAGGCGCCGGCGATGAACATCAGGCCGCCGATGACCAGCCACCCGGGTCTCTCGGTGGCGACGTAGAGCATCACCAGGAACATCCCGAAGAAGAGCAGCGACGAGCCGAGGTCGTTCTGGAAGACCAGGATGCCGAGGCTGATCAGCCACATCGCCAGGATCGGGCCGAGGTCGCGGCCGCGGGGCAGGTCGACGAAGAGGACCCGGCGTCCGGCCAGGGCCAGCGCGTCGCGGTAGAGCACCAGGTAACCGGCGAACGCGATCACCAGCAGCACCTTGGCGACCTCGCCGGGCTGGAAGCTCAGCGGGCCGAGGTGGATCCAGATCCGGGCGCCGCGGATGTTGCGGCCGATCCCGGGGACCATCGGCAGGAGCAGCAGCACCAGCGCGGCCAGCCCGGAGGTGTAGGTGAAGGCCTGCAGCCGGCGGTGGTCGCGGAGGAGCACCAGGACGCCGATGAACAGCGCGACCCCGAGGGTCATCCAGATCAGCTGCGAGGACGCGAGCGCCTGGTAGTCGGGCTTCTTGGCCTGCATGCCGAGGTCGATCCGGTGGATCATCGCGAGGCCGAGACCGTTCAGGGCGGCGACGATCGGCAGCAGGATCGGGTCGGCGTACGCGGCCTTCCAGCGGATGGTGAGGTGCGCCGCGACGATCAGCGCCGTCAGCCAGCCGCCGTACTTGTAGATGTCGGCGGGCACGCTGCCGTCGACGCCGAGCCCGACCGCGGCGTAGGCGCCGATGCCGACGACCAGGCTGAGGATCAGCAGGAAGAGCTCGGCGCCGCGGCGGCGGCGGTGCACGAACTCCATCAGCGGGCCCGGACGCGGGTCCCGTGGACGGGTGGGGGTCGGTGAGGTCCGGCTCATGGCGCCTCGGCGCAGCTGGCGCCCGACGGGCTGGTGTCGGGGGTGGTCGACTGCGGCCCGATCGGCGGCAGCAGGCGGTCGAAGAAAGTACGGCCGGTGTCCTGGGTCGGGGTCGCGGCGCCAGCGTCGGTCGTGGGGCACGCCGCCTGGTAGACGAAGCCGATCGCGAGCGCGAGGGTGGTGAAGTCCTTGCCGTCGCGGACCTCGTCGGCGAACTCGCCCATGTCCTCCAGGGTGAAGTCGGTCGTCCGGACCAGCGTGTGCATCTTCACTACCGGCAGGTCGATGTTGACGCCCTTGAAGACCGCGATGCTGCCGTTCGACTCGGTGACGAAGTAGCCGTTCTGGGAGACCCGGTAGGCGCCCCAGCCGGCGGCGCCGATCAGGCCCAGGACCACCAGGACGGCGAGCAGGCGCCGGAGCCAGAGGCCTCGCGGGGGCGGCTGCGGCGCGTACCGGATCGCCTCCGGATCGATCGCCTCGGCGAGGCGATCGACGTCGGCCTCGTCCAGGTTGCCGGTCGACTCGTTGCTGATCAGCAGGTGCGGGGTCGAGGCCGCGGCGCCGACCACGAGCGGGCGGGCCGGCGGATCGTCGCCCTCGACGACCTCGGCGACCACCACGGTGACGTTGTCGGAGCTGCCGGCCTCCAGCGAGCTGCGCACCAGCCGGGCGGCGACGTCCTCGAGGGGGTCGCCGACCAGCAGCGCCGTGAGGGTCTCGGGCTCGAGCACGCCGGAGCAACCGTCGGAGCAGAACAGCAGCCGGTCGCCGGCCTGGACCGGCACCGAGAACAGGTCGGGCTCGGGGTCGTGCACGCCGTCGACCGCGCGGAGGATCAGGTTGCGGTGCGGGTGGACCCGGGCCTCCTCCTCGGTGATCCGGCCCTCGTCGACCAGGCTCTGCACGAGGGTGTGGTCGGAGGTCAGCTGGCGGAGCAGGCCGTCGCGGAGCAGGTACGCGCGGCTGTCCCCGATGTGGCCGAGGCGCAGGTGGGTGCCGTCGAAGATCGCGGCGCTGACCGTCGTACTGGTGCCGTCGAGGTCGGGATGCGCCTCGACGATCTCGGCGAGCCGGTCGTGGGCCAGGTGGATGGTCGCGGCGAGCTCGCTGAGGGCGTCGTTGCCCGGCGCGGCGTCGAGCTTGCGGAGGGCGTCCACGGTCGCGCTGCTGGCGATGTCGCCCCGGGCGGCCCCGCCGACGCCGTCGGCGATGATCAGCAGGTGCGGTCCGACGTACCCGGAGTCCTGGTTGTCGCGGCGGACCCGGCCCACGTCCGAGAGCGCGGCGAAGCGGAGCGAGAGCGTCATCCCTGGCTCACTTCCGCAGCTCCAGGATCGTCTTCCCGATGCGGATCTGGGTGCCCAGCGAGATCGCCGTCGCCTGGGTGATCCGGCTGTTGCCGACGTAGGTGCCGTTGGTGGAGCCGAGGTCCTCGACGTACCACTGCTCGCCGGAGCTGGCGATCCGCGCGTGCCGGGTGGAGACGTAGTCGTCGTCGAGACGGATCGCGGCGTCGTTGCCGCGGCCGATCAGCAGCGGCGCGGCGGCCAGCGACACGGTCTCGCCGGAGTTGCCGCCCTCGAGGATCACCACCGAGGTCGGGTCGCCGCGACGGGCCTTCACCGGCTTGGTCCGGGTCTTCCCCGCCGCCTTCGCGGCGCGGCGCTCCTGGGCGCGGCTGGCCTCGCGGGCAGCCCGGGCACCGAACATGTCGGTCCGGATCACCGAGATCGCGGAGAGCACGAAGATCCACAGGATCGCCAGGTACCCGAAGCGGATCAGCACCAGAGTCAGCTCAGACATCGCGTCCTCATTCCGGTCTCTGGTGGAAGGTCATCGTGGTGTTGCCGATCCGTACGACGGCGCCGTCGGCCAGCGCGGCGTTCTCGACCCGCTTGCCGTTGACCAGGACGCCGTTGGTGGAGCCGAGGTCATGGACGCTGACCCGGGGGCCGTGCTCGTCGCTGACCACCCGGAACTCGGCGTGCCGGCGGGAGACGCCCGGGTCGTTCACCCGGAGGTCGGCGTCGTTGCCGCGGCCGACCACGATCCCCGGAGGCGCCAGCGGCATCCGCTCGCCGTTGATGTCGAGGACGGCGGTGGCGCGGCGTACCTGGGTCTCGCTGATCTCCGGCCCGCTCTGGCTGACCTTCGCCATCGCCTGGCTGCGGACCCGGAACCGCCCGGTAGTGAGGTCGTCGGCCACCTCGAGGGTGATCCCGACCGGGCCGGTGAAGACGTAGGACTGGGCCGCGGCGTGGTCCTTGAGCAGGCCGGTGAGCTCCGCGATCAGCGCGTCGCCCAACGAGGTGAGCCGGGCGTGGTCCGGTTCGGAGAGCTCGACGTGGAAGTCGTTGGGGGCCAGCCGGCGGTCGCGGCTGAGCACCTGCGCGGAGTTGTCGACCTCGCGCACGAGGGCCGAGGAGATCTCGACCGGCTGGACCGCGCTGCGGAAGGTGCGCGCGAAGACCCCGGAGATCATCTGCTCCAACCGGTTCTCGAAGCGTTGCAGCCCGCTCAGGTCCTCACCCCCTTCAGCACATGCGACAGTGCGCGGACCAATTCCGCGACCCGCCCAGCGTATAGGGCGGGGCGACGGGTTCGTCCCCTCCCGGTTTGGGCAGGCGAGTCGGTCTGGGATAGCCTGTCCCCGCTTCACGCGCGAGTGGCGGAACGGCAGACGCGCTGGCTTCAGGTGCCAGTGTCCGAAAGGGCGTGGGGGTTCAAATCCCCCCTCGCGCACGTGTGAACAACGAGAGAGCCGGGCCTTCGGGCCCGGCTCTCCGCGTCTCTCGTGACGGTTCGTGCGAGCACGGGGACGTCTGGGCTCGCCGCTAGGTTGATCGCGACGAGAGTGAACACCGAGTCGGGAGGGGCGATCGCCGTGAACATGAGCAAGATCCATCCGGGCGTCTACCGCCAGATGACGAAGCTCGACGAGGAGTGCGCCGCCGCGCTGGCGGCGGCCGGGGTGGCGCCGCTGCTGGTGGAGCTGGTCAAGATCCGCGTCTCGCAGCTCAACGGGTGCGGGTTCTGCCTGCGGATGCATTCACGCGACGCCCTGGCGCTCGGGGAGACCGCCGATCGGCTCGCGGTGCTTGCGGCCTGGTGGGAGACCGCGTACTTCACCGCTCAGGAGCGGGCGGCTCTGGGTCTGGCCGAGCAGATGACCTCGCTCGCGGTGCCGGAGTCGCGGTCCTGGGACGACGGCTCCCTGTCGGACGAGCAGACCTCCGCCGTGGCGTGGCTGGTCACCGTGATGAACGCCTGGAACCGGGTCGCGATCACCAGCCACTACCCGGTCCTGCCGTAAGTTCACTCTTGTTCACCTTCTGGTGAATTAGGGCCCAGAACGCGGGTTCGCACCGAGCGAAGTGCGGTGATGATCAATGCGCCGAACATGAGCGACGTCTTCGTTGCGCTGGGTGAGCCGTCAGCGGATGCTGCGACAGGCCTGATCGCTGCGCCGGTCAGTGGATCAGCACGGCGCCGACGAGCCCGACCACGGTCACCCACGCGGTCGCTGCGCCCGCGAGCAGCATCGGCGCCCACCCGGCCGCGCGCAGCACCCGGACCTGGACCCCGCAGCCGAGCGCGAACATCGCGGCGGCGAGGAGCAGGGTCTCGGCGTTCTTCGCCAGCTCCAGGACCAGTTCCGGCGGGGCGGCCCAGGTGCGGACGAGGACCATCACCACGAAGCCGGCGATGAAGCCAGGGACCAGGGGCGGGAGGGTGGTCACCGTCCGGTTCGCGCGGAGCCGGCGGCGCTGCTGCCAGGTCACCCAGGCGACCACCGGCGCGAGCATCAGGACCCGGCCGAGCTTGACGACGATCGCGACCGTCAGGGCACCGCTCCCGACCAGGCCTCCGGCGGCGACCACCTGGGCGACCTCGTGGATCGACGCTCCGGCCCAGGTGCCGGCGGTGCGGTCGTCGAGGTTCAGGAGCAGGGCGGCCACCGGGAGGACGCCGATCATCAGGGTGCCGAACACGACGACCAGGGCGATCGCGGTGGCGGTCTCCTCCTCGTCGGCGTCGATCGCCCCGTCGACCGCAGCGATCGCCGCGGCGCCGCAGATCGAGAAGCCGCAGGCGATCAGCACCCGCTGCGTCCAGGAGACGCCGAGGGCACGGCCGACGGCCAGGGTGAACGCGATGCCCGAGGCGACCACGACGACGATCAGGACCAGCGTCCGCGGTCCGAGGTCGGCGATCTGACGCAGCGAGACCTGGAGGCCGAGCAGGACGATCCCGGCGCGGAGGAGCGTCCGCGACCCGTAGGCGAGACCCGGCAGGAGGCGAGGACCGGGCGCGGCGACGGCGGCGACCGCCGTCCCGAGGAAGATCGCGACGAGGAGCGGGCTGAGCGCCGGCACGAGGTGGGCGAGGCCGAACGCGACCGCCGCAGCGGCACCGCAGGCCGCCACCCCCGGAGCCAACCCGGTACGCCGCGCTGGTGCCGCTGGTGCCGCTGGTGCCGCTGGTTGCCGGGTCGCCGTCGTCATGCCTCCACTCTGTGCCGACACCGGCGGTCGCAGTAGCCGTCACTTCTCCATGCCGCTATATCCTTCGGAGATGACGCAATGGCCTGATCTGAGCGCCGTCGAGCTGCTCGTCGCGATCGCCGAGCACGGCAGCGTCAGCGCTGGCGCGAAGGCGATCGGGATGGCGCAGCCCAATGCCAGTCGGTCGCTGGCCCGCCTCGAGCGAGCCCTGGACGTCAGCCTGGTGACGCGCTCCACCACCGGTGCCCGGCTGACTCCTGCGGGGCTGATGGTCGTGGACTGGTCCCGCGACGTGCTCTCGGCCGCCTCGGTGCTGATCCACGGAGCCGCGACCCTGGCGAGCTCCGGCGGCGGCGAGCTGACGGTCTCGGCGAGCCAGACGATCGCCGAGCACCTGCTCCCGGCCTGGCTGGCGTCCTTGCGCGCGGAGCACGAGGACGTCGCCGTCCGGGTCGAGGTGCTCAACACGGCGGCGGTGCTCGCCGCGGTGCTCAGCGGTTCGTGCGAGGTCGGGTTCGTCGAGGGCCCGCGGGCCCCGAGCGGGGTGCACTCGGCGGTGGTCGCCCGCGACGAGCTGGTCCTCGTCGTGGGCGCGGAGCATCCGTGGGCGCGGCGGCGCGGCCGGGTCACCAGCGAGGAGCTGGTCGACACCCCGATGCTGACCCGCGAACCCGGCTCCGGGACGCGGGTCCGTCTCGACGACGAGCTGCGCCGGCGTACCGGCCGGGTCGTGACGGCGCAGCAGGAGCTGGCCAGCAACGCCGCCGTCCGCGTGGCTGTCCAGGCCGGCGCCGGCCCCGCGGTGCTGAGTCGGTTGTCGGTGGCCGAGGCGCTGGCGACCGGTGCCGTCCTGGAGGTGCCGGTGGACCTCGACCTGGGTCGTGAGCTCCGCGCCGTCTGGACCGGGCCCCGACGCCTGACCGGCCCGTCCGCGGACCTGGTCAGGATCGCCCGGGCGCACCGGTTCTGAGCGGGATCAGCTGCCCCAGAACGCTCCGGTGAGGCCGACCTCGCGCAGGTACTGCGCCGACTCGGCCGGGTCCCGCCGCCGGTAGCCGCGCTGGAGGCGGCCGTCGTACCAGTGCTCGGCGAGGCGCCAGAGCGTAGGCAGGTCGAGAACCTCGCCCTTGGTCCTGCCGGCGGACGCGGTCCAGTTGTCGACGCAGGCCTCGGAGCAGAAGATCCGCTGGTGGGCGCAGGTGCGGACGACGTCGTCCCACATGTTCGCCACCGGGACCAGGAAGTGCGCGACCTGGTCGCCCTCGGGAGGCTCCTGGTCGGAGACGTTCCAGACGTGCGGGCGGTCGCAGGCGGGGCACCGGGTCGACACCAGCACGGGAGCCTGCTCGGGAAGCAGGTGCGGCAGCGCGAACGAGTCCCAGGCGCAGCCGCCCCACCAGAGCACGTCCTTGCCCATCACTGCGAATCCCTGCGGAACGGCCGAGAACGGGTGCGCCATCAGGATCGCGCCGGTGCTGTCGAGGACGACGTGCCGGCCGAGGGAGAGCGTGATCAGGCCGGTGCGGACCTGGTCCGGCATCGCCCGGAGCTCGAGGGCGAGGGTGGCGATCGTCGGGAACCGTCCCGCGGCGAACGCGCGGTACACGGCCAGGCGCAGGTCTTCGGTGTTCACCGCTCCAGGCTAGTTGCCGCTGCCCGGGCACCCCCGGCGCGCGCGACGTGCACGGCCGAGGGAGGCTGGGCGGGTCATTTTGAGCGCGCGCATTTTCGAGTTTCAGGAGATCCCTTGACACACGTGACCCAAGACACCAGTATTTCGGATCAACGGTTTGATCAGTGAACCAAGGGCGGCCCGAGCAGTCGGAGATCTCACCCTTGTCAAACGGAAGGTTCTAGCAATGGCGCAACCTCCAGGTAGCCGGCTTCGGTGGAGTATCGGGCTCACCTTTGCTCTGGTTTCCGCCCTCGTGCTCAGTGCATGCGGTGGCCTCTCCGGCGGCGATGAGCCGTCCGGCAACGGCAACAAGACGCTCCGCATCGGAATGGCTTCCGATGCGCAGAGCCTCGACCCGCCGAACTTCGTCCTCGCGGGCGACTTCACGCGGGACAACCTGGTCTACGAAGGCCTGGTGAAGCTCACCAACGACGGCCAGTTCGAGCCCAGCCTCGCGACGTCGTGGAAGCAGGTCTCCGACACCGAGTGGGACTTCAAGCTCCGTGAGGGCGTCAAGTTCCAGGACGGCACCGACTTCGACTCGGCCGCGGTCAAGAAGAGCCTCGAGCGGGCCTCGACCCAGGCTCAGGGCAAGGGCTTCCTCGGCATGATCAAGGAAGTTCAGACCCCCGACCCGATGACGGCGCGGCTCGTCCTGACGAACCCGTTCTCCAGCATCCTGAACAACCTGACCGTTCCGGTCGCCGCGATCATCAGCCCCAAGGCGCTGGACGAGAAGGGCGACAAGATCGCGAAGGAGCCGGTCGGAACCGGTCCGTTCGAGTTCGTGGAGTGGATCCCGGACACCTCGATGACCTTCAAGCGGTACTCCGGCTACTGGGGCGACAAGCCCTCGGTCGACAAGGTCTCGTTCATCCCGATCCCCGAGGCGAGCACCCGCTACAGCGCGCTCCAGGCCGGTGACATCGACGTCATCGAGAACCCGCCGCCGGACCAGGCCGCCTCGCTCAAGTCGTCCTCGGACTTCTACCTGATCACCGAGCCGAAGGCCCGGCCGATCTTCCTCGGCTTCAACCTCAAGACCGTCACCAACCCGGTGATCCGCAAGGCCGTCGCCCACGCGATCGACCGCAACGCGATCGTCGACGACGTGCTCGAAGGCATCGGCAACGCTGCCAACGAGGGTCTGGTGTCGCCGGAGTTCCTGAAGAACGACCCGCCGATCAAGCTCGACTACAACCCGGAAGAGTCCAAGAAGCTCCTCAAGGACGCCGGTCTGTCGAACGTCAAGCTCACGCTGACGCTCCCGGCGGCTCGCTACCTCAAGGACAAGGACATCGGCGAGGTCGTCCAGCAGCAGCTGGCGAAGGTCGGCATCACGCTGAAGCTCGACGTGCAGGAGGCCGGTACCTGGTACCAGTCGCTGCTCGACCACAAGACCGAGATGTACTACCTCGGCTGGGGCATGAGCTCCGGTGACCCGGGCGACATGCTGCTCCGCGTGTTCCGCAGCGACTCGGTGAACAACATGTCGCAGTTCAAGGACCCGGCTGTCGACGCTCAGATCGACTCGCTCGCCACCCTCGAGGTCGGCAGCGACGAGCGCAACCAGGTGATGCAGGACGTCCAGCGCAAGCTGGTCGAGGACGACGCCGTCGTCATCCCGCTGTACCACATGGTCAACTTCTTCGCCGCTCGTAAGGGAGTCCAGAACTTCCACACGACGACGTCGGAGCTCATCGATCTGTCTGACGTCACGGTCGACTGATCGTGGTGGGGTGCCGTCGTTTCGCCGCGCGGCACCCCACCGCACCCACCCCCCGCAGCACTCACTGAAAGAAGGAACAATGGCTACCCCCCAGCCGTCCCGAGCACAGGTCGTTGTGATCGGCGGCGGCATCGTCGGCACGAGCGTCGCGTACCACCTCACCAAGCTGGGGGTGACCGATGTCGTAGTCCTCGAGCAGGGCAAGCTCTCCGGCGGAACGACCTGGCACGCCGCCGGGCTGGTCGGCCAGCTGCGGCCGACCGACGCGATGACCAAGCTCATCCAGTACTCCACCCAGCTCTACGCCACGCTCGAGGAGGAGACCGGTCTCGGCACCGGCTGGAAGCGCTGCGGCAGCCTCTCGGTGGCGCGCACCGAGGAGCGGATGACGTCGCTGATGCGCACGCTCGCCACCGCCCGCGCGTTCGGCGTCGAGGCCGAGCGGCTCACCCCGGCCGAGGCCGGCGAGAAGTGGCCGCTGATGCGGACCGACGACCTGGTCGGCGCGGTCTGGCTGCCGGGTGACGGCAAGGCCAACCCCACCGACCTCACCCAGGCGCTGGCGCGCGGCGCCCGCAGCCATGGCGCGATCGTCTGCGAGGACACCCAGGTCACCGACCTGGAGATGGCGGGCAACCGGATCACCGGCGTCCGCACCCAGAACGGCCTGATCGAGTGCGACACCGTCGTGAACTGCGCCGGCCAGTGGGCCGCCCAGATCGGCGCGATGGCCGGGGTGAAGGTCCCGCTGCACTCCGTCGAGCACTTCTACGTCGTGACCGACCCGATCGAGGGCGTCCACCGCGACCTGCCGGTGATGCGCGACCAGGACGGCTACATCTACTTCAAGGAAGAGGTCGGCGGCCTGGTGATGGGCGGGTTCGAGCCCGACGCCAAGCCGTGGGTCGGTCCGTACGACATCCCGGACCCGTTCGTCTTCCAGCTGCTCGAGGACGACTGGGAGCAGTTCGCGATCCTGATGGAGAACGCGATCACCCGGGTCCCGGCGCTCGAGACCGCCGGCATGAAGAAGCTCTACAACGGCCCCGAGTCGTTCACGCCGGACAACAACTTCATCATGGGCGAGGCCGTCGAGTGCCCGAACATGTACGTGCTCGCCGGCTTCAACTCCACCGGGATCGCGTCGGCCGGCGGCGCCGGTATGGCGATGGCCGAGTGGATCGTCGCCGGTGAGCCCGACCGCGACCTGTGGCCGGTGGACATCCGCCGGTTCGCGCCGTTCAACTCCAACGAGACCTGGCTGCGCGAGCGCACCAAGGAGACCCTCGGCCTGCACTACGCGATCCCGTGGCCGAACAAGGAGCCCGACACCGGTCGCCCGCTGCGCCGCTCGCCGATCCACCACCTGCTCGACGACAGCGGTGCCGTGATGGGCAACCGCAACGGCTGGGAGCGGCCGAACTGGTTCGCCCCCGAGGGCGTCGCCCGGGTCACCGAGTACTCCTTCGGCCACCAGAACTGGCGGCCGTACGTGAACGCCGAGCACCAGGCCACCCGTGACCAGGTGGCACTGCTCGACCAGACCGCGTTCTCCAAGTTCCTGCTCCGCGGCCCGGACGTCGAGGCGGCGTTGCAGTGGATCTGCGCCAACGACATGGCGGTCGCACCGGGGACCACCGTCTACACCGGCATCCTCAACGACCGCGGCGGCTACGAGTCCGACGTGACTGTGACCCGGACGGCGATCGACGAGTACCTGCTGGTGACCGGCTCGGCCCAGGGCACCCGCGACGAGCACTACCTCAACCGGCACCTGCCTGCGGGCTCGCGGGTCGAGGTCGTCGACGTCACCTCGTCGTACGCGGTGCTCGGGATCATGGGGCCGCAGTCGCGGACCCTGCTCAACCGGCTCAGCAACGCCGACCTGGGCAACGAGGCGTTCCCGTTCTACACCAGCCAGAAGATCGACATCGGGCCGGTTCCGGTCCGCGCGACCCGGGTCTCGTACGTCGGCGACCTGGGCTGGGAGCTCTACATCCCCACCGAGTACGCCGTCACCGCCTACGAGCGCCTGGTCGACGCCGGCGCCGATCTCGGCCTGACCGCAGTCGGCCACTACGCGGTCGACGCGATGCGGATCGAGAAGGGCTACCGGGCCTGGGGCCGCGAGCTGACCCCGGACCGCACCCCGGTCGAGGCCGGGATGACGTTCACCTGCAAGCTGGCGAGCGGGGTCGACTTCCGCGGCCGGGAAGCGGTCGAGAAGGCGAAGGCCGCCGGCCCGCGTGCCCGGCTGGTCTCGGTCACCCTCAACGACCCGGACGCCGTCCTCTGGGGTGGTGAGCTGCTGCTCCGTAACGGTGAGCCCCGCGGGTTCGTGACCTCGGCGGCGTACAGCGCTGTCCTCGGTCGCTGCGTCGCGATGGCGTACGTCGAGCCGGAGGTGGAGATCGCCGACGCCGACTACGTCCGCGGCGGGACCTACCAGGTCGAGGCGGCCGGCGTGGTCTTCGACGCCGAGGTCAGCCTCAAGGCGCCGTACGACCCGACCGGCTCGCGGCTGAAGGGCTGAGGACATGAGCGAGAGCACCCTCACCGCCCCGCAGCGCAAGACCGAGCCGGACGCCGGGGGGCTGGTGATCACCCTGTCCTGCGCCGACCGGCCCGGGATCGTCCGCGCGGTGGTCGACTTCTTCTTCCGGAACGGCTGCGACATCGTCGAGAGCAACCAGTTCGGCGAACCGTCGTCCGGTCTGTTCTTCATGCGGGTGCAGATGCGCACCGGCGACTCCACGCCCGCACTGGCCGAGCTCGAAGCTGCCTTCGCACCGATCGCGGCGGAGTTCGCGATGGACTACGAGATCAGCGACCTGGGCCGCCCGGTCCGGCTGCTGCTGATGGTCTCCAAGTTCGACCACTGCCTCCAGGACCTGCTGTACCGCTGGTCCAGCGGCTTGCTGCCGGCCGAGATCCCGGTGATCGTCTCCAACCACCCGGACCTCGAACCGCTCGCGGCCCGGCACGGCATCGAGTTCCGGCACATCCCGGTGACCAAGGAGACCAAGGCGGCCGCCGAGGCCGAGCTGCTCGCGATCGTGGAGGAGCACGACGTCGACCTGGTGGTGCTGGCGCGCTACATGCAGATCCTCTCCGAGGACCTCTGCAAGGAGCTCGACGGTCGCGCGATCAACATCCACCACTCGTTCCTGCCGAGCTTCAAGGGCGCGAACCCCTACCGCCAGGCGCACGAGCGCGGCGTCAAGCTGGTCGGCGCCACCGCGCACTACGTCACCTCGGACCTGGACGAGGGCCCGATCATCGAGCAGAACGTCGCCCGCGTCGACCACCAGGCGTCGGTGCAGGACCTGGTCGCCCTGGGGCGCGACACCGAGTCGCACACCCTGGCCCGCGCGGTGCTCTGGCACGTCCAGCGCCGGGTGCTGCTCAACGGTCACCGCACCGTCGTCTTCCGCTGAGCGGACCGGACACCCGCGCACCCTCACCCCCCTGAAGCAACCACGGAAGGAACGTCCATGGCCATCCTCGACGGCCAAGCAGCAGCAGCGGACCTGTTGGCCCACGTCGGCCTCCGCGCCGCGGAATTCACCGAGCGGACCGGCCGGGCGCCGATGCTGGCGACCGTGCTCGTCGGCTCGGACCCCGCCTCGCACACCTACGTCAAGATGAAGCAGAACCGGTGCCGCCAGGTCGGCATCGAGTCCCGTCGCGTCGAGCTCGGTCAGGAGACCACGACCGAGGAGCTCGTCGCCGCGGTCGAGGCGCTCTCGGCCGACGACGCCGTGGACGGCATCCTGCTCCAGCACCCGGTGCCGCCGCAGATCGACGAGCACCTCGCGTTCGAGGCGATCAGCCCGGAGAAGGACGTCGACGGCGTGACGCTGGCGAGCTTCGCGGCGATGTCGTTCAGCGAGCCGGGCTACGCCTCGTGCACACCCGGCGGCATCATGCGGCTGCTCGACGCGTACGACGTCGACCTCGCCGGCAAGCACGCGGTCGTGGTCGGCCGGAGCCGGATCCTCGGCAAGCCGATGGCGATGCTGATGCTCGAGCGCAACGCGACCGTCACGATCTGCCACTCCCGGACGACGGACCTCGCCGACCGGGTCGCCGAGGCCGACGTCGTCGTCGCCGCGGTCGGCCGGCCCGAGCTGGTGCGCGGCGCCTGGATCAAGCCCGGCGCGGTCGTCGTCGACGCCGGCTACAACGCCGGCAACGTCGGTGACGTCGAGTACGGCGCCGCCGCGGAGCGGGCCTCCTGGATCACGCCGGTCCCCGGCGGGGTCGGCCCGATGACGATCGCGACGCTGCTCGCCCAGACCATGGACTCGGCCGAGCGCCGCGGTGCGTGACCCGGGCCTGACCCGGTCCTGACACCGGAGAGATCGAGGCTCGACATGGAGTACTTGGTGCGGGAGTACACCGATGACGACTTGGATCACATCGTTCATCTGTGGGACGCCACCGCAACCCTCGGCCAGCCCAGCATCTTCAGCGTCGGCGAGTGCCTCGCCGCCCTGGCCGCCAAGCAGCCGGCCGTGGTGGCGGTCCGGGACGGGCACCTGGTCGCGGCCGCCGTCTCGACGGTGGACACCGACCGCGCCTGGATCATGCGGATGGCGGTGCACCCGGACCACCGCGGGCAGGGCCTGGTCAGCTCGCTGCTGACCAGCCTGGAGCGTTACCTGCTCAGCCAGGGCGCCCGCCGGATCTCCTACGTGCTCCCGTACGAGGAGCAGCTGGCGATGGGGCTGGAGAAGGCCGGCTACGAGCGGCTGCCGGCGGCGGCGTACTACGAGCGTCGCGAGGGTCTCGGCCCCGGCGAGGCGGCCACCCTGGAGTCGCTCGGCGGACGGATCCAGCCCGACGGCCTCTGGGAGGGGCTCTCCGGGATGACCTTCGAGAAGGAGTTCATCGAGTCGCACGTGGTGCTCCCGCTGCAGCGCCGCGAGGAGGCCCGGGCGCACGGCTTCGTGCCGCCGCGCTCGGTGATCCTGTTCGGTCCGCCGGGCACCGGCAAGACCAGCTTCGCGCGGGCGATCGCGAGCCGCCTCGGCTGGCCGTTCGTCGAGATCTACCCGTCGCGGCTCTCCAGCCACCCGCACGGCCTGGCGATCGGGCTGCGCGAGACCTTCGCCCGGCTGGACCTGCTGGAACGCGTCGTCGTCTTCATCGACGAGGTCGAGGAGATCGTCTCCGAGCGCTCGACGCCCGCGGCCAGCGAACCGGGCCGGGGCGCGCACGGCGTCGTCAACGAGCTGCTGAAGCTGGTGCCGGCGTTCCGGGAGCGGGACTCCCGGCTGCTGATCTGCGCCACCAACTCGGTGCGGAGCATCGACAGCGCCTTCCTCCGGCCCGGGCGCTTCGACTACATCGTGCCGGTCGGCCCGCCGGACGACGTCGGCCGCCGGGCGATCTGGACCTCGCTGGTCGGACGCGCCGAGCGCGACGACGTCGACCTCGACCGCCTCGTCGACGCGTCGGAGAACATGACCCCGGCCGACCTGGCGCACTGCGCCCAGGCCGCGGCGCACCGCTCCTTCGAGCGCGGCCTCGCCGTCGGCCAGCCCCGGGGCAGCCGGGGCGCGGAGACCGAGGACTACCTCGACGCCATCGCCCTGGTGCGACCGACCGTCGGGGCCGAGATGGCCGCGGCGTTCCAAGAGGACATCGACAGGTTCGGACGGGTCTGAGCCCGGACCGAGCAACCAACGAGAGATCACCACGGGAGAGAACAGTGAGCCACAACCACGACGAAGCCGGCCTGCTCGCGCAGGTGCGTACCGACCTGCTGATCGACGGTGAGTGGCGCCCGGCGACCGGGGGCGGGACGTTCGACGTCGCCGACCCGGCCACCGGGGCGGCCTTCACCGCGGTCGCCGACGCCACCGCCGAGGACGGTGCCGCCGCACTCGACGCCGCCGTCCGGGCGCAGGCAGCCTGGGGCAGTACGGCGCCTCGGGAGCGCGGCGAGATCCTGCGCAAGGCCTACGACCGGATGATCGAGCGGGCCGACGACTTCGCCCTGCTGATGACGATCGAGATGGGCAAGCCGCTCGCCGAGGCCCGCGGCGAGGTCCTGTACGCCGCCGAGTTCCTGCGCTGGTTCTCCGAGGAGGCGGTCCGGATCGACGGCCGCTACACGGTCGCGCCGGACGGGAAGAACCGGCTGCTGGTGCACCGCCGCCCGGTCGGCCCGTGCCTGTTCATCACCCCGTGGAACTTCCCGCTCGCGATGGCCACCCGGAAGGTGGCCCCCGCGGTCGCGGCCGGCTGCACGATGGTGATGAAGCCGCCGGCGCTGACCCCGCTCTCGACCCTGTTCTTCGCCCAGCTGATGGAGGAGTGCGGACTGCCCGCGGGCGTCCTCAACGTCGTTCCGACGACCAGCGCCGGCAAGGTCACCGGCCCGTTGATCGCGGACCCGCGGCTGCGCAAGCTCTCCTTCACCGGCTCCACCGAGGTCGGCCGCCGGCTGCTCCGCGACGCCGCCGACCAGGTCCTGCGCACCTCGATGGAGCTCGGCGGCAACGCCCCGCTGCTGGTCTTCGAGGACGCCGACCTGGACCTCGCCGTCGAGGGCGCGCTGGCCGCGAAGCTGCGCAACATGGGCCAGGCCTGCACGGCGGCCAACCGGATGATCGTGCACGAGTCGGTCGCGGTCGAGTTCTCCGAGCGGCTGGCCAAGCGGATGGACGCGCTGAGCACCGGGCGCGGCACCGAGGCCGGGACCGACATCGGCCCGCTGATCGACGAGCCCAGCCGGGCGAAGGTGCACGAGCTGGTCACCGACGCCGTCGACCGCGGCGCCCGGGCGCTCACCGGCGGCGAGCTCGTCGACGGGCCGGGCCACTACTACCGCCCGACGGTGCTGGTCGACGTACCGGCCGGGTCGCGGATCCTGGCCGAGGAGGTCTTCGGGCCGGTCGCCCCGATCGTCACGTTCAGCACCGAGGACGAGGCGGTCGCGCTCGCCAACGACACCGAGTACGGCCTGGCGGCGTACGTGTTCACCCGGGACGGCGCCCGCGGTCTGCGCCTCGCCGAGACGATCGAGTCCGGGATGCTCGGTCTCAACCTCGGGATCATCTCGAACGCGGCTGCTCCGTTCGGCGGCATCAAGCAGTCCGGGATGGGTCGCGAGGGCGGCGCCGAGGGCATCGAGGAGTACCTGGACGTCCGCTACCTGGCGATCGCGGACCCGTTCGCCTCCTGAGCCGGAACGACGAAGAGGCCGGCGCTGGTGCGCCGGCCTCTTGCGTTGTCAGGGTCTGTCAGAGAGCTGCGGTGACGCCCACCGCGGCGTTGTCCTCGGGCGTCATCGGGAAGTGGCAGGCCGACCAGTGCGTCGCGCTGTCCGGGGTCAGCAGCGGCACCGTGGTGGTGCACGCGGTCGGAACCCGGCTGCCGTCGTCCAGGGTCGTCACCTGGTCGCCGGGGAGCTGTGCCGCCATCGTGGTGGCGTGGAAGCAGCGTCGGTGGAAGGCGCAGCCCGACGGCGGGTTGGCCGGGTTCGGCGGGTCGCCGCGCAGGACGATCCGCTGCCGGGTGCGCTCGATGGTCGGGTCCGGGACCGGCGCCGCGGAGAGCAGCGAGACGGTGTACGGGTGCCGGGGCGCGGTGAAGAGGCTGTTCTTGTCGGCCATCTCCACGATCCGGCCCAGGTACATCACCATCACCCGGTCGCTGACGTGGCGGACCACCGACAGGTCGTGGGAGATCAGGATGTAGCTGAGGTCGAACTCCTCGCGCAGGTCGCTGAGCAGGGTCAGCACCTGGGCCTGGATGGAGACGTCGAGCGCCGAGACCGGCTCGTCGAGCAGCAGCAGGTCGGGAGTCACCGAGAGCGCCCGGGCGATGCCGATCCGTTGCCGCTGGCCGCCGGAGAACTGGTGCGGGAACCGGCTCGCGTGCGCCGGGAGCAGACCCATCCGGGCGAGCAGCCCGTCGACGATCTCCTTCTTCTCGGCCTTGGACTTGCCCGAGTTGACCAGCGGCTCGGCCACGGTCGCGGAGATCCGCTGCCGCGGGTCGAGCGAGGCGTAGGGGTCCTGGAAGACCACCTGGGCGCGCTGCCGGAAGCGGCGCAGGTCGTTGCCCTTGAGGCCGGTCACCTGCTCGCCCTCCACCTCGACGCTGCCGGAGGTCGGCTCGATCAGGCGCAGCAGCATCCGGCTCAGCGTGGTCTTGCCGCAGCCGGACTCGCCGACCAGGCCGAGGGTCTCGCCGCGGGCCAGGTCGAAGGAGACGTCGTTGACGGCCTTCACGGTGGTGCTGGTGCCGCGGCGGCGGCGCTTGCCGAACTCCTTGCTCAGGTGCTCGACCCGCAGGATCGGGTTGTCGCCCGAGACGAAGGGCAGGGTCTCGGTCGACGGAAGCGGCTGGACGGACATCACGCGCTCATCTCCTGACGGGTCGCCGACAGCGACATCTCCTCGGCGTGGTGGCAGGCGGTCAGCTGACCGTCCGGGGTGAGCCGGCGGAGTACCGGGATCACCTGGCGGCAGTCGTCGCGCCCGGCGGTGACCTGGCAGCGCGGGTGGAAGCTGCAGCCCGCCGGTACGTCGGCGATGCTCGGCGGCTGCCCGGGGATCGCGGCCAGCCCGGCGGCGTCCGAGTCCGGGCGCGGCGTCGAGTTGCGCAGGGCTTGCGTGTACGGGTGCACCGAGGACTCGAGCACCTGGTGCACGGTGCCGCGCTCGACGATCCGGCCGCCGTACATCACGGCGACTTCCTCGGCGTACCGGGCGACGACGCCGAGGTCGTGGGTGATGATCACCAGCGACATCCCGAGCTGGGTGCGGAGGCTGTCAAGCAGCTCCATGATCTGCGCCTGGACGGTCACGTCGAGGGCGGTGGTCGGCTCGTCGGCGACCAGCACCTGCGGCCGCAGCGCGATCCCCATCGCGATCATCACCCGCTGGCGCATGCCGCCGGAGAGCTGGTGCGGGTAGGCGTCCACCCGCTGCTCGGGGTTGGGGATGCCGACCAGGCCGAGGGTCTCGATCGCCTGGGCGCGGGCCACCTTGCGGGAGACCTTGTCGTGGTGGCGGATCACGTCGCCGATCTGCTGACCGATCGTGAACGCCGGGTTCAGGCCGGCCAGCGCGTCCTGGAAGATCATCCCGATCGACTTGCCGCGCAGCGCGCGCCGGGAGTCCTTGTCGGTGACGTCGATGGACTGGCCGTCGAACAGGATCTCGCCGGACTCGATCACGCCGCCGGCGGGGAGCAGGCCCAGGGTCGAGAGGAACGTCATCGACTTGCCGGAGCCGGACTCGCCGACCACGGCGAGGGTCCGGCCGCGGTGGCACTCCAGGGACACGTCGTTGACCGGATAGACCGGACCGCGCTGCGTCTCGATGCGACTGCGGAGTCCTCGGAGCTCGAGGATCACACCGCTGTGCTCGGCGTTGCTTGACATGACGTCTCCCTGGCCTGATCAACTGACTAGTGCGGTTCACTAGGTAAACCGTTGGATCAAGATAACCGCTACGATGGGACCCCACAAGCGTAGGCACAGAAAAAGATTGGGATCCATTGATGATGACGACCAACTTCCGGAATCTCCAGCCTCTGCTCGCACCCCGCGCGATCGCCGTCGTCGGGGCCTCGCCCCGCGGGAACCGGGGCTCGAGGGTGCTCGAGAACCTCGACCGGTTCGGGTTCGCCGGAGATGTGGTCGTCGTCCATCCGAAGCACGAGGAGGTGCTCGGACGACGCTGCGTGCCCAGTGTCGCGGACCTCCCGGACGGGATCGACCTGGTCGTGGTGGCGGTCTCCGCCGAGCGTGCGCTCGACGTCGTCCAGGCCGCCGGTGAGCGCGGCATCGGCGCCGTGGTCGTGATCGGGAGCGGCTTCGGCGAGGGCGAGAAGGGCGGCGACCGGCTCGCCGCCCTGGTCGGCACCCTCGAGAAGTACGACATGGTCGGCTGCGGCCCGAACTGCTACGGCACCCTCGACCTGGCCAGCGGCGCGGCGGCGTACTCGGGCCGGATCGTCGACCCGCTGCCGGCCGGCAACGTGGCGCTGGTGCTGCAGTCCGGCGCGCTGACCCACGCCGTCACCGACTCGGCGATCGGCCGCGGCCTGGCGGTCTCCGCGATCGTCACCACCGGCAACGAGGCCTCGGCCACCGTCTCCGACTACGTCGCGCACTACGCCGAGGACGCCAGCACCGAGGTGATCGGCGTCTTCATCGAGGGCCTCCGCGACGCCGACAAGTTCGCCGCCGCGTGCCGGCTGGCGCGGTCCCGTGGCAAGGCGGTCGTGGTGCTCGCCTCCGGCCGGTCGGAGAGCGGACGCCGGGCCGCGATGGCGCACACCGGCGCGATCTCCGGCGGCTCCGCGGCGCTCGACGGCCTGCTGGCCACCAGCGGCGCGATCCGGGTCGACGACCTCGACGAGCTGCGCGAGACGCTGCTGCTCTTCTCCGCCCTCGCCGGCCGTACGCCGGCCGCGGCCGGGGTGGCGACGCTCTCCATCTCCGGAGGAGCCTGCGGGCTCACCGCGGACACGGCCGAGGCGGTCGGCGTCGACCTTCCGGTGTTCGGGCCGGAGACCACGGCCGAGCTGGTCGCCGTCCTTCCCGACTTCGCCGCGGTCAACAACCCGCTCGACGTCACCGGTGCCGCGGCGGAGGATCCCGAGATCCTCGGCGCCGCGCTCCGGGTGGCCGCCGCCGACCCCGCGATCGGGCTGGTCGCGTTCGCGATGAACGTCGGCCTGGCCGGACCCGGTCAGGAGGACTTCTACCGCACCCAGGCCGAGATCCTGGCCCGCCAGGCCGCCGCGGATGCCAAGCCGGTCGTGCTGCTCGCCCTGACCGGCGGCGCGCTCGACCAGGGCATCGCCGCGGTGTCCCAGGAAGCCGGCGTCCCGGTGGTGATGGGGCTGCGCCCGGCGCTGAAGGCGATCTCCTCGTGGCTGCGCTGGCCCGGCCTGGTCGCCGAGGAGCGGCCGCAGGTCGAGCGCGCCGACCGGTGGCCCTCCGAGTACCCGGTAGCGGCCGGGAGGGACGCCCTGGACGCGCTGGTGGCCGCCGGCATCCCCGTCGCCCGGTACGACGTCGCCGCCGACCCTGCCGCGGCCGCGGAGCTGGTCGCCTCGGTCGGTGAGCGGGTGGTGCTCAAGATCGACTCGCCCGACATCGCCCACAAGACCGAGGTCGGAGGCGTCCGGCTCGGGGTCCGCCCGGAGACCGCGCTGACCGAGGCCGAGTGGCTGCTCTCCGATGTCCGGGCCGCTGAGCCCGAGGCCCGGATCGACGGCATCCTGATCCAGGAGATGGTCGCCGGCGAGCGGCTGGAGTGCCTGATCGGCGTCGTCGCCGACTCCCAGGTCGGCCTCTGCATGTCGATCGCGCCCGGCGGCGTGCTCGCCGAGCTGATGGGCCCGGCCGCCGCCCGGCCGGTGCCGCTGACCCGCAAGGACGCCGAGGAGCTGATCGACGCGAGCGTCCTGGGCACCCTGCTCGCCGGCTACCGGGGCGGGCCGGCCTTCGACCGGGACGCGCTGGTGGAGACCGCCGTACGGTTCTCCGCGCTGGCGGCCTCGCTGCCGGGACTGGCGGCCGCCGAGATGAACCCGCTGCTCGTCGGCGAGGAGGGCCAGGGCGTCGCGGCGGTCGACTGCCTGCTGATCCGCGACGAGGAGCCTGCCGGGGCCTGACCCCGGAAACGCAGACGTGGCCCTGTCGGGGGAGACAGGGCCACGTCTGGGGAAAGCAGCTACGCCGAAGGGGAGTCAGCGAACCTGCGGGATCACTTCGGACGCGAAGCGCTCGATGTTGCGACGGACCAGCTCGCGCGGCATCCCCGGGAAGTTCAGCCGGACGATCAGGTCGGTGACGCCGAGGACGTCGCGGTGGTACAGGCAGTCCTCGATGACGTCGTCGACGCCGCCGACGATGAACCGGTTCTTGGTCAGCTCACCGAAGTCGCTGATCCCCGCACCGCTCTCGCCGGGGACGTTGTCGCCCATCCCCCAGCTGTAGTACGCCTTGTACTTCGCACCGATGAACGGCTCCGCCTCGCGCAGCGCGCTCTCCTTGTCGTCGCCGACGAAGAGCTCGACGCACTTGGCGAACCGGACCTCCTTCGCCAGGCCGGCGTCGGCCCGGGTCTGGTGGTACAGGTCGACCTGGCGCTTCATCTCGCCCCACTCGGTCATCGAGGTGGCGATCCAGGCGTCGGCCTGCAGCGCGGCCCGCTCGATGGCCTTGTCGGCCGTCGCGCCGAACCAGATCTGCGGGCGGTTCTGCAGCGGCTTCGGCGCGATGCTGACGTTGTCCAGGGTGAAGTGCTTGCCCTGGTACGAGACGTTGTCCTCGGTCCAGAGCCGCTTGAGGATCTCGACCCCCTCGACGAGCCGGCCGACCCGGTCCTTCTTGTCGAGCTGCATCGCCGCGAACTCCTCGGCGCGGTAGCCCAGCCCGACCCCGAGGATCAGCTTGCCACCGGTGATCACGTCGAGGGTGGCGTACTGCTCGGCCACGTCCACCGGGTTGAGCATCGGCAGCAGCAGCAGGTTGGTGCCGACGTTCATGTCCCCGGCCTCGGCCGAGAGCCGGGAGAGCAACGGCGTGGTCTGCAGGTACTGGGCGGGGTGGCTGAGGAAGTGCTGCCCCAGCCAGATCGCGTCGTACCCGGTGTCGCGGATCAGCCTGGTCTGCTCGATCAGGTCCTGGACCGCGACGGAGATGTCCTCGTCGGCCGAGTACTGCGACCCGAGGAAGACTCCGACGTCCATGGTCGTCCCCCTTCTCAGAGGACGCCGCGGGCGACGTCGTCGCTCAGGGTGCCGTAGAGCTCGGGGCGGCGGTCGCGGAAGAAGGTGTAACGGACGCCGTGCTGGTCGACCTGGTCCAGGTCGAGCTCGGCGGTCATCACGAACGGGCCCTCGCCGGCGGGACCGGCAGCGAGCTCCTCACCCATCGGGGAGAAGATCCGGCTGGCTCCGAACATGTGCCGCGGGCCCTCGGTCTCCTCCAGTCCGCCCTTGTTCGAGGCGACCACGAAGAGGCCGTTCTGGATGGCCGCGGTGCGCAGCTCGCCGCCCCACGAGTCGGCCCGGTTCGGACCCCAGGCGGCGACCGGCACGAACATGATCTTCGAGCCCTGCAGGGCCAGCACGCGCCACGCCTCGGGGAAGGAGCGCTCGTAGCAGATCAGGATCGAGATCTTGCCGTACTCGGTCTTGAAGGTCGCGAGGCCGGGACCCTCCTTGAAGTAGTAGCGCTCGTTCAGGCCGGGGCTGTAGCTCCACTGGTCCGGGATGTGGTTCTTCCGGTAGACGCTCACCTGGCGGCCGTCGGGCAGGTCGCCCTTGATCAGGTTGCCCTCACGGTCGATCACCGCGGCGCTGTTGTAGAACTCGCCCTTGACCTCGCCCTTCTCGTAGAACGGGAAGATCACGTAGGCGCCGAGCTCCTTGGCCAGCTCCTGGTGCCGGCGTACCGACTCGCCGTCGATCGGCTCGGCGAGGTTGAAGTGCTCCGGGGTGTTGTACCCGCAGAAGTACTGCGTGTTCGAGAGCTCGCTGAACAGGACGAAGTCCGGCTTGAAGTCCTTGGTCGCCTCGCGGACCAGGGCCAGGTTGTCGTCGATGTTCTTCTGGGTGTCGGTCCCGGCCGGTCCGTTCTGGATCAGCAGTACTTTTGCCTTCATGGGTGGGGCTTCCTCATCTTTCAATTAGTTGACGCGGGGCGCTGTCACGCTCAGCGGCGGATGAACTTGCCAAGGGGTTCCCCGGTGACCTTGCCGTCGAGAGCGACGGTGGTACCGCGGACGATCGTGCGGACCGGCCAGCCGCGCAGGGCCTGGCCGTCGAGGATGCTGTAGTCGCAGAAGCTGTCCAGGTCCTCGTGGGCGACGGTGCGCTCGAGGTCCAGGTCGACGAGGACGAGGTCCGCGTCGGCTCCCGGGCGGAGGGTGCCCTTGCCGGGCATGTTGAAGATCGACGCGGTGTTGCCGGAGAGGACCTGGGCGACCCGCTGCAGCGACATGCCGCGCTTGTGGTGCCCCTCGGAGAGCAGCACCGGCAGCGTGGTCGCCATCCCCGGGAAGCCGGCCGCGGCGGACCAGATGTCGGTCTGCTTGTTCGCCAGCGGTACGGCGCAGTGGTCGGTGCCGACGGTGTCGACCGATCCGTCGATCAGGCCCTGCCAGAGGGCTTCGACGTCCTCGGCACTGCGCACCGGCGGGTTGATCTTGGCCATCGGGCCGACCGGGCTGTCGTAGGTGTGCGTCAGGTAGTGCGGGCAGGTCTCCACCCACACCTTGCTGCCGCTGTCGCGGACGTAGCGGGCCGCGTCGAGGCTCTCCTGCGACCCGATGTGCACCAGGTAGACGGTGGCGTCGACGTGGTCGGCCAGGAACGCGACCCGGCGGATGTTCTCGGCCTCGGCGAAGGCGGGGCGTGCGTTCGACCAGGCCCGCAGGCCCTCCTCGCCGGCCTCCTTCACCAGCTTCATCGACCGGTTGACGATGTCGGTGTTCTCGGCGTGGATGCAGGCGACGCCGTCGATCGCGGCGATCTTCGCGAGCCCCTCGAGGAGCAGGCCGTCGTCGCACTCGTTGACCATGCCGACGGTGGCGCCGTCGGGTCCGCGGTAGGCCATGTAGAACTTGTGCGAGCTGACGCCGAGGTCGTTGTACTTGGCGATCTCGTTGACCTGGGACTCGGCGAGCATGCCGAAGTGCAGGCCGACGTCGACGTAGGAGGAGCTGTCGACGTCCGAGATCAGCTCCGGCAGCTCGTCGTACGGGGCCGGGTCGGCGCCCTTGTACTGCCGGTAGAAGGAGAGGATCGAGGTGACGCCGCCGACCGCGGCCGACCTGGTCTCGGACCGGAGGTCCTCGGCGAAGGTCTGCGCGTAGCCGAAGTGGGTGTGCGGGTCGATCACGCCGGGCAGCACCGCGAGCCCGGTGGCGTCGATGACCTCCGCGGCCTGGACCGGTACGTCGGGCGCGAAGATGCCCGCGATGCGGCCGTCGCGGATCGCGAGCGTAGCCTGCTGTTCACCCCACTGCGGATCGACGAGTCGTCCCCCGGTGATCGCAACGTCGAACTCCATGGGGTCCCGCCTCTCCTCGGTGCGAGCGAACCTCGACTGGTTCACTCATCGAACTGCCAGTTCACTTTAGTGAATCAATGACTGCCGCTGGTGTCAATGATCCGGGCCTGATGGTGATCTGGGTCTTGACAGCCGGCACTCCGGTGAAGTTGATTGTCCTAAATCGAATCAACGGTTCGACTATCGAACCAGGAGGAGCTGCTCAGTGACGTTCGAGGACATCCGGCTGACGCGCGACGGACAGGTCGCGCTGATCACGCTCGCCCGGCCCAAGGCGCTCAACGCTCTGCGCGCCCAGACGGTGATCGAGCTGAACCGCGCGATCGACGAGGTCGAGGCGGATCCGGACGTCAAGGTCGTCGTCCTCGGCGCCGACGGGGACCGGGCCTTCTCCTCGGGTGTGGACCTGGTCAACGACCCGGCACCGGCCAACACCATGGAGGTCGACGCGATCGCCCAGCGGAACGCGCGGATGATCGAGCGGCTCTGGTACCTGGACAAGGTGCTGATCACCTCGGTCAAGGGCGTCGCGCTCGCGGCCGGCTGCAACCTCGCCCTGATCGGCGACCTCACCGTCTGCGGCAAGTCCTCGTCGTTCGGCGAGCCCGAGATCCGGCACGGGACCCTGTCGCCGCTGCTGCTGCTCCCCTGGCTGACGCACTTCAAGCTGATGAACCACATGTACCTGACCGGCGACAGCGTCGCGGCCGACGAGGCCTACCGGCTCGGCCTGGTCAACAAGGTCGTCGAGGACGACCGGGTCGACGCGGAAGCGCTCGTGCTCGCGCACCGGATCGCCAACGCCCCGCTGCTCACGCTGCAGTCGGTGAAGCGCTCGGTGCGGATGATGCTCGACGCCCAGGGATTCAAGGGAACCCAGATGGGGCACCGGTTCGCCGACACCCTCGTCCTGGACTCCACCGGCCTGCCCGAGCGCGACCGGCTGCGCACCATCCGACAGGAAGAGGGCTTCAAGGCCTTCCTCGAAGCCAGGGACACCCCGTACCAGACCGACTGATCTCCGCCTAGGCTCTCGATCCTCACCCGGATCGGGCCGACGTGCCGGGAAGGACAAAGCATGGCCCTCTACATCGCGAAGCGGGTGGCACAGATCGTGCCGCTGCTGCTGATCATCGCCTTCGTCGTCTTCATCGCCCTGGAGATGGCGCCGGGCGATCCCGCGACCCTGCTGCTCGGCCAGAACGCCACCCCTGCGGAGGTCGCCAAGCTGAACGCCGACCTCGGGCTCGACCGACCGGTGGTGGTCCAGTACCTCTCCTTCGTCGGCGACGCCGTCCAGGGCGACCTCGGCCAGTCGTACCGCAGCGGACGCGACGTGGTCTCCGAGCTGTCCCGCACCGTCGGCGTCAGCGCGACCCTGGCGATCACCGCGATGCTGCTGGCGATCATCGTCGGCGTCTCGGTCGGGATCATCTCGGCGGTCAAGCAGTACACGTGGATCGACAACGTGGTCCGGGTCGGCGTGCTGGCGCTGGTCTCGGTGCCGGTCTTCTGGCTGGCCATCCTGCTGATCATCATGTTCTCGGTGAAGCTGTCGTTGTTCCCGGCGTTCGGCTGGGGGACCTACGACCACCTGGTGCTCCCGGCGCTGGCACTGAGCACCTATCCCCTGGCGGTGATCGCGCGGCTCACCAGATCGAGCATGCTCGAGGTGCTCGGCAGCGACTACGTCCGGACCGCCCGCGCGGCCGGGATGCCCGAGCGCACCGTCGTGCTCAAGTACTCGCTGAAGAACGCGCTCGGCCCGGTGATGACCGTGATCGGCCTCCAGTTCGGTGCCCTGATCGGCGGCGCGGTGCTGACCGAGACCGTCTTCGGCATCCCCGGCCTCGGCCGGCTGATGGTGACCGCCATCGAGGGCCGCGACTACCCGTTGGTGCGGGGGGCGGTGCTGCTCGGCACCGTCGTCTTCGTGCTGATCAACCTGATCGTCGACGTCCTGTACAAGTGGGTCGACCCCCGGCAGAGAGAGATCTGAGATGAGTGATCAAGCAGCTCCCACGCAGCTCGCCGAGCAGGGCCGTTGGTCGGAGACCTGGGGCGCCTTCGCCAAGAACAAGGCGGCCGTCGTCGGTCTGGTCATCCTGGTCGTGCTGATCGTCGTCGCGCTCCTCGCTCCCTGGATCGCCCCGCACGACCCGGTCGCCCAGAACCTGGACCTGCGACGCCAGGGCCCCAGCGGAGACGCCTGGTTCGGGCGCGACGAGTTCGGCCGGGACATCCTGTCCCGGGTGATGGTCGGTGCCCGGGCGACGCTGCTCGCCGCCGTCGGCTCGGTCCTGCTGAGCGGCATCATCGGCACGATCATCGGCGTCGTGGCCGGCTACCGCGGCGGGTTCGCCGACAGCCTGCTGATGCGCTCGATGGACCTGGTGCTCTCGTTCCCGTACTTCCTGCTGGCGATCCTGGTCGTCGCTGTCGCCGGGCCCAGCCTGCGCAACGCCGCGATCGCGATCGGGATCACCTACATCCCGCAGTACGCCCGCGTGGTGCGCGGCGCGACGCTGGAGGTGATGGGCAAGGAGTACGTCGAAGCGGCGCACGCCTCCGGCGTACGGGGGCCTCGGATCGCCTGGAAGCACGTGCTGCCGAACATCAGCGCGCCGATCATCGTGATCACCACGGTGGGCCTGGCGCTGGCGATCGTGGGCATCTCCTCGCTCAGCTTCCTGGGCCTCGGAGCGCAGCCGCCGAGCCCGGAATGGGGCGCGATGCTCGCCGGCGGTCGCCAGTACGTGGCCTCGGCAGCGCACATCAGCATCTTCCCCGGACTCGCGATCCTGGTGACGGTGTTGTGCCTCAACCTCGTCGGTGACGGACTGCGCGACACCTTCGACCCCACCCTGCGCTGACCCCACTGCGCTAGTCTTCGGCGGAAATCACCTACGGAAGGTTGACATGTCAGCCAGTGAGTCTGGGCTCGTACGACGCACGATCTGGGTACTGCGTGCTGTCGCTGCGCACCCCAACGGCGTCGGGCTCAGCGAGGTCTCGCGCGAGTCCGGGATCCCGAAAGCGACCTGCTACCGAGTGCTCAACGTGCTCGAGCGGGAGAGCTGGCTGACCCTCGACCCGGACACCCGGCGCTACAAGGTCTCGCTCGGGCTGCTCTCGATCGTCGGCGGCTTCCTCGACAGCAACGGCGGCTACCGGCACATGCGCCAGGTGATCACCGACCTGGCGGCGTCGACCCAGGAGACCTGCGGCTTCGACGTCCTGCACCCGCCGAACGTCATGGTCGTGGCCCAGGCGGCCGGTCCGCGACTGATCGGCCAGACGATGAAGCCGGTCCCGCGTACCCAGCCGGTGTGGGCGACCTCGACCGGCAAGGTGCTGCTGGCCAAGATCGACCGCCAGCTCTTCCTCGACGAGTACGCCGAGGAGATCGAGAAGAACGCGCCGCCGTCGATCGGCGGGGTCGAGAAGTTCGTCGCCGCCCTGGACTCGATCCGGGACCGCGGCTACGCCTACACCCGCGACGAGCTCGAGGACGGTGCGACCTCGGTCGCCGCCCCGGTGCGGGTCGGCGACACCTTCCCGTACGCCGTCTGGATCGGCGGACCCAGTTTCCGGTTGACGCCGGAGTGGATGGAGGGCGTGGCGCCGCTGCTGCTGGAGGCGTCGGCGAAGCTCGGCGAGCTGCTCACCTACACGGATCTGCGGCTGCCCAGCGACATGCAGGTCTGAGGCTGCCCGCCTCGCCCCCCGGCCTCCCCTAGCGGGAGGTCCGCTCCGCCGTGCCCGGCCCCGGCTCGTTCCGGGGCCGTCGTCGTACCCGGAGCGTGAAATCGGGCGTATCGAATTTCCCCAGGTACTTGACATGGCGTCGTCGTCTCGCGAGGATGTGGACCACCGGTTCAACTAATGAACCAGACGGAGAAGGGAAAGATGATGACCATTTCGGTGCGGAAGACGGTGCGGCACCTGGAGGTGACCGAGCTCGAGAACGGGCAGCCGGTTTCGCCGGAGCATCGATTGGCCTTCGTGGGCATCGTCATCGAGAACCCCTACGGCTCCGGCTACACCCAGGACCTGGTGACCCTGGCCGACGAGATCGCCGAGTCGATCGGCGACCTGACCGGCCCGGCGTGCGTCGAGCTCCTCGGCGCCCCTGTCGAGGCCTTCGGCAAGGTGGCCCTGGTCGGCATCGGCGGTGAGGTCGAGCACGGCTCGGCGCTGATCCACAACCTCAAGTTCGGGAACGTCTTCCGCAACGCCGCCGGCGGCACCGAGCTGCTGCCCGCCGCGGAGAAGGTCGGCCTGCCCGGCGACCCGATCGACGTACCGCTCAAGCACAAGACCGACTCCAAGACCCGCTCGCACCACCAGACGGTGACGCTGCAGGTCCCCGGCGCCCCGCTGCCGAACGAGATCCTCGTCGGCTGCGTCGCGACCAGCTCCGGCCGTCCGCTCTCGCGGCTGGCGACCTTCGGTGCCGAGACCGGCGAGAAGTAGGACCCCATGACAACCAGCGATGTGGCCTCCACCTGGGACGCAGAGCGAATCCGGACTGCCGACAAGGAGTTCGTGATCCACTCCTGGTCCAACCAGGGAGCAGTGAACGCAACTCCGATCGCCGGCGGACTCGGCGCGTGGTTCTGGGACTACGACGGGAACCGGTACCTCGACTTCCAGTCGCAGCTGGTCAACATGAACCTCGGCCACCAGCACCCGAAGATGGTCGAGGCGATCCAGGCCAAGGCCGCCGAGATGTGCTACATCGGCCCGAACTACGCCGAGCGCTCCCGCGCGGAGCTCGCCGAGCTGATGGCCGAGGTCACCCCCGGTGACCTGAAGATGAGCTTCTTCACCACCGGTGGTGCCGCGGCCAACGAGAACGCGATCCGGCTGGCCCGGCACGTGACCGGCCGCCAGAAGGTCGTCGCGCGCTACCGCAGCTACCACGGTGCGACGGCGGGCGCGATCGCGATGACCGGGGACCCGCGTCGCTGGCACGCCGAGCCGACGCCGTCCGGCGTCGTCCGGATGTTCGACCCCTACACCTACCGCTGCTCGGCCGGTCACCCCGACCCGTGCCCGGTCTGCACCGGCGGACCGCACCTCGAGGAGATCCTGCAGTACGAGGACCCGACCTCGGTGGCCGCGGTGATCCTGGAGACCGTCACCGGCACCAACGGTCTGCTGCCGCCGCCTCCGGGCTACCTGCAGTCGATCCGGGAGACCTGCGACAAGTACGGCATCCTGCTGATCCTCGACGAGGTGATGGCCGGCTTCGGCCGCACCGGCGAGTGGTTCGCGTGCGACAACTACGACGTCACCCCGGACATCCTGATCACCGCCAAGGGCCTCAACTCCGGCTACGTGCCGCTCGGCGCGATGACGGTGAACGAGGAGATCTCGGGCTGGCTGATGAAGAACAAGTTCTGGGGCGGCCAGACGTACGCCGGTCACCCGCTGGCCTGCGCCAGCGGCGTCGCCTCGATCGAGATCATGCGCGAGGAGAAGATCGTCGAGAACTCCCGGGAGATGGGCCAGCGCCTGCGCGCCGGCCTCGACGGGCTCGCCGAGCGGCACCCGAGCATCGGCGAGATCCGCGGTCTGGGTCTCTTCCAGGGCGTCGAGCTGGTCAAGGACCGGAGCACCCGCGAGCCGCTGGTGCCGTTCAACGCGGTCGGTCCCGCGGCCGCGCCGATGGGCGCGATCGTGGCCGCCGCGAAGAAGCAGGGTCTCTACCTGTCGGCGAACAACAACGTGCTGCGGCTGACTCCCCCGCTGGTGATCGGCGCCGAGGACATCGACCTCGCGGTCGGGATCCTCGACGACGTGCTCGGCATCGCCGACGAAGCAGCAGCGACCGCCTGATGGCGACCGTCGCGGTGCTCGGGGGTACCGGTGCACTCGGCTTCGGCCTGGTGCTCCGGTTCGCCGCGGCCGGCTATCAGGTGGCGATTGGGTCGCGTGACGCCGACCGCGCCAAGGCGGCCGCCGAGCGCGCGACCGAGCTGGTGCCCGAGGCCTGGGTGCACGGCATGTCGTACGCCGACGCCGCTGCCGACGCGACCCGTCTGGTCGTGCTGACGGTGCCGTTCGCGAGCCAGGCCGAGACGCTCAAGGCGGTCTCCGGATCGTTGCGCGAGGGGATGGTCGTGCTCGACACGACCGTCCCGCTCGCGCCCGCGGTCGGCGGCCGGCCGACCCAGCTCGTCGGTGTCTGGCAAGGCTCCGCCGCCCAGCAGGCGGCAGCCCTGGTGCCGGCCGGCGTCCGGGTCGTCAGCGCCCTGCACACGATCAGCGCCGCGGCGCTCACCGACCTCGGGCACGAGGTCGACGAGGACACGTTCCTGGCCGGCGCCGCGGAGGCGAAGAAGGTCGTGGCCGACCACCTGCAGGTGGTGCCCGGGCTCCGCGCGATCGATGCCGGACCGCTGGAGGCGAGCCGGCTCACCGAGTCGATCACGCCGCTGCTGATCGGCCTGAACATGCGCTACAAGACCCATACCGGGGTGCGGATCACCGGATTGGAAGCGATCGCCTGAGGCACCGGCCCAGGCTCTAGGGAAGGAACCCATGACCGACATCGTTCGCAAGAATGTCTCCACCACCGATGCCACCTTCGAGCTCGGCCAGCTGCCGCCGGTGGGTGAGGTACCGCGAACGATGACCGCGTTGGTGGTCCGCCAGGACCGCTTCGGGGACCCGGAGCAGGCGTTCAAGGTCGAGACCGGGATCCCGGTCCCGCCGATCGGCCCGGACGAGGTGCTGATCGCGGTGATGGCCGCCGGCGTCAACTACAACAACGTGTGGGCCGCCCGCGGCTACCCGGTCGACCAGATCGCGACCCGGCAGAAGCGCGGCGAGACCGAGGACTTCCACGTCGGCGGCTCGGACGCCTCCGGCATCGTCTACGCCGTCGGCGAGAGCGTCACCGGGGTCGCGGTCGGCGACGAGGTCGTGGTGCACCCGGGTGTCTGGGACGCCGACGACCCGTGGATCGCCGCTGGCAAGGACCAGATGATCGCGCCGTCGGCCAAGATCTGGGGCTACGACACCAACTACGGCTCGTTCGGCCAGTTCACCCGCGTGCAGGCGCACCAGGTGCTGCCCAAGGCACCGCACCTCTCCTGGGCGGAGGCCGCCGCCCCGACGCTGGTCGGCACGACGGCGTACCGGATGCTGCACGGCTTCGCTGGCAACACCGTCCAGCCCGACGACGTCGTCCTGGTCTGGGGTGGTTCCGGTGGACTCGGCACCCAGGCGGTCCAGCTGGCGGCGCTCGCCGGAGCCAAGGCGGTGGCCGTGGTCTCCGACGACGAGCGCGGCAAGTACGTGATGGAGCGCGGTGCGATCGGCTACATCAACCGCAACGACTTCACCCACTGGGGCATCCCGCCGCTGGTCGACGACGCCGCCGGCCAGAAGGAGTGGCTCGGCCAGGCCCGCGCCTTCGGCAAGAAGCTCTGGGACATCGTCGGCGAGCGCAAGGACCCCGCGATCGTCTTCGAGCACCCGGGCGCGGCCACCGTGCCGACCAGCATCATGGTCTGCGAGCCGGGCGGGATGGTCGTGATCTGCGCCGGCACCACCGGCTTCGACGCCGTCGTCGACCTCCGTTACCACTGGACCCGGCAGAAGCGCTTCCAGGGGAGCCACGGAACCAACGACGAGCAGGCCCGGGCGTACAACGACCTGATGGTGGCCGGCAAGCTCGACCCCTGCCTCGGCCGCGTCGTCGCTTTCGCCGACCTGCCCCGGGTGCACTCCGAGATGGGCCGTGGCGAACAGGTCTTCGGCAACTCGGTGGCCCTCGTGGGTGCCGTCGCGGACTGACGTGCTGGTCCCCCGCCGCCTCGCCGCGGCGCTGCGCGAGCTCGGAGTCGACACCGTCTTCGGCCTGATGGGTGACGGCAACCTGCATCACCTGATCGACTTCGACGACCTCGGCGGCACCGTGGTGACCGCCGTGACGGAGGGCGCCGCGGTCAGCATGGCCGACGGGTACGCCCGGGTCGGCAGCCGGCTCGGCGTCGCCTCGGTGACGCACGGTCCAGGCGCCACCAACATGCTGACCGCGCTGGTGGAGGCGGTCCGCGCGCGGACGCCGCTGATCGTGCTGACCGGCGACACCGTCTCCCGGCCCGACCACCTGCAGGCCCTCGACCTGCGCGCGCTCGCCACCGTGGCCGGTGCCGGCTACCACCGGGTGCTGCGGGCCGAGGACGTCGCCGGCGACCTCGACGCCGTCGTCCGGCGGGTGCTGCGGTCGGGCACGCCGGTGCTCTTCGACGTCCCGGTCGACCTGCACGGGACCGAGGCAGCGGAGGCGCCGATCCTGCGTCCGGTCGACCTCGGCGCCGGACCGGCTCCGGGAGCCGACGACCTGGACCGGGCGCTCGGCGTGCTGGCCAGTGCGCGGCGGCCGGTGATCCTCGCCGGCCGCGGTGCCGCCGGGTCCCGGGACGAGATCCTCCGCCTCGCCGCGGTCCTCGGGGCACCGGTGGGGACGACGCTGCTCGGCAAGGGCCTCTTCGCGGGCGAGCCGCTCGACCTCGGCGTGATCGGCACGCTGAGCTCGGAGGTGACCGCCAGGACCGTGGGCGACGCCGACTGCGTGCTGGTGCTCGGCGCCGGGCTGAACCGTTACACCACCGTCGACGGCTCGCTGTTCGCCGGCGCCGCGGTGGTGCACGTCGACCACGATGCGCTTCGGCTCTCCGGAGCGGCCGCGGTTGGGGTGGTCGCGGACGTCGGGGCCGCCGTACTGGCGATGACCGAGCTGCTGGTCGAGGTCGAGCACCCGGGTTCCTCGGGTCATCCCGCGGACCTGGCCGAGCGGCTCGCCGCGCACGATCCGTACGACGAGTTCACCGACCGCAGCGGCGTCGACACCCTCGACGGCCGCACGGTGATGCTGGCGCTCGACGCGGTGCTGCCGCGGGAGCGGGTGGTGGTCACCGACACCGGCCGGTTCGTCTACGCGCCGTGGCGCTACCTCGGCGTGGCCGCCCCGACGGACTTCGTGCACACCTGCAACTTCGCGTCGATCGGCCTCGGACTCGGTACGGCGATCGGGGCGGCGGTCGCGAGCGGCCGGCTCACCGTCGCGGTGGTCGGCGACGGCGGCGGCTTGATGAACCTGCTCGAGCTCAGCACCGCCGTACGTCTGGGCCTTCCGCTGGTGGTGGTCGTCTGCAACGACGGCGCCTACGGGATGGAGTACCGGCACCTGGTGCATGCCGGGCTGGACCCCTCACCGGCCCGGTGCGCGTGGCCGGACTTCGTCGAGATCGGTCGCGCGCTGGGTGCCGACGCGATCACCGTGCGCACCCGCGAGGAGCTCGACCGGGCGGGCGAGCTGTTCGCCGAGGTCCGGCGTCCGCTGCTGCTCGACGTCCGGTGCGACCCGTCGGTCGACGTCGGCGAAGCCTCCTGACCACGGGTTTCGCGCGGGGGCGGAAACTTGTGGTCGTCAGGTGTTGACAGAGCCTGCGAAGTCCTCAAGTATATGAACCAGTGGTTCAACTACTGAACCACCGACCGAGACACAGACGGGACGGAATTCGATGCAGGCGTTGCCCCTTGGGATCCATGTCGGAGAGCGACTGAGCCTCGAGCAGACCTACTGGCAGGCCCAGGTCGCCGACGAGAACGGCTTCGAGTCGGTGTGGGTCGCCGAGGGCCGGCTCTCGCGCGACGGCATCGTCCCGGCCGCGATCATCGCGAGCAAGACGAACAACGTGAAGATCGGCACCGGCGTGCTCAACAACAAGAGCCGCAACGCCGCGCTGATGGCCGTCACCTTCAAGACCCTCGACGAGGTCGCTCCCGGTCGGGCGATCCTCGGCATCGGTGCCTGGTGGGAGCCGCTGGCCACCAAGGTCGGTCAGCCGCTGGAGAAGCCGCTGAAGTCGATGCGCGAGTACATCGAGGTCTGCCAGGCGTTCTTCCGCAACGAGGTCGTCAACTTCGAGGGCGAGTTCGTGCAGATGCGCGACGTCCGGTTCGACTCGATGTACCGCGAGAACAAGCCGGTCGACGTACCGATCTACATCGGCGCGGTCGGCCCGAAGATGCTCGAGCTCGCCGGCGAGATCTCCGACGGCGTGCACATGGACTTCCTGCTGCCGCCGTCGTACATGACCGGAGCGATCGAGGCCATCGACCGCGGCATCGCCAAGCGCACCGACGGCAAGACCGAGATCGACCTCACCCAGATCGTCTCGTGCAGCGTCAACGACAAGGACCCGCAGGAGGCCATCGACGCCTGCAAGGCGTTCCTGACCCTCTACCTGTGCCAGCAGCCGCACATCGCCGAGCACTGCGGTGTCGAGCGCGAGCTGGTCGACCGGCTCCAGGAGATCGCCGGCTGGCCGGCCACCCCCGAGGACATCAAGCGCGCGATGGTGCTGGTGCCCAACGAGCTGGTGCAGCGGGTGACCGCGTGCGGCACCACCGACCAGGCCTTCGAGAAGCTGGTCTCCTACCACGAGGCCGGCGTCCGCTGCCCGATCATCTCCACGCTGGGTGACAAGGAGCAGACGCTCACCCGGCTCGCCCAGGCCGCCCGGGCCTGACCCCGTTCTGCTGCTACCGATCGCTGGAGGTCACACCATGAAGCTCGCCGCCGTACAACTCCGCGCCTCCGACGACCGCGCGGAGACCATCGGACGCGCCGAGGCGCTGATCGACGACGCCGCGGCCCAGGGCACCCGGATGCTGCTGCTCCCGGAGATGTTCGCGGTCCCGTTCGTCCAGCCCGAGCCGGACCCGGAGTACTTCGTGCACGCCGAGACGCTCGACGGCCCGTCGAACACGATGGCCCAGGAGGCGTCCCGGCGGCACCAGATGACGGTGGTCTCCTCGATCTTCGAGGCCAGCGCGGTGCCCGGGGTCTACCACAACACCGCCTGCACGTACGTCGGCGGCGAGCTGCGCTCGGTCTACCGCAAGTCGCACCTGCCGTTCTCCAACGGGTTCCCGGAGAAGTTCTACTTCCGTCCCGGCGAGACCGAGCCGGAGGTCGTGCAGACGCCGGACGGCGGCATCGGCACGATCATCTGCTACGAGCGGCACTTCCCGGAGCTGGGCCGCGTCGTCGCGCTGCGCGGCGGCTCGGTGCTCTGCGTGCCGGTCGCCTCGGCGAGCGCGCCGATGAAGGAGGTCTTCCAGCTCGAGCTCCGTGCGCACGCGGTCTTCAACGGTCTCTTCGTGATCTGCGCGAACCGGTTCGGGGTCGAGGGCAGCAAGGAGTACTTCGGGCTCTCCGCGGTCTACGGTCCGAACGGTGACGTGCTCGCGCAGGCTCCCGACGACCAGGACGGGCTCGCGATCGCCGACGTCGACCTGGCCGAGGTGGACGCCGTACGCCGTCGTCGTCCGTTCCTCCGCGACCGCCGCCCCGAGCTGTACACCCGGTTGAGCTCGGCCCAGGTGCAGTGATGACCGTCGTCCAGGAGGCCGCCCAGGAGGTCGCCGAGGCGGCCGATCCGCTCGGCGACGCCCGCAGCCGGCTGCGGCAGGCGGTCGAGGCGCTCGGCTACGACCAGCACATGTTCGAGATGCTCGCCTCCCCGCGTCGCGAGATGACCGTCAGCATCCCGCTGCGTCGGGATGACGGCACCGTCGAGGTGCTCACCGGTCACCGGGTGCAGCACAACCTGTCCCGGGGTCCGGCGAAGGGCGGTCTGCGGTACAGCCCGGACGTGGACCTGGACGAGGTCCGGGCGCTGGCGATGTGGATGACCTGGAAGTGCGCCCTGCTGGACGTCCCGTACGGCGGCGCCAAGGGCGGGGTCCGGATCGATCCGCGGAACTACTCGCCGGCCGAGCTGGAGCGGGTCACGCGTCGCTACACCAGCGAGATCATGCCGATCATCGGGCCGGAGCAGGACATCCCGGCGCCCGACGTGGGCACCGACGAGCAGACCATGGCGTGGATCATGGACTCGTTCTCGGTGAACTCCGGCCACACCGTGCTCGGTGTCGTCACCGGGAAGCCGATCTCGCTGGGCGGGTCGCTCGGCCGGGCGACGGCGACCTCCCGCGGTGTCGTGCACGTGGCGCTGGCCGCGCTCGCCGACCGCGGCTTCGAGGCGACACGGTCGCGCGCCGCGATCCAGGGATTCGGCAAGGTCGGTCGCAGCGCGGCCGTCTTCCTCGCCGAGGCCGGGGTGCGGATCACCGCGATCTCCGACCAGTACGGCGGCATCCGCTCCGAGGACGGCCTGGACGTCGCGGCGCTGGAGGAGCACGTCGACCGGACCGGCTCGGTCGTCGGCTTCCCCGGCTCCGAGCCGCTGGACGGCGAGCTGCTGGTCGAGTGCGACGTCGAGGTGCTGGTCCCGGCTGCGGTCGAGTGCGTGATCCGCGCGGACAACGCCGCGCGGGTAGTCGCACCGATCATCGTCGAGGGCGCCAACGGTCCGACGACGCCGGAGGCCGACCGGATCCTCGAGGAGCGCGGCCAGCTGGTCGTCCCCGACATCCTGGCGAACGCCGGCGGCGTGATCGTCTCCTACTTCGAGTGGGTCCAGGCGAACCAGGCCTACTGGTGGAGCGAGGTCGAGGTCGAGGAGCGACTGCGCGTGCGGATGCTGACCGCGTGGGAGCGGGTCAGTGCCTACGCGACGGGTCGAAGCATCTCGTTGCGCGCGGCTGCGACGCAGCTCGCCGTACAGACGGTCGCGCAGGCTCACAAGCAGCGCGGGCTGTACCCCTGATCGCCACCCCGCAACAGATCCGCCGTGCGCTGGTGCGTGCGGAGCGCGGTGCTGCGCTGGACCTCGATGAGGTGGTGGCGTTGTTGTCGGCGCGTGGTGG
>NZ_RJSE01000001.1 GCF_003725695.1 Nocardioides marmoriginsengisoli
TCGTCGCGGAGGCGTTGTTCTTCGGCGAGGCGGGCGGCCTCGGCTGCTTCGGCGGCGGCCTGTTCGGCGGCGAGGCGTTCGGCTTCGGCCTTCTCGGCGGCGATGCGCTCGGCCTCGGCTTCGTCGCGGAGGCGTTGTTCTTCGGCGAGGCGGGCGGCCTCAGCGGCTTCCGCGGCGGCTCGCTCGGCGGCGAGGCGTTCGGCTTCGGCGGCTTCTGCGGCGGCTTGTTCGGCAGCGAGGCGTTCGGCCTCGGCCTTCTCGGCCGCAGCTTGCTCGGCGGCGACTCGCTCCGCCTCGGCCGCCTCCGCGGCGGCCTTCTCCGCGGCGACCCGCTCGGCTTCGGCTGCTTCTGCGGCGGCCTGCTCGGCAGCGAGGCGTTCAGCCTCCTCCGCCGCGGCCCGCTCGATCTCGGCCTGCTTCTCGGCGGCCTCCTCGGCGGCGACCCGCTCCACGGCCAGTCGGGCCGACTCGGCGTCCTCGGCAGCCGCACGCTCGGCGACCAGCCGGTGCTGCTCGTCGCGCTCTGCCGCCAGCCGCTCGTCCTCGACCCGAGCACCCTCGAGCCGCTCCGCCTCCGCAGCCTCGGCGGCAGCCTTCTCGGCTTCCAGGCGTGCCCGCTCGGCCTCCTCGGCACGGGCCGCCTCGTCGGCGGCGGCGATCTCCGCGCCGGCTGTCTCGAGCGGGTCGACCGTCTCGAGGTAGGAGCTCAGGAAGTTCGCCGGCTCCTCACCGCCGTCGACCTGGCGATCCCAGGCAGCCGTCGGTGCCGGTACGTCGTCGTCCTGGGCGGCCGCCTTGCGGCGGCGCCCGCGAGGGGTCGGCGCGGGCTCGTCGGCTACCGGCGTACGGGGCTTCGCGACCGGCTTCGCCGGCGGTGTGTCCCGGATGGCCGGGATCTCCCCGGTGGCCCAGGGCTCCATCGAGAAGGTGTCGTCGGCGAGGTCCTCGGCCCACGTGGTGACCCGCGGCTCGTCAGCGGCGGCGTCCGTCGTACCGGCTGGCTCGGCTCGCGGCGAGGCGACGGCAGGCGCGATCGCCTCGTCGTCGGGGAGGTTGTCCTTGTTCTTGCGGCGCCCGAAGATCCCGCGACGGCCGCTCGGCGTCTCGTCCTCGGTCTCCTCGATCGGATCCGGCGCACCGCCGTCCGCCATGGCCTGGTCGAGAACCGCCAGCGGGTCGTACGGCGCGACCTCGCCCCGGAGGTCGGAGGGGGAGCGGGTGGCGCTCTCCTCCTCCTGGACGTCCTCGAGGCCGTCGAACGCGATCCGCAGCGGGTCGATCAGGTCGTCCTCGCCGGTCGCGGCGGACGAGGCTGCAGGTTCCTGCTCAGGGTTGACGGAGCCGGCGCGGCGACCACGTGCCACGACTCACCCCTTCCCTGGTCCACCCGAACGGGCGGTGCTCACCCCTGCAGTCTGAACCCTTGCATGTTTGCGGAGCCAATGCCGCACTTCGCCACGAATTGTCGCACTCGGATACCGGTACCGGATCAACGATCCAGAGATTGATTCGACACGGAGAGCCGCCTCCCGGCTGTGGTCCCGGACACGAACAGCCCGGCAATGTTCCGTGAACTCGACAGGTTTGCTGCTCAGGGGGGATGACAGAACCCTCAACCTTGGTAGTGTCTTACCTGCAGGTGCAAGTTCCAGCGGTTTTACCAACGCGGTTGGAGTTTGTGATCCAACGGCGTTTCTTCTCCTTGCGAGGCGGGACGACGTATCACCGCATCTGTGAAGAGGCGTCCGAAGTGGTCGTCTCTCGCCCCAATAAGGAGAATTACCAGCATGGCTCAAGGCACCGTTAAGTGGTTCAACGCCGAGAAGGGTTTCGGCTTCATCGCTCAGGAGAACGGCGGGGACGACGTCTTCGTTCACTACTCCGCGATCCAGTCCAACGGCTACAAGTCGCTCGATGAGAACCAGAAGGTCGAGTTCGACGTCACGCAGGGTCCCAAGGGCCCGCAGGCGGAGAACGTTCGCGCCATCTGATCTCACGATCACCTAGCTGTACAAGTCTGAGGGGCTTCGACCAAATGGTCGGAGCCCCTCAGCAATTGCGTGTATGAACGTGGGTAGCAGGTCTCGTCAGCTCGCCCAGGCAGGAGGTTCGTCGTGTCTCCAGACCCGCTCGAGGTCGAGCTCGAGGATGCCGACCTGCTCGACGAGGTCGAACTGACCACCACCCTGATCGCGGCCGCGAACCAGTCGGACGGCCCGCTGGCGCCCGCGGAGATCGACCGGCTGCTCGGACTCGGCTGACCGTCGTACCGCACGGATCTGGACGATCCCGGTGTGATACCGGTAACCGTCGTCGTACGGCGTACGCTCAGACCGCCCGGTCGGGCATCCCCGGTGGCGCAGCCGCTTGTGCGACCGCCATGATCTACACCTAGCATGTGTGCCGTTCTGATCCTGCTCTCCAGGAGTTCACCTTGGCGTTCAAATTCAAGCCAGTCGACACCGCGTTCTACAACCTGCTGACCGCGCAGGCGGTGCACCTGGTCGAGGGCGCTGCGTTGCTGGCGGAGCTGCTCGACGAGGGCACCGACCGGACGGAGCTCGCCGGGCGGATGCGGGCGGCTGAGCACGAGGCCGACGAGACCACCCACGAGATCGTCCGCCGGGTGAACAGCACCTTCGTGACCCCGTTCGACCGCGAGGACATCTACGCGCTGTCCTCGATGCTCGACGACGTCATGGACTACATGGAGGAGTCCGTCGACCTGGTCGTCCTCTACGAGGTCGAGCACCTGCCCGAGGGGATGACCGAGCAGATCGAGGTCATCCAGCGCTGTGCGGAGCTGACCGCCGAGGCGATGCCGCGGCTGCAGGCCATGAAGGACCTCGAGGAGTACTGGATCGAGGTCAACCGCCTCGAGAACACCGGCGACAAGAGTTACCGGCGGATCCTGGCCAAGCTGTTCAGCGGCAAGTACGAGGCCCTTGAGGTGATGAAGCTCAAGGACGTCGTGGACTCGCTGGAGCACGCGATCGACGCCTTCGAGAAGGTCGCCAACATCGTCGAACAGATTCACGTCAAGGAGTCCTGACCGGTGGAACTTGCCATCGTCATCGCGGTGGTAGTGGTGGCCCTGGCCTTCGACTACACGAACGGTTTCCACGACGCGGCCAACGCGATCGCGACTTCCGTCTCGACCCGTGCGCTGACCCCGCGGATCGCGCTGACCCTCGCGGCGATCATGAACTTCATCGGTGCGCTCCTCGGCCAGCAGGTCGCGCACACGGTGAGCGACACCATCGACGTACCGGGGGGCAGCCACGGGCTGATCATCGTGATGGCCGGCCTGCTCGGGGCCATCACCTGGAACCTGATCACCTGGTACTTCGGCCTGCCGTCGTCCTCCTCGCACGCGCTCATCGGCGGGCTGGTCGGGGCTGCGCTCGCGGCGGCGATGTTCTCCGACAAGGGCATCTCGGTGCACTGGCAGACGATCCTCGACAAGGTCGTCATCCCGATGCTCGCGTCCCCGGTCTTCGGCTTCGCGGCGGCGTTCCTGGTGATGCTCGCGATCATGTGGATCTTCCGGCGCCGGAGCCCGCACCGGGTCTTCCGCGGCTTCCGGCTGGCGCAGACGGTCTCCGCGGCGGCGCTCGCGCTCGGCCACGGACTCCAGGACGCCCAGAAGACGATGGGCGTGATCTTCCTGGCGCTGGTCGCCGGCGGCTACGCGAGCGACGGCGACGACCTGCCCCTCTGGGTGATCCTGGCCGCGGCCGGCGCCATCTCGGCGGGCACCTACGCCGGCGGCTGGCGGATCATGCGGACCCTCGGCCGCAAGATCATCCACCTGGACCCGGCCCGCGGCTTCGCCGCCGAAGCGGTCGGTGCCGGTGTGCTGTACTCGACCGCCTTCATCTTCCACGCGCCGATCTCCACCACGCACACGATCACCTCGGCGATCATGGGCTCCGGAGCGACCAAGCGGTTCTCCGCCGTGCGCTGGGGAGTCGCCCGCACGATCGTCACCGGCTGGGTCCTCACCTTCCCCGCCGCAGGCCTGGCGGCAGCGATCGTCTACTGGATCTGCCACTTCGTCTTCCAGCTCCCCTGACCCCCGCCGGGCCTGGTCCGGTCCTCCAGGTCGGGCGGCGCACCGTCCCGTCCCGTCCGGTCCCACGCCGCGGCCGCCGTACCTTCCGTCCCCGCACGTCGTACGGGAACATGCGAATGTTGCTGCCGGTGCGGATGAGGCTTTCGGGAGCATCTCGGCCCACATTCGCAGGTTCGAGTACGGCGGCGCGCAGTCTGTGGATCACCTCAACCGAGCGTGCACCCGATTGCGCACGGTTGGGCCATGGACCTCATCAGTCATGTCACGATCCTCGGCGGTGCGTGCCAGCGCGCTGTCCTTGTCGAGCGTTGCGGGCGAAGCGCGGTGGACCGAGCGCTTCGTACGGGCACTCTGCTTCGGGTCGGGCGCGGCCGCTACGCGCTGACAACCGCGAGCCAGGCCGTCCGTGCGGCGGCAGCTCACGCCGGCGTCGTGTCGATGCGGAGCGCTGCGCAGCGGCACGGTTGGGGCCAGCGTCGGGTGCCGGACCTTCCCGACGTGACCTTCCCGCGCGATCGGAGGATCGATCCGAGCGTCAGATCCGTGCTCGTGCCGCACTGGTCGAACCTGGCACCCGAGGACGTGGTCGACGGTGTGACGTCGATGCGTCGAACGCTGATCGACTGCATGCGCAACCTGCCCCTCGAGGAGTCGGTCCCGATCGCCGACAGCGCCGTACGGGCCGGCGACATCACGTCGCCCGCACTCGTACGGCTGGCGGCGTCGATGCGGGGACGCGGTCGGAGGCGGGCGATGGCGGTCGCGGCGATGGCTACGGCGGCAGCGGCGAACGCCTACGAGTCGACCCTGCGCGCCATTGCCTCGACCGTGCCCGGGCTCAACGTGGAGCCGCAACGTCCGATCCGGATCGCCGATGGTCGGGTGCTGCATCCTGACCTGCTCGACGAGCGGCTCGGCATCGTGATCGAAGCGGAGAGCTTCACCTGGCACGGCGAGACCGCCGCCCTGACCCGCGACTGCGCTCGGTACAACGCGTTCGTGACCCAGGGGCTGATCGTCATCCGGTTCAGCTGGCCCCAGGTCATCTTCCGGCCGGCGTACGTCGTTGAGGTGCTGGCCAATGCCGTCGCCCTCGCACACCGACATGCGAATGTTGCGCGTGGTGCTCCTGCATACGCCGCCTGACCCGGCAGCAACATTCGCATGTTCCGGTACCAGGCGCAGGGGGAGAAGGGTCAGCCGAAGCGGCCCGAGATGTAGGCCTCGGTGGCTTCCTCGTCGGGGACGCTGAAGATCTTCTTGGTCGGGTTCATCTCGACCAGGCGGCCCGGCTTGCCGGCGCCGGCCAGGTTGAAGAAGGCGGTGTCCTCGGAGACGCGGGCGGCCTGCTGCATGTTGTGGGTCACGATGACGATCGTGTACTGCTCCTTGAGCTCGTGGATCAAGTCCTCGATCGCCGACGTCGAGATCGGGTCGAGGGCTGAGCAGGGCTCGTCCATCAGCAGGATCTGCGGCTCGACCGCGATCGCGCGGGCGATGCAGAGCCGCTGCTGCTGACCACCGGAGAGGCCCATGCCGGGCTTGGTGAGCCGGTCCTTGACCTCGTTCCAGAGGTTCGCGCCCCGGAGCGCCTTCTCGACGACCGCGTCAGCATCCGACTTGGAGAGCTTCTTGTTGTTCAGCCGCAGCCCGGCGAGGACGTTCTCGTAGATCGACATCGTCGGGAACGGGTTCGGGCGCTGGAAGACCATGCCGACCATCCGACGTACCTCCACCGGGTCCACGGCGCTGTCGTAGAGCGACTGCCCGTCGACCAGCACCTTGCCCTCGACGCGGGCGCCCGGGATCACCTCGTGCATCCGGTTCAGGGTGCGCAGGAAGGTGGACTTGCCGCAACCGGAGGGTCCGATGAGGGCGGTCACCGACCGCGCGGTGATCGTCATGTTGACGCCCTCGACCGCGAGGAAGTCCCCGTAGTAGATGTTCAGGTCAGAGACATCGATGCTCTTGGCCATGATCTTTTCCTAGCCTCAGTCTTTCTCAGTGCCCGGTCTTGGGGGAGAACAGCTTCCCCAGGACGCGAGCGAGGATGTTGAGCGCCATCACGATCAGGATCAGGATGAGCGCGGCTCCCCAAGCCATCTGCTTGAGGATCTCAGGGTTGCTTCCGGGTTGGGTGTAGCTGCCGTAGATGAAGACCGGCAGGCTCGCCATCTGGCCGTGGAACAGGTTCAGGTTCACCGAGTCGGTGGCGCCGCAGATGATCAGCAGTGGAGCGGTCTCGCCGATCACCCGGGCGATCGCCAGCGTCACGCCGGTGATGATGCCGGCCATCGCGGTCGGGATGACGACCTTGAGGATCGTCTTCCACTTCGGCACCCCCAGCGCGTACGACGCCTCGCGCAGGTCCGCGGGCACCAGCTTGAGCATCTCCTCGGACGAACGAACCACGATCGGGATCATCAGGATCGACAGGGCGACACCGCCGCCGATGCCGAACTGGGTCCCCGGCCCGACGATCAACGAGAACAGCGCGTAGGCGAAGAGGCCGGCGACGATCGAGGGGATACCGGTCATCACGTCGACCAGGAACCGGATCCAGCGGGCGAGCTGGGAGTGGGCGCCGTACTCGACCAGGTAGACCGCGGCGAGCAGTCCGATCGGGACGGAGATGACAGCGGCGGCCAGCGTGATCAGCAGCGTTCCCATGATCGCGTGGTAAATGCCGCCGGGCTCGCCGATGACGTTGCGCATCGAGTAGGTCAGGAACTTGCCGTTCAGCGCGCCCTTCCCCTCGTCGATCACCTTCCACAGCAGCGAGACCAGGGGGATCAGTGCGATGGTCAGCGACACCCAGACGAGCGACGTCACCAGACGGTCGGTGGCGGCACGCGCGTTCTCGATGATCCGGGACCAGGTGGTCAGGCCGATCAGGTAGAAGATCGCGGCGACGATCCCGATCGGGATCACGCCCCACCCGAGGGTGAGGCCGAGGAGCGCGGACGCGGCGACCGCCACGACCAGGGCGATCAACGGTGCGTACTGCGGGAGGCGCGGGTTCTTGATGCTGCGGGCAGCGCGCTCGGTGGGGGCTGGGGCGAGATCGGTCATCACTTGCTCCCGGGCTCGTAGCGGGACACGATCGCTCGCGCCGAGAAGTTGACGACGAAGGTGATCAGGAAGAGCACCAGGCCGGAGGCGATCAACGCGTTCCGTGCGGTGCCGGTCGCGTCGGCGAAGGTCAGGGCGATGTTGGCGGCGATCGTCGACGGGTTGGTCGCGGAGATCAGGTTCCAGGTGACCACGCCGCTGGCCGAGAGGACCATCGCGACCGCCATCGTCTCGCCGAGTGCCCGGCCCAGGCCGAGCATGGCCGCCGAGACGATCCCGGACCGGCCGTAGGGGAGGACCGCGAGCCGGATCATCTCCCAGCGGGTCGCGCCGAGCGCGAGCGCGGCCTCCTCGTTCAGCCGCGGCGTCTGCGCGAAGATCTCGCGGGTGATCGCGGTGACGATCGGCAGGACCATCAGGGCCAGCACGATGGAGGCGGTGAAGATGGTCCGGCCGGTGTTGGACGCCGGTCCGGCGAAGAACGGGATCCAGTCGAAGTGGCTCGCCAGCCACTTGTAGACCGGGACCAGCTTCGGTCCGAGTACGGCGATGCCCCAGAGCCCGTAGACGACCGACGGGACCGCGGCCAGCAGGTCGACCAGGTAGCCGACCCCGGCAGCGATCCGACGCGGTGCGTAGTGCGAGATCGACAGTGCCACGCCGAGTGCCAGCGGGACCGCGATCAGCAGGGCGATGACGGCGGCCAGCAGCGTGCCGAAGACCAGCGGGGCGACGTAGGTCAGCAGGTTGCTGTGGCCCTTGAGGTCGTCGGGCCCGGCGCCGAACGCGGGGATGCCCTCGACGGTGAGGAAGATGCCGACGCCGGCCAGCGCGATCAGGATCGTCAGGCCGGCGGCGCGGGTGAGGTTGGCGAAGACCAGATCGCCCAAGCGTCGCTTGGGCGATCCGGTCCCCGTCGTCACGGTGCTCACGAGAGTGTTGATTCCTCGGTGGTGGTTACTTGGCCGCGATCGTGTTGATGATCGAGGCGGCCTTGGTCTGCAGCGCGGCCGGGAGCGGAGCCGAACCGGCGTTGGACGCCGCAGCGGCCTGCCCGTCGGTGCTCACGACGTAGCTCAGGAAGCCCTTGACGATGTCGGCCTTCGCCTTGTCGTAGGTCGGGCAGGCGATGACGTACGACGCCAGGAACAGCGGGTAGGCGCCGGCCTCGGTCGTGGTCCGGTCGACCTTGATGGCGAGGTCACCCTCGGCGCGGGTGTCGTCGGTCGGGGAGACCTCGAGCGCCTTGGCGGCACCCTCGGCGGACGGCGCGACGTACGCGTCGCCGACCTTGATCGACGCAACGGTCAGGTCGCCGACCTGGCTCTCGTCGGCGTAGCCGATGCTGCCGGACTTGATCGCGGCGATGACGCCGGAGGTGCCGTTGGCGGCCTCACCGGACTTCAGCGGCCAGACCTTGTCGGACGGGTACTTCCAGGCGCCGTCGGCGGCCTTGCTCAGGTAGTCGGTGAAGTTCTTGGTGGTACCCGACTCGTCCGAGCGGTGGACCGGGGTGATCGTGCTGCCCGGCAGGTCGACGCCCGGGTTGTCGATCGCGATCGCGGCGTCGTTCCACTTGGTGATCTTGCCGTCGAAGATCTTAGCGATCGTCGAGGCGGACAGGTTCAGCTTGTCGACGCCGTCGAGGCTGTAGACCACGGCGATGGGGCTGACGTAGCTCGGAACCTCGAGAGCGTTCTCGCCACCGCAGCGGGACTTCGCGGCGTCGATCTCACCCTTCTCGGCGTCGAGAGCGGAGTCCGAGGCGGCGAAGTCGATCGCGCCGTCGACGAACTGCTCGACACCCGCGCCGGAGCCGGACGGGTTGTAGTTCACGGTCACGCCGGAGTTGTCGGTCTGGTATCCCGCGCGCCATGCCTTCATGGCGGAGTCCTGCGCGCTGGAGCCGGCACCGGCGATGGTGCCCTTCAGGGAGCTGCCGGAGCCGTCGGACTCGTTGCCGGCGCCACATGCCGACACCGCGAGACCGAGAGCAAGGGCTGCGATGCCGGGAGCGGCGACGCGTCGGAGTGTGCGGTTCACTTGAATCTCCTGTTGTCTTTGACGGTTTGTCACTTAAGACGTTAGGAATCTGAAGTGACGCGTCGCGCCGACGCAGGTGAACGCAAGGTGAACGCGAAACGGCCATGTGGTCGAGGTCCAGCGGGGACGCGGCGCGAGGAGACGCCGGTCACGTCCCAGGGACCGGGATCCGTTCATCGGACCAGGTAGCGCTCGGTCGCGACGACCCGTCCCTTCCGGTGGTGGCAGACCACCATCTCGCCCGGCCCGAGCGGCTCCTCGGAGATGCCGAGGACGTCGAGGACGTCGGGCAGCACCGGGCGGTGGGTGCAGAGCACGGCGTTCTCCTTGGTCGCCAGCAGGTCGCGTACGACGGTCTCGACGGTGACCGCGGTCGAGTCCACCTCGTTGAGCCCGGGCACCGCCTCGACGGCCAGCACCTGGTCGCGCGCGTACGGCGTCACGGTGCGCAGGCAGCGCTGGCTGTCGGAGGTGACCACCCGGGTCACCCCGAAGGCCGACAGCACCGGGATCAGGCTGCGGGCCTGCACCCGGCCGACGTTCGTCAGCGGCCGCTCCTCGTCCGGGCCGGTCCAGGTGGCCCGCTTCGTGGCGCGCGCGTGCCGGAGCACCACCAGGACGCTGGTGCGCTTGTGCCGGCGCTCGACCCGGTCGAGCAGCTCGACGTCGCCGGTGTAGGTCAGCCGGGCCCGCGCCTTGTCGAATCCGAACCAGGCGACCTGGTCGATCTCGTCGTTGGCCGCGTAACCGGAGACGTCCGGATCGCCGACGACCCTGCCGATCCAGTAGTGCACCGTCTTGGCGCGGCCGCCGGACACGACGTACAGCTGCGGCGGCAGCGGCCGGTCCAGCCGGATCTCGACCCCGGTCTCCTCGAGCACCTCGCGGACCGCGGTCGTGGTGACGTGCTCGCCGGGGTCGCGCTTGCCCTTCGGCCAGGCCCAGTCGTCGTACTTGGGGCGGTGCACGAGAAGCACCTCGCCACCCCCGTCCTTCCGTACGACGACAGCTCCGGCGGCGACGACGTCCGGCCCGTTCGCGAGGATCTCCTCCGTGGGTGCCTGGTCCTTGGGGGCCATGACGCTAGTCTCACCGGCAGTCGAGCAATTGGGGAAGTCGCCGTGGGTAAACATCGTCGTGTCATCTCTCTGCTGGTGGCCTTCGCCGTGATCGTGACCGTCGTCGTGGTCGCCCAGCGGATCTGGCGCGAGCACAACCGCTCCGATCTGAGCCGCGCCCTCGACGTGGTGCCGTCGGCCACGAAGCGGCTCTCGTTCACCGACTGGCGCGAGGTGCGCAGCGCGCTGAAGATCGAGGCCGGCGACGACCCGGACACGGACCTGGTGGACGACCTGATCTCCCGCGCCTACGACGCCGACCTCTCCGCGGTCTCGAGCGTCGACGAGTCGGCCTCGGCGCTCCAGGAGCACTTCGGCTTCTCGCCGGCCACCGCGGACTGGGAGGCGTACGCCCAGGCCGACGACGGGGCGACCATGGTGCTGCGGATGCCCGACGACTTCGACTTCGACAAGGTCCGCGGCAACCTCGACGACCTCGGTTTCACGAAGCCGAAGAAGGAGGACGGGATCTGGGTCGGCGGCATCGACCTGGTCGCCGCCATCGACCCGACGATCACACCGGAGCTGCAGTTCGTCAGCGTCCTCGCCGACCAGCACCTGGTGGTGACCAGCGACACCGAGTCCTACGCCCGTACGGCGAGCAGGGCCGCGCAGGGCGACGCGAAGTCCCTGGGCGACCTGACGTCGGCCCGGGAGGTGGTGGACCCGCTGGAGGAGCCGGCGGCCGCGATGGTCTGGACGCGCGATTTCGCCTGCTCGGACCTGGCGATGTCCCAGGCCGACGACGACGCCCGGGCCCAGGCGGAGGTCCTGCTGGCGAACGCCGGCAAGCTGACCCCGCTGTCCGGGATGGCGATGGCGTTCGGTGCCGATCGCAGCCTGGCGGTCTCCCAGCTGTTCGCCGACAAGGCGGCCGCGAAGGAGAACCTGCGGGCTCGGGCCAAGCTGATCGTCGGCGAGGCCCCCGGGCGCGGCGGGTCGTTCAGCGACGACCTGGAGCTGAAGTCCTCCGGCACCGAGGGTGCGACCGTGCAGCTCCGGCTCACTCCGCGCGAGAAGGCCGGGTTCGTCCTCTCCGCGGTCGACAGCGGTCCGGTGCTGTTCGCGACCTGCTGATCAGGGACGCGTCAGCGGACCTGATCGTCGGTGGTTGAGCAGCGAGCGCGGCTGAGGAACGAGGCCGGGACCGAGCCTGTCGAAACCTGGTGAGGTGCGCGCAGACTCAGCGCTTCAGCGTGTTGTACGCGAACGCCACCGCGCGCCGTACCGGACGGCCGGAGGGGGCCGGGTTCTTGAACGACTCGACGTAGCGCTCGATCGAGCGCCGGAACGAGGTCTCCAGGACGGCGTCGAGGTCCTCGCCCGGCAGCACTCGCGCGGCGACGTGCCGCCAGAGCCGCTCGTCGATCCGGGTCCGCTCGTCGAGCAGGTCCAGGGTCTCCTGGTCGAGCTCGGCGGCGAAGTCGGGGCGCATCCGCTTGGGCACGTAGGCCCGCTCGTTCAGGCGTGTCTCGGAGAGCGGTTGGCCGAGCCAGTCACCGAGCCGGGCCACGAAGCCGGCGTTCTCGACCAGGTCGACGTGGGCCATCGCCTCGAGCCGGGCCAGCGCCGCGTCGGCGACCGCGTCGTCGTCGGCGGGTGCGATGAACTCGCTGCCGCGGAGCACCGGGTTCGGCCATGCCAGGAAGCGGGCGATCGTGTTGTCGGTGTTCGTGGTCACCAGCGGGTGCTTCAAGTACTCGCCGAGCGGCAGCCAGCCGACCCGGAACGCCTCCGCGCCCGGTCCCCAGTGCCGGATGTCGAACTCGGTCAGCGACCGGCTGTGCATCCACTGGGACAACAGCCGCGACTTCGGGTTGCGCAGGAAGGTGATGTGGTCCGCGCCCGGGTAGCGGGTCATCGTGGTGTGCGGACCGATGTGGCCGGCCACCAGCGTCGCGTCCGCGGGGAGCTCCTCGGGGGACAGGTACATCATGTCCCGCGCGGTCGCGTTGAACGCGTCGAACTCGTCGTACTCGCCGGCCAGCGAGCGGTCCATGCCCTGGACGTAGATCTCCGGCTTCAACGCGTCGTGCAACGCCGCGGTCAACGAGGTACCGGCGGTCTTCGGAATGTGGCTGAACACCAGTGGGCGGCCCGGTCCGTACTCCCGCATCACTGCCCCTTCGTCTCGCGACCCGTGGTCGGGCGGGCCTGCGACGCGACCCTACAGCGGCGTGGTCGCCCCCGCCCGGGCATTGCGGAACTGGGGCTCAGCGACGTCGGTGGTGCGCGGCCACCAGCGCGTTCTGCAGGTCGAGCAACGGTTCGTCCCCGACCGGTTCGCAGGCCGACCAGGTGCCGTCGGAGTGCAGCTCCCAGGCCGCCGTACCCGGGTCGAAGGCGAGGTCGAGGACCGAGCCGACCTCGGCGACCAGCTCGGGGGTCGGCAGCTTGACGAGGACCTCCACCCGGCGGTCGAGGTTGCGGTGCATCATGTCCGCGGAGCCGAGGTACGCCTCCGGCTCGCCGCCGTTCTCGAACCAGAAGATCCGGCTGTGCTCCAGGAACCGGCCCAGGATCGAGCGGACCTGGATGGTCTCGCTCAGACCGGGCACGCCCGGTCGCACCGAGCAGATGCCCCGCACCAGCAGCTGCACCGGTACGCCGGCGCGGGAGGCCCGGTACAGCTCGTCGATCACGGCCTCGTCGACCACCGAGTTGGCCTTGATCCGGATCCGGGCCGGCGCCCCTGCCTGGTGGTGGGCGACCTCGGACCGGATCCGCTCGATCAGGCCGGACCGGACCGAGTCCGGCGCCACCATCAGCTGGTCGTAGGAGGCGTTGCGGGACCATCCGGAGAGGTTGTTGAAGAGGTGCGCGACGTCCTCGCCGATGACCTCGTCGGTCGTGAGCAGGCCGAAGTCCTCGTACATCCGAGCGGTCTTCGGGTTGTAGTTGCCGGTGCCGATGTGGGTGTAGCGCTTGATCCCGTCCGGCTCCTCGCGCACCACCATCGCCAGCTTGCAGTGCGTCTTCAGGCCGACGATGCCGTAGACCACGTGGCAGCCGGCCTGCTCCAGCTTGCGGGCCCAGCGGATGTTGGCCTGCTCGTCGAAGCGGGCCTTGATCTCGACGATCACCAGCACCTGCTTGCCGGACTCGGCGGCGTCGACGAGGGCATCGATGATCGGGGAGTCGCCGGAGGTGCGGTAGAGGGTCTGCTTGATCGCCAGCACCTGCGGGTCCGCGGCGGCCTGCTCGATGAACCGCTGCACCGAGGTGCTGAACGAGTCGTACGGGTGGTGCAGCAGCACGTCGCCCCGGGAGACGGCCTTGAAGACGTCCACCGGGGAGGACGACTCGACCGGGGCCAGCAGCCGATGGGTCGAGGGCAGGAACGCGTCGTACTTGAGGTCCTGGCGGTCCAGGTCGGCGATGTCGTGCAAGCCGCGCAGGTCCAGCGGGCCGGGCAGCCGGACCACCTCGTCGCCGCGGACGCCCAGCTCGGAGATCAGCAGGTTGAGCACCCGCTCGTCCATGCTCTGCTCGACCTCGAGGCGGACCGGCGGGCCGAAGCGGCGGCGGAGCAGCTCCTTCTCCAGTGCCTTGAGCAGGTTCTCGGCGTCGTCCTCCTCGACCTCGAGGTCCTCGTTGCGGGTCACCCGGAAGGTGTGGACGGCCTTGACCTCCATCCCGGGGAAGAGCCGCTTGAGGTGCTCGGCGATGACGTCCTCCAGCGGCACGAACCGCTGGTTGCCGAGCGCGACGAACCGGCTGAAGCTCTGCGGCACCTTGACCCGGGCGAAGTGCTCCTTGCCGGTCTTCGGGTTCGCGACGAGCACCGCCAGGTTGAGGGAGAGCCCGGAGATGTACGGGAACGGGTGCGCGGGGTCCACGGCCAGCGGCGTCAGCACCGGGAAGACCCGGTCCTTGAAGATCTTCTTGCAGTGCTTCTGCTCGTCGCGGTCCAGGTCCTCCCAGCGGACCAGCGCGATGTCCTCCTCGGCCAGCGCCGGGATCAGCTGCTCCTGGAACACCTGCGCGTGCCGGGCCATCAGGACCGAGGCCTCCGCCCAGATCTGGGCGAGCACCTCCTTCGGCATCAGGCCCGACGCAGCCCGTACGGCGACGCCGGCGGCGATCCGGCGCTTGAGGCCGGCGACGCGCACCATGAAGAACTCGTCGAGGTTGCTGGTGAAGATGGCCAGGAACCGGGCCCGCTCGAGCAGCGGCAGCGCCGGGTTCTCGGCCAGCTCGAGCACCCGCTGGTTGAACCGGAGCCAGGAGAGCTCCCGGTCGAGGAACCGGTCGTCGAACTCGCCGGTCTCCAGGTCGTCGACCTCGGGCTCGTACGGCGGGTCGACGTCGAACGGGGCGACCACGTGCAGCGCCGACTCCAGCGGGCCGTCGCCCGGATCGGCGGGGAACGTGTCGGTGCTCATGGGGCGCAGTGTGACAGGGACAGGTGAACGGAGCGTGAAGTACTTTGAGCCCATGTCCTCCCTCCAGACCGCCGTCGAGACCGTCGTGCTCCGGGTCGCGATGGGCCTTCCCGAGCGCGCCCAGCGCGCCCTGCTGCGCAAGCCGGTCGTCCTCGACGGGCAGACCCTGGCCGCCGAGACCCAGATGCTGCTCAAGCTCCAGGAGATCACCAAGCAGCCGCCGCTCGGGGTCGGGATGTCGGCGGCCGAAGCGCGCCCGGTCGTCGTCCAGCAGGGGCGGATGGTGGCCGGCAAGCAGCCGATCGGCGCGCTCCGCGAGCTCACCGTGGACGGCGCCGAGGGGCCGATCGCGGCCCGGCTCTACCTGCCGTCCTCGCGGCTCGGCGCCGACCCGGTGCCGACGCTGATGTTCATCCACGGCGGCGGAATGGCGCTCGGCGACCTCGACAGCCACGACGGCGCCTGCCGCCACCTGGCGGAGCTGGCCGGCGTCCAGGTGCTCTCGATCGACTACCGGCTCGCGCCGGAGCACCCGTTCCCGGCCGCGGTCGAGGACTGCTTCGCGGCGTACCAGTGGCTGGTGAAGAACGCCGACGCGCTCAACGCCGACCCCGAACGGCTCGCCGTCGGCGGCGACTCGGCCGGGGGGCTGCTCTCGGCGACCACCGCCATCCAGGCGGCCGAGGCCGGCCTGCCGATGGCGTTCCAGCTGCTGATCTACCCGGTCGTGGACTTCACGACCCGGTCGCGCAGCCAGGAGCTGTTCGACGGCGGCGGCTTCTACCTGACCAAGGAGGGGATGGATCGGCTGAGCGACTGGTACTTCCCGGACGAGGCCGCCAAGGCGTCGCCGCTCGGCTCACCGGGGGCCAGGACCGAGCTGCCCTCCGGGTTGGCGCCCGCGTTCGTCGCCACCGCCGGCTTCGATCCGCTGCGCGACGAGGGCGAGGCCTATGCCCGGCTGCTCGCGCAGCACGGCGTCCCGGTCACCACCCAGCGGTACCCGTCGATGATCCACGGGTTCTTCAACATGGTCGGTGTCGGTCGGGAGGCCCGCGCCAACGCCGCCGACATCGCCGCCCGGCTCAAGGTCGCGCTCGGAGCCTGAGGCTAGATCCCGCTGGTCGTCCCGCGGTACTGGACCTCGGTCCGCACCGTGGTGAAGCCCTGACGCTCGTAGAGCGCGACGGCCGGGTCGTTGTCGCCGTCGACGTAGAGGATCACCTCGTCGACACCCTGGGTGGCCAGGTGGGCCAGGCCGATGTTGGTCAGCACGCTGCCCAGCCCGCGCCCCGCCGCCTTGGGGTTGGTGGCGACGACGTACACCTCGCCGTACGGCGGGTTCTCGTCGCGGTGCACCTTGGTCCAGTGGAAGCCGAGGATCTCCGGCTGGCCCGGCTCGGGCACCTCCGGTACGGCGAGGAAGAGGCCGGCCGGGTCGAACCACGGCGAGGCGACCCGCTCGGCGAAGTCCTCGTGCGTCATGTGGCCCTGCTCGGGGTGGTGCGTGAACGCGGCGGCGTTCACCTCGAGCAGCGCGGCCTCGTCGGCCGGGGTGAAGGTGCGGATCCGGACACCGGCGGGGACCGGGAGCGGCGTCACCGGCAGGGAGGTCGGCCGGCTCATGATCCGGAGCTCGCGCTCCTTGGGGATGCCGAGCCGGGACGCGATCCGACCGGCGGACGGATGGTCGCCGTGGGACCAGGCCTCGACCTTGTCGGTGGTGGCCAGGGCGGCCCGGGCCAGGGCGGTGCCGACGCCTGCGTTCCGGGCCTCCGGGTGCACCGCGAGGTCGAGGATCTGACCGTGCAGCAGCGCGAACCCGCCGTCGCCGAGCCAGAGCGCGGCGTCCCGCAGGCCGCGGTGCTGGAGCTGCAGGCACGCCTGCTCGTTCAGCGTGATCACGCCGTCGGCGGTGTCGCACGCCTCCGCGATCCGGCGTACCTCGGCGGCGGGGCCGGTGCCGCTCGCGGAGTCGAAGTCGTCGGGATCGATCCGGGCCAAACTCATCGGTGGAGCCTCACTTCGCTGGCGCGTCCTCGCGGTCGCGGGCCTTCTCCTTGGGTGGGAGCACAAACCTATATCCGACGTTGCGCACGGTCCCGATCAGCGACTCGTTCTCGGGGCCGAGCTTGGCGCGGAGCCGTCGTACGTGCACGTCGACCGTCCGGGTGCCGCCGAAGTAGTCGTAGCCCCAGACCTCCTGGAGCAGCTGCTCCCGGGTGAAGACCCGGCCGGGGTGCTGGACCAGGTACTTGAGGAGCTCGAACTCCTTGAAGGTCAGGTCCAGGGTCCGCTTGCCCAGCTTGGCGGTGTAGGTCGCCTCGTCGACGACGACCTCCCCGCCGCGGATGATGTGCGCCTCCGGGTCGTTCGGGTCGTTCGCGCCGGCCTGGCGCCCGAGGGCGATCCGGATCCGGGCGTCGATCTCAGCCGGTCCGGCGGTGGCCAGGACGACGTCGTCGATGCCCCAGTCGGCCGCCACCACGGCCAGGCCGCCCTCGGTGACGATCAGCAGCACGGGGCTGTCGGATCCGGTAGTCCGGATCAGGCGGCAGAGGTCCCGGGCGTGCGCGAGGTCACGGCGGCCGTCGATCAGGACCAGGTCGGTGGCGGGCGCCTCGAGGAGGGCGCTGCCCTCGGCCGGCAGGATCTTCACCTGGTGCGGCAGCAGGGCGAGTCCGGGCAGGACGTCCGCCGACGGCTGCAGGGCGCTGGTCAGCAGAAGCAGGGCACTCACGCGCGTCCTCCCGTCTGACCACAGGTCCAGCCTGGGGTCGGCCAATACGAGAGGATATCGAACATGAACGCCCCACCGGCACCGGATCAGCCACCTGCCGGACAGATCACACTCCGGTTCTGGGCTGCGGCACGCGCCGCGACGGGGGTCGCGGAGGAGCAGATCGGTGTCGGCGGACCGGTCACCCTCGCCGACCTGATCGCCCGTACGACGGCCGCGCACGGGGGTCCGGGGAGCCGCGCGGAGGCGGTGCTCCGGACCTGCTCGTTCCTCCTCGGCGACCGCCCGGTGGGCAAGGCCGACCCGGCGACGGTGCTGGTCGGTCCGGGGGAGACCGTGGAGTTCCTGCCGCCTTTCGCCGGAGGCTAGAGGTGCGGGCGGGACGCCGGCGGAATGTTTCCCGTCGTACGGCGTTGACCTCCACATGAGCAGCGGAGCCTGGATCCTGGTCGCCGCGCTGGCGATCGCGCTGGCCTTCGGCGGCTACCGCGCGCTCACCGACGGCAGGTTCCGCGGCACCCACAAGGTCCGCGGCGGCACCGACGCCCCGGCGGACCCGGCTGCCGAGTCCGCCCTGACCGGCACTCCCTGGGCCGGCGACCTGGGCGACTCCTTCACCCTGCTGCAGTTCTCCTCGGCCTTCTGCGCCCCGTGCCGGGCGACCCGGCGGGTCCTCGAGGACGTCGCGACCGTCGTACCGGGTGTCCGGCACCTGGAGGTGGACGCGGAGCAGCACCTCGACGTGGTCCGGAGGCTCGGCATCCTGCGGACCCCGACGACCCTGATCCTGGACGCGACCGGCGCCGAGATCACCCGCGCCACCGGTGCGCCGACGAAGCAGCAGGTCCTGGGCGCGCTGGGTGCGCTGTAGGTCTTGAATCTGGCCGAACGGCCCAGTCGGGGAGCCGGATTCGGCTAGGGTCACGTCGTTCCCACGACCGTCGTCCAGCGACCACCTTTCACAGAACTGGATCCGCGCCATGAGCACCGCACCCGCCGATGTCGAGCAGACGATCCGGGAGTTCCTGACCCGCGTCGAGAAGCTGCCGGAGGCCCTGACGCCCGATCTCCCGCTGTACGCCGACGGGATCGGCCTGGACTCGCTGGAGACCGCCGAGCTCTCCGCGATCCTCGAGGACGACCACGGCACCGACCCGTTCCAGGGCGACGAGCTGCCGCAGACCGTCGGCGACATCCTGTCCTTCTACGCCGCATGAGCGCTCAGCCCGCGGACGGCGGTCGCGTCGTCATCGTCACCGGCGGTAGCCGGGGTCTGGGTGCCGGGATCGTCCGGTCCTACCTGGACTCGGGTGACCTGGTCGCTACCTGCGCCCGCTCGATCACGCCCGAGGTCGAGGCGTGGATGGCCGACCCGGCCACCGCCGACCGCTTCCTGTGGGGTTCCGCCGACCTGGCCAAGGCCGAGGACGCGGACGCGTTCGTCAAGGCGGTCATCGCCAAGTGGGGCCGCGTCGACGTCCTGATCAACAACGCGGGTGTCGCCCGTGACGGCATCCACAGCATGTTCTCCGACGACGACATCGACACCGTCGTGGACCTGAACATCAAGGGCACCCTCTACGTCTCCCGCGCGGTGAGCCGGCGGATGCTCGCCCGCCGCAGCGGCCACATCGTGAACATCTCCTCGATCGTCGGGCTCTCCGGCTACCGCGGGCTCGCGACGTACAGCGCCACCAAGGCGGCGCTGGACGGCCTGACTCGGGCGCTCTCCCGGGAGCTGGGCTCGCGCGGGATCGTGGTCAACGGCATCGCGCCCGGCTACCTCAAGACCGAGATGAGCCACGGCCTGGACGCCGACCAGCTCCAGCAGATCGTCCGCCGGACGCCGGCCGGCCGGCTGGGCGACCCCGAGGACATCGCCCGGGTCTGCCAGTTCCTGACCGACCCGAAGGGCGGCTACCTCACCGGCCAGGTGATCGTGGTCGACGGCGGCCTCACGTCGTAATCGGCAGCTCCGGCGGCAGCGCACCTGCCTCCGGGCCGTCACCGGTCGGGCGCGACCGGTGCGCCGCCGTGCCCAGCATCAGGCAGCCGATGGCGCCGACGGCGAACATGGTGATGCCGACGTCGAGCAGGCTGTCGTCGATGGACGCGATCCAGACGCCGAGCACGACGAACGGGGTCAGCGCGATCTCGATCCAGGAGGCCCAGCCGCCGCGGCCGCGGGCCTGCAGGACCGCGATCAGCACCCGCCGGAAGCTGAGCAGCCCGCCGGCGGCGATCAGCCAGTAGGCGCAGTGCACGGTGGCGGTGAAGTGGTCGCCGAAGTAGTCCCGGCCGAAGGCGATCCTCAGGACCGGCTCGGCGAGGACCGCGAGGGTGACGACGCAGGCCAGGATCAACCCGGCGGAGACGCTCAGCCAGCGTCGTACGGCGACGCGCTCGGCCTCGGGGTCCGACTGCACCACGGCGACCCGGGGGAGCACCACCATCGACAGGCAGCCGCCGATGATGTTGGTCAGCCCGGCCAGCGCGAAGGCCGCCGAGTAGAGACCGAGCTGGGCGTTGCCGAGCAGCGAGCCGACCAGGGTGCGGTCGATCGAGAGCCCGTCGATCGGGCCGACGCTGCCGACGTGGTTCTGCCGGGTGAGCGCCCAGACCTCCTTGCCCTCGATCCGGTCCTTCGGGTTGCGGGTCGGCTTGCGCAGCGCGAAGAGCCGGGCGGCCGAGGTCAGCAGCGCGCTGCCGATCATCACCGCGAGCAGCTCGACGGCGTTGAGCCGGGCCCCGAACGCGAAGGCGAGGCCGAGGGCCGCGGTGACCGCGGCCTGCGGGGCGAAGTTGGTGATCGTGAAGGAGAGCAGCGGCGTGCCCTCGCCGAGCATCGCGCCGATCAGGACCCGCAGGCCCATCGTCTGGATCGCCATCACGGCCAGCGCGATCGCCAGCGCGTACTTGGTGCCGCCGCTGCTGTCGCGCTCCAGGTAGAGCAGGTAGCCGGCGGCGATCGTGGACGGGACCAGCGAGATCAGCAGCCATTGCGGCACCAGGTGGCCGACGCCGTCGCGGGTGGTGACACCGCGCTCGGCGAGCAGCTTGGTCAGCGCGTTCGGCAGGCCGCCGCCCAGGGTGAGCTGGGAGGCCATCGTGGAGAGCGCCACCACCAGCACGACCTGGCCGCGTCCCTCGACCCCGAGCATCCGGGCCGCCAGGACGCCGTTGATCGTGACCAGCAGCTGGGCGAAGATGCCGGCGGCGACGATCGCGATCCAGGTGACGGTGTCGCCGAGCTGTGCGGGGCGTTCGGAGGTGACCTCGTCGGTCTCGGAGGATTCACCGGCAGCCGTGGCCGCGTCCTCCGGTGCCGGGGTCTCTGTGTCGGGCTCACGCACCCGGGAAGCATACGTTCGTTGGTTCCCGCTCCGAGGCGGAAACCAACATGCCAGACTGTCGACTTCGCCATCCGCAGCGCCAGAAGGAGTCCGGAGCATTGTCGTCCCTGACCATGAAGGCGCTCGAGTTCATGTACCGCCGCGGCTACGAGGTGCGCCGGCACCCGGCTGTCCGCCGCGCGCGGATGCTGGCGGCGCACGAGGTCGACCTGGTGATCGACGTCGGTGCGGCGGTCGGCGGGTACGGGTCCCAGCTCCGCAAGTTCGGGTATGCCGGCGACATCGTCTCGTTCGAGCCGCTGGACACCGCCTACGCCGAGCTCAGCGCCGTCACCGGGTCGGACGCCCGCTGGAGCACCCGCCAGGCCGCGCTCGGCAGCGCGGCCGGTGAAGCGCAGATCAACATCGCCTCGAACAGCGACAGCAGCTCGCTGCTGCCGATGGGGTCCGCGCACACCGACGCCGAGCCGAGCGTCGGCATCATCGGGTCGCAGACGGTGCGGGTCGAGCGCCTCGACGACGTGATCGACGAGTTCGCGAGGCCGGAGAGCCGGATCTTCCTGAAGATCGACGCCCAGGGGTTCGAGCGCGAGGTGCTGGCCGGCGCGGCGAAGACCTTGGAGCGCTGCCGCGGCCTGCAGCTCGAGCTCTCCTTCATCTCGCTCTACGAGGGCGGGATGCTGGTGAACGAGGCGATCTCGCTGGCGTACGACGCCGGCTTCAGCATGGTCGGCGTCGAGCAGGGCTGGGCCGCCGGCACCGGTCAGATGCTGCAGGCGGACGGCGTCTTCTTCCGGCTCTGAGCGCCCGGGGACTTTCGCGCCATTCGTGGTGAAGGGCCCGATCGATCCGGTATCGTTTCGTCCCGTGGGGCACGGGGGAGTGCCCTACTTTTCGGGAATCATGCACGGGGGTGCGAGGGAGTGTTCTACCTATGTCCGTGTCCTCTGCTGCCCCGATGACGCTCAAGCAACGCGTGGCGCGGGTCGCGCCGGCGGGGCTGGTCGACTTCCTCGACCGCTTCGCGTTCGGCTTCCGCCGTACCCGGATCCGCTTCACGCACTGGTTCTTCGGCCTGTTCGGTCAGAACGTGGTCGCGAAGAAGGACTACTACTCGACGCTGCCGGTGCTCTCCGAGATCAAGGCCACCCGGGCGCGCTGGGACAAGCCGAGCAACCTCGCCGGGCTGGACATCGAGTTCGCCGCGTTGGAGAAGAACCTCGGCGCCCTGGCGGACCGCTGGGAGACCGAGTTCCAGCAGGTCGCGCCCGACCACGCCGCCAACTCCGCGAAGGGCTTCGGCCCGGGCTACCCCGCCTTCGACGCGCGAACGCTCTACTACAAGCTGCGCGAGCACAAGCCCGCCCGCTACCTGGAGGTCGGCTCCGGGCTCTCGACGTACTACGCGAGCCTGGCGGCCGGGAAGAACGCCGAGGACGGCTCGCCGCTCTCGATCACCTGCATCGAGCCCTACCCGTACGACGCCCTCCGCACCATCGACGGGTTCGAGCTGATCGAGGGCTTCGTCCAGGACATCCCGGTGGAGCGCTTCGAGGAGCTGGAGAGCGGCGACGTGCTGTTCATCGACTCCTCGCACGCGCTGAAGATCGACAGCGACGTCGCGTACCTGTTCCTCGAGGTGCTGCCGCGGATCAAGCCCGGGGTCTTCGTGCACATCCACGACGTGCACTTCCCCTTCAACGGCCCCTTCCCCGCCGACACCTGGATCTTCGGTGAGCGCCCGCCGGTGTACTGGAACGAGGCGATGGTGGTGCAGACCTTCCTGGCGTTCAACAACGCCTTCGAGATCCAGCTCTCCACGCCGATGGTGCGGCACTTCGACGAGCAGTTCCTGATCGACCGCTTCCCCGACTACACCGAGCTGGCGAAGGACGTGAACCCGCCTTCTTCGCTTTGGTTGCAGCGGGTTTCTTAGTTTTCGCCCTTCGGGCGGTTTGCCTGCGGCGCTCCGTGGCTGGGTTTGCGGGAGCGTGCCGCGGAGGGCTCCTCGCGCCATCGGCTTACCGCGTCGCTGCGACTTCTGCGCGGTGCCCGACACCTGCTTGCAGCGCCGCGCTGCGCTTGATGCTGGCCGCTCCGGGCCCTCCGCGTCCCACCCCCGCCTTGCCCGGCCCCTCTGTAGGGATACTGGAAAGCCCCTAACGGACCGTGCTTGTCGCGGGGCCTCTGCCCCCGGACGTCGCCGCCCCGGACGTCGAGCCTGTCGAGACGCGGTGACGTGCGCGCAGTCCTGACCGCCAGGGACGTCGCCCCGGACGTCGAGCTCGTCGAGACGCGGTGACGTGCGCGCCGAGGTGGTTCAGTCGCGCGGGGCCAGCCTCGGGTACTGCTTGGCCCAGGTGCGGATCTCCTCGGCGATCTCCTCGCCGATGAAGCGGTGCACGTCGGGGTTGTAGTGGAACCCGTCGTTGTTTGGCTCGGTGCCCGGCGGCAGGTGGCGGTCGATGATGTCGGGGATCCGGACCAGCATGACGTCCGGGTCGTCGTAGTCGGCGACGAGCTTGCGGAGCATCACGTTCATCATCTCGACGCGGGCCTCCATGCCCGGGAACCAGTCCCGGCCGCGAGCGCCCGGGCGCAGGAACTCGAACACCATCACGAGGGGCTTGCCGACCTCGCGGGTGCGGTCGATGTAGGCGTGCAGGTCGGCACCGGCGCGTCGTACCGTGCGCCCGAAGAACCGTCCGCCGATGCGCTTGTCGAGCTGCTGCTGCACCCGGGCCAGGGTCTTCCAGACCGGGCGGAGCAGGTGCTGGCGGTAGCGGCTGCGGATCGGCCCGGGCCGCGCCTTCAGCGAGTTGGCGTGCCGCTCGAGCCAGCGGGGCAGGAACAGGTGCACCGGCTCGTAGTAACCGGCGTTGAGGACGACGACGTCCGGGGACCAGGCCTTGATCTCCGCTTCCCAGGTCCGGAAGATGTGGCTGGTCGGCTGGCTGGCGACCGCGGAGGTCCAGACGTTCGCGCCGTGCCCGGAGCCGAGCAGCGACTCCTCAATGACCCGGCTGAAGATGAAGTCCTCGCGCTGCTGGGGACGGGCGGAGATGTCGTGCGTCAGCGAGGCCCCCTTGACCAGGACGCGGATCGGCAGCGGTTGGGCCTCGGCCATCAGGTGGTCACTCCAGGAATCGGCGTACGGGCGCGGTCAGCGCGTTGTGCCCAAGGTTAGGTGATCCCGGGGACGGCGGTCAGGCGAATCCGTCGGCTGCGGGGAGCGCCGCGTCGATCTCCGCGGCGATCCAGTCGCCGATGAGCCGGCGCATCGGCGGGGAGTAGTGCAGGCCGTCGGGGACCGGGTCGGCACCGTCCTCGAGCTGCTCGGCGAGGAGCTGGACCGGGACCAGCCGGACGCCCGGGTCGTCGATCCGCGCCACCATCGCCTCGAGCGCCCGGTTCATCGTGTCGATCCGGGCCTGCATCCCGGGGAACCAGCTGCCGGCGTTCCCGCCCGGTCCGAAGAGGGCGAGCACGAAGACCTGCGGGCTGCCCGGCGCCAGGGTGCGGGTGCGGGTGATCAGCAGCTCGTAGTCGCTGGTGATCCGGTGGGCACGTCGGCCGAAGCCGCGGTCGGCGATCCGGCCGTCCAGGATCCGTTGGGTCTGCGCCAGCAGCTTCCAGAGCGGGCGCAGCAGGTAGCCGCGGTAGCGCGTCCGCAGCGGTCCGGTGCGTCCGTTGTAGGTGTTCACGTGCCGCTCCAGCCAGTGCGGCAGCAGCGCGTGGATGCACTCGTAGTAGGCGTAGCCGTAGACGACCGCGTCCGGGCAGCCGGCCATCACCTCCGACTCCCAGGCGTCGAAGGCGTCCCGGGTCGGCTCCCCGGCCACGCCGCGGTTGACGACCTCGCAGGGGCGGCCGCGGTCGAGCAACCCGTTCTGGATCCAGCGCGGGAAGGTGTACTCCCCGGGCGCGCCGTTCCAGTCCGGCGTCATCACGACCAGCGACGAGCCCTTCACGAGCACCCGGAGCGGGTGCGGCAACGGTGCCTTCTGGGCGTTCATTCGGCTTCTGTCCCCCTGACTGGCCGCGGGTGCGTCAGGTGTCGAGGAGTCTCTCGACGTCCTGGCGGTCCGCGTCGACCATCAGTCTGGCGAGATCCAGCGCCGTCGTCCCGGCTTTCCAGCCCAACTTCTCGAACGCGTGGCTGGAGTCGCCGATCAGCGCGTCGACCTCGGAGGGCCGCTCGAAGCTGTCGTTGTACTTGACGTGGTCGTTCCAGTCGAGCCCGGCGTGCGCGAACGCGGCCTCGCAGAAGTCCTTCACGGTGTGCCCGACCCCGGTGGCGAGGACGTAGTCGCCGGGCTCGTCGGCCTGCAGCATCCGCCACATGCCCTCGACGTACTCCGGCGCGTAGCCCCAGTCCCGGACCGCGTCCAGGTTGCCGAGCTCGACGTGGTCCTGGATGCCGGCCGCGATGGCCGCGACGGCCTTGGTGATCTTCCGGGTCACGAAGTTCTCGCCGCGGCGGGGCGACTCGTGGTTGAACAGGATGCCGGAGACCGCGAACAGCCCGTAGGCCTCGCGGTAGTTCACGGTGACCCAGTGCGCCTGCAGCTTCGAGGCCCCGTACGGCGACCGCGGGTGGAACTTGGACTCCTCGTTCTGCGGCGGCGGCGTCGAGCCGAACATCTCCGAGGTGGACGCCTGGTAGAAGCGGCAGTCGAGTCCGGCCGCGCGGATCGCCTCGAGCAGGTTCAGCGTGCCGATGGAGTTCGTCGACGCGGTGTAGTCGGGCATCGCGAAGGAGACCTTGACGTGGCTCTGCGCGCCGAGGTTGTAGACCTCGTCCGGCTGGATCTCCCGGATCAGGTTGACCAGGCCGACGCCGTCGGTGAGGTCGCCGTAGTGCAGGTGCAGCGCCTCGTCGGTGTGCAGGTGGTCGATCCGGCCGCGGTTCATCGACGACGACCGGCGTACCAGGCCGTGCACCTCGTACCCCTTGGAGAGCAGCAATTCGGCGAGGTAGGAACCGTCCTGGCCGGTGATCCCGGTGATGAATGCGCGTTTCATGATTGGCGAACTCTAGCCCGAGACCGGGCTGCCGATCGGCCGAGGCCGACGGATGGCTACCCTGGCGAATCTGCTGCGGGTGGGGAATCCGCTCAGTAGAGTGAACGCCGAAGCGAACGCGTTCTCGGTGCCGCAGCTGCCCTCGCAGCCTGTCCGGCTGACGTAGTCCAAAACGGTGATCTCAGGAGGATCCGCTGTGAGCAAGGTCGATGTTCTGGTTGCTGGTGGCGGCGGATTCATCGGCGGCCATCTGGTCGCCGATCTGTTGAGCCAGGGGCTCAGCGTCCGCTCGGTCGACGTCAAGCCGGTCGAGGAGTGGTACCAGGTGCACGAGGGCGTCGAGAACGTCGTCGCCGACCTCTCCAAGCTCGACAACGCGCAGGCGGCGACCGCGGGGGCCAACGAGGTCTACCTGCTCGCTGCCGACATGGGCGGCATGGGCTTCATCGAGAACAACAAGGCCCTCTGCATGCTGACCGTGCTGACCAGCACGCACCTGCTCGAGGCGGCCCGCGACCAGAACGTCGAGCGGCTCTTCTTCTCCTCCTCCGCGTGCGTGTACGCCGCGGGCAAGCAGACCGACCCGAACGTGACCGCGCTGGTCGAGGCCGACGCCTACCCGGCGATGCCGGAGGACGGCTACGGCTGGGAGAAGCTCTTCACCGAGCGGATGTGCCGCCACTTCGAGGAGGACTTCGGTCTGACTACCCGGATGGCGCGCTACCACAACGTCTACGGCCCGAACGGCACCTGGACCGGCGGTCGTGAGAAGGCCCCGGCGGCCGTCTGCCGCAAGATCGCCACCGCCGCGATCACGGGCAAGCACACCATCGACATCTGGGGCGACGGCGAGCAGACCCGTTCCTTCATGTACATCGACGACTGCGTCAAGGGATCCCAGATGATCCTCAAGGGCGACAGCAACGAGCCGGTCAACCTGGGCAGCGACGAGCTGGTCACGATCAACCAGCTCGTCGACATCGTCGAGGGCATCGCCGGCATCAAGTGCGAGCGGGAGTACGACCTGACCGCTCCGCAGGGCGTCCGCGGCCGCAACTCCGACAACACCCTGATCAAGGAGATCTACGACTGGGCTCCGTCGATCACCCTGGCCGACGGACTCGCGAAGACCTACGCCTGGGTCTACGACGAGGTCAAGCGCTCGCTGAGCTGATGCGCGTCCTCGTCCACGACTTCGCCGGCCACCCGTTCCAGGTCGAGCTGAGTCGGGAGTTGGCACGTCGTGGCCACGACGTCACGCACTCGTACTGCCCTGCCTGGGTGTCCGGCAAGGGCAACTTCGAGGGCAGCGAGCGGCTGCTGATCGAGCCGGTCGGTCCGACCGAGCCGATCGAGAAGGACCAGTTCGTCAAGCGGTTGCTGGTCGAGCTGGTTCTCGGCTGGCAGCTGCTCCGGCAGGTGCGCCGTACCCGGGCCGACGTGGCGATGATGTCGAACGCCCAGATCCCCACCCTGGTGGTCTTCGCGATCGGGATGCTGCTGCTGCGCAAGCCGTGGGTGCTCTGGCACCAGGACGTGTACGCCGTCGCGATCAAGTCGTTCGCCGGCGAGAAGCTGGGCCGCGGCTTCCGGCTGGTCGCGACCGTCTTCACCGTCGCCGAGCGCTGGGTGTCGCGCCGGGCCGCCGCGGTGGTGGTGATCGCCGACTCGTTCGTGGCGGTGCACGAGGAGTGGGGCACCGCGGAGAAGACCACGGTGATCCCGAACTGGGCGCCGCTGGACGAGATCTTCCCGGTCGACCGGTTGAACGCGTGGTCGGGCGAGCAGGGCCTCGACGAGGTCCGGACGCTGCTGTACTCCGGCACCCTCGGCCTCAAGCACAACCCGGAGCTGCTGGTCGGCCTGGCTGCAGCGGTTCGCGACGCCGGTACGCCGGTGCAGCTGGTCGTGGTCAACCAGGGCGCGGCCGAGGCCGTGCTGCGCGCCGAGGCGGAGCGGCTCGACGTACCGCTGATGCTGCTGCCGTTCCAGCCCTACGAGCGGCTCCCCGAGGTGCTCGGGTCGGGGGACGTGCTGGTGGTGCTGCTGGAGCAGGACGCCGGGGCGTTCTCGGTGCCGTCCAAGACGCTCTCGTACCTGTGTGCGGGCCGCCCGATCGTCGGGTTCATGCCGGCCGAGAACCTCGCGTCCCAGCTGGTCGGCGACGTCGACGGCTGCGTGCTGCCGCCGAACGCGGACTCGCTGCCGGCGGCGGCGACCTGGGTGGCCGGCGTCCTCGCCGACCGCGAGGAGCAGGCGCGGCTGGGGAAGCAGGCCCGGGCGCTGGCCGAGCGGGAGTTCGCCCTGGAGGGCTGCGCCGACCGGTTCGAGACGATCCTGACGACGGTCTCGTCTTAATCCGTGGACACGAGTCTCATTCTTTGAGATTGGCGTTTCCGCCCGCGACCAGGTTCGGCCTAGGCTTCTGATCGTGTTCACGACCATGCTGACCAAGCGCCGCGCAGTGGATCACTGCCGCACGCGCTCGTCGCTGTGTCGAATGTCCTGACGGGACGCCCAGCCTCGTAAGAGAGCGACCGCCAGTGCGGTTCGTCTCCGAGCCTGACCAACTCCGGCGCGCATGCCCGATCCCGGGCGCCGCTGAGCGTCCCGTCCGCAACGTCCAGGACCCGACACCTCCTCCGAAGGGAGCAGCCATGAGCAAGCCCGCAGTTCAGATCGATCCCCGCGGCCCGCGGTTCACCGCCGGCGTGACGCTGGTGCTGTTCGCCGTGGTCCTGGTGACGGCGCCTTCCGTGGTCGGCATCGTGCTGCTCTCGGTGCAGGTCGCGTTCTTCGCGATCGGCGCCGGACTCGGGGTCCAGCACACGCCGACCGCCCAGGTCTTCAAGTACCTGGTCCGTCCGCGGCTCGCCGCACCGGATCACCTCGAGGACGCCGCACCACCCCGCTTCGCCCAGGCCGTCGGCCTGGCCTTCTCGGTCGTCGCCCTGGTGGGCTACGCGACCGGTGCCACTCTGCTCGGCCAGATCTTCGCCGGGTTCGCGCTCGTCGCCGCCACGCTGAATGCCGTCTTCGGCTTCTGCCTCGGTTGCGAGCTCTACCTGCTGGGACGGCGTCTGCTCGCTCCCCGCGCCAAGAACACCACCACACCCAATGAAACGAACAAGGAAGAAGTAGCCGTATGAGCCGCGAATCAGCACTCGTCAACGCCGACTGGGTCACCGAGCACCTCGATGACCCGAAGGTCGTCCTGATCGAGGTCGACGAGGACACCTCGGCGTACGACCGCAGCCACATCCGTGGCGCGATCAAGCTCGACTGGACCACCGACCTCCAGGACCAGGTCCGTCGCGACTTCGTCAACAAGGCGCAGTTCGAGGCCCTGCTCTCCGAGAAGGGCGTCAGCAACGACAGCACCGTCGTGCTGTACGGCGGCAACAACAACTGGTTCGCGGCGTACGCGTACTGGTACTTCACACTCTACGGCCACGCCGACGTCAAGCTGCTCGACGGCGGTCGCAAGAAGTGGGAGCTCGACGCCCGCGAGCTGAGCGACGAGGTCGTCAAGCTGGACCCGACGACGTACGTGGCCCAGGACCAGGACCTCTCGATCCGCGCGTTCCGCGACGAGGCCGTCGCGGCCATCGGCGTGCAGAACCTGGTGGACGTGCGCAGCCCCGACGAGTACGCCGGCCGGCTGCTCGCCCCGGCGCACCTGCCGCAGGAGCAGTCCCAGCGTGCGGGGCACATCCCGACGTCCGTCAACGTCCCGTGGAGCAAGAACGCCAACGACGACGGCACCTTCAAGTCCGACGCGGACCTCGAGGCGCTGTACGCCGAGGTGGGCTTCGACGAGACCAAGGACACCATCGCGCTGTGCCGCATCGGTGAGCGCTCGTCGCTGACCTGGTTCGTCCTCCAGGAGCTGCTGGGCAAGAAGAACGTCAAGAACTACGACGGCTCCTGGACCGAGTACGGCTCCCTCGTCGGCGTTCCGATCGCTCTCGGCGACGAGCCGGGCGACGCCTGATGTGCGGCGCGGTCAAGGGCGGACTCTCCCTGGACGGCGTGGACGTCGCCAAGGAGGCGATCATCCAGGGCCAGGTGCTCCGCGGTGACGTCCCGGTCGGCAACGCCTACGTGCGCCTGCTGGACAAGTCCGGCGAGTTCACCGCCGAGGTCCCGACCTCGGCATCCGGGCACTTCCGGTTCTTCGCCGGCCCGGGCGACTGGACGCTGCGCACGCTCGCCCCGCAGACCGACCCGGTCGACAACGCCGTGACGGCCGCCAAGGGCGTCGTCGCCGAGGTCGAGGTCGTGCTCTAGCTCCGGGTTCACCGCAAGGGCCCCGCCACCGATCCGGTGGCGGGGCCCTTTGCGTACCCGGACCTGCCTATGTCGCGGGTGGGGTCGGTGGGACGCCGCAGCGCCCCACCAGTCACCTTCGCAGGTCGGTGTACGCGCAGCGCGGCGAGGCGGGACCGGACTAGCGGCTCACTCCGGCTTGCGGGCGAAGACGTCCAGCACGATCCGGGGGACCGGGCCGTGCTTGATCGCGGTGTCCATCGCGAAGCCGGTCGGGCGGGCGATGCCGGCGGGCATGCCGAGCGAGTTGAGGTACATCGAGGACTTCAGGCTGTAGCGGGCCTTCGGGATCGCCTTGACGTCGCGGAACCCGTGGCGCTCGAGCAGCGCCACCATGCTGCGGGTGGTGTGCAGCTGCCAGTGGTGCTCGGCGACGCGGCGGTCGACGATCCGGGTGAAGCGGCCGCTGGAGCCCTTCAGCGCGGCGAGCGCCATCCGGTCGACCACGGTCCAGCGGGGGGTCTGCAGGTACATCAGCCCGCCGGGCTTGAGCAGCTTGAAGCAGTCGTCCACGAGTGAGTCGACGTCCTCGACGTGGGCCAGGACGCACCACATCGTCAGGGCGTCGTACGCGTTTTCCAGCGCGAGCTCGGGCAGCTCGCCCAGCAGCAGGTCGACGTCGTAGCGCGACTTGGCGAGCTCGACCGCCCCCGCGTGCAGCTCGTTGCCGCCGACGCCGAACCCGTTCTTCCGGGCCAGGTCGAGGAACTTGCCGTCACCGGCGCCGACGTCGAAGAGGTTCAGGTCCGGGCGGCCGGCGAGCAGCTCGGCGAGCATCGCCAGGGCGTCGTCCCAGGCGTCCTCCATGGCGCCCTCGCGCTTGGCCTGGACGTAGCCCTCGTAGTCGAAGGTCAGCGCGCCGGCCGGGTCCTCCATGTCGTGCGAGTACGTCGACCGCTCGGCCCAGGCCCGCAGCCCGCAGACGCGGCATCCCAGCACCCGGCGTCCGGTCTTGCGCGACGGCGGGTACAGCACGACGTCGTCGGAGAGGCAGGCCGGGCACGATCGGATCGAGGGTGAATCCGTGGTCGGGGAGGGCAAACCGGACTCCTAGGTCTTCTGATCCCGGCCCGTGGCGGGCAGCCGGGGTGACGGGGCGGTTCATCGTAGGCGCATGCGAGGGGCGCGCAGGTCGTGAATCCGGAAATCCGGGCTCCGGTGAACAGCCTGTACGCCCTGGCAGCCTTGGGTAGGCTGACCGGTCATGTCCGGCATCGATGACTCCGGCTCTCCTCCGGAGGTGCCCGAGGAGTACGCCGCGGTCTACCGCGACGCGTACCTGCGCGCCCTCGCCGAGGACGCCGAGAGCCCGGTCGAGCCGGCCGCGGACGCCGCGGCGACGGAGCCGGAAGCGGGCGGACCCGACCCGGAGCGGGCCTCCTGGCGGCGACCGCTGCTGGCAGCCGTCGTCGTCCTCGCGGTGATCGGCGGCGCGTTCGCGGTGGTGCAGGCGCTCTCCGGTGACGACGAGCCGTCGATTCCCCGGGTCAGTGAGCCGCGGAGCACCAGCCCCGCCCCCGGTCGCCGCCCCGGCACGCAGCAGTCGGAGGAGCCCGCCGCTCCCGAGAGCACCGAGGCGACCCCGTCGTCCACCGACGAGCCGGCCTGGGACGGCGAGGTGGAACCGGTCGGGATCCTCGGTGCCGAAGCCACCTGCACGGCCGATCCCGGCGTCGACTCGGCCGGCGACCCGGTCCGCTACACGGCGGCGAACGCGGTCGACGGCGACCCTGCCACGGCCTGGCGCTGCGACGGCCGCGCGATCGGCGAGACCCTGACTTTCACGCTGCCGCCGGACACCGAGGTCGCCGAGGTCGGACTGATCCCCGGCTACGCCAAGACCGACGCGAGCAGCGGAGCCGACCGGTACGCCGAGAACAACCGGATCACCCGGGTGCGGTGGACGCTGGCCGACGGAGTCGTGGTCGAGCAGAAGCTCGACCCGTCGCCGGACGACCGGAGCGTGCAGCGGATCCGGGTACCGCGCACCGAGACCGGCGAGATCACCGTCGAGGTGCTCGGGGCGAAGCGCGGTCCGCGCAACACCACCGCGATCAGCGAGGTCGAGGTCTCGGAAGCCGATTAGCCCCGGTCACCGGAGCGCGTCGTGGCGCCGGCTCGTCCGGTTCCTCGGGCGGGCTCTCCTCCGCGGCGAGCTCTTCCTCGGCGGTCTGGTACGTGATCAGGATCAGCGCGAGCACCGCCCAGACGATCCGGTCGTAGAGGGTCGGGCCGATCATGCCGAACGCGGCGTAGGAGAGGCCGGCGTACGCGAGCCGGTTCGGGGTGCCCTGCCGGAAGAGCGGTCTGACCAGCGCCGCCACGATCAGCACGAACCCGACCAGGGTGAGCACGCCGCCGGCGACGGCCACCTCCAAATAGGCGTTGTGGTACGCCAGGATGGTGTCCTTGCCCCAGCCGATGCCTTCGATCGGATGCTTCCAGAACGTGTCGAAGCCCTGTTGCAGCAGGCTCTCGCGGGCCTGGTCGGAGAACTGGGCGCTGGTGTTGCCCTTGAGCCGGTCGAGCACCGTGTCCTGGCCGAGCGCGCTGAGCAGCCGGTCGGCGGTGAGCACCGCGACGAACGCGCCGGAGACGATCACGTACCAGGCGGCCGCGGAGCGCTCGACGATCGGCCAGGCGACCGTGATCAGCGCGCAGCAGAGCAGGCTGGCCCGGCTGCCCGAGTTCACCACCGAGAAGCCGACGACAGCCATCGCTCCGACGACGATCCAGCGGTGCTTCGGGTCCACCCGGTAGAAGAGGAAGATCAGCAGCGCGTAGGCCATCTGGCCGCCGAGACCGTAGAAGTTCGGCTGCGTGGTGAGGCCGACGGCGCGGCCCTGGGCCATGCCGGCACCGCCGCGGACCACCGAGTACGCCGCGCTGATCATCTGGCCGCCGACGTACGCCCAGGCCATCGCGTCCAGCAGCCGGCCGGTGGGCCGGAGGACGTTGAGCACCAGGACCAGGCCGATCATCGCGGCGACGACCTTGGTGAGGCCGACCAGGCTGCCCGCGGTGCCGGGGTTGATCAGGCTCGTCACCATGCCGCCGACGAAGAGGATGCTGGCGCCGGCGACGTACATCGGCGGCAGCTTGGGGCGGCCGACGAGGAGTCGCGGGATCAGCAGCCCGAAGCCGAGCACGAAGAAGATGTCGGAGACGGTGACGTTGCCGCCCAGGCCGAGCGCGTTCATCGGCGCCATCAGCATGCCGATGAGCATCAGGCCGATGCCCATCTTCTCCGGGCCGACCGCTACCAGGACGACCAGCGCGACCGCCAGCGCGACCGCGGCGATGCTGTACAGCAGCTGGTTGGTGCTGACCCCGACGACGAGCAGCAGCAGCAGGACGACGACGCCGACGAGGGAAGCTGCGGAGCTCTTCAGCGCGTTCATCGCGGAGCCCGCGTCACGACTTGGGCTTGTCCGGCCCGTACCCGTAGGCGTACCCGTACCCGTACCCGTAGCCGGATCCCTTGCCGCCGCGCTTCGGCGTCATGTTCACCATCACACCGAGCAGGTTCGCGTCGACCTGGGCCAGGCGGAGTGCCGCCTGCTTGAGCTGCTCCTTGGACGTCTTGCCGTGCCGGACGACCAGGATCGCGCCGTCCACGTCGCGGGCCATGATCGCGGCGTCGGAGACCGGGAGCAGCGGCGGGCCGTCGATGATCACCATGTCGAACATCTGCGAGACCCGGTCGAAGAGCTCCTGCGCCGCACGCGACTGCAGGACCTCGGTCGGGTTCGGCGGGATCGGGCCGCTGGCCAGGAAGTAGATGCCGGAGTCGGTGTGCTTCTGGATGCTGTCCTGCAGCTCGCTGCGGCCGACCAGCACCGTGGTCAGACCGACCGAGCGCTCCAGGCCGAGCACGCTGGCAACCTTCGGGCGACGCAGGTCGCCGTCGACGAGCAGCACCCGGAGGCCGGTCTGCGCGAGCGCGATCGCCAGGTTGGTGGCCGTCGAGGTCTTGCCCTCGCTCGGCACCGCGCTGGTGATGACGATGGCGCGCGGCCGGGTGTCGAGATCCAGGAACTGCAGGTTGGTGCGCAGCAGCCGGAACGCCTCGACGCGGGTCGAGTGGCTGCCGACCTCGGTGAGCAGCGGATGCTTCGGGACGTCGCTGTCGTAGGCGACGCTGGAGAGCACCGGCGCGTCGATGGTGTTCTCCACGTCGGCCGCGGAGGAGACGGTGTTGTCGAGCAGGTCGCGGAGGAGCGCCATGCCGAGGCCGATGAGCAGGCCGAGGACGCCGGCGATGACCAGGTTGAGCACCGGCTTCGGGCTGACCTGGTTGCTGCTGTACGACGCGGGGTCGACGATCGTGGCCTTGACCGGCGAGGTCTCCAGCTCGGCGATGTAGTCGGTGAAGACCTCGGACTCGGCCTTGGCGATCGCCTGGGCCTGGGCGGCGTCCGGGTTGTGCACCTTGATCTCGATGATCACCGTCAGCTCCGAGACCTTGGCCTCGATCTGGTCGGCGAGCTGGGCCGGCGTCTCCTTCAGGTTCAGCCGGGCGATCACCCGCTGCATCAGCTCACGGCTGGTGGCCAGCTGCGCGTAGGACTCGACGCGCTGGGAGGCGAAGTAGCTGGCGATGATCGGGCTGTCGTTCGCGTCCGTCGAGTTCTGCGCCGCGATGAAGACCCGCGCCTTGGACTCGTACTGCGGGGTCTGGAAGTAGGTCAGAGCGCCGCCGCCGAGCAGACCGAGGAGGAAGAAAACAACGATCGTCAGCCAACGGCGCTGCGCCATACGCAGCAGTTCCTTGAAATCCACGCTGAACTTTCTGGCTCGGGTCTGGTACCACTCGACCCCCGGAGTCTAGTCAGATCCGGGCCGCACTCCTGCGAGGCGTGCGCCAGTGGTCACGAATAGAAACGATCATGCCGGGTAATCGTGACGTGTCCGCCCAAAATGGCCGAAGTGGAGCTCGGCGAGTCCGGATCCACGCGGTCCGGGAGGGTCGGATCGCCTCGGAAATCGGCGGGATAGATTGCCCGGATGGGAGATCTGCTGATCACGGTGGCACCGACGGGAGCCGAGACCACCAAGGACGACTGCCCGCAGTTGCCGACGACGCTCGCGGAGCTGGTGGAGACCGCGCAGCGCTGCGAGGCGGCCGGTGCCGGGATGATCCACGTGCACATCCGCGACGACGAGCACCGGCCGACGCTGGAGCCGTCCCGGCTGGCCGAGACGGTCGCGGCGCTGCGCGAGGGCACCGGGCTGGTGGTCCAGCTCTCCACCGGAGGCTCGGTGCACGACCCGCTGGACGCGCGGCTAGCCGTCCTGGACGCGGCCCCGGACTCGTGCAGCCTGACGATGGGCACGACCAACTTCGGTGACGACGTGTTCCTGAACCCGTGGCCCTTCGTCTGCGACCTCTACCAGCTCAGCCAGGAGGGCGGCGTGGTCCCCGAGTTCGAGCTCTTCGACCTCGGCCAGGTCGACGCGCTGGGCCGCCTGCTCGCCCGCTACGGGTTGCCGTACGGGGGCAAGGTGCACGTCGACCTGGTGATGGGCGTACCCGGCGGGATGCCCGGTACGGCGGATGCCCTGGTGGCCGCGGTGGCGGCGCTGCCGACGGAGACGACCAGCTGGTCCGCGACCGGGATCGGGCGGTCGACGCTGCCGGTCGCGCTCGCCAGCCTCAGCAAGGGCGGCCACCTGCGGGTCGGGATGGAGGACGTGCTGACCCTCGCCCGCGGCGTACCGGTCGAGCACAACGAGCAGCTGGTCTCCCGCGCGGTGGAGCTGGGCCGACTCGCGCAACGCTCGCCGATGTCCGGCGACGAGGCGCGGGCGCTGCTCGGTCTCGCCTGAGCGCCGTCCGGTCTCTACGCTGCCACCATGGACGATGCGCAGCGGCAACCCCGCGACGGCGACCGCGGCCGGGTACGCGACCAGATCAAGCGCGCCGTGGATTCCGGCCGGATCACCAGGGCCGACGGCGACATCCGGCTGACCAACGTGGCCTCGGCGCAGAGCATGGCGGAGCTGGGCCTGATCACCCGCGACCTCGACCAGCTCGAGGCGGTCCTCCAACCCGGTACGCCGGTCTCCGCCGCCCCGCCGGAGCAGGGCTGGGCGACGCCGACGGTCTCGACCGCCGCGACGGCGGCTGCCGGCGGTGTGCGTCGCACCCTGCCGCTGCTGATCGGCGTCCTCGTGATCGCCCTGGTCGGTGCCGCCGCGGCCGCGCTGGTCGTGTTCAGCGGGTCGGCGTCGGAGACCGGATCGGACTCCGGCAGCAGCGACGGCCTGTCCACGACGCTGCCGTTCACCGCGTCCCCGGAGGCGGAGACGCCCGAGGAGCCGATCGACGAGCCCGACTCCGAGGAGCCGGACGCCGAGGAACCGGACGAGCCGGGAGCCGACTACGAGCTGAGCGCCGAGGGCATCCGGGGCTTCCTGGCGACGTACCGGGCGAAGTTCTCCACGACCAAGGTGGTGGACCTCACGATGTACGACGACTACGTGATCGTGAAGGTCCCCGTTCCGGGCAAGGCCCGCAACACCGGGTGGGTGTATCGCGACGGCACCTTCAGCGACTTCGGCGGGGTGTCGGCGAACTTCCCGGGGTCGGCGGTGATCGACACCCGCAAGCTCGACGTCCCGGCCTTGATGAAGAACATCGCGAAGGCCCGTCGGACGCTCAACGTCGAGGACTACACCACGACCTACGTGAGCCTGAGCTACCGACCGGACTTCGACCAGGCCCCGAACGTGAACATCTACGTCTCCAACGAGTTCCGCGAGTCCGGCTACCTGGCGACCGAGCTGGACGGGAAGGTCGACCGGGCGTACCCGTTCAGCAGCTAGTCGTCGCTCAGTAGACGAGCGCCTGGACGCCGTCGGTCAGCACCGCTTCGGCGAAGGTCGCGGCACCGGCGATCCGCGCACCCGGGACCAGGTCGGCCTCGGTCAGCTCGCGGCGCGCGGCGCACTGGGCGCAGACGATCAGGGAGCCTGACTCGAGCACCAGGTCGCGGGCCTCGGCCAGCGAGCCGGCGAGCGGGAGCTCGAACTCCTCGGCGCGACCGGGGACCGCCAGCCAGGCGGCTTCACCGGTCAGCCACAGGGAGACCTCGGCTCCCGAGGCGATCGCCGCGGTGGCGACCGTGAACGCCTGGCTGCAGCGCTCGGCCTCGTCGGTCCCGGCAGTGCACTTGATCACCAGACTGCGCATAGGGAGACAGTAGTCTTGCCGACGTGGAAGCGTTCTTGGTGGTCGTGATGGCGGCAGTCCTGCTCGGCGTCGGGGTGTGGGCGATCCTCGGCTCCCGCCGGGTGCTCGAGCTCACCGACGCCGGAGTCGAGGAGTAGTCATGCCGTTCGAGATCCCCGAGAACATCCACCCGCAGTGCGCCCGCCTCGCCTGGATCCTGGGCACCTGGGCCGGCAACGGCCACGGCGAGTACGACGGCATCGACGACTTCGAGTTCGGCCAGGAGATCCTGTTCCAGCAGGACGGCCGGCCGTTCATCCACTTCATGAGCAGGTCCTGGATCGTCGACGCCGAGGGCAACCACGTCCGCGAGGCCGCCCAGGAGACCGGGTTCATCCGTCCCCAGGAGGACGGCACCCTCGAGGTCGTGATGACGCACAACACCGGTTTCGTGGAGATCTGGCACGGCGAGCTCGACCCTGAGGCTCCGCGGTTCGAGATCGTCACCGACGCGGTGGCCCGGACCGGGTCCGCCAAGGAGTACACCGGCGGCAAGCGGCTCTACGGCTACGTCAACGGCGACCTGCTCTACGCCTTCGATATGGCGGCGATGGGCAAGGAGTTGCAGCCGCACACGCACGCCCAGCTGGTCCGCCAATGACCGACTGGCAGACCCGGCTCCGGGAGAGCGGCCACCGGCTGACTCCCCAGCGCGAGCTGGTGCTGGCAGCGGTCGAGTCGCTCGGCCACGCGACCCCGGACGAGGTGTACGCGGAGGTCCGCACGCACTCGGACGCGATCAACCTCTCCACGGTCTACCGGACGCTGGAGCTGCTCGACGAGCTCGGCCTGATCCGGCACGCGCACCTGACCGACCGGGCGCCGACGTACCACTCGGCCGCCGGGCACGAGCACTCGCACCTGGTCTGCCGCGGCTGCGGCACCACGATCAGCGTGGGCCGTGCCGCGATGGAAGGAGCCCTCGGCGCCCTCGCCGCCGAGCACGGCTTCGAGCCCGACTACGGGCATCTCTCGGTCTTCGGCCGCTGCGCCGACTGCGCCGCCGCGGCGACGTGACCACCGCCTGACCGCCGGTGGAATGACCGGCTGGGGGAGACTGTTGGAGTGAGTATGAGCAGCCCTCTCCTGACCCTGCCCGGAGCCGTTGCCGGCAACGGCCTCGATGCCCCGGTCGCCGCGCACTACGGCTCGTTCCACGGCGAGCAGCTGGCGCTGGAGGCGGGCGACGGGTTCGTCGACCTCTCGCACCGCGGCGTGGTTCGGATCAGCGGACCGGACCGGCTCGAGTGGCTGCACTCGCTGACCACCCAGCACCTGACCGACCTCGCCCCCGGCGAGCCCACGATCGCGCTGATCCTCTCCCCGCAGGGCCACGTCGAGCACGCGCTGTACGGCGTCGACGACGGCGAGGTGTTCACGGCGCACGTCGAGCCCGGTACGGCGCCCGAACTGGCCGGCTGGCTGGACCGGATGCGCTTCATGATGCAGGTCGAGGTCGCCGACGTCAGCGACCAGGTCGCGGTGGCCTGGCGGCCCGTCTCCGGCGGCAAGTTCGACCTGGTCCCGCGTGCCGAGCTCACGGCGTACGCCGACGCGGCCGGACCGGCTGCCGGGATGTGGGCGCACGAAGCGCTGCGGATCGCGCGCGGTGAGCCGCGCCTCGGCCTGGACACCGACCACCGGACGATCCCGAACGAGGTCGGCTGGATCCCGAGCGCCGTCCACCTGGACAAGGGCTGCTACCGGGGCCAGGAGACGGTCGCCCGGGTGCACACCCTCGGCCGGCCGCCGCGCCGGTTGACGCTGCTGCACCTGGACGGCTCGGACAACCGGCTGCCCGCTCCCGGCACACCGCTGGTGCACGGCGGCCGCGAGATCGGCTTCGTCGGCTCCTCGGCCCGCCACCACGAGCTCGGCCCGATCGCGCTCGGCCTGGTCAAGCGCAACGTCCCGCTCGACGCCACCCTGGACGCCGACGGCATCGCCGCCGCCCAGGAGGTCGTCGTCGACCCCGAGGTCGGCCTGCACGTGCGCCCCCGCTTCTCCTGACGGACCAGAAGGGCGACTCGACAGACTGGAAGGGGACGCTCATCTAGGCTTGACGGATGCACCGGCTCCGAAATGGCGTGAAGCACTACGACTGGGGATCCCGGGACGCGATTCCGCAATTTCTCGGGGACCAGGCGGGCGACGAGCAGCCGATCGCGGAGGTCTGGATCGGGACGCACCCGCTGTCGCCGTCGGTCGTGGTCGAGGACGACGGCGCGGAGCGACCGCTGGCCGAGGTCGCCGGCGACCTGCCGTTCATGGTCAAGCTGCTCGCCGCCGACCGACCGCTGTCGCTGCAGGTGCACCCGGCCCGGTCGCTCGCCGAGCGCGGCTTCGCGCGCGAGGAGGAGGGCGGCGTCCCGCTGGACGCTCCGCACCGCGTCTACAAGGACCCGAACCACAAGCCCGAGATGGTCTACGCGCTGACGACCTTCGACTCGCTGATCGGGTTCCGACCCAGCGCCGAGATCCTCCGCGTGCTCGGACCGCTGGACACCCCGCTGACCCAGAGCCTCTCCGAGGAGCTCCGTGCCGATCCCGGCTTCGGGACCATCGTGCAGCTCATCGAGCGGCTGCTGGCCGATGGCGTCGACAAGTCCGAGGTGCACCGGATCGTCGAGGCCTGCCGCACCCTCAGCGGGCTGAGCATGGACATCAAGCGCGCCTACCAGACGGCGGTCGAGATCGCGGAGTACTTCCCCGACGACATCGGCGTGGTCATCTCGCTGATGCTCAACCGGATGACGCTGCAGCCCGGCGAGGCGGCGTACCTGGAGACCGGGGTGATCCATGCGCACCTGAAGGGTCTCTGCCTGGAGGTGATGGCGAGCTCGGACAACGTGCTGCGTGCCGGTCTCACCACCAAGCACATCGACACCGCCGGGTTGGTCGAGTGCCTGGAGAGCGGGATGGCGCGGGTCTCCCGGGTCACCCCCGACTTCCTGGACTACGACACCGAGGTGTTCTCGCCGGCCGGCGGCGGGTTCGCGCTGGCCGTCACCCAGATCTCGGCGGCCGCGCCCGAGGGCGTCGAGCTGGTCCGCAGCGACGGCAGCGTGCTGATCTGCACCGGCGGCGAGGTCGTCGTCACCACCGAGAACGGCGAGAAGATCACCTTGGCACGGGGGGAGTCGCTCTACCTCGCGCCGGACGACCGCTCCGCCACGGTGCACGGCCTCGGCGAGGTCGCGCAGGCGTACGTGCCGCCGAACCGGGCGCTGCGCTCGCGTCTGGTCGACGTGGTCTGAGAAGCAGCCGAGCCGGGCCCGCCAGCCGCGAGGCTGACGAACCCGGCTCGTGCGCCGTGGTCCTAGGAAGCGCTGTTGATCATGCCGGCGCCGACGGTCACGCCGGTCGCCTCGTCGATCAGGATGAAGGAGCCGGTGGTCCGGTTCTTCGAGTACGGGTCGCAGAGCAGCGGCACCGTCGTGCGCAGCTGGACCCGGCCGATCTCGTTGACGCCGAGCTCCTTGGTCTCCTGGTCGCGGTGCAGGGTGTTGATGTCCAGGCGGTACTGGATGTCCTTGACCAGCGCGCGACCCGTGCGGGTGGTGTGCTTGATCGCGAGCTTCTGGCCCTTGCGGAGCGGCTCGGTGGTCATCCAGCAGACCATCGCGTCGATGTCCTGGCTCGGCTTCGGCGCGTTGTTCACCCGGGCGATCATGTCGCCGCGGGAGACGTCGACGTCGTCGGCGAGACGGACCGTGACCGACATCGGCGGGAACGCCTCGGTGATCTCCTGGTCGAACAGGTCGATGCCGGCGATCTTCGACGTCATCCCCGACGGGAGCACGACGACCTCGTCGCCGGGCTTGAGGACACCGGAGGCCACCATGCCGCCGTACCCGCGGTAGTCGTGGAACTCGTCGGACTTCGGCCGTACGACGTACTGCACCGGGAAGCGGGCGTCGACCAGGTCGCGGTCGGAGGCCACGTGCACGTTCTCGAGGTGGTGCATCAGGGTCGGGCCCTGGTACCAGTCCATGCTCTCGGAGCGGTTGACCACGTTGTCGCCCTGCAGCGCCGAGATCGGGATGACGGCGAGGTCGGGGATGTTCAGCTTGGTCGCGAACTGGGTGAACTCGGCCTGGATCTGGTCGAAGATCTCCTGGGAGAAGTCGACGAGGTCCATCTTGTTCACCGCGAGCACCAGGTGCGGGACCCGGAGCAGCGAGAGGATCACCGCGTGCCGGCGGGACTGCTCGGTCAGGCCCTGGCGGGCGTCGACGAGCACCAGGCCGAGGTCGGCGGTGGAGGCGCCGGTGACCATGTTCCGGGTGTACTGCACGTGCCCGGGGGTGTCGGCGATGATGAACTTGCGGCTGGGCGTCGCGAAGTAGCGGTAGGCCACGTCGATGGTGATGCCCTGCTCGCGCTCGGAGCGCAGGCCGTCGGTGAGCAGCGCCAGGTCGGTGTAGTCGTAGCCCTTGGCCTCGCTGGTCGCCTCGACCGCCTCGAGCTGGTCCTCGAAGATCGACTTGGAGTCGAGCAGCAGCCGGCCGATCAGGGTCGACTTGCCGTCGTCGACCGAGCCGGCGGTGGCGAAGCGGAGCAGGTCCATGTTGCGCCCGACGTTCTGGGCGGTCTCCAGCGCGTTGTCGGCACCCATCAGAAGTACCCCTCCTTCTTGCGGTCTTCCATGGCTGCCTCGGAGAACCGGTCGTCGCCACGGGTGGCGCCGCGCTCGGTCAGCCGGGCCACGGCGATCTCGTCGATGATCTCGTCGATCGTCGAGGCGGTGCTCTCCACGCAGCCGGTCAGGGTCAGGTCGCCGACGGTACGGAACCGTACGGTCCGCTCCGAGGCCTCCTCGCCCGGCTTGCACGGGTTGAACTCGCTCTCGGTGAGCAGCATCCCGTCGCGCTCGAAGACGCTGCGCTGGTGGGAGAAGTAGATGGAGGGGATCTCGATGCCCTCGCGGCCGATGTAGTGCCAGACGTCGAGCTCGGTCCAGTTGCTGATCGGGAAGATCCGCATGTGCTCGCCCGCGTGCAGCCGGCCGTTGTAGAGGCTCCAGAGCTCGGGGCGCTGGTTCTTCGGGTCCCACTGGCCGAACTCGTCGCGGTGGCTGTAGACCCGCTCCTTGGCGCGTGCCTTCTCCTCGTCGCGACGGCCACCACCGAAGGCGGCGGTGAAGCCCTCCTCCTCGATGGCGTTGAGCAGGGTGCCGATCTGGTGCCGGTTGCGCGAGGTCTTGCCGTCGTCGACGACCACCCCGTTCTTCAGCGCCTCCTCGACGCTGGCGACGATCAGCCTGAGGCCGAGGCGGTTGACCCAGTTGTCCCGGGTGGCGAGCACCTCGGGGAAGTCGTAGCCGGTGTCGACCTGCAGCACCGGGAACGGGATCTTCGCCGGGTAGAAGGCCTTCTCCGCCAGCCGCAGCATCACGATGGAGTCCTTGCCGCCGGAGAACATCAGGACCGGCTTCTCGAACTCGGCCGCGACCTCGCGGAAGATGTGGATCGACTCCGCTTCGAGCTGGTCGAGCTGGCTCAGCCGGTAGTCGGCATGGGTCTGGTTCATGGGGGCCTCTCGTGATTCTGCCCGTGGTGGGCAACCCTCTGGGGGCAGCGGCCATCGTATCGACATCCGCCAGCGGGCCGGACATCGTCTCATGGTAGTGGAACGTGTTCTAGTTTTGCTCGACGCGACCCGCGCCGACCCGCGCGGGCGCGGTCAGGCCTCGTCGGTGGCGTGCCCGGTCGGGTCCGGAGCCCGGGTGTCGTCGAGGTACTCGCCGCCGATCGGCTCCGAGGACCAGGACACGATCGTCCAGCCCGACTCCGGGTCGCCGTCCAGCACGATGCAGGCCGTGTTGGCGAGGCCCTCGGCCGCCATCGCGTGCACGTTCGACCCGTGGACCCGGGACGCGACCCAGGTCCGGATCGCCGCGCCGTGCGAGATCACCAGGGCGACGTCGTGCCCGCGTCCGGCGATCTCGGCGATCTCCGCGTCGTACCGCTCCAGGAACTCGTGCCCGGTCTCGGCGCCGGACACCCGGCTGTCCAGACGGCCTTCGATCCAGTCGGCGACGGTGCCGATGTAACCGAGGATCGAGTCGTGGTCGGTGGCCATCTCGTAGTCGCCGGCGGCGATCTCGCGCAGTCCGTCCAGGACCACCGGCGTCGTGTTCAGCGCGGCTGCCAGCGTCGCCGCCGTCTGCCGGGTCCGGTGGGTGGGGGAGATGAAGATCGCGTCGATCGGTTCGGGGGCCAGCGCGAAGGCGGCCGCCTCGGCCTGGCGCCGGCCGAGGTCGGTGAGCTCCAGGCCGGGGATCGCGGTGTCCAGCGCCCCCGAGGTGTTCCCGTGCGTCTGGCCGTGGCGAAGGAGGAGAAGCCGCATACCGGAATGCTACGGACCGTGCCGGTCGCCCCGGCGGGCGGATCAGCCCTTCTTGCTGCCCTCGAGCTCGGCGACGGTCGGGGCGCCGAACATCGGCAGCCCCTGGCGCTTGCGGAGGAATCCCCAGACCACCGGGACCACGACGAGCATGACCAGGCCGATCACGCCGATCAGGACCGGGTGGGTGTCGTCCTCGCCGGCTCCCAGCGGCGCCCAGCCGGCCTTGTCCAGCAGCGCGACCCCCGACATCGTCAGCACGATCACGATGCCGCGGCGGATCACCGACTGCGGGACCTTGGCCGCGAACCGCGCGCCGATCAGCGTCCCGGGGACCGAGCCGAGGATCAGCGGCAGCGTGATGCCCCAGTCCAGGCCGTTCACCATGATGTTCGAGATCGCGGCGGCGAGCACCAGCGGGACCGCCTGCACCAGGTCGGTGCCGACCAGCTTCAGCGCGGACAGCGTCGGGTAGAGGATCAGCAGCACGACCATGATCACCGAGCCCGAGCCGACGCTGGTGATGCCGACGAGCAGGCCGCCGAGCGCACCGACGAGCATCGTCGGGATCGGCCGGATCGTCGGGTTGTCGTCCGCGGCCAGGTGGCCGGTCCGGACCCGGACCAGCTGGATGTAGAGCCGGATCGCGTACGTCGAGGCAGCCACCAGCAACGCGAACCCGATGCACATCTTGAGCAGGTCCTCGACGTCGCCCTCGTCCACCACCCAGGAGACCAGGTGCGGCCCGAGGAAGGCCATCGGGACCGAGCCGGCGATCAGCCAGCCGGCCAGGTGGAAGTTGGGGGAGCCGTGCTTGGAGTGCACCAGCGCCCCGCCGGTCTTGTAGACGGCGGCAGCGGTCAGGTCGGCGGTGACGATCGCGGAGGTGTGTCCGACGCCGAGGAAGATCAGCGCCGGGGTCATCAGGGCGCCGCCCCCCATGCCGGTGACGCCGACGATGACGCCGACGAAGAAGCCTGCAGCGACGATCTGGGCAGCGTTGTCTGTGAAGAGGTCGTGCACGGTGTCTCTGGTCCCCGTCTGTTGGTCAAGCAGAGGTGGGCAAGGTGTGGAGAGTCTACAAAGGTAGTACGGATAGTACGTCTGCCAGGGCATCCTCGATGCTCCGGCCGGTGGTGTCCACCCGGACGGCCGCGTCCTCGGGCTCCTCGTAGGGGCTGGAGATGCCGGTGAACTCCGGGATCTCGCCGGCGCGGGCCTTGGCGTAGAGGCCCTTGCGGTCGCGGCGCTCGCACTCCTCCAACGGGGTCGCGACGTGCACCAGCACGAACTCGCCGCCGGCCTCCTCGACCATCGCGCGGACCTGGCGGCGGGTCTCGTCGAACGGCGCGATCGGCGAGCAGATCGCGATCCCGCGGTGCCGGGCGATCTCGGCGGCGACCCAGCCGATCCGGCGGATGTTGGTCTCCCGGTCGGCCTTCGAGAAGCTCAGGCCCGCCGACAGGTTCCGCCGTACGACGTCGCCGTCGAGGCTGGTCACGGTGCGCTCGCCCTGCTCGAGGACCAGGTCCAGCAGCGCCTGCGCGAGGGTGGACTTGCCGCTCCCGGAGAGGCCGGTGAAGAAGACCACCACGCCCGGCTGGTCGGGCTGGTCCGAGGCCACCACGGCCTCGACCTCGGCCGGCAGCGAGCCGGTGCCGGAGACGGCCAGCACCTCGCCGGGCGCGTAGTTCGCGGTCACCTGCTGGCCGAGCGCGTGGTCCGTCTCGGGGTCGCCGTGGCTCGGCAGGGTGGCCGCCACCACGGCGGTGTCGCCGAGCAGGTCGGCGGCCGCGAGGCTGGCCCGGACCAGACCGACCGCGGTGACGCCCTGCGGGGTGCCGGTGCCGGTGAGGGCGAGCAGGACCACGCTGCGGTCGCCGCGGCGGCTGCGGATGGTGTCGAGGTCGGTGTCGGTCAGCGGCGCCGCGACCGGGACCGTGAGCGCGCCGGGGTGCTGCTCGGCGACCGCGGCGGGGGTCAGGTGCAACCGCCGGAACGGCCCGTACGCCGGCACCGCGAGCTGGGTCAGGCCGGCGCCGGTGAGGCGGGCCAGCGGCAGCCCCTCGGGGTCGACCAGCTCGAGATCGTCGCTGTCGATCTCGGCCGGGACGGTCAGGCTGACCGGCCCGTCGGCCTCGAAGGCGGTCAGCGGCGCGAGACCGCCGTTGAGGAGGAGCTCGAGGTCGTCGAGCTCGCGGGGCGTAGGACAGAACTGGGCCGGCACGACGGACATCGTGTCAGAACCACCTCAGAGCACGGGCCGGATCTCGCCGACCACCTTGCCGCCGCCGTGGAGCGGGGCCGCGCCGGTCCGTCGTACGGCCTCGGTGTCGACGCCCGGCTCGGTGTCGACGCCCAGGTGCCGGAGCAGGCCGGCCATCACCACCGGGCGTGCCCGGGCGCCGCCGTCGTCGACCTTGAGGGCGAAGGCGCGGCCGTCCGCCAGCGCGACCGCGTAGCAGGCCTCGGCGCCGGCCTTGCCGATCGCGCCCGGGATCGCGGTCAGCAGGGCGCGCTCGTCGCGGGCGGTCCCGGAGACGTACTCGGGGTGGGTGCGGATCGCGGCGGCGATCCGGCGCTCCTCGGGACGGTCGCTGGTGGACAGGTGCGCGAACGCCCGGGCCAGGCCGGTCAGCGAGGTCGCCAGCAGCGGGGCTCCGCAGCCGTCCACCGCGACGTGCGCGACCGGCTCCCCGGTGACCTCGGCGAAGACGGCGGCGATCTGCTGCTGGAGCGGGTGCGCCGGGTCGAGGTACCCCTCGGTGGGCCAGTCGTTGGCCACGCAGGTCGCCAGCATCGCGGCGTGCTTGCCCGAGCAGTTCATCGCCAGCACGCTCTTGCTGCCGCCGGACCGGATCAGGTCCTCCTGGGCGGCATCGGTGAGCGGCCAGCCGGGCGGGTTCGCCAGCGCGGACTCGTCGAGCCCGGCGCCGGCCAGGATCCGTCGTACCGCGTCGAGGTGGAAGGGCTCGCCGGAGTGCGAGGCGCAGGCCAGCGCGAGCAGCTCGCCGTCCAGGTCGAGACCGGCGCGGACCATCCCGAGCGCCTGCAGCGGCTTGCTGCACGAGCGCGGCAGGATCGGGGTGCGCACGTCACCGCGTTCGTACGCCGGCGCTCCGTCGGCCCCGAGGGCGAGCACCGACCCGTAGTGGTGTCCTTCGACGAAACCCGAACGGACGAGGTCAGCGATCACCGGAAGCATGCGGAGAGCCTAGAACGGGTAGGCTCCGAATACCGGTCCTGCTAGCACCCGGAAATGCCGAATCCCCTTGCTCCTAGGCCGATTGTGACTCGTCTCACCGCTCCTGGAGTTGCAAGTGCTTGCAATAGTTAGCAGGATGGGGACGTGGCCAAGAAACTGAACGTCGGACTGACCGTCGAGACCTTGGGTGGATACCTGCGCGAGCAGCGTGTCAACGCCAAGTTGTCGCTGCGTCAGCTCGCCGAGCAGGCCGGGGTGTCCAACCCCTACCTCAGCCAGATCGAACGCGGTCTGCGCCGGCCTTCAGCCGAAGTGCTCCAGCAGCTCGCGAAAGCACTTCGGATCTCCGCGGAGCAGGTCTACGTCCAGGCCGGGATCCTCAGCCCGGACGACGACCAGGTTCGTTCCGTGGAGCTGGCAGTGCTCGCCGACCCGGTGCTCTCCGAGCGCCAGAAGCAGGCACTGCTCGCGGTGTACCAGTCCTTCCGGGCTGAGGCCGCACTGAACGAACCGGACCAGCCCGAGTCCGACACCGCTGGGCCCGAGACCAGCGTGAGCAACGACGCTCCCCACCCCACCCCCACCCAGAACGTCCGCGGCGAAGATTCCGCCGCGGCGAACACAACCGAAGGAAATTGAGATGGCTAAGACCCAGTTCAATACCGAGCAGATCAAGACCGAGGCCGTGAAGCCGCTGTTCGCCGTTGCCGGCGCGACCGAGATCGCTGTGGGCAAGGCCCGCGGCTACGCGACCGAGGCGACCAAGGCGACCCAGACCCGCCTCGACGCCGCGCAGACCCGCGTCTCCGGCGTCCAGGCCCGCGTGCAGAAGGTCGACTTCGACTCCAAGAAGGTCCAGGCCGAGGCGAAGGCCCGTGTCGAGAAGCTGCAGGCCGACGCCAAGGACGCGCAGGCCAAGTTCGAGGCCCGCGTCACCGAGCTGCAGAAGGAGGCCGCGGACTTCCCGGCCAAGTTCGAGGCGAAGCTGAACGAGGCCCTCAAGGACCTGAACGCCACCTACGCCGACCTCGCCGCCCGTGGCGAGAAGTTCGTCGCCGCGGTCCGCAAGGACGGCGTCAAGGCGGTCGCGAACGTGAAGCCGGCCAAGAAGGTCGCGAAGAAGGCCGCCAAGAAGGCTCCGGCGACCAAGCCGGCCGCCAAGAAGGCCCCGGCCAAGAAGGCCGCCGCGAAGAAGGCTCCGGCCAAGAAGGCTGCCAAGAAGGCCTCCTGATCGAGCACTGACCCGCCGTCGCCCCTGGCGCCGGGTCGGGAAGGGCCCCCGGGATCACCCCGGGGGCCCTTCTGCGTCCCGACACCCGGGCACGCAACGTGCCGGTAGCCGGGACGCCGACGGCACCGGCCCTCTAGGCTTGCGGAGTGGAACCCTTCCAGCTCGAGTCCGGTGTGCTGCTGATGGCCTTCCTGGCCCTGGCGGTGGTGAAGGTCTGGGCCCTGGTCGACGCGATCATGCGGCCCGCGGCCGCCTACCTGGCCGCCGACAAGCAGACCAAGACCGCCTGGATGTGGATCCTCGGCCTGGCGCTGGCCGCGCACCTGGTCTTCGCGCTCCCGTACGGCCTCCTCTCCCTGATCGGCACGGTGGCCGCCTTCGTCTACCTGGTCGACGTCAAGCCCGCCTTGTCAGCAGTCACCCGGCGCCGATGAGCAGTGACGTGGCCGACGAGACCAAGGCGAGCGCCGGCGACGAGCCGGACGACGCGTTCTCGATGCCCAAGCGGATCCGGCTGAACCAGCGGATCCGGCACATGCTGGTCGGCGTCTTCATGCTCGACGCCGGCGTGCTCTTCGTGACCTCGGTGCTCGCCTGGTACTGGCGCGGCTCGGTCGACAAGTACTGGGCCGAGCAGCCGTACCCGTTCCCGTGGGCGCCGTTGCTCGGTCCCGGGATGATCGTCATCTGGCTGCTGATGCTGGTGCTGCTCGGCGCCTACCGGACCCGCAACTACGGCACCGGCTTCGAGGAGTTCCGGGCGATCACCATCGCCTCGGCGATCTCCTTCGGGATCGCCTGCATGGGCGGCTTCCTGTCCTACAACCAGCCGACCCGCGGCTACCCGCTGATCTTCTTCGCCCTCGGCACCCCGCTGCTGCTGCTGGTCCGCTACATCGACCGGCAGACGCTGCACAGCGCCCGGCAGCAGGGCCGGCTGGCGATCAAGGTGATCGCGGTCGGCTCGCCCGCGGCGATCGCGGAGCTCGTCGAGGTCGTCGCCCGGGCGCCTTGGATGGGCTACCGGCTCGTCGGGATGTGCGTGCCCGGGGGGCAGGACCCGCTCGAGACCGGGGTCCCGGTCTTCGGTGACATCGACGACGTCCGCACGGTGGCGATCGAGCAGGGCGCCGACGGGGTGATCGTGGCCGGCGGCTCGTACTCCTCGGCGGCCGACCTGCGCCGGCTCGGCTGGGCGCTGCAGGGCCTCGACCTGGACATGCTGGTGGTGCCCTCGCTGACCGACATCGCCGGCCCCCGGGTGCACATGCGCCACGTCGCCGGCCTGCCGTTCGTCCAGGTGGAGGAACCGCAGAGCGACCGCGCGGGCGGCTGGACGAAGCGCGCCTTCGACCTGGCCGCCTCCGCCGCGGTCGTGACGATGCTCTCGCCGCTGCTGATTACCACCGCGTTGATCATCTGGCTCCAGGACCGGGGCCCGGTCTTCTACCGGCAGACCCGGGTCGGCATCCACGGCGAAGAGTTCCAGATGGTGAAGTTCCGCTCGATGGTGGTCAACGCCGAGAAGCTCCGGGCCGCGCTCGACGAGCAGAACGAGGTCGACGGGGTCCTCTTCAAGATGACCAACGACCCGCGGATCACCCGGTTCGGGCGCTTCATCCGGAAGTACTCGATCGACGAGCTGCCCCAGCTGATCAACGTGTTCAAGGGCGAGATGAGCCTGGTCGGGCCGCGACCGCTGCTGCCCACCGACGTCGAGCGCTACGAGAAGGACACCCACCGGCGGATGCTGGTCCGCCCGGGGATGACCGGTCTGTGGCAGGTCTCCGGACGGTCCGACCTGTCCTGGGCCGAGGCCGTCCGGCTCGACCTGTACTACGTCGACAATTGGTCGATGGTGATCGACCTGGTCATCATGGTGAAGACCGTCAAGGCCGTGCTCGTCTCCGAGGGAGCGTACTGACCCTGGCCGTGTGTGGTCGTGACCTACGATGACCGCACCCCAGCCGCACGAGAGGACGAGCATGCCGACCACGCTGCGCGCCCTTGGTGCAGTGCTCGCGATCGCCGCGGTGCTGTCCGGATGCTCCGCCGGGCCGAAGTCGCCCGCCGACGATCCCGCGGCCGGCAAGTCCGGTATCGAGGTGCCGCTGACCACCGCGACCTGCTGGTCCGCCGCGACCGCCGGCGCCGACCCGCAGGAGGTGCTCAGCCTCGCGAAGAAGTACGGCGTCAGCTACTTCGCGGCCGCGCACGCCCTCGCGGAGCGGCCCGCGTTCGACCTCACCCAGGGCTGCGCCGGCAGCCACCAGGTCGAGGTCTACAAGGCCGTCGCGATGGACCAGGTCAAGCCGGTGGTCACCACCTACACCGCGCTGCTGCAGTCCGGCAGCAAGGCCTACGCCAAGCTCGCCGCGAACGTCGAGCAGGCCTGCATGAACAAGCCGTTGCTCGAGGCGGTCGTCCGGACCGGCCTGCCCGGCGCGGTGATGTCACCGGTCTTCGGTGACGGGGTCACCCTCGGCTGGGCGCCGCCGTCACCCGAACAGTGGGAGGCGGGTCAGCGGGTCTACGCCTGCACGATGACGCAGAAGCCCGCCGGGACGCTGCGCTACGCGTCGGTCTTCCGGAAGTCGTTCCCGACGAGCCGGCGGACCTGCATCGACAACAAGGCGCTGGTGTACGTCGACTGCGCCCGGAAGCACAACCGCGAGCAGATCTCGACGATCGACGTGAGCGCGGCGGTGGCGGCGAAGAAGTTCCCGGGGAGGAAGGCGATCAAGCCCGGGCCCGACGGGGAGTACGTCGACGTGAGCCCCGCCCTGTACGCCGCGCTCGACCGAGCCTGTACGGCGTACCTGCGGGCGGTCTCGACGACCAAGAAGCTCACCGGCATCGCCGAGATCGACCCGGACAAGTGGCCGGCTCCCGACGGGACCTACCCGGTGGCGTGCGAGGCCGACACCGCCACCACGAAGAACCCGATCACGACTCAGGGCTCCGTGTTCGACCGCTGAGCGCCGTACGGGTCAGCCCTTGGCGGCCGAGCGGGCGCGGGACGCGGCGCGGTTGCGCTCGCCGGCGTCCAGGATGACCTTGCGGATCCGCACCGTGTCCGGGGTGACCTCGACGCACTCGTCGTCGCGGCAGAACTCCAGGCACTGCTCGAGGCTGAGCTTCTTCGGCGGGATCAGCTTCTCGAAGTTGTCCGAGGTGGAGGAGCGGACGTTGGTCTGCTGCTTTTCCTTGGTGATGTTCACGTCCATGTCGTCGGCGCGCGAGTTCTCGCCGATGATCATGCCCTCGTAGACCTCGGTGGTCGGGTCGACGAACATGACGCCCCGCTCCTGCAGGTTCGTCATCGCGTACGCCGTCGCCGCACCCGAGCGGTCCGCCACCAGCGAACCCTGCGAACGGGACTGGATCGGGCCGGCCCAGGGCTCGTAGCCCTCGGAGATGTGGTGGGCGATGCCGGTGCCGCGGGTCTGGGTGAGGAAGTCGGTCCGGAAGCCGATCAGGCCGCGCGAGGGGACCAGGAACTCCATCCGGACCCAGCCGGTGCCGTGGTTGGTCATCTGCTCCATCCGGCCCTTGCGGAGCGCGAGCAGCTGGGTGATCGCGCCGAGGTGCTCCTCGGGGGCGTCGATGGTCAGGCGCTCGGTCGGCTCGTGCAGCTTGCCGCCGATCTCCTTGGTGACCACCTGCGGCTTGCCGACGGTGAGCTCGAAGCCCTCGCGGCGCATCTGCTCGACCAGGATGGCCAGCGCGAGCTCGCCGCGGCCCTGGACCTCCCAGGCGTCCGGACGCTCGGTCGGGAGGATCCGCAGCGAGACGTTGCCGATCAGCTCGCTGTCGAGGCGGTCCTTGACCAGCCGGGCGGTGACCTTGGTGTTCTTGGTCGGGCCCTTGCCGGCCAGCGGCGAGGTGTTGGTGCCGATGGTCATCGAGATGGCCGGCTCGTCGACGTGGATGAGCGGTAGCGCGACCGGGTTCTCCGGGTCGGCCAGGGTCTCGCCGATGGTGATGTCCGGGATGCCGGCGATGGCGACGATGTCGCCCGGGCCGGCGCTCTCGCCCGGCTTGCGCTCGAGGCCCTCGGTGACCAGCAGCTCGGTGATCTTGACCGTCTTGGAGGTCCCGTCGCGCTTCATCCAGGCGACGTTCTGGCCCTTCTTCAGGTTGCCCTCGTGGATGCGCAGCAGGGCGAGGCGACCGAGGAACGGGCTGGAGTCGAGGTTGGTGACGTGGGCCTGGAGGGGAGCGCCCTCGGTGTAGGTCGGGGCCGGGATGGTGTCCAGGATCGTCTGGAACAGCGGCTCGAGGCTGTCGCCGTCGGGCATGGTCGCGTTCTCCGGGGCGGTGAGCGAGGCGATGCCCGCACGGCCCGAGGCGTAGACGACCGGGAAGTCCAGGGCGTCCTGGCTGTGCGACTCGTCGAGCAGGTCCATGAACAGCTCGTAGGTCTCGTCGACGACCTCGGCGATCCGGGCGTCACCGCGGTCGGTCTTGTTGACGACCAGGATCACCGGCATGTCGGCGTTCAGCGCCTTGCGCAGGACGAAGCGGGTCTGCGGCAGCGGGCCCTCCGACGCGTCGACCAGCAGCACGATGCCGTCGACCATCGAGAGACCGCGCTCCACCTCGCCGCCGAAGTCGGCGTGACCGGGGGTGTCGATGATGTTGATCGTCATCGGCTTGCCCTCGGCGGCCGGGCCGGCGTAGTGCACCGCGGTGTTCTTCGCGAGGATGGTGATGCCCTTCTCGCGCTCCAGCTCGCCGGAGTCCATCGCCCGCTCCGAGACGCCCTCGGCCTGGTGCTCGGTGAACGCCCCCGCCTGGAGGAGCATGGCGTCGACCAGGGTGGTCTTGCCGTGGTCGACGTGTGCGACGATCGCGACGTTGCGCAGGTCGGTGCGGGTGCTGGTAGCCATGAGCTGGTGATGCCTTCCATCGTGCTTCGGGGCAGGGTGAGACTGGTCTCGTACGAGGCGGTGCGTGCGCCGAATGGCGACCCCGAAGTCTATCGTGAGTCTCGTGCCCGCTTCGCCACCGCCAATTGGCCAGCCCCCGTTCTCGGTGCTGTTCGTGTGCATCGGCAACGTGTGCCGCTCGCCGGTGGGGGAGCGGCTGCTCGCCTCGAAGCTCCCGGCCGACCGGTTCGCCGTCTCCAGCGCCGGGGTCGGCGCGATGGTCGGCTACGCGATGAGCCGGTACGCCGCCGCGGAGCTGACCGGCTTCGGGGGTGACCCGACCGGGTTCGCCGCGCGCCAGCTGACGCCGGCGATGACCGAGGGGGCCGACCTGCTGCTGACCGCCACCCGGGACCTGCGCTCCCAGGTGCTGGCCGAGTCGCCCGGTGCGCTGCGCCGTACCTTCACGGTGCTCGAGTTCGCGCACTTGGTCGAGCTGGCCGAGGGGTCCACCCCGGGTGCGGTGGTCACCTGGGCCGGCGCGCACCGCTCGGCCGCTGCCGGCGTCGAGCAGGACGTGCCCGACCCGTTCCGCCGCGGCCCCGAGGCGCACGCCGCAGCCGCGCACGCGATCCACGGCGCTGTCGAGCGGATCGCCAAGGGGCTGAACAAGTGAGCGCCGCCCGGTCCTGGTCGCGCGCCCGGAGGCTCGCGCCGTGATCCGGGCGGTCGGTCTCGCGCTGGCCCTCGTCGCCGGCGGCGTGCTGCTGCTCCCGACGGCCCTCTCCGAGCGTGCGCCCGCGGAGGCCCGGGACGTCGCCCGGGTCGTCGAACGCACCGCCGCGCGGGACGCTGCTCCCGCGAGAGCCGCCGCGAAGCCGCTCTCCGGGATCACCATCGCCCTCGACCCGGGCCACCAGCTCGGCAACCACAACTTCCCGTCCCGGATCAACCGTCAGGTCCAGGCCGGCGGCTTCACCAAGCCGTGCAACACCACCGGCACCGCGACCAACAGCGGCTACCCCGAGGCGACCTTGAACTTCGCGATCGCGACGAAGGTCAAGGCGCGGCTGGAAGCACTCGGAGCCACGGTGCGGATGACCCGGACCCGGAACAGCCAGTCGCTCTGGGGGCCGTGCGTGGACCAGCGCGGCCGGTTCGGGGCGAAGGTCGGCGCCGACCTGATGGTCAGCCTGCACGCCGACGGCGCCCGCGCCGGTGGTCGCGGCTTCCACGTGATCGCTACGAAGTCGCGGAAGCCCTGGACCGCCGACATCGCCCGGCCGTCGCTCCGGCTCGCGAAGGCGCTGCGAGCCGGGCTGGACGGAGCCCGCCTGCCGAGGTCGAACTACCTGGCCGGCGGGACGGCGCTGACGATCCGCTCCGACCTCGGCACCCTGAACCTCTCCGACGTCCCGGTCGCGATGATCGAGATCGGCAACATGCGCAACGCCTCGGACGCGCGGCGGATGAAGTCCGTCAAGGGTCGATCGACGTACGCCGCGGCCGTCGTCTCCGGGATCCGTCGCTACCTGTCCCGGTGAGCCAGTCCCGCACGTTGAGTAGGCCCGATCTGCTGCCTGAGTGGGCCTCTTCGGTCGCCGGGTGTCGACGGCTCGGGTCCACTCGACGGTTTCTAGGGCCCCTTCAACGTCGGTTCAGGGGGTGAAGATGGGGCCGCGGTGCAGCTGGTGCTGGGCCGCCTGGGCGACCGGGCGGAGCACCAGCTCGTCGACGTTCATGTGCCGCGGCAGGCTCGCCACCCAGCGGATCGCCTCGGCGATGTCGTCCGCGACCAGCGGGGAGTCGACGTCGGCGTAGACCGCGTCCGCCTGGGCCTGGTCACCGAAGCGCACCACCGAGAACTCCGGGGTGTGCACCATCCCGGGGACGATCTCGGTGACCCGGATCGGCTCGCCGTTGAGCTCCCTCCGCAGGGTCTGGCTGACCGCGTGCAGGCCGTGCTTGGCCGCCGTGTAGCCGCCGCCGCCCGGATAGGTCACCTGCCCGGCGGTGGAGCCGAGGTTGACGATCAGACCGGTGCCGGTGGCCCGCAGGGCCGGGAGCAGCGCCTGGGTGACCCGGACGACACCGAGCACGTTGACGTCGTACATCCGCTGCCAGTCGCCGAGGTCCGCGCCGCTGACCTGGTCCGCGCCGTACGCCCCGCCGGCGTTGTTGACCAGGACGTCGATCCGGTCGCCGACCGCGGCGGCGAGCGCCTGGACGGACTCGTCGGAGGTGACGTCGCAGGTCACCGCGACCCCGCCGATCTCGGCGGCGAGCGCCTCGATCCGGTCGGTACGCCGGGCGGCGCAGACGACCCGGAAACCGTCGCCGGCGAGCGCCCGGGCGGTGGCCGCGCCGATGCCGCTGCTCGCGCCGGTGACGACGGCGGTCCTGGTCGCGGCGCTCTGGGTGCTCAAGGTCGTCTCCTGCTGCTCGGGGGCATCGGCCGTCATCGTCGCACGGGGAATGGGGAAGAATGTCGGTTGGTTGTGCTACTGGAGGTGGTCTGAGTGGATCGCGTGGCGTACGACGGTGAGCCCCTGCTGGGGCATGTCGCCGTGGCCGAGGCGTCCCCGCTTCGCCGGCTCGCGATGATCAGCCTGCACACCTCCCCGCTCGACCAGCCCGGCACCGGTGACGCCGGCGGGATGAACGTCTACGTGACCGAGGTTGCCCAGCGGCTCGCCCAGCGCGGCATCGAGGTCGACATCTTCACCCGGGCGACGAACTCGCAGCTGCCGGCTCTGGTGCCGCTGTCCCCGGGGGTCAACGTCCGGCACATCGTGTCCGGCCCGTTCGAGGGCCTGGCCAAGGACGAGCTCCCCGGCCAGCTCTGCGTCTTCGCCCGCGAGGTGCTCCGCACCGAGGCCCAGTTCGACGTCGGCCACTACGACGTGGTGCACAGCCACTACTGGCTCTCCGGGCAGGTCGGCGCGCTCGCCCGCGACCGCTGGGGGGTGCCGCTGGTGCACTCGATGCACACGATGGCCAAGGTGAAGAACGACCTGCTGGCCGAGGGTGACACCCCCGAGCCGCACGCGCGGGTGATCGGCGAGGAGCAGGTGGTCGCCGCGGCCGACATGCTGATCGCGAACACCGTCGACGAGGCCAAGGACCTGATCAACGCGTACGACGCCGACCCCGGCCGGGTCGAGGTGGTGCACCCCGGCGTCGACCTGCACGCGTTCCGGCCGACCTCGCAGGCGGCTGCCCGGGCCCGCCTCGGACTGCGCCAGGACGCCGAGGTGCTCCTCTTCGTCGGCCGGATCCAGCCGCTCAAGGCACCCGACGTGCTGCTCCGCGCGGCCGCCGAGCTGCTGCGTACCGACCCCGCGCTGCGGGACCGCCTGGTCGTCGCCGTCGTCGGCGGTCCTTCGGGCTCCGGTCTCGAGCACCCGACCGCCCTGGCCGACCTGGCCGGCTCGCTCGGGATCGACGACGTGGTCCGGTTCGTCCCGCCGGTGCGCCGCGACGAGCTCGTCGACTGGTACGCCGCCGCGACGCTGGTCTGCGTGCCGTCGTACAACGAGAGCTTCGGACTGGTGGCCGTCGAGGCCCAGGCCGTCGGGACGCCGGTGGTCGCTGCTGCTGTCGGCGGCCTCACCACGGCGGTCGCCGACGGGCGGTCCGGCTTCCTGGTGGACGGTCACGACCCGGCCGACTACGCCCGCGTGTTCGCCTCGATCATCGAGGCCCCCCAGCTGCGGGCGGCCCTCTCGGTCGGCGCGGTCGCCCAGGCCGCCGACTTCAGCTGGGACCGCACCGCCGACGCGACCCTGGCGGTCTACCGCCGGGCGGTCGCGCTGATGGCCTCCGAGACCGTGCGATGACCGATCCGGGCGCGGTGCTCCGCCAGGTCCTGACCGACGGCGAGCTCGACTGGCAGGAGCTGACCGAGGGCACCTTCGACGTGGTCCTGCCCGGGGAGCGGAAGCTCAAGACGCCGGTGCGGATCGAGGTCGGCCCGCACGCGCTCAGCGTGCACGCCTTCGTCTGCCGGAAGCCCGACGAGAACTTCGAGGGCGTCTACCGCTGGATGCTGGAGCGGAACATGAAGATGTTCGGCGTCGCGTTCGCGCTCGACGCGCTCGGCGACATCTTCCTGGACGCGCGACTGCCGCTCTCGGTGGTCACGCCCGAGGAGATCGACCGGCTGCTCGGCTCGGTGCTGACCTACGCCGACGAGTCGTTCAACGTCCTGCTCGAGCTCGGCTTCGCCTCCGCGATCCGCAAGGAGTGGTCGTGGCGGATCGCGAACGGGGAGTCGACTGCCAACCTGGACGCGTTCCGGGGGTGGCTCGAGGTCGAGCCCGCGGAGACGGGCACGCCGTCGCAGGAACCGTCGGCCCGCGACTGACGAGGTTGTCCGGATACCGCGGGAGGACGTCCGAAATCCGCGTGCGCCGGCCGCCGCTGCTCGCCTAGGTTCGTGACGTGACCACGCTGCCGCGCGCCGACGAACCCACCACCGCCCCGCCGACGTGGCAGCCGCCGGCGGCCATCGGGGTGACGCTGGTGCTCTGGGCTTCGGCGTTCGTGGCGATCCGGCACCTCGGCCACGACGTCAGCCCGGGAGCGCTCTCGCTCGGCCGGTTGCTGATCGCCGCGCTGGCCCTGTCGGTGCTGCTGGTGCGGGCGCCCCGGCACCGGTTCACCCGCCACGAGCTGCTGCTCCTGCTCGGCTGCGGGATCGCCTGGTTCGGGATCTACAACCTGGCGCTCAACGCCAGCGAGCAGCGGATCGATGCCGCGACCGCCGCGATGGTGGTCCAGGTCGGCCCGATCCTGATCGCCTTCCTGGCCGCGCTCTTCCTGGGCGAGCGGCTGACCGGGTGGCTGCTGCTCGGGATGGCGATCGCCTTCGGCGGCGTGGTGATCATCGGCAGCGCGATGCGCGGCGACGGCGGGTCCGACCTGGACGGCGTCCTGCTCGCGCTGCTGGCCGCCGCCACGTACGCGATCGGCGTGGTCTGCCAGAAGGTGCTGCTGCGCCGGCTCTCCGGGCTCGAGGTCACCTGCTACGCCTGCTGGATCGGAGTCGTCGTCTGCCTGCCCTGGACCGGCGACTTCATCGACGTGGTCCGGCACGGGGACGCCGGCACCCTGCTCTGGATCGGCTACCTCGGTCTGTTCCCGACGGCCCTGGCGTTCAGCACCTGGGCCTTCGCGCTCCGCTACACCGATGCCGGCAAGCAGGCGCTGACCACGTTCCTGGTGCCGGCCATCGCGGCCGTGATGGCGTGGGTGCTGCTCGACGAGGTGCCGCCGGCGCTGGCCTTCGTCGGCGGGGTCGTCTGCGTCGTCGGCGTCCTGGTCACGCGCCGGAAGCCGCGTCCGGTTCAGGCCTGACGCTAGCCGGCCAGGACGTCCGCGCAGCCGGCGTCGAGCTTCAGGGTCGCCAGGTCGTCGCCGCGGGTCTCGCCGCGGTTGACGATGACGATCGGGATCCCGCGCTGGTACGCCTGCTTCACGAACCGGCGGCCGCTGAACACGTGCAGCGACGAGCCGAGCACGACCAGTGCCTCGGCGTCGGCGACCAGGGCGGTGCAAGCGTGCACCCGGGCCGGCGGGACGTTCTCGCCGAAGAAGACCACGTCCGGCTTCAGCGGGCCGCCGCAGCGCGCGCAGTCGGCGAGCACGAAGCTGGCGGTGGCGTCGAGCGCGACGTCCCCGTCGGGGAGGATCTCGAGGCCGTCTGCGGTGAAGTCCGGGTTCAGCGCGCCGAGCCGCTGCTGGAGGTCGGCCCGCGCGGTGACGTCCTCGCAGTCCAGGCAGATCACCCGGTCCAGCCGGCCGTGCAGGTCGACGACGTCGCGGCTGCCGGCGGTGGTGTGCAGGCCGTCGACGTTCTGGGTGATCAGCCCGCTCAGCCGGCCGGCGGACTCCAGGTCGGCCAGCGCGGTGTGGGTGAGGTTCGGGGCCGCGGCGCCCATCGTCGACCAGCCGAGGAAGGCCCGCGCCCAGTACCGCCGACGAGCCGGTACGCCGGACCGGAACTGCTGCCCGGTCATCGGTGCCCGGACGGGAGCGCCGGGGCCGCGGTAGTCCGGGATCCCGGAGTCGGTGGAGACGCCGGCTCCGGTGAGGACCAGCCAGCGGCGATCGCCGAGGACGTCGTCCAGCGCGGTCGGCGCCGAGGTGGAGAGGGTCACGCGGTCAAGTATCGCCGGGGGAGCAACCCGATCCGAGGGACCGGGCTAGAGGTCCAACTTGTAGCCCCACCCCCGGCAGGGACCGGAGCTACAGGTCCAGCTTGTAGCCCAACCCGCGCACCGTGGTCAGGTACTTCGGCTCGGCGGGGCTGGGCTCGATCTTCGCGCGCAGCCGCTTGACGTGCACGTCGAGCGTCTTGGTGTCGCCGACGTAGTCCGAGCCCCAGACCCGGTCGATCAGCTGGCCGCGGGTCAGCACCCGGCCGGGGTTGCGCAGGAACATCTCCAGGAGCTCGAACTCCTTGAGCGGAAGGCGGACGTCCTCGCCCTCGATGGTGACGACGTGCCGCTCGGTGTCCATCCGGACCGGGCCGGCCTCCAGCGTCTGCGGCGCCAGGTCGGGCTCGGCACCGCGGCGCAGCACCGCCCGGATCCGGGCGACGAGCTCGCGCGGCGAGTACGGCTTGGTGATGTAGTCGTCGGCGCCGAGCTCGAGCCCGACGACCTTGTCGACCTCGTCGTCCTTGGCGCTGACCATGATCACCGGGACGTTCGAGGTCTGCCGGATCTGCCGGCACACCTCGGTGCCGGGGATGCCGGGGAGCATCAGGTCGAGCAGCACGATGTCCGCGCCGGCCCGGTCGAACTCGGCCAGGGCCGTCGGCCCGTCGGCCGCGATCGCGACCTCGAAGCCCTCCTTGCGGAGCATGTAGGCGAGCGCGTCGCTGTAGCTCTCCTCGTCCTCGACGACGAGTACTCGGGTCATGACGTTGCCTCCGCTGTGGTTGTCCCCGGGCTGGGGTCGATGCTGGTCGTGGGGGTCTTGCGCGGCAGGGTCAGGGTGAACGTCGATCCCTGGCCCTCGACGGACCAGACCCGCACGTCGCCGCCGTGCGAGGCCGCGACGTGCTTGACGATCGACAGCCCCAGGCCGGTGCCGCCGGTGGAACGGTGCCGGGCCGGGTCGACCCGGTAGAACCGCTCGAAGATGCGGTCGATCTCGTTGGCCGGGATCCCGATGCCCTGATCGGTGACGGTGAGGTCGACGGTGGTCTCGCCGGGTCGCGCGCTGACCACGACGGACGAGCCCTCGGGGGAGTACGCCACGGCATTGGCGACGAGGTTGCCGATCGCGACCGCCACCTGCTCGCGGTTGCCGAGCAGCGTGAGGCCGCGCTCGCCGTTGTGCACCAGCGAGATGCCCTTGGCGCCGGCGTCGGTCGAGTTCTCGTCGATGGCGCGGCTGATGATCGCGTCCACCTCGACCGCGACCGGCTCGTCCAGCGGGTCGTCGCCCTGGAGCCGGGAGAGCTCGATGATCTGCTGCACCAGCCGGGCCAGTCGCTCGCTCTCGGTGTGCATCCGGGCGGCGAAGCGCTGCACCGCCTCCGGGTCGTCCTTGGCGTCGACGACGGCGTCGGAGAGCAGCCGGATCGCGCCGACCGGGGTCTTCAGCTCGTGGCTGACGTTGGCGACGAAGTCGCGGCGGATCGACTCGACCCGGCGCTCGCGGGTCCGGTCCTCGACCAGCGCCAGCACCAGCGTGGAGCTGAGCGGGGCCACCCGGGCGGTCACGTGCCGCGGCGGAATCCCCGGTGCGCGCTGCATCACGACCTCGGTCTCGCGGATCTGGCCGTCCCGTCGTACCTGCTGGACGAGCTCCTCGAGCTCCCGTACGGCGATCCGGCGCTCGCGCACCAGTCCCATCGCGATCGCCGGCGCCGACGCCTTGAGCACCTCGTCGCTCGCGTCGACCACGAGCGCGCTGCTGCGGAGGACCGACAGCACGGCCGCGACCCCTGGCGGAAGGGTCGGGTGGGTCGTCACCTTCGGGCGCGTCTGCGCCTCGCTGATCCGCCAGGCGAGGCCGACGCCGAGGCCGAGAGCCGCACCCAGGAGGGCGAACAGCAAGGCCTGGCTGGTGGGGTTCACACAGCCGATCGTACGCAGGGTTTCACCCAGTGTTTGGCCGTGCGCTGTGGCTTTCAGGGACTGTTCGCCCCCCGTTCACACATCGTCTCCCGTTGTTCACCAACCCGCTTTAGGCTCTGATTCATGCGCGATGCCTATGCAGACCAGCTCGACTCGATTCGGGACGACCTGCTCACGATGACCCGCCTGGTCGGGAACGCCGTCTCCCACGCCACCCGAGCCCTGCTCGACGGTGACGCCGGGGTGGCCGAGCAGGTGATCTCCGAGGACGCCGCGATCGATGCCCTCCGGGTGACGATCGAGAACCGCAGCTTCGAGCTGCTGTCGCTGCAGAACCCCGTGGCCGGTGACCTGCGGATGCTGGTCGCCTCGCTGCGGATGGTCAGCGAGTTCGAGCGGATGGGTGACCTCGCGGTGCACGTCGCGAAGATCGCCCGGCTGCGGATCCCCGACGTCGCGGTCCCTGACGAGGTGGTCCCGACGATCGCCCGGATGGCGGCCGTCGCCGAGGTGATGATCGCCAAGGTCGGTCACGTGATCGCGGACTCCGACGTCGCCGCGGCCGAGGAGCTCGAGCAGGTCGACGAGGAGATGGACAAGCTCCGCCGGTCCTCGTTCCGCGAGCTGCTCGGCTCGGACTGGAAGCACGGCGTCGAGCCGGCCGTCGACATCGCCCTGCTCGGCCGCTACTACGAGCGAATCGCGGACCACGCGGTCTCGATCGCCCGCCGCGTGGTCTTCCTCGTCACCGGCGAGCAGCCGACGTACATCGACTGAGCGAGGCCAACACGAGCTTGCTCGTGGTTGTGCCGAGCGAGGGAGTTTGTTGAGCGTAGCGATCACATCGACTGAGCGAGGCCAACGCGAGCTTGCTCGTGGTTGTGCCGAGCGAGGGAGTTGTTGAGCGCAGCGAGGCGTGCTGAGTCCTACTTGCCCTGGTTCGCCACCGCGGCAGCAGCAGCGGCCGCCGCCTCCGGGTCCAGGTAGCGCCCACCGGGGACGGTCGGGTGCATCGCGTCGTCGAGCTCGTAGACCAGCGGCATCCCGGTCGGGATGTTCAGTCCGGCGATGTCCTCGTCCGAGATCCCGTCCAGGTGCTTCACGATCGCGCGCAGGCTGTTGCCGTGCGCGGCGATCAGGACGACCTTGCCCGCCTGCAGGTCCGGAACGACCTCGCCGTCCCAGTACGGCAGCAGGCGCGCGATGACGTCCTTGAGGCACTCGGTGCGCGGCAGGTCGTCGCCGAGGTCGGCGTACCGGGGGTCGTCGACCTGGGAGAACTCGTCGGCGTCGTCGAGCGGCGGCGGCGGGACGTCGAAGGACCGGCGCCAGAGCATGAACTGCTCCTCGCCGTACTGGTCCTTGACCTGCTTCTTGTCCTTGCCCTGCAGCGCGCCGTAGTGGCGCTCGTTGAGGCGCCAGGAGCGGCGTACCGGGATCCAGTGCCGGTCGGCGGCGTCCAGCGCCAGGTGGGCGGTGGTGATCGCCCGGCGTTGCAGCGAGGTGTGCAGCACGTCGGGCAGCAGCCCCGCCTCGACGAGCAGCTCGCCGCCGCGGACGGCCTCGGCGCGACCCTTCTCGGTCAGCGCCACGTCGACCCAGCCGGTGAAGAGGTTCTTCGCGTTCCAGTCGCTCTCGCCGTGGCGGAGCAGGATCAGCGTCGCCATCACTCGGCGTCGGTCGAGGCGTCCGACTCGGCGGACTCCGACGTCTTGTCGTCCTTGGCCGGCGCCGGCAGCGGTACGTCGGCGTAGTCGCCCGAGGCGTCGACCACCGGGACGGTGAGCGTGACGGACGGGCCGGCGGAGAACGTGAAGACCAGCTTGACGTACTTGCCGGGCGTGATCGCGTCCGCGGCACCGGCGATGGTCAGCTTCGCCGGCGGCACCGTCTCGCCGGGCGCGCCCAGGTTGTTGTGGCCGTTGGCCGGGACCTCGAGGGTCTCGCCGCCGCCGGTCTCGCTGGTGATGCCCTCACCGGTGACCGGTCCGACCTGGACGACGTCGTCGGTCTTGTTGACCAGGGTGCCGGCGAAGGTGCCGGAGCCGTCGGTGCCGCTGACGATCACGGCGTTCAGGACGAAGACGTCCCCGGAGTGGTCGTTCACCCCGACCGCTGCCTGGTACACCTGGTCGGTCTGCGCACCGAAGCCGCACGCTCCGAGCAGGGGGACGAGCAGCACGGCGCCGATCGCGAGACGACGCCGGGTGGTGCTCTTCAGGACGGGGGGCTTCACGAGAACTCGGTCCTCTCGGAGGGCGTGCAAAACAAGGGGTGATGCGCGCAGCAGCCTACCGTCTCACTGACGCAGCCCGACGGTGAGCCCGGCCACGACGAGACCGGCGACCGCGGCGGCCGTGATGACGATCGTGACCAGCAGCAACCGGGGTGCGCCGATCCGCAGCGCGATCCGCAGCGGCAGGGTGCGGGCTCCGGACTTGTTGTCCGCGACCAGGTCTCCCAGCGTGGTCACGAAATGCACGCAGAACCCGACGGCGGCAGCCGCCCCGGTCACCGCCCAGGTGGGTGCCTGGTCGCTGCCGCTGCCCGACCAGGTGCCGTAGGACAGGAACGCCGGGATCAGCGCGAAGGTCAGCGTCCAGCCGACGAACGAGAACGCCGTCCGGTGCAGCCAGCGGTTGTGGATCCAGCCGATCGGGAGCGTCGCCAGCAGGGCGATCGCACTCTCGACGCCGTTGTACGCCGACAGCGGTACGGCGAGCAGCACCAGCACGATCATCCAGTAGCCCGCGCTGGCCGCCGGGACCTGACCTCCGGCGATCGGCTTGCCGGGAGTCTGGGCCCGGTAGTCGTGCTGCTGGTCGCAGAGGTCGTTGGAGATCCCCAGCGAGAGCTGGACGACGAGGACGGCCGCGGCCGCCATCAGGAGCTCCCGGGCCGGGCGCCCGTCGGCGGCGGCGAGGATCCCGACCACGGCAGCTGCGCACACCGCCTGCTTCGGGTGGGTCGTGCGCACCGCGTTCCTCAGTCGCTGTCCCGGGCCCGCCGAGGAAACCGCGTCATTCATGGGACGAAAACTATCCATACCGACCGGCTCGCGGGGAGCCCGACGCGGCGCGAACGGCTTCGGTCCTGTTCCGCGGACGCATACGTTCGAGGTCCCTGTCAAGCCCTCATTAGCGCTCTGACCTGCACAAACGCGAAATCGACTCGCGGTTCGGCGTGTTAGACTGGTCACCTTGAAAGGGGTTAACTGCAGATGACTTTCACCGTCGGCGAAACGGTTGTTTATCCAAATCACGGGGCCGCCATCATCGAGGACATCGAGATGCGCACCATCAAGGGCGAGGAGCGGGAGTACCTGGTACTCCGGATCGTGGCCCAGCAGGACCTGGTGGTCCGGGTCCCCGCCTGCAACCTCGACCTGGTCGGGGTTCGGGACGTGGTCGACAAGGAAGGACTGGACCGGGTCTTCGACGTGCTGCGCGCGATCGTCCCGGATGAGCCGACCAACTGGTCTCGGCGCTACAAGGCCAACTTGGAGAAGTTGCACTCCGGTGACGTGATGAAGGTGTCGGAGGTCGTCCGCGACCTGTGGCGTCGTGAGCGTGACCGCGGGCTGTCGGCCGGCGAGAAGCGGATGCTCGCCAAGGCTCGTCAGATCCTGGTCTCCGAGCTCGCCCTGGCTGAGCACACCAACGAGGACAAGGCGGAAGCCATCCTCGACGAGGTGCTCGCTTCCTAGAGGTCTCACCAGAACGCCCCCGGTCCAGCGACCGGGGGCGTTCTGCTTTCCGGCGGGCGCCGCCGGCACGCTCACGACGCTCGGCCTAGGGTGGGCGGGTGGACGAGGACGACGTGCCGGCCCTGGGCTGGGTTCCGCTCGAGGGGCGGGGGTCGCTGCCGTTCCTGCTGGTGCACGGGGAGTCGCTGGTCGCGGCAGCCTCGTGGGCTGTCGGCGAGGCGGGGGTCCAGCTCTTCGACGCCTCGGTCGACTTCGCGACGGTGCGCGCCTCCGGGCGACCGCTGCTGCTGCACGACCCCCTCTGCCCGCTGCTGCCGGCCGACTTCCTGGCCCGGGCCGTCGAGCTCGGCGCCGAGACCGGGCGGACGGTGGTCGGCTACCGGCCGGTCACCGACACCGTGAAGCGCCGGGACGGCGACCTGCTCGGCGCCACCGTCGACCGGGACGGGCTGCGGGCGGTGACGTCCCCGGTGGTGATCCCGCCGGCGGTGCTGGCCGAGCTCGACTCCCTCGATGCCGCGGACCTGCCGGAGCTGGTCGCGCGGCTGGCGTCGTACGGGGAGCTGGAGTGGCTCGAGGCTCCGGCGATCGGACGGCGGATCGGCTCGAAGGACGACCTGCTCGTGCTGGAGGGGCTCAGCCGCTCGCTGGCGTGAGCAGCTGACCGGCGAGCGCGAGGTCCTCGGCGAAGGTCACCTTCAGGTTGGTCGTCTCGCCGTCGACCGCGCGCACCGCGATCGTCGAGTAGCGCTCCAGGCAGGCGGCCGTGTCGGTGCCGCCGAACCCTTCCTCGGCAGCGGCGTCGTACGCGGCGAGCAGGGCCGGCGCGTCGAAGGCCTGCGGGGTCTGCACGGCGACCAGGTTCGCGGGCGCGAGGGCGCCGTCGCGGGTGCTGAGCCGGCCGGTCCCGACGGCGGGCACCGCAGCGCCGTGCTCGGCCGCGACGCCGATCACCGACCGGAACAGGTCGGCCGACGCCAGCGGCCGGGCGGCGTCGTGGATCGCCACCACGGCGACCTCGCCGGCCTGGATCCCGGGTCGCAGGGCGTGCAGCGCGCGGGCCTCGGAGTCGTGCCGCTCGGCGCCGCCGTCGACCAGCCAGACCTCCGGCTGGGACGCCTGTCCCGGCGATGCTCCGAGGTACGGGGCGAGGGCGGCGGTGACGTCGTCCCGGTCCTCGGGGCGCACCACCACGACGATCCGGTGGACGTTCTCCAGGGTGAGCGCAGTGCGCAGGCTGTGCGCGAGGACGGGCACCCCGTCCAGGGGGAGCAGGACCTTGTTGACCTCGGCACCGACCCGCCTTCCCGACCCGGCGGCGAGCAGCACGATCGCGATGCGCGGGCTCACAGGTGCGGGCGGATCAGCCTGATCAGCACGCCCGAGACCAGCTCGTCGCGCTCGAGCGGCAGCATGTGCCCCGCCTCCGGTACGACGGTCAGGACGGCTCCGTCGACGGCGTCGGCGATCCGCTGGCCGTGCGACGGCGGGGTCAGCACGTCGCGGGTGCCGACCAGCACGTGGGTGGGCACGCCGTCGAGCACCTTCAGGGCGTCGGTGCGCTCGTGCAGCATGCAGTTCTCGTAGAAGCCGACCATCGTCGCGGCGGGCGAGTTGATGATTCCCTCGACGGTCAGGGCGGCGTCGACCAGGCGCATCGGCTTGCCGAACAGGAACCGCCGGACGATCTGGCGCTCGATGATCGGCGCCCGGCGGCGGGCCTTCTGGGTCAGGGTGCGCGACCGGAAGGCGAGGATCCGCGGGATCTGCGCCTTGGCGAACGGCCCCATCTCCGGCAGGCCGAGGGTGACGGTGTCGAGCCGGCCGGACGAGGTGGCCACGAAGGCGGCGCCGACGACGCGCTGGTACACCTCGGGGCGCTGCTCGGCCAGCGCCATCATCGTCATGCCGCCGATCGAGTGCCCGGCGAGGACCAGGGCGCCCGGGCCGGCGTACGCGTCGATCACGTCGCCCATGTCGCGGCCGAGGTTCTCGATGGTGCAGTCGGCCTTCGGGGCGGCGTCGGACTGGCCGTGGCCGCGGTGGTCCCAGGTGACGATCCGGATCCGGTGCCCGAACTCCCGCTGCAGGTCGCGCACCTGGTAGTGCCAGTCGGCCTGGTTGAGCGTCCAGCAGTGCGCCAGGAGCACCGTGAGCGGCGCGTCCTCGGGCCCGTAGGTGCGCACGTCCAGGCGCAAGCCGTCGAAAGTCCTCATAGGATCCGAGTCTGCCTGCTCCGGCGCCTTTCGGGGAGCATTGTGAAGTATCTGACACACCGTGTCTCGGATACTTCTGGCCGTCCCTCGGGCCGCGCGGCGGCTACCGGGTGATCAGCGCGGTGGCGACGGCGGCGATCCCCTCGCCGCGGCCGGTGAGACCCAGGCCGTCGGTCGTGGTCGCCGACAGCGAGACCGAGATCCCGTGGGCCTCCGCGAGCGCCGCCTCGGCCTCGGCCCGGCGCGAACCCATCCGGGGACGGTTGCCGATCAGCTGCACCGCGACGTTCGAGACCTGCCACCCCGCCGCCCGGACCCGGACCAGGGTCTCGGCGAGGAGCGCGTTCCCCGCGGCGCCGGCCCACTCCGGCTCGGAGGTCCCGAAGTTGCTGCCGAGGTCGCCGAGGCCGGCCGCGGAGAGAAGTGCGTCGCAGACGGCGTGCAGGACCACGTCGCCGTCGGAGTGGCCTTCGGGACCCGAGGTCTCCGCCGGCCAATCCAGTCCGGCGATCCGCATCGAACGCCCTTCGACGAGGCGGTGTACGTCGGTGCCGATACCAATCCGGAGGTCCACGGAGATGATCATGCCCGGTCCTTGCGTCGATGGGCGACGATAGAGCCGTGAAGAGCACGCGACGGTCCCTGGCGCTGGCCGGGATCCTGACCGGAATCGCGGGCCTGGTGACCAGCCAGGCCACGGTCTGGATCGTCCAGGCGCGCAACGGGCCGGTCGAGGCGGTGGCGGCCCTGGTGCGGGACTACACCCCGGACGACCTGGCCCACTGGCTGATCGAGCGGGTCGGTCATGCCGACAAGCCGCTCCTGCTCAGCGGCACCGCGGCGATCCTGCTCGCGCTCTGCGCGTGGGCCGGCGTCGAGGCGCGGACCCGGCCGCTGCTCCCCGACCTGCTCTACTTCGTCCTCGCCGCACTGGGGCTGGGGGCGGTGCTCCGTCTCGACGACTCCACCGTCGGGTCGAGCTTCGCCGTGATGGTCGGCCTGGTGACCTGGATCGTGGTGCACCGGGTCCTTACGGCTCCGCTGGTCGCCGATGGCGAGCCGTCGCTGAGCGACGAGGCCAGGCGGACCTTCCTGCGGCGGGTGGGCGGCACCGCCGCGGCCGTCGCCGCGGCCGGGGTGGTCGGCGGCTTCAGCAGCCGGAGCCGGCGCCGGGTCGAGCAGGCGCGAGACCTCCTCCGGCTGCCGGTCCATCGGGGGGCCGTGCCGGCCGGTGCCGGCGTCGGGGTCTCCGGGGTCGCGTCCTGGCGGACCTCCAACGACCGCTTCTACCTGATCGACACGGCGTTCTCGAAGCCGACGATCACGCCGAGCGAGTGGCGGTTGCGGATCCACGGCATGGTCGAGCGGGAGCTGAACCTCACCTACAACGACCTGGTCGACCGGATGCTGCCGCCGGACCGGGGCGGCCGCGGCAAGCTCCTTGAGGACTGGATCACCCTGTGCTGCGTCTCCAACGAGGTCGGCGGCGACCTGATCGGCAACGCCTTCTGGTCCGGCGTGAAGATCAGCGACGTCCTCGCCGAGGCCGGGGTGAAGCCCGGCGCGAACGCGGTGCTGCAGACCTCCGACGACGGCTGGACCTGCGGCACTCCGCTGGAGGCGCTGACCGGCGACCGGAACGCGATGCTCGCCCTGGCGATGAACGGCAAGCCGCTGCCGATCGAGCACGGCTTTCCGGTGCGGATGGTCGTCCCGGGGCTGTACGGCTTCGTGTCCGCCACCAAGTGGCTGGTCGACCTGGAGGTCACCACGTTCGACGAGGTCGACGCCTACTGGACCCAGCGCGGCTGGGCGGAGAAGGGCCCGGTGCTGGCCCAGTCCCGGATAGACGTCCCGCGGGAGGGCGCGAAGACCGCCACCGGCCGGGTGTCGATCGGCGGGAGCGCCTGGGCCCAGCACCTCGGGATCCGCGAGGTCGAGTACCAGCTGGACGGCGGCGCCTGGCAGCGCGCCCGCCTCGGGGCCGCCCCGGACACCGATACCTGGGTGCAGTGGGCCGGCGACATCGACGTCGACGAGGGCCGGCACACCCTGGTGGTGCGGGCCACCGACAAGTCCGGCTACACCCAGACCTCGGTGCGCACCGACGTCATCCCGAGCGGCGCCACCGGGTGGCACACGATCGAGTTCGAGTCACGCTGACGCGTGGCGTCACCAGTTGCGGACGCCGCGCGGGCGCGTCGGCAGCGGGTGCGCCGCGTCGTGCACCACATAGGCCATCCCGTCGGACCCGCGCAGCCAGGCCCGCTCGAACTGGGCCCTGTCGTAGGTGCGCCGGACGCTTGCGTTCGTGGGCGCGGCCGGGTCGTTGACGATCGGGTTGCCGGCCGCGGTGAAGCCGGTGAGCACCAGCAGGTGGCCGGGGGTCGAGGAGATCGGAGCGCCGGCCAGACCGCCGCGGGCGAACCTGATCGAGAGCGTCAGCGGGATGCCGGCCCGGACGAACCGCTCGGCCATCCGCAGGTTCGCCAACCTGGTCACGAAGGCGTTGCCGGTCCGGGTCGCCGCGTACGCGGTGTTGAACGGCCAGTTGCCGGTGCCCTCGTAGGCGTGGTCGTAGGTCAGCCGAGCCAGGTGGTTGACGAACCGGTCGGCGTACCGGCGCGGCACCCAGGTGTACGTCGAGGCCGCCGGCAACCGCTTGAAGTAGCCGAGCACCATCGCCAGCGAGGTCGGTGAGCACCAGGCCTCGCCCCCGCCGCCGTACTGCGGCGCCTGGCCGCGGTGGGTCATCTGCGAGTAGCGCGGCACCGCCAGGCTGATCGCGGTCCGGCGCAGCGGCAGCGAGGTCGGCGGGACCGAGGTCGCCGGAGTCGAGGTCACCGCGCCGACCGCGGTGAGTACCGGACCGGACCTGCCCGGGGTGCGCATCAGCCGCACGGTCAGCCGGTACGACGACAGCGCCCGGCCGGTCGCGACCACGGTGTCGGTGGCGACCCGGGCCACCTTGTCGGACTGGCTGCCGGCGCTCGACCGCTTCAGGATCGCGTCGCCGGTGCTCCACCGGCCGAGGTCCTTGGCCGTGCTGACCTTGCCGGCGCCGTCGCGCACCTGCACCAGCACCTGGACCCAGGAGCCCGGCGGCGTGGTCGCGGTCCAGGACGGCACCAGCCGGGTGAAGGTGCGCGCCGGCGTCGTCCAGGCCGAGGACCAGGAGCCGTACTCGTAGGTCCGGCCGGCCCAGGTGCGGGTGGCCGTGCCGTTGCCGAGGCGGACCGCGCCGGAGCCGATGGCGGTGCCGGTCCGGGTGCCGCGCGCGAAGTCGGCGTCGCTGGTGGTCGCGGCGAAGCTGCTCGGGACGGGTGCCGTCGCCGTCAGCCGGGCGGTGTCCGCCGGTTGCGGCGCGAGCCGGTGCACGGCCACGCCGAGCGGGACGAGCACGAGGGCGGTCGTGACCAGGAGGACGACGACGCGCGGATGGCTGATCGCCCGAGCGAGCCGGGCGCGTGGATCGGGGAAGCGCACCTAGGAACCGTAACCCCATCTGTCACATAAGTGATCAATTTTCACATCGCCTTCGAGACAATAGACTCCTCCGGTGACCCTCAGGCTCTATGACACCGCCACTGGCGCGGTCCGCGACTTCGTGCCCCTGCACGCGGGCAAGGCCGGTATCTACGTCTGCGGTCTGACCGTGCAGAGCGAGCCGCACGTCGGGCACGTCCGCTCGGCGGTGAACTTCGACGTGCTGCGCCGCTGGCTCGGTGCCTCCGGGTACGACGTCACCTTCATCCGGAACATCACCGACATCGACGACAAGATCCTCACCAAGGCGGCCGAGCAGGGCCGGCCCTGGTACAACCTCGCCTACGACATGAAGCGCGAGCTCGACCGGGCCTACGACGACCTGCACGTGCTGCCGCCGACGTACGAGCCGGCCGCGACCGGGCACGTGCCCGAGATGATCGAGCTGATCGAGAAGCTGATCGGGCTCGGCCACGCCTACCCGGCGCCGGACGGTTCCGGCGACGTCTACTTCGACGTCCGGTCGTGGGCCGCGTACGGCGAGCTGACCCACCAGGGCATCGACGACATGGAGGCCGCCGAGGACGCCGACCCGCGCGGCAAGCGCGACCCCCGGGACTTCGCGCTCTGGAAGGGCTGGAAGCAGGCCACCGAGCCGGAGACCGCGTCCTGGCCGGCGCCGTGGGGCCGGGGCCGCCCGGGCTGGCACATCGAGTGCTCGGCGATGGCCGGCAAGTACCTCGGCAGCGCCTTCGACATCCACGGCGGCGGCGTCGACCTGCGGTTCCCGCACCACGAGAACGAGCAGGCCCAGTCCCGGGCCGCCGGTGGCGACTTCGCGTCGTACTGGCTGCACAACGCCTGGATCACCACGTCCGGCGAGAAGATGAGCAAGTCGCTCGGCAACTCGCTGCTGGTGCCCGAGGTGCTCAAGAAGGTCCGCGGCATCGAGCTGCGCTACTACATGGTGGCGGCGCACTACCGCTCGCACGTGGAGTTCTCCTTCGAGGCGCTGGAGGACGCGGCGATCGCGTTCCGACGCATCGAGAACTTCCTTGAGCGCGCGGAGCTGGCCGGGGTCGAGGCGGTCGACGCCGAGCTGCCGGAGGTGTTCCGGAACGCGATGGACGACGACCTCGGCACCCCGGCCGCGGTCGGGGCGATCTTCGACACCGTCCGGCTGGGGAACCGCCTCCTCGGGGCCGACGACCTCGAGGATCCGCAGGACGTCGCCGACCTCGCCGGGGCCGTCGGCGCGGTGCGCGGGATGCTCGCGGTTTTGGGTCTGGACCCGGCTGATCCACACTGGACGCAGGACGGGGGCGGTTCCTCGGAGCGGTTGACCCACGCCGTCGACGTCCTGGTACGCGGGCTGCTCGACCAGCGACAGACCGCACGCGCGGCGAAGGACTTCGCCGCCGCCGACCTGATCCGCGACCAGATCGCGGCGGCCGGCATCGAGATCGAGGACACCCCGGCAGGCCCGCGGTGGACCATGGAGAGTAGTAGCTGATGGCAGGGAACAGCTCCCGCAAGGGCGCGATCAAGAAGACCGGCAAGGGCAACCCGACGGCCGGTTCCGGCGGCCGGGTCAAGCGCGGCCTCGAGGGCCGCGGGCCGACCCCGAAGGCGAAGGACCGCCCCAACCACAAGGTCTACAAGGCGAACGAGCGCGCCGCCCGCGCCGACGCCAAGCGTCCCAAGCGGCGGGCGAAGCCGGGCGAGGCCGAGTGGATCGCCGGCCGGAACTCGGTCGTCGAGGCGCTCCGCGCCAAGATGCCGGTGGTGGCGGTGTACGTCGCCGAGGGCGCCGAGCGCGACGCCCGGCTGCGGGAGACCTTCCAGCTCACCTCGGACCTCGGGGTCTCGCTGATGGAGGTGCCCCGGGTCGAGCTCGACCGGATGACCGGCGGCGCGGTGCACCAGGGTCTGGCCGCCCGGGTGCCGGCGTACGAGTACGCGCACCCCGACGACTTCCTGGAGATCGCCGCCGAGCGCGGCGAGAAGCCGCTGATCGTCGCGCTCGACTCGGTGACCGACCCGCGCAACCTGGGTGCCGTGGTGCGGTCCGCCTCGGGCTTCGGCGCGCACGGCGTGCTGATCCCCGAGCGTCGCGCGGCCGGGATGACCCCGTCCGCGTGGAAGACCTCGGCCGGTGCCGCCGCCCGGATCCCGGTCGCCCAGGCGGTCAACCTGGTCCGGCAGCTGAAGGCCTACCAGGACGCCGGCTGCATGGTGATCGGTCTGGCCGCGGACGGCGAGGTGGCTCTTCCCGATCTCGACCTGGCCGACGGTCCGCTGGTGATCGTGGTCGGCTCCGAGGGCGACGGGCTCGGCCGGCTGGTCTCGGAGACCTGCGACCAGCTGGTCTCGGTGCCGATGAGCTCCTCGCTGGAGTCGCTGAACGCCGGCGTCGCCGCCTCGATCGCCTTGTACGACGTCGCCCAGAAGCGCCTCGGCTGAACGACTCCCGGAGCGGTAGAACCCATTGACTCGACTGATCTGAGAGACTTGGTCCATGCGAGTCACCGCCAAGTCCGACTATGCCCTCCGTGCGCTGATCGAGATCGCCCGTCGTGACGACGGTGCGCCGGTCAGCGCCGAGGAGCTCGGGCGACTGCAGGACATCCCGCACGGGTTCCTGCAGGCGATTCTCGCCGACCTTCGGCGCTCCGGCCTGGTGATCGCCCAGCGCGGCCAGTCGGGCGGCTGGCGGTTGAACAAGGACGCGGGGGACATCTCGGTCGCCGACGTGATCCGGGCGGTCGACGGCCCGCTGGTCTCGGTCTACGGGCTCCGTCCCGAGGCGGTGAACTACAACGAGTCGGCGGCCGTCCTGCAGCACGTCTGGATCGCCGGCCGGCATGCCCTGCGCGATGTCTTCGAGCAGGTCTCGGTGCGCCAGCTGGCGGACGGCAAGCTGCCCAAGGTGGTCACCAACCGGACCGCGGACGAGGACGCCTGGACCTCGCACTAGGGCACCGCTAGACCCGGACCTCCCAGATCCGGGCGCGGGGAGCGACGCCGCCCTCGCCGACGACGAGCAGCGGTTCGCCGCGCTCGATCTCGGGCAGCTCGGGGAGCTCCGACCCGTCCCGGGAGAGGCTGATCAGCAAGGTCTCGTCGGGGTGCTCGCGGAGGAACGCGACCCGGTCGGCGTCGACGTGCACCCAGCGGAGGCCGCCGCGCCGGAGCGCCGGGTGCTCCCGGCGCAGGTGCGCGAGCTCGGCGTAGACCTCGCGGGTGCGGGTCCTGAACGCCAGCGGCTCGTCCCAGGGCATCGTCCGCCGGGAGTCCTCGCCGTCGACGCCCTCCAGGCCGAGCTCGTCGCCGGCGAAGATCATCGGCACGCCGGGCAGGGCGAACTGCAGCACCGCGGCCAGGTGGTGCAGTGCGGCCGAGCCGGTCGTCGTACGGATCCGGGGGGAGTCGTGCGAGCCGAGGATGTTCCAGCTGGTCGCGGTGGCGCCCCAGCCGAAGCTCGCGGTGAAGGAGCTCATCGCGGTCACCATCGCGGTGCCGTCGCGGCGGGGCACGTCCACCGGGAGCCCGAAGCTGGGCACCGGACGCCGCGGGTCGCGCAGCCACTCCCAGATCGGGAACGAGAACCCGTAGTAGTTCATCGTGCCGTGCCAGCCGTCGCCGTCCAGGTCGCCGGTCGCGTCGTGTCCGTGCTCGGCGAGGACCAGGGCGTCCGGCCGTGCCGCCTCGGCGGTCCGGCGGATCTCCCGGGCGACGTCGTGGGCGATGTCGACGGCGCCGTGCCGGCCGGTCATGTTCGCCACGTCGATGCGCCAGCCGTCCAGGCCGAAGTCGAGCCACCGGGCGACCACCGCCCGGAACCGCTCGCCGAGCTCGGCGCAGGTGTGGTCGAGCTTGGGCAGGGTGCCGTGCCCCTTCCAGCCTTCGTGGCTGCCGTCGGCGGCGAAGTAGTAGAAGCCGCGCTCGGTGCTCGCCGGGTCGGTGACGGCTCGGCGGAACCACTCGTGGGTGTCGCCGGTGTGGTTGCTGGTCAGGTCGCCGAGCACCCGCAGCCCGCGGTCGTGGGCCGCGTCGATCAGGCGCCGGTACGCCGCGTCCCCGCCGAGCAGCGGGTCGACGCTGTCGAAGGTGCTGGCGTTGTAGCGGTGGTTGCTCTCGCCGGGGAAGACCGGGGTCAGGTAGATCGTGTCCACGCCCAGGGCGAGCACGTGGTCCAGGTGCTCGACGATGCCGTCGAGGTCACCGCCGTAGAACTGCAGCGGCGTGTGCGGCCCCTGGTGGATCGGGGGGTCTCCCCACTGCGCGGGCACCGCCCACTCCGGGATCGGGTGCTGGTCGGCCTGCGCGGAGCGCGCGAACCGGTCCGGGAAGATCTGGTAGACGACGGCCTCGCGACCCCAGGCCGGCGGGCGGTCGTACGCGCTGAGGGTGAAGTCGTGCGCGTCGGTGACGTCGTGGTCGAAGATCCCCGCCTGGTTGAGCCAGCGGAACGAGTCCTCGGCCACCAGCATGAAGCGGTACCGCTGCACCGGCTGGTGGATCCGTACGTCGGCCGTCCACCAGATCGTGTCGCCCTCGGCGGCCGCGGGCGTGCACGCGGTGAAGAACGGTTCGCCGTCCTCGACCGTGCGCAGCCAGACCGCCGTCAGCGGGCGGTGGACGCTGGAGCGGACCCGGACCCGCACGGGGCTGCCGAGCGGCGCGGACTCGGCGACGTACAGCTCGGAGCCGTCGTGGTGCGGTTCGTGCAGCAGCGGGTCCACGTGACCATCCTTCCTGATGCCGCCGGAGTTCTCCCGGCAACAACGGGACGGGCCGGCGTCGGTACGATGACGCCGTCGGCTTCTCGGTCGGCGCGCCGATGTAGCTCAGTTGGTAGAGCGCCTCTCTTGTAAAGAGGATGTCGCGGGTTCGACTCCTGTCATCGGCTCGGTCCTCGGGTTCCTGAGCCGGTACGCCGGTCCCGGCGTGCACAGGCGCGCCGAGTTGCCGCTTGTTCCACAGTCGGCTGCCTATTTGAGCCGATCTGCGCCGGTTGTCGTCCGCCACCCAGGGATGTTCGCAGGGTCTATCACGGCAGAACGATGCGCATCTAGGAACTCTGGACGGTCATTGTGCGCCGAATCCGGGTCGAAAGGGACCAAATTTCCTGGGAAACGCCCTGGTGTACAACGCTGCGACGGTTGATGTTCCCTCGGTTCTTCAGGCAACGGCGGCAACTGGAGTGCGGAGCGGATGGCTCAGACCAAGAACCAGCAGCGGGCGGCGGACGCCGTCGCCGCATGGATGGCGCACCTGGAGTGGAACAACACCCAGCTGGTGGCCGCGACCAACGCCGATCCCGGCACGATCGGCGACTTCCTGAACGGGAAGCGCTGGCCGAAGATCGGCACGCAGGGCCGGATCGAGCGAGCTCTCGGCTGGCCCGCGGGCACCCTCCGGACGATCGCGGCCGGAGGCCCGGCGCCGGATCCGGCAGCGACTGTCGGTGGTCAGGGCAAGGATCAAGATCCGTACGACGATGCCGTGCGGTTCCGCCGGCCCGACGGGCTCACGGACCTGCAGTGGCAGCGGATCAAGTCCGAGGCGCAGGGATTCATCGAATGGCAGATCGAGAAGACGGTTCGCGGCAGCTGAGCTACGACCCGCGCGCGGACATCGCGCGCCGGCACCCGGACTGGATCGTGGGCACCGGTGACCTCGGCGGGCTGATCCCCGAGGTCCTCTGCCCGGTCCGGCGGGTGATCCTGCTGGAGCGGTCGCTCAGCCCGGTGGTCCGCCGCTGCTCGCTGGCGCACGCGATCGCGCACATCGACCTCGACCACACCCACCCGGTGACGGGGCACTACGAGAACCGCGAGGAGGCGGCCGCCAACGTCCTGGCGGCCCGCCGGCTGATCCCGTTGCGGGACTATGCCGCCGCGCTGACCTGGACCCGGGAGCCGGCGGAGGTCGCCGCCGAGCTGGTCGTCGACGCGGCGACCCTGCGGGTCCGGGAGTCCGGGCTGACCACGGCCGACCGCCGGACCATCCGCGGCCTGCTCCGGCGCTGCGTTCGCGAACCCGCCTGAGGTCGCCGTCGAGGTCAGCGGATCCGCTCGACCTCGAACTGCAGCCGCGGGTGCGCGTAGGTCTCCTGGGACTCCACCAGCAGCAGCTCGCGGGACTCGGCGCGGAGGGTGTTCTCGAGCAGGTCGAAGACGCTCGACGCCGTCCGGGCGAGCGCCGTCGCCGGGTCGCTGGTCAGCAGCTGCGCGGCGAACAGCGCGGCCGTCACGTCGCCGGACCCGTTGGCCTTCATCGGCAGGCGCGGGGTCCGCAGTTGCCAGGCTCCGGTGCCGTCGACGACGAGCAGGCCGATCGTGTCGGCCGCGGCGGTGTCGGTGCTGACGCTGGTGACCAGGACGGTCTCCGGGCCGAGGGAGCGGGCCGCGTCCGCGGCGCTCAGCACCTGCTCCAGGCTCGGGGCGTCGTCGCCGGCGAGACCGGGGCGGCCGGTGAGCTCGCCGAGCTCGAACTGGTTCGGCGTGATCAGGTCGGCGACCGGCACCACCTGGTCGCGGATCAGCGGCGGGATCGCCGGGTCGACGAAGCAGCCGCTGGTGGCGTTGCCCATCACCGGGTCGCAGGCGTACCGGGCCGAGGGGTTGGCCCGCTTCACCTTCTGCACCGCCTCCAGGATCACCCCGGCGATCTCCGGGCTGCCCTGGTAGCCGGAGAGCACCAGGTCGACGTCGGCCAGCACGCCGCGGTCCTCGATGCCGGCGATCACCGCGGCCACGTCGGTCCCGGCCAGGACCGGCCCGCGCCAGGCGCCGTACCCGGTGTGGTTGGAGAACTGGACGGTGAAGACCGGCATCACCTCGTGGCCGAGGCGTTGCAGCGGGAAGACCGCGGCGCTGTTGCCGACGTGGCCGAAGGCGACCGCGGACTGGATCGAGAGGATGCGCATCCCCCGATCCTCCCACCGGGACCTTCGGGCACATTTGCGAGACCCCGTGGTCCGCTCTCGACGGCCAAACTAGAACTTGTTACATTTATGCGGCCCGGGGTGACCGGGCTCACCGTCGCGGATGAATGAGGGAACCATGGCTAAGAAGCGGTCCAGCGAAGCCGACTACGTCGTCGTCGGATCCGGCAGCTCGGGCAGTGCACTCGCCGGCCGGCTGGCCGAGGCGGGCCACAGCGTGATCCTCCTCGAGGCGGGCAAGAGCGACGAGAAGTTCCTGGTGAAGAAGCCCGGGATGATCGGCCCGATGCACGCCGTGCCGCAGATCAAGAAGACCGTCGACTGGGGCTTCTACTCGGTGCCGCAGAAGCACATCCTCGACCGCAAGATGCCGGTCCCGCGCGGCAAGGTCGTCGGTGGCTCCAGCTCGGTCAACGGCATGGTCTACGTGCGCGGCAACCGCGCCAACTACGACTCCTGGGCCGCCGAGGGCAACGAGGGCTGGGACGCCGACTCGGTCAACGACGCCTACAAGCGGATGGAGAGCTACGACGGCGGCGAGGACGCGTACCGCGGTCGCACCGGCCCGATCCGCATCTCCAAGAACAAGGCCCCGCAGGAGGGCACGCACCAGTTCATCAACGCGGTCTCGAACGCGCTCGACGTCCCGATCAACGACGACTACAACGGAGCGTCGCAGGAGGGCATCTCCTACATGCAGCAGAACGCCGTGGACGGTCTGCGCTACAGCGCGTCCCGCGGCTACGTGCACAACCTCGCGCCGGCCACGCTGGAGCTGCAGTCCGAGGTGATGGTCGACAAGGTCGTCATCGAGAACGGTCGCGCCACCGGCGTGAACGTGACGGACAAGAACGGCTCCAAGCGGACCATCCGTGCCGGCAAGGAGGTCATCCTCTCGGCCGGGTTCGTGGGCTCGGCCCAGATCCTGATGCTCTCGGGCGTCGGCCACGCGCAGCACCTCAAGGACCACGGCATCCAGGTCGTCTCCGACCTCCCGGTCGGCGACAACCTCCACGACCACATGTTCCACGCGATGACGTTCCACACCACGTCGACCAAGATGAAGGGCAGCCCGGCGTTCTTCGCCAAGGGCATCGCCAAGGAGGTCCTGCGCCCGGGGACGACGTTCCTGGCGAACTCGGTCTTCGAGTCCGTCGGCTTCGTGAAGACCTCGCACTCGGTCAACGGCGTGCCGGACCTGCAGCTGCACATGCTGCCGTGGTCCTACGTCTCGCCGAACCAGGACGAGCCGATCATGCACGACGTCGACCCGCGGACGGCGATGACCGTGCTGGTCTCGCTGATCTACCCGCGCAGCCGCGGCACGCTCCGGCTGGCGAACACCGACCCGACGTCGACGCCGCTGATCGACTACAACTACCTCGCCGAGACCAGTGACCTGGACACCCTCCTCGAGGGTTCGGAGATGACCCGCGCGATCATGGCCGACCCGGCCTTCGGCGGGCACGTCAAGGAGGAGATCCACCCGGGCATCGCGCTCCAGGGCAGCGACCTGCGCAACGAGATCCTCAACCGGGCGACCTCGATCTACCACGGCGTCGGCACCTGCCGGATGGGCGTGGACGAGCTCTCCGTCGTCTCCCCGGACCTCAAGGTCCGCGGTGTCGAGGGGCTGCGCGTCGCGGATGCCTCGATCATGCCGAGCATCACCGGCGGCAACACCAACGCCCCCGCGATCATGATCGGCGAGAAGGCCGCGAGCATCATCCTGGGTCGTTAGGCGACCAGCAGGGAGCGCTTGCTCAACCCCATCCAGTAGCCGTCGATCACCTGGTCGCCGGGGGCCTCGGGGTCGAGGGCGGCACCGAGGGTGACGAAGAGCGGCGTGTAGTGCTCGACGGTGGGGTGCGCGTAAGGCATCCCCGGAGCCTTGGTCCGGTACGACGCCAGCTCGTTCACGTCCCCGCGGGACAGCGCCTCGGCGGCCCAGTGGTCGAAGTCGACCGACCAGCCGGGCGCGGCAGCGTCGATGCTGAAGTCGCGCAGGAATGGCAGCCCGTGGGTCAGGAAGCCGGAGCCGATCACGAGCACGCCCTCGTCGCGGAGCTCGCGCAGCCGGCTGCCGAGGGTCAGCAGCTTGTAGGGGTCGTGGGTCGGCAACGACATCTGCAGCACCGGGATGTCGGCCTCGGGGTACATGATCGTCAGCGGCACCCAGGCGCCGTGGTCGAGCCCGCGGCTGGCGTGCTGGTGGACCGGCTCGGTGTCGGGCATCATCGCGGCGATCCGCTGGGCGAGGGCGCTCGCGTCCGGGGTGTCGTAGCGCATCCGGTAGTACTTCGCGTCGAAGCCGCCGAAGTCGTAGACCAGCTCGGTGCCGGGACCGGAGGCGCTCAGCGAGAGCGGCGCCGACTCCCAGTGCGCGCTGACGATCAGGATCGCCTTCGGGCGCGCCATCGTCGAGGCCAGGTCGCGCAGCTGCCCGGACCACACCGGGTCGTCGAGCAGCGGCGGTGCACCGTGGCCGATGTAGAGGGCAGGCATCCGGGTACTGGTCTCGCTCATGCGATCCAGAGTAGTTCAGGATTCAACTAAAATCAAGAGGCAGGTCCTGCGTCAGGGCAGGCTCCAGTCGACCGGTTCGCCGCCCTGGGCGACGAGCAGGTCGTTGACCGTGCTGAACGGCCGCGACCCGAAGAAGCCGTTGCGGGCCGACAGCGGGCTCGGGTGCACGGACTCGACGCACGGCACCTCGCCCAGCCGGGGGCGGAGCTTGCGGGCGTCGGCTCCCCAGAGGATCGCGGCGAGCGGACCGCCACGGGCGGCCAGCACGTCGATGGCACGCTCGGTCAGCGGCTCCCAGCCCTTGCCGCGATGGGCGTTCGAGACGTTCGGCGCCGTGGTCAGGGTCCTGTTCAGCAGCATCACGCCGGCGTCGGCCCAGGCGGACAGGTCGCCGTTGGTCGGCGGCGCGACACCCAGGTCGGAGATCAGCTCCTTGTAGATGTTGACCAGGCTCGGCGGCAACGGCCGGACCTCGGGCGCCACCGAGAAGCTCAACCCGACCGGGTGGCCCGGGTTCGGGTACGGGTCCTGGCCGACGATCAGCACCTTCACCTCGGCGAGCGGCCGCTGGAACGCCCGCAGGATCAGGTCGCCGGCCGGCTGATAGCCCCGGCCCGCGGCGACCTCCGCGCGCAGGAAGGTCCCCATCCGGGTGAGGTCCTCCTCGACCGGTGCCAGCGCCTCGGCCCAGTCGGCGGCCATCAGCCCGCGGGCGGCCAGGTCGGCGAGCGCGCTCATCGCCAGGGCTACTTCTTCTCGAGCAGGAACGCGAGCTTGTCGGCGACCGCGGCGTGGTACTCGTCGTACGGGTGGAAGGCGAGGGCCTTGCCCGGGATGTTGGCCTGGCCGTTGACCCAGGGCGAGTCCGAGCAGACGTCGTGGCCCTTCGACGCCGTGTACATGTCGACGTAGTCGACCCGGGTACGGCGGGCAGCACGCTCCATCGCGTCGTTGACGTCCTTGAGCGCCTTCCGGATCCGGTCGAGCGCCTCGTCGGGCAGCGGCATCTGCTCGGGGCAGCCGCCGGTGTCGGGCATCATCCGCGGGTAGCCGATCAGCACGATCCGCGCGTCCGGCGCCTTCTTGCGGATCTTGGTCAGGTCGCCGGCGACCTCGCTACCGATCGTCCTGACGGCACCGTCGATGAAGCCGTCGGGCTTGGAGAGGTACTTGGTGCAGGCCGCGGTGATCTTCCCCTGGTACGGCAGGCAGGTGTAGAGCAGGTAGAAGGAGAGGCCGGTGTCGTTGAGCCCGATGCCGAGGGTCACCAGCTTGGTGTCCTCGTTGACCGCGTCGAGCTGCGGCGGGTTCGAGCCGCGCTTGTTCGCCGGGTACTGGGTCGTCTCGAGCGCGGCCGAGGTCGCGCCGGCGCAGGCGACGTTCTTGAAGTCGGCGATCGAGAGCCGCTCGGCCAGCAGGTTCGGGTAGTCGTCGTTCGAGCGCAGGCAGGCGGCGTGGGTGACCGGGCTGTCGCCGGCGACCGCCGTGTAGGAGTCGCCCAGGGCGACGTAGCTGTCGATGTCGCCCGGCCGGGTGTCCGGGTTCTTCTTCGCGCAGCCGGAGGCGACCAGCGCCAGGACGACGAGCAGGGCGGCGCCGGCGCGGACGGTGGTGCGGCGCGTCCGGTGGCGTGGGAGGTCAGTCATCGGATCCATGGCACCTCATTATTGCCGGGGGGTGGTCAGCGGGAGCGGACCTGGTCCGCGATCGCGGCCGCGACGGCCGCCTGCTCCGCGGCGCGCGGGTGGTAGGCCTTCGACTTGCCCTTGACCGACTTGAACCCGTTGACCCAGGGGTCGTCCGAGCAGGCGGAGTGGTTCGCGGAGATCGCGGCGACGTTGACGTACGCCGAGCCGGTCTGCTGCGCGGCCGACCGGAGGGTGTCGTTGACGGCCTTGAGGACCAGGGTCGCGGCGTCCAGCTGGGCCGCGGAGACCTTCGGGAGCTTGGCGCAGCTGTCCCCGGTCGCGACGATCTGCGGGTAGCCGACCAGCACGATGTAGGCCTTGGGCGCCTTGTCCTGCAACGTGCGGACCGCTGAGGTGAGGTCCTCGCCGTACAGCTTGAGCTGGGTCTGCACCGGCTTCGGCAGCACCTCGTCGGGCCCGCACGGCAGCTCCAGGCACATCCGGAACATCACGTTGATCAGGTCGCGGTCGGTGATGCCGATGCCGAGGGTCACCAGGTCGGTGTCGCTGGTGACCGCGTCGATCTGGGCCGGCAGCTCCTTCTTGGTGGCGGCCGCCTTGTACTTGTGCGCCAGCGCGCGGGTGCCGGCGCCGGTGCAGGAGACGTCGGTGACGGTGTTCGCGCCGATCGCCTTCGCCACCTGGACGGGGTAGTTGTTCGCGGTCCGCAGGCAGTTCGCGTCGGTGACCTTGCCCAGGTACGGCCCGGCGGCGAAACCGTCGCCCAGGGCGACGTAGTTGCTGATCGAGGTCTTGGGCTCCTCCCGGTCACCGCCGCCGCCGAAACCGCCGGCACCGCAGCCGGAGAGGATCAGCAGGGCAACCAGGAGCGGCAGGCCGGCGGCCCGGCGGACGCGGCGGCTCATCGCTTCTGGGCCAGGTCGCGCGAGGAGCTCGAGGAGAACCGGCGCTCGCGGTTGGAACCGATCGCCGAACGATCCGGAGCGACGTCGGAGGCCTTCTTCGCTGCTGCCTTCTTCACGGGTGCCTTTCGGGGAGCGGCCTTCTTGGCGGGGGACTTCTTGGCGGTCGCCTTCTTGGCGGCCTTCTTCGCGGGCTTCGTCGCCTTGGCGCCGGGGGTCCGCTGGGCCGGGACCCGGTCGTCCGGCGTGGAGTACTGGGTGATCCACTCGTCCATCACCACCCAGGTGGTGTGCCGGGCGGCACGGCCGGTCAGCATGCCGAGGTGGCCGCCGGGGACGATCTCGAAACGGACCTCGTGGGCGTTCGCCAGCAGCGGCACGATCGCCTTCACGGCGGGGATCGGCGCGATCCCGTCCGTGTTGCCGGCGAACACCAGCACCGGTGCCTTGACGGCGGCCAGGTCGATCTGGTGCCCGGACAGGTTCACCTTCCCGGTGTTCAGCTGGTTGTGCTTGAGCATCCGGTGGTAGAGCTGCCCGAACGTCCGGCCCGGGTAGGCGATCATGTTCGCGGTGAAGCGGTCGACGGCCTCGATCTGGGCCAGCCACTCGGCGTCGTCGAGGTGCTGGAGCGTGGCGATCGGCTTGGTCAGGATCTTGGTGCCGCTGCTGAGCTGGAAGGCGCGGCGGACCAGCGGCTTCGGCGCGCCGCCCATCGCCCGGTAGACCCGGGTGACGATGCCGCCGTCGGTCAGCTTGAGGATCGGGCGCAACGGCGCCACCAGGGGCACCTCGCGGACGTCGAACGGGGAGCCGACGATCGTGAGCGAGGCGATCGGCAGCTTGTTGTCCGACGCGGCGGCGAGCGCGGCGAAGATGCCGCCGAGGGACCAGCCGATCACGTGCACCGGACGGCCGCCCGCGTGCGCGCTGACCTCCTTGATCGCCTCCGGAACGACCTCGTCGACCCAGTGCTCCATGCCGAGGTTGCGGTCCTTGAACGAGATCTCGCCGTACTCGACCAGGTACGTCGGCCGGCCGGCCTTGACGAAGTGCTCCACCAGCGAGCAGTCCCGGCGCAGGTCGAAGCAGATCGCCGGTGCCGCGAGCGGGGTGACCAGGAGGATCGGGTCCCCGGTCGACTTGACCTGCTTCTGCGGCCGGTAGTGGTAGACCTCGCGCAGCGGCCCGTCGTCGATCAGCGTTCGGGGCATCGGACGCAAGTCGGCCAGCCCGCCGTAGAACACCTTGTGGGCGACGTTGCTGGCGGCGGAGGCGACCTGGTCCGGCTTCGGGATCAGATCCATGGACGAAAATTACCAACAATGCCCTCATTCCGAGGTACGTCCGGTGAATGGGACTCGGAAGGAGGCGTCGTACGGACCATGGACACGGTGCCGTCGGGAGCGATAGGACGAACCCATGAAACTGAGCCGGCTCGTCGGTGGGGCGGTGGTGGCGGTCGGCGTCGTCGCGGCGCGGGACCTCACCCAGAAGAAGCACGCCCTGACCCGCAACTTCCCCGTGATCGCCCACGCGCGCTACCTGCTGGAGACGATCGGGCCGGAGCTGCGCCAGTACATCGTGACCAGCAACGAGGAGGAGCGGCCCTTCACCCGCGACCAGCGCACCTGGATCTACGCCTCCTCCAAGGAGGAGAACAACTACTTCGGCTTCGGCACCGACGTCGACGTCGAGCACACCCAGGGGCACGCGTACATCAAGCACCGCACCTTCGCCAGCCAGCTGCCCGACGACCACGACAAGACCGGACGGCTACCGAGCGCGAAGATCCTCGGCGGGCCGCGCGGGCGGGCCAAGGCGTTCCGGCCCGAGTCGGTCGTGAACATCTCGGCGATGAGCTTCGGCTCGATGTCGAGCGCGGCGATCACCGCGCTCAACAAGGGCGCGGCGGCGGCCGGGTGCATGCACAACACCGGCGAGGGCGGGCTGTCGCCGTACCACCGCAACGGCGGCGACATCGTGCTGCAGATCGGTACGGCGTACTTCGGCTGCCGGGACGAGCACGGCAACTTCGACCTGGCCCGGCTCCAGGACGTGGTCGCCTCGGCACCGGTCAAGGCGATCGAGATCAAGCTCAGCCAGGGCGCCAAGCCCGGTCTGGGCGGCCTGCTGCCGGCGGCGAAGGTGACCCGCGAGATCGCCGAGATCCGCGGGATCCCCGAGGGCAAGGACTGCGCCAGCCCGTCGCGGCACACAGCGTTCGGCGACGTCGACAGCATGCTGGACTTCGTCGAGCGGATCGCGGACGCGACCGGGCTGCCGGTCGGGATCAAGTCCGCGGTCGGCGAGATGGCGTTCTGGCACGAGCTGGCCAGGCTGATGTCGCCGGGGGACCGCGGCGTCGACTTCGTCACCGTCGACGGCGGCGAGGGCGGCACCGGCGCGTCGCCGCTGATCTTCGCGGACTCGATCGCGGTGCCGTACCGGATGGGGTTCTCCCGGGTCTACGGCACCTTCGCCGAGCTCGGCCTCACCGACCGGCTGACCTTCATCGGATCGGCGAAGCTCGGCCTGCCCGACAACGCGGTGGTGGCGTTCGCGCTCGGCGCGGACCTGGTCAACGTGGCCCGCGAGGCGATGCTCGCGATCGGCTGCATCCAGTCCCAGAAGTGCCACACCGACAAGTGCCCGACCGGGGTGGCGACCCAGAACCCGTGGCTGGTGCACGGCCTCGACCCGACCCTGAAGTCGGAGCGGTGCGCGCACTACATCACCACGCTGCGCAAGGAGCTGATGAAGGTCTCGGCCGCCGTCGGTGTCGCGCACCCGGGGCTGATCACCGCCGACGACGTCGACATCTTCTGCGGCGACTACGAGGCCCGGTCGCTGGCGGCGGTCTACGGGTACAAGGACGGCTGGGGCGAGCTCGGCGCCGACCTGGCCGACGAGATCATCCGGGTGATGCACCCGCAGGCGACCTTCGACGAGCCGGTGCCCTAGCGGTCACAGGCCGAGCGCCTGCTCCAGCGCCTCGAGCTCCTCGCCGGCGTGCACGGCGATCTTCTGCAGCGACGGGATCGAGTCCCGGCAGCCGGTGAAGCCGATGTTGAACTCGCCGTCGTACGAGACCGCGGTGATGTTCAGGGCCTGCCCGTTGAAGAGCAGCGAGACCGGGTAGATCTCCTCGAGCCGGGACCCGTCCAGGTAGCGGGGCTCGTTCGGCCCGGGGACGTTCGAGATCACCACGTTCGAGGCCGGCCGCCCGCGCCCGCCGAAGCCGAGGATCGCCTGGCTGAGGAACGGTCCCATCAGCATCGCCGTGTAGGCGTCCATCGCGAGCCCGCCGACCTGGGGCAGCCGCTCCTTGCCGAGCCGGGTGGACTCCTGGATCGCCTTGATCCGCACCACCGGGTCGTAGATGTCGGTGCCGAGGCTGGAGTAGAGGAAGGTGATCGCGTTGCCGACGCCGGGGGCGTCGCCCGGCCGCACCGAGACCGGGACGTTGGCGATCAGCGGGTCGTCGGGCAGCCGGCCGGCGTCGACCAGGTAGCGGCGCAGCGCTCCGCCGCAGATCCCCAGGAAGACGTCGTTGAGGCTGCCGTCGATCGCGGCCGAGACCGCCTTGAGCCGGTCGACCGCGTAGTGCTGGGTCGCGAACCGGCGCGGGGTGTGGATCCGTCCGTTGAAGATCGTCTTCGGCGCGCGGAACGGTACGGCGCGGCCGACCTCGTTGCTGCCGACCAGGCTCTCGCCGTACGTACGTCCGAGCGAGCCGACGACCGCGGAACCGGCGCTCGCGATCGACCGGACCGACACCGACTCCCGGGGCGCCGGCTCGGCCGCGGGCTCCCGGGCGGGCAGGCCGGACTGGTCCGGGCCGTGGGTGCCGACCGCCCACGGCGGCAGCATGTCGCGGGCCGCCGGATCGGCCGAGAGGATCCGCTTGAGCAGCCGGATGCCGCCGACGCCGTCGATCTGGGAGTGGTGCACCTTCATGTACATCGACCACTGGTCTCCGGGCTGGTCGGGATCCTTGATGCCCTCGATGATGTGGCACTCCCAGAGCGGGTAGCGGCGGTCCATCTTCCAGGAGTGCAGCCGCGAGACCAGGACGCCGAGCTCGCGCTGGGAGCCCGGGCGCGGGAGGGCGGAGTGCCGGAAGTGGTAGTCGAGGTCGATCTCCTCGGGCGCCAGCTCCTTCCAGCTGGGCACCGGGGCCGACTTGAGCAGGTAGTTGAACGGCGGCTGGTACTCGCGGACCTCGCGCCACCGGGCCACCAGGTCGCGGACGAAGTCGGGCCGGTCCTCGGGGACGGCGAAGGTGGCCAGCATTGCGACCTGCATCGGGGTGCGGTGCGACTCGGCGTACAACCAGGCCGAGTCGTTGACCTTCAGCACTCTGCGGCTCATTTCCGCAGACTAGGGCCGGCGACGTCCCGGCGACCAGGTTTCGGCGGGTCGAGGCTCAGGAGCGCTTGGCGGGCTTGACCTGCTTCTCGTGCCCGGGGCGCGCAGCGGCCAGGTCGGCGAGGAAGTTGTTCGCCCAGTTGGCGACGTCGTTCTCGACGATCGTCTTGCGCATCGCCCGCATCCGCTTGGCGAGCTCCTTCTCCTCGGCGCGGTACGCCTCGAGCATCTGGGCCTTCATGCCGTTGATGTCGTAGGGGTTGACCAGGTAGGCCTGCTTCAGCTCGGCCGCGGCGCCGGCGAACTCGGAGAGCACCAGGGCGCCGTCGTCGTCGTACCGGCAGGCGACGTACTCCTTGGCGACCAGGTTCATCCCGTCCCGGAACGGGGTGACCACCATGATGTCGCTGGCGACGTACAGGGCTGCCATCTCCTCCCGCGGGAAGGAGGCGTTCAGGTAGGAGATCGCCGGGCGCCCGAGCCGTCCGAGGTCGCCGTTGATGTGGCCGACCAGCCGGTCGATGTCGTCGCGCAGGATCCGGTACTGGTCCACGCGCTCGCGCGACGGGCTGGCCACCTGGACGAAGGTGGCGTCCTCGACGGTGAAGTGGCCGTCGTGGATCAGCTCGCTGAAGGCGCGGAGGCGGGCGTAGATGCCCTTGGTGTAGTCGAGCCGGTCGATGCCCAGGAAGATCCGGCGGGGGTTGCCCAGGTCCTCGCGGATCTGCTTCGCCCGCGCCTGCACCGGCTCGGACCGGGCCAGCTCGGTGAACCCGGCGGTGTCGATCGAGATCGGGAATGCCTTGGCGGTCACCATCCGGCCGTCGGGGAGGTAGACCGAGTCGCGGTGGGTCTTGTGGCCGACCCGTTCGCGGACCAGCCGGATGAAGTTCTGCGCGGCGCCGGGGAGCTGGAAGCCGACCAGGTCGGCGCCGAGCAGGCCCTGGAGCAGCTCGCGCCGCCAGGGCAGCTGGCTGAACAGCTCGGCCGGCGGGAACGGGATGTGCAGGAAGAACCCGATCCGCAGGTCGGGGCGGAGGTCGCGCAGCAGCGCGGGCACCAGCTGGAGCTGGTAGTCCTGGATCCAGACCATCGCGTGCTCCGCGGCGACCGCCGCCGCGGCCTCGGCGAAGCGGCGGTTGACCGCGACGTACGAGTCCCACCACTCCCGGTGGAACTCGGGCTTGGCGACCAGGTCGTGGTACAGCGGCCAGAGGGTGGCGTTGGAGAAGCCCTCGTAGTACTCCTCGTACTCCTCGGCGGACATGCTGACCGGGACCAGCGTCATCCCCTCGTTCTCGAACGGCGCGAGGTCCTCGCCGACGTCGCCGGGCCAGCCGATCCAGGCGCCCTCCTGGGTGTTCATCACCGGGCTGAGCGCGCTGACCAGGCCGCCGGGGGAGCGGCGCCAGGTCGTGGAACCGTCCGCCTCGACCACCCGGTCGACGGGCAGGCGGTTGGCGACGATCACCAGATCGGCGCGCTGGACCGCGTTTCCGCGGCGGCGACCGGATCCCATCACGCCTCCACCCTAGGGGCCGCGCACGCGTTCTCAGCAGGTGGGACTCGCCCGGAGCGATCGAATGACATCCGTGTCGTTTGTCGCCTAGGATGAGGAACGTCCACCTGCAGCATCCCGAGGAGTCACCCACGATGGTCGCGAGTGAAGCGCTCAGCTCCGGGCAGCCCGCCGATTCCGGCAGCCTGTCCGAGCGCGATCAGGGGATCCTCGACTTCGAGCGCCAGTGGTGGAAGTTCGCCGGTGCGAAGGAAGCCGCCGTCCGGGAGAAGTTCGACATGAGCTCGACGCGGTACTACCAGGTGCTCAACGCCCTGATCGACCGTCCCGAGGCCCTCGCGCACGACCCGCTGCTGGTACGCCGCCTCCGTCGGCTCCGCGCGGCCCGACAGCGTCAGCGCTCGGCCCGTCGCCTCGGCTTCGAGCTGTAGGTCGTGTTCGGGAACCGTCGGCTCCGCGATCAGGGCGGCTTCGTGCTGCCGACGCGGCTGATGGTCTTCAGCGTCTCGGTGATCGCCCTTGCGGGACTGGTCTTCGTGGCGACCCAGGGCGACGACGACTCCCCGGCCAAGGCGAACCCGGCCGCGAACACCTCGAGCGCGCCGCTGGAGCCGGGCGGGACCGACCCGTCCACCCCGGTGATCACCCCGACCACGACACCGAAGCCGCCGCCGGTGGTCAAGCGCGGCAGGACGAACGTCGTGATCTTCAACAACACCAACGTCAAGGGGCTCGCCGGCAAGACCGCGACCCGCGCGTCGAAGGTCGGCTGGAACATCCTGACGACCGACAACTGGCAGGGGAACGTCGACACCAGCACGGTCTACTACGGGCCGAAGCTGAAGGCGGCCGCGCAGCTGCTCGCCGACGACCTGGGGATCAACCGGATCAAGGCATCCTTCGCCCCGATGAACCCGAAGAACCTGACGGTCATCCTCACCGACGACTACCGCTGAACCTCTGATTGAGTAGTCCCCATGGAGTTCAGCTCCGCTGACGGTGCCGAGCAGTACGCCGCCGTGGTCCGCGCGGGCCGGCGGCTGCTGGTCGCGCTCGACTTCGACGGGACCCTCTCGCCGATCGTCGACGACCCCGCGGTCGCGCACATCCACCCGGATGCCGGCGAGGTGCTGGACCGGCTCGCTGCCGAGGTCCGGTCGATCGCGGTGGTGACCGGGCGCCCGGCCCGGCAGGTGCTCGCGCTGGGCGGCCTGGACGAGGTCGGCGACGCGATCGCGGAGCACGGCCGGGAGCTGGTCGTCCTCGGTCAGTACGGCAACGAGCGGTGGACCTCGGCGCACCGCCGGGTGGTCTCGCCGAAGCCTCCGCCGGCGATCTCCGGCCTGATCCTCGCCCTGCCGCACCTGCTCCGCCGGGCCGGGGCGCCCGAGGCCTGGATCGAGGAGAAGGGCCTCGCGGTCGCGGTGCACACCCGGCGGCTGGCCGATCCCGCCGCTGCGTTCGAGCGGCTGCTCCCGGTGCTCACCGAGGCTGCTCGGGAACGCGGACTGAGCGTGGAGCCGGGCCGGCTGGTCGTCGAGATCCGCGCCTCCGGCATGGACAAGGGCCGGGCCCTGCACGCGCTGGTGTCGGAGTTCGAGGCCGGAGCGGTGGTCTTCGTCGGCGACGACCTCGGTGACGTCCCCGCATTCGAGGCGGTGCTGGAGCTGCGCGCGACCGGTCTGCCGACGCTGCTGGTCTGCTCGGGCTCGGACGAGGAGTCGGCGCTGAGGGCGCTGGCCGACGTCGAGGTGGCCGGCCCGGACGGGGTGATGGCGTTCCTCGCCGAGCTCGCGGAGGACGTCCGGATCCGGCACGCGTGACCAACATCTGAGACAGGTGTCTCAGAGTTCGGAATCGATGTGCGCTCGACGAAGCGGCTGCCTACGCTGGTGCACAGCTCATCGAGAGGGACTGAGGGAACGGCCCGTTGAAGTCCCGGCAACCGCCGCGCAAGCCTCCGATCGCCCGCCAGGGTTTCGGATCTGCGCGGTGCGGTGCCAAATCCGTCCTTGGTCGAGATCCGGCCTCGGGAAGATGAGAAGGAGGCCTCCTTTGAGCAACGTAACCGAGACGTCTGCCGGCACCGTCCTTCGCGACGGCGCGTTCGGCAACGCCACCGGCCTGATCTGTCGCGAGTGCGGCACCACCCAGGAGCTCGGGCCGCACTACGCGTGTCTGGAGTGCTTCGGTCCGCTCGAGATCGCCTACGACTTCCCGGCGGTCACCCGCGAGCAGATCGAGGCCGGTCCCGCGAACATCTGGCGCTACAAGGCGCTGCTCCCGGTCCCCGACGACATCGAGTCCTCGCCGAACACCGAGCCCGGCTTCACCCGGCTGCTCGAGGCGCACAACCTGGGGCGCGAGCTCGGTGTCGACAAGCTCTGGGTCAAGGACGACTCGACCAACCCGACCAACTCCTTCAAGGACCGGGTGGTCGCCTGTGCGCTGAGCGCCGCGGTCGAGTTCGGCTCGAAGGTCTTCGCCTGTCCCTCCACCGGCAACCTGGCCAACGCGGTCGCCGCGGCCGGCGCCCGGGCCGGGATCAAGACCGTGGTCTTCATCCCCAGCAACCTGGAGACCCCGAAGCAGGTCAACTCCGCGATCTTCACCGAGTCGCTGGTCGCCGTCGAGGGCAACTACGACGACGTCAACAAGCTCGCCTCCGAGATCGCCGGCGAGGAGGACGGCTGGGCGTTCGTCAACGTGAACGTCCGCCCCTTCTACGCCGAGGGTTCCAAGACGCTGGGCTACGAGATCGCCGAGCAGCTCGGCTGGCGGCTGCCCGACCAGGTCGTCATCCCGGTCGCGTCCGGCTCGCAGCTGACCAAGGTCGACAAGTCTTTCCAGGAGCTGATCAAGCTCGGCCTGGTCGAGGACAAGCCCTACAAGATCTACGGTGCCCAGGCCGAGGGCTGCGGTCCGGTCGCGACCGCCTTCAAGGCCGGCGTCGACGCGATCCGCCCGGTCAAGCCGGACACCATCGCGAAGTCGCTGGCGATCGGCAACCCGGCCGACGGGATCTACGTGCTCGACATCGCCCGCCGTACCGGGGGAGCGGTCGAGGAGGTCACCGACGACCAGATCCGCGACGGGATCGTGCTGCTCGCCCGGACCGAGGGCATCTTCACCGAGACCGCCGGCGGCACCACCGTCGCCGTGCTGAAGAAGCTCGTCGAGACCGGCCAGCTCGACACCTCGCTCGAGACCGTCGTGATCAACACCGGCCACGGCCTCAAGACCCTGGACGCGATCTCCGACCGGGTCGGTCCGGTCGCCACCATCGCCCCGACGTACGACGCGTTCGCCGCGGCGGACATCGTCTGACAGCCCGACCCAGCACCGAGGAGAACCATGAGCGTGTCCGTCCGCATCCCCACCATCCTGCGCACCTACACCGGTGGCGACTCCGAGGTCACTGCCGAGGGCGGTGACCTGAGCGCGGTCCTGGACAACCTTGAGGCCAACTACCCCGGCATCAAGGCGCGGATCCTGGACGACGGCGGCGACATCCGCCGCTTCGTGAACGTGTACGTCGGCAACGAGGACGTCCGCTTCCTCGACAGCCTCGGCACCGCGACGCCGGCCGGTGTCCAGGTCTCGATCATCCCGGCCGTCGCCGGAGGCTGACGTGAAGCCCGTCGCCCTCCTCGCCGGAGCGGCCCTCGGGCTGCTCTCCGCGGAGCCGGTACGACGGCTCGGCGGCCGGCGCGGCGTGATCGGCGCCGGTGCCGGGCTGGTGACGGCAGCGGTGATCTATCCGGCCGCCCGCCGGGACCGGGGGCCGTCGGGTGCGCTCGCCGTCGAGGCGGGCGTGGTGCTGGCCACGACGGCGCTGGCCGCGGTCGCTGCCGGTGGTTCGCCGGCGACCGGGCGGCGGCTGCTGGCCCTGGGCTGGGCGACGCACGCGATCTTCGACTACGCCCAGGGGCCGAGCGCGGACTCGCGGCTGCCGGCCTGGTACCCGGACCTGTGCGCCGGCTACGACGTCGCGTTCGCGGCGCGGATCGCCGGTTGACGCGACGACAGGCCCGACCCGCACTGGCCGGACCTGTCGACGACCGTCTGCCTCAGCAGACAACGATCAGGTGGAACCCGCGGTCGGCCTGTGCGCTGCCGTCCGCCGTCCTGGTGGTCAGGAAGACCGCGTTGGCGTTGCCGGACCGGTCGGCGACGTTGGCCTGCCCGGTCGTCGAGCTGGCTCCCGGCGTACCCACCGTGGCGCTGAAGGCGCACGCCCGGATGTCCCGGTGGAAGTCGACGTAGTAGGTGCCGGTTCCGCCCTTGCTCACCGTGACGCCACCGCTCTGGTCGACGACGGCGGCGTTGCTCTCCACGGTGGCGAAGTAGACGCCGACGTCGTCGTGGGAGAGCGAGCCGTTCTTGACGTCCGCGCCGGTCAGCGACCCGTCCTTGACGTCCGCGCTCCCCAGCGATCCGTCCCTGACGTCGGTACCGGTCAGCGCGTTGTTGCGCACGTCGATGCTCTGGATGGTGTTGTTCTTGATCTTCGCGCTGGTGATCAGCCCGCCGGCGACGGCGGTGCCGCCACCGAACAGGATCAGCGCGACGGTGGCGACCACCACGGTCATGACCGTCGAGCGCGGCTTGAGTGACTTCTTCATGGTGCTTCCTCCTCGTGGGGGCGTCGCGAGAGGCCCGAGACGCGTTTGCCGAGTAGAGGGAGTCCGGCGTCGGGTTGATACGTCATTGCCGGGATTCGGTTCGAGGTGGGTCTAGGGTCCGACCATGAGTCGGGACCGGGTCTTCCACCTGGCGACCTTCTGCGTCGCCGCCTTCGCGATCGTGCTCCAGCTGGCGCTCGTCATCGACGGGTACGCCGTCATCGACGACACCACCCGGCCGGACACCGGCACCGCGCTGATCAGGTTCTGCTCCTACCTGACGATCTGGAGCAACGTGCTGGTCGCCTGGTCGACGCTGACCCTGGCGCTGGGTCGCGACCGCGACACGGTCTGGTGGCGGGCGCTCCGGCTCGACGCCGTGGTGATCTGCTTCGGCGGCGGGATCGTGCACTTCTTCCTGCTCCGGCCGCACCTGGACCACCTCTTCGGCTGGAGCATCGTCGCCGACCGGCTGCTGCACCTGGTGGTGCCGATCCTGGTCCTGATCGGGTGGCTGCTGTTCGGGCCCCGCGGGCGCGCCCGCACCCGGGACATCGGCCCGTTCCTGGTGGTCCCGGTCTTCTGGCTGGTCTACACGCTGATCCGCGGCGAGATCGTCGACTGGTACCCGTACCCGTTCATCGACGTGATCAAGCACGGCTACGCCCAGGTGCTCGCGACCTGCGTCGGGATCTCGGTGCTGATGCTCGGGCTGGCGTGGCTCGCCGTACGGGCGGACGCGGCGCTCACCAAGAAGGCGGCGCTCACCAAGAAGTGAGTCGTGCGGCCAGGTACCGCCGCTCGGCCTCGTTGTCGACCAGCGCGAGGGCCTGCGCCAGCTGGTCCTTCGCCTCCTCGGTCCGGCCGGCGCGGTGCAGCAGCTCCGCCCGTACGCCGGGCAGCCGGTGCCCGGGCAGCTCCAGCCCGTCGAGCAGCGCCAGCGCCGCCAGCGGGCCATCGGTCTCGGCCACGGCGACGGCCCGGTTCAGCCGGACGACGGGGGAGCCGGTCAGGTCCTCGAGCTCCCGGTAGTAGCCGGCGATGCGCAGCCAGGCCGTTCCCTCGGAGGTGACGGCGACCGTGTGCTCGGAGGCGATCAGGGCCTCCAGCAGCCACCGGGTCGGGGTGGCGTCGACCAGCGGGGTGAGCAGGTCCAGCGCCTCGCCGCTCTCGTCGAAGTGCCAGCGACCGCGATCCTGGTCGGGCAGCAGGACCAGGTCCTCGCCCACCACCCGGGCGTCGCGGCGGGCGTGCTGGAGCAGCATCAGCGCCAGCAGGGCGTCGAGGTCCGCATGGCCCGGGGCGACGTCGCGCAGCACCCGGACCAGCCGGATCGCCTCGCCGGCGAGCTCGGGCCGGTGCACGTCGGCGCCGCTACCGGGGGCGTAGCCGGCGGTGAAGGCCAGGTAGGCGATCGACGCGGCCGAGGAGATCCGCTGGTCGAGCTCGCGGTGCCCCGGGACCGTGAAGGTCTCGCCGGCCACCCGGTGGCGCGCTCTGGTCAGCCGGGCCGCCATCGTCGGCGTACTGACCAGGAAGAGCCGGGCGATGTCGGCGGTCGAGACGCCGAGGACCATCCGCAGGGTCAGTGCCGCGGCTGCCTCGGGCGCCAGGCTCGGGTGCGCGCAGAGCAGCACCAGCCGCAACCGCTCGTCGAGGAGCTCCTCACCGGTGTCGGCCATCACTCGCTGGGCCTCCTCGGTGAGCTCGGCCTCGACGCCGAGCAGCGGCATCCGCCGGGCGAGGACGGCGTCCGAGCGCAGCCGGTCCACGATCCGCCGGCGCGCAGCGGTCAGCAGCCAGGCGGGCGGATTGCCGGGGACGCCGTCGTTCGGCCAGGTCCGGCTGGCCGCCTCGAAGGCGTCCGCGAGCCCGTCCTCGGCGAGGTCCAGGCGCCGGTACTGGGCGACCAGCAGCGCCAGCAGCCGCCCCCACTCCGCCCGCCACACCTCTTCCACCTCGTTGAGTAGGCCGTTCTTGTCGGTCGAGTGGGCCGCTTCTGTCATCGGAGTACCCCGGCCGAGCGACGGAAAGGGACCACTCGACGGGCAGGAAGGGCCCACTCGACGGACATGGGTCAGCTGTGGTCGACGGTGGGGCGGACCTCGACGCTCGCGCCACCGTCGGCGAGGACACCGCAGACCTTCAGGAGGTCGTCGAGGTTGTCGGTGATCACGGTGTAGTAGCCGCCGAGCTGCTCCGCCGACTCGGCGTACGGGCCGTCGGTCACGGAGACGTTGTCGAGGGAGCCGGTGACGGTCTTGGCGGCGCTGCTCGGCTGGAGCTCGTTGCCTCCGGTCACCTGGTGTCCGCGCGCCTCGAGCAGCTCGGTGAACTTGCGGTGCCGCTCGAACATCTCCGCCTGCTGCTCGGCGCTGGCGTTGGCCCAGACGCTCTCGTCGCCGGGCAGGAGAACGATGTACTCGGTCATGGTGGTTCCTCTCGGTTGTTCGGAGTCTGACACCGGGATGACGGGCGGGACAGATCGGAATCGACAGCTGCCGGGGAATTTCCGGGAATACGGGCTCCGGGCGCCGTACCGGCGCGTTAGTTTCGACCATGCCCTCCCCGCAGCAGGCTCACCGACGACCGACCTGGCGGCGCGCCGCGGGACGGGTCGGGGTCGCCGCCCTCGGGCTCCTGGTCTGCTCGCCGGTCCTGGTCTCCGTCGCGGCGCCGCCGAGCAGCCACCTGGTGATCGGCACGCCGCGTGCGGACGTGCTGGACCGCAGCGCCGCGAAGCGCTGGGTGGACATGCGGGGTCTCGCCGGAGGGGACTCGCTCACCGGCAGCAGGTTCGCCGACATCCTCCGGGGTGGCGCCGGGGCCGACCGGATCATCGGCGGACCCGGGGCCGACGTCGCGATCGGCGGGACCGGCAACGACCTCTTCGTGCTGCGTCCCGGGGATCTGCGGATGGTGCCCGGACGATCCGGTCGGGGCATCGACCGGATCACCGACTTCGCCGGCGCCGGTACCGCCAGGGGTTCGCAGGACAGGATCGTGCTGCACGGCTTCGGCCGCGGTGCTCGGCTGGTCTACGCCCCGGCGAACCGTGGCCGTGCACCGCGCAAGCAGCTCTACCTGGTGGTCGACCGTTCGGGCGTGATCCGAGGGCGGGTCAGCGTGACCGTGAAGGGCAAGCCGGTACGACGCCTCAACGCCGCCGACGTGGTGGTGCGCGACGTACCGCCGACGAACCGGCCACCGGCGTTCGGGACCGGAGACCGGACAGGGAGCGTCACCCAGGCGGTGCCGGCCGGCGGCAAGCGCACCAGCACCGGGTCGATCCCGTTCAGCGACCCGGACTCCGGCCAGGCGCACACCGTTGCGGTGGCGCCGCGGACGAACGGAGCGGTCGGTTCGCTCACCGCGCAGATCAGCGCAGGTGCTGCAGGCTGGTCCTACCAGGTCGACAACGAAGCGGTCCGTCACCTCGGCTCCGGTGCGACGGCGACCGAGGTGTTCCGGCTGACGCTCGCCGACAGCGGCGCCCCGGCACGGAGCACCACCGCGGACGTGACCATCACCCAGCACGGGGTGAACGACGCCCCGGTGCCGTCGGGGGCCCTCGCCGACCAGGGCGCGGCGGCGCGCGGTACGACGACGTGGGCACTGCCCGCCGGCACCTTCACCGATCCCGACGACGGGGACACGGTGACGTTGTCCGCGACCGGTCCGGGCGGCGCGGCGCTGCCCTCCTGGCTCACCTTCACTCCGGGCACCCGGACGTTCAGCGCGCAGCCGAAGGACGGTGACGTGGGCGACCGCGCGGTCGTGGTGACCGCGACCGACGGGCACGGCGGAACGACGTCGTCGTCGTTCGAGCTGACCGTCACGGCAGCCGCCAACGAGGCTCCGGTGCTCTCGGGCGCCGGCCTGACCGGTTCGGTCACCCAGGTCACCGCGACCGGCCAGACCCGGACCGACAGCGGGACCGTCGGATTCACCGATGCCGACACCCTGCAGACGCACACGGTGTCGGTGACCCCGGTGGGCTCGCCGGTCGGCGACCTCCTCGCCCAGGTCGACACCGATGTCGCGGGCACCGGAACGATCGGATGGTCGTACTCGGTCGACAACGAGGAGCTCCGCCACCTCGGCAAGGACGCGGACGCCACGGAATCGTTCATCCTCACCCTGTCCGACGGTACGACGACGGCGCAGAAGACCGTCGTGGTCACCCAGCACGGGATCAACGACGCACCGACCTCGACGTACCCGATCGCGACGAAGACGACCGTCGCCGCGACCACCGGAACCTGGACGCTTCCCTTCGACCAGTTCGAGGACGTCGACGACGGAGACGTGCTCACCTGGTCGGCGGTGAAGGCCGGGACGAGTGCGCTCCCGACCTGGCTGGCGTACGACGCAGCCACCAGGACGTTCACCGCGACGGCTGCCGAGGAGCACGAGGGGACGTACTCGATCACGGTGTCGGCCGCCGACACCGCTGGCGCGACGGCGAGCGAGGCGTACGACGTCGAGGTGGTCGTCGTGCCGGCACCGGTCGCGAACGACGACACCGGGACCTGGACCATTCCGCTCGTCGCGCCGCTCGGCCATACCTTCAGCACCAACGTGCTCGCCAACGACACCGATCCTGGCGGCGAGACGTTGACCGCCTCGGGGGGTGGCACCTGGAAGCTCGACGGTGACCCGATCGTGGCCGGTACCTTCACCGTCGCCGCCGACGGCACCCTCACGATGGACAACGGCACCGACCCGCTCGGACCGGTGCAGCAGCTGGCCGAGGACGAGCCGTGGCCGGCCACGCTCACCTACACCGTCAGCAACGGCGCCCGGAGCAGCACCGGCACCCTGAGGGTCAAGGTCATCGGGGGCGCGGACAACGTCGTCAAGCTGGGCGACTGGTCGGGCCCGGACAACCAGGTCATCGACTACAACGACCCGAACCCGACCGTCTTCGACGCGCGCGGCTGCTTCGCCAATCCGGACGGGGAGTTCGTGCAGTACTCCTGGTCCGCGCAGTCGACCGGCACCATCCCGGCGGACACCGCGTTCACCAGCAACACCAACGTCGACTCGGTGTCGGTCCTCAACAACGAGTGGGGCTTCGACTCCCAGGCCTCGGTCACCCTGACCATGCTCCCGTCCAACGGGTTCCCGTCGCAGTCGCGCACGATCAACTTCGTCGTCACCGACTCGCCGAGCGGTCCGTCCGGCCCGACGTGCGGCGAGCAGAGCCACCGGCCCTACGCGCCGCTCCTGTTCAGCTTGACCGACCCGCAGGTGGTCGATCTCGGGGGCACGTCGACCGGTACCGGCGGCAACGTCCTGACCAGGGTCATCGAGCCGGACGGGCAGGCGGTCGTGGGTGGCGGGTACGGCTACGTCGGTTCCCCGGCGAACCCGCACGGAACCTGGAAGGTCAACCCGAACGGCTCCGTCACCGTCACCGAGAACCCGGCCAACCCGCTGGCGACCGGTCAGGTGGTCGACTTCTACGCGAAGTACCGGGCGATCGACACCGACGGCAAGTTCGGGATCGCCCAGTTCTACCTCAAGGTCGTCGGCTGACGTCGGCTACGGTCCGGGTATGACCGACCTGCTGCTGGTGACCTGTGCCGCGTTCGCCGACGGTGAGCCCGGCCACGAGGCTCTCGACCGTGCGCTCGCCGACCGCGGGATCTCGGCCCGGTGGGTGCTGTGGGACGACCCGGAGGTGGACTGGTCCTCCGCGCTGGTGGCGGTCCGCGCGACCTGGGACTACGACACCCGGCTCGAGGAGTTCCTCGGCTGGGCCCGGTCGGTCCCGCGGATCCTGAACGGCGCCGACGTCTTCGCCTGGAACACTGACAAGGCCTACCTGGTCGAGCTCGCCGCGGCCGGGCTGCCCGTCGTACCGACGATCTCGGTCGACGGCGAGGAGGAGCTGCCCGCGGCTCTCGCGGAGTTCGACGAGGCAGTCGTGAAGCCGCGCGTGGGCGCCGGCGGTCGCGGTGTCGTCGTCTTCGACGGCGTGGACGGGGGGCCCGCCGGCCTCGACGAGTCCGAGCTCTCGCCGGGCCCCTGGATCGTGCAGCCGCTGGTGGCCTCGGTCCGGACCGAGGGGGAGTACTCGGTCTACGTCCTGGGCGGCGAGCCGCGCTCGATGGTGCGCAAGCGTCCGGTCGGGGACGAGATCCGGGTGCACGAGCAGTACGGCGGCAGCACCGACGCAGTACCGCGCACCGCCGAGGCGGCGGGCCTGGCCCGGTCCGCCGTGATCGCCGCCGAGCAGGTCCTGGGAGCCCGGCTCGACTACGCCCGGGTGGACCTGCTGCGCCTGGCCGACGGCACCCTGGCAGTCAGCGAGCTCGAGGTCACCGAGCCCGGGCTGTACCTGGACATCGTCCCGGAGAACGGACCGGCCTTCGCCGCGCTGGTCGCCGGGATTCTTGCCGCGGGCTGACTGTTTGCACTCTCAGGTGTCGAGTGCTAACAATTGAGGCTGGCACTCTCCCTGCGAGAGTGACAGCAGCACCACTCAGGGCCGAGGAACTCGAGGTCCGAAGGCGCCGCCGGGAAGGGTCTGGCGGGTCAGCCCGGATCGTCCGTCGCGGGCGACGAATCGGCCGTCCAACTCATCTGCGTGAGGAATCGCAAGAGTTATGTCGAAGCTGATTGCTTTCAACGAGGAGGCCCGGCGCGGTCTCGAGCGTGGCATGAACACGCTCGCCGACGCCGTCAAGGTCACCCTCGGTCCCAAGGGCCGCAACGTCGTGCTCGAGAAGAAGTGGGGCGCGCCCACCATCACCAACGATGGTGTGAGCATCGCCAAGGAGATCGAGCTGGAGGACCCGTACGAGAAGATCGGGGCCGAGCTCGTCAAGGAAGTTGCCAAGAAGACCGACGACGTCGCCGGTGACGGTACGACGACCGCCACGGTCCTCGCCCAGGCGATGGTTCGCGAGGGTCTGCGCAACGTCGCGGCCGGCGCCAACCCGATGGCCCTCAAGCGCGGTATCGAGAAGGCCGTCAAGGCCGTCTCGGACGAGCTGCTCGCGATGAGCAAGGACGTCGAGACCAAGGAGCAGATCGCTGCCACCGCGTCGATCTCCGCTGCTGACACCACCGTCGGCGACGCCATCGCCGAGGCGATGGACAAGGTCGGCAAGGAAGGCGTCATCACCGTCGAGGAGTCGAACACCTTCGGTCTCGACCTCGAGCTCACCGAGGGCATGCGGTTCGACAAGGGATTCATCTCCCAGTACTTCATGACCGACCCGGAGCGTATGGAGGCCGTCCTCGACGACCCGTACATCCTGATCGCGAACTCGAAGGTCTCGACCGTCAAGGACCTGCTGCCGCTGCTCGAGAAGGTCATGCAGTCCGGCAAGCCGCTGCTGATCATCGCCGAGGACGTCGACGGCGAGGCGCTGTCGACCCTGGTGGTCAACAAGATCCGCGGCACCTTCAAGTCGGTTGCCGTCAAGGCCCCCGGCTTCGGTGACCGTCGCAAGGCGATGATGCAGGACATCGCGATCCTCACCGGTGGCCAGGTCATCTCCGAGGACGTGGGTCTCAAGCTCGAGTCGACCGGCATCGAGCTGCTCGGCCAGGCGCGCAAGGTCGTCATCTCCAAGGACGAGACCACCGTCGTCGAGGGTGCCGGTGACGCCGACCAGATCCAGGGTCGCGTCAACCAGATCCGTGCCGAGATCGAGAAGTCGGACTCCGACTACGACCGCGAGAAGCTGCAGGAGCGCCTGGCCAAGCTGGCCGGCGGTGTTGCGGTGATCAAGGTCGGCGCGGCCACCGAGGTCGAGCTCAAGGAGCGCAAGCACCGCATCGAGGACGCCGTTCGCAACGCGAAGGCTGCTGTCGAGGAGGGCATCGTCGCCGGCGGCGGCGTGGCCCTGGTGCAGGCGGCCGACAAGGCGTTCGAGAAGCTCGACGTCGACGGTGACGAGGCGACCGGCGCGAACATCGTGCGCGTCGCCTCCGACGCCCCGCTCAAGCAGATCGCGGTCAACGCCGGCCTCGAGGGCGGCGTCGTGGCGGAGAAGGTGCGCAACCTCCCCGCCGGCGAGGGCCTGAACGCGGCCACCGGCGACTACGTCGACATGATCGCCAGCGGCATCATCGACCCGGCGAAGGTGACCCGGTCCGCGCTGCAGAACGCAGCGTCGATCGCGGCCCTCTTCCTCACCACCGAGGTCGTCGTCGCCGACAAGCCGGAGAAGGCCGCCCCGATGGGCGACCCGACCGGTGGCATGGGCGGCATGGACTTCTGATCCGCCCGTAGTACCTCGGCACGGCCCGGACCCCCTGCGGGGTCCGGGCCGTGCTGCGTCCCGGCATCGCTTTCGACCCTTTTGGCCGGTTCCTCTGCGTTCTCCGGGCGGAGAACGTAATCTCGTACCCGGCGGCGCGCGTGGGGCGTGCACTCGGAGACAAGCAGGGGTTGAGCACACGATGGGCACTGTCCGGAGCCGTCAGCTGTCATGGGTCGCGTTGCTCGCCGCAGCGCTGCTGGTCGTCTCGGGTCTGCTCGCGCCGGCCCAGGCGGCCACGAAGCGCTCGATCAGCATCGCCGTGAAGCCGACGACCGCGTACGCCGGGTCGGCCGTGACCGTCTCCGGCAAGATCACCCGGTCGCCCCGCGGCACGGTCGTCAAGATCCAGCGCAAGGTCGGCAAGAAGTGGGTGGCGGTCGGCTCGACGAAGACCACCACGGCCGCCGGTAACTACGCCCGCAAGGTGACGCTGCCGAGGGCCGGTGGCACGTACTCGTTCCGGGCGGTGTCGAGCAAGACCAAGAAGCTGCGGGCCGCGACCTCGCGGACCGTGAGGGTGGTCGCGCTGCGCAAGGTGACGGCGACGATCAAGGTGTCCAGGACGCCGATCCAGCTGGGCACCCAGGTGACGATCTCGGGCACCATCACGCCCTCGGTGCCGGGCAAGATCGCCTTCATCCAGCGCTTCAACGGCGCGAAGTGGACCGACCTGATGACGGCGACGATCAGCAAGAAGGGCACCTTCAGCCGTACCTACACGCCGCCGGCGTCCACCCGGTACCGGGTCTACGTGCCGCGCATCGGCGTGTACGCCGCCGCGGCGTCGGCCCCGGTCGACCTGACCATCTCGAACGGCCCGGTCAAGCCGGAGATCACCACGACCTCGGTGCCGTTCGGCCGCGTCGGTTCCGGCTACTCGACCACCCTGACCAAGACCGGCAACGCCGGCACCTGGGCCGTCACCGGCGGAGCACTGCCGGCGAACCTGACGCTGAACCCGACCACGGGCGTCATCTCGGGTACGCCGACCACTGCCGGCACCTACCCGTTCACGGTGACCTTCAGCGAGACGGCGACCGCTCTGAACGACAGCCAGGCGTTGTCGCTGAAGGTGTACGCCCAGCCGGCGATCACGACCGGCACGCTGGCCGACGGGGTCAAGGGGGCGGCGTACAGCCAGCAGCTCGCGCGCTCGGGCGGGTCCGGGGCCGGCACCTGGGCGGTCACCGCGGGCACGCTGCCCGCCGGCGTCACGCTGACCCCGGGAGGCCTGCTCGCCGGTACGCCGTCCGCGGTGGGGACCTCCGCGTTCACGGTCCAGTTCACCGACACCGTCAACGGGCTGAACGCGCCGACCAAGCCGCTCACGATCAAGGTGTTCGACCACCCGGTCGTCACCACGGCCTCGCTGCCGTTCGGGACCAAGGGCCAGGCCTACAGCCAGCCGCTCGCGGTCAGCAACGGGAGCGGCTCGGGCACCTGGACGGTCTCCGCCGGATCCCTTCCGGCGGGTCTGACGATCTCCGCCGGCGGCGTGATCTCCGGTACCCCGACCGCTGAGGTCGACGCCGCGTTCACGGTCCGGTACGCCGACGCCGTCGCCGGTCTGACCCCGGCGACCAAGGCGCTGTCGATCAAGGTCTACGCCCAGCCGGCGATCACGACCAGCGCGCTGCCGGGCACCGTGCTGAACGCGCCGTACAACCAGCAGCTCTCGTTGAGCGGCGGCTCCGGGGCAGGCACCTGGACGCTGGACTCGGGCGCCCTGCCGACCGGTCTCACCCTCTCCCCGGCCGGCCTGATCTCCGGGACGCCCACGGCCCTCGGATTCTCGACCTTCACGGTCCGGTTCACCGACACGGTCGTCGGGCTGGCCTCGCCGACGAAGGCTCTGGAGATCAAGGTCTTCGGCGACCCGAGCATCGTCACCGACACGCTGGCCTTCGGGATCAAGGGCGCCGCGTACAACAAGCAGCTCGTGGTCGCCGGCGGATCGGGTGCCGGCACCTGGTCGATCACGTCGGGCACGCTTCCCGCCGGACTGACGCTCTCCGCCTCGGGTGTCCTCTCCGGCACGCCGACCGCCGACGGGGACAGCACCTTCACGGTCACGTTCACCGACAGCGTCGCCGGGCTCACCCCGGCCACCCAGGAGCTCGAGCTCACGGTCTACGCGCAGCCGACGATCAGCACCGGCTTGCTGCCGAACGGGGTCCCCGGGTCGCCGTACAGCCACCAGCTGGTCGCGGCCGGCGGGTCGGGTGCAGGCACCTGGTCGCTGAGCTCCGGGAGCCTCCCGGCGGGGGTGACCCTCTCCGGCGGCGGCCTCATCTCCGGTACGCCGAGCGTCTCGGGCAGCTTCCCGATCACGGTCCAGTTCACCGACAGCGTCAACGGACTGAACGCACCGACCCGGGCGCTGACCCTCAACGTCTACCAGCCGGTCGTCATCACGAACGCGTCGCTCCCAGACGGGACCAAGGGGCAGAGCTACAGCCAGCAGCTCGCCAAGACCGGCGGCTCCGGCACCGGCACCTGGTCGAAGATCGGCAACCTGCCCGCAGGGCTGACGCTCTCGGCGGCCGGCCTGATCTCCGGCACCCCGTCCGCGGTCACCGACGCGGCGAACGAGAACTTCACGGTCAGGTTCACCGACAGCACCACCGGCACGATCACCTCGAAGGTGCTCTCCATCCACATCGCGATGGTCGGGGCGCCGGCGATCAACACGCCGCGGGTCCTTCCGGACGCCACGGTCGGGGCGTCGTACAGCAAGACGCTGAGCGGGTCGACCGTCGTCGGAGCGAAGTGGACCGTCGACGCGGGCAGCCTGCCGCCGGGCCTGAACCTGAACGCCATCAGCGGCGAGATCTCCGGCACGCCCACCACCGCGGGTGACTACGCGTTCGTCATCAAGTACTCGGCGTTGCTACCGCTCGCGAACAACACCCGGCAGTTCACGATCCACGTGAACCCCGCCGGTTAGGCGCACCGCCCGGACCGTTCTGCCCTAACCTCGGGCGATGACTCGAGTAGAGCGCTGGGAGCGGCGCACCGAAGTACCGTTGATCCTGCTCGCTCTCGCCTTCCTGGTGGCGTACGCGTGGCCCGTGCTCGACCAGTCACTGCCTTCTGACCTTCGAACGCAGCTCACGATCTGCAGCTGGACGGTCTGGGTTGCTTTCGCCGCGGACTTCTCCGTGCGGGTCGCCCTGGCGGACGAACGCGTCGCGTATGTCAGGAGGCACTGGTACGACGCGGTATTGATCCTTGTCCCGATGCTTCGTCCGCTGAGGTTGCTGCGCCTTCTCGCCTTCGCGAGGATCCTGAGCCGGTCCGCTGTTGGATCGCTCGTGGGCAGGGTCACGGCGTACGTATTCGGAACGGCGGTCGTAGCAGTCGGGCTGGCCGCCATCGCCGTGCTCGATGTCGAGCAGGACGCTCCCGATGCGACGATCCGTACCTTCGGTGACGCGTTGTGGTGGGCAGCGACCACCGTGACGACGGTTGGGTACGGCGACTTCTACCCGGTTACCGTCCAAGGTCGAGTCATCGCTGTCGGGCTCATGATCATCGGTATCGGAACGGTCGGTGCGGTGACGGCTGCGGTGGCGGCATGGTTCGTCGGACACGTCGGGACACCGCCGGTCGCGACGGACGGGGCTGAGCCGCCAGCGACGGCCGGGGCTCGCTCTTCGACGGACCGGGGGCTGGGCGGCTAGAAGACGTTCAGCGGCCGGAACTGCACGCTGACCCTCGGTCCGACCGGGCGGGAGGTCTTGGGCACGGCGTGCTCCCAGGTGCGCTGGCAGGATCCGCCCATGACCAGCAGGTCGCCGTGGCCCAGGGCGTGGGTGACCGCGACGCTGCCGCCGCGCGGTCGGAGCAGCAGCTTCCGGGGGCTGCCGAACGAGACGATCGCGACCATCGTGTCCCGGGTGCGGCCGCGCCCCAGGTTGTCGCCGTGCCAGGCGACCGAGTCCTGCCCGTCGCGGTAGTAGCAGCAGCCGGCCGTTACGAAGGGCTCGCCGAGCTCGTCCGCGTAGTGCGCGGTCAGGGCGTCGCGCGCCTCGGTCAGCACCGGGTCCGGGAGCTCGGCGCCGACGCCGTACGTGTGCACCAAGCGGGGGACGTCGACGATCCGGTCGTACATCTCCCGGCTCTCGGAGCGCCACGGGACCTCGCGGACCAGCCGGGCGAAGAGCTCGTCCGCGCCGTGCAGCCAGCCGGGGAGGACGTCGACCCAGGCACCGTCGCCGAGCGTCGTACGGCGGAGGTCGGCCAGGTCGCCGAGTGCGGTCCGGTCCTCGTCGAACAACGAGGGCTGGAAGGCGACCGGCATGGGAGCAGGCTAGCAAGAATCGAACAAATGTTCGAGGGTCAGGTCTGGTGCTGCTCGCTCGGCGCGGGTGCTCGGGCGACTCCGTTGGCGACGTCGTCGAGCTGCAGCTCCAGGCGTACGACGGAGAGCCAGGCGGTGAGCCCGCAGCCGACGACCAGGAGGCCGATGAACTCGAGGTGCAGGCCGTTCCCGATCAGCAGGCCGGCCACGATCGGGCCGAGGATGGCCGCGGACTGGAACGCGCCCGCGGTGAGCGCGTTGTACCGCCCGCGCAGGTGGTCGGGGGCGAGGTCGTTGAGGATCACCGGCATCGTCGGCTGCAGCAGGGTCTCGCCGAGCGCGAACACCGAGGCGCAGGCGGCGACGAACAGGGTCGCCGCCACGGTCCCGGGCGCGATCCCGCTCGCCGCGAGCAGGAGCCAGCTGCCGGCCCACAGTGCCGACATCACGGCGATCACCCGGGTGCGACGGCGCCCTTCGATGCGTTGCAGCACGACCAGCTGGAGCAGCACGATCACGAAGGTGTTGGCGGCGAAGGCGAACCCGAGACCCCGGGTGGAGACCTCGCCGATCGCTCGGGCGTACGCCGGCATCCCCGCGTTCAGTTGGGAGTAGCCGACGAACCCGGAGACGAACATCAGCGTCGTCATCGTCCCCATCGCCGGCGCCCGGAGGATCTTCAGGTAGCTGGGCTTCTCGCCGTCCTCGACTCCGTCGGGGCTCGGCACCGGTCCGCCGACGTGGCGCAGCGGGATCAGCAGGATCAGCAGGCTCGGCACGTAGCTGAAAGCGTCGGCGACGTACATCGCCTGGAACGACGCGAGGCTGTCCACGTCGACGACGAGGCCGCCGATGATCCCGCCGATGCCGATCCCCAGGTTGAGCAGCGTGAAGTTCACGCCGAAGTAGCGCGCCCGGATCGGCGACGGCACGATCGACGCGACCAGGGCCTGCGCCGTCGGCCAGCCCATCCCGAACCCGACGCCGATCAGTGCGATGCCGATCGTGGTGCCCGGCAGGGTGGAGGTGAACGCGACAACCACCTGGCCGAGCGCGGTGAAGAGGATGACGCCGATCATCGCGATCCGCGGCCCGACCCGGTCGATCAGCATCCCGCCCGGCGCCGCCACGACCACGCCGGCGGCGGCCATCACCGCCAGCAGCACGCCGACCACGTCGAGCGAGTAGCCGCGCATCTCGTGGAGGTAGACGACCCAGAACGGCAGCACCAACCCGGTGCCGATGAACTCGAACGCGATCACCGACAGCATCAGCTTGCCCTCGCGCGGCAGGTCGTGCCAGAACGCGGACAGTGCGGGTCGGGTGGTCGAGGTGCTCATTGCGTTCGAGTCTGGCACCACGCGCCGACAGGGCGCACCCGGTTATCCGGCCGTCGGCGCCGCCGGTATGAAATGCCCCGAACCGGGGTACGACGGGCGATGATCCCAAAACGCCGTCGAGGTGGGCCGGGCCTCGCTATCGTGGCGCACGGAGGGGGTTGACGTGGCTGAGCAAGGTATTCCGGCGACACAGCGGGGGCGCAAGCACCTGTTGGTGCGCGAGTACGTGCGCTCGCTGATCGTCGACGCCGAACCCGGCAGCCCGGCGCCGTCCGAGCGCGACCTCGTCGAGCAGTTCGGTGTCGCCCGGATGACCGTCCGGCACGCCCTCGACGGGCTGGTCGCGCAGGGGCTCCTGGAGCGGATCCCTGGTCGCGGCACCTTCGTCACCAAGCCGCTGATCGACATGCAGATGCGGCTCTCGTCGTTCTCCGAGGAGATGGAGCGGCGCGGCAAGGTCCCCGAGTCCAAGACCCTGCTCGCACGCCGGGAGACCGCCGGTCCCGGGCTCGCGCGCGCGCTCGAGGCCGAGGTCGGTGCCCCGATCGTGCACTGGGAGCGGCTCCGGCTCGCGGACGGTCAGCCGATCGCCATCCAGCACGTCTACCTGTCCCTGGACACCTTCCCGCAGTTCCTCGACGACGCGCTGCCGTCGAGCCTGTACTACCTCTTCGCCGACCGCGACCTGATGCCGACCTGGGGCGAGGACTCCGTGGTGGCGGCGGTCGCGACCGAGGAGGAGGCGGAGGCTCTCGAGGTGGAGCCGGGTGCGCCGGTCCTGCACATCTCCCGGCGCTCGTTCTGCCGGGAGGTCGCGGTGGAGGTCACCCGGAGCATCTACCGGGCGGACCGCTACACCCTCTGGGTGCCGGTTTTACGCCCCGAGCACCTGCGCTGACCCCTGAGCGTCGCCATGCGCGGCACATGCCCGCGTTGTCGTCGGTCGACGTCCGCTCCGCTGCGCTCCGCCGAAGGACGCCTTCCCTCCTCCGCCTTGGCCTGCACCACGCCTGGCGACGCTCAGAGCCCAGTCTCTAGAGCGAACCGATCCGGCTGACCACCACGCCGGCCTCCTCGCACACCCAGGTCGGGTCCGGGCCGCCGAGGTCCGGGTCGACGTACAGGGAGTGGGTCGCGTCCTCGCAGGTCGTGCAGACCGGCCAGCGACCGGCGCGCTCCAGCAGCCCGTCCTGGACGTCCTGGGCGACCAGGCCGACGACGAACTCGCGACCGGCCGGCCACTGGTCCAGCCACCAGGCCCGTTGGGAGACGGCGTCCTCCAGCAACGAGACCGCGTCGGCGTCCGCGACGCCGGTCGCTTCCAGATCGTGCAACACCAGCGCGCGCGCCGCCATCATCGCCTCTTCGAGTGTCACGATGACCATTGTGTCCCCTGCCTGTGAATCGGCCCCGCTCCTCGAGGTCGTCGTGCTCCATGCTCGTGATGCCGCAGCCGCCACCGCGGGCGAGGCCGACCGGCTGCTGCTCGTCGCCCAACCCGAGCTCGGCGGGCGCGCACCGGAGCCGTCGGTGGTCTCCGCGGTGCTGCGCGAGACCGACCTCCCGGTCCGGGTGACGCTGCGGATCGCCGACTCGCTGCTGCTCGAGGACAGCCCGTACGACCGGCTGGTCACCCTCGCCCGGACCTTCGTCGAGCTCGGTGCCGAGGGGGTCTCGTTCGGCTTCCTGGACGGGCAGAACGACGTCGACCACCGGACCTGTACCGCCCTCGCCAACGACCTGGCCGGCGTGCCCTGGTCGTTCCACCAGGCCTTCGACGCTGCCTTCGACGCACGCCGTGCGTGGCGCGACGTCCTCGGTCTGCCGGGCCTGGACGCGGTGGTCTCGGCCGGATCCACCCGCGGCCTGGCGCGCGGCGCCGAGGAGCTGATCGGGCACGCCGCGACGAACCCGCGGATCGCCGCGCTCGCGCTCGCCTCCGGCGGCCTGGACGGTGCCCAGGTGCCCTGGCTGGTGCGCGCCGGAATCCGCCAGTTCGGGCTCTCCGACGAGGTCCGCCAGGACGGCTCCTGGACCAAGTCGTACGTCGACCCGGCCGCCGTGCGCGCCTGGCGGCTGCTCCTGGACGACGCCCACCAGCTCGCCCTCGGCATCCCGGTCGACTGACGATTCCGAATCGGTAACGCCGTCCACCGGTGTTCGCGAGAGGGTGGACAGCGAGCACCGTCCCGGGTGAGGGTGTGGGAGGTCTCGGAAAGGACTCTCATCTTGAAGCGTGTGATCGCCCTCGTCAGTGCCGCAGCAGTGGCAGCCAGCATCGCCGGATTCTCCGGAGCACAGGCGGCACCGGCCGCGCCCGCGGTCGGCGGGTTCACACCGACGCTGAGCGCCTGGGGAGAGTGCGCGGAGGACATCGAGTGCTCGACGCTCACCGTGCCGCTCGACTACGCCAACCCGGACAACGGCAAGACGGTGAAGCTCGCGCTCGCGCGCGCCGCCGCCACCGGACCGGCGTCGTCGTACCAGGGGATCCTGGTCGCCAACCCGGGAGGACCGGGCGGCGAGGGCCGAGGACTGGCCGGCTTCCTGAAGGGCAGCATCGCCGGAGCGAGCACGTACGACGTCATCGGCTTCGACCCGCGCGGCGTCGGTGCCAGCGTGCCGGCACTGCGGTGCAACTCCAAGTACTTCGGCGTCAACCGCCCGAACTACGTCCCGAAGACCAAGAAGCTGCTGACCTACTGGCTCACCAAGACGAAGCGGTACGCCCAGCAGTGCGGCCGGAGCAGCGCCGCCGTCCAGGGCCTGCTGCCGTTCATGACGACCCGGGACGTGGCCAAGGACGTGGAGAGCCTGCGCGTCGCGTACCAGGCGCAGCTGGCCTCGAACGTCCTCACCGCCTCGAAGGCGCCGAAGCTGGATGCGCTGAACTTCTACGGCTTCTCCTACGGCACCTACATCGCGCAGGTCTACGCGACGCTCTACCCGACCCGGGTCGGCCGGTTCGTCCTCGACGGCGTCGTCGACCCGACCCGTTGGTGGTACGGCGGCAACATCGAGCAGGAGATCGGTTTCGACCGGAACATCAACATCTACTTCAAGTGGCTGGCAGCCCACAACAAGACCTTCCACCTGGGCACCAGCGCGAAGAAGATCCGCAAGGGCTACTACGCGATGCTGAAGAAGCTCGACCGTCGCCCGGCCGCGAAGAAGCGCCTCGGCCCGGACGAGCTCAACGACGCCCTGGTCAGCGCCGGCTACTACATCTACGACTGGGTCGCGATCGGGCACGCCTACTCCGCGCTGGTTCGCCGGGGCAACGGCAACCCGCTCTTCCGGATGTACCGGGACGGCAACATGGGTGACGACAACGGCTACGCGGTCTACCTGGGTGTGCAGTGCTCCGACGTCAAGCGGCCGACCTGGGCGAAGCAGAAGGCGGACGCCGTCCGGCTGCACAAGAAGCACCCGTTCCTGACCTGGAACAACACCTGGTACAACGCGCCGTGCCTGAAGTGGCCGGCGCCGTCGCGGGCGAGGGTCAACGTCACCGGCTCGGGAGTCTCCGGGAAGATCCTGCTGGTCAGCGAGACCAAGGATGCGGCCACGTCCTACTCCGGAGCGCTGCGGGTGCGCGGTCTGTTCGCGAACTCGCGCCTGATCGCCGGTATCGGTGGAACCACGCACTCCAGCTCGCTCTCCGGCGTCGCCTGCGTGGACAACCGGATCGACGCCTTCTTCAAGACCGGCGCGCTCCCGGCCCGCCAGTCGGGGCGGCGTGCCGACGTCAACTGCCCGAAGCTGGCGCCGCCCTCGGTCTCCGGATCGTCGCGGGTCTCGGCCGGTGCCTGGACGCAGCCGTTGCACCGGCTGCTGATGCAGGCGCAGCGCCCGTCGGTTCGCTAGGCAGTGCCGGGATCGTCGATGCGGTCGAGGTCGCCTGCATCGACGATCCGGTAGGCGTAGCCCTGCTCCGCCAGGAAGCGCTGCCGGTTCTGGGCGAAGTCGGCGTCGACGGTGTCGCGCACCACGATCGTGTAGAACCGCGCGGTCTTCCCGTCCGCCTTCGGGCGGAGCAGCCGGCCGAGCCGCTGAGCCTCCTCCTGGCGTGAGCCGAAGGAGCCGCTGACCTGGATCGCGACGGCGGCCTCGGGCAGGTCGACGGAGAAGTTCGCGACCTTGGAAACCACCAGCAGGTTGATCTCGCCGGTGCGGAACGCGGCGAAGAGCTCCTCGCGCTCCTTCACGCTGGTCTCGCCCTTGATCACCGGGGCGCCGAGGTGCTCGCCGAGCTCGTCGAGCTGGTCCAGGTACTGCCCGATCACCAGGGTCTGCTCGCCGGCGTGCAGCGCGACCAGCTGCTCGGCGACCTGGGTCTTGCTGAAGGTGGTGCTGGCCAGCCGGTACCGCTCGTCCGGCTCGGCAGTGGCGTAGGCGAGCCGCTCGCCCTCCGGCAGGGTCACCCGGACCTCGACGCAGTCGGCCGGTGCGATCCATCCCTGCGCCTCGATGTCCTTCCACGGGGCGTCGAAACGCTTCGGCCCGATCAGGCTGAACACGTCGCCCTCGCGGCCGTCCTCGCGGATCAGGGTCGCGGTCAGGCCGATCCGGCGGCGGGCCTGCAGGTCGGCCGTCATCCGGAAGATCGGGGCCGGCAGCAGGTGCACCTCGTCGTACACGACCAGGCCCCAGTCCCGGGCGTCGAGCAGCTCGAGGTGCGGGTAGACGCCCTTCCGGCGCAGCGTCAGCACCTGGTACGTCGCGATGGTGACCGGGCGGATCTCCTTGCGGGCACCGGAGTACTCGCCGATCTCGTCCTCGGTGAGGCTGGTCCGCTTGAGCAGCTCGGCCTTCCACTGCCGGGCGCTGACCGTGTTCGTCACCAGGATCAGCGTCGTGGCCTGCGCGTGCGCCATCGCGGCCGCGCCGACGATCGTCTTGCCGGCGCCGCAGGGCAGCACCACCACGCCGGAGCCGCCGTGCCAGAACGAGTCGGCCGCCTGCTTCTGGTAGTCGCGCAGCGCCCAGCCGTCCTCGGTCAGCGCGATCGCGTGCGCCTCCCCGTCGACGTACCCGGCGAAGTCCTCGGCCGGCCAGCCGAGCTTCAGCAGCGCCTGCTTCAGGTTGCCGCGCTGCGACGGGTGCACGGCGATCGCGGCCTCGGCGTCCGGGAAGTCCTCGATGGGCTCGCCGAGCATCCCGGCGACCTTCTTGCTGCGGATCACCTCGGTGAAGACCGCCCGGTCGGTGCTGGCCAGGACCAGCCCGTGGGTCGGGTGCTTGTCCAGGCGCAGCCGGCCGTAGCGGTCCATCGTCTCGGCGATGTCGACGAGCAGCGAGTGCGGGACGGCGTACCGGCTGTACTTCAGCAGGGCGTCGATGACCTGCTCGGCGTCGTGGCCGGCGGCGCGCGCGTTCCAGAGCCCGAGCGGGGTCAGCCGGTAGGTGTGGATGTGCTCCGGCGAGCGCTCCAGCTCGGCGAACGGGGCGATCGCGCGGCGCGCCTCGACGGCCAGCTCGTGGTCGACCTCGAGGAGGACCGTCTTGTCGGACTGGACGATCAGGGGGCCGTCGTTCATGGCGTCATCACTTCCTGAGCCTAGTTCGCGTCCGCGGGCCGGCGGACCTCGGTGATCCGGTGCACGGCGAAGGTGCGGACCTCGTCGCTGCGCTCGTCGTACGCCGACACCTGGCCGCCGCCGACCTCCAGCGGCCGGACGACCCGCTCGGTCGCGGTGCCGTGGTTGTCGAGGTAGCCGATCCAGACCTCGGTCCTGGCCTCGACCGCCTCGCGGAGCACGGTCATCACGTCGGCCGGGGTCCGGGCGGGACCGCGGGACGGGCGCTCGGCGGCGGCCCGGTCGCCGGCGCGGACGGCGGCGACCACCGCGGACGTCCGGGCCGCGAGCCGGGCCTCGCCGACTCCGGCGCGGGTCGCCTTCGGGGTCCGGGAGCGGCGCTCGTCCGGCCGGGCCACCCGGACGGTGCCGTCGGCGGCCTCGACCACCGGAGCGGTGCCGAGCTCGCGCAGCCGGGGGAGGAGCACCTGCAGCGGGACGTCGGAGATCACCACCGTCGGCGCGATCCGGCGCAGCCGTAGCGAGGCTGCGGCGCTGTGGTGCATCAGCTCGGTCAGGGCGGTCTCGTCGTCACTGCGCAGGAACGACTCGGCCACGCCGACCCGCACCGTGCCGAACCGGCGGGCGACGTCGTCGACGAGGACGTCGAGCGCCTGCGGGACCGGGGTCCGCGACGACGCTCGGAGGAAGTCCTTGACCTCGATCGCGGACCAGCCGGAGTCGAAACCGCGGCGTACCGAGTCGACGCTGAAGCGGTAGACGGTCGCGCCGCCGCGGGACTCGACGTTGGCGAGCAGTGCCAGCCGGCGGCCGAACTCCTGCTCGAGCGGACCGGGGGCCACCGCGGTGAGGTCGGCCTGGATGAGCACGTGGTCGATCGGCGTCGGGAGCAGGTCGCTCAGCAGCGGGATCGGATCGGCGCCCTCGACGAGGGCCCGGCCGAAGCCGCTGACGCCGTTGAGCCCGACGATGCCGATGGCGGACGCCTCGTCCAGCACGGTGCCGGTCAGCTCGAGCCGGGTACGGGTCCGTCGCGGGTGCTGGTGCCCCAGGCGCGCCACCAGGGACGCGGCCCCGGTGCCGGCGGCGAGCGCCCGTCCGGGGGCGAGGTCCAGCAGGGCGCGCAGGATGCTGCGGCGGTCGCCCGGCAGCCAGGCCCGTTCCAGCCCTCCGGACAGCGCGTTGACCGGGCGGTCCCCGTCGCGGCCGCCGACCAGGGAGACCAGCCGGGGGTTGTCCAGCCAGGCCTGTGCCAGGCCCAGCCAGCGGTCGGCCGCCGGGCCGGCGATCCAGGCGTCGTACGCGTCGGTCGGCAGCCAGGCGGAGTCGAGGTCGTCGTCCATCCCGAGGGCGATCAGCCGGGCTGCCGACAGCGTCTCCACGATCAGTGCGGCGGTCGGCAGGTCCGCGTGGATCAGGTCGGCGGCCGCACGCAGGTCGCGCACCCCGAGCCCGCCCGAGCGCAGCCCCGCTGGCGGGTGGCTGCTCCACGCGTCGAGGATCATCTCGGCACGCCGGACCAGCTCGTACGCCGCCCCGGCCGCCGCGCGATCGACCAGGCCGGCGTCCCGTGCCCCGTCCGCCAGCTCCGGCGGTACGTCGATCCGGTCCCGGGTCGAGACGCCGTCGCGCAGCGCCAGCCGGACCGTCCACGGCACCACCACGTGCCGGTCGTCGCGGGCCATCAGCAACCGGCGGGCGAGGAGGTGCTCGGTCGGCGTCGTCGCGTCGGCGACCTTGATCGACCGCCGGGCGTCGGCGACGGTGCCGGCGGCATCGGTCTCGTCCAGGTGGTCGAGGATCGCGCGGGCCCGGTCGTCGATCCCGGCCAGCGCGGTGGCGACCTCCTCGGGCGGCGGTCCGCCGGGGAGTCCGATCAGCTCGGCCAGGATCGTGATCGGCCGCCAGGCCGACGAGGAACCCCAGATCAGGGCCAGCGCCGCCAGCCGGTCCAGGGCCTTGGCCACGTTCTCGGGGTCGGCGTTGAGGAGGCGCGCCAGGTCGTCGGTCGCGACCGGGGCGACCTGGACCAGGGCGGTCAGAGTCTCCAGCTCGAGCCGGTCGAGCAGGTCGAGTGCGCGGACCACCGAGACCCTGACGACCGAGCGCGACGCGAGCTGCGCGGAGTCCACCGGAGCCGGGACGGCGAGGTCCGGGCGAGCCTCCAGCAGCGCGGCCAGCTGCTCGTCGGACCAGGCGCGGAGCTGGTCGGCGAGCGTGCGCGGCGCTGCGGAGGTGGACATCCGACCAATTCTACCGGCCGGCCGAATCGCTGGCCGGGTCCGGAACCAGCTAGGTGGCAGGATCGGCGCATGGCAACGATCTCGGCTCGCGGTCTGAGCAAGTCCTATGCGGGCAAGCCCGCCGTCGTCGACCTCTCCTTCGACGTCGAGCCCGGCAGCGTGACCGGCTTCCTCGGTCCCAACGGCGCCGGCAAGTCCACCACGATGCGGCTGATGCTCGGCCTGGACCGGGGAGCCGGCAGCACCCGTTTCGACGGGAAGGCCTTCACCGACCTCGACCAGCCGATGCGGCACGTCGGGGCGCTGCTGGAGGCCAAGCCCTTCCACCCGACCCGGACCGCGCGGAACCACCTGCGGATGCTCGCGGCCGCGAACGGCCTCGGCAGCAAGCGGGTCGACGAGGTGCTCGCGATGGTCGGCCTGGTCGAGGTCGCCCGCGCCAAGCCGAAGGGCTTCTCGCTCGGGATGGGTCAGCGGCTCGGCCTGGCCGGCGCCCTGCTCGGAGACCCGCACACGCTGATCCTCGACGAGCCCGCCAACGGGCTGGACCCGCAGGGCATCCAGTGGATGCGGCTGTTCCTGAAGTCCCTGGCCGCCGAGGGCCGCAGCGTCTTCGTCTCCAGCCACCTGCTCTCGGAGATGGCGCTGATGGCCGATCACCTGGTCGTGATCGGCAAGGGCGCGATGATCGCCTCCGGCCCGATCGCGGAGTTCGTCCGCAGCTCCCAGCAGAACGCCGTGATCGTGCGGACCCCCGACGTCGAGGCGCTGGCCCGGCTCGCCCAGGAGCACGGTGGCGCCGTGGCCCGGGAGGACTCGGGCGCGCTCTCGATCACCGGGCTCGCCGTCGAGACGCTGGGCGACCTCGCCTTCGAGAACCGGATCCGGCTGCACGAGCTGACCGCGAAGGTGGCGACGCTCGAGGAGGCGTTCCTGGAACGCACCGCCGGGGCGGAGGAGTTCCAGGCGCAGGGACTTCCGCCGGTGACCGAGGGAGGTGCCGGATGAGGGACGCGCTCGCCTACGAGTGGACCCGGATCCGCACGCTCCGCTCGACCTGGTGGCTGACCGGTCTGGCGATGGTCCTCGGGGTCGGCATCTCGGGCCTGTTCTCGTGGGGGATCCACCACGAGTTCAGCACGACCGGGGTCTCCTCGGGCGACCTCGACGGCCTCGGCGGGATCCTGGTCACCCAGCTCGCCGCGACCGGCCAGATCCCCAGCGTGATCTGCTTCGTGCTGGCGATCCTCGGCATCTTCTCCTGGGGGCACGAGTACCGGCACGGGATGATCCGGGCCTCCCTCACCGCCCTGAACTCGCGACGCGACCTGTGGCTGGCCAAGTACCTCGTCGTCGGCGCCTGGGTCGCGGTGGTCGCGCTCACGACCCTGCTGCTCGCCGGGCTGCTGGGCCAGCTGGTGCTGCACGCGTATGCAGACGTGCTGACCGCCGAGACGTTCGGGGTGATCGGCCGGCAGGTCGTGTACGGCGTGCTGCTGACCTGGCTCGGGATGGCCTTCACCTCGATCACCCGCTCGCAGGCGTTCGCGCTGGTCTCGCTGTTCCTCTGGCCGTTGCTGATCGAGAGCCTGGTCTTCGTGTTCTTCTCGTTCATCCCCGGCCTGAAGGACCACACCGACCTGCTCCGGTTCCTGCCGTTCCAGGCCGGCGGCAAGATCGTCAACGTGCTGGAGAACTCGAGCAGCACCTTCGGCGACCCGCTGTCCCCGGTGGGCGGGTTCGTGGTCTTCGGCGGCCTGGCCGCGGTCCTGATGGCGGCGTCGTACGTGCTGTTCCGCGAGCGCGACGCCTGACGCCGTCGTGTCCGACCGGCCACGTACGCTGGCCGCATGGGTGCTGAGCTGGTCGTCGGGTTCGACCTCGACATGACCCTGATCGACACCGTGCCCGGCTTCATCGCCACCCTGGAGGCGCTCGGTGCCGAGCTGGGGGTCGACTTCCCGGCGGCCGAGATGAGCAGCAAGCTGGGCCCGCCGCTGGAGCAGATGATGGCGCCGTACCTGCACGCCGACGCGATCGATGCCGCCGGGGACCGTTTCCGGGCGCTGTACCCGACCCACGCCGTGCCGCCCACTCCGGCGCTCCCCGGCGTCGCCGAGGCACTCGCCGCGGTCCGCTCCGAGCACGGCAGGATCGTGCTGGTCACCGGCAAGTACGCACCGAACGCGCAGCTGCACGTCGACCACCTGGGGCTCGACGTGGACGCGGTCGAGGGCTGGGTCTGGGGTGCGGCGAAGGGGACGGCGCTCGTCGAGCACGGTGCCAGCGTGTACGTCGGCGACCACGTCCACGACGTCGAGGGAGCCCGGGCCGCGGGAGTGCTCAGCGTCTCGGTGCTGACCGGCGGGTGCTCCCGCGAGGAGCTGGAGGCGGCCGGGACCGACGTCGTTCTCAACGACCTCACCGAGTTCCCCGCCTGGTTCGGCGAGCACCTCCTCGACCAACGGCTGGCGGCACTGAAGGAGCACCTCGGCCGGCTCGGCTCGGTCCTGGTCGCGTTCAGCGGCGGGGCGGACTCGGCCTTCCTGCTCGCCGCCGCCGTCCGCGCGCTCGGGCCGGACCGGGTGGTCGCGGCGACGGCGTACTCGGACGCGCTTCCGCTCGCGGAACGGCAGCCCGCACTCGACTTCGCGGCCGGGCTCGGGGTCCGGGTGCTCACCCCCGCGACCGACGAGCTGGCCCGGCACGGCTACGTCGCCAACGCCGGCGACCGGTGCGCGTTCTGCAAGTCCGAGCTGCTCGACGTCCTGGCGCCGCTCGCGGCCGGAGCCGGGCTGGCGGCCGTCCTCACCGGCACCAACGCCGACGACGCCCGGGCAGGGTTCCGGCCCGGGATTGCGGCGGCCGCCGAGCGCGGCGCGGTGACACCGCTGCTCGACGCCGGGCTGACCAAGGCGCAGATCCGGACCGCCTCGCGCCGGTGGGGCCTGGTGACCTGGGACAAGCCGGCGGCGGCCTGCCTGAGCTCACGGATCGCGTACGGCATCGAGATCACCCCGGCCCGGCTGGCCCGGGTGGAGCGGGCCGAGGCGGCGGCCCGGGCGGCGTTCGCTGCTGCCGGCCTCCAGGTCCTCGATCTCCGGGTCCGCGACCTCGGCGAGAACGCGCGGCTGGAGGTGGACCGGGTGCTCGCCGGCTCGGTCCCCGAGAACGTGCTGGTCGCGGTCCGGGACGCCGGATTCGCCGCGGTCGAGGTCGATCCGCTCGGGTTCCGCTCCGGGTCGATGAACGAGCTGCTCGAGGATCCGGAGCGCTACCGCTGAGGGGTGCCGGGTTCAACCCGTTCGCCTGATCCGGCGCTGGCCCCGTACGCTGTGCCTTCGCAATCGTGTTGGAGAGAAAGGCTGAACTGGTGCCCACCGGGAAGGTCAAGTGGTACGACGCCGAGAAGGGTTTCGGCTTCCTGTCGCGCGAGGACGGTGACGACGTCTACGTCCGGTCGTCGTCCCTGCCCGAAGGAGTCGACACGCTCAAGGCGGGAACCCGCGTCGAGTTCGGCGTTCTCTCCGGCCGCAAGGGCGAGCAGGCCCACCAGGTGCGGGTGCTCGACGCCCCGCCGTCGGTGGCGGCTGCCCAGCGGCACGCCCAGCGCAAGAACCCCGAGGACATGGTCGGCATCGTCGAGGACCTGATCCGGCTGCTCGAGAACGTCGAGGAGGGGTACCGGCACGGCCGGCACCCCGACGGCAAGACGGCCAAGCCGACGGCGAAGCTGCTGCGCGGGCTGGCGGACCAGCTCGACCTCTAGGCTCCGGCAGGAGCGGGCAGGTCCCTGCGGCGGCCGATCAGGACGAAGACCGTCCAGCCAATGATCAGCGCCGCCAGCAGCATCAGCCCGACGACCGGGTGCCCGCTCGGCAGCGCCACGCCCAGGAAGCCGCCGATCACCCAGGACAGCTGCAGCACCGTCTCCGAGCGCGCGAACGCCGAGGTGCGGTGCGTCTCGGGGACGTCGCGCTGGATGGTCGCGTCCAGGGCGAGCTTGCCCATCGCCTGGGCGATGCCGATGGTCAGTCCCAGCGCCACGCACGCCACCAGGCCGTAGAACAGCGCGGCGCAGACCGCGGCGATCGCGTCGGCGATCAGGCCGACGACCACCACCACGGCCGGGTTGATCTTGCGCAGCACCGACGTCAACCCGATGCCGATGGTGTTGCCGAGGCCCGCCGCGCCGATCACCAGGCCCAGCAACCAGGTGGTGTCGTGGTTCCAGTTCTCGAACGGGTTCTGGGTCAGCACGAACGCCATGAACATGGTCAGGAAGCCGGAGAGCAACCGCAGCCCGACGTTGCACCGGAGCGCGAAGACGATCGTGTTCGGCAGGTGGAACCGCTCACGCCGTCCCACCGGCTGCTCGCCGGCGGTCGCGTCGGCCTGGGCCGGCAGCAGGATCGCCAGGATCGTCGCGCCGGCGAAGACCACGAACGCGTAGCGCAGCGACCACTGCCCGCCGGCCGTCGCGGCGAGGGCGGCCAGCGGGGCGGACAGGGCACCGCCGATGACACCGGCCAGCGAGATCCGGCTGTTCGCCTTCACCAGGGTCTGGTCGCTCGGCAGCAGCCGGGGCACCGTGGCCGCGCGGGCGACGCCGTACGCCTTGGACGCGATCAGGCAGCCCAGGGCGGTCGGGTACAGCGCGACCGAGTTGCTGGCGACGGCGTCCGCCATCATCCAGCACATGAAGGCCCGGAAGGCCATCGTGAACCCGATCGCCCAGCGGCGGCCGTGGCTGAACCGGTCCAGGAACGGCCCGAGCAGCGGCGCCACCACCGCGAACGGCAGCATCGTCAGGCCGAGGAACAGCAGCACCGGGCCCCGGGCGCCGCCCGGGTCGGCGAAGAAGATCGTGCCGGCCAGCGAGATCGCCACGGCGGCGTCGCCGGCGGCGTTGAACGCGTGCAACTCGATCAAGCGGGACAGCCCCGAGTCGCCGGCGCCCTCGGCCCGGGCGGCCCGGCGGGCGGCCCGGAACGCGGTGGTCATCCCGCGCCCGGTGACCCGGCCGGCGGCGATCACGCCGCGCGCACCCGCGGCGACACCGCGCCCGGTCGCGTCGGCGACCTTGTCCCCGCGGCGGACGTCGGCACCGGCGGGCACGGACAGGTCGTCCGGGAGCTCGCGGGTGACGTCGTCCTCGGGTTGCATGCGCCCATCCTGCCAAGTCCGGGGTGGGAACGCGGGGCCGGGGAGACACGACGTGCCCGGATGGGGGAGAATCCCTGGGTGATGATGACCGAGGACCTTGCCGTGGGCGCCGTCGAGGCTGCCCGCGCCGCCCTGCTCGAGCAGGTCGGCGATGCCGTCGTCGGCGAGCACGTCGAGGCCGTGGCCGAGGACGAGGGCGTCGTCACCCACTACTTCGCGTCGGTGCAGGCCGGCTACCCGGGCTGGCGCTGGGCGGTCACGGTCGCGCACGCGCCCGGCCAGGACGCGGTCACCATCGACGAGGTGGTGCTGCTCCCCGGGCAGGACTCGATCATCGCGCCGCCGTGGATCCCGTGGCGCGAGCGGATCAAGCCCGGCGACCTCGGTCCCGGCGACCTGCTCCCGGTGGACGAGGACGACCCGCGCCTGGTGCCGACGTACCTGACCGGTGACCCGGGTGACGACCCGGACTTCGTCGAGGCGAACCGTCAGCAGGCCAAGGCCGTCGCCGACGAGCTGGGCCTCGGCCGGGTCCGGGTGCTCTCGGTCGAGGGCCGCGACCTCGCGGCCCAGCGCTGGTACGACGGCGAGAACGGCCCCGACGTACCGCTCGCCCAGTCCGCTCCGGCGCTCTGCGGCTCCTGCGGCTTCCTGATCAGCCTCGCCGGACCGCTGTCGGTCGGGTTCGGGGTGTGCGCGAACGAGTTCGCGAACGACGACGGCCGGGTGGTGGCGATGCGGCACGGCTGCGGCGCCCACTCGGAGGCGCAGCTGCGCAAGAAGCAGCTCCCGCCGCCGCTGCCGGATCCGGCGTTCGACACGATCAGTCGCGGGGACCTCGAGAACTTCTGATTCCCCCGGACGTCGAGACGCCGTGACGTACGTGCAGTCTCAGTCGTCGACCGCAGCAGACCGCGCGGCCCGGCGGCGCCTGCAGAAGTCCCAGCCGACGAGCCCCAGCCCGAAGCCGGCGACGCACGTCCACAACCACCACAGGTGACCGTCCTCCTTGAGGCTTCCGGAGAACGGCAACAGCATCAGGAAGGCGATCCCCCAGAGCAGCGTGCCGACGGCGAGGGTGCGGACACCGTCGACGTCGAGCGGGTCGACGTCGGCGACGATGTACGTCCGGTTGCCGATTTCGTGGACGACGGGCTGCTCTTCTGACACCCCTTCAATGTAACGGTTCCGAGATCTCCTGGCTCGGGGGAGTAGGCAGCGGGCCCGGTCTCTGCCACGATGCGGTCCCGTGGACACCTTCTTCAAGATCACAGAGCGCGGTTCGACCGTAGGTCGGGAAATCCGCGGCGGCATCGTCACGTTCTTCACGATGAGCTACATCATCGTGCTGAACCCGATCATCCTCAGCCAGGTGCAGGACGGCGAGGGCGGTTTCCTGGGCGGCACGAAGGACAACTTCACCATGATCGCCGCGGGCACCGCCCTGGTGGCGGGCGTGCTGACCATCCTGATGGGCGTGGTCGCCAACTATCCGCTGGCGCTGGCGACCGGCCTGGGTCTCAACGCCTTCGTGGCGTTCTCGGTCGCGAGCCAGATGACCTGGGCGGACGCGATGGGCCTCGTCGTCCTCGAGGGCCTGATCATCCTGGTGCTCGTGCTGACCGGGTTCCGCCAAGCGGTCTTCCAGGCGGTGCCGTCGGAGCTGAAGGTCGCGATCTCGGTCGGGATCGGCCTCTTCATCACCCTGATCGGATTCGTCGACGCCGGCTTCGTGCGCAAGGCGGTCGGGACGCCGCTGCAGCTGGGCCAGGACGGCAACCTCGCCGGATGGCCCGTCCTCGTCTTCGTGATCGGCCTGATCGTGGTGATCGGCCTCTGGGTGAAGAAGGTCAAGGGCGCGATCCTGATCACGATCGTCGCGACCACGGTCCTCGCGATCGTGGTGGAGAAGATCGGCGAGTTCGGCAGTGCGCAGGGCAACCCGAAGGGCTGGATGCTCAACGTGCCCGCGTGGCCCGACAAGATCATCGAGAAGCCGGACTTCGGCACGCTGGGCGAGTTCAGCCTGTTCGGGTCGTTCCAGGAGGTCAGCGCGGTCACGGCGATCCTGCTGGTCTTCACGCTGCTGCTGGCGGACTTCTTCGACACCATGGGCACGATGACCGCGATCGGTGCGGAGGCGGACCTGCTCGACGAGGAGGGCATGCCGCCCAACACCCAGCGGATCCTGATCGTGGACTCGATCGCCGCGGCCGCCGGTGGTGCTGCCGGTGTCTCGTCCAACACGTCGTACATCGAGTCGGCCTCGGGCGTGGGCGAAGGCGCTCGGACCGGTCTGGCATCCGTCGTCACCGGACTGCTCTTCCTGGTGGCGATCCCGTTCGCGCCGCTGGTCGACGTGATCCCCAGCGAGGCGGCCGTTCCCGCGTTGGTGCTCGTCGGCTTCCTGATGATGCAGCAGGTCAAGGGCATCGACTGGGACGACGTCGACGTCGCGATCCCGGCGTTCCTGACGATCGTGCTGATGCCGTTCACGTACTCGATCTCGGCCGGTATCGGCGCCGGCTTCCTGGCGTACGTGCTGATCAAGGTGGTCCGCGGCAAGGCGAGCCTGGTGCACCCGCTGCTCTGGGTGATCTCGGTGCTCTTCGTCGTCTACTTCGCGATCGACCCCCTCACCCGCTGGCTCACCTAGTTCGTTGAACGGGCCCTAGTGGTCCATCGAGTGGGCCCTTTCTGTTCGTACGTCGAACGGGGAGGGCCCACTCGTCTGCAGGAGCGGCCCGTTCGTCGGATATTCGGGCCGGTTCAACGGGAATGCTTAGCCTAGGTAATGAGTTATGCTAACGATATGACTCCGACCGTCGAGACTGTGGCCCGCACGGATGCCGGCCTGGCCAGCGAGCTCCGGCTCAGCGTGGCGAGGCTGGCCCGGCGGCTGCGCAACGAGCGCGACCCGCAGAACCCGCTGAGCGTCGGCGCGATGAGCGTCCTCGGTGTCCTGATCCGCTGCGGCGAGAGCACCATCGGGCAGCTCGCGGCCCACGAACGGGTGCAGCCGCCGTCGATGACCCGCACGGTGACCTGGCTGGCCGACGAGGGCTACGTCGTACGGCGTGCGTCGGACTCCGACGGCCGGGTCGTCCTGATCGACCTGACCGAGAAGGGCCGGCAGACCCTGTACGCCGACCGCCGGCAGCGCGACGCCTTCCTGGTGCGCCAGCTGGCCCACCTGACCCCCGAGGAGCGCGCCCTGGTCCGCCAGGCGGCGCCCCTGATCGAAAGACTGGCAACGATTTGAGCGACCTGACTTGAGCCCCACCTTCCGCGCCCTCCGCATCCGCAACTACCGCCTGTACGCCCTCGGCGGCGTCGTGTCGAACACCGGCACCTGGATGCAGCGGGTCGCGCAGGACTGGCTCGTCCTGACCCTGCACCACGGCAGTGCCGCCGAGGCCAGTACGGCGCTCGGCATCACCACCGCGCTGCAGTTCCTCCCGATCCTGCTGCTCTCGCCGTACGCCGGCCTGGTCGCGGACCGGATGCCGAAGCGGCTGCTGCTCCAGCTGACCCAGGCCTGGATGGGGGCGACCGCCCTGGTGCTCGGCGTGCTGGCCCTGACCGGCGTGGTCGAGCCGTGGATGGTCTTCGTGCTCGCGTTCCTGTTCGGCTCCGGTGCCGCCTTCGACGCACCGGCCCGGCAGTCCTTCGTCAGCGAGATGGTCGGCGCGGACGACCTCTCCAACGCGGTCGGCCTGAACTCGGCCTCCTTCAACCTGGCCCGGCTGATCGGCCCGGCGCTCTCCGGCCTGCTGATCGCGGCGCTCGGCGCCGGGGTGGCCGCGAGCGGCGCGGTGATCCTGTTCAACGGCCTCAGCTACCTGGCGGTGATCGGCGCGCTGCGGTCGATGCGGACCAGCGAGCTCACTCCCGTCGACCGGGCGCCCCGCGGCAAGGGGATGATTCGCGACGGGGTCCGGTACGTCCGCAACCGGCCCGACCTCAGCATGATCATGGTGGCCGCGTTCTTCGCCGGCACCTTCGGGATGAACTTCCAGATGACCTCGGCGCTGATGGCGACCCAGGTCTTCGACAAGGGGCCGGGCGAGTACGGCGTCCTCGGCTCGACGCTCGCGCTCGGCTCGCTGACGGCGGCCCTGCTCGGCGCGCGACGGGTCGGCAAGCCGCGCCCCCACTGGGTGATCTTCGCCGGCCTCGGGTTCGGTGCCGTCGAGGTCGGACTCGGCCTGATGCCGTCGTACCTCGCCTTCGCGGTGGCCACGCCGCTGCTCGGCTTCTTCCTGCTGACGATGCTCAACTCTGCCAACACCAGCGTGCAGCTCAGCGTCGCCCCGGCGATGCGCGGCCGGGTGATGGCGCTGTACATGATGGTGGTGATGGGCGGGACCCCGATCGGCGCGCCGATCGTCGGCTGGGTCGGCGCCGAGTTCGGTGCCCGCTGGACGCTGATCGGCGGGGGCGCGATGTCGATCCTCGGGGTGCTGATCGCGGCGGTGGTCTTCGGCGGCAGCTCGAACCCGTTGCGCCGGCGCCGCTCGGTCGCCTCCGAGGCCGAGGTCGAGGCGGCGCTCGCCTAGACTCGCCGCATGAATCCCCGGTACCGACGCCTGGTGATCACGGGCGCCCTGGTGGGGCTGATCGTCATCGTCGTGGTCTCGAAGCTCGTCAGGTGATCGAGCCCCTCGCCCCCGCGCTGGACCGGGTCCGGGACCGGCTGCTCGACCCGGACTCGCTGATCCGGGCGCTGGCCGGCGGTCGCCGCAAGGGCCAGCGGCCGTCCTGGACCCGGGTCGAGCTGCGCTACGTCGACCTGAAGGCCGGACGCCGCCTCCAGATCACCCGGTACGACGACACCCAGGCCCACGTCGCCAACCACGGGCCGGAGGACGCTCCGCGTGCGGTGGACGAGCTGCTGGCCGAGCCGTTCGGCAACTGGCACGTCGAGACGGCCGCCGAGACGCTCCAGCTGCGGGTGACCAAGGGCGGTGAGGCTGCGGTCGGGACCACCGCCGGACCCGGGTCGGTCCCGGAGCGCAGCCACGACCGCAGCAAGGCCCGGATGCTCCCCGAGGACGACCCGGTCCTGGTCGCGCTCGGGATCAGTGACGCGGACGGCCGGGTCAAGCCGTCGCGGCGGGCCAAGTACCGCCAGGTGGAGGAGTTCCTCCGCGAGCTCGGGGCGAGCATCGACGACGCCCTGGCGGCGGTCCGGCTCCGGCCCACCGCCGAGTCCCCGCTGCAGGTCGTCGACCTCGGGTGCGGCAACGCCTACCTCACGTTCGCGGCGCACGCCTGGCTGACGCGGGTGCGCGGCCTGCCGGTGCGCCTGGTCGGCGTGGACGTCAAGGAGCAGTCCCGGGCGCACAACACCGGGGTCGCCGAACGGCTCGGCGTCGCCGACCAGGTCACCTTCGTGGTGGCCGGGATCGACGACGTCGTGCTGGAGACCGCGCCGGACGTGGTGCTGGCGCTGCACGCCTGCGACACCGCCACCGATGACGCGCTGGCCCGCGGGATCGGCTGGGAGGCGACGCTCATCCTGGCCGCGCCGTGCTGTCACAAGGACATCTCCCGGCAGCTGCGGGAACGGCCGGCCCCGGCGCCGTACACGTTGCTGACCCGGGACGGGATCCTGCGCGAGCGGCTGGCGGACACGCTCACCGACGCCCTGCGCGCCGCCCTCCTGCGGACGCGCGGCTACCGGACCGACGTGGTCGAGTTCGTCGACAGCGAGCACACGCCGCGCAACACCCTGATCCGGGCCGTGGCGACCGGGTCGAGCGCCCCTGACGACGAGTACGTCGCGCTGACCAGCGCCTGGCAGGTCCGGCCCCGGCTGGCGGAGCTGCTCGGATGACCGTTGCCGGCGGCCTGCTCGGCGCCGTCCTGGTGGCTGCCGTCGCGGGAACACCGGTCTTCGCGTTCGACGACCCGGAGATCTCCGAGTCCAGCGGCCTGGTCGACCTCGGCGCGCTGATGGTCACCACCAACGACTCCGGCGGCGGTCCGCTGGTCTACGTGGTCGACAAGGCCGGGCGGACGGTCGGGCGGACCACGTACACCGACGAGGTCGTCGACGTCGAGGCGTTGGCGCCGGCCGGTCCGGACGAGGTCTGGGTCGGCGACATCGGCGACAACCGGGAGGCCCGGTCGCGGGTGCAGGTCTACCGGGTGCCGGTCGGGCGCGGCGACCGCACGGTCGCGGCGCCGTCGTACGACCTGGTCTATCCGGACGGTCCGCACGACGCCGAGTCGCTGCTGTACGGCCCCGACGGCCGGCTCCGGATCGTGACCAAGGGCATCATCGGCGGCCAGGTCTACGTGGCGCCGAAGAAGCTCGACCCGGACCGGCCGAACCGGCTCCGGGCCGGCCCGGACGTGTCGCTCTGGGCTACCGACGCGGCCCTGTTCCCCGACGGGAAGCACGTGATCGTGCGCGGCTACGGCAGCGCGATGGTCGCGAGGTTCCCGTCGTTCGAGCCGCTCGGGATGTTCGGCCTGCCGAACCAGGAGCAGGGCGAGGGGATCTCGGTCGGGAGTTCCGGCCGGATCCGGGTGAGCTCGGAGGGCGTGCACAGCCGGGTGCTCCAGGTCCGGTTGCCGGCGGAGATCCGGGCGAAGCTGGCGGACCGCCCCGAGTCGTCGCCCGGCCAGGACGCCACCCCGGCCACGGGGCACGACGACGCGGTGAGCCTGACCGAACGCTGGGCGCTCCCGGTGGTCGGCGGAGTCCTGCTCGGAGGGGCGATCCTGACCGGGGTCCTCGGCTGGCTGATCCGGCGGCGCCACTAGGGCGGGATCGGCGTACCTGTCGGTAGTCGCAGGCTCCGTTAAGGTGCGATCCGTGGACGCGAGTATGCAGCCCAAGCCGCCGAAGGGCCTCCGCGCGAGGCTCAACGCGAAGCTGAAGGCCAGGGTGCGCTACTGGGTGGACGGCGCGGAGATCGTGCACTGGGACGATCCACGGCAGCGGATCACCTGGGACGCCCCGTCGTACCCGACGGTCAAGCTGCTCGAGTCCTTCCGGGGCAAGGGGTCGGCCGTCCACCTCGGCGCGTACTCGGGCATGCACTACACCGCCGTGGTGATCACCGGGGGCCAGCACCACCTCGACTGGGTGAGCATCATGCACGCCCACGAGGAGGACGGCCAGTGGTCGGTCCAGGAGGAGAACCTCATCGAACGCGGCCCGGTGCAGGTCGGCTCCGACGTCTGGGTCGGGTTCGAGGCGCTGATCATGTCCGGCGTCACCATCGGGCACGGTGCGGTCGTCGGAGCACGGGCCGTGGTGGCGAGCGACGTCGAGCCGTACTCGGTCGTCGTCGGCAACCCGGCCCGGCACGTGAAGTACCGCTTCGACGAGCCGACCCGCGAGGCCCTGCTCCGGATCTGCTGGTGGGACTGGGACAAGCGGAAGGTCGCCGCGCACAAGGACCAGATCCACGGCCCCGAGGTGGCGGCGTTCGTCGCCGCCCACGACCCGGCCCTCGGCACGCCGTCGTGCCCGGTCTGCGCCGCCGGCTGGTAGTCCCCGGGCATCGAGCTGTCCCCGGACAACGAGCAGGCCCCCGGGCATCGAGCAGTCCCCGGACATCGAGCTTGTCGAGATGCCTGAACGTCGGGCAGGAACTCAGCCCCCGGCAGCCGGCTTCGGCGCCTTCGGCGGCGGCTCGGCCAGCACCTCCATCGACCCCGGGATGATTCCCCGGCGCTCGGCCACCTTGCGGGCCGGGACGCCGAAGACGCAGGCGAAGTCGGCGACGTCGGAGAGCACCACCGAGTTCGCGCCCACCTGGGCGTAGTTGCCGATCGTCACCGGGCCGACCAGGACCGCGTTCGCGAGCACGATCGCGCCGTCGCCGACGACCGGGTAGTCGTCCTCGCCGGCGGGGGTGTCCGGCTGCTTCACGCCGGCGGTGACCGCGCCCCCGAAGGTGACGTTCGCCCCCATCCGCAGACCGTTGCCGATCACGGTGCCGCTCGGGTGCGGCAGGAAGAAGCCGGGGCCGATGTCCATCCCGGGGACGAAGTCCGCGCTGAACAGGTACATCCCGACCGAGCGCCACAGGAACGGTCGCCGGACCTTGCCCTTGCGGAAGCCGACCTGCTGGGCGCGTAGCACGACGCAGGCGAAGAGGCCCGGGTTGGAGATGCCGCGCAGGATGACCCGCAACCAGCCGCGCTCACCGGGGCGGTACCGGCCGAGGTCGGAGAAGACGAGATCTCGGAAGCTGAGGCCCTCGGAAGAGGTCACGATCGCCATGGCGGACACCGTAGTCGAGTAGGCCCTTCTGGTCAGTCGAGTGGGCCCGTTCTGGTCGCAGGGGCGGACAGAACGGGCCCACTCAACGGGTATTAGGGCCTACTCGACGTTGCTCAGAGTGCGTTGACGACGTAGTCGATCGAGGCGGTGAGGGCCTCGATGTCGGCGGGGTCGATCGCCGGGTACATCGCGATCCGGAGCTGGTTGCGACCGAGCTTGCGGTACGGCTCGGTGTCCACGATCCCGTTGGCGCGCAGCGTCTTGGCCACGTCGTCGGCGTTGATCGACTGGTCGAAGTCGATGGTGCCGATCACCAGCGAGCGGTTGGCCGGGTCCGCGACGTACGGGGTCGTGTACGACGTCTTCTCGGCCCACCCGTAGAGGGCGTCCGAGCTCGCCGTGGTCCGCTCGACCATGCCCTTCAGTCCGCCCTGGCTGTTCATCCAGTCGAGCTGCTCGGCCATCAGGAACAGGGTGGCGACCGAGGGGGTGTTGTAGGTCTGGTTGAGCCGGCTGTTGTCGATCGCGGTCTTCAGGTCGAAGAACGGCGGGATGTACCGGTCCGAGGCCTGGATCCGCTCGGCGCGCTCGATCGCGGCGGGCGAGAAGAGCCCGAACCAGATGCCGCCGTCCGAGGCGAAGCACTTCTGGGGCGCGAAGTAGTACACGTCGGTCTCGGCGACGTCGACCGGCAGGCCGCCGGCGCCCGAGGTGGCGTCGATCAGCACCAGCGAGCCCTGGTCCGCTCCGGCGGGCCGGGCGATCGGCGCCATCACGGCCGTCGAGGTCTCGTTGTGCGCCCACGCGTAGACGTCGACGCCCGCCTCGGCGACCGCGTCCGGGCGCGAGCCCGGGTCGGTGGCGATCACCGACGGGGCGTCCAGCCACGGGGCGGCCTTCACCGAGCTGGCGAACTTGCTCGAGAACTCACCGAAGGTCAGGTGCTGCGACTTCTTCTCGATCAGGCCGAACGCGGCGATGTCCCAGAACGCGGTGGCGCCGCCGTTGCCGAGGACGACCTCGTAGCCGTCGGGAAGGCTGAACAGCGCGGCGAGGCCGTCGCGGACCCGGCCGACGGTCTGCTTCACCGGAGCCTGCCGGTGCGAGGTGCCCATCAGCGAGGTGCCGGTCGCGGCGAGCGCGTCCAGGTGGGAGGTCTGGATCTTCGAGGGGCCGGCGCCGAAACGTCCGTCGGCGGGCTTGAGGCTGTCGGGGATCTGGATCGCGTCGGTCACTTCTGGTCCTTGGAGTCGAAGGGTGAGGCCTGACGACGCTGTCAGCAGGTCTCTATTGTGACAGCACCGACCACCCTAGGCATAACGGATAGGACCCGATGGACGCGCACGACGCCGGCTGGCGCATCGAGCAGTGCCTGATCACCGACCCGGACGCCGCTCGCCTGGTCGAGGAGGTCCAGCTCGAGTACGTCGCCCGCTACGGCAGCCGGGACGACACCCCGCTGCTTCCCGGTTATTTCGAGCCGCCCTCGGGGGCGTTCTTCGTCGGCTACCTCGCGGACGTCCCGATCGCCACCGGTGCCTGGCGGCAGCGCGACGACGTCGACGCGCTCGGCAGCTCCCGGTCCGCCGAGGTCAAGCGGATGTACGTCGCCCCGGCCGGTCGCGGGCGCGGCCTCGCTCGGGCGGTGCTCGCCCACCTGGAAGCGACCGCGCGGGCGGCCGGTGCGGAGGTGATGGTCCTGGAGACCGGGACCGGGCAGCCGGAGGCGCTGGCGCTCTACGCGTCCTCGGGGTACCAGCCGATCCCGGGCTTCGGCTACTACCGGAACTCGCCGCTGAACCGCTGCCTGGCACGGCGCCTGGACTGACGGCCCGGACGGACGGCCCGGGTCTACCAGCGGTCCGGCACACTGGCCCGGTGCCCGGCCTCCCCGACGTGAACAGCCTCGACCCCTACCTGGTCGTCGGCATCGCGGTCGCGCTGGTGCTGGTGCAGACGGCGCTGGTGATCGGCTTCCTGGTGCCGGGCGGCAAGGCGGCGGTGCTGACCGGTGTCCTCGCCGGCCTCGGTCACGTCCCGGTGCTGGCGGCGCTCGCCGGCATCGTCGGCGCGGCGATCCTCGGGGCGGCCGTCGGCTACCTCCTCGGGCGGCGGTACGGCGACCGGATCTTCGAGCACCGCTGGCTCACCGGCCAGCGCCCGCGGATCGACGCGGCCCGGGACCTGCTCCGGCAGCGGGCCGGGTTCGCCCTGATGGCGGGCCGTTCGGTGGCGGTGCTGCGGGCCACCTCACCGGCACTGGCCGGCGCGTCCGGGGTGCCGGCGCGGCAGTTCCTGCTCTGGAACGTCGCCGGTGCGCTGGTCTGGGGGAGCGCCATGGTGGGGCTCGGCTACCTCGGCGGCTCGTCGCTCGCGGGTGTCGTCGGCGATCTCCCGCCGGCCGTGCTGGCCGGGCTGGTGGTCGCGCTGCTCCTCGGCTCGCTGCTGGCCGTACGTCGTCGCGCCGGCCGTCGCGGCGCCTCGGGTCCCGACCGGGCGGCTCCGGCCGGGACCTCGGCCACGTCCTAGACGACGTCGCGCCGTCGAACCAGCCAGAGGGCGATCAGCGGCAGCAGCACCAGGTAGCCGATCGTCGTCCAGAGCGCCTGCCCGGAGCCGACGGTGTCGAGCAGGCCCGGTGTGGTGTCCGGCCCGTCGACGCCGACCAGCTGGCCGACCAGCGAACCCATGACGGTCCCCGGCAGCACGTGGGTGAAGGCCTCCACCCAGGAGAGCGAGCTGCCGACGCCGCGGAGCAGGTTCTCGATCACCAGACCCCAGACCAGGCCGAGGCCGACCGAGACCGCCGGGCCGCGGGCCAGCGTGCCGAGCAGGTAGCCGGCCATCGCCCAGGTCTCCATCACGAGCAGAGCGATGCCGTAGGAGTGCAGCATCTCGCCGAGCCCGGGCAGCGCCGTCGAGCCCGACTCGGCAAGGGCGACCGCGAGCGACATCGCGTAGTCGGTGACCAGCGTCGCGGTCACCACGCCCGCCACCAGGGTGCCCAGCGCGGCCAGCGATCCGATCGCGGTGCTGGTCCGGGAAGGTCCCTGGGTCAGCACGGTCTTCCACGAGCCCCAGCCGTAGCCGTTGCCGGCGACGATGGCGCCGAGCACCATCATGATCGCGCCGCCGAACATCGGCATCCCCTGCGGCAGGCTGGTCGGCAGGGCCGCCGGCAGCATGTCCGCCAGCAGGTCGGCACGGCTCTGGCCCTCGGTGGAGAAGTTGCTCTCGCCGCTGCTGTAGGTGAGGTAGTTGAAGAGGTAGGCGAACATCGCGTTCATCGCCAGCCAGGACCCGATGGTCACCCAGACTGCCGGCCACTTGCGTAGCCGGAGCAGCTCGGCCCGGGTGCTGCGGGCGATCTCGACGGGAGTGTCTGCCGCCGCGGTGGCGGCGCGGGGTGCGGTGGTCGTGCTCATCGGACGTTCTCCAGGGTCGGGGCCTGCGCGTGCAGGCGGTCGGTGGGGGAGCTGTCGGTCATCTCGAAGAAGACCTCCTCGAGGGTGCGTTCGCTGATCACGACCTCGTGCAGGTCGGCGCCGTCGGCGACCAGGGCGCGGACCACCTCCGGCGTCCGGTCCGCCGGTACGTCGAGCAGGACCGACTGGCCCTCGAGGTGCACCGCCTCCTCGCCGGCGATCCGCATCGCGGTCGCCAGCACCCGGTCCACCGGCGACCCGGTGACCCGCAGCCGTCGGCCACCGCGGAGCTCGGCGACGGTCGACTCGACGAGCAGGCGGCCGCCGGCGATGACGCCGACCCGGTCGCAGATCTCCTCGACCTCGGCCAGCAGGTGGCTGGAGAGCAGCACCGTCTGGCCGCCGCGGGCGAGGTCGACGATCAGCGCCCGCATGTCGGCCATCCCGGCCGGGTCGAGGCCGTTGGTCGGCTCGTCGAGCACGATCACGTCGGGGTCGCCCATCAGGGCGCTCGCGACGCCGAGCCGCTGCTTCATGCCGAGCGAGTAGGCCTTGAACCGGTCGTCGCCGCGATCGGCGAGGTCGACCCGTTCGAGGGCGGCGTCCACGACCGAGTCCGGGAGCCCGCGGTAGCGCGCCATCGTGCGGAGGTTGTCGCGGCCGGAGAGGTAGGGGTAGAAGCCGGGGCCCTCGATCAGGGCGCCGACCCGGGCGGTCACCTCGGGCCGCCCGGCCGGGAGCCCGAGCACGGTCGCGCTCCCGGAGGTCGGCCGGATCAGACCGAGCGCCATCCGCAGGGTCGTGGTCTTGCCGGCGCCGTTGGGGCCGAGGAAGCCGTACACCTCGCCGCGCCGTACGGACATCGAGACGCGGTCGACGGCGAGCCGCCCGGTCTCGGCCTTGCCGTACCGCTTCACCAGGTCCTGGGTCTGCATCACGAATTCACTCATGGCACCACCCTGGCTCCGGCGCGGCCGGCCGGCGTCCGCCCGCAAGCGGGTCCGGCGTACGCAGGTTTGCGTACGCCGGGTACGCCGTTCAGGGGGCGCGGAGCCGGCCGGTCCGCCCTAGGGTCGAGGAGTGGACTTCCTGACGACCCGGTTGCGACGCGACTGGTGGCTGCTGCCGGTGCTGGCGATCTGCCTGATCGGCACCCTCAAGCGCGACGACGCCCACTTCACCCAGCCGACGAAGTACGCCGCGGTGCTGATCGTCGTCGCGGTGCTGGCGCTGCTGCTGCGCGAGGAGCTCCCCGAGGTGACCGTGCTGGTCAATGCCGGCGCCGTCGCTCTGTTCTTCGCGGCCAGCTTCGCCGACGGCCCGGTCTACCTGACCGTGCTGCTCAGCACCTTCGCACTCGCCTCCCGCAGGCCGCCCCGCTCCTGGCTCCCGTACGTCGGCGCCGCGCTCGTGCTGATCGTCGTCGGCCTGATCCACCGCGAGATCAGCATGAGCGTGAAGAGCACGCTCGGCAGCGTCGGCTGGATCAGCTGGTTCGTCACCATCGACCTGGCCGCGGCGGTGCTGGCGATGGCGATCCGCAACCGTCGCGAGACCAGCACCGAACGGGTCCGCCGGACCGAGACCGAGGAGCGGCTGCGGATGGCGCAGGACCTGCACGACGGGGTCGGGCACGGGCTGGCGGTGATCGCCATGCAGGCCGGGGTGGCGCTGCACGTGCTCGACCGAGACCCGGCCGCGGCCCGGCGTTCGCTGGAGGCGATCCGGGACACCAGCCGGGAGTCGCTGGACGCGCTCCGCGACGAGCTGACTCGGCTGGCGCCGCGGACCGCGCCCGGCTTGGTGGCGGGACCGATGGCGGGGGCCGCGACCGGCCCTGCCGGCACCGAGCCGGCGCCCCGGACGCCCCGCAACGGGCTCGCCGAGCTGGAGACCCTCGCGTCGCGGATCCGAGCCGGCGGGCTGGAGGTCGAGCTCGACATCGACGGCAGGGGTGCTGGACCTGGCGCCGAGGCCGTCGCCTACACGGTCGTCCAGGAGGCGCTGACCAACGTCCTGCGGCACGCGGGCGCCGGCACGGCGCGGGTGCGGGTCCGAGCCGGCGCCTCCCTGGAGGTCACCGTCGAGGACGACGGCAGCGGTCCGACGCCCGAGGCGCTCGACAGCTCCGGACTGGGTATTTCCGGGCTGGGTATTTCTGGGATGCGGTCCCGGGTGCAGGCCCTCGGCGGCACCCTGGAGACCGGGCCGGCCCCGGGCGGCGGGTTCCGGGTGCACGCGGTGATCCCGGGGGAGGCGCCGTGATCAGGGTCGTGGTGGTCGACGACCAGGCCGTGGTCCGGATGGGTCTCGCGACGCTGATCGGGTCCGAGGACGGGGTCGAGTTGGTCGGCGAGGCGGCCGACGGCCGGGCCGGGCTCGCGATGATCCGGGCGCAGCGGCCCGACGTGGTGCTCAGCGACATCCGGATGCCGGTCCTGGACGGGCTCGGCCTGCTCCGCGACGTGGTCGCCGACCCGGAGCTGGGACACGTGCGGGTGGTGATGCTGACGACCTTCGAGCTCGACGAGTACGTCTTCGAGGCGCTCCGGCTCGGCGCCAGCGGGTTCCTGCTCAAGGACGCCGACCCGGTCAGCCTGCTGGACGCGATCCGGGTGGTCGCCGACGGCGGCTCGTTGCTGGCGCCGTCGGTGACCCGGCGGGTGATCGAGCAGTTCGGCGCGGTCACCGCGACCCCGGACGCGAACCCCGACCTGACCGCCCGGATCGCCGAGCTCACCGAGCGCGAGCGGGAGATCGTCGGCTGGGTCGCGACCGGGCGCTCCAACCAGGAGATCGCCGCCGAGCTGGTGCTGAGTCCGGACACCGTGCGGACCCACGTCAGCCGGGCGATGGTGAAGCTTCGGGCACGCGACCGCGCCCAGCTGGTGGTCTTCGCGATCCAGTCCGGCCTCAGCTGAGCCGGGCCTGCAGGTCGCCGTACGGGATCGCGCCGTCGACGAAGCCGAAGGTGCCCTCGAGCATCTCCCGGCCGGCACGCTCCACCAGGGTCAGGACCGCGCGGGTCAGGCTGCCGCCGATGCTGATCCGGGCCACCCCGGCGGCCCGGAGCGCGGCGGCGTCGTGGGTCGGGCCCGCCAGGCCGGCGACGACGTTGACCGGGGCTCCGATCTCCGCAGTCAGCCGGCCGATCTCGGCGAGGTCGGTGACGCCGGGCACGAAGACGCAGTCGGCCCCGGCCTCGACGTACCGGTGGGCTCGGCGCACGGTCTCGGCGAACGCGTCCGGGTGCCCGGTGAGGTAGGTGTCGGTGCGTGCATTCAGCACGAAGGCGCCGACAGGAGCGCAGCTGCGGGCGGCCGCGACCCGGTCGGCCGCGTCCTCGACGTCGCGCAGCGCGCCCGCGGCGTCCAGGTCCTCGAGGTTCGCACCGACGACGCCGACGGCGATCGCGGCGGCCACGGTGTCCGCCACGCCGGCCGGGTCCTCGGCGTAGTCGGACTCCAGGTCCGCGGTGACCGGGCAGTCCACCGCCGCGGTGATCCGGGTGATCGCGGCGAGCATCGCCGGCCAGCCCAGGGTGCTGTCCGCGACCCCGTGGCTGAAGGCGATCCCCGCACTGGTGGTCGCCAGCGCCGGGAAGCCGACCTGGGCGAGGATCCGCGCGGACCCGGCGTCCCACACGTTCGGCAGCACGAAGCTGGCACCCGGGCGGTGCAGCGCGAGGAAGGCAGCGGCCTGGTCTGGTGAAGGGCTCATGGCGTCAATCTAGGTGCCCGCGCCGACGACTCCCAGGGCCGGCGCGGGCCGGTCGGGCAGACTGGCGGCGTGACCGGCGTCCTGGACAACCTCCTCACCCTGAACCCGGTCTGGTTGCTGAGCGTCGCGGCGCTGCTGGTCTTCCTCGAGGACGCGATCTTCGTCGGCTTCGTGATCCCCGGCGAGACGGCCGCGGTCCTGGCCGGGGTCGGTTCCTCGCTGCAGCACCTCTCGCTCGCGGTCTCGATCGTGGTGATCGTCGTGGCCGCGGTCGTCGGCGACTCGGTCGGCTACGAGGTCGGCAAGAAGTTCTTCGGGCCGCGGGTGATGGCCAGCAAGCTGCTCGCCCAGCACCAGGTCCGGGTCGGACGGGCCCAGGAATTCCTCCGCCGACGCGGTGGCATCGCCGTCTTCCTCGGTCGGTTCACCGCGTTCTTCCGGGCGATGATGCCGGCGCTCGCCGGCGCCTCCGGGATGCCGTACCGGACGTTCCTGGCGTGGAACGCGATCGGCGGGATCGTCTGGGGCGCCGCGTTCGTGGTGCTCGGCTACGCCGCCGGCAGCTCCTACCACCGGGTCGAGCACCAGGTCGGCCGCGGGCTCGCGATCGGGTTGGTCGGGGTGGTGGTCGCCCTGCTCGTGGTCTGGCGGGTCCGTTCCGAGCGGGAGCCGAGGAACGCCGAAGGCCCGGACGTCTGAGCATCCGGGCCCTCGTCGTACGGGTCAGCAGGTCAGCTGAGCGCCCACTCCTCGTGGTAGCCCTCGACCTCGGACGCGCTGCGTGCGGCCGGGCCGGTGTAGATCGCCGAGGGGCGGATCAGCCGTCCGGTGCGCTTCTGCTCCAGGATGTGCGCCGACCAGCCGGCGGTACGGGCGCAGGTGAACATCGAGGTGAACATGTGCGGCGGGACCTGCGCGAAGTCCAGGACGATGGCCGCCCAGAACTCGACGTTGGTCTCCAGCACCCGGTCCGGCCGGCGCTCGCGCAGCTCGGCGAGGGCGGCCTTCTCGAGCGCCTCGGCGACCTCGTAGCGCGGCGCGTTCAGCTCGCGCGCCGTCCGCCGGAGCACCCGGGCGCGCGGGTCCTCGGCCCGGTAGACCCGGTGGCCGAAGCCCATCAGCCGCTCGCCGTCGTCGAGCAGCTTCTTGACGTAGGTCGAGGCGTCGCCGATCCGCTCGACGTCCTCGATCATGCTCAGCACCCGGGCCGGCGCGCCGCCGTGCAGCGGGCCGCTCATCGCCCCGACGGCACCGGAGAGCGCGGCGCAGGCGTCGGCTCCGGTCGAGGTGATCACCCGGGCGGTGAAGGTGGAGGCGTTCATGCCGTGCTCGGCGGCCGAGGACCAGTAGGCGTCGATCGCCTTGACGTGCAGCGGGTCGGGCTCGCCCTGCCAGCGGATCATGAACCGCTCGGCGATCGTCGAGGCCTTGTCGACCTCCTTCTGCGGGATCATCGGCTGGCCGACGCCGCGGGCCGCCTGGGCGACGTACGAGAGCACCATCACGGCCGCACGGCCGACGTCCTCGCGGACCTGGGCGTCGTCGATGTCGTAGGTCTGCTGGATGCCCCAGGCGGGGGCGAGCATCGCGATCGCGGACTGCACGTCGACCCGGATGTCGCCGGAGTGGACCGGGAGCGGATACGGCTCGGCGGGCGGCAGGCCCGGTTCGTAGGCGCCGTCGACCAGCAGGCCCCAGACCTTCTCGAACGGGATCCGTCCGACGATCTCCTCGATGTCGACACCGCGGTAGCGGAGCGCCGACCCTTCCTTGTCCGGCTCTGCGATCTGCGTCTCGAAGGCGATCACGCCTTCCAGTCCGTGGTGCACCTCGGTCATCTGGAACTCCTTCGTTCGGCTCAGGCGGAGCCGGGAGGGGATCGCCCTGGCCGGACCCAGCCAGATCTTAGGGTAGTGGGGTGACTCCTGATGACCTGGCCGCCCTGCGCGCCGAGTACGAGCTGGGCGGCCTCGACGAGGCCGACCTGGACGCCGACCCGTTGACGATGTTCTCGCGCTGGTTCGCGGAGGCGCGAGCAGCGGGACTGGTCGAGGCGAACGCGATGGTCCTCGCCACCAGCACCCCGACCGGTCCGAGCACGCGCACGGTGCTGCTCAAGGGCCTGGACCCGGGCGGCTTCGTCTTCTTCACCAACTACGAGTCCCGCAAGGCTGCTGAGCTCGCGGTCTCCCCGGCCTGCGCGCTGCTCTTCGGCTGGTACCCGCTGCAGCGCCAGGTCCGGATCGAGGGCGTCGCCGAGAAGGTCGCCCGGGCGGAGACCGAGGAGTACTTCGCGTCCCGCCCCCGCGACTCGCAGCTGGGGGCGTGGGCCTCGCGGCAGTCGGCGGAGGTCGGGTCCCGCGAGGACCTCGATGCCGCGTACGCCGAGGCGGAGCAGCGGTTCGCGGGCCAGGAGATCCCGGCGCCGCCGTTCTGGGGCGGCTACCGGGTCGTCCCCACCCGGATCGAGTTCTGGCAGGGCCGGCGCGGACGGATGCACGACCGGCTCGTCTATCTCGACGGCCCGGAGGGGTGGCGCAGCGCCCGGCTCGCACCTTAGGTTCGAGAGGAGCGGACGGCATCGGGTCGCCCGCTCTTCTCGGAGGTATTCGCCATGCGCAGAAGTCACACCTCGGCAGCCGTCACCTCGGCCGCCGTTCTGCTCGCCGCGACGGTCGCAGGAACAGCCTCGACCTCGTCCGCGAGCCCGTCCCAGGTCCGGCAGCAGGCAGCGACGTCGTACGTCGTCCTCGCCGACCAGGGCGCGTCCGTCGACCAGCTCGCCGGCCGGCTCCGTGCCGCCGGGGCGAAGGTCACCTCGGTCAACCGGGCGATCGGGATGGTCTCGGTCGAGTCCGCCGATGCCGGGTTCCGGGCATCGGCCGCGAAGGTCAGCGGAGTCGACGGCGTCGCCGCCGACCGGAGGATCGGGTACTCCCCGAGCAGGCGCCCGCTGGGCGTCGAGCGCGAGAACCTCGGCACCGCCCGGCAGGGGAAGGCGGCGCGGGCCAAGCACGCGAAGGCGCCGAAGACCGATCCGTTCGACTCCCAGCTGTGGGGGATGAAGATGATCGGCGCCGACCGGGCGCACCGGATCACGCTCGGCTCCAAGAAGGTCCGGGTCGGCATCATGGACACCGGTGTCCAGGGCGACCACCCGGACATCCACGTCAACTTCGACACCAAGCGCTCGCGCAACTTCGTCACCGACATCCCGGCGATCGACGGTCCCTGCGAGAACGCGAGCTGCGTCGACCCGGTCGGTGAGGACGACAACGGCCACGGCACCCACGTCGCCGGCACGATCGGTGCCGCGATGAACGGCCTCGGGGTCAGCGGGGTCGCGCCGAAGGTGGACCTCGTCGAGGTGCGCGCCGGCCAGGACAGCGGCTACTTCTTCCTGCAGCCGACCGTGGACGCGCTCACCTACTCCGCGGACGCGGGGCTGGACGTCGTCAACATGAGCTTCTACGTCGACCCGTGGCTCTACAACTGCGCTGGCGGTGCGCCGGAGGACACCCCGGAGCAGGCGGCCGAGCAGGGCGTCATCATCGAGGCGATGAACCGGGCGCTGGCCTACGCGCACCGGAAGAACGTCACCCTGGTGGCCGCGACCGGCAACAACCACGAGGACCTGGCGAACCCGCGTACCGACATCAGCAGCCCGGACTACGGCGCCGACCCGCACGACCGGACGATCGACAACGCCAAGTGCCTCGACCTGCCGGTCGAGGGCCGCAACGTGATCGGCGTGAACGCGCTCGGGCCGTCGGGCACGAAGTCGGACTACTCCAACTACACGACCGACCTGCGGTCCGGCGAGGTCGAGGTCTCGGCGCCGGGCGGGTACTTCCGGGACGGGCTCGGGACGCCGTCGTACCGGGTCAACGGGAACATGATCCTGTCGACGGTGCCGCTGGTCTCGCTGCAGGACACCGGGGAGGTCGACGCCGACGGCAACATCACGCCGGACGGGGTGGCCACCGGGGTGCAGAAGGTCTGCCCGGCGAAGCCGGCCAAGGGCACCTCCGCCTGCGGTTACTACGCCTTCTACCAGGGCACCTCGATGGCGACGCCGCACGCTGCCGGTGTGGCCGCGCTCGCCGTCGGCGCGCACGGCCGCAACCTCGGGCACGGTGACTTCGGGCTGCGACCGGACGTGGTCCGGGCGCTGCTGCTCGGCACTGCCACCGACCACGCCTGCCCGGCGGGCGGGTTCCAGAGCTACGTCGACGTCGGCCGGTCGGCGGAGTTCGACGCGACCTGCGTCGGGACCGCTCGGCACAACGGGTTCTACGGTCACGGCATCGTGAACGCCTACCGCGTCGTGCGGTAGGCGCCCGGAAGCACGCAGCGACCCTCGCCGACTGCCCGGCGAGGGTCGCTGTGCGTCCGAGGTCGTCGCTCAGACCCGGCTCGGCCGCCGTACCCAGAGCGTGGCGAGCGAGGCCAGCACTCCGACCGCGGTGATCGCGACGATCACGCGCAGCCCCGGCAGCATCCCCGGGATCAGCTGGTCGGTCAGCGCCGGGCCCTCGCTGGCCGCAGAGCTGGCCAGGATCGCGGAGACCACGGCGAGCACGACGGCACCGCCGAGCTGGACCGAGGTGTTGACCAGTCCCGAGGCGAGCCCCTGCTCGTGGTCGGCGACGCCGGCGGTGGCCTGGGCGTTGATCGACGGGAACGCGGTCGCGAACCCGACGCCGAGCAGCAGCATCGTCGGGAGCAGCAGCACCGTGTAGCCGAGGCCGGGGTCGACCCGCAGGAACAGCGCGTACGCCGCCAGGAAGGACACCAGGCCGATCGCGATCAGCGCCTGGGTGCTGACCCGCTCGAGCACCCGGTCCATCCGGGTCGAGCTGGCGATCACCAGGACGCCCGCCGGCAGGAAGCCGAGCGCCATCGCCATCGGCGACCAGCCCAGCGAGTCCTGCAGGTAGAGCGTCACCAGGAACTGGAAGGAGAAGTACCCGCCGGCCATGATCGCGCCGGCCGCGTTGGCGTGCACCAGGTGCCACGACCGGAGGATCCCGAGCCGCACCAGCGGGGCCGGGTGCCGGAGCTCGACCGCGACGAACACCGCGGCCAGCGCCAGCGAGACCGCGAAGAGGCCGAGCACCAGGCCGCTGGTCCAGCCGTGGTCCGGCGCCTCGACGACCGCGACCACCAGGGTGAGCAGCGAGGCGGTGCTGGTCAGCGCGCCGACGAGGTCGAACTCGGCGATCGAGCGCAGCGTCCGGGCCGCCGTCGGGATCACCTTGGCGCCGACCAGGACGAGCAGCAGCGACACCGGGCCGGGGAGCAGGAAGGTGGCCCGCCAGCCGATCTCGGTCAGGATGCCGCCGAAGACCAGGCCCAGCGAGAAGCCGCTCGCCCCGACCACGGTGTAGATGCTCAGCGCCTTGTTGCGCGCCGGTCCCTCGGCGAAGGTCGTGGTGATGATCGAGAGGCCGGCCGGCACGGTGAAGGCCGCGGCAACGCCCTTGACGAAGCGCAGCGCGATGATCGCCTCCGGGCTGCTCAGCGTCGCGCTGACCACCGAGGCGATGCCGAAGACGGCGACCGCGGTGAGGAAGACCTGGCGCCGGCCGAGCAGGTCGGCCGCGCGGCCGCCGAGCAGCAGCAGGCCGCCGTACCCGAGGACGTAGCCGCTGACGATCCATTGCAGCGCGGACGGCGACATCGCCAGCTCGGAGCCGATCGACGGGAGCGCGACGCCGACCATCGAGATGTCGAGGCCGTCGAGGAACAGGGCGCCGCAGAGGACGACGAGCAGGAGCCAGGTGCGGGAGGACCAGTCGTGGGCGTCGGAGACGGTGGCCGTGGTCTCGCGGCGCGTGGGGAGGGCGGTGGTTGTCATGCTCGCCATACTTATGCACATGCATAAGATGCGCAAGCAAATAATGCAGAAACATATTATGCGCCAGAATGTGTTACCCTCCGAGCATGTCCGCGCGTACCGATGACGCCCTCGCGGCCGAGTGGCACCGCCTGATGGGGCGCTACCAGCGGCTGATGTGCGTCCTCGACCGCGAGCTCGGCGCCGAGCACGGCCTGAGTGCCAGTGAGTTCGAGGTGCTCCAGCAGCTGGAGCAGGCCGAGGAGTGCAGCCTGCGGATGTCGGTGCTCGCCGACGGCGTCCACCTCTCGCAGAGCGCGCTGTCCCGCCTGGTCACCCGGCTCGAGCGCGACGGCCTGATCGAGCGCAAGTCCTGCTCCCAGGACCGCCGGTCGCTGTTCGTCGCGCTGACCGACGCCGGTCGCACTCGGTACGCCGACGCCCGCCCGACCCAGCGCCGGGTGCTGCGCGAGGAGGGCTCGGACTGCCTGGAGCAGCCGGCCTGACCGCGGGCAGCGGAAAATGCAGTTGTGAGTGAGTGCTCACTCATCTAGCCTGGCGCGGTGACCCCTCGTGCCCCCGCCCTGCCTCCCCGTGAGCGGCGCCTCGCCCTGATCGAAGCGACCCTGCCGCTGCTGCACGAGCACGGCCGCGCGGTCACCACCCGCCAGATCGCCGATGCCGCCGGGGTCGCGGAGGGCACCATCTTCCGGGTCTTCACCAGCAAGGACGAGCTGGTCGACGAGGCCGTCATCCATGCGTTCCGGTCGGGGACCTTCGTCACCGAGCTCGAGACCGTCGACCGGGACCTGCCGCTGCGGGAGCGGCTGATCGAGATCGCCCGGCTGCTCCAGGAGCGCTTCATCTCCTCGTTCGGGTTGATCCGGGCGCTCGGCATGATGGGCCCGCCGGATGCCGTCAAGGCCGACCACGACCGCCGCCGCGACTGGCGCGCGCACGTCGCGTACGCCATCACCGCTCTGATCGAACCGGACGCCGAGCTGCTCCGGGTCCCGCCCGCCGAGGTCACCCGGGTGCTGCGGCTGCTGGTGTTCGCCGGCAGCCACGCCGAGATAACCGATGGCGAGCTGCTGTCTCCGACGGAGATAGTCGACATCGTCCTGGTCGGACTGCTCGCCGACCCCGTCGCCGAGAACCCGACCGTCCTGAAGGAGAAGTCCTGATGCTGTTCCGCCTGATCAAGGAGCATCTCCGCCCCTACCGCCGACCGCTCGCGATCGTGGTCGCGCTGCAGTTCGTCGGCACCGGGGCGATGCTCTACCTGCCCAGCATCAACGCCGACATCATCGACTTCGGCGTCGTCCCCGGCGACACCGGCTACATCCTGCGGCACGGTGGGTTGATGCTGGCGATCTCGTTGTTGCAGATCGCCTGCTCGGTGGTGGCGGTCTGGTTCTCGGCCCGGACGGCGATGGCCTTCGGGCGTGACGTCCGCGCCGCGCTCTTCCACCGGGTCGGCGGGTTCTCGGCGCGCGAGGTCCAGCACTTCGGTGCGCCGTCGCTGATCACCCGCGAGACCAACGACGTCCAGCAGGTCCAGATGCTGGTGCTGATGGGCGGCACCCTGATGGTCTCCGCGCCGATCATGATGGTCGGCGGCATCGCGATGGCGATCCACGTCAACGTCGGCCTCTCCTGGCTGGTGGCCCTGGTGGTCCCGGTGCTGGCCGGGTCGATCGGCTTCATCGTGACCCGGATGATTCCCAGCTTCCGGGTGATGCAGGAGCGCATCGACGAGGTCAACCGGCTGCTGCGCGAGCAGATCACCGGGGTCCGGGTGGTGCGCGCGTTCGTCCGGGAGGACCGCGAGACCAAGCGCTTCGCCGCGGCGAACAAGGACCTGACCGAGGTCTCGATCAGTGCCGGCCGCTGGCAGGCGGGGATGTTCCCGACGGTGATGCTGGTCGCGAACGTCGCGTCGGTGGCGGTGCTCTGGTTCGGCGGCCACCGGGTCGAGTCCGGGCAGATGCAGGTCGGCGACCTGACGGCCTACCTGTCCTACCTGATGCAGATCGTGATGAGCGTGATGATGGCGACCTTCATGATGATGATGATCCCGCGCTCCGCGGTCTGCGCGGACCGGATCGTGGAGGTGCTCGACACCGAGTCCTCGGTGGTCCCGCCCGCGCACGGCGTCACCGTCGAGACCGAGCCGGGGGTGCTCCGGTTCGAGGACGTCGGCTTCACCTACCCGGGCGCCGACGTCGGCGTCGTCCGGGACGTCTCCTTCGAGGCGCGTCCCGGCCAGACGGTGGCGATCATCGGCTCCACCGGCGCCGGCAAGTCCACGATGGTGAACCTGGTGCCGCGGCTCTTCGACGCCACCGAGGGCCGGGTGCTGGTCGGCGGGGTCGACGTCCGGGACCTGGATCCGGAGACCCTCTGGGCCCGGCTCGGCCTGATCCCGCAGAAGGGCTTCCTGTTCAGCGGCACCATCGCCAGCAACCTGCGGTACGGCAAGGCGGACGCGACCGACGAGGAGATGTGGGCGGCCCTCGAGGTGGCCCAGGGCCGGGACTTCGTCGCGGCGATGCCCGAAGGCCTGGAGGCGCCGATCGCGCAGGGCGGTACCAACGTCAGCGGCGGCCAGCGGCAACGGCTGGCGATCGCCCGGGCGCTGATCCGCAGACCGGACATCTACCTCTTCGACGACTCGTTCTCGGCGCTCGACCTGGCCACCGATGCCCGGCTGCGCGCCGCGCTCAAGCCGGTGACCGCCGAGGCGACCGTGGTGATCGTCGCGCAGCGGGTCTCCACCATCCGCGACGCCGACCTGATTCTGGTCGTCGAGGACGGCGAGATCGTCGGCCGCGGCACGCACGCCTCGCTGATCGAGGAGTGCCAGACCTACCAGGAGATCGTCGCGTCCCAGATGAGTGCGGAGGAGGCAGCATGAGCGACACCAAGCCCGCCGGCCAGCTCAAGGAGACCGAGCGCGTTCAGGCCGGACCGGGCGGTCCCGGTCGCGGTCCGTTCGGCGGCGGCATGGTCGGCCAGAAGGCCTCCACCTTCAAGCCTTCGGCGAAGCGGCTGCTCGCCCGGATGCGCCCCTACCGGATCAAGGCGGGGGCGGTGGTGGCGCTCACCGTGGTCAGCGTGGTGCTCAGTGCCGTGGGCCCGCGGATCCTCGGCAAGGCCACCGACCTGATCTTCGCCGGCCTGCTCGGCGGCAACCTCGGCCGCAGCCCGGAGTTCCGTCCGGGGGAGACCCGGGCCGAGGTCGTCGAACGCCTCCGAGCCGCCGGGGAGGACAAGCAGGCGGACCTGATCGCCTCGATGAAGGACCTGGTCCCCGGCCAGGGCGTCGACTTCGACAAGGTCGGCCAGGTGCTCCTGGTGGTGCTCGCCATCTACGTGCTCGGCTCCGCGCTGGCCTGGCTGGCCGGCTACCTGCTCAACGACGTCGTCCAGGGCACCGTCCTGACGATGCGCTCGGACGTCGAGGACAAGGTCAACCGGCTGCCGCTGAGCTACTTCGACTCGCAGCCGCGCGGCGAGCTGCTCAGTCGGGTCACCAACGACATCGACAACATCAGCCAGTCGTTGCAGCAGACGATGAGCCAGCTGCTCACCTCGGTGCTCACCGTCTTCGCGGTGCTCGGCATGATGATCTGGATCTCGCCGCTGCTGGCGATCGTCGCGGTCGTCACGGTGCCGGTCTCGATGGTGGTCACCGGGCGGGTGATGAAGCGCTCGCAGGGCATGTTCGTGCAGCAGTGGCGTCGTACCGGACGGTTGAACGCGCACATCGAGGAGACCTTCTCCGGCCACTCGCTGGTCAAGGTCTTCGGCCGGCAGGCGGACTCGGAGCGAGTCTTCGCCGAGGAGAACGAGGAGCTCTACAAGGCCTCCTTCTCGGCGCAGTTCGTCAGCGGCCTGATCATGCCGATCATGATGTTCATCGGGAACCTCAACTACGTGATCGTGGCCGTGCTCGGCGGGTTGCGGGTCGCCAGCGGCTCGCTGTCGCTGGGCGAGGTGCAGGCCTTCATCCAGTACACCCGGCAGTTCACCCAGCCGCTCTCCCAGGTCGCCTCGATGGCCAACCTGATGCAGTCCGGGGTGGCCTCGGCGGAGCGGGTCTTCGAGCTGCTGGATGCGCCGGAGGAGCCGCTCGAGGGCAGCACCGCGCCGGTGGACCCGAGCCTGCGCCGCGGGGAGGTCCGCTTCGAGAACGTGACCTTCAGCTACCACCCGGACAAGCCGCTGATCGGCGACCTCTCGCTGGTCGCCGACCCCGGGCACACCGTCGCGATCGTCGGACCGACCGGCGCCGGCAAGACCACCCTGGTCAACCTGGTGATGCGGTTCTACGACGTGCAGAGCGGCCGGATCACGCTGGACGGCGTGGACATCTCCTCGATGCCGCGCGCCGCCCTCCGGTCGCAGACCGGGATGGTGCTGCAGGACACCTGGCTCTTCGAGGGCACCATCCGCGACAACATCGCGTACGGCGCCCCGGACGCCTCCGAGGAGCAGATCCTGGAGGCTGCCCGGGCGACCTTCGTGGACCGGTTCGTGCACTCGCTGCCGGACGGGTACGACACCGTGATCGACGAGGAGGGGTCGAACCTGTCGGCCGGCGAGCGCCAGCTCGTCACGATCGCGCGGGCGTTCCTCTCCGATCCGGCGCTGCTGATCCTGGACGAGGCCACCAGCTCGGTCGACACCCGCACCGAGCTGCTCCTGCAGAAGGCGATGGCGGCGCTGCGCACCGACCGGACCTCGTTCGTGATCGCGCACCGGCTCTCCACGATCCGGGACGCCGACCTGATCCTGGTGATGGAGGACGGTGCCATCGTCGAGCAGGGCACCCACGACGAGCTGCTGCTCGCGGACGGCGCCTACGCCCGGCTCTACAACGCCCAGTTCGCGGCTGCGGTGGCGGGTTGATAAACCCGTTGTCCGGGCCCGGCGGCCGACGTACCGTGGTCGCACACGGAAAGGAGGTGGTCCCAGAAATGCATTCTTCTAGGACGAGTGAGGTGGCTGCTAGCTAGCAGCACCCGAGCCCCTTCCGCTCCTTGAGCCGACCGGGGCGATCGCTGGCGGCTGCCGGCGAATCCACAGCAGCCACCCGACCCGCAGGCGCGCCGGTAGTCCACCGGCCCGGGCCCTTCGGCCCACGCCTGCGGGTCGCTGCGTTCCCGGACGTCGAGCCTGTCGAGACGAGGTGAGCCGCCTCGACTCCCGGACGTCGAGCCTGTCGAGACGAGGTGAGCCGCCTCACAGACGGTTGCGCAACGCAACTAAATAGTTGCAGAATACAACTATGACTTCCACCCTTCCGTCTGAAGTGCGGGCACCGGCCGGCGATCCCGGCCCGATGTCGCACCGCGAGATCCTCGAGGCCCTCTCCGGCCTCCTCCTGGCGATGTTCGTCGCGATGCTCTCGAGCACCGTCGTCTCCAACGCCCTGCCCAGCATCGTCAGCGACCTGAACGGCAGCCAGTCCGGCTACACCTGGGTCGTCGTGGCCACCCTGCTGACCATGACCGCGTCGACCCCGATCTGGGGCAAGCTGGCCGACCTCTTCGACAAGAAGCTGCTCGTCCAGTCCGCCCTCGTCATCTACGTGATCGGGTCGCTGATCGCGGCACTGGCCCCGTCGATGGGCGTCCTCATCGGCGCCCGCGCCTTCCAGGGCCTCGGCGTCGGCGGTCTCACCGCCCTGGTCCAGGTCGTGATCGCCTCGATGGTCGCGCCCCGCGAGCGCGGCCGGTACTCCGGCTACATCGGTGCCGTGTTCGCGATCGCCACCGTCAGCGGGCCGCTGATCGGCGGCCTCCTCGTCGACGTGCCCGGCCTCGGCTGGCGCTCCTGCTTCTACGTCGGCATCCCGATCGCGGCGATCGCCTTCGTGGTGCTGCAGAAGACCCTGCACCTGCCCGTCGTACGGCGCCAGGTCAGCATCGACTACCTCGGCGCCGGCCTGATCGCCGGTGGCGTCTCGACCCTGCTGATCTGGGTGTCGCTGGCCGGCAACGACTTCGGCTGGACCTCGGGCACCAGCTACCTGCTGGTCGCGCTCGGCGTGCTGCTGCTCGCAGCCGCCGTGTACGTCGAGGCCAAGGTCGCCGTCGAGCCGATCATCCCGGTGCACCTGTTCGCCGACCGGACCACGTCGCTGGCGGTGACCGCGAGCATCTTCGTCGGTGTCGCGATGTTCGGCGCCACCGTCTACCTGTCGCAGTACTTCCAGATCGCCCGCGGGATGACCCCGACGCACGCCGGGCTGATGTCGATCGCGATGGTCGGCGGCCTGCTGGTCTCCAGCATCGTCAGCGGCCGGGTGATCACCGCGACCGGTCGCTGGAAGGGCTTCCTGGTCGGCGGCATGGTCCTGGTGATCGCCGGCCTGGTCCTGCTCAGCACCATCGACGAGCGGACGCCGCTGGTGGTCGTCGGGCTCTTCATGGCCGTGGTCGGCGTCGGCCTCGGGTCGACGATGCAGAACCTGGTGCTGGCCGTCCAGAACAACGCGGCCGAGTCGGACATCGGCTCGGCGAGCGCCGTGGTGACCTTCTTCCGGTCGATGGGCGGCTCGATCGGCGTGTCCGCCCTCGGCGCGCTGCTCAGTGCCCAGGTCGCCGACAAGGTGAGCACCGGCTTGGCCCACCTGGGCATCCGCGACACCGGCCACCAGAGCCACGAGATCCCGGACCTGTCGTCGCTGCCGGCGCCCGTTCGCGAGGTCTTCGAGCACGCCTTCGGGTCGGCCACCGGCGAGCTGTTCCTGGTCGCCACCCCGTTCGCGGTGCTCGCGCTGGTCGCGGTGCTGTTCATCAAGGAGGTGCCGCTGCGGACCACGGTGTCCGTACCGGAGCCGCTGCTGGAGCCGGTGGTCGACGAGGTCGTCGAGGCCGAGGTCGTCAGGGTCGCCCGATGAGCACCGCCGACCGCGACGAGGCGACCGCCTCGCTGGAGCACCAGATCGCGATGCTGCTGCGCCGGGTACGCCGGGGGACGGCCGAGCGGGCCGCGCTGGTGCACCCGGACCTGCACCCGACGTCGTACTCGCTGCTCTTCACGCTGGTCGACTTCGGGCCGCGGCGGGCCCGCGAGCTGGCGGAGATGTTCGCGCTCGACAAGGGCGCCGTCAGCCGGGTGGTGCACCAGCTGGTCGAGCTCGGGTTCGTCGAGCGGACGCCGGACCCGGACGACGGCCGGGCCCAGATCCTGGCCGCCACCCCGGCCGCGCTGACCCGGTTCGAGGAGGCCCGGGCCGGTCGCCGCAAGCACCTCGACCAGCGGCTCTCGGACTGGGGGACCGACGAGATCGCCGAGCTCGCCGCCGGCCTGGCCCGGTTCAACGACGTCAGCCCGGAGTGACCCGCGGCGACGGACCGGTTTCGGCTGCGAAACGGACGGAACGGACATAGAGTCGTCCGGTGGACGACGACTCTGGACTCGCCGGGCGACGCGAGACCTCCAGCCTGCTGGACGCGGTCCTGCTGATCAGCTCCGACCTGGACCTGCGAGGCGCCCTGGAGCGGCTGGTCCGCGCCTCGTGCACGCTGACCGGCGCGCGGTACGGCTTCCTGGGCCTGTTGGACGAGAACGGTGAGATCGCGGACTTCGTGATCCACGGCCTGGCCGACGAGGAGATCGCGGCGATCTCCTCGCTGCCGACCGGCAAGGGCATCCTCGGGGTGCTGATCGAGGACCCGCAGCCGCTGCGCCTCGACGTCCTCTCCGACCACGAGCGGTCGGTCGGCTTCCCGGCCAACCACCCGCCGATGACGACCTTCCTCGGGGTGCCGGTCCGGGTCGACGGCCGCGTCTACGGCAACCTCTACCTGACCGAGAAGGCCGGCGGCGCGTCGTTCACCGAGTCCGACGAGGGGCTCCTCGAGGTGCTCGCCCAGGTCGCCGGCTTCGTGATCGGCAACGCCCGGACCCATGCGGCCGCGCAGCAGCGGCACCGCTGGCTCGAGGCCAGCGTCGCGATGTCGGACCAGCTGCAGGACGCGGCCCGGTCCGCGCACGCGCTCGCCGGGGTGGCCGCGCACCTGCGCGCGGTCGCGGACGCGCTGCTGGTCGTCGTGGTCCGCGACGCCGACGACGGTCCGGTCGTGGTCGGCGTCGACCGCGCCGCGTCCGAGGCCGCTACCGGGATCTCCGTGGGCGAGCTCGTCGACGGGATGCGCGCGGCCCTGGCCACGGCGAGCACGACCTCGGAGGCGGCGATCGTCGGGAGGGTCGGCGGGACTACCCGGCTGGTCGTCCCGGTGCTCTCCCAGGTCGCCCCCGACCACCTGCTCGTCGTCGTCCTCGACGATGCCGCGCTCGGGGTAGAGGGCCCCGACCTCGACCTGTTCGTGGCCTTCGCCGGCCAGGCCTCGCTCGCGCTGGACCGGACCCAGGCGCTCGCCGACCGCCAGGACCACGTGCTGATCGCCGACCGCGACCGGATCGCCCGCGACCTCCACGACACCGTGATCCAGCGGCTCTTCGCGACCGCGCTCCAGCTCCAGGGCCTCCGTCGTACGGTGCTGCTGGACGAGGCGAAGGTCCGGCTCGGCGAGGCGGTCAGCGAGCTCAACGCGACCATCCGGGACATCCGCTCGACCATCTTCGAGCTGCGCCACGACGACGGCGGGTCGCTGAAGACCGAGATCAGGACCCTGGCCAAGGAGTACGTCCAGATCCTCGGCTTCACGCCCTTCGTCCGGATCCGCGGCCCGGTCGACGTCGCCGTACCGGTGGAGGTCGCCGAGAACCTGATCGCCACGATGCGCGAGGCGCTCTCCAACGTGGCGCGTCACGCCGAGGCGGACGCCTGCGTCGTGGAGGTGGAGGTCTCCCAGGGGAGGTTGCTCCTCCGGATCACCGACAACGGGCGCGGGATCGACGGCGAGGTCGCCGAGAGCGGGTTGCGCAACATGCGGGACCGGGCCGTCGAGGCCGGCGGAGGGTTCCGGATCGGGCTCGAGGAACCGCACGGGACACTGCTGGAGTGGCACGTCCCCTTGGAAGCCTGAGCGAGCTCAGGCTTCGGGGAGCCAGACCTTCTTGGCCAGCAGGAGCCCGTCGCCCACGGGGAGCAGGGCGGGGACGAGGGATTCGTGCTCGTTGACGACCCGGCAGAGCTCGCGGATCGCGATCGTCTCGGGGTCGCGCTGGGCGGGGTCGGCGACCCGGTCGTGCCAGAGCGCGTTGTCGAACGCCACCACACCGCCGGGGCGGAGCAGGCGGAGCGCCTCGCCGAGGTATTCCGGGTACTCCTGCTTGTCGCCGTCGGCGAACACGATGTCGTAGTGCCCGTCGGTCAGCCGGGGCAGGACCTCCAGGGCCGCGCCGGGGATGAGCCGGGCGCGCTGGGACGGGATGCCGGCCTCGGTGAAGGTCTCCTTCGCGAGCCGCTGGTGCTCGGCCTCGGTGTCGACCGAGGTCAGGACCCCGTCGGGACGCATCCCGCGCAGCATCCACAACCCGGAGACGCCGGTGCCGGTGCCGATCTCGACGACGGCCCGGGCATCGAGGACCGAGGCGAGGAAGCGCAGGGCTGCGCCGCTGCCGGCACCGATCGGGTCGACCCCGACCTCCTCCGCACGCGCCCGAGCATTCGCCAGGACGGTGTCCTCGGCGACGTACTCCTCGGAGTAGCTCCAGCTCGCGGGCTTCGGTGCGGTGACGATGACGTCCTCCTGGTCGGATGTGCGTTGGGTGGACTGTACCGCCGCCACCGGGTCGGATCGCGGGAACACTTCGGCGTTCCCAGCCGTTCTTCTTCCGACGTGACCGTGGTCGCACGAGGTGAGACGATTGATTGTCGACCCTCAGGGCGGTCTCAGGTCGCTCTCAACTTCAGTTCCTAGCGTGGAGGTCCCAGCAGTCGATGGTCCGTCGTCTCGACACGAACCGAACCAAGGAGCCCGCCATGAGCCAGTCCTCGAGTGAGCACCTGGGCACGGACGCGCCCGCCGTTCCGTCCTGGGACCAGATCGTCGAGGACCACTCGGCCCGGGTGTACCGGCTCGCCTACCGGCTGACCGGCAACCCGTACGACGCCGAGGACCTGACCCAGGAGGTCTTCGTCCGGGTCTTCCGCTCGCTGCATACCTACACCCCGGGGACCTTCGAGGGCTGGATCCACCGGATCACCACCAACCTCTTCCTCGACCAGGCCCGGCGCAAGAGCCGGATCCGCTTCGACGCGCTGCCCGAGGACGCCGACAACCGGCTGCCGAGCCCGGTCGCGACCCCGGACGCGGCCTACCTGAACCAGATGTTCGACGCCGACGTCGAGGCCGCCCTCGCCGCGCTGGCCCCGGACTTCCGCGCGGCCGTCGTGCTCTGCGACGTCGAGGGCCTTTCCTACGAGGAGATCGCCGACGTCCTCGGCGTCAAGATGGGCACCGTCCGCTCGCGCATCCACCGCGGTCGTTCGATGCTGCGCAAGGCGCTGGCGCACCGGGCCCCGACCCCTGGCCGGGTGCGCGTCTCCGGCCCGCAGCTGGTGGGCCGAGCGCAGTGATCCTCGCTTCGCTCGTCAACGCCACGTCGCCGCACCCCGGTGACCGCACCGCAGTGCCGCTGGCGGGGCCTCGAGCAAGCTCGGGCGCTCGGAGGCTCGCGCCGTGATCCTCAAGCTCCACGGCCACATCGGGTCGAGCGCTTCGGCGCTCGTCGACGGTCAGCTCTCCGCGGCGGAGGAGGAGCGGGCCTGGAGCCACATCCTCGGCTGCCCCGGCTGCCGTCGCCTGGTCGAGCGCGAGGGCTGGATCAAGCAGCGCCTCGCCGGCCTCGGTGCCGGTCCCAGTCAGGTGGCCGCGCCGGCCGGACTGCTCGGCACCCTGTACGACGTGGACGCCTGGGCGGCCGTCGACGAGATCGAGCGCCGCTCCACCCGCCGCCGGGCCGCGGTCGCCGTGGCCGGCGCCAGCTCGGTCGGGATCGCCGTGATCGCGCTGATGACGGTGACCGCTCCGCCGGTCAGCCGCGGCGAGGTTCCCGGCCAGCCGAGCCCCGCGATGATCGGCAACGGCGTCCCCCGGAACGCCCCCGGCACCGGGTTGAGCGCGGACATCGAGAACGCCGCCTTCGGCGGTAGGTCAAGATAGGCGTGTGAGCGACACCGACAACACCGGGCCGGCCTCCGACGACGCGCCGGCCGGGTTCCCGTACGAGGCCCCGATCGAGTACGAGCCGACCACGCCGTACGAGCTGCCGGAGGAGATGACGCCTCCCGGCGGGGACGAGACCCGTGCGGACACGCAGCCGCCGCCGTACGAGAGCCCGTACGGCGTGCAGCCGGCGGTCGCTCCGTACCCCGAGCAGACGCCCCCGCAGCCCTACGCCGAGCAGCCCACCTACGCCGGCCAGCCGCAGTACCAGCAGCAGTACCCGCCGCAGCAGGCCTGGGGCGCGCCGGTGCCGCCGCCGTACCTGTCGGTCCCGGCCCCGCCGAAGCCCGAGCGCGCCCGCGTCCCCGGGTGGACCTGGCCGCTGGTGAGCGTCCTGGCGCTGCTGCTCGGCATCGGCGGCGGTTTCCTCGGCGGCACCCTGGCCAACGACGACAACAACTCCTCCGGCGGGGTGCTGAAGGTCGAGCGGCGTACCGCGCAGCCGCTCCCGGACGACAACGCCAGTGTCGCCACCGTCGCCCAGAAGCTGCTGCCGAGCACCGTGCAGATCGTCGCCGAGTTCGGCGGTCGCGCCCAGGGGGCGACCGGTTCCGGGTTCGTCTTCGACAAGCAGGGCCACGTGATCACCAACAACCACGTCGTCGCCGAGGCCGCCGAGGACGACGGCCCGATCGACGTGATCGACCAGGACGGCGTGCACCACAAGGCGACCGTGGTCGGGCGCAGCCCCGTCTACGACCTGGCCGTGCTCAAGGTGGACGACTCCGCGAACCTGCAGCCCGCCGCGATCGGCTCGGCCGACCAGATGCGCGTCGGCGAGACCGTGATCGCCTTCGGGTCGCCGCTCTCGCTGTCCGCTTCGGTGACCAGCGGCATCATCAGCGCCGTGCACCGCCCGGTCAGCACCGGCGACGGGGACGACGCCTCGTTCATCAACGCGATCCAGACCGACGCCGCGATCAACCCCGGCAACTCCGGCGGGCCGCTCGCGAACCTCCAGGGCGAGGTGATCGGGGTGAACTCGGCCATCGCCACCCTGGGCGCCAGCGCCGGTCAGGAGGGGTCCAACATCGGCATCGGCTTCGCCATCCCGATCGAGCAGGTCCAGGTCACCGCCGACCAGATCCTGCGCACCGGGAAGGCCCAGTACCCGGTCATCGGCGTCAGCGTCCGCGGGACCGAGGGCGGCGGCGGTGCCGAGGTCAAGGAGATCACCGCCGGTACGCCGGCCGCGAGCTCGGACCTCAAGGTCGGCGACGTGATCACCGCGGTCGACGGGGATCGGGTCACCAACCAGACCGACGTGGTGGTCGCGATCCGCTCGCACCTGGTCACCGACACGGTGGAGCTGACGGTGAAGCGGGGGAGCAAGACCCTCAAGATCAAGGTCGGTCTGGTCGCGAAGACCGGGTGAGCCCGGACTGACGCGGTGACCTCTGCGCGTTCGTCACCGCATCTCGACAGGCTCGATGTCCGGGACGGCGATGTCCGGGACGCGGGCCCGTTCGGCGACTAGGTCGCGTCGACGTCGTAGGGAGGGCGCTCGCCGGGCTCCAGGGCGGGACCGCCGTTCCCGGGCGACGCCATCGCCGCCTGGGCGGTGGCGAGGTCGTCCTCGTCCATCGCCTCGAGGATGTGCTTGCGGATCGCCACCCGCGGGTCGAGGTCGGTCAGCTTGAGGTCGGCGAACTCCGGACCGAGCTCGTTGCGCAGGTCGGACTGGGCCGACTGGGCGAAGGTGCGCAGCTGCCGCACCATCCGGCCGGCCTGGCGGGCGTAGTCCGGGAGCTTGTCTGGACCGAAAACGATGATCCCGATCACCATGATGACCGCCAGCTCCGGCAGTCCTACTCCGAACATGCAGCGAGTCTAGAGCGTGGCCCCTGGGCCGTCCCTCAGAACCGGGACGACGGCGTCAGCCCGAGCTGCAGGCCGGCGAGCCCGCGCCCGCGACCGGAGAGGTCGGCGGCGATCTTGTGCAGCACCCGCGCGGCCGGTGAGGTCGGGTCGGCCTCGACGACCGGCTTGCCGGCGTCGCCGCCCTCGCGCAGCGAGATGTCCAGGGGGATCTCGCCGAGCACCGGGACGTCGTACCCGAAGCGCTCGCTCAGGGTCTTCGCGACCCGGGCGCCGCCGCCGGAGCCGAACAGGTCGATCCGGTGGTCCTTGCCCTCGGACAGGCAGTGCGGGCAGGCCAGGTAGCTCATGTTCTCGATCACGCCGATGACGCGCTGGTGCATCATCGACGCCATCGTGCCGGCGCGCTCGGCGACCTCGGCGGCGGCCTCCTGCGGCGTGGTCACCACGATGACCTCGGCACTGGGCAGGTGCTGGCCGAGCGAGATCGCGACGTCGCCGGTGCCCGGCGGGAGGTCCAGGACCAGCGCGTCCAGGTCGCCCCAGTACACGTCGGCGAGCATCTGCACGAGGGCCCGGTCGAGCATCGGGCCGCGCCAGGCGACGACCTGGTCGCGGCGGGGCTTGAGCATCCCGATCGAGATCACCGAGACGCCGCTGGCGGTCGGGACCGGCATGATCAGGTCCTCGACCTGGGTCGGCTGGGAGTCGGCGATGCCGAACATCGCCGGGATCGAGTGGCCGTAGATGTCGGCGTCGAGCACGCCGACCTTGAGCCCCTGGGCGGCGAGGCCGAGAGCCAGGTTCACGGTGACCGAGGACTTGCCGACGCCGCCCTTGCCGGAGGCGATCGCGTAGACCTTGGTCAGCGAGTCCGGCTTGCCGAACGGGATCTCGCGCTGGGCCTGGCCGGCCTGGCCGCCGGACAGGATGTCCTTGAGGCCCGAGCGCTGCTCGGCCGTCATCACGCCGAGCTCGAGGTCCACGGCGGTGACGCTGGCGACCTTCGAGACCGCGGCCGTCACGTCCCTGGTGATGGTGTCCTTCAGCGGGCAGCCGGCGACCGTCAGCAGCACCTTGACGGACACCTTGCCGGTGTCGTCGATGTCGACGGACTCGACCATCCCGAGATCGGTGATCGGACGCTTGATCTCGGGGTCGTTCACGGTCGCCAGGGCGGCCTGGATCTGCTCGAGGACAGGGGAAGTCATGGCCCCCAGTCTACGTCCGTCAGCCGGAGGCCCTGTCCGGATCCTGGTCCGCGGGGGCATGAACCTGGTCACCCTCGGGTTCCGGGCCAGGATCGGGCTCCGGATCGGGCTCCGGTTCGGGCTCGCGCTGGTCCAGGTCGGCGAGCAGGCCGCGCAGCTCGGAGCGGAGGAAGTCCCGGGTCGCGACCTCGCCGAGCGCCATCCGCAGGGAGGCGACCTCGCGGGCCAGGAACTCCATGTCGGCGTGCGCTCGGGTGTTGGCCTGCCGGTCCTGCTCGGTCATCACCCGGTCGCGCAGCTCCTGGCGGTTCTGCGCGAGCAGGATCAGCGGGGCGGCGTACGACGCCTGCAGGCTGAGCATCAGGGTCAGGAAGATGAACGGGTAGTCGTCGAACCGGATGTCCTGGGGCGCCGCCAGGTTCCAGACGATCCAGATCAGCACGAACATCGTCATGTAGATCAGGAAGCGCGCGGTGCCCATGAACCGGGCGAACTGCTCGGCGAACGAGCCGAACCGGTCCTGGTCGCCCGCGGGGCGTCGTGCCAGGGAACGGCCGACCAACGAGCGCCGGACCTCCTGGGGCTGGTCCAGGCGTGCCCGCAGCCGGTCGTCGACCTTCTTGTCGACGACCTTCTTCTCGGTCGCGCGGCGCTCCGGCTTCCGCGGCTCCGGCGTCATCACGCGGACCCCGCTTGCTCGATCCGGCGGTCGCGCCAGCCGTCCGGGAGCAGGTGGTCGAGCAGGTCGTCGACGGTGACGGTGCCGAGCAGCCGGCCCTCGTCGTCGACCACCGGCGCCGCGACCAGGTTGTAGGTGGCCAGGAAGGTGGCCACGTCCTCCAGGCTGGCGTCGGCGTGCAGGTAGGTCAGGCCGGTGTCCAGGACGCCGGCGACCAGCTCGGAGGGCGGCTCGCGGAGCAGCCGCTGGATGTGCGCGACGCCGATCAGCTTGCCGGTGGGGGTCTCCAGCGGCGGCCGGCAGACGTGCACCAGGGCGGCCAGCGACGGGGTCAGCTCCTCGCTGCGGACGCGGGCCAGCGCCTCGGCGACGGTGGCGTCGGGGGAGAGGATCACCGGCTCCGGCGTCATCATGCCGCCGGCGGTCTCCTCGCCGTACTCGAGCAGCCGGCGGACGTCCTCGGCCTCGTCCGGCTCCATCAGCTCCAGCAGCCGGGCAGCGGTCTCCGGCGGCAGGTCCGCGATCAGGTCGGCGGCGTCGTCCGGGGACATCTCCTCGAGCACGTCCGCCGCACGCTCCTGGGAGAGCGCGGCGAAGATCTCGACCTGGTCCTCCTCGGGCAGCTCCTCGATGACCTCGGCCAGCCGCTCGTCGTCGAGGGCCGCGACCAGCTCGGCGCGACGCTCCGGCGGCAGCTCGTGGATCACGTTGGCGGCGTCGGCCGGCTTCAGGTCGGAGAGCGCCGCGATCAGGTGGGTGGTGCCCTGGTTGGCCTCGCGCCGGTGCAGGCCGTCGATGTCGCTCCACTCGACGACGTGGGTCTGGCCGCGGCGTCGGAAGCCCTTGCTGGTCTCCTGCAGCGCCACCCGGGAGAGCACCCAGTCACGCGTCCGGGCCTGCTCCATCGCGACGTCGAAGACCATCCCCTCGACGCCGGTGCTCTTCACCTTGACCTTGCGGTCGAGCATCTGGCCGATCACCAGGGTCTCGGCGGCGCGGAGCTCGAAGCGGCGCATGTTCAGCAGGCCGGTGGTGATCACCTGGCCGGAGTCGATGTTGGTGACCCGGGTCATCGGCGCGAAGATCCGCCGGCGCCCGAAGACCTCCACCACCAGGCCGACCACCCGGGGCTGGCGGACGTCGGCACGGAGCACCACCACGACGTCGCGGACCTTGCCGACCTGGTCGCCCTGGGGGTCGAACACCGGCAGCCCGGCGAGCCGGGCTGCGAAGACGCGGGTCGGTGTCGTGCTCACACGCGGAGCCTACCGAGCGCCCGAGCTGGCTCGAGCGGTCGACAGCGCGTGGACGAACGAAGTGAGGATCACGAGAGACCAGCCTATCGGTGGTGACGCCTTGTGACGGGTCGCCACGTCGGCCCGGCTCCGGGCAGGACAGACCGGTGCCCGGCGGGCAGGATGGGCCCATGACGGACACCGTGCTCTCCTACGACGTCGTCGACGTCTTCGCCGAGACCCCCTTCGCCGGCAACCAGCTGGCCGTGGTGCACGGCGCGGCCGGGCTGACCGACGCGCAGCTGCTGGCGATCACCCGGGAGTTCAACTACTCCGAGACGACCTTCCCGACCCCGGTCGGGCCGGACCGGTACCGGGTCCGGATCTTCACCCCGGGCGGCGAGATCCCGTTCGCCGGGCACCCGACCCTGGGCACCGCCTGGGTGCTGCGCGCCCAAGGCGCGCTGGCCGGCGGTACGGCGACCCAGGAGTGCGCAGCCGGCGAGGTCGGGATCCGGTTCCTCGACGACCTGGTCGAGCTGACCGCCGCCCCGCGCGACCTGGTCGGCCCGCTGGAGGACGCCGCCGTCGAGGCGCTGCTCGCCGAGATCGGCCTGACTTCGGCGGACCAGGCCGGTGAGGCGTGGGTGGCCGGGACCGGGCTCTCCTTCGTGCACCTCCCGGTCTCCGAGGACGCGGTCACCCGGGCCCGGCTCGGGTCCCGGCGGCTGCGCGAGGTGGTGGCGCTGCCGGAGACCCTCGACCCGCTGGAGGGGATCAACCTGCACGCGGTCGGCGACGGCGCGCCGCTGCCGGTGCACAGCCGGGTGTTCGTGCCCGGGCTGGCCGGCGCCGAGGACCCGGCCACCGGGTCGGCGGCGGCCGGACTCGGGATGGCGCTCGTCGCCCGCGGGATCCCGCTGCCGGCGGGGTACCGGATCCGCCAGGGCCTGGAGATCGGCCGGCCGTCGGTCCTGACCGGCGCGGTGGAGGTGGCCGACGGGACCGCCGCGAGGGTCCGGGTCGCCGGCCAGGTGCACCCGGTGGCGCACGGCGAGATCCGGCGACCGACGGCGCGCACGCCGTGAGCGGCGCCCTCGCTCGGGGCGGGTTCGGCGGGGCTGGATTCGGCGGGGTCGGATTCGGCGGGGCCGGGTTCGGCCGGGGCGCCCGGTGACGCTGACCCCGCGCACCCTCGCCCTGCTCGCCGTCGGGGTCGCCGCGGTCTCGCTGGCCGCACCGCTGATGGCCCAGCTGGCAGTGCCGGCGCTGGCGATCGCGTTCTGGCGCAACGCGCTCTCGACGGGCGTCCTCGTCCCGGTGGTCGTGGCCCGCCGGCGCGCCGAGGTCGCCGGGCTCGCCCGCCGCGACCTGGTGCTGATCGTCGTGGCCGGAGCCTGCCTGGCGGCGCACTTCGGGTTCTGGATCACCTCGCTGGGGATGACCTCGGTCGCGTCGAGCACCGCGATCGTCTCGCTCCAGGTGATCTGGGTGGTCGGCTGGGACCTGGTCACCGGGCGGCCGGTCCCGGCCCGGGTCGTGCTCGGGGTCCTGGTCGCCACCGTCGGCGCGATCGTGGTCTCCGGCGTCGACCTCTCGGTGTCCTCGCGGGCGCTCGCCGGCGACGGGCTCGCCCTGGTCGGCTCGGCCGCGGTGGCGGCGTACGCGATCCTCGGCGGGCGGCTGCGGCAGCGGGTCAGCACGACGACCTACACCGCCGGCGTGTACGGGGTCGCGGCGCTCGTCCTGCTGGTGGCCGCGCTCGTCGCCGGTCAGCGCCTTGGTGGCTACGGCGCCGAGCAGTGGGCCTGGCTGGCGCTGCTGGCCGCGACGGCGCAGCTGCTCGGCCACTCGGTCTTCAACCACCTGCTGGCCACGGTGACCCCGACGGTGGTGTCGCTGGCGCTGCTGCTGGAGATCCCGGGCGCGGCGCTGATCGCCGGCGTCTGGCTCGACCAGGTGCCCGGCTGGGGCGCCGTCGCCGGGCTGCTGCTGATCCTCGGCGGGATGGCTGCGGTGGTGCTCAGCGAGCCTGCTGGGCGGTCCATTCCTCCCGGGTGAGCCGGTAGTGCTGGGACGGGTCGTCGTACCACTTGTCGGTGGTGCCGAGGTGCACCATCCCGATCTTCCGGCAGACCGTCATCGACTTGTCGTTGGTCAGGTGGGTGACGGCGTGGATCTCGGGCAGGCCGCCGGCGAATCCGCGTGCCAGGACCGCCCGGGCGGCCTCCGGGGCGTAGCCGTGCCCCCAGGCGTCCGGGTGCAGGTGCCAGCCGATCTCCACCTCGCCGTCGCTGTTCGGCAGCGTCAGCAGCAGCACCGTGCCGATCACCCGGCCGTGCAGCGGTCCGCCGTCGGTGACCTCGCAGGCCCAGTGCCCCAGCGGCGGGTCGTCGCGACCGCGCCAGCGCTCGATCTTCTCGGTCGCCTCGGCGAGGTCCTTGGTCAGCACCGGCTCGCCGTCGCCGAGCCACTTGACCACCTCGACGCGGCTGAGGATGTCGAGGGCGACGGGCGCCTCCTCGAGCGCCCAGTCGCGGATCGTCAGCCGGTCGGTCTGCAGCAGCATCGAGCCACTCTGACACGGCCCGGAGCCAGGCGACACCTGGTTTTCCGGGCTCTCGTCCTAGGATGTCTCGGATCGCTCGCAGCCGGGCGACGCAACTCCGAAAGGGAGGGCCGCGTGGCCATCCAGGTAGTCATCCTCGCCGCCGGTCTGGGCACCCGCCTCGGCAAGCCGCACCCCAAGCCGCTCACGCCGCTGACCTCCGGCGAGAGCATCATGCGCCGAGCCGTGAACTCGCTGCGGGACGCGTACGGCGAGGAAGTCTTCGTGACCGCGGTCGTCGGCTTCAAGCTCGACCTGGTGATCGAGGCGATGCCGGACATCTCCTTCGTCTACAACGAGGTCTACGACTCCACCAACACCTCCAAGAGCCTGCTCAAGGCGCTCCGGCTCAGCCAGCCCGGGGGCGTCCTGTGGCTCAACGGCGACGTCGTCTTCGACCCGCGGGTCCTCGGCCTGATCCACGAGAAGATCGAGGCCGGGCACTCCTTCGTCGCGGTGAACACCGAGTCGGTCGCTGAGGAGGAGGTCAAGTACACCCTCGACGCGGACGGCTACATCGCCGAGCTCTCCAAGACCGTCGTCGGCGGCCTCGGCGAGGCGGTCGGCATCAACTACATCTCGGCGGACCAGAAGGCGGCGCTGATCGCGCGGCTGGAGGAGGCCGGCGAGCAGGACTACTTCGAGCGCGGTCTGGAGCTGGCGATCGAGAAGGACGGCATCCGGATCGAGGCCGTCGACATCTCCCAGTACCAGGTGGTCGAGGTCGACTTCGACGACGACCTCACCCGCGCCAACGCCTTCGTTCAGGGCTGAGACGCCGTTGTCCGCCGTGGCGCCCAAGGTCGAGGCGATCCGGGTCGACGACCGCGGGATCACCTTTCGGGCGACCGAGGACGACGTCGTCGACGTCCGCCTCGACGGCCGCCGGGTGTGGTCGTTCTGGTTGCAGCGCGATAGCGTGCCCGAGGCCGGCGGCCGGTACGTCGCTTGGCCGAACGCGCTGCGCCGCTTCCTGGACGGCGTCACCCGGCTGAGCCTGGTCGCGCACGTCACCGAGACCACGCTCTTCGACGAGGAGCTCACCTTCGGCACCGGCGGCGACCGGATCGCGGTGGTCAACGAGAAGGGCCAGCCGCTCGGCCTCGACAAGACCAACAAGCTGATGCTGACCTTCGACACCCGCAGCGCCGAGCACGTCGCGCCGCTGCTGGACTCCCTCGAGGAGGTCCTCGGGGTCATCAAGGAAGCCGGGATCGAGGCGTTCCCGGCGTACGGGACCCTGCTCGGCGCGGTCCGCGCCGGCAAGCTGATCGGCCACGACAGCGACGCCGACCTCGGCTACGTCAGCAAGCACAGCCACCCGGTGGACGTGATCCGGGAGTCGTTCCAGGTCCAGCGCCGGATCACCGAGCGCGGCTACGACACCTACCGCTACTCCGGGATCGCGTTCCGGATCGACGTGCTCGAGGGCGACGGCTCCAAGCGCGGCCTGGACGTCTTCGGCGGCTTCATCGCGGCCCCGTACGGCGACAACCCGGCGATGCTGTACCTGATGGGCGAGGTGGGCGCGCCGTTCGAGCTGGAGTGGATCTACCCGCTCGGAACCACCGTCCTCGAAGGGCGCACGCTGCCGGCGCCGGCCCGGCCGGAGAAGCTGCTCGAGGCGATGTACGGCCCGGGCTGGAAGGTGCCCGACCCGGCGTACCACTTCACCACGCCGCGGACGACGTACCGGCGCCTGAACGGCTGGTTCCGCGGCATCCGGGTGCTGCGCAACGAGTGGGAGCGCCGGTTCAGCACCACCCGGAACAAGCTGCCCGAGGACGGCCCGAGCGCGCTGGCCCAGCTGCTGGTCGAGCGCGAGGGGATGCCCGAGCTGCTGGTCGACCTCGGCGCCGGTCGCGGCGGGGACAGCCTCTGGTTCGCCCGGCAGGGTGCCCGGGTGCGGGCGCTGGACTTCGTCAAGCAGGCCTCGCTGGCGGTGCAGAAGGTCGCCGGGGACGAGCAGCTCGACCTGGTCGTCAAGGACGTCAACCTGAACTCGCTGCGGAGCTGGATGAGCGAGGCCATCCGACTGGCGCACACGCCCGGGCCCAAGGTGATCCTGGCCCGGAACCTGATCGACGCCCAGTCCGAGGTGTCGCGCGAGGCGACCTGGCGGCTCTGCGAGCTGGCGCTGCGCGACGGCGGCCGGCTCTACCTGGAGTTCCTGCGCGGGCAGCGTCGTGAGCGCACCGAGAAGGCGCTGCTCACCCCGCTTCCGGTGGCGGAGATCGTCGCGGAGCTGGAGCGGCACGGAGCCGTTATCGTTCATCAGGAGAACACCCACGAGGTGAAGCCGTCCGGAGCTCCCGGCCGGCCGTTGGCACGATTGGTGGCGGAGTGGCAAAGGTGACCGACAAGACAGGCCTGCGGAAGCGGGTGGCCCGCAAGGTCGCGAACGCGGCCGGCGGCGGCATCGTCGACGAGCTGTTCCAGCGGATCACCGAGCTCGAGGCCGAAGTCCAGGAGAACCGCAACCTCAACGTCCGGGTGGGCGAGCTCGTCGACCTGGTCTCCGAGCTGATGGCGCCGGTGGCCTCGCAGGACCCGGCCCGGATCGAGGCGGCGCTGGCGAAGTTCGAGCGCTCGCTCTGACTGAGGCCTGAGCCATGGCTGCGAAGGTCTTCCTGCACCTCGGGTTGCCGAAGACGGCGACCACCTACCTCCAGACGCTGATGTGGGCCGATCGCGACCTGATGCGCTCCCAGGGGGTGCTGCTCCCCGGGCGCGAGCGTCGTGACCACCTCTGGTCGTCGCGGATCGTGCGCGAGGACCCGAACCTCGCCGGGTACGACGAGCGCCGGCGGACGGCGTGGGACCGGCTTCGCGCCGAGATCGCCGCCTGGGACGGCAATGCCGTGATCAGCCACGAGTTCTTCGCCGGCGCCTCCGCCGAGCAGGCGGTCGCGATGATCGACGCGCTCGCCCCGGCCGAGGTGCACCTCGTGGTGACGGCCCGGGAGCCGGTCGGGCTCTTCGCCAGCAGCTGGCAGGAGAGCCTGAAGAACCGCGAGACGGCGACGATGGCGGAGTACGCGACCGCACCCGTCTCGGAGAGCTCGCAGGCGATCTGGAACTGGCGCACCCTCGACGTCCGGCTGGTCCTGGAGCGGTGGGCACCGGCGCTGCCGCCGGCGCAGGTGCACGTGCTGCCGCTGCCCGGGGCGGAGTCGCCGCGATCGCTGATCTGGGAGCGGTTCGCCGCGCTGATCGGGCTCGACCCGGCCGCGTTCGACCTGTCGGCGAGCTTCCCGAACGAGTCGATGGGCGTCGTCGAGGCCGAGACGCTGCGCCGGATCAACCTGCACCTGCAGGACGACGACTTCGACAAGCCGTTCGACAAGGGCGTCTACATCCGGACCTTCCTGGCCGACCAGCGGCTGGTGCCGCGCGGCGGCGACCGGTTCTGGCCGGACCCGGACGCGATCGCCGACTGCCGGGCGCGCGGCGAGGCGGCGGTGGCGCACATCCGGGAGGCCGGGTACGACGTGGTCGGCGACCTGGAGAGCCTGCGGGTCCCCGCCGAGCTGCCGGAGCGCCGTACCGTCGGCACGGTGACCGAGGCCGAGGTGGCCGCGACGGCGACCGCCCTCGCCGGCCGGATGCTGCACGACGTCCGGGACCTGACCAAGGAGCGGAACCGGCTCCAGCGGCAGCTGGCCAAGGCTCAGGCCGAGCCGCCGCTGCGGGCTGCGCTGGTGCACCGCTGGCCGTGGCTGGGCCGGGTGCTGTCCCGCTCGGACACGCCCTCGCCGTGACCTGTGTCATGGTCGGCGAGGCTCCACACACCGGTACCGACGGGTAATATCGGGCGGTGCCTGCGCGGCACCAACCGTCACCGGAAGGACGTCATCACCATGGCTCGACTGGCCCAGACCGAGGGACTCAACGACATCCAGGAGGAGATCCTCAAGGCTGTCCAGGCGTTCACGAACGAGAAGATCATCCCGGTCGCCCAGGAGCTCGAGCACGCCGACGAGTACCCGGCCGAGATCATCGAGGGCCTCAAGGAGCTCGGCGTCTTCGGCCTGATGATCCCCGAGGAGTACGGCGGTCTCGGCGAGTCGCTGCTGACCTACGCGCTCTGCGTCGAGGAGATCGCCCGCGGCTGGATGAGCGTCTCCGGTGTCATCAACACCCACTTCATCGTGGCGTACATGGTGATGCAGCACGGCACCGAGGAGCAGAAGCAGAAGTACCTGCCCCAGATGGCGACCGGCGAGATGCGTGGAGCGTTCTCGATGTCCGAGCCGGGACTCGGCTCCGACGTCGCGGCGGTCTCGACCAAGGCGGTCAAGCAGGCCGACGGCAGCTACTCGATCACCGGCTCGAAGATGTGGCTGACCAACGGCGCCCAGTCGCGCCTGGTCGCCACCCTGTGCAAGACCGACGAGGGTGCCGACTCGGTCTACAAGAACATGACCACCTTCCTGATCGAGAAGGAAGCCGGCTTCGGCGAGACCGCTCCCGGCCTGACCATCCCGGGCAAGATCGACAAGATGGGCTACAAGGGCGTCGAGACCACCGAGATGGTGCTCGAGAACCATGTCGTCCGGGAGGACCAGATCCTCGGCGGGGAGACCGGCAAGGGCTTCTACCAGATGATGGACGGCGTCGAGGTCGGCCGCGTCAACGTCGCCGCCCGCGCCTGCGGCCTGGCGATCCGCGGCTTCGAGCTCGGCGTCGAGTACGCCCAGCAGCGCCAGACCATGGGCAAGCCGATCGCCAAGCACCAGGCGATCCTCTTCCGGATCGCGGAGATGGCCACCAAGGTCGAGGTCGCGCACACCATGATGGTGAAGGCGGCCCGGATGAAGGACACCGGTCAGCGGATGGACGTCGAGGCCGGGATGGCGAAGATGGTCGCCTCCGAGTACGCCCACGAGGTCGTCGAGGACTCGTTCCGGATCCACGGCGGGTACGGCTACTCCAAGGAGTACGAGATCGAGCGGCTCTACCGCGAGGTCGCGTTCATGCTGATCGGCGAGGGCACCTCGGACATCCAGAAGATGATCATCGGCAACGCGATGCTCAAGGACTACAAGAGCAAGAACTGACCTTGACGGGCAGCGCGTCACCGACCTAGTCGGTGGCGCGCTGCTTGCCTTTTCCGAGCGCGTCCAGCGCCGCCTTCAGCCGTTCGTCGTCGCGGTCGACCGCCGGCACCAGCAGCTCGGTCATCACGTCGAGGACGTCGGAGAGGCGCTCGTTGAGGCGGCGGTTCTCCTCGACCGCCCCCATCAGCTCGGTGACCCGCGCCTCCAGCTTGGCGATCCGGTTGTCCCTGCTCAGCGGGTTCTTCACCGACCCACTCCTTCCTTGGTCCAGCTCACGACGAGACGACAGATGACCGGGTTCTCCTTGCCGAGCGGCGCCAGGCCGCGACCGGTCGTCTGCTCGACGACCCGGCCCCCGTGCCGCTCGATCTCGGCGACGATCGCCGCCGGACGGGCGAAGGTGCGGGCGTGCTTGCCGAAGTGCTTGCGCGCGCCCCGCTCGGCGTCGGTGCGGAACTCCAGGAAGGTCAGCCCGCCGCGGCGCCCGGCGATCGCGCAGAACCGCCACAGGCCGATCCGGCCGGAGGGTGCCAGCGCGTCGATCAGGCCGCGCGCGTAGATGTGCCGGGGGTGCGGGTCGTGGGCGAACTTGGTGGCGGTGGTCAGCACCGAGTGCAGCGACTCCGGGTTGATCGGTCGGTACCGGATTTTCAGGCCGGCCTTCGCGGTGGCCTGCTTGGCCGCCGTCCGGGCGGAGCCGCAGTAGTCCGACCCGACGGTCCCGTGACCCTCCTGGGTGAACCAGATCGCGTCCCGGCCGGTGCCGGAGCCGAGCTCGATGATCCGGTCCTTCGGCTCCATCCGCTCGGCGGCCCAGCGGGCGAACAGCGACGGCTCGGAGGGGACCTCGCGGTGGGGGCCCTTGTAGAACTCCTGCCAGTGCGGCAGCCGGCTCCGGGTGCCGCGGAACCAGTGCGACATCCGGCGTACGTTCGCCGGCGGGTGGCCGAAGTGGAAGGCCGGGTCGGGGACCTTCCAGCCGGGTCCGTAGGTGAACTCGAGGAAGCGGGGTACGTCGGCCGGGGCCGGGAAGCTGACGCCTTCGAGGTCGATCTCGCCGAACGGCAGGATCGCGTCCCGGTCCAGCGTCCCGGTCAGCGAGCCGGTGATGTTGAAGGTGTCGCCGATGTGGAAGGACCCGAAGACGTCGACGCCGGCGCGCTTGCCGCTGGGCAGCGGCACCCAGATCTTGAAGTTCGCCGAGGACATCCGGATCACCTGCCAGCCGAGCCGGGCCATCGTCTTCTCGGCCCTGCGGGACTCCTGGATGATGTCGAACGGGTGCGTGTAGGCGCTCAGGAAGGCCAGGTCGAGGTCCGAGTCGTGGCCGATCATCGCCCCGGACCGGGCCGCGCCGAGCAGGCCGCCGTAGCAGAGGTAGGCGTCCAGGCCGCACGCGTCGCGCAGGTCGACGAGGACCCGCTTCGCCGCCGAGATCAGCTCGGCCCGGGCGTCGCCGGCGTAGTCCTCGAAGGTGCGCTGGAGCCGGCCGCCCTTGTCCAGCGACAGCGGGTTGCCGAGGTCGTCGACCAGGACCAGCGGGTCGCCGGAGCGGCCGAACTTGACCGCACCCTCGAAGACGACGCTGCCGCCGTTGTGCGGGACCAGCTCGACCTGGGCGATCCCGTCGAGCCGGGACGCGATCGGCTTCGGCCAGGTGACGAGGATCGCCGGACCGAGGCGGTGGCCGTCCCGTTCCGGGGTGAAGGACCAGATCCGGTGGCCGCCGAACTTCAGGTCGAGCGGGACGTCGGCGATGCCGTCGAGGGAGCCGGTCAGGCGGATGCCCCGGCTGTCGATGTGAACGCCCACTGTGCCCCTTCCGGCTGTCGTCTGCCTGACAGGCCACCCTACCGGCGCGGACGGGTGCGGGAACGCAGCCGGCCCGGACCCGTCGTACGACGTGGTCCGGGCCGGAGCGTGCGGTCAGCGCAGGGTGCGGTTGACCTTCGGCGCTTCGCCGAGGTTGAAGCCGTTGTCGAAAGCAGCGGCCTCGACGTGCAGCTTGCCCTTGCGCAGGCCCCTGATCGCCGGGGTCTGCCAGGCGCCGGCCGCGTTCACCCGCATGCTGGCCGGGCGGGCCTTGCTCTTGCGGAGGGTCTTGGTGAGGCCGGAGTAGCCCTTGAGCCACTTCCGCTTGTGGAAGTCGTAGGCGTACCAGACGCCGCCGCGCTTCTGGACGACGAAGGCCATCGCGCCGCTGACTCCGGTCTCGGCATCGGTGGCGGTGCCCTTGATCCGGCGCCAGGAGGCGACCTTGGTCGGGTTGGCCGGGGTGGTGATCCGGACCCGGGGGTTCGTCACGTCGCGCTTCACCGTCAGCGCCGGCAGGTTGACGGTCGTGACGTTGCCGAACTGGTCGGTCAGGCGCACCTTCGGGGTGAAGGTGCCGGGCCGGTGGTACTTCAGCTTGTAGGTGGGCTTGGTCCAGGTGGTCGGGGGCGAGCCGTCGCCGGCCTGGATGGTCCGGGTGATGGAACCGCCCGGGGTGTTGTCCGACAGGCTGGTCTGGGTGACGGTGAAGGCCGCCGCCTCGATCTCGTCGAAGCTCTGCGCGTCGAAGTCGATCGTCATGAAGGCCGACGTCCGGTTCACCGTGTAGGTGCCGGTCGGGCCGGTGCTGTCGAGGGTGATCGCGGTGAACGGCACGGACTCCACTGCGCCGAGGGTTTCGCCGCTCTTCGCGCGCACCGCGAGCCAGTACTCGCCACCGGAGACGAGGTCGGCGGTAGCGAGGTCGGCGGTAGCGGGGGCACCCGCGTTCGCGGCGAAGTCCTTGCTCTTGACGACGGAGGTGGCTGCCTCGTCGTCGGTGATGAGCACCTTGTAGGTGGTCGCCGTGTCGTTCGCGGTCCAGGATGCGTTGACAACCCACTCCTGGCCGACCTGGCTCTGCGAGACGGCCAGGTTGGTGACCGGATCGGTCGGGGCGGCCTGAGCCGGCGCGATCACCGTCAGGCTGATCGCGGCGGTCGCAAAGGCGGCGACGGTCGCGGCGTACGGGCGGAACTTCACGGGTACCTCCGAGGGGGTGTTCGGGCCCGCAGGGCGTGCGGGCGCTCATTGATCAGACCCGATCCGGGGGTGGCTGTCACGCGAATACCGATATTCGGACCCGAAGGGAGCCGGAAACCTCCTCGACGGGCCGCGGGCCGGATGACATGGTGGTCACCGAAGTCGACGACGGAGGACGTACCCCATGGCTGAGCAGAATTCGAACGACGACCTCAAGGCGAAGATGCGCGAGGCGCTCGACCGCAAGAAGGCGAACGACCGCGGGGTCCCGAAGGACGCCCCGGGCAAGGAGAAGGCGCACGGCTCCGAGGTGGTCGGCGGCGCTCCGAAGATGCATCGCCGCAAGGCCGGGGGTGGCGGGTCGTGAGGAATGCCACGCCTGCCGGGCTCGCCTGAACGGCCCGCTTTCGGCACGATGGGACGGCCCCCGGAACGGGGAGCCGCCCCTGACGAAAGAGTGAGCCATGCAGTTCGGTCGTAGCTACGAGGAGTTCGAGGTCGGTGCGACCTACAAGCACTGGCCCGGCAAGACGGTCACCGAGTACGACGACCACCTGTTCTGCCTGCTCACGATGAACCATCACCCGCTGCACCTGGACGTCAACTACGCCGAGAAGACGACGCAGTTCGGCAAGAACGTCGTGGTCGGCAACTACGTGTACTCGATCCTGCTCGGCATGTCCGTCGCGGACATCTCCGGCAAGGCGATCGCGAACCTCGAGGTCGAGTCGCTGCGCCACGTCGCGCCGACCTTCCACGGCGACACCCTGTACGGCGAGACCACCGTGCTGGAGAAGACCGAGTCGAAGTCGAAGGACGACCGCGGCGTCGTCTACGTCGAGACCATCGGCTACAACCAGGACGGGAAGATCGTCTGCGTCTTCCGCCGCAAGGTGATGGTGCCGAAGAACAGCTACCTGGAGTCGCGCGGCGGCGAGCAGCCGGGTCGCCCGGTTCCGGTCCCGGACAAGAACTGGGCGGGTCCGAGCGCCTAGCGCCCCCGCGCGAAGGCTCGGGCCAGCGGCAGGATGCCGAGGATCAGCACCATCGGCACCGCGAACCCGATCCTCAGGTCGTTGTTGCCGACGGCACCGGTGAGCACGGAGCCGAGCAGGGCGCCGAGGTAGTTGAACTGGTTGAACCGGGCGATCACCGCATCGACGCGGGCCTGCCGGGTCACCGGGTCCTCGTCGACCCCGCCGGCGATCCGGGCGGCGGCGGAGAAGCTCAGCGGGGCGATCACGCCGACGCCGCTGCCGAGGATCAGGAAGCCGAGCACGGCCACCGGCCAGGTCGGCGCGAACACCACGATCGCCAGCGCGAGCGCAGCGACCACACCGCCGATGCGGAGGATGACGACCTCGCCGTACCGCCCCACCAGGTTGTCGCCGGCCAGGCGCATCCCGCCGCTGGAGATCAGGTACGGGACGACCGCCAGGGCGAAGAGCCCGGACGGGGTGTCGTCGAAGACGTGCTCCAGGTACAGCGGCCCCCAGGTGAACGCGGCCGTGTCGACCATGTAGAAGAGCACCATCCCCAGCCCCACCAGCAGGATCGGCCGCCACGGGATCTCCAGCTTCGGCGCGTCGGCGGCGGGGTCGCCGACCCGGCGCAGGAACGGGCGGGTCAGGACGATCAGCGGCACCACCGCGAGCACCGCCCCGGCCCCGATCGCCAGGTGCGAGGTGGCGAGGGTGACGCCCGCGCCGAGCAGCCCGCCGACCGTCCATGCGCCGTGGAAGGACGGCAGGATCGGCCGCCCGTACCGGTGCTCCAGGGCGACGCCCTGCATGTTGGTGGTGGCATCGACCATCCCGAGGGCGACGCCGTACACGGCCATCGACGCCGCGAAGAACCCGAACTCCGGCGCCAGCGACATCACCGGTACGGCGAGCGTGATCAGCGCCAGACCGGTGCGCAGCAGCGTCGCCGAGTCCCGGGTCCTGGCCAGCGTCTCGGCCAGGACCGAACCGGCGCCGGCGAGCAGCACCATCATCAGCAGCAGCAGGGTGAGCTCGTTGTCGGAGAGGTCCCACTTGTCGGTGAAGTCGGGCAACCGGGTGGTCAGGTTGATGAACACCATGCCCTGGGTCGCGAACGCGGCCGCCACCGCGAGCCGGGCGCGGCGGAGCTCGGGGCCGATCGTCGCGGGGGTGTCCGAGAAGTGGGGACTTGTCACCGAGCCAGGATCGCAGAAGGCTCGGGGCCATGAGTGCGAATGCAGCCGGTGAGCTCTGGGTCGTCCGGCACGGCGAGACCGAGTGGAGCGCGAGCGGCCGGCACACCTCGACGACCGACGTCCCGCTGACCGCGGCCGGCGAGGAGTCGGCCCGCGGGCTGGCGGCCAGGCTCTCCGGGACGGCGTTCGACCTGGTGCTGACCAGCCCGCGGCAACGGGCCCGTCGTACGGCGGAGCTGGCGGGGTTCGCGGACGCGGTCGTCTCCGCGGACCTGGTCGAGTGGGACTACGGCGACTACGAGGGCATCACCACGGCGCAGATCCGGGAGAGCGTGCCCGGCTGGACGGTGTGGAGCCATCCCTGCCCGGGCGGGGAGGACGCGGCCCGGGTGACGGCGCGGCTGGACCGGGTGGTGGCCGACGTACGGGCCCGCGGCGGCCGGGTGCTGGTCTTCGGCCACGGACACGCCTCCCGCGCGCTCGCTTGCCGCTGGCTGGACCAGCCGGTGACGGAGGGGCGGCTCTTCCGGCTCGACACCGCGACGGTCTCGGTCCTCGGGTACGAGCGGGAGTCGCCGGTCGTGGCGCGCTGGAACGCCTAGGCTTCAGCCGTGTCACTCGTGGCTTCCTGTCCCCGCTGCACGTCCGCCATCGTCGAGGCCGACGACGCCTGGACCTGCCCGGTGCACGGCACCATCCACCCGCTGTGGCGTCCGGACACGGCCGACTACGAGACCTTCGCCGAGCTGGTCGGCCGCTCCGCCGACCTGCCGACGTACCTGCCGTGGCCGATGAGCCCGGGCTGGTCGATCGCCGACTTCGGCTGCGTCGAGGGCGGCGACCGGACCTACGCGACGGTGACCACCACGGTCGGCACCAGCGACCTCGACGGACCGGTGGAGGTCACCGTGATCTCCGAGGACCCCGGAGTGGGGCTGGGGGCGCGATGCGCCGGGACCGCGTACGACGACCCGGGCGAGCAGATCGGGCTGGGACCGCACGCGATCCACGTCCGGGCCGGCGGGCGGGCGGTGCCGATGTGGGCCGTCGACCCGTCGATCGAGGACGACCTGCTGGCCAAGTCGGTCTTCGCCGGTGAGGCGGACGGCCGGTGGTTGTGGCTGGTGATCCGGCCGGCCTCGGCGGCGCTGCTGCTCCGCGACGACTGGCTGCTGGCCGACGTCACCGGGTTCGGCCCGGAGGCGCTGGAGATGCCGTTCGGCGGTGCCCGGCCGAGCTGGTGACGGGCTACTGCACCGGCTTGCAGTCGTAGACGCCGCCGCACCAGACCTTGCGCGCACCGGAGTCGCCGACCCGGAACACCTGGTAGGCGGTCGCGAGCGAGGCGACGATCGCCAGCGCGGCGACCACCTTGATCGCGGTGGAGGGCGTCGAGCTGCCGCTCTCCGAGGCCGGCGCGGCCTCCCGGCGGTCGAGGACGACCAGGGCGATCAGCAGGGCCAGCAGCGGCAGCGCGAACCAGATCAGCTGGTCGCCGAGCTGCTGGTGCTTGCCGACATCGAGCTGGAGGGTCTTCTCGAACTTCTTGCCGCTCTGGGTCGCGACCGGGACCAGCGCGGTGGCGACCACGCCGATACCGACCACCAGCGGCCCGTAGGTCCGGCGCCAGGCCGGCCGGAGCGCGATCGCCAGGGTGCCGAGCACCGTGAGCGGGAGCAGGACGACGACGCCGTGCACGACGAGCGGGTGCAGCGGGATCCCGGTGATGGTGTCGAACATGGTCCCAGCCTGACTCACGGAGCCTGAAAAGCCGAGCACCCGGCGCTGTCGGTCCTCCGGCTCGCGGTTCGTCAGGGATGCCTCGGCGGCTCTACCCTCAGGGCATGGAATTGGCCCTGTTCACGAGCGTCTTCGTGACACTTTTCGTGATCATGGATCCGGTCGGCACCATCCCGATCTTCCTCTCGCTCACCGGCGGCCGGTCGCCGCAGGTTGCCCGGCGGCTCGCCTGGCAGGCGGTCACGGTCTCGTTCGGCGTGATCAGCGCGTTCGCGTTCTTCGGCCAGCAGATCCTCGGCTACCTGCACATCTCGCTGCCGGCGCTGCAGTGCGCCGGCGGTCTGCTGCTGCTCCTGGTCGCCCTGGAGCTGCTCACCGGCAAGGAGTCCGAGCAGGTGGCGAGCGGCGAGACCAACGTCGCGCTGGTGCCGCTGGGCACGCCGCTGCTCGCCGGACCGGGCGCGATCGTGGCGACGATGGTGTTCAGCAAGCAGGTCGACGGGTGGGGGCAGTTCTCGGCGGTGGCGCTCGGCGTGATCGGCGTGCACCTGACGATCTGGCTGGCGATGCGGTTCTCGCTGCCGATCCTGCGGTTGATCCGGGAGAGCGGCGTGATGCTGGTGACGCGGATCGCCGGTCTGCTGCTCTCCGCGATCGCGGTGCAGATGGTGGCGAACGCAGTGCGGGCGTTCATCGCGGGCGAGGGGTAGCTACCTACGTCCCATGCTCTGGAACCGCTGCAGCAACCCGCCCGGCACGTACTTCGCCCCGGTGACGATCGCCTTGTAGCGCAGGGTCGGGACGCTGATCGCCTTGCCGGCGTCCAGGTCGGCGAGGGCGGCGCGCACGAACTCCTCGGCGTCCAACCACAGGAAGTCCGGGGCGGAGTCGCGGCCGACCTCCATCCGCTCGTGGAACTCGGTGCGGACGAACCCGGGGCAGAGCGCCATCACGTGCACCCCCTGCGGCTTGTACTCGTTGTGCGCCCACTCGCTGAACCGGGTGACGTAGGCCTTGGCGGCGGAGTACGTCCCGCGGGGGAGGTAGCCGGCGACCGAGGAGACGTTGACGATCTGGCCGCTGCCGCGCTCCACCATCGGCCCGAGGGCGGCGTGCGTCAGCCGCATCGGCGCGACCACCAGGACGTCGAGGTGCGCTTGCTCCTGCTCGACGGTGTTGTCCAGGAAGCGGCCCTTGAGGCCGAACCCGGCGTTGTTGACCAGCAGGTCGACCGGCCGGTACGCGTCGGCCAGCCGCTCCTCCACGACCTCCAGCGCCGCCCGGTCGGTCAAATCGGCAGCAATCACCTCGGTCCGGACACCGAACTCCTGGGTGAGCTGGAGAGCGACCTCGCCGAGCCGCTCCTCGTTGCGGGCGACCAGCACGATGTCGGTGCCGCGCGCGGCCAGCTGGCGGGCGAGCTCCAGGCCGATGCCGGCGGTGGCTCCGGTGATCAGGGCGGTACGAGAATTCGAGGGCGACATGCGCCACAGCATTCCCGGCAGTGGTCAACGGACACAAGGGGCGGCTGGCATGATGGTCCGTGATGTCCACGACCCGCGTGATCGCCGTCGCCAACCAGAAGGGTGGCGTCGCCAAGACGACCACTGTTGCCTCCCTCGGCACCGCGTTCGCCGAGCTGGGTCAGCGGGTGCTGCTCGTCGACCTGGATCCGCAGGCGTGCCTGACGTTCAGCCTCGGCATCGATCCGGAGGACCTGGACCTCTCGATCCACCACGTGCTGACCAAGGGGCTGCCGGTCACCGAGGTGATGGCCACCACCGAGGACGGCGTCGACCTGGTCCCGGCGACGATCGAGCTCGCCCGGGCGGAGGCCGACCTGCTCACCCGGACCGGCCGCGAGTACGTGATCCGCTCGATGGTCGAGGACCTCGACGGCGAGTACGACTGGGTCCTGCTGGACTGCCCGCCGTCGCTAGGCGTCCTCACCGTCGCCGCGCTGACCGCGGCGACCGGCGTCCTGATCCCGTTGCAGTGCGAGACGCTCTCGCACCGGGGCGTGGGGCAGCTGCTCGACACCGTCCACGACGTCCGCCGGTTCACCAACCGCGAGCTCGAGGTCTGGGGCGTCCTGCCCACCCTGTACGACGGCCGCACCACCCACGCGCGCGCGGTCCTGGACACCATCTCCGAGACTTACGACCTGGCCGTCATCGAGCCGCCGATCCCGAAGTCGATCCGGTTCGCCGAGGCCCCGGCCGCCGGCCGCTCGATCCTCACCACGGCGCGCTCCACCAAGGGCGCCGAGGCCTACCGCGCGGTCGCCAAGAACCTGGTCGAGCGAGGCTGATCGGCCGTGAGCAAGCACCGCCTCGAGCCTCCGCCGCGGGTACGCCCCCGGGTCGGTCGGATCGCCGCGGCGGTGGTCTCGCTGACGGTGACGGTTGTCGCGCTGCTCGGCGGGCTCGACGTGATCCCGCTCGGCGGGGCCGGATCGGCGCTCGAGGGCGACCAGACGCCGACCTCGGCGACCGCTGACCTCAAGGCCGACCCGCCCACCGGCTCCGACCCGGTGACCCCGAAGTCGACGCCGTCCTCGACCCCGACGCCGGCCGCCCCGAAGACGACCACGACCAGCGAGCAGCCGCCGTCGGACTCCTCGGCGCGGACCTCCGGCACGGCGCTGCCCGCCGGCTCCGGGTCCGGCCGCCGGGTGGTGTTCTCGATGAGCGGCCAGCGGGTCTGGCTGGTCGATGCGAAGGGCGCCACGATCTCGACGTACCTGGTCTCCGGCAGCCTCACGAACAACCTGAAGCCCGGCAAGTACGACGTGTACTCGCGGTCGCGCTGGGCCGTCGGCATCGACGACTCCGGGGTGATGCAGTACTTCGTCCGCTTCACCCGGGGCGACAACGCCGCGATCGGCTTCCACAGCATCCCGACCAAGGACGGCAAGGCGCTGCAGACCGAGAAGCAGCTGGGCACGCCGCAGTCGCACGGCTGCATCCGGCAGAAGCTGAGTGACGCCGTACGGATGTGGGGCTTCGCGCAGGACGGCACCGACGTGGTGGTCCTGGCGTAGGTCACCGGGCGCGGCGTGCGGGGACGCCCGCGCAGGCGCGGCGCCTGGTTGGCCGGCTACGCCCCGCTCGCCACTGCGGTGCTGCTACTCGGCGGCAGCCGCGGACGACCCGCCACCACCGCGGGTGCGGCGCCGGTTGCGGTTGCGCCGCGGGCGGGAGGCAGCGTCGCCGTCGGCCGCCGGGGCGGACGATCCGGCCTCGGTGCGCTCGCCGCGGCCCTCGCCACGGGAGCGCCCGCCGCCACGGCTGCCACCGTCACGTCCGCGACCACCGTCACGGCCGCCACGGTCGTCCTTGCGCGGCTGGCGCGGGATCACGATCTGACCCTCGGGAATGACGCGGCCCTTGGTGCCGGGCACGATGCCCATGTCGTGGAAGAAGTGCTCGGAGCTCGAGTAGGTCTCCGGCGGGTCCTCGAACGGCAGGTCGAGCGCCTTGTTGATCATCTTCCAGCGGTGCAGGTCCGCCCAGTCGACGAAGGTCACCGCGACCCCGGTGGCGCCGGCCCGGCCGGTCCGGCCGATCCGGTGGACGTAGGTCTTCTCGTCCTCGGGGCAGGTGTAGTTGATGACGTGGGTGACGCCGGTGACGTCGATGCCGCGGGCGGCGACGTCGGTCGCGACCAGGACCCGGAGCTTGCCCTCGCGGAACTTGGCCAGCGCCTTCTCGCGGGCGGCCTGGGCCATGTCGCCGTGCAGCGGGCTGGCGTCGAAGCCGCGCTCGGTCAGGTCGTCGGCGACCCGCTGCGACTGGCGCTTGGTGCGGGTGAAGACGATCGTCAGCCCGGAGCCCTCGGCCTGCAGCATCCGGCCGATCATCTCGGGCTTGTCGAGGTCGTGGGCCTGGTAGATGAACTGGGCCGTGGCCGGCACCGTCTGGTTGTCGTACGACGACTCGGCCCGGATGTTCATCGGGTGCCGCATGTGGGTGCGGGCCAGCGAGACGATCGCGGACGGCATCGTCGCCGAGAACAGCATCGTCTGCCGGGTCTCCGGCGTCTTGGCGAGCAGCCGCTCCACGTCGGGGAGGAAGCCGAGGTCGAGCATCTCGTCCGCCTCGTCGAGCACCAGGCTCTTGACGTGCGAGATGTCCAGCGCCCGGCGGTTCATCAGGTCGATCAGGCGGCCCGGCGTTCCGACGACCACCTCGACGCCGGTCTCGAGCGCCTCGAGCTGCGGCTCGTAGGGGACGCCGCCGTACACGGTGAGCACGCGGATGCCGCGGTCCGCACCGGCCAGCTGCAGGTCGCTGGAGACCTGGAGCGCGAGCTCGCGGGTCGGGGCGACGATCAGGGCCTGGGGCTTGCCCGGGGCGACCAGCTCGTCGTAGTCCGGGTCGTGCGGCGCGACGGAGCGCTGCAGCACCGGGATGCCGAAGGCCAGCGTCTTGCCGGTTCCGGTGCGGGCCTGGCCGATCAGGTCGGTCCCCATCAGGGCGACCGACAGGGTCATCTCCTGGATGGCGAAGGGAGTGGTGATGCCGCCGCGCTCAAGCGCGTCGCAAATCTCGGGGAGTACCCCGAGCTCTCGGAAGGTAGTCAGGATCTTGCCGTTCTGTGTGCTCGAATTTCTCGAGGGGTCGAAGGCGCGGCTGCCTCCCCGTTCGCCTGAGCGGTGTCGTCCAGGTGTATTCCCCGGTCGTGTCCGGGCGCTGACGGGGGCCGTCTGCCGTCCACAGTCTATCGGTACCCTGCCCTCATGACCGAAATCCCCGCTTCTGAGTCGACTTCTGGACCGACTTCTGGGCCCGCGACCGACGTCCCCGTGGCCTTCCAGGACTCCGGCTACCGAGCGGCCGTGGTGGACCTCCTCGGCGCGATCGCGTACGGCGAGATCTCGGCGTTCGAGCGGCTCGCCGAGGACGCCAAGCTGTCGCCGACGCTCGCCGACAAGCTGGCGCTGGGGAAGATGGCGACGATCCAGTTCAACCACGTCGAGCCGCTGATCGCCCGGATCGCCGACCTGGGGTCGGAGCCGATGGAGGCGATGGCGCCGTTCGTGAAGCCGTTCGACGCGTTCCACGCGAAGACCGCCCCGAGCAACTGGCTCGAAGGGCTGGCCAAGGCGTACGTCGGCGACGGGCTGGCCTCGGACTTCTACCGGGAGGTGGCCGCGTTCCTAGACGCGGACACCCGCAACCTGATCGTCACCTCGCTCGCCGACTCGGGGCACGCGAGCTTCGTGGTCGAGCGGGTCCGGGAGGCGATCGCGGCCGACGGCCGGGTCGCCGGGCCGCTGGCCCTGTGGGGGCGCCGGCTGATGGGGGAGGCGCTCTCCCAGGCGCAGCGCGTGGTGGCCGAGCGGGACTCCCTGGCGGCGCTGCTGGCCGGCGGGGTCGACCGGCCCGGCCTGGACCTGGTCGCGCTCGGCAGGATGTTCAACCGGCTCACCGAGAACCACGCCAACCGGATGGCGGAGCTGGGGCTGGCCTCCTAGAGACCAGCCCCGCTCGCTCAGGCCTTCTTGGCGCGCCCGGTCGCAGTGGCCGCGACCACGACCAGGACCGCAGCGGCGCCGATCTGCCAGACGTGCCGCCACCAGTCGACGCCCTTGCTGGTGTTCAGCCAGTCGTAGTCCGCGTTGTTCTTGACGTTGTCGGCGACGTCGAAGATCGCGAAGTAGAGGTAGCTGCCCAGGAAGATGCCGCCGATGCCGCAGAGCACGGTCAGCCACAGCGGGATGCTGTCCCGGTTGCCCGGTGCCACGAATTTGCCGAGAAGACCGATGATGACACCACCGATGATTGAGCCCACGATCGTCCAGAACATGATGAGTTCCCTTCGTGTCGTGCGACGGCCTGAACCGCCGCTGGGACTCACTATGCCGCTAAACGACCCCGAGAGGGCGTAGCCGGCGGCCGATCAGGAGCGGAAGCCGACCTGTCCGGCGGTGCTGGTCGAGATCTCGATGTAGGCGATCTTCTCGGCGGGGACGACGATCCGGCGGCCCTTCGCGTCGGTCAGGCTCAGCACGCCACCGTCGGTGAGCGCGCCGCGGACCTGATCCTCGACCGCGGCCGCGTCCAGGTCGGTGTCGACGACGAGCTCGCGGTTGGCGTGGGTCACGCCGATCTTGACCTCCATGCGGAGGACCTCCTGTGTTGTTCCGGTGTGGGTGGTGCGGTGGTTCGGGCGGACGCGGTCTCAGCCGGGTTCGTCGGTCCGCGGGTATCCGCGGATCCCGCGCCACGCGAGTCCGGCGACCAGGCTCGCGGCGTCCGCCTGCTCCATCGTGTCATTGCCCTGCAAACGGCTCTCCAGCCAGAACCGCGCGCTGACCTGGCCCATTCCCACCAGTGCCACGGCGAGCAGCCGGGAGGCCTCGTCGGGGAGGCCGGTGTCGTCGTGGATGACGTGCGCGATCAGCTCGGCGCACTCCAGGGTGACCCGGTCGATCCGCTCCCGGACGGCAGGCTCGTTGGTCAGGTCGGACTCGAAGACCAGCCGGAACTCGCCCTGCTCGCTGGCCACGTAGGTGTAGAACGCGGTCATCGTGGCCGCGACCCGCTGCTTGTTGTCCTCGGTCGACTCCAGTGCCTCGCGGGTGCCGGCGATCACCTTCTCGACGGCCTGGTCGAGGAGCGCCAGGTAGAGGTCGAGCTTGCCCGGGAAGTGCTGGTAGAGCACCGGCTTGGAGACGCCGGCGCTCTCGGCGATGTCGTCCATCGCGGCCGAGTGGTAGCCCTGGGCGACGAAGACCTCCAGTGCCGACTCCAGCAGCTGGGCGCGGCGGGCGCGCCGGGGCAGGCGCGCACCACGAGCGGGTTGGTCGCCGCTGGTCGAGCGGGTGGCCGGGGTGGTCACGCGAAGCCTCCGTGCGGTTCTGGTCAGGGGTGGGCGGTCCTGACTAGCGTCCAGACCGGTCTGCGGGGAGCCTACTCTCACGTACTGCCGGGTAGACGGAGGTTCCGGGGGTTCCAGATGGCGGACCCGGGGGTCTGCCGCCCGCCGGGGCGGGGAACACTGGAGGCTACGGCGGTGTTGCACCGGCGTACCGAGTTCCAGAAGATTCGCACCGAGGAGTGTCGTGTCCCTGCCCGCACTGGTCGAGCCGGCCGCTGAGCTGACCATCGACGAAGTACGCCGTTACAGCCGCCACCTGATCATCCCCGACGTGGGCATGACCGGGCAGAAGCGGCTCAAGAACGCCAAGGTCCTGGTGATCGGCGCCGGCGGACTCGGCAGCCCGGCGCTGCTGTACCTGGCCGCGGCCGGAGTCGGCACCCTCGGCATCGCCGAGTTCGACACCGTCGACGAGTCCAACCTGCAGCGCCAGGTGATCCACGGCGTCAGCGACATCGACAAGCCGAAGGGGCTCTCCGCGAAGGAGTCGATCGCCGAGATCAACCCGTACGTCGAGGTGATCCTGCACGAGGAGCGCCTCGACAACGACAACGTCTTCGACGTCTTCCGCGGCTACGACCTGATCGTCGACGGCACCGACAACTTCGCGACCCGCTACATGGTCAACGACGCGGCGTACTTCCTGAAGATCCCGTACATCTGGGGCTCGATCTACCGCTTCGACGGCCAGGCCAGCGTGTTCGCGCCGAACCTGGTCGACGACGCGCCCTGCTACCGCTGCCTCTACCCGGAGCCGCCCCCGCCGGGGATGGTCCCGAGCTGCGCCGAGGGCGGCGTGCTCGGCGTGCTCTGCGCGAGCATCGGCTCGATCCAGGTCAACGAGGCGATCAAGCTGCTGACCGGCATCGGCGACCCGCTGGTCGGGAAGCTGATGATCTACGACGCCCTGGAGATGGAGTACCGCAAGCTGAAGGTCCGCAAGGACCCGAACTGCGCGCTCTGCGGTGAGCACGCGACCGTCACCGAGCTGATCGACTACGACGCGTTCTGCGGCGCCGTCTCCGAGGAGGCCGCCGACGCCGCGGCCGACGCCACCATCTCGGTGGTGACGCTGGAGCACATGCTCAAGGAGCGTGAGGAGGGCACCCGGGACTTCGTCCTAGTCGACGTCCGCGAGCCGAACGAGTACGAGATCAACTCGATCCCGGGCTCGGTGCTGATCCCGAAGGGTGATTTCCTCAACGGGTCCGCGCTGGAGCAGCTGCCGTCCGACAAGCAGGTCGTGCTGCACTGCAAGAGCGGTGTCCGGTCGGCCGAGTGCCTCGCGATCGTGAAGGGCGCCGGGTACGCCGACGCCGTGCACGTGGGCGGTGGCGTGGTGGCGTGGGTCAACCAGATCGACCCGAGCCAGCCTTCCTACTGACGTCTCGACGAGCTCGACGTCCGAGCCTGACGCGCCCGCCCTCGTGACCGAGGGCGGGCGCTGTCGTTGTTCAGGGCCTCAACGTCGTCACGGGGGTTCCTGAATGCCTGCTCTGCCGAAACGCCTGCTCGCCGTCCTGCTCGGGCTGGTGACGGCAGCCGTCGTCCTGGTTCCGGCCGCCTCCACGCAGGCCGCCCGTGCCTGGGCGCCGGAGTCGACGGCGGTGATCAAGCCGGGCGTGCAGATGCTCACCGCGGGGGCGCAGTGCACCGCGAACTTCGTCTTCAGGGACGCCGCCGGGAACGTCTACGTCGGGTACGCCGCGCACTGCGCCGGCAAGGGCAAGTCCGACGACGTGAACGGCTGCACCACGCCGAGCCTGCCGATGGGCACGGCGGTCCAGTTCGTGACCGGCGGCAACTTCTTCCGGCCGGGCAAGGTCGTCGGCACCGGCCGGCTGGCCTACTCCTCGTGGGCGAGCATGCAGAAGCTCCGGACGAAGGACGCGAACCGCTGCGCGCTCAACGACTTCGCGCTGGTCCGGGTCGACCGGGCCAGCGTCGCCAAGGTGAACCCGACGATGCCGGTCTGGGGCGGGCCGAGCAGGATCGTCTCGGGAACGCTCGCGACCGGATCGGCGATCTACACCGTCGGCAACTCCTCGATGCGCACCGGCAAGGCGGTCGCCAAGACCGGCAAGATCCTCGGCTCGGCCGGCGGTGGACTCGGCTACCACATCCGGACCGGCAACCCGGGCATCCCCGGAGACTCCGGCAGCGGCTTCCTCGACGCCCAGGGCCGGGCCGCCGGGGTGCTCTCCACCCTCAACATCGGCATCTCGCTGATGCCGGTGACCAACACGATGGGCAACCTCGGCGCCGAGCTGGCCTGGGCGCAGCGGTACGCCGGCATCAAGGGCCTGGTCCTGGTGCCCGGCACCCGGCCGTTCAAGCGGTAGCGCCCGTCTAGGCTTCCGGGCATGGCCCGGCGTCTCGACCCCGACGACTACGTCGAGGCGGTGCTCTCGATCGTCGAGCAGGTGCCGCCGGGGATGGTGACGACGTACGGGCTGATCGCCGTGGCGATCGGTCAGGGCGGTCCGCGCCAGGTCGGTGCGGTGATGGCCGGGTACGGCGGACCGGTGCCGTGGTGGCGGGTCGTCCGCGCCGACGGGTCGTTGCCGCCGTCGCACGACCACCGGGCACACCAGGAGTACCTCGGCGAGGGCACGCCCTTGCGGCCGAGCGGTGCCGTCGACCTCAAGAAGGCGGTCTGGATCCCGTCGGATATCCACAGGCCGCTGCCCTGATCGGTGGACAACTCGACGTTTCTGTGGACAGCGGGACGCGAACTGTGGACGACACGCCGAGAAGCGAGATTTCCCTGAAATAGTTGGGGAAACCCCCTTGCGCCGGGGTCGAGAACTGGCATAGAACTTCTCTCACGCGAACCCTTCGGGGGGAGCCGATCAGCTAGGAGCAGGAGTTCCATCCGACGGGGCAACTCGTCGCCACGGCGGTGATGCGCGGTGGGGATCTCAGGCGAGCAGCAGGTCGATCGGAGGCATCACCCGAGGATCAACCCGAAGGCCCCGTCCAACTCATACTTGGACGGGGCCTTCACCCATTTGCGCTCAGTAGCCCTCGCTATGCATTGGTCGGGGAGCAACGGGGGAGCAACGCTGATCAGCGTTCCCTAGACGTGAAGCCCGCTCACCTGCAACGCTCGCAGCCATGAAGTTCGCCCTCGTCGCCGCTCTGCTCGTCCTAGGTGCTGGTTGCGGAGGAGGCGCGGCCAAGTCTGACGGCGGGAACAACGAGAACCCGGCATCGTCGTCGTCGTTGCGGGAGACCTGTCCGTTGATCGAGGCTGCGATTCCAGCGGACGTGATGGCCGAACCATCTGTATGGACCAAGGCCGGCGCCGAGCTGCGCGAGCTCTCGTCATCGGGGGATGCCGAGACGAAGAACGCGATCGACATCCTGCTCCCTGCGATTGACGCCCTGGCGGCTGATCCGGCGCCAGGGGCGGACGCCCTGGCGGCCTTCGATGGCCTTACGACTGCGATCAGGACGATGGCGGACCGTTGTGAGGCTGTCGGTTCATCAGCGCTGCAGTAGGTCGTCGTGGAGCTAGTCGCGGCGTACGGAGAGTAGGTGCCAGCCGTCGGGGACGCTGGCCTTGGCTTCGCCGACGAGGGTGTCGTAGTCGTCGCCTTCGAGGGTCCAGTGGTGGGCTTCGGCGGTGGTGTCGGCCGCCGGGCGGGAGGCGAAGTGCAGGATCACCAGGTGAGGGTACGCAGGATCGAGATCAAGCCTGGTCGGTGGGAGGCTCGTCGCCAGGCGCGTCTGCGGGCTTGGGCTGGGGCACGACGTACTCGGTCAGAGGCGGCATCGACTCGGTCGGATGGTCCGCGGGGCCCCCGATGATCGGCTGAGGGGGCGGGCCGGCCATGTGGAACTCGCTGACCCACTGCTTGTTGTGCTGGCCCTCGATCTCGAGCTTCCAGTGGTAGGTGACGCCTGGCTCGAGCTGGATGCCGTTCGGGAACTGCATCACGACCTGGACCCTGCCACCGAAATCGGGAGGCAGGTAGACCCCGGTGAGTCCGTTGGGCGATGCGCTCACCATCTGCTGGACTCGTAGCGAGTCTTGCTGCCCTGTAGGACCGATCATCTTCACGATTTGGTCGTTGTCGCTGCGCCGTAGTTCCAGCGAGATCGGGAACTGCTGGCCGATGTGCTTGGCGGGAACGTCGATCATTACGACGACGGTCTGAGGGGCGCTCAGCCCGTTGGGATTCATGCCGACGACACGGAATCCGATGCCGAGGGCGCCGACTTTGCCGTTGCCTTCATCTGATGCGTAGTCGGCGATGAAGATGACGGCTCGCGAGTCGGTGAAGATGCTCATGCGTGCTGGGGTACCCCGGAAGTGACCGAGACTGTGTGCTGGAGCGGAGCTCCGCCGACGCGGGTGATGGTGTGTGCGCCGAAGGTCATAGGCTGGGAGAGACGTCCTCCGGCCGGGATCGTGGGACCAGTCGTTTCGACGGGATCGAGTGCCTCGAAGCGAGCGAGGGTCTCTTCGCGCGAAAGGTTCTCGTCGTCTGTCCAGTCCTGGTCCATGTCCCCATTATGAGCACACGTTGGTAGCCGGGTGTAGACAGATGACCAAACGCGCGCCAGTTCAGCGCACCCAGCGCGCGGTCAGCACGACCCAGGTATCGGCGGCTGTCCCGGCCCAAGTTGGTACTGGAAGGAGGGTGGCGAGCACCGTGTCACCACACGCTGCAGTGCCGATGGCTACAACCCGCCACCCGTGTTCAGGGTGGGTCTCTTCAGCGGTGCGGGCCTTGGCGGGCCACTGGATGGCTTCCCTGACCTGCTCGAGCGTGATTGTGTGCTTCTCGTGGAGCTTGGCAACGACCGAGGGGTCCGCGATCACCAGTCCTAGGTAGATCGCTGGCCCCATGGCGGCATCCTTCCATGACCGCGAGCCGTTTCTCGAACATCTGTTCTATCGTGCGTTGATGAAGACCCGGCACGTGTGGATGCTGCCGCCGCTCGATGTCGGGCTGCCGCGGCAGGGTCTGGTGCTGACCTGGCGGCGCCGGGTGGTGAACGCCTCGCCGCCAATGTGGGAGGCGTACGTGCTTTGGATCGACGAGCGCCGCGAGGAAGCCCGGGTCGAGTGGGTGCCGGCGTCGTACCTGCAGCCGGTCGAGTCGGAGGCCCCGTTGGCTGGACGTCAGCGTGGACATCAAGGTGGTCCAGGAACGGGGTAGATAGCGCGTTCTTGCAGGTCAGGGCCGTACGTCGAGGGGACACTATCCGGGACATTCGGGGGCGCCCGAGCACGACGAAACGCCCCGCCGCTCTCCGAAGAGAGCGACGGGGCAGCGTCGTACAGCGGCAGGCTAGGTGCGTGGTCGGCAGATGTGGACCCAGTAGCCGGCGGCCAGGGCGGCGAGCGCGACCGCGAGGACCTGGTCGCCGTACGGGATCTGGTCCTTCACCGATCGGGTGATCTCGCTGATCGTGTCGCCGTCAGCGTCACCCCGGTTGCGGAGCAGGTTCCGGGCCCCGAGGTGGACGACGTCGAGGACGAGCTCGAGCGGCGGGGACTGCATCAGTCCTCCCGCCACGGCGGCAGGTCGACGGTCTGGCCAGCGAGGCCGTGGGTGCAGTCGCCGAGGAACTCGATCCGGCCGCCGCGGACGAACGAGTGACACAGCGGCGTCATCGTGATGTTCTCCGGGGCGGTCAGCGCGTCACCGTCCAGGTCGCCGTTCACAAACGTCCGATGCGGGTGCACGAGCACGGACGGCTCGAACGTGGGCCGCTGCAGGTCACCGTTCCAGGTCCAGCTGTTCGGGGCATCGACGGTCACGCCGTGGACGGTGCCGCAGCCCGGGCATCGGAAGTGGACCCGGCGGCCGGGCGCGGTGCCGTTGGTGGCCGTCTTGGCGACGTCGACCACGGATCAGTCCTGGAGCAGTGCCGGGTCGACGGGCTCGGGCCGGTTCCGGGCGGCGAGCAGGTCGGAGTCGAGCTTCCTCGTCGGGATGACCTTCCTCCGGGCGGTCTCGGCGCCGAAGATGATGAGCGCCGCGGCGCCGGCGAAGCGGACGTCGACCAGGTCGATCAGGCCGCGCTCGTGGAGGTACCCGGCGACCAGCACGGTCAGGCCGTAGATCCGGACCCGGATCGGCTCGTTGCGGAGGGCGTTCAGGATGGTCTTCAGCATGGGTGGCTCCTCAGTGCTCGATGATGTCGAAGTGCAGGGTCTGGTCCTCGCCGCGGCCTTGGGCGGTGGTGATCCGGTTGACGACCTCGTAGGACTGGCCGAGGGTGCCGCCGGAGAGCCAGATCGTGGCGGTGGTGTCGGTGTTGGCTTCGTCGGTCTTGGTCAGGCCGGCCGGGACGATCCACTCCGAGGTCGCGATGGTGTCGCCGTCCTTTAGCCACGGGCCCTTCGGCCCGGTCCCGGCCCAGTTCGCGAGGTAGTCGAGCTTGGAGTCCGGGTCCTTGGTGAAGTAGTTGTCGTCCTCCGGGCTGCAGGTACTCACTGGACCTCCACGGTTCGGTTCTCGGCGGGCACGTTGTAGGTCCGGGGACGGGCGAGGACCTGGACGGTTCGGTTCTCGGCGGGCACGTTGTAGGTGCGCTCTGGGGGTGTCGGTGCTGCGGGGACGAGCACGACGCCGTTGGCGATGAGGGAGCTGGTCCCGGCGAGCAGGAGCGGGCCGCTGGCCAGGACGCTGGCCGCGGTGGCGAGGAGGGTGCCGAGTCCGGCGAGGGTGAGGTTGGCGGGGATCTCGGCCTTGGTGCTGGCGCTGAGGGTCCCGTGACCGGCGAGCACGACGGCCGCGAGCTCCTGTACGAGCCCGGAGACTGTCAGCGAGCTGGTGCCCGAGATGATGACGGCCGCGGGCCGTACGAGCGCGCCGCCGACCGCGAGGGTGCTGGTGCCGGTGAAGGTTGCCGGGGCGGACACGGATCCGGCCGAGTCGGTCGCCAGGGTGCTTTCCCCGGCGAGCACGATCGCGGCAGGGATGCTCTGGTGACCGGCGACGGTGAGGCTGCTGGTTCCGGCGAGCACGACCGAGGCGGGCACCTCAGCGCGCGCGGTCGCCATGAGGGAACTGGTGCTGGCCAGCGCCACCGCGGCAGGGACGTCGACGCGCACCACGGCGGCCAGGGTGCTGGCCCCGGCCAGGATGAGAGCGCCGGTGATCGTCTGCTGTCCGGACGCCGCCAGAGACCCAGTTCCTACGAGCACGACCGAGGCGGGGACCTGCTGGGTGCTTCCCGCCGCCAGGGTGCTCGTGCCTGAGATCGCGATGGCCGCGGGGATGTCCTGGCGGCCGGCCGCGGTCAGGGCGCTGGTGCTGGCGAGTACGACCGTGGCGGGGATGCTCTGGCGTGCAGCTGCGGCGAGCGAGCTCGTACCCGCCAGGGTGACGGCGGCGGGACGCTGGACGACCGGGGCCACCGCGAGCGAGCTCGTGCCCGCCAGGGTGGCGGCGGCGACTGCTGCGCTGCTCGCCGAGGCGGCCAGGGTGCCCGTGCCAGCGATCATGACATCGCCAGGCACGTCCTGGCGGCCGGTCACCGTCAGAGCGCTGGTGCCGGCGATCGTGACAGCAGACGCGGTGTCCTGACGCCCGCTCGCAGTGAGCGTGCTCGTCCCGGCGAACGCAACCGTGCCGGGGACGTCCTGTCGGCCAGCTGCGGCGAGGGTGCTGGTCCCGGCCATCGTGACGGCGGCGGGGATGCTCTGCTGCCCGTTGGCCGCCAGGGTGCTGGTGCCTGCCAGCGTCGCAGCGGCGGTGACCGGCGCAGGAGGGTTGATCGAAGCCAGCAGGCCGGCCGTGACCGAGATCGTGGTCCAGGTCCACGTCCGGGTGCCGGTTGCTCCCGGTGTCGCGGTCTCGTGCGCGCCGGCGAACGACTGGGTGGAGTTGTCCTGGAAGTCCTGCGACATCGAGCCCGGCGGAGTCACCACGCCCGCCGACCCGACGCGGTAGAGGAGCGAGAGGAGGTAGGTGCCGGTGGCCACGGTGAGACCGGGGATCGCGTTGGAGGTCGCAGAGGCACCCTGCTGGAACGACGCGGCATCCCACGGTGAGATCGGGTCGGCGCCGGTGACGCAGTCGATCGCCGCGCGCAGGTTCGCCGTGCCGGAGGTGACCGAGAACGTGAACGACGACCCCTCGGACCCGTCCGCGATCCGGTAGAGGTACGCCGCCTGTGAACCCGCCGAGGTCCCGGGGACCAGCGCCCACCCCGCGGGGATGTTCCAGGTCTTCGCGACGTTCGCCGACAGCGCGGCGATGAGCAGATCGCCGACAGCGGTACCGGTCGGCTTGTTGACCGTGACCGAGGTGACGATGTTGGCGGTGCCGACGGTCGGAGTCCGGTGCGCGATCGCCACGAGTCACCCCTCCACAGTGTCGACGGTCAGGTACCAGCGCAGGGCCCCGACCCGGGGCCCCGCGCGGTGGTGCAACTGGTGCTACGCCTCGGTGCCGGTCAGCGACCCGGACGGGATCATCGCGGTGTCGCCGGCGTTGACGGTCTTCGCGAGGTTCGTCCCGCCTCGGAACGTCATGTTCTTCGGGGTGCCGGTGGAGTCGGCGACGAACACGTCGTTCCAGGTGCACGCCGGCATGTTCGAGAACGTGATCGCCGCGTTGCTGGACTTCGACCCGGCCGAGGCCGCGGCCATCGACCCGGCGATCGACTGCCGGGCGTAGGACCCACCGGCGACCTCGGTGCCGGCCGCGCTGGCCGTGCACAGGGTCGTCGTGAGGGCGACCTTCATCGGCAGGGTGTAGTTGACCCGCGCCGAGACCGGGCCCAGGGCGAGGGTGCCCGACGCGCCGGTGTCGTAGACCGCGTCGAGGACGTCGTTGGCGAAGGCGGTGAACTTGGACATCTCAGTTCTCCTCGAGGTCGTTGTCGTTGGGCTGGGCCTGGATGAACTCGCGCAGCGCCTCACCGCGGATCCCGGAGTGGGCGGCCTCGACGGCCGCCGCGGCGACCGCGTTCTGCGGGCCGACGAGCTCGGCCGCGAGCTCGTCCGGAAGGCAGTCGTGGTGGAACGAAGGCTCCGCGATCGTGGTCCGCTCGTCCTTCTTCCAGTTGATGAAGCCGACGTGGATCATCGGATCCGTGTCGGTCTGGCCGCAGCCGTCGCACGTGAACGGCTCGGGCGTCGGGGTCTCGCTCATCTGGATCTCCTTGCTTCGGGTACGACGAAGGCCCAGCCGGAGCGACTGGGCCTGAAGAGGAATCGGTGGTGCGGGTGCGCGCTACTTGTTCTTCGGGGTAGCGGCCAGACCGACCCGGATGGTTCGGAGGAACGCCCGGACCCGCGGGCGGGTGATCGGGATCTTCTTGGCGTCCGGGTGGTTGATCGCGTCGGTGAGGCGCTTCCGGGTGCGGGTCCAGGGAGTGCTCTGCGGTGTGGCCACGATGGGCTCCTTCGGTGGCTTGGGGTTGCGCGCGGCTCGGGCCGGGTCGGCGGAGACGATGCCTTCGGGGAACTGGGGGAGGCCGTAGCCCTCGATCGTGTCGAGCGTGCGCCGGCGCTTCAGCTGGTAGACACCGTTGCCCTGGGGAGAGCCGTCGGTGTTGGTGTTCCCCTCGACGGTCCAGATCCAGGTGTCGTCGAAGTCGATGACGAGGAAGGTGTGGAACATGTCGCCGTTGCGACCGAGGAAGCCCTGGCCGCCGATGGCCGGGTACTCCGACCACTGGCCGCGGGCCTTGAACCAGCGAGCGCCGGTATCGGTGCTCGCTGTGCACGGGTAGAGCCGCCCGAACCCCGCCTTCAGGGCCAGCCAGGAGATGAACGTGGCGCACCACGCCTGGAACTGGGACCACTTCAGGCTCGGCACAGCAGGGGAGTACTTCTGCTCGTTGGTCCAGGTGCCGTCCTCGCGGCCCTCGCGGTACCCGACCTCCCCCAGAGCGAGATCGATGATCTTCTTCGCAGACGGGCTGCGGTACTGGTGCTGCATCGGTCAGTCCTCCGTGACGGTGAAGCGGACGATCGGGTGGTCGGAGCCGAGGTTGTGCGGGGTCCGGTCGACCTCGATGTCGTCGAGGTGGCAGCCCCGCGACATCGGCCAGTCGATCCGAGCTCCGACCACGCGGTGCTTCTTCATCCCGGCCTTCCGGGCGACCCACGACGGGGTCCCCACCCCGTAGGCCGCGGTGCCGGCGTTCCAGTCCCCGGCGATCACCAGCGCCACCCCCGGAGTGCGGTTCGCGACCCGGCGGGCGTGCTTGACGAGCGCGGCCGCCGTGCGCCGGTACGCCGTGATCCGCCGAGCAGCCCCACGGAATCGGCTGGAGTGGTTCAGGACCTGCACCGGGGCGTGGACCGTGGTCACGCGGAGCCAGTCCGACAGGCCGACCGAGACGATCGAGCGGGCCGGGAACCGCTTCCCCTTGCGGGTGAACCAGTACGACTTCACCGCGATCGACATGCCGGGCCCGTGGGGGACCGCGTGACGGACCAGGATCCCGTTGTCACCCCGGTCGGGGGTGGCCGGGAACGCGATCAGGTCGTAGCCCTCGATCGTCCGCAGGGCCGCGTGGTGGCCGGCGATCTCCTGGAGCAGCACGAAGTCCAGGTGGTGGGCCTCGCAGTACCGCTTGAGCTGGTTCGCCAGCGCCTGCCGGCCCTCGGGGTCGCGGCGCAGGATGTTGAACGTCGCACCGCGAAGGACGCGGGGTGCTCTGCGTTCGGGCATGGGGAACCTCCGTGGGGTCGTGATGGGCCGCGCGGGTGAGCGGGTCAGGATCCGGGCGTTGCCGGGTCGGCCGGGGTGGACTCCACGGCGGCCTTGATGGCGGGCCAGACGAGGTTCTGGCCCTCGGCGAGGGTCCGGAGAATGTCCTCGAACCTGTCGAGGCGCTCGGTGCTGCCGGTCAGGACCTCGTCCATCTGGCCTTCGATCCGCTCGAACCGGTCATCACCAGAAGCGAGCCGGCCCTCGATGCGGTGCACCGAGTCCTTCAACGACGAGCCGTCGTTGTTCATGACCTCGTGCTCGATGACGTGGAGCTTCCCGATCGCGTACTCGACCTTGCGGTCGGTCTCAGCCTGGAGCTCGCCGATGCTCGGACGCTTCTCGGTGAGGACAGCCTTCGTGACGGTGTCGATGATGGGATCTCGCCCGATCAGGGTGTCGCGAACCGAGATGACGTCCTTGCGGAACTCGCGCCACTTCGGCCGTCCCCAACGCCACGCGGCACCGAGAAGACCTACGAGTCCGACAGCGATCGAGATCAGCTGGGCGGTCTCAGACACGAATGGTCTCCCTCTGCTGGGGCGGATGATCGACGCAGGGCGCAGGCCAGCGGACAACGCACGCCGTGACCGGTTCAGCTAGGCGGCGGCTTCGTAGGTGAACTGGCCGCTGATCCAGTCGCCGGCAGCCGGTACGACGGGGGCGGTGGACCCGAGGAGTGTGCTCGTGCCGGTCCCAGAGAGTCCGCGGATGTTCAGAGTCGACGCGGTCGGGAGGATCACGAACCCCGTGGGGTAGTCGAGGGACGCGGAGACGTCGCGGAACCAGATGTTGCCCCGGGCGATGTTCGAGCTCGGACTGTTCAACGCCGGCACCGGGAGGGTGAACGTCCAGGTGCCGGTCCCGATGTTCAGGCCGGTCGTGCCGAGCAGCATGTAGAAGTCGACCGTGACGAGGTTCCCAGGCTGGACGTTGTACCGCATCGAGAGAGCGCCGCCGGACCCGATCGCCGGGGAGCCCCCCGCGGCGGTCCACACCGGTGTGAACGGGGTGTACCCGTCCGAGGAGGAGTTTCCGTCCCAGCCCATCAGGACACCGCCAACGAGAGCACGTCCCCGAGGTTGCGAGCTGCGAGCTCGGTGGGTGCCAGCTGGATCGTGTCGGACCCGACCTCGTACTCAGCCTTGCCGATGATCCAGTCGACGTAGGGGAGCACGATGCCCTGCTCGTTGATCACGCTGAACGAGCGGACCATGTCGCCGGCCTTCACGAACGACAGGCAGGCAGGGGTTCCTCCCGGAGTGGTGAGCTGCAGTCGGGCCGGGTTGACCGCGTTGGTCCAGGCGTAGCGAGCCTTGCCCTTCGCGAGCATCCCGTTGCCGATGTTCGTGACGTTGCCGCTCGTGGTGACCCCGAGGCTGGTGACGTCGACCGGGACAGCGCGACGGCGGGTCGCGGTTGCCGTGGGGTCGTTGACGTGCACGGTGGCGTACGAGGCGGCACCGGACTTGTAACGCAGGTAGAGGTCAGAGGCGTAGTCGTCGTCGGCGAGCCCGATCTGCGTTGCCCCAGGCGCCAGATACCAGGTCGGGGTGGTCGGGTCTGTGGCGGCGATCACCCGACCGTCCGGGTCGACGCGCCACCGCTTGCTGACACTGGTTGCCCATGCGTCGAGCAGGTCACCGACGTAGTTCAGCTTGTCGGTGTCGTTCGACCCGGAGAACGGGACCGCGGAGAGGGATGCTGGCCGTGACCCTGCGAACCCATCGGCGATCGCCTGGTCCACGGCCACGTTCGGCGTGCTGGTCGTATCGCCTCCCGAGTCCAGGCACAGGTGTGCGGAGTAGAACTCGTCCGCGAGACCGATCGCCGAGAACTCCCACCCGTCCTCGGAGACCTTGGGCTGGTTGAGCATGCCCTTCCAGACGTTCACGGGACCGACCTTGATCTCGACGACCTTGCCCATCCGCAGCGACGGGTGCGTGAACGTCGGCGGCAGATCCATCTGCCAAGACGCGTCCTCGGATCCACCATCGGCGGTCGAGGAGTACTTCAGTCCACCCCATGCGCCGATGGTTGAGACCCAGGATCCACCAGCGGTGAGTTGCTCGCTCATGCTGCGGCCACGCGGGTATGGAAACGCGGGTAGTGGCTGAGTGTGATCGTCGTTTCTTGGGCGTAGGAGGTGACGGTGAAGACGTTCATCTCGGGCGGCACGAACTCGTGGTTCCCGAAGGACTTCAGCTCGGCTGCTGCGTGGTAGCTGTCGGACCGGTCGGCCTCGGTGCCGAGCCAGACGGTCGGAACGGGTGATTCTAGGGTGGGGGAGTCCAGCCAGAGGCGGTTAGCAAGCGTTCCGGGAGTCGGTGCACCGGTTCCGCACTCGACCCTGGTCAGCCGGCCGGTGTCGATGTTGAAGAGCCACGCCTCGTCGATCAGGCATGACGAGTTGCACGAGAGTTCGATCCGTACGAGGCCGCCTGAGCCCATCTTGCGGGGCGGCAGAGTCATCGTTCCGATCTCGTAGATGTCCCACTGAGGCGGGCTGGCGATGACGCGGGTGCCCGTCTGCACGCCAGGCAGGTTGACTCCGGCCTGTCGGGACTTCGCGGCCCAAGTGATCGTCCATGGCGAGATCAGGACTGACCCGATGCCCAGGCGGGCGAGCAACAGGTACCCGCCGGGCGGCAGTCCGGTTGTCGGAACGTCAAAGGTGTGCAGTGTGTTGATGTCGCTGCTGAACCCAGAGATGAGCGTCGAATCAACGGTCGGGGAGTTGCCTGACGTCAGCAGTCGCCGCAGTGATGGTTGCTCCAACCCAGGGGTCGCGGGGCACGTGTAGATCAGGGCGGTGCCAAGCGCCTTGGTCTCGTCCGAGAGTACGAGGCTGCCCTGAGTGCGGGCCGATCCAGCGACCTGGAGGATCCGGGAGAGCTGCCGGTTCGTTGCCTTCGTGCCGAGCATGTTGGATCGGGAGACGTCGTAGGCGTTGATGCGCACGCTGTTGGTTGAAGAGGTCCCGCCGGCTTGGACCGTGATCTCCAGCGAGTTCAGTGTCGAGATCCCGAGAGCGGCAGCGTCGAACCAGTAGAGGTTCCCCTCCTGGACCGCGACCGGCGCCACGATCCCGTTCAGCTTGAACGTCATGCCGCTCGTGCCGTAGGCGTACTTGGCGTTGGTCAACGTCGACGTAGCCTCGATGCGGATGTACGGACTCCCAGCCAGGCTCGTCGACAGGCCGGTCCGCACCATCGAAACTCGGGTGGCAAGGTTGGTGAAGATGTCCGACGCAACACCCGAGAGCCATCCTCCACCGATGACCCCAGGAGGCGCCGAGGTGGGGGGACCGCCCGCCGGCTGCTTCTGGAAGGCCCACCCAGTGGCCGACGTGCACGCGTCGATCGAGGTGATGACCTGCGTGCCCGACTGGGTCGACTTCGTCGCCGACACCATCGTCTGTGCGCGCACGTACGGCTCAGCCTGAATCTTCAGCCCGTACGTCGCGATGACCCGCAGGTCGTTCAGGTCGTTGGGCACCTCATCGAAGCTCGACATGACGACCGTGAACACGCACGGCTCACCAGCGCCGTCAGGCGGCGTCCACGTCAGGAGGTTCCGGCGGTAGGACTCGAACATCAGCGCCTGCTCAGCCACCGCCAGAGCGTTCGAGTCGTCCGCGAGCACCTGGATCCGCAGGAACATCTGCCGGTTGTCCTGGCCGGTGAGCGCGACGATCGCGCCGTCCTGGAGCCACGAGGTGATCTTCTGCTCGATCGGGACCGGGTTGCCCCAGTCAGCGTCATCGCCGAGTGCCTGGAACTGGAACCCGGTCGCCGCCTGCTCTGCATCCGTGCCGATCAGGTTCAGGGTTCCGAACGCGAGGGCGTGCTGTGGGTTCGAGATCATCGCTTCCCCTTCGGGCGCTTCGGGCCGACACCGTTGATGGCACGCGCGATCGCTGCACCGGTAGCGTTCGGGTTCTTCTCGAGCAAGTTGCCGACGCGCTGCATCGACCGGTCGAGGCGGTTCAGAGTTGCGAGCTGCGCCTTCGAGGTGGCAAGCGCCGGACCGAATGCAGCAGCCGCACCGGCGTTCCCGACGCTCGTGGTCAGCCGGTCGCGCTGGTTGTACAGCGACTCGTACCGCGCGACGTCAGCCTTCGGGCCAGTTGCAAAGTTCTGTACGTCCTGCAGCGACCCCTCGCTCAGCAGGTACGCCAACGCATCGCTGTCGAGACCCTTCGCCGTCAGCTGGTCGATCGCACTCTCAAGCGACCTCAAGCTGCCGATGTCGCCAGTCAGAGTCGAGAAGACATCCCCCTTGCCGGCCTTCATGCGGTCAGCCGCAGACATCCACACCGAGGAGTCCGTCTTGCCGAACAGGTCCGAGTTGTAGTTCGACGAGATCGAGTCCCGAACCGACTGCGCCTGATCGAGCAACGCCTGCCGCTTCGACGTCTCCTTCTCGACCACCTTCGTCGAGGCTGCGATCGCCTTGTTCCACTGACGAAGCGTCGTCGGGAACTTCATGTCCAGGTCGTCACGGATGTACGACGACAAGCCCGACGGGTACCTACCGGCAGTACCGCCGTCTGCAAGGCGGCCGTCGTTGATGGCCTTCAGCAGACCGCGGTGGCGGTCTGCCTGCCCGTGCCGGTTCGACACGACTTCTTCGCCGTCCGCGAGCAGGTACAGGTGCCGGTCGGCGTACGGGAGACCTGTCTTCGGGACCGTGGTCCCGTCAGCCGATTCGCCGAGGTTGCCCAGGATGTCGAACTTGCCCGAAGGCTTGTCCACGTTCAGCCCGACGTGGATAGTCCGCTTCTTGCGCACGAACCCGTCCAGGGCGACGCTGAACGTCGCAAGCTTGCGCTCGGCAGCAACCTTGTTCAGGTCGATCTTCGCCACGCCCTTGGCCTGATTGACGAGTCCCACCTGGTCCGCGAAAGCCTTCGCCGCGGCGCGGGACTTCCCAGCCGCGATCTGAGCCTTGATGAAGTCATCCCGCGCCTGGTCCATGAAGGTGAACTTCTCTTGGCCAGTGAGAGTCTTCGAGAGCTCCAACGCTTCCTTCGCGATCCGAGTCAAACCATCCCGGTTAGCTCGACCCTTCTCGGTATTGATGTCCAGGGTTCGACCGTTGTCCTTCAAGCCCTTGGTGAAGTCATCGACTGCGGCGGCATAGCTAGTTGCTGCATCGAACGAGTTGATCGCGTTGTACGCGCGCTCCAGGCTTGCGGTGAACTGGTCGACGGACATGGAGGCCGTGTCGATGCCGGCGGCGGTGGCCTTGAACCCAGCCGCGAGGAGGTCTGCCTGAGCGTTCGCGCGCGCCAGGTTGGTGCCGGTGTTGATCCGGTCGATCTTCTCCTGCGCCCGGTCCGCGGCGGTCTCGACACCGCCGAGGCTGCTGATCCACCCGCCGACGACGGGGATGAAGGTCGCCTTGCTGCGCCAGTCGCCGTTGAAGATGTCGGAGAGGGTGTCGCCCAGTCCGTCGTGGTGCTGGGCGTCGTCGAGCTCCTTGTTCGCTGCAGCGAGCTGTGCCTGGAGGGTGTCGAGGTTCCCTGAGGTGATCGCGCGGTCGATCTCGCGCAGGGAAGCGGCGAAGCTGTCGCTGCTGGCCTTGGCATCGAGGAGGAACCCAGCACCGGCGCCGAGCGCGGCACCCCAGGGGCCTGCCATGGTCCCGGCCAGTGCGAGGCTGACGGTGTTGGTGAGGCCGATCTTGTCCGCGGCGCCTGTGCTGGCCACGGCTAGACCCGCGAGCGGGGCGACGGATCGGCCAGCGGTTGCCCCGAACGTGCGGACGCTCTCGCGGGCCTTCAACGTCTCGTCGGAGGCGTACTTCGAGGACTGCCCAACGCGGTACGCCACGGTCCCGAACTGCTGCATGGTCGGGATCTGACTCTTCAGGGTGGACCCGGAGAACCCGCCCTCGGGGAGGTACTTCTGGCCCAGGGCGCTGGCCTGGAGGCTTGCGGTGACCTTCAGTGCCCGGTTGTACAGCGAGAGCGCTGCGAGGCCGGCGAAGATCGGGGTCCCAAGGTCGGAGTCCGCGATCGCCGAGAGGACGTTCGCGACGGCCTCCAACCCCTGGAGCACCGGACCGCCGAGCGGGGCAGCCGCTTCGACGATCTGCAGCGCGGCGTCGCCGAGCGCACCGAGGGTGTCAGCAACCTGGGGGCCGGTCTCTTCGACGTAGGCGAGGAACTCGGCGAACCCTTCGGTCTGGCCGAGCCCGTTTGCCCACCGGTCCAGGTCAGCAGTCGCCTCGATCAGCCACCGCGAGAAGTCCTGGTTCAGTGGGGTCGTGGACATCCCCAGCCCGGCGAGCGCGTGGGCGGTGTTCCCGGCCGCGGTCGCGAAGTCGGCCAACGCCGACGGGCCCTCGACTGCGACGAAGTCCAGGAACGGTGCCCACCGATCCGACCCCAGCGACTGGCCGGCGTCTCCGGCGATGGTGCCGAGTTCGGTGGAGATGGCCGACACGATCCGCTCGACCCGCGGCAGGGCACCTTCGAGGCCGTCGAGGCCCTCGGTCAGCCCGGGGAACAGGCCAGTCGCGGCAAGGTCGCGTAGTTCCTTGAGCTCGGGGACCATGCTGCGGAGCTCCCGGACGAACCGGCGAGCCTCGGGCGAGATCTGCGCCATGGCCTCACGTGCCGCGGTGAGGTTCGCGGTGGTCGGCTCGAGCGCAGCCTTGTTGACGGCCTTCAGTGCGTCCCCGACGCCCTGGAACGCCAGGACTGCGGTCCCGGCGCCGAAGGCAGCGAACCCGAGGGCTGAGGCCAGGCCGGTGACCGCCGGGACAGCGACCGCTCCGATCGGGACGAACGCTGGCCCGAGGATCGCAGCGACCTCGGCGAGGATCCGAAGCCGCCCGGAGAGTCGGTCGATATCCTTCTCGGTACGGCGCGACGTCTTCCCGACGCCGTCGACGTCCCGATCGAGATCGCGGGTCGCCTTCGATGACTGGACGGCCTCGTGCGAGAGCCCGTCGAGGCGCTTGTTCAGGAGCTCGGTCGCGGCGGCGGCCCGGATGATCGGTGCGGTGAACTGGTCCTCGAGTTCCAGCACCACACGCTCACGACGAGTCGCCATTCGGGTCACCTCCTTCGCCGTCAGATGAGTCGTGGTTGCCGAACACGCGGCGTGCGTTGAGGAAGTCGTCCGTGGGGTTCAGGTCGACCTCTGCGACGGAGATGTCGACGCCGTCGAGGTAGTGGAAAGGGGTCGCCGGTGTGGCCTCGGCCGACCAGTTCCTGAAGTCCCCGTTGTGGAACGGCCGCTCCTTGTGCAGTGCCTCGTAGCGGCGCTTCGCAGCGGCCTCGTTCATCGCCGCGAAGCAGACCTCCCGTTGCGGGTACCAGTCCTTGTGTGGGTCCGAACAGACGTCACGCTGGTTCCCGCAGGTGTGCTGGGTGGCCTTGTGCTGCCACTCCGAGACCCAGAGGTCCTGCTGGTCCTCGGGCAGGTCGTAGAACGCGGAGAGGCTGCTCAGGCCAACCGAGCGGGCGAGGTGGAGGTCTCGTCGGACGTCGGCGCGAGATGCGACGAGAGCCGCACTTTTGGGTCCGGCCCCGGGCTCTGGTTCAGGTTCACCGCCGCCGCGTACAGCTTGGAGAAGTCGCCGTCCGAGACGCTGTCGGTGAGCTCCACGATGTCGGTCGGCGGCACGTAGGTGCGCTCCACGACCTGGTCCAGGATCACCTTCCGGGCCTCGTCGTCATCACCGATCCGGCCAAGGTGCATCGAGACCGGAACCAGGTCGTCCCCGAAGGTCTCCCGGTTGAAGCCCTTCGCGGCATCCTCCGGGTGTGGTGTCGGGGGCCCGTCCTCGTTCTCGACCATCCGAGGCGGGTGGGCGTTCAGCAACACCCGGTACGCCTTCCGAGCCAGCGCGGTCAGCGTGACCTTCTCGGCACGTTCGGTGGCCTCGTCCATGAACTCGTCGAACGACGTCGTCGACTTCGTCAGGTTGGGGTCCTCCGCGTCCCCGACGCGCGCGGGTGCAGCGGACTTGACGGCCTTCTCGACGGCCTGAGCCTTCTCGGTCATCGGGTCCAGGTCGTCGCCCTGGAACAGGATCACGGTGGTCGTGCGGGGCTTGATCGCGCCCATGGATTCTCCTTCGACAGGTCGACAGGGATGGTCGACAGAAGGGCGTGGAGCCCCTGGGGCGTCGGCTGTCGAACCCGACGCCCCAGGGAGACGAATCAGGCCGTGATCGCGACCTTGAACGCCGGCGGTGCGGTGATCGCGAACGTCGAGGAGAACCCGACCTCCGCGGCCTCGCCGTCGCCCTGGACGATCGGGAACGGCGGGCCGAACTCGACCGGGAACGCGGACACGAACTGGCCCACGGCGAAGTCGGTCGCGACGAGGATCCCGAGGCGGCGGACCAGGAACCCGGCCGTGCCCTCGGGGAACTTCTCCCACGCCTTGACCCCGTTGGACAGGGCTGCACCCTGCTCGTCGAACGCGGCGAGCATCTCGCCGCCGCCGTAGGTGGTCGTCCCGATCTGCTGGAACGTGGTCGTGTCGCAGATCCGGCGCTCGCGGTCGACGAGGTTGGTGTTCTTCGACGGCTTCGTGGTCGAAGCGAACAGCATGCAGGACACGTCGAGTCCGGTCGCGGCGTTGATCTCCGCGATCGCCGGGGTCGGCAGGTTCGCGATCGCGGGGACCCACAGCCACTTCTCGCGGCCGTACGCCTTGGTCGAGGTCGGGCGAATCGGTGCGGCCATCAGTTGGCCTCCTTCTCGGGCGTGGCCTTCTGGCCGGACGAAGCGGAGGCAGGACTGCCGCCGCTGGCGTTGCTCGACAGGGACTCGGGGGATCGGTAGTACTTCGGCGGAAGCGGCGACCCGTCGGTGTGGACGGCGTCCTTCTTCAGGCGCTCGTGGACCTCGGAGCTGAGGGTCGAAGCGACGATGGAGTACTCGTGCTTCGTCTCTCGGTCCTTGACGCGGATGTAATCGGGCATGGCAGAACTCCCTTGCGGGTCGGGTGCGGAGAGGTGGGACCGGGCCAGAGCGGGCCGGTCAGAGGGTGTAGGTGAAGGCGTCGAGGCCGGTGAAGTAGCCGCCGTCATCTGGGGCGATGACCTCGGACGTCTCGAACAGCGGTCCGGTTGTGAGCTCGCCGGCGACCATGAGCGGGACGTCCTCGAGCGCGGTCGTGCACTTCGACTGCATCAGCCGGGCGTCGCTGACCCGCTTCGCGACGTAGCGGGCTGTGATCCGCCACCCGGTTGTTCCGGTCGTGCCGTCCTCACGGATCTCGCCGCCGAAGCGGCGCGTCACGGAAACCTCGACGTACTCGGCCGGGCGGGGCGATGGGACGTCGTCGAAGTCGTAGGCGTACCGGGGCTTGGTGCCCGGGTTCAGCGCAGCGTTCAAGACCGCGAGCACGGCTGTCGCGTGCTGCTCTGGGGTGGCGATCACCAGAACCACCGATCAGGGAGCTCGCCGACCTCGTGCGCGAAGGTCGCACCGATCAGGTCCGCCGAGCGGGCCAGATCCAGGTGTGGCTTCTGGTTCCGGGACCCGTACTCGAACGACATGTCGCCCTGGGCCTTCGACGCGTCAGGCCCGTACTCACCCGAGATCAGCCCGCCACCGGTCAGCGCCGACAGCGTCCCGTGCATCTCCGTGGAGAATGCCCGGTCGTAGAGCTTGCCGTGGGCCCCTGAGGACCGTCGGGCGAAGTCCCGAGCGACCGAGTTGCCGACCTTGAGGCCCTCACGGACCGTGCGGACCATGTCCTTGGCCGCGGTGACCGGGATCGAGGCCAGGTCGGATGCGAGGTCATCGATGCTGTGACGTACGCGGACCTGCATGCCAACCTCCCAGGGGTATCCTCAGAGTGAGTGGTCTGCGGTGTTGGCAACGGCAGACCAAAGCTGCTGACCTAGTTGTGTGGAGCGGTCCAACGTCAGTGAGGTGCCGCAGTTCGGGTTCGACTCCCGAGCGCAGACCACTCAGTCGGTCACCTCAACTACGTCCAAACGGCGCGCGGTAGCGAACGACTTCGCCGGAACCTCGACCACCAGGTAGCGGCGCCCCAGCAGCGCCGGGTCATCCGCGCACCCGACTGAAGTGACCTCGTACTCCCAACCGTGGCCACGCTGCCGGCCAGGCTTCGGGATCGCAGCTGAGATCGGGACGTGAAGGCCGGCCTCCAGGACCGGGCGTTCGACGTCACCGATCCGGAGGTACCGGGTCGCGGTGTCCCGGCCCTGCGCAGAACCAGACTGGATCTTCCCGCGCACCTGGCCCATGTCTTCGTAGTCGGGGACCTCGTACCCGTCAGGATCTTGAGTGAACGTCCCCGTTGGCCTGAACAGGGTCAGGCACAGCGTCATGAGGGACTCGGCGTCGGCTTGGTGCTCGGCGAGCTCGGCCGCGGTGAACATCTCAGAACCCCTGCCGGACGCGGATCGTGCCGTACCGCTTCCGACGGCGGGTGGTCCCGCCGAGCCGTGCGGCCTCTTCGGGGGTGAGGTAGATACCGGCCCGGGCGCCCTGCTCGGAGTACCGCTCGGTCCGGGAGGCGTCGTCGACCGACCGGGTCCAGGACTGCAACCCCTTCGGGTTCCGCGACGCCCGTGCGCCGACTTCGAACGCGATCGCGCGCACCCACGCCGGGACCGGCTCGACCGGGTTCTTCCACGCCTCGGTGACGACCCCGTTCACCAGCACGGCGTAGGTGCGTGCGTCCGCAGCCGAGGGTGACCCTGCACCGGGGTAGGAGGCGAGTTCGGGACCAGTGATGATCTGGATCGGGTCACTCATCCTGCTCGCCTCCTACCGCCGGTGGTGGGGTCAGTTGCCGGTGTCGGACTGGGCGACGTCGTCGGCCTGGAGCGCGGCCACGAGGTCGGCCACGTGGCCCTTGCCCTCGACCACGATCAGGTCGTCGTCCTCACGCCCCTGGTTCCGCTTCTCGACCTCGGCCTGCAGCTCGCCCTTCTTCAGCGCGCTGTAGTCCGGGGTCGGGGCGGCCGGAGGTGCACCGGCGCCGTGGTTGTCGTTCCCGGAGCCGTCCGCGCCGTCGTCGGTACCGTCGTCGTCGGTACCGGCAGCCGGATCGGCCGGCTCGACCGGGGCCGCGGGAGGCGTGGCCGGTACGACGGGCGTGGCTGCCGGTTCGGGCGTCGCAGGGGTCTCCTGGACGGCCTCGCCGTTGGCGGCGACGAGGTCCTCGGCCTGGACCAGGTCCTTGGCCCAGTCCGGGACCGGCTTCCCGGCGACCAGGGCGGTCGGGATGTCGGTGTCCGGGTGTCGACGCACCACGGTGTACCGCATCACCCGGGCGCTCATGCGAGCACCTGGATCGCCATCGACGCGTTCGGGTTCGCCAGGACGGGCTCACCGATCGAGTCACCCTCGACCTCGACGGACGAGCCGACCTTCTCGTCCTTGAAGACGCCGCAGACGATGCCCGGCTGCTCGTCGGGCTCGATGCCCCACGACGCGAACCCGGACGAGACCGTCTTGCCCCAGTAGGTGGCCCCGAGGATCGTGCCCTCCTCGTTCTCGACGTCCGTCGGCTCCGGGAGGAAGTAGATCTTCTTCGGGTCCAGGACCCGGGTCGCGACCCCTTCGACCTGGTAGGTCCGCTCGTACACCTCGTACTCCGGGATCCCGGCGCCGTCGGAGTACGACTGGACCTCCGAGGTCAGCGGCGGACGCGACGCGGAGGCCCCGACGAGGGTCTTGAACTGGTTGCCGGCCGCGTACGCGTTGTACGCCGCACGGGAACCGAAGACCACACGGCCCGGCGCCTCGTCGTTGTTGAACGACCGGTAGACGTCGATCCAGGTGTTCACCGCCGCGAGACGGTCGATGGCCGGGTCGGACCACCACTGGCCAGCGCCGGCCGCGATCGACAGCGCCACGTTGCGGCCGAAGTCGTCGAGGATCCAGAAGTTGTCGGCGTCGACGACAACCTTGCCCTGGTCGATCGCGATGCCCCGGGTCAGCTCCTGGCGCATCGAGATGGCCTGGACGTTCCGGCGGATCGCCGACTCGATGCTCTTCTTGACCCGGTCGTCGGAGAGACGAGCCAGCTCCTTCTGAGTGATCTCGTCGATCGGCTCGCTCCGGGCGATCGAGGGCAGGTCGATGGTCTTCGCCTGCGGGACCTGACCCTTCCCGATCTCGGGGCGAGCGTTGAACGCCCGGTAACGGGCCGCGTCCACCAGGCCGGTCTGGCCCGGGAAGAACTTCACGTGGTCGCTGTCGACGAACACGTTCGGAAGGAACCGGGCGAGAGTGCCGCCGCGGCTCTGCTCGACGAGGTACTGCTCGTCGCGCGCGATACCCGTCGCCTCGACGGGGTCAATCAGGTCAGTCCAAAGCGGCATGACGGATCAGCTCCCGAAGAAGAAGCGCGGCTGGACCGCGGTGGTGGGGACGGTGAAAGCGACCGGCAGCTTGACGGTCTTGATGTTTCCGCGGGTGATCACGGCGACGTTGACGTCCTCGACGCCGTCGGTCTTGTGGTCACCCTTGAGGAACCCGAGCACGGCGCCGGAGACGTCGGCCCAGGGGCGGATGTCATCGAGGTCGTCAATGCGGACGGGCAGACCGGACGGCAGGAAGCCGTTCGGGAAGTGCGTGCCGGCGGTGAAGTCCGAGATGTCGATGACACCGGTGATGGCCTCGTCGAGGCCGTCGGTGTTACGCATCCAGGAGAAGTCACCGGTGCCGTACTGCGTGGTCTTGAGACCGGGCATGATGGTGTCCTTTCGGGACGGGTGGATGGGCTACTTGTTCTTCGCCTCGCGTGCAGCGCGACGGGCTTCCTGGACGGCCTTGACGGACTGCTGCCCGCCGCCTCCGCCCTCGGTGCGGCTTCCGCCGCCGAAGTCGCGCTTGCGCTGCTCGGTGCCGCCCGTGCCGGGCTTGGTGAACTTCTTCGCGAAGTTCGTGATCTTGGTCGTGTCGACCCCGTCGTCGGTGATGAAGGCCGCGACGTTGAATCCGGTCACGAGCTCTTCGACCTCGGTGTCCGGCATGTCGCTGGACTCGAGTGCTCCACGGAAGAGTGCCGTGGCGGTCTTGATCCGCTCGGAGGCGATCGCCTCCTGCTTGCCCTCCTCCTTGGCGGCCGCGATGGCCTGCTCGGAGGGAGTCATCTGCTCGCGCTTGATCTTCGCGAGCTCCTCGAGGTCGGCCTTGACCTGCTCGTCGGTGCGATCGCCGACGACGCTCTTGTACCGGGACTCGTGCTTCTTCGAGTGGTACCGGTGGTAGGCCGCCTGCTGCGCGTCGGTCATCTCCGCGACTCGGGTGTCCTTGGGGTACCCGAGGTCCTTCCCGTCGGCGTCGAGCGCGTTCTTCGACTCCGCGGCCCGCTTCTCAGCGGCAGCCTTCTCCTCGGCCGCAGCCTTGTCGGCGGCAGCTTTCTCCTCGGCGGCCTTCGCCGCAGCGTCGTCGTCGGGACCCTCCATGAACCACCCACCGAAGCGGGACCGGTTCCGGGCGAAGGTCGCGTCGAGGAACGCGGCGTGGGCAGGGGTCAGCACGGACTTGTTCATGCGGGGGTGCTCCTTGTCGGAAAGGCATCGACCATGACGGTCTGGACATGCGAAACGCCCCAGACGTGACGTCAGGGGCGTTCAGGTGGTGCGTCTGAGGTTCCTAGTACGGACGCTGTTGCGGTGGAGCGTCGTGGCGACGTTCCAAGGACAGGCGGTGCCGGCTAGGAGGCGGCGGAGATCCCGTGGGACTCGAGCTCGGTCGCGGTGGGTGCGTCGGTGATCCCGACGTCACGCCGCAAGATGGTGCGGACCTGGCTGATGAGGTCGTTCAGAGCGGCCGGGGTGGTGGCGGTGAGGTCGATCGCGAGCTCTTGGCCGGGGTAGACCTCGGCGGGCTCGATGAGCAGCTCACCGGAGCCGAGACCGAGGGGCTGGAGGGCAGCACGGACCCGGTCCTGCACGGAACCGTCCGTCAGGACGAGAGTCTCCTCAGCGCCTGCCATGCCACCATCCTACGCTCGTGCGGTCCCCGAGGATCACGATCACCTCGACGAGTTCCTCCCCGTACACACCGAGGGCCTTCCGGATCCCGCGTGCTGCCGCACCAGGTTCCACACCCTGTCGGCGGCCGTCGATGATGATCCTCTTGGACTGCCCCCGTGCGCTCCGGATGGCGTTGTAGATCGCCGTCTCGGTGCCTACCGACTTGAGCGTCTTGATCTCCACGGTGACCGCAACGCCATCGAGGACCGAGTCCGGAGTTCGGATGTCCTGGACCTGGCGTACCGACCGGACGTTGCTCACGCCCCGGCGTGCCAGCCAGTCGACGACCGACTGCTCGCCCTCGTCGAAGTACTCGTACGGGTCGTCGCCCGCCAGCAGCCCGCGCTGCTCGAGGTCGGCGTAGGAGACGACCGGGTTCAGCGCCGGATCACGGATCAGCTGACGGGAGAACACCACCGACTCGTCAACGGGCAGATGACGCGACCCGTCGTCCTCCGGAACACCGGTTGCGCTCCTGGCCGGCGGGCGACCGTCTCCGCCGCCGCTGCCCTTCTCGGCAAGGTCCTTCGGCCCGGTGAACTTCTGCCCCTTGACCGTGAGGACCGGACCTAGCTCGCCATGCTCGTGGACCTGGACCCGGACGTTCGAGAGCGCCGACTTTCCGGTCTCCCCAGCCTCGGCGTACGCCGCGTTCCGGTCCTCCTCGTTCAGACCCTTCGCCGGGTCGACGCCGCCGATGATCGGCATCGTGAGGCACTTGCAGCGGACGTGGATCGGGAGGAGCTGCCCGATCGTGTAGACCTGCAGCGACGCCGCCAGACACAGCCCACAGGACCCGGTGACCGAGAGCTCCGGGCGCAGGATCCGCCGGTACCGTTCGACGTCGAGCTCGGCCATCGCGTCGGCCTGCGCCTGCCGGGCGGCGAGCATCAGGTCGGCCTCGATGAGGCTCATCTCCCGGGCCATGGCCGCAGCGATCGCCGCCGTGTCGTCCTGGGTCTTCGCGTAGTCGACCCGGTACGCCTTCGCCGTACGTGAGTGCACGGCCACCGGGTCGGCGCCGTTGCGGATCTCCGGGGTTACGATCCGCGGGATCTTCACGCCACGGGTGTCGGCCAGGATCGCGGTCATCTCGCCGAGGTACTGCGCCATCAGCTGGGTGACGACGTCCTGGGCGTTCCGGGAGACCTCCGCGGCCAACGCTGCCTGTGCGGCCACGGCGGCCGGGGTGTACCAGCTCGCGAACCCGGCCCATACGTCCGCTGCCTGCTGGGCGGCAGCGTCGGTCAGGCCGGCGACCTGGGATGCGGTCTGCTCGACCCAGAACGCGGCAGCCGCACCAGCAGCAGCCTCGTCGACCGTGGCCATACTCAGCCGCCGGCGGGAGCAGCGCGCCGCTCAGCAGCAGCCTTGGCGGCCGCGTCGGAGAGCATGTCGCGCGAACGCTGCGGGCGGAGCCGGTCGACCACGTCGCCGGGGGAATACTGCATGACGTCGGTCATGATCGCCTCCCACGGGAGGACGCCGTTGACCTTCGAGACGGTCTCGCCGATCTCCTGGAGGCTGTGCAGCTGCGTCGGCCCCCAGATCACCTCGATCTGGGAGACGTCCGCGCGGTCGGTGTCGCCCTGGAACTCGAACGCCATCGCCATCGTCTCGGCCCACGACGCGTCAGCACGGTCCTGGCGGTCCCAGAGCTCGAAGGTGTGCTCTTCCTTCTGGGTCGAGGCGCCTTCGGCGGACCCGTTCGCTGCGTCCGGGGTGATCAGGTGCAGCGGCTTCGACGCAGTGAACGCGAGCCACTGGAGTTCGCCCTTGATCGACTCGGTCAGCTGCTGGGTGTTGGTCTCCTTCGACTCCCAGATCTCAGCACCCTTGGGCAGCTTCCACATCGCATCCGGAGCAGAAGTGAAGACCTGAGCCCACTCCTCGTCGGACATCTCCATCGGGTCAGCGGCCTCGTCGCCATCAGCCGACGGCGGCACCTCGTCGTCTTCCTCGGCCATGACGATGGCCCGTTGCCGGAACGCCTGGATCTTGCCGATCCACCACTCGTTGAACAACTTGTCGTTGATCCGGTCGAGAGTGTTCAGCTCGCCCTCGATCTCCGAGACGCCGTTCTTGTTCTGGAACCGGACCATCGCGACCTTGTTGCCCGGGATGTCGTCCCACCGGTCGTAGTCCCACTCCCACCGCGACGACAGCGCCCACCGGCGGCCGGTGAACAGCGTCGAGGTTGGCACGTCACACCGGGCGACATACAGCTCGCCCGGCAGGAACAGGTACGCGTAGTCAGCGTTCTCGATCTCGTCGCGGAACATCTTCAGCCCGGCCAGCGTCTCCCCGGTCGCCGGGTCGTGTGCGGTGATGCACTCCAACGGCGACTCCGAGGTGATCAACGACCACGCCCGGGTGTCATCCGGAGGAGTGACGATCGTGTACGCGTCACCCAGGCCGAGCATGTTGTCGTGGACCTCACGGGCCCGCAGCTTCAGCTTGTTGTGCCGCATCAGGTCCCGGGCCTTGAGGTCGCCAAGCTCGTCGTCGACCGCCGCGGTCCGGAAGTCCCGCAGCCCCATCCGGTTCGTCGTCGACGACACCAGCTTCGGAGCGATGTTCATCCGCCCCATCCGCAGGAACTGCCGGAACGGCGCCGACCACTCCGAGTGGATGTCTTCGCGCAGCGGCGGATCCCCGGCCAGGTAGTCCGCCAGCAGATCCAGACCGGGCCGGACCCGGTTCGGCTTCAAGCCATGGCGGGCGAACTTGTACTTGCCCCGGATCCCTGCCCGCCGCTCGTGGAGCTTGACTCCCAGCGTCAGCAGCCACCAGCCGGGGGAGTACGGCTCTTCGGTCTCGATCGACACGGGCCAGCCCCCTTTCCAGGTCAGTGGTTCAGCGGATCCGCCCGATCGCGGCCTTCTTCTTCCGCCGCGGCGGCTTCGCGTTCGCCTTCAACGCGGCCAGCCGGGCCTCCCACGACAAGATCGCCGCCATCTGGGCGTCGAACTTCCGGTCGGGGTGCAGCTTCTGCAGGATCCAGAGCCGGCGAGGTTCCTCACCCGCGGCGTGCTCGTCCTCGTCCCAGATCTTCAGGTATCGCCGACCCGCCGCGGCGTAGTGCTGGGCGAAGGTGGCCTCGTTCGGGTGGTCCTCGCTGAACGTGACCGCCTCGGACCCGAGAGCCTCGTTGTAGGACTTGATGGCCCTGGCCATCGGGACCTTCCGGATCGTCCACCACTCCTCGACGCACGGCCACCGACCAGCCCACGACCCCAACGTCTCAGTCCAGTGCGGCGGGTCCCCGTTGAACCTCCACACGTTGTGCGTCTTCATCAGCTGCTCGACCGACGCGGTGACTTCGTCCTCGTCGATCTCCCACGGCTGATCGTCGGGGAGATTCGCCGGACGCTCCCAGCACGCCCAGAGCTCTTGGCGGCCGGTCACGATGTCGGTGATCACGATCGCGGTCGAGTCCCGGAACCGGGCCCCGTCGAACCCGGCCGTCACGAACGAACCCGGCTTGATCCGGCCCTTCCGCAACAGGTCCTTGCGTCGGTTCGGGTCGAACGCCTGCTCCGAGGACCGGGTCCACCGGTTAAGCCAGACCCGCTCGAGGAAGTTCGTGTCCGCGTTCGGCTGATCCCACTGCGACGCGATGTCATCGAACTGGCCCGGCCCGTACTCACCGATCGGACCAGTCGCCTCGCTGATCGCTTCGATCCGCTGCTTCTTGTCCTTCAGCTCGTAGGTCCCGCCGGCGTGCCGGTAGAAGTAGAAGAGCCGCGGGTCCTCGATCTCGCCCCGGTCGATCGCCGTTGCCTCGGCGTGCAGGTCCTCCTGGACCGAGTTCTCACCCGGCTCACCGGCCGTCCCGACGTAGAACTCCCACGCATCCTCGAGCGGCCGCTTCGGGAGGTTGGCCCGCATCGTCCGCACGGCCTTCTTCTGCCGCGGCAACGTCAGCTGGTGAGGCTCGTCGACCGCCTGGAACGTGGTCCGTGCACCATCACGAGCGGACGGACTGTTCGACACCGGGACCGCGACCCCAGCCTCAGCACCCGTCGGCGACAGCCGCTGGACCCGCTCGTTCGACACATCGAAGAGGTCCGCGTCCGGGCCCTCGCGGATGATGTACATCAGCGCGCCGTACGCCAGCTCCTCGACCTGGTCGACCGTGACCGACAGGATCGGGATGTACGGCCGCTTCACCGGCCGCCCGACCGGCTGCCCGTACGCGTCGAACCCGTCGCACCGAACCGGAGCCTCCGGGTGCAGCTCGGTCGCGATCACCCACGCGAGCTTCTCGGTCTTCGACAACCCCTTGCGGCACGAGTACCCGCCACGCTTGAACCGGCGCCGGCCAGCCCACTGGTGACCCTGCGGGTAGATCTCGTACAGCGAGTACAACGCCGCACGAATGTCGACGTCGAGCACCGCAGGTTCGCCCTCGATCGACCCCGGCCCGAAGATCATCCGCTCTTCGATGAAGTCGCACACCGAAGGACCGAGCGTCGGCCACGGGGCGTCCGGATCGAACTTCGGGACGACGAGGGTCGCCACGAGCTGGTCCCGCTACGCCGAAGAGACCAGGTGCAGCCGCGGATCCGGCTGGCCGGCCGCCGGCTTCGGCGCTGCCGGCCGGTCCGACTTCCGACGCTTCTCGCCCCGGGCCCGCGCCTCGTCCGCAGTCTCGATCGTCCACTCCAGACGACGACGCGCGTACGGCGACAACCCCAGGTCGACCCGCTGCAACCGGTACTCGGTCGCCGCTTCCTTGCGAGCCTTCGCCGTGTCCGCAGTCCAGATGTCGTTGTAGATCAACGCCAGCACCAGCATGTTGTGCTCGTCGGAGTCGTCCCACTCCATCGCCATCGGCGAGGTCCACGCGTCGAACCACCACGCGGTCGTCTGCGGATGCCAGTCACCCTCGAGCGCGAAGCCCTCTTCGTCGTACCCGGCGACGAACTTCGGCATGCACGGGACCTCGCGGTCGGTCGCGACGAGCCGCTCGACGAGCTCGGCCTTCGCGCCCTTCTTCGAGATCTGCTGGTCGGCCGGCCGGTCCATGTTCGCGACGTCGATCGCCTCACGCAGAACCGCGACCGTCATCGCCTCGAACTCCTCACGCGACGGCGCATCGGAGTCGACCCGGCGAAGGGTCGCAGCAGTGGTGGCGGTGTTCCGGCGCCGGCGAACCGACGGATCCTTCTTGCGAGCAGCCATGACGTGGACCTCCCGTGACGGGATGAGTGGGATGCCCGTGTCGGGCCGGGTGGTTTTCGCGCCGCGGCGACCACGGCTGGGCCCGTTCGAAAAGTCTGGGGAACCGTACGCGGCGGATTTCACAGCCGCCCTCGGTCCTCCACACGCGAGGCGGGGGAGGGGGTCCGAGGCGGGGTCTGGCTGCCGTTCTGCGGGCCTGGGGAGCGCCTCGGTGGGCTAGGGCACGCGCCCGGCGTTGGCTTGCTCCTGGGTGCGCCTGCGGTGGCAGTTGGAGCAGACTCCGCGGAGGTTCTTCGGGCTGTGGTCCTCGTTGCTACCGATGTGGTCCACCTCGGTCGAGGCGATGGTGCACGACACCCAGCCCTTGTTGGTGTGCCACTCACCTGGGTAGCGCAGCTTGCAGACTGGGTCGCGGTCGAGCATCCGCTTGGCCAGGCTGTTCCACCAGGGCGGGAGCGTGGCTCTGCGGTTGCTGCCTGCCCAGGGCTTGGGCTTGTGCTCGGCGCAGGGCATCGGCTCGTCGCACCCTGCCCGACCGCAACGCTGCAGAGCGCGAGGCATCAGTCTGGTGCCGACACCGTCAGGCCGTCGAGCAGCCACTCGGTGAGCCATCCCACAAGGTAGGCGTGGGGTTCGTCGTGAGAGCCGATCTGGTGACCGAGGTGCTCGAACAGCATCCCGGCGGCGTGGGCCGCTTCGTGGGCGGCGGTGTTGATCAACGAGCCTTGGGAGGTGTGCTGCTTCAGGTTGATCCAGACCACGATGTGGGGCTCGACAAGGCCGGGACCGTCAGGGTTCCAGGTCACGAACTGGGTGAAGCCGGCCGAACCTGGTGCCTTCTCGTCGAGGAACGGACGGAGCTTCCTCAGCTTGCTCCACTGCTTGGCGGTGGTCGTCCGGTAGACGTACGTCTCGTAGATGTCGAGGAGGTGGTGGCGCGCTCGGGACACTGCGATTCACCCCCTGGACGCACGAAACCGGCCTGTGTGGGTATGCGGTCGCCACCAGTCCGGTGATGTAACGCTAGCACTCAGGTCGTGGTTTGTCCGTCTCTATGGTCCGAGTCGCCAGGTCTGGTCGTAGTCGGCGTGGTCGGCGTAGATGGCTGCGAGGGCGCGGAGGTTGAGGCAGCCTTGCGGGTGCTCGGTCTCCATTCCGCAGCCGTCGCAGTAGCGAGCACGAATGGGGTGCATCGAGATGATCTGCCGTTTGGCTTCGCAATCGGCGAGCACGCGGGGCCGGATGCCTCGATACTGCGGCTTGAAGTCAGGACCCGGCCCGACGAACAGCGAGACGTTCGCGGCCTGCGCCTCATCATCGGATACCCGCGCCAGTAGGAACTCGATCAGGGTCATGAGTTAGGTTCCAGACGGACGCCGTGGTTGCTGTTGATGACGGTGCCGATCGGGTTGCCCTTGGCGTCGTAGACGACGCCGTTTGTGGCGTTGATCCGGTCCCACATCGCAGCCAGTGCAGCATTGCGGGTTGCCGCTTCGGCCTCGCGCTCACGTGCGATGCGTCGACGTTCTTCCTGCTCGGCTGCTTCTCGGTCCTTTCGCTTCTGCTCGGCGCGTTCGCGGGCAACCTGCTGGGCAGCCTCGTACAGCGCTGCGAGCTCTCCCTGAGCCCTGGTGAACTCGTCGAAGGTTCGTTTCCATCGGTCGACTTGGTCCGGTGATGCTTCGACCTCGTGCTCGCCGTCGGGTCGGATGGAGTAGACCGGGTACCACTCGTCGGCGTCGATCCTCGTCTTCATGCGGTCAGCCTTCCACGGTTTCGGGTTCGGGTGGTGAGGTGGAGTCGCCAGAGGTCGGGCCACCAGATCATGCGGCGCCGGGTGCCGAGCTCGCACCAGCCTTCGGTGATGTCGTCCAGGCTGGGGGACCAGACCCGTCGCAGGTCACCTCCGCAGAGGATTGGTTCGCCGTCTCGGTCGTAGCGGTACTGCTTGGTCGTCTTGTCCTTGAGGTGTCGGGGGCAGGCCGCATACTCGGCCGGGTCGTACTTCGCTCGGCAGAGCGTGCACTGGTCGGCCTTGTGCTCTGGCACCTTCAGCCACTGCCTGACCGATGCCTCGGGGCGTCCTTGGGCCTTCAGGGTCGCGATCGCCTCGCTGAGGACGACGAACTTCGCGGCGCCTTCGGAGCGGAGCTGCTTGGCGTGGGCTTCCTGGTACGCCTTGTCGTCGTACCGGGCCTTGCAGGCGGGGCACTTCCATCGGTCCATGGCGGGGTCGCTGGCCCAGACGGGTCGGGGCGGCGCGACGGTGTGGCACCACGGGTTCGGGCAGTGGTCGCCTTGGTGGTCGAGGGGGACCTCGGTCGAGCAGCTGATGCAGGACCAGGCGGCCGGTGCTCGTGGTGCGCGGACGCGGATCAGCTGGCGCGGGTTCTTCGTGCAGGTGGGTCGGTCGCAGACGACTCGGGTCCGGTCGGGTCGGCTTCCGGCGTGGAGGAGGTTCTCGAGGCGACGGCGGGCGGTGTTGATGTCCTCGGCGCAGGCGTTCCAGTTCGGTTCGTTGGTGTGGGCCCAGCCGAGTGCCCAGCGGATGAAGTTCGCCTCGGTCTCCAGGGTCGGGTGTTCGGGGCTGGCGGTGTCCCAGTGCTTGCGCCAGCGGTCGGACCAGTACCGGAGGGTCTGGAGCGGTGGTTCCCAGTCGTCGTCGTCGGTCTCGATGTCCCGCTCGATCTTGGTCGGGTTCAGGCCGGCGCGGAGGGCCGCGGCGATCGCGTTCTCCTCGGCGTCGTCGACCCACTCGGCGTGCGCTGTGGGGCTCGCTACGGATGCGAGGGCGACCATGGCGTACCCGCCGGGCATGAGGCGGTCGTTCGCGAGCTGGATCGCCTGGTGCGTCAGCGCGGCGGAGAGTTCCAGGATCTCGGTGAGGTCGCGGTTGACCTTGGTGACCGGGTCGGCGGGGGAGTTCTGGGTCATCGAGTGGCCTCCTGGTTGGCGAGTTCAAGTAGCACGTCGGCGTGGCAGGGCTGATCGAGCGGGCACCAGCAGACGAGATCCCGGCCAATGAGCTCAGTTCGTGCCATCTCCGGCGAGATGGGCATCGTGACGCTGGGGACGCCACGGAACCCGGCCATCCGCATCGACGGCGACAGGCTTCCAGTGAGCAGGCGCCGGAAGCAGTCGACGACCTCCGCTGGAGTCATGTATCGGACGGTGCACCGTGTGACGCGGCCGTCAGGGTGGAAGTAGTCGTGCCGGGATCCGTCTGCGCTGATCCGGCCTTCGTACTCCCACGGCGCGGTGGGGTCGGTTGCCCCGGGGACGCGGGCCAGGCCGGTGTGGTGACGGAGCTTGAACGGGTTACCCCACTTCGTGCCGCGTCCGACGTAGACAGCACCTTCGGGCATCTTCCAGCCCTTCTCTCGGCGGCGCTGGATTCGTTTCGGGGTGCTCACGGTGCCTCCAGGAGGAGTTGCTGGCGGATCAGGGACTCAAGGTCGTGTCCGGGAGTCCAGAGCCCGAGGCGGCCGGTCGCCGGGATCGGGGTCGGAAGCGGGCGGGGGTTCTCCAGCACCAGGTGCACGAGCTCGCGCCTGGTCTTCCCGCCGTGCTCCTCGTAGGACTGCTCGGCCCACGGGGAGTCGCAGCATGCGGCGTTGGTCGGCTGGCCGGGGTGTTCGGGTTCCCCCTCGGGCAAGGCCCGGTGCACGTCGACGAGATCGACGACGCCGATGATGCCGCCGAGCGGGACGGTCGGCTCGTGGCGCCACGGACGGCCCGCGTAGGAGTAGACCGCCGGCGACTCGGAGTCGACCTTCATTGCAGAGTCGAGCACGAGCTGGCTTTCTAGGCCGCGCTCGCTGACCCTGGCGCCGGCGTGGATCGCGAGGAGACCCCGGTAGGTCCATGCTTGGGTGCGGTTCTCGACGTCCTTGCCGCCGTGGATGATGGCCCACGCCCACGGCTGCTGTACCGTCAACGCCTTCATGCTGCCCTCCCGCGGTAGTTGATGGTGATCGGGACGATCAGGTGGCCGTCGCGCATGTGCACGCCGCGGCGGCGGCAGAGAGCGCAGATCCGGTCCTTGTGCCTGGTGCGGCGTGACTTGGTGAACGGGGTGTTCGTGACGGTCTCGTCCCAGCAGGCCAGGCAGGGGTGGGTGCGGCGGCTCATCGGGGTGCGTCCAGCTGTTCGGCCTTCGCGATGGCCTGTTCGGCCTCCTTCTTCAGGCGGGCGGCCTCGTTCAGCTCGTCCTGTCGCTCCGACGCTTCGGCGAGGGACTCGTACCAGCGCTTGTCCGGCATCGCGGCGTCCGGGTCGGGCATCAGGACCCGGGGGTCAACGCCCGTGATCAGGGTGACGTCGGCGAGCTCGGCCAGCTTCTTGACGGTCTTGCTGACGTTGATGGTGTTGTCGTCTTCGCGGTCGAGCACGAACATTCGCTCGCGCTTCCCGTTCAGGAACAGCGAGCAGTAGCCGAGGCTGGTGTTGCTGACGAGAAGGATCCGCTCGGCGTCGGTCGGGATGGTGGTGGGGCGCTTCGAGTGGACGGGGCAGGGCAGCGATGGGTAGCCCAGGCACGGGATGCACGTGGTCATGCGGACTCCTCGAGGGTGATGGGTGGCTGCTCGGTGTCGCCGGCGGCGTTGTTGCAGTCGGTGCACTCGGTTCGGAGGTTGGTGTGGTGGTCGGACCCGCCGCGGCTGTAGGGGATCGGGTGGTGGCCGAGGGTGAGCTGCTCCTGGTCGCGGCAGTCGCAGAGGACGCAGGCCCAGCCGTCGCGGTTGTAGACGTAGGCGCGGGTGCGCTTGGGGATCTTGATCCGGGACAGGGGCCGGAACTGGCCGGCGAACACGGACCCGCGGATGTCTTGTTCGGCGAACTTGACCTGGTCGCGGGTGAGACCGGTCAGGGTGATCGCGCGGTTTCGGTTGTAGTAGCGGCCGAGGTTCCCGGTGCCCCGGATGTCCTCGAGGAGGGTCAGGGCGGTGTCGGTCAGGGACGTGGCGGGGGTGGTGTCTTCGAAGGATCGGGGGCGGAGGCGGCGCTTCTTGGCCCAGGTCAGGCTCATGCGTTCTCCAGGGTTGCGGCGGCGATCCGTGCTCCGAGGAGGGCACGGTCGGCGAGGTCGGGGCGTTTCCGGATGAGGTTCACGAGCCGTGGGGTTTCCATGAGCTCGGTCAGGGACCAGGCCGCGGCCCGGGTCTTGGGGAGCGGGTTCGCGTTGGGCTTGGTCCGGGGGTGGGTGCGGTGTCCGCACCTGGTGCAGCTCATCGGAACTCGTTCTCGGTGCGGCGCCGGTAGGGGCGGGCGGGTTTCATCACGATGTTGTCCCAGGTCTCGGTGCCGTTCTTTCCCGTGCCGGTGTAGGCGAACTCGTAGCGGATGATCCGGTTCGTGACGGGGTCGCGGGTGATCTGACCGGGCCGTACGTCGAGGTATCGGCGCATGGATTGCAGGTCGCGGAGGATCTCGGTCGCGACTTCCTCGACGGTGCCCTTCGCGATCGACGCCTCGGGGGTGTTCGTGCCGCGTTGGATGCGGAGGTGGATCACGTGGGTCAGGATCGGGTCCGGCAGCCGGAACGTCTCGGTCGGGAGGGCGGTCATCGGCGGGACCGTCCCTTCGTGCGGCGCCGGATGGCTTGTACGAACTTGGTGGTGTCGACCGTGAGGTTCACCAGCACCATTCCGGGGTGGGCGACGCGCCGGCGGCCCTGAGGGATCGACGCGCGGGCGGCTTCGGGTGCACCGCAGCGCATGGCGTCCGGGCCGACTTCCCAGTCGGAGATCGCGTCGTTGATTTGGTCGAGTACTTCCTTGGTGCTCACGGGGTTGCCTCCTGGGGTTGCCTGGTCGGGTAGCCAGCTGCGGCGCGGGCCTTGTCGGCGGGGGTGAGGTCGGCCGGGATGTCGGGGTCGGGTGGTGGGCCGTCGTGCTCGCCGTAGCCGACGGCGTACTCGGTCTTGTGGACCCGGCAGTACGGCTCCGCGAGCTCGTCGGGGTGATCCCGGCACCTCGTGGGGTCCTTCGGCACCGTGGTGGCGGGCTTCGGGAGGAACGGCCGCGTGATCGCGGCCGGGGTCTTCGCGTCCGGGTCCGAGGCGTGCGCGACGACGATCTCGATCGCGGTCATCAGATGCATGCCCGTCAGCTCGCGGGTGAAGACCGTGTGGATGCCCTGCCGGTCCCAGGTTCCGCAGCCGTAGGTGTCTTCCCGGATCCGGCACGCCAGGTGCACGAGAGCGGAGATGTCGCGGTCGTTGACGGCCATCAGGCTCCTCCGAGGATCAGGCGGAGGCGGGGCAGGACCTCGACGGGTGCGCCTTCGCCTTCGGGTGGCGGGGTCCAGTCCGGGTCGAGCTTCTTCCAGGTGTGCTCCCAGTCGATCTCGGGGATGTGTCGGGCGAGTACTCCGCCGGCGTTCGCGGCCGGGATCGTGATCTCCTCGACCTGGCCGATCGCGTCTCGGTTGGCGCGTACCCGGTCGTTGAACCAGTCGCGGTGTCGGCGGCACGCGGCGAGCCACTGCTTGCGGCCGGTCGTGGGGTCGGTCATCAGACCGCGGATGCTCCCGGACTGGTTGCAGGGTCCTTCGCGGCGGATCATCGGTGCACCGCAGCGACGGCCCGGGTTGGTCAGCTCTGCGTCACGGATCGCGTCGTAGCGGCGGATGTCCTTGCGCAGGACCTCCTTCAGCTTCCAGTTGCCGCGGGTCGGGCCCCAGGCCCGTTCGGCGTAGTCCGACCACTTCCGGGTGCTCTTGGGCTTCCGGTTGCCGCGGGTCGGGAGCTTGACGATGTTCGGGTCCGGGTCGGGGGCGGTCTCGTCGGCGACGATCTTCAGGACTGCGTAGTCGAGCAGCGATACCCCGAGGGCGAGGAGATCACCGGTGCAGTCCGGGTCGGCGAGCATCGCCGCGATCCGGGTTTGGTAGGTCCGCAGCTGGCTGTAGGTCCGGGTCGGGGCGGTCATCAACGACCACCTCCGAGCATCGCCGCGGAGCGGCTCATCCATCCCGCTCGCGGGTAGCAAAAGTGACGATGGATGCGGGCTTCGCCCGAGCGCTCTCCGGGAACTAGGGAACAAGGGGGTAGGGGAGTTGGGGTCCGCATTGGTGATTGGTTCGTCAATGGCATTCGGGATCGCATTAGGGGTCACTTCCCGGATGCCAGAGGGAACGGGATGGTCGATGACAACGCCGTGATCGTGGCGAACTCGGCGGGGTACAACTCGTCCAATCCCGCCCAGCCTGGGGCTTTCGGGCGCTCGGCGTAGAGGCGGCCGAGCTCGGTGTGGATGGCGGATCGGAGGCTGGTGGAGACGATCTTGACCATCGCGCGGCCCATTGCCTTGCCCATGTTGCGTCGGTCGAGGAGCCCGTCGTGCCTCACGTAGGTCCGGACGAGGAGCTCTTCGGTGCCTCGGTCGACGACGACGAACCGATTTCGTTCGAGAACCTTGATCGCGGCGTCGATTTTGGTGGCGGTGGAGTCCTTCGCGAGGGCGGCTAGGCGGCCCGGTCGGAAGTCCAATCTGCCGGCGTAGGAGAGCTCTTCTTGGGACACCACGGTGAGGTAGGCGTGCTGGGCGGACGCGGGGAGCGCACGGAAGTCCTCGTCGCGCCAGATCGCGGTCAGGATGCGTGCGTGGTCGCGGGCCATCAGGGGGTCTCCTTCGTGGTGGTGTTGGCGTCCAGGAGTGCCTGGGCGAGGCGCTGGACGTGGTTGGTGTCGCTGCGGGCGGCGGTGAAAAGCGCGGCCTGGGGGTCGATGAGTGGGGCGGCCTGCTGCTTCTTGATCTCGAGGACGTCGGCGACTACGGGGTCGGATCCGGAGTCGGTGGTCAGGTAGTAGGCCACGACGGTGGAGTCCTGGCCGTCGCGGTTGAAGCGGCCGATGACCTGGTGGTGGATCGCGGGGGACCAGTCGAGTTCGCCGAACACGACGTTGGAGCAGACGGTTTGGAGGCCGTCGAGGCCGGCGCCGGAGCGCAGGGATCCGATGAAGATGCGGGAGGTGCCGTTGATGAAGGCGTCGGCGGCCTTGTCCTTCTGGTTCGGTGATTCGGAGCCGGTGTAGAGGACGGGGTCGAATTCGGCGAGGGCGTCCATCCAGATCTCGTAGACGTCGCGGTGCCAGCCCCAGAGGGAGACCTTCTCGTCGGATTCGAGGAGGAGTCGGACGAACTCGGCGACGAACGGGGCCTTGGCGATGCCGGTGGCTTGGCGGACCTTCCAGTCGAGTTGCCCGGCGAGGGACCAGCGGTCTTTCTGGGCGGTGCTGGTGTCGAGGATCAGGCGGGCCATCTCGGTGATGTCGCCGCGGACTTGGTCGATCGCGGCGGCGTCGGCTGAGACTTCGTGTTCGATCTCGATGGGGTCGGGGAGTTCGCGGTGGACGTCCTTGCGGGTGCGGCGCAGCAGGAGGCCCTGGTCGCGGAGGTAGGCGCCGAGGGCGCCCATGTTCTCGACGTGGATGTTGCCGCCGGACTGCTCGTGGCCGTTCCACTCGCGGACGAACTCGGATCGGGTGCCGAGGGCGCCGCGGTTGAGGACGTCGAAGATGGTGTGGGTCTCGCCGCCGTAGTTGTAGATCGGGGTCGCGGAGAGCCCGATCCGGAGTCCGGCTTTGTCGGCGATCGCTGCGGCGGCGGAGTACTTCACGGTGTTGTCGCGGCGGAGCTCTTGGATCTCGTCGAAGATGATCGTGTTGATGTTGCCCTGGAGGTGGTATCGCCAGCCGCCGAGCTTGTGGTAGTTCGTGATGAGGACGTCGGCGTCGACGGGGTAGGGCTGGCCCTTGGTGATGATGTGTCCGGTGAGCCAGGGCATGAACTTGTTGAGCTCGCGGAGCCACTGCCTGGGGAGGTGGGTCAGGGTGACGACGAGGGCGGGGAGGTTCGCGGGGTCGCGGAGCGTGAGGAGCGAGGTGAAGGTCTTCCCGAGGCCGACGTCGTCACTGATCAGGAGGCCGCGGGTGGTGAGGGCCAGGTCGGCGCCGGTGACCTGGTAGTCCCGGGGCGGGACGGCTGGGTCGCGGAGGCCGGTGATGGTCCGGGTCCCGGTGATGATCGCGGCGATCTGCTCCTCGGTGGCCCGGTGCTCGTCGGCGCGCTTCTGCAGCCGGGCCTGGGCCGCTGTGTCGATGGTCAGGGGGTGGCGCATCAGGAGCATCTCGAGGTCGCGGGCGACGTCGGGGGTGTCGGTGAGCCGGATCGTGGCGGTGCGGCCTTGGTAGGCGCGGGGGAAGAGCCGCTTGACTCGGATCGCGATGTGCGGGGCCACGTCGAGGGCCCAGCTGGCGTCTTCGTAGGTCAGGGTGCCGTTGGAAGTCACGAGAGCCCACCTCCGACCACGAGGACGGTCACCGGGATCCCGGAGATGCTGGTGGGGAGTTCCCGGTGCCGGCGGAGCGTGGTGACTACGAGGAGCTGCTGGATCGTGGGGTGGGTGGCGTACCGGGTGAGCTGGCGGCGCAGCGCGGCGGTGCTGCCCTTGACCTTGACCTCGATCCCAACGGTCCCGGCGACGTAGTCGATCCGGTCCCGGGACGACAGGTTCACCTCCGGCACGAACTGGATACCGGCGACGGTCAGGGCGGCGTCGATCCCACGGTGCAGGGCGTGCTCGTCGGTGTACGCGTACCGGTACCCGGTCAGCGTCGAGATGACCTGATCAAGGGTGGCTGTCGTCGTGGACATCAGGACTCCTCTGCGGGCTCGGGTACGTCGAAGAGCGGCACGTCGTCCGGGCCCGGGATCCGGCGGGCGTCTTCCTCGTTTGGGTCGCGGGGGATGGCGTAGCTCAGGTGGCGTTGGTTCACGCGGCACCTCCGAAGAGGGAGTCCTGGGCGAGGCGTCGCGCAGCTCCCTCGCACTGGCTCTCGCGGATCTCGAACCCGATCGCCTTGCGGCCGGTCATCTTCGCGGCCATCAGCGCTGCGCCGGATCCAGAGAACAGGTCTACGAGCAGACCGCCCCCTGGGCATCCGTACTCGATCAGTGGCTCGAGGAGGCCGGTGGGCTTCTCGGTCTCGTTGATCGCTCGCCCGTGCATGGAGCGGCAGTAGATGACCGACCGCATCAGCCTGGGGCCGCCGTCTTCGGAGACGTAGGAGGAGGCTCCACGGGCGCCCTGGTGGTAGGCCGGCTTGGCCTTCCGCCGGACAGCCCGGGCGGTCGCGTCGGGTGTTGTCGGGGTCTGGTGGTAGATCTCGACCCAGGGGCCGCGGTACCAGAACAGGGCGTGCTCGTGGACCCGGGAGAACCGGTCGGAGGCGAGCGATGAGCCGTTGTGCTTCTCCCAGACGATGTCCTGGGACAGGTGCCAGTCGTTGAACTCGTGCCGTTGGGTGAGGAACATCCGCATCGAACCGAAGCACCACATCGACTTGCCGTACTGGGCGGCGAAGGCCGGCCACCCGTTGGGCCAGGTGTCCCAGTCGAGGTTCGTCTCGCCGTACGGCGGGTCAGCGATCAGGAGGTCGGCGGTGACGTCCAGCTGAGGGAGGAGGTCGCGGCAGTCGCCGTGGAACAGCTGGACGGAGTCGTCTTCGTAGTAGGGCTTCACGCGGCACCGTCTTGGCGGGTCGTGTACCGGTTGGAGTTCCAGCCGGACAGTGCCTCGAGGTCGCCGAGGGAGCGGCCTTGGGCTTCCCATCGGGCAGTGATCTCGTAGCGCTCGGCAACGGTCGTCGGGAGGTGGTGCTCGCCGGTGAGGAACCGGATGACGACAGCCTCGTCGACGTCGGCCCTGCTGCGTTGGTTGGAGCCTCGGCGGGGCTTCTCGTTGGGGTCGTCGATGTCGTCCCAGGCGAGCGGGGTGAGCCAGCCCTTGCGGATGGCCCAGGTCCTGCAGCGTCCGGACGGGCCGAGGTGCATGCAGAGCTTCTCGTACGCCTCGGCGAGCTTGGTGGCCTGCGTGATGTTGACGCGGGTGCCGCGTACGGCGCTGCTGGACCAGCCGTCGGTGACGCCGGCGGTCGTGTCGATGTCGGTGTAACGCCACCCGAGGGCCTGGAGCGCCTGGATCCGGCGGCGGGTGCCGGTGGAGTCGATGTAGAGGGACGTGACGCCGAGGACATAGCGACGGCGCCAGAGGCTGCGGCGGTAGATGGCGTGGGCTTCGCGGCAGGGTTCGCAGTAGTTCCGGTCAGTCTCGACGTGCCGCAAGTACCCGGCGTTGGTGCCGTGCCTGGGGTCGTCGGCCGGGAAGGTCTCGCTGGTCATCGGCTGGCCGCCTTCAACCGATCGAGGTTCTCTAGGGCGCGGGGCGTGCGCCAGACCTTCGTCGGTTCCCAGCCGTAGCTGGTGCACCACTGGTCGAGGAGCTTGTTCAGGTGTGCGTGTGCTCGGAGCCGCTGGGCGTCGATCCGCAGCTGGTAGCGCTGTTCGCGGATCCGCTCAGAGTTGATGAAGGTGACCTTGGCTGCCCGGGCCATCACGGCGGAGAAGTTGTCGTCGAGGATCAACTCGACCTTCACCCGGCGCGGGTTACCAGGCAGGGGGCGACGCCGGCGGAATGGGTTCCTCACGGCTGGGCCGCCTCTGCTGCTGCGAGCTCGGCACCGAGGGCGTCGTACCCGGGGTCTCCCGTCCCGGGCGAGGTGGTGTCCTGGGCTGGGGGTGGGCCGAGGATCTGGAGGAGGTCCTCCCAGAGGATCTGGAGGCTCAGGGTGTTCTCGGCGTCTTCGGTGTCAGCCCACTCGTTGTGGAAGGACCGGACCTCGTCGAGCACCGCCTGGAGGTGGTCGCGTTCCGCGGTCGCCCGGACGAGATCGATCTGGGTGTTCTCGAGCCGGCCGCGGGTCCGCTCGTGCGCGGCCTCGGCCTGCTCGGCCCGGGTCACGGCGGCGAGCATCTCGTCGACCAGTTGCTTCCGGGTGCTGGGCAGGGGTGTGGTGGTCATTCGGTACTCCGATCAGGTCGGTTGGCGTTGGCCTTCGTGAGCGGGATGGCGTTCACGTCGCACCGCCATCGGCTGCTGGGTCCGTGCCGGCTGCCGCCTGGAGCTCCTTCACGCGACCGACCATCAGACCGATCGAGAAGTGCTCCGGCTTCGCGTCCTTCAGGTCAGCAGCGAGCGAGGCGAGCAGGACACGGACCGGGTCGAGCACCGCCTTGTCGCGGCCCATGAGGATCGCCTCGAGATCGGCCTGGCCCCGGTTCGCGGCATCGGCGAACTTGGTCGCCCACCGGGTCCGTTCCGCCGCCACGTGCTGATCGACGACGTACTGGACCGCAGCGATGATCGCGTCGTCATCACGCCCAGACGCGAGAGGAACCTGGGACAGGACGACCCGCCGCTCGTGCGGCGTCACCGCGCTCACTGGGCACCCCGCTCAGCGATGCGATCCCGAAGTGTTTCCAGGTCGGCCAGTTCAGCGAACCGTTCGTCAGCCACGGAAGCGGGCACATTGGACCAGTGGTTGATCACCCCCTGCACTTCCCAAACGGCACCCTGCAGCGCCTTCTCGGCGGCTGCACGCTTCTCCTCAGCGACCTGGGCAGGGCTGAGGTAGCCAGCGGTGAAGGCGGCACGGGCCTGGTCCTGGCAGTCGGTCCAGGTGTCGTCGCACGGGAAGTTCCTGATGGTCCGCGCCTGGTGCTCGGGGTAGATCGCGCAGAGCAGGGTCCACGCCAGCGCCTCCACTTCCGTGTCCAGCGCGTCCCCGGAGGGAGCGGGGTCGCAGGAGCAATGCTCGGGCCAGTTGCCACAACCAGGACAGCCACCATCGGGCGGACAGGTGAGCGGATCGTGGACCTCGGGTGCGTCGGGAACAAGCGAAGCTGGGCAGGCGCACGGCTGCGGCGGCAGTCCGAGATGAACCCGATTGGAGCGCACCGCAGCATGAACCATGTCGGTTGAGTGCATCGGGCAGAGATCGCGGTCCGCCCACTTAGGCAGGGAGTCAAGGGTGCGACTTTCTACGCTCGGGATCCCGAGCGACTTTTCTTGAGCATCCTCCTGGGCCTGCGCCCATGAGGCGCACGGCCAGTCCGTCCCGCACGCTTTGCAGACTGGACGCTCGTATCCGAGTTCGCGGACGTAGACGCGCTCGCAGCAAGGCTCGCCCGTCTCGTCTGTGGGGGGAACGGGCGGAGCGGTCGCTGGTACCCACGGCGTGACGGTCACGGTGCGCTGGACGATCCGGCACGGGCCCATCGCGCAGTCCGCGATCGCGGCGTCCAGGGTGTCGTAGAAGACGTCCGGCACGGTGGCGTCGGGTGGCACCGACCCGAACTCGATGCGCTCGCTCGTCTCGCCTGCGGCTGGGGGCGACTGGTCGGTCATGCGGCAGCCCTCCATCGGATCTTGGGTTCGACGGGGTGCTTGTCCGTGCGTGCTCGGTTGGGCCGGTCCCAGGACTCGCCCTTCACCTCGGCGTCGCGGATCCACCCAGCTGCGTGCAGAGAGCGGCCCGATTCGCTCGCGAGGGTGTAGGTGATGATCCGACGCGGCGGGTAGCCCATCGCGATGCCAGCTCGCCGGACCGCGCCGTAGAGCATCGAGCACGCGTTCGGCGTCCCGTCCGTGCAGACGCGGAGGACTTCGAGGGTGATCCCGTCATCCAGCAGACGTGCTACCGGGCGCCCGGCGATCGCGACCCCTCGCATCACTCCGTCGCTGGTACCAACGGCGATCGAGAACTTGTGACCTCGGGTCGATCCGTG
>NZ_RJSE01000010.1 GCF_003725695.1 Nocardioides marmoriginsengisoli
CCTGGTGTCGGAGCCTGACGGACTGGCCGAGCGGGTCGAGGCGATGCACAAGGCCGTCCGACTGTACGGACCCAAGTCTCCGCTGGTGTGCGAGCACTGCAAGGACGACGACGGGAACCAGCGGCTCTACCCGTGCCCGACCATCGCACTGCTCCCTGCCCCTGTCGATGCGGAGGTTGACCGGTGAGCGCCCGCGTCCTCATCTGCGACACATCGAGCAAGCCCGGGGCCATGCGTTCGCCTGACCGTCGCCGGTTCGATCACGACGAGACGTGCCAGGCCCACGGGTTCCTGTCGCTGCTGAACGCCCAGTACTTCAAGCGCATCGGCATGTGCCTGTGCGACGTACCGATGGACGACCGGATGCCCACTGCGGCACCCGAGACGAGCGAGGAGAAGAATCATGGCTGAGAAGCTCGTTCTCGTTCCGATCTCCCTGAAGGCCGCGAACGCGTTCGTCGACAAGATCCACCGGCACCACGGATCGACCCGAGGTCACAAGTTCTCGATCGCCGTTGG
>NZ_RJSE01000011.1 GCF_003725695.1 Nocardioides marmoriginsengisoli
ACTCCCCACCAAGACCTGGATCGAGATCGTCTCCACCGCCCACCGCGTCGGGATCCGGTCCTCCTCCACGATGATGTATGGCCACGTCGACAACCCCCGCCACTGGGTCAACCACCTCAACGTCCTACGCACCATCCAACAACACAACATCGAGGCCGGCATCCCCGGATTCACCGAGTTCGTCCCCCTCCCCTTCGTGCACAACTCCGCACCCATCTACCTCGCCGGAGTAGCCCGCCCCGGCCCCACCCTGCGCGACAACCTCGCCGTCCACGCCATGGCCCGCATCCTGCTCCACAACCGCATCCCCAACATCCAAACCAGCTGGGTCAAACTCGGCACCCAAGGCACCCAAGCCATGCTCAACGCCGGCGCCAACGACCTCGGCGGCACCCTCATGGAAGAAACCATCTCCCGCATGGCCGGCTCCGAACACGGCTCCGCCAAAACCGTCGAAGAACTCACCACCATCAGCACCGGCATCAACCGCCCCGTAACCGAACGCACCACCACCTACGGGCACCCCACCCCCCGCTGA
>NZ_RJSE01000012.1 GCF_003725695.1 Nocardioides marmoriginsengisoli
CGCCGGTGAAGGTGCCGATGGTGGTGCCGGCGTAGGTGATGGTGGCGGCGGAGACGCCGATCTGGCCGGCGCCGGTGCCTTGGTTGCGGATCTCGAGGCGGTCCTCGGCTTGGCCGCCGGCGCTGTAGTCGATGGTGAGGGTGCCGGTGGAGAAGTTGGCCGAGTCGACGTCGGTGACGGTGCCGGTCGCGGTGATCGGGGTGGCCGGGTCGCCCTCGGCGTAGGCCAGGGCGGCGGCTTCGAGGGCCGCGATCGTCGGAGCATCGTTGGCGGCCGCCACCGTGATGCCCTTGGTGACGGCGGCGCTGAGCAGGGTCCCGTCGTCGACGACGAAGGTGACGGTGCGGGCCAGGGTCGACGGCACGTCGCTGGTGTTCTGGTAGCGGACGGCCCGCAGGGCGGTCTGGTACGACGCCGGGCTCGCGGAGCCGGACAGGGTCAGCACACCGGTACCGGAGTCGAAGGACGCGATGATGCCGGCGGGCGGGCTCGGCAGCGAGAGGACGTCCTGCGCCGAGCTGTAGTTGCCGGTGATCTGGGCGGTGGCGCCGACCAGGGTGGCGCTGTCGGTATCCGTGACCGTGAGCCCGCTGTCGACGATCGTGGCGGCCTGGTTCTCGGTGTAGGAGGTGGCGCCCGCCGTGGTGGTCATGGCCGGGGCGTCGCCCAGCGCGATGACGTTGATGGTGCGGGTCGCCGGCGCGCTGGTGCCGCCGTCGCCGTCGGTGAGGACGAAGCGTGTGG
>NZ_RJSE01000013.1 GCF_003725695.1 Nocardioides marmoriginsengisoli
GACCTCGATGAGGTGGTGGCGTTGTTGTCGGCGCGTGGTGGGGATCTTGAGCGGTTGATGGTGGTGGCGGCTCGGGTGCGTGATGTGGGGTTGGAGGGTGTGGGGCGTCCTGGGGTGGTGACGTTTTCGCCGAAGGTGTTCATTCCGGTGACGAAGTTGTGTCGTGATCGGTGTCATTACTGCACGTTTGTGGAGTCTCCGGGGCAGTTGGCTCGTGCTGGGCACGCGATGTTCTTGTCTCCTGATGAGATTGTGGAGATCGCTCGGGCTGGTGCGGTGTTGGGGTGCACGGAGGCGTTGTTCACGTTGGGGGACCGTCCTGAGGATCGGTGGCCTCAGGCGCGGGCTTGGTTGGATGAGCAGGGCTATGACTCCACGTTGGCTTATGTGCGGGCGATGGCGATCCGGGTGTTGGAGGAGACCGGGTTGTTACCGCATCTGAATCCGGGGGTGATGTCGTGGGAGGAGATGAATCGTCTCAAGCCGGTGGCTCCTTCGATGGGGATGATGTTGGAGACGACCTCGCGGCGGTTGTTCGAGACTCGGGGTGAGGCGCATTACGGGTCACCGGACAAGGACCCGGCGGTCCGGTTGCGGGTGTTGGAGGACGCGGGCCGGTTGGGGATCCCGTTCACGACGGGGTTGTTGATCGGGATCGGGGAGGACCTGGTCGAGCGGGCCGAGAGCATGTTCGCGTTGCGGCGGGTCGCGCGGACTTATGGTCATGTTCAAGAAGTGATCATTCAGAACTTCCGGGCCAAGCCGCAGACCGCGATGGGTCATAGTGATGATCTGGGGCTGGAGG
>NZ_RJSE01000014.1 GCF_003725695.1 Nocardioides marmoriginsengisoli
TGTTGGGCCCGAAGGTCCGGATCCAGGCACCCCCGAACCTGGTCGATTCCTCCGAGGGCTCGGCGGAGTGCGCGGCGTTGCTGGGTGCGGGGGTTGATGACTGGGGCGGGGTCTCGCCGTTGACGCCGGATCATGTGAACCCTGAACGTCCCTGGCCCTCGCTGGACCGGCTACGGGAGATCACCACCGCTGCCGGGTTCGAGCTGAAGGCCCGGTTGACCGCGCACCCTGAGTACGTCTTGGCCGGGGAACCGTGGATCGACCCCCGGATCTCGACACATGTTGCCGCGCTGGCCGGACCCGACGGGCTGGTCAGCGACCAGATCACCCAGGGCACCCGGCGTCCGGTGGGGTTGCCCTGGCAAGAACCCGATGGCGGGTTCGCAACCGTGGGTGAGGGCAAGGGCCGCACCGATCTGCATACCGCGGTCGACACCGAAGGCCGCACCAACGACCGGCGCTCGGATTTCGCGGATGTCTACGGTGATTGGGAAGCAGTCGCGGAACTTGCTGCCTCGACCGCGATCGGGACCCCGGCCACTGCGGACGGGCTAGCTGCGTTACGGGCGGCGGAGAAGGACCCGGGGAACCTCGCTGAGGAGCACGCCCTGACGCTGATGACCGCCCAAGGTGACCTCCTCGCCCAAGTCATCCGGCTCGCTGATGACCTGCGCAAGGAGGCGGTTGGGGAGGCGGTGACCTATGTGGTGAACCGCAACATCAACTTCACCAACGTCTGCTACGTCGGATGCCGGTTCTGTGCGTTCGCGCAACGCCGCACCGATACCGACGCCTACTCGCTGTCCCTGGACCAAGTCGCCGACCGGGCCGAAGAAGCCTGGAATCTGGGTGCGAGCGAGGTCTGCATGCAGGGCGGGATCGATCCCGAACTCCCCGGGACCGCCTACTTCGACCTCGCCGCCGCGGTGAAGAACCGCGTCCCGGGAATGCATGTCCACGCGTTCTCCCCGATGGAGATCGTCAACGGCTCCTCACGCACCGGCCTGTCCTTTGAGGACTTCTTGATCAAGGCCCGCGAGTCCGGCCTCGACACCATCCCCGGGACCGCCGCAGAAATCCTCGATGACGAGGTCCGCTGGGTCCT
>NZ_RJSE01000015.1 GCF_003725695.1 Nocardioides marmoriginsengisoli
CTTGGGTGCCTTGGCGGGCTTGGACGCCTTGGCAGGCTCGACGAATGCCGGCTCGGGGTCGGTCGCTGGCGGGTCGATCTCGGCGATGGAGGACTCGTCCGCGAGTTCGGCCTGCTCGGCCGCGATCTGCTCGGTCGCCTCGACCTGCTCGGGCTCCGGTACGACGGGCGCCGCGATGCCCAGCGGGTCAGTCCACTCGACCTCGACCGCGGCTTCCGGAAGCTCGCCGGTGTGCTCGAACGGGTCCACCGGGTCATCCGCGGGCGCCTCGGCGGCGGGCGCCTCGGGGGCAACCTCGGGCGCGTGTTCCAGGTCGGCGATGTCGTCCGGCTCGGGTGCGCTCTCCGGCTCGGGGTCTGCTTCCGGCTCGGGGTCTGCTTCCAGCTCGGGCGCGTCCTCCGGCTCTGCCTCCAGGTCGACGGCATCCTCCGGCTCGGCGGCGTCCTCCGGCTCGGCGGCGTCCTCCGGCTCGGGCGCGTCCTCCGGCTCGGGGTCCGCTTCCGGCTCCGGCGCTACGTCGGCTGCGGGCTCGTCCGCGACGTCGATCGGTTCAGGCTCGACGTACTCGTCGTACTCCGGCTCACCCTCGGGGGGAGCGGTCGTCTCGTCCGGGATCGGTACCGTCAGCGGGCTTGCGCTCGCTGCCGGCACGGCGGCTTTTGGGGGTGATGGTTGCGGTACCCCCGTAATGCCCGCGAGGGCCGCCGCCGCGGCACCGCGTGCCGGCGCCTGAGGTGCCACGGCCCGAGCGGTGCGCTCGGTGGCCTGACGCTCCCACTCGGCCTGCTCGGCGGCGATCCGGTCCTTCTCGGCGCGCTGGGCGGCGATCCGCTCCTGCTGCTCCTGCATCGCCTGGGCCCGCCGCTGCTCGCGCTCCTCGGCCGCGATCCGCTCCAGCTCGGCCTGCTCGGCGGCGAGCCGCTCCTTCTCCCGCAGCGCCGCCTCGCGACGTGCGGCGATGGCGGCCAGCCGTGCTGCCTCGGCAGCCTCGGCGGCGAGGCGCTCCGCCTCGGCCTGCTCGGCCGCTGCCCGCTCCGCGGCGATCCGTTCCGCTTCGACCCGCTCGGCCTCGAGGCGGTCGGCCTCGGCCTGGATCGCGGCGAGCCGGTCAGCCTCGGCTTGCTCCGCAGCGGCCTGCTCGGCGGCCAGGCGCTCCGCCTCGGCCTGCTCGGCGGCGAGCCGGTCGGCTTCGGCCTGCTCGGCAGCCAGGCGTGCGGCTTCGATCTGGGCGGCTTCGATGCGCTCGGCCTCGGCAGCCTGCGCCGCCACCCGGTCGCTCTCGATCCGCATCGCCTCCGCCTTCTCGGCGGCCAGGCGGCGCATCTCTGCCTTCTCCGCGGCGACCCGGATGCGCTCGGCCTCCTGGGCGGCGACACGTTCGGCCTCCAGGCGCTCCAGCTCGACCCGCTGGGCCTCGAGCCGCGCGGTCTCCAGGCGGGCGGCCTCGGCGGCTTCTGCTGCGAGGCGCTCCTCCTCGGCCTTGATCGCGGCCTGGCGCTCGGCCTCCAGTCGGGCGGCTTCGATCCGGTCGTCCTCGGCCTGCTGGGCGGCGGCGCGCTCGTTCTCCAGGCGGAGGGCCTCGGCCTGCTCGACGGCGAGGCGCTCGTCCTCGATCCGGATCTCCTCGAGGCGCTGGGCCTCGGCCTTCTGGGCGGCGACCCGCGCCTTCTCGATCTTCTTGGCCTCGGCCTTCTCGGCGGCAAGGCGGGCCTTCTCGGCGGCGATGGCGGCGATCCGCACGGACTCCAGACGAACGCCTTCGGCCTCCTGGGCGGTGACGCGTTCGGCCTCGATCCGGGCGGCCTCGACGGCCTCGTTCACCAGGCGCTTCTTCTCGGCCTTCAGAGCCGCCAGCTGGAGACCCTCGAGGCGGCCGGCCTCGGCCTCCTGCGCGGTGATCCGCTCGGCCTCGATCCGGACCGACTCGGTCGCCTCGTCGGCGAGCCAGCGGTCGTGGGCCTCGATCGCCGCGAGCCGGAGCGCCTCCAGGCGGCCGGCCTCGGCCTCCTGGGCGTTCAGCCGTTCGGTCTCGATCCGCTTGGCCTCGCTGGCCTCGGCCAGCAGCCGGACCTCTTCGGCCTTGATCGCCGCTCGGCGCGCCTGCTCGGCGCGCCGCTGCTCCTCGCGCTCCTGTTCGATCCGCTCCTGCTCGAGCCTGGCGGCCTCCGCTGCCTCGGCGGCGATCCGCTCCTGCTCGGCCTGGAGCGCTGCACGGCGCTCCTTCTCCCGCTGGATCGCTTCCTGCCGGGCGCGCTCCAGGCGCTCCCGCTCGAGACGTGCTCGCTCGGCCTCCTCGGCCGCACGACGCTGCTCCTCGGCCTGGAGTGCTGCCAGCCGGGCGGCCTCACGGCGCTGCGCGGCCTCGCGGATGGCGTGCAGCCGCTGGCGTTCCGCCTCCTCGGCGGCGAGCCGGTCGGCCTCCGCCTTCTCCATCGCCTTGCGGGCGGCTTCGGCCTTGATGGCCGCGAGCCGCTCGGTCTCGAGCCTGGCGGCTTCCTCCGCCGCGAGGCGCTCGGCCTCGACCCTGTCGCGCTCGGCCTGCTCAGCGGCCTTGCGCTCGGCCTCGACGCGCAGCGCCTCGGCCTTCTCGGCGGCGATCCGGTCGCGCTCCGCCTTCTCGGCTGCCTTCCGGGCGTCGTCGATGCGCTTCTGCTCCGCGGCGAGGCGGGCGGCCTCAGCGGCTTCCGCGGCGGCCTGTTCGGCGGCGAGGCGTTCGGCCTCGGCCTT
>NZ_RJSE01000016.1 GCF_003725695.1 Nocardioides marmoriginsengisoli
CCTCCATCCCCTGGCGTGCCCCGCTGACCGGACGCGATCCGGACGAGGAGCACCGCGCCTCCACCCCGCTGGAGCTGCTCTTCGACCTGAGCTTCGTCGTCGCGGTGGCGGCGGCCGCCGCCTCGCTGCACCACGAGCTGAGCGCCGGTCACTTCGACGGCCTGGTCGGCTACGCGATGGTGTTCTTCGCGATCTGGTGGGCCTGGCTGAACTACAGCTGGTTCGCGAGCGCCTACGACACCGGCGACGTGACCTTCCGGCTGATGACGTTCACCGTCCTAGCCGGCGTCCTGGTGCTCGCCGCCGGGATCCAGGACATCTTCAAGGACGAGCCGGACTTCACGATCGTGGTGATCGGCTACCTGATCATGCGCGCGGCCCTGGTCCCGATGTGGTTGCGGGTCGCCCGCGACGACCCGCGCGTCCGCAACGTCGCGCTGCGCTACGCCGCGGGCATCGTCGTGGTCCAGGTGTTCTGGGTCGGGCGCCTCTGGATCCACGAGGACCACTGGATGCTGATCACCTTCGTCGCGCTCGCGGTGACCGAGATGGCGATCCCGTACTGGGCCGAGATGACCGGCGACGCGTCGACCCCCTGGCACGTCGAGCACATCGTCGAGCGGTTCCAGCTGTTCACGATCATCGTCCTCGGCGAGGTGATCCTGGCGACCACCCAGGCGATCTCGGCCACGCTGGACGGGCACGGGCTGTCGGCGGACCTGACCATGGTGATCGCCGGCGGGCTGCTGCTGGTGCTGTCGCTGTGGTGGATCTACTTCAAGCGGTCGCTGATCGAGTGCATCCACGGGCGCAACGGGTTCCTGTTCGGCTACGCGCACTACTTCCTGCTCGGCGCGGTCGCGGCCGTCGGAGCCGCCCTTGCTGCGAACGTCGACCTGGTCGAGCACGAGGCGCACGGGCTCAGTCACCAGGGCGCCGTCCTGGCGCTGGCGACCGCGGTCGCCGTCTACGTGCTCGGACTCGGCGTGATCCACGCGTTCGGCGAGGGAAGCCTGCGCCCGCTCCGGGCACCGCTGGTGGTGACCGCACTCCTCTACGCCGCAGCGCTGGTCGCCACCAACGCGAGCCACCATGTCGGGCCGGGCGTGCTGGCGGTGGGGATCGTGCTCACCGGGGCGGTCGTCGACCACCAGGTCCGCGGTTCAGCGGGTCAGCAGGGGATCCAGCGCGACGGCGACGAATAGCAGTGACAGGTACAGGTTCGACCAGTGGAAGAGCCGCATCGGCCGGATGTCGGTGAGCTCGTCGCTCTTCCGGGCCCGCAGCCACATCAGGTGCGCCTCGACCAGGAACGTCGCGCCGAGCACGACCGCGGCGATCGGGTAGACCAGACCGGTGTCCGCCACCGGCCAGAGCAGCAGCGAGACCGCCACCATCACCCAGGAGTAGGCGACGATCTGCTTCGCCACGTCCACGCCTGAGCGCACCACCGGCAGCATCGGGACGTCGACAGCGGCGTAGTCCTCGCGGTACCGCATCGCCAGGGCCCAGGTGTGCGGAGGCGTCCAGAAGAACACCACCAGGAAGAGCACCACCGGCGCCCAGGCCAGCTCGTTGGTCACGGCCGTCCAGCCGATCAGTGCCGGGAAGCAGCCGGCCAGGCCGCCCCAGACGATGTTCTGAGTCGTCCGCCGCTTGAGCAGCATCGTGTACACGAAGAGGTAGAAAGCCCCGGCCCCGACCGACAACCCGGCCGAGAGCCAGTTGACGAAGAACCCGAGGACCAGCGTCGAGATCGCGATCAGCGCGACACCGAAGACGAGCGCCGCCTTGGGCGAGACGATGTGCCGCGGCAGCGCACGACGACGGGTCCGTCGCATCTGCTCGTCGATGTCGCGGTCGTAGACGCAGTTCAGCGCACTTGCACCGCCGGCCGACAGCGCTCCGCCGATCACGGTCGCGACGACCAGACCGAGCGAGGGCACGCCGCGGTGCGCGAAGAACATCACCGGCACCGTGGTGAGCAGCAGCAACTCGATGACCCGGGGCTTGGTCAGCCCGACGTACGCCGCCACCACGTCCCGCAGGGAGGCTCCACCAGGCGTCTGTCCGGTGACGGACGCGTGGGAGTCGACCGCGGTCACGCAGGCCTCGCCTTCATCGAATGGACAACGCCACGCAGTCTATCGGTGCCGGGTTTCGGGGGGCGAACCGGCGTGGGTAGGCTCGTCCACATGAGCCCCGCACGCACCCCGCTTGAATGGTCAGACCTCGACAAGCGGGCCGTGGACACCGCTCGCTGCCTGGCGATGGACGCCGTCCAGAAGGTCGGAAATGGGCACCCGGGCACCGCGATGAGCCTGGCGCCGGCGGCGTACCTGCTCTTCCAGAAGCGGATGCGGCACCACCCCGCCGATCCGACCTGGGCTAACCGGGACCGGTTCGTGCTCTCCTGCGGGCACTCCTCGATCACGCTGTACACGCAGCTCTTCCTCGGCGGCTTCGGCCTCGAGCTGGACGACCTGAAGGCGCTGCGCACCTGGGGCAGCCTGACGCCGGGCCACCCCGAGCACGGCCACACGGCGGGGGTCGAGACCACCACCGGCCCCCTGGGACAAGGCGTCGCCAACGCCGTCGGCATGGCGCTCGCTGCCAGGCGCGAGAAGGGCATGTTCGACCCGGACGGCGTGGACGGCCCCTTCGACCACCACGTCTACGCGATCTGCTCCGACGGCGACCTGGAGGAGGGCGTCAGCGCGGAGGCCTCCTCCATCGCCGGCCACCAGCAGCTCGGCAACCTGACGTTGATCTACGACGCCAACCGGATCTCGATCGAGGGCGACACCCACATCGCCTTCACCGAGGACGTCGCGAAGCGCTACGAGGCCTACGGCTGGCACGTCCAGCACGTCGACTGGACCCACGGCGGCGACCACACCGACGGCGAGAACTACTTCGAGGACGTGCCGGCGCTCTGGGACGCGCTGAACGCCGCCGAGGACGTCACCGACCGGCCCAGCCTGATCGTGCTGAACACGATCATCGCCTGGCCGGCGCCGAAGGCCCAGAACACCGAGGCCTCGCACGGGTCCGCGCTGGGCGACGAGGAGATCGCGGCCACCAAGCGGGTCCTCGGCTTCGACCCGGAGCAGACCTTCGAGGTGCCCGAGGAGGTCCTCGCGCACACCCGCGGCCTGCTCGACCGGGGCGCCGCGGCCGTCAAGGAGTGGGACCAGCAGTTCCAGGCCTGGGCCGAGGCCAACCCCGAGCGCAACGCCACCCTGGAACGGCTGAAGACCCGGTCGCTCCCGGCCGGCTGGGACGCCGACCTGCCGACGTACCCCGCCGATGCCAAGGGCGTGGCCACCCGGGTCGCCTCCGGCGAGGTGATCAACGCGGTCGCGGCGCACCTGCCCGAGCTCTGGGGCGGCTCGGCCGACCTCGCCGGCTCGAACAACACCACGATCAAGGGCGCCCCCAGCGTGACGCCCACCGAGTTCCAGAACCACGACTGGACCGGCAACCCGTACGGCCGCGTCCTGCACTTCGGCATTCGCGAGCACGCGATGGGCTCGATCATGAACGGCGTCACGCTGCACGGCGGCACCCGGATCTTCGGCGGCACGTTCCTGGTCTTCTCCGACTACATGCGCCCGGCGGTCCGGCTCGCCGCGCTGATGAAGCTCCCGACCATCTACGTCTGGACCCACGACAGCATCGGCCTCGGCGAGGACGGCCCGACCCACCAGCCGGTCGAGCACGTCGCCAGCCTGCGGGCGATCCCCGGCCTGGACGTGGTCCGGCCGGCGGACGGCAACGAGACCGTCGCCGCCTGGGCGGCCACCCTCGCGATCACCGACCGCCCGGTCGCCCTCGCGCTGACCCGCCAGAACGTCCCGACGGTCCCGCGCGGCACGGACGGCTACGCGACCACCGAGGGTGTCGCCCGTGGCGCCTACACCCTGATCGACGCCGACGGCGAGCCCGATGTGATCCTGATCGGCACCGGTTCCGAGGTCCAGCTGGCGGTCGCCGCCCGCGAGCAGCTCGCCGCGAAGGGCGTCCAGGCCCGGGTCGTCTCGATGCCGTGCCGCGAGTGGTTCGACGCCCAGGACGAGGCCTACCGCACCACCGTCCTGCCCCGGAACGTCAAGGCCCGGGTCAGCGTCGAGGCCGGTATCGCCCAGGGGTGGCGTGACATCGTGGGCGACAGCGGTCGCAGCGTCTCGCTGGAGCACTTCGGCGGCTCTGCGGACTTCAAGACGCTGTACGCCGAGTTCGGGATCACCGCCGAGGCCGTCGTCCTGGCAGCCGAGGAGAGCATCAAGGCCGTGGAGGCCACCGCACGCTAGAGGAGAAGGTCACATGTCCGATCGTCTGAAGCAGCTGTCCGATGCCGGCGTGTCCATCTGGCTCGACGACCTGTCCCGCGAACGCCTGGAGACCGGCAACCTGGCCGAGCTGGTCAAGTCCTCCTCGGTCGTCGGGGTCACCACGAACCCGTCGATCTTCGCCGCGGCGCTCGCCGACGGCGAACGGTACGACGACCAGGTCCGGCAGCTGGCCGCCGACGGCGCCGACGTGAACCGCACCGTCTTCGAGCTCACCACCACCGACGTGCGGAACGCCTGCGACGTGCTCCACGACGTCTGGGCCGCCACCGGCGGCGTGGACGGCCGGGTCTCGATCGAGGTCTCCCCCGACCTCGCCGACGACACCGCGGGCACCATCGCCGAGGCCCGGAAGCTCTGGGACGCCGTCGGCCGCGAGAACCTGCTGATCAAGATCCCCGGCACCGCAGCGGGATGCCCGGCGATCACCGCGACCCTGGCCGCTGGGATCAGCGTCAACGTCACCCTGATCTTCGGGCTCGACCAGTACGCCGACGTGATGGAGGCCCATGTCGCCGGCCTCGAGCAGGCGGCGGCGAACGGCCACGACCTCGCCACGATCCACTCGGTGGCAAGCTTCTTCGTCTCCCGCGTCGACACCGAGATCGACAGCCGGCTGGAGAAGACGGGGGCCGACGCGGCTCTCCAGGGCCGAGCAGGCGTCGCCAACGCCCGTCTCGCCTTCGAGGCCTTCGAGACGTTCTACGCCACCGACCGCTGGGCCGCGCTTGAGGCGAGCGGCGCCCGCCGGCAGCGCCCGCTCTGGGCCTCCACGGGCGTCAAGAACCCGCAGTACGACGACACGATGTACGTCGTCGACCTGGTCGTCGAGGACACCGTGAACACGATGCCGGAGAAGACCATGCAGGCCGTCGCCGACCACGGCGTGGTCGCCGGCGACCGGGTCCGGCCCTTCTACGACGACGCCCGCGCAACCCTGCAGCAGCTCGCCGCCGCCGGCATCGACTACGACGACGTGATCGACGTGCTGACCCGCGAGGGCGTCGAGAAGTTCGTCACGGCCTGGCAGGACCTCCTCGGGACGGTCCAGGCGAGCCTGGAGGCCGCGGCCCGATGAGCGGGGGCGCCGACCTGGGGCACGCGGTCGAGCTGGACGTCACGCACCCCGACCGGGCCGCCTACGACGCGGTCGTCGCCGACCTGGTCGCGGACGAGGTCGCCTCGCAGATCGCGGCTCGGGTCCCCACCCTGTGGGGACCGGCTGCCGAGGCCGAATCCGCCAAGCGCCTCGCCTGGGTCGGCCTCGCCGCCGAGTCCCGGCCCCTGGTGAGCGAGATCGAGCAGCTGCGCCAGGAGCGGGCAGCACAGGGCCAGGACCACGTCGTCCTCTGCGGCATGGGCGGATCCTCGCTCGCGCCCGAGGTGATCGCTGCGGCGGCCGGCGTCGAGCTGACGGTCCTGGACTCCTCCGACCCGGACTACGTCCGCAGCGCCCTCGCGGACCGCCTGGAACGCAGCATCGTGGTCGTCTCCAGCAAGTCCGGCAGCACCGTCGAGACCGACAGCCAGAAGCGGGCCTACGAGCAGGCGTTCCGCGAGGCGGGGCGCAACCCCGTCGACCACCTGGTGATCGTCACCGACCCCGGTTCCCCGCTTGACGTCGCCGCCACCGCGGACGGCTACCGGGTCTTCCACGCCGACCCGGACGTCGGCGGCCGCTACTCGGCGCTGACCGCCTTCGGCCTGGTGCCCAGCGGACTGGCCGGCGCCGACATCGGCGCCCTGCTCGACGAGGCCGAAGCGATCCGACCGGCCCTCGAGGCCGACGACGCGGCGAATCCGGGTCTCCGTCTAGGAGCCCTGCTGGGCGCGGCGAACCGGAACGGCGTCGACAAGATCGTCATCGCCGAGCACGGCGAGCGCACGACCGGCTTCGGCGACTGGGCCGAGCAGCTGATCGCCGAGTCCACCGGGAAGGACCGCAAGGGCATCCTGCCGGTCGTCGTACCGGCCGTCTCGGCACCGAACTTCACCCCGAGCACGCCGGACAGCCTCCTCGTCACCGTCGGCACCCCGTCCGACGAGGCGAAGCCGGCGTCCGGCTACGCGGCGACGGTCCGAGCCCCGCTCGGCGCCGAGATGCTGCTCTGGGAGTACGCCGTCGCGATCGCCGGCCGGCTGATCGGCATCGACCCGTTCGACCAGCCCGACGTGGAGAGCGCCAAGAAGGCCGCCCGGGAGATGCTCGACGGTGCCGGCGCGCCCGCGAAGCCGGCGTTCGTCGACCGCGGCGTCGAGGTCTACGCCTCCGACGGTCTGCTGGAGGGGTCGAGCACCGTCGCCGACGCGGTGCACGCGCTCTTCGACCGGATCGACCCGGACCGGGGCTACCTGGCGGTGATGGCCTACCTGGACCGCAAGCGGCACGCCCACCTCGCACACCTGCGCGAGCACCTCGCGCTGCGCACCGGACGGCCGACGACCTTCGGCTGGGGACCCCGGTTCTTGCACTCGACCGGGCAGTACCACAAGGGCGGCGCCCCGACCGGGGTCTTCCTGCAGATCACCGGCGCCCCGGTCGCGGATCTGCCGATCCCGGACCGGCCGTTCACCTTCGGCGAGTTCATCCGCGCCCAGGCGATCGGGGACGCGCGCGTGCTCGCCGACCACGGTCGTCCGGTCCTCCGGCTGCACCTGACCGACCAGCGCCAGGGCCTGGACGTCCTCCGCGAGGCGCTGCGATGACCGACCAGCCGGTCAACCCGCTCCGGGACCCGGCTGACCGCCGGCTCCCGAGGATCGCCGGCCCGTGCGGAATGGTGCTCTTCGGCGTCACCGGCGACCTGTCCCGCAAGAAGGTGATGCCGGCGATCTACGACCTGGCCAACCGCGGCCTGCTGCCGCCGGGGTTCAGCCTGGTCGGGTTCGCCCGCCGCGACTGGGCCGACGAGGACTTCGCGCAGATCGTGCACGACGCCGTCCGCGAGCACTCCCGCACCGAGTTCCGCGAGGAGGTCTGGAACCAGCTGGCCGAGGGGTTCCGGTTCGTCCAGGGCGATTTCGACGACGACGTGGCGTTCGACCAGCTCCGCCGTACGATCGAGGAGCTCGACCAGGCCCGCGGTACCCGCGGCAACCACGCCTTCTACCTGGCGATTCCGCCGACCTTCTTCGGCGCGGTCGCGGCCCAGCTCAAGGAGCACGGCCTCGCCGAGCCGAACCCCGGCCAGTGGCGCCGGGTGGTCGTCGAGAAGCCCTTCGGCCACGACCTCGCGTCGGCGCGGGAGCTGAACGACATCCTCGGCCAGGTCTTCGACTCCGGCTCGATCTTCCGGATCGACCACTACCTCGGCAAGGAGACCGTCCAGAACATCCTGGCGATGCGGTTCGCGAACAACCTCTTCGAACCCGTCTGGAACTCCAACTACGTCGACCACGTCCAGATCACCATGGCCGAGGACGTCGGTATCGGCGGCCGGGCCGGCTACTACGACGGCGTCGGCGCCGCCCGCGACGTCATCCAGAACCACCTTCTCCAGCTGATGGCACTGGTCGCGATGGAGGAGCCGACCGCGTTCGACGCCGAGAGCTTGCGGGTCGAGAAGCTCAAGGTGCTCAGCTCGATCACGCTCCCCAAGCGCCTCGACCTGTCCACCGCACGTGGTCAGTACGCCGCCGGCTGGGCGGGCGGCCAGCAGGTGATCGGGTTCTGCGAGGAGGACGGCATCGCGAAGGATTCGGCGACCGAGACCTACGCGGCCGTGACGCTGAATGTCGAGACCCGGCGTTGGGGCGGCGTTCCCTTCTACCTGCGCACCGGCAAGCGCCTGGGCCGCCGGGTCACCGAGGTCGCGATCGTCTTCAAGAAGGCACCGCACCAGCCGTTCAGCGCCACCGCCACCGAGGAACTGGGCCAGAACGCCATCGTGATTCGGGTGCAGCCCGACGAGGGCATGACCATCCGGTTCGGCTCCAAGGTGCCCGGGACGGCGATGGAGATCCGGGACGTGAACATGGACTTCGCGTACGGCGGGTCCTTCACCGAGGCTTCCCCCGAGGCCTACGAGCGGCTGATCCTCGACGTGCTCCTCGGTGATCCACCGCTGTTCCCGCGGCACGAGGAGGTCGAGCTCTCCTGGAAGATCCTCGACCCGATCCTGGCGCACTGGGCCGCCAAGGGCAGGCCGGAGCCCTACGCCTCCGGCGGCTGGGGACCGGCCGGCGCGGACAAGATGCTGGCACGTGACGGCAGAGCGTGGAGGCGGCCATGAGAGAACTCCTCGACACCAACGCGAGCGCGATCGCCGCCGAGTTCGTCCGGGCGCGGACCAAGTCGGGCAGTCCCGCCATGGGCATGGTGATGACGCTGGTCATCGTCGTCGACGAGGACGCCTCCCAAGAGGCCCTCCAGGCGGCCCGCAAGGCCTCGCGCGAGCACCCGGCGCGCGTGCTCGGCGTCATCCTGGGTGACGCCCGCGGCAAGCCCGCGGTCAACGCCCAGGTCGGCATCGGCGACAACTGGACCGGCGAGACCGCGATGATCCGGCTCTCCGGCGAGGTCGTCCGGCACCCGGAGTCGGTGGTGCTCCCGCTGCTGCTCCCGGACTCCCCGGTCGCGATCTGGTGGCCCGCCGACTCCCCCGCGGACCCGGCGGCGGACCCGCTCGGCCGGCTCGCCCAGCGCCGGATCACCGACGCCGCCGCGGCCACGAAGTCCAAGACCAGGGCAATGAGCACGCAGTGCGCGAGCTACACCAAGGGCAACACCGACCTGGCCTGGACCAGGATCACCCCGTGGCGCGCCCTGCTGGCCGCGGCCCTGGACCAGCAGCCCCTGAAGGTTCGCCGGGCGAGCGTGACCGCGGAGCGGATCAGCCCGAGCGCCGACCTGCTCCAGGCCTGGCTCAGCGACCGCCTCAAGGTCCCGGTGGACCGCAAGAACTCGGCGGGCCCCGGCATCACCGAGGCCGTCCTGGAGACCAGGGAAGGGCCGATCCGGATCAGCCGCAAGGACGGTCGGCTGGCGACCTTCAGCTCCCCCGACCGTCCGGACCGGCCGGTGGCGCTCCGGCGTCGCGAGCTCCCGGACCTGCTCGCCGAGGAGCTGCGCCGGCTCGACGAGGACGACGTCTACCAGGCGACCGCGAAGCGCCTGCTCAAGCTGCACTCCAAGGCCTGACCGAGCGTGCGCGACGTCGTAGCTCGACACGACCCGGCGTCCGTCGCCGACGAGGTGGCCCGGCGCTTCCTCGAACGGATGGCGGAGGCGCAGGCACGCGGCGAGAACCCCGACGTAGCCCTGACCGGCGGCACTGTCGCCCGGCTGGTCCACCGGCGGATCGCCGAGCTCGCGCCCGAGCACGCCGTGGACTGGACCCGGATCACCTTCTGGTTCGGAGACGAGCGGTTCGTGGCCGCCGACAGCCCGGAGCGCAACGCCGACCAGGCCCGCGCGGACCTCCTCGATGCCGTCGGCGCCACCCGCGTCAACGAGGTCCCCGCCAGCGACCAGGCCGGGAGCGCCGCGGAGGCCGCCGACGCCTACTCCGCGAGCCTCCGTAGCGAGGGCAGCGGCGAGTTCGACCTGGTGATGCTCGGGATGGGCCCTGACGGCCACGTCGCCTCGCTCTTCCCCGGTGCCGCCACGCTCACCGACCACGACCACATCGCGGCTCCGGTCACCGACTCCCCGAAACCACCGCCGGAGCGGGTCACCCTGACCTTCGACGCGCTCAACCGCAGCCGCGCCGTCTGGTTCCTGGTCACCGGCGCGGAGAAGGCGGCTGCGACCGCCCGCGCCTGGGCGTTCGAGGGCACCGTCGCCGAGACCCCGGCGCGCGGCATCTCCGGCCCGTCGATCACCTGGTACGTCGACCAGGCGGCGGCCGGCCTCAGTCGATCAGACTGATCACCATGCCGATGAACCCCACCGGCAGCAATCCGAGGACGACCCCGAGGGTGAGCCCGCGCACGGTCGCCCGGCCCGCCTCGGTGGTGACTGCGGCCAGCATCGCCCAGCAACCGGCCAGCGCGATGCCGCCGACGAGGAACATCCGCTGGAGGCCGTGCATGGTCTCCTCGACCGTGGCGAGCACCACGATGCCGACGACCAGGACGAGCACTCCGGCGGCCGCGACGGCGCGCCGATCGGTCGGCTTCTCGACCGGGTCGGCCATCAGAAGATGACTTCGCCGTTCTTCCGCTTCGTCCGCAGCGTCTGAAGGGCCTCTTCGAGGATGTCCTTCGCCTCCGCGTCGGAGCGGCGCTCCTTCACGTACGCCAGGTGGGTCTTGTACGGCTCCACCTTCTTCGGCGGCGGCGGGTTGTCGGAGTCGACACTGGACGGCAGCCCGCACTTCGGGCAGTCCCACGACTCCGGGACCTGCGCCTCGACGGCGAACGCGATCAGCGTGCGGTGCTCCTGGGAGCAGAAGTAGGTGACGTTCTGCCGCGGTGCGGCCTCGCCGCGCTCGGCTTCGCCCATCGGGCCCGCGCCGACGCGGCTGCCACGAATGGCGCTTCCTCCGCCGGCCATGTCAGCTGTTGGACTTCAGCAGGAGTCCCAGACCGATGACGCAGGCGAACCAGACCAGGCCGATCCCGACCGTGATCCGGTCCAGGTTGCGCTCGGCGACGGAGGAGCCGCCGAGACCGCTGGAGACGCCGCCACCGAACATGTCGGACAACCCGCCACCACGCCCCTTGTGCAGCAGCACCAGGAGGATCATGAGCAGGCTCGAGACGACGAGCAGAATCTGGAAGACGGTGATCACGGCTGGAATCCTAACTGACGCGGGCGACGATCACAGGATCGGCATGTCGTAGAAGCGGCAAATCCCGCCGAACTCGTCGGCCTGCAGGCTCGCACCGCCGACCAGGGCGCCGTCCACGTCGGGCTTCGCCATGATGCCGGCGACGTTCGAGGCCTTCACCGAGCCGCCGTACAGCAACCGCACTCCGGCGGCGGCGTCGTCGCCGAAGGACTCGGCCACGCGGGCGCGGAGCGCGGCGCAGACCTCCTGCGCGTCCTCGGGGGTGGCGACCTCGCCGGTGCCGATCGCCCAGACCGGCTCGTAGGCGACCACCAGGGAGGCGATCTGCTCGGCCGTGAACCCGGCGAGCGACCCGTCCAGCTGAGCGACCGTGTACGCGACGTGCTCGCCGGCCTTGCGGACCTCGAGGCCCTCGCCGACGCAGACGATCGGGGTCATCCCGGCAGCGAGCGCCTTGTGCGCCTTGGCGTTGACCAGGGCGTCGTCCTCGGCGTGGTACTCGCGGCGCTCGGAGTGCCCCACCACCACGTAGGAGCAGCCGAGCTTGGCGAGCATCGATGCGGAGACCTCGCCGGTGTAGGCGCCGTCGTCGTGCACCGAGATGTCCTGGGCGCCGTACCGGATCTGGAGCTGGCCGCCGTCGACGGTGGTCTGCACCGAGCGGATGTCGGTGAACGGCGGGACGACGACCACCTCGACCTTGCCGAAGTCGTGCTTCTTGTCGGCGAGGCCCAGGGCGAGCTTCTGGACCAGGTGAACCGCTTCGTGGTGGTTGCAGTTCATCTTCCAGTTGCCCGCCATCAGCGGGGTGCGCCCGGAGGCAGTCTTGGCCATCTCGTTCCTCAGCTCAGTACGTCGATCCCGGGGAGCGCTTTGCCCTCCAGGTACTCCAGCGAAGCGCCGCCACCGGTGGAGATGTGGCCGAACTGGTCGTCGGCGAACCCGAGCTGCCGTACGGCGGCCGCGGAGTCGCCGCCACCCACCACCGAGAGCCCGGGAACCGTCGTCAGGGCGGCTGCCACGGCACGGGTGCCCTCGGCGAACGCAGCCTGCTCGAACACGCCCATCGGGCCGTTCCAGAACACGGTGCGCGCGTCCGCGAGCGCGGCGGCGAACAACCGGGAGGACTCGGGCCCGATGTCGAGCCCGACCTTTCCGGCCGGGATCGCGTCGGCGGCAACGACCTGGGCGGACGCCTCGTCGCCGAACGCGTCGGCGACCACCACGTCGACCGGCAGCAACAGCTCGACGCCGGCCTCCTTCGCCCGGGCCAGGTAGTCCAGGCACACCGGGATCTGGTCCTCCTCCAGCAGCGAGGTGCCGATCTCGTGGCCCTGCGCCTTCAGGAAGGTGAACAGCATCCCGCCGCCGATGAGCAGCTTGTCGGCCTTTCCGAGCAGGTTGTCGATGACGCCCAGCTTGTCGGAGACCTTCGAGCCGCCGAGCACCACGACGTACGGACGCTCCGGCTCCTCGGTCAGCCGGCGCAGCACCGACAGCTCCGCGGCGACCAGCCCGCCCATGGCCGACGGCAACCGCGTCGCGATGTCGTAGACCGACGCCTGCTTGCGGTGCACCACGCCGAACCCGTCGCTCACGAACGCGTCGCCGAGCGCGGCGAGCTCGTCGGCGAACGCACCGCGCACGGCGTCGTCCTTCGACGTCTCGCCGGCGTTGAACCGGACGTTCTCCAGCAGCGCCACCTGTCCGTCTGCAAGACCAGCGACGACCGACTGGGCCGAAGGCCCGACCGTGTCGGACGCGAACGCGACGGCGGAGCCGAGCAGCTCCCCCAGCCGAGCAGCCACGGGAGCCAGCGAGTAGGCAGCATCGGGCGCACCGGAAGGCCGGCCGAGGTGCGCCATCACCACGACCCGTGCCCCGGCCGCCGACAACGCGGAGATCGTCGGCAACGAGGCCCGGATCCGCCCGTCGTCGGTGATCCGGTCGCCGTCCAGCGGCACGTTCAGGTCAGAGCGGACCAGGACCCGGCGACCACGGAGGTCGCCGAGCTCAGCGAGCGACGACATATCAGAGCGAGGCGCCGACGTACGTGATCAGGTCAGCGAGTCGGTTCGAGTAGCCCCACTCGTTGTCGTACCAGCCGGCGACCTTGACCTGGTTGCCGATGACCTTGGTCAGCGGCGCGTCGAAGATGCACGAGGCCGGGTCGGTGACGATGTCCGAGGAGACGATCGGGTCGGTCGAGTACTTGAGGAACTTGCCGTCGGCGGCAGCCTTCACGATCTCGTTGACCTCCTCGACCGAGGTCTCGCGCGCGGCCTCGAACGACAGGTCGGTGAGCGAGCCGGTCGGGGTCGGGACACGCAGGGCGTAGCCGTCGAGCTTGCCCTTGAGCTCGGGCAGCACCAGGCCGATGGCCTTGGCCGCACCGGTGCCGGTCGGGACGATGTTGATCGCGGCGGCGCGGGCACGGCGCAGGTCGCTGTGGATGTTGTCCTGCAGGTTCTGGTCCGCGGTGTACGCGTGGATCGTGGTCATCAGGCCCTTGTTGATGCCCAGGCCGTCGTTGAGCGCCTTCGCCATCGGCGCGAGGCAGTTGGTCGTGCACGACGCGTTCGAGATCACCGTGTGCGCGGCCGGGTCGTAGAGCTCGTGGTTGACGCCCATCACGACGGTGATGTCCTCGTTGGAGGCGGGCGCGGAGATGATGACCTTCTTGGCACCGGCGTCGACGTGCGCCTTCGCCTTGGTCGCGTCGGTGAAGAAGCCGGTGGACTCGACGACCACGTCGACACCCAGGTCGGCCCACTTCAGGGCGGCCGGGTCGCGCTCGGCGGAGACTGCGATCCGCTGCGAACCGACCACGATCGTCGAGCCGTCGACGGAGACGTCCGCGTCCAGGCGACCGAGGATCGAGTCGTACTTCAGCAGGTGCGCCAGCGCCTTCGGGTCGGTCAGGTCGTTGACACCGACGATCTCGATGTCAGCGCCGGACGCACGGACGGCACGGAAGAAGTTGCGGCCAATGCGGCCGAAGCCATTGATTCCGACGCGAACAGTCACAGCGATCTACTCCTGGGGGCATGCGGGAAGAAGGGGTCCGTTCGACCCTATCTCAGGCCTCTTCGGCGAGCATCTCCGGCGTCAGCGACGCCTCGGTGTCCGGGATGCCGAGTTCCTCTGCCTTCTTGTCCGCCATCGCCAGCAACCGCCGGATCCGGCCGGCGATCGCGTCCTTGGTCAGCACCGGGTCGTGCAGCTGACCGAGCTCCTCGAGCGAGGCCTGCTTGTGCTCGAGCCGGAGCTGACCGGCGAGCGCGAGGTGGTCGGGGATGTCCTCGCCGAGGATCTCCAGCGCCCGGTCCACCCGGGCACCGGCTGCTACTGCGGCGCGCGCCGACCGGCGCAGGTTCGCGTCGTCGAAGTTCGCGAGCCGGTTCGCGGTGGCCCGCACCTCGCGGCGCATCCGGCGCTCCTCCCAGGCCAGGAGCGACTCGTGGGCGCCGAGCCGGGTCAGCAGCTGACCGATCGCGTCCCCGTCCCGGATGACCACCCGGTCGACACCGCGGACCTCGCGCGCCTTCGCCGAGATCCCCAGCCGACGAGCGGAACCCACCAGGGCGAGGGCGGCCTCAGGACCGGGGCAGGTGACCTCCAGCGAGGACGAGCGCCCTGGCTCGGTCAGCGACCCGTGCGCCAGGAACGCACCGCGCCACGCGGCGACGGCGTCGCATCCCGACCCCGACACCACCTGCGGCGGAAGCCCGCGCACCGGTCGGTTGCGCTGGTCGATCAGGCCGGTCTGCCGCGCGAGGGACTCACCCTCCTTGGCGACCCGGACGATGTAGTGGGTGCCGCGCCGCAAGCCGTTGCCCTTGAGCATCACGACCTCGGAGTCGTGCCCGAAGACCTCGTGGATGTCCTTGCGCAGCCGACGAGCCGCGGCACCGGTGTCCAGCTCGGCCTCGACCACGATGCCGCCGTTGACCAGGTGCAGCGAGTCAGCGAACCGGAGCATCGAGGAGACCTCGGACTTCCGGCAACATGTCTTGGTGACCGCCGTGTTGGCCAGCTCTGCCTTCACCTGTGCCGTCATCGCCATGCGCGCCACCTTAGTTCGCTCCGAGTATCGCCGCATAGGCGCGGGCAAGTTTCTCAGGATCATGCTGCCCGTCGCTCCCCGCCAGGGCGACGTCCGCCAGCACCAGCTCCGCCCCGAGAGCGGCACAGGCCGAGCGGAGCGAGGCTTCCTCGCCGACCGACCCGGCGTCCGCGAGCACGACCGACACCCGCAGATCGGGAGCATGGCGGTGCAGCGCGGCCAGGTGGTCCGCAGGCGTGTACCCGTCGGTCTCCCCCGCCTGCGCGACCAGGTTGAGGTTGACGACGACGCGCGCCGACGTCGCTCCGAGGGCGGTCCGCAGACCGGGCACCAGCAGGTGCGGGATCACCGACGAGTACCAGGACCCCGGCCCGATCACGACCCAGTCGGCCTCGGCGATCGCCTGCACGGCCTCGGGGCAGGCCTCGGGAGCAGCCGGCTCCAGCCGTACGTCGAGCACCTTGCCGGCCGCGGTCGCCACCGCCACCTGCCCCCGGACGACGGCGACCTCGCCCGAGGCGTCGCGCACCTCGGCGGCGATGTCCAGCGGCGTCAGCGCCATCGGCAGCACCCGCCCACGGGCGCCGAGCAGTCCGCCGACCCAGTCGAGGCCGGCGACCTGGTCGTCGAGCAGCTCCCACAGCGCCACGATCAGCAGGTTCCCGACCGCGTGCCCATCCATCGACCCGTCCGAGGAGAACCGGTGCTGGAGCACCTTCGCCCAGGTCTGGCCCCACCGGTCGTCGCCGCACAGGGAGGCCAGCGCCATCCGCAGGTCACCGGGCGGCAGCACCCCGAACTCCTCGCGCAACCGTCCCGAGGAGCCGCCGTTGTCGGCCACGGTCACCACCGCGGTCAGGTCGGAGGTCAGCCGGCGCAGGGCGGCCAGCGAGGCGGACAGCCCGTGGCCACCGCCCAGCGCCACCACGGCCGGGTCGTCGGACCACGGCATCACTCGCGCCCGAGATCCCGGTGCGTGGCCTCGGCGTCGATGCCGAGCGCGCGCAGCCGGGAGGCGATCTCCTCGGACATCGCCACGCTGCGGTGCTTGCCCCCGGTGCAGCCGATCGCCACCGTCATGAACCGCTTGCCCTCCCGCAGGTAGCCCTCGCCGACGGTCTCGATCACCGGCAGGTACCGCTCCAGGAACGCCTGCGCGTCCACGCGCTCCTTCACGAACGCCGCGACCGACGGGTCCTGCCCGGTGAGCTCCTTGAGCTCGGGCACCCAGAACGGGTTGGGCAGGAAACGCATGTCCGCGAGCAGGTCGGCGTCGACCGGGACGCCGTACTTGAAGCCGAAGGAGACCACGGTGACCTTGAGCCCGACGGCCTCCGGCGACCCGTACGCCGCAGCGACCTTGTCCTTGAGCTGGTGCACGTTGAGCGGGGTGGTGTCGATAACCACCTCGGCGTCGCCGCGGAGCTGGGTCATCACCTCGCGCTCGCGGTGGATCCCGTCGAGGAGCCGGCCGCCGCCCTGCAGCGGGTGCGGGCGCCGGGCGGCCTCCTGGCGGCGTACGAGGATGTCGTCGTCGGCCTCGAGGAACAGCACCGAGGCCCTCCGGGTCGGCAGGTGCAGGGTGATCTGCTCGCGCAGCGATCCGAACTCGGTGCCGCCCCGCACGTCGACGACCACGGCGATCGGCTGGGCGCGGCCCATCTTCTCGTCGACCAGTCGCACCACCTCGGTGACGAGCTCGGGCGGCAGGTTGTCGACGACGAAGAAGCCGAGGTCCTCGAGCTCCTTGGCCGCGGTGCTGCGGCCGGCCCCGGTCATCCCGGTGACCACGACGAGCTCCCCCGGGTCGGAGACGACCGGGATCTCGCCGGTGTCCTCGGTCATCTCAGCTCTCCACGATCTCGCCGGTAGCGGTGTTCACGGAGACAGTCTTGCCGGACTCGGCGTCGGACGCGACCGCACGCACGATCGCGTCCGCGGTCGCCGGCCCGATCCCCGGCACCAGCGCGATCTCGGCAGCGGACGCCGAGCGCAGCTTCTTCAGCGAACCGAAGTGCTTGATCAGGGACTTGCGGCGCACCTCGCCGAGCCCGGGGACGTCGTCGAGCAGCGACTCCACCATCGACTTCGAGCGCCGCGACCGGTGGTGGGTGATCGCGAACCGGTGCGCCTCGTCCCGGATCCGCTGCAGCAGGTAGAGCCCCTCGCTCGAGCGCGCCATGATCACCGGATCGGGGTCGGACGGCAGCCAGACCTCCTCCAGCCGCTTCGCCAGTCCGCAGACCGGCACGTCGTCGATGCCGAGCTCGTCCAGCGCCCGCTGGGCTGCAGCCACCTGCGGCGGGCCGCCGTCGACCACCACGAGGCCGGGAACGTAGGAGAACTTCCGGGCCTTGCCGGTGTCCGGGTCGATCAGCATCGGCCCGGCATCGGGATCGACCTCGCCGTTGACCAGGTCAGGCGTCTCGATCCGCTCGTCCAGCAGCCGCCGGAACCGCCGGGTGATCACCTCGTGCATCGACGCGACGTCGTTCTGCCCGTCGACCCCGCGGATCACGAACCGGCGGTACTCGCTCTTCCGGGCGAGCCCGTCCTCGAAGACCACCATCGAGGCGACCACCTCCGTGCCCTGCAGGTTGGAGATGTCGTAGCACTCGATCCGCAGCGGCGCGGTCGGCAGGTCCAGCGCCTTCTGGATCTCCTCGAGCGCCTGGTTGCGCGCGGTGAGGTCACTGGCCCGGCGGGTCTTGTGCAGCGCCAGCGACTGCGCGGCGTTCTGGGCGACGGTCTCCTGGAGGATCCGCTTGTCGCCGCGCTGCGGCACCCGCACCGTGACCCGGCTCCCCCGGGCCTCGCTGAGCATCTCCTCGAAGACCCCGGAGTCGGGCGGCAGCACCGGCACCAGGATCTCCCGGGGCAGCGACTCGCCCTCCTCGCCGGCGTACAGCTGGAGCAGGAACTCCGAGACCAGGCCGGCGGTGTCCAGGTCCTCGACCCGGTCCGCCACCCAGCCGCGCTGACCGCGGATCCGGCCGGACCGGACGTGGAAGATCTGCACCGCCACCTCGAGCGGATCCTCCGCCAGCGCGATCACGTCGGCGTCAGTGCCGTCGCCGAACACGACCGCCTGCTTCTCCAACGCCTTGTTCAGCGCCCCGAGGTCGTCCCGCAGCCGAGCAGCCTTCTCGTAGTCCTGCGCCTCCGAGGCGGCGTACATCTCGCGCTCGATCCGCCGCACGAAGGCGTCGGTCCGCCCACCCAGGAAGTCGGCGAGATCCAGCGAGATCTCTCGGTGCTCCTCCGCGGAGATCTTCCCGACGCACGGAGCCGCGCACTTGTCGATGTAGCCGAGCAGGCACGGCCTGCCGATCTGCGCGGAGCGCTTGAAGACGCCGTTGCTGCACGAACGCATCGGGAAGACCCGGAGCAGGGTGTCGACGGTGTCCCGGATCGCCCAGGCGTGCGAGTACGGGCCGAAGTACTTGACGCCCTTCTTCTTGGCGCCGCGCCCGACCATCACCCGCGGGTACTCCTCGTTGAGGGTGATCGCCAGCCACGGGTAGGACTTGTCGTCGCGGTACTTCACGTTGAACCGCGGGTCGTACTCCTTGATCCAGGAGTACTCCAGCTGAAGCGCCTCGACCTCGGTGCCGACAACGGTCCACTCGACGCTCGCCGCCGTGGTGACCATGGTCGCGGTCCGTTGGTGCAGACCGGCGATGTCCTGGAAGTACGACGACAGCCGGGCCCGCAGGTTCTTGGCCTTGCCGACGTACACGACCCGGCCGTCCTTGTCCCGGAACCGGTAGACCCCGGGCCGGGTCGGGATCGAGCCCGGTTTCGGCTTGTACGTCGTCGGGTCCGCCACGAGGAGAACTTTAGTGGTGCACGCCGACAGCGATGCTTGCATCTTTTGTCTAGTGCTTTACTCTACTTTCATGAGAACCGGAGTTCTGGACCGCCGGCTGACCACCTCCCCCGAGGCCGAGCAGGCCTACCGCGAGGGCGTCGATGCGCTGCTCCAGCTCCGTCAGGGTGCGGTCGGGCACTTCGCCACCGCCATCACCCTGGACCCCACCTTCGCGATGGCGCACGCCGCGCTCGCCCTGATGGGCCACGAGTGGTGCGCACCGGTCGACGCCGAGGCCAGGGTGGCAGCAGCCGCCCTGCACGCCGGACGCGCCACCGACCAGGAGCGCAGCCACATCCACGCCGTCAGGCAGCACCTCCGCGGCGACCGGCGCGCCATCGTCCAGCACCTCGACCGGCACCCGGACGACGCCGTGCTGCTCTCGGTCGCCGTACCGACGATCGCGTTCGCGGGCGTGACCGAGGTGCCCGAGGACGCCTGGCAGATCGTGGAGTCGTGTACGAGGGCCCTGTCGGGGACCTGGTTCCACGACGGCCTGCTCGCCTTCGTGCGCCAGGAACAGGGCCGCTTCGACGACGCGATGCACCTCGCGAACCTCTCCCTGGCCGCCGAGCCGAGCTCCGGGCACGCCGCGCACGCCAGGGCGCACGCGCACTACGAGACCGGCGACCACGCCGCCGGTCTCACCTGGCTGGACACCTGGATGGAAGGGGACGGGCGGCAGACCGACAACCTCGCCCACTACGCCTGGCACGCGGCCCTCCACGAGCTGAGCGACGGGGACCTGACGGCGGTCGACGCCCGCTACCGGGCCCAGCTCGCCCCCGACCACGTCTCCGGCTGCCGCTCCCTGGTCGACACCGGCTCCCTGCTCTGGCGGTGGAGCCTGACCCCGGGAGCGCACGACGTCCCGTCCGTCCAGGACGGCACCGACGTCCCGGCGAGCACCCTGCTGCGCCCCACGACCCCCTTCGTCGGCCTGCACGCCGCCGTCGCCCTGGCCGCAGCCGACGACGCCAGCGGCCTCCGCAGCCTCGCCTGCTGGGCCGAGGCCCACGAGAACCCGGTCCAACGCGCCGTCGTCGCCCCGCTCGCGAACGCGCTGAGCCTGCTGGTGCTGGACCAGCCGTCCGCGTGCGCCGACGAGCTGATCCGGATCAACCCGCAGGTATGGCGGGTGGGTGGCAGCGACGCCCAGCGCGAGGTCGTCGAGGAGACCCTGGTGACGGCGCTGCTCCGCGCCGGCCGGTACGACGAAGCGCGCGCCCTGATCGACGACCGCCTCGACCGCAGGCACTGCCGCCGCGACCAGTGGTGGCGCGACGCGACGATCAGCTGACGGTCAGCGAGTCCCCGGCGGCACTCACGGTGACGGTCTTCTCCGCCAGCGGCTTCGAGGCCGGGCCGCGCTCCACGGAACCGTCCGTGATCGAGTACTCGCTGCCGTGGCAGGTGCAGTCGATCTTCCCGTCCTCGACCTTGGTGACCAGGCACTGCTGGTGGGTGCAGACCGCGGAGAACGCCTTGAACTCCCCCGCGGTCGGCTGGGTCACGACCAGCTTCTCCTCCGGGTAGATCGCGCCGCCGCCGACCGGGATGTCCGAGGTCGGGATCGACTCACCCGCAGGCGTGGTCCCGCCGGAGGTCGGCGGATCGGAGGCAGGGACGCCCACCGGCCCGGAACCGTCGTCCCCGGACCCGCAAGCGGCGACGAGCGGAACGGCAAATCCGGCAGCCGCGACGCCGTACAGGACATTTCTGCGACTGGTCTCGATCTCCATGCCGACCAGGGTAGTAGTTGAAAGCAAAATTGCGAGGCTACCGGCGGCGACCCTCGAGCAACGGCTTCAGGAACTCCCCGGTGAAGCTCTCCTTCACTCCGGCCACGTCCTCGGGGGTGCCGGTCGCCACGACCGTCCCGCCCCGGTTGCCGCCCGAGGGCCCCATGTCGACGATCCAGTCCGAGGTCTTGATCACGTCGAGATTGTGCTCGATCACCAGCACGGTGTTGCCCTGGTCGACCAGCCGCCCGAGGACCAGCAGCAGCTTGCGGATGTCCTCGAAGTGCAGACCGGTGGTGGGCTCGTCCAGGACGTACACGGTGCGCCCGGTCGACCGCTTCTGCAGCTCGGAGGCCAGCTTGACCCGCTGCGCCTCACCGCCCGAGAGCGTCGTCGCCGGCTGGCCGAGCCGCACGTAGCCGAGTCCGACCTCGAGGAGGGTCTTGAGGTGCCGGCTGATCGCGGGGATCGCCGCGAAGAACTCGACGGCCTCCTCGATCGGCATGTCCAGCACGTCGGCGATGGTCTTGCCCTTGTAGTGCACCTCGAGGGTCTCGCGGTTGTACCGCGCCCCGTGGCAGACCTCGCACGGCACGTAGACGTCCGGCAGGAAGTTCATCTCGATCTTGATGGTGCCGTCACCGGCGCACGCTTCGCAGCGGCCGCCCTTGACGTTGAACGAGAACCGGCCCTGGAGGTAGCCGCGCATCTTCGCCTCGGGCGTCGACGCGAACAGCTTGCGGACGTGGTCGAAGACGCCGGTGTACGTCGCCGGATTGGACCGCGGCGTCCGCCCGATCGGGGACTGGTCGACGTGGATGACCTTGTCGACGTGCTCGGTGCCGGTGATCTTGGTGTGCCGGCCGGGAACCGTGCGGGCGTTGTAGATCTGCTTGGAGAGCGACGTGTAGAGGATGTCGTTGACCAGGGTCGACTTGCCCGAACCGGAGACACCGGTGACCGCCACGAAGAGCCCCAGCGGGAACTCCACGTCGATGTCCTTCAGGTTGTTCTCCCGGGCGCCGTGCACGACCAGCGAGCGGCCCTTGGTGCGCGGGCGGCGCACCTCGGGCAACGGGATCGCCTTGCGGCCCGACAGGTACATCCCGGTCTCGGAGTCGCGGTGCTTGAGGAGCTGCTTGACGGTGCCGGAGTGCACCACCTGTCCCCCGTGCTCGCCGGCTCCGGGACCGATGTCGACGACCCAGTCCGCGGTCATGATGGTGTCCTCGTCGTGCTCCACGACGATCAGGGTGTTGCCGAGGTCCTTGAGCCGGACGAGGGTCTCGATCAGCCGCTGGTTGTCCCGCTGGTGCAGGCCGATGCTCGGCTCGTCGAGGACGTAGAGGACGCCGACCAGGCCGGCGCCGATCTGGGTGGCCAGCCGGATCCGCTGCGCCTCGCCGCCCGACAACGTCCCCGACGGCCGGTCCAGCGACAGGTAGTCGAGACCGACGTCCAGCAGGAACCGGAGCCGCTCCTGGATCTCCTTGAGCACCCGCTCGGCGATCTGCTTCTCCCGCACCGAGAGCTGGACCGCGTTGAGGAAGTCGGCCGCCTCGTTGATCGGCAGCGCACAGACCTGCGCGATGTTCTTGCCGCCGGCGTCGCGGTCGCCCAGCGTCACCGACATCGACACCGGCTTGAGCCGCGACCCGGAGCACGCGGGGCACGGCACCTCGCGCATGAAGCCCTCGAAGCGCTCCCGGCTCGTGTCGGACTCGGCTTCCTTGTGCCGGCGCTCGATGTACGGCCGGACACCCTCGAAGTTCGTGTAGTAGGAGCGCTCGCGTCCGTACCGGTTGACGTGCTTGACGTGCACCTTGGTCGGGTGCCCGTCGAGGATCGCGGCCTGCGCCTTCTTCGGGATCTTCTTCCACGGCGTCTCCATGGTGAAGCCGAGCTCCAGCCCGAGCGCCTCCAGCAGCCGCGAGAAGTAGTCCGCGACGTGCGCGCCCGACCAGGGGCCGATCACGCCCTCGCCGAGCGAAGCGTCCGGGTCCGCGATGATCAGCTCCGGGTCGACCTCCATCCGGGTGCCCAGACCGCTGCAGGTCGGGCAGGCGCCGAACGGCGAGTTGAACGAGAACGAGCGCGGCTCGAGCTCGTCGGTGTCGATGTCGTGCTCGTTCGGGCAGGCCATCCGCTCGGAGAACTTCATCTCCCGACCGGGGTCCTTGGCGTCGAGATCGACGAAGTCGAACACGACCAGCCCCGACGCGAGGCTCAGTGCCGTCTCCACGGAGTCGGTGAGCCGTCGCTTCGACGAAGCCTTCGCGGCCAACCGGTCCACGACCACCTCGATGGTGTGCTTCTTCTGCTTGTCGAGCTTGGGAGGCTCGTCCAGCTGGTACGTCTCGCCGTTCACCCGGGCCCGCGAGAATCCCTGGGACTGCAGGGAGCGGAAGAGTTCGATGTACTCGCCCTTGCGCCCCCGGATGACCGGCGCGAGCACCTGGAACCGGGTGCCCTCCTCGAGCTGCAGGATCCGGTCGACGATCTGCTGCGGCGTCTGCCGCTCGATCGCCGAACCGCAGACGGGGCAGTGCGGGCGACCCGCCCGGGCGTAGAGCAACCGGAGGTAGTCGTAGACCTCGGTGATCGTGCCGACGGTCGAGCGCGGGTTCTTCGAGGTGGACTTCTGGTCGATCGAGACCGCCGGCGAGAGACCTTCGATGAAGTCGACGTCGGGCTTGTCCATCTGGCCCAGGAACTGGCGCGCGTACGCCGACAGCGACTCGACGTACCGGCGTTGGCCCTCGGCGAAGATGGTGTCGAACGCGAGCGAGGACTTGCCGGAGCCGGACAGGCCGGTGAACACGATCAGGGCATCGCGCGGGAGGTCGAGCGAGACGTCTTTGAGGTTGTGCTCACGTGCGCCACGGATGACGAGCTGGTCGATCACGAAATTCCCATCTTTCGAACATCTGTTCGCATCAGTTAACCCCGGCGGGTACCGCCGCACAAGGATGGCACGCCGCACCGACAGCATTCCGCGCGGACCGGGGGCAGACTGGGGCCATGCCTGACGAACTCGAGGCCCTGCACCGCTCCGACCAACGCGTCGTACGCACGGTCGATTCCCTCACCGACGCCGAATGGGCCGGTGCGTCCCTCCTCCCCGGCTGGACCCGGGCGCACGTCGTCGCCCACCTGGCGCTGAACGCCGAAGGCTTCGCCGGTGCGCTCGAAGCCCTCGCCGAGGGTGAGCCGCGCCCGATCTACCCCTCCGAGGAAGCCCGGGACGCCGGCATCGAGGAGTTGGCGGTCCAGGACCACGGTGTCATCCGGGAGCGCTTCTTCGCCGCCACCCAGCACTTCCGCAACGTCGCCGAGGAACTTCCTGACGAGATCTGGGAGGGAACCGTGCTGCGCGTTCCCGAGGGCCCGGAGTGGCCGGCCCGGTTCCTGGTGGGGGCCCGGCGGCGCGAGGTCGAGATCCACCACGCCGACCTGGGTCTCGCCTACACCCGGCAGGACTGGCCGAGCGACTTCTGCGAAGCGCTCCTCGACCACGCGATCAAGGATCGCGCGTTCGCCGTACTGGCGACCGACCTGGGCCGCACCTGGGGATCCGGGACACCGACCACCCAGGGGACCGCGGCCGACCTGGGCTGGTGGCTGACCGGCCGGGGTCGGGGCGAGGGCCTCACCGGCGACCTGCCCGACCTAGGCTGACCCCATGACGACGTACACCGGCAACGTGACCCCCGGCGGCACCCCCGAGGTCCGCGAGCTCAGCCGCCTGATCATCACCAAGGTCGCGGTCGACGACACGATGTCGAACAACTGCTACGTGCTGCGCTGCCGGGCAACGGACGAGCAGGTGCTGATCGACGCGGCCGATGACGCCCCCACCCTGCTCGCGCTCCTCGGCCCGGCCGGCGCGACCAAGGTGATCACCACCCACCAGCACTGGGACCACCACCGCGCTCTCAGCGACGTCGTCGCCGCCACGGGAGCCGTCACCGTTGCCGGCGAGCCCGACGCCGCCGCGATCACCGAGCAGACCGGCACCCAGGTCGACGACGCGGTCCGCCAGGGGGACGTCGTGGAGTTCGGCGAGATCCGCCTCGAGGTCATCCACATCGTCGGCCACACTCCTGGCTCCATCGCGCTCAAGTACGACGACCCGGACGGAACGCCGCACCTTTGGACCGGAGACAGCCTCTTCCCGGGCGGAGTGGGCAACACCTTCGGAGACGCCGACGCCTTCGTGAGCCTGATCAACGACGTCGAGGCCAAGATCTTCGGCACGCTGCCGGACGAAACCTGGTTCTACCCGGGGCACGGGAACGACTCGACGCTCGGCGTCGAGCGGCCTCAGCTCGCGGAGTGGCGCGAGCGCGGCTGGTAAGAACTGTTCGGACTTGCGCTCGGATCGCGGCAGATCCGGACGCATGTCCTGCGTAACCCCAGATTCCGAGGTCTCCGATCAGACCTCGGGGGATGTGGTGACGCGAGGGTGCTGGTCAGGGCGCCAGGCAGTAGACGTAAGCGGTGATGCCCGTGGCGTTCTGAGAGGCGTTGTAAGCGGTGGCTTGCCAACCGTTGGCGCCGACCATCATGTGCGACGCTGCCGCGTGCAAACCTCCGTAGGCGTTGTTCTGGAATCCTCCGCCGATCGCTGTTTCTCCGCTCAAGCACAATGCGTAAGCGGTGTTGGAGTTTCCGGTAATGACGGTAGCGGTGCCGTTGCGCGTGGTGATGGTTCCCAGTTCGCTGGAGGTCACCGTCCCTGCACCAAGGTCGGCGCCGGTCAACGAACCATCCGCGACCCTCGCGCCGGTGATTGCGTTGTCGATGATGGCGCTGCCAGGTATGGACAGGGCACTTTCCTTGATGTCAGTTCCGGTCAGGGAGTTGTCGGCGACGTCGGCGGACGCAACTGCCCCGTTCTTGATGTCATTGCCGTAGACCTGTTCGGTGCCGATGTCGGCGGACTTGACTTGGCCGTTCTTGATGTCGCCCGAGTCGACGGTGTTGATACCGGACAGGGCAGATGCTGACACGGTTCCGCCGACCATGACCGCGACGACGAAGAGCGCCAACCCAGCGACGATTTGACGTCTGTCGCGCCGCTTGGATGCCCGATCGACCGTGGGGATGCGGTCGCTCTTCAGCGCTTCGATTTCAGCTTCGAGCCGTTCGATGGTCTGGCGCAGTTCGTTGTCCATGGTTGAGGATCCCGCATAGTCAGTGTTCTGTCGGGAGTTCAGCACAACCAACACCGAGTACGTGCCTCCGTAGTCGTCAGCCACGAACTCGGGTTTCGACAGCGAATGAGACGCGCGCAGACCTCCGTTTGCAGGCGCATCCAGCGAGTTCAGCAGGTGGCGGAGTCGACGACGGTTCCAAGCTCCCGGTGATCGCATCGTCCGTCGGTCAGTTGCCGGTCGCTGAGCGGGGCACGGAGCGTCGCTGAGATCGTTCGCGTGATGCCCACCGCGGTGCACGGGCGGTCGGACTTGTAGGAGTTGACGACGACAACGGTCAGGGCCACCGAGGCGGGTTGTTCGTCGAGGATCGTTCGCGAACTCTCCTCACAGGCTCCGCCCAGGTAGTCCACGGACACCGAGCGACCATCAGCACTGACCGCCGCGTCGGTCCACGCGAGCAACAGCGTCTCCCGGATCACGCTCCCCGTTCCCGAGGGATCACCAGGCCCGACACCCCGACTACACCCTGTCAGCAGGAGGAGCGGCAGGATCGCCCACCAGCAGGCAGTTCTCATCTCGCGACTCCGGTTGCGTCAAGGTCCTAGTCATCGGTCTGACGCCAGCCGGTCGATGCTGGTTCCCTAGGCTCAGATCCGGAACCGGTAGGTGGCAGGCGTCCGGTCAGTACCGCCGGGGCCGATGGCCCGTACGTAGAACTTGTACTTGCCGCGACCCAGGTGCTTGTAGGTCTTGCCCGACGCGCAGGCCTTGAACGCCGCGGCCCGGTTCCCCTTCACCAGCTTGCACTGGAAACGGGTGGTCGCGCCGAGCCCGCGGAACGTGAACCGAGCCTGGTGCTTCGCGCGTCGTACCTTCGCCGAGGTGATCTTGGTGCCGGGCGGCGTCTTGGGAGCAATCACGGTGTCGGAGGCGCAGATCGCGAAGACCCGGTTCGTGCGCACCTGGGCGCTCGACGTCTGCCCGTACGCCGACCACCCGCGAGCCACGCGACCGGAGGCGACCGCGTTGAGGTCGGCGGGCGAGGTGAACGGGCCCATCAGGGCGACCCGGTCCTGCGGGTCATGGGCTCCGTCGGTGCCCTGCCCACCCGAGAGCGCCCGCCGTCCGGCTGGACACGCCACGGCGGCGCCACCGGCTGCGTTGTCGACCATCGGCAGGGTGTAGCTGACAGCACGGACGACGCCGTCCGAACGAGCGGAACAGACCGCGAAGAATCTGTCGCCGTACGCGGAGGTCGATTCCACCACGGTCCGCCACCCGATCGCCACGTCGCCGTTCTGGGTCTCGGCGAAGCCGAGCGTCGCATCGACCGGACCGGTCTGGTAGAGCGCGCCGGGGACCGTGTTTCCCGGAATCAAGTCGTCACTGATCTTGCCGACCCCACCACCGATCGCGCGCGACCCGGCCGGGCACGGGACCGCGACGCTCAGCGTGCCGGTGCCACCCGGCTGCGCCGATGCGAGAACGGCGTCGGAGTTCGCCGAGCAGATCACGAACGCCTTGAACCCCTGCGGCTGCGAGCCGTAGTTCGCCACGGTCACCTGCCACCCCCTCGGCAGGTCGCCAGCGTCGGTCGCCGAGGCAGTACCGGTCGCGTCCACGGGCGCGGAGTAGAACACTCGGTACAGGTCGACCGTCAGGGACTCGGGCGGTGCCGGTGCGGCACCACCGCCGGTCGCCCGCATCCCGGCGGGGCACATCACCGTGGTCATCCCCTGGAGGTTCCCGGTCCCGATCGTCAAGGTCTTCACCACGACCACGGCGTCGCCGCCCGCCGCTGCCGATCCGGGCTGCGCGGTCATCAGCTGCAAGGAGGTGAGGACCAGAGCCGCCACCAGGATCAGTGATCGCTTCATGCCCCAACCGTCACACGTCGCCAGCTGCGACGGCAACGGTGTGCGGGGGCCGTCCGGGTCCCGAATGCGTGCCACTCTCGTCCCACTCGTCCGGCTCGTCCGGTTCGCGTGCCGGGGCGACCCGTACCGGGAGCACGACGTCGGCTTCGAGGTACGCGGCAACCTCGCCTAACGCCCGAGATGAGCGAAGATGACCGGGTGGACCCCTTCCTCCTCCCCGCGCCTGCCTCCGCGACCGGCTCGTTCCGGTACGTGTTCGAGCACCTGGCGACGACCATCGCCGCCGAGCCGTCGTCGTACGACGCACTGTCCCCGGACCAGCACATCGTGCTCGCACTCGGGACGCTGCGCCGCGACGTGAGTGCCGACGGTTTCGGTGGCTACCTGGGCAACGTCGGCCGCGACAGAGCCCTCGACGCGCAAGCCGCGGCGTCGCTGATCGGGCACGCCTGGCAGGTGCTCATCTCGGCTGCCGTCGACCGCGACCCCTCGGACGACTTCCGCGACCTCGACTCGGTCTTCGCCGACCTCGAGGACGACCAGTCCGTGGACGCGGTCTTGGACGAGTACGTCTGGGCCACCCGGGACGCGTTCTTCGGATAGGTTCAGGCGGAGAAATCCACGCCTGCAAGGCGCGCTGACTGAACGGAGACCACGTGAAGCTCAACGGAGCGACGGTCTTGCTGACCGGCGCCACCGGCGGGATCGGGCACGCCATCGCTCGTCGTCTCAAGGCCGACGGGGCGCAGCTGATCCTCACCGGGCGCAAGGCCGACGTGCTGGCGCCCCTGGCCGCGGAGCTCGGAGCTCGGAGCATCGTTGCCGACCTCGGTGACGCCGCCGCGCTGGACCGCCTGCTCGAGGAGGCCGGCCGGATCGACGTACTGGTCGCGAACGCCGCACTCCCGGGCACCGGACTGCTCGCCGACATGAGCGTCGAGCGGATCGACGCCAACCTGGACGTCAACCTGCGCGCCCCGATCATGCTCGCCAAGGCGCTGCTCCCCCAGCTCGTCGAGCGGAAGTCCGGCCACCTCGCCTTCATCGGCTCGCTCTCCGGCGTGGTCGCCTCCCCGGGCAGTGCGCTCTACAACGCCACCAAGTTCGGCGTGCGCGGCTTCACCGCGGCCCTGCGCCAGGACCTGCACGGCACCGGCGTCGGCGTCTCGAACATCGAGCCGGGCTTCGTCAGCGACGCCGGCATGTTCGTCGACAGCGGCATGGTGCTCCCCGCGGGCACCCGGACCGTCACCCCGGAGAAGGTCGCGGCCGGCGTCGCCCGCGCGATCACCAAGAACAAGGGCGAGGTCCTGGTCGCGCCGATCGAGCTCCGGATCGGCGCTCGACTCGGATCGCTCGCTCCCGGCCTCAACGCCGCCGCCCAGCGCCGCGCCGGTGCTGCTGACATCGTGGGGTCCCATGCCGGTAACCATTGATCGCGAAGCCTGGCCCGCGGCCGCAGTCGGAGCCGTTCCGGCCCTGCTGGCTGCGCTCACCGGCCGTCGTCGTACGGCGCTCGCGCTCGCCGCGCTGCCAGTGGGGATCGTCGCGTTCTTCCGCGACCCTGTCCGCCCGATCGACAGCACGCCGGTCGCCGACGACCTGGTGCTCGCGCCTGCCGACGGCAAGGTGATGCACGCCGGGCCCGGGCAGGACGGCGTCGCCCCTCCGGGTGACTGGCAGCAGATCAGCATCTTCCTGTCCGTCTTCGACGTGCACATCAACCGGACGCCGTACAGCGGCACCGTCACCGACGTGACGTACCGCCCAGGCAAGTGGCACGCGGCGTACAAGTTCGAGAGCGCCTTCGAGAACGAGCGCTCGGACATCACGCTGTCGCACACCGTCGGCGGCGAGACCCGGTCGGTGATCTTCCGGCAGATCGTCGGGCTGGTGGCCCGCCGGGTGGTGACCCGGGTCAAGGCCGGGGACGTGCTGCGTACCGGCGACCGGATCGGGCTGATGAAGTTCGGGTCCCGGATGGACGTCTTCGTGCCGCCCGGGGTGGAGCTCGCGGTCAAGGCCGGTGACCGGACCGTGGCCGGGGAGACCGTCCTCGGACGATGGCGATGAGCGCTCACCAACCTTCGGCGGGCAGGCCTCGCCGCCGGCTCCTCCGGCGGCGACGCTTCCGGATCGCCTCGCACTCCGGCGCCGAGGTCGTCTCGCTGCGTCAGCTGCCCGCCAAGGAACGACTGCGCGTCACCGCACCGAGCATCTTCACGGCCGCCAACATGGCGTGCGGCTTCTCCGCCGTACCGCTGGCCTTCAACGACCACAGCCACTGGGCCGCGATCCTGATGACGGTGGCGATCTTCATGGATGTCGCCGACGGCGCGGTCGCCCGCCTGGTCGGCGCCACGTCCCCGTTCGGCGTCCAGCTGGACTCGCTCGCCGACCTGATCTCCTTCGGCCTGGCCCCGGCCGTGCTGGTCTACACCTGGGTGCTCCCCGAGTGGCCGGTGATCGCCTGGGTGGCGGCGTACTTCTGGTTGGCCTGTGCGGCGTTCCGGCTGGCGCGCTTCAACTTCACCATCGACCCGCACGCGGACAAGCGCTACTTCATCGGGATGCCGAGTCCGGGTGCTGCGGCCGTGGTGATCGCCACCGTCTTCGCACTCGACCTGCGCGAGGACAGCGTCGGCCCGTCCCTGCTGCTCCCGGTCGTGATCAGCGTCGTCCCGGCACTGCTGATGGTGAGCACCGTCCGGTTCCGCTCGTTCCGCAACCTGGTCTCCCCGCAGACCCAGCAGGCGCGGGTCGTCACCGGCGTGATCGTGGTGGCGTTCCTCGCTGGGCTGGCCTTCGTGCCGGCCGCGACGATGCTGGTGGTCGCGTACTCGTACGTGCTGACCGCGCCGTTCGGCGTGATCACCGCGCCACTGCGGCGCCGCATCTTCGGCCCCGACTCGGTGGCGCCGCCGCGGGTCAAGCAGCAGTCGGTGTTCCTGCCGCTGCACGACGACTCGGACACCGACCCGGACGTCGACAGCGATGTCGACTCCGACGTCGACGACGACTGTCAGCCGTTGTAGCTGATCTTCAGCGTCTCGGTCAGCGGCAGCGCCTGGCAGGTCAGCCGGATGCCGTCAGCGAGGTCCTCGGCGTCCAGGACGTCGTTGTGCTTCATCGAGATGTCGCCATCGAGCACGATGCAGGCGCACGAGCTGCAGTTGCCCTCGCGGCAGCTGAACGGCGCGTCGACGCCCTTGCTCTCCAGGAACTCGAGCAGCACCTGCTTGCCGTCCCAGTCGTCGAAGGCGTAGTGGTTGCCGTCCAGCTCGACCTCGATACTGACCGGTCCCGCAAAGGCGGCTTCGCCGGCTTCCTCACCGTCGTCGGCCTCGGCCAGGATCTTCTGGGCGGCGAGGACCTCCTCGACGTCACCGAACGGGTTGCCGCCGAGGGAGACGAACTTCTCCTGGTGCCGGCGGTCCCGCGGGATCTCCAGCTCCTTGAGCGCGGTGGCGACCGCCTTCATGAACGGCGCCGGTCCGCAGCAGAAGCTGGTGTAGTCCGCGAAGTAGGTCGCGAACTGCTTCAGGCCCTCCTGGGTCGGCAGGCCCTGGACGCTTTCGAGCCAGTGCACGACCGTGAACCGGTCAGGGTGCTCGGCGACCAGCTCGCGCAGCTCGGCGGCGAAGATCACCGAGGTCTCGTCCCGGTTGGCGTAGAAGAGCACGACCTTGCCGGAGCCCTTCTCCAGCGCCGTACGGGCGATCGAGATCACCGGGGTGATCCCGGAGCCGCCGCCCCACAGGAGCAGGTCGGCGTTGATGTCCTTCGGCGTGAAGATCCCGCTCGGCGGCAGCAGCCGCATCGTGTCGCCGGCCTTGAGGTTGTCGCAGATCCAGTTGGACGCGTAGCCATCGGCGGTCCGCTTCACGGTGATCTGGTGGCGACCGCTGTGCGGGCTGCTGGAGAGCGAGTAGCAACGGGCTGCCAGGCCGGTCTGGTCGCTCGGAACCGCCACCGTCAGGAACTGCCCCGGGGTGTAGGCGAAGCGCTCCTGAAGGTCGTCGGGCACCTCGAAGGCGACCGACTTGGCGTCGTTCGTCTCCTCGATGACCTCGGCGACCTTGAGCACGTACGACTCAACTGCCATGTTCAGTAGCCATCCTCTGCCCCGACCTCGATGACGCCGTCCTTGACGGCCTGCTCGATGGAGGAGCGTAGTCGTGAGCAACCGGCCCGCACGGGCCGTCCCTCGGGTTGGGACGCGGCGCGATTGAACTCGGCGCAGTGGCCCAGGGACTCGGCGTCCCACTGGATCGACGTGTGGTGGTCGCTGTTCTTCTTGACCCGGACCTTGGCGAGGCAGTCCAGGCAGGCGACCTCGGTCAGCCGCGCCTGGGTGTAGAGCCGCTGGTCCTCGATCGTGTCGGGCGACGTCGGGGCGAAGCTGACCATCAGTGGTGCGCCGGGTGCCCGGCAGCCGCGTCGGCCTCGGCCTTCTTGGCGAGGTTCTCGGCGACCTCCTCGTGCCAGAACTCGTTGGCCTTGGTGGTGTCGACCTCGAACTCGAACCGCTCCACCATCTCCGGCGCGATGTCGGCCTGGTCGACGTAGAACTGCTCGTACCACCGGCGCAGCTGGTAGACCGGGCCGTCCTCCTCGCAGAGCAGCGGGTTCTGGACGGGAACCTTGTTCTTCCAGATGTGCACGTCCTGGAGGAAGCCCTCGCCGAACATCTTCGTGTACTTCTCGGCGATGAACGCGATCGTCTTGTCGTCGAGGCCCTCGGGCTTCTTGACGGTCAGGCCGTAGGACAGCGTGAACGAGTCCGGGCCGGTCGCGATGTGGGTGTTGATCAGGATGACCTCGGTCTTGAAGCCCTTGTAGTCGACCCAGAGCCAGTTGATCATGTACGACGGCCCGTAGTAGGTGGCCTCCGACTTCAGGAACAGGTCGTTGTCACCGGTGCCGTAGCCCTCCGCCTTGTCGGGACGCCCGGTCGACTCCATGTACTGGGTCGCGATGTGGCCCTCGAAGACGTTGCGGAAGCTGGTCGGGAACGAGAAGTGCACGTAGTAGAAGTGCGCCATGTCCACGACGTTGTCGATCAGCTCGCGGCAGTTGGAGCCCTCGATCTCGGTGACGTTCCAGCTCCAGTCGCTGTACTCGCCGTCGGCCAGGCCGGGGAGCTCGTACGGGAGGATCGAGTGGTCGGCCGGCGAGCCCTCGGGGTCGAACCAGATGAAGAGCGCGTCGTTGCGGATCGCGGTCTCGTAGCGCTGGGTCTTCGCGCGCAGCGGGATCCGGCGCGCGTACGGGATCGCCTTGCACTTGCCGTCGCCGCCCCAGCGCCAGTCGTGGAACGGGCAGGCGATCTCGTCGCCCTTGACCTCGCCCTGGGTGAGGTCGCCGCCCATGTGCCGGCAGTAGCCGTCGAGGGCGTTCAGGTTCCCCTGGCTGTCCTGCCAGACGACGATCTTGCCCTCGAACGCGCGGACCGCGTGCGGCTTGCCGTCCCGGAACGAGTCCGCGAGGCCCAGGCAGTGCCACCCGCGGGCGTACCGGCTGGGGGCGACACCCTGGTCGAGAGCGCGGGTATCGGTAGCAGTGCTCATGGTGAACCTCCGGCGGTTGTGCGGCGATCTCTGGCGTAAAACAAGAACAGGTTATAGTTTTGGCCGCAGCTAATCCAGTCCTTCCGACCAGTATGGGGATGTCTTCATGAAGATCGCACTCAATGAGGAGCACGAGGCGCTGCGCGCCGAGCTGCGCGACTACTTCGCCCAGCTCGTGACCGACAAGGTGCGGGCCGGTCTCTCCGTCGCGACCAGCGAGTTCAAGGAGACCGGCGACGTGATGGGCGAGTTCGGCGACGCCACCGTCTACAAGGACGTGATCAAGCAGATCGGCCACGACGGCTGGCTCGGAATCGGCTGGCCCGAGGAGTACGGCGGCCAGAACCGCTCGATGATCGAGCAGCTGATCTTCACCGACGAGGCCGCCATCGCCGGCGTCCCGATCCCCTACCTGACGCTGAACACGGTCGGACCGACGATCATGCGCTTCGGCACCGACGCCCAGAAGGAGGAGATCCTCCCGAAGATCCTTCGCGGTGAGATGCACTTCTCGATCGGCTACTCGGAGCCGGGCTCCGGGACCGACCTGGCGTCGCTCCAGACGAAGGCCCGGCTGGAGAACGGCGAGTGGGTGATCAACGGCCAGAAGATGTGGACGTCGCTGATCCAGTACGCCGACTACATCTGGCTCGCGGCCCGCACCGATCCCGACCTGCCCCGGCACAAGGGCCTGTCGATGATCCTGGTGCCCGCGGATGCCAAGGGCTTCTCCTACACGCCGGTGCACACCGTTGCCGGCGTCGGCACGTCGGCGACCTACTACGAGGACGTCCGCGTCCCCGAGGAGAACCTCGTCGGCGGGCTCAACGGCGGCTGGGCGCTGATGACCAACCAGCTCAACCACGAGCGGGTCGCGCTGACCTCGGCCGCGCCGCTGATGCACTCGGTGGCGCAGGTGCGCGAGTGGGCCCAGAACACCAAGAACCCGGACGGCACTCGGGTCATCGACGCGCAGTGGGTGCAGGTGCTGCTCGGCCGGGCGCACGCCCGGGTCGACATGCTCAAGCTGCTCAACTGGAAGCTCGCGACCTCCGCCGACGACCTGTCCCCGGCGCACGCGTCGGCGACCAAGATCTACGGCTCCGAGCTCGCCACCGAGGTCTACCGGTCCCTGATGGAGATCGTCGGACCGGACGCGATCGTCAACGGCGACTCGGCCGGCGCGATCCTCCGCGGTCGGCTCGAGCGGTTCTTCCGGTCCGCGCTGGTGATGACGTTCGGTGGCGGCACCAACGAGATCCAGCGCGACATCATCGGCTACGTCGGGCTCGGCCTTCCGGCCGCCAAGCGCTAAGGACACAGACATGGACTTCTCCTTCACCGAGACCCAGACCGACGCCGCGGACCTCGCCGCCTCGATCTTCAAGAACGAATGCACCCCGGAGCGGCTCAAGGTCGCCGACCGGGGCCGGTTCGACCAGGAGCTGTGGAGCAAGCTCGGCGACGCGGGGCTGCTCGGGCTCTCGCTTCCCGAGTCCGCGGGCGGAGCCGGCTTGGGCCTGCTCGAGCTCTGCTCGGTGCTGGTCGAGGCCGGACGCCTGGTCGCGCCGGTGCCGCTGACCTCGCACCTGCCGTCCGCGCTGGCGCTGGCCGAGTTCGGCTCGGCCGAGGTCCAGGGGGCATGGCTGCCCGGCGCCGTCTCCGGCTCGCTGGTGCTGACCGCCGCGGTCGCGGAGGAGCGCGAGCACGTGCCGGCCTCGCCGTCGACCGTGGCCACCGCTGCCGGTGACGGGTGGACCCTGACGGGCGTGAAGAGCGTGGTTCCGTCCGGGACCGTCGCCTCGCTGTTCCTGGTACCGGCGAGCACCGCCGACGGCGTCGGCGTGTTCCTGGTCGAGCCCGGTACTGCCGGTGTCACGGTCACGCCGCAGAAGGTGAGCGACGGGGCGCAGGTCGCCCGGCTCGAGCTCGCTGACGCTGCCGGCACCTTGCTCGGTTCGGTCGGAACCGGGGTTGCCGAGTGGCTGGAGCAGCGGCTCACGCTCGCCGCTTCGGCGTACGAGCTCGGGGTGGTGCGCGGCGCGCTCGACCTGACCGCGGCGTACGCGAAGACCCGGGAGCAGTTCGGCCGCCCGATCGGCACGTTCCAGGCCGTCTCGCAGCGGCTCGCGGACGGCTACATCGACGTCCTCGGTAGCGATCTGATGCTCTGGCAGGCCGCCTGGCGGCTCGAGGAGGGCCTCGACGCGGCGACCGAGATCGCCAGCGCGAAGCTCTGGGCGGCCGACACCGGCCACAAGATCGCGCACACCACCGTGCACGTGCACGGTGGCGTCGGCATCGACATGGACGGCGAGGCGCACCGGTACTTCACCACCGGCAAGCTCGGCGAGTTCCTGCTCGGCGGTACGACGGACCAGGCGCGGCGGATCGGCGCGCTGCTGGCCGCCTCGCCTGTGTGACCTTGTCCGAACCCACGGTTCGCACGCTGCTCGAAGCCCGGGCGGAGGACGACTCCCCCGGGCTGGCCGCGGGCGACCGCCGCTGGTCGTGGCGGGAGTACGTCGCCGTCGCCCGGTCTCGCGCCGCCGCGCTTCGCGGGGTGCTGGATCCCGCTCGACCGCCGCACGTCGGGGTGCTGCTGGAGAACACGCCGGAGATGGCGTTCCAGCTGGCCGCCGCCGGTCTGGGCGGGCACGTCGTCGTCGGGTTGAACACGACCCGGCGCGGGGACGCGCTGCTCGCCGACATCCGGCGGGCGGACGTCCAGGTGATCGTGGTCGAGGACGCGTTCGCCGGGTTGCTCGACGGGCTGGCGCTGGACGGCGTGACCGTCATCTCCGCGTCGTCCTACGACTGGTCCTCCGGTCCTTCCGAAACCGTCACGACCGTTCCGACTCCCGAGTCGCTCTTCATGCTGATCTTCACCTCCGGCACCAGCGGCGAGCCGAAGGCCGTCCGGATCACGCACGCGAAGATCACCTTCCCCGGTCAGTACCTCACCGAGAAGCTCGGGCTGGTCGGCTCCGACGTGCACTACGTGTCGATGCCGCTGTTCCACTCGAACTCGGTGATGGCGGGCTGGGGGCCGGCACTGACGACCGGGGCCTGCGTCGCGCTGGCTCGCTTCTCGGCGTCCGGCTTCCTGGACGACGTACGGCGGTACGGCGCGACGTACGCGAACTACGTCGGGAAGCCGCTGGCCTACATCCTGGCCACGCCGGCCTTGCCGGATGACGCCGTCAACCCGCTGCGGCTCGTGTTCGGGAACGAGGCCGGGGATCGGGACACGGCAGCCTTCTCGGAACGCTTCGGGTGCCGGGTGGTCGACGGGTTCGGATCCACCGAGAACGCCGTCGTGGTCAGCCGGGTGGAGGGCACTCCCCCGGGGTCGCTCGGCCAGCCGGGGCCCGGGGTGGCCGTCTACTCGTCCTCGACCGGGGTCGAGTGCCCGCCGGCCGTGTTCGATGCGTCCGGCGTCGTGACCAATCTGGAGGAGTGCGTGGGTGAGCTGGTGAACACCCAGGGCATGGGGCAGTTCGCCGGCTACTACAACGACGAGGCCGCGACCGCCGAGCGGATGCGCGGCGGGATGTACTGGAGCGGCGACCTCGCCTACCGGGACGCCGACGGCTGGGTGTACTTCGCCGGACGGACCGCGGACTGGTTGCGGGTGGACGGGGAGAACCTGGCAGCGGCCCCGATCGAGCGGATCCTGCTGCGGCACCCGCTGATCTCGGAAGCGGCCGTGTACGCCGTACCGGATCCCTCGTCCGGGGACCAGCTGGTTGCTGCTCTGGTGGTTTCCGGGCCGCTCACGCCGGCGGCGTTCTCGGAGTTCCTGGAGGCTCAGAGTGACCTCGGGACGAAGGCCTGGCCCCGGTTCGTCCAGGTGCTCCCCGAGCTTCCTCGGACCGCCACCAACAAGGTGCTCAAGCGCTCGTTGCAGGACCGGCCGCTGGAGCCGACGTGGACCCGGGACCCGCGCGGTCGGACCTACTCCTGAGGGAGCAGGTTCTCGATCCCGTTCTTGAGGCGCACGTTGTAGAACCCTGATCCGGTGTCGGTGTACCAGACCGCGTCGTTCGCGGGGTCCCAGGCGGGCTGCGAGAAGGCCGACCCGCCGGACTTGGTCGGCATGTTGAAGTAGCCGACCTCCTTCGGGTGCTCGACGTCGCGGATGTCGAAGAGCCTCAGGCCGGACAGGATCATCGAGCAGCCGGCGATGTCCGGGTTGTCCCGGGTCGGCATCGAGCAGTAGTGGCCGGCGTACCCGCCGAGCGGGCTGGCCGTCCCCGGGTCCTTGCTCGCCTCACCGGAGTGCACGGCGGGCTCGTGCACCTTGAGCCGGATGTTGGAGACCAGGTACGGGTGCTGCGGGTCGTCGACGTTGATGATCCGGGCGGCGCCGACCGGGGAGTTCTTCAGGTCGAGCAGGCCCTTGAACGAGAAGATGTCGACGAACTCGTCGATCTCCAGCAGGTACTGGTGTCCGTCCCGGGTGAACGGCTCGGCCACCTGCGGGATCGACGAGCCCCGCCAGGTCATCGTGGCCAGCACCGGAGCCTTCGGGTTCCGGACCCGGTCCTGGATCTGGCTGACGTCGAGGATGCGGAGCCCGCCGCCGGTGATCAGACCCGTGCTCGGGACGCCGATGTGGGCGGCGTACAGGGTCCGGCCGTCGGCGGAGAGCCGCATCCCGTGGTACTGGACGTTGGGCTGGACGAAGATCGTCTTCGGCAGCTTCGGGTTGGTCAGGTCGATCGCGACCAGCGTGAAGACGGTGCTGGAGACGTAGAGGGTCTTGCCGTCGGGCGCGAACCCGGTCTCGTGGCCGAGGATGCCGGTCAGCGTGCTGCTGAGCAGCTTGGGCTTGCGGCAGTTCGTCTTCACGTCGTACACGTCCAGGACGCCGGGCGCGGTCGCCGCGGTGCCCAGGACTCCGACGAGCAGACCCCGCTCCTGGTTGACCAGCAGCGACTCGTGCGGGTTGAGCATCGCCAGCGAGATCAGGTTCGCGGTCTTCACCGGGTGCGCGGGGTCGGTCATGTCCAGGACGACCACACCGTTGCCGGCGCCGTTGAAGGTGTTCGCCAGCAGCGCGTCCGGCGAGGTCAGCGCCGAGGAGTCGTAGAACGCGCAGGTCTGACCCTGGGAGTCCGTGTAGCGCAGCGTCTTGAAGCCGCCGTTCTTGCCCTGGTGGGCCGTCTGCTCGGTGTTGCAGGTGTAGCCCTGCAGGGCGCGGCCGGAGTCGTAGTCGGCTCTCGGAACCCGTCCCTGGATGCCGGTCTCGGGGCGTGAGCCGGGACCGCAGTCGGCGACCGGGACGGCCGCAGTCGGGACGTCGTCCTCCGCGGCCGTGGAGGTGCCGGTGAGCGCCCACCCGGTGCCGAGGGCCAGGCAGGCGGTCAGGACGAGGATCAGTCGGCGCATGCCGGTTCAACGACCCACGCCTGACCGCGCTACGTCTAGTGCAGCAGCTTCTGGATCCCGTTGGTCAGCCGGACGACGTAGAAGCCCGAGTTGGTGTCGGTGTACCAGACCTCGTTGCGCTTCAGGTCCCAGGCGGGCTGGGACATCGCGTAGGCACCGATCGCGGGCACCAGGGCGGCCTTGTTGATCCTGGGGACCGGCTTGTTGAAGTAGCCGACCTCCTTCGGGCGCTTCACGTCGCGGATGTCGAAGAGCCGCAGGCCCGACAGGATCATCGAGCAGCCGGCGATCTTCGGGTTGTTCCGCGTCGGCATCCCGCAGTAGTGCGCGGCGTACCCCTGCGCGGGGAACCAGGCCATCGGGTCGTTCTTCTGCGCTCCCCCGCGCTGGTCCGGCTCGTGCACCTTCAACCGGATGTTGCTGACCACCCGCGGGTGCTTCGGGTCGTCGACGTTGATGATCCGGGCGGCGCCGACCGGCGAGTGCACCAGGTTGGAGAGCCCCTTGAAGCTGAACAGGTCGACGAACTCGTCGACCTCGAACACGTACTTGTGGCCCTTGCTCACGAACGGCTCGGCCACCTGCGGGATCGAGGCGTTGGGCCAGGTGATCGTCGAGAGGATCCGCGCCTTCGGGTTCGGCTTGCGGTCCTGGATCTGACTGACGTCGATGATCCGCAGCCCGGCACCGCTGATCCCCGCCGGTCCGACCTGGCCGATGTTAGCGACGTACATGGTCCGGCCGTCGTCGGAGAGCCGGAGGCCGTGGTAGACGACGCCACCGGTCTTGTAGACGACCTTCGGCTTCTTCGGGTTGGTCAGGTCGACGGCGGTGAAGGTGCCCAGGACGCCTGCGACGTAGTAGGTCTTCCCGTCCGGCGAGAAGCCGCTCTCGTGGCCGAGGATGCCGCTCAGCGAGCTCGAGAGCAGGCGCGGCTTGCGGCAGTCGGTCTTGACGTCGTACACGTCGAGGATGCCGGGCGCCGTCACCGCGGTGCCCATCACGCCCACCAGCAGGCCGCGCTTCTGGTTGACCAGCAGCGACTCGTGCGGGCTCAGCATGCCGACCGAGACCAGGTTCGCGGTCTTCTTCGGCTTCGCCGGGTTGGTCATGTCCAGGACGACGACGCCGAGGCCGTCACCGGAGAGTGTGTTCGAGACGACGTCGCGCGGGACCGTCAGCGTCGAGTCGTAGAACGCGCAGGTGCGTCCCTTCGAGTCGGTGTAGCGCAGCGTCTTGAACCCGCCCGAGCTGCCCTGGTGCCCGATCTGCCGGGTGTTGCAGAGGTAGCCCTTCTTCACCCGGCCGGACCGGTAGTCCGCGGTCGGCACCCGGCCCTGCGTCGAGGTCTCGGGCAGCGAGCCCGGGCCGCACTTGGCCTTCGGGACCGGCGCCGTGGACAGGGCGGGGGCCGCGCTGCCGCTCATCGCCCAGCCGCCGACCAGGGCGAGCAGTACCGCGGCTACGGCGAGGAGGCGGCGTACGGCGGCAGCGCGCTGAGCGGAGGCGTTCGGGAGGACCATGAGGGGACTGTAGGGCAGAACGTCGCCTTTTGTCCGCGTCTCACTCCGTGGCGAGGCGGACCCCGAACGCGACCAGGACACCAGCCGTGGCGACGTCGAGGCGGCGGCGGATCTTCGGCGTGTTCATCCACGCGGTGACCTTGCCCGCGAGCGCGAGCAGGATCAGCCAGTACAACGCGGTGATCGCCACGAAGATCGCGCCGAAGGCGATCGTCATCAGCCCCACCGAGGCACCCGCCGGCACGAACCCGGGCAGGAACGTCACGAAGAAGACGCCCACCTTGGGGTTGAGCAGGTTGGTCAGGATGCCGGCCTTGAAGCCGCTGCCCAGGAGGGCCTTCCCCTCGGTCTGCGTCGTGGTCCCGCGGGTCCGCCAGGCCTGGATGCCCAGGTAGACCAGGTAGCAGGCACCGACGATCCGCAGCGCCGAGTAGCCGATCTCGCTGGCCCGCAGCAGCGCCGCGATCCCGGCCGCCGCCGCGGTCACCCAGATGGTCAGGCCGACCAGGTTGCCGAGCGCAGTCAAGATGCCCTGCCGGCGTCCCCCGCGCAGGATGCTGCGCACCACGACCAGGGTGTCCGGCCCGGGGAGCAGGACGATCAGGGTCGCGGCGCCGGCGAAGGCGAGGAACGAGACCAGCACCCGAGAAGGTTAACCCCGGATCTTCTCCAGGCGCGCCACAGTTTCCTCGTACTCGGAGATCAGCTCGGCCATCACCTGGGCGACCGGCTTCACCTCGTTGGTCCGGCCGATGATCTGACCGGCGGGCATCGCGACCACGTCCGGGTCGTCGGCGTTGCTCATCCGGTTGTGCGCGTCGGAGACCAGCAGGTTCTGCAGCGGCATCGGGAGCGGCGCCGGAGCACCCTCCTCCTCCCACGCGTTGGTCCACTTGTTCTTGAGCAGCCGGGCCGGCTTGCCGGTGTAGACGCGGCTGCGGACGGTGTCGGCCGAGCTGGCCTTCAGCAGCGCACGCTGGATGGCGTCGCTCTGGCCGAGGTCGTACTCCTCGACGGTCAGCCACAGGCTGCCGGTCCAGACGCCCTGGGCGCCGAGCGCCAGCGACGCCGCGACCTGACGGCCGCAACCGATACCGCCGGCAGCGAGGACCGGTACGTCGACCGCGTCCACGATCTCGGGGGTCAGCACCATGCTGGCGATCTCGCCGGTGTGGCCGCCCGCCTCGTAGCCCTGGGACACGATGATGTCGACGCCGTTGGCGACGTGGCTCGCGGCGTGCTTCGCGGCGCCTGCCAGCGCGGCGACCAGGACACCGTGCTCGTGGGCCTGCTCGATCACGTCGTTCGGCGGGGTGCCGAGGGCGTTGGCGATCAGCACCGGGCGGTGGTTGAGCGCCACGTCCACGTGGCTCCGGGCGGTGCTGTGCAGCCAGCCGAGCACGCCCTCGCGGCCCTCGCCCTCCGGGAGCGGCGGGACACCGAGCTTGAGCAGGGTCTGCTCCACGAACGAGATGTGGTCCTCGGGAATCATCGCCTTGAGGTCCACCGACTTGCCCTCGGTGGGGATCTTCATCGGCATCACGATGTCGACCCCGTACGGCTTCCCGTCGGTGTTCTCGTCCATCCAGGTCAGCGTCTCGTCGAGCTCGCTGGCGTCGTTGAACCGGACCGCTCCGAGGACCCCCAGACCCCCGGCGCGCGACACGGCCGCAGCGACCTTCTCGGACGGTGTGAACGCGAAGATCGGGTACTCGATACCGAGCCGTTCGCAGAGTTCGGTGCGCATCAGAGCGCGGCTCCTTCGTTCTGGGCGGCCAGCAGGAGTTCCTTGGCACGCGGGTACTGCGCCTTGCCGGTGGCGTTGCGCGGGATCTCCGGGACCAGGGTGATGGTCCGCGGCAGCTTGTAGCCGGAGAGGAACTCGCGCAGGAAGTCGCGCAGCTCCCCCAGCTCGACGGTCTCGCCCTCGCGCGGCTGGATCACCGCGGCGACGGCCTGGCCGAACTTCTCGTCCGGGATGCCGACGACGAGGACGTCGTACACGGCCGGGTGGCGCTTGATCGCCATCTCGACCTCCTCGGGGTACACCTTCTCGCCGCCGGTGTTCACGCAGTTGGAGCCGCGACCGAGCAGCGTGACCCGGCCCTCCTCCTCGATCCGCGCGAAGTCGCCGGGCACCGAGATCCGGGTGCCGTCGACGATCAGGAACGTCTCCGCGGACTTCTTCTCGTCCTTGTAGTAGCCGATCGGCACCGAGCCGCCGCGACCCAGGCGACCGACCTTGCCGACGTTGGTGGCCAGGTCGAGGATGTTGTTCTGCTCGTCCAGGACGACGCTGTTGGGGCCGAGGCCGACGACCGGGCCGTCGCTGGAGATGTGCGCCTTGTCCTGCATGCCCATGCCCTGGAAGCCGGTCTCACTGGCGCCGACCGAGTCGGTGTAGACCGGGTTCGGAAGCGCCTCGATCCAGCGCTCCTTGACCTCCGGGGAGAAGATCGCGGCGCTGCTGGAGACCGCGAACAGGCTGGCGCCCGTGTACGGCGCGTCGGTGGCGGCCTTGCGCTCGAACTCCTCGATCAGCGGACGGGCCATCGCGTCACCGGTCATGAAGATCAGCATCACGCCGTTCTCGTCGATGATCTCCCAGGTGCGCTGCGCGTCGAACTTCGGCTCCAGGATCGTCAGGTGGCCGGCGAACAGGTGCATCAGCAGGCCGGCCTGGGCCCCGCCGTGCATCAGCGGGCTGAGCGGGAACGTCGTCATCCGGCCGTCCTGCGCCGCCTGCTTCGACTGGTCGAACTCGTCCAGCTTCTCGCCGGTGTAGAAGTCGATGCCGCCGCCGAGGGTCCGCCAGAAGTCCTCGTGGCGCCACATGACGCCCTTGGGGAAGCCGGTGGTGCCGCCGGTGTAGATGATGTGCAGGTCGTCGGCGCTGCGCTCGGCGAAGTCGCGCTCGGCACTCTGGCCCGCGATCGCGTCGGCGTACAGGACGCCGTCGAAGGCGCTGATGTCCGACTGGTCGTCGGGCTCGATCACGTCCGGGACGACGACCACGGTCTGGAGCTTCGGGTGGTTCGGCTTGGTCTTGGCGACCAGCGGGGCGTAGGTGCGCTCGACGATCAGCGCGACCACGTCGGCGTTCTCGAAGAGGTAGTTGAGCTCGCCCTCGACGTACCGGTAGTTGACGTTGATGTTGACCGCGCGGATCTTCACGATCGCGAGCACGGCGACGACGTGCTCGATGCTGTTCTTCGCGTAGACGGCGACGTGCTGGCCCGGCTGGACGCCCTGGGCCTGGAGGTAGTGCGCGAGCTTGTTCGACTCGGCCTCCAGCTCGGCGTACGTCACCGTCCGCTCACCCACCTTCACGGCGGGGTTGTCGGGGGCCGCGTCGACGGCGTGCTCGAAGAGGTCAGCGATGTTCAAGGCCATGGCGCGATACTAGAACACGTTCTCGTTTACGGCTAGCATTCCTCGCATGACGGACTGCCTCGTAGAACTCGACGGCCACAAGCTGGTCGTGACCATGAACCGGCCCGAGCGCCGCAACGCACTCTCCTCGGAGATGCTGCGGATCATGGAGGACGCCTGGGACCGGGTGAATTCCGACCCCGAGATCCGGGTCTGCATCCTCACCGGCGCCGGCGGCTACTTCTGCGCCGGCATGGACCTGAGCACCGCGAACGAGAAGCCGCCGGGCGACAGCTTCGAGTCCGGCGAGTTCGACCCGACCATCCTCAAGGGCCTGCTCAAGGGCTTCCGGCTGACCAAGCCGCTGATCGCCGCCGTCGAGGGCCCCGCGATCGCCGGGGGCACCGAGATCCTCCAGGGCACCGACATCCGGATCGCCGGCGAGTCGGCCAAGTTCGGCGTGGCGGAGGCCCGCTGGTCGCTCTACCCGCTCGGCGGCTCCGCCGTACGGCTCCCCCGGCAGATCCCGTACACCGTGGCTGCCGAGCTGCTGCTGACCGGCCGGACGCTGCTGGCGCCCGAGGCCAAGGAGCTCGGCCTGATCGGGCACGTGGTGCCGGACGGGTCGGCGCTGGCGAAGGCTCACGAGCTCGCCGACATGATCTGCGCCAACGGTCCGCTGGCGGTTCAGGCGATCCTGAAGACGATGCGCGACTCCGAGGGCAAGCACGAGGACGACTGCTGGGCCGACGACGCCAAGGTCGGCGCCGAGGTCTTCAAGTCCGACGACGCCAAGGAGGGCCCGCGGGCGTTCCTGGAGAAGCGGCCGGCGAACTTCACCGGTCGCTGATCCACCGTAGGCTGCCCCCCATGGTGGTGGTCTTCGGCATCTTCCTGATCGGCCTGGTCGTCGTCGCGCTCGTCGGCTACTTCGGCTACCTCGCGGCCAAGAAGCGCCGGGAGGAGTTCTCGGCGATGGCGGCCGCCCGCGGCTGGACCTGGGTCGAGCGCGACGACCGCTTCGTCGACCGGTTCAGCGGGTCCCCGTTCGGCACCGGGGACGACCGCAAGGCGCTCAACGTCGTCACCGGCCCGTACGACGGCCGCCCGATGGTCGCGTTCGACTACAGCTACACCACCACCGAGACCTCGACCGACGCCCAGGGGCGCACCAGCACCCGCACCGTCACCCACCCGTTCTCGGTGATCGCGCTGGACGTCGGCGTCGCGCTGCCGGAGCTGTCGGTCTCCCCGGAAGGCTTCTTCGGCCGCCTGGTCGGCCGGCTGATCAACAACGACATCGAGCTCGAGTCCGAGCAGTTCAACCGCGCCTTCACGGTGCACTGCCCGGACCGGAAGTTCGCGACCGACGTGCTGCACCCGCTGATGATGGAGTACCTGCTCACGGTGCCCGACCTGAGCTGGTCGTTCCGCGACGGCGGCCTGGTCGCGATCACCTCCGGCCAGCACTCGATGGCCTCGCTGGACGCGACGCTGACCGCGATCGACGGGATCCTCGACCGGATCCCGCCGTTCGTCCGGCAGCAGCTCGGCCTAGATTGACCGCCATGGAAATCGTGATCGCGGTCGTCGTCGCCCTGGTCCTGCTGCCGCTGCTCTCCGTGGTGGTGATGTACAACCGGTTCGTCCGGCAGCGCACCCTGATCGACTCCTCCTGGGGCGGCGTCGACGTCGAGCTGACCCGGCGGCACGAGCTGATCCCCAACCTGGTCGCGACCGTCCAGGGGTACGCCGCGCACGAGAAGGACGTGCTCGCCGCGCTCGCCGCCGCCCGGGAGGCTGCCTCGGCGCACAAGGCCGACGCGCCCGGTCCGCGGCAGGCGCTGGAGGAGCAGGTCACCCGGCAGCTGGCCACCGTTCTCGCCCGGGTCGAGGCGTACCCGGAGCTCAAGGCGAGCACGAACTTCCTGCAGCTCCAGACCGAGCTGACCAACACCGAGGACCGGATCGCGGCGGCGCGGCGGTTCTACAACCTCAACGTCGGCGCCTACAACACCCGGGTCGCGACCATCCCGTCGAACCTCGTCGCGTCGATCTGGAACTTCGAGCCCCGGGACTTCTTCGAGATCACCGACGCCGCCGTCCGGCAGGTCCCGCGGGTGGCCCCTTGAGCGGCCGCGTGATTCGACTGGTGCCGTTCGGGGACGAGCACGTCGAGCCGATGGGGCGCACCCTGCGGGACCCGGACGTGCTTCGGTTCACCGGGACGCCGGTGCCGACCCCGCCGGACTGGATCACGACGTGGCGGACCGGGTTCGCCGCGGACGAGACCCGGGAGAACTTCGCGATCGTGCAGGGCGACGAGTTCGTCGGGTACGCCGTGGCGTTCGGGATGGATCGCGAGGCGGCCGAGGTCGAGCTCGGCTACGCCGTCGCGCCGTGGGCACGCGGGCACGGCGTGGCCGCCGACGCCCTGCGGCTGCTCTCGGACTGGGCGCTCGAGCAGGGCATGCTGCGGCTCAGCCTGCTGATCTCGGTCGAGAACCCGGCCTCCCAGCGGGTCGCCGAGAAGGCGGGCTACTCCTTCGAGGGCGTGCTCCGGTCGCTGCACCACCGCAACGGCGACCGGGTCGACATGCAGAGCTGGTCGCTGCTCCCCGGAGACCGCGCCTAGGTCCCAACAGGCTGGGCTCAGCCGACGCTGCGCTCGCCCGTCCAGTACGTCGCCCGCAGTGCCTTCTTGTCGGGCTTGCCGAGTCCGGTAAGCGGCAGCGCGTCGATCGCGATGACCTGCTTCGGCGCCTGGACCGAGCCCTTCTTCTCCTTGACCATGTCCTGGATCTCGGCGATCACCGCGTCGGTCAGCTCGTGGCCCTCGCGCATCACCACGATGGCGGCGACGGACTCGCCGAACTTCTCGTGCGGGATGCCGATCACGCCGACCTGGGCCACCGCCGGGTGCTCGGCGACGACGTCCTCGACCTCGCGCGGGAAGACGTTGAAGCCGCCCGTGACGATCATGTCCTTGGTCCGGTCGACGATGTACCAGAAGCCGTCCTCGTCCTCCCGGGCGACGTCGCCGGTGTGCATCCAGCCGTCCTTCCAGGTCTCGGCGGTCTGCTCGGGCAGCTGCCAGTAGCCGCCGGAGAGCAGCGGGCCGGCCACGCAGATCTCGCCGGGCTCGCCCTGGGCGACCGGCTGGCCGTCCTCGCCGAGGAGGGCCGTGCGGGCCAGGGCGGTGGGGCGGCCGCAGGAGGTCAGGCGGTGCTCGGCGGGGGTGCCGTCGGCGTTCACGTGGTCACCCTTGTTGAAGTAGGTGATCACCATCGGCGCCTCGGACTGGCCGTAGTACTGGGCGAAGATCGGGCCGAACCGCTCGATGGCCTCCTTGAGGCGGACCGGGTTCATCGCGCTGGCGCCGTAGTAGACGGTCTCCAGGGACGAGAGGTCGCGGGTGCGGCTGTCCGGGTGGTCCATCAGCGCGTAGAGCATCGTCGGCACCAGCATCAGGGAGTTGATCTTCTTCTCCTCGATGGTGGCCAGCACCTCGGCCGGGTTGAACGTGCTCGTCACGAAGAGCGTGCCGCCCTTGATGACCACGGGGACGAAGAAGGCGGCGCCGGCGTGCGAGAGCGGGGTGCACATCAGGAAGCGGGGCTCGGCCGGCCACTCCCACTCGGCGAGCTGGATGCTCGTCATCGTGTTCATCGTCTGGCTCATCCCGATGACGCCCTTGGGCTTGCCGGTGGTGCCGCCGGTGTAGGTGATGGACACGACGTGGTCGCCGGGGAGGCGCCTTGCCTCCAGCGGTTCGGGCGCGAATCCCTCGGCCGCCTCGATGAGGTTGGCCGTGGTGCGGCCGCTGTCGGCGGCCGCCTTGGCGATCTCGTCCGGGACCGCGCCGATCGTCAGCACCTGCGTCAGGCCCGGGCACTTCTCGAGCAGCGCCAGCGCACGCTCGGTGAAGTACGGGTCGATGATCAGCGTGGTGATGGCGGCGTCGTTGATCACGTAGGCGTGGTCGTCGGCCGAGCCCAGCGGGTGCAGCGACGTACGACGGTAGCCCTGGGTCTGGCCGGCACCGAGGATGAACAGCACCTCCGGACGGTTGAGCGCGAGCAACGCTCCCGCCGTACCGAAACCGGCGTTGAGGGACTCGAACGCCTGGATGTAGGTGCTGATCCGGTCCGCGACCTGCTGCCCCGTCAACGTGACGTCGCCGAGGTGGATGATCGGGCGGTTGTGGTGCCGGCGCAGCGCCGCGACCATCAGGTGGCCGTTGTGGGTCCCGGTGCGCAGGTCTCCGGCGTTCGCGATCTCGCTGACGGTGCTCATGCCGTCAGACTAGAACGTGTTCTAAGTCGTCGCAACGATCATCAATCGATTCGAACATGTTCAACTCTGGACTAGGGTGCCGGTAAGCGCATCGTGATCCCCAGAGGCATCGATCAGGTCGGTGGCATCCTCCCGGTAGGGCGACGGCGACTCGGCTAGCACCCAGCATTCCAGCACCAGCGAGTGTCGGTACCATCGCCACCTCAACACGAGGAGGTGGAGCGCACCGTGCGCCGCAACCGAACGCATCCTCTGGCTGCCCTGCTCGGGGCTGCCTTGGTCGCCACCCTGCTCACCGCCGTCCCGTCCCAGGCCGCCGACGACCCTGTTCTCGCCGGCGAGCTGGTCCCGGCCAGCGACGGTCCCGGTCCCGCGGTCGACAACCTCGGGATCTCCGGCGACACGATCGCTGCGAGTTGGGGTGGGCTTCCTGGCGTCTGGACACGCCCCTGGGTGGGGGGAACCTGGACCAAGACCTACGGCGACGCGCTCTATCCACTCGGCAACCGCGATCCCTTCGAGTTCAGCGGAGGTGTCCTCGGCACCACGTATGGCAACTACCTCGTCCCGAAGACCTACACATTCGCCGGCGGACAGCGGACAGTCCCACTCGGTACCGGCGACACCTACCTCGCCCGCGGTGGCACCTACACCGTCCGTGGTCCTGGGAACAGCAACCGCTGGTACGTCGACAACACCCGCACCGGCGCTGTCGTCGGTGGTCCGTACCCAAGCTTTCCGATCGTCGACGGACGTCGCGCCTGGACCCAAGCCGGCACCAGCACTCTGGTGGCCGACGACCTCGCCGGCGGCCCGACCCACACGGTCAGGATTGCCGACCCATGCACAGCTAGCGCCAACCTCAACGACGTCCGTGGACGGTGGCTTCTGTTCGGCTGCGACGGTGGGTTCGTGGTCGTTGACGTGGCTGGGCAGCTTCCGAAATTCACCCTGCCCCGCACCCGTGGAACTGCGGGCCTCGGCTACGGCTACGCCATCTGGGACGCAGTCGTGGACGACCCGGAGAATGCGGGCAGCCAGATGGTGGCGTTCAAGGTCCGCTCGCTGACCACCGGTGAAACTCGCGCGTACGGCCCCATCGATGCGTCCTACAACCAGATGCTTCGCTGGGACGGCGCTAGCACTTCGCGTGCCGTCTACCGCGACAAGTCCTACCAGGTTCGCAAGGTCGACCTGAGCTGGGCGGCCGGCAATCCGGAGATCGGCGCCCGGCAGGTCACCGGCGTGCGCTCGTCGTACGGCGACCGGGGTGCGCGGGTCACCTGGGCGGGAACCCCGGCGAACCTGGCGCCCGTCTCGGGCTACCAGGTCACCGTCCAGCCGGGTGGGCGCAGCGTCCTGGTTGACGGCTCAGCACGGTCGGCCGAGGTCACGGGCCTTCGGAACGGAGTCGCCTACCGGTTCACGGTGACCGCCACCGACGCCTACGGAGTTGGTCAGCCCAGCACCTTCAGCAACACCGTCGTCCCGGCCGGAAAGCCGGGCACCGTCACTCCGAGGACGAAGCGCCAGGGCAGGAAGGTCATCGTCACCTGGACCGCTCCGGACGGCAACGGCCGCACGGTGCTGCGCTACCTGGTGAAGATCGACACCAAGACCCGCATCGTCTCCGCGGCAACCCTGCGCACGGTTTTCAAGGGTGTCAAGGCCGGCAAGCACCGGATCTCCGTCCGCGCCGTGACGGCAGCTGGGACCGGGACGGCGAAGGCGATCGCCGTCCGGGTCCCGCGCTGAGGATCAGGCGAGCAGCTCCGCGACCGTCCGGATCTCGTCGGCACTGCGAGCACTGAGCAGCAGCGTCGTCACGCCGGTCGACTCCCACTCGGCGACGCGCTCCTTGACGTAGCCCGCGTCGCCGATGATGTGCATGTCGTTGACGAGGTCGTCCGGGATCAACGCGGTGGCCTCGTCCTTGCGGCCGGAGAGGAACAGGCTCTGCACCTCGTCGGCCAGCTCGCCGTACCCCATCCGGGTGAAGACCTGGTGGTGGAAGTTCATCTCCTTGGCGCCCATGCCGCCCATGTACAGCGCCACGATCGGCTTCATGCCGTCGATCACGGCCTGGCGGGCCGGGCCGTTGTCGGCGGTGATCTCGAGGTGGCAGGTGGCGGCGATCTCGAAGGTCTCCCGGGTCCGGCGGGCACCCGCGCGGGCGAAGCCCTCGTCGAGCCAGGGCTGGTACATCCCGGCGGACTTCGGGGTGTAGAAGATCGGGATCCAGCCGTCGGCGATCTCCGCGGTCTGGGCGACGTTCTTGGGCCCCTCGGCCCCGAGCCAGATCGGGATGTCGGCACGCAGCGGGTGCGTGATCGGCTTCAGCGGCTTGCCCAGGCCCATCGCGCCCGGGCCGTTGTACGGCAGCGGGTAGTGCGGGCCGTCATTGGTGACCGGACCCTTGCGGTCCAGCACCTGGCGGATGATGTCGACGACCTCGCGGGTGCGGGCCAGCGGCTTCGAGAACGGCTGGCCGTACCAGCCCTCGACGACCTGGGGTCCGCTGACGCCCATGCCCAGGACGAGGCGGCCGTTGCTCAGGTGGTCGAGCGTCAGGGCGTGCATCGCGATGCTGGTCGGCGTCCGGCCCGACATCTGCACGATGCTGGTGCCGAGCCGGACCTTGCTGGTCTCGCGGCCCCACCAGGCGAGCGGCGTGAAGGCGTCCGAGCCCCAAGCCTCAGCGGTGAAGATCGCGTCGAAGCCGGCTTCCTCCGCTGCAGCCACGAGCTCGGCGTGGTTCGTCGGGGGTCCGGCCTGCCAGTAGCCGAGCTGCAATCCGAGCTTCATGTCACTCCTCGCGTCGCGGATGTTCTTGATCCGAATACTAGAACGTGTTTCACTTCTGTGCCATGGCCCCCTCTACGGAATCGCGAGTTCTGCACGCTCCGATGAAGGTCGAGTTCGACTACACCCGGTCGCTCGGCAGCGTGCTCTCCCAGTTCATGTCCGCACTCAAGCAGCACTCGATCCTCGGCGGCGTCCTCGCCGACGGCCGCGTCGTGGTGCCGCCGCCCGAGTACGACCCGGTCACCCACGCCGCGGTGACCGAGCTCGTCCCGGTCTCGGACTTCGGCGTCGTGCAGAGCTGGTCCTGGGTGGCCGAGCCGGTCGCCCAGCAGCCGCTGGAGAAGCCGTTCGCGTTCGCCCAGATCCTGCTCGACGGTGCCGACGCCCCGCTGCTGCACGCCGTCGCGGTCGACTCGCCGGCCGACATCTCGACCGGCATGCGCGTCCGGGTGCGCTGGGCCGAGCAGCCGACCGGGACCATCCGCGACATCGCCTGGTTCGAGCCCGCCGGCGACGCCGTCACCGAGGGCTCGGCCTCGATGGAGTTCGGCGCGCCCGAGGTCACCGGCATGACCAGCCCGGTCAGGCTGGCCTACGACTACGCCGCCTCGCCCGAGGAGACCAAGTTCTTCCGCGGCCTGGCCGAGGGCAAGATCTACGGCCAGCGCTGCCCCAAGTGCGAGAAGGTCTACGTGCCGCCGCGCGGCGCCTGCCCGGTCGACGGGGTCCCCACCACCGACGAGGTCGAGCTCCCGGACCGCGGCACCCTGACGACGTACTGCGTCGTGAACGTGCCGTTCCAGGGCCAGACCATCCCGATCCCCTACGTCTCGGCGTACGTGCTCCTCGACGGTGCGGACATCGCGTTCCTGCACCTGATCCTGGACATCGACGCGGCCGACGTCCGGATGGGCATGCGGGTCGAGGCGGTCTGGAAGCCCCGCGAGGAGTGGACGACCAGCCTCGACAACATCAAGTACTTCCGTCCCACCGGCGAGCCGGACGCGGACTTCGACACCTACAAGCACCACCTCTGAAGGGCGAGACGCATGCGTGACGTTGCCGTCGTGGGTTTTGCCCAGCGACAGATGAAGGAGCTCGACGGGTCGCCGACCTGTCTGGAGATCCTGGTCCCGATCCTCGCGGACCTGTACGAGCAGACCGGCTGGACCAAGTCCGACATCGACTTCTGGTGCTCGGGGTCGAGCGACTACCTGGCCGGACGGTCGTTCTCGTTCGTCTCGGCCGTCGACGCCATCGGCACCCTGCCGCCGGTGATGGAGTCGCACGTCGAGATGGACGCCGCCTGGGCGATGTACGAGGCCTGGGTCAAGATCCAGACCGGCGAGGTCGACACCGCGGTGGTGTACGGCTTCGGCAAGTCCTCGGCCGGAATCCTGCGCCGGATCCTGGCGCTGCAGCTCGACCCGTACACGGCCCAGCCGTTGTGGCCCGACACGGTGTCGCTGGCCGGCATCCAGGCGCGCGAGGGTCTGGAGAAGGGCCTCTGGGACGAGGCCGCGATGGCCTCGGTCGTCGCCCGGTCGATGTCCGACGCTGCTTCCAACGAGTGGGCCATCCGTCGCGGGGCGACGTCCGTCGAGGACGTGCTCGCGCAGCCGCTGTACGCCGACCCGCTGCGCCGGTGGGACTGCGCGCCGGTGTCCGACGGTGCCGCCGCGATCGTGATCGCCGCTGGCGACAAGGCGCTGCAGGCGCGGCAGCGGCCGGCCTGGATCACCGGGTTCGAGCACCGGATCGAGCCGATCGCGCTGAACGCGCGCTCGCTCGTGGAGTCGAGCTCGACCGCTGCCGCCGGTACCGCGGCCGGTACCGCCGGCGTGGACCTGGCCGAGCTGCACGCTCCGTTCTCGCACCAGGAGCTCATCCTGCGCTCCTCGCTCGGGCTCGCGGACGACGTACGGGTCAACCCCTCGGGGGGCGCATTGACCGCCAACCCGATGTTCTCCGCCGGCCTGAACCGGATCGGCGAAGCCGCCCGGGCGATCTGGGCCGGCGACTCCGACAAGGCGCTGGCGCACGCGACCTCCGGTCCGGTGCTCCAGCAGAATCTCGTGTGCACGATGGAGGGACGCTGAGATGGCGAAGGTTCCCGCAGCAGTGATCGGGGTCGGACAGACCCACCACCGGGCCGTCCGCGAGGACGTCTCCATGGCCGGCCTGCTCCGTGAGGCCGTCGACCGGGCGCTCGAGGACGCCGGGATGACCTTTGCCGACATCGACGCCGTCGTCGTCGGCAAGGCTCCTGACCTCTTCGAGGGCGTGATGATGCCCGAGCTCTACCTTGCCGACGCGCTGGGGGCCGCCGGCAAGCCGTTGCTCCGGGTGCACACGGCCGGCTCGGTCGGCGGCTCCACCGCGATCGTCGCGGCCTCGCTGGTGCAGTCCGGCGTGCACGAGCGGGTGCTGACCGTCGCGTTCGAGAAGCAGTCCGAGTCCAACGCGATGTGGGCGCTCTCGATCCCGGTGCCGTTCATCATGCCGGTGCACGCCGGCGCGGGCGGCTACTTCGCGCCGCACGTGCGGTCCTACATCCGGCGCTCCGGCGCCCCGGGCCACATCGGCGCGATGGTGGCCGCCAAGGACCGCAACAACGCGCTGAAGAACCCGTACGCGCACCTGCAGAACGAGGGCACCACCGTCGAGTCGGTGCTCGCCTCGACGATGCTCTGGGACCCGATCCGGTTCGACGAGACCTGCCCGTCCTCGGACGGCGCCTGCGCTCTGGTGATCGCCTCGGAGGACGCCGTCGCGAAGTCCGGGGTCAAGAACCCGGCGTGGATCCACGGCACCCAGATGCGGTCGGAGCCGACCACGGCGTCCGAGCGCGACCAGGTGAACCCGCAGGCCGGCCGGGACGCCTCGGCCGCGCTCTACAAGCAGGCCGGGATCACCAACCCGCTCGAGGAGATCGACTGCGCGGAGATCTACGTGCCGTTCTCCTGGTTCGAGCCGATGTGGATCGAGAACCTCGGCTTCGCGCCGCAGGGCGACGGCTGGAAGCTGACCGAGGCCGGTGACACCGCGATCGGCGGCAAGCTGCCGATCAACATGAGCGGCGGCGTGCTCTCCTCCAACCCGATCGGCGCGAGCGGCATGCTCCGCTTCGGCGAAGCGGCCCTCCAGGTCCGCGGCGCCGCCGGCGAGCACCAGGTCGACGGAGCCCGCAAGGCCCTCGGTCACGCGTACGGCGGCGGTTCGCAGTTCTTCGCGATGTGGATCGTCGGCTCGGAGAAGCCCGGCAACTGAGTCGCGCCGCGTCTCGACGAGCTCGACGTCCGACCCCGGACGGTGGGCTTGTCGAGGCGCCCTGACTTTCGCACCTAGGCTGTTCCCATGATCGAGCTCTTCAACGACCGCGAGATCGACGCGATGCGGCCGGCCGGCGTCTTCGTCGGCGAGGTCCTGACCGCGCTGCGCGCCGCGGCCGGCGTCGGCGTCAACCTGCTCGAGCTCGACGCGCTCGCGGCGAAGATGATCGCCGAGCGCGGAGCCACGTCCTGCTACGTCGACTACCACCCCTCGTTCGGGGCGATGCCGTTCGGGAAGGTGCTCTGCACATCCGTGAACGACGCCGTGCTGCACGGACTCCCCTACGACTACGTGCTGGCCAACGGGGACCTGCTGTCGGTCGACTTCGCGTGCTCGGTGGACGGCTGGGTGGCGGACTCGGCGACCTCGGTCGCGGTCGGGACCGCTCGCCCCGAGGACCTGGCTCTGATCCGTACGACGGAGGTCGCCCTGGAGGCCGGGATCGCCGCCGCGGTGGTCGGCAACAAGATGGGCGACATCAGCGCCGCGATCGGCGATGTCGCGCGCGCCGCCGGGCTCTCGGTCAACCTCCAGTTCGGCGGGCACGGCGTCGGCCGGACGATGCACGGCGACCCGCACGTCTCGAACGACGGGCGCCCCGGTCGCGGCCTGCCGCTCAAGGCGGGCCTGGTGATCGCGATCGAGCCGTGGTTCATGCACGGCACCGACGAGATCTACACCGACCCGGACGGGTGGACGTTGCGCAGCGCCGACGGCTCGCGCGGGGCGCACAGCGAGCACACCATCGCGATCACCCCCGACGGGCCGCTGGTGCTCACCGCGCGCTGAGCCGTCCCGGAAACTGACGGAGCCGCCGACACCCTCGTGAGGTGACGGCGGCTCCGGTACGAGTCCCGATCAGGAATATTTGACGGGAAGTTCCTTGATGCCGTTGATCCAGGCGTGCCGGAGCCGGCGCGGCTCCCCCGCCTGCTTGATGTTCGGCATCCGGTCGGCGATGACGTTGAACATCACGTCGACCTCGAGGCGGGCCAGGTTGGCGCCGATGCAGTAGTGCGCACCGTGGCCGCCGAACGCGAGGTGCGGGTTCGGGTCGCGCTTGATGTCGAACGTGCCGGCGTCGGCGAAGACGTCCTCGTCGTGGTTGCCGGAGGCGTAGTACAACGCGACCCGCTCGCCCTTCTTGATCAGCTGGCCGCTGATCTCGACGTCGTTCAGGGCGGTGCGCTGGAAGACGGTCACCGGGGTCGCCCAGCGGATGACCTCGTCGACCATCGTGCTCGGGCGCTCCTTCTTCCAGGTGTCCCACTGCTCGGGGTTCTGGAAGAACGCGTGCATCCCGTGGGTGATCGCGTTCCGGGTGGTCTCGTTACCGGCCACGGCGAGCAGGATCACGAAGAAGCCGAACTCGTCGTCGGTCAGGCCCTCGCCGTCCTCACCCGCGGTGACGAGCTTGGAGATGATGTCGTCCTTGGGGTCGGCCTTGCGCTGCTCGGCCAGGGCCATCGAGTAGCCGAGGATCTCCGCGGCGGCGGTCTCCGGGTCGGCGTTGTACTCCGGGTCGTCGTACGCAAGCATCTGGTTCGACCAGTCGAACAGCTTGCGCCGGTCCTCCTGCGGGACGCCGAGGAGCTCGGCGATCGCCTGCAGCGGCAGCTCGGCGGCGACCTCGAAGACGAAGTCGCCCGCACCCTTCGCCAGCGCGTCGTCGACGATCTTGTTGGCCCGCTCGATCAGGACCTCGTGCAGCGCGTTGATCGAGCGCGGAGTGAAGCCGCGGCTGATGATCTGGCGCAGCTTGGTGTGGTCCGGCGGGTCCTGGTTGACCAGCATCACACCCTGCAGCTCGACCTGCTCACGGGTCATGTCCGGGCCGAACCGGATGATGACGCCGTTCTCGTTGGCCGAGAACTCCTTGGAGTTCTTCGAGACCGCCAGGATGTCGGCGTGCTTGGTGATCGCCCAGAACCCGGTGTCCAGGAAGCCGGCACGCGCCTCGGGCGCCTGCTCGACCCAGTGCACGGGGGCGGTCCTGCGGAGCTCGAGGAACTCCTGGAGCGGGATCGCCTCCTCGTTGAGGACGGGGTCCGTCGGGTCGAAGGCGGTCGGCAGTACAGGTGCTGCGGTCACGAGGTGTCCTCCACGGTTTCTGTAACACGTTCTAGTGACGATGGTGACACAGTTTGTCCACGTGAGCAAAGGACCTCGGCGGCTTTTCAGGGTTATCTTGGGTCTGGTAGAAAATAAGAACGTGTTCTATTTTGGGGAAGGACTCCCCACCCGTCACAGGAGGAACCATGGGTAACCCGGTCATCGTCGAAGCCGTCCGTACGCCGCTCGGAAAGCGCCGCGGCTGGCTGGCGGGACTGCACGCGGCAGAGCTCCTCGGCGCCTCCCAGGTCGAGGTGCTCCGTCGCGCAGGGATCGACCCGGAGCTGGTCGACCAGGTCATCGGCGGTTGCGTGACCCAGGCGGGCGAGCAGTCCAACAACATGGTCCGGCGCGCCTGGATGCACGCCGGCCTGCCCAACCACACCGCCTCGACGGTGATCGACGCGCAGTGCTCCTCGGCACAGCAGTCCGCGCACCTGATCAACGCGATGATCGCTGGCGGCGCGATCAAGGTCGGCGTCGCCTGCGGCGTCGAGTCGATGTCGCGGATCAGCCTCGGCGCCAACGTCCCCCCGGGGACCGGCGACCCGCGCCCGGACAGCTGGAGCATCGACCTGCCGAACCAGTTCGAAGGTGCGGACCGGATCGTCAAGGACCGCGGCTTCTCCCGCGCCGAGGTCGACCAGTTCGGCTTCGACTCGCAGCGCAAGGCGGGCATCGCGGCCGCCGAGGGCCGGTTCAAGCGGGAGATCTTCGCCCTCGAGGCGCCGGTCCTGGACGACGAGGGCAAGCCGACCGGTGAGACCCGCGTCGTCGACACCGACCAGGGCCTGCGCGAGACCACCCTGGAGGGCCTGGCGTCGCTGAAGCCGGTCCTGGAGGGCGGCACGCACACGGCGGGGACGTCGTCGCAGATCTCGGACGGTTCGTCGGCGATGCTGATCATGGACTCCGACCTGGCCGCCTCGCTCGGCCTCAAGGCGCGGGCCCGGATCATCACCTCGTGCCTCGTCGGCGCCGACCCGTACTACCACCTCGACGGACCGGTCCAGGCGACCGAGAAGGTCCTCAAGGACAGCGGCATGAGCATCGCCGACATCGACCTCTGCGAGGTCAACGAGGCGTTCGCCGGCGTCGTGATGTCCTGGGCGAAGGTGCACAACGTGCCCGAGGACAAGTACAACGTCAACGGCGGCGCGATCGCCCTGGGTCACCCGGTCGGCTCGACCGGCACCCGGCTGCTCACCACCGCCCTGCACGAGCTCGAGCGCCAGGACAAGACCACCGCCCTGATCTCGATGTGCGCCGGCGGCGCGCAGGCCTCGGGCACCATCATCGAACGGATCTGATCCGAGGCTCCGGTCGACGTACCCGCGGAAGGCGAGTACGTCGACCTGGGCTGACTCAGCTAGCGCCGTACACCGGCTCCGGGTCGGCGCCCTCGGCGATCAGCGCGTCGACGACGTCGCCGAGCTCGGTGGCCTCCCAACGCTTCCCGTTGTCGCGGGAGGCCCCGTGGTTCCAGGCCTCCTCGAGGGTGAGCTTGCCGCCGTCGCTCTCGAAGACGCGGCCGGTGACGTGGCCGGCGGCCTCGGAGGCCAGCCAGGCCACGATCGGGCTGTTGTCCTCGGGCAGCGCCATCTCGCTGGTGTCGAAGGCACCCTCGGTCATCCGGGTCTTGGCGACCGGGGCGAGTGCGTTCACGGTGACGCCGACCCGGCCGAGCTCGGCCGCGGCGACCAGCGTCATCGTGGCGATGCCGCCCTTGGCCGCCGAGTACGCGACCTGGCCGATCGAGCCCTGCAGGCCGGCGCCGGACGTCGTGTTGATCACCCGGGCGACCCGCTGGCGACCCTCCTTGGACTCCGAACGCCAGTACGCCGCGGCGTGCCGCAGGGTCGCGAAGTGACCCTTGAGGTGCACCCGGAGGACGGCGTCCCACTCGTCCTCGGTGGCGTTGACGAGCATCCGGTCGCGGACGAAGCCGGCGTTGTTGACCAGGATGTCGAGGCCGCCGAAGGTGTCGACGGCCTGCTGGATGAGCGCGCTCGCCTGCTCGAAGTCGGCGACGTCGGCGCCGTTGGTCACGGCCTCGCCGCCCAGCGCCCGGATCTCGGCGACGACCTCGTCGGCCGGGCTGTCGGTCTTCTCGCCGTTGTTGGAGACGCCGAAGTCGTTGACGACGACCTTGGCCCCGTGGCGGGCGAGCTCGAGCGCGTGCGCGCGGCCGATACCGCGGCCGGCTCCGGTGACGATGGCGATGCGGCCTTCTAGAAGACGGGTCACTTCGATACTCCTGTTAGTTGATGTGCAAGAAGACGGGCGGCTCGCCGCCGCCGTGGCAGCCGACGCTGGCGCCGCTCACGTACGACGCGAGGTCGCTGGCCAGGAAGACGGCCACGTTGCCGACCTCGTCGGGACGCGCCATCCGGCCGAGCGGGATGGTCTGCTCGATGCGGGCGACCTTGTCGTCGCCGCCGTAGTGGTCGTCGGTCTGCTCGGTCCGGCAGAGACCGACCTCGATCGCGTTGACCCGGACCTTCGGGCCCCACTCCATCGCGAGGCTCTTGGTCAGCGACTCCAGGCCGGCCTTGGCGGCGGCGTACGCGGCGATGGTGGGAGCCGGCCGGTGGGCGCTGATCGAGGAGATGTTCACGATCGACCCGCCGCTCCCCTGCGCCTGCATCACCTGGTTGGCGATCTGCGCCACCAGGAGCGGCGAGTTCAGGTTGAGGCCGATGATCTTGTCGTGGAAGCGCGGCGAGGCCGTGGCCGCGTCCGACGCGGGCGCCCCGCCGGCGTTGTTGATCAGGACGTCGAGGCGGCCGTGCTCGGCGACGATCCCGTCGACCATCGCCTGGACGGACTCGGGGTCACGGACGTCGCAGAGCACGTGGCTGGTGCCGGGGTACGGCTCCGCCTCCGAGCGCGCACAGGTGACGACGGTGGCGCCGGCGAAGGCGAACGCCTCGGTGATGCCGCGGCCGATGCCGCGGGAGCCTCCGGTGACGAGAACCACCCGGCCGGTCAGATCGATCGAGAGAGCCATGCTGGTAGAGTACCAAGCAAGTGCTTGGTTGTGTCGATCCGGTCCGTCGAGAGGTCCCCATGTCTGCAGTCACCAGCGAGGTCCGGGAGGACGGGATCTGCATCGTCACGATGTCCCATCCGCCGGTGAACGCGCTCACCGTCCAGGGCTGGTTCGACGTCGCGAGCGCGCTCGACGCCGCCGGAGCCGACCCGCGCGTCAAGGTCGTGGTCCTCCGCGCCGAGGGCAAGGGCTACAACGCGGGCGTGGACATCAAGGAGATGCAGAACACCACCGGGTTCGACGCCCTGATCGGCGCCAACAAGGGCTGCTACGCCGCCTTCAAGGCCGTCTACGAGTGCGCGGTCCCGGTGATCGCCGCGGTCAACGGCTTCTGCGTGGGCGGCGGGGTCGGCCTGGTCGGCAACGCCGACATCGTGGTCGCCGCCGAGAACGCCTACTTCGGCGTCCCCGAGGTCAAGCAGGGCGCCCTCGGTGCGGCGACTCACATGGCGCGGCTGGTCCCCCAGCAGATGATGCGGGCCCTCTACTTCACCGCCGCGACGATCCCGGCCACCGAGCTGCACCGGTTCGGGTCGGTCTACCGGCTGGCGCCCCCCGAGCAGCTGCTCGAGGTCGCGCTCGAGGTGGCGGCCAGCATCGCCGAGAAGGACGGCCGGGTGATCCGCGCGGCCAAGGAGGCGCTGAACGGCATCGAGCCGGTCGACGTGAACAAGAGCTACCGGTTCGAGCAGGGGTTCACCTTCGAGCTCAACCTCGCCGGTGTCAGTGACGAGCTTCGCGATGATTTCGCGGGAACGGATAAGGCCAAGAAGTGAGCAAGCCACGCGAGAAGGTCATGACGATCGACGAGGTCGTCGCCCAGCTCTCCGACGGGATGACGATCGGCATCGGCGGCTGGGGCCCGCGGCGCAAGCCGATGGCCCTGGTGCGCGCGATCCTGCGCTCGGACCTCAAGGACCTGACCATCGTGAGCTGGGGCGGCGCCGACGTCGGCCTGCTCGCCCGGGCCGGGAAGATCCGGAAGCTGGTCTACGCGTTCGTCTCCCTGGACTCGATCCCGCTGGAGCCGAACTTCCAGAAGGCCCGCCAGGAGGGCACCATCCCCGAGATCGTCGAGCTCGACGAGGGCATGTTCCAGACCGGCCTGTACGCCGCGGCGCAGCGCCTCCCCTTCCTGCCGATGCGCGCGGGGCTGGGCTCCGACGTGCTGGTCAACAACGCGTGGATCAAGACCGTCGCCTCGCCGTACGCCGACGAGAACGGTGACTTCGAGGAGCTCACCGCCGTACCGGCGCTCAAGCTCGACGTCGCGCTGGTGCACCTCAACCGTGCCGACGCGCACGGCAACGCGACCTACCTGGGTCCGGACCCGTACTTCGACGACCTGTTCGTGCAGGCCGCCGACAAGGCGTTCGTCTCGGTCGAGCAGATCGTCGACACGGCGGGCCTGACCGTCGACACCGCGGTCCAGCGCCTGCTGATCAGCCGGATGATGGTCGACGGCGTCGTCGAGACCCCGAACGGTGCGCACTTCACCACCTGCACGCCCGACTACGAGCGGGACGAGAAGTTCCAGAAGGCGTACGCCGCCGCGGCCGGCGGGTCCGACGAGGATTGGGCCGCCTTCTCCGCTCGGTTCCTCGACGGGGACGAGTCTTCCTACCAGGCGGCTGTGGCCGCTTTCGCTGAGGAGCAGAGCAAGTGACCGAGTACTCCCGCGCAGAGGTCTGCGCCGCCGCCATCGCCGATGCGTTCAAGGACGACGGCGAGATCTTCGCCTCGCCGATGGGCATGCTCCCGATGCTCGGGGTCAGGCTGGCCAAGCTGACGTCGAACCCCGACCTGGTCATCTCCGACGGCGAGTCCCTCTACCTCGGGGGCGTCCCTCCCCTGTTCGCCAAGGCCGACGTCGTCGAGGGCTGGATCCCCTTCCGCCGCGTCTTCGACGTCGTCGCGTACGGCAAGCGCCACGTGATGATGGGCGCGACCCAGGTCGACCGGCACGGCAACCAGAACATCTCCGCGATCGGCGACTTCGCGCAGCCCAAGCGTCAGCTGCTGGGCTCGCGCGGCGCGCCGGGCAACACCGTGAACAACCGGACGTCGTACTGGGTGCCGCGGCACAGCCCGAAGGTCTTCGTCGAGCAGGTCGACATCGTCTCCGGTGTCGGGCCGGCCCGCGCCAAGGCGGCCGGGCCCGGCGCGTCGAAGTACAACGACATCCACCGGATCGTCTCGAACCTCGGCGTCTTCGACGTACGCGGCGACGGCGACACCGTGCGGTTGCTGTCGGTGCATCCCGGAGTCTCCGTCGACGACGTCGTTGCTGCGACCGGCTTCGCGCTGGCCGTCGACGCCGACGTTCCGGTGACCCGTGAGCCCACCGAGTCCGAGCTGATGATCATCCGCAACGTGCTCGACCCGAAGAACCTGCGCGACCGCGAGGTTCCGCCGGTGGACGCCGGAGCGACCCAGTGATCGACCAGCTGCTCAAGACGCCGCTCACCGAGCTGGCCGGGATCAAGCACCCGGTCGTCCAGACCGGGATGGGCTGGGTGGCCGGCCCGCGCCTGGTGGCCGGTACGGCGAACGCGGGCGGCCTGGGCATCCTGGCGTCCGCGACGATGACGCACGAGGAGCTCGAGAAGGCGATCGTCGAGGTCAAGGGCCGCACCGAGCAGCCCTTCGGCGTGAACCTGCGCGCCGATGCGGCCGACGCTCCGGCCCGTTGCGACCTCCTGATCGAGTACGGCGTCAAGGTCGCCTCGTTCGCCCTCGCACCCAAGCCCGAGCTGATCGCCAAGCTCAAGGAGCACGACATCGTCGTGATCCCCAGCATCGGCGCGCCCAAGCACGCCAAGAAGGTCGCCTCCTGGGGGGCCGACGCGGTGATGATCCAGGGCGGTGAGGGCGGCGGCCACACCGGCAACGTCCCGACCACCCTGCTGCTGCCGACCGTGCTCGACGCGGTCGACATCCCGGTGATCGCCGCCGGCGGGTTCTTCGACGGTCGCGGGCTGGCCGCCGCGCTGTCCTACGGCGCTGCCGGCGTCGGGATGGGCACCCGGTTCCTGCTCACCCAGGAGAGCCGCGTCCCGGACGCGGTCAAGCAGCGCTACCTGGACGCCGACCTGAACGGGACCGTGGTCACCGCGAAGGTCGACGGGATGCCGCACCGGATGCTCCGTACCGACCTGGTCGACTCGGTCGAGGAGTCCAGCGCGCTCAAGCGGCTCGGCCCGACGGCCCGCCGGACGCTCGCGTTCAAGAAGATGAGCGGGATGTCCTGGCGCGGGCTGATCAAGGACGGCCAGGCGATGAAGCACGGCTCGGAGCGGTCCTGGGCGCAGATGGTGCTGGCCGCGAACACGCCGATGATGCTCAAGGCCGGTCTCGTCGAGGGCGACCCGGACGCGGGCATCCTGGCGTCCGGCCAGGTGGTCGGTGTGATCGACGACCTGCCGTCCTGCGAGGAACTCATCGAGCGGGTGGTCACCCAGGCTGCCGCGGAGCTGCGGCGTACCCAGGGCTACGTGGTCTGACCGCCGAAGCCGATCTCGTTGCCCTCCGGGTCGCGGTAGGTCGCCTTCTGCACCCCGTTCTCGTAGGTCTCCCGCTCGACCGGTTCGATGCCGCGGCCCGCGATGGCGGTGACCCGCGCCTCGATGTCGTCGACGAAAATCGTCACCAGGGCGTGGCCGGCGTGCGCGGGGCGGTGCTCGACGTAGACCCAGGCGTGCTCGTTGACGCCCCAGACCGACTCGGTGTCGTTCGGCGAGAAGCTCGGCGGCTCGCCCAGGAGCCGTTCGTACCACTCCAGGGCCTTCGGGTAGTCGCGCACCGAGATCCCGGCAAAGAGGTCACCTGCCATGACGCGACCGTACCCGGAATTGCTGACAGGATCAGCGGGTGAGCCAAGACCCGGGATCCGTCCTTGATCGTGCTGTCCGGTTCGCGCTGACCGCGGTCGGGGCGCGCAAGCTCGAGCCGAACCCGGCGGACCCGTTCTACGACCCGCCCGGGGCGGTGCCGTCCGAGCCCGGCACGGTGCTGAAGGCCGAGCCGGCGCGGTTCTACATCGACCCGTTCAAGCTGATCCCGGCACCGGCACGGGTCGAGCGGATCATGTTCACCACCACCGACCGGCTCGGGCGGGTGATCCCGGTGACCGGGACCGTGCTGACCCCGACCCGGCCGCGCAGCAAGCGCGACGACCGCGGCCTGGTGGCGTTCGCGGTCGGCACCCAGGGCATGGGCACCCAGTGCGCGCCGTCACGCCAGCTGGCCGCCGGCCGCGAGTACGAGTCGGTCTTCATCACCGGCCTGCTGGCCCGCGGGTACAACGTGGTGGTCCCGGACTACCAGGGTCTCGGCATGGACGGCACGCACACCTACATGTCCCGCGAGGTCCAGGGCCGGGTGGTCCTGGACGCGCTGCGGGCCTCCCAGCAGCTCGATCATCCCGACATCCCGGTGGCCGGGCCGGTCGCCATCGCCGGCTACTCCCAGGGCGGCGGTGCCGCGGCGTCGGCCGCCGAGCTCTGGCACGAGTACGCCGCAGACCTCGACGTGAAGGGAGCCGTCTGCGGAGCGGTTCCGGCCGACTTCCCGCTGGTGGCCCGGATGCTCGACGGCAGCCCGTACTTCGCCTTCCTCGGCTACGCCCTGGTCGGGCTCTCCAGCGACTACGACATCGACCTGCGGCCGCTGCTCAACGAGCGCGGGCTCGAGGTGGCCGGCGCCCTCGCCCAGCAGTGCATGTTCGAGTCGCTGCGCCGCTACGCCTTCACCCGGTCGAGCTCGCTGACCGCCGACGGCCGCTCGATCGGCACGCTGCTGGGCGAGGAGCCGTTCGCGACGATCGTGGCCGAGCAGCAGCTCGGCGCCGGCCGCTACCCGCGCACCGAGGCACTGGTCTCGCACAGCCGCCTGGACGACGTGGTCCCGTTCGAGTGCGGGCGCGGTCTGGCGGAGCGCTGGGCCGGCCAGGGCGGCCGGGTCCGGCTGTCCGTGAATCTGGCGCCGACCCATGCGGCGGCGGCGCTGACGTCGTACGGGACGGCGTTCGCGTTCCTCAACGGCCGGTTCGCCGGGAAGCCGATGCGGGCGAACACCAAGCGCTACCTGCACAGCCTGGTGGATCCGGCGGTCCTGCCCGAGGAGTGACCCGGGCAGGACCGCCGGCCGGCCTCACTGCGTGGGGACCGCGTCCTTCGCGCACTCGGCGATCTTGGTACCGAGACCGGACAGCGCCTCGGTGTCGTCCTTGTCGCCCTTGTAGTCCTTGTCACCGTCGACGAGCGCCCGGACGGCGTCGTCGGACACCTTCGAGTCGACGATCGCCTTGGCCATGCAGTCGGCCAGCTCGTCGGTCATCACGCTCGACGGCAGGCTCATCAGGCCGCCGGCCTTGCCGTCGGTCAGGCTCTTCGAGACCTCGTCGACCGACGGACGGTCACCGCCCCCACACGCCGAGGTCAGCAGCAGGGCTGCAGTTGCCGCTACCACGCCGAATTTCCGCACCATCATCATTCCCTCCTGGCCCCGAGACGGTCCCGAGACCACGCCGGAGTCTGCCGTGAACCGCACCGGAAGGCAATTACGACTCTCCGGGGTGTAGAAAGTCTCAGAGACGCTCGATGATGGTCACGTTGGCCTGGCCGCCGCCCTCGCACATCGTCTGCAGGCCGTAGCGGCCGCCGGTGCGCTCGAGCTCGTTCAGGAGGGTCGACATCAGCCGGGTGCCGGTCGCCCCGATCGGGTGGCCCATGGCGATGCCACCGCCATTCACGTTGACCTTCTCCAGCGGGACCTGGAGCTCCTTGGCCCACGCCAGGACGACGGACGCGAACGCCTCGTTGCACTCGAACAGGTCGATGTCGTCAATCGACATGCCGGTCTTCTCCAGCGCGTTCCGGGTCGCCCGGATGGGACCGGTGAGCATCCAGATCGGGTCGTCGCCCTTGACCGAGAGGTGGTGGATCCGGGCGCGCGGGGTGAGGCCGTGGTCCTTGACCGCCTGCGCCGAGGCGATCAGCAGCGCCGACGAGCCGTCGCAGATCTGCGAGGCCACGCCCGCGGTGATCCGGCCGCCCGGGGCCAGCGGCTCCAACGCGGCCATCTTCTCCAGGCTGGTGTCCCGGGGGCACTCGTCGGTGGTGAAGACGGTGCCGTCCGCGAGCGTCACCGGGGCGATCTCGTTGTCGAACCGGCCCTCGGCGATCGCGGTCTTGGCCCGGGTGTGCGAGGCCAGCGCGAACTCCTCCATCCGCTCGCGGCTGATCTCCCACTTCTCGGCGATCATCTCGGCCGAGTTGAACTGGGAGACCTCGACGTCGCCGTACCGCTTGCCCCAGCCGGGCGACTCCGCGAACGGCGTGGTGAAGCCGTACTGGTCGGCGACGAGCATCGCCGCCGAGATCGGGATCGCCGACATGTTCTGCAGGCCGCCGGCGACCACCAGGTCCTGGGTCCCGGACATCACGCCCTGGGCCGCGAAGTGCACCGCCTGCTGCGAGGAGCCGCACTGCCGGTCGATGGTGACACCCGGGACGTGATCGGGCAGTCCGGCCACCAGCCAGGCCGTCCGGGCCACGTCGCCGGCCTGCGAACCGATCGTGTCGCAGCAGCCCATGATCACGTCGTCGACCGCTCCCGGGTCGACGCCGGTGCGGTCCATCAGAGCGCTCAGCACGTGAGCACCCAGGTCCGCGGAGTGCATGCTCGCCAGCGAGCCGCGGCGCTTGCCGACGGGAGTGCGGACGGCATCGACGATGTAGGCCTCGGTCATTGGTTGATCCCTTCGAGCAAGATGGTCAGGTACTGGTCGGCCACGTCGGCCGGGGTGAGGGAACCGCCGGGGCGGTACCAGCGCACGGCCACCCAGACGGTGTCGCGCAAGAAGCGGTAGACGAGCTCGACGTCCAGGTCGGAGCGGAGCTCGCCGCTGGCGACCCCGTCCTCCAGCAGGCCGACCCAGAGCGTGCGGAACTTCCGGTTCCGCTCGGCCAGGTAGCCGAAGCGCTCGAACGTGGTCAGGTACGCCGCGTCGTTCTGGAAGATCGCCACCTCGCTGTGGTGGTGGTCGATCGCGTCGAACGAGGCCCGCACGATCGCGGTGAGCTTGCCCTTGGCGGTCAGGTCCGAGGCGGTGATGGCGTCGTACTGCTTCCAGAGCTCGGTCTGGAAGGTGTCGAGCAGCTCGTCGACCATCGACTCCTTGGAGTCGAAGTGGTGGTACAGGCTCCCGGACAGGATGCCGGCCGCGTCAGCGATGTCGCGGACGGTGGTGTTCTTGAAGCCGCGCTCGGCGAAGAGGCCCGCCGCGATGGCGAGCAGCTCGTCCCGGCGGCTGGGTTCAGGCGTGCTGGCTGCTGACACTGATCACCTCTCCGGTCAGGTACGACGAGTAGTCGCTGGCGAGGAAGACCATCACGTTGGCCACCTCCCACGGCTCGGCCGCACGTCCGAACGCCTCCCGCTGCTTGAGCTCGTGCAGCAGCTCGTCCGACGTCACCTTCGCCAGGAACGGGTGCATCGCCAGGCTCGGCGAGACCGCGTTCACCCGGATGCCGTGCGGGGCCACGTCGAGGGCCGCGCAGCGGGTCAGCGCCATCACGCCGGCCTTGGCGGCGGCGTAGTGGGCCTGGCCCTCCTGGGCACGCCAGCCGATCACGCTGGCGTTGTTGACGATGACGCCCTTGGTGCCGTTCGCGATCATCCGGTTGCTCGCGGCGCGGACGCTGCGGAAGGTGCCGGTCAGGGTGATGTCGAGGACCTTGGACCACTGGTCGTCGGTCATCTCCAGCACGCTCGCGGTGCCGCCGAGGCCGGCGTTGTTGATCATCACGTCGACGCCGCCGACGGTGTCGGCCAGGTCGAGCAGCGCCTGCACCGCGACCTCGTCGGTCACGTCGGTCACCGTGCTGAGGACGCGGTCGGCGCCGAACTCCGCGGCCAGCGCCTCGTGCGCCTCGGCCACCCGGCGCTCGTGGGTGTCGCTGAGGACGACCGCCTTGGCGCCTTCCTCGAGGGCACGGCGGGTCACGCTCGCGCCGATGCCCGCGCCGGCGGCGGCGGTGACGACGACGACCTTGCCCCGGAGCAGGCCGTGGCCTTCGACGTACACGGGAACGGGCTGTTCGGGACGGACGGCAGTCATGAAGGTCAGATCTCCTAGTTTCGGGCTTCTCGAGGGAGGCCGAGCACGCGCTCGGCGAGGATGTTGCGCTGGATCTCGTCGGATCCGCCGTAGATCGTGTCGGAGCGGGTGAACAGGAAGAGCCGCTGCCACTCGTCCAGGTCGTAGCCGGGACCGGTCCCCAGGCCGTCGGGCCCGAGGACGTCCATGGCGATCTCGCCGAGGGTGCGGTGCCAGTTGGCCCAGAGCAACTTGGCGATGCTGGCCTGCTGGGGCGCCTGCTCCTCGCTCAGCGTCCGGAGCGCGTTCAGCCGGATCACCTCCAGCTCGGCGTCGGCGCGGGCCAGGCGGTCCCGGACGATCGGGTCGTCGAGGGCGCCGTTCTCGCGGGCCAGGTCCAGCAGCGCGTCCAGCTCGCGCCGGAAGCCGACCTGCTGGCCGAGGGTGGAGACGCCGCGCTCGAAGCCGAGCAGTCCCATCGCCACGCCCCAGCCCTTGCCCGGCTCACCGACGACCAGGTCGGCGGCGGTGCGGGCACCGGTGAAGAAGACCTCGTTGAACTCGGCGCCGGTGGTCAGCTGCTCGATCCCGCGGATCTCGACACCGTCCTGGTCCAGCGGGACCAGCAGGAAGCTCAGGCCCTGGTGCTTGGCCGAGCCCGGCTCGCTCCGGGCGATCACGAAGATCCAGTCGGCGAACTGGGCAAGGCTGGTCCAGACCTTCTGGCCGTCGATCACCCACTCGCCATCCTCCAGCCGCGCCTTGGTGGCGACGTTGGCCAGGTCCGAGCCGGCGTTGGGCTCCGAGTAGCCCTGGCACCACAGCTCGGTGACTGCGCGGATGCCGGGCAGGAAGCGCTGCTGCTGCTCGGGCGTGCCGAAGGCGATCAGGGTCGGACCGAGCAGCTCCTCACCGAGGTGGTTGACCCGGTGCGGGGCGTTGGAGCGGGCGTACTCCTCGTGGAAGATCACCTGCTGCATCAGCGAGAGCCCGCGTCCGCCGTGCTCGACCGGCCAGCCGATGCAGGTCCACCCGTGCGCGGCGAGGTGCCGGTCCCAGGCGAGGCGCTCGTCGTGGGCCTCGAGGTCGCGGCCGGAGCCGCCCTTGCCCTTGAGCTCGGCGAACTCCCCGACGAGGTTCTCCTCGAGCCAGTTCCGCACCTCAGCGCGGAACGCCCGGTCTGCCTCGGTGTCGCTCAGATCCACGTGAGCTGCCCCTGTCTCTGGTTCGCTGTCTCCTACGACGGCTGCGTGTAGGGTAGCCTACCAAGCACTTGCTTGGTACTAGTCCCGTTGGGGCAAGGAGGATCCGTGGCTTCGACTCTGCCCGGTGTGTTGCGTTCCGCCGCCGCTGTCCACGGCGCCCGCCCCGCGGTCGTCGACGGGGAGCGGACCCTGTCCTTCCAGGACCTCCTCGACCACGTGCGCGCGACCGCAGCCGGCTACATCGCCCTGGGCGTGGAACCGGGCGACCGGGTCTGCATCTGGGCGCCGAACAGCGCCGACTGGATGATCGCCGGCCTCGCCGCGTCGTACGCCGGCGCGACTCTGGTCCCGATCAACAGCCGTTACACCGGGCACGAGGCGCAGGAGATCGCCGTCCGGACGCACGCCCGGATCTTCGTGGTGGCCAACGGCTTCCTCGGTCGTGACCAGGTCGGCGAGCTGCGTGCCGCCGGCGAGCTCCCCGAGCTCGGCGCGATCGTGACCCTGCCGCCGCTCCCCGGGGGTGTCGCGGTCCCCGCCGAGAACGTCGTCGACTTCGGCTCCCTCGCGGAGCTCGGGGTGGAGCTTCTCGGTGACGCCGACGCGCGCGCCGAGGCGGTCTCCGCCGACGACGTCGCCGACATCCTCTTCACCTCCGGCACCACCGGCCGGTCCAAGGGCGCGATGAGCGCCCACCGCCAGACGATCGCCGTCTCCGCCGCCTGGGCCGAGATCGGCGGGGTCAGCGCCGAGGACCGCTACCTGGTGGTGAACCCGTTCTTCCACTCGTTCGGCTACAAGATCGGGATCGTGGTCGGCCTGCTCACCGGGGCCACGCTCTACCCGGTCGGGATCTTCGACGTCGACACCACGATGGAGCTGATCGAGCGCGAGCGGATCACCCTGCTCCCGGGCGCGCCGACGATCTTCACCTCGCTGCTGGAGGCCCCCGGCCGCGGGAGCCGCGACCTCTCCTCTCTCCGGCTCTCGATCACCGGTGCCGCGGTCGTCCCGGTCGTGCTGATCGAGCGGATGCGGGCGGCGGCCCCCGAGGGCCTGGGCATCGACCACGTCTACACCGCCTTCGGGATGACCGAGGCCGTGGTCGCCACCATGTGCCGCGAGGGCGACGCCGACGTGCTGGTGGCCACCACCTGCGGTCGGGCGATCCCGGGCGCCGAGGTCCGGATCGCGGCCGTCGGCGGCAACGAGCCGCTGCCGGCCGGCGACGAGGGCGAAGTACTCGTCCGCGGCGAGATCGTGATGCTCGGCTACCTAGACGACCCGGCCGCTACCGCCGACGCGATCGACGAGGACGGCTGGCTGCACACCGGCGACATCGGCAAGGTCGACGAGGCCGGCAACCTGCAGATCACCGACCGCCTCAAGGACATGTACATCTCCGGCGGCTTCAACGTCTACCCCGCCGAGATCGAGCAGGTGCTGGCCCGGCACGAGGCCGTGGCCGACGTCGCGGTGATCGGGGTCCCCGACGACCGGATGGGCGAGGTCGGCCAGGCGTACGTCGTACGCCGTGCCGGGTCCTCGGTCGAAGCCGCCGACCTGATCGCGTTCGCCCGCGAGCGGCTCGCCAACTACAAGGCCCCCCGCCTGGTGGAGTTCGTGGACACGCTTCCGCGCAACGCCTCCGGCAAGGTTCTCAAGATCGACCTTCGCGACACCAAGAAGACGGAGCAGCAGTGAATCTCGACCTGACCGAGTCCGAACTCGCCTTCCAGGCCGAGGTCCGCGCCTGGCTCGCGGCCAACGTGCCCAGCGAGCCGCTTCCCTCGATGGACACCGCCGAGGGCTGGGCGCTCCACCAGGAGTGGGAGGCCAAGCTCGCCGCCGAGCGGCTCTCGGTCGTCTCCTGGCCGAAGGAGGTCGGCGGTCGCGAGGCCTCGTTGATCGAGTGGGTGATCTTCGAGGAGGAGTACTACCGCGCAGGCGCGCCCGGGCGGGTCTCGCAGAACGGCATCTTCCTGCTGGCGCCGATCATCTTCGACCACGGCACCCCGGAGCAGCAGGCGCGCTTCCTGCCGTCGATGGCGACCGGCGAGAAGATCTGGGCGCAGGCCTGGTCCGAGCCCGAGGCCGGGTCCGACCTGGCGTCGTTGCGCTCGACCGCGACCCGGGACGACGATCGCGGCGGCTGGATCCTGAACGGCCAGAAGACCTGGTCCTCGCGGGCGACGTACGCGCACTGGGGCTTCGGGCTCTTCCGCAGTGACCCGGACAGCGCCAAGCACGCCGGACTCACCTACTTCCTGTTCCCGCTCGATGCCGCGGGCATCACGGTGCGGCCGATCGCCCAGCTCGACGGCGAGGCCGGCTTCGCGGAGATCTTCTTCGACGACGTCTTCGTGCCCGACGCCGACGTCCTCGGCGCGGTCGGCGCCGGCTGGAGCGTCGCGATGAGCACGGCCGGCAACGAGCGCGGTCTCTCGCTGCGCTCCCCGGGCCGGTTCTGCGCGGCCGCCGACCGGCTCGTCGCCCTGTGGGGCGAGCGCGGCGCCGACGCGCCGATGTCCCGGGACGCCGTGGTGGACGCCTGGATCGGCGCCCAGGCCTACCGGCTCTTCACCTGGGGCACGGTGACCCGACTCGCCGACGGCGGTGAGATGGGCGCTGCCGGCTCGATCAACAAGGTCTTCTGGAGCGAGCTGGACATCGCGCTGCACGAGACCGGACTGGACCTGCTCGGTGCGGACGCTGAGCTCCTGGAGTCGCCCTGGATGGACGGGTACGTGTTCTCGCTCTCCGGCCCGATCTACGCGGGCACCAACGAGATCCAGCGCAACATCATCGCCGAGCGGATCCTCGGCCTCCCCCGTGAGCCGAAGGGTGTCCAGAAGTGAAGTTCGAGCTGACTGACGAGCAGATCGGGTTCGGCGAGGCGATCACCGCGCTGCTGCGCTCCAGCGACACCGTCGCCGTGGCGCGGTCCTGGGCCGACGGCGATCACGCGCCCGGGGTGGCGCTGTGGGGCCGGCTCGCGGACCTGGGTCTGACCGCGCTGGTGGCGCCGGAGGACGACGGCGGGCTGGGCGGCACCCTGGTAGACCTCGCGGTTGCCTTCGAGGTGCTCGGTCACGAGCTGGCCGTGGGTCCCTGGATCGAGTCCGCGGCGCTCGTGCCCCAGGTCGAGGGCGCGATGGTGACGGCCGCGGTCCCCGGGATCTCGGCGTACGCCGCCGACGCCCAGGTGGCGCAGCTGCTCAGCGGAACCGCCGGCGCGACGCACGCGTCGATCGACACCACCCGGACCCTGACCGAGGTCGCCGGTGCCGACGCGTTCTCCGCGGAGGCCGTCGACCGGGCCGTTCTGGCCTGCGCCGCCGAGCTGCTCGGGGCCGGCGAGCGGGTGCTCGCCGACTCGGTCACCTACGTCAAGCAGCGCAAGCAGTTCGGCCGGGAGATCGGCTCGTACCAGGCGATCAAGCACCAGCTCGCCGACGTCCGGATCGCGCTCGACTTCGCCCGGCCGCTGGTCTTCGGAGCCGCCCTCGGCGAGGTGCCGGTCTCGGCGGCCAAGGTGTACGCCGGCGACGCCGCCTACCTCGCGGCCCGCACCGGCCTGCAGGTGCACGGAGCGATCGGGTACACCGCGGAGTTCGACCTCTCGCTCTGGCTCAACCGCATCCGGGCGCTGGTGACGGCCTGGGGAACCCCGGCCTTCCACCGTGGTCGCGTGCTCGAGCACCTGGTCGGTGCCTGATGCACTTCGCCCGTACCGAGGAGCAGGACGAGCTCGCCGCGGCCGTCCGCGGCATGCTCACCAAGCGATCCGGCTCCGAGGCCGTCCGCGCCGCGGTCGCCACCGAAGCCGGCTACGACACCGAGCTCTGGTCGGCTCTCTGCGAGCAGATCGGCGTCGCCGCCCTCGCCGTCCCCGAGGAGTACGACGGTTTCGGGGCCAGCCTGGTCGAGACGGCGGTCGTGCTCGAGGTGCTCGGTGAGTTCCTCACTCCTGCTCCCCTGCTGGCCTCGACGCTGAGCACGGCCCGGCTGCTGCTCCACGGGACCGACGAGGAGAAGGCGGCGCAGCTGCCCGGGCTGGCCGCCGGCGAGGTCCGTCCGTTCACCCTCGGCCGGGTGGTGCTGGAACCGGCCGAGCGCGCCGAGTCGATGGACCAGACGCTGCGGCTCGCGGTCGCCGCGTCCGCCACCGACACCCCGGAGGACCTGCGGGCGATCAGCGTCGCGCTCACCACCGCGCTGCAGGTCGGCACCATGCAGCGGGCCTTGGACATGACGGTCGCGTACTCCCAGGAGCGGGTGCAGTTCGGTCGCCAGATCGGTTCGTTCCAGGCGCTCAAGCACCGGATGGCCGACATGCTGGTCCGGCTGGAGGCGTCCCGCTCGGCCAGCTGGGGAGCCACCGCCGCTGCCGCCGCCTACCTGTCCACCCCGGACGAGGAGAGCGCCGCGAAGCTAACCCGGCTCGCCGCCGTCGCCGGGTCGTACTGCTCGGATTCGCTCGACCTGATCGCCGCGGAAACCGTGCAGCTGCACGGCGGGATCGCGATCACCTGGGAGCACGACGCACACCTGGTCTTCAAGCGTGCGCATGCGCTCGCGCAGCTGAACGGCCCGGCGCACCGGTTGCGGGCCGCGCTCGTCTGACTACGCCACGTGCTTGCGGGGGCGGCCTCGCGCCGGCTTCCGCTCCACCACGACACCGGCCAGGAAGATCTGACCGCCCCAGACCCCGTGCGGCTCCCGGCGCTCCAGGGCGCCCGCCAGGCACAGGTCCATCACCGGGCAGGAGGCGCACATGACGCGCGCCTCGGCCAGCTCGGCCTGAAGGTCGGAGAAGTACAGCTCAGGGTGGATCAGGCACGGCATCTCGGGTGGCATCAGGCGTCCTCTCCAGCAGCGGGTGACGCAAATCTGGCTGTCTGAGGTAGGGCCCCACATCAGGAAGATGCCTTAGATGAACCCTGAGGTTCCGGATTTCCCGCGGTCAGCGGCTGCTGCGCGGAGTTCGTCCCCGGACGATCCCGACGAACCCCTGGGTGTCGGGGTCCTCGTTCGCGACCAGCCAGGCCAGGCCGATCGGGGACTCCTCGCCGTCGGTGACCGGGCGGTGCTCGACATCCTTGCGGCCGTGCAACCGGGCCAGCGACATCGGCACGATCACGTACCCGGATCCGGCCGCCACCGTCTCGATCGCCATCGGCAGGTCGAGCTCGGGGAACTCGGCGAGCACGTCCAGCTCACCGGCGAGATCGGCGAGCGCGACCTCGTCGTAGGCGGTCACCGGGTGCTCCCGGGCGACCACGACGACCGGCACCTCGTCGTACAGGGCGACGTAGTGCATCCCGTCCCGGTCGACCGGGCCGCGGACCAGGCACATGTCGACCTCGCCGGCGCGGATCGCCCGCTCCTGGTCCTCCAGCGCGACCGGGACCACCTCCAGGCGCCGCCAGCGGCGGGAGGCCCGCTCATGCTCGGTCCAGGAGCGCTCCCACTTGCCGGGGGTGACCCCGGGGACGAAGCCCACGCGCCACGGTGTGATCTGTTCCACGTCCGAACACTAGCCGCCTGTCGGATCGGTCATACCGGCCGGTAGCGGGCCCTGATAACTTCCGGCCTATGCGTTCAGCCAAGGACTTCTTCGCCCCCCTCGCCGTCGGCGCCCCTGCTCCGCTCCGGGAGATCCCGGCCCGGCCCAGCCGCGCGATCCACTTCTTCGACCCGGGCAACGAGAAGATGGCCGCCAAGGTGCCCGACATGGTCGGCACCGTCGACGTCCTGCTCGGCAACCTCGAGGACGCCGTCAAGGCCGAGAACAAGGAGATCTCCCGGGCCGGCCTGGTCAAGATCGGACAGTCGACAGACTTCGGGCCCACCCAGTTCTGGACGCGGATCAACTCGCTCGACTCCCCCTGGGTGCTCGACGACCTGACCACCCTGGTGCCGGCGATCGGCGACAAGCTCGACGTGATCATGGTCCCGAAGGTGCAGGGCGCCGAGGACATCCACTACATCGACCGGATCCTGGCCCAGCTCGAGGCCAAGGCCGGCATCAGCAAGCCGCTGCAGGTGCACGCGATCCTGGAGACCGCCCGCGGCGTCGCGAACATCGAGGAGATCTGCGCCGCGTCCCCGCGGATGCAGGGTCTCTCGCTCGGCCCGGCCGACCTGGCTGCCGACCGGCGGATGAAGACCACCCGGGTCGGCGGCGGGCACCCGGGCTACCTGGTCCGGCAGGACCCGGAGCGCGGCGAGGACGGTGTCCCGCTGTACGACGGCCCGCGGACGACGTACCAGCAGGACCTGTGGCACTACACGATCGCCCGGATGGTCGATGCCTGCGCGATGCACGGCATCTACCCGTACTACGGCCCGTTCGGCGACATCAAGGACACGGTCGCGTGCGAGGACCAGTTCCGCAACGCCTTCCTGCTCGGGTGCGTCGGCGCCTGGTCGCTGCACCCGGTGCAGATCAAGATCGCCAACAAGGTCTTCTCCCCCAGCGTCGAGGACGTCAAGCACGCCCGCCGGGTGATCGCCGCGATGGGCGACGGCACCGGTGCGGTGATGCTCGACGGCAAGATGGAGGACGACGCCTCGGTGAAGCAGTGCAAGGTGATGGTCGCGCTGGCCGAGGAGCTGGCCGCGATCGACCCCGACCTCAAGACCGCCTACGACGCCATCGTGCTCGACTGAGAAAGACGACCATGACCAACGAGTTCCGCCCCCGTCGTTCCGTCCTGTACATGCCCTCGTCCAACGAGCGCGCCCTGGAGAAGGCCAAGACGATCGCGTGCGACGCGCTGATCCTCGACCTCGAGGACGCCGTCGCCCCCGAGGCCAAGCCCGAGGCCCGGCTCAACGCCGCCGCCGCGGTGACGTCCGGTGAGTACGGCAACCGCGAGCTGACGATCCGGGTCAACAGCATCGGCACCGAGTGGCACGACGAGGACATCCGCGCGGCCGCGGCCGCCGGCCCGCACGGCGTCGTGGTGCCCAAGGTCAACTCGGCCGACGAGGTGCGCTCGCTCGTCGCCGCGCTCGAGGCGGCCGGCGCGCCCGAGCACACCAAGCTCTGGGCGATGGTCGAGACGCCCGAGGCGATCTTCAACGTCCGCGAGATCGCGGCCGCCTCGCCGCGGCTCACCGTGCTGGTGATGGGCACCAACGACCTGGTCAAGGAGACCTACTCCGAGCACGTCCCCGGGCGCGCTCCCCTGCTGACCGCCCTGTCGCTGTCCCTGCTGGCTGCTCGCGCCGCCGGCATCGCGATCCTGGACGGCGTCTACAACGACGTGAAGAACCTGGACGGCTTCCTCGCGGAGTGCGAGCAGGGCCGCCAGTTCGGCTTCGACGGCAAGACGCTGATCCACCCGGGTCAGGTCGAGGGCGCGAACGAGGCGTTCGCCCCGTCAGCACAGGCGATCGAGGACGCCCGCGGGCTGATCGCCGCCTGGGACGCCCGGGAGACCGGCGTCGTCACCTACAACGGCCGGATGGTCGAGAACCTGCACGTCGAGTCGGCGCAGCGCACCCTGTCGATCGCCGACGCGATCGCCGCGCTGGGCTGAGCGCCTACCGTCGGTAGCTGTCCCGGCGGTGGCCGACCGCGACCACGAGGACCCGGAGCACGTCGTCCTCGATCTCGTAGACGATGCGGTAGTCGCCGGTGCGTACTCGCCACTCGCCCTCACCCCCGACGAGCTTCTTCGCCCCGGCCGGTCGCGGGCCCATGGCCAGGAGCTCGAGCACGGTGAGGATACGGCGACCCGCCTGCGGATCGAGCTTGCGGAGCTGTCGCGCGGCGGCTGGCGCGATCTCGACCTGGTAGGTCATCGCGTCCGCCGCTTCAGCCCATGCCGAGCTCGGCCTTGAGCTCGGCCAGGGAGATCACCGGCTCGTCCGAGGTGGCCAGCTCTTCGCGTGCCGCCTGAGCCGCCCGGATGTCGGCCAGGTCCTCAGCGTCCGCCATCAGCCGACGCAGGTCGTCGGCGTCGATCACCGCGGCGACCTGACGACCACGCCGGGTCAGGAAAACCGGGTCGTGGGCGACCCGCGCCTCGTCGACCACGTCAGCCAACCGGGCCCGTGCCTCCGTCAAGGACATCTCGCTCATACCTCCATAGTAGCAGAAAGCGCAGTTTTCGCTGTTTTGATCGAACTGTACATTTCAGCGGTCTCGCCGCAGGTCAGCTCACCTGCTGGAGCAGGTGCTGGTGGAACTCGCGCTCCAGGTGCTCGATCAGGAAGATCGGGTCGCTGGTGATCACCCGCTCCCGGTGCAGGACCAGCACCCGCCAGCCGAGCGCTGCCAGCCGCGCCCGGTCCGAGCGGCTGATCTGGCCGGCGAGCGACACACCGAACCGCTGGGTGTCCAGTGCCAGCGCGACCCGTACGCCGGCCACTCGCGCCCCGGGGCTCGGCGTCGGCAACGACGCTTCCATCCACCGCAGCCGCAGCACCGACTCGGCCTCCTCGACCGGCCTCGGATCGGCCAGCGCGACCAGCTCACGGAACTGGGCGGCTCCGGGCCGACGCGCATCCCCGCCCGCACTCGCACGGATCAGCTCACCGTGCGTGATCGCGCCCGATCGGAGCAGCCCGTCGAGCAACGGCAGCGCCCGCTCGGGCGCGAAGTTCTGTCCGAGGTCGAGGGCGGTCCGCAACGGCGAGGTGCAGCGCACCCCGCCGACGAGCAGCACCTCCTCCGGCCCGTACGGCGGCGCCGGGGCCAGCCGCGAGCGCCGGCCGTGCAGGTCCAGCGGCACCGGGTCGAGCCGCACTGCCGCGGTGACCAGGCCGGCGCCGTGGATCCAGGCCGCCGTACGGTCGACGACGACCTGCTTGCGACCGACGCGCAGCGCCACCGCCCGGGCGCGCAGGACCGCGGTCAGCTCGACGTCAGCATCGATGTAGACCCCGCGGACCAGCCGCCTGAGCCGCCCGCTCCGCAGCAGGCGGTCCAGCTCCGCCCGCCCCAGGCCGGCGCGGGCCGCCATCGCCGGCGTGAAAGGCTCGCCGCGGTCCAGCGTCGGTCGTTCTCCGTGTGGTGCTCCCATCGGTCAACCTTCACCGATGCCGCCGATCCCCCGTCAGCGTCGTCCACAGGCGTGCCGGCGATCCGTCCTCAGCGGCCCTGGAGGGTGGCGCGGAGCGCGGGCGCGAACTGCACGACGATCTCCTCGGCCGGCACGGACGCCACCGGTTCGACCTGGAGCACGTAGCGCATCATCGCCAGGCCGACCAGCTGCCCGCAGACCAGCTCGATCCGCAGCGCCGAGGCGTGCATCCCGGTCGCCTTGGCGGCAGGATTGACCACCGTCCGATTCAGGACCCGGTAGAACGCCTGTCCGGCCCGGGCGCTGCCGACCGAGGCGCGCACCATCCGGATCATGCCCTGCCGGGTCCGCGGGTTCTCGCAGAGCGCCAGGAAGCTGCGCAGCAGCCGGTCGCTGAAGTCCCGTTCCACGCCGTCGTCGTCCGAGCGGATCGCCGACTCGGTCGCGGCGATCACCGTCGGGGAGTCCGGGAACACGGGCGGGGTCACGCGATCAACCGTAGTTCAGCGCATCTCAGCCCTGCGGCTTGGTGTACTTCCCGCCGAAGAAGAGCAGCGGCTCGACGGCCGGCTCCCGCTCGGTCCGGTCGCCGTTGCCCAGCTCCTTGACGCGGCCGATCACGATGTAGTGATCGCCGGCCTCGACGACCTGCTGCACGGTGCAGTCGATGTAGCCGAGAACGCCCTCGAGCACCGGCGCCCCGGTGCTGGCCGTTGTCCAGCCCACCCCGGTGAACTTCTCGTCGCCCTTGGTGGCCATCGTGTTGGAGAGCTCGGACTGGCCGGCGGCGAGGATGTTCACGCAGAAGTAGCCGGCCCGCTGCATCAGCGGCCAGGCCCGCGAGGTCTTGGCCGGGGAGAACATCACCAGCGGGGGCTCCAGGGAGACCGAGGAGAACGACTGGCAGGTCATCCCGACGGGGCTGCCGTCGGAGATCGAGGTGACTACGGTGACGCCGCTGCAGAACAGTCCGAGGACGTCGCGGAACTTGCGCGCCCGCGCGGCCGCCTCCGGGTCGTCCGGGATCGGGGTGTGCTCGCCGAGCCGGAGCTCGAAGTCGAGCTCGTTGCCGAGCCAGGACTTGATCAGCTCCTCGCTGGGCCAGGTCTCCCGGGCGTTCTCGTTCATCCCGTCCGGGATCTCGCGCGTCACTCCCCCATTGTTCATCGGTCTACTGGCCCCCGCCGAACGTGTGGCCCCAGTACGAGACGGCGGTGCTCTCCCGGGCGACCCAGCGGGCGTCGTCGACCTGCAGGCCCTCGGTGCCGAACTCGAAGTCGAAACCGCCCGGGGACTTCACGTAGAACGAGACCATCTCGTCGTTCATGTGCCGGCCGAGCGTCGCCGACAGCGGCGCCTTGTACTTCTTGACGCGCTCCAGCGCACGGCCGACGTGGTCGAGCTCGTCGACCTCGAGCATCACGTGCACGCACTTGGACGGGTTCGGCATCGGCAGGAACGCCAGGCTGTGGTGCCGCGGGTTCACGCCGAGGAAGCGCAGCCAGACCTTCGAGCCTGGCTCCTTGCCGACGAACTCGCCGGGCATGCTCATCGAGTCGCGGAGCCGGAAGCCGAGCACCTCGGTGTAGAACCGCAGCGCCTCGACGTCGTCGAGGACCGGGATCACGATGTGGCCCATGCCCTGGTCGCCGGTGACGAACTTGGCGGCGTACGGCGTCACGACCGGCCGGGACTCGTAGGTGATGCCGTGGAAGAGCTCGAAGACGTTGTCCCACGGGTCGGAGAACCGGACCAGCTCCTGGACCCGGCGCTCGGCCAGCTCCTCGGGGGTGCCCTCTTCGAAGGTCACGCCGGCCTTGGTCAGGTGCTCGCGGGCGTCCTGGAGCGCCTGATGGTCGGCGACCTCCCAGCCGGTGGCGTCGAGCTGGTCGACGTCGGCGGGGAAGACCACGATCCGGGCGGAGACGGCGTCGATCCGGAAGTACAGGTTGTCCGGGTTCGGGCCGCGGCCCTCGGCGACGCCGAGCACCTTGCCCGCGAAGGTCTTCCAGGCCTCCAGGTCGGTGCTGGCGACCCGGATGTAGCCCATGGACTTGATGTCGATCGTCATCTCAGCCCCTTTCGCGGTGGCGTGCCAGGAAGGCGGTGGTGATCTCGGCGAACTCCTCGGCCGCCTCGATCTGGGCCCAGTGGCCACAGTTCGGGAAGACGTGCAGCTGCGCCTTGGGGATCTGCTTGAGCGCGACCAGGGCACCGTCGAGCGGGTTGACGCGGTCCTCGCGGCCCCAGGTCAGCAGGGTGTGCTTGCGGAGGTTGTGCACCTCGCGCCAGAGCATCCCGTCCTCGGCCCACTCGGGGTTCCAGAACGAGGCGCCCATCGAGCGCATCGCCTCGAGCGAGCCGGGCGCGGTGGCGTCGGCGAACCGCTCCTCGACCAGCTCGTCGGTGACCAGCGCCTGGTTCACGACCATGGTCGAGATGAAGGCGCGCAGGGCTTCCCGGCTCGGTGCCATCGAGAAGTCCATCAGCCGCTTGACGCCCTCGGTGGGGTCGGCGTGGAGCAGGTTGAGCGAGAGCCCGCCGGGGCCCATCAGCACCAGCCGGCCGACCCGGTCGGGGTAGCTGAGCGCGAACCGGGTCGCCGTACCGCCGCCGAGGCTGTTGCCGAGCAGGTGGATCTTCTCGATCTGCAGCTCGTCGAGCAGCTTGAGCAGGTACTCCGAGGAGTGCCGGAAGTAGTTCGCGCCGACCTCGGGCTTGTCCGAGCCGCCGAAACCGGGTTGGTCGACCAGGAGCGTCCGGAAGTTGGCCGCGAACCGGGGCAGTGCCGACCCGAAGTTGCTCCAGGCCGAGGCTCCCGGGCCGCCGCCGTGCAGCAGCACGAACGGCAGGCCGCCGCCGAGGTCGGACGCCGTGCCGGCCTCGTAGTAGTTCAGCGTGATGTCGCCGGCCTTCGCCGACTTCCGAGTGCCCTCTTTCGAGTAGTCGACAGACATCGGCTCAGTACATCCCCGGGTCGACCTTGTGGCCGAACTCGTGGGCGCCGAACATCTGCAGCGCGCGCTCCGGGTCGTTGGCGGCGTGCACGCGACCGGCGTGCGCGTCCCGCCAGGCCCGCTGCAGGTAGGTGCCGTTGGCCAGGGCGCGACCGCCGGAGGCCTCGAAGAGCGCGTCGATCGCGTCGATGGAGCGCTGGGTGCCGAGGACCTGGTCGCGACGGACCTTGAGCCGCAGGCCGAGCGGGATCTGCTCGCCCTTCTCGACCAGGGCCATCTCCTCGCGGATGTTGTTCATCGCCAGGGCCCAGGCGGCGTCGATGTCGCTGGCGGCGCGGGCGATCCGGACGGCGGCGAACGGGTCGAGCGACGCCTTCTCTCCCAGGTACGCCGCGCGGACGCGCTTCTGCTGCATGTCGACGTGCTCGGCGTAGGCGCCGTACGCCATCCCGATGATCGGGGTGCAGATGGTGGTCGTGAAGACCGAGTGGAACGGCAGCTTGTACAGGTTGGAGGTGTTGACCTCCTGGCCCGGGCCCTTGCACTGGCCGGTCTCGCCCATCGACAGCGTGAACGCCTCGGGGACGAAGACGTCGTCCACGACGATGTCGTTCGAGCCGGTGCCGGAGAGGCCGACCATGTGCCAGACGTCGTTGATGGTGTAGTCGCTGCGCGGCACCATGAAGGTGCGGAAGTCGACGACGTTGCCGTCCTCGTTGAACACCAGGCCGCCGAGCAGCACCCACTGGCAGTGGTCGCAGCCCGAGGAGAAGCTCCACTTGCCGGAGAGCTTGAAGCCGCCCTCGGTGATCGTCGCCTTGCCGGTCGGGGCGTACGACGAGCTCAGCCGCGCGTTCGGGTCGTTGCCCCAGACCGCCTGCTGGGCCTCGTCGGCGAAGAGGCCGACCTGCCAGGGGTGCACGCCGACGACGCTGGAGACCCAGCCGGTCGACCCGCAGGCCCCGGCGATCTCCTTGACGCCCTCGTAGAAGTCGATCGGGCTCGACTCGAAGCCGCCGTACCGCTTCGGCTGGAGGAGCTTGAAGAAGCCGGTCTCCGCCAGCTCCTTGATCGAGGCCTCGGGGATGACGCGGAGACGCTCGGTCTCGTCCGCACGCTCACGCAGCGTGGGCAGCAGGTCACGGACACCGTCAAGAACTGCCTGACTCATGGCTTCTCCTCGTCGTTCGAATACTTCTGAAGACAATACTAGAACACGTTCTACCTGTTCGTCCACGACACCCGGGACGGTCTCGGAAACGCCCGAAAAATCCCCTCAGGAAAAGTTGCAAGGACTTCCGGGCCCGGTGCTCCTACTTCCGAGAGCGGCACGAACGCCGCACCACGAAGCCCCTGAAGCACCGACCAAGGAGAACGTCATGAACCGCAGCATCCGCACCCTGATCATCGCCGCCCCGCTCGCCGTCGCGGCGCTCACCCTGACCCCGGGCGCCGCCCTGGCCGCCGACGGTCCGGTCATCGTCGCCCCTGTCGGCGGCGACCCGAAGCCGATGGACATCGCGGCTCCGACCCCGGCCCCGCAGCCGGTCCCGGACGGCCCGGGCGAGGTCTCCAACGGCAAGCCGAAGCCGACCCACCCGAAGCCCCACCACCCGCAGCCGAACCCCGACGGTCCCGGCGGGATCACCGACACCCCGGACTGCACCCACGGGTGCGGCGGGAACGACGTTCCCGACGACAAGGCGGGCCCGAACCCGGGCAACGACAAGCCGGGCGACGACAAGCCGGGCACCCCGGACGCCGGGGACGAGCCGGACGCGGGCAAGAACCAGGGTGGCGCGACCGACTCGATCAGCATCCCGACCCGAGTCGACGCCGGGGCCGCCTCGGCGGACTCCCCCTCCGAGAACGGTCTCGACCTGACCTGGACGCTCGCCGGCGGAGCTCTGCTGGTCGCCAGCGGCGCGGCCTTCGCTGCCCGGAAGCGTCAGCAGGCCTGATCAAGGACTCCGAAAGCCCCGCCCTCTCTCGGGGGCGGGGCTTTCGGCACGGGTAGCGCTCAGGCGCACTCGGCTATACAGATGCCATGTGTACTGGTGACGAGGTCCCGCGACCCCTGGGCCATTCTGAGCCTGTTCCACCTGCTTGCAACGCAGCCGAGCACGGTGAGCGCCTCATTGACGTGCTCACGCTTGCAGACGCGATCCCACGCCGAAGCCCGCGCGGTGAACTGCTGATGCCGCGCATTGACTCGACGCAACGAACCTGACGCAGCAGTGCTGTGCGGCCGTGCTCAGCCCCTAGCTGGCGTCCTGCTCGGCCTTCAGCAGCAGCGCGATGTCGATCAGCTGGTCCTCCTGGCCGCCGATCAGCTTGCGCCGGCCGGCCTCCGCGAGGATCCGGGCGCCGGAGACGCCGTACCGCTCGGCCGCGTTGCCGGCGTGCTTGAGGAAGCTCGAGTAGACGCCCGCGTAGCCCATCATCATCGTCATCCGGTCCAGCCGGCACTCCTCCGGCATCGCCGGGCGGACCACGTCCTCGGACGCGTCGATGATCTTGAGGAAGTCCACGCCGGTCTTCCAGCCGAGCTTGTCGCAGATGCCGACGAAGGCGTCCAGCGGCGTGTTGCCGGCACCGGCGCCGAAGCGGCGTACCGAGCCGTCGATCTGGGTGGCGCCCGCGCGGACCGCCATCACGGTGTTGCCGGCGCCGAGGTCGAGGTTCTCGTGGCCGTGGAAGCCGACGGTGGCCTCGTTGCCGACCTCCGCGACGACGGCGGCGACCCGGTCCGAGACACCCTCGAGGATCAGCGCGCCCGCGGAGTCGACCACGTAGACGCACTGGTTGCCGGCGTCGACCATGATGCGGGCCTGCTTGGCCAGCACCTCGGGCGGCTGGGTGTGGCTCATCATCAGGAAGCCGACGGTCTCCAGGCCGAGGTCGCGGGCGAGCTTGAAGTGCTGCTCGGTCGTGTCCGCCTCGGTGCAGTGGGTCGCGATCCGGCAGATCGACCCGCCGTTGTCCTGGGCCATCCGGATGTCGTCCTTGATGCCCACGCCGGGCAGCATCAGGAAGGCGATCTTGGCGTTCTTCGCGGTCTCGGCGGCCGCCTTGATCAGCTGCTGCTCCGGGGTCTTGGAGAAGCCGTAGTTGAAGCTCGACCCGCCCAGACCATCCCCGTGGGTGACCTCGATGACCGGCACGCCGGAGTCGTCGAGGGCGCCGACGATGTCACGGACCTCCTGCTCGGTGAACTGGTGGCGCTTGTGGTGCGAGCCGTCGCGCAGGCAGGTATCGGTGAGCCGGATGTCCAGGTCGGACGTCGGGTCGGTGTCGCGCCAGGTGCGGGTCAGGGCGTTGAGTTCTGCGGGTCCGGCGATGCTCATGCGCTCAGGGCCTTCCGTGCCATTCCTTCGCCGGCGCGGGTCGCGGCGGCGGTCATGATGTCGAGGTTGCCCGAGTACGGCGGCAGGAAGTCCCCGGCGCCCTCGACCTCGATGAAGATGCTGACCTTGGTGGCGCCGCGGGTGGCGTCGCTCGGGTCGTCGAATTGCGGCTCCTGGAGCAGCCGGTAACCGGGGACGTAGTCCTGGACAGCCTTCACCATGTCGTGGACCGACTTCGTGATCGCGTCCCGGTCCACGTCGGCGCCGACAGCGCAGAAGATCGTGTCCCGCATGATCATCGGCGGCTCGGCCGGGTTCAGGATGATGATCGCCTTGCCCTGGGCGGCGCCGCCGATCGTCTCGACCCCCTTCGAGGTGGTCTGGGTGAACTCGTCGATGTTCTGCCGGGTGCCCGGCCCCGCGGAGAGCGACGCGACCGACGCGACGATCTCGGCGTAGGAGACCGGGGTGGCGCGGGAGACGGCCGCGACCATCGGGATGGTCGCCTGTCCCCCGCAGGTGATCATGTTGACGTTCACGGCGTCGGAGTGCTCGTCGCCGTTGACCGCCGGGATGCAGGCCGGGCCGACGGCGGCCGGCGTCAGGTCGATCGCGCGGATGCCCGCCTCGGCGTACCGGGGCGCGTACTCGCGGTGGATGTAGGCGCTGGTCGCCTCGAAGATGAAGTCCGGCTTCTCGTCCTGCTTGAGCAGCCAGTCGACGCCCTCGGCGCTGGCGATCAGGCCCTTGTCCCGAGCCCGGCCCAGACCGGGCGACTCCGGGTCGACGCCGATCATCCAGCGCGGCTCGATGACGTCGCTGCGGAGCAGCTTGTACATCAGGTCGGTACCGATGTTGCCCGGGCCGACGATCGCGGCAGTGAGCTTAGTCATTCCTACTCCCAAACTTGACGCTGAGCGGTGCGAATCCGCTGATGGTCGCCACGACGTCATCTCCCGCGGCGAAGGGTACGAAGGGGCCGAGCGCCCCCGAGAGGATCAGGTGCCCCGCGCGCAGCGGGTCCCCGAAACGATAGGCCTGCACGGCGAGCCAGCGCAGCGCCTCCAGCGGATCGCCGAGGCAGGCCGCGCCGTTGCCGCTCGACCGGACCTCGCCGTTGATGGTCAGCGACATCTCGACGTCGACCGGGCTGATCTCGGTGAGCGGCTTGGCGTCGGTGCCGATCACGAACAGGCCGCTGGAGGCGTTGTCTGCGACCGTGTCGGTGAAGGTGATGTCCCAGTTCTCGATCCGGGAGTCCACGATCTCCAGGGCCGGCAGCGCCACGTCGACCGCGTCCCGGACCAGCTCGAGGGTGATCTCCTCCTCGGTGGCCGGAGCGATGTCCTTGCCCAGCCGGAACGCGACCTCGGCCTCGACCCGCGGCTGCACCAGCGTGCGCATCGAGATGGGAGCGTCGTCGGACACGTCCATGTCGCTGAGCAGGTAGCCGAAGTCGGGCTGATCGACGCCGAGCTGGTCCTGAACGGCCTTCGAGGTGGCCCCGATCTTGCGGCCGACCACGGTGACCCCGCCGGCGATCCTGGCCTGCACCAGACCGCCCTGCACGGCGTACGCCGCGGGGAGGTCGTCGGTGCCGATCAGGTCCCGTACGGCGGCGCACGGGACCCGGGTCGCCTGGGCCTCGGCGAGCCGTTCGACGGCTGCTGCGATGGCATCGGAGGTAGTCACGAAAGACATACTAGAACCTGTTACAGTTTCGTGCCATGAAGGCCCCTGACCAAGTCGATCTGAAGCCCTCCGTCGATGTGCTCGTCGTCGGCGCCGGCGGTGCCGGGATGACGGCCGCGCTCGCGGCCGCCCGGCAAGGACTCGACACCCTGCTGATCGAGAAGTCCGCCTACTTCGGCGGGTCCACCGCCCGGTCCGGCGGCGGCGTCTGGATCCCCGGGAACTACGCCCTGAAGAAGGCCGGCGAAGCGGACGACCCCGCCGAGTCGAAGAAGTACCTCGACGCGATCGTCGGCGACGTCGTCCCGAAGGTCCGCCGCGACACCTACATCGACCGCGGCCCCGAGGTAATGGACTTCCTCAAGGAGAACACCCCGGTCCGGTTCACCTGGGTGCCCGAGTACGCCGACTACCTGCCCGAGGCGCCCGGCGGCCGGGCCCGCGGTCGCACCGTCGAGGCGATCCCGCTCAACGCGAAGTTCCTCGGGGCCGAGCTCGACCGGTTGCACCCGCCGTACGGGAAGGCGCCGGCGAACCTGATCATCACCCAGGCCGACTACCGCAAGATCAGCCTCGGGATGCGCACCCTGCGCGGCCCGCTGGTGCTGATCCGGGCCACCCTGATGCGGCTGCTGACCCTGCTGCTCGGCAAGAAGATGTACGCGATGGGCAACGCGATCGCGATCGGCCTGCGCAAGGGCCTGGTCGACGCCGGCGTCCCGGTCGCCTACGAGACCGAGCTGACCGACCTGATCCTGGAGAACGGCCGGGTCGTCGGGGTGAAGGTCCGGCGCGACGGCGCCACCCAGGAGATCCGCGCGACCCGCGGCGTCATCCTCGGCAGCGGCGGCTTCGAGAAGAACCTGGAGATGCGCGAGAAGTACCAGCCCCAGCCGACCTCGGTCGACTGGACCACCGGTGCGCCCTCGAACGAGGGCGGCGGCATCCTCGCCGGGATCACCGCCGGCGCCCAGATCGACCTGATGGACGACGCCTGGTGGGGTCCGACCATCCCGCTGCCGAACGGGCCGTGGTTCTGCCTCGCCGAGCGCAACCTGCCGGGCTCGATCATCGTGAACCAGGCCGGCAAGCGCTACATGAACGAGGCG
>NZ_RJSE01000002.1 GCF_003725695.1 Nocardioides marmoriginsengisoli
TCGACCTGAGGCGTTCCGCTGATCGTCGGCGTCGTCCCGGTGACCGGGGGAACCGGAGCGGCGGTCACGGCGGTGGTGGGCGAGGAGGTCTTCACGGTCGTGGTGTGTCCGGCCAGGGTGCGGGTGACCTCGACGGTGATGGCCTCGCCGATGTCACCGGTGACAGGCGTGTAGGTCGGGTTGGTGGCACCGGTGATCTCGTCGGCACCGGCGAACCACTGGTACGCGAGCGAGACCCCGGACGGTCCCCAGGCCCCAGGTGTCGCGGTGAGGACCTGGTCGACCTGAGGCGTTCCGCTGATCGTCGGCGTCGTCCCGGTCACCGCGGGAGCAGGACCGAGCTTGATCTCGATGATGACGACCTGCCCGTGCGCGGTCGCGGAGACCTCGCTCGCGGTGGCTTCGGTGTAGGCGTTGTCGTACCACTCCTTGACGCCGCCGACACCTGCCGGCGGGTCGATGAAGAACTTGAAGCGGTCGCCGATGCGCAGGTTGCGGCGGTAGATCCCGTCGTCGTCGGTCAGGTTCGGGCCGGCCTGGTAGGGACCCCAGGCGCCGTCGTAGAAGACCCAGATGCCGACGCCGGCGTTGGGGACGGGGTTGCCGTCCGGGTCCTTGACCGTGAGCCGGAGACGGGGCGCGACGTCGAGCGTGAAGTCGATGCTTCCGGTGGTCGCGCCGGGGCTGACCGTTACCGGCGTCGCGGTGTCGTAGGACGTCGCGTTGTTCCAGTACTCGAGCTCGTGGGACGCAGCGTCGGGGTCCGAGTAGTCGTCGTGCCGGGCCGAGACCCGGAAGTCGCCCTTGACCAGACCTCCGCCGAAGACGGTCGTCGTGGAGTAGTAGCCGTTGGCGTCGGTCTGGACGCCGAACGATCCGCCGAACTTGGTGCGCTCGAAGGAGACGCTGGCGTTCGCGAGCGGCGTCCCGGCCGTGTCGGTGACCCGCCCCGAGATCTGCCCGGCGGGCTCGATCACCATGTCGTCGGCCTGGACCGGCCCCGACCCGACCTGGATGGGCGTCGCGTCGGCGAGGTATGCGGCATCGTTGTAGTACTCGCGCTGGTAGCCGGCGATCCCGACACCGGCGACCTCGAACTTGTAGTAGCCCGCGTCGAGACCTGTGAGTGCGTAGGTGCTGCCGTCGAAGAAGAATCCGTCGGTGCCAGGGGTGGACGGGTCCGAGTCGACGTTGTCGTAGTGGCCGTCCGGGGTCGCGGAGTACGCGACGTAGAGGTACGTGGTCTCGGCGGGAACGGCGCTCGCGCCGAGCGCCTTGGTGAAGACCTGGCCGGTGATCGACCCGGTGCCCGCGGCCTGTGCCGACCCCATCGTGAGGCCGGTGACCGCCAGGCAGATCGCGATCACCACCGAGACGGCAGAACGCTTGGACACAGGACCGTTCATCGTGGCCTCCCGAGGGCAACGTCGACAGGTCTCCGACGAGACCGGTGAGTTCCGAATCCTAGGCCGGGGCAGGTGGACCGGTGACGGCGGGGCCGCGCAGGGGCCGGGTACGTGATGCTCGTGGCGCGTCGGCTCCGCGGCTCCGGCACGGATAGGGTTGCCCCGACATGAGCGAGACCAGGGGTGCCCGGATGACGACCGACGACGAGCAGCGTGCCGCCGTCTGGACGCTGCCCAACGCGATCAGCGGCCTCCGGCTCCTCGGCGTCCCGCTCTTCCTCTGGCTGGTGCTCGGACCGGAGGCTGACGTCTGGGCGCTGGTCGTGCTGATGATCTCCGGCTTCACCGACTGGCTCGACGGCTACCTGGCCCGGCGCCTCAACCAGACCTCCAAGCTCGGCGAGATCCTGGACCCGGTGGCCGACCGGCTCTACATCCTGGCCGTGGTCATCGGTCTCGGCGTCCGCGAGATCGTGCCCTGGTGGGTGGTGGTGATCCTGCCGGCCCGGGACCTCTTCCTCTGGTGCCTGGTCCCGTTCCTGCGCACCCGCGGGTACAGCGCACTGCCGGTGCACTTCCTCGGCAAGGCGGCGACGGCGAACCTGTTGTACGCATTCCCGCTGCTCTTCGTCGGCGACGGGGTCAGCACCTTCGAGACGCTGGCGAAGGTCTTCGGGTGGGCGTTCGCGATCTGGGGGATCGGTCTGTACTGGTGGGCCGGGCTCCTCTACGCCTGGCAGGTCCGCAAGCTACTGGCCGACCGCGACCGCCGGGCACCGGACCTGAACGCGCCGAGCAAGCCCGCCGATCCCGGAGCCGGGGCGGCCTGACGTGTCCGGCCCCGATCCGGTGGAGCGCCCGCTGCCCGAGCGGGTCACGATGGGGCTGCTGCCGTACCTGAACGCGCACGCCCTCGACGAGGACTACGCCCAGGCGGCGGCACGCCGCTACGGGATCGTCCCCGGCAAGCGCCGCCGGGTCGGCAAGGGCGGCGCGGCCGTGCTCGCCGTGTTCGCGATCCTGGCGATCACCGCGGCGGTCCAGACGAACAAGGACGCGGCCTCCGAGGAGAAGGAGCGCCGGGCGCTGATCAGCCAGGTGTCGGCCGGACGCGACTCGGTGTCGGCGCAGCGCCGCACGATCGCGAGTCTGCTGGCCGAGAACCGCCGGCTCGAGACCGCGCTGCTGGCGACGAACGACGACTCCACGGGAGTCCTCGGGGACCTCGCCCTGCTCGGCCTGCGCAGCGGTACGACGCCCGCGCGCGGTCCCGGGGTCGAGGTGGTCGCCGACGACGCCCCCAACGCGACCAGCGATCGGCAGAAGGTCCTCGACAGCGACCTGCAGAAGCTGGTCAACGGTCTCTGGCACGCGGGGGCCGAGGCGATCTCGATCAACGGCCAGCGGCTCACCGCACTGAGCGCGATCCGGTTCGCCGGCTCGGCGATCGCGGTCAACTTCGTCTCGCTGAGCCCGCCGTACCGGGTGCTCGCGATCGGGAACCCGGACACCATGCCCAGCCGTTTCCTCGCGTCCACCAGCGGGCAAGCATGGTTGGATCTGAAATCACAGGTCGGCCTGAAGTTCTCGATGCGGACCCAGTCCTCGCTCCGGTTGCCGGGGCGGGCGGTGCCGACGCTGAGGTACATCGAGGACGACGCCCCGGAGACAAGGAAGGAAAGCCCGTGATCGCGATCATCGGCCTGCTGGTCGGAGTCGGCCTGGGTCTGATCCTGAAGCCCGACGTACCGATCGGCCTCGAGCCGTACCTGCCGATCGCCGTGGTCGCCGCGCTGGACGCCGTCTTCGGCGCGTTGCGGGCGTTCCTCGACGGGCTCTTCGACGACAAGGTCTTCGTGGTCTCGTTCATCAGCAACGTCTTCATCGCGGCGCTGATCGTCTTCCTCGGTGACAAGCTCGGTGTCGGCGCGCAGCTGTCCACCGGCGTGATCGTGGTCCTGGGCATCCGGATCTTCGCCAACGTCGCCGCCATCCGACGGCACATCTTCCACGCATGACCAGCGACCAGCCGTTCGACGACGACGATCCGATCGTCGATCCGGCCGCCGCGGCGGCAGGGGAGTCCCCGGTCGAGCCGTCGCCGCACCAGCGGATCGTCCGGGCGCTGCTCAAGCCCGGCCGGGGCCAGATCTCGGCCGCGGTGCTCCTGGTCGTGCTCGGCGTCGCCGGTGTCACCCAGGTACGCCTGGCCGGCAGCGACGACGAGTACGCCGGGATGCGGCAGGCCGACCTGATCCAGGCGCTCAACGGTCTGCAGGCCGCCTCACGCCGCAACGAGCAGGACATCCGCGACCTGGAGACCACCCGAGACGCGCTGCGGGACAACAACGACAAGACCGCCACCGCGCTCGAGCAGGCCCGCAACGAGATCGGCGCACTCGGCGTGCTCGCCGGGACCCTGCCGGCCACCGGACCCGGCGTTCGGATCACCGTGACCATCCCGGACTCGGAGATCAGCCTCAACTACCTCCTCGACGGGATCGAGGAGCTCCGTGACGCCGGCGCCGAGGCGATGGAGATCAACGACCAGGTCCGAGTGGTGGCGCAGACGTCGTTCGAGAACGCCGAGGGCGGGATCAGCGTGGACGGCCGGGTGCTCACCGCGCCGTTCACGATCGACGCCATCGGTGACCCGGACGGGCTGACCACGGCGCTGCGGTTCCCGGGCGGATTCGTCGACGACCTGGCCCTGGACGACGGCAAGGTCAGCATCAAGCGGAGCCAGAAGATCGAGGTCACCGTCCTCCGCAAGATCACCAAGCCCCGATATGCGGAGTCGACCGGAGGGAGCTGATCGCGGACGATAGGGTCACAGCGATCAGTTGCCCACGCACACCCCGAGGAGCGCCCGTGTTTCCCGATGACTTGAAGTACACCGCCGAGCACGAGTGGGTGCGCACCCCGGGCGAGGCCGCTGGTTCGGTCCGGATCGGCATCACCGACTACGCCCAGGACGCCCTCGGCGACATCGTCTACGTGCAGCTGCCCGACGTCGGTGACGCAGTGGCCGCGGGCGCGGCGATCGGCGAGCTCGAGTCGACCAAGTCGGTCAGCGACGTGTACTCGCCGGTGACCGGCCAGGTAGTGGCCCGCAACGACGCGCTGGACGCGACGCCCGAGCTCGTGAACAGCGACCCGTACGGCGCAGGCTGGCTCTTCGAGGTCGTTCCGGACGAGGGTGCCGCCACCTCCGAGCTGATGGATGCGGCGACCTACGAATCCACCGTTGCTTCCTGACCGATTCGGGCTCAATCTGGTTGTCCGACGCTGGTAGGTTGGCCGCACGAACTTTGAACCTCCACTGAGCGTTGAGAGTTCGTCCAGGCCCAACGCAGGCGAGAATGCGGAACGTGACACGGGAGGCGCACCAGATGCAGATGTGCTCGCAATGCGGGAGTCAGAACGTTGACGAAGCGCGATTCTGCTCGCACTGCGGCCATGCCCTGGAGTCGGCCTCGGTGCCGGCGGAGACCACCGCGACGATCACCTTCGGCTCGGCGGTCCCGCGCCCGGATGCCGACGAGCGCGGGACGCTGAACGAGGCCGACGCGGCCGCCGCCGACGCGCTCCCGGTCGGGAGCGCGCTGCTGATCGTGCAGCGCGGCCCGGGGGCCGGCAGCCGGTACCTGCTGGACACCGAGCTGGTCAGCGCCGGGCGGCACCCCGAGGCGGACATCTTCCTCGACGACATCACCGTCTCGCGGCGCCACGTCGAGTTCCGCCGCGAAGGCACGACGTACAGCGTGCACGACGTCGGCAGCCTGAACGGGACCTACGTCAACCGGGACCGGATCGACGACGCACTGCTCCAGAACGGTGACGAGGTCCGGATCGGCAAGTTCCGGTTGGTCTTCTTCGCCAGCGCCGCGGCGGAGGACTGAGGTGCGGCAGACTGCCCGGAAGAGCATCGGGCAGGCGCTCGCCGACCTCTCGGCGGAGTTCCCCGAGGAGGAGATCAAGGAGTCCAAGCTCCGCTTCCTCGAGGCCGAAGGACTGGTCGAGCCCGAGCGCAGCCCCTCGGGGTACCGGAAGTACTCGGTCGAGGACATGGAGCGGCTCCGCTACATCATCCGGGCGCAGCGGGAGTACTACCTGCCGCTGAAGGTGATCCGGGAGCACCTCGACGCGATCGACCGCGGGCTGGAGCCGCCGGCGCTGAGCGGGGGACCGACGGTTCCCACCGGTGTCCGCAACGACACCGCTGCCGATCTGCTCCGCAGCGACCGCAGCGACGTCCGGGTCTCCCGGCGCGAGCTGATCAAGACCGCGCAGATCACCGAGGAGCTGCTGGTCCAGCTGGAGGGGTTCGGCCTGGTCCGGACCCGGTCCGGTTCGAAGCACTACGACGCCGACGCGGTAGTCGTCGCCCAGGCCGCGGGGGAGCTGGCCGCTTTCGGGATCGAGCCGCGGCACCTGCGCGCGTTCAAGACCGCCGCCGACCGGGAGATCGGTCTCGTCGAGCAGGTGGTGTCGCCGATCCGGCGCAGCCGCGAGGACGGTGCCGAAGGGCGGGCGGCCCAGGCGGTCGAGGAGATCGCCGCGCTGTCGTTGCGCCTGCACGCGACCCTGGTCCGTACGGGTCTGCGGTCCTTGCGTTGATCGGACTAGGCTGACTCCGTGATCGTCGCTTCGCTCCTCAACGCTGCTCCGCCGACTCGGCCTCGAGCAAGCTCGGGCACTCGGTAGGCTCGCACCGTGATCGCTGTCGAGGTCGTCGGAGTCCGGGTCGAGATGCCCTCGAACCAACCCATCGTGCTGCTGCGCGAGGTGGACGGGGAGCGCTACCTGCCGATCTGGATCGGCGCGGTCGAAGCCACCGCGATCGCCTTCGCCCAGCAGGGCGTCGTACCGCCGCGCCCGCTCACCCACGACCTGTTGAAGCTGCTCCTGGAGGGCACCGGGAACACGCTGGACGAGGTCCGGATCACCGAGATGAACGACGGCGTGTTCTTCGCGGTGATCGCGCTCTCCTCCGGAGTGGAGATCGAGGCGCGTCCGTCGGACTCGATCGCGCTCGCGATGCGCACCGGCGCCCGGATCGTCTGCGCCGAGGAGCTGCTCGACGAGGCGGGGATCGCCGTACCGGACGAGCGCGAGGAGGAGGTCGAGAAGTTCCGCGAATTCCTCGACCACGTGTCACCGGAAGACTTCGAGTCCCCGGATTCCTGACGCCGGGTGCCGGCAAACCCTCAAGTTGATATTTAAGGTTCCGCGACACGCCGAGAGCGTCTTTGCCAAACCCTCAACCTGAGGTTTACCTTTCAGGTGTCTTCGCTGTAACTCCACCGGTGAAACTTCTGTCCCGCAGAGGCCTCACCACCCTTCCCCAGGGGTTACGCTCAGTGAAGCGAGACTTGGAGGTCGTAGTGGGCACCAACAATGGAGACGGCAAGTCCGTGGCCGAGATCGACGCGGCTGCGCTGCACGCCGCCGAACAGGCCGCGGAAGCGGCGGACCAGCAAGGTCTGCTGTTCAGCGACGACGTGTCGCCGCTGCCCGACGACCAGGGCTATAGGGGTCCGACCGCGTGCAACGCGGCCGGCATCACCTACCGGCAGCTCGACTACTGGGCCCGTACCGGCCTGGTGGAGCCCACCGTGCGGAGCGCCACCGGCTCCGGCACGCAGCGCCTCTACGGCTTCCGCGACATCCTGCTGCTCAAGGTGATCAAGCGGCTGCTCGACGCCGGTGTCTCCCTCCAGCAGATCCGTACGGCGGTCGCCCACCTCCGCGCCCGGGGCACCGACGACCTGACCCGGGTCACGCTGATGAGCGACGGCGCCTCGGTCTACGAGTGCACCACCAACGACGAGGTCATCGACCTGCTCCAGGGCGGCCAGGGCGTCTTCGGCATCGCGATCGGCGGCGTCTGGCGCGAGATCGAGGGGTCGCTCTCCGAACTGCCCTCCGAGCGCACCGCCGAGGACCTCACGGCCCGCAACGACGCCAGCGACGAGCTCGCGGCACGCCGGCAGGCCCGCCTCTCCGGCTGATTTCAGCCTCTCCAGTCTCAACCAGCCCCGTTCCGGCCCTGCGGCCGGGCCGGGGCTGGTATTTTTGGTCTGCACGAATTGAAGAATGCTGACAATCCCGCATGGGAGAGCCTTCGGCGGTGACCACCTGGTGGGCACCGAGCCGGAGCGCCGAAGGGGCAATTCCTCCCCGGAACCTCTCAGGCGCAAGGACCATGCGGATCAGGCAACTCTGGAGGACACGTGTCCGACAGAGGGGGAGGTGACCCGCCACCTGCAATTGCAGATATCGCATGGGAGCCTCATGTCAGAGCAGCCTGTCCTCGTCCCGACCGATTCGCTCGGCGCGCGACCCTTCGTCGACCGCCACATCGGACCCGACGACGCCGCCATCGCCGAGATGCTGAAGGTGGTCGGCTTCGACTCGCTCGACGCGCTGATGGAAGCGGCCGTCCCGGGCCGGATCCGGCTGACCGACGCGCTCTCCCTCCCGCACGCCGCCAGCGAGGCCGAGGCCGGCGCTGAGCTGGTCGCCCTGGCCGGCCGGAACGTGCCCGGTACGGCGCTGATCGGGCTCGGCTACCACGGCACCATCACCCCTGGCGTGATCCGGCGCAACGTGCTCGAGGACCCGTCCTGGTACACCGCGTACACGCCGTACCAGCCGGAGATCAGCCAGGGCCGCCTGGAGGCGCTGCTGAACTTCCAGACCATGATCGCCGACCTCACCGGCCTGCCGACGTCCAACGCGTCCCTGCTCGACGAGGGCACCGCCGCGGCCGAGGCGATGACGCTGGCCCGGCGTGCGGCGCCCAAGGCCGACGGCCCGTTCGTGGTCGACGCCGACGCGCTGCCGCAGACCATCGAGGTGGTCCGCACTCGTGCCGAGGCGATGGGGATCGACGTCGTCGTCGCGGACCTGACCGCCGGCCTCCCCGAGGGGCCGATCAGCGGCGTGCTGCTGCAGTACCCCGGCGCCTCCGGCCGGATCGTCGACCCGCGCCCGGTGATCGACGCGGCCCACGAGCGCGGCGCGCTCGCCGTGGTGGCGGCCGACCTGCTGGCACTCACCCTGATCGAGGCGCCCGGCACGCTCGGTGCGGACGTGGTCGTCGGCTCCTCGCAGCGCTTCGGCGTCCCGCTCTTCTACGGCGGCCCGCACGCCGGCTACATGTCGGTCCGGGCCGGGCTGGAGCGGCACCTGCCGGGTCGGCTCGTCGGGGTCTCGCTCGACGCGGCCGGGCGGCCGGCGTACCGGCTCTCGCTGCAGACCCGGGAGCAGCACATCCGCCGGGACCGGGCCACCTCGAACATCTGCACCGCCCAGGTGCTCCTCGCCGTCACCGCCGGGATGTACGCCGTCTACCACGGCCCGGACGGGCTGCGGGCGATCGCGCGCCAGGTCCACGACCTCGCGGCCCGGGCAGCGGCCTCCTTGTCCGCGGCCGGCTTCGCGGTCCTCACCGACGCCTTCTTCGACACCTTCCGGGTCTCGGTGCCGGGACGTGCCGACGAGATCGTCGCGGCGGCGCGTGCCGAGGGCGTGCACCTGCTCCGGGTCGACGCCGACACGGTGGGGCTCTCCTTCGGCGAGACCGCGACGGCGACGACGCTGCGCGCGATCCACACCGCGTTCGGGGTCACCCCGGCCCGGACCGAGCCGGGGTGTGCGCTTCCGGAGGCCCTCAACCGGACCACCGACTTCCTGGCCCACCCGGTCTTCAACACGCACCGGTCCGAGACGTCGATGCTGCGCTACCTGCGGCGGCTCTCGGCGCGCGACTACGCGCTCGACCGCGGCATGATCCCGCTCGGCTCGTGCACGATGAAGTTGAACGCGACCGCCGAGATGGAGCCGATCAGCCTGCCCGGCTTCGCCGACCTGCACCCGTTCGTTCCGGCGGAGGACGCCGGCGGGTACGCCGACCTGGTCGCCGACCTGGAGGGCTGGCTCGCCGAGGTCACCGGCTACGACCGGGTCTCGATCCAGCCGAACGCGGGCTCCCAGGGCGAGCTCGCCGGGCTGCTGGCGATCCGCGGCTACCACCTGGCCAACGGCGACACCGAGCGCAACGTCTGCCTGATCCCGTCCTCCGCGCACGGCACCAACGCCGCATCCGCGGTGATGGCCGGCATGAAGGTCGTCGTGGTCAAGTCGGCCGACGACGGCTCGGTGGACCTGGTCGACCTGCGCGCCCAGGTGGAGGCGCACGCTGCCGACCTCGCCGCGATCATGGTGACCTACCCGTCCACGCACGGCGCCTACGAGGACACCATCTCGGAGATCTGCGGGCTGGTGCACGAGGCGGGCGGCCAGGTCTACATCGACGGGGCCAACTTCAACGCCCTGCTCGGCCACGCCAAGCCGGGACAGTTCGGCGGCGACGTCAGCCACCTGAACCTGCACAAGACGTTCTGCATCCCGCACGGCGGCGGCGGACCGGGCGTGGGGCCGGTGGCGGTGCGGGCGCACCTGGCGCCGTACCTGCCGACGCACCCGATGCACCCCGAGGCCGACAAGCGCACCGGCATCGGCCCGATCAGCGCGGCGCCGTACGGGTCGGCCGGGATCCTGCCGATCTCGTGGGCCTACGTCCGGATGATGGGGGCTGCCGGCCTGACCCGGGCGACCGCGGTGGCGGTGCTGACTGCCAACTACGTCGCCGCGCGGCTCGACGAGCACTTCCCGGTGCTCTACCGCGGCCACAACGGCCTGGTGGCCCACGAGTGCATTCTCGATCTCCGCGGGATCTCCAAGGACACGGGCGTCAGCGTCGACGACGTCGCCAAGCGGCTGATCGACTACGGCTTCCACGCGCCGACGATGAGCTTCCCGGTCGCCGGCACGCTGATGGTGGAGCCGACCGAGAGCGAGGACCTGGTCGAGCTGGACCGGTTCATCGACGCGATGGTCGCGATCCGCGCCGAGATCGCCAAGGTCGCCGCGGGGGAGTGGAACGCCGAGGCGAACCCGCTCACCGGCGCACCGCACACCGCGGACGCGATCAACCAGGACCTCCGGTACGACGTCGCCACCGCGGTCTTCCCGACCGGCTTCGACCCGGACAAGTACTGGCCGCCGGTGAACCGGATCGACCAGGCGTACGGCGACCGCAACCTGGTCTGCTCGTGCCCGCCGCCCGAGGCGTTCGCCTGACGACCACGGACGCCCCGCGCCGGCAGGCGGTCCTCGACCGGGCCCAGGCCGAGGGCCGGCTGCCGTCCGTCGTCGGCGCGCTCAGCCACGCAGGTGAGCTCACCTGGCACGGCGTGGCCGGGGACGCCGGCGCGGTCGACGCGCAGTACCGGATCGGCTCGATCACCAAGACGCTGACCGCGGTGCTGGTGCTCCAGTGCCGCGACGACGGCCTGCTCGACCTGGACGATCCGCTGTCCCGGCACCTTCCGGGGAGCGGGTACGGCGCGGCGACGATCCGCACGCTGCTCGGCCACGCCTCGGGGATGCAGGCCGAACCGGTCGGGCCGTGGTGGGAGCGCTCGCCGGGTGTCGACCTGCCGGCCCTGCTCGCCGCGAACGACGGCAGCGGCCAGGTCCTCCCGGCCGGGGTGGCGTTCCACTACAGCAACCTGGCGTTCGCGCTCCTGGGCGAGGTCGTCAGCCGGTGCCGCGGTGCGTCCTGGACGGATCTCGTCCAGGACCGGCTGCTCACGCCGCTGGGCATGTCCAGGACGGGCTACCAGCCGACCGGTGAGCACGCCCAGGGCTACAGCGTCGGCCACTTCGCCGGCACCCTCACCCGGGAACCGCACGAGGACACCGGAGCGATGGCGCCGGCCGGACAGCTGTGGAGCACGCTCGCCGACCTCGCCCGCTGGGTCGACTTCCTGGCGGTTGGACACCCGGAGATCCTGAGCGCGGCGACGCTGACCGAGATGAGCGAACCGGCGCCGTTCCCGGAGTACGGGCTCGGCCTGCGACGCCTGGCCGCAGGCGGCCGGCTGCTGATCGGGCACACCGGCTCGATGCCCGGGTTCCAGGCCTGCGCGTTCGTCGACCGCGGGACCCGCGAGGGCGGGATCGTGCTGGCGAACGCCACCACCGGCCTGCGCTCGGACCAGATCGCGCTCGATCTTCTCGCCGGCCAGGACCCGTACGACGGGGAGCGCTGGAGCCCGTCGTACGAGGTCCCCGAGCGGGCCCGGGAGCTGCTCGGACTCTGGTTCTGGGGCAACACCGCGCACGAGCTCCGCTGGACGAACCAGCAGCTCGAGCTGCGCACCCTGCAACCGGCCGAGCTCTCCGACAGGTTCGTGATCGAGCCGGACCGGATCCGCGGCGTCGAGGGCTACCTGCTGGGGGAGACCCTGCAGGTACGACGTGCGGGCGACGGGTCCGTCGACTCCTGGGAGTGCGCGACCTTCCGCTTCACCCGCACGCCGTACGACGCCTAGAGGGCCTGCGACACCGAGCTCATGTTGAAGTCCGGCACCCGGAGTGCCGGCGTCGCCGTCCGCGAGAAGTAGTCGTCGCCCCACTCGCGGGAGAAGCTCGGCACGGTCGCCGAGGCCGCGGTGAACCGGCGCAGCAGCTCAACGGGGCTCTCGTTGAAGCGGAAGTTGTTCACCGCGCCGGTGATCTCGCCGCCCTGCACCCGATAGACCCCGTCGCGGGTCAGCCCGGTGAGCAGCAGCGTCTGGGGATCGACCTCCCGGATGTACCAGAGGCAGGTCAGCAGCAGTCCGTCGTCCATGCCGGCGACCAGGTCGAGCGTCGAGCCGTCCCCGCCGGTGACGTCCAGGACCAGGTTGTCGATGCTCGGCGTCGTGGGCTGTCCGGTGAGCCCGGCCGTCTGCCGGGTCTGGATCAGCGAGGTGAGGACGCCGTCCTTGATCCACGGGGTCGAGCCCAGGGCGATCCCGTTGTCGTAGACGCTGCTCTCGTTCGAGGACCCGCTGGCGACGACGAACGGCGCGCACTCCAGGCCGGCGCGGGCCGGGTCGGAGGAGAGGTTCACCGCCGGGGCGACGATCGTCTCGCCGATCCGGGTACCGCCGCCCGGACGCGAGTAGACCGACTGGCCCTCGTGCGCGACCCGGGCTCCGGCGCTCCAGTAGACGTCGATCATCAGGTCCGCCACCGCGGTCGGCGGCAGAACCGTGTCGTACCGTCCTGCCGGCAGGTCGAACCGCCGGGCACCCCACCCGAGCCGGGTGGTCAGCTCGGCGGCCATCGACCGGGCGGAGACGTCGCTGAAGTCGCGGGTCGCGCCACCCACCCAGGCGCTGTTGGTCAGGTCGGCGGTCTTGCCGGTGCAGCCGTAGTGACCGGTCGGCTGGACGTGCCGCAGCCGCAGGCCGGTGCTGGAACCGAGGTACGTCGTGGTGACGTCGTGGCTGACGAACCCGTAGAGGATCCGGCTCTCCGCCTCGGCCTGGTCGAACGCATCACCGAGCTCGCCGGCGAAGTCCCGGAAGACCTCGATCGACGTCGACTCCGCGGCTGCCTCCCAGTCGGCGGACACCTGGTCGGCGAGCAGGTCCGCACGGTCCTCGGCCGCGTCGGCGACACGGGCGGCTGCGTCGGCCTGCTCGACCAGCGCGGTGACCTGCTCGGGCGAGGCCGCGGTCCCGCTCACCGAGGCGTTCGCGGCGCCCTGGAACGCGATCACCGTGACGCCGACGCCGTGCATGACGCCGTTCGTGGTCAGGGTGTTGTTGGCCCACCGGAGGTTCGTCGTCGTCGAGTCCTGGACGATCACGACGCAGGCGTCCGAGGTCGACTTCGCCAGGCCGTGCTCGACCAGCTGGTACGGGCGGACGGTCGCCATCAGAGCTCCTCTCCTTCGGTGGCTTCCTGGGTCACGTTGAGGACCCGGATGTCGCGGAACAGCGCGCTGGGACAGCCGTGGGAGACGGCAGCGACCTGTCCCGGCTGGGCCTTGCCGCAGTTGAACGCCCCGCCGAGCACGTACGTCTCGGGTCCGCCGACCGCGCTCATCGAGTTCCAGAAGTCGGTGGTCGTCGCCTGGTAGGCCACGTCGCGGAGCTGACCGGCGAGCCGGCCGTTCTCGATCGCGTAGAAGCGCTGGCCGGTGAACTGGAAGTTGAACCGTTGCATGTCGATCGACCAGGACTTGTCGCCGACGATGTAGATGCCGCGCTCGACCTGGCTGATCAGGCCGTCCGTGTCCGGGCCGTCCGGATCGGGTTGCAAGGACACGTTGGCCATCCGCTGGATCGGGATGTGCCCGGGGGAGTCCGCGTAGGCGCAGCCGTTGGAGCGGCCGCCGTTCAAGGACCCGAAGTTGTGGGCCATCGGCCGGTCGAGCTGGTAGCCGACGAGGACCCCGTCCCGGACGATGTCCCAGCTCTGTCCGGCGACGCCTTCGTCGTCGTACCCGACGGTGGCAAGGCCGTGCGGCGTGGTCCGGTCACCGGTGACGTGCATGATCGGGGAGCCGTACTGGAGCCGGTCGAGGTTGTCCGGGGTCGCGAACGAGGTGCCGGCGTAGTTCGCCTCGTAGCCGAGGGCCCGGTCCAGCTCGGTGGCGTGCCCGATCGACTCGTGGATGGTCAGCCAGAGGTTGGAGGGGTCGATCACCAGGTCGTAGGTGCCGGCCCGGACGCTGGGCGCGGCCAGCTTCTCCGCCAGCAGGCCCGGCAGCTGGTCCAGCTCGGCGTCGAAGTCGTAGCTCCCGTCGACGAGGTACTCCCAGCCCCGGGCGACCGGGGGAGCGATCGAGGCCATCGAGTCGAACTTGTCCCCGAGGGAACCGTGCGCCTCGACGCTCGGCATCAGCCGGACCCGCTGCTGGGTGGTCGTGGTGCCGTTCAGGTCCGCGTAGAACTTGTTCTCCTGGACCTGCTGGAGGCTGGCGCTCGCGTGCTCGACCGCGTCGGAGCGCAGCAGCCGGGAGGTCCAGTCGCAGAGCAGCCGGGTCTTGTCGGCGAGCGGCACCTCGAACGGGTTGGTGACGTACTCCGAGGACCAGACCGCGTCGGGGTAGATCGGTTCCGGGGCCAGCGCGATCGGGGTCCGGGTCATCTCGGCGGCGACCAGCGCGACGTTGACTGCCTGCTCGGTCACCGTGACGGCCTCCGACGCGCTGAGCAGGACGCCGGAGGCGAACCCCCACGCACCGCGGTGGATCACCCGGACGGCGAACCCGAGGTCCTCGGCGTCCTCGGCCCCCTGGAGCAGGCCGTCGCGCACCGAGAAGTGCTGGTACCGGACGCGCTCGAACCGGAAGTCCGCGTGGGTGACTCCGAGGTCACGAGCACGGGAGAGCGCGGCTTCGGCCAGGCGGCGGTACGGGAGGGCGGTGAAGGTCGGGTCAATGCGATCGGCGTCGGCCATGCGATCGACCCTATCCAGCCGGCCTCACATCGTCGTGAAGGCTGTCCGGACGGTCGATCCGTTCCGGGCCTTGGTCACCTCGAGCTGGGTGGTGATACGGCTGCGCAGTTCCGGCACGTGGCTGACCAGTCCCACGACCCGGCCGCCGTCGCGCAGGCTGTCGAGCGTGTCCATCACGTCCTCGAGGGTGTCCGCGTCGAGTGATCCGAAGCCCTCGTCGATGAACAGGGTGTCGATATCGGCACCGCCGGCCTCGTGCGCGACGGTGTCGGCCAACCCCAGGGCGAGCGCGAGGGAGACCACGAAGGTCTCGCCGCCGGACAGCGTCGCGGGGTCGCGCTGGACACCGTTCCAGTCGTCGCGGACCCGGAGGCTGAGACCTCCCCGCTGCTCGCCGTACGCCCGGTCCTCGGAGTGCTCCAGGGCGTAGCGCTGGTCGGTCATCCGGGCCAGGCGCTCGTTGGCCGCCGCCACCACCTGGCGCAGGCGCTCCGCGAGCACGTACGCCGCCAGCCGCATCCGGAGCGGGTTGTCCAGGCTCTTGCCCTCGACCAGCGCGGCGAGCTCGGCCACCGTACGGTGCCGCTCGCGCAGCGGCGCCCAGGCGGCAAGCTGTCGATCCAGCTGCTCCACCAGCGCAGCGACGCGTTCCTGGCGCGCGAGCGCGGCATCGTGCGCGGAGGTCGCCGCGCGGGCCGCGTCGTCCGCTTGTCGTGCCACCGCCGCCAACCCCACGAGGTCGGGTTCGGCGACGGCCAGCGCGGCGACCACCTCGGGGTCCGACGTGGTCAGGGTGGCCGCATGGGCACGCAGCTCGGCGTCCCGGACCTCCTCGCTCACGACGGTCGCGGTCGTGTCGTCGAGCAGTGCCGCCGCAGCCGCGTCGACGTCCGCGAACCCAGCGCGGGACGCTGCTGTGCGCAGGTCCTGATCTGCGCGGTGGGCGCTCGTTGCGGTCCGGGAGGCCGTCTCGAGGACGCCCAGGGCCGAGTCGAGCAGGGCGGCTCGGCGGGCACGCAGTCCGATCAGGTCGGCGAGCTCCAGGTCCGGGCTCTCGCCGGGTCCGGCGCCGGGGACCTCCTGCAGCGCCGCGCGCTCGCTGTGGACCGCAGCGGCGAGCTCCTGGGTCTGGTCGATCTCGGCGTTGAGCGCGGCCCGCTCGAGGAGTGCCGCCGTGCGGGCCGCTTCAGCGGCGACGAGCCGTTCCCGGCACTCATGCTCGCGGGTCACCAGGACGTCGAGCGCCGCCACCAGCGGCTCCAAGCGCTCCACGTCGAGCTGCGCCAGGTCCGCACGCGCCGGGAGGCCGGCCCGGTCGACGCCGGCGAGCTGCTCCTCGAGACGGATCAGCTCGCCTTCGAGCGTGGCCAGACCTACCTTGCGGGCCTGGACCTCGAAGGCGGCGTCCTCGCTGCTCCTGCGGGCCTCGTCCTCGTCGGCGCGCCCCACGGCGCTCTGCGGCTGGACCGCCGGAGCCGGGTGCTCGGCGCTCCCGCAGACCGGGCAGGAGCAGCCGCTGGCCAGCTGACCGGCGAGCTCACCGGCCATCCCGTTGATCCGGGTCTCGCGGACGTCCAGGTAGTGCTCCTTGGCGGTCTGGGCCGCGTCGGTCGCGGTCAGGACGTCGGTCCGGGCGGCCACCAGCTCCAGGGTGACGACCTCTGCTCGTTCCGCGACCTTGATCAGCTGGTCCCAGCGCGCCACCGCAGCGAGTGCCTGGGGGAGTCGGGCCGCGGCGTCCCGGGCTTCCTGGACGGCCGCTGCGGCCTCGGCGATGACCGCCGGTTGCGCAGCGATGGTCAGGTCGAGCTCGGCGACACTCGTCTCCAGTGCCTGGAGCGCGGTGCGCCCGGTGGCGAGGCGCGCGACCGCCTGCCGGTAGGTCTCGGCCCGCGGCTCGAACGCAACAGCGAGGGTGTGCGCCGCGCGCGCGTCCCTGGCCGCACCGGGGAGCTGCTCAGCGAGCTCGTCGGCACTAGCCTCCAGGAGCTCGGTGAGCCCGCGGCAGGTCGCCACCCACTCGTCCTGAGCCGTGGCTGCGTCGGCGACGGCGGCTGCCCGTCCAGCGACCAGGCCGGAGAGCGGGAGCGCCAGCTGGTGGGCACGGAGTTGCTCCCGGCGTCGGGCGAGCACGGGTTCCTGCTCGGCGAGCGCGTCGAGGTCCGCCCGTGCGGCGGCGCCGCGGGTCCGGCGCTCCCAGGTGAGCCGCCCGGCGAGGAGGCCCTGCTGGGCACCGGCGAGGACGCGATCCGCGGCGATCACCTGCTGCTCGCTCGTCACCGCGGCCGCGGCGGTGCTCGCGCTGACCTCCTCGATCCAGCGGCGGAGGTCGTCGGTATCGGCGGGACGATCCAGGGCCGATGCCTCGTGGAGCCGGTGCACCGTCTCGGCGACCACCGCCTCGGCTGCCTCGGCAGCCCGCCGGGTCTCGGTACGACGCTCCACGAGCCAGTGCTCGACCCGCTCGAACCGATCGGTCCGGAAGAGCTGCTGGAGCACCGCGTGCCGCTCGGCGGAGGTCGCCCGCAGGAAGGCCTGAAACCGGCCCTGCGGCAGCATCGCCACCTGGGTGAACTGGGTGCTGGTCATCCCGAGCAGCCGGGTCACGAAGAGACCGGCGTCGTCGAGACGGTTGGTCAGGGTGGTCCAGGTGCCGTCCGTGAGCTCCTCGACCAGGACGTGGGCCTGCACCTTCGTCTCACCGTGGCCGCGCAGCTTCGGCCGCGTCCACGAGGGCGAGCGGGTGAACACGAGCTGACGCTCGCCGACGCTGAACCGCAGCCGGACCGACGGCGGCGTCTGCGGGGAGGCGTGGTCGCTGCGCAGGTGCTTGGCGCCGGCGCGATCGCCGGGGACGACGCCGTACAGGGCGAAGCAGACGGCGTCGAGCACGCTGGTCTTGCCGGACCCGGTCGCTCCGGTGAGCAGGAAGAGTCCGCTCGCCGAGAGCTCGTCGAAGTCGACCTCCACGGTGGAGGCGAACGGTCCGAACGCGGTGACCTGCAGCTCGTGGAGGCGCATCAGGCACCCACCACGACATCGACCTCGGGGTCGCGGGCGGCGCACTCGCAGGCGTCGCGGAGCAGGTCGCTCTCCTCGTCGGTGGCCGGCTCGGACCGCATCGCCGCGACGAACTGCAGGGCGACCTCGTGGTCGGTGCGACCCTCCAGCAGGGTGCGTGCGGCCCGCTCGCGCTCGCCGGCCGGCGCGAACTGCAGCGCGATCGCGTGCGGGAAGCGGGCCTGCAAGCGGATCATCGCCTGGACCGGTCGCACCGGGTCGGTCAGGGTGGCCTGGACCCAGGAGTCCTCGTGGTCGGCGTACCGCGGGTCGTGCAGGAGCTCGTCGATGGTGCCGGTCAGCCGCGCCAGGCGGCGGGGAACGGGCGCCTCGATGAACGAGGCGGCCGTGATCCCGTCGGCGCCGAGGTCGATCAGCCAGCACCCCTTGACGTGAGCAGCCTCGGAGAACGAGTAGGCGAGCGGCGACCCGGAGTAGCGGATCGACTCGGTCAGCGTGTGCCGCCCGTGCAGGTGGCCGAGCGCGACGTAGTCGATCCCGTCGAAGGTGCCGGTGGGCACGGCCGAGACGCCACCGACGGCGATGTCGCGCTCGCTGTCGCTGGCGCTGCCGCCGATCACGAAGGCATGGGCCAGCACGACCGATCGGGTGCCGTCGGGGCGCGCGGCGAAGTCGGCCCGGATCAGGTCCATCGCCGCGGACAGCGCTGCGTGGTGAGATCGAGCGGGCAGGTCCCAGGCGCGCTTGACCTGGTCGGGCTCGAGGTACGGGATGCCGTACACGGCGACCTGGCCGTGCTCGTCCGGGATCAGGACCGGCTCGGCGATCCGATCGAGGTGGGTGCGCAGGTGGAAGCCGGCCGCGTCGGCCAGCCGGGCGTTGAAGCCGAGACGCTGGGCGGAATCGTGGTTGCCGCTGGTGAGGACGACCCGGGCGCGGGACGCGGCGAGCCGGGTGAACGCGTCGTCCGCGAGCGCGACGGCGTCGACCGGTGGCAGCGCGCGGTCGTAGACGTCCCCGGCGACGACGACCAGGTCGACCTGCTCGCGCTCGACGACCTCGAGCAGGTGGTCGACGAAATCGGCCTGGTGGGTGAGCATCCCCTGACCGTGGAACTGCCGTCCCAGGTGCCAGTCGGAGGTATGGAGGATGCGCACGTCCCCACGCTAGGAGAGGGGCCCGACAAACCCCGGCTCACACGCCGAATCGATCGCTTCCGGCGTAGATGACGCACCGTTCCGGGCGGGTGAACCCGGCCAGTCCGATGCCGGCCTCGGCAGCCAGCCCGACCGCCAGCGAGGACGGAGCCCCGACGGCCACGACAGCGGCGACGCCCGCTGCGGCGGCCTTGTGCACGAGTTCGAAGCCGACCCGCCCGGAGAGCACCAGGATCGGGGCGACCGGCATCCGTCCGAGTACCCCGGCCCCGATCACCTTGTCGACCGCGTTGTGCCGGCCGACGTCCTCGCGGACCGCCTGCGGCACGCCGTCGAGGTCGAAGAGCCCGGCGGCGTGCAACCCGCCGGTGCGGGCGAACCCGGGCTGCCCCTGCTCCAGCAGTGCCGGCAGGCTGCGGACCAGGTCCAGCGGTACGACGACGCCGCTCGTCGGAGCCGGCACCGACCGGAGCGCCTCGTCGATCGAGGTGGTGCCGCAGACGCCGCAGGCCGAGTTCATCAACCGCGGCTGCGGCAGGTACGCCGGGGGAGCGGTCGCCTCGACGGTGACCACGTTGAACTCCTCGTCGGGGGCCAGGTCCTCGTCGGTGCAGTACCGGACCGCAGCGACCTGCTCGCGTCCGAGGATCTGCTCGCCGACGAGCCAGCCGGCCGCGAGCTCGAAGTCGTGACCCGGCGTCCGCATCGTGACGACCACCCGCTGAGCAGGCGAACCCGGCCAGGCCAGCCGGATCTCCAGGGGCTCCTCGGTGGCGAGCCGGTCCTCGTGCCGGAGGATCTCAGTGCCGCGCACCTCGATGACGTCGGTGCGGACCGTCGGGCCCGGGCGGCGGGTCTTCGCGGTCACGACGCGCCGTACCGTTCCCGGGTCCGCAACCGCGAACGCACCTCGTCCCCGGCGTCGACCAGGACCCGGCGGATGCTCAGGTTGAGCTCCGGATCGCCGATCAGCTGCTCGGTCCCGGCGAGCAGGTCCGGCCCGGCCATCGTGATCGGGTAGAAGAACAACGCCCCGTCGGCCAGGCCCCAGCCCGATCGTACCGCCGTGGTGCCCTTAACCTCGGCGAGGTAGCGGTCGACGTACGGCATCAGCAGCTCGTCCTGGCCGCTCGCCCAGAAGCCGGTCCCGATGGCCTCGATCTCGTAGTTCGACGCGGCCGCCTCGCCGGTGAAGCGCTGCCAGGCCCAGGCCTTCGCGTCCGGATCGGGCAATCGGGCGTGCGACCAGGCGTGCGCGATCTGCGTCTTGGCGTCGTTCTCGCGCGCCAGCTCGCGATCCAGCTCGTCCAGGTCGGTCGCTCCCAGGGAGGCGAGCCGCTTGAGGACCCGCCAGCGCATCCCGGCGTCGACCTCGAGGCCGGGCGTCTCGGTGCCGGCGAGCAGGGCCCGCAACCAGTCCGTGGACGTCGCCGTCCCGGTGGCGGCCTGGTAGGCGGCCAGTTGGAGGTCGGAGCCGGCCGGTGCCGTGGCGGCGCGCGCGAGGAAGGTCTGGTGCACGTCGGCGCGGGAGCGTTCCGGATCGCGCACCGTGGCGAGCAGCTTCTCGTGGACGACGCCACGGGCCCCTTCGCCGTCGTCGCCGACCCAGACGCCGAGCGTGCCGACGGCCGCGTCCTGGTCCTCGGCCGGGACACCTGCGCAGATCATCGCGACCGCCGCGTCGGGGTCCAGTCGCGCGTGGTGGACGCCGTTGCGCAGGGTGATCCAGGTCGTGGCGCGCAGCAGCGGGTCGGTCATCGTGGGCAGCAGGCCGGGCAATGCCGCCGCGGTGACCGGGTCGATCGTCAGATCGGCCCAGGCGGTGTCGTCGGGGTCGAGGATCACCGGAGTTCCCGGGGCGACCACGTACGGCGTCCGCTCGGTCTCGACCCGGACCTCGCCGCGCTCCCAGGCGGTGCCGTTCCAGGCAGCGACCCCGAGCACGTGGGTCCGGTCCGCGGGGTCGGCCGGGGGAGTGCGGACCACGGCGCCGGCCTGCCGGTCGAGCTCGATCCGATCGAGCCCGGCCTTGCGCAACCAGGCGGCCGTCCACGGCTCGAGGTCGCCGGCGCCTGCCGCCTCCCAGGAGCCGAACAGGTCGCGCATGGTGGCGTTCCCGAACCGGTGCCGGGTGAAGTGGTCGCGGACGCCCCCGAGGAAGACGTCGTCACCGACTTGGTGAGCGAGCTGGGTCAGGACCGCATGGCCCTTGGAGTACGAGATGCCGTCGAAGTCCTGGAGCGCCGCGTCGGCGTCCAGGGCTCCGTTGCCCGCCACCGGGTGGGTGGACGGGCGCGAGTCCGCCGTCAGGCCCCAGTTCTTCCGGGCGACCGCGGCCCAGACGAGGGCGTCGTCGAACTCGGTGACCTCGGCCGTGACCCGGTTGCCCATGTACTCGGCGAAGGCCTCGTTGAGCCAGAGGTCGTCCCACCACTTCGGGGTCACCAGGTTGCCGAACCACTGATGCGCCATCTCGTGCGCGACGGTGGTAGCGCGCTGGATCCGCATGCTCCGCGGGACCCTGGTCGAGAAGAGCAACGGGTCCCGGAACGTCACGCAGCCCGGGTTCTCCATCGCGCCGGCGTTGAACTCCGGCACGAAGGCCTGGTCGTACTTGCCGAAGGCGTACCGGATGCCGAAGAGCCGGTGGAACTCGTCGAAGCACTGGCGGGTGAGGGTGAGCAGCTCCTCGGCGTCCTTCTCCAGGGCCGGCGCGAGCGACCGACGCGCCAGCAACCCCAGGTCGATGCCGTCGTGGTGGTCGGCGATCCGGTGGTAGGGACCGGCGACCAGGCTGACGAAGTACGTCGACAGCGGCTGGCTCTGCTCGAACTCCCAGCGGCCGCGGTCGACCTCGGTGCCGGCTGCGTTCGCGACCACGATCCAGTCGTCCGGAGCAGCGACCCGCAGCGTGTACGGCGCCTTGAGGTCGGGCTGGTCGAAGCACGCGAACACCGACGGAGCGGCGCTCATGAAGCTCATCTGGTAGACGTACGGGCGTCCGTCGGCAGGATCAACCGCCCGGTGCAGGCCCTCGCCGTCGTTGCGGAACGGCATCGCGGACTCGACCACGATCCGGTGCTCGCCCGCGGGGAGAGTCAGCGGGTAGCGGCCGTCGTCGAGGGCGTCGACCGGGAGGTCGGTGCCGTCGAGCTCGATGCGCCCCAGGGCCACCGGCTTCAGGTCGAGGAAGGTGTCCCCGCCCTTCGAGGTCACCTCGATCACGGTGGTGCTGGCGAAGGTGGTCTCCTCGCGCAGGTCGAGCGTGACGTCGTACGACGTGATCTCGAGCAGGTCGAAACGGTCCCGGGCCTCGTTCAGCTGCAGACTGCGCACACCACACACACTAAGGTCCGAGTCATGACCGCTGAACGTGAGACCCTGCGCTCCATCGACCTCACCCGGATCGGTGAGGGCCGCTACAAGGCCACCAACGCCCGGGGCGGCGTGCTCCCGGTGGGGAGCGGCAGCGACCCGGACTTCACGCCGGTGGAGCTGCTCCTGACCGCGATCGCCGGCTGCAGCGCCATCGACGTCGACCTGATCACCGGCAAGCGGGCTCAGCCGACGTCGTTCGAGGTCCATGCCGAGGGCGACAAGATCCGCGACGACCAGGGCAACCGGATGACCAACCTCCGGGTCACCTTCGACCTGGTCTTCCCCGACGGCGAGGGCGGCGACGCGGCCCGGGACGTGCTGCAACGGGCGATCGAGCAGTCCCGCGACCGGCTCTGCACCGTCAGCCGCACGGTGGCGGTAGCGTCGCCGGTCGAGATGGAGAAGAAGTAGCCGCTACTTGACGCTGGTGATGGTGACCGGCTCGATCGGCGCGCCGTCCGGGGCCCCGCCCGCGGTGCCCTTGGCACCGATTGCCTTGAGCACCTTGAGGCCGCTCGCGTTGGTCCGCCCGAAGACGGTGTAGTTCGGCGGGAACGGCGAGTCCTCGTACATCAGGAAGAACTGCGAACCACCGGTGTCGGGCTGGGAGCGGTTGGCCATCGCGATGGTGCCGCCGGGATAGGTGCAGGTCCCGCCGGCGTCGCACGGCTGCAGCCGGGGATCGTTGGCCACCAGCTCGTCCGGGATCGTGTAACCGGGACCACCGCGGCCGTCCCCGTTGGGGTCGCCGCACTGCAGGATGTAGTCGCCGACGGTGAGCATCCGGTGGCAGCTGGTGTTGTCGTAGAAGCCCTGCTGGGCGAGCGAGACGAACGAGTTCACCGTGCACGGAGCCAGGTCGGGTTCCAGGGTCAGCGGGATCACGCCGCTGTTCGTGGTGATCGTGATCGTCGTCGGCGCCGGACTCGGAGGATCGGCCGGCGGTGCCTTCACCGACTTCGCGGCGTCGTCGAACGCCGGGTACGAGCACGAGCCCGCCGCCTGGGTGTCCGGGTCGGAGGAGTCGTCGGTGGAGCCGCAGCCGCTGAGGACGAGTGCGGCCAGGGTCAGCACGAGAGCGGTACGCATCCGAATCACCGGGAGAGCGTAGCGAGAAGGGCCACGGACATCGGTCCGTGGCCCTTCTCGTGGAACATCGACTGACGCAGCGTCACATCTCGTAGTGCTCGTTGGGATCGCCGTCGAAGAGGCGCCCGTCCTCGCGGCCGAGCGCGGTGATCGCGTCGACCTGCTCGTCGCTGAGCTCGAACTCGAAGATGTCGCCGTTGGTCAGCTGGTGGTCCGGCGCGGTCGCCTTCGGGATCGGCACCGAGCCGAGCTGGAAGTGCCAGCGCAGGACGACCTGGGCGGGGGAGACCCCGTGCGCCTCGGCCGCGTTGCGGACCGCGTCCTCCTCGAAGAGTCCCTTCGCGCGGGCCAGCGGGCTCCATGCGATGGTCCGGATGCCGAGCGAGTCGTGGACCGCGCGCAGCTCGTCCTGCGGGAAGTACGGGTGCATCTCGATCTGGTTCACGGCTGGGACGACGCCGCTGGTGTCCATGATCCGGTCGAGGTGCTCGGCGGTGAAGTTCGAGACCCCGATCGTGGTGACCAGGCCGTCGCGCTGCAGGTCGACCAGGGCGCGCCAGGCCTCGCTGTACTCGTCGCGCTTCGGGTTCGGCCAGTGGATCATGTGCAGGTCGATGTGGTCGAGGCCGAGACGGCCGATCGACTCGTGCGTTGAGACGATCGCGTCGTCGTACGCGTGGTGGCGCCCGGGCAGCTTGCTGGCGACGCGGAACTCCGGACGCGGGACGCCGGAACGGCGGATCGCCTCGCCGACGGTCATCTCGTTGCCGTAGTTCACGGCCGTGTCGATCAGCCGGTAGCCGGACTCGACGGCGCTCAGGAGGGCGTCGAGGCCGTCGGCGCCCTGGAGACCGGTGGTGCCGAAGCCGACTGCGGGCAGCTCGGTGCCGTCATTGAGGTCATAAATCGGGATATCCATCGAACTCTCACGTTTCTGCTCGCGGGCAACAACACGGTTTCGCTCGGCCACTTCGTGGTGCTCTCTCCCCGGTGGCCGGGCTCAGGATCAAACCCTAGCGAGATTGGCGGCTCCTGACACGCATTCAAGAACGGAGAATTCGGAATTCTTGGACATTGCGCCGAACGAGGGTGGGGAGTCCTGGGCACGTGAAGGCGGTGGAACCAGCCGGAGGTGCCGTCGATCGGCACCTCCGGGGGAGTGCTGGGCGGAAGTCGCTGCCTAGCGTCGAAGCATGCGCTGCTTTGCTCTCGTCCTCCTCGGTCTCTACCTCGTCTTCGTCGCACGGCTCACCCTGGCCGACCCGTCCGCCGGACAGTCCGTGTTCTCCTTGGCGGATTCGCTGGCGACCCGGTACTCGGGCGGTGAGCTCGACTGGAGCGAGACGGAGGTGCTGGCGAACGTGGCCCTGTTCGTGCCGATCGGATTCCTCCTCACGGTGGTCCTGGGCCGGCCGGTGATGAGCATCGTGCTGTGCGTGCTCGGGTCCGCGTGCATCGAGCTGGCGCAGCAGCAGTGGCTTCCGAGCAGGGTGCCGACGATCGCCGATGTCCAGCACAACAGCCTCGGTGGGCTGATCGGATCGCTGGTCGCATGGCCGTTGCTCTGGCTGTCGAGGCCCTTGAAGCAACCAAAGGTTGCGTAAAGACAGAACAGGGGTTAGCGTTACGCAACCAAACGTTGCGAAAGGCTGGATCCCATGGAATACGCAAGCATCGAGCGCGAGCTCTACGTCGAGGCCAGCCCGGAGATCACGTTCGAGGTGGTCAGCCGACCCGAGCACCTGAAGGAGTGGTGGCCGGACGAGGCGGACTTCTCGGGAGAGCCGGGGGAGAGCGGCACGATCGGCTTCCGCCAGGACGGGGAGACCTTCCAGGTGCCGCTGACGGTGATCGTCTCGGATCCGCCCCGGACGTTCACGTTCCGCTGGACCCAGGACGCCGGCACGGAAGCGATCACCGGCAACTCGTTGCTGGTCACCTTCGAGCTGGTGCCGCAGGGGAGCGGAACGCTGGTGAAGCTCACCGAAACCGGATTCCGGGAGATGGGCTGGGAGGCCGCGAAGGTGGCTGCCGAGTACGCCGACCACGTCAGCGGCTGGGACTTCTTCCTCCCGCGCCTGGACACCTACGTGACCCGGCTGGTCGCGTCGTGAGCGTCCAGGTCGACGACGACCTCTGGTCCGCGATCGGCGACCCGACCCGGCGCCGAATGCTCGACCTGCTCCTCGCCGACGGCGGCGGGACCGCGACCAGCCTGAGCGGCCGGCTGCCGGTGACCCGGCAAGCGGTCTCGAAGCACCTCGGCGTCTTGGACCGGGTCGGACTGGTCACGGTCACGCCGTCCGGCAGGGAGAGGCGGTACGTCGTGGACGACGAGCAGTTCGCCCGCGCGGTCGCGCAGCTCACGGCGGTCGGATCCGCCTGGGATGCCCGTCTGCAGCGGATCAAGACGATCGCAGAAGCGATCCAGGCAGAAGTCAATCAACGCGAAGGGAACTGACCATGGACATCGTGCACAGGATCGGCGTCAAGGACGCCACCACCGAGGACGTCTACGCGGCACTGACCACGATCGAAGGTCTGGCCGGCTGGTGGACGACGGACACCACCGGAGATGCCGAGGTCGGCGGCGTCATCGCCTTCCGCTTCATCCCCGGAGGGTTCGACATGAAGGTCAAGGAGCTGGTGCCGGGCAAGGCAGTGCTGTGGGAGGTCGTCGAGGGACCGCCGGAGTGGCTCGGCACGGAGGTGTCGTTCGAGCTCAAGCAGGAAGGGGAGTACGCGATCGTGCTCTTCGAGCACCGCGGCTGGGCGGACCAGGTCGAGTTCATGTACCACTGCAGCACCAAGTGGGCGTCGTACCTGCTCAGCCTGAAGCAGCTCGTGGAGACCGGGAAGGGTGCCCCGGCGCCGTACGACGTGATGATCAGCGACTGGCACTGACTCGCCCCGGGCCGATTGCTAAGGTCCCGCCCATGTCGACGGTGACGATCAGTCGCGAGATTCGGATCCCCGCGCCACCTGCGGTCGTTTGGTCAGTCCTGGCGACACCCAGCCAGCAGTCGGTAGTGGATCAGCGGGTTCGACTGATCAGCGAATGGGGTGAGCCGGGGACGGTGGATTCGGGCTACGAGCTGTCGATGCGTGGACGGCTGCCGATGCGTCTGCACGTCACCGATGCGGTAGCAGGCGAGCGGCACGTCGTGGCCATCGAGTGGAACGGCCGCACACGAGGTTCGCAGGAAGCGCACCTCGAGCCTGACGGCGTGGGTTGCGTCCTGATGTACACGATGTCGATCGAAGTGCCGCTCGGCCTGAGGTCGCTTCAGCGCATCTACGGCGAGAAGAGACTGGGCAAGTGGCTCGACGCCGTGGCTCGGGTGAGCACAGCAGTGGGCGAGTGACCTTCTCGGCTTCCGGGCTACATTCGTTGACATAATGTTCCTTATCGGCGCTTCATGCTCGTACTCGTCTGGCTAATCCGCGCGGTGTTTGCCCCGTGGCTTCGCCAGCATCCCGGACCCGACGCGCACCGTGTAGCCCTCCCACACGCCCCGAACGTCCTCGACCTGGAGACCCGTCGTCCCCGCGAACCACTCCCGACGCCAGTCAGCCACGTGCGCCTCACGACGACGAACCGCGCCCGCGTAACGCTGCTGCGCCGCCTGCCGAGAAACCCCCAACGCCTCCGCAATCACGGCCCACGAGCAGCCGCGATCACGCGCCGCCGCCACGTACAGAACCGCTGCGCTCTCTAACTCGTTCGTTGCGTAGACAACGGCCCGCAGCTCGTTGATCGGATCCGCCGGCCCGCGTCCCCAGCCGTCCAACCGCTGACGAGCCCACCGAACGCGCACCCGCGCGTTCGACCCAGCCTCCGCAGCCTCACGACTCATCTGGAGATGGTCGCGCACGTCAACGCCTCTTGTCGTCAAAACGACCCCTAGAGGTCTCGCAAACGACAACACTCGTTGACATGGACAACAACACCGGCGGCGGCGTCGTCATGCTGGCCGTCTTCACCTGGTTCGTGATCTGGCTCGTCACAACGCTCTACAACCTCGTCACTACCCGTCGCGCCGCAGAGCGGCGCGAGCGCGACTTCGCCGCCCGACCCCTGCTGACGCCACGAGCGGGCGCATCCCGCGACGAGGTCATGGTCGCCCTGGAAACCACCCTCGCGACCTACGTCGAGCACGCACACGTATGCCGGAAACTCACAACCGGCGCTCTCGTCGAAGCGCACTCCCGCGAGACCGCCCGCCTCGCTGCGCACTACCAGATCCTTCGGGCTCAACTACTTTCGATGAGCGCCACCTAGGACTGCGCGGAAAGTTACGACACATATGACAAGCCCAGCGCCGCCAGCCGCCGCACCCGACTCGAATCGGCTCCGCCGACTAACCGACATTCACGGCATTCCGGACTCTGCCGGACCCACCTAGGCCAGTGCCACCCCGACCGGGCCGCGTCAAGGGCACACAAACAACTTCGGGCGCGCTCCTGCGTCGCTTATTTCGCCCAAAGTTCTTTGCTCTCCGGCCCTTGACCCACCCCGGACGGGGCAGTAGCTCCGCGGCTGCGCCGAACGAGGCGCGACTCCGTCGAAACCTCGTTCGACCCACCACCAACAAGCCACCGGAGGAACCATGGCCACCACGACCATCGACATCGCAACAACCAGCGTCAACGACGTCCAGAAGGCGCTCGGCGCCGCAGGAGCTCGGATCACGGACAAGCAGGTCACACCTGGCGCCTGCGGCTACACCACCATCACCATCGTCACCAAAAGCGCCTAAGAATAAGGGGAAAGTCCACCATGATCGCCTACGGCGCAAACGCCTCGGACACCACCGTTCACAGCGACGGCCACAACGTTGACGTCTTCCTCGGCAGTACCTGCGTACTCTCCTTCAGGCACGAGAACGCCGACGAGGCCGCGTGGCAGTTGATCCAGATGCTCACGACCGAGTTGGGGCGCTCCTTCGATCGGATCGATTGACCACGCGCCTTCGTACGGGGCCAGGAAGCCGCCATACACGGCCCCCGAGGTGCTTCCACAACGAACATCAGCGTCCGAGAACGCCACTAAGCCCGCTCACCCAAACGGGCGACGGGCTGTGTTTTCCGTGCAAGATCTTGCGCGCGTTTTTCTACGGGGGTAAGAACCCCACCGGTCCGAGACCTGAAGTTCCCTTCGACCTGATGCCGCTCGCAGTCGTGTAGTACCGGTCTGGTCTCCCCTGCACCTGGTCAGCGACGCGGGCAAGGTCAGCCGCGAGCGACGGTGCATCGTTGACGAGCACGAACCCTGCCGAGCCCTTGAAGCGCTGCACGGTGACCGACGTCGATCGGAAGCAGCCGCGGCTGTGCTCGTGCAGCAGCTCGCCGGTGTTCGGATCCACCTCGTTCCGAACACACCGCAGGACGCGAACGCGCTTCTGGAACCGCTGGGTTCGCTGGTAGCCGCGTAGCGCCCTGGCAACGGCCAGGGCCACATCTGGCGAGAGTCCGACGGTCGCCACCGCCCTACGCAGGCCCCAGACGCCCCAGAAGCGCCCTACGCCGCCGCGCGCCAGCCACTCGGCGGGCGCGTCGTTCTGGTAGTCCTTGGCCGCGTAGCCGCCGTGCTTCGAGAAGTAGATCGCGAGACGTCGCGGGTCCGTCGCCCGCGCACCTTCGCGGAAGTCGACACCCGTGCCGACAGCGACGTGACGGCCCCGTTCGCAGCACGCACCACCCTTGATGGTGCGCCCGTGCTCGTCCTCCCAGCACCGTTCTCCGCACCACTCGGCCGAGACGATGTCCGCCCACGTCTCCGAGAGCCACTGCTGGAAACCCGGCATCGCCGGCGGCACACACAAGATGTGAAAGTGCGGCGCGCCGCGTTCCTGGAACTCGCGCTTCCAGACCCCCACAAGGGGAAACCCCCAGAACGCGTACTCCCGATCCCAGCGCTTGCGCAGCTGCTCGACATGTCGGCGGACGGCCCGGTTCGTCGGCGCGACAGCGAGCCAGTCCCCCGGGTACGTCAGCGTCACCATCGCTGGGACCGTCTGCTCGCCCATCGCGTTGACGAACAACGGCGCGTAGTCGAGCGTCGCCAGCCGCAGCGTCATCATCCGCCGGCTCGACCTCGAGAAGCACCGGATCTTGCCTGCCGGCGGCACGTCGTAGCGACGACAGCCCTCACAGTTCACACGGAAGCAGCCGTCCCAGCACGGTTCGAACTGCTCGCGCCGCTGCCGATCCCGTTCCTTCAGCGCCGCGGCCACACGTGCACGAGCTAGAGCCCGTTCGCGCTTCACCGGGTCCGTTGCTGCGATCCGCACGGTCCCCGGGCTGATCTCGATGCGCCACCGCGGGCCCTCGACAGTCGTGCGGACCGTCTGCTCCTGGCCCTCGAACTCCCCCAGCCACGGCAACACCTCCGGGACGTCCACGTAGCTACCCGTCGCGCTGTCGCGGACCTTGGTGATCCGATGCTCTGATCGGAACCACTCCACCCGGCGTAGCTCGTGACTCGCGATCGCATCGACCCCGACGCGCGTGCGCTCGAACCGGTCAGGCTGCCGGTACCCGGCGAACATCGACGCAGCCGACGACACCAACTCGCTCGACCGGTAGCCGATCCGAACCGAGCGCCCCGCCTCGATCGGCCCCAGCGTCCGGGAGCCGACCTCAACGACCGCGGTCAACGGCTCAGGCCCCTCGGGCCGACACCTGCCGATTCTACGTGGTGCTGGTCCTCGCCCGCCCCGAGTTCCTGCAACACCTGTCCGACACTCCGAAGCGGCAGCCGGTCGGGCTGCTCCGCAACGCCCTCCCCGGCCACCGCCACCGCAGACACCGCACCAGGAGGACACGAGCACTTCGGCCTGGGCCGCTGACCCCCACACCGGTAGCACGCGCCCGAGTCCGACACCGTCCCGATGCTCATCACCGAGTCATAGGTGTCGTACGCGTCGAACACCGGGGACTTCGGCCCGTAGTGCCAGTCCGTCAACCACGCTTCGAGCTGCTCGCGCTTGCCCTGCTGGAAGTCATCGAAATCGTTCGCGTCGTACGTCTTCCACTTGAACAACCGTCGCTGCGACCACGCCAACTCCTGACCATCCTCGGCCTCGACCCGCTTCGGCATGAAGCCTCGACAGAACGTCGCGGCCTGCGTGCACTCCCGGATGATGATGTCCGCCCGACGCCAGTTCGGGGCCGTCCACCGAACCACCAGATCCGAGCGCCGCAACTGGTTCAGAACGTTGCCCACGACGCCCGGCATCGACATCGACTCCCGCGACGAGGCGACGCCGGTGACCTCGTCCATCAGCACGTCGGTGTGCTCAGCGTCCAGCAGCTGCTGCCAGTCCGTGAACGGCACCCACAACGGGTGCGCGGCCAGATGCTTCACCTGGCCGTGCGCACCAAGCCCGTCGTGCTCCGGGTGGTCGCATTCCTCGTCGTCGCACGGACGCGGGTTCTCGAAGTCCAACAGCCGCACCGTCGAGAGGACCGCCCTGCCGGCAAGCAGCGACGGGATCGTGTCCCACACCATCGCCGCCGTCTTGCCGCCACCATTCGCACCCACGTACGCGTGGATCGGCCAGCCCCTGCGACTGGCCCGCTTCTTGGGGTTCTGGAACATCACCAGTGGTCCCGATCGCGCTCGGCGGCATTCTTGTAGCCAGCCCGACGCGCCTCAGCCTCGAAGTCCGTCGTCATGTCCTGGAAGACCCCCCAGAGCCAGCCGACGAAGACCGTGATCATCCAGATCGAGATGCCCAGCGCGGAGAGCACCAGCAGCCACTCCAGGACCGGTGCCGATGCGTCGCGGATCATCTCTACAACCGGCGCGTCTTCTGTTAGTGCCTTCACGACGTTGACTTCCTCTCGCTTGTCAGTAGCCCGTGTACTGCACGAACGCCCGCACCCCGGCGTCGTAGGCCGCCTGACGGCCCCACCGCCGCCCCAGCAGCATCCCCGCCAGCATCAGTGCCGCTCCGATCAGCAAGTCGCTGTGCCTCGATCGCTCCATCTGCCCATCTCCCCATCCGCTCGTACCACGTCCAACCCAGCCAGATCCCGTAGCCCACGCCGACGATCACCCAGAACGCAGACCAGCAGATGACGACCAGCACCTCCGGGTACTGGTCCGTCTGCATCCAGCCCTGCACCTGCTCGACGCGGTCGCCGTACCACCCCGGCATCACAACCGCCGGTCCTTCGGGCGACCGACCCGTCCTGGTGCTGGCTCGCGCCAGATCGCCGGACGGTCGAGCCCAGCGACGAGTGCTCGCTTGCTGCGCCGGCGCAGCCGCAGCAGCCCGACGACGGCGAGCAGGCTGCCGACTCCGATCAGGACCGTCATCAGTCGGCCACCGCTCCGCCGCCGAGCGTGGCGTAGGAGGCCGCCACCCGGGTCAGTCGCATGATCGCCGCGATCGCATGTGCAGCGAGGATCCACCCGACCAGCGTCAGCGCGAGCGCGACCGGGATCCACGTGTCGAACAGGCCAGCCTTGTCGTAGACATTCGCGAGTTGCGCCATGCCCGACGACACCCACCCGGGAGGGTCGGGAACCAGCGCTTCGAGACCGCTCAGGATGCCCCCGAGGACGATCGTGAACGCGTCCAAGAGCCACTTGATGATCACGCCGCCTGCCCCTTCCCGTAGATCGGCACACCGCTGCTCAGACCCAGACCGGACTGCACCAGCGAGATCGTCTTCACCACCGTCAACACGACCAGTCCCGCGGTCGCGAGCATCCGCGAATATCCGGCCGCGGTCGCCGCCGCCCCCGAGCACGCCTTCACCGGATAGAACGTGGACGGCATGCCCGCATCCGTCATCACCGCGGGCATCGAGAACCCGGGTCCGTTGCACCCGCCCGATGCGCCCGGATTCACCGACGTCCAACCGTCACCGATCGCGTCCGTCCACGGCCCCACCGCGCCGTCGAGAGGGTCCGTAATCCGGTCCATCGCCGCCTCCCACGTACCAGGTGGAGGGATGAAGGCCCACTTGAAAGCACACTTCACCGGCACGTAGACCCAGTCGATCGGGTTCAACGAGAACGCGTCCGAGATGCACGACTCTTCACCCTCGGTGGGGATGCCAGGCCCTGGCGGGATCGAGGGTCGAGTGCAGCCGTTGTAGCAAGGCCTGTTCGGATCGACCGGGTCCACCGGCGCCGTCGGCGGGCGTTCACCATCGGTGAAGAACTTCGGCTTGTAGGCGTCCGTGCAGAACGACATCGGCACCCGATACGTGCCCCAGTAGCACCGCCAGGCCGACGGGTTCCTCTCCCGGTCCGGCCAGTAGTCAACGCAGTCGTCCGACGGACTCGCGGTCTCGCCGTCGAAGCACCTCGTGTTCGTCGGCACGTACAACGGGGTCAGCAAGCACTTCGCGCTCGCGCAATCCGGGTACTTCGTTGCAATGCCCGGATCGACCATCGGGACCGTCGCAGTCTCGATCACCTGACCCGTGCCCGTCGTCACCCCGACACCCACCTGGGTCTTCACCGCACCCGGCTCGATGTCCCAGCAGCTCGGCAAGGTGACGTCCGGCGACTTCATCCCCGGCACCGGCGTGTACGTCACCGAACCGCTGGTCGTGAAGGTCGTGCCCGTCGAGCTCTTGCACGTCTGGGTGAACGTCGCCGTCACCGGCACCGCTGGCCCGTAGCCCGTCGTCCACTGCGAATAGCAGCCGTCCATCAGCCCGTACGCCAGGTGATCCGAGCAGAGACCAGACTGCACCAGCACCCACTTCTCCGAGCCGGTAAGCACTTCCTCATAGCCCACGACGGGCGCACCACCTGGGATCGCGACCTTGAGGTTGTAAGCATCAACCGCCGACGCCGGGTCGTTCGCATTCGGGATCACCAGCGTCTTGAGGTTCTGGTACCACTCCCAGATGTTCGACGGGAGGACCACGTTGGCCGTGTAGCCGTTCACGTTCGACCGGTAGATCAGCCGCCACTGGTACGTCGGCGGTGTCGGCAGTGCCGTCTGGAACAGCCTCAGCGGCGACGTCGTCGACGTCGGTGACCACGTCGCTGCGTCGTGCCCGACGATGCTCGCCGGACCCTCGTACGACGGAATCCGGCCCTGCCACGAGCCCGTCGTCAACAGGTTGTAGATCGACTCCACCGCACTGCCAGCGTCGCACTCGCCCTCAAACCCGAGGACCTGCGCGGCCCCCTCCAACGCCATACACGTGCCCTGGTACGCACCAGCACCGGCTTGGACCAAGATCAGCCCGTCGCCCACCGCCGCACCAGCAGGCAACGCATAGACCCCGGACCCGCTGAGCAGCTGCGTCAAGAACGTCGGCAACGGCGGCTTCGGCGGGACGTAAGCGACCGCCGGAGTCGGCGCGACCAGCACCATGCTCAGCGCGAAGACACCGACCGCCCCCGACCCGGCCAACGCTCGCCGGAACGGCAGCCGCGCTAGGAGCCAGCGCACAACGCCACCAGCATCACGATGTCGTACGTCCAGACCGCGACCGCGACCAGCACGACGAACCCGACCAGTGTGTACGACCAAGCGTCCTCAATCATCCTACTCACAACCTCTCGTCCTCGACCGCTCCGGCGCGGCCACCCCGGCAAACAAGGTGACCGCGCCGGACGGACTCAGGACGTGAAGCCCTTGAGCAGACGCCAGCCCTTCCGGAGGACGAAGATCGTCGCCCCGATGCCGAGACCGACCCCGGCAACGCCGAGCAGGTCCGAGGACATGCCGTCCGCGGCGTCCGAGACCACGGACACGGGAGTGGGAGTACTCATGTGAATCACCCCCTCCCCTGCGTCAGGGCCGCAAGCAGCCCAACCGCGACGCCGCCGGCAAGGCACTCGAAGATGAACGTCACCATCCGAGTCACCCCCGCCCGAGGTGCGTCATCAACTGCCAGCACCGGATAACCCCGAGGGCCCCGACCAGCAGAGTCCAAACATTCGCCAGGTCAACCACGCGACCACCCCGACACCAACCGGGCAGCGCTCAACGCGACCAACAGGCCAAGGCCCGCGAGCAGCAACGCCCGGTCATCGGTCGACAACTCCAGCGGACCCGCCTCCGGCGTCTCCCCCGACCCCGCCGCCGCTGGGTTGTCGAGCTGCACCACCGAGAGCACCGGATACACGCAATCCGGCATGTCCGCCCACACCACCCCCGGCGGCACAACCCAGCCCGCCGGAGGCTCCGCAGGAGTACTCACATACCCCGGCGACAACGCCGAACACGGGTCGTCCTCGTACGACGCGTACGAAGCCACGTCCGAGCAGACGACGCACCCCAGCGCCATGACCAAGGCCACCAGGAAGCGCTTCACCGAAGCCACCCCGACCCATACAGCAGCCTCGCCACCGCGACCATCAAGAACGCGACACCCAGCCACGTCACACGACCACGCGGACGAAGACCCATCACGCGCTGCCGACCTCAGCCAAGGCCTGACCGAGCACGCGACCCACCGGCTTGCAGAGCGCGTCATGCAACTCCGCCGCGACCCGGACGTCCTCGTTGGAGTACGCCTCGTCCAGGTCCCACACGCCGCGGCAGGCGTCGCAGTCCAGCCGGGCACCCCAGCCGAACAACGACGCCTGCACAACAACCGACATGGCCGTCTACCAGGCCACGCCGAGCGGCTGGTGCACCTGGTGCATCTCCGGGTCCGGAAGGACGGCGCGAAGGTTGTACGACGGGAAGTTGCCCCGCGCCGACACCTTCACGGCCACCGCCACGAGCTCGCCGATCGCGGGCCACGGCGCCTTCTCGTCGCCGTCCCCGAGAAGCACCTCGCAGACCTCGCCGTCGATCTCGACGCCCGCGAAGTCCATCGACCACGACTTGTCGTTCTTCACGCCCGACCGGTTCTTGAACCCCCGGAACTTCCCGCACAACACTGCCGCCATGTCACTACCTCCTGCTCACCGTGCAGCCTCTTTGACTGTTTCACGTGGAACGACAATGACAGTGATTTGGAACCAGTGCAACAGGCAACGCTGATGTCGGCGGCCTAGAGACGTACGCTCGACGCATGAACGCCATCAACGACAGGATCGCCGCCAACGTCGCCACACTGCTCCACCTGGCCGACTGGAGCCAGCGCGAACTGGGGCGTCAGACCGGCCTCGCTGCAACCACGATCACGCACAAGATGCGCGGTCGGAACGACTGGACAACCTCCGACCTCGACCTGATCGGGGCCGCTCTCTCGGTCTCAGCAGTCGAGCTCGTTGGCGACCTTCCGACCATCTCCGTGTGGCGCGCGCGGCGCGAGCCAGCAGCCCTCGCCCGGGGCCCGCGCTACCTCGTCGAACCCGACCCCCCGTTCGACCGCATCCGTCCGCCGCTATCGCCCAATTTCGACACGCCCGACAATGTTCCTTATCGGCGATATGGAACCTGCTTTGGTGGCTACTCCGCACGCTGTTCGCCCCGTGGCTTAACCAGCATCTCCGAACCGACCCTCACCGTGTGGCCCTCCCGAACGCCCACGCACGAGAGCTACGCGCCGACGCGCCGCGCCGTCCAGTTCGCCTTGCGGGAGCAGCTGCCGATGTCGTAGTTGATCCGACCCTTGGTGACGCGCTTGCCGCGAAGTTGACCAGTCACGGTCAACTTGAGCACCTTGCCGTTGTGCGTCGTGCGGACGACTCCGCGGAACGTGCCGTCGCGCCTGATCTTGGTGGTTGGCAGCGTCACCGTCGTCAGGGCGACGTACGGGTCGTAGTTGCAGACGGCCGTGAAGGTGGCGCGCCACTTGGTGAGCCGTTTCCCGTCCCGAGCGATCCTGAAGGTCACGGGTCCGCTGTCGACGGCCAACGGGTAGCTGAGCGAGCCCTTGTAGCGGCCGTCCGGGTCCCGCCGGGCTGCCTGGGCCGGGCCGGTGAGCAGGGTCATGGCCAGGGTCACGACTAGGAGCGCGATCGCGCCAGTCATGGGTCGCCTTCTCAACATCGAACCTCCGAGAATCGGTTCGCGGGGCATGACCCCACGAGAATCGAGACCGACAGTATCAACAGGTATCGGGAGGGCCTACCTCGTGCGTTGGGGTCGACTTCAACCACGTAGCGTTCCACCCCTTCTCACAGGTCCACGGTGAAGTCGGCGAAGAAGCCCCCTCTGACCGCGTCCACGGCCCGATCCCACAGGCCGGTGACCAGGAGCAGACCAACCGCGATCAGCATGACGCCGCCCGAGGTGCTCACGATCCTTTGGTGCCGCCGTACCCAGGAGATGGCGCCGAGCATGCGCTGGTAGGCGACTGCTGCCGCGATGAAGGGAAGCCCTAGTCCCAGGCAGTAGGCCAATCCCAAAGCAGCTCCTCGTTGCGCACTGCCTTCGTTCATCGCCAGCCAGGTGATGGCGCTGAGAGTTGGGCCGATGCACGGCGTCCATCCCAATCCGAAGAGCACGCCCAGCAACGGGGCTGCGGCGACTCCGACTGCGGGTAGGCGGTGGAACCGGACGTCTCGTTGGAGCCAGCTGAGCCTGCCAAGGAAGGCAACGCCGACCAGCACTGTCATTGCGCCGAGAACGACCGAGATCGTGTCCTGAAAGCGCCAGAGCCAGGCTCCCAACGATCCGAAGGCGGCGCCGTAGGAGACGAACACGACTGAGAAGCCGAAGACGAACAACGTTGACCCGGCAAGCATCCGACCGCGGTTCGCTGAGTTGAGGTCAAGACCCGCAAGTCCGGTCATGTACGACAAGTAGCCAGGCAGTAGCGGAACCACGCAAGGGCTCAGGAACGAGACCAGGCCAGCTGCAACAGCGACCGGAACTGCCAGCAGCATCGAACCGCTCAACGCTATGTCGCGGAACGAGGTTCCGAGGCTGTCAGCCACGAGCACTACGCGACCCCGACGAGAACGGCGGCACTCGTCATGACGGGAATGACAACCATGGGCCGGCAGTAGCGAATGAGCATGATCTCTCCGGTGTGGATGGGCATGTCCTTACATGCCTAGGGACACCGGTGTCGCCTAAACGTCACGCAAGCTGGTCGACGTCGGTGGCGTTCGTCGACGAGAAACGGCACCAAAGCCAAGGTGTCGACGTACAGGATCAGCGCGGCTCGGGCGCCACCGCTGCGCTCTGCGGGTCGATCAGGATCTTTGCGTGCGTCTCGGGGTCCTTCAGGGCGTCGAACGCTCCGGCCACTCCCCCCAGGCCGACTACGCCGGTCACCAGCGGTTCCGGGTCGGCCTTGCCGTCGGCGAGCAGCATCAGTGCGTCGTGGAACTCCAGCGGCGTGTAGCCGAGGACGAAACGCAGGTCGATCTCCTTGTTGATCGCCATCGCCGGCCGGAACTTGTCCGGCTCCATGCAGACGCCGACCACTACCACGCGGGAGAAGACCGGGGCGGTGCTGATGATCTCCTCGATCACGCCCGGCACGCCGACGCACTCGAAGATCACCGGGTGCTTGGGGTCGGCGGCCCCGACCTTGTCGGCCGCCCGCCAGACCGCGTGCCACGGCAGCACCGGCACCTTGCGGAGCTTCTCCACGGTCGAGACCCCGAGCTCGAAGACGTCCTGGGCGGCCGTCAGGTGGCCGTGACCGAGCCCGTTGGCGGCCGAGTACGGCGACTCGGTGGCCGGGTCCACCACCACATCTGCTCCGGAGACCTTCGCGAGCGCGCGCCGACCCGCGGAGAAGTCGCTCGCCACGACCGTCTTCACGCCCTGGGCTTTGAGCATCGAGATCACTGACAGGCCGACCGGACCGCAACCGATCACGATCGCCACCTGGCCCTTGCCGACCTCGCCGCGCCGTACGGCGTGCAGGCCGACCGCCATCGGCTCGGTGAGCGCCGCCAGGTCCGTCGGCAGGCCGTTCGGGATCTCCAGGGTGAGCGCGTCTTGGACCAGGACTTTCTCGGCGTACCCGCCGGGTGCGTGCACGGACAGACCCGTTGTGTGCACCTCCTTGCCGCGCCGCAGCAGCGGGAACGAGACCACCGGGGTGCCTTCAGCCAACCGGGTGCCCTTGCCGCGCTCGGTCACGATGCCCGAGAACTCGTGCCCGAGGACGATCCGCTCGCTCGAGCGCATCAGGCCGTCGTACCCGATCTCGCCGGCGATGTCGGCCAACGCATCAGCGTGGTGCCGGGCGTGCAGGTCGGAGCCGCAGATGCCGCACCGGACCACGTCGAGCACCAGCTGGCCCCGCTCGGGCGTCGGCAGGTCGACCTCCCCGACACTCAGCTCGGCGTTCGAGACCGTGACTGCCTTCATGACTGCTCCCATTCGTTGCGCAGGATCGAGTACAGGTATCCGTCGTGGTAGGCGCCGTTGCGCCACTGGCTCCCCCGGACGACGCCCTCCTGGGTGAAGCCGGCCTTCTCCAGGGCACGTTGCTCGGCGACGTTGGTGACGTCGGTGTGCGCCTCGATCCGGTTCGACGTGGTGTGCCGGAACAGCAGGTCGACGGCGAGCACCTGGGCCCGGGTGCCGATGCCTCTCCCCCGGGCCTCGGGTACCAGCGAGATGCCGAGCATCGGGCAGTGCGAGCCCTGGCTCGGGCCCCACTGCACCCAGTGCCAGCCGACGGTCCCGACGACCTGGTCGTCGACGACGATGCCGACCGAACCGTCCGCGTCCACCCGGCAGGGCGGCGGATCGCTCGGCTCGTACGGACCGAAGTCGTCGTACTCCGAGTGCGGCGTCCGGCTGTTCGGGTTCTCGCCTGCCTCGAGCGGACGGAGGTGGATCTCCATGCTCACGCAGCCTCTGCGATCGCCTTGATGCGTTCCAGCGTCTGCCGCATGCCGCGCTCGTTCGTCTTGCCCCGGCGCCGGCCGAGCAGCGCCCAGTACGCCCGGGTGATCGGGTTCGGTTGCAAGGAGTACGACTCGGTGACCGCGGTGCCGCCGTCCTTCGCCACGAGCTCGTAGCACCAGGTGTTGACCTTCTCGTCCTTGATCACCACCGCGAACTCGAAGCGTTCCAGCGGCTTGGCGTCGAGCACCTCGCAGACGGTCCAGTAGATCGGACCGACCCCGTTGCGCTTCACGTGGCCCTTGAACCGGGCGCCGGCCACCGGGCCGGTGGCGTCACCCAGCCAGACCGCCTCGAACGTCTCCGGGGAGAACTCGCCGATCCGGGTCACGTCGCTGACCAGGTCCCAGACGACGTCGGGACTGGCGGCCATCTGGACGGTCACGGATCCACGCATGCTCGCGAACCTAGCAGCGGCGACTCACCGCAGGGAACGGGCTCGGAGGGTGGTCACCCGGGTGATCGTCTCGAAGTCGCCGTCCTTGTGCAGAAGCTCGACGTCGTGACGTATCGCGACCGCGGCAATGAGGCAGTCGATTATGCTGCGCACGACGTGGCCCTCCGCCCGCGCTGCTCGTTGTACGGCGGCAGCGCTGCGGAAGTCGACCACCGGGTCGAGCCGAAGCGACGGAAGTCCGTTGACGAGCTGTTCGACCCGGGCATTCACCTGCGGCGACGTCGTCCCCGCCAGCAGCTCCATCGCGACTGGCTCGCAGGTGACCACGCTCCCGAGATCCTCGGTGATCAGTCTCCGTACTTCGGTCCGCGCCGGGGTGTCGTTGCTCCGGAGGTAGTCGACCCAGCAGGACGTGTCGACCAGGATCATCAGAAGGTCTCGACCGGCGAGTCGCGCAGGGCGTCTAGGTCGCCGTCCCAGCCGATCCCCTCCAAACCCAGCACGAAGTCGACCGTCAGCGGCGTTCCCACCAGGCGGCGGAGCGCGAGGTCCACCGCGTCCTTCTTGGTGGTCACGCCGAACCGGCGCATGACCTCGTTGACGAGGCTCTCGTCAAGATCGATGTTTGTGCGTGCCATACACCAAGAATACACCTCCCTAGCGAGGTCGCCAGCGCTTCCAGAGCGCGCTGGCAGCGGCCCGCTCCTTGCCGTCCCACTCGATCCAGACCTCGGCGGTGATCTCGGCCTCCGACGCCGCGGTGACCCGGGCTCCCAGGGTGACGGTGGCGTCCAACGGCGCCGGTCGGAGGTAGCGCACCTCCAGGCCGGCGGTGACGTACGGCAGCGCAGCCCCCGGCAGCGGCGGCCAGCCGCGGGAGAACGCTTCGTGGGTCACTGCGGCCGCACTGTGGCAGTCCAGGATGGTGGCGATGATGCCGCCGTTCAGGAAGCCGAGGCCGTTGTCGTGCTCGGGCCACGGCGTGAACGATGCCCGGACCAGGCCGTCGTCGGCGACCCGACTGCGCAGCTGGAGGCCCTTCTCGTTGGCGGGCCCGCACCCGAAGCACGGCAGGTTCGGGAAGTAGGTCTCCTGGAGGCTCGGTGAATCCATGGTCGGTAATCTACGGCCCATGACCGACGCCGCCGTGATCGTGGAATCGTTCCTGACCCTGCTCGAGCACGGTGAGGCCGAGGCTGCCTGCGAGCTGCTCGCCCCCGACGTCGAGTGGCGCAACACGGGCATGCCGACCTTCCGCGGTCACAAGGTCCGCGGGATGCTCCGCGACATGGAGCGGCGCAGCATCGGCTTCCGTGTCGACATGCACCACATCGCCGCCAACGGGCCGATCGTGCTGACCGACCGCATCGACTACCTCTCCTACAAGCGCTGGGAGTCGGCCTTCTGGGTCTGCGGGACGTTCGAGGTGCGAGACGGCCTGATCACGTTGTGGGACGACCACTTCTCGATGGGCAACCTGCTCGCCGGGTCGATCCGCGGACTCCTCGGGATGCGACGCGCCTAGCGCCAGCGCGCCAGCCAGTCCGCCGAGATCTTCGCCAGCGACATCTGCCAGATCGGACCGAAGCTGATCCGGCCGGCACCGGCCCGGGCGTACATCGCCAGGTCCCCGTCGACCGGGTTCGCGATCGCGTTCACCGGCAACGGCAACGCGTCGCAGATCCGCTTCAACGTCTCCTCGTCGTGGAAGCCCACCGGGTAGAGCGAATCCGCCCCGGCCTCGGCGCAGGCGATCATCCGGGCGATCGCCAGGTCGACGCGCTCCGCGTCCTCGCCGAGCTTGTTCTTGAAGGTGTCGGTGCGGGCGTTCAGGACGACGTGCACGCCCGCCGCATCGGCGGCCGCCCGCAGCTCGCCGATCAGAGCAGCGTGCTCCTCCGACGAGCGCATCCGGCCGCCCTCGCTGTGCACGGTGTCCTCGATGTTCAGACCGACCGCACCGGCGGCGAGCAACCCGTCGATCAGGGTGCCGGCCGATTCGCCGTACCCGGACTCGATGTCCACCGACACCGGTACGTCGACCGACTCGGTGATTTGCGCGACCCGGGTGGTCAGCTCGGTGAAGGTCATCCCCTCGCCGTCCGGCCGGCCGATCGAGTCGGCCAGCGGGTGGCTCCCGACGGTCAGCCCGGTGAAGCCGGCGGAGACGGCCACGTTCGCGCTCCAGGCATCCCATACCGTCGGCAGCACGCCGGGCGTTCCGGGGACGTGCAGCGCGAGCAGCGCCCGGGCCTTGGTCTTGAGATCTGCGTTCGTCACGGTTTCTCTCCTCACGGTTGGAGCAGGACTTTGATCGCGCGCCGCTCGTCCATCGCGCGGTACCCCTCGGCGACGTCCGCCAGGGGCATCACCGAGTCGAACACCAGGCCGGGGTTGACCGTTCCCGAGGTCACCAGGTCGAGCAGCTCGGGCAGGTAGCGGCGTACCGGAGCCACGCCGCCGGCGAGGCCGACGTTCTTGGCGAACATCCGCTCGACCGGCAGCTTCACGCCGTGCGGTACGCCGACGAACCCGACCATCGCGCCCGGTCGCGCCGCCTGGAACGCCATCCGCATCGCGTCGTCGGTACCCACGCACTCGAGGACCGCGTCGGCACCGACCCCGTCGGTGATCTCCTTGATCCGCTTCGCGCCGTCGGCACCCCGTTCGGCGACGATGTGGGTCGCGCCGAACGCGCGGGCGATCTCCTGACGCGACTCGTGCCGCGACATCGCGATCACCTTCTCCGCGCCGAGCTGCACCGCCGCCAACACGCCGCACAGGCCGACGGCACCGTCGCCGACGACCACCGCCGTGTGCCCCTTCCGCACTCCTGCCGACACGGCGCAGTGCCAGCCGGTCGGGAAGACGTCGGAGAGCGTCAGCAAGGACGGGATCATCGAGGGGTCCGGCATCCCGTCGGTCTTGACCAGGCTTCCGTCGGCCTGGCCGACCAGGCCGTACTCCCCCTGGCCGCCGGTGGTGAAGCCGCCGTTGACGCACGCCGAGTGTGCGCCGTTGTCGCAGTTCGGACAGGTGTTGTCGCAGGTGCAGAAGGGCACGATCACGAAGTCACCGGGCTTGAACGACCGGACCTCGGAACCGACCTCCTCGATCACGCCAACCATCTCGTGGCCGATCGTGGAGCCCGCGGTGATCGGGTTCTCGCCCCGGTACGGCCACAGGTCCGAGCCGCAGATGCAGCCGGCAGTGATCTTGATGACAGCGTCGGTCGGTGCACCGATGACCGGCACCGGGCGCTCCTCGAGGCGGATGTCCCCGGCGGCGTGGATGGTGGTGACTCGCATGGGTCGATCCTGCCAGCACGCGCCGCGTTGGCTTCATCTCATATCTGAGATAGCGTCCGCCGGGTGACTGTCGACTACCTGAGCCAGATCGGGACCCTGATCCGCAGCGCACGCCGGCACCGGGGCTGGACCCAGCAGCAGCTCGCCGACGCGCTGAGCACGAGCCAGAGCGCGGTCAACCGTATCGAACGCGGCCACCAGAACGTCTCCATGGAGATGCTGGCCCGGATCGGCGAGGCTCTCGACGAGCAGCTCGTCAGCATCGGCGCCGGACCCGTGCACCTGCGGGTGACCGGCCCGACCACCCTGACCGGCAGCATCGACGTGAAGACCTCGAAGAACGCCGGCGTCGCGCTGCTGTGCGCCGCCCTGCTCAACAACGGCCGCACGGTCCTGCGCAAGGTCGCCCGGATCGAGGAGGTCAACCGGCTGCTCGAGGTCCTCGGCAGCATGGGCGTCCGGACCCGGTGGCTCAACGAGGAGAACGACCTCGAGATCGTCCCGCCGGCCACGCTCGACCTGGCGGCGATCGACGACGAGGCGGCCCGCCGTACCCGGTCGATCATCATGTTCCTCGGCCCGCTGCTGCACCGCAGCAACGATTTCGAGCTCCCGTACGCCGGCGGCTGCGACCTCGGCACCCGCACCGTCGAGCCGCACCTGACCGCGCTACGGCACTTCGGCCTCGAGGTGAAGGCGACCGAGGGCAGCTACCACGCGGTGGTCGCCGAGGACTCCGCGCCGAAGCGTCCGATCGTGCTGACCGAGCGCGGCGACACCGTGACCGAGAACGCCCTGATGGCCGCCGCCCTGTACGACGGCACCACCGTGATCCGCAACGCCAGCCCGAACTACATGGTCCAGGACCTCTGCTTCTACCTGCAGAAGCTCGGCGTGGTGATCGAGGGGATCGGCAGCACCACCCTCACCGTCACCGGCTGCGCCGTGATCGACGTCGATGTCGAGTACTCCCCCAGCGAGGACCCGATCGAGGCGATGTCGCTGCTGGCCGCCGCGATCGTCACCGGCTCCGAGATCACCATCCGCCGGGTCCCGATCGAGTTCCTGGAGATCGAGCTCGCCCTGCTCGAGGAGATGGGTTTCCGCTACGAGCGCTCCGAGGAGTACCGGGCGGCCAACGGGCACACCCGGTTGCTGGACCTGACCACCGCGGTCTCGGCGCTGCACTCCCCCATCGACAAGATCCACCCGATGCCGTTCCCCGGCCTCAACATCGACAACCTGCCGTTCTTCGCGGTGATCGCCGCGGTGGCCACCGGCCAGACGATGCTGCACGACTGGGTCTACGAGAACCGGGCGATCTACCTCACCGAGCTCAGCAAGCTCGGGGGGAAGGTCACCCTCCTGGACCCGCACCGGGTGATGATCGACGGCCCCACGCACTGGTCCGGCGCCGAGATCGTCTGCCCGCCCGCGCTCCGGCCGGCGGTAGTGATCCTGCTCGCGATGCTCGCCTCCAAGGGAACCTCGGTGCTGCGCTCGGTCTACGTGATCAACCGCGGCTACGAGGACCTCGCCGAGCGGCTGAACCAGCTCGGCGCGAAGATCGAGACCTTCACCGACCTGCGCTGACGGGAGCGCCCGCGCTCAGGACTTGAAGAGCGTCTCGACGAAGGCGCGGCTGCGCTCCGGGACGACAGGCGGCCGGGACATCTCCGAGGTGATCCGCGGCAGCGCCGCGGTGTTGGCCGACTGGTGGGCGTGCCAGTCGTTCTCGGCCTCGATCAGCGCTCCCAGGTCGGCGCGACCGAGGAAGACCCCGGAGCAGCCGGTGCACCGCTGGATCGTCACGTGACCGAGAGTCCGCTCGGCCATCGATTCCCCGCACTGCGGGCAGGTCATGTCGTCCACCTCTCGAAGGTACTCCCCGCAGGACCCGCTCCCCCGGACCGGGGTCGCTTTCTCTCCGTGTCGGATGCCCGACTTGCCCCGAAACGGAGTCGGCCGGTGAATACTGTCCCGCAGGGGGATGGAGGAGCCATGGATCGACCGACGACCGGCCACGCCTATCTCGACGACGCGGTGTCGTCGGGCGGGGTGATCGCGATGGCGCACCGCGGCGGTGCCCGGCACCCCGACCTGCTCGGGACCGAGAACACCGCGCACGCCTTCCGCCATGCTGTGGGCCTCGGCTACCGCTACCTGGAGACCGACGTGCACGCCACCCGCGACGGCGGGCTGATCGCCTTCCACGACGACGTGCTGGACCGGGTCACCGACCAGAGCGGCCCGGTGGCCACGGCTTCCGAGGCGACCTTGCGCCGAGCCCGGATCGGTGGCGCGCACGCGATCCCGACGATGGCCGACCTGCTCGACGAGTTCGCGCACTGCCGCTTCAACATCGACCTGAAGGGCGACGGCGCCGGGAACGCGCTGGCGGACCTGCTCGACGCCACCGGGGCGCACGACCGGGTCTGCGTCGGGTCCTTCTCGCGGGCCCGGATCCAGGAGTTCCGTCGCCGTACCGCCGGAGCCGTGGCGACCTCGGCCGCACCGGTCGAGGTGGCGGCGTACCTGGCGGCTCCGACGGCGGAGATCGCCCGCCGGCTCACCGGAGGACGGGTCGCCGCCCTCCAGGTGCCGCACCGCCGCGGGCCGTTGCCGGTGGTGACCGACGCCCTCGTACGCCGGGCGCACCGTGCGGGCGTCCAGGTGCACGTCTGGACGATCGACGAGCGAGCCGAGATGGAGGAGCTCCTCGACCTCGGCGTCGACGGGCTGATCACCGACCGCACCGACGTCCTCAAGGACCTGCTCGTCACCCGCGGACTCTGGAGGGACCACCCATGAGCCTCGACGAGATCCAAGCCGACCGGCTCCGGCAGCAGCGTGCCTGGAACTGGTACGACTGGGCGAACTCGGCGTTCTACACGACCGTGCTCTCGGTGATGTTCGCGCCGTACATGATCACCGTCGCAGGCAAGGCGGCCGGCTGCGTCGACGCCGACGAGACCTGCAAGAAGACCGTCGAGGTGCTCGGTCTGCACCTGGCCGCCGGCTCGCTGCCGAGCTACCTGACCAGCTTCGCCACGATCAGCAGCGCGTTCCTGCTGCCGATCGTGGGCGCCTACGTGGACCGGTCCGCGCACAAGAAGCGGCACATGGCCGGGTACGCCTGGGCAGGGGCCGCCGTCGGCTCGCTGCTCTTCTTCGTCGCCGGCGACAACTGGCAGCTCGGCGCCGTCGCCGTGGTGCTGGCCAGCATCCTGGCCGGTTGCTCGCTGGTCAGCTACTACGCGATCCTCGCCGACATCTCCACCGAGGACGAGCGGGACCGGGTCTCCTCGCGCGGGTGGGCCTGGGGCTACCTCGGCGGCGGCGTGCTGCTGGCGCTGAACCTGGTGCTCTTCCTCGGTCACGACGCCTTCGGGCTCTCCAAGGGGATGTCGGTCCGGATCTCGCTGCTCTCGGCCGCGATCTGGTGGGCGGCATTCACGATCATCCCGTTCGTCAAGCTCCGCGACTACGCGCCGGTCGCCGTCGAGGAAGTCCCCGGGAGCGTCGTGGCGCGGAGCTTCGGCCAGCTCTTCCGCACCCTGAAGGACCTGCGGAACTACCCGATGACGCTGACCTTCCTGCTGGCGTACCTGTTCTACAACGACGGCATCCAGACGGTGATCTACGCGGCGTCGACGTACGGCGAGAAGCAGCTCGGCTTCGGCACCTCAGTGCTGATCGGGACGATCCTGCTGATCCAGTTCGTCGCGTTCGGCGGTGCCCTGGTCTTCGGCCGGCTCGCCGCCCGTCACGGGGCCTACCGCTGCATCCTGTGGGGCACCTACGCCTGGATGGCGATCGTCGTCGCCGCGCTGGTCCTGCCCCGGAAGAACGTGTTCCTGTTCATCGCGGTCGCGATCGCCATCGGCGTGGTGATGGGCGGCACCCAGGCGCTCTCCCGGTCGTTCTTCAGCCTGCTGATCCCCCGGGGTCGCGAGGGCGAGTACTTCGCGCTCTACGGCGCCGCAGAGCGCGGTACGTCGTGGTTCGGGACCCTGCTCTTCGGGGTGACGTTCCAGCTCACCGGCTCCTACCGCCCGGCGATCCTGGCGCTGATCGTCTTCTTCGTCCTCGGAGCCTTCTTCCTGCTCCGATTGGACCCGGAGCGCGGTATCCGGGACGCTGGTAACCAGGTACCCGCCGCAGTGTGACGTGAGACCCGTCTCCTGCCCGGGTTCCGGGAATCCTCAGGGTGGGTCGTTCGTTGTCGATCCTGAGGGACAAACCCACCGGATCTCACGTCCGGCCGGCAGCAATGGCATCATGTTCGGCTTGCGTGAGCGTCCTTGAGGTTGTACGCATGAGGAGAGCCACGATCTGGCTCACCCAGACATTTGGAGGATTCCATGGGAGACCGCACCCTGCGAGGCGCACGCCTCGGTGGACAGAGCTTCGAGGACGAGCGCGGGATCGAGTTCGCTGCTCGTCAGCAGGTCGGCTACCAGTGCACCCGCGGACACAAGTTCGAGATCACGATGTCCGTCGAGGCGGACGTCCCGGCGAACTGGGAGTGCCCGCGATGCGGCGCCGAGGGCCTGAGCGTCGACGGCATCCTCCCGGAGCAGAAGGTCGAGAAGCCGGCCCGCACGCACTGGGACATGCTGCTGGAGCGGCGCTCGATCAGTGAGCTCGAGGACATCCTCACCGAGCGGCTCGAGCTGCTCCGCGGCGGCGAGATCGGCCCGGCGCACCTGCACCGTCCGGCGAAGAAGACCAAGAAGAAGGCGACTGCCTAGTCGCTCTCGATCACGTCGCCCTGGACCACGTCACCCGACGGTCCGGGGCGTTGTGCATTTCCGGGTGCATTTCTGGGTGCACTTCCGGGAGCATTCCTGGGCATCCCCGGCACCCCGCTGACCACCAGTCGCTTGCTGATGAACCCGGCCAGCACCTTCCGGCCCAGCGGCCTGGTCAGCGGCAGGATCGCCAGCACCCCGAAGATGTCGGTGACGAACCCGGGGCTGATCATCAGGGTGCCGCCGAGCACGATCAGGATGCCGTCGGCCAGCTCGCGCGCCGGCATCCTGCCCTCGGCCAGCGCCACCTGCAGCGCCCGCCAGGCTCGCGCCCCTTCGCGCTTGAGCAACCACGAGCCCAAGATGCTGTCGGCGATCAGCAGCAGGATCGTCCACCACGGCCCGATGACCTGGCCGACCTGGATCAGGACGTAGATCTCGACGATCGGGATGCCGATGAACGCGACCAGCAGCAACCACCACGGGAACCGGCGGCGCCGCACCTGACCTGACATGCGACCAACGCTAGCCGTCCGGGTCAACCGCACGCGGTGCGGGACCCGCCGAGGAAGGCGGCGGGGGGAGGAACGGGACCTTCGGACCGCCCGCTCGATGGCTGGATGTCACCGAACGACCGTTGTCTACTGGTGCCGCACTCCCCCCGTGTTCTCCCACCCTCGACGCGGGACTCCGACTCAGCCGTTGGGGTCGGCCCACACCGCGGCGGTCGGTGAGGCTTTACCCCTCATGTCGGAGACCGTGACGAGGACGATCTGCCTGGAGGAACGAGGTAACCCAACCCATCATCAAGGCTTCTGTCAACCGGCCCGTGACCTGCGCAGACGCTGCAAATACGCAGGTCAACGCGATGGCCCGAGAACCAATTTTCGGTGAAAGAATTCTTGCTTCCCGGCGTGTCCCCGATGACACGCTTGAAGTGCTGCTTGAGGGTTCAGGCCGGTACGACGCAGGTCCCCGTCGCAGTGGTCGCCAGCAGCGGCTCGGCGAGCATCCGCGAGGACGACCCGTCGCCGTCACCCCGGGCCACGACCGTCGCGGTGAAGTCGATGACCCGCGAGCGCGCACCGACCCGGACCAGCTCGGCGACGACCTCGATCACGTCGCCGGCACGCACCGGTGCGCGGAACTGGACGTCCGAGTACGACGCGAACAAGCCCTCGTCCTCGTCGGTGGCGATGCAGAGCTCGGTGGCGACGTCCCCGAACAGGCCGAGGCTGTAGGCGCCGTCGACCAGGTTCCCGGCATAGTGCGCGTGCGAGTACGGGACGTAGCGGCGATGGGTGATCCTCAACCCGGGCTCGCAAGCAGACGTGCGGCTCATGAGGCTCTCCTCTCGATCAGGCGGTGCACCAGGTAGCTGGCGACCTCGCCGGGCGTGGTCCCGCGGGTGAAGATCCGGTCGACGCCGAGCTCGGCCGACTTCGACTCGTCGAAGCGCGGGCCGCCGACGACGAGGAGCGGGCGCCTGGCCGCCGGGAAGGCTTCGCGGAACGCCGCGGACATCTCCCGGGTGTTGAGCAGGTGCGCGTCCCGCTGCGTGACGACCTGGCTGACCAGGACGGCATCGGCCTTCTCCGCGAGCGCCTGCTCGACGAGGTCCGGCACCGACACCTGGGCGCCCAGGTTCACCACCTTGAGCTCGCGGTAGTACTCCAGGCCCTTCTCCCCCGCGAAGCCCTTGATGTTCAGGATCGCGTCGATGCCGACGGTGTGCGCGTCGGTGCCGATACAGCCGCCGACGACCACCAGGCGGCGGCGCAGGCCGGTCTTCACCGCGGCGTTGACCTCCTTCGGCGTCAGCAGCGGGTAGTCCCGCTCGACCACCTCGACCACGCTCGGGTCCACGGTGTGGTTGACCCGGCCGTAGACGACGAAGAAGGTGAAGTCCGGGCCCATCGGCTTGGCGTGCACCACCAGGGCAGGGTCGATGCCCATCTTCTGGGCGAGCTGGGCCGCGGTCCCCTCGGCAACCTTGGAGTGCGCCATCGGCAGCGTGAACGACACCTGGACCATCCCGTCGCCGGTGGTGTCGCCGTACGGGACCAAGAGGCGCTTCGGCTCGCTTGTCATGACGTCGCCTCCAGCAGCTCGCTCGCCGGGTTGCAGTACCCCGCTGACTTCTTCACCACGCCGTCCATTCCGCGCCCGGCGTCCGCTGGGCGCTTCATCAACCCGAAGGTGCCGTCGGCGATCGCGTCGAGCAGCCCGTGCTCGTGGTCGGCGATCGCCTGGAGCAGGTCCACGGTCTCCTCCAGCACAGCGGACGCTCGGCGCTGCAGGAATCCCCCCGGGGCCGGCTGGAGATCCTCGTGCAGGTCACCGGTGGCATTCAGCACGTACCGGACGTTCTGCAGCGCGAGGTCGCGGTCCGAGAGCCACGGCGTCACCACGGCTTCGGTCATCATCCCGACCAGCAGGATGCCCTGGCCGGTCAGCGAGCCGATCAGGTTGAAGAACCCGTCGAGCAGGTAGCCGCGGAAGACGTCTCCGGTCATGTGCCGGGTGGGCGGCATCCACTTCAGCGGTGCCTGGGGGAACAGCTCCCGGGCCAGCATCGCGTGCGCCAGCTCGAGGCGGAACGAGTCGGGCACGTCCGGGTCGATCTCGAAGGCGTGCCCCAGGCCGAGCTGCCAGTCCGCGAGCCCCGCCTCCTTGGCGAAGTACTCGTTGAGCAGCTGGCTGGTGGTCACCGTGTGCGCGGCCTCGACCGCGTCCGCGGTGGTCAGGTAGTTGTCCTCGCCGGTGTTGATGATGATCCCGGCGCGCGCGTGCACCTGCCGGCTGAAGCGCTGGTCGACGAAGGTCCGGATCGGGTTGATGTCGCGGAAGAGGATCCCGTACATGGAGTCGTTGAGCATCATGTCGAGCCGTTCCAGCCCGGCCATCGCCGCCATCTCCGGCATGCAGAGGCCGGAGGCGTAGTTGGTGAGCCGGATGTAGCGACCGAGCTCTCGGCTGGTCTCGTCCAGGGCGGCGCGCATCAGCCGGAAGTTCTCCTGGGTCGCGTAGGTGCCCGCGAACCCCTCCCGGGTCGCGCCCTCGGGCACGTAGTCGAGCAGCGACTGCCCGGTCGAGCGGATCACCGCGATCACGTCGGCACCCGCGCGGGCCGCCGCCTGAGCCTGCGGGATGTCCTCGTAGATGTCGCCGGTGGCCACGATCAGGTAGATCCACGGCGTCCGCGGCGCGTCGCCGATGCGCGCGACCATCCGTTCCCGGGTACGGCGCTGCGCATCGATCCGTCGTACGCCGGCGCCGATCTGCTTGCGGGCCGCTGACCGGGCCCGCACCAGGTCGCGACCCTCCGGCAGCCGGAAACGGACAGAGCCGGCAGCGGCCTTCCGGGCCAGGGTGACCAGGTCCTCGGCCTCGCCGCGGACCAGCGCGTCCCAGGCGGGAAGCGCGACCCCGTGCTCCAGGCCGACGTCACCCTGGACGGCGTCGGTGAGCCGGTTGACCCACGGCGTGCCGTCCGGGTCGGCGCCGGTGACCCCGCCGAGCCGGAGGGTGGCTCGTTCGACCGAGGTGGTGGTGTGCGCCTTCGCCGTCCGGACGATCGGCCTGCCGATGCTGCGCGCCAGGGTGCGCGCCTTGCGCACCACCACCGGGTCGAGGTCGAGCTTGCCCGTCATCGCCGGCTCGCGAACAGCGCGCGGACCCCGGGTGAGGACCGGTACAGGTCCAGCGCCAGGTCGGCGTGACCGGGCACGTAGCCGTTGCCGACCAGCATGGTGACGTCGGCGGCCAGACCCTCCGCCCCGAGCGCGGCGGCGGAGAACGAGGTGGCCATCGAGAAGAAGATCACGGTGCCGCCGGCGCGGGTGGCGAGGATCGCCCCGCCCTCGCAGCCGGGCACGTCCACGCAGACGACGGTCACCTGCCCGGGCCCCCCGGCCATCGCGACGCCCGCGCGCAGTCCCTGCGGATCCCGGGCGTCGGCGACCACGATCTCGTCGGCCAGGCCGCTGGCGCGCAACGCGGCCGCCTCGGCCTCGTGCGGAACGACCCCGATCAGGCGGGTGGCGCCGGCAGCCCGCGCCGCCGCCAGGCTCAGCGACCCGGACTTACCTGCCGCACCGATCACGGTGACGACGGCGTCCCCTTCCGCATACTGGGCGACGACCCGTGCGGTGAGCGCGGGCGCGCCGCAGACGTCCATCACCGAGAGCGCGTCCTCGGTGGCGAGGTCGGCAGGCAGGACTGCGGCGATCGAGCGGCCGAAGAGGATCGCGTGCCCGGCGGTCGGGACCTGCTCCCCCGCTCCGTCCCAGGCGGTGAGCCCGTCGGTGATCACCAACGGCGTCAGCGTCAGCGAGACGAGGGTGGCGACCCGGTCGCCGACCGAGAGTCCCAGCGGCGAGCTGGGGCCGACCTCCTCGACGACGCCGATCAGCATCCCGCCGGATCCGGTGACCGGGTTCTGCATCTTGCCGCGGGTGGCCACGATGTCGAGCACCTCGGCACGCAGCGCGTCGCGGTCCTCGCCGTGCTTCTCGGCGAGCTGCCGGTACGACGCTGCGTCCAGGTTGAGGCGTTCGACCCGGATCCGGACCTCGTCGGGCCAGAGCTCCGGGCGGGCGTCCAGGCGGGCAGCAGCCTGCGGCAGGGCGCCGCGCGGCTCCAGGACACGGTGCGTCCCGACTGGATCACTTTCGACGAGTACGCCCACCACGCTCAAACATCCCTTCTAGTGCCACCTCAGCCGTAAGACTTCCTGTTGAGAGGTGGATTTGCCGAACAGTTTCTCCTACTCTGGCACTTGAGACCGGCGTCACACAACTGACGGAGGAATGATGACTCTGGACACCATGCCCGAGATCGCCGGCGGCCAGCCGTACCGGTACCGCCACGTCGAGCTGGTCGAACCGGACTGGCGGCGCTTCCCGGGCTGGCGCGACGTCAGCGCCGCCGACTGGGAATCGGCCCAGTGGCAGCGCTCGCACTGCGTGAAGACCGTCCAACAGCTCAAGGACCTCCTCGGTGATCTCGTCGACGACCGGTTCTACGCGGACCTCGAACGGGATCAGGCCGAGCGCGCCACGATGTCGATGCTGGTGCCGCCGCAGATGCTCAACACGATGATGTCCGGGGTCCAGGCGGGCGGCGCCGGTTCGCTCACCGAGGCGCTGTACGCCGACCCGGTACGTCGCTACATGCTGCCGGTCTTCTCGGACCGCCGTACCGACTGGCCGTCCCACCCGCACGCCACCCGGGACTCGCTGCACGAGCACGACATGTGGGCGGCCGAGGGGCTCACCCACCGCTACCCCACCAAGGTCCTCGCCGAGCTGCTGCCGACCTGCCCCCAGTACTGCGGGCACTGCACCCGGATGGACCTGGTCGGGAACTCGACGCCGCAGGTCACCAAGCTCAAGTTCGCCGCGAAGCCCAACGACCGGCTCGACGCGATGCTCGACTACCTGCGGGGCACGCCGGAGGTCCGCGACGTCGTGGTCTCCGGCGGAGACGTCGCGAACATGCCGATCGCCCGGCTCGAGGACTTCCTGACCAAGCTCCTGGAGATCGAGAACATCCGTGACATCAGGCTCGCCACCAAGGCACTGATGGGACTCCCCCAGCACTGGCTCCAGGACGACGTCCGCGCCGGCATCGAGCGGGTGGCAACCCTGGCCCGCAGCCGGAACGTCTCGCTGGCCATCCACACCCACGTCAACCACGCGAGCTCGGTGACGCCGCTGGTGGCCCGGGCGACCGCGGCGATGTTCGAGGCCGGGGTCCGCGACGTGCGCAACCAGGGCGTGCTGATGGAGGGCGTCAACGCCGATCAGCACACCCTGCTGGACCTCTGCTTCGCCCTGCTCGACGGCGCCGGGGTGATGCCGTACTACTTCTACATGTGCGACCTGATCCCGTACTCGGAGCACTGGCGGGTCTCGGTGGCGAAGGCGCAGCGACTGCAGCACGACCTGATGGGCTACCTGCCCGGTTTCGCCACCCCCAGGATCGTCTGCGACGTGCCGTTCGTCGGCAAGCGCTGGGTGCACCAGGTGGCCGAGTACGACGCCGAGCGCGGCATCTCCTACTGGACCAAGAACTACCGGACCTCGATCGAGGCCGCGGACGCCGACGCGCTGACCCGCTTCTACGAGTACTACGACCCGATCCACACCCTGCCCGAGGCCGGGCAGGACTGGTGGCGCACGCACGGCTCGCTGGACGAGACCGCGCTCAAGGCCGCCGAGATGGCCGAGGCGTCACGCCGGCTGGCGGCCCTGCAGGCTCACTGACGATTGTTGTCGGTCAACACGTTGACCAGCCGGGCGATCGGGGTGTCCAGCCCCCACCGCTCGGCGAGCACCTTGAGGCCGTCGATGTCGGCGGGGACCGACGGCAGCGCGAGCTCCGGGGAGCCCAGGTCGATCGTCCGCGCCACCGCGACCACCTCGGGCGCGACGTCCAGGTAGGGAGCGGCGTCCAGGAGCTTGCGGCGCGGCCCCGGACCGAGGTCGCTCTCCGGGTCCAGCGCGGCAGCCCTGATCCCGTCGAGGTCCCCGAACCGGTTCAGCAGGGTGGCGGCGGTCTTCTCCCCCACGCCCGCGACGCCGGGCAGGCCGTCGGAGTTGTCGCCGCGCAGGGTGGCGAAATCGGCGTACTGGTCTGCCCGGACGGCGTACTTCTCCAGGATCACGTCCTCGGTGACGCGCTCGTGCTTGCCGACACCGCGCGCGGTGTAGAGCACCCGGACCCCCGCGGTGTCGTCGACGAGCTGGAACAGGTCCCGGTCACCGGTGACGATCTCGACCGGCATCCCGGCCCCGGTCGCCAGGGTGCCGATCACGTCGTCGGCCTCGTACTCGTCCGCCCCCACGACGGCGATCCCGAACGCCGCGAGCACGTCCACGATGATCGGGATCTGCACCTGCAGCGGGTCGGGCACCTCCTCGACGTCCGAACCGCCCGGCACCTCCTCCTCGACCCGGTGCGCCTTGTACGTCGGGATCAGGTCCACCCGCCACTGCGGCCGCCAGTCGTTGTCCCAGCAGCAGGCCAGGTGCGTCGGCTCGTACTCCTCCACCAGCCGGCTGATGAAGTCGAGCAGCCCGCGGACCGCGTTGACCGGTGTGCCGTCGGGTGCGCGCATGGTGTCCGGCACCCCGTAGAAGGCCCGGAAGTACAGCGAGGCGGTGTCCAGCAGCATCAGGGAGCTCACCGGACCAACATAGGGCCTGGAGTGCGCTGTGGAACAAACAGGCGCGACGTCGGCTCGCCGCAGTAGGCTCGGCGCCGTGGAGAAGATCGATCGAAAGATCCTGCGCCTGCTCGCCGACGATGGCCGGATGTCCTACACCGATCTCGGCAAGGCCACCGGGTTGTCGACCTCGGCCGTCCACCAGCGCGTCAAGCGTCTCGAGGAGCGCGGCCTGATCACCGGGTACGGCGCCTCGATCGACCACGCCCAGGCCGGGCGCCCGCTGACCGCGTTCATCTCGATCACCCCCTTCGACCCGGCTGCGCCGGACGACTACCCGGACCGGCTCGCCGACGTCGAGGAGATCGAGAGCTGCTGGTCGGTGGCTGGTGACGAGTCGTACATCCTCAAGGTCCGGGTCGCCACCCCGGCCGACCTGGAGGCGCTGCTCGCCCGGGTCCGGACGATGGCGAACGTCTCGACGCGGACCACGATCGTGCTCTCGACGGCGTACGAGAACCGGCCGATCGGCTGAGTCAGTCCGTCACGGACGTGTAGGAGACGACTCCGCGTCGCAGCCGGACGACCGCCTCCCGGGCGTTGTCGCGGACGACCGCGTCGCCGGTGGCGTCGGCCACCTGACCGGCCAGGTCCAGCAGCTGCTTGATCCACCGGACGAAGTCGCCGGCCGCCAGCCCGGTCGCGTCCAGGACCTCGTCGAGGTCGTCGCCCTCGGCCCACCGGTACGCCGCCCAGCAGAACCCGAAGTCCGGCTCGCGGAGCTGCTCCAGCTTGTGCTGCCGCTCGAGGGCGTCCAGGTCGGACCAGACCGACGTCATCTCCTTGAGCACGTCGCGGACCGGACCGCCGGGCAGCTTCGGGGAGGCCGCGTCGTCGGCCTTGCGGGACTCGAAGACCAGGCTGGAGAGCACCGCCGCCAGCTGGCTGGGGTCGAGGCCCTTCCAGAGCCCGAGTCGCAGCGACTCCGCGGTGAGCAGGTCCATCTCGTTGTAGATCCGCATCAGCGCGCGCCCGCGCTTGGTCACGGTCGGGTTCGCCGGGTCGCCGTCCAGGTACTCCAGCGCGGTGAGCACCTCGCAGACCCGGTCGAACTGCCGGGCGATCGTGTTGGTGCGCTGCTCGATCCGGCGGCGCAGCGTCCGGGAGTCCCGGTCGAGCTTGTACCACCGCTCCATCCAGCGGGCGTGGTCCTCCCGGTCCGGGCACGCGTGGCAGGGGTGCTGGCGCAGCTCCTTGCGGAGCCGATCGATCTGCTCGGAGCCGTCGCTGCCGGCGGCGCTGCGGGAGGTCGGGTTGGTACCTCCCGGCGGCGGGGTGAACCCGTGCGTCTTGATCTTCAGGGTGCTGGCCAGGTCCCGGCGCGACTGCGGGTTGCGGCCGTTGAAGCTCTTCGGGATCCGCATCCGGGTGAACGGCACTACCGGCGTCGGGAAGTCGGTGAGGCTCAGTCGGCGGGCGCTCCGGTCCTGGGTGAGTACGTAGGGCCGCGGGCCCTCCCGGTCCGAGCTGTGCCCGGGGTCGATCACGACGGCCATCCCCGAATAGCGCCCGGACGGGACGTCGATCACGTCACCGGGCTTGAGGGCGTCCAGCGAGGCGAGCACGTCGGCCCGGCGATCCTGCCGGCGGGACTTGGCCAGACCGGCCTCGGTGTCGGAGAGCTCGCGGCGCAACCGGGCGTACTCGGCGAAGTCGCCCAGGTGGCAGGACGCTGACGCGGCGTAGCCGTCCAGCGCGTCGTCGCTCTTCCGCAGCTGGCGGGCCAGGCCGACCACGGCCTTGTCGGCCTGGAACTGCGCGAACGACGACTCCAGCAGCTCGCGGGCGCGTTCCCGGCCGAACTGGTGCACCAGGTTCACCGCCATGTTGTACGACGGCGCGAACGACGACTTGAGCGGGTACGTTCGCGTCGAGGCCAGGCCGGCCACCGACTTGGGCTCCAGGCCCGGCTGCCAGAGGACGACACCATGCCCTTCGACGTCGATCCCGCGGCGACCGGCCCGGCCGGTGAGCTGCGTGTACTCCCCCGGCGTGATGTCGGCGTGGGTCTCGCCGTTCCACTTGGACAGCTTCTCGATCACCACGGACCGGGCCGGCATGTTGATGCCCAGCGCCAGCGTCTCGGTGGCGAAGACGACCCGGCAGAGCCCGCGGAGGAACAACTCCTCGACGCACTCCTTGAAGGTCGGCAGCATCCCGGCGTGGTGGGCCGCGATCCCGCGGGTGAGCCCGTCCAGGAACTCGTGGTAGCCCAGCACCTGGAGATCCTCGTCGGGCAGGTGCGAGCAGTGGTCCTGGACGAAGGCGCGGATCTCGTCGCGCTCCTCGGGGGTCGTGAGCTTGAGGTTGGCGTTGAGGCACTGCTGGACCGCCGCGTCGCACCCGACGCGGCTGAAGATGAAGACGATCGCGGGGAGCAGACCGGCGCGGTCCAGCTGCTCGACGACGTCGGCACGGCTGGGCACCCAGACCCGGCGCCCGTTCCCGGACTGTCGCGACCGGTCCGGGCGGCGCTGGCCCTTGGGTGATCGGCGGTCGCGCATCCGGCCGGACATGTGGTCGTCACGGGCGACCCGGAGCAGCTCGGGGTTGACGGTGCCCTCGTCGGGAGCGGGCGCCCCGTCGCCACGGTGCTCGCTGGAGAACAGGTCGAGCATCTTCCGGCCGACCAGCACGTGCTGGTAGAGCGGTACCGGCCGCTTCTCCTCGACGATGGTGACCGTCTCGCCGCGCACCGTCCCGAGCCACTCGCCGAACTCCTCGGCGTTGCTGACCGTGGCGGAGAGGGAGACCAGACCCACCGACTCGGGCAGGTGGATGATCACCTCCTCCCAGACCGCGCCGCGGGAACGATCGGCGAGGTAGTGCACCTCGTCCATCACGACGAAGCCAAGACCGGTGAGGGCCCGCGAACCGGCGTACAGCATGTTGCGGAGGACCTCGGTGGTCATCACGACGACCGGGGCGTCACCGTTGATGCTGTTGTCCCCGGTCAGCAGACCGACGTTCTCCGCGCCGTACCGGTCGACGAGGTCGTTGAACTTCTGGTTGGACAGCGCCTTGATCGGGGTCGTGTAGAAGCACTTCCGGCTGCTCTCCAGCGCCAGGTGCACTGCGAACTCGCCGACGATGGTCTTGCCCGATCCGGTCGGCGCGGCGACCAGCACCGACCGGCCCTCCTCGAGCACCCGGCAGGCACGCAGCTGGAAGTCGTCGAGGCCGAAGTCGTAGTGCGCCGCGAAGTCGGCCACCTGCGGGTGGTCCTTGTTGCGCCGGTACCGGGCGTACTGCTCGGCCGGGCCCGGCTCGCTCATGGCACCAGGACCCGCAGCGCCCCGGGCACGACCTCAACGGTGAGCGGGAGCGCGGCGATCCGCTCGCCGTCCGCGTAGGCGACGATCCCGGGGGCCGCCACCGTGACGGTGCGGCCGGAGAAGTGGTGCACCTTCGGGTGCCCGATGTGGCTCCCGGTGCGGAGCTTCGGGAAGGTCCGGATCAGGTCGAGCTTGCTCATCGGGTCGATGGCGATCACGTCGAGCAGGCCGTCGTCCATCAGCGCGCCCTTGGTGATCTGCATGCCGCCGCCGAAGGAGGGCCCGTTGCTGACGGCCACCATCATCGCGTCGAAGCGGTGCTGGACCCCGTCGACCTCGAGCACGTACGGGATCGGGGTGAAGGTGCGCAGCTCGGCCAGGGTGGCGAGGTTGTAGCGCATCTGGCCCTTCGGCCAGGACATCTCGTTGGCCCGCTCGTTGACGATCGCGTCGAACCCGGCGGCGAGCACGGTCACGTAGTACCGGTGCCCGATCCGGGCCAGGTCGATCTGGCGTTCCCGCCCGCCGATGATCACGTCGGTGGCCGCGGCCGGGTCCTTCCGGGGCAGGTCCAGGTTGCGGGCCACGTCGTTCCCGGTGCCGGCCGGGACCAGTCCGAGTCGCGTGTCGCTGCCGGCGAGCGCCTGGACGGCCAGGTGCACCATCCCGTCGCCGCCGACGACCACCAGCGTCTCCAGGTCGTCCGCGACCGCCTTCCGCGCCAGGTCGAGCGCCTCGTCCCCGTCGCGCCCGACGAGCTCGGTGACGTCGTACCCGGCGTCGCGGAGGCGCGGCGTCACCTGGTCGGTGATCCGGCTCCCCTTGCCCTTGCCCGACGTCGGGTTCGTGAGGACGGCGATCTGCTTGCGCACGGTTCGACCCTATCGGGAGAGGACGCCGGCTAGAGCGGCGACGCGGTGTCGTCGTCCAGGGCAGCCTCGGCCGCGCTCCGGCCGCGGCGCCGGTCGATGGTCCGGGCGATCACCTCGGAGAAGATGAACAGCCCGGTCATCGGTACCGCCAGGAACAGCATCGAGATCGGGTCGGTCGACGGCGTCGCCACGGCGGCGAAGATGAAGGTGCCGACGATGATCCAGGATCGGTGCTGGCCCAGGGTCGATCCCTTGACCACGCCCGCGAGGTTGAGCAGGACGACGAAGAGCGGGATCTCGAAGGCGATGCCGAACACCAGCAGCATCCGGGTCAGGAAGCTGAAGTACTCGCCGAACTCGACCAGGTTGTCCAGACCGCTCGGCGTGAAGCCGATCAGCACCTCGAGGCCCTTCGGCAGGACGTAGTAGCCGACGCCGACGCCGCCCAGGAAGAGCGGGCCCGCGATCGCGACGAACACCCGGGTCCAGCGCTTCTCGTTGGAGTGCAGTCCCGGCAGGATGAACGCCCAGATCTGGTACAGCCAGAACGGGGCCGAGACCACCAGGGCGGCCATCGAGCAGAGCTTCAGGTTGAGCATCAACGGGCCGGTGGCACCCTTGATGTAGGCCTTGGTCTGAACGTCGGCGCCCAGTGCCTTGCGCGCGTCGTTGTACGGGTTCATGACCAGGTCGAGCAGCCGGTCGTAGAAGAAGAACGACACGATCAGCAGGACCAGGAAGACGGCCAAGGACCGCATCAGCCGTCCGCGCAGCTCCCGGAAGTGATCCGCGAGCGCCATCCGGCCGCCTTCGCCGGAACCGGTGCTGGTCCTGACCTGAAACAGGCGTGCGGCACCGACTAGAGACACGGGTGCGCCGACTCAGTCGGTCTTGTCGGCCTGGCGCTCCGCTTCGGCGCGAGCAGCATCCGCCTCACGTCCCTCGAGCGGCTTGGCCTCGGCCGGGGTCTCGTCGTCATCGTCGATCAGGCCCTTGGTCTCGGCCTTGAAGATGCGCAGCGCCCGGCCGGAGCCGCGGGCGAGCTCAGGGAGCTTCTTGGCACCGAACAGGAGGACCACCACGGCCAGAACCAGGATGATCTCGGGGGCGCCGATTCCGCCTCTGAACACTGTGCTGCCTCATTCCGCTCGGCTGGTGGTGCTGTCGGTTTCATCGTACGCCGTGGCTCGCTGCAACCGGAGCGCATCCTGGGCAACGCCCCGAATCCGGTCGCTGAGCTCCGCAGGCTCGAGGACGGTCAGCCCGTGCCCGAAGCGCATCGCCAGGCGCAGCAACCACAGCTCGTCGGAGACCGCCAGGGTGACCTCGAGGCCGTCGTCAGGGGTGTCGGTGACGCTGAGCACCGGGTAGTACTCGGCGAACCACCGCATCCGGGCGGTTAGCCGGAGCCGGACCACCAGGTCGTCGGGGCTCGACTCGAACAACCCCTCCGCGAGGTCCCGCGGGGTCAGGTCGTGGCGCTCGCGATCGGTCTCCAGGACGCTGACCGAGCTGATCCGGTCCACCCGGAAGAGCCGGCGGGCCTCGGCCTGGTGGCACCAGGCGTCCAGGTAGGTCTTGCCGTCCTGCAGCAGCAGGGCGATCGGGTCGACCACCCGGTCGGTGGTCTCGTCGCGACTCGGGACGACGTACTGGATCCGGGCCTGCTTGTTGGTGCGCAGCGCCCACTCGAGCTCGTTGCGCGCCTTGGTCAGCGCCGGCCGCTGCTCGGGGACCCGTACGTCGACCAGGGGCAGCGCCCCCGCCTCGGTGGCCGCCTCGAGCTTGGCGAGCGTGCGCTCGACGACCTCGCGGGAGGCCACTGTGCTGGAGTCCAGCAGCGCCCGTAGCGCGACGATCAGCGCGGACGCCTCGTTGCTGCCCAGGCGAAGCGGCCGCGCCAGGTACTCGGCGTTGTCGATCCGGACCAACCCGTCGGGGTCGTCCAGCAGCGCCTCGACGTTGATGTCGATCAGCTCGCCGGGACCGAACCCGGGCAGACCGCACATGTACAGAACCCGCAGGTCCTTGAGGATCTGGTCGGGGCTGACCGAGAAGTCGGCGGCCACCTCGCGCAGGGGGACCTCTCCCCGCGCCTGCAGGTACGGCGCCAGCGCCAGCAGCCGGGCCAGCTGGTCCTTGGTCGACGCGCTGCTCATCGCTCGACCCCCGCCAGCAGCGACAACCGGCTCAGCACCAGGTCGCGAAGTTCCGGCGGATCGACCGCGACCACGTCACCCAGGTGCGAGACGACGTCGCCGGCCAGCTGCTCGTAGGAGAACGTGGAGACCCGCAGCCGGTCCCAGGCGCTGGCCTCGTCCGGGCCGGGCACGGGACCCTCCACGGCGACGGCCAGGCGACGCAGCAGGACCGCCGTCCCGTGCCGGGCGAGCACGGTGGCCTCGACGGTCGGCCGGACCGGGGTGAGGTTGGCGGTCAGTGCCCGGATGTCGGTCCCGGGCGGCACCTCGAACGATCCGGGGCGGCCGTCGGCGACGACCTCGCCCTCGACCCGACTGAGCCGGAAGAGTCGCGGCGCCTGCCGATCTCGGTCGAAACCGAGCACGTACCAGCGCTCCCGCGAGGTGACGACGCCCCACGGTTCCAGGTGCCGCAGCAGCGGTTCGGTGTCCTTCGGGCGCCGGTACTGGAAGCGGACCGGCGTCCGGCTGATCGTGCTCGACCACATCGCGTCGAAGGAGGGCTCCTCCGCCTCGACCCGCGGCTGCAGCACGTCCAGCGCGCGGCGGTCGACCTCGTGGCCGGCGGCGCGCAGCTTCACCAGCGCCTGGGAGGTGGCGGAGGCCAGTCCGGCGTGCTGCCAGACCCGGGCCGCCAGTCCGAGGACGGCGACCTCGTCGGGCTCCAGGGCGAGATCGGGGAGCTCGAAGGCGTCCCGCGCGATCCGGTAGCCCTGCTCGTCCTCGAAGAACTTGTCGACATGACCGAGCTCGAGCGGGATGCCGAGGGCGCGCAGCTCCGCCTTGTCGCGCTCGAACATCTTCTCGAACGCCTCGTCCTCGGAGCCGCGGTAGCCCTCGATGACCTCGCGGATGCGCTCCTTGGTCACGTAGTTGCGCGAGACCAGCAGCATGATCACGAGGTTCAACAGGCGTTCCGACTTGGTCGCGGTCATGCTGCTCCTCTCCTGCTGCCCCGGGATCTCGGAATCAACTGACGCCCAGCACGTCAACGACCCAAGCGACTATTTCATTCTCGGCGACCCGCGGACCGGTCGCCACGCTGGGCGGTCCGGCTCGGCCGATCACCAGCACCCTGCTCCCCTGCCGGACGCCCACCAGGGCGTCGTCCCAGGCGGCGGCCGAGCCCTCGGCCCCGATCGGGACCACCACCGGCTCCTTGAAGTACGTGTCCGCGTACGGCGCTCCGGCGCCCCACACCTGGCCGAGGAAGTGCAGCGTCACCAGGCTGTGGTCGCGCACCCGCGGACCCTCCCCGGTGATCAGCGGTACCACCCGGGTCGCGGTGGGCCGCTTCCCGCCGGGGAAGAGCACCCCGACCGGGAGATCCTCGACCGTCTGCACCTGCGGAGCGTCGGCCACCGGTCCCTCGACCTTGCCGTTCGCCAGGGTCAGAGCCTTCGACGGAGGCACCGAGACCACGTCGGCCACCACGACCAGGTCGTCCTCGGCGCGGACACCCTCCGGCGGTACTCCGCCCGCGCCGTAGGCATCGGCGCCGGTCAGGGCGACCACGATCCTGCTGCCCTGGCGCTGGCCGACGATCGCGTCGGTGAGCGCCGGGAACAGGGTGTCGTCGGAGCTCTTCGCGACCACCGGAGCGGTCCTGCCGTCGTAGGTGGAGAGGACCCGCTCGCCGGTACGGGCGTCGTACAGGGAGAGCTGGAGCACGAACAGCTGGTCGATCTGGACGGCCGGGCCGTTCCCGGTCACGACCACCTCGCTTCGCGTCCGCGGCACGTCCAGCGGGGCGGCGATCCGGACGCCGGGCATGGTGCCGACCGCGCCGCTCACGCCGAGCCCCGGGAGCGAACGATCGCCGTGCTTGCCGCTCACCGTGCCGGAGCAGCCGGCCAGCAGAGCCAGGGTGCCCAGCACCGCGGCGGCGCGGAGCAGGGACGGTCGAGGCACCGGCACAGGTTAGCGAGATCGGGCCGAGATGCGAACCGGATTCACATGCCCTCGATCAGCCGCTCCACCCGCTCGTCGTGGGACCGGAACGGGTCCTTGCACAGGACGGTGCGCTGGGCCTGGTCGTTCAGCTTCAGGTGCACCCAGTCGACGGTGAAGTCGCGCCGGCGCTCCTGGGCACGCTTGATGAAGTTGCCGCGCAGCCGGGCCCGGGTGCTCTGCGGCGGGATCGACTTGGCCGCGAAGACGTCCAGGTCGTTGGTGACCCGGGCGACCGCCCCGCGCTTCTCCAGCAGGTAGTAGAGCCCGCGGTCGCGGTGGATGTCGTGGTACGCGAGGTCGAGCTGGGCGATCCGCGGGTGGCCCAGCGACAGGTCGTGCTGGGCTCGGTACCGCTCGATCAGCTTCCACTTGATCACCCAGTCGATCTCGCGCTCGACGAGCGACAGGTCGCCGGACTCGACGGCCTTGAGGCCGCGCTCCCACAGGTCCAGCGCCCGCTCGATGGTCGGCGTGTGCAGCTCACGACGGTCGACGAAGTCGCGCGCCCGGGACAGGTACTCGGACTGGATCTCCAGCACGCTGGCCTCGCGGCCGTTGGCGAGCAGGACCTTCTTCCGGCCGGTCATGTCGTGCGAGATCTCCCGGATCGCCCGGATCGGGTTCTCCATCGTGAGGTCGCGCATCACCACGCCCTCCTCGATCATCCGCAGCACCAGGTCGCAGCTGGCCACCTTGAGCAACGTGGTCGTCTCGGACATGTTCGAGTCGCCGACGATCACGTGCAGCCGGCGGAACCGCTCGGCATCGGCGTGCGGCTCGTCGCGGGTGTTGATGATCGGGCGCGACCGGGTGGTGGCGCTGGAGACGCCCTCCCAGATGTGCTCGGCGCGCTGGCTCAGCGAGTACGACGCTCCGCGCGGGGTCTGGATCACCTTGCCGGCGCCGACGATCACCTGCCGGGTCACCAGGAACGGGATCAGTACGTCGGCCAGCTTGGAGAACTCCCCGTTCCGGCTGACCAGGTAGTTCTCGTGGCAGCCGTAGGAGTTCCCGGCGGAGTCGGTGTTGTTCTTGAACAGGTAGACGTCGCCGGCAATGCCCTCGTCGTGCAGCCGCTTCTCGGCGTCGATCAGCAGACCCTCGAGGATCCGCTCCCCCGCCTTGTCGTGGGTGACCAGGTCGACGATGTCGTCGCACTCCGGAGTGGCGTACTCCGGGTGGCTGCCGACGTCGAGGTAGAGCCGGGCACCGTTGCGGAGGAAGACGTTGCTGCTCCGACCCCAGCTGACGACCTTGCGGAACAGGTAGCGGGCGACCTCGTCCGGCGAGAGACGCCGCTGCCCCTTGAAGGTGCAGGTGACGCCGTACTCGTTCTCGATGCCGAAGATTCGACGGTCCACGCGACGAGCCTATGCCCCGGACAACATCCCGGAGAGGGAATCGCCGTTGAGTCGGCGGAACTTCCGCGGCAGGGTCCGGGTCCGGTCCAGGACGGCGACCTCGAGGTCGTCGGCCGGGATCGTCCGCTGGTCGGTCTCGGTGTGGCCGAGCGCGGCGACCGCGAGCCGGAGCGCACCGTCGAGCGGCAGCCCGGGCGTGAAGTGCTCCTTGAGGTACGCCGCCACCGACTCCGCCGCCCCGCCCATCGCCGCGAAGTCCTGCTCGTCCGCGACCTGGCCGTCGTAGGTCAGCCGGAAGATCTGGTCGTCCGCGGCCTGGTCGCCGACCTCGGCCACGAAGATCTCCACCTCGTAGGGCTTCTCCCCGCCCGAGGAGAAGATCGAGCCGAGGGTCTGCGCGTACGCGTTGGCGAGCCCGCGGCCGGTGACGTCGCGCCGGTCGTAGGAGTAGCCGCGCATGTCGGCCAGCCGCACGCCGGCGATGCGCAGGTTCTCGAACTCGTTGTAGCGGCCGACCGCGGCGAACGCGATCCGGTCGTAGATCTCGGAGACCTTGTGCAGCGCCTGGGACGGGTTCTCGGAGACGAAGACGATCCCGTCGGCGTACTGCACCAGGGCGACCGAGCGGCCGCGGGCGATGCCCTTCCGGGCGAAGTCCGCCCGGTCCTTCATCAGCTGCTCGGGACTCACGTAAAAGGGCATGCTCATGACGAGTCTCCGATCAGGTCAGGGCCGCGTTGGGGCCGTCGGGGCGCTGCATCCGGGCTCCGACCACACGGTCCGCGATCGTCGCGACCTCGCTGTCCGCCATCCGGTGCTGGCCGTCTCCGGTGATGATGTGCACGACCGGGAAGATCCGGCGGGTCAGGTCGGGACCGCCGGTCGCGGAGTCGTCGTCGGCGGCGTCGTACAGAGCCTGGACGGCCGCCGTCACGCACTCGTCGGCGGTGAAGTCGTTGCGGTAGAGTTTCTTCAGCGACCCGCGGGCGAACATCGACCCGGAGCCGACCGAGTGGAAAGCCGTCTCCTCGTAGCGTCCGCCGGTGACGTCGTAGCTGAAGATCCGCCCCTGGGCCGCGCGCTGGTCGTAGCCGGCGAAGAGCGGCACCACCGCGAGGCCCTGCATCGCCAGCGCCAGGTTGTTGCGGATCAGCGCGGAGAGCCGGTTGGCCTTGCCGTCGATCGAGAGCGTGCTGCCCTCGATCTTCTCGTAGTGCTCGAGCTCGGTCTGGAAGAGCCGGACCATCTCGACCGCGAGACCCGCGGTGCCGGCGATGCCGACGCAGGAGAATTCGTCGGCCGGGAAGACCTTCTCGATGTCGCGCTGGGCGATCACGTTCCCCATCGTCGCGCGCCGGTCACCGGCCATCACGACACCGTCGGGGAAGGTCGCCGCCACGATCGTGGTGCCGTGCGGCGCCAGCTCGGCAGCACTCCCGGGCGGGAGCGAGCGGCGGGCCGGCAGCAGGTCGGGCGCGACGTCCCCGAGGAAGTCGGCGAACGAGGACGTGCCGGGGCTGAGGAAGGCGTCCGGAAGACGTCCCACGCCCGGCGAGGAGGATGCGGTGCTCACTGGCCGCCCTTCTGGATGAACGACTTCACGAAGTCCTCGGCGTTGACCTCCAGCACGTCGTCGATCTCGTCCAGGATCGCGTCGATGTCCTCGTCGAGCTTCTCCTTGCGCTCGGCGACACCGCCCTCAACGGCGGTGGTCTCCTCGACGGACTCCTCGGCCTCGGTCGACTTGCGCGGCTGCTTGTGCTCCTGTGCCATCCGCTTCTCCTTCCACTCCTGCTACGACCCTATCGAGTCAGGGCTGAGAACAAGGCCAGAGCGGTGTCACTTCGGTCGATCAATTCGCCGACGTGCGCCTTGCTGCCCCGCAGCGGGTCGATCGTCGGGACCCGCTGCAACGAGTCGTGGCCCGGCAGGTCGAAGATCACCGAGTCCCAGGACGCGGCCGCGACGCTGTCCGGGTACTTCTCCAGGCAGCGTCCGCGGAAGTAGGCGCGGGTGTCGTCCGGCGGCTCGTGCATCGCCGCGGTGACGGCCCCGTCGTCGAGCAGGCGCTCCATCCGGCCCAGACGCAGCAGCCGGTGGTAGAGCCCCTTCTCCGGCCGGAGATCGGCGTACTGGAGGTCGATCAGGTGCAGCTTGGCGTCGTCCCAGTCGAGGCCGTCCCGCTCCCGGTAGGACTCGAGCAGCCGCAGCTTGGCGACCCAGTCCAGCTCCGTCGCGCACTCGAACGGGTCCCGCTCGAGCCGGGTCAGCACCGACTCCCAGCGCGCCAGCACGTCGGCGGTCTGCGGGTCGACGTCGGCGCCGTACCGGTCCGCGACGTAGGCGGCGGCGAGGTGCAGGTACTCCCACTGCAGCTGGACGGCGGTCAGGGTCTTGCCGCCCTCGCGCTCGAGCAGGTGGGTGAGCGTCGGGTCGTGGGAGACGGCGCGCAGCGAGGCCACCGAGTTGGCCACCGTCAGCTCCGTGGTGAGGTAGCCGTTCTCGATCATGTCCAGGACCAGCGCGGTGGTCCCGACCTTCAGGTACGTCGAGATCTCCGAGAGGTTCGCGTCGCCGATGATCACGTGCAGCCGCCGGGACTTCTCCGGGTCGGCGTGCGGCTCGTCGCGGGTGTTGATGATCGGGCGCTTCAGGGTGGTCTCCAGACCGACCTCGACCTCGAAGAAGTCCGAGCGCTGGGCGATCTGGAAGCCGTGCTCGCGTCCGTCCTGGCCGATCCCGACCCGCCCGGCGCCGCAGACCACCTGCCGGGAGACGAAGAACGGGATCAGGTGCCGGACGATGTCGCCGAACGGCGTCGACCGCTTCATCAGGTAGTTCTCGTGCGCGCCGTAGGAGGCGCCCTTGTTGTCGGTGTTGTTCTTGTACAGCACGATGTCCGGCTCGCCGGTGACCGAGGCGAACCGGCAGGCGTCCAGGGCGACCTGCTCGCCGGCCTTGTCCCAGAGCACCGCGTCCAGCGGGTTGGTGACCTCCGGCGAGGAGTACTCCGGGTGGGCGTGGTCGACGTACAGGCGGGCACCGTTGGTCAGGATGACGTTGGCCAGGCCCAGGTCCTCGTCGGTGAGCTGGCTCGGATCCGCCGCTTCCCGGGCGAGGTCGAAGCCCCGTGCGTCGCGCAACGGCGACTCCTCCTCGAAGTCCCAGCGCGCCCGGCGGACGTGGAGCTCGGCGGACGCGTAGGCATTGACCAGGCGGGTGCTAGCGACCATCGGGTTGGCGTGCGGCTGACCGACAACGGAGATGCCGAACTCGGTCTCGGTCCCCATGATCCTGCGCACGGTCATGCGGCGAGAGTACGCGGCGCTCCACACCTGCGCGGCGGCCGGACCTCCCCGCGGGACGGATCATGTTACTTTCGACGTCGCTCGGAACCGGTACGACGAATGGGAGCACCTCTTGCTGCGCACAGGAACCGCCCGACGGGCTGGGACCGTTCTGACGACGATCGCACTGCTCCTCGCGGCCCTGGTACTCAGCGGTCTCGGTGCGCAGGCAGGTGCCGTCGAGCAGCCCGCCGCGCCGGACAGCTCCCCCGCGGCCGCTGCCGTCGACGAGCCCGACCCCGGCACGGTCAACAAGCCGACCACCGGCGGGCCGCTCACCGCGAACCCGGACAACGCGACGATCCAGGCGTTCTCCGCCAAGCTCGTCACCGTCCTCGCCAACGACGTCTGCAACAACGCCACGCCGTGCTCGCGGGCCAGCCTGACCGCGATGACCGCTACCAACCCGCCGGGCTGGACCGTGCTGGTGGAGAACGGTCGTCTCAAGGTCTTCGTGCCGTCCGGAACGATGGCCGGGTACTACCAGGTGCCGTACACCATCACCGACCTGAGCGGCTCCAGCTCGTCGTACCTGCGGGTCCGGGTGACCCTGCCGCCGACGCCCGGGCACTACAACCCGCCGCAGGGCTCCAAGTTCAGCCATGCGTTCCAGAGGGACGCCAACGGCCGGATCAAGTCGCACATCATCCGGACCATCAACAGCGTCCCGCGCGGCGGCCAGATCCGGGTGATGAGCTGGTCGTTCGCCAGCCCCGGCTACCTCAAGGCCCTGGTGGCCGCCAAGAACCGCGGCGTCAGCGTGCAGATCGTGCTCGCCGCCCGCAACACCCGGTTCAACTCCGACTTCGGCAAGCTCCAGAAGGCGTTCGGCGGCACCCGGTACAAGAAGCACCCGCTGCGCGGCAGCTGGGTCTACAAGTGCTACCGCTCGTGCCGTGGCAGCGGCGGGACCATGCACGCGAAGACCTTCCTGTTCAGCCAGGCGTACAACACCCGCTGGATCACCATGTCCGGGTCGGGCAACTTCACCGACTTCGCGGCCCAGGGCCAGTGGAACCAGCTGTACACGACCACCAACGACAAGGCGGTCTACGACGCGGTGCTGAAGGTCTTCATGCAGATGAAGTACGACCGACCGCAGCGGCCGCGCCAGTTGACGCTCAACTTCCCCAACACGACCTACTTCTTCACCCCGTTGTACACGTTCGCGCCGAAGGCCGACTTCGTCTACAACGCGCTGCGCGGCGTCACCTGCAAGGGTGCCACGACCCCGGGCGGCCGGACCAAGATCCGGATCGCCATGTACGTCTGGCGCGACAACCGCGGCGACTGGATGGCCCGCCAGGTCCGCAAGCTCTGGAACGAGGGCTGCGACGTCCGGATCATCTACGCGATCATGGGCAACCGGAACAAGGCGATCCTGTACTCGCCGAAGGGCCGCGGCCGGATCCCGATGCGGCAGACGCTGCAGGTCGACGAGGACCACCGCCCGGTCTGGTACCTGCACCAGAAGTACGTCGCCATCGGCGGCCGGATCGGTGCCAGCACCAAGGACTTCCAGGTCTACCAGGGCTCGTTCAACTTCTCCGACCTGGGGATGCGCTCGGACGAGAACATGCAGCGCGTCCAGGGCTACGTCAACTACAAGCCCTACATCACCGACTTCAACCAGGTCTGGCGCCAGCGCGAGACCCGGGCGCCCAACCCGAACAGCTACGTCCTCCAGCTGGAGCGCCTCGGTACCGGCCGCTACAAGTACATGGAGCCGAACTGATCCAGGTCCGATGACCCGGGGTCAGCCGAGGCCCCGGGTCGCACCGGCCGCTGTCATCAGCGCCCAGATCTTCTTCCGGTTGGCTACCGCGAACCCGGTCATGATGTGGTGCCGGTCCCGGAAGACGATCTGACCGTTCCGGTAGGGAACGCAGGTCGGCGGGGTCGGGCAGACCACCTTGTTGAGGCTGATCGTGGACGCACCCGGGACCGCCGCGGCGAGTGCCTGCATGTAGCCGTCGCTGGGCGGCAGCGTCGTCGGGTACTTCACGGCGCACTGGCTGAGCCGGGTCGCCTTGGCGAGGCACTCCAGCGGACGGTCGGGGTAGGCGTCCATCACGGACTGGACCATCAGGACATCGGCGCCGGCGGCCTGGATCTGATCGACGGTCTGCTTCATGGTCGACCACATCACCTCGCTCAGCGGGGCGTCCGCCAGGGCACCTGACCGGGTCCTGACCAGTCGGCTCTTCCCGGTGTACTCGCCCTTGGGGTCGCGGGGCTTCATCACCGTCACCACGAGGGCGGGCTTGAGCTCGGCGAGCGCCTTGGCCATCCAGTCCCCCCGGCTGGCGGCGCAGCGGGTGACGAGCTCGGGCTGCTGGCCGTGGTCGGCGAGGTCGTTCGGCCACGGGCAGCCCTGGACGACGTTCTGCGCCAACGAGAAGTGGTGGTCCTTGGCGAGCTGGACGAACATCGGGCCGAGCATGTTGGCGAACGAGTCCCCCACCACGAGCACCAGCGGCCCGTTGTCCTTGACGACCATGCAGGCGTCGAGGTCGTCGGCGGTGCAGTACTTGCTCTTGCCGACGTCCTTGACCTCCTTCTTCCAGTCGATGCCGCCGGGCACCGGGCCGTCACCGGGGATCTTCGTGCTGACCACCGGAGCGCCCGTGCTGGCGACCAGGGCGGGACGACGGTCGGTGTCCAGGACCGGGCTGACCACGAACACCGCCACCAGGGCCGAGGTGGTCAGGCCCGCGACGACGGTCGGCCAGGTCACCTTGACCAGCCGCTTGTTGGTCCGGATCGGCATCTCGAACACCTGGTAGCTCAGCGCCGCCAGACCGCTGCTGAGCACGAACGCGAAGAGCGCGACACCGTTGCCGCCGAGACCCGGCAGCACCTCGCGGAGCACCAGGATCACCGGCCAGTGCCACAGGTAGGTGCCGTAGGAGATCTTGCCCAGGTAGACCGGGACCGAGCCGCTGAGGAGCCGACTCAGCCAGGCGGTCGGCAGCACCGTCATGCTCCCGATCAGGGCGACCGAGGCCACCGTGCCGCCGAAGCCGCGCCAGGTCGCGGACGCGTCGATCAGCCCGGAGGCGAAGACCAGCAGCCCGACGATCCCGCCGAGCATGATCACCGCGCCGCGGCGTCCCTCGAACAGCTTGGTGCTGTGCCGCAGCGCGAGCGCCAGCAGGACGCCGGCGAGGAGCTGGTAGAGCCGGCTGTCACTGCCGTAGTAGGCGTGCGTGGGGTTCTCCGAGCTCCAGTACAGCTGCGAGGCCACCGAGGCGACCAGCAGCACGGTCAGGATCACCGTCAGTCGGCGGGTGACGCTCTTCCCGGCCTTGACCAGCAGGATCAGCAGCAGCGGGAAGAAGACGTAGAACTGCTCCTCGATGGCCAGCGACCAGAAGTGCAGGAACGGGCTCGGCTCGAGGTCCTGGGAGAAGTAGTCGGTCTGCTGGCCGAGGAAGTGCCAGTTGGCGACGTACAGCAGCGCGGAGCGGGCGTCCCCGATCATCTCGATCCGGCGGACGACGTCCGCGACGACCACGAACGCGATCATCGTGGCCACGATCACCAGGACGGCGGCCGGGAGCAGGCGCCGTACCCGGCGGGCGTAGAACCCGCCCAGGTCGAACGTCCCGCGCTTGTCGATCTCGCTGAGGATGACGTTCGAGACCAGGAACCCGGAGAGCACGAAGAACAGGTCGACGCCGATGAAGCCGCCCGACAGGTAGCCGGGGCCGCCCGGGACGTGGTTCGCGTGGTAGATCAGGACCAGGTAGACCGCGATCGCGCGAAGACCATCGAGCTGCGGCAGATATTTCCACATAGGCCGCAGAGTCTAGCTACGGCGCGCCCCGCCTACAGGTACTGCCCGGTGTTGGCCACCGTGTCGATGGACCGGCCCGGCTCGGTGCCCTGCTTGCCGGTGATCAGCGTGCGGATGAAGACGATCCGCTCGCCCTTCTTGCCGGAGATCCGGGCCCAGTCGTCCGGGTTGGTGGTGTTCGGCAGGTCCTCGTTCTCCTTGAACTCGTCCACGCAGGCCTGGAGCATGTGCTGCACCCGCAGACCCTTCTGGTCGTTGTCCAGGAGGTCCTTGATCGCCATCTTCTTGGCCCGGTCGACGATGTTCTGGATCATCGCGCCGGAGTTGAAGTCCTTGAAGTACAGGACCTCCTTGTCGCCGTTGGCGTAGGTGACCTCCAGGAACCTGTTCTCGTCGGTCTCGGTGTACATCCGCTCGACGGTGGCGGTGATCATGCCGGCCACCGTGGCGTTCCGGTCTCCCCCGAACTCGGCGAGGTCGTCGGCGTGCAGCGGCAGGTCGGGCAGCAGGTACTTGGAGAAGATGTCCCGTGCGGACTCGGCGTCCGGGCGCTCGATCTTGATCTTCACGTCCAGCCGGCCCGGCCGCAGGATCGCCGGGTCGATCATGTCCTCGCGGTTGGAGGCACCGATCACCAGCACGTTCTCCAGCAGCTCGACGCCGTCGATCTCGGAGAGCAGCTGCGGCACGATCGTGTTCTCGACGTCGGACGAGACGCCGGAGCCGCGGGTGCGGAACAACGAGTCCATCTCGTCGAAGAAGACGATGACCGGCGTGCCCTCGCTGGCCTTCTCGCGGGCACGCTGGAAGACCAGCCGGATGTGCCGCTCGGTCTCGCCCACGTACTTGTTGAGCAGCTCGGGGCCCTTGATATTCAGGAAGTAGGACTTCCCCTCCTGGCCGGTCTTGGCAGCGACCTTCTTGGCCAGGCTGTTCGCGACGGCCTTGGCGATCAGGGTCTTGCCGCAGCCCGGAGGGCCGTAGAGCAGCACGCCCTTGGGCGGCTTCAGCTGGTGCTCCTTGAAGAGCTCCGGGTGCAGGTACGGCAGCTCGACGGCATCCCGGATCTGGTCGATCTGGCCGCCGAGGCCGCCGATGTCGTTGTAGTCGATGTCCGGGACCTCTTCGAGGACGAGCTCCTCGACCTCGGACTTCGGGACCTTCTCGTAGACGTAGCCGGAGCGCCCGTCGAGCAGCAGCGAGTCCCCCGCGCGCAGCTTGTCGTGGCGCAGCGGCTCGGCCAGCCGCACCACCCGCTCCTCGTCGGCGTTCGCGATGATCAGCGCGCGCTCGCCGTCGGCCAGCAGCTCCTTGAACATCACCACCTCGCCGATCTCCTCGAACCGGAGGGCGGCGACGACGTTGAGCGCCTCGTTGAGCATCACCTCCTGGCCCTTGGTGAGCTCGTCCAGGTCGACCGCCGGGCTGACGGTCACCCGCAGCTTGCGGCCACCGGTGAAGACGTCCACGGAGTCGTCGTCGTTGCGCGCCAGGAAGGTGCCGAAGCCGGTCGGCGGCTGAGCCAGCCGGTCGACCTCCTCCTTGAGGGTCAGGATCTGGTCGCGGGCCTCGCGCAGCGTGCTCGCCAGGCGCTCGTTCTGGGCGGTGACGGCCGCCAGCGACCGCTGGGTGTCGACGAGTCGCTGGTCCAGCTGGCGGGTGCCCTCCAGCGAGTCCTGGGGTGCGTCCGCAAGACGGCGTCGGAGCTCGCCGACCTCGGCCTCCAGGTAGGAGACCTGGCTGAGCAGCTGGGCCTTGTCCTGGCCTTCAGAGCCGTGGCTTGTCATCGGACCTCACCTCCGTCAAGAGAGTTCGTCACTTTCGACCCTACCCGCGAGGGCGACTACTTTCCCTAGAGATTCGTCACGTGTTGGCCACGCTGTAGGAGAAATCAGTCCGAGGTTGCCTCGGGCTGCTCCTCCAGCACGTCCGCCGGCCGCGGCCCGGAGTAGTCCTCGCCGTACGCGCCCGGCGCCGGACGGCGCTTCTTGCGAGGTGCGAGGTTGCCCGGGGCCATCCGCCGCGCGGTCACCAGGAACCCGGTGTGGCCGTTCATCTTGTGGCTCGGCCGGATCGCCAGGCCCTCGACGTGCCACTCGCGGACCAGGGTCTCCCAGGGCTGCGGCTCGGTGAACTCGCCGTGCGCCCGCAGCGTCTCGACGACCTTGCCCAGCTGGGTGGTGGTGGCGACGTACGCGACCACGACTCCCCCGGGTACCAGGGCCTCGGCCACCGCGTCGATGCACTCCCACGGCGCCAGCATGTCCAGGACCACCCGGTCGACCGTGCCGGACGCCTCCACCCCGGCCAGCTCCTCGACCAGGTCGCCGACGGTCAGCTCCCAGGCCGGGTGGTCGCCGCCGAAGAACTGGGTGACGTTCTTGCGGGCGACGTCGGCGAACTCCTCGCGGCGCTCGAACGACGACACCCGGCCGGTGGGCCCGACGGCCCGGAGCAGGGAGCAGGTCAGCGCCCCGGAGCCGACGCCGGCCTCGACCACGCGTGCGCCCGGGAAGATGTCGGCCATCGCGACGATCTGGGCGGCGTCCTTGGGGTAGACGACCGCGGCACCACGGGGCATCGAGACCACGAACTCGTTGAGCAGCGGGCGAAAGACCAGGTACTCGCCGCCCGAGGTCGACGTCACCGTGAACCCCTCCTCGCGGCCGATCAGCTCGTCGTGCTCGATACCGCCGCGGTTGGTGTGGAACGACTTGCCCGCCTCGAGGCAGATGTTGTGCCGGCGGCCCTTCCCGTCGACCATCCGTACCCATTCGCCGACCTTGAGCGGCCCGCGGCTGACGCCCGACCAGGCATCTTCTCGTTCTGTCATCGTCCTGCTCCTGCTTCGAATGCTTCGTCGACGTCTGCGGTAACCAGCAGACCGTAGAGGGAACCGTCCGGCTCGACCAACACGTACTCCGCGGCGGGGGTGCGCGACATCGCCCGGATCAGGTCCTCACCGCCCAGGTCGGCCGGCAGCACCAGGCCGTCGGTGAGGGTCCGCGCGACCGAGCTGACCGGTACCCAGGGGCGTCGGTCCTCCGGGAGCGCCAGCAGCGCCGCCTCGTTGACGATGCTCACGAGCGCCCCGCTGCCGGCCTGCGCGACGATGCCGCCGGCCGCGGCCTCCTGGGCCCGGCGTACCGCTTCGGAGACCGACAGGTCGTCCGGTACGGCGACCGCCCGCCGAGCCAGCCGGCGAGCCTGGAGCGAGGGCAGCCGGATCCGTAGCCGGGCGTTCATCATCGAGGCGGTCGCGCCCGTCCAGAGGAATGCGGCGATCATGAAGGCGAACAGGTAGCTGTAGGTGCTCTGCTCGACACCGGTGATGCGCTCCGCGACGAACGGCCAGAGCAGCGCCAGCAGGCCGACGACCCGGCCGCCCCAGGCCGCCACGATGGTGCCGCGGTGCATGTTCCCGCTGACCTGCCAGACCGCGGACTTCAGCACCCGCCCGCCGTCGAGCGGCAGCCCCGGCACGAGGTTGAGCACCCCGATCACCAGGTTCGCCCCGGCGATCCCCTCCAGTGCCAGCCGGGTCAGTCCGCTCGGGTCGAGGAACAGCAGCCCCAGCGCAGCCAGGCCGACGGCGAACGAGGTCAGCGGACCGACGACGGCGATCTTGAACTCCTCGGCCGCCGTCCGGGACTCGCCCTCGATCTCCGTCGAACCGCCGAGGAAGTGCAGGCTGATCGACCGGACCCGCAGTCCAACTCGCTGGGCGACGACCGCGTGCGACATCTCGTGCAGCAGGATCGAGGAGTAGAGCAGCCCCGCGAAGACGAAGCCGGCGACGTACTTCCAGGCGCCGAGCCCGGGCTGCACGTGCTCCACCCGCGGTTCCAGGAGGATCGCGATCACCACCGCGATCACCACCCAGGAGGCCCGGACGTAGACCGCGACGCCCGCCACCCGCCCGATCCGGATGCTTCCCGGCGGGGTGCGCAGCGGCTGCGGATCGGGAGGGCTCACGCAGAAAGACTAGGGCGTCGCGGAAGTGTCCCCGCCGCGACCTAGGGTCGACTCATGACCGATCCGGCAGAACAGACGGTGGAGGGCACCCGCGTCGACGGCGTCCACGTCCTCGGGGCCATCTCGCCGAGCCGTGCCGGTGAATTCAAGTCCTGCCCGCTGATGTACCGGTACCGGACCATCGACAAGCTCCCCGAGGCGCCCTCGTCCGCCGCTGTCCGCGGCTCGCTGGTGCACCAGGTGCTCGAGGACCTCTTCGACCTGCCCGCCGCCGAGCGGACTCCGGAGCGCGCCGAGGAGCTGGTTCCCCGGGCTTGGGAGAAGCTTCAGGCCGCACGGCCGGAGGCCGCCGAGCTCCTGGCCCAGCTGGATCAGGACGAGGAGGACTGGCTGGCCGCCTGCCGACCGCTGCTGGCGACCTACTTCGACCTGGAGGACCCCCGGCGACTGGAACCGGCCGAGCGCGAGCTGTACGTCGAGGCGCTGCTCGACTCGAAGTTGCTGCTGCGCGGTGTGGTCGACCGGATCGACATCGCCCCCGACGGGGCGATCCGGGTGGTGGACTACAAGACCAGCTCCAGCCCCGGGGAGGCGTACGAGGCAACGGCGCTCTTCCAGATGCGGTTCTACGCCCTGGTGCTCTGGCGCACCCGCGGGGTGATCCCGGCCATGCTCCGCCTGGTCTACCTGGGCAACTCCGAGATCCTCAGCTACGTCCCGGACGAGCAGGACCTGCTGGCCACCCAGCGCCAGGTGGAAGCGCTCTGGGACGCGATTCGCGAGGCGCGGCGTACCGGAGAGTGGTTGCCGCGCCGGAGCCCGATGTGCGGCTGGTGCAGCTACAAGCAGCACTGCTCGGAGTTCGGCGGCGAGATCCTCCCGCTACCCGAGCAGCAGCCGGCCGAGTCCGTCGACGTCCAGCCCGGCCAGGGTGTCGACGAAGACGCGGCGGTCACCCTCGAGGACCGGGACGTGGTTCGGCACCACCAGGACGGTGCAGCCAGCAGCCTCGGCTGACTTGGCGCCGGTGTTGGAGTCCTCGATCGCGATGCACTCCCCCGGCTCGACGCCCAGCTCAGCGGCGGCCCGCAGGTAGGGCTCGGGATGGGGCTTGCCTACGGTCACCCGGTCCCCGGTCACGATCGTGCGGAAGGTGCCCTCCGGCAGGGCAGCCAGCACCGGCGCGACGAAGCGCTCGTAGGACATCGTCACCAACCCGCACGGGACGCCGGCCGCGCCCAGCTCCGCCAGCAGCTCGACGGCACCGGGGCGCCAGGGCACGCTCTCGTTGATCCGCTCGATCACGCCGTCCAGCAGGCGTTCGACGATCACCGGCGCCGGCAGGTCGACGCTGCCGTGCTCGCGGAGGTACTCCGCGGAGACCAGCAGGTCGTTGCCGACCAGCTTCAGGGCGTGCTCCAGGCTCCAGCTGCCGCCGTACTCGGCCACCAGGGCGTACTCGACGTCCATCCAGTACGGCTCGGTGTCGACCAGGGTGCCGTCCATGTCCCAGAGGACAGCCTTCACCGGCTCAGTCCTCCGGGTTGTAGGCCAGGTTCGAGCCGAGCCAGCGCTCGGCCTCCTTCAACGTCCAGCCCTTCCGGGTGGCGTAGTCGGCGACCTGGTCCTGGGCCAGTCGGCCCACCACGAAGTACTGCGACTGCGGGTGCGAGTAGTACCAGCCGCTGACGGCCGCGCCGGGCCACATCGCCATCGAGTCGGTGAGCTCGATGCCGGTGTTCGCCTGCACGTCCAGCAGCTCCCACAGGGTCTGCTTCTCGGTGTGCTCGGGACAGGCCGGGTAGCCGGGAGCCGGGCGGATCCCGACGTACCGCTCCCCGATCAGCGCCTCGTTGTCCAGCTCCTCGTCGGGCTGGTAGCCCCAGAACTCCTTGCGGACCCGCTCGTGCATCCGCTCGGCGAACGCCTCGGCGAGACGGTCGGCGATCGACTCGAGCAGGATCGCGCTGTAGTCGTCCAGCGCGGCCTTGAACTCCACGATCTTGTCCTGGCTGCCGAGTCCGGCGGTGACCGCGAACGCTCCGACGTGGTCGGCCAGCCCGGTCTCCTTGGGCGCGATGAAGTCACCCAGCGAGCGGTTCGGGACGCCGTCGCGGTGCTCGCCCTGCTGGCGCAGGTTGCGCAGCGTCTGCAGCACCGTCGTCCTGGACTCGTCGGTGTAGACCTCGATGTCGTCGCCGACTGCGCTCGCCGGGAAGAACCCGATCACGCCGTTGGCGGTCAGCCACTTCTCCTTGATCAGCTTGTCGAGCATGTCCTGGGCGTCGTCGTACAGCTTGCGCGCGGCGTCGCCGGAGACCGGGTTGTTGAGGATGTCGGGGAACTTGCCCTTCATCTCCCAGGCGTTGAAGAACGGCTGCCAGTCGATGTACTCGCGCAGCTCGGCCAGGTCGTAGTCGGTGAAGACCCGGACGCCGTCCTGGTTCGGCACCGGCGGGACGTAGCCCTCCCAGTCGATCGGCGTGCGGTTCGCGCGCGCCTTCTCCAGGGTCAGCGTCGGCCGCTCGTTCTTCTGGGCGTGCCGCTCGCGCAGGTTGGCGTAGTCGGCCTCGGTGGCCTCCAGCAGCGCCGGTCGCTGGGCGTCGGAGAGCAGCGCCGCGGCCACCGGGACCGAGCGGGAGGCGTCCTTGACCCAGATCACCGGACCGTTGCGGCGCGGCGAGACCTTCACCGCGGTGTGCGCCCGCGACGTGGTCGCCCCGCCGATCAGCAGCGGGATCTCGAGTCCCTGGCGCTCCATCTCGACGGCGAAGTTCACCATCTCGTCGAGCGACGGCGTGATCAGGCCGGAGAGCCCGATCATGTCGGCGCCGACCTCGACGGCCTTGTCGATGATCTTCTGGGCAGGCACCATCACTCCGAGGTCGATGACCTCGTAGTTGTTGCACTGCAGCACGACCCCGACGATGTTCTTGCCGATGTCGTGCACGTCACCCTTCACGGTCGCCATCACGATGGTGCCGTTGTTGGTCGCGGCGTCCCCGGGCTTCTTCTCGGCCTCGATGAACGGCAGCAGGTAGGCGACGGCCTTCTTCATCACCCGGGCCGACTTCACCACCTGGGGCAGGAACATCTTGCCGGCACCGAACAGGTCGCCGACGACGTTCATGCCGTCCATCAGCGGGCCCTCGATGACCTCGATCGGACGACCGCCGGCAGCGGCGATCTCGGCCCGCAGCTCCTCGGTGTCGGTCTCGACGTCCGCGTCCAGACCCTTGACCAGGGCGTGCGTGATCCGTTCGCGGACCGGGAGGCTGCGCCACTCGGCGGCGACCGGGTCGACCTCTTCGCCCTTGAGGTTGAACCGCTCGGCGATCTCCAGCAGCCGCTCGGCGGCATCCGGGCGCCGGTTGAGGACCACGTCCTCGATCCGGTCCCGCAGCTCCGGGTCGATCTCGTCGTACACGACCAGTGCGCCCGCGTTGACGATGCCCATGTCCAGGCCGGCCTTGATGGCGTGGAAGAGGAACACCGCGTGGATGGCCTCGCGGACCGGGTTGTTGCCCCGGAACGAGAACGACACGTTCGAGATGCCTCCGGAGATGTGCACCCCGGGCAGGTTCTCCTTGATCCAGGCGCAGGCCTCGATGAAGTCGATCCCGTACGTCGCGTGCTCCTCGATGCCGGTGGCCAGCGCGAAGCAGTTCGGGTCGAAGATGATGTCCTCGGGCGGGAAGCCGACCTCCTCGGTGAGGATCCGGTAGGCGCGGCCGCAGATCTCCTTGCGGCGCTCCAGGTTGTCCGCCTGCCCCTCCTCGTCGAAGGCCATCACGACCACGGCGGCACCGTACTTGCGGCACAACCGGGCCTCGCGGACGAACTTCTCCTCGCCCTCCTTCATCGAGATCGAGTTCACGATCGGCTTGCCCTGGACGTTCTTCAGGCCGGCCTCGATGACCTCCCACTTGGAGGAGTCGATCATCACCGGGACGCGACTGATGTCCGGCTCGGCGGCGATCAGCTTGGTGAACCGGTCCATCGCGGCGATGCCGTCGATCATGCCCTCGTCCATGTTGATGTCGATGACCTGGGCACCGACCTCGACCTGCTGCAGGGCGACCGAGAGCGCGGTGTCGTAGTCCTCGGCCTTGATCAGGTTGCGGAACCGCGCCGAGCCGGTGATGTTGGTGCGCTCGCCGATGTTCACGAAGAGCGAGCCCTCGGTGATGTTCAGCGGCTCCAGGCCGGAGAGCCGGGTCGCGGTCTCGATGGTCGGCACCACCCGGTGCGGCTTGCCCTCGACGACCTTCGCGATCGCGGCGATGTGCTCGGGCGTCGTCCCGCAGCAGCCGCCGACCAGGTTGACCAGGCCGGCGTCGGCGAACTCGGCGATGTACGCCGCCTGCGCGTCCGGGGACTCGTCGTACTCGCCGAACGCGTTCGGCAGGCCCGCGTTCGGGTACGCCGACACGAACGTCTCGGAGATCCGACCCATCTCGGCGAGGTACGGCCTCATCTCCGGTGCGCCCAGCGCGCAGTTCAGGCCGACGGCGATCGGCTTCGCGTGCCGCATCGCGTTCCAGAAGGCCTCGGTGGTCTGACCCGACAACGTGCGCCCGGACGCGTCGGTGATGGTGCCGGAGATGATCACCGGCCACCGCCGGCCGCGCTCCTCGAAGAGCGTCTCGACGGCGAAGATCGCCGCCTTGGCGTTCAGCGAGTCGAAGATCGTCTCGATCAGCAGGATGTCCGAACCGCCGTCGACCAGCCCGTTGGCCGCCTCGAGGTACGCCGCCACCAGCTGGTCGTAGGAGATGTTGCGGGCACCGGGGTCGTTGACGTCCGGGGAGATCGTGGCGGTCCGGGTGGTCGGCCCGATCGCGCCGGCGACGTAGCGCGGGCGCTCCGGGGTCGAGAAGGCGTCACAGGCCTCCCGCGCCAGCCGGGCCGACTCGTAGTTGAGCTCGAAGCAGAGCTCCTGCATGTCGTAGTCGCCCATCGAGACCGTGTTCGCGCTGAACGTGTTGGTCTCGATGATGTCGGCGCCCGCCTCGAGGTACTCGCGGTGGATGTCGCTGATGATCTGGGGCTGGGTCAGCGTGAGCAGCTCGTTGTTGCCCTGCACGTCGCTGGGCCAGTCCTTGAAGCGCTCCCCTCGGTAGCCGGCCTCGTCGGGCCGGTCCCGCTGGATCGCCGTCCCCATCGCCCCGTCGATGACCATGATCCGCTCCCCCAGCGCACGGGCGAGCTCGTCGGTGCAGTCAGGGCGGAGGTTCGGCTCCCAAGCGGCGTTCACGTGCGTTCCTTCCGTAGCGGAAGGCGTCCTTAGCTCTGCCGAGCGTGGGGGAACTGAACCTCAGACCGGCAGTCCCTTGCAACGCCTCTCGACGGCGACAAGTCTACGGGGTCCGCGCGAACTCCTGTCGGACATTTCACCAGAACGGACAACGGTCGTGGCTAGGCTGGACGCGTGATCGAAATCGATGTGGTTCGCCCGTTGGTCAACCCCGTCATGATCAGCGCCTTCGAGGGCTGGAACGACGCGGCCGGCGCGGCGACCGGCGTCATCGACCACCTGATCGAGGTCTGGGACGCCCAGCTGGTCGCGGCGATCGACCCGGAGGACTACTACGACTTCCAGGTGAACCGGCCCGTCGTCGGCACCAACGACGAGGGCATGCGCCGGATCACCTGGCCGACCACCCAGATCTACGTCGCCCGCCCGCCGGGGTCGCACCGCGACGTGGTGCTGCTGCGCGGCATCGAGCCGAACATGCGCTGGCGCGGATTCTGCGGCGAACTGCTGGCCGCGGCCGACGACCTCGAGGTAGCCCAGGTCGTGACCCTGGGCGCGCTCCTCGCCGAGACGCCGCACACCCGGCCGATCCCGGTGACCGGGACCGCGACCGAGCTCGACCTGGACGACCGGATCAAGCTGGAGCCCTCGACCTACGAGGGTCCGACCGGCATCGTCGGCGTCCTCCAGGACGCTTGCGCCCGGTTGGACATCCCGGCGGTCTCGTTCTGGGCGGCGGTCCCGCACTACCTACCGCAGGCACCCTGCCCGAAAGGCACCCTCGCGCTGCTCGCCCAGGTCGAGGACCTGCTGGAGATCGCGGTCCCGCTCGGCGACCTGCCCGAGGAGAGCCGCGCCTGGGAACGCGGTGTCGCCGAGCTCGCCGAGGAGGACGAGGACGTCGCCGAGTACGTCCGCAGCCTGGAGGAGTCCAAGGACACCGCGGATCTCCCCGAGGCCAGCGGCGAGGCGATCGCCGCCGAGTTCGAGCGGTACCTGAAGCGCCGCGAGAACCCGGGAGACAGTCCCGTCTAGAGCCTGAGGCCGAGGGCGGCGTCGGCGAGGTCCGCGACGACCTTGCCCGCACCCGCCTCGTCGCCGGCGCCCGCCAGGGTGGAGTCCGCCCAGTCGCGGAGCACGGCCAGCGCGGCCGGAGCGTCCAGGTCGGTCGCGAGCGCACGGTGCACGGCTTCGATCACCGGACCCGCCTCGGCGCCCGTCGGAGCCGCGACGGCCTCCCGGAGCCGGCCTAGCAGGTCGACCGCGCCGGCGAGGTCGGCGGCCGTCCACTCCCAGTCGCTCCGGTAGTGGTGGCCGAGCAGGGCCAGCCGGATCGCCATCGGGTCGACCCCCTGCCCGCGCAGCCGCGACACCAGCTCGAGGTTGCCCTTGGACTTGGACATCTTCTCGCCGTCCAGCGCGACCATCCCGGCGTGCACGTACGCCCGAGCGAACCGTACGTCGGGCTCGGCCACCTGGGCCTCGGAGGCGCTCATCTCGTGGTGCGGGAAGACCAGGTCGCTGCCGCCGCCCTGAACGTCGAGGCCCGCGCCGAGGTGGTCACGGGCGATCGCCGAGCACTCGATGTGCCACCCGGGACGTCCGCGCCCCAGGGACGAGTCCCAAGCCGGGTCGTCCGGGCGCGCCTCCAGGTCCTCGCCCTGCCACAGCAGGCAGTCCAGCGGATCGCGCTTGCCGGGTCGGTCGGGGTCGCCGCCGCGCTCGGCGAAGATCGCGAGCATCTGGTCGCGGTCCCAGCCGGAGACCGAGCCGAAGGTGTCGTCGGCCGTCACCGAGAAGTAGAGATCGCGTCCGACCGGGTAGACCGCTCCGGCCTTCTGGAGCTGCTCGATCATCGTGACGACGAGCGGGATCGCCTCGACGGCGCCGACGTACGCGCTCGGCGGAAGCACCCGGAGCGCCTCCATGTCGGTGCGGAAGAGCTCGGTCTCCCGCTCGGCGAGCTCGACCCAGTCCTCGCCGGTCGCGGTCGCACGCTCGAGCAGCGGGTCGTCGACGTCGGTGACGTTCTGGACGTAGCGGACGTCGTGGCCGGCGCCGCGCCAGGCGCGGTTGAGCAGGTCGAAGGCGACATAGGTGGCGGCGTGGCCCAGGTGGGTGGCGTCGTACGGCGTGATGCCGCAGACGTACATCCGCGCCACCCCGGACGGCGGCACCAGCTCGACCAGACCTCCGGTCGCCGAGTCGTGCACCCGCACCTCGGGCGCCCGGACGGGCAGCGGGGGGACGTCGGGGGCAGACCAGGCACGCATGCGAGGAAGAGTATCCGGGAGGGTTCAGAAGGCGGGCCACGGGAGGGAGGGCCAGCCCTCGCCGGGCTGCGGGAAGCGGCCCTCGCGCAGCAGCGTCTGCAGCCGGCCGCGGGTCGCCCGGCGTTCCGGCACCGTGAGCAGGGCCGCGAGCTCGTCGTCCAGCGGACCGTCCAGCTCAGCGGCCAGACCGACCAGGCCGGCGACCTCGTCGAGGTTCAGCGCCTCGCCGGCCCAGCCCCACAGCACCGTCCGGAGCTTGTCGTCGACGTGGAAGCAGACGCCGTGGTCGACGCCGTACCGGTGGCCGTCCGGCATCGCGAGCACGTGCCCGCCCTTGCGGTCGGTGTTGTTCACGACGAGGTCGAACAGGGCCATCCGCCGCAGCGCCGCGGTGTTCTCGTGCACCAGCATCACCGGGCGCTCGTGGTTGTCGAAGGCGTCCAGCACGTGCAGCTGGCCGGGCTGGAGCGGCCCCTGCGGGAGGATGTCGACGGGTGCCTGGTCCGGATCGGGCTCGCACCAGAGCTGGACCATCCCGGGGCCGGAGAGCCCGTCGCGCAGCAGCGTCGGCGGTACGACGGACCAGCCGAGCGCCTCGGAGACCAGCCAGGCGGCGTACTCGCGGCCGGCCAGGGTGCCCTCGTCGAAGTCCCAGAGCGGCTTCTCGCCGGAGACCGGCTTGTAGACGCCCTGGACACCGCCCTCCTCGGGGCCGAGCCGGCAGAGGTAGGTGTGGTTGGAGGCGGGCATGATCCTGCCGAGCAGGGTCATCTCGCCGGTGGCGAGGACGTCGAGCCCGGTGTCCACGTTCAGCTCTGGGTCCGCCGGTAGCCGTTCGCGCGCGGGCAGAGGTGCCCGGCCGGGTCGATCGGGCCGCCGCAGAACTGGCACGCCGGTCGGCCGGCCTGGACCACCGAACCGGCTCGGGTGGCGAAGACCCGGGCCTGCGTGGGCGAGATCCGGACGACGAAGATCTCGTCCGGCTCGGGCTCCTCGATCGGCAGGTCGACCAGGTCGTCCTCGTCGGCCTCGATCGGGGCGTCCACCTCGACCACCGGGAACACCTCGACGACCACGCGCTCGTCCTCGACGTCCCAGGACAGCGTGATCGTGCCGGCCCGGAACTCCTCGACGATGGGCTGGTCGAGCGGGCCGTTGTCGATCAGGTCGATCGGGGTGATCGCCGGGATCACCACGGCGACGCCGCCGGACCCGAGCAGCTCGTCGAGGAGCTCGTCGATCCGCTCCCCCAGGATCTGGACCTGCTGCTTCTCCAGCGCGACGCTCGTGACCCGGGCGCCGGCGCGTGCCTGGAGGAAGAAGGCGCGCTGGCCCGGCTCGCCGACGGTGCCGGCGATGAACCGCTCGGGCGGGTCGAATTTGTGGACGAGAGGCGCCATGCGGACGAGCCTACTGGGGCCTACCCGCGGCCCGGGCCGGTCCCTCCGCCGAGCTTCTCGTCCGGCTTCTCGGTCTGCGCCGCGAGGTGCGCGAGCGAACCCTCGTGGGTGTTCATCGCCAGCACGAAGGAGCGCGTCGGGCTGTACCGGATCACCGAGAGGCTGGCCGGGTCGACGACGATCCGCTGGAACGCGTCCAGGTGCATCCCGAGCGCGTCGGCCAGGATCGCCTTGATCACGTCGCCGTGCGCGACCGCGAGCCAGACCGCCGCGTCGCCGTGCTCGGCGGTCACCTGCACGTCCCGGTCGCGGATCGCGGCGATCGAGCGCGCCGACATCTCCGCCATCGATTCGCCGCCCGGGAAGCGCACCCCGGCCGGGTGGGCCTGGATGACCTTCCAGAGGTCCTCCTTGACCAGCTTCTTCATCGGCTGTCCGGACCAGGTGCCGTAGTCGCACTCGTTGAGACCGCGCTCGACCCGGGCCTTGAGGCTGGTCCCGCGGAGGAGGATCGCCGAGGTCTGCTTGCAGCGCTCCAGCGGCGAGGTGAACGCGGCCGAGAGCGCGAGCCCGTCCAGCCGTTCGGCGGCGCGGGTCGCCTGCTCCACCCCGACCTCGTCGAGCTGGATCCCGGGGGTGCGCCCGGCGAGCACGCCGGTCGCGTTCGCCGAGGTCCGGCCGTGCCGCGCGAGGATCACCGTTGCCACGCGCGGAGTCTATCGATCGCCCGAGCTTGCTCGGTGCCGCGTGGACGACAGCGCGTCGACGAGCGAAGCGCGGATCATCCCGGAGAGCCTGCGGGGGTGTTGCCGTCGGGAGTTCTAACCTCGACCTGTGATCGTCGACAACGCGCTGTACCGGCAAGGGGTCCGGGTCGACTGCGGCACCTCCGCCTCCGACCTCTCCGGCGTCCGGGCCCGGGCGACCGACGGCGACTTCGTCTGGGTCGGCCTGCACGAGCCGACCAAGCACGAGCTGGACACCGTCGCTGCCCTCTACGACCTGCACCCGCTCGCCGTCGAGGACGCGCTGACCGCCCACCAGCGCCCCAAGCTGGAGCGCTACGAGGAATCGCTGTTCCTGTCCCTCAAGACCCTCTGGTACGTCGACGAGGACGACGCGGTCGAGACCGGCGAGATCAACGTCTTCATCGGTGAGAACTTCGTGGTCACCGTCCGGCACGGCAAGGGCGGCGGCCTGCACGACGCCCGGATCGCCCTGGAGGGCATGCAGAGCGTCCTCGCCCACGGGCCGTCCGCGGTGGTCTACGCGGTCTGCGACCAGGTGGTCGACGCCTACGAGGACGTCGCCCGCGAGCTGGTCACCGACGTGGACGAGGTCGAGGCGTCCGTGTTCGGCTCGGAGCGCACCAACGACTCGGCCCGGATCTACGTGCTCAAGCGCGAGCTGGCCGAGATGCGCCGGGCGGTCCAGCCGTTGCGCGACCCGGTGAACAGGTTCGCCCAGGGAGCGGTCCGCGGCGTGCATGCCGAAGCGGCGCCGTACTTCCGGGACGTGGCCGACCACCTCAACCGGGTGGCTGAGACGATGGAGGACCTGGAAACGTTGCTGACCGCCGCGTTCCAGGCGCACCTGGCGCAGATCAGCATCCAGCAGAACGACGACATGCGGAAGATCTCCGCCGCGGTCGGCCTGGTCGCAGCCCCGACGCTGGTCGCCGGCATCTACGGGATGAACTTCACCCACATGCCCGAGCTGAACTGGGTCCTGGGGTACCCGCTGTCGTTGCTGCTGATGGCCTGCAGCTCGCTGGCGATCTGGATCATCGCCCGGCGTTCGGGTTGGTTGTAGGCGATCAGGCGTTCATGACCCCGGTTGCCACCAGGATCAGCACCCCGGCGCCGAGCAGCACCCGGTAGACGACGAACGGCGTGTACGACTTCGTCGACACGTACCGGAGCAACCACGCGATCGAGGCGTACCCCACGATGAACGCGACCACGGTCGCGGTGATCGTCGGCCCCCAGCCGTAGGCGTTGTCCCCGTTCGGGATGTCGCCGAGCTGGAAGATCCCGGCGCCGACCACGGCCGGGATGGCGAGCAGGAAGGCGAACCGGGTCGCGGCCTCGCGGTCGAACCCGAGGAAGCGGCCCATCGAGATCGTGGCTCCCGACCGGGAGACCCCGGGGATCAGCGCAGCCGCCTGGGCGGCCCCCATCAGCACCGCGTCCTTGAGGCCGAGGTCGGCCTGGGTGCGGTTGTTCCGGCTGATCCGGTCGGCGACGCCGAGCACGACGCCGAGCACGATCAGCATCGTGCCGATCACCCACAGGTTGCGGAAGTCGCTCTCGATGATGTCCTTGAGGGCGACCCCGAGGACGACGATGGGGACCGAGCCGACGATCACGTACCACCCCATCCGGGCGTCGACGTGTCCGCGGTACTCCGCGTTGAACAGCGACTTCAGCCACATGCTCGCGATCCGCCAGATGTCCTTGCGGAAGTAGATCAGCACGGCGAGCTCGGTACCGATCTGGATCACGGCGGTGAAGGCAGCGCCGGGGTCGTCCCAGCCGAACAGCTCGGGGAAGATCCGCAGGTGCGCGCTGCTGGAGATCGGCAGGAATTCGGTCAGACCCTGCAGGGTTCCGAGGAACACCGCTTTCAAGAACTCGATCACGGGGCGTGAGCCTACGCCGCACCACCTGACTCCCACCTGACTGGCAGGTCCCCGGCGAGCCGGACGCCCGCACTCCCCTCCGGCTGGCTAATCTTTCGGCATGCAGCAGCGGCACCTCGGCAGCACCGGTCTCAAGGTGTCCCGTCTCGGACTCGGCTCGATGACCTGGGGCCGCGACACCGACGAGCACGAGGCCCGCGACCAGCTGGTGTCCTTCGTCGAGGCGGGCGGCACCCTGCTCGACACCGCGGCCGGCTACGCGAACGGCGACTCGGAGCGGGTGATCGGCTCGCTGCTCGGCGACGTGGTGCCGCGCGACGAGATCGTGCTCGCGACCAAGGCCGGCATCGCGCACCTGCGCGGCGAGCGCGAGACCAACGCCTCCCGCGGGTTCCTGCTCAGCAACCTGGACGCGTCGCTGCGCCGCCTCAAGGTCGACCACGTCGACCTGTGGCAAGTGCACACCTGGGTCGACGACTGCCCCCTCGAGGAGACCCTGGGAGCCCTCGACCACGCCGTCTCCTCCGGCCGGGTCCGGTACGTCGGCATCTCCAACTACACCGGCTGGCAGTCCGCGCAGGCGGCCACCTGGCAGCGCGCCGTGCCCGGGCGGGCGGTGCCGATCTCCAACCAGGTCGAGTACTCGCTGCTCAGTCGCGGGGTCGAGGCGGAGGTCGTGCCGGCAGCCCAGGCCCTGGGGCTCGGGATCCTGCCCTGGTCGCCGCTGGGCCGCGGCGTGCTCACCGGCAAGTACCGCACCGGCACCCCGGCGGACTCCCGCGCCGCGTCCCCGCACTTCGCCTCCTTCGTCGGCCGGCACCTGAACGACCGCTCGGAGCGGATCGTCGAGGCGATCGTCCGCGCCGGCGAAGGGCTCGGCTGGTCGGCCCTGGAGGTCGCCCTGGCCTGGGTCCGGGACGCTCCCGGCGTCACCGCGCCGATCATCGGTGCCCGGACCGCCGAGCAGCTGAAAGCCTCGCTGCTGGTGGAGGAGTGCGAGCTCCCGCCGGAGATCAGGCAAGCACTCGACGACGTCTCGAGCACGAACGCCCCGGAGACCTGAGGAGAACCGTGACCGCCGCTCCACAACGCCAGCGCCGCGCCCTGCGTCCCGGGGTGGAGTACGAGTACGACCAGCTGCTGATCTCCCGCGACGAGTCCCGCAACTTCGTCACCCGGTTGCTGGTGCAGCGAGCCGAGGCGGGCGGCTGGGAGCTCGACCGGTTGCGGATCGGCCCGGACGGAAACCGCCGGGTGGTGCTGCGCCGGAAGATCATCCGCCAGCAGCAGCTCTGGTTCGCCTGGTAGCTACAGGCTGCCCAGGAACCTGTCGAAGACCCGCGCCCCGAACTCCAGCGAGTCCACCGGCACCCGCTCGTCGACGCCGTGGAACAGCCCGGTGAAATCCAGGTCCTCGGGTAGTCGCAGCGGGGTGAACCCGAAGCAGGTCATCCCCAGGTCGGCCCAGTACTTCGCGTCGGTCCCGCCGCTCATCAGGTACGGCGCCACGATCGCGTCCGGGTCCTCGGCGAGTAGCGACGCCGTCATCGCAGCGGCCACCGGGCCGTCGTACGGGTTCTCCAGGCCGCGCATGTGGGCGTCCTTGGTGATCTCGATGTCCGGGCCTGCCAGCTCCGCCAGGGTGTCCCAGAACTCGTCCTCGTACCCGGGCAGGAACCGGCCGTCGACCCGGGCGGTGGCGTCGCCGGGGACCACGTTGACCTTGTAGCCGGCCTCGAGCATCGTCGGGTTGGTGGTGTTGCGGATCACCGCGCCGAGCATCCGGGAGGCGGCACCGAACTCCTCGACGAGGGCTTCCGCGTTCTCCGGGGTGGCGGTCGTCCCGGCCAGCTCGGCGACCGCGGCCAGCAGCACCTCCATCGTCGGGGTCAGCCGGACCGGCCACTGGTGCTGTCCGATCCGGGCGACGGCGGTGGAGAGCCGCGTGACGGCGTTGTCCGGGTGCCGCATCGAGCCGTGCCCGGCCGTGCCGCGCGCGGTGAGCCGCATCCAGGCCATCCCCTTCTCGGCGGCCTCGATCAGGTAGACCCGGCGACCGCGCACGGTCGTGCTGAAGCCGCCGACCTCACCGACTGCGACGGTGCAGTCGTCGAGGAGTTCCCGGTGCTCACGGGCCAGGTAGCCGGCCCCCTTCGCCCCGCCGGCCTCCTCGTCGGCGGTGAAGCAGAGCACCAGCGGACGGTCCGGGACGACGCCGGCCCGGGCGCGGGCCCGGACGCTGGAGAGCAGCATCGCGTCGAAGTCCTTCATGTCGACCGCGCCGCGGCCCCAGACCAGGCCGCCGGCCACCTCGCCCGAGAACGGGTCGACCCGCCAGTCCGCGGCGTTCGCCGGTACGACGTCCAGGTGGCCGTGCAGCAGCACCGGCTCGCCGTCCGTTCCGCCCCAGCGGGCGATCAGCGAGGTCCGGCCGTGCTCGGACTCGAACACCTCGGAGGCGATGCCGACCTCGTCCAGGAGGGTCGCGACGTGCTCCGCGGCCTTCCGCTCCCCGGGCCCGGTCTCGTCACCGTAGTTGGTGGTGTCGATCCGGATCAGGTCGCTGCAGATCGAGACCACTTCGGCGGCCGGGTCGTACGCGAGGTCGGTCATGCACCCATCCTGCCCCACGGGGCTCAGTCGAACGCCGGACCCGCCGTCTCGGGCTGAGCGCCGTTGGCGAGCAGCACGAACCGGTGCTTGACAGGCCGGCCCAGCGGCGGCGCGAACCACCGGGCCCGGTACTGGTGGGCGCCTCGGCGGCGTCCGGCGTAGGTGACGCCGAGGTGCCAGCCCTGGTCGTCGACCGGGCGGCCGTCGTACTCGGCCGGGCGCCAGCCGTCGCCCTCGGAGACCTCCACCCGCACCAACGGCTCGTGCCACACCAGGTCCCCGGGAGCGACGTCGGTCCAGGAGAACTCCCAGAACGCGTCCTCGACACCGGTGGCCTCGATGAACCGGACCGCCCCGACCGTCCGCTCCGCGGCGACGCCGGTAGCAGCAGCCAGGTAGCGCCGTACCGCGAAGTCGAAGGTCCGGTCACGCGGAGGTGTCCGGACACCTGCCGCCAGGTCGGACGCGAGCTCCCGGGCCTGCCCGGCCACCCATTCCTGCTGCTGCGGGCCGAAGAGCACCGAGGCGCCCTCGTAGTACTGGGCGGTGTACTCCTCGGGCGTCGTCAGGTAATCGGTGTGGTCGTCGACCAGCGAGGAGACGAAGGCGGCGGTGACGTCCAGGTCCGAGTCGAGCACGGCGGCACCGATCCGACGACCCGCCTCGGCCGTGGTCTCGAACGGGAGCCCGACGACGGCCGTGTCGCCGAGCCGCAGTAGGTGCACCGGGATGATCGTCGGGAAGTCCTCGGGACGGCCGACGAAGCGCCCGTGGCCGAGCTCGGTGCCCGCGATCCGCTTCTCGGCGTGCGGGCCGCGCGGACGGCGGGGATGACCGGCCTTGAACGGCGGGATCAGGTGCAGCACCGGTGTCGTGTTCTCGCCCGCGCCGGCGGTCTTGGCCCAGCCGATCCGCGGCGAGGCGAGCTGAAGGCCGTCGATGACGTCCGCGGTGTCGAGCTGGCGCAGCGCCACCGCCACCGGAAGGTCGGCCGTCAACCGCTCCCCCAGTTTGGCGTGCAGGCCCGCAGCGGCCGCTCCGATGCCCCGACCGACCCGCTCGGCCTCCGGGAAGACCAGCATCCCCGGCCGCACCGCGGGTGTCATATCGCCGTGCGACGCCACCACGGCGCCGCTGATCAGCCGGCGCCTACCGGACACCCGCTGCTCGAGCTCGCCGTTGACGTAGGCCCAGACGTCAGCGTTGTACGACGGATCGTGGTGGCTGATCCCGGTGCCGTGGATGGAGAACCAGCTGAACGAAGCGAGCGGGCCGTCGGCGTCGTCCACCCGCAGCAGGTGCAGGCGCGGATCGATCGCGGCGTACTTGCGCTGGTCCTCGATCCGCCGGTCGGCCAGGTCCGGGTTACGCACGAACGCGCCGAGGGAGCGGTTCCGGGTCAGCCCCCAGACCTCCGTGCTGCCGATGGCTGCCGTCGCCGGCCTCCGGGAAGCGACCGCCTCCCGGACCGCACTCGTGAGCTGCGCCACCAGGAACCCGGCGTACCCCGGGTCGAAGCCGGGCCGGTTCGAGGCCCAGTCGTTGTAGAAGGAGCTGCCGCTGTACTGCCCCGGTCCGGCGTGCGTGTGCGTCGCCGCTAGGAAGATCCCCGACAGCGGTACGTCGGTGTCGGCCACCGCTTCGGCCACGGCCTGCTGGATCAGCGCGGAGCCGGCCAAAAGGTCCAGCGCGACCAGGGCGATCGACGACTCCCCGCTCCGCAGGTGCACCACCCGGGCCTTGAGCCGCGTCCGGAACCCGACGCCGTCCTGCGCGTTCTTGGAGTGCCCCGCCTTCGGCATCCCCGGCGGCGGCGTCAGGTCGACCTCGGCCGCCCCTGCGAGCAGTCCCTCGACCACGGGAAGCCGGGGTTCCGGGCGGGCCGCGTAGGAGATCCGGAAGCGCTTCGCGGTGAGGTCAGCGTCTTTCCAGGCAAGGTCCGGGGCAGGCGGGCGATCCATGCGCCGAGACTAGTGCGAGCGGCAGGCACCCCGATTCGGAACTGGGGCCGCACTTTGCTAGTCTTGCGCCCGCTCGTCCGAGTGGCGGAATGGCAGACGCGCTAGCTTGAGGTGCTAGTGTCCTTTAACGGACGTGGGGGTTCAAGTCCCCCCTCGGACACCATGATTCAAGCCCCACCTTTCGGTGGGGCTTCAGTCATTTTCGGGCCATTTCCCGCGTAACACCGGGGTTCAAGGGGCACGGACGGGTCATGTCCATCGAGGATCGGCTAGGTGCGGCTCTGCCAGAACGGTTCAGCCTCTTCGTAAGCCCAGCAGGGACCTGGGCTCCTTCATCTCAGCGCACTTGCTACCCGCAGAAAATGCCATGACCACGCGCCGCAGCTCAGGCATCCTTTGGCGCATGTCCCCGAAGCCCAGGAAGCCGCCGATCGACAAGGCGGCGATCCGCGAACGCCTCGAACGCGCCCGGGCCGAACACCTCCTCGTGTGGATCTGCCGCTGGATTCCCAACTCGGACTCCATTCGCGGGTTCGTCGTCGGACACGGCAAGAAGTGGGTTCTCGTCGCGACCCACATCGGCGGCGCCCAGCCAGATGGTTGGACGCTCCTTCGCATCAGGGACATTCAAGCCGTGCAGCTTCATGTAGCCAGCGAGCACCTTGAAGAGAAGGCATTGAAGTTGAAGGGGCTCTGGCCGCCTGCGTCGCCCGAAGCCGAGATCAGCCTCGGCGATACAGCGTCCGCAATCACCGACGCCGCCGCTGCAGCAGGTCCGCTTCTCGCGGTCTTCACGGAGTTCCGGGAACCTGACGCCTGCTGGATCGGCTCGGTGATCTCCACCGATCTGGACGTCCTGACGATCCGCGAGATCAGTGCCACCGCCGAATGGCTCCAGAAACCCCGCACGTTCGATCTCGACGACATCACGCGCATCGATGTCGGCGACGACTACGCCGCCACTCTCCACCTCGTGTCCAGCGCCTGAGCGGAGACCATCACGGCGCCCGGAAGACGTCCTCTTGGCAGTACAGAAGCTCGGCATCCTCGTCGAGCACCTCGGCCGCCCAGTCGTCGGGGTCGGGGCCGAGCAGCTCGTCCTGCCGGACCACGCCGGTGAACCCGCCCACGGGAGCCAGTCCGGGTACCTTGCGGAGGCTGCCCCAGCCTTCGGCGTGGGCCACCTGGTAGAGCGCTCGGCCCACATGGTTCACGTCGGCAGCGGCCGCTGCTTCGTCGTCCTCCGGCCAGGCCTGGAGGTACGCCTGCCTCCCGGCAGCGAGGACGGCGTCCTCGTCCGTGACCACGTAGTCGTGGCGCTGGAGAACGGAGATGCCCTCCACCGGCCACTCCTCGGCATCTCCTTCGTCGACTTCCTCGTCCTCGAGCTCCATCAGGATCCCGAGCGGGTAGCCGATCCCGGTGAGCTCGAACTGTGCATCGACGTACTCGAGGAGCACGGGCAGTAGCTCCTCGCCGGCCCGGACCACGGTGTCGTGGTCCCCGCTCGCACCCGCTACAGCGCGTGCATGCGCCCCGAGCGCCTCCTGCGCCGCGGTCGCAGCGGCGGCAAAACGGGAAGCACCCTCGTCACTCATGCCGACGACACTACGGTCCCGGCGGCACCAGCGTCCCGTGCGAGAATCAGGACATGGCGAAGGGCAAGTCCACACCGGCGGACGACAAGCGCCGCGCGCGGATCGGCCGGCAGGTCAGCGACATCGTCAACGAGATCGTCCTGGCCACCGCCGACGAGGACGTCGAGGTCGCGATCGACAAGCTGCACGCACGTCTGCAGCGGGTCAACGGGCAGACCTTCGACCGGGCCTGGGCGAAGCGGGCCGTCGTGACGATGCGACGCGGCGACGTCTTCAAGATCATCATCAAGTAGTCGCCGGCGACCGGCTCAGGGGCGCAGCGCGTGCCGGTGCAGCCAGGCGTCCGGATCGATCGGGTCGTCCACCGCGGGGCGCACCTCGAGGTGGAGGTGCGGTCCGGTCACGTTCCCGGTGGAGCCGACCGCGCCGATCACCTGACCCGGCACGACCCACTGCCCCACGACCACGTCGACCGCGCTCTGGTGGCAGAACCACAGCTCGGTGCCGGACGCGAGGGTGAGGACGGTCTTCTGGCCGTAGCTGCCGTCGTACCCGGCGCTGGTGATCACGCCGGCACCGACCGCCCGGATCGGCGTACCGGCCGGCGCGGCGAAGTCCAGCCCCGTGTGCACCGAGCTCCACAGCCCGCTGACGTCGCCGAAACGGCCGGTCAGCCGGTAGCCGCGCACCGGGAGGACCCACGTCGGCGGGAGCGGGGTCAGCACGGTTCCGGGCAGCACCCGGTAGTCGACGACCTGGTCGGCGTGCGCCGGCGGCGTCGTACCGGGGACGACGGACACGCCGAGCGCGACCACGCCGGCCGCGACGGTGCGGGCGGCGGCAGGCTTCAAGGTGCGAAGTCTGTCCAGCATGGGAAGGTTCTCCTGACAAGCGAAACGGTGCTTGCTGTTGCAAGCACCGCCGACTAGTCAGACACGGCAACCGTGGCCGGATCAAAATTCCGGGTGACCGCCGTCACCCCGAAATCACCGTTCCCCGCGTGGCCCATGACCAGCGTCACCCCTGCCCCGTGACCCCGGTCACCGCTAGATTGGGGCCGTGGCCGACCTCAAGAACAAGACCGTCCTGATCACCGGTGGCGCCCGCGGGATCGGCGCCGCCACCGCCCGCGCGATCGTGGCGAAGGGCGGCCGCGTCGTGCTGACCGACGTCGACCAGGCCCCGCTCGACGACCTCGGCGCCGAGCTCGGATCGGACAGCGCGCTGACCGTCCTCGCCGACGTCACCGACCTGGCCGCGATGGAGGCCGCCGTCGCCGCCGGGGTGACGAAGTTCGGCGGCATCGACGTCGTTCTGGCCAATGCCGGGATCGCCAGCTACGGCTCCGTGATGGGCGTCGACCCGGCCACCTTCCGGCGGGTGCTCGACATCAACGTCCTCGGGGTCTTCCACACCGTCCGCGCCGCGCTTCCCGCGTTGGTCGAGCGGAACGGGTACGTCCTGGTGGTCTCCTCGCTCGCGGCCTTCGCCGCTGCCCCCGGTCTCGCGGCCTACAACGCCAGCAAGGCGGGCGTCGAGCACTTCGCCAACGCACTCCGGCTCGAGGTCGCCCACCAGGGAGTCGACGTCGGCGTCGCGCACATGTCCTGGATCGACACTCCCCTGGTCCAGGACGCGAAGAAGGACCTGACCGCGTTCGCCGAGATGATCAAGAAGCTGCCCGGGCCGCTGAGCAAGACCACCGACGTCGACGCGTGCGTCACCGCGTTCGTCCGGGGCATCGAACGACGTCAGCGGCGCATCTACGTGCCCGGCTGGGTCGGCCTGATCCGGGCGCGCCGCAACCTGCTGTCCTCCAAGCTCGGCGACCGGGCGACCCTCAAGGAGGTGCCGCGGTTGCTGCCGCTGATGGACGAGGAGGTCCGTCAGCTCGGGCGCTCGACGAGCGAGCGCAACAAGTAGTCGGTCCCTGAGGACGGCGCGCAGCGCCGGTCTCGAAGGATCAGCTGGCCATGAAAAGGATGGCCTCGCGGTCGTACTCACGACCCTCGTGCTCGGCCTTCAGGTGCGCCTGGACCTTCTCGACGAGCTCGTCCTCGTCGGCACCGGTGATGTACTCGCCGCAGGGGCAGTTGAGTCGGGTCTTCATGAGCCCGAGCCTAGCCGCTGCGTGACCCACGCGCCGAGGACCTGGGCGCTCGCGTCCACCGCGCTCGGCCAGTCGAAGGCGCCTTCGTCAGCGTTGTCGGAGACGTGCTTGACCAGCTCGAGGTCGACACCGAGCCGGCGGCAGGCCAGCGCCACGCCGTAGGCCTCCATGTCGACCAGGTCCGCGTGCTGCGCCAGCCGCGCCCGTACGGCGGGATCGCTGACGAACACGTCGCCGGAAGCCAGCACGGTGCCGTCACCGGTCCGCAGGTCGACGCGTTCCTCGGGGTCGATGCCCAGCGCCCGGATCGCGTCGGCGCTCAGGTCGTGGTTGAGGACGCTACTCGGCCGGTGCAGCCCGGTGAGACCGTCTTGGAGCGCCCCCGCGGTGCCGACGTTGAGGACGATCAGGTCGGCCGTGTCGCCGTACGCGAGCAGCGCCCGGGTGGTCTCGATCGCCGCATTGGTCTTGCCGATCCCGGTGATCACCACCGGCACGCCTTCAGGCAGGTACGCCGCCTCCGAGCGCAGCGCGGCGACGACCAGGAACGCCGCCATCACCAACCACCCGGCAGCGGCCGGCCCTCGGCGTAGCCCGCGGCCGACTGGATCCCGATCACCGCGCGCCCGGCGAACTCGGCCAGGTCGTGCGCGCCGGCGTACGTGCAGGCGGAGCGGACGCCCGAGCAGATCTCGTCGATCAGGTCCTCCACCCCCGGGCGCTTCGGGTCCAGGAACATCCGCGACGACGAGATGCCCTCCTCGTAGAGCCCCTTGCGGGCGCGCTCGAACGCGTCGTCGCTGGCGGTCCGGTTGGCGACCGCCCGGGCGGAGGCCATCCCGAAGCTCTCCTTGTAGGCGCGACCGTCGGCGCTGCGCTGCAGGTCTCCCGGCGACTCGAAGGTGCCGGCGAACCACGAACCGATCATCACCTGGGAGGCTCCCGCGGCCAGCGCGAGGGCGACGTCGCGCGGGTGCCGCACTCCCCCATCGGCCCAGACGTGCTTGCCGTGCTCCTTGGCGGCTTCGACGCACTCCAGCACCGCGCTGAACTGCGGGCGGCCGACCCCGGTCATCATCCGGGTGGTGCACATCGCACCGGGACCGACTCCCACCTTGATGATGTCCGCGCCGGCGTCGACCAGGTCGTGGACGCCCTCGGCCGCCACCACGTTGCCCGCGACGACCGGCACCCGCGGAGCCACCGACCGCACCGCCTTCAGCGCCTCGATCATCCGTTCCTGGTGGCCGTGCGCGGTGTCGACGACCAGCGTGTCCACGCCGATCTCGGCCAGGCGCTCGGTCTTGGCCGCGACGTCGCCGTTGACGCCGATCGCTGCCGCCACCCGGAGCCGCCCGGCCGCGTCCACCGCCGGCCCGTAGATCGTGGACCTCAGCGCACCGGTACGCGTGAGCAGGCCGACCAGCGCCCCGGAGCCGTCCACGACGGGCGCCAGCCGGTGCCGGGTGGCCGCCAGCGTGTCGAACGCGGAGCGCGGCTGCACGTCGTCGGTCAGCGTCACCATGTCGGTGGTCATCACCTGGCCGACCTGGGTGAACCGGTCGACGCCCTGGCAGTCGGCCTCGGTGACGATCCCGACCGGCTTGCCGTCCTCGACCACGATCGCCGCCCGGTGCGCACGCTTCGGCAGCAGGGCGAGCGCGTCGCTCACCGTCTCGTACGGCGCCAGGGTGATCGGCGTCTCGAAGACCGGGTGCCGGGTCTTCAGCCAGGCGACCACCTCGGCGACCACGTCGAGCGGAATGTCCTGCGGGAGCACCGCCAACCCGCCGCGCCGCGCCATCGTCTCGGCCATCCGTCGCCCCGAGACGGCGGTCATGTTCGCGACGACCAGCGGGATCGTCGTACCGGTGCCGTCGGAGGCGGACAGGTCCACGTCGTAGCGCGAGGACACCGCGGAGCGGCGCGGCACCATGAACACGTCGTCGTAGGTCAGGTCATGGGCCGGCAGGGTCTCGGAGAGGAAGCGCACGTCGCGAATCTACCGCCGTACCGGTGGGGCAGGATGGCGCCATGAGCCGGACCGTCGTCGCCCGCGCGCCCGGACGGGTGAACCTGATCGGTGAGCACCTCGACTACAACGGCGGGTCGTGCCTGCCGATCGCGCTCGACCGGACGACCACGGCCAGCGTGGCCGTCGGCACCGGTGCCCGCCGGAGCGACCGCGCGACACCCGGCTGGACCGCGTACGTCGACGGCGTCTTGGCTGCCCTCGGGGTCGAGGAACCGCTCGACATCAGCATCTCCTCCGACGTCCCGGTCGGCGCCGGCCTCTCCAGCTCGGCGGCCCTGACCTGCAGCGTGGCGCTCGCCGTCGACGACCTGCTCGGCCTCGGCCGCACCCGGGACGAGCTGTGCGCCGCCACGATCAGTGCCGAGAACGACCATGTCGGCGTCCCCACCGGCGGCATGGACCAGACGATCGCCCTGTACGCCGAGCCGGGGACCGCGCTCCTCCTCGACTTCGCGACCGGCACTCGGACGCCGGTGCCGTTCGCGCCGCCGGACCTGAGCCTCCTGGTGATCGACACCGCAGTCCGGCACGCGCTGGTCGACGGTGCCTACGCCGCGCGCCGGGCGGACTGCGAGGCAGCGGCGACGCACCTGCGCCTGACGCACCTCGCGCACGCGACCGCGGAGCAGATCGACGCGCTCCCGGGCGGCAGGCTGGGACGGCGCGCCCGGCACGTCGCCACCGAGCAGCAGCGCGTCCAAGGGTTCGTCACCGCTCTGCAGGTCGGCGACTGGAAGGAAGCCGGCGCCCTGATGACCGCGTCGCACGCCTCGTTGCGGGACGACTACGAGGTCTCCTGCCCCGAGCTCGACCTAGCCGTGGAGCGTGCGCTGGAAGCGGGCGCCCTCGGCGCGCGGATGACCGGCGGTGGGTTCGGCGGCTGCGCGATCGCCCTGGTCCCGGACGGACTGCTGGACGCCGTACGAATCTCCGTGGCCGACGGGTTCGCCGGCGCCAACGCGAACGCCCCGACCATGTTCGTGGTCGGGGCGTCCGGTGGCGCTGAGGTGCTGGTCGGCTGACTACTTCAGCTCGGCCGAGGTGAGCCCGAGGATCCGGCGCGCCACGATCAGCTGCTGGATCTGCTGGGTGCCCTCGAAGATGTCCAGGATCTTCGAGTCCCGGCCCCACTTCTCCAGCAGGTCGGTCTCGGAGTAGCCCAGGGTGCCGGCGAGCTCGACGCAGCGCAGCGTGACGTCGCTGCCCATCCGGCCGGCCTTGGCCTTGGCCATCGAGGCCTCCATCGAGTTCGGCTCCCGGTTGTCCGCCATCCAGGCCGACTGCAGGGTCAGCAGGTACGCCGCCTCCCAGTCCGCCTCGAGCTGCAGGAACGTCGCCGCCGCGGCCGACTGGCTGAAGGCCGGCTTGTCGTAGTCGATCTCGATGCCGGCGTTCTTGAGCACGTCGCGGGTCAGGTCCAGCGACGCCCGGGCGCAGCCGACGGCCATCGCGGCCACCAGCGGGCGGGTGTTGTCGAAGGTCGCCATCGCGCCGGCGAAGCCGCCCTTGAGGTCGATCTCCGGCGTACCGAGGATGTTCTCGGCCGGCACCCGGCAGTCGGTGAACATGATCACCGCGGTGTCGGAGGCGCGGATGCCGAGCTTGTGCTCGAGCCGCTCCACCTTCATCCCCGGGGTGCCCTTCTGGACCACGAACGACTTGATCGCGGCCCGGCCGAGCGACTTGTCCAGGGTGGCCCACACGACCACGCTGTCGGCGCGCTCGCCGGCGGTCACGAAGATCTTCTCGCCGTTGAGGATGTACTCGTCGCCGTCCTTGACGGCCGTGGTCGAGATGGCCGCCGAGTCGGAGCCGAAGGACGGCTCGGTGATCGCCATCGCGGCCCAGGTCGGGCCGAAGCGCGCGAGCTGCTCGTCGGTCGCGACGGACGCGATCGCCGAGTTGCCCAGGCCCTGGCGCGGCATCGACAGGGTCAGGCCCACGTCGCCCCAGCACATCTCCAGGACGGAGAGCACCGACGCCAGGTTGGCCCCGTTCTTGTTGCCCTTGTCGGCAGCCTTCTCGTCGCGCCGGACACCGGCCGCGCCGGCGCCTTCGGAGGCGCCCGAGTCGGCGAGCCCGTCGATCATCGCGGCGAGCATGTCGAGTTCCTTGGGGTACTCGTGCTCGGCCTCGTCGTACTTGCGGGAGATCGGCCGCAGCATGTTCATCGCGACCTGGTGGGCCTGATCGATCAGCGGGCGGATCTTCTTCGGGGTCTCGAGGTTGATGCTCATACGAGGACACCGCCTTCCAGGATTCCGATGGCTCTCAGGTCGCGGTACCACCGCTCGACCGGGTGCTCCTTGACGAAGCCGTGTCCGCCGAGCAGCTGGACGCCGTCGTTGCCGATGCCCATCCCGCGCTCGGCGCAGAGGCGGCGGGCCAGCGCGATCTCACGGGACGCGTCCTTGCCCTGCGCCACCCGCGAAGCCGCCTTGTAGGTGACCAGGCGCATGCCCTGCAGCTCGATCGCGATGTCGGCGACCTTGAACGCGACCGACTGGCGGTGCGCGATCGGCTCGCCGAACGCGTGCCGCTCCTTCACGTACGGCGTCACGTAGTCGAGCACGGCCTGCGCAGTGCCCAGCGACAGCGCGCACCAGGCGAGCCGGGAGTTCTGGACGACCTCGCGGTAAGTAGCCTCGTCGCCGAAGAGCGCGATCTCCTCGAGCGCGACGTCCTTGAGCTCCAGGCGGGTGATGCCCGCGGCCCGGACGCCCATCGACGGGTCGGAGACCACGGTGATGCCCGGAGCGGTGGACTCGACGAGGAACAGCTGCGGCTTGCCGTCGAGCTCGGCACCGATCAGGAACAGCTCCGCCTCGGCGCCGCGGACGACGCCGGACTTCAGGCCGTTGAGCACGAATCCGGAACCCTTGCGGGTGGCGGTCGTCGCCGGGGTCAGCGGGTCGAAGAGCGCGGTCGGCTCGGCGAGCACCAGGGCCGCGGCCGGCACCTCGTCACCGGCGAAGGCCGGCAGGAAGGTCGACTGCTGCTCGTCGGTGCCGTAGAGCGAGAGCGCGGTGGCGACCGCACCGGAGGCGAGCGAGGCGACGGCCAGGCCCATGTCGCCCTTCGCGAGCGCCTCGTGGACCAGGACGCCCGCGACCGCGGAGCGCTCGGTCGCGATGCCGCCCAGATCCTCGGCGACACCGAGGATCGGCAGGCCGATCTCCAGGGACGCCTTCAGCAGCTCCTCGGGGGCGACGCAGGACTCGTTGGCCTCGGCCGCGGCGGGGCGAACCACCTCGTCGGCGAAGTCGGTGACCACGTCGACGAGCATCTGCTCGTCCTCGCTCGGGGTCAGGTCGAACAGACCGGTCGCCTGCGCGGACGGGACCCGCTTGCCACCGCCCTTGCCGCCCACCCGTGCGAACGCGCGTCCGGCGGCGCTGGCGGTCTTGAAGCCCGCGCTGGTCACCCGGAACACCGTCTGCTCGCTGGTCTTGCGGAGGCCGAGCCGGTCGATGAGGTCGCTCTGCGCGAACTTGTTCAGCGCGACGACAGCAAGGCCGATCGGGTCACGTTTCTCGTTGTCACTGAGTCCGTGCTTGCCGCCGGCGGCGAGCACGCTCTTCACGGGGTCGAATGCCATGGGGAAACTGTAACTCCGAGTTACACGTATTGCTACACCCGGGGGCGTGGCGCCGGTCACGAGATCGCCGTTCTAGGGTTGAGGCCATGTCCGCCGATGCTGCCTCCGTACTCCCGACCGGCGGGACCGTCCGCCCGATCACCCGCTGGGGCGAGGCCGTGATGCACCGACCGGCCCGACCGGTGACCACCTTCGACGCCTCGCTGCGAGCGCTCGCCGCGGACATGGTCGCGACGATGTACGCCGCCCAGGGCGTCGGCCTGGCCGCCTGCCAGATCGGCGAGGACCTGGCGATCTTCGTCTTCGACTGCCCCGACGACAACGACGTCTCCCACCAGGGCATCGTCTGCAACCCGGTGCTCCAGCTCCCCGAGGGCCGGGACCGCAGCCTCGACGACGGCGACGAGGGCTGCCTCTCCTTCCCCGGCGCGTTCGTCGCCTGCGCCCGCCCCGACTACGCCCGGGTGACCGGACTCGACCTCGACGGCAACGCGGTCGAGTACGAGGGTGACGGGTTGCTCGCCCGGTGCCTCCAGCACGAGACCGACCACACCACCGGCATGGTCTTCGGCGACCGCCTCTCCACCCGGCTCCGCAAGAAGCTCACCAAGCAGATGGAGTCCGAGGCCGAGTCCTATCCCCCCGGCTGGCCCGCCTGACCCGTTCAAGAGGCCCGACTTACCCGTTCAAGAGGCCCGGTTGGTCGGTTCAACGGGCCGTCAATCTAGGGGTGCAGCAGCGCCCTCGGCGTCAACGAGACGTAAGGCGCATTTCAACAGTCCGGACCGGCCTGCTCAACGCACAGAACGGGCCTGTTCAACGACGCGTGGAGACGTAGCAGGCGACAGCGGTGGCGGCCGCGACATTCAGGGAGTCGATCTCCGGGGCCATCGGGATGATCGCGCGGCGGTCCGCGGCCTGCTGCCAGCGGTCGGAGATGCCGGGACCTTCCGAACCCAGGACGAGCGCGAGCCGATCCACGCCGGCGACGGCCTCCTCGATCGGGGTGGCGTCCGGCGCGAGGGTCAGCGCGACGGTGGTGAATCCCCGCGCCGACAGCGACGGCAGGGCGTCGTACCAGTCGGTGAGGCGGGTCCACGGCATCGTGAACACCGCGCCCATCCCTACTTTGACCGAGCGCCGGTAGAGCGGGTCGGCGCACCGCGGCGAGAGCAGCACGGCGTCGAAGCCGAGGGCCGCCCCCGAGCGGAAGATCGCGCCGATGTTGGTGTGGTCGACGACGTCCTCGACCACCAGCACCGAGCGCGCGCCGTCCAGCACCTCGTCGACCGACGGCAGCGGGCGTCGTACCAGCGAGGCCAGGGCGCCGCGGTGCACGTGGAAGCCGGTCACCTGCTCGACCAGCGCCTCGGAGAGCACGTACACCGGGGCTCCCGAGGGCTCGAGCACGTCGTCCAGGTCGTCCAGCCAGCGCGGTGCCATCAGGAACGAGCGCGGCTCGAACCCGGCAGTCACCGCCCGGCGTACGACCTTGGCGCCCTCGGCGAGGAACACCCCGTGCTCGACCTCGAAGTGCTGACGCAGCTGGACGTCGCGCAGGTCGCGGTAGTCCGCCAGCCGCGGGTCGCCGGGATCGTCGATCGGGATCAGCCGCGGCACGGTCAGCCGCCGGCGAAGTGATCCGGGTGCGCGACCGCGACGACGTCCCCGATCACGATGATCGCCGGCGCCTTGACCTGGTGCTCGGCGATGTCGGCGCCGACCGTGCCGAGCCTGGACAGCACGGTCCGCTCGGTCGGCATGGTGCCGTCGCAGACGATGCCGACCGGGGTCCGCGGATCGCGGCCGAGCTCGACCAGGGTCTCGGCGATCACCGGAGCGTTCTCGACGCCCATCATCAGGACCACGGTGCCGCGCATCCGGGCGACGCCGTCCCAGGCGACCAGCGACTCGGGATGCCCGGGCGGCAGGTGCCCGGAGATCACCGTGAACTCGTGGGTGACGCCCCGGTGCGTGACCGGGATGCCCGCAATGCCCGGGACCGCGATCGGGCTGCTGATCCCGGGGATCACCGTCACCGGTACGCCGGCGTCGCGGCAGGCCAGGATCTCCTCGTAGCCGCGACCGAAGACGAAGTTGTCCCCGCCCTTGAACCGGGCCACCCGCTTCCCGGCCAGCGCCGCCTCGACGATGATCCGGTTGATCTCCTCCTGCTGGGCCGAGCGCCCGCGGGGCAGCTTGGCGACATCGACGAGCTCGACGTCCGGGCTGAGCTCGCCGAGGAGCTCGCGCGGAGCGAGCCGGTCGGCCACGACCACGTCCGCCTCCATCAGCGCCTTGCGCCCGGCGACGGTGATCAGGTTCGGGTCGCCGGGGCCGCCGCCGATCAGCACGACGCCGGGAACCTTGACATCCGGCAGCGCGTCCAGCGAGCCGTCCTGGAGCCGGTCCAGGATCCGGTCGCGGAGCGCGGCCGTCTTGCCGGAGTCCCGGTAGCCGCGCCGGTCCCCGAGCACCGCGACGGTGACCGCCCCGTGCCGGCCGACGGCGGGCGTCCACGCGGTCGCGGCCTGGGCGTCATCGGAGCGCACGCAGAACGTGTGCCGGGCCTCGGCAGCAGCCAGCACCTGCGCATTGACCTCGGCGTCGGCGGTCGCGGCGATCACGTACCAGGCGCCGTCCAGGTCGCTGTCCACGAAGGCCCGGGCCTCGAGGATCACCTCGCCGCCACCGACCAGGCCCTCGATCGCCGGAGTGACCTCCGGCGAGACGACGAGCACCTCGGCGCCGGCCGCGATCAGGCTGGGGATGCGTCGCTGAGCGACCTGGCCACCCCCGACGACCACCACCTTGCGGCCCGCGAGCCTCAGTCCGGACGGGTACGTCGGATAGTCGGTCACGGGACCATTCTGCTGAACACCCCGGCCAAGTGCTTACCTGGGTTCAGCCAGCGGACTAATGTCGCCGCATGAGCATCGAACGCCCGGTACATCCCGATCCGTACAGCCTGCTCCCCCAGGTCGCCGGCTTCACCGTGACCAGCGCCGACGTCACCGACGGCCAGCCGCTCAAGGACGACCAGGTCAACGCCTTCGGCGACACCTCGCCGCAGCTGAGCTGGTCCGGCGCGCCCGAGGGCACCCAGAGCTACACGATCACCTGCTTCGACCCGGACGCCCCGACCCCGTCCGGGTTCTGGCACTGGGTGCTGGTCGACGTACCGGCGGACGTCACGTCGTTGCCGGCCGGTGCCGGCGCGCTGGGCGCGAACCTCCCGGGCGGCGCGTTCCAGTGCCGCAACGACGGCGGCCCCAAGGCGTTCATGGGCGCGGCTCCCCCGCCGGGCGACCAGGTGCACCGCTACTACTTCGTCGTGCACGCGGTGCAGGAGCCGACCCTGGGCGTCGACTCGGACGCCTCGGCCGCCGTGGTGAGCTTCAACCTGGCCTTCAAGACCCTCGGTCGCGCGATCCTCCATGGCACCTACCAGCACTGACATCCTCGGAGCGCCGTACGTCGCCCGCACGCTGCCGCTCCAACCGGACTCCGAGGGCGAGGTCGTCGCGACCCTCGTGCACCGCGCTGCCGAAGGGCCGCCGACGGGCAAGGCGGTGCTGCACGTGCACGGCTTCGCGGACTACTTCTTCCAGACGCCGGTCGCCGACTTCTGGTGCCGGCGGGGCTACGACTTCTACGCCCTCGACCTGCGCAAGCACGGGCGCTCGCTGCTGCCGCACCAGACGCCCAACTACGTCGAGTCGCTGGCGACGTACCACGAGGAGCTCGACCAGGCGTACGACGCGATCCGCGCCAACTACCGGCACCTGGTGCTCTCGGCGCACTCGACCGGCGGCCTGACCGTGCCGCTGTGGGCCGCCGAGCGGAAGCTCGACATCGACGGGATGGTGCTGAACGCCCCGTGGCTGGACATGCAGGGCGACCCGGTGACCCGGAAGCTGACGGTCCCGGTGCTGCGTCGCCTGGGCGCCCGCAAGCCCGAGCTGGAGATCCCCCGCAAGGTCGACGGGTTCTACGGCCGCAGCCTGCACCGCGACCACGGCGGCGAGTGGGACTTCAACCTGGCCTGGAAGCCGCTCGAGTCCTGGCCGATCTACGCGGGCTGGATCCGGGCGATCCGCGAGGGACAGATCCGGATCTCCCGCGGCATCGAGGTGCCCGCGCCGATCCTGGTGCTCTCCTCGTCACGATCCACCCAGCCGAACTCGATCCACCACCCGGACATCCACCGGACCGACATCGTGCTGGACGTCGAGCAGATCCGGCGCCGCGCTCCGCTGCTCGGCCGGCACGTCACGCTGGCCCAGGTCGACGGCGCCCTGCACGACGTGACCCTGTCGCGCCCCGAGGTGCGAAAAGTCGTCTTCCACGAGATGGCGGTGTTTCTCTCGGCGTACGTCGATGGCTAGGTTCTAGGCATGAACCCTGTCACCGGACTCGCCCTCGGCCGCATCGTCATCGGCGTCGGCGCCCTCGCCGCCCCCGACCTCGCCAGCAAGGTGTTCCGCCTCGACGGCGAGAACAACAAGCAGCTGCCCTACATGACCCGGATGTTCGCCTCCCGGGAGATCGTCCTCGGCGCGGTGACGCTGGCCTCGAAGGGCAAGGCCCGGCGCCAGCTGGTCGCGGTCGGCATCGCCGTCGACGGCGCCGACGCCTTCGCCGGGTACGACGCGATGCGCAGCGGTGCGGTCACCAACCAGACCGGCATCGGCCTGGTGGCGCCCGCCGTCGGCGCGATGATCGCCGGCGCCATCGGCCTCTTCTCCCGGGGCTGACCATGACGCTCTCGGTCGCCGACTGCACCGCCGCCATCCGGACGCACACCGAGGGCCTGGCCGCAGCGGCCGAGGGCAACCTGGACAAGCGCATCGAGCACTGCCCCGACTGGTCGATGGCGAACCTGGTCTGGCACCTCGCCTCGGTCCACCGGTTCTGGAACCAGGTCGTGACCGAGCTGCCCACCGAGCTACCGGACGAGGACCAGGAGGGGGCCGACGACACCCGTCCCCCGGACGACGAGCTGATCCTGACGCTCCTCGCCGGCATGGAGACGTTGCTCGCCAGCCTGGAGGCGGCCGACCAGTCGGCGCCGTGCTGGACGTGGGGCCTGGAGGAGAACGTCTGGTTCGTCACCCGTCACCAGGTGCAGGAGGCGGCCGTGCACCACTGGGACGCGGTGAACGCGGCGGGGACGGGTTCGTGGTCGATGGACCCGGTGGTCGCGATGGACGCGGTCGAGGAGTTCCTCACCCACAGCGTCGCGAACACGCGCTGGCCGGCGATGGCCGACCCGATAGGCACGACGATCTCGCTGGGAGTCGCCCGCCCGGGCGGGGAGGCGGTGATCACGATCTCGGACGGTGACGTGCCCGGAACCCTGCGCCACGAGATCCGGTCAGGGTCGACTCCTGCGCCGGTCGACCCCGCGACGTTGCTGCTCTGGCTCTTCCGTCGCGTCCCGGACGACGCGCTCGCCGGTCAGGGCCTCGACGGGGCGCTCCTGAACCGCTTTCGCTCCTTCACCAACACCGACTGACGCGCCGGCTCAGACGAAGAACCCGATCAGCGCCGCGATCCCCACCACCACGATGAACCCGCGCAGCACCTGGGGCGGCAGCTTCCGTCCGACGCTCGCGCCGACCTGACCGCCCACGATCGCGCCGGCCGCGATCAGGCCGACGATCTTCCAGTCCACGTCCGCGACCACGATGAAGATCACCGCGGCGACCCCGTTCACCAGTGCCGCCAGGATGTTCTTGGTCGCGTTGTGCCGTTGCAGGGTGTCGTCCACCCCGATCCCCAGGATGGCGAGCAGCAGCACCCCCTGGGCTGCCCCGAAGTACCCGCCGTACACGCCGGTCCCGGCCACGGCCGGCCAGACCCAGCCGGCGCCGTGCTCGGGCAGCCCGCCGCGCTCGGCCGCGCGCGCCGCGACCCGCGCCGAGATCCGCGGACCGAGGATCACCAGCACGACGCCGAGCCCGATCAGGACCGGCACGATCGCGTCGAACGCGGACGACGGCAGCTCCAGCAGGAGCACCGCCCCGATGATCCCGCCGAGCAGTGACGCACAGCCGAGCTTGAGCAGCCGGCCGCGCTGCCCGGCCAGCTCAGCCCGGTAGCCCCACGCGCCGGAGAGCGATCCAGGCACCAGCCCGATCGTGTTCGAGACGTTCGCGGTCACCGGCGGCACGCCGAACGCCAGCAGGGTCGGGAACGTGATCAACGTTCCCGACCCCACCACCGTGTTGATGGTCCCGGCCGCGACCCCCGCGAGCAGGATCGTGACGCATTCGAACCAGGTCACTGCTGCGGAGGCTGCTGCCCTGCGTCAGGCGCTGCCGGCGGGTCCACGGGCGGCTCGACCGGCGGCGGTACGTCGCTGGCGACCTGCTGGGCCTCCCGCAGCGCCGCCTCGACGCTCTCGTGGGCGCCGGCGAGCTCGCCGCTGCCCCTGACCTCGACGGCCTCGGACGCACCCATGTCGACGCGAACCCGCGGCCCGCCCGTCTCGGTCGGGATCCCGGCGACGTCGCCGATGGTCGACCCGAGACCTTCGAGCGCCTTGGTGAACTCGGACGGCACGATCCAGAGCTTGCTGGCCTGGCCCTCCGCGATCTTCGGCATCATCTGCAGGTACTGGTAGGCCAGCAGCGACTGGTCCGGCTGGCCGTCGTGGATCGCCTGGAAGACGGTCAGGATGGCCTGCCCCTCGCCCTGCGCCTTGAGGATCGCGGCCTCGCGCTCACCCTGAGCATTCAGGATCAGCGACTCGCGGTAACCCTCGGCGTTGAGGATCGCCGCCTGCTTGTTTCCCTCGGCGGTCAGGATCGACGACTGGCGCTGACCCTCGGCCGTGAGGATGACCGCGCGCTTGTCACGGTCGGCCCGCATCTGCTTCTCCATCGAGTCCTTGATGGACGGCGGCGGGTCGATCCCCTTGATCTCCACCCGGCCGACCCGGACACCCCAGCGCCCGGTCGCCTCGTCGAGGACCCCGGACAGCCCGCGGTTGATGTCCTCACGGGAGGTCAGCGTCTGCTCGAGCGTCATGCCACCGACGATGTTGCGGAGCGTGGTCATGGTGAGCTGCTCGATCGCCGAGATGTAGTTCGCGATCTCGTACGTCGCCGCGACCGGGTCGGTGACCTGGAAGTAGATGACGGTGTCGATCGAGACCACCAGGTTGTCCTCGGTGATCACCGGCTGCGGCGGGAACGAGACCACCTGCTCGCGCATGTCGATCACGTAGCGGACCCGGTCCACGAACGGGGTCACCATGTTGAGGCCCGGGGACAGCGTCGCGCGGTACTTGCCGAACCGCTCGACGATGCCGGCCCGCGCCTGCGGGATGATCCGGATGGTCTTGGCGAGCACGATGATCGCGAAGAGCGCCAGGACCAGGAACAGGACAAGAAGGAACATCGGTGTCTCGATTCTCTCGTCGGGTGATCAGGCTGGGGTCTGCAGGCGTACGACGTACGCGGTCGCGCCCCTGATCGAGACGACGTCGACCTGCGCGCCCGCCTCGATCTGGTCGTCCTCGTCGAACGGCTGCGCGGTCCAGACGTCGCCGCCGATCTTGACCCGGCCGGGCGCCGCGTGGCTGAGCGGCTCGAGCACCAGGGCGCGCTTGCCGATCAGTGCCTCGGCGCCGATCGCCAGCGTCGGACCGGCGTGCAGCTTGTGCACCATCGCCGGGCGGAGCAGCACCAGCAGGCCGAGTGACACGCCGATCCCGACCAGCATCGCCACGACGAACGGGCCGCCCAGCAGCGCGACGCCCATGGCACTCAGCGCACCGCCGGCGAGCATGATCAGGACCAGGTCCATGCTGAGCAGCTCAAGACTGCCGAGCACGATCGCGGCGATCAGCCAGCTCTCCCACGCGTGGTCGCGAATCCAGTCCATGGCGAAACCCTAGACCAGGTGCCGTCGGGTACGTCGTCGCGCGGCGTACCGGCCGTCCTCGACACTGAGCTGGAGCGACATCCCGAAGGTGGTCGACAGGTTGGCCTCGGTCATCACCTCGGCGAGCGGTCCGGCCGCCACGACCTTGGCGTCCCGGAGCATCAGCACGTGGGTGAAGCCCGGCGGGATCTCCTCGACGTGGTGCGAGACGAGGACGATCGCCGGCGACAGCGAGTCGGTGGCGAGCACGGACATGGTCGAGACCAGGTCCTCGCGGCCGCCCAGGTCCAGACCGGCGGCCGGCTCGTCGAGGATCAGCAGCTCGGGGTCGGTCATCAGGGCCCGGGCGATCTGGACCCGCTTGCGCTCGCCCTCGCTCAGGGTGCCGAAGGTCCGGTCCAGCAGCTTGCCGGCTCCCACCTCCAGGAGCAGCGCCCGCGCCCGGTCGTGGTCCAGGTCGTCGTACTGCTCGCGCCACCGGCCGACCACCCCGTACGACGCGGAGACGACCACGTCCCGGGAGATCTCGTCGCGCGGGATCCGCTCGGCGATGGCGGCGCTGGTGTAGCCGATCCGGGGGCGCAGCTCGAACACGTCGACGGCACCCAGGACCTCACCGAGGATCCCGGCCACCCCGGAGGTCGGGTGGATCTGGGCCGAGCAGAGCTGCACCAAGGTGGTCTTGCCGGCGCCGTTGGCACCGAGGACGATCCAGCGGTCGCCCTCGTTCACGGTCCAATTGATCGCATCGAGCAGCGTCGCCTGACCCCGGCGGACGGTCACGTCGGCCAGTTCGAGAACGGTGTTCATCAATCCCTCAGTGCAAGCGGTCGCGGGCTCCCCGATTCGGGACCAAACCTAGCGTGACTACCCTCATCGCGTGTACCTCGCTCCGCTCGGCAGCGCGATCTCGCCCACTCGGCCTCGAGCAAGCTCGGGCGCTCGATAGCCTCGACGCGTGTACCTCGCTCCGCTCGGCAGCGCGATCTCGCCCACTCGGCCTCGAGCGAGCTCGGGCGCTCGATAGCCTCGACGCGTGACCCTCCCCCGCAGCGCGTTGCTCAGCCTCTGGCTGAACGCCTGCCTGGACGGCACGGTCGGCGTGGACGACTTCGCCGTCGAGGTTCGGGCCGAGGACCCCCAGCACCTGGTGCTCGGCTGGCCGGGCACCGACGGACCGGTGCGGCTCGAACAGCTGCCGAGCCTCGTCACTGGCCTGGGCACCAGTGCCCGGCTCGCGCTACCCACCGCCGGCGATCCGCTCGGACTCGGCGGCCCGCCTCCCTTCAACGCCGAGGCGGTCGAGGCCGGCGAGGCGGTGCTGATCGGCTCGCAGGGCCTGATCCCCGTCCTCGACGCCCGGACCGTCCTGTGGCGGAGCACGCCCGCGACGCCGGCGCCGCTCCTCGATCCGGCCGAGGAGGGTCGTCAGCTCCGCCAGGTGCTGCTGCACGCCACCAACGAGCTGGTCCGCCTCGACGTGGCCAGCTGGAGCCCGGAGATCCCGGACCTGCTGATGAACCTCCGGCACCGTCCGGGCCTCGCCGTACCGGGACGCACGCCTCCGCAGGCGATTGAGACCCTGGAACGGGCCACGCTCTGCCTGGAGATCGTCGAGCTGGCCCGCACCGACGACGGCGGCGCGATCTCGGCACACGAGGTCGGTGCCCGGGCGCGCTGTCTCACGGATCTCGACGTTGCCGCCCGGCGCGCCATCGTGGCCGTCTGCTCCGCTAGCCTGCTTGCGTCATGAGCCAGAGCCCCGGAGCCGACGAGCGGCCGAAAACCCTGTTGATCACCCTCACCGGCAAGGACCGTCCGGGTGTCACCTCGGCAGTCTTCTCCACCCTGGCCCGGTTCGGCGTCGAGGTCATCGACATCGAGCAGATCGTCCTCCGCCGGCGACTGGTGCTCGGACTGCTGGTGAGCACCCCGCACGAGTGGAAGCCGCTGCGCGACGCCATCGAGAAGGTGGCCGACGACCTCGGCATGAACGTCGAGGTCGAACGCGGCGCGGGCGACAACAAGCCCCGACCGGTCGGGCGCAGCCACGTCACCGTCCTCGGCACCCCGCTGCGCTCGGCGGCAGTCGCCGCGATCGCCGGCCGGATCGCCGACATCGGCGCGAACATCGACCGGATCGAGCGGATGGCGCGCTACCCGGTCACGGCGATCAACCTGCACGTCTCGGGCGCCGCGCCGGAGAAGCTCCGGGCGATCCTGGCCGAGGAGGCCTCGCACCAGAACGTCGATGTCGCGGTGCAGTCGGCGGACCTGCTGCGGCGCGGCATGCGGCTGATCGTGATGGATGTCGACTCCACCCTGATCCAGGGCGAGGTCATCGAGATGCTGGCCGCGCACGCCGGCTGCGAGCCCGAGGTCGCCCGGGTCACCGAGGCCGCCATGCGCGGCGACCTTGACTTCACCGAGAGTCTGACCGCCCGAGTCGCCCTCCTCGAGGGCCTGGACGCCGGCGCCCTGGACCTCGTGTACGACGCCCTCGTGCTCGCCCCGGGTGCCCGGACCACGATCCGCACCCTGAAGCGGCTCGGCTACCGGTTCGCGATCGTCTCCGGCGGGTTCTCCCAGATCACCGACCGGCTCGCCGCCGACCTCGGCATCGACTACGCCGCCGCCAACGAGCTCGAGATCGTCGACGGCAAGCTCACCGGCAAGGTGATCGGCGAGGTCGTCGACCGGGCCGGCAAGGCGAAGGCGCTGCGCCGGTTCGCGGCCGCGTCAGGCATCACCGAGGGCGCCACGATCGCGATCGGGGACGGCGCCAACGACCTCGACATGCTCAGCGCCGCGGGGCTCGGCATCGCGTTCAACGCCAAGCCGCTCGTGCAGAAGGCCGCCCACACCTCGGTGAACGTGCCCTACCTGGACACCGTGATGTACCTGCTCGGGATCAGCCGGGAGGAGATCGAGGCGGCCGACGCGGCAGCCGGGATCGTGACCCCGGCTCCCCCGCTGGTCTAGCGCTTCGAGCCCTTGAGGCTGCCGGTGGTGTTCGCAGGGCTCGTCAGGAAGCACGCGACCCCGTCGTCGACGGTCAGGGAGCCCTTCATCGGGCGCAGGTAGAAGACCTCGATCTTGGACCTGGAGTAGTCCTTCCCGACGAACGCCGCGAAGTGACTGACGCACCCCTCCTCGGCAAGCCGGTCGATCGTGTCCTGGTCGGCGTCCTTGTCGGTGTCGAGATCGAAGGTGGCGTAGACCTCGCCCACGTGCGGCTTGGCGCACTGCACGATGTCCACCGTGCTGACCGCCGTCGTGTCGGGGATCTTGGTCACGCAGTCACCGACCCGCATCTTGGTCACGCTGATCTCGCCCGTACCTGCTTCGCGAGCATTGCCCTGCTTCACCTCGTCGCGGACCGCGATCACGACCAAGACCGTGATCAGGACCAGCCACAGGATGCTGATGATCAGGGCGGCCACGGCCATGCCGCGCCCGCGCGCCTCACCCTTGCGGACCCGGGAGAGGACGATGCACGCCAGGATCAGGGCGACGACGGCAGTGATGCCGAGCGGGACGAACGAGAGGACCAGCGCCACGATCGCCATCGTGTTGCTCGGCGGCGGGCCGTTCCATCCCGGGCCCTGAGGCCTGAACGCCGGGTACGCCGGCGGTCCCGAGGGCGGCGGGTAGACCGGCTGACCCGAGGGCGGCGGCAGGACGGGAGGCTGTTCCGACATGGCCCTGAGGATAGGGGTGGTCAGGCCCGCCCGACGTGGAAGTCGGTGATCCGAGCGGTTCCGAGCTCCAGATCGGCCCACGGGCCCGGTACGTCGAGCACGGTCAGCGCCGAGGTCGGGTAGCCGGCGCTCAGCCGGGCGAACACCTCGGGGTCGGCGGCGCCGTCGTCGAGCAGGTGCACCAGGTAGGCCATCGTCGGGTTGTGGCCCACCAGGAGCACCGACCCGGCGTGCTCCGGCACGGTCCGCAGGATCTCCAGCGCGGCGTCGGGCCCGGCGGCGTACAGCGAGCGGTCGACGACGACATCCGGATCGATCCCCGCGGCGGCGGAGAACGACTCCCAGGTGCCGAGCGTCCGCGCCGCCGAGGACACCACCACGTAGTCGGGCAGGCGGCCCTGCTCGGCGGCCCAGGTCCCGAGGGCCGCCGCATCGCCCACCCCGCGCGGGCTCAGCACCCGCTCGTGGTCGCTCGCCGCGACCTGCTCGGCCTTGGCGTGCCGCAGGACCAGGAGTTGACGAGCGCTCATGCCTCGATCTTCTCAGCATCGGGGTCGTCCACGTCGGGTCGGAGCCCGATCCAGGAGACGATCCCGCCCGCGGCGAGGAGGCCGGCGCAGAGGAGCTGCCCGTTGCGGAAGCCGTCGGTCAGCGCGACCGGGTCCTGGTAGTCGGCCCCGCTGAGTCCGACCAGCGCCGGGAACGCCGCGACCGCGAGCAGGGAGCCGGCCCGCGCGACCGCGTTGTTGATCCCGCTGGCGACCCCCGCGTGCCGATCGGGCGCGGCGGCCAGCACCGCGGTCGTCAGCGGCGAGACCAGCATCGTCAGGCCGATCGCGAAGAGCAGCATCCCCGGGAAGACGTGCACCACGTACGACGCGTCGGCGTCGATGAACGCGAGCAGCACCACCCCCACCGCGCACACCAGCGGCCCGAACGTCATCGGGAACCGCGGGCCGGTCCGGGCGGCCATCACCGCGGCGCGCGAGGAGAACAGCAGCATCACCACGGTCAGCGGCAGCGTCGAGACCCCTGCCTCCAGGGGCGTGTACCCGGAGGTGACCTGGAGCTGGAGGACCAGGAGGAAGAGCACCGCACCCAGGGCGCCGTACACGAGGAAGGTCATCAGGTTCGCGGCGGTGAACACCCGCGAGGCGAACAGCTCCACCGGCGCCATCGCACCCGGTCGGCGCTCCAGCAGCACGAAGGCGACGCAGGCCCCGAGGACGACGACCACCCCCGCCAGCGCGATGCCGGAGGAGATGTCGCGCCAGGAGGTGAGCAGGTAGGTCAGCAGTCCCAGGGCGAACGTCCCCACCAGGGCACCCGGTACGTCGAACGGCGCGGTCTCCTCCTCGTCCCGGGACTCCGGCACGTAGCGGCTCAGCCAGAGCACCGCGAGGCAGAGCGGCACGTTGATCGCGAAGATCCACCGCCAGCCGGCGTGCTCGACCAGGAACCCGCCGAGGAACGGACCGATCGCCGTCGCCACCCCGGAGATGCCCGCCCAGGAGCCGATCGCCGCCGGCCGGTCCTCCGGGCGGAAGCTGGCCTGGATCAGCGCCAGCGATCCTGGGGTGAGCAAGGCAGCAGCGACGCCCTGCAGCACCCGGAAGGCGATCAGCTGCTCGGCGTTCTGGGCGAACGCGCAGAGCACGCTGGCGACCCCGAACGCGCCGACCCCGACGACGTACATCAGCCGCCGGCCGTGCCGGTCCCCCAGCGAGCTGCCGACCAGGATCAGCGCCGCCATGCTGAGCAGGTAGCCGTTGAGGACCCACTGCACCGAGGCCAGCCCGGCGTCCAGGTCCTCACCGATGGTGCGGGCGGCGATGTTGACGACGGTGCCGTCCAGCATCGCGATCCCGGATCCGAGGATCACGGTCGCGAGCGTCAGCCGGCCCCGGCTGGACCGCAGCTCCAGCAGCTCAGCGATGGCCGACCTCCGACGTCACCCGCCTAGGCTCCCATGGCGTGGTAGCCGCCGTCGACATGCACGATCTCACCGGTGGTGGCGGGGAAGAAGTCCGAAAGCAGCGCGACCACGGCCTTCGCGGTCGGCTCCAGGTCGACGTTGTCCCAGCCGAGCGGGGCCTTGGTGGCCCACCCGGCCTCGATGTCCTCGAACCCGGGGATCGCCTTCGCCGCAAGCGTCTTCAGCGGACCGGCGCTGACCAGGTTCACCCGGATCCCGTGCGGGCCGAGGTCGCGGGCCAGGTAGCGCGAGCACGACTCCAGGCCCGCCTTCGCCACGCCCATCCAGTCGTACGCCGGCCAGGCGACGGTGGCGTCGAAGGTCAGCCCGACGACCGAGCCGCCGGAGGTCATCAGCGGCTGGCACGCCTGCGTCAGCGACGCCAGCGAGAAGGCCGACACCTGCACCGCCTGGGCGACGTCCGCCCAGGGAGCGCCGAGGAACTTGCCGCCGAGCATCGTCTCCGGGTTGCCGTAGGCGATCGAGTGCACGACGCCGTCCAGGCCGTCCACGTGCTCGCGGACCAGCTCCGGCAGCCGCTCCAGGTGCTCGGGGTCGGTGACGTCGAGCTCCAGGACCGGTGCCTCAGCAGGGAGCCGGCCGGCGATCCGGCGGGTGATGCCGAGCGCCCGCCCGAAGTTGGAGATCAGCACCGTGGCGCCCTGCTCCTGGGCGATCTTGGCGACTGCGAAGCCGATCGAGGTGTCCATCGTGACCCCGGCCACGAGAATGCGCTTGCCGTCCAGAACGCCCATCAGTGCCCCATTCCTAGTCCGCCGTCGACCGGGATAACCGCCCCGGTGACGTAGCCGGTGTTGTCCGCGGCGAGCCAGGTGACTGCGCTCGCGATCTCCTCGGTGGATCCCATCCGACCCAGCGGGATCTGGTCCTTGTACGCCGCCTGCTGCTCCTCGGGGAGGACGGCGGTCATGTCGGTCTCGATGAAGCCGGGTGCGACCACGTTGGCCGTGATCGACCTGCTGCCGAGCTCGCGGGCCAGCGACCGCGCCATCCCGACCAGCCCGGCCTTGGACGCCGCGTAGTTCACCTGCCCGGGCGAGCCGAGCAGCCCGACCACCGAGGAGATGAAGATGATCCGTCCGCGGCGCAGCCGCAGCATCCCCTTGGCGGCCCGCTTGGCCACCCGGAAGGAGCCGCTGAGGTTGGTGTCGATCACCGAAGCCCAGTCGTCCTCGGTCATCCGCAGCACCAGCGTGTCCCGGGTGATCCCGGCGTTGGCCACCAGGATCTCGACCGGGCCCTGGTGCGCCTCGACCGCCGCGAAGGCCGCTTCCACCGACTCCGGGTCGGTGACCTCGCAGGGCACCGCGAAGGCCCCTTCCGGGGCGTCGCCGGACCGGCTGGTGACGGCGACCGCGTCACCCTGCGCCAGGAACGCTTCGGCGATCGCGCGGCCGATCCCGCGGTTGCCGCCGGTGACGAGAACAGATCTGCTCATGCTCCGACCGTAGCCCGGCACTGTGGACTACTTCCAAACCGGATTCGATGCGCGAGCGCAACGCACAAGCAATCAGCAAGTGCGTTGTGGATTACCTACAAAGCAGCTCAGTCATCCTCAAGACGGAAGCCGACCTTGATGGACACCTGGAAGTGCTCCACGGACCCGTCCTTGACCTGTCCGCGCACCTGGCCGACCTCGAACCAGTCGACGTGGCGCAGCGTCTTCGCGGCCCGCTCGATCCCGTTCCGGATCGCTTGGTCGATGCCTTCGGGAGAGGTGCCGACGATCTCGGTCACGCGGTAGGTGCGATTCGACATGAGGCAAGGATGCCACGTCATCGGCACGGACGTACGATCGACTCCATGGGACCGAAGAAGCGCGGGGATGATGCGGACGTCGTCCGGATCACCGCCGCGCCGCACAACCCCGGTCAGGACATCGACCACCGGCAGCGCCGCTACCTGATCTCGATGGCCATCCGGACGCTCTGCTTCATCGGCGCCGTGCTGGCCTACAAGATCCCGTGGCTCTGCGGCCTGCTGATCGTCGCGTCCTTCATCCTGCCGTTCTTCGCCGTGGTCGTCGCCAACCTCGCCACTCCTCGGGTCGCCGGTCACCTCGACGGACCCGGCGTCGGCACCGGACCCGACGTCGGAGAATTGTCCGGGCCCGACCACGACATCCGCTAAAACCCCGACGGCACCCGAACCCACCGTGGGACGATCTGCGCAAGCTGGCGCCCGTCCCCCGGGCCCCGGCCCAGGTGCCGGACGAGATACCCCCAGATCGTCCGGCACCGCCTTTTCCCAAGGAGCACACACGAATGACGCACGGCGAGACGCCGGTCTGCTCGGCCAAGGGCTGCCAGGCGGCAGCAACCTGGGACCTGCAGTGGAACAACCCCAAGCTGCACACCCCGGAGCGTCGCAAGATCTGGCTCGCCTGCGAGGAGCACCGGCAGTCCCTCAGCGACTTCCTCGGTGCCCGCGGCTTCCTGCGCGACGTGGTCGCGCACGAGGACTAGGGCGCTAGCCGCCGATCGCCGACATCGGCCGGGTGGGCTGCAGGAAGGTCGGGTCGTCGATCCCGTGCCCGGCTCGCTTGGCCGCCATCGCGGCCACCCACAGGTCGGCGAGCTCGTCGTCGCCGGCGCCGGCCCGCAACGGCGTCCGCAGGTCCGACTCCTCACGGGCGAACAGGCAGTTCACGACCTGACCGTCCGCGGTCAGCCGGACCCGGTCGCAGTCACCGCAGAAGGGCCGCGTCACCGAGGCGATCACACCCACGGTCATCGGCCCGCCGTCGACCACGAACTCCTCGGCCGGCGCGCTGCCCCGGCTCTCCGAGGTCGGCTTCAAGACGAACGCTGACTCCAGGGACAGCAGGATCTCCTCGGCAGTGACCATCTCGCTGCGCTGCCAGGCGTGCTGGGCGTCGAGAGGCATCTGCTCGATGAACCTCAGGTGCAGCCCGCGGTCGAGGCACCAGCGCAGGAGCTCGACCGCCTGGTCGTCGTTCACCCCGCGGACCAGCACGGCGTTCACCTTGACCGGCGCCAGGCCCGCCGCGACCGCGGCTTCCAGGCCGGCGATCACGTCGGGCAACCGGTCCCGCCGGGTCAGCGTCGCGAAGTCCGCGGCCCGGACGCTGTCCAGGCTGACGTTGATCCGGTCCAGCCCGGCAGCCGCCAGGGCCTCGGCGGTCCGGGCCAGGCCGAGTGCGTTGGTCGTGAGCGAGACCTCCGGAGCGGGCACCAGCGCCTTCGTCCGCCGTACGACGTCGACGAGGCCGCGGCGCAGCAGCGGTTCCCCGCCGGTGAACCGGACCTCGCGGATGCCGAGCCGCTCGACACCGATCCCGATCAGCCGGACCACCTCGTCGTCGGTGAGCGCCTCCTCGTGCGGGAGCCAGTTCAGGCCCTCGGCCGGCATGCAGTAGCTGCACCGGAGATTGCACCGATCGGTCAGGGAGACCCGGAGATCGGTGGCGATCCGACCGTGCCGGTCGGCAAGCGGTTGCAGCGTCACGACCCGAGTCTACGGCGCGCGGGGTGCGCGGCTACGCTCGCCCGAGTGAGGTTCCTGTTCACCCGTCGTTGGGTCCTGTTCGCGCTGACCGTCGCGGCGCTCGCCTGGCTGGCCACGGTGCTCGGTCAGTGGCAGTTCCACCGACTGGACGACCGGAAGGCGGAGAACAGCCTGGTCGCCCGGAACCTCGACCAAGCGCCGGCGCCGATCGACTCGCTGCTGAAGCCGTCCGAGCCGGCCCCCGGCAAGCACGAGTGGCGCAAGGTCGTCGTGCACGGCACCTGGGACGACGAGAACACGATCGTGCTCAAGTACCAGACCCGCGACGGCGGCCCCGGGGTCGACGTCCTGACGCCGCTGCGCACCGCCGACGGGACCGGCGTCCTGGTCGACCGCGGCTGGATGCAGACCGACAACGTCGGCTCCGAGCGTCCGGAGCTCCCAGCGGCGAGCACCGGCACGGTGACGGTGATCGGGTGGATCCGAGTCGACGCGACCGGCCGAGCCACCGCGGTCAACGACCTGGCTACCCGGGCGGTCTCCAGCAGGGCCGTGGCCAAGATCCTCGACTACCCGCTGTACGGCGGCTTCCTGGACCTGCACACCGAGTCCCCGGAGCCGGCGACGAAGCTCGCCGAGATCGAGCTCCCGGACGACACCAGCAACGGCCCGCACTTCTTCTACGGCCTGCAGTGGTGGTTCTTCGCCGCACTGGCGATCTTCGGCTTCGGCTACCTCGCGTTCGACGAGGCCCGGCAGGCTCGCCGGCAGCGCGAGGCCTCAGAGGGCGCGGAGCATGCCGCCGTCGACGGGGAGCATGACGCCGGTGACGAAGGATGACCGCGGGCTGAGCAGGAAGACCGCCGCCTCCGCGAACTCCGCCGGCCGCCCGTAACGACCGAGCGGGATCGTGGCGATCGCCCGCTCCCGGGCACCGGCGGCGTCGCCCGTGCCGGCGTCCAGCTCGGCGACCCGTTCGGTGCCGATCCGGCCGGGCAGCAACCCGTTGACCCGGATCCCCTGCGGCCCGAGCTCGTCGGCCAGGGTCTTGGCCACCATCGCCAGCCCGGGCCGGAGGCCGTTCGAGACGGCCAGGTTCGCCAGCGGCGCCCGGACCGAGCTGGACAGCACGAACGCGATCGAACCACCGTCGCCGAGCGCACCGGCGACGACCCGGGCCGTGCGGACCGCGCCCACGAAGACGGACTCGAACGCGGCCGTCCAGATTTCGTCGGGCGTCGCCATCACGGTCCCGGTCGGCGGGCCGCCGACCGAGATCAGCGCACCGTCCAACGAGCCGAACTCGGCCAGCGCCAGCTCGACGACCTCCGCGGCGGAGGACGGCGAGCCGAGGTCCGCCACCACCCCGCGGGCGCGGGGCCCGAGTGCGGCGACGGCCCTGTCCACGTTCTCCGCGGACCGTCCGGACACCACCACGTGGGCGCCACCCGCGACCAGCAGCTCCGCCGAGGCGAAGCCGAGTCCGCGGGTGCCGCCGGTCACCACGTAGGTGCGGCCGTCGACGCCGCTCACAGCGCCGCCTCGGTCAGCGCGAACTGGGTGGCGAAGAGGTTCGCGTACGTGCCACCCGCGGCCAGCAGCTCGTCGTGGGTGCCGCGCTGGACGATGCCGCCGTCCTCCACGACCAGGATCTGGTCGGCGTTGAGGACGGTCGAGAGCCGGTGCGCGATCACCAGCGAGGTGCGGCCCTCGAGCGCCTTGTCGAGAGCGGCCTGGACGGCGTGCTCCGACTCCGAGTCCAGGTGGGCGGTGGCCTCGTCGAGGACCACGATCGACGGCGCCTTGAGCAGCAGCCGAGCGATCGCCAGCCGCTGCCGTTCGCCACCGGAGAGGCGGTAGCCGCGATCGCCGACGACGGTCTCCAGCTGGTCGGGCATCGCCCGCACCAGCGGCTCGATCTGCGCGGCGGCCAGCGCTGCCCAGATCTCCTCGTCGGTGACGCCGGGCCGGGCGTAGGCCAGGTTCTCCCGGATGGTGTCGTGGAACATGTGCGCGTCCTGGGTGACGTAGCCGACCGCGTCCTCCAGCGACTGCAGGGTCAGGTCTCGGACGTCGTGGCCGCCGACCCGGACCGCGCCGCCGGTGACGTCGTACAGGCGGGCCACCAAGTGGGTGATGGTGGTCTTGCCCGCACCGGACGGGCCGACCAGGGCGACCATCTGGCCGCGCTCCGCGGTGAACGAGACGTCGTGCAGCACCTGGACGTTGTCGCGGCTCTCGATCCGGGCGACGGACTCCAGGCTGGCCAGCGAGACCTCGTCGGCCTTCGGGTAGGTGAACTGCACCTGGTCGAACTCCAGCGAGCCGGCCGTGTGCGGCAGGATCAGCGCGTTCGGCTTCTCCTGCACCGTCGAGGGCAGGTCGAGGACCTCGAAGACCCGGTCAAAGCTGACCAGCGCAGTCATCACGTCCACCCGGACGTTCGAGAGCCCCTGGAGCGGGCCGAGCAGGCGCAGCAGCAGGGTCGCCAGCGCGGTCAGGGTGCCGATGGTGAGCGTCGAGTCGATCACCAGGTGACCGCCGATCCCCCACACCAGCGCCGTGGCCAGTGCCGGGATCAGCATCATGATCGCCGCGAAGACCCGGGTGACCAGCGAGATCCGAACGCCGAGGTCGCGGACGACACCGGCCTTGTCGGCGTACTTGGCGTCCTCGTCAGCGCGCCGGCCGAAGAGCTTGAGCAGCAGCGCCCCACCGACGTTGAACCGCTCGGTCATCAGGTTGCCGAGCTCGGCGTTGCCGTTCATCTGCTGCCGGGTCAGCCCGCTGAGCTGCCGGCCGACCCACCGCGAGGCCAGCAGCAGGATCGGGAAGAGCGCCAGGCAAGCCAGGGTGATCTGCCAGGAGAGCGCGATCATCGCGACCCCGACCACGAGCACCGAGATCGTGTTCGCGACCGTCGAGGAGAGGGTGGTCGTGAACGCCCGCTGGGCGCCGATCACGTCGTTGTTGAGCCGGGAGACCAACGCGCCGGTCTGGGTCCGGGTGAAGAACGCCAGCGACATCCGCTGCACGTGCGCGAAGACCTGGGTGCGGAGGTCGAAGATCAGGTTCTCCCCGATCCTGGACGACAGGTAGCCGCTCGCGACGCCGAGCAGCGCGTCGAACAGCGCCACCGCGACCATGGCGAACGCCACCCAGGTGACCACTGACCCGTTCCCGGCGACGATGCCGTCGTCGAGCAGGTACTTCACCAGCAGCGGCGTGACGACGACCAGGGCCGCGTCGAGCACCACGAAGAAGACGAACCCGGCGATCAGCCGCTTGTGCGGACCCGCGAACCCGGCGACCCGGCGCAGCGTACGGCGGGTCAGCTTCTGGTCGACGACGGACGGGTCGGCACGCATGGCGCGCATCGCCGCCATCATCGGGCTCATCTGGCTCAAGGGGGTCTCCTTCTCAGCCGCCCGCGGCCAGCGCCCGGAAGCGCCGCGCCTGGGCGGTCCGTTCCGCCAACCGCTGCGTGTCGAGGTCCTCGACCCGCGCGGATTGCAGCAGCGCCGTGGTCTCCCGTACGGCGCCTGCGTTGTTCGCGAGCAGGGCCTGGACCAGGTCGTCGGTCGTCGCCTGCAGCTCAGCGACCGGGACCACGGCGGTCGCGATCCCGAGATCGGCCGCCTCGGGCGCCGAGACCTGCCGAGCGGTCGCGCAGATCTCCAGTGCCCTTGAGTAGCCAACAAGGTCGACCAGCGGCTTTGTTCCCGCGAGGTCCGGTACCAACCCGAGCGCGGGCTCCTTCATGCAGAACCAGGCGTCCTCGGCGACCACCCGCAGGTCGCAGGCCAGGGCCAGCTGGAAGCCGGCGCCGATGGCGTAGCCGTGCACCTCGGCGATGCTGATGAACCGCGGGTCGGTCAGCCAGGTGAAGCCCTGCTGGTAACCGTCGATGGTGTCGATGATGGTCTGGTCCGCGGCGTTCATCAGCCCCAGCATGTGCTCCTCCCCCGGGACGCCCTCCGGGCTGAGCAGCCCGAGGTCGAGTCCCGCCGAGAAGCACGAACCGGCACCGCGGAGCACCACCACCCGGATCTCGTCGTCCAGGGCGGCACCGATCGCGGCCAGCGAGTGCCACATCGACGGCACCTGGGAGTTGCGCCGGTCAGGAGCGTTCAGGGTGATCGTCGCGACCGGACCGTCCACGGACAGGGAGAGCCGCGAGGCGGCGAGAGCGTCGGCAGAGGGAAGCATGGAACGAACACTAGTGCGGACCGCAGACGTCCAGCGCCCGCGGACCTCGGGCGTCTGGCGAGGTGCCGCGTCAGGCGAGCGAGATCAGGTCCAGGTAGTCGTCGCTCCAGAGATCCTCGTCACCGTCGGGCAGCAGCAGCACCCGGTCCGGCTCCAGGGCCTGGACGGCTCCCTCGTCGTGGGTGACCAGCACGATCGCGCCCTGGTAGGACCGGATCGCCGCCAGCACCTCCTCGCGCGACGCGGGATCGAGGTTGTTGGTCGGTTCGTCGAGCAGCAGCACGTTGGCCGAGGAGACCACCAGGATCGCCAGCGCCAGCCGGGTCTTCTCGCCGCCGGAGAGCACGCTGGCGGGCTTGGTGGCGTCGTCGCCGCTGAACAGGAACGACCCGAGCACCGACCGGGTCTCCGCATCGGTCAGCTGCGGCGCCGACGTACGCATGTTCTCCAGCACGGTCCGCGAGGTGTCCAGCGTCTCGTGCTCCTGGGCGTAGTACCCGATCTTCAGCCCGTGGCCGGGGACCAGCGACCCGGTGTCACCGCGGTCGACTCCGGCGAGGATCCGCAGCATCGTGGTCTTGCCGGCGCCGTTCAGGCCGAGGATGACCACCCGGGACCCGCGGTCGATCGCCAGGTCGACGTCGGTGAAGACCTCCAGAGAACCGTAGGACTTGGAGAGCCCCTCCGCCATCAGGGGAGTCTTCCCGCAGGCGGCCGGCTCCGGGAACTTGATCTTGGCGACCTTGTCCGCCGCGCGAACGCCCTCGAGCCCGTCCATCATCTTCTCGGCGCGCTTGATCATCGACTGCGCCGCCTTGGCCTTCGACGCCTTGGCCCGCATCTTGTTCGCCTGCGCCATCAGGGTCTCGGCGGTCTTCTCGGCGGCGGCACGTTCCTTCTTGCGGCGGTGCTCGTCGTTCTCGCGCTGCTGGAGGTAGTTCTTCCAGGTCATGTTGTAGAGGTCGATCTCGGCCCGGTTGGCGTCCAGGTACAGCACCTTGTTGACGACGGCCTCGAGCAGCTCGACGTCGTGGCTGATCACCACCAGTCCCCCGCTGAAGGTCGCCAGGAACTGCCGCAGCCAGACGATCGAGTCGGCGTCCAGGTGGTTGGTCGGCTCGTCGAGCAGCAGGATGTCCGCGCCCGAGAAGATGATCCGGGCCAGCTCGACCCGGCGGCGCTGGCCACCGGAGAGCGTCTTGAGCTGCTGGCCGAGCAACCGGTCGTCGATCCCGAGCCCGGCGGCGATCTGGGCGGCCTCCGCCTCGGCCGCGTATCCCCCGGCGGCGTGGAAAGCGGTGTCGGCCTTCTCGTACCGCTTCATCCCCTGCTCGCGGATCGCGGGGTCGTCCGATGCCATCTCGGCCTCGGCGGCCCGCAGGCGTGCCACCACGGTGTCCAGGCCGCGTACCGAGAGGATCCTGTCCCGGGCCAGCACCTCGGGATCGCCGGTGCGCGGATCCTGGGGCAGGTAGCCCAGGGTGCCGGAGTTGGTGACGGTCCCGGAGGCGGGCAGGCCCTCGCCGGCGAGGATCTTGGTGAGCGTGGTCTTCCCGGCCCCGTTGCGGCCCACCAGGCCGATGCGGTCGCCGGTCGCGATGCGGAACGACACGTTCTCCATCAGGAGTCGGGCGCCGGCACGGACTTCGAGGCGGGAGGCTGTGATCACGGAGGCATTAGTCTACGAGTCGCACATCCGAACGAGCGAGGCGGGCCATGCGATTCAACCCGAGGGCGAAGATCGACCAGAGCCAGACCGAGCACCGCGCTGGCGGTGGCGGCGGGCTGGGTGGCGGATTGGGTGGCGGACTGGGCGGCCGCGGCGGCGGGAAGCTGACCGTCGGCGGCATCCTGATCGTCGGGGTGATCTTCCTGATCAACCAGTTCACCGGTGTGGACCTGGGCGCGGTGATCCCGAACGGCTCAGGTGACGGCTCCGGCCAGACCGAGGAGTCGACCTGCCGGACCGGCGAGGACGCCAGCGCCTCCGACCAGTGCGCGATCGACCTGATCACCGTCTCGGTGCAGGACTACTGGAAGGACGCCTTCCCCGCCCAGGTCAAGGGCGCCCCGGCGTACCAGCCGATCAAGACGGTCACCTTCTCCGGCTCGACCGCGTCGGGCTGCGGCACCGCCCAGTCGGCGATGGGCCCGTTCTACTGCCCGAACGACAAGCGGGTCTACCTCGACGTCAACTTCCTGAAGGACATGCTCGAAGGCGACCTCGGGGCCAAGGGCGGCACCTTCGCACTCGCCTACGTGATCGGACACGAGTACGGCCACTACATCGAGGACCAGCTCGGCATCCTCGGGCAGATGCGCACCCAGCAGGGCCCGCGGAGCGACTCGGTCAAGGCCGAGCTGATGGCGGACTGCCTCGGCGGGATGTGGGCCAGGGAGGCGTCCAACACCGAGGACGCCGACGGCAACAAGATCATCGAGGAGCTCACCCAGGACGACATCGCCCGCGCGATCGACGCCGCCCAGGCGGTCGGCGACGACCGGATCCAGCAGGCCGGCGGAGGCGGGGTCAACGAGGAGGCCTGGACCCACGGGTCGGCCGCCCAGCGCAAGCACTGGTTCACCATCGGCATGGAGCAGGGCTCGCTCCGCGCCTGCAACACCTTCGCCGACGGGGCACTCTGACCCCAGCGCTGAGACCGCGAGCCGTACGTCGGTCCGCGACTGGTTCAATGGGGCGGTAACAGCAGCCTGATCGCCGAGGAGACCCATGTCCACCGCCGCACAAGAGACTCAGCAGACCGGGACGCCGGAGGACCGCGAGATCCTGGCGATCGCCCGTGAGCAGGTGCTGGAGCGCGGCGTACCGCTGACCGAGGACCAGATCCTCCGGGTGATGAAGACCTCCGACGACGCGCTGACCGACCTGCTCGCGCTGGCCCACGAGGTCCGGATGAAGTGGTGCGGCCCGGAGATCGAGGTCGAGGGCATCGTCTCGATCAAGACCGGCGGCTGTCCCGAGGACTGTCACTTCTGCTCGCAGTCGGGCCAGTTCACCTCCCCGGTGCGCTCGGTCTGGCTGAACATCCCCGAGCTGGTCAAGGCCGCCGAGCAGACCGCCGCCACCGGTGCCAGCGAGTTCTGCATCGTCGCCGCCGTGCGCGGTCCCGACGAGCGGCTGATGACCCAGATGCGCGAGGGTGTGAAGGCGATCAAGGAGGCCGTCGACATCGAGGTCGCCGCGTCCCTGGGCATGCTCAGCCAGGAGCAGGTCGACGACCTGGTCGACATGGGCATCCACCGCTACAACCACAACCTCGAAGCCGCGAAGAGCTTCTTCCCGAACGTCGTCACCACGCACTCCTGGGAGGAGCGCTGGGAGACCTGCGAGATGGTCCGCGCCTCCGGCATGGAGCTCTGCTGCGGCTGCCTGGTCGGGATGGGCGAGACCGTCGAGCAGCGGGCCGAGCTCGCCGGCCAGCTCGGTGAGCTGCAGCCCGACGAGGTCCCGCTGAACTTCCTGAACCCGCGTCCCGGCACCCCGTTCGGCGACCTGCCGCTGATGGAGTCCACCGAGGCGCTGCGCACCATCGCCGCCTTCCGGCTGGCGCTGCCGCGCACGATCCTCCGGTACGCCGGTGGCCGCGAGCTGACCCTGGGCGACCTGGGCACCCGCGACGGCCTGCTCGGCGGCATCAACGCCGTCATCGTCGGCAACTACCTGACCACGCTCGGCCGGGACCCGAAGGAGGACCTCGCCCTCCTCGCGGACCTCAAGATGCCGATCAAGGCGCTCAGCAGCAGCCTGTGATGGACGTGGTCGACCAGGTGTACTGCGGTCACTGCGGGCTCGAGCGCAGCGACGGCACCCACGACGCCTGCAACGAACGCCTCCGGATGGAGCCGCCGCGGTACTGCACCCGGTGCCACCGCCGGATGCAGGTCCAGGTGTCCCCCACGTCGTGGACGGCCCGTTGCGTGGAGCACGGCGAGACCAGCTCGACGTGAGCACGAGGGGCATCTCGACAGGCTCGATGTCCGGCGAGCAGCTCGCGTTCGACCGCGAGCACCTCTGGCACCCGTACTCGAGCATGACCGCGCCGACCCGGGTCTACCCGGTCGACTCGGCTGCCGGCGTCCGCCTCCGGCTCCAGCGGGACGGCCGGCCCGTCGAGGTCGTCGACGCGATGTCGTCCTGGTGGGCGGCCCAGCACGGGTACGCCGTCCCGGAGCTCGACGCCGCCGTCCGCGACCAGCTCGGCCGGATGAGCCACGTGATGTTCGGCGGCCTGACCCACGAGCCCGCCGTCGAGCTGGGCCGGCGCCTGGTGGACCTCGCCCCGGCGGGCCTCGACAAGGTCTTCCTCGCGGACTCGGGCAGCGTCTCCGTCGAGGTGGCGATGAAGATGGCCTGGCAGGCGCACGCCGCGAGCGGCCTCTCCCGGACCAAGATGTTCACCGTCCGCGGCGGCTACCACGGCGACACCTTCTCGCCGATGAGCGTGACCGACCCCGACGGCGGCATGCACAGCATGTACGGCGGCCTGCTGATCGAGCACGTCTTCGCCGACAAGCCGCCCGCACCGGACGAGCCCCTCGACACGTGGATCGAGGAGACCACGCGCCTCTTCGAGCAGCACGCCGACGAGATCGCTGCGGTGATCATCGAGCCGCTGCTGCAGGGGGCCGGCGGGATGCACGTCTACTCCCCCGACGCCGTACGCCACCTGGCCGCGCTGGCCCGTCGCCACGGCGCCCTGGTGATCTTCGACGAGATCGCCACCGGGTTCTGGCGCACCGGCACCCGCTGGGCCGGGGACCGCTGCGACGTCGTCCCGGACATCCTCTGCGTCGGCAAGGCCCTCACCGGCGGCTACCTGACCCTGGCCGCCGCCATCACGACCGCCGACGTGGCGGCCCGCGTCGACGCGAGCCCCGCCGGCGCGATGATGCACGGGCCGACCTTCATGGCGAACCCGCTCGCCTGCGCCGTCGCCTGCGCCAACCTGGATCTCCTCGCCTCCTACGACGTCGCCGCCACCGTGGGACGGATCGAGGCGGACCTGACCCAGGGGCTCGCACCGGCCGGCGAGCTCGCGAGCGTGGCCGGCGTCCGCACGATCGGCGCCGTCGGCGTCCTCGAGCTCCGCGAGCCGGTCGACGTCGCCCGGGTCACCGAGGCCGCGCTCGATCGCGGCGTCTGGGTCCGGCCGTTCCGCAACCTCGTCTACGCGATGCCGCCGTTCATCTGCACCCGGGCCGACATCGCCACCATCACGGCTGCGATGATCGGAGCCGTGGAGGAGGTGCACGGATGAGCGGCTTCAGCGACTGGCTCGCCGCGCGAGCAGCCACCCGGGAGACGGCCGGTCTGACGAGGCGTCTCTTCGCCAGCGACACCGCCGGCCCGATGATCGACCTCGCCGGGAACGACTACCTGGGACTCTCCCGTGATCCGCGCGTCGTCGCGGGGGCGACCAAGGCGTCCGAGGCGTACGGCGCCGGAGCGGGCGCCTCCCGCCTGGTCACCGGCACGCTCAGCATCCACGACCAGCTCGAGGCCGCACTCGCCTCGTTCACCGGCTTCCCGAGCGCCCTCGCGCTCAGCACCGGCTACCACGCCAACCTCGCCGTGGTCGCGGCGCTGGCGGACGCCGACACCCTGATCGTCAGCGACGCGCACGTGCACGCCAGCATGATCGACGCCTGCCGCCTCTCCCGCGGCGCGGTCCAGGTGGTGCCGCACAACGACGCCCCGGCCGTCGAGCATGCCCTGGCGAACCGCACCCAGCCACGGGCGATCGTGCTGATCGAGACGATCTACTCGGTCCTCGGCGACGCGGCGCCGGTGGCCGAGCTCGCGGCAGCCTGCGCACGCCACGACGCCCTGCTGATCGCCGACGAGGCCCACGCCCTCGGGGTGGCGGGGCCAGGCGGACGCGGTCTCCTGCACCAGGCTGACCTCACCGGGCAGGACCACGTCGTCGCCACCCTGACGCTGAGCAAGTCCCTGGGCAGCCAGGGCGGCGCGATTCTGGCGAGCCCGGCGATCCGCGACCACCTGATCAACACGGCCCGGCCGTTCATCTACGACACCGGCCTGGCGCCCGCCGCTGCCGGCGCCGCGCTGGCCGCTCTCGACGTGATCGCGGACGAGCCGGAGCGGGTGCGCCGGGTCCTGGACGTGGCGACGACCCTGGCCGACGCCTGCGAGGTCGACGTACCAGCAGGTGCCGTCCTGGCCGTCCCGATGCCGGGTCCGACCGAGGCAGTCGCGGCTGTCGCTGAGGCAGCGAGCCAAGGCGTCCGGATCGGTTGCTTCCGGCCGCCGTCCACGCCGGACGGGATCTCCCGGCTGCGGCTCACCGCGCACGCCCACCTGACCGATCCGGAGCTGGACCGGGCCCGCACGGTGCTGCTGAGCCTGCGATGACGATCTGGTTCGTCACCGGGACCGACACCGGCGTCGGCAAGACCGTCGCCACCGCAGCGCTCGTCGCGGTGCTGCGGGCCGACGGCCGGTCGCCGTACGTGGTGAAGCCGGCGCAGACGGGCGTCGAGCCGGACGAGATCGGCGACCTCGACGACATCCGTCGGTTGACCGGCGGCGTCCCCGGGCACGAAGGCGCTCGGCTCCGGCTGCCGCTGGCCCCGGACACGGCCGCCCGGCTCGAAGGCGTCGACCTCCCGGCCCTGGCCGCCCAGCACGAGGCCCTGCTGGACGCTGCCGCCCACCACGACGTCCTGGTCGAGGGGGCCGGCGGGATCCTGGTCCGCGTCGGCGCCGACTGGAACCTGCTCGACCTGGCCCAGAGCGTCGCGCACCGCGGCATCGAGGTCGCCTTCGTCGTCGTCGCCCGCTCCGGCCTCGGGACCCTGAACCATGCCGCGCTGACGGTGGCGGCGATCCAGTCCCGCGACCTCCCCGTCGCGGGCGTGCTGATCGGCTCCTGGCCGGACGACCCGGACCTCGCCTCCGAGCAGAACCTGCTCGACCTGCCGACGCTGACCGGCGTACCGGTCCTCGGCCGGATCCCCGAGGGAGCCGGCCGGTACGACGACCAGTCCTTCACCGCCGCCGCCCCGACCTGGCTCCAACTCCCCGCGGGGTGAGCAGACCGACCGAAGCGGCCCACTCGACCGACAACTAGGGCCTCCTCAACGGAGTAGGGACTCGACCTGCGGGGCCTGGCGCTGGAGGGCGCGGAGGTGCGGGGCGACCGACGGATGGTTGAACTTGCCGGCCAGGGCACCTTCCCCTGGCGCGATCCGGGACAACGCCCACTCCGCCCGGGTGAACGCGGTGTAGACGCACATCACGACCGCCGCGGTCCGTACAGCGTCGGCGTCCACCGCACCCGACGAGGAGACGACCCCGTCCAGGTACGTCGACAGCAGCACCTCGAAGTCTTCGCGGACGCTCAGGGCGTAGTAGCCGAGGTCGGTCCCGACCGGACCGATGCCGAAGCCCTGCCAGTCGATGGCCACTGCGTCCTCGCCCCGCGAGGCGACCACGTTGCCGGGCACCGCATCACCGTGCAGGCGACCCGCGGGTGCCGCAGCAGCCGCCGCGAGCCACTGCCTCCGGGAGCTCCAGAGGAAGGCCGCCGTGTCGGCGATCGTCGTCCGGGCCAGGGTCGGCCAGCCGCCGCGAGCCTCCGCCAGCGCCAACCGGTCGACCAGCGTCCGGCGCGCAGCCCAGGGCACGTCTGCGTACGGACCCGCCGCGAACCTGCCGAGGGCACGGGCGACGAACAGCGCGGGCGGCGGCTCGGCCACGACCTCCTCGGTCATCAGCGTGCAGCCCTCGTCGTCCTCCTCGAGCCGCAGCACCCGGGCCGGGACGAGCCCGGGACCGTCCACGACACCGGGATCGAGAGCGACCTCCGCCTCGCGCCGCCAGTACGCCGCATGGGTGCGATCGCTGAGGAACGACTCCTCGTCCGGCAGCGGCCGGCGCAGCCGCTTGACCACCACGTCGGTGCCCTCGACCCTCGCCCGCCAGATCCCGGCGGTGGTCGGTCCGGCGGCACGCCCGAGCGCCCTCCAGGCGGGGTCGGGCTGCCACATGGCGCCCATCGTGCCAGGTGCAGCAAGGCGCCATAGCCCGAACGGGGCATGTACAGGTATCCGTTCGGCCGAGCAGGGTGAGGGACGTCCATCCACCAACATCCGGGAGCCATCGTGGAAACCACACCGAAGTCTCTGACCCGTGCCGCCCGTCTGGGCCGGCACCTGCGCCGCAACCTGGTCGCCTACGCCGCGTTGTTCGTCGCGCTGTCGCTGACCCCGTTGCCCAGCTACGCGGCCAGCGTCGCGATCGGCACCAAGGGCATCAAGAACGGGGCGGTGACCACGCCGAAGCTCGCCAACGGAGCGGTCAAGCCCGCCAAGATCGCCGCCAACGCGGTCGGCAGCGCGAAGATTGCCAACGGCTCGGTCCAGACGGCCGACCTCGCCGCCGGGGCGCGCGGGTTCACGAAGATCGTCGCCAAGCGAGCCCAGTTCGCTGTCGTCAACGGAGGCACGTCGACGTTCACCGTGGTCTGCGATGCCGGCCAGGTCGCCATCGGCGGCGGCGCCTACGCGTCCTCGGGCTTGATCATCGGCGGCGGTACCAGTGGCACGATGATCCGCAGCCACCCGACCGTCCCGATCTCCTTCCCGTTCCCGGGGAGCGGTCCCGCCAGCACCGGCGACGCCCCGAACGGGTGGCGCACGGCGGTCATCAACAACACCGGCGACGACGGCACGGCCACGCACTACGCGATGTGCGCCTCGAAGTAGCCGACGACGAACTGAGGGCGTCCGGGTTTCCCGGGCGCCCTCAGGCGTTGGTGACGGAGATCGTGACCGCGCAGGCTTCCGCGATCGCCGCCTCCAGCACCGCCCGCCGCGGGTCTGGCACGGTCAGGAACTCGCCGACCACGGGGATCCGGGAGAGGCGCGGATCGTTCAGCACCTCGGTGACGGCGACCTGGTCGCCCCCGACGACGAGCACCGGGACCGACCCGGCGATCCGGGCCGCGTGGTCGGCCGCCGCTTCGAAGGCGATCCGGGCCTGGTTGCCGCGCCGCCGGGCGAACCGCTGCTGGCTCTGCCCGCCCGCCTTGGTGCGCCCCTGCACGTGGCGCTGGCCGACCTTGGACTCCTCCATCAACTCCCCGGCGAGTCGCGCGACGGCGAAACCACCCTTGCGGACGAGCAGCACTCCCCAGTCATCGGGAGGCGCGCAAGCGGCGACGAACGAGCCGACCTCGGCCGGACCGGAGTACGAGCCCGAGAACGGGAGCGATGCCGAGAACGTGGACGTGTCGGCGGCCTCCCCGAGTAGCGAGCCGTCGGCGACGCGCAGCGAGCAAGCCCCGTGCCGGGCGGTGAAGTTCTCGATCCAGCGCGGCAGGCGGGTGGGCGCCACTGTTACGACCGTCACCAGGTCTCGACCCGCCCTTCTGGGTTCGCGAGCTCACCCAGAGGCTTGCTCGACCTCTTCGGGTCGTTACCCCGTTCGTTCCTCACGCGGCAACGCCTCAGACGTTAAATCCAAGCGCCCGTAGCTGCTCGCGACCGTCGTCGGTGATCTTGTCCGGACCCCACGGCGGCATCCAGACCCAGTTGATGGTGACCTCGCCGACGAGGCCCTCCAGGGCGGTGTTCGTCTGGTCCTGGATCACGTCGGTGAGCGGGCACGCCGCGGAGGTCAGCGTCATGTCGAGCACCAGGTTCGAGGAGGTGTCCAGGTTGACGCCGTACACCAGGCCCAGGTCGACGACGTTGATGCCGAGCTCCGGGTCGACGACGTCCTTCATCGCCTCCAGGACGTCGTCCTCGGTCGTCATCGTGGAGCCGCCGAGGTCGACCTCGGGGAGATCGGAGTGGTCGGTGGTCATGAGGGTTCTCCTTGGGCTTGCAGGGCGGCGTCCTTGAACGCCATCCAGGACAGCAGGGCGCACTTCACCCGGGCCGGGAACTTCGCCACTCCGGCGAACGCTATCCCGTCCTCGAGCACGTCTTCATCGGGTACCACCTGGCCCTTGCCCTGCATCAGCTCCAGGAACGCGGCGTGCGTCTCCAGGGCGGCGTCGAGCGGGCGGCCGATCACCAGGTCGGTCATCACCGAGGCCGAGGCCTGGCTGATCGAGCAGCCCTCGGCGGCGTACGACACGTCCTCGACGGTCCCGTCGGCGGCCAGGTGCACCCGCAGGGTGACCTCGTCACCACAGGTCGGGTTCACGTGGTGCACCTCGGACTCGAACGGCTCCCGCAGGCCCGCGTGGTGCGGCGAGCGGTAGTGGTCGAGGATGATCTCCTGGTACAGCGCGTCGAGATCCATCAGGACACCTTGAAGTAGGACTTGGTGTACTCGAGCCCGTCGATCAGCGCGTCGATCTCGGCAGGCGTCGTGTACAGGTACGACGACGCCCGGGTCGTGCTCTGCACGCCGAAGCGCTTGTGCGCCGGCTTCGCGCAGTGGTGACCCGCCCGTACGGCGATCCCGCGGCTGTCGAGCAGCTGCGCGACGTCGTGGGGGTGCACGCCGGCCAGCTCGAACGAGACCGCCCCGCCGCGCAGCGACGCGTCCAGCGGCCCCAGCACCGAGACCCCGCCGACCGAGGCGAGCCCGTCCAGCAGGTAGCGGGTGATCGCCTGCTCATGGGCGTGGATCCGGTCCAGGCCGACGTGGCTGAGGTACTCGACCGCGGCGCCCAGCCCGACCGCCTCGACGATCGGCGGGGTGCCGGCCTCGAACTTGTGCGGGATCGGCGCCCAGGTGGACTTCTCCATCGAGACGGTCGCGATCATCTCGCCGCCGCCCAGGAACGGCGGCAGCGCGTCGAGCGCCTCGGTCCGGCCCCAGAGCACGCCGATCCCGGTGGGGCCGACGACCTTGTGGCCGGTGAAGGCGACGAAGTCGGCGCCGACGGCCTGGACGTCGACCGGCAGCTGCGGAGCCGCCTGCGACGCGTCCAGCACCACGACGGCGCCGATCTCGTGCGCGCGCCGGGCGATCTCGGCGACCGGGTTGATGGTCCCGAGCATGTTGGACACCCAGGTCAGGGCCACGACCTTGACGCCCGGCACCAGCAACGAGTCGATGTTCGACAGGTCGAGCTGACCGTCGTCGGTGAGCCCGAACCAGGACAGCGAGGCACCGGAGCGCTCGCACGCCAGCTGCCACGGCACGATGTTGGAGTGGTGCTCCATCTCGGTGATCACCACCCGGTCCCCCGGTCCCAGCGGGAACGTGCGGGCGACCAGGTTGAGCGCCTCGGTGGCGTTCTTGGTGAAGATCACTTCGTCGCGCGACGGCGCGTTGAGGAACGCCGCGACCTTGTCCCGGGCCGCCTCGAACGCCTCGGTCGACTCGGCCCCGAGCGTGTGCATGGCGCGAGCGATGTTGGCATTGTGGTTCTCCAGGTGGTCGACCATCGCGTCGATCACGACCTGCGGCTTCTGCGAGGTGTTCGCCGAGTCCAGGTAGACCAGCGGCAGGTCGTTCGCGACCGTCCGCCCCAGGATGGGGAAGTCCTTGCGAATGACCTCGAGGTCGCTGAGCAGGCCGTCCATGTGCGTCAGACCGCCGCGGAGACGTACTTGTCGTAGCCGTTGGCCTCCAGCTCGTCCGCCAGCTCGGGACCGCCCTGGTCGGCGACCTTCCCGTTGACGAACACGTGCACGAAGTCAGGCTTGATGTAGCGCAGGATCCGGGTGTAGTGCGTGATCAGCAGGACGCCCTTGTCCCCGGACTCCTTGAAGCGGTTGACGCCCTCGGAGACGATCTTGAGCGCGTCGACGTCGAGGCCGGAGTCGGTCTCGTCGAGGACCGCCACCTTCGGGTCGAGCAGCTCGAGCTGGACGATCTCGTGGCGCTTCTTCTCACCACCGGAGAAGCCCTCGTTGACGTTCCGGCTCGCGAAGGAGGTGTCCATCTTGACCCGGTCCATGGCCTCGTTGACGTCCTTGACCCAGGTGCGCAGCTTCGGGGCCTCGCCGTCGATCGCGGTCTTGGCGGTCCGCAGGAAGTTCGACACCGAGACGCCGGGCACCTCGACCGGGTACTGCATCGCCAGGAAGAGCCCGGCGCGCGCCCGCTCGTCCACGGTCATCGCCAGCACGTCGACCCCGTCGAGGGTGACCGAACCGCCGGTGATGTTGTAGCGCGGGTGACCGGCGATGGAATACGCCAGCGTCGACTTGCCGGACCCGTTCGGGCCCATGATGGCGTGGGTCTCGCCGTCCTTGATCGTCAGGTTGACCCCCTTGAGGATCTCCTTGGGACCGTCTTCGGTGTCGACCGAGACCTGCAGGTCCTTGATCTCCAGCGTTGCCATAATCAGTTCTCTCCTAGATCAACAAGTACGTCGTCACCGGTGATCTGCACCGGGAAGACAGGAACGGGTTCGGTGGCCGGCGGGCCGAGCGGCTTGCCGGTGCGGAGGTCGAAGCGCGAGCCGTGCATCCAGCACTCGATCTCGCAGCCCTCCACGTCGCCCTCGGACAGCGCCACAGCCGCGTGGCTGCACTCGTCCTCGATGGCGTAGAAGTCGTCGCCGTCACGCACGATGGCGATGTCCAGGCCGTCGACCTCCACCCGCAGCGCCGCCCCCGGGGCGACCTCCGCGAGCGAGCAGGCACGAACGAAAGCCATCAGAGCGCCTTCAGGACGTTCTTGGCGAGCTCGGCCTCCACGGTCAGGGTCAGCTTCTCCTCCAGCGCGTCGACACCGATCTTGCGGATCAGGTCGTTGAAGAAGCCGTGCACGACGAGCCGACGGGCCTCGGACTCCTCGATCCCGCGCGAGCGCAGGTAGAACAGCTGCTCGTCGTCGAAGCGGCCGACCGCGGACGCGTGCCCGGCCCCCTCGATCTCACCGGTCTCGATCTCCAGGTTCGGGACCGAGTCGGCCCGGCACCCGTCGGTGAGCACCAGGTTGCGGTTCTCCTCGTAGGTCTCGATGCCCTCGGCGACCTTGCGGATCAGGACGTTGCCGATCCAGACCGCGTGCGCGCCCTCGCCCTGGAGCGCGCCCTTGTAGATGACGTTGCTCTTGGTCTTCGGCGCGGTGTGGTCGACGAACAGCCGGTGCTCGATGTGCTGGCCGGCGTCGGCGAAGTACATCCCGAGCATCTCCACGGAGCCGCCGGGGCCGGCGTACTCGGCGGTGGTGTCGTGCCGGACCAGGTCGCCGCCGAAGGTGACCGCGACGTGCTTGAGGTTGGCGTCGCGACCGATCAGGGCGTGCTGGCTGGAGTGGTGCACCGCGTCGTCGGCCCAGTCCTGCATCGAGACGACGGTCAGGTCGGCGCCGTCCTCGACGACGATCTCGATGTTGTCGGCCAGCACGGCCGAGCCCTCGAACCGCAGGACGACGGTCGCCTTGGAGAACTTCTCCGCGACGATCACGGTGTGCCCGGCGGCCAGGGTGTCGATCCCGGTACCGCTGATGGTGAGGACGGTGGCGCCGGCGGCGACGTGCTCGGTCGGAATCCGTACGACGGTCGCGTCCGGTGCCGCGGCCCAGGCGCGCGCCGAGACCCGGTCCAGCGGAACCAGGCCGGAGGACCCGCGCAGGGCGGAGTCGGCGCCGACCTGCTCGACGACGACGCCGTCTGCGGAGTCGACGTCGACCTTGAGGGTGCCGGTGCCGAACGCGACGTCGTCGGCCAGGCCGCGCAGCCGCTTCAGCGGCGTGAACCGCCAGACCTCCTCGCGACCGGTCGGAACCTCGTGCGCGGCCACGTCGAACGAGCCCTCGGGGTGGAGGTGCGAGTCGACGCGGTCGGTGGACAGTTCGAGCGCCGAGGCGACGCTCTCCTTCGTGATGGTCATCAATTTCTCTCTAGTGGTGAGGACGGGGTGCCGGGACGCAGGGCGTCAGCCGACCGCCCCTTCCATCTGCAGCTCGATCAGCCGGTTGAGCTCGAGCGCGTACTCCATCGGGAGCTCCTTCGCGATCGGCTCCACGAAGCCGCGGACGATCATCGCCATCGCCTCGTCCTGCTCCATGCCGCGCGACATCAGGTAGAACAGCTGGTCGTCGGAGACCTTCGAGACCGAGGCCTCGTGCCCCATCGAGACGTCGTCCTCGCGGATGTCGACGTACGGGTAGGTGTCCGAACGCGAGATCTGGTCGACCAGCAGCGCGTCGCAGAGCACGTTCGACTTCGACCCGTGCGCGCCCTCGTTGATCTGGATCAGCCCCCGGTACGACGTCCGGCCACCGCCACGGGCGACCGACTTCGAGAGGATCGAGGACGACGTGTTCGGAGCGGCGTGCACCATCTTGGCGCCGGCGTCCTGGTGCTGGCCCTCGCCGGCGAACGCGATCGAGAGGGTCTCGCCCTTGGCGTGCTCGCCCATCAGGTAGACGGCGGGGTACTTCATCGTCAGCTTGGAACCGATGTTGCCGTCGACCCATTCCATGGTGGCGCCGGCCTCGCAGATGGCCCGCTTGGTCACCAGGTTGTAGACGTTGTTCGACCAGTTCTGGATGGTCGTGTAGCGGCAGCGGCCGCCCTTCTTGACGATGATCTCGACGACGGCGGAGTGCAGCGAGTCCGAGGAGTAGATCGGCGCTGTGCAGCCCTCGACGTAGTGCACGTAGGCGTCCTCGTCGACGATGATCAGGGTGCGCTCGAACTGGCCCATGTTCTCGGTGTTGATCCGGAAGTAGGCCTGCAGCGGGATGTCCACGTGGACGCCCTTGGGCACGTAGATGAACGAGCCGCCCGACCAGACCGAGGTGTTCAGCGCGGCGAACTTGTTGTCACCGACCGGGATGATCGTGCCGAAGTACTCCTTGAAGAGCTCCTCGTGCTCGCGCAGCGCGGTGTCGGTGTCGACGAAGATGACGCCCTGCTCCTCGAGGTCCTCGCGGATCGAGTGGTAGACGACCTCGGACTCGTACTGCGCGGCCACGCCGGCGACCAGGCGCTGCTTCTCCGCCTCCGGGATGCCGAGCTTGTCGTAGGTGTTCTTGATGTCCTCGGGGAGGTCCTCCCACGAGGTCGCCTGCTTCTCGCTGGAGCGGACGAAGTACTTGATGTTGTCGAAGTCGATCGTCTCCAGCTCGCCGCCCCAGGTGGGCATCGGCTTGCGGTGGAAGAGCTTGAGGCCCTTCAGGCGCAGGTCGAGCATCCACTGCGGCTCGCTCTTCTTGCTCGAGATGTCGCGCACGACGTCCTCGTTGAGGCCGCGCGTCGCCGACGCACCGGCGACGTCGGTGTCGGACCAGCCGAAGTCGTAACGACCGATGCCCTTCAGCTCGGGGTTCAGGTCTTCGATACTCGTCATGAGGACACCTTTTCTTGCCTTGATTCGGGTGAGCGGGGGATGCAGGTCGTGCAGACACCGTCGCCGTGGGCGATGGTGGCGAGCCTCTGTACATGTGAACCGAGAACGCGACCGATCGCTTCCGTCTCGGCCTCGCACAGCTGCGGGAACTCGTGGGCCACGTGCGAGACGGGGCAGTGCTGCTGGCAGAGCTGCTCGCCGACCGGGAGGTCCTTGGCGGTCGCGGAGTAGCCCTCGGCGGTGAAGATCGCTGCGAGCGCCTGCGCCGGCGAGAACCCCGGGTTGGCGGCCATCACGGCGGCGAAGTCCTTCTCGATGAAACCGGCCCGCCGCTCCGCGAAGGCGCGCACGGCCTCCTCGCCGCCGGTCTCGGCCAGGAACCGCAGCGCCTGGACGGCCAGGTCGTCGTACTGCTGGTCGAAGTGGTCGCGACCGGCATCGGTCAGCGCGAAGACCTTGGCCGGCCGGCCGCGGCCCCGGGAGGCCCCGAGCCGCTGCTCGCGAGCCTCGATCGCACCCTCGCCGAGCAGCTGGTCGAGGTGCCGGCGTACGGCGGCCGGGGTCAGCGCCAGGCGCGAGGCGAGAGCCGCCGCGGTGGAGGCGCCGTTCTCCAGGATCGACCGGACGACGCGCTCGCGCGTCGGCTCGTCGATGCCTGAGGACAGGCCCTGGTCGATTTCCACAACACCAGTGTGCCCTTAATGAAATCAAGGATTCAAATAAGGGTCACCTAACCTCTGACCTGCGTAAACGGGCCCCTCTCAGGAAGGGCTCAGGAGCGGAGCCCTAGAATCCGCTGGTGCCTTCCTCCCCCGCTGTCGAGGTTGCCGGCCTCGTGATGCGGTACGGCGACAAGGTGGCCGTCGACGCCCTCGACCTCACCGTCGAGCGGAACACGATCACCGCCGTCCTCGGACCCAACGGCGCCGGCAAGACCACCACCCTGGAAACCTGCGAGGGCTACCGGAGACCGCACGCCGGCTCGGTCCGCGTCCTGGGGATGGACCCGATCCGGCAACGCAGCGCGCTGATCCCCCGGATCGGCGTGATGCTGCAGGGCCAGGGCGCCTGGAGCGGAGCCCGCGCCCTGGAGATGCTGACCCACATCGCCAAGCTGCACGCGAACCCGCTCGACGTGGACATGCTCGCCGACCGGATCGGGCTGCACGACTGCGGCCGGACGCCGTACCGACGGCTCTCCGGGGGCCAGCAGCAGCGCCTCGGCCTGGCGATGGCCGTGGTCGGCCGGCCCGAGGTCGTCTTCGTCGACGAGCCCACCGCCGGGATGGACCCGCTCGCCCGGCGCAGCACCTGGGAACTGCTCGGCGAGCTCCGCGACGACGGCGTCACGGTGGTGCTCACGACCCACTACATGGACGAGGCCGAGCGGCTCGCCGACCGGATCCACATCATCGACCAGGGCCGGATGATCGCCAGCGGGACGCCCCTGGAGCTCACCCGGGGCGGCACCGCCACGATCCGGCTGGTCGTCACCAAGCCGTTCCCCGAGGGCGCCCCCGAGAACCTGCAACGCGCCCTCGGCGACCAGGTCGAGGTCCGCCCGATCAGCGAGATCAGCCTGTTGATCACCGGCCCGGCCGACCACACCACGCTGGCGACGGTGGCCGCCTGGTGCGAGACGCAGGGCGTGCTCCCCGAATCGCTCAACCTCGGCCAGCGCAACCTCGAGGACGTCTTCCTGGAGATCACCGGACGGGAGCTCGAGTCGTGACCGGCACCTTCACCCCGGCCCCCGGCAGTGCGCCGCTCGCGAAGCAGGTCGCGGCACAGGCCCGGATGGAAGCCCGCCTGATGATCCGCAACGGCGAGCAGCTGCTGCTCGCCGTGGTGATCCCGGTGATCGTCCTGATCGGCGGCGTCGTCGGCGCCAACCACGTCGGCTTCGACTTCGACCAGTCCGCGATCGACACCTTCACCCCCGGGGTGCTGGCTCTAGCGGTGATGTCGACGGCGTTCACCTCGCTGGCGATCGCCACCGGGTTCGAGCGCCGGTACGGCGTGATCAAGCGCCTGGGCGCCTCACCCCTCCCCCGGGCCGGCCTGCTGGCCGGCAAGGTCGGCGCGCTGCTCCTGGTCGAGGTCCTCCAGGTGATCGTGATCGGCGCCGTCGCCCTCACCATGGGCTGGAGCCCGGAGCTGAGCCCCGCCGCACTGGCCGCGACCGCTGCCGCGATCCTGCTGGGCACGGCAGCCTTCGCCTCGCTCGGCCTGTTCGTCGCCGGCGTCCTGCGCGCCGAGGCCACCCTGGCCGCCGCCAACCTGATCTACCTGCTGCTGATGGCCGGTGGCGCCGTGGTGCTCCCGGTGTCCGAGTACGGCGGCGCCAAGGTGGTCCTGGACCACCTCCCCTCCGGCGCGCTCGGCGAGGCGATGCGCAACGCGCTGATCCACGGCGAGTTCTCCGGCGGCTACCTCGCCGTGCTCGCGATCTGGGCCGCCGTCGGTACCATCCTCACCGCCAGGACCTTCAAGTGGGAGTAGACCTGGCCCAGCACCTGCGCAGGCTCGCCTGGGCCACGCTGCTCGCCAACGGCCTCCTGGTCGTGACCGGCGGCGCGGTCCGGCTGACCGGCTCCGGGCTCGGCTGCCCGACCTGGCCGCGCTGCACCGACGAGTCGTTCACCCCGCACGGCGAAATGAACATCAACTCGGCCATCGAGTTCGGCAACCGGATGCTCACCTTCGTCCTCGTCGCGATCGCGGTGGCGACCTTCGTCGCGGCCGTCCAGAAGGCCAAGCAGACCGGCAGCACGAGTCTCCGCACGCTGGCCCTGATCCTCGCGCTCGGCATCCCGGCCCAGGCGGTGATCGGCGGCATCACCGTGCTCACCGACCTGAACCCGTGGGTGGTCTCGTTCCACCTGCTCTGCTCGCTGGCGATGATCAGCCTCGCGGTGGCCTTCCTCCGCCAGTCCGACGCGCCCCTCCCGGCCGCCACCTGGACCGGGCCCGTCCGCGCCCTGTCGTGGGCGGCGTACGGGACCCTCTGGGCCGTCCTGTACGTCGGCACGGTCGTCACCGGCTCGGGTCCGCACGCGGGCGACGAGGACGCCCCCCGCAACGGCCTCGACCCGTTGCAGCTCTCCCAGCTCCACGCCGACCTGGTCTTCCTCTTCGTCGGCCTGACCGTGGGCCTTTGGTTCCTGCTGATCGCGACCCGGGCCCGCCCCGAGGCCACCCGCGCCGTCCGGCTGCTGCTGATCGTCGCGGTCGCGCAGGGCGCGATCGGGTTCGTGCAGTACTTCACCGATCTGCCGGTCGTTCTGGTTGGATTCCATATGCTCGGCGCCGCGGTGATGATGGCGACCATGACCTGGACGGTGCTGGCGACCCGCGAAGCCTGAGGAGGCGACCGATGAGCATC
>NZ_RJSE01000003.1:0-219098 GCF_003725695.1 Nocardioides marmoriginsengisoli
TCATCGTGAACCAGGCCGGCAAGCGCTACATGAACGAGGCGCTCCCCTACGTCGAGGCGACCCACGAGATCTACAAGGGCGAGGCCACCGGGGTTACCCACGTGCCGTCCTGGATGATCATCGACCAGCGCTACCGCAACCGGTACCTCTTCGCCGGGCTCGGCCCGCGCCAGCCGTTCCCGGGCCGCTGGCTCAAGGAAGGCGTGATCAAGAAGGCGTCCTCGGTGGCAGCGCTCGCCGAGGCCATCGAGGTCCCGGTCGAGGCGCTCACCGAGACCATCGAGCGCTTCAACGGCTTCGCCCGGAGCGGTGTCGACGAGGACTTCGGACGCGGCGAGTCGGCGTACGACAAGTACTACTCCGACCCGACCGTGAAGCCGAACCCGTCGCTGCACACCATCGACCAGGGTCCGTTCTACGCGGTCAAGATCGTGCCCGGCGACCTCGGCACCAAGGGCGGACTGGTCACCGACGAGCGCGCCCGGGTGCTCCGCGCGGACGGCTCGGTGATCCCGGGCCTGTACGCCGCCGGCAACTGCTCCTCGGCCGTGATGGGGAACACGTACGCCGGGCCGGGAGCGACCATCGGGCCCGCAATGACCTTCGGGTACCTTGCGGCCCAGGACATCGCCGCCGAACCCGCTGCTGAAGGGGCCTGACATGCCGATCAACCCGGACATCGCGATCGGGGCCGACCTGGGCAGCCGCACGTTCACCTGGAGCAGCAGCGACGTGCTGCTCTACCACCTGGGCGTCGGCGCCGGCTCGCGTCCCGGCGACAACCTGGACCCGAAGGCGCTGCGCTACACCCTGGACGACGAGAACCTGCAGGTGCTGCCGTCGTTCGGCATCGTCGCGCCGTCGTTCCACGAGACCGACCCGCCGGCGCTCGACCTCCCGGGCTGCGACATCAACCTGGCCCAGGTCGTCCACGGCGCCCAGGAGATCACCGTCCACGGTCCCCTGCCGGCCTCCGGCGAGGCGACGCTGCGCACCGTGATCAGCGACGTCTGGGACAAGGGCAAGGCGGCGGTGATCTGGCAGGAGGGGGTCGCGACGGCACCCGACGGCACCGAGCTCTGGACGGTCCGCTCGTCGATCTTCGTCAAGGGCGAGGGCGGCTGGGGCGGCAACCGCGGCGACGCGACGCCGGTGCTGATCCCGGAGCGCAAGCCCGACGCCGACACGACGTACGACGTGACGCCGCAGCAGGCGATGCTCTACCGGCTCTGCGGCGACCGGAACCCGCTGCACTCGGACCCCGCGTTCGCGCAGGCGGCCGGCTTCCCGGCGCCGATCCTGCACGGGCTCTGCTCCTACGGCATCGTGCTGCGGACGGTGGTCGACGACCTGCTCGGCGGCGACGCGGCCCAGGTCCGGAGCTTCAGCGCACGGTTCGCGGGCGTGGTGTTCCCGGGCGAGACCATCCGGGTCCAGGCCTGGGACGAGCCGTCGGGCATCGTGGTGTCGGCGACGATCGCGAGCTCCCGCGAGGAGCGCGACGGAGCGCCGGTGCTCGCCGACTGCGTCCTCACCCGCGCCTGATCGGGTGTCCGCTGGGGCGGACAGCCTAGGGTCGGTGTCATGCTGCGGCTCCGGACCTCCTCGCTGGTCGCCCGCGTCGTCCTGACCAACGGGCTGCTCTTCGCCCTGGGCACGGCCCTGCTCGCCTTCTCCCCTGCCACCGTCTCCAGCCGTCCGCTGGTCTCGGAGGTGGTCGTCCTGGTCGTCGGGCTGAGCACGCTGATCCTCGCCAACGCCCTGCTCGTACGACGGGCGCTGCAGCCGCTCGACCGGCTGGTCGCCGACGTCGAGACGGTCCGGAGCGATGCCGGCGCCGAGCGCGTCGGCGAACCGGTCTCCGGGCTCGGCCGGACCCTGGCGGTCGCGGTCAACGACCTGCTCGCCCGGATCGAGAGCGGCAACCGCGAGCGCGACCTCGCCAGCCTCGCCGGCCAGGAGGCCGAGAGCGCCCGGATCGCCCAGGAGCTGCACGACGGCGTCGGCCAGTCGCTGACCGCCCTGCTCCTCGAGCTGGGCCGGCGCGACCCGCCCGACGACGACCTCCGCGAACGGGTCCGGGCCAGCCTGGACGAGGTCCGGGGCGTGGCCCGGCAGCTGCGCCCGCACGTGCTCGAGGACCTGGGTCTGCGCAGCGCCCTCGCGGCCCTGACCACCGACCTGTTCGGCCACGGCAGCACCCACGTGAAGCGGGGCATCGCCCCCGGGCTGCCCGAGCTCGACGAGGCCACCGAGCTGGTGGTCTTCCGGGTCGCCCAGGAGGCGCTGACCAACGTCGCCCGGCACGCCCGCGCCGACACGGTGTCGATCTCGCTGAGCCAGCGCGGCGACCACCTGGTGCTCACCGTGGCCGACGACGGCGTCGGGATCGGTCCGGGTGCCAACGGCACCGGGATCCGCGGGATGCGCGAGCGCGCTGCGCTGGTCGGCGGCCGCCTGGAGGTGGCCCGCCGCGACGGCGGCACCACGGTCACCCTCGACGTCCCGGTGCGGCGCCCGTGAGCACGCCGGCGCGGATCCTGCTCGCCGACGACCACGCCCTGGTCCGCCGCGGGGTCCGGCTGATCCTGGAGACCCAGCCCGACCTCACCGTCGTCGCCGAGGCCGGTGACGGCGCGGAAGCGCTCGACCGGGTCGCGGACACCGAGATCGACCTGGCGATCCTCGACGTGGCGATGCCGCGGCTCACCGGCCTCCAGGCGGCCCGGGAGATCACCCGGCGAGCGACGGCCGACCGGCCGGCCCCGCGGCTGCTGATGCTCTCGATGCACGACAACGAGCAGTACTTCTTCGAGTCGCTGCGGGTCGGCGCCTCCGGCTACGTCCTCAAGTCCGCCGCGGACCGGGACCTGGTGGATGCGTGCCGGGCGGCCCTGCGGGGCGAGTCGTTCCTCTACCCGGGCGCGGAGAGCACGCTGGTGCGCGACTACCTGGAGCGCCTCGATCGCGGCGAGCGGATGCCGCGGGCGGTGCTCACGCCCCGCGAGGACGAGATCGTGAAGCTGATCGCCGAGGGCCACTCGTCCCGCGAGATCGCCCGGTTGCTGACGATCAGCCCCAAGACGGTCGAGAGCCACCGGCAGAACGTGCTCGCGAAGCTGGGCATGCGCGACCGCACCGAGCTCACCCGCTACGCGATCCGGGTCGGGCTGATCGAGCCCTAGAAGATGGGTGCAGGACCCGATACCTCGGTGGCGGCGCTCGCGTCAGGCTGAGGACATGCGCTCCACCTTCGCCGCCCTCGCCCTGCGCCTGCGGGTCGCCCGGCTCCCGCGGGAGCCCCAGGAGGTCCCGCTGGTCGTCCGCGCCCGGACCCGTGACGGAGACGAGCTCATCGTGCTGGCGACCCTCGCGTTCCAGATCACCGACCCGGAGCACGCCACCCGGGTGCCGGACGTCGACGTGACCACGGCCACCCTCGCCGAGGAGCTTGCCGCCCAGGCGTTCGCCCACCTCACCGTCGACCAGGTCCGGGACTGCCCCGCCGCCCTCCTGGACGACGTGGTCGCCGAGGTCAGCGCCCGGAGCGTGATCTGGGGCGTCACCGCCCAGTCGCTGCGGATCGACGAGATCGACCTGCGTCTGGCCGGTCCCGCATGACCCACCACGTCTCCGAGACCCTGGTCGCGCTGGGCGCCGCGTTCCTGGTCTGCGGGCTGGTCGCGCGCGCGGGATCCCGCATCGGGCTGCCGACCATCCCGCTGTTCATGGCCGCCGGGATCGTCTTCGGCCCGCACACCAGCGGCCCGGTCCTGGTCGGGAACCCGGCCGACCTCGAGCTGGTCGCGCGGCTGGGGCTGGTGTTCCTGCTGTTCTACCTCGGCCTGGAGTTCACCCTGGACGACCTGACCTCGGGCGGGCGCCGGCTGCTCACCGCCGCGACGGCGTACCTGGTGCTGAACGTCGGGGGCGGGCTGGTCCTCGGCTTCAGCCTCGGCTGGGGCGTCAGCGAGGCCTTCGTGCTCGCCGGGATCATCGGGATCTCCTCGACCGCGATCGTCACCAAGCTGCTCGTGGAGAACCGGCGGCTGGGCAACCCGGAGACCAAGACGATCCTGGGCATCGCGGTCCTCGAGGACGTCTTCCTGGCCTTCTACCTCGCGCTGCTGCAGCCGGTGCTCAGCAAGGCCGCCGGTCCTCGAGAGGCGGTGCTCGGGATCGCGGTCGCGTTCGCTTTCCTGATGTCGCTCTTCCTGATCGCCCGGTACGGCGCCAAGCACGTCGGCAAGCTGCTCGCCTCCGCCGACGAGGAGGTCGTGGTCGTCGTCTTCGTCGGGCTGGCGATCATCACCGCGGGCGCGGCCGAGCTCGTGGGTGTGTCCGACGCGATCGGCGCGTTCATGGTCGGGCTGATCCTGGGCGCCACCGCCCGGGCCAGCCGGCTCCGCGACCTGACCCACCCGTTGCGGGACGCCTTCGGAGCGATCTTCTTCTTCCACGTCGGCCTGACCATCGTGCCCGGCGACGTCCTCGCGGTCGCCCCGCAGATCGTGATCGCCGCGGCGATGACCACCGTGCTGGCCACGGTGGCCGGGGTGATCGCGGCCCGGCTGCACTCGTTCAGCCGGGTGCAGGCCGCCAACATCGGCTTCACGGTGCTGACCCGCGGCGAGTTCTCGCTGATCCTCGCGACCCTCGCGGTCGGCGCCGGCCTGGATCCCCGGATCGGCGCGTTCGCCGCCGGGTACGTGCTCCTGCTCGCCGTCGTCGGCCCGATCGCGGCCTCGTGGCCCGGCTTCTTCTCCCGGCTGATCCCGGCCCGGCTCTTCGCCCGGTCGCCCGCACCACCGCCGAACGTGCCCGCCCTGGAGCTCGACGTCGGCGTGGGATCGCTCTACAAGCTCGGCGCCGACCTGCTCCAGGTGCGGGTCAACCCGGGCTCGGCACTGCACGGCGTGCACGTCGCCGAGCTCCGGCTGCCGGCCGGGTCCACGCTCGGACTGCTCCAACGCGACGGCGCCACCAGCGCGCTGAAGGCGACCACCCAGCTGCAGACGCACGACGTGCTGGTGCTCTTCACCACCCCGGAGCAGCGCCACTCCGCCGAGCGCCGGATCCGGGCGGTGCACCGCAGCGGGCGGCTCGCCACCTGGCGCGGCGACACCGGACGCTGAGTGTCAGACGCTGAGGATCAGCCCGCTGGTGGGAACGCCCGTGCCGGCCGTGACCAGCACGTTCTGCACGTCCGGAACCGGATTGACCGAGGTGCCGCGGATCTGCCGGACGCCCTCGGCGATGCCGTTCATCCCGTGGATGTACGCCTCGCCGAGCTGACCGCCGTGGGTGTTGAGCGGCAGCCGGCCACCGAGCTCGATGGCACCGTCCTTGACGAAGTCCTTCGCCTCGCCGCGACCGCAGAAGCCGAGCTCCTCCAGCTGCATCAGCACGTACGGCGTGAAGTGGTCGTAGAGCACCGCCATCGCCATGTCAGCCGGGCCGAGCCCCGACTGCCGCCAGAGCTCGCGGCCCACCACGCCGATCTCCGGGATGCCGATGTCGTCGCGGTAGTAGGAGGTCATCACGTACTGGTCCGGGGCGCTCCCCTGGGCTGCCGCTGCGATGATCGCCGGCTTCTGCTTGAGGTCGGCGGCCCGCTCCGGCGTGGTCACCACGATCGCCACCGCGCCGTCGCTCTCCTGGCAGCAGTCGAGCAGGTGCAGCGGCGCCGCGATCATCCGCGACGCCTGGTGCTCCTCGATCGTGATCGGCTTGCCGTGGAAGAAGGCCTTCGGGTTGGTCGCCGCGTGCTTGCGGTCCGCGACCGCCACCGCGCCGAAGTCGGCCGAGACCGCGCCGTACTCGTGCATGTAGCGCTGCGCCTGCATCGCGACCGTGGCCGCCGGAGTGGACAGGCCGTAGGGGTAGGTGAACGCGTTGTCGAGGCCGTTGGTGTTGACCTGGGCCGCAGCCCACTGGGAGACCTGGCCGAACCGGTCCCCGGAGCGCTCGTTGAAACCGCGGTAGCAGACCACGACGTCGGCGACCCCGGTCGCGACCGCGAGGGCGGCCTGCTGGACGGTGCCGCAGGCGGCGCCGCCGCCGTAGTTGATCCGGCTGAAGAACCGCAGGTCGCCCATCCCGAGCTCGCGGGCGACGGCGATCTCGGAGGAGTTGTCCATCGTGAAGGTGACCAGGCCGTCGACGTCCTTCGTCGAGAGCCCGCAGTCCGCCAGTGCGTCCAGGACGGCCTCGCAGGAGAGCTGCAGCTCGGTGCGGCCGGACGCCTTGGAGAACTCCGTCGCGCCGATGCCGGCGATCGCGGCCTTGCCGCTGAGGGTGCGTTCGCTCATCGGGCCACCACCGTGACCTGCGCGTTGACGTGGTTGCCGAGCGAGACGGCGCCGACCACGTCGATCACGGTCAGCTCGCCGGACTCGGTGACCGAGCCGGAGAACGTCAGCGTGTCCCCCGGGTACGCCGGCGCACCCAGGCGCAGCGCGCAGCCGGCGATCCGGAAGTCCGGCCCGATCGCGTCCCGGGCCCACTCGCCGACGTACCGCTGGACCAGGCCGGTGGTGGTCAGGATGTTCATGAAGATGTCCTTCGAGCCGTGCCCCTGGGCGAGGTCGCGGTCGTGGTGGACGTCCTGGAAGTCCCGGGTGGCGATCGCGGTGGAGACGATCAGCGTCGGGGTGAGCGGGAGCTCCCAGGCGGGGAGCGTCGTACCGGTTGCCGTGCTCATTCCACTACCGCCCACTGCGCCAGGGTGAGGTCGTCGTCGATCTTCTCGAACGCGACCTGCACCGGGGAACCGATCGCGATGCTCTCGCGACCGCCTTGCACCTCGCCGACCATCCGGAGTCCTTCCTCGAGCTCGATCAGCGCGAGCGTGATCGGCAGTTCCTTGCCCGGCAGCTGCGGGGCGTGGTGGACCAAGAAGGAGAACACCGTCCCCTTGCCGCTGGCCACGACGTAACCGCGGTCTGCCGCGTGGCAGGTCGGGCACATCGGCCCGGGCGGGTGCCGGAGCTCGCCGCAGGCGTTGCACTTCTGGATCCGGAGCTCGCCGAGCGCGGTGCCCTCCCAGAAGTACGCGGTGTCCTGATTCATCTGCGGGCGGACCAGCCTGGTCTTGTCGACCGCGGGCTTGCGCGCGCCCGGCTTGAACTTGAGCACCCGGAAGGACATGGTCGCGACCACCTCGTCGCCGACCCGCCAGGTGTTCTCGGTGGTGACGAAGTAGCCCTCGCCGACGCCGGTGACCTTGGGGCCGACGACCGAGTCGAGCCGCGCGCTCAGCGTGACGTGCTCGCCGACCTCGACCGGCCGCAGGTAGACCTGGTCGCAGTTCGTGCCGAGGACGGACTTGAACCCGGCCTCGTCGAAGATCTGCATGGTCCGGTGCAGCGGCGCCGCGGCCCGCTTGGTGTGGTCCAGGCCGTCCATCGTCCAGACCTGCGCCATCGCCGGCGGCGCCTCGCCCGAGGTGTACCGCGGGTCGGTCTCGCCGATCGCCTCCAGCCAGTTGTTGATCATCGGCTGGTTGATCGGGTCCCGGGCCGGCTTGGGCTCGGACTCGCCGAGCGCCTTGATCTCCTCGACCGCGGCCATGATGTCGTCGTGGGTCCACTCCGCCGTGCTCATCGCGGCACCTTCGGCAGGCCCAGACCGAACATCGCGATCAGCTCGCGCTGCACCTCGTTGACGCCACCGCCGAAGGTGAGCACCAGGTTGCGCTTGGACGTCGCGTCCAGCGAGTGCAGCAGCGTCGCCGTGTCCGGGTCCGCGGGATCCCCGTACGCCGAGACGATCTCCTCCAGCGCCAGACCCAGCACCTGGACCTCGTCGGAGGCGAAGACCTTGCTCGACGACGCGTCGGCGACCGCCTGCTTGGGGTCGGCGTGCCCGCCGCCGGCGACCTGCCAGTTCAGCAGCTCGTTGACCCGGAACGAGACGGTCACCCGGGCCAGGGTGTCGCGCACCGCGGGCACCTCCAGCAACGGCGTCCCGTCCGGCGCCTTGCGGTCCTTCGCCCAGGCGATCACCTCGTCGCGGAGGCCCTCGAGCCGGCCGGCCGGGCCGAGCATGATGCGCTCGTGGTTGAGCTGGGTGGTGATCAGCCGCCAGCCCTCGTTCTCCTCGCCGACGAGCATGTCCGCGGGGACTCGGACGTCGTTGTAGTACGTCGCGTTCACGTGGTGCGAGCCGTCGCAGGTGATGATCGGCGTCCAGGAGTACCCGGGGTCCTTGGTGTCCACGATCAGCACCGAGATGCCCTTGTGCTTCGGCGCGTCCGGGTCGGTCCGGACCGCGAGCCAGAGGTAGTCCGCGGCGTGCCCGCCGGTGGTCCACATCTTCTGGCCGTTGACGATCCAGTCACCGGTGGCCGGGTCCTTCTTGGCCGCGCAGCGCAGCGAGGCCAGGTCGGTGCCGGCGTCCGCCTCGGAGTACCCGATCGCGAAGTGCACGTCGCCGGCCAGGATCTTGTTGAGGAACAGATCCTTCTGCTTCTCGGTCCCGAACGCCTGAAGGGTCGGGCCGACCGTCTGCAGCGTCACCGACGGCAGGTGGATGTCGCCGTACGACGCCTCGTTGGCGAAGATCTGCTGCTCGACCTCACCGAGGCCCTTGCCGCCGTACTGGGTGGGCCAGCCGACGCCCATCCAGCCGTCGGAGCCCATCTGCTTGATGTTCCGGTGGTACGCCGGCCCGTGCCGGTTCTCCATCATCTCCAGCTTGTCCTCGTCGCTGACCAGCGTCGAGAAGTACGCCCGGACCTCGTCCTTGAAGGCACGCTGGGACTCGGTGAGCTCGAGGTTCTTGCCCTCGCCGTCGTCGATGGCGACCTGGGCCAGGGTGGCCGCCTTGCCGCCGAGGTGCCGGGCGATGTCCTTGACCCGGGAGAAGTAGAAGTGCAGCGGGTAGGTCTCGTCGACCCCCATGCCGCCGTGCAGGTGGTGGCAGGTCTGCAGCGCCGTCGGCACCCGGTCGGTGAACCAGGCCGCGCCGACGGCCAGGTCCTCGGCGGCCGGGAGACCCTCGGCGACGCGCCAGGCGGCGGCGTCGGCGGCGAGCGAGGCCATCCGCGCGACCACGAACACGTCGGCGATCTGGACCGCGACCGCCTGGAACTCGGCGAGCTTGCGACCGAACTGGACCCGCTCCTTGATGTAGCCGGCGGTGAGCGCGAGCGCTCCGGCGACCAGGCCGTCACCGAGGAGCAGCAGGCCGGCGGTGGCGTGCTCGCGGAGAACCTTCGCGGCGGCCTCGGGCAGCACCTCGACGGCGGGAGCCTCGTCGAAGAGGTAACCGGTCTGGATACCGCGGACGGTGCCGACCGGGATGCTGCGGCTGGAGTAGTTCGCGGTCGCGGTGACGCCGGGCCCCTCGGGGTCGACCAGGACGACGCCGCCGTCGGTCGAGACCATCAGCAGGGTGCTGCCGTCGAGCACCGAGACGTCGATCTTGTGGCCGGAGACCTTGCCGTCGCGCAGGGTGGTGCCGGGCGCGGTCGGCAGCGGGTTGCCGGGCTCGTTCAGCGCGGGCGCGATCAGCAGCTCGCCGGCGACGATCCGCGGGATCACGCTCGCCGCCTGGTCCGGCGTACCGGCGGAAGCGATCGTGAGCAGCCCGCAGGCCAGGGTCTCCCAGACCGGGAGGTCCAGGGCGCGGGCGCCGACCTCGTGCAGCAGCACGGCGACCTCGCCGAGCCCGAGGCCCTCGCCGCCGTGCTCCTCGGGCGCCGCCAGGCCGAGCAGGCCGGCCTCGGCGCAAGCGGCCCAGGTGGCGCCGCCCTTGTCCAGGACGTCGGTGACGACTGAGCGGATCTCTTCACGCACCTCGGACACAGGTGCTCCCTTCGCAAGAACATTCTCCGGCTACCAAAATTGGAACAAGTTCTAGTCTAGCGTGAGCAACACGTTTCTAGGAGCAGTTGACCCGGCGCTTTCAGGTGCCGAGATCGAGGAGCCGTCCGTGCCGTTGCCCAGCCTGCCCACCCTGCTGCGCGAGATGGTCGACGTCCCCGAGGTCGTCATCCCGAAGGGCCGCTGGCTGGACCTGCCCGGACGGGGCCGCACCTGGCTCACCGACGTTCCCGGGCCGACCGAGGACGCGCCGGCGATCATCCTGCTGCACGCGGTCGGCTGCACCGGGATGCTGACCTGGTTCCCGGTCATCACCGAATTGTCCCGTAAGTACCGGGTGGTGATCTTCGACCAGCGCTGGCACGGCCGCGGGATCATGTCGGAGCACTTCTCGATCCGCGACTGCGCCGACGATGTCGCCGCGGTCTCGAACCTGCTCGGGCTGGACGCGCCGATCGTCGCCGGCTACTCGATGGGCTCGATCGTCGCCCAGCGCTGCTGGCGCCAGCACCCGCGCCAGTTCGGCGGCCTGGTGCTCGCCGCCACCACCGACCACTTCCGGACCTCGGGCAGCGAGCGGTTCTTCCACCAGACCATGGAGTACAGCATGGGCGCGCTGCGCACGCTGTCGCGCTCGAAGGCGGTGAACGTCGCAGCCAAGGCGACCACCGAGGTGCTCCTCGACCCCACCGACACCCACCAGTGGGCGCTCGCCGAGTGGCGCAGCACGTCCTCCTGGGCGGTGGCGCAGGCGGTCGCGGCGCTCGGACGGCACCACTCGACGCCGTGGCTGTCGGCGATCGACATCCCGACCGCCGTGGTCGTGACGACCAAGGACAAGGTGCTCTCCCCCGAGCGGCAGCGGGTGATCGCCGCGACGATCCCGGGCGCGACCGTGCACGAGGCCGAGTGCGGCCATGCCGGCTGCGTGCTGGACTCCGCGGTCTTCGTGCCGGCGTTCCTGGAGGCCTTGGACACCACGGTGGGACGCCGGGCGAGCATGCTGGCCCGCACCAGCTGAGCGGTCGCCCGCGCCGTCAGCCCAGGACCGCGGCGTGCAGCGCGTCCAGCTCCTCGGGGAAGTGCGCCGCCAGGGAGGCGATCTCCGGCATCGCCTCGCGGCAGGCGATCAGGCCGACGTGCATCTGGCCGTTGGCGCTCATCACCGTGACGTTCAGCCCGGCGCCGTGGAAGACCGGGCCGAGGGGGTAGAAGCCGACGATCTTCGCGCCCATGAAGTACAGCGGGACCGGCGGGCCGGGGACGTTCGAGATCACCAGGTTGTGGATCACCGGGCCCTTCTCGGCGAGCTTGAGCTTCGCGACCGCGCGGACCGCGAGCCCGAAGGTGCGGGGCGCGGCGAACTCCGCCCACTCCTGGAGGGTGTCGGCGGGGATCGCCTTGTGGTGGTCCTTGGCGTGCGCGTTCGCCTCGGCGAGCTGGCGGAGCCGCTCGACCGGATCGGCCACGTCGGTCCCGAGCCTGGTGAACATCGAGGAGACCTTGTTCGTGCCGCCGGTCTTCGTGGAGGTGCCGTGCACCGACACCGGGACGCTCGCCAGCAACGACGTCTCGGGGAGCTCGCCGCGCTCCTCCAGGTAGCGCCGCAGCGCACCGCCGCTGATCGCCAGGACGACGTCGTTGACCGTCGCCCCCTCGACCGCGTGCCGGATCTCCTTGATCTTCTCCAGCGAGATGTCGGCGTACCCGACCGAGCGCTTGCCGGTGATGTTGCCGTTGAACGACGTCCGCGGGGCCGTCAGCGGGGCCGCCATCGCCGTACCCTCGCGCGCCCGGCGGATCGTCTTGGTGAGCACCGACGTGGTCGGCGCCATCAGCCGGACGAACTGCCAGGGCTTGCCGAGGTTGTTCAGCAGGCCGCGACCGAAGAGCTCCCAGTCACCCGGCGCGGCGTCGTACCGCTCGCCGAGCGGGGTCAGGTCCAGCAACGGGGCGCCGGGCTCGAGGCTGCACAGGAACGAGATCAGGTTCGACCCGGAGATCCCGTCGACGGTCGCGTGGTGCATCTTGGTGAAGATCGCGATCCGGCCGTTGTCGAGGCCCTCGATCACGTACATCTCCCAGAGCGGCCGGGAGCGGTCGAGCGGGATGCCGGCCATGTGCCCGCACAGCTTGGCGAGCTCGGCCGGACCGCCCGGGGACGGTACGGCGAGCCGGTGCACGTGCCGGTTGATGTCGAAGTCCGCGTCGTCGACCCAGACCGGGTGGTCGATCTCCAGCGGGACCTCCTTCAGCTTGCGCCGGAAGTCCGGGATCGTCGAGATTCGCGCCTCGAGGTCCGCCTTGAAAGCCCCGAACGAGTAGTCCGAGGGAATGGTCGACGGGTCCAGCTGCAGGATCCCGCAGACGTGCATCAGCTGCGCCGAGCTCTCCAGGTAGAGGAAGCTGGCGTCCAGGCCACTGAGACGTTCCATGCAGGAACTATAGGCGCGACTGGAACGTGTTCTTGTTCTCCCGGCGATCGTCCCTTCGCTCCTCAACGCTCCTCGCTGCACCGCCTCGAGCAAGCTCGGGCGCCTTCGCTCGCTCGCGTAGGCTCCTGGCATGGGTTTCAAGCGCCGGCGGGTCATCACCGCCCTCCTCGCCGCCAACGCCGTCAAGCCGCTGAGCGGGCGCATCTCCGCGCTCGGCTTCGCCGTGGGCTGGCCGACCAGTGAGCTCGCACCGCAGCTGCTCGCCCTGACCGCGGCGGACACCGCCCAGGCGGTCCTGCGCGGCAAGGCGTCGAAAAGCACCGTGCTGCTCGCCGGCGCCTCGGCGGCGGCGTTCGGCTACCTGATCACCGGCGCCCGGCGGACCGGGCCTCTCGCCGAGACCGCGCTGACCGAGTCGCTCGGCGCCGACTACCTGGAGCAGATCCCCGACCGACCGTCCGACGCCGACCTCAAGGTGCCGCTGCGCGACCTCGCCCGGCCGTTCTCGATGATGAAGCCGGGCGTGGAGGTCATCCGCGACATCAACTACCGCGACGGCGGCAGCCGGGCACGACTCGACATCTACCGCCCCGTAGGCGTCGACCTCACCGACGCCCCGGTGCTCATCCAGGTCCACGGCGGCGGCTGGACGATGGGCGACAAGTCGCAGCAGGGCCTGCTGCTGATGAACCGGATGGCGGCCCGCGGCTGGGTCTGCGTCGCGATCAACTACCGGCTCGCGCCCAAGCACCCGTTCCCCGCGCAGATCGTCGACGTCAAGAAGGCGATCGCGTGGACCCGCGACAACATCGCCTCGTACGGCGGCGACCCGTCGTACCTGGTGATCACCGGCGGGAGCGCCGGCGGGCACCTCGCCTCGCTCGCCGCCCTGACGCCGGAGGTGAAGGAGTACCAGCCCGGTTTCGAGGCTGCGGACACCCGGGTCTCCGCCTGCGTCCCCTTCTACGGGGTCTACGACCTGGCCGGCATCACCGGCGACAAGGCGGCCGTTGAGATGCGCGACCTGTTCCTGGCGAAGCGGATCTTCAAGCAGGACCCGAAGACCCAGCTCGAGGCGTTCGAGCTTGCCTCGCCGCTGACCCACGTCACCCCGGACTCACCCGACTTCTTCGTGCTGCACGGTGTCCACGACGGGCTGGTCTCGATCCGGCAGGCGCGCGCGTTCGTCGAGAAGCTGCGCGCGATCTCCACCGGGATGACCACCTACCTCGAACTCCCCGGCACCCAGCACGCGTTCGAGGTGTTCTCCTCGATCCGCAGCCAGCAGGTGATCCGCTCGGTCGAGCGCTGGCTGGAGTGGCACCGGGCGAACCGCCGTACGGCGACCCGCGACCAGCTGGTCGACGCCTAGGCCCTGGGGAGGCCGAGGATCCTTTCACCGGCCACGTTCCTCAAGATTTGCGTCGTTCCTCCCGCGATCGAGAGGCAGCGGTTGCGCAGGAAGAGGTCGTTCGCGGCCAGCGCCCGCTCGCTGCGGGTGAACATCTCCGGTCCGAGGAGCTCCATCGCCAGCTCGGCGGAATCCTGACGACTGCGGACCCCCACCAGCTTGGCGACGCTGGACTCCGCCCCCGGCCCCTGGCCGGCGATCGAGCGCAACGTCGAGCGGGTGCCGAGGAGCTTGACGACCTGGGCCAGCGCGATCGCCCGGCCGACCTTCTCCGGCGCAGCGGGGCTCCGGGTCTCGTCGAGCAGGGTGATCGCGAGCTCGACGCTGTCGCCGAGCTTGGACCCGGCCATCGCGACCCGCTCGTTGGCCAGGGTGGTCACCGCGAGCCGCCAGCCCTTGTTGATCTCCCCCACGACGCAGTCGTCGGGGACGAAGACGTTGTCGAAGAACACCTCGTTGAAGAGGGCCTCACCGGTGAGCTCGCGCAGCGGGCGGATGTCGATCCCGGCGCTCTTCATGTCGACCACGAAGTAGCTGATCCCGGCGTGCGGCTTGGCGTCGGCGTCGGTGCGGGCCAGGCAGACGCCCCAGTCGGCGCGCTCGGCGATCGAGTTCCAGACCTTCTGGCCGGTCAGCAACCAGCCGCCGTCGGTACGCTCGGCCTTCATCCGCAGCGACGCCAGGTCCGACCCGGCACCGGGCTCGCTGAACAGCTGGCACCAGGTGATCTCCCCGGTCAGCGTCGGGCCGATGAACCGCTCGCGCTGCTCGTCGGTGCCGCCCTCGAGGATCGTCGGCGCCGCCCAGGCACCGATCACCAGGTCCGGACGCTCGACGTCCGCGGACTGCAGCTCCTGGTCGATCACCAGCTGCTGGACCGGGCCGGCACCGAGCCCGTACGGCGCGGGCCAGTGCGGTGCCAGGTAGCCGTTCGCGGCAAGGGCGGCACGACGGTCGTCGTCGGCCAGACCGGCGATCCGCTGCGCTTCGGCGCGGGCGTCGGCGCGGAACTGCTCGTCGAGTCCGCCGAAGTCGATCTCGCCCGAGCGCCGGACACCGGTCCGGGCGCACGCGCTGAGCGCGGCGGCGGCCTCGCCGGTGTCGCCGACCAGGGCGCGCAGCGCGATCGCGCGGCGCAGGTAGAAGTGCGCGTCGTGCTCGTAGGTGAAGCCGATCCCGCCGAGGACCTGAATGCAGGACTTCGCCACCTCGACGGCGCCGTCGAAGCAGATCGTCGCAGCGACGCCGGCCGCGAACAGTGCCTGCTCCTCGCCGTGCTCGGCCGCCTCGGCCGCGTCCCAGGCCGCCGCCGTCACGCTCTCGCTGATCTCCAGCATCTCGGCGCAGAGGTGCTTGACCGCCTGGAAGGCACCGATCTTCTGACCGAACTGCTCGCGCACCTTCGCGTACTCGACCGCGGTGTCGAGGCACCAGCGGGCGATGCCGGACGCCTCGGCGGCGGCGAGCACGATCAGCTCCAGCGGGGCGCCGGACTTCGGGTAGGTCGGCAGGTCGGTGTTGGGCACGTCACCGAGGACGACCTCGCCGACGCCGCGGGACAGGTCGACCGACGCGCCCGGACGGACCTCGGCCTGGTCGACCGGTACGGCGACGTGGCCGGCGGCGACCGGGACCGAGAGGTGCGTCGCACGGCCGGCCTCGACGACCGCGAGCGCGCTGGTGCCGAGTCCGACGGTGATCGAGCCGTCGGCGATCCCGGCGCGCAGCTCGGCGTCGTCGTACATCAGGCCGGCGACCGCGGTGGTCAGCAGCGGGCCGGGCACCAGGGCGTAGCCGGCGGCCTCGATCGCGACGGCCTGGTCGAGCAGCGTGCCGCCGCCACCGCCCGCGGACTCGGGCAGCGCGATCGCGGAGAGCCCCAGCTCGGCGGCGAGCGCACCCCAGGGCGCCAGCGCCTCCGAGTCGGTCTCGGCAGCCCGGATCGCGGCGATCGAGCCCTGGCTCTCGGCCCACTTGCGGACCGACGCCGCGAGCTCGGTGTGCTCGTCACTGATACCGATGGGCATGTCTCAACTCCGGTCTTAGCAAACTAGAACAGGTTCCTATTCTGCCATGGATCAGGCCCGGATAGGGTTCGGCGCGTGAGTGACATCGATCCCGTCCTGCTGGAGCACGCCCTGGCCGCCAAGGGCTTCATGCCGACCGACGAGGGCGAGCTGCTGCACCGCACCGCCGTCGCCCACCTGGGTGCCGGGCCGGCGCTGGAGATCGGCACCTACTGCGGGAAGTCGGCGATCTACCTGGGCGCGGCCGCCGAGGCCGTCGACAGCACCGTCTTCACCCTCGACCACCACCGCGGCTCGGAGGAGAACCAGGCCGGCTGGGAGCACCATGACCCGACCGTGGTCGACCCGGAGATCGGGCTGATGGACACGCTGCCGACCTTCCGCCGTACGGTGCAGCGGTCGGGGCTGGAGCACCGCGTCGTCGCCGTCGTCGGCGACTCCCCCACCGTCGCCCGCTACTGGCGGACCCCGGTCGCCCTGCTCTTCATCGACGGCGGCCACTCCGAGGAGCCCGCCCAGGCCGACTACTCCGGCTTCGCGCGCTGGGTCCAGCCCGGCGGCGTCCTGGTGATCCACGACGTCTTCGAGCGCCCCGAGGACGGCGGCCAGGCCCCGTTCCACGTCTGGCAGCGAGCGGTCGCCGGCGGGGCGTTCACCCCCCGCGAGACCGTCGGGTCGATGCGGGTCCTGACCCGGACCTCCGGCGAGCCCGGCGCTAGCGTCGGATAGCGGCCCGGTCGGCCGTCCGGCAGCCGCACTCGAGCGCGATCTCCTCGAAGTGCGGGGCCAGCGTGTCGCCGCGCATGATCCCCGAGCCGGGCGTGGTCCGGGACAGCTCGTCCGCCGCCAGGATCACCGCCGCCGCGGTGTAGGTGGTCTGCTCGTCCGGCCAGTTCACGTCCTCCGGGAAGACCCAGCCGGTCCAGTACCGGCCATCGTCCTCACGCAGGTGCTGCATGTTCGCGAACTGCTCCAGCGCGCGTTCGTGGTCGCCGATCGCGTCCAACGACATCACCAGCTCGCAGGTCTCCGCACCGGTGACCCAATTGTTCTGGACGACGCACTTGATGCCCTTGCCGGGGATCACGAAGGTGTCCCACTCGCTCTCCAGCAGCTCGACGGCGGCGTTGCCGCGGACCGCGCCGCCGAGGACCGGGTAGTACCAGTCCATCGAGAACTCGGACTTGTCCAGGAACAGGTCGCGGTGGTGCCGCAGCGCGTGCCCGAGCCGGCCGCCGGCCAGCTCCCAGTCCAGCTGGGGGTCGCCGACGAGCTCGCTGAGCGCCACCCCGGCCCGCAGCGCCTGGTAGATGCTCGAGGACCCCGCCAGCAGGCCGTCCTCGTTGACCTTCGCCGGGCCCTCGGCGTTCCACTCCTGCGACCAGGCGATGCCGCCCCAGGGCAGCTGCATCCCGACCACGAAGTCCAGCGCACGCCGTACGACCGGCCACATCCGGTTGACGAAGGCCCGGTCGCCGCGGAGCAGCCAGTGGTGCCAGACCCCGACGGCCAGGTACGCCGACATGTTGGTCTCGCCGGAGGCGTCCTTGATCTCGTCGACGACGATCTCCATCGGCCAGGAGCCGTCGGCGCGCTGGGTCCGGGCGCACCACGCGTAGGCGCGCTCAGCAGCCTCCACCTCGCCGCCGACCAGGAGCGCCATCGCACCCTCGACGTGGTTCCAGACGTCGGTCTTCTCGCCCGGGGCCCAAGGCACCGCGCCGGTCGGTTCCTGCATCGCCGCGATCGAGGCGGCCGTGTCGGCCACCTGCTGCGACGTCAGGACACCCTCGACGGCGGGGATCCGCCAGGTGCGCTTGCTGTCGGGCAAGGTCACTCCGGCTTCCGGAAGTAGAGCACCATGCTCTTGCCGATCAGCGGGTTCAGCGCCCGCTCCGCCAGCCGGGTCACGGTCGAGTACCGCGGGGTCTTCATGATGTCCCAGACCAGCACCTGGTGGTACGCCTTCACCAGCGGGTGGTCGTTGTTCTCGACACCCACTGCGGACTTGATCCACCAGTACGGCGCGTGCAGGCCGTGGGCGTGGTCCTTGCCCTCGAAGATCATCGTGGTGCCCGGGGTGCCGTCGTTCATCCGACCACCCTTGGTGACCTTGTCGACCAGCTCGTGGTCGGTGTAGATCCGGATGTGCCCGCCCTCGGCGTTGTGGTACTCGGGCGACAGCCGCCAGTTGATCACCTCGGGCAGCCACCGCGGCACCGTGATCGCCATCGTGCCGCCGGGGCGCAGCACCCGGATCAGCTCGGTGATCGCGGTCATGTCGTCGTGGATGTGCTCGAGCACCTCGGAGCAGACCACCCGGTCGAACTCGCCGTCCGCGAACGGCAGCGCCAGCGCGGTGCCCTCCTTGATGTCGGCGGCCGCGCCGGCCGGCACCTCGCCGGCCTCCTTCATCGCGCCGAAGAGCTCCAGCACGTTCGCCAGCTCGTCGGCGTCCTGGTCGAAGGCGACGACGTCAGCGCCGCGGCGGTACATCTCGAACGCGTGCCGCCCGGCGCCGCAGCCCATGTCGATGACCCGGTCACCGGGCTTCAGACCCAGCCGGTCGAAGTCAACAGTCAGCATCAGTCGTTCCTTACTTCTTGATCTTCTTGACGCGTTTGTGCGTGGAGGTCGGGTGGAGCGCGTAGTCGGCGAGCACGTGCTCGTACGCCGCCGCCGTCTTCTTGGCGACCGCGGTCCAGCTGAACAGCTCCTGGGCGCGCACCCGACCCGCCTTGCCGAGGCGGTCGCGCCGCTCCGGGTCGTCGAGCAGGTCCGCCAGCGTGGACGCCAGCTCACCGACGTCGCCGGGGGTGACCAGCTCGGCGCAGAGACCGTCGGGACCGACGACCTCCGGGATCGCGCCGGTGCGGCTGACCACCAGCGGGGTCTCGCAGGCCATCAGCTCGGCGGTCGGCAGCGAGAAGCCCTCGTAGAGCGACGGGACGACGGCGATCTCGGCGGAGCCCATCACCTCGACCAGCTCGGTGTCGCTGATCCCGTTGACGAACCGGATGTGCTCGCCGATACCGAGCTCCTCGATCAGCTTCTCGGTGCGGCCGCCCGGGGTCGGCTTGGTCACGAGCAGCAGCTCGAGGTCGCGCTCGGTGCGCAGCTTGGCGAACGCCTCCAGCAGGGTAGCGATGCCCTTCATCGGGGCGTCCGCGCTGGCCATCGCGACCAGTCGTCCGGGAACCCGCGGCTTGGTCGGCGGCACGAAGCAGTCGTCGACACCGAGCGGGATGACCTGCATCTTCTCGATGTCCGCGGCGAAGTCCTTGGCCGCGTCGACCTTCGAGGACTCCGACGGCAGCAGGATCCAGCGCGCACGCCGTACGACGGCGCCCTGCATCTTCAGGAAGCCGTACCAGCGACGCAGGCTGAGCTTCTTGCGCAGCGGCGCGGCGGCGATGTCGACCCGGCGGTCGAACGTGATCGGGTGGTGCACGGTGGTGAGGACCGGGATGTCGAGCTCCTTCTCGATGTCCATCACGCCGTGGGCCAGCACCTGGTTGTCGTGCACGATGTCGAAGTCGTCCTTGCGGCCGCGCAGCGCCTTGAGCACGCGCTTGCCGAAGGTCCGCGGCTCCGGGAAGCCGGCGGTGCACATGATGGCGAACTCCTGGGCGTCGATCAGGTCGCGGAACTCCCACGGCCAGACCATCCGGAACGGATCCGGTTCCCGGTAGAGGTCCAGGCTCGGGACCTTGGTCAGGGCGACACCCTCGTCCAGCTCCGGGTACGGCTGACCCGAGAACACCTCGACGGTGTGGCCGAGCTCGACGAGCTCACGGCTCAAGTGACGGACGTAAACGCCCTGTCCCCCGCAATGTGGCTTGCTGCGGTAGGACACGAGTGCGATGCGCAAAGGCCCGCCCTTCCCAGTTTTCCCAGGCGGACCCAGGCTGTTTTTTCCATGTATCGGAACTGCAACGTGTTTCTATTATGACCGATCCCGCTGCTAGCCTTGGAATCACGGTCTCGCGGGCAATTCTGCAGGGTCGGCACAACTCCGCTCACGAACAGCCTGGGCGACCACGAGGGGACAGGCATCTTGACCACCACGAACTCGTTGACGTACGACGATCTCGGCTCCGCTGCCCAGCGTGACCGCCGACGTCGGATCCTCGACGCCACCATCGCGCTGGCATCCAAGGGCGGCTTCGACGCCGTCCAGATGCGCGCGGTCGCCGAGCAGGCCGACGTCGCCCTCGGCACCCTCTACCGCTACTTCCCGTCCAAGATCCATCTTCTCGTCTCGGCGCTCGCACGCCAGTTCGAAGACACCCAGTCGATGGTCAGCCGCAAGCCCGTCCCCGGCGAGACCCCGTCCGAGCGGGTCATCTACGTGCTCCGCCGGGCGACCCGCGGCATGCAGGGCGACGCCAACCTGACCGAGGCGCTGACCCGGGCCTTCATGTTCGCCGACGCCTCGGTCGCGACCGAGATCCACGTCGTCGGCATGCAGCTGACCACGATGCTGAACCGGGCGATCAAGGGCGACGCGTACGTCGAGGGCGAGCAGCCTTCCGACGAGGAGGTCGCCGTCGCCCGGGTGATCAGCGACGTCTGGCTCTCCGCGCTGGTCTCCTGGGTCACCGGCCGCGCGACCGCCGAAGAGGTCGCCGACCACATCGAGACGGCCGTCCGGCTCGTCCTGCGGTAGTTCCCGCGCACGGCACCGCGTCTCGACGGACCCGCAGACGTGACTACCCCCCGAACGCGTGGGTGGCGGTCACACCGCCGTCGATCGCGATCTCGGCCCCGTTGATGTACCCGGACTCGTCGCTCGCCAGGAACACGTAGAGCGGCGCGATGTCCTCGGGGTAGCCGACCCGGCGCAGCGGCACCCGGGAGGCGCCGAACTCCATCGCCGCGTCGCCGCCGTGCGGGCGAGTCATCGGGGTGTCGATCATCCCGGGGTGGATCGAGTTGACCCGGATCCCCTTGGGGCCGAGCTCCATCGCCGCTGCCTTGGTCATGCCCCGGATGGCCCACTTGGTGGCCACGTAGCCGGTCAGCGACGCCATCCCGGCGAGGCCCTCGACCGAGGAGGCGTTGATGATCGAGCCGCCGCCGTTCTTCCGCATCGTCCGGGCGACGGCCTTCATGCCCAGGAAGGTGCCGAGCTGGTTCACGTTGACGAGGAGCAGGTACTCCTCCTTGGTCATCTTCTCGATGTCGGCGAACCGCAGGATCCCGGCGTTGTTGGCCAGCACGTTCACCGGCCCGAAGCGCTCGTTGGTCGACTCGACCAGCGCGGTCCAGGAGTCCTCGTCGCTGACGTCGTGGTGGGCGAAGTGCGCGTCCGCGCCGAGCTCGTCGGCCAGCGCCTGGCCGAACTCGTCGGCGACGTCCGCGATGACCACCTTGGCGCCCTCGGCGACGAAGTGCCGGGCGATCGCGGCGCCCTGGCCCTGTGCGCCGCCGGTGACGATGGCGACCTTTCCGGCGAGTCTGTTGCTCATGCTGGGGTTCCTTCTGGGTGGGGGTGGGTTGCTCAGACCTGGAGCTGCATGACGGAGTCGGCCGCGAACCCCGAGGAGGGGTCGCGGTCGGCGAAGAAGCCACCGACGGTCTTGTCGAGCTCGGCGAGGTCGAAGACGTCGCCGGTGGTGTCGAAGCGCTGCTCGACGACCGGGGCGCCGATCAGGGCGACCATGCCGCCGTACACGACGAAGACCTGGCCGGTGATGCGCTCGGCCGCCGGCGAGGCCAGGTAGGCCACCAGCGGGGCGACGTGCTCGGCGGAGTACGGGTCGATCGCCTTCCCGGACTGGTCCTCGCCGAAGACCGCCGCGGTCATCGCGGTCCGGGCCCGCGGTGCGATCGCGTTCGCCCGGATGCCCATCCGGCCCAGGCCGCGCGCGGTGGAGAGCGTCAGCGCGGTGATCCCGGCCTTGGCGGCGGCGTAGTTCGCCTGCCCCGGGGAGCCGCTCAGCGAAGCCTCGGACGCGGTGTTGATCACGCTGCCGTAGACCTGCTCGCCGGTCTCCTTGTGCTTCGCCCGCCAGTACGCCGCGGCGTTGCGGGAGAGCAGGAAGTGACCGCGCAGGTGGATCTTGGTGACCAGGTCGAAGTCCTCGTCGGTCATGTTGAAGAGCATCTTGTCCCGGGTGACGCCGGCGTTGTTCACCACGACGTCGAGCCCGCCCAGACCGATCGCTGCCTCGATCATGGCGTCTGCGGTGGACCGCTCCCCCACGTCACCGGCGACCACGACGGCGGTGCCGCCGAGGCTCCTGATCTCGTCGGCCGCCTCGTCGCCGGCGCCGGGCAGGTCGTTGAGGACGACCGCCGCCCCGGCCTTCGCGAGCGCGACCGCCTCGGCGCGACCGAGGCCGGCTCCGGCTCCGGTGACGACGGCGACGCGGCCGTCCAGGCTCAACGGGTCGGTGGTTTCAGGCATGCGGATGCAACTCTCTTCTCTGCGGAGGACGTGCGGGAGGTGGTTTCGGTCAGCCGTCGATCAGGCTGATCGCGGACTTGGGGCAGGCGGCGATGGCCTGCGCGACCGCGTCGCGGTTCTCGTCGGTGACGTTCTCGTCGACGATCTGGAGGAAATCGTCGTCGTCGATCTCGAAGTTGGCCGGTGCGAGCGCCTCGCAGAGCGCGTTGGACTCGCAGAGGTCGAAGTCGACCTTGATCTTCATGAATTTCCTCCAGGGGGTGCGGTCATCTTGCGGTGGTCCCAGGTCGCGATCTTCTCCGGCTCGACGATGACGCCGACCCGCTTGCGAGCCTGCTGGGCCACGATCTGGTCACCGAACTCGCCGAGGTCCTCGCCGTTCGCCATCACCTTGGCGACCCGGCCACCGAGATCGACGAGCTGGTCGTAGTCCTCGATCAGGCGCGCGTTGCCGAAGATGGTCGCGCCGCGCAGCTCGAAGTAGTCGGTGCCGTCCTCGACCAGGCAGGTGATCCGCGGGTCGCGGCGCAGGTTGAGGATCTTCTGCGACTTGCCGTAGGTCCAGAAGAACATCCGGTCCTCGACCATGACGTAGAAGAGCGTGGTCAGGTGCGGCTGCCCGTCGGGGCCGTTGGTGGCCACCTGGACCTTCATGTTGGTGTCGAGGAACTCGGCGAGCTCCTCGTTGGTCAGCTTGACCGCGTCCCTACCGGCTGCCATCAGGATCCTTCGCTCGAGTGACCGGGGAAGACGCCTTGGTCGGGGAAGATCAGCGGTGCGGCGTTGTTCACCGCAGTGGCGACCTCGCCGAACCCGACCGCGATCAGCCGGACCTTGCCGTCGTACTCGGTGATGTCGCCGGCCGCGAACACCCGTGGCAGGTTCGTCCGGGTGCTGGTGTCGACCTTGATGTGCCGCTTGTCGAACTCCAGGCCCCACTCCTTCATCGCGGTCAGGTCCGCGACGAAGCCCAGGGCGGCGACCACGGCCTGGGCGGGCTTGGTGACGACCTCGCCGTCGTCCTTGGTGATCTCCACCTTCTCGACCTGGTCGTCTCCGATCAGGGCGGTGACCTGGGCCTTGGTGATCACCTCGGCGTCGCTCGCGAGGACGGCGTCGATGGTCGCCTGGTGCGCCCGGAACTGGTCGCGACGGTGCACCAGGGTGATCGAGCTGGCGATGCCGTCGAGCTGGTGCGCCCAGTCGAAGGCGCTGTCCCCGCCGCCGACGATCACCACGTCCTTACCGCGGTACTCGTCGAACGACGGCACGAAGAAGACCAGGCCGCGCCCCTCCCAGCCGTCACCGGCCGGCAGCGGTCGCGGGGTGAACTTGCCGATGCCCGCGGTCACGATGACGACCTTCGCGACGATCTCGGAGCCGTCGTCCAGCCCCATCGTGACCGAGTCCTCACCGACGGTCAGCGCGTTCGCGGTCCGGTTGAGCAGGTACGTCGGCTCCGCGCTGGCTGCCTGGGCGACCAGCTGGCTGATCAGCTCCCGGCCCTTGATGGTCGGGAACCCGGCCACGTCCAGGATCGCCTTCTCGGGGTAGAGCGCCGACACCTGGCCGCCGATCTCGGGAAGCGAGTCGACCAGGGTCACCGACATCCCGCGGAAGCCCGCGTAGTACGCGCCGAAGAGCCCTGCGGGCCCGGCACCGACGATGAGCACGTCCGTCTCATGGAGCTGTGCCGCTTCCTGGGCCTCTTCTTGGGGCACTCCATCGTCCTTCCGGGGCATCAGGTCCCACAAAGTGGAACCTGTTCTAATTTATCAGAGCTTATCCGTCTTGGACACGACCCAGGCGTCGTCCTGGCGTTTCATCGTCAGAACGATCCGGTTCTGGTCGAGCTGCTGGCGCGGATTGCCCTCGATCGTGGTGATCGTGTTGACCCACATCATGATCTTGGCCTCGCTCTTCCGCAGCGAAAGCACCGAAGTCGAGATCGCGGTGGCCTTGACGGTCACGTTCTGCTTCACCATCGCCGGCTCGACGTCCTTGAGCGCGTCCTCGTACTCCTTCACGTACGACGCGGTCATCACCGCGCGGGCGGCCTTCTTGTCGGCGTCCAGTGTCTTGTAGCTCAGGGAGCCCAGCAGGGCGGCGTTCGAGGCTGCCGCGCTCATCGCCGCGTCCCGGTACGCCGCATCGGTGACCTGGCCGTTGTCCGCGACCGCCAGGTCGCCCGGACCGGAGGTCAGGATGATCGTGGTGAGCGCTCCGGCGAGCAGCACGCAGAGGGCGAGCAGCGCCGCGGCGACCTTGTCGACTCCCCCGGTTCCGGCAGCCCGGGCTGCGCCGGTGCCCGGCTCGGCATCCGCCAGCGGCTCGGCGCTCGGCTCGGGGTCGGCGTCGGCCTCGGCCTCGGCCTCGGGCTCGGCTTCTGGCTCGGCGCTCGACTCGGGGTCGGCGCCTGGCAGGGGCGCGGAATCCGACTCCGCCTCAGGCGCAGGCGCGTCCTCGGGCTCGGGCTCGGCCAGGTCGCGCTCCACCGGCTCCGGCTCCGGGAGGTCCGAGTGGCAGAACCGGCACTTCACGGCCGCTGCCTTGATCACCTCGGCGCAGAACGGGCAGACCTTCTCGTCCGGTGCGATCGCGTTCATCGGATCACCTCGAGGTCGGCGATCAACCAGCGGTCGCCGACGTGGTTCATGGTCAGCTTGAACATGTAGCCGAGCTCCTGGTAGCCCGGGCCCTTGCCGGCCTTCTTGGCGGCCTCGGTGGTGGTGTTGGTGACCTTGGTGTCCACCGCCACCGAGACGATCGCGGTCTTCTCGTCGACCTGACCGATCCCGACCTTGAGGACGTCGCCGGTGGAGACGGCCCGGCGCTGGCGGGTCAGCGCGGTCAGCTCGACCAGGTCGTTGCTGTAGTCGGTCTTGAACTTGCCGGTCGCGTAGCCCAGCACCCGCTTGGTGTCGGCGTCGATGTCGTTGTAGTCGAGGTTGACGAAGTCGCTCATCATCCGGCGCGCGGTGGTGGTGATCTCGGTGTCCCGGTCGGCCGCGTCGTCGGCGGCGGTCCAGGAACTCGGCAGCACGCCCGGCACGAACGCCTTCGCGCCGAGGACGAGCAGGCAGGCGAGCGCGAGCACGACGGCCAGCACCGTCAGGAACCGGCGCGCGGTGCGCGGCGGCGTGGCGAGGTCCTCAGTCATCAGTCGCTGGATCCCAGGAGAATCCACTTCCACGTGTCGTCGCCAAACACCGTATGCCTCCCACTGCTCACCTCGGGTGTCGTCCGTGCCTGCTCAGCATCGTACGTTCCGACCCGGCTCCGGTTCCCGGTGACGCTCGAGGGCTGCGGCGCGTACTTCGAACCGCGCATGTTGTACGGCGCCGGCGAGAGGCACTTGGCCTGGTACGTCGGGGAGTCGGTCAGGTCCGTGCCGGGCCGCCAGTCCTTCACCGGCTTGTAGCCCTCGGTGCACGCCGCCTGGGCGTAGTTGAGCTGCAGGTTGATGTGCCCGTAGCCGTCGCCCGGCGTACCGGTGAACCCGGAGGAGATCACCGCCGGGAAGGTGACCAGGGTCTGCTCCAGCGCGTTCAACCGGTCGGTCGCGACCTGGTTGACCTCGACGAGGTTCCCGAGGAACGAGGGCAGGATCGGCTTCAGCCCGGTCAGCAGCGAGTCGACCTCCTGGACCGCCGGCGTCCCGGCCTCGAGCACGGTGCGCAGGAAGTCGTCGGAGGACGCCAGGGTGCCGGTGAAGTCGGCCAGGTTCGAGGAGAACGACCGGATGTTCGCGGCGTTGTCCTGCTGCGTCTCCAGCACCGTCTGCCCGGACCGGATCAGCGCGATGGTCTCGGCCTCGTTCTTCTTGGCCTGCGCCACCAGCGCCGTCCCGGAGTCGACCATCCGCCGCAACGGGTCGGCGGTGCCCTTGAACATCGTGCCCAGCTCTGAGGTCACCGTGGCGACGTCCGACTGGTTCAGGGACCCGACCAGCCCGTTGATCTTCACGAGCAGGTCGTCGGTGGCCTGCGGCAGGCTGGCCTCGTCGCCGTCGAAGGTGTCGCCGTCGGCGGCGTACGGGCCGTTGCCGTCCTTCGGCTCGAAGTCCAGGTACTGCTCCCCCACGGCCGAGAGGTTGTGGATGAAGAACGGGGAGTCGGCCGGGATCCTGGTGCCCTCCTTGACCGCGAAGGTCAGCCGGACGCCGTCCGGGATGACCTCCATGTCGGAGACCTTGCCGACCTTCACGCCGCGGTAGGTGACCTCGCTGCCGACGAAGAGCCCGCCCGAGCTGGGCAGCTCGGCGTGCAGGGTCAGGCCGCGGCCGGTGACCTTGTCCATCAGGCCGAGGTACGAGGCGGTCACGTAGACGATGCCGACGGCCGCGAGAACGACGAAGGCGATCAGCCGGACCTTGACTCCGCGGGTCATTTCTTCCCTCCTCCGAGCAGCAGGCCGAGCAGTCCGCCGTTGCCGGTCGTGCCGGTCGAGCCGCTGGTGCTGGGCTTGGATCCCCCCAGGATCCCGTTCAGGAAGGTGCCGAGCGGGTTGTCCTTGTTCCCGTGCGGCGCCGGCCCGACACCAGGACAGAGCGGATTGGTCGGCATCAGCGAGCAGAGCTGGGTGAGCAGCGTCTTGTTGAGCCCTTCGCAGACCGGCGCGAGCGGCGTCGCCATGCAGATCTCGACCGGGCTGGGCAGGTTCGAGGTGTCCCCGACGCCACCGCTGCCGAGCAGCTTGGAGAGGTCGAAGTCGATCGCGAACAACGCGTTGGCGTAGTCGCCCTTGGCCAGGTCGGCCGCTTCCTTCGGGAACGGGAAGCTGGCCATCAGGCTGACCCCGCGCGGCAGCGAGTCGCCGGCGTCGGCGAGCTCGCGGAGCGAGGGAGCGAGGTGCCGCAGCGTGGCGATCACGTCCTCCTTGCTCGCCGCCAGCACCCGGGTGCCGACGACGCCGAGCTTGTCGAGCTCGACGAGCATCTTCATCAGCGCCTTGTGCTGCCCGTTGAGCACCCGCAGCGCCGGACCCATCGCGTCGATGGCGGCGGCCACCGACCGGCTCTCCTTGTTGAGGGTCTTCGCGAGGTTGTCGACCGCCTCCAGGGCGGTCACGATCGAGGCCTTCTGGTCGTCCAGGGTGCTGACCAGCTTGGTGATGTTGGTCAACGCGCCGCGGGCCTGATCGGTGCGCCCGTCGAGCATCTTGTTGATCTCGATGCTGATCGTCCGCAGCTGCTGGACGCCGCCGCCGCTGAGCACGAAGGAGAGCGCGCCGAGGACCTCCTCGACCTCCGGGTTCCGGCCGGTCCGGTCCAGCGGGATGGTGTCGCCCTCGCTGAGCCGACCCTGGGCGCCGTCCTCGGGCGGGAGCAGGGCGACGTACTTCTCACCGAGCAGGCTGGTCTGACGGATGTCCGCGAACGTGTTCGCCGGCAGGTCCAGGTCCTTGCGGATCTGCAGGGTGACCTTCGCGTGCCAGCCGACCCGCTCGATCTCCGAGACCTGGCCGACCGGGACGTCGTCGACCATCACCGCTGTCCGGGGCACCACGTTCAGCGCGTCGGTGAACTCCGCGGTCACGGTGATGGCGTCGTCCGGGTCCACCGCCTTGCCGCCGGGCAGCGGCAGGTCGTACGCGCCGTCGAACTTGCACGAGGAGACCACGAACGCGATCACCAGCAGGGCGATCGCCAGCAGCCCGGGGCGACGCTTCATCAGCTGCCTCCCAGGATCGCGCGCTGGCCCGAGCCGGACTTCGCGCTCTTGCCGAGCTTGATGCCGGGGATCTGGATGCCGGCGGCGAGGTCGGAGCCGCGCTGGGCCAGCGGAGCCGTCAGTGCCTTGAGCACCTGGCAGGCCAGTCCCGGGTTCGGCACCCGCGAGTTCACCACGATGTCGCAGAGCACGTTGCCGAGGCTCTGCACGGTCGGGCCGAACTGGACCCGGGAGCCGATCGTGCCGGACTTGACGTCGTACGCCAGGGTCAGGTTGCCCAGGCCGAGCGGGGCCAGCTGCAGCGCCGTACCGAGCGAGTCGCGCTCCTTGGCGAGGGCACCCAGGACGGTGGTCAGGTCCCGGATGTTGCTGGTCAGCGCCGCCTTGTTGTTCTTCACGAAGCCGCGCACCGTGGTGACCACCCTCGACAGCGATGCCAGCGCGCGGGAGAGCTCGCCGCGCTCGCCGGCGAGCTGGGCCGAGACCCCGGAGAGGTCGCCGATGAACTGGGTGACCACCGAGTCGTTGGCCGCCAGCGTCGAGGTCAGCTCGGAGAGCTGCCGGACCGAGCTGAACAGGGCGCCGCTGTTGTCCCCGAACGCCTGGACCGCCTTCGACATGTTCAGCAGGGTGTCGTTGGCCAGCGCGCCCTGGCCGCGCAGCGCGTCCGCGCCGGAGGAGAGCAGCGCGCTGAGCGCGCCCTTCTTGTTGGCTCCGTTCGGGCCGAGGGCCGTGCTCAGGTCCGCGAGTCCGCGGTAGATCCGGTCGAGCTCGACCGGTGTCCCGGTGTCGGGCAGCGGGATGTCGGCGCCGTCCGCGAGCACCTTGCCCGAGGTGAAGGCCGGGCCGAGCTGGACGAACCGGTCGGCGACCAGGGTCGGCGTGATGATCGCGGCCTTGGCGTCGGCCGGGAGCTTGTACGCCGAGTCGTAGGTCATCTCGACCCGGACGCTCTCGCCCTCGGGGACGACCGCGTCCACGGTCCCGATCCGGACGCCCATCAGCCGGACCTCGGAGCCCGGGTAGATCGCCACCGCACGGGAGAAGTGCGCGGAGACGGTCCGGTCGCCGCCGCTCCCGCCGACGAACGTGACCAGGGTGGCGCCGACCAGGAGCAGCGCGACCACGATCGCGAGGGTCCGGCCGCTGAGCCGGTCCAGAAGGGCACTCATCCCGCTCATCCCCCCTTCCGGGTGCCGGGCAGGAACTCGCCGGTGGCCAGACCGACCAGGTTCGGCACGTAGGCGTCGAACCAGGGCCCGGTGCCGATCACGTTGATCAGGATCGAGGCGTACGGACCGAGGTTGTGGATCGTCGCCTGCAGCGACTTCTCACGCATGCGCAGCAGGCCGACGACCTGCTGCAGGTCGGCCAGCACCGGGCCGATCTGCTTCTCGTTGTCGCGGACGATGCCGGTCAGCGAGGCGGAGAGCTTGGACGCGTTGACCAGCAGGGTGTGGATCGCCTCCTTGCGGTTCCGGAGCTCCTGGAAGACCTGGTCGCCCTGCTTCATCAAGGTGACCAGGTCGCCGCGTCGGTCGGCGAGCAGCTTGGTGACCCGGTCGGCGCGCTGGAGCAGCCCGGCGAGGTCGTCGTCCCGCTCGGCGATCGCCCGGGACAGCCGGGAGATGCCGGTGAACGAGTCGTGGACCTGCGGCGCGGCCGCGTCGATCGTCCCCGACAGCGTGGTCAGCGCCTCGGCCAGCTGGTCGGTGTCGATCTTCTCGGTGGTCGTGGTCAGCTGGCTCAGCGTGCTGACGATGTCGTACGACGCACGGGTGCGACTCAGCGGGATGGTGCCGCCGTCGGCCAGCTTGCCGGGGCCGGCCGGGGTGAGGTTCAGGTACTTGCTGCCGAGCAGGTTCAGCACCTCGACCGAGGCCTTGGTCTCGGTGCCGAACGAGGCGTCGTGGACGTCGAAGTTGACCCGGACGTGGTCCTTGCGGATGTCGATGCTCTTGACGCGGCCGACCCGGACGCCGGCGATCTGCACCATGTCACCGCGGGCGAGGCCGGAGGCGTCGGTGAAGTCGGCGTGGTAGCCGGTGCCGCGGAAGCCGGGGAACTTCTGCAGGTTGAAGGCGGCCGCCATCACCACCAGCAGCACGATCAGCGAGATCGAGCCCAGGCGCATGATGGACGCGTTGGTGTGCCGGGCCATCAGGAGCACCTGTCCGCGGTGCTGTGGAACTCGAGCGCCTTGCTCAGCGACTTCTCCAGCTGCTTGATCAACGGCCCGGTCAGGTCCGGGATGCCCAGGGTGGAGAGGTCGATCTTCGGCAGGATGATCTTGCCGGTGAAGTCGCAGAGGTAGTAGTTGTACCAGGACCCGTAGGTGCCGATCCGGGCCTGCTTGCGGAACAGCTCCGGGAGCCGGTCGAGCGCCTCGTTGAGGATCGCCTGGTTCTTCGGCCGGGCCAGGATGTTCGCCACCCGGCCGAGCTGCTTGATGTCCTCGCGGAGCAGCGGGCGACCGCGGGTGAGCAGGTCGGAGAGCTGCCCGGTCAGCGCGCTCACATTCGTCAGCGAGGTGCCGATCAGCTTGCGGTCCACCGACAGGTTGCCGAGCCAGTCCTTGAGCTGGACGACCAGGTCGTCGAGCTGCTGGTGGTGGTCGTCGACCGTCTTCAGCATCGTGGACAGGTTGGTGATGACGTCACCGATCAGCTCGTCGCGATCGGCGAGGGTGTTGGTCAGCGAGGCCGTCCGCGACAGCAGCTCCGCGATGGTGCCGCCCTCGCCCTGGAGCACCTTGACCAGGTTCAGCGACAGCTCGTTGATCTGGTCCGGGTCCAGCGCCTGGAAGAGCGGCTGGAACCCGTTGAAGAGCGCGGTCAGGTCGAGGGCCGGCGTGGTCTGCGCCATCGGGATGGTGCCGTCCTCCTTCAACGAGGGCGCACCCGGGGCGCCCTGGGAGATCGACATGTACCGGTCCCCCACCAGGTTCAGGAAACGGATGTCCGCCTTGCTGGCGGTCGTCAGCGGCACGTCGCTCTTGACGTCGAAGGTGACCAGCGCGTTGTTCTTGTCGTAGATCTTCACGTCCTTGACCGAGCCCACCGTCAGGCCGGCGATCCGGACGTCGTCGCCCTTGGAGATCAGGCTCGCGCTGCTGAACAGGGCCTTGTACTCGGTGGTCGACCCGAAGCCGAAGTTGCCCATGATCATCGCGAGCACCGTGGTCACCACCAGCGAGCAGGCGGTGAAGATGCCGAGCTTGACGGCGGCCACCGTGGTCGCGGTGTTGCGCGTCCCCATCAGTGCCTCCCCGGCTCGTCGAGGTCGCTGCCGTCGGGCAGCGGCACGTACGGCGCCGGGACCTGCGGGTTCGGCAGGCCGAGGCACCAGGGGCCGTGCCCGGTGGCGGCGTACTCGGGGCGGTCCTTGGCGGTGTACGCCGGGCGCTGGACGGCGTCGAACGACATCTTCTGGCGGACCCGGTTGCCCTTGAAGATCTTGCCGAGCCGGTCGGTGTACTTGTCGATGCCCTGGAGCAGGCAGGTGTACTCCGGCGAGTAGGTGTCCAGCAGCGCCATCAGCGGACGGGCCAGCCGGGACTCACGGACGATCGCGTCCTCGTTGGTGGTGAGGATCCCGGTGGTGGTGATCGACAGGCTGGTGGTCGCCTGGATGAACGAGGAGAGGTCGTCGACCTTCTCGGTCACCGTGTGCGCGGTGACGGTGGCGTTCTTGAGCAGCCGGACCAGGTCCGGGGCCGCCAGCGAGTACGTCCGGCTGACACTGGCGAGCAGCTTCAGGTCCTTCTCCACCGTCGGCAGCTGGACGTTCACCGCACCGAGGTAGGAGTCCAGGTCGGAGATCGTCTGGCCGAGCTTCTCGCCGCGGCCGGCGAGCGCGGTCGAGAGTGCGTAGAGGGTCGTGTTCAGGTCAGCCGGGCGGATCGAGCGCAGCAGCGGGAAGAGCGTCGCGAGGACCTGCTGGAGCTCGACGTTGGTGGTCACCCGCGAGGACGGGATCACGTCGCCGTCGTCCAGCGCGGTCGACGACGGGGCCTCGGGGTCGACGAGGGCGACGTACTTCTGCCCGAACAGCGTGGTCGGCCGGATCTCGACGCTGACGTTGTCCGGGATCTTCTTGGCGGCGTCCGGCTGCAGCGCGATCTTGATCGAGGCCTGCTCGCCGTCCTGGCTGACTCCGCGGATCTGACCGACCTCGACCCCGTGCAGCCGGACCGCCCCGAACTTCGGGAGCTGCAGTCCGGCCCGGTCCGCCTTGATCGTCACCATCGTCGCCGGCGTGAACGCCTTCTGGTAGATCGCGATCGACAGCCCGATCAGCAGCGCGAGGATCACCAGGTACGCGATCCCGGCGACGAAGAGGCGCCGGTGCTCGCTCTTGGTGTCGTGCACGATGTTCATCAGCATGGGATCAGCCACCTCCCGTGATCTGCACGGTGGTGGTGGAGCCCCAGATCGCGAAGCTCATGAAGAAGTCGGCGATCACGACGGTGACGATCGAGGTACGGATCGCCCGGCCGACCGCCATCCCGACACCGGCCGGTCCGCCCGACGCCGTGTAGCCGTAGTAGCAGTGGATCAGGATGATCGCGATCGCCAGCACGATCAGCTTCAGGAAGGACTTGAGGATGTCCTCGGGAGGCAGGAACTGGATGAAGTAGTGGTCATAGGTTCCCGCCGACTGCTTGTAGATCAGGGTCGTGATCAGCCTCGGCGAGAGGTACGACGCGCAGAGGGCGACGATGTAGAGCGGGATCACCGCGATGAACGCCGCGATCATCCGGGTCGTCACGAGGAACGGCAGCGACGGGATCCCCATCACCTCGAGCGCGTCGATCTCCTCGGAGATCCGCATCGCGCCGAGCCGTGCCGTGTAGCCGCAGCCGACGGTCGCGGCGAGCGCGATCGAGGCGACCAGCGGCGCCACCTCGCGGGTGTTGAAGTACGCGGAGATGAAGGCGGTGAACTTGGCGACGCCGAGCTGGCTCAGCGACGCGTAGCCCTGGATGCCTACCTCGGTCCCCGCGAAGAACGCCAGGAACGCGATCACGCCCGCCGAGCCGGCGATCAGCGCGAGGCCCCCGGCGCCGAACGCGACCTCGGCCAGGGTGCTGCCGATCTCGCGCTTGTAGCGGGAGATCGCGCGGGGCGTCCAGGCGAGCGCCTTGACGTAGAAGAGCAGCTGGTCGCCGCGTTCCTCGATCCGGTTGCGCTGCTCCTTGAGGAGCGCGCTCCCGACCTGGGTGAGCTGGGACACCGTCGTCACATCCCGCTCTGGGGGACGACTTGGAAGTAGATGGCGGTGATGATCGCGTTCAGGAAGAACAGCACCATGAAAGCGATGATCACCGACTCGTTCACCGCCCGGCCGACGCCGCTGGGGCCGCCCCCGGCGTTCAGGCCCTTGTACGAGCCCACGATCGCAGCGAGGTAGCCGAACAGCAGCGCCTTGATCATCGCGACCCAGAGGTCGGTGATCGAGGCGAGCGCGGTGAACGAGGCGAGGAACGCGCCGGCGGAGCCGCCCTGGACGATCACCGTGAAGAAGTAGCCGCCCCCGATCCCGGCCGCGATCACGATCCCGTTGATCATCAGCGCGACGAAGACGGTGGCGAGGACGCGGGGCACGACGAGGCGCTCGATCGGGTCGACGCCGAGGACCTCCATCGCGTCGATCTCCTCGCGGATCTTCCGCGCGCCGAGGTCGGAGCAGATCGCCGACCCGGCCGCCCCCGCGATGATCAGCGCCGCGGCGATCGGTGCCGCCTCACGGACGACGGCGAGGACCGCGCTGGCGCCCGCGAACGACTGCGCCCCGAGCTGGCCGGTCAGGCCGCCCACCTGGAGCGAGATCACCGCGCCGAACGGGATCGAGATCAGGATCGTCGGGAACAGCGTGACGCTGGTGATGAACCAGGCCTGCTCGATGAACTCGCGGAGCTGGAACCTGCTCGTGAAGACGGCCTTGGTGACGTCGACGACCATGGCAGCGATCTCACCGGGGCCACGCACCATCGAGGCAACCGAAATCGCCACGCGTCACCTCCCCTGGACCCGTCGACCTGCAGGCACGAGAACCAAACCTAGAACCTGTTCTCATTTCAGGCAACTCCCCGCCTGTACGAAATCAACGAGAATGTCCTGGATTGGTCACGCCCGAACCGTAGACGAGTTCAGTTCTGTCCGCCGGTTGATGAGGATTTGCCCTTGGTCTCGGCTTTCGAGGGCTTTGCGGAGATTCACCCCACGGGCGACGCCTATTTCGTCGCTTCCATCATTTGGCGCAGTTCCTTCTTGAGCTCCTGGACCTCGTCCCGGATCCTCGCCGCCACCTCGAACTGCAGCTCCGCCGCCGCGGCGTGCATCTGCTCGGTGAGCTGTTGGACCAGCTCGGCCAGGTCGCTGGACGGCAGCCCGGCCAGGTCCGGCATCAGCTGGCGGTCGGCGTTGAGCTTCGACAACCCGGGCACCGGCGCCTTCTTGCTCTTGTCCCCGCGCGCCCCAGTCCCCTGCCAGGTGGCCAGCAGCTCCTCGGTGTTCTCGTCCTCGCGGGCGAGCATCTCGGTGATGTCGGCGATCTTCTTGCGCAGCGGGGTCGGGTCGATGCCGTGCTCGGTGTTGTAGGCGACCTGGATCGCGCGGCGACGGTTGGTCTCGTCGATCGCCTTCTCCATGGAGGGCGTGATCTTGTCGGCGTACATGAAGACTTGGCCGGACACGTTGCGAGCGGCTCGCCCGATGGTCTGGATCAGTGACTTGTCGGAGCGCAGGAAGCCCTCCTTGTCGGCGTCCAGGATCGCGACCAGCGAGACCTCCGGCAGGTCGAGACCTTCACGGAGCAGGTTGATCCCGACGAGGACGTCGTACAGGCCGAGGCGGAGGTCGCGGAGCAGCTCGATCCGCTTGAGGGTGTCCACCTCGGAGTGCAGGTACCGGGTCCGGATGCCGTTCTCGAGCAGGTAGTCGGTGAGGTCCTCGGACATCTTCTTGGTCAGCGTGGTGACCAGCACCCGCTCCTGCTTCTCGGTGCGCTGGTTGATCTCGCTGATCAGGTCGTCGATCTGCCCCTTGGTCGGCTTGATGATCACCTCGGGGTCGATCAGCCCGGTCGGGCGGATGATCTGCTGGACCGCGTTCTCGACCCCGCCGCCCTTGGCCAGCTCGTAGTCCCCCGGGGTCGCCGAGAGGTAGATGGTCTGGCCGATCCGGTCCAGGAACTCCTCCCAGCGCAGCGGCCGGTTGTCCATCGCGCTCGGCAGCCGGAAGCCGTGGTCGACGAGGTTGCGCTTGCGGGACATGTCGCCCTCGTACATCCCCCCGATCTGCGGGACCGCGACGTGCGACTCGTCGACGACCAGGACGAAGTCCTCCGGGAAGTAGTCGAGCAGGCAGTTCGGCGCGCTCCCCCGCTGCCGGCCGTCGATGTGCATCGAGTAGTTCTCGATCCCCGAGCAGGACCCGACCTGGCGCATCATCTCCACGTCGTACGACGTCCGCATCCGCAGCCGCTGCGCCTCCAGCAGCTTGCCCTGGCGCTCGAAGACCGAGAGCTGCTCCTCGAGCTCGGCCTCGATCCCCTTGATCGCCCGTTCCATCCGCTCCGGACCGGCGACGTAGTGCGTCGCCGGGAAGATGTAGAGCTCCTTGTCATCGGTGATCACCTCGCCGGTGACCGGGTGCAGCGTCATCAGCCGCTCGATCTCGTCGCCGAAGAACTCGATCCGGACCGCGTGCTCCTCGTAGACCGGGAAGACCTCCAGGGTGTCGCCGCGGACCCGGAAGGTGCCGCGGGTGAACGCCAGGTCGTTGCGGGTGTACTGGATCTCGACGAGGCGGCGCAGCACGCTGTCCCGGTCGTGCTCCTGGCCGACCCGGAGCCGCAGCATCCGGTCGACGTACTCCTGCGGCGTCCCGAGGCCGTAGATGCAGGAGACCGTCGAGACCACGATCACGTCGCGGCGGGTCAGCAGCGAGTTGGTGGCCGAGTGCCGCAGCCGCTCGACCTCCTCGTTGATCGAGGAGTCCTTCTCGATGTAGGTGTCGGTCTGCGGGACGTACGCCTCGGGTTGGTAGTAGTCGTAGTACGAGACGAAGTACTCGACGGCGTTCTCCGGCATCAGCTGGCGCAGCTCGGTCGCGAACTGGGCCGCGAGGGTCTTGTTGGGCTGCATCACCAGCATCGGCCGCTGGAGCTTCTCCGCCACCCAGGCGATCGACGCGGTCTTCCCGGTGCCGGTGGCGCCGAGCAGGACCACGTCCTTGATGCCGCCGGAGATCCGGGTGTCGATCTCGGCGATCGCGGCCGGCTGGTCGCCGGCGGGCTCGTACTCGGAGATGACCTGGAACGGCGCGACACGGCGCTCGAGATCGGTGACGGGACGCATGTCTGGAGCCTACGACTCCACACCGACAATCCCTCGCGCCGGACGTCGAGCCTGTCGAGACGCAGGTAGGTTCTCCGTATGTCGAACTTCATCGAGGTGACCGGCAACGGAGCCGCGACCCAAGCCCCCGACCGGATCGACCTGCACATCGCCGTGTCCCTGGTTCGACCCGGCGTCGCCGAGGCCCTGGACGCCGTCAACAGCCGGGTGCGCGACCTGGGCGTCGCACTGCGCGAGGCCGGTCTCGGCGATGCCGACATCAGAACCACGCACAGCAACGTCTCCGAGGAGTACGGCGGCCCGGACAACGCCCGTTCCGGATACCGCGCCGGCCAGGACCTGCAGCTCCGGGTGGCCGACCTCGGCCGGCTCGACGAGGTGCTCGCGGCGGCGGTGGCCGCTGCCGGCGACGACTTCCGGATGAGCCACCTCGCCTGGGCGATCTCCGACCCGGCAGCACTGATGGAGCAGGCCCGGGCAGCAGCCTTCGAGGACGCCCGCGCCAAGGCCGAGCAGCTCGCCGCCCTGACCGGCGCCGAGCTCGGTGCGCTGCGCCGGATCGTCGAGGGGTACGGCGGTGGTGGCGTCCCCCGGCTGGCGATGGCGAAGGCCGATGCCGCGGGTTTCGCGCCGGAGCGCGGCTCCAGCCAGGTCGAGACCAGTCTCACGGTGCGCTGGGCCCTCGTGCATGGGTGATCGTCGCTCCGCTCGTTCGCGTAGCCTCGACTCGTGAGCAGACCCACGGACGCCCTTCTCTCCGCGGGGCGCAAGATCTGGCCGGTGCTGCGACGCACCCTGTTCACCGTTCTCGGCGTCCAGCTGGTCCTGGCGTTCACGCTGACCCTGGTCGACTCCTGGCGCCGGCGCGGCAAGAAGCCGCAGCCCTTCACCACCCTGGAGCCGCAGGACGTCCGGATCGGCGAGGGCACGATCACGACGTACACGAACGGCGTCGACCTCTTCGAGGACATGCTCGCCGCGATCGACTCCGCGCGCAGCCAGGTGCTCTTCGAGACCTACATCTGGAAGGGCGACGAGACCGGCGAGCGGTTCAAGCGGGCCCTGACCGCGGCCGCCGACCGGGGCGTGGAGGTCTACGCGATCTACGATTCCTTCGCCAACCTGGTCGTCGACCCGCGCTTCAAGACCTTCTCCAAGATGCTCCGGGTGCTGAAGTACCCGATGTACACGGCCGGCTGGCGGTTCTTCGACCTGCGCCGCTACGGCCGGGACCACCGCAAGGTGCTGGTCGTCGACGACGGCGTCGCCTTCGTCGGCGGATTCAACATCGGTGCCGCCTACGCGACCGAGTGGCGTGACACGCACTGCCGGATCACCGGGCCGGCGGTCTGGGACCTGAAGCGATCCTTCGCCGACTTCTGGAACGACCACCGCGGCGGCCGGCGCCCGCTCCTCCTGGAGACCACCGACGCCGAGTGGGAGCCCCGGATCCGGCTGCACCGCAACCTGCCCCGGCAGTGGATGTTCCCGATCCGGTCGATGTACCTGGAAGCGATCAACCGGGCCCGGCGCAACATCTGGATGACGCACGCCTACTTCCTCCCCGACCAGGACTTCGTCGACGCGCTCACCACGGCCGCACGCCGCGGGGTGGACGTGAAAATCCTGCTCCCCCGCACCTCGAACCACGTGGTCGCGGACTGGATCTCCCGCGGGTACTTCGGGCAGCTGCTCGAGTCGGGCGTCCAGATCCACCGGTTCGAGGGCGCGATGGTGCACGCCAAGACCGCCACCATCGACGGCAAGTGGTCCACGGTCGGTACGGCGAACATCGACCGGCTGAGCATGTCCGGCAACTACGAGATCAACGTCGAGTTCATCGACACCGGCATGGCCGAGGTGATGGAGGCGATCTTCCGCTCCGACCTGGAGCAGTGCTCGCACCTGTCGTCCCGGGACTGGAACGCCCGCGGCGTGCACCGCCGGTTCACCGAGGCCGTGCTCAACCCGCTGCGCCACCTGCTCTGAGCCTCCTACCGCAGTCGGATCCCCCGAAGCCCCCGCCGCACTAGGCTCGCCACCATGTTGCGCGCACCCGTCAAGGACCTCCACGGCAAGAACGTCTTCCTCACCGGCGCGGCCAGCGGGATCGGCCGGGCGACCGCCATCCAGGCCGCACGCGAAGGCGCGGTCCTGTTCCTGACCGACGTCGACCAGCAGGGCCTCGTCGACGTGGTCGCCGAGATCACCGAGGCCGGCGGCGAGGTCGCCTACGCGGCCCCGGTCGACATCTCCGACCACGACGGCGTCCGGGCGATGGCCGACGAGATCACCGCGCAGGCCGGCGCCATGGACGTAGTGATGAACATCGCCGGGATCGCCTCCTGGGGCACGATCACCGCGATGCCGCACAGCACCTGGAAGCGGGTCGTCGACATCAACCTGATGGGCCCGATCAGCGTGCTCGAGTACCTGGTGCCCCCGATGATCGAAGCGCGCCGAGGCGGCCAGATCGTCAACGTCTCGTCGGCCGCGGGCATCATCGGGATGCCGTGGCACGCCGCCTACTCGGCCAGCAAGTTCGGCCTCCGCGGCGTCTCCGAGGTGCTCCGCTTCGACCTGGCGCGGCACCGGATCGGGGTCAGCCTGGTCTGTCCCGGCGGCGTCGACACCGGGCTGACCGAGACGGTGAACATTGCGGGCGTCGACAACGCCAGCCCCCAGTTCCGCAAGCTGCAGGGGCACTTCAAGAAGCGCGCGGTCACCCCCGAGCAGGCCGCCGCGTCGATCCTCAAGGGCGTCCGCCGCAACAAGTACTGGGTCTACACCTCCCCCGACATCCGATTCGCGCACTTCGGCCAGCGCTACTTCCCGCCCGGCTACGCGCTGGCGATGACCGTGATGAACCGGGTCGCCAACAAGGCACTCCCGCAGGTCGGGCGCGCCGTCCGGGACGACGGATGAGCGACCAGCCGCGGATCCTGCCCGGCGGCGTCCGGGAGCTCGGACCGGTGATCTGGACGTTCTCCCGGATCGCGGGCCGCGCCACCCGAACGGCACCGCCGGCGATCTTCACCACCCTCGGGCGCGGCCGCGGGCTCTTCTGGGGCTGGCTGCACTTCGCCGGCAAGCTGATGCCCGGCGGAAAGCTCCCCCGGCGCGAGACGGAGATGGTGATCCTGCGGGTCGCCTCGCTCCGCGGCTGCGACTACGAGTTCGAGCACCACGTCCGCCTGGGCCGCCGCGCCGGCGTCCGGCCCGAGGACGTCGAGCGGATCAAGGTCGGCTCCGGGGCCGAGGGCTGGCAGGGCCACGAGCAGCTGCTGATGCGGGTCACCGAGGAGCTCCAGGCGACGCGCGACCTCAGCGACGCCACCTGGGCGGACCTGCGCGCCGTGTACGACGAACGCACCAGCATCGAGCTGCTCCTGCTGATCGGGCACTACGACATGCTCGCGACCACGCTGATGACGCTGCGGCTGCGGCCGGACGCGCCCCGCTGATCCCGGACGTCGAGCCTGTCGAGACGCAGCACGACGCCGCTCGCTGATCCCGGACGTCGAGCCTGCCGAGACGCCTGGACGTGCCCGAGGGTCAGTTGCTGGTCAGGTTGCTGAGCTTGACCTCGTCGAGCAGCCAGCGGCCGTCCTCGCGCACCATCATCATCGTCAACCGCGGCTGATCCAGGGTGGGCCGGTCGCTCCCCTTGCTGGTCAGCGTCTGGTCGACGAAGAGCAGCACGGTCACGTGGTCGGCGTCGACCGCGCGGGCGGCCGAGTCGACCACCGTTCCCTCGGCGTGCGCCCTGGTCTCGGTGACCAGTTCGCGGATCGGCGCGCTCACCTCGGCGTACTGGTCCTGGAACTTCGCCGTCCCCGCCGTCTCGGCCCAGGAGAAGTCCTCCTCCAGGCTCGCGTAGTCGTACGTCGTCAGCGACACGGCCGCTTGCCGCGCGGCCGCGTCCGCCGCCTTCTCGGCCGCCCGGAGCACCTGAGCACTGCTCCCGCCGCTGGTCGGCTCGTCGTTCTCCGCGGAGCGGATCAGGAACATCAGCGTGATCACCGATCCGACCAGCAGCACCGCGAGGACGGCCGAGATCTGCCGCCACTGCTTCAGCTTGTCGACCGGGTCGAGGTCGGGATCCTCTGCTGCGCTCGATGCCTCGGAGCTCACCTGACCGGGCCCGGGGCGTGGTCAGCGCCGCGCTGGAGGTTCTTGGTGCCGTCGGGGCACCGGGCGGTGTCGACCAGCGGCCGGCGTACCGGGTTCATCGGGTCGCGGCGCGGCGTGTCGTAGATGCACTTGGTCGGCCGCTGCGGGATGCCGGTGATCAGCAGCTGGCCGTCCTTGACCGCCTTGCCCAGGACGCCGAGCCCGGAGGCGTAGCCGGTCAGGATCGCGCTCAGGTGCGGGGCGTAGGACCGGAACAGGTCGGAGAACGTCAGCGCCTGCCCCAGGAACGCGGGCAGGATCCGCGACGCGTCCTGGACCAGCGCCCGGAGCTGATCGATCTGCGCAGGCGCCTGCTTGAGCTGGCGGCGCAGCTCCGGGTCGTAGTTCTTCAGGAACGCGGCGAACTGCTTCGAGGACACCGCCAGCTGGCGGATGTCGGCGGCCTTCGACGTACCGATGTCGAGGACGGTGCTGCCGTTGGTGAGCAGCCGCTCCGTCTCCGGCCACAACCGGTCGAGGTCGGTGAGCAGCACCTGACCCTGGTCGACCAGCTTGCCGAGGTCGCCTCCGGTCCCGGCGAGACCGGTGCTGAGCTCGGTGAGCAGGGTGTGCAGCTGACCGGCGTCGACCTGGTCGAGCACCTTGTTGACCGCGATCACCGTCGAGGCCAGGGTCTTCGGCAGATCGGTCGCGGTCGCCGGAACGACGGACCCGTCCTTGAGGTACGGCCCCGAGCGGGTGCTCGGCTGGAAGTCCAGGTACTGCTCGCCCACCGGCGAGAGGCTCCGCACCTTGGCGACCGACTTGACCGGGATGTCGTCGTCCGCGGTGATCACCACGGTCGCCACGACCCCAGTCGCGGAGAGCTCGATCGTGCGCACCTTGCCGACCTTGATGCCGCGATACGTCACCGCCGAGCCCTCGAAGAGCCCGCCGGTCGAGGCCATCTCGACCTTGACGGTCTTGGTCCCCCGGATCAGCGGGGTGTCCAGCACCGAGTTGAAGAGGTAGGCAACGGTCAGCACCAGCACGATCAGGACGCCGAACAGGCTCTGCCAGAGCCGGTCGCGGAGCAGCGCGGCGACGTTCATCGGTCACCCCCGAGCAGGTCGAACAACGTCGGCTTCTCCGCCGGTGCCGTTGCTGCCGGCTTCTTGGCGCCACCGCCGAGCAGCGAGGACAGCAGCCCGCCGACGCCGCCGGTGGTCGACGGGGTCGCCTTGGTCGGCTTCTTGCCGCCGAGGACGCCGTTGAGGCCGTCGAGGATCCCGCCGAGCAGGCCGCCCGGTGATCCGGTGCTGCCGCCGCCGCCGGGCCCGAGGAAGTCGGGCATCTCGGAGCCGTCGAGACGGAGGATCAGGAACATGTTGGCGTAGTCGCCCGGGATGGCCTGGTTGAGCAGCTTCCCGACGTGCACCAGGTCCTTGAACGACGGACCTAGGTCGGCGCTCACGCTGAGGAACTCGTCCAGAACCGGGGTGACCTGCTTCACCATCTGCAGGGTCTGCGCACGGGTCTGGCCGACGACGGTGTTCGCCGCGTCCGAGAACTCGACCAGCTTGGCGAGGAGCTTGGTGAACCCGGGCGTGTTCTCCCGCAGCACCCTCGCGGCCGGCCGGATGTCCTTCATCGCGGCGTTGATCGTGCTCTCGTTCTCCTTGAGGATCCGGGACACCCCGGCGAGCGCGTTCAGGGCCCGGTCGATGTCCCCGGTGGTGGCGTTGGCCTCGGCGAGGAACGTGTTCGACCGGTCGAGCAGCTCGCGCACCGTGCCCTCGCGGCCGCCGATCGCCTTGTTGAGCTGATCGGTGACCGTCTGCAGCTGGTTGAGCCCGCCCCCGTTCACCAGCAGCGATGCCGAGGCGAGCGCGTCCTCGACGGTCGGCGCCGTACTGGCCTTCTTCGGGTCGAGGGTCTGACCGTCTGCGGCCAGAGCACCCCGAGCCGGGTTGCTCACGTCGACGAACAGCTCACCCAGCGGCGTGGTGTAGCGGAGCCGGGCGGAGGCGTCGCTGCGCAGTTGCGCCGAGGTGCGCACCTTGAGCGTGGCGATCGCCTTGAAGTCCTTGGTCGTGACCTTCTGCACCTTGCCGGAGTCGACGCCGTTGACCTTCACGGCGGCGCCCTGGGCCAGGTTCAGCGCCTCGTCGAACTGGACCTTGATCGTGATGGTGTCGCCGCTGACACCCGAGCCGGGCAGCGGCAGGTCGCGCATCGTCGGGCCGCAGCCGGTCACCAGCACCAGTCCGGCCGCGGCGACGACCGCGGTGCCGACCTTCGACGTCCGGGCGCTCACTTGCCGACTCCCAGCAGCTGGAGGAGGTTCTGCAGGTTCAGCAGCGACGGCCCGAACGCTGCACAGATGTCGGTCGGCAGCGAGTTGCAGAGCGTGTTCACGAGGCCGCCGATCGGCGTGATCACCAGCGGATCCAGCCGGACCCGCAGGCTGCCGTCGTGGTAGAGGCCCTTCAGGTTCTGCAGCGTCAGCGGCATCACCCGGAGGATCTCGGTGAGGCGGTCCCGCTTGGTCAGCAGGGACTTCAGCAGGTCGGTGCTCCTCGACAGCGTCGTCGTCAGCTGCTGCCGGTTGGTGTGCGCGAAGTCGGCCACCAGGGCCACCGCGCTGCTCAGGGACCGGAGCGAGGACTGGAAGTTCGCCCGCTCGTCGGCGAGGAGGTCACTGGCCTTGCTGACCTGCGTGATGAAGGTCCGGACCAGCTCCTGGTTCTCCGCGATCGTCCCGGTCAGGGTGTCGAGCGACTTCACCGTCCCGGTGATGTTCCCGCGCTGGCCGGAGATCGAGTCGACGGCCGCGCCGAGCGCGGTGACCGCCCGGTTGAAGTCCTCACCCTTGCCGTCGAGCGCCTCGGAACCGGACTTCAGGATGTTCCGGATCGCGTTCCGGGTCTCCTTGGTGCCCGCGATCCCGGTGGCGAAGGTGTTCAGGGCGCCGAGCACGTCGTCGAAGTCGACCGGCGTCCGGGTCTGCGACTGCTCGATCACCGCGCCGTCGGCCATCTTCTTGCCGCCGTGGAAGACCGGGGTCAGCTCGACGTACCGGTCGGTGGCGACCGACCGGGCGACCACGACCGCACCGGCGTCGGCGGGGACGGCCTGATCGGCGTCGATCTTCATGACCACCCGGACCCGGGTGCCGTCGGGCTCGATCGCGGTGACCTTGCCGACGGTGACGCCGAGGATGCCGACGTCGTTGCCGACGAAGAGACCGGCGGAGTCGCTCATCAGGGCGGTGATCTTGATGCTGCCGCCGCCGCCCACCGGGGTGCAGCCGGAGAATCCGAACAGCATGGCCAGCAGCAGCGCGAGGCTCGTCAGCTTCTTCACTTGCAGCCCCCCAGCTTGCACTTCAGGTCGTCCGCCGGGATCGCCGGATCCTTCAGCCACAGGTCGCCCCACGGACCGTTGCCGGTGGCGTTGGCCAGGTACCGCACGGTGGGTGCCATCGAGTCCAGCACTTCCTTCAGGGTCGCGTCCTGGTCCCGGAGCGTCTGCACCACGGTGTTGAGCTTGCGGATCGCCGGAGCCATGTCGGCCTTGGTCCCCTCGATGATCCTGCCGAGGTTGTCGGCCAGCGTCGTGGTCTCGGTGAGCAGGGTGTGGATCGCCGCCCGCCGCGAGGTGATCTCGGAGATGACCAGGTTCGACTGCCGCATCAGCGCCACGATGTCGGTACTGCTCGCCGAGAGCTGGTCGGTCACGCTCCGGGCCGCGGTGAGCAGCGCGCCCGTTTGGTCGCTGCGCTTCTCGACGGCCTCGGAGAGCCGGGCGATCCCGGTCAGCGCCGGGCCGATGTTCTGGCTGGTCGCGGTCAGCGTCTTGCTGGTCTCGGTCAGCGCCTTCGCCAGCACCACGGGGTCGAGCTTCTGGAGGTTCCCGGTGCCCTTCTCGAGGACGTCCTGGAGGTTGAACGGCACCGAGGTCCGCGACAGCGGGATCGTGTCGATCCGACCACTGCCTGCCGGTACGACGGCCAGGTAGTGCGTGCCGAGGAGGGTGGCGACCTTCACCGACGCGCTGCTGTCCCGGCCGACCTTCACGTCGGAGTCGACGGTGAACTCGACCCGGACCTTGTCGCCGTCCAGCTCGATGCCCTTGATCTGACCGACCGGTACGCCGTACACCTCGACGTCCTCGCCGACCCGCAGGCCCGCGGTCTGCGCCAGCACCGCGTGGTAGGTGTTCGCGCCGAACGAGACGAACGTGCTCAGCACCACCAGCACCGCCACCAGGCCGGCGGCGACGACGGCACCGATCCCGATCTTGAACGGGTCCCAGGTCGCTGTCTCCGTGAGCTTCATCGGCACACCTCCGACCAGGGTCCGTTGTTGCTGCCGTTCAGGTTGATCTTGAGCGGGCCGACCATGATCACCGAGGAGCAGAGGTAGATGTTGACCGCGCTCTCGTACGAGCTGGCCCGCCCGAGGGCGGCGAGCGTCGAGCCGAAGGACTTGATCGCCGCGGTGAAGGAGTCCTTGTTCGCCAGGAACAGGCTCATCACCTTGTTGAACCGCTTGACCGCCGCGATCGTCGGCACCTTGATGTCGCGCAGCAGTGCCGAGGTCGATCCGATCAGCTGGCTCATCCCGTCGATGGAGGCTCCGATCGACTTGCGGTCCTCGGCCAGGCCGGTCATCAGCTGCCGGAGCTCGACCACGGTCGCGCGCAGCTCGGTGCCCTGGCCGGCCATGTTCGTCAGCACCGGGGTGAGGTTGTCGAGGACCTCGCCGACCACCTGGTCGCGGTCGGCCAGGAAGTTGGTCAGCTTGCCGGTCTGGGAGAGCAGCGACTCCACGGTGCCGCCCTCGCCCTGGAGGACCTTGACCAGCGAGGTCGCCAGCGCATTCACGTCGTCGGGGCGGAGCGCCTCGAACAGCGGGCGGAATCCGTTGAGGAGCTCGGTGAGGTCGAACCCGGGACTGGTCCGTGCCAGCGGGACCGTCGCGCCCGGGGCGAGCGGCTGCCCCTCCGCGCCGGTCTGCACCAGCGCGAGGTACCGCTGGCCGAGCAGGTTCTGGTAGCGCATCACGATCCGGGTGCTGTCCAGGATCGGCTGCTGCTTGACCAGGTCGAAGGTGACCTGGACGCCCTTCTCGGTGATCTTGATCCCCTGGACCCGGCCGATCCGGACACCGGCCACGCGCATGTCGTCGCCGACCCGCAGCCCGGCGACGTCGGCGAAGTCGGCCTTGAACGTCCGGGTGTCGCCGTTCAGGCCGTTGAGCATCGTGTTCACCAGCAGTAGCCCGAGCAGGGCGCTCGCGACCGCGAACACGGTGAACTTGATGACGATGGAACGGAAGCCGGCGATCATCGCGCGCTCCTGTCCGGCGTCGCGGCGCGACCGTCCAGCATCGAGCTGACCCCGGCGCGGCCGAGTCCGGGGCAGTTGTCACCGCGGGCGGGTCCGAACTGCGGGCAGTCCGCGGCCTTGTAGTATGGCGGCACGTTGAGGGACAGCGACGCGATCGTGTTGATGAAGCCGTGCTCGGTGATCACCGTGCTCAGCTTCGCGTTGAGCATCCGGTTGGTCATCACGGCGCCGGTGATCCCGGCCTGCCGGTTCGTGTAGACGACGTCGAGCAGCACCGCGGAGTTCTGGATGAACCGGATCAGCGATGGCGAGTTCGCCCGCAGGAAGGTGTTCGCCTGGTCGGACAGCGCGGTTCCTCCGCTGATCGCGGCGGTCAGCGCCGCCTTCTGGTCGACGATGGTCCGCGCCGTGGTCAGGGCGTCGTTGGTCGCCTTGAGCAGGTCCGGGGCGACCTCCTCCGCGAGCTGCAGGTTCTCGACCAGCTTGCCCAGGTTCTCGCGGACCAGCGGCATCTTCGGGTTCAGCTTGGCCAGGTAGCTGTTGGCCAGGTCGATGGTCTTGCCGAGCTGGTCGCCGCGGCCGTCGAGCGCCTGGGCGGCGGACCCGATGGCGGAGGCGAGCTCGGCCGGGCCAACCGCCTTGACCAGGGTGTCGATGTCGTCGAGCGCCTGCTGCAGCTCGAGCGTGCCCTGGGTGCTGTCGGCCGGGATCGTCGCGCCGGCGCGCAACCCGTCCTTGGCCGGGGCGCCGTGGATGGCCAGGTCGACGAACGACGTACCGAACACCGTGGCCGGCAGGATCCGGGCGACGACGTTGGCCGGGACCATGTCCAGCTTGTCGCCGGGGATGTCGATCTTGATCCGGACGCCGCCGTTGGAACCGCGGGAGATCCCGGAGACCTTCCCGACGATCACGCCGCGCACCTTCACGTCGGCGCTCTTGCCCAGCGATCCGCCGGCGTCGGCGAGCTGGGCGCTGACGTGCTCGGGGCCGCCGAAGGTCCCGCTGGACCGCAGGAAGAGCAGCCCGAGCAGGACGGCTCCCGCCATCACGGTCACCAGACCGCGCTTGGCGTAGTCCTGGCGCTTGAGCTCGCGCCGTACCAGTGCCTTAGCCATGCCGGATCACCCCGAGACCCGGAAGCCGGAGTTGCCGCCCCAGAAGAGCAGCGTCATCACCATGTCGAGCAGCACGACCGAGACGATGCTGGCCCGGATCGCGCGCCCGGTCGCTTCGCCGACGGCCTGCGGGCCACCGGAGGCGCGCATGCCGTACCAGCAGTGCATCAACGTCACCGCGATCGCGAAGACGATGATCTTCACCACCGAGAAGAAGACGTCCCGGCCCTGGATGAACGTCGAGAAGTAGTGGTCGTACTGTCCCGGCGACTGCCCGAAGATCACCACGACCGAGAACGCCGAGGCGAGGTACGAACCGATCAGGCCGATCAGGTAGAGCGGCAGGATCGCGACCGAGGTGGCGATCACCCGGGTGGTGACGAGGTAGCGCATCGGCTCCACCGCCATCACCTCGAGCGCGTCGACCTCCTCGGAGATCTTCATCGAGCCGAGCTGGGCGGTGAACCGGCAGCCGACCTGGGAGGCGAGGGCGAGGGCGGCGATCAGCGGCGCGAGCTCGCGGGTGTTGGCGCTCGCGGAGATGAAGCCGGTCAGCGGCGCCAGTCCGACGATCTCGAGACCGTTGAAGCCCTCGATGCCGAGCGAGGTACCCGCGGAGAGCGCGAGCAGGATCATCACGCCGATGGTGCCGCCGCCGACGATGATCGCGCCGCTGCCCCAGGCGATGTCCTTCAGCTGACGGAGGACCTCCTTGTGGTAGCGCGAGATCGTGGCCGGGATCGCACCGATGGTGCCGACCGCGAAGGTCGCGAAGTCGCCGACCTGAGCGAGCACGTTCATCAATGCGTCGACGAGACCGACCAGACGGTCGGAGAGCTGGGGACGGCTGGTCGGCTCGACGGAGGCGCTCATGCGACGCCCTGCGGAACGAGCATCACGTACGCCTGGGTGATCGCGACGTTGGCACCGGCGAGCAGGATCACGCTCAGCACCACGGCCTGGTTCACTGCGTCGGCGACGCCCTTCGGACCGCCGGACGCACCGAGCCCCTTGTGCGAGGCGACCACCGTCGCTATCAGTCCGAAGACGAGCGCCTTGAACTCCGCCAGGGCGAAGTCGGTCGGCTGGCTGAAGCTGACGAACGAGTCCAGATAGGCGCCCGCGGAGATGCTGCCGCCACCGACGTTCATGATGAAGGCGGTGATCATCGCGGCCATCGAGACGATCACGGTGAGCAGGAGCGCCACCACCAGAGCGGCCAGCACCCGCGGCGCCACCAGGCGCTGGACCGGGGATATCCCCATCACTTTCAGCGCGTCGATCTCCTCGCGGACGGTGCGGGCGCCGAGGTCGGAGCAGATCGCCGAGCCGACGGCACCGGCGATCATCAGCGAGGTGACCAGGGGTGCCCCCTGGCGCAGGACGCCGATGCCGTTGACCGCGCCGCTGAACGAGGTGGCGCCGATCTGGTTGGCAACCGCGCCGATCTGCACCGAGGTGATCACGCCGAACGGGATCGCGACCAGGATCGTCGGCAGCAGCGAGACCCGGGTCATGAACCAGGCCTGCAGCATGAACTCGGTCCAGGAGAACCGGCGCTTGACGATGTCCACCACGATGAAGCCGACAGCCTCGATGCCGAGGATCACCAGGTTTCCGCTGGTGACGACACCCTTGCGGGACCGGTCGACCATCGACTCGAAGCCGGACCTGCCGGCGACCGCCAAGGAACTCAACGCTGCCTCCCCACGATCGGTCGATGTCCGGTGATGCCTGCACAACGGTGGTGACCCGGCGGAGTTACGCAGGTCACACTATTTTGACAGCCGAACTGTGCCAGTAGATTTGTCATCGTGCAACCACCTCAGGATCCCGGGATCCGCATGACCGAATTGAACCCGAGCGCCTTGATCACCTGGCCCTCGACCCGGAGCTGACCGGAGAGCACACCGCGTACCGGGTTCAGATGGCCGAGCACCAGACGCAGGAACTCGTGGCCCTCGAGGACCAGGGTCGCGTCGACAGCCGTCTCCCCCGCAGGGTCGACCTCGACGGTGCAGACCCCGTCGAGGATCCGGACGACGTACCGGTCGGTCCCGCCGTCCCGGCGGCCGCCGATCGCGAAGGCGATCGCGACCCGGACACCGGCCGCCTTCTCCTCGATCAGGAACTCCGGCAGCCGGCCGAAGACCTCGCTCAGCACCAGGGACCGGAAGCCGCCGGCCATCACCGAGGACAGGTGCTCGGTGCGGGCGCCGGCGATGGCGCGCGAGACTGCGACCGGGTCGAGCGCGGCCGGGTCGATCAGCGGCCGGCCGGTGTCGGCTGTCCGCAAGTGACACCCGAGGGCGAGCACCAGGTTCTCGTCCCCCACCACCTCCAGGCCGCCCGCGAGATGGAGCAGGGCACCGTCGGCCTCGCCGGTCATCAACCGGACGACGTCCACCAGCCCGAGTCGCAGCTCGACGTCGGGATCGGCCCCCGGCACCGACGACACGCCGGTAGTGGCGAACCGCACAGTCCAGCTCTCCCGGGCACCGGACTCCAGCGCCACCACGAACCGGACGGTCCCGGCCGGCCCGTCCCAGCCGGTCCCGGTCAGCGCCGCCAGCACCGCCCGTACGCCGCGCTCCCGCGCCTCGAGCTCACCGAAGGCAGCACCGATCTCGCCGTCGGAAGCCGCGCGAAGACGCTGCAATGACCACTTCTGACCAGGTTCGTCAGCAGGGGCCGCGGAGACTGTGGGAGCAGTCAGGTGCGGCATCCGGCACATCCTCTCCAGCGACGACGGCAATGTAACGGAGACTGTCACAGCCGTTTACAGAACGGAAGACATCACACGGAATTTGTCGGCGAGTTTCGGATACGGCGGAAATCGGTGACATAATCCAGGTTCCTCCCATTCGGGTCGTCTCGGCGAGCCCGTCAATCTCTCTCCTCATGGAGGTGCCTCGTGCGCCGACTCGTCTCCGTGCTGAGCGCTACCGCGCTCGTTGCCACGGCCTCCCTCGCAGCCGCTGCTGCCCCGGTCTCTGCCGCCACCCAGGTCTGGACCTACTCCGGTACCGCCGGCGGTACCCAGATCAACGCGCTCGGCACGATGATCTCCTCGGGCCTGACGGCGACGTCGAACCTGACCGACAGCGTGCTGCCGAACTCGAACCAGAGCGGTGTCGCCGGCGTCAACGTCGCCGGCCTCGTCAGCGTCGGCGCGGTGACCACCGGCAACCAGGCCGAGTCCTTCGCCGGCAACGGCGTCAAGATGACATCGAGCGCCAAGATCGCCGGGATCAACCTGCTCAACGGCGCCATCAAGGTGGACGCGATCGAGAGCGCCTCGTGGGTGACCGCGAGCAACGCCACCTCGACCGGAGCCGACCTCGACGGCGGCACCTCGACGACCTTCGCCCGGCTGACCATCGCCGGCAAGGCGTACCCGCTGACCCTGCCGGCGAACACCAAGATCACCATCCCCGGCCTGGCCGAGGTCGTCATCAACGAGTCGACGGTGACCAAGTCGGTGCCCGGCAAGACGGTCCGGACCATCGGTAACGCGCTGCACATCACGCTGCTGAAGAAGCAGGGTGCCGCGCCGGCCGGGGCCGAGATCAAGCTGAACCCGACCCAGGCGCTGATCGTCCCGACCGGACCGAGCGACGCGCTCCCCGTCGGCGGCTTCGCCTACGGCACCTTCATCGGCATCGGTGCCGGCGACAGCATCAAGGTGCTCGCCCAGCCGACCGGCATGGTGAGCCTGCCGTCGAACGGCACCCAGGGCACGCCGTACACGAACGAGATCGCGGGCGTGAACATCCCGAAGATCGCGGTCGTCGGAGCGGTGCAGACCTCGGTCAACGCCAGCACGGTGCCCGGCTTCGCCGACGTCGCGACCGGCGCGCAGCTCGCCAAGATCAACCTGCTCGGCGGCATCATCAAGGCCGACGCGGTCGGTGTCACCACCCACGTCCGCAAGACGACCGGTGACAACGTCTCCGAGGCTCAGCTGAACTTCGTGAACCTCGTGATCGCGGGCAAGAAGATCCCGATCAACGTCAAGCCGAACACCCTGATCAACGTCTTCAACGTCGGCCAGGTCTGGATCAACCAGCAGAACGTCCAGCCGGGCTACTCCAGCATCGTTGGTCTGCGGATCATCCTGTCGACCAAGCGGTTCGGGCTGCCGATCGGCGCGGACATCCAGGTCGCGGTGTCGGCCAGCTACGTGATCGGCTAATCACGACCTGAGCACGAACTAACGGGAAGACCCCGGCAGGTGCGTTCGCGGAGACATCCGCGGCCCCCGCCGGGGTCTTCCCAATTGAGCGGTCTCGACGAGGTGCTGCACCCGGTGCCGGTGCGGTGCGTACGGCGCCAGCAGCTCGGCCAGCGCGTCGTCGTCGACCGCCTCGCCGGTGAGCGCCCAGCCGATGTCCTTGGCGACGTGGTAGTCGCCGAAGCTCACCGCGTCCGCGTCACCGAGCGCCGTCGCGCGCACCTCCGCGCTGGTCCAGACGCCGAGACCCGGGATGCTGCGCAGCTTGCGGTCGAAGTCGTCGAGCGCCCCTCCCCCGGCTCGCTCCAGCGCGTCGGCCACCCGAACCGCCGCCAGCAACGGGCGTGACCGTCCGCCGTCGATCGGCAGCCGCAACCACTCCCAGGACGGGATCGTCCGGATCGTCGCCGGAGCCGGCTGGAGCATCAGGTCGAGCGGTCCGGGCGCCGGCTCGCCGAACCGGCGCACCAGGCGGCGGAACGCGGCGAACGCCTCCTGCCCGGTGACCTTCTGCTCGATCACGGTCGGCACCAAGGACTCCAGCACCAGGCCGGTCGCGCCCAGGCGCCAGTGCGGGTGCCGTCGCCAGGCGGCCGCGATCACCTCGTGGCGCGGCTCGAACCCGGCGACGTCGTCGTCGGCGCCGAGCATCCGCGGCAGTACGTCGAGCGCCCAGGCCGCCCCGGTCCCCCAGGCCGTCGCGACCACGACGCCCTGCGGATCCAGCGGCTGCACCTGAAGCGTCGCCGGCCCCTCCGGCGTGCGGAGGGCGCGCGCGTGCGAGCCGTCCCGTCCGACCCGGTACGTCGGGTCGCCAGCGCCGCGGCGGTGCACCCCGAGGATCGCCCCCACCGGGCACGGCCACTCCGGCCGCCAGGCCCGCGTCTGGGGGTTCGTCACCCCGTCAACCTAATCCCACTCCCGTTGAGTGGGCCCGTCTGGTCGTTGAGCAGGCCCTTCTCGTCCGTTCAATAGCCCCTTGTGGCGTGTTGAGTCGGGGTTGTGGCGCTGTCGGTGCGAACGGGCAGGATGGCGTCATGCTTCTCGCCGACCTTGCCCGGACCTCCGCGGCCGTAGCGGCGACCCGTTCACGGTTGGAGAAGCGGGCGCTCCTGGCCGACCTCCTCGTGAGCGCGCCGCCGACCGAGATCGACCTGGCCGCCACCTACCTGTCCGGGACGCTGCGGCAGCGCCGTACCGGCGTCGGCTGGCGCAGCCTCGCCGAGCTGCCGGAACCGGCCGTCGCCCCGTCGCTCTCACTCACGGAGATCGACCAGCGCCTGACCGCCGTCTCCGAGCTCGCAGGGCCCGGATCGGGCGGCGAGCGCAAGGTTCAGGTCGAGGCCCTCTTCGCGACCCTTGCCGCCGACGAGCAGGCCTACCTCTGCGCACTGATCACCGGCGGCATCCGTCAGGGCGCCCTCGACTCGGTGATGCTGGACGCGATCGCCGTTGCGGCCGACGTCCCTCTCGCTGCCGTACGCCGGGCCGCCATGTTCAGCGCACCGACCGGACCGATCGCGGTGGCGGCGCTGACCGGTGGCGTCGAAGCCCTGGCGGAGTTCACGTTGGTCGTCGGCCGCCCGGTCCGACCGATGCTGGCCTCGTCGGCCCCCGGAGTGCCGGAGGGATTCGCCCCGCTCGCCGGCGCTGGTGCGGTCGTCGTCGACACCAAGCTCGACGGCATCCGGATCCAGGCGCACAAGGACGGGGACGACGTGCTCGTCTTCACCCGCAGCCTCGACGAGATCTCGGACCGGCTTCCGGGCGTCGTCCAGGCCGTGCGCGCGCTCGCGGCAACGTCCCTGATCCTCGACGGCGAGGCGCTCCTGGTGGAAGCCGACGGGCGCCCGCGTCCGTTCCAGGAGACCGCGTCCGAAACAGCATCGTCCGGAGGGGTCAGTGCTCAGCCGTTCTTCTTCGACCTGCTCGCCCACGACGGTGAGTCGCTGATCGAATCGCCCGGGACCCTGCGCTGGGAACGGCTCGACGAGCTCGTCCCGGAATCGATGCGCACCCGACGGCTGGTGACGACGGAGGTCGACGAGGCGACGGCCTTCTTCGCGAGCGTCGTCGGCGACGGTCAGGAAGGCGTGATCCTCAAGGACCCCACGGCCCCGTACGCCGCTGGCCGCCGAGGCGCGGCCTGGGTGAAGGTGAAGCCCCGGCACACCCTCGACCTGGTGGTCCTGGCGGTCGAGCACGGGTCGGGGCGACGTCGCGGAACGCTCTCCAACATCCACCTCGGCGCGCGTGACGGGCAGGGCTTCGTGATGCTGGGCAAGACCTTCAAGGGCATGACCGACGAGATGCTCGCCTGGCAGACCGAGCGGTTCCGTGCCCTGCAGGTCGAGGACGACGGGTACGTCGTGACGGTACGACCGGAGCAGGTCGTCGAGATCGCCTTCGACGGGGTCCAGCGGTCGACGCGCTACCCCGGGGGTGTAGCACTGCGGTTTGCCCGGGTGCTGCGGTACCGCGACGACAAGGCACCTGGAGACGTCGACACGCTCGACGCGGTGCGGACGTTCCTGGCCCGTGGCTAGAGCGGGCGCAGTCCCGAGATCTTCCACGCACCGTCGACCCGAACCGCCGACACCGAGAGCTGGGCGGCCGAGACGGTCGCCTCCTTGTCGCCGGCCCGCAGGCTCGACTGATCCAGGAAGACCAGGACGGTGGCACGGTCTCCGGAGAGCGTGACGACTCCGGCGGCCTGGATCTCGGCGCTGAGCACCAGCTTCTGGCCGGGTGCCTTCTTCCGGAGCTCCTCGAAGAGCGTCGTGTGCTCGTCGCGGGCCGGTCCGGTGAGCACCCGGTCCGCGGCGGCGTTCGTGAGACCCGGATCCTGGTAGTCGTAGCTCAGCACCTGGGTCAGGGATTGGGAGATCGCCGTGACCAGCTCCTCGGTGCGACCGGCGTCGACCAGTGCGGCATTGCTTGCCGGCGAGTCGTGGCGCAAGCTGATCGCCCGGGTCCAGCCGGCGACCCCGAGCACGACCAGCGTGACGACGACCGTCGCGGCGATCACCCGAAGGATGCGGCCCCTCACAGGTGCACCGCTACTTGCTGCAGGCTTTCCAGCTTCCAGGTGCCGCCGACGCGGACCAGGTCCGCCGTGAAGCGGTTCCGCTTGACCGTCGGCTCGGCAGCCGCGTCCACACCGTCGCGAACGGTCACCTGGACGGAAGCGACGACCGTTGCCGTGGTGGTCCCGAGATCTACCACGGCCAGGCCCACGACCTTTCCGGTGGAGACCTTCTTCTGCTGCGCGAGCAGGGCCTGGTCTTCCTTCCCCACCTGCTGGAGCTGGTCGTGCAGGGTGCCGGTGGTCGTTGCCGACCAGGCCTCCAACCCGTCCTCCACCTTGCGGTAGTCCAGGGTGTTCATCGTCTCGATCGCCCGGGTCGCCGCGATCACCACCGCGTCACGCCGACCGGCGGTCTCGGCACGCTCGTCGTGCGCCGCCCGCCACCAGGCCACCCCGCCGGAGCCGGCCAGGGCGGCGGCGACCAGCAGCGCGGCGGTCCACGACACCAGCACCCGTCGGCGCGGCCGCGCCGGGGGCGACAGGGCAGGCAGGTAGCGCAACATCGTCGCCGAGCTGACCCCCGACCCGGCCTTGGACCGTCGTCCGCTCATCGGCCGCCCCCGTACAGATCGGCGAGCGAGTCCGCCGAGGTGACCCGAGGCGTGGTCCGGGCGGCCGGCCTGCGGAGCACGCTCTGCGGTCCGCGGACGTTCACGCCGGTGGACGGCGAGAGCGTGCACCCGGCGCGCAGGTTGAACGGCCTGCCGGGACCGGTGTCCAGTCCCGGGCGCCGCTGGGTAGCTGCGTACCCGGTCGTGCACGGCAACGGGTCGAAGTAGTTCTGGGCGAGACCGAAGCTGGCTCCCTGGGAGTTGGTGATCGCCCAGCCCACGCTCATCGCCTGCGGCATCCGGATCATCGCGTCCTCCAGGCCGGCCGCGTTGGTGCCGAAGACCTCCGCGGTCGAGACCAGGTTGCTCATCAGGATGCCGAGCGGTACCCCCACCTCGGTGAAGAGCCGGTCGATCTCCTGGGCCGCTGCCGGCGCTACCCCGATCAGCCGGCGCAGGTCGCCGTCCGAGTCGTGCAGCGTCCGGGCGATCAGTGCCAGGTCCCGGCTGTACCCGAGGATGCTCGCCGACGACGCCTGCTGGGTGGCGAGCACCCGCTGCGAGCTCTCGATCAGGCCGACCGTGACGAGCAGGTTCTTGTCGGCGAGGCGCGCGTACTCCCGGCTGGTGTCGATCAGCTGGCCGAAGGCCCCGCCCGCACCGCGAGACGCTTCGTAGGACTCGTCGATCACCGTCCTCAACGCGTCTTCGGGAACCGAGGCGACGAACGAGCTCGCGGAACGGATCACCCGGTCCACGGTCGGCGGCAACGAGCTGGCACCGCCGCGGATCGTGTCGCCGGCCTTCAGCTGCGGGCCGTCCGAGGAATCCGGGCGCAGGTCGAGGAATTGCTCGCCGATCGCCGACCGGTTCACGACGCGCACCGATGCGTCCGCCGGGATCGCCGGCGCGTCGCCGTCGATGTGCACCCGGAGGTCGGCGCCGGAGGCGGTCGCGGTCAGCTCCTTGACCCGGCCGACCGGGACGCCGCGGTAGGTGACCTCGGCGTTCTCGAACGCTCCACCCGCGTCGGGGAGCTCGACCGTGACGTCGTAGCCGGAGCCGGTCAGGTTGATGCCGACGTACCGGGCGCCGAGGTAGGTCGTGACTGCCAGCGAGATGATCACGAAGGCGATCACCTGGATCCTGATCCGTTGCGTCAGCATGTCCTACTCCCCTGCTTCCGGTGAGCCGGTCGGGCTCGACGCCCCGGACGGCGCGTCGGGAGTCGGCGACTCCGACGACGTCGTGAACGGCGTGGACGGCGTGGTCGTCGGCGTCGGCTTCCTCGTCGGCACGCTCACGGTCGGGGCGGGCAGTCCGGGAAGCGGCGAGCTGGTCGGCGGCAGCAGGTTCGGGACGGACTTGCGGCCAGCGCTCTTGTAGGTCGCCGCCCGACCGGAGGTTGCTTGCGGCCAGGCACAACCCTGCGCCGAGCAGGTTGCGGGCGTTCGATAGTTCGTCGTGATGAACACATTGAGGTAGTCCTCCTTGATCGCTCCCAGGACCGAGTCCGGGAACGGGTAGGTCAGCAGGATCTCGAGCGCCTTCGGCAGGTTCGCCCCAGCGGCGGCGAGCCGGTCCAGGATCGGCGCGAGGGCGCGCAGGTCGGCGACGATGTCCTCCTGCGAGGTGTCCAGCGTCTGCACCGTGACCTTGGCGAGCCGGTCGAGCGCGCCGAGCATCGAGACGAATTGGGTGCGTTGGTCGGCGAGAGACGCCAGCCCGGGGCTGAGTCCGTCCAGCGCGGTCGCGATCTTGCCGCGGTCCTGCTTCAGCGTCGCGGCGAGGTCGCCCAGCCCGTCCAGGGCCGCAGTGATCGCCCCGCGCCGAGAGTTGAGCACCGAGACGAACCCGTGGATCTCTTCGAGCGCCGACCGGACCTGACCGGTGCGACCGTCGGTGACCTGCTGCAGCTCCTGGGAAATCTCCTGGAACTTGCCGACGTCACCGCCGTTGAGCACCATCGAGAGGGCGCCGAGGACCTGCTCGACCTCAGCGGCCTGCGACGTCTGCTCCTGGCCGAGCCGGTCCCCCGACTCGAGCGCGGGACCGTCCGCCGGCCCTTGCGGCCGTAGCAGCGCGACGAACTTCTCGCCGAGCAGGGAGGTGTTCTGCAGCCGCGCGACCGTCCCCACCGGCAGCGGGACCTCTCCGTTGACCTTCAGCTCGACCTGGGCCGACTGCTCGTCCGGAGCGAGGGTGATCTTGGTGACCCTGCCGACGGCGACGTTGTCGACCCGCACGCTGGACTGCGGCACCAGGTCGAGGACGTCGCTGAAGTTCGCGGTCAGGGTGATCGGGTCGCTGCCCAGGTCGGCGCCGCCGGGCAGCGGCAGCTCGTAGGCTCCGTTGCTGAGCAGGCCGCAGCCCGATCCGGTGGCGAGTACGGCGCCCGCGACCAGGACGCCGGCACCGCGTCGGAGTGACCACCTCATCATCGGCCTCCCATCGAGGGCAGCAGGTTCGGTGGCGCCCCGGCCGAGGTCCGCGCGCCGAGCCCGTTGGCCCAGATCGAGATCTCGTTCAGGTTGCCGCGACCGTGCACGGTGTTGGTCCGGGCGTCGTACGCCTTGAGGAAGTTCTGCAGGGCCAGCGGGATCAGTCGGGCGGCCTCGTTCAGGGACTTCTTCTGCCTCGCGAGCACCTGGGTGGGCCCGTGCAGGTTCTTCAGGCTCCGGCTCAGGTGCGCGCGGTTCTCCTTGATGAAGTCGTCCACCACCCCGAGGGCGTCGGCAAGGTTCGCAACCGCCTGGGCGAGGTCCTTCCGGTCGGCGCTCAGGTACGCCGCCACGTCCGCGAACCGTTTGTTGGCCGTGGCGACCTCGGCGTCGTTGGCGACGAGCATCGTATTGAACTCGTGCAGGTTCTCAATGGTCCCGAAGAGGTCGTCGCCGGTTCCTGCCAGGGTCGCGCTCGCCTTGCCGAACTCGGAGATCATCTCGTTGAGGTCGCGACCGTTGCCGCCCAGGTTCTCCGCGGCGACCGTGAGCAGCCGGGAGAGCGCTCCGTTCTTGTTGGCGCCGTCGGGGCCGAAGGTCGCACTCACCTCCTCCAGACTCCGGTAGAGCTCGTCGATCTCCACCGGCACCGCGGTCCGCGACTCCGGGATCACGGCTCCGTCCGGGAGCGCCCTGCCGCCGTCGTACGGCTCGGTGAGCTGGACGAACCGGTCGCTGACCAAGGTCGGTGCGACGATCACCGCACGGGTCTCGTCGTCGACCTTTTGGCCGGAGTCCAGGCGCATCCGCACCAAGACCTTGGCGCCGTCCGGCTTCACCGAGAGCACCTCACCGACCGGGACGCCGAGCACCTGGACGTCCGACCCCGGGTAGAGGCCGATGGTTGCTTCGAACCGTGCCACGAACTCGGTCTGGTCCGACCCGGCGAACGCCCGCCAGCCGATGAAGACCAGCGTCGCGACGACGGCAAGAACCAGGGCGATCGGCAGGCTCCGTGACCTGGTCATCAGCGCCCACCTCCCTTCTTGGGATGGCAGTTGCGGACGGCGTTCGGATCGAGCAGAGGCAGGGCGTCGGCGCCGAACAGACCACAGACGTAGGTGTCGATCCAACGCCCGTTACCGAGGGCCGAGGTGACCACCCGGTAGTACGGCCCGAGCTTGCGGAGCGAGGCGTCGAGGTTGTCCTGGTTGCGCCGCAGCACCACCGAGAGCCGGTCGACCTTCGCCAGCGCGGGGGCGAGCGTCGCCCGGTTGTCGTCGACCAGGCCACGCAGCTCGCGGCCCAGCCGGGCCGTCGACTCCAGCATCGCGGAGACCGCCTCTCGGCGCTGCTGGAGCTCGGTGAGCAGGGCGTCCCCGTCCTGGATCAGCGCCGCGAACTCGGTGTTCCGACCGGCCAGCGTCCGGCTCACCTTCCGGGTCGCGGCGAAGAGATAGGCAAGCTCGCCGTCCCGGCTGGAGATCGTCCGGGAGAGCGACGTGAGCCCGGTCAGCATCGTCCGCACCGACTCGGGGGTGTTCTCGAAGGTCTTGCTGAGCACCTCGAAGCTCTTCTCCAGCTGCGGGGTGTCGATCGCCGAGACGGTGCTGGAGAAGTCGGAGAGCGCGGCGTTGACGTCGTACGGCGTGGTGGTGCGCTCCAGCGGGATGTCTCCCTTCAGCTCGCCGTGGCCCAGCGGGTCGATGTCGAGGAACTTCTGCCCGAGGATCGTCTTCACCGAGACACCGGCGGTGCTCTGGTCCCCCAGCGTGACGTCCTTGATCCGGAACTTCACCAGCACCTCCTTGCCGTGCAGCTCGACCGAGATGACGGTGCCCGACTTCACCCCCGCGACCCTGACCTCGTTGCCGGCACGGATGCCGCCGGACTCGGCGAAGTGCGCGGTGAAGGTCTTGCCACCGCCGATCAGCGGGAGCGAGTCGGCGACGAAGGTGAGCGCGAAGATCACCGCCATCGCGATCGACCCGATCAGCGCGATCAGGACTCGGTTGCGTTCGGCGAACGCGTTGCGGAACTGGGACATCAGCGGCACCTCCCGGCAACCGGGTTCACGCCGAGACCACCGAAGTAGCCCTCGGGCATCGGGATCCGCCCATGGATGGAGCAGACGTAGAAGTTGACCCAGGAGCCGTAGCTGGCGATCCTGCCGATGCGGTCGAGCTTGACCGGCAGGGTCTTGAAGAACCGGTCGAGGATCGGCTGGGCGTTGGCAAGGTTGGTCGAGAGTCGGCCGAGGCCGCTGATCGTCTCCTTGAGCGGCGCTCGCCCGTCCTCGACCAAGCCTGCGACCGCGGCCGTCATCGACCCGAGCCCTTCGAGGCTCTGCCCGATGACCGCACGGTCCTCGGCGAGCCCGCTGACCAGGCGCTGCATCGTCACCACGGTGTCGTCGAGCTCGCCGGAGCGGTCGTTGACGGTCTTGAGCACGGCACTGAGGTTGCTGATCAGCTCCCCGATCACCCGGTCCCGGCCGGCCAGCGTCGAGGTGAGCGACGCGGTGCTGGACAGCAGGCCCTCGACGGTGGCGTCCTCGCCCTGGAAGACGGCGATCACCTGAGCGCTGAGGTTGTTGACGTCCTTCGGCGAGAGCATCCGGAAGAGCGGCTGGAAGCCGTTGAAGAGCAGGGTCAGGTCGAGCGCCGGGGTGGTCCGCTCGACCGGGAAGGTGTACCCCGCCGGCAGCGCAGGCTCGTCGGCGTCACCCGGATCCAGGGCGAGGACGCGTTGCCCGACCAAGTTGCGGAACCGGAGCTCGGCGGCACTGCCCGAGCGCAAGGTGACGGCGTCGGAGACCGTGAAGGTGACTTCGGCTAGCCGGTTGTCGCGCACCTTCACCTTCGTCACGGTGCCGACCTTGACGCCGAAGATCCGGACGTCGTCACCCTCGTTGAGGCTGGTCGCGTCGGTGAAGAGCGCACGGAACTCGGTCCCGCCACCGGAGCCGTTCCGGATGGTGGCGGCCAGCACCAAGGTGGCCAGCACCGTCACCAGCGTGAAGACGACGCTCTTGACGAGTGTCCGGGTCATCGGAGCACCACTCCCTTGCCGCGCATCAGGGGACCGAGCAGCAAGCTGGCCCATGCCGGGTACTCGGCCGGGGCGACCCCGGCCTCGGGGGCGAGCAGCTCGGCGATCAGCTGGTTCTCGCCCGACGAGTTGGCCGGCCCGAGGCCGTCGGTCGGCGCCAGCCGGTCCTGCATCAGCTCGGACGGTGGCGGCGGTATCGACGGCGGTCCGCTCTCGTCGGCGCGCGCGACCCTGGTCCCGGTCTGGCCGGTGACGTACGGGCACCTCGGAGAGGCGCCCGAGGCGTACCGGGGCGCGTCCTTGCCGGGGAGGTACTTGGCGCGGGCCTTGACGATGCTCATCCGGGCGTGGAACCCGGGCTCGCGAGTGCCCTTGCCGAGCACCTTGTCCATCCGCGGGATGAACTGTCGCGCCGCCTTGAAGACGCACGGGAACTCGCTGGCGTACGGGCGCACCGCCTCCAGCGCGGCGCGACTCTGGACGGCGAGTACCTCGATGGTGTCCCGGTTGTCGGCGACCCAACCGCGGGTGGTGTTCGCCGAGCCGATCACCGAGGAGTAGACCTGCTGGAGCTGGCCGCGCTCCTCGACCAGCGTCTGGGTGGTGGTCGTCATCGTGGCCAGCGCGTCGATCAGCTCGGGTGCGGCCTCGTCGTAGGTGCGAGCCACCGAGGCGAGCCGGCCGAGGTCCTCGGCGAGCGCGGGCACGTGCGGGTTCAGCTTCGACAGGTACGACGCCCACGCGGTGAGCGCCGCCCCGATGTCGTCACCGCGTCCCCGCAGCGTCGAGGCGAGCTCTCCCAGCGTGGCGGCGAGCTTCTCGGGCTGGATCGAGTGCAGCAGCGGCAGGAGCTCGTCGAAGACCTGCTGCAGCTCGACGGCCTGGGCGGACATGTCCTCGTGGATGGTGTCCCCCGTCTCGAGCCCGCCGCCGGCGGTACCGGTCGGACGGACCAGGGAGACGAAGCGCTCGCCGAAGAGCGTCTTCGGCAGCAGCCGGGCCGTGGTGTCCGGCGGAAGCTGGGACATCACCGACGGGTCCAGGTCGAGCTGCAGGTTGGCTCCACCCTCGATCGGGGTGATCGAGGAGACCCAGCCGACCGGAACGCCGTTGAGCTTGACGTCCGAGCCCCGCTGGAGTGCGTTGCCGAGAGCGCCTGCTTGAAGCGTCACCGAGTCGCTGCGGACGAAGGTGCGGTTGTAGGCCAGGACGGCGACGAGGACCAGGGCGCCCACGGCCAGCAGCGCGATCGCGCCGAGGACGACGTCGAACCGGCGGGCCCTCATCCCGCCACCCGCACCGTCGTCGTGGCGCCCCAGAGCGCCATCGAGAGCACCAGGTCCAGCAGTGCGACGGTCACCATGCTCCGTCGTACGGCGGTGCCGACGGCGACGCCGACACCCGCCGGTCCCCCGCTCGCCTGGAAACCGAGCCGGCAGTGGATCAGGATCACCAGGACGGCGAAGACCAGGATCTTGGCGAACGACAGCAGGATGTCGATCGGCGGCAGGAACAGGTGGAAGTAGTGGTCGTAGGTGCCGGCCGACTGCCCGTAGAGGTGCACCGTGACCAGCCTCGAGCCGGCGTACGAGGTCAGCAGCCCGATCACGTAGAGCGGGATGATCGCGACGAAGCCGGCGAGCACCCGGGCCGAGACGAGGTAGGTGATGCTGGAGACGCCCATCACGTCGACGGCGTCGATCTCCTCGTTGATCCGCATTGCGCCGAGCTGGGCGGTGAAGCCGGAGCCCACGGTCGCAGAGAGCGCCAGTGCGGCCACGAGCGGCGCGATCTCACGGGTGTTGAAGTAGGCCGAGGTGAATCCGCTGAGCGCCGAGACCCCGATCTGGTCGAGCGCAGCGAAGCCCTGCATCCCGACCACGGTTCCGACGAAGAGGGTCAGGCCGACCATCACGCCGATGGTGCCGCCGATGACCGCCAGCGCGCCGCTGCCGAACGAGACCTCGGAGAGCAGCGCGACGACGTCCTTGCGGTGATCCCGGATCGCTGCCGGGATCCGCAGCAGGGCAGTCAGGTGGAAGCGCAGGCCGGACCCGACCCCGGCGAGCTTCTCCAACGGCCCGTGCACGAGCCGGGCAACGGCATCAGGGGCGGCCATCTCAAGCCCCCTTTCCCGGGAAGAGCTGCAGGTACAGCGTCGTGATCACCGAGTTCACGAAGAAGGTGAGCAGGAAGGTGATCACCACGGACTGGTTCACCGACTCACCGACACCCTTGGGGCCGGGTGCCGTGTTGAGCCCGCGGTAGCAGGCGACCACCCCGGCGATGAAGCCGAAGATCACCGCCTTGATCGCTCCGACCCAGAGGTCCTGGAGCTGTGCCAGCGCGGTGAAGCTGGACAGGTAGGCGCCGGGAGTGCCGTCCTGGACGATCACGTTGAAGAAGTAGCCGCCGAGGACGCCGACCACCGCGACGAGCCCGTTGAGCAGTACGGCGGCGACGACGCAGGCCAGGGTCCGCGGTACCACCAGCTGTTGGACCGGGGAGAGCCCGACCACCCTCATCGCGGCGATCTCGTCGCGGATCGTCCTCGAGCCGAGGTCGGCGCAGATCGCCGCGCCTCCGGCTCCGGCGATCACCAGACAGGTCACGATCGGAGCTGCCTGCTGGACCACGGCGAGGACGCTGGCCGCACCGGTGAAGGACTGCGCGCCGACCTGGACGGTCAGGGTGCCGAGCTGCAGCGCGATCACCGCGCCGAACGGGATCGCGATCAGGATCGCGGGCAGCCAGGAGACGCTGACCACGAACCAGAACTGCTCCAGCGCCTCGCGGGCAGCGAACGGGCGTCTGACCCCCATCCGCAGAGTGTCGAGCCCGAGCGCGTACAAGTCCCCCGTCGCCTGGAGCGCCCGGGTGGCGAGGTGCTGACCCGGGATTGCGGCGACCCGGTCTCGGTCGTCGTCCTCGGCGACGTACAACGGAGCCGTCCCCGCGGCGACCCGCTCGCGGTGACGGACCGCCCCGGCCCGGCCCGCGCCGGAACGCGGCATCAGCTGGCGTGGCAGCACCTCGATCGACCGTGCGGCCGAGCTCATCAACGCCACGCCGCCCGGGTACTCGGGTTCGGCCAGCAGGTCGCGGCGGCCGTGGTCGGCCTCCTCGCTCATCCCGATCGGGCCGTCCGGGTCACCGCTCATGAACTGGGAGACCACCGGGTGGTCGGTGAGCAGGAACTCCTCGCGCGGGCCGAACATCACCAGCTCGCGCAGGTACAGCATGCCGAGGTTGTCGGGGAGCGTGCGGGAGAGCTCGATGTTGTGGGTGACCACCAGCATCGTGGCGTCAGTGGCGGCGTTCACCTCGGCGAGCAGCTGCGCCAGGTTGGAGGTGCGCACCGGGTCGAGGCCGGAGTCCGGCTCGTCCACCAGGATGATCTCGGGATCGGTGATCAGCGACCGGGCCAGTCCGGCACGCTTCTTCATGCCGCCGGAGATCTCGGCCGGAACCTTGTGCTCCTGCCCGATCAGGCCGACCAGGTCGAGCTTCTCCAGCGCCCGCTTGCGGATCTGGTGCTCCTTGAGCCGGGTGTGCTTGCGCAGCGGGAAGGCTACGTTCTCGTAGACGCTCATCGAGCCGAAGAGGGCACCGTCCTGGAAGAGCACGCCGAACTTCTTCCGGAGCTCCAGGCGCTGGGCCTCGTTCGCCGCGACCATGTCGACACCGTCGACCAGGATGCTGCCCTGCTCGGGTTCGACGAGGCCGATGATCGACTTGAGGAAGACCGACTTGCCGGTGCCCGACGGTCCGAGCAGCGCGGTGATCTCCCCCGCCGGCAAGGTCAGCGACACGTCGTGCCAGATGTTCTGACGCCCGTAGCTCTTGGTCAGCCCGCTGACTTCGACGGTTCCGCCCATCACGGTTCTCCCTCAGTTGGTGTGCCTCGGTGTTCCGGCAACCTAGGGAGGACGTGGGTGATCGAGGCAAGGGCGATCGAGCTGGGCGGAGCGCTGTTACCTCTTCGTGATCTGAAGTTGTGAGTGCGATAACAACTCCGTCGTACGACGGCCGCGGCGGGCTGATTCAGGGCATCCGTCGGGCGCACGAACCGACGAGAGGTCGGGACGATCGGCGAACCAGACCGCAGACGTCGCATTCTTGTTACGCGGGTTACAAATTCCGCTCGTCGGCGAGCCGAATCTCCTTGTTTTTGGGGCTTCTCTCTGGACTACGGCTCGATCCCTGGGGCTGACTCAGCCAGGTGACGCGCCTCACAAGAGGCGCCGAATCCATCTCAGGGAGAGGGAAGACTATGCAACTCAAGAAGCACTCCAGGAAGGCCGTTCTCGCCGCCGTGGCAATCGCCGGCATCGGCGCGGTCGCCGGTCCGGCGCTGGCGACCGGGTCGTCGTACACGGTCGCGGTCGGTGGCAGCACCGTGGCAGCGACGCACACTGCCAGCGCGGTCGCCGACCCGATCGTGACCTCGCCGGCGACGACCCGGCGGGTCGAGTTCAAGGTCAAGAACAACGCCGGCACCATCATCAAGATGGGCTGCAACGGCGTGTCCGGCACGGGCATCGTCAACTCCGGCTCCGGCATCACCGACATCGGCGAGATCCGCACCTCGGCCTGGACGTCGTGCGCAGGTCCGGGCGGCATCCTGAACGTGACCCAGGTCGGCACCTGGAAGATCCACGGCACCGGTGCGGTGACCCCGGCTCAGACAGACGTGATCGCCGGGCACGTGGAGAACGTCCGCGCGCACGTCGAGTCGCCGACCGGCATCTGCAAGTTCGATGTGGCAGGCAACCCGACCGGGACCATCCCCGGGTCGGCGCGCGGCACCGTGGACGAGGCCACCCAGAAGCTCTCCGTCCTGGAGAGCGGATTCGTCGGCAACCTCTACGTGTACAACGTGGTCGGCTGCCTCGGGCAGATCCAGAGCGGCAATGTGGCCGACATGGTCGGGTACACCACGTCCACCGGGACCGTGCTGCCCGCGAACCTGTCCCTGACCGTGCCCGACGGCCCGGTCAACGGGATCAGCACGCCGTGACCCACCGGGTGGACGGGCGGCGCCGGTCGTCGCCCGTCCACCCGTCGCCGTCCCCATTCGCCTGTCCGAAGGAGAAGACATGAAGACCTACGCTCCCCCGAGCGCCCGGCGTCGCCGACGCCTCGGCGCGGTCGCCGCAGCCGCGGCGCTCGCCCTCACTCCTGTCGCCGCGGCCAACGCCGCGACGATCATCAGCCTGGACCACGACGTCTCGGGCAGCACGTACATCAAGAGCACCAACAGCACGGTCCGGCTCGGACCGGGAACCTTGCACACCGACCTGGACATCGACACCGGCGACTTCACCGGGTCGCTCACGCTGCCGGGCACCAGGACGAGGTTCGCCGCGCTGGGCCTCGTCCCGCTCGAGGCGAACATCGACTTCATCCCGGCCGGCCCGGTGACCGGGCACATCAACCTGGCCGGCGAGAACGCCGAGGTCAGCGCCACCGCGAAGTTCTACGTGAAGCTCTCGAACATCAAGGCGATCGGCCTGCTCCCGCTCTGGTGGTTCGGCGGCTCCACCTGCCGCACCGTCAATCCGGTCAGCATCCCGGCGAATACGCCCCCCGGTGAAGGCTTCGACCTGATCAACGGCGGCCGGTTGACGGGGACCTACACGATCGGCCAGTTCCAGAACTGCGGGCTGCTCACGCCGTTCGTCAACCTGCTGGTCCCCGGGGCCGGCAACACCGTCACCCTGCAGGCGACCAACGGCCGGGTGAGCTGAAGCCCCACTTGCCAGGACGTGACCTCTGGCCTGTCTGCCTCACGGACGGGCCAGGGGTCACCCAGCACCAAGGAGAACTGAAATCGTGACATCGCACCGAGCCCCCCGCAGCCGGCGACGCCGCCGGTTGCTCGCTTGCGCCCTCGCCGTCGCTGCGTTGCCGTTGCTACCGGCGGCCAGCAACGCCGACGGGACACCACCCTGGCCAGGGTTGCCGTACCTGACCTACGATCCGGACCGGCCCGGGAGCATGGGTGCCGAGTACTACTGGGGCGGCGTTGCGCAGACGGGCATGGCAGGGTCCGTGCGTGCCAAGCAATGGGCGCGGATCCCGTTGGCCATGCTTGCTATCAACGCGGTCGTCGACCCCGAGGCCGGCACGGACGCTGCTGGCCGGATTGCAATCCCGTACTCTGCGCTGGCCTTCTTCGTGTCGCCTCAGGGCTCTGAGCATCCCTATGGGGAGTCACCGCTAATTCCGGTACGGACGGTCGCATTCGGCACCATCCCGGTCGAGGCGACGCTGCAACTGGTCCAACGCCGCGACGACCAGAATGTGCCGGTACCGATCGCCATCGACGCCAAGGACGGCATCCCCGCGACCGGGACAGGAAGTTTCGCTGATCCCGCGGTACTCGATGCTCAGGTGGGCCTCCGGGTTCGTAGCCTCAAGGTCGACGGAGTAGACCTGCGCCTGAGGTCGACCTGTGCGCCCCGAACCTGGGCACGGCTCCAACTCACCTCGAAGTACTGGGAGGGACCAGGCACCAACGGCACCGAGCAGATGGAGGCCTTCGATACCGACCACAGCTTCATGGGAGGACCCGGCGGGACACTCACCGGCACCCTCGACATCCCCGCCTTCGCCAACTGCCGGACGGCCGCAGGCGATGACGTCTCCCGAATCCTCACCGCCACCATCGCTGGTCCGGGGAACCCAGTCACGGCACGTCTCGGCATCGCGGTCTGCTTCACCACGGGTCCGGACTGGATGATCCGTCCACCCGGTCCTGGTGACACGACCCCCGAGAAGGCGAACTGCCTCGGTGACGGCCGTGTCCAGCACCCGATCCCGGCGAATCCCAAGATCGTCACGGTTCCCGACCCGCTCCCGTTCCCGAACCACGCTCCCTAACCGGAAGGCCCCACCATGCAGGTCAGGATGCTCACGACAAGGTCCATCGCGGCCACATCGGCGCTCTGCATCGCCGCGATCGTCGGGCCAGCGCAGGCGACCGGCTCGGCGTACACGGTCGCCGTCGGCGGGGACACTGCACCCGGATCCCATCCGGCCACGCTGACTGCCGACCCGATCGTGTCTACGCCAGCAACGACGCGGCGGGTGGAGTTCCGGGTGCGAAACAAGGCCGGCACCGTGGTGAGGTGGGGGTGTACGTCAATCACGGGCAGCGCCATTGCCCACGCCGGAACCGTGCCGGACGTCCTCGACTTGGTCAGCTCTTCGTGGCAGGGCTGCACCGGACCTTTCGGTGCGCTTCCACCCAGCCAGGTCGGCACCTGGACGTTCCGGAGCACCAGCCCGGTCACTCCTTCCTCAACCGACGTGGTCAGCGGCCAGATCGACACTGTCCGCCTGCATTTCGAATCCCCGACGGGAGGCTGCAGGTTCGACCTGGCGGGCGACCCCGCAGGGACCGTGCCGGGCACGCTTCCCGCCACCTTCGACGAGAGCACCCAAAAGCTCGCGATCAAGGAGGGAGGCTTCGCCGGCAACCTCTACGTCTCCGGAGTCTGGGGCTGCCTCGGGCAGGTTCAGAACGGCAACCCGGCCGACATCGTCGGATTCGCCACCCCTGCAGGACCGATCCTCCCGGCAACCTTCAGCGTGAGCGTCCCCGGCGGCCCGATCAATCTGGTCAGCAGCCCCTGACCATCCCGCGCGTTTTGTTACCGCCCTCACAAGTTCGTCAGCAATCTTCATCCAGCAAGCCCGATCGAGCACCAATCACTGGACGTGAACGCACCCCGGCCAGCAAGGTCGGACCAACGGCGCCGACCACCGGCGCCCGTCCCTGGGGAGGGAGAAGCATGGGCTCGGTCAGGACCACCGGTGCACGACGCACGCTCGGCCTCGACTCTGCTCAGCTCCCCCTCCGTCTCCACCAGTCCTCCGGACATCTACTCCCGCCACTCCCTGGCCGGATGTCCGGTTCAGGGCACGTGCTCATCCCCCCGGCGAGCACGGTGCCCGACCCCTCGGTCCGCAGGGCGCCTCGTGGGATCTGCCCCTAGGCGCCCTGCGGACCACCCCTGCGAAGGGGGCTCTCCGGAGCCCCTCGCAGGAGTTCCGAACCTGCTCGACGCGATGCGGTCGGCCGCCGACCCGCTGGGCGGCCGGATCGCCCGGGTGATCCAGGAACGGGTCCAGGTCTTCGCCGGCCCGGTCACCGGCAAGCGGCACCGGCTGATCGCGCTGGCCACCCGCTCGGCGATCGAGGAGTTCTTCGACCAGCTCACCGGCCGCGGACCGAGCGGTCGCCGGGTCGACGAGCTGTTCGCGAAGATGGGCCACGGCGAGGCCACCGACGGCCACACCCTGGCGCCGATCCTGGAAGCTCTCGAGCACGCCCGGCTGCTCGCCTGGGACGAGGTCCGGGCGCTGGTCGTGCGCCTCGACGGCGCCGCCGCGGTGCTGAGCGGCTTGCACGACGAGATCGAGCGGCTGCACACGAGGCTGCGTACCCAGGTCGAGCGCGGCTACGCAGCCGGGGAGCGCGCCGTCGCCCGGAGCCACGGCGGGCCGCGGCGCGAGCTCCTCCGCGGGCTGGTCGAAGGCGCCGACCGGGAGACGCTGGTCGCACTCGCACTCGCTGCCGGAAGCGACCTGCCGGCGGCGGTGGTGCTGGCCTCGATCGAGGGCGAGCCCGACCTGACCGGCGTGCCGGGAATCCTCTCCGACCTCGTCGACGGCGAGCTGCTGGCGCTGGCAGCTGCGCCCGACCGGGATCGGCTGATCGAGACGCTCACCGCAGACCTCGGCGTACGACGAGCAGCCGTGAGCTGGTCGGTGGCGACGGCGCACGCCGACGACGCGCGCCGCTGGGTGGGCCGGGCGCTCGAGCTCGCCGACCAGGGCGTGCTCCTGGACGAGCGGGTCCTCGACTGCGACCAGCACCGGACCCTGCTCTGGCTGTACGCCGAGCCGCACCTGCGTCGCCAGCTCTGCCAGGAGCTGCTCGGCCCGCTCCTCGCCGAGAGCCCGCACTCGCGGCAGATCCTGGCCGAGACGCTCTCGGTCTGGCTGGAGATGCGGGCCAGTGCCCCGGCGATCGCGGCCCGGCTGGACGTGCACCCGCAGACCATCCGGTACCGCTGGAAGCGGATCAACGAGCTACTCGGCGACGCCCTCCGCGAACCGGAGCTGATCGTGCAGCTGACGATGCTGCTCAAGGCGAGCGTGCCGCTCTGGCGGACCGGGGATCAGAGCGACTTCCCCCGCCAGCCGGCCCGGGACCGTGGGTGACCGGACTTCCGTCCGATTGTCCGCGATCCGCAGAGTTATCCACATTTTCGTCCGCGGCCCCCATCGCCGGTCCGCGCGCAAATAGTCTGAACGGCACGCCTACTCGGGGGAGGTGACCTTGGCGACGACGACCGACAGCGAAGCCCGCTACGCCGACCTGCTCGACCGGCTTCGCGAGGTCTCCGGCTTCGCCGAGAACCTTGCCCGCCGGGTCCAGGCCGAGGTCGGGCCCTTCACCGGTCCGGTCGACGGCCGCCGGAACAGGCTGATCCGGATGGCGACAGAAGGTGCCGTCCGGCTCTTCTTCGACGTCGCCGCCGGCCGGGAGCACACCTCGCGCCGGGTCGACGACCTGTTCGCGAAGATGGGCCACGGCGAGGCCACCGACGAGCACGACCTCAGCCCGATGCTGGCCGCGCTCGACCTCGCGGCGCAGATGTCCTGGGACCTGGTCCGTTCGCTCGCCGTCGAGCACGCTGCCAGTGCGGCAGCTCTCGACCGGCTGGGCGAGGCGATCGACACCGTCTTCGCGCGGCTGACCGAGCAGGTCAAGCGCGGGCACCAGACCGCCCTCCACCAGCTCGCCCGGAAGCCGCACCGGCGCCGTCACGACCTCGCCGAAGCCCTCCTCACCGGCACCGACCCGTACCTGGCCTCGATCGCGGCCGAGTGGACCGTTCCGACCACGGTGGTGGTGCTGGCTCTCGAAGTGACCCCCGCAGGCACCGACGAAGTGCCACCGTGGCGGGACTCCCCCGAGCTACTGGTCTGCTCGACCGGCCTGAGCGACCCGGGACCGATGCTGGTGACGACTCCGGAACATCTCGCGGCGGCGCTCGACCTTCTCGACCAGGACCGGTCGGTCACCCGGATCGCGACCAGCTGGCCGGTGAACCTGGCGAGCACACCGGCCGCGAGCCTCTGGACCCGGCGCGCGATCGACCTCGCCCGACGCGGGGTGATCCCGACCGCCCGGGTGATCGAGTGCCTGCGCCACCGCACCCAGCTCTGGCTGCACGCGGAGCCGTACATGCGTCAGCAGCTCTGCCAGGAGCTGCTCGCTCCGCTGCTCGCCGAGACCCCGAACTCGCGCGAGATCCTCTCCGAGACCCTGCTCACCTGGCTGGAGACCCGGGACAGCGCTCCCGCGATCGCGGCCCGGCTGGACGTGCACCCGCAGACCGTCCGGTACCGCTGGAAGCGGATCAACGAGATCTTCGGCGAGGCGCTGCACGACCCTGAGCTGGTCGTCCAGCTGACGATGCTGCTCAAAGCCAGCGTGCCGTTGTGGAAGGCAGGCGACCAGAGCGACTTCGAGCGCTTCCACACCGAGGGCGAGGAATGAGCCGCAGAGCTACGGGCCGGCTCGCGATCGCGGGGGTCGGGGTGGCGGTGCTGGCGGGAGCCATCCAGGTGCTCCTCGGCGCCGGCACCGACCGCGCGACTCAGGTCACGATCGCGACCTTCCTCGCTCTCTCCCCGGCCCCGATGCTGCTTGCCCCGGCCCTCGCCCGCGCTGTCGCCGTACGACGGAGCCGGGGCCTCGGGGTGCGCGCCTGGGGTTCCGCGGCGCTCGTCCGAGCCGCCCGCGTGGACCTCCTGGTGCTGGACAAGGCCGGGACGGTGACGACCGGCGCGCTCCGAGTGGTCTCGGTCGACCCGCTCGATCAGGCCGACGACCGCAACCTGCGCTGGTTCGCGGGTGCGCTCTGCCATGCGTTGCCGACCCCGGTCGGTCGTGCCGTCTCGCGGCTCGCCGCCGGCGGTCGCAGCACGGAGGTCGAGGAGGTCCCCGGGATCGGCGTCGTCGGCTCGGTGGACCGGCACCCGGTTCGGGTCGGGGCACCGGCGTGGTTGGAGCTCCCGGCGCCACCGAGCATCGGTCACGTGCTCGGAGTCGAGGTGGACGGCCGCCCGTTCGGCACCATCACCGTCGAGGACACGCTCCGCGCCGATGCCGCGCACGACGTCCGCGGACTGCACCGGCTGGACCTGCAGACTGTCCTGGTCTCCGACGACACCCCGGCGCGGACCGAGGCCGCCGCCCGGGCCGCCGGGGTCGGGCGATGGCACGGCGAGCTCGACGGAGCCGCCCAGGCGGCTCAGGTCCGCGACCTTCGGCAGTACGGCCGTTCGGTCGCCGTCGTGGCTCCGTACCGCGTGGACGGACCGCTCACCGTGGCCGACTTGGCGGTCTGCGACAGCTGGCCCGGCCCGCCGCCCCCGTACGGCGTCGCGCTGGAGGACCTCGACGTCGCGCGGCTCGGCCCGGTGATCGCGCACGCCCGCCGTGCGATCGCCCGAGCCCGTCACGGCACCCTGGTCGGCTCGATCGGCGCGGCGCTGACCGGGATCGCGGCCGCGTCCGGAGCCCTCGACCTCCCGGTGAGCGTCGGTCTCGCTACCGCGAACCTGGCGCTGGTCGCAGGCGCCGTCCTGCGTCCAGGCGGAGCGGTCCGGAGTGCGACACCTGTGTAAACAGGAGTTGCACTACAGTTTCGACATGAGTACTCCCAGTCGGCAGTCAGCGGCGGCTGCGCGGCGCAAGGCGCGCGAACAGCAGATCCTGGCCGCGACCCGCCAGCTCTTCGACGAGTCGGGCGTGCGGGACGCGCAGATCGACGACATCGCCAAGGCGGTCGGGATCAACCGGGCGATCATCTACCGGCACTTCAGCGGCAAGGAAGAGCTGTTCGCGCTCGCCGTCGAGGGGTACCTCGAAGAGCTCAAGCAGCGCCTCGAGACCGCGGCCGCCGAGGCGACCGGGACCCCGTCCGACCGCCTGCGAGCGGTGGTCGCCGCCTTCGTCGACTTCGGCCTGGAGTACCCCGCGTTCGTGGACTGCGCCCAGACGCTGATGCGCCGCCCCGGCCCCGAGCTGCTCGAGCAGGTCAGTGAAGGCGCGCTCTTCCGGCTCGGTCGGGCGATCTCCGCCTGCTTGCGGACGCTCAAGGAGACCCTGGACGCCGGCATCGAGGCCGGAGACTTCAAGGACCAGGACAGCGTGCTGGCCGCGAACTACATGTACGCCTCGGGCCTGGGAGCGTTGCAACTCGCCCGGATCGGGATGCTCGTCAAGGAGAGCAGTCCGGGCATCCCCGCGATCTCGCCGATCTCCGGCGACCAGGTCAAGGCGTTCCTGACCTCCACCGCGGTCGCCCTCGCCACCGATCGCTGATCAGGGGCGCGCCAGCGGATCAGATCGCCGAGGAGCGAGTCCGGCCAGGAACGATGCCGGAGCCGGGCACGTCGAGACGTGGTGAGGCAAGCGCCGAGGTCACCACGTCTCGACAAGCTCGACGTCCGGTTGGCGTCAGCGCTCGAGGATCGCGACGACGCCCTGGCCACCCGCCGCGCAGACCGAGATCAGCGCGCGGCCCGAGCCCTTCTCGGCGAGCAGCTTGGCGGCGTTGGCGACGATCCGGCCGCCGGTCGCGGCGAACGGGTGCCCGGCCGCGAGCGAGGAACCCTTGACGTTCAGCTTCGACCGGTCGATCGAACCGAGCGGCGCGTCCAGGCCCAGGCGCTCCTTGCAGAACACCGGGTCCTCCCACGACGCCAGCGTCGAGAGCACCTGGGAGGCGAACGCCTCGTGGATCTCGTAGAAGTCGAAGTCCTGCAGGGTCAGGCCGGCACGCGCGAGCATCCGCGGGACGGCGTACGCCGGAGCCATCAGCAGACCCTCGCCACCGTGCACGAAGTCGACCGCCGCGGTCTCGTAGTCGGCCAGGAAGGCGAGCGGCTCCAGGCCGTGCTCCTTGGCCCAGTCCTCCGAGCTGAGCAGCACCGCGGAGGCGCCGTCGGTCAGCGGGGTCGAGTTGGCGGCCGTCATGGTCGCGGCCTCACCCTTGCCGAAGACCGGCTTCAGGGTGGCGAGCTTCTCCAGCTTGGAGTCGGCACGCAGGTTGTTGTCCCGCTCCAGACCGTTGAACGGCGTGATCAGGTCGTCCTGCCAGCCGGCCTCGTAGGCAGCGGCCAGGTTGTGGTGAGAGTTCACCGCGAGCTCGTCCTGCGCCTCGCGGGTGATCTGCCACTCCAGCGCGGTCAGCGCCTGGTGCTCGCCCATCGACAGGCCGGTCCGGGGCTCGCCGTTGGACGGGATCGCCAGGCTGATGTCGCCGGGCCGGATCGAGGCGAGGACGGCGAGGCGGTCCTTGTTGGTCCGGGCGTTGTTGAGCTTGATCAGCTTCTTGCGGAGCTTCTCGCCGATCGCGATCGGGGCGTCGGAGGTGGTGTCGGTGCCACCGCCGATGCCGGAGTCGATCTGGCCGAGGGCGATCTTGTTGGCGACGTAGATGATCGCCTGGAGGCCGGTGCCGCAGGCCTGCTGGAGGTCGACGGCCGGGGTCTCCGCAGCGAGGCGGGTGCTCAGCACGGCCTCCCGGGTCAGGTTGAAGTCCCGGGAGTGCTTGAGCACGGCGCCGGCGGCGACCTCGCCCAGCCGCTCGCCCTCCAGGTTGAACCGCGCGACCAGGCCGTCGAGGGTGGCGGTCAGCATCTCCTGGTTCGACGCGGATGCGTAGACGGTGTTCGAGCGAGCGAACGGAATCCGGTTGCCACCGAGGATGGCGACGCGACGAGTCTTGGCCTGCATGGGGTTCTCCTGATCGATGCGAAGGTCTCACAATACTGGCGCGTAACATCGGGAATTGAAACGCAGTGAGGGCCACGTCACGAATTTTGGACTCCGAGTTACACCTGAAGTTACATTTGCTGCGCTGACCGGTTCAACGCCCGTGGCAGCGCCCCGATTCCCTGATGCGAGGAACCCCGATGAGCGACCGTTACCAGTCCTTCAGCTCGAGCCCGATCGGCCAGATGTTCGTCAAGAACCTCGGCCTGCCGAGCCCGGAGAAGCTCGACCGCTACACCGAGGGCGCTCCCCTCGTCGACGGCACCGTCCTGGTCGGCGGCGCGGGCCGGCTGACCGACGTCCTGACGGCGACCCTGGACAACCTGGAGATCGCCAGCACCCGGACCGCTGCCGAGGGTGAGAAGTACAAGGGCCTGGTCTTCGACGCCACCGGCATCACCGACCCCGAGGGCCTGATCGCCCTCCAGGAGTTCTTCACCCCGCTGCTGCGCAGCCTCAAGGGCTGCGCCCGGGTGGTCGTCCTCGGTACCAACCCGACCCAGACCGACTCGACCGACGAGCGGATCGCCCAGCGTGCTCTCGAGGGCTTCACCCGCTCGCTCGGCAAGGAGATCGGCAAGGGCAGCACCGTGAACCTGGTGTACGTCGCCCCCGGCTCCGAGGGCACCGTCGAGTCCACCCTCGCGTTCTTCCTCTCCCCCAAGTCGGCCTACGTCTCGGGCCAGGTCGCCCGGCTCGGCCTCACCGGCACCAAGAAGGCGGCCAAGGTCGCCGACCAGGCCAAGCCGCTGGCCGGCAAGGTCGCGATCGTCACCGGTGCCTCCCGCGGCATCGGCGAGCAGATCGCCCGGGTCCTGCACCGCGACGGCGCCACCGTCCTCGGCATCGACGTGCCGCAGGCGGCCAGCGAGCTGCAGGCGCTGATGAAGGAGCTCGACGGCGACACCCTGACTCTCGACATCACCGGCAAGGACGCGCCTCAGCGGATCGCGCACCACGTCAAGGAGAAGCACGGCGGCGTCGACATCGTGGTGCACAACGCCGGCATCACCCGCGACAAGAAGCTGGCGAACATGGGCGAGGACCGCTGGTCCTCCGTGATCGCGGTCAACCTCTCCGCGCCGGAGCGGATCACCCGTGAGCTGCTCGACCAGGGCCTGATCAACAAGAACGGCCGGATCGTCGGCGTCTCCTCCATCGCCGGGATCGCTGGGAACGTCGGCCAGACCAACTACGCCGCCTCCAAGGCCGGCGTCATCGGGTTCGTCGACGCGGTCGCGCCGGAGCTGAAGAACGACATCACCATCAACGCGGTCGCGCCGGGCTTCATCATCACCGCGATGACGGCCGCCGTCCCGTTCGCCACTCGTGAGGTCGGCCAGCGGATGAACGCGATGGCCCAGGGCGGTCTGCCGGTCGACGTCGCCGAGGCGATCGCCTGGTACGCCTCCCCCGGTTCGTCCGCGGTCAACGGCAACGTCGTCCGGGTCTGCGGCCAGATGATGCTGGGCGCCTGAGCATGACCGAGCGGATCATCGAAGGCGCCGGATCGGCGCTGCCGTCCATGCTGAAGGCGGCGCTGCCCGTCGTCCCGGGAGTGAACCTGCTCCCGGGCGTCGCCAAGAAGGGCGGCGACCTGCCCGACCTGCGACTGACCCGCAAGGACGTCACGATCGACCCTGCCCACGTGGCGACGTACCGGGAGGTCTGCGGCTTCGAGCCCGGCCAGTACCTGCCGGTCACCTACCCGCACATGCTCGCCTTCCGGCTGCACATGGGGATCATGACCGACAGCAGCTTCCCGTACGCCGCCATCGGCAGCGTGCACCTGCGCAACTCGGTCACCCAGCACCGTTCGATCGCGCCGACCGAGCTCCTCGACGTCTCGGCGACCGCGACCAACAAGCGGGCGCACAGCAAGGGCACGATGTTCGACTTCGTCACCACCGTCACCAGCGGCGACGAACTGGTCTGGGAGTCGGTGTCGACGTACCTGCGTCCGGGTCGCGGCGACAAGGACGCGCAGCCCGAGGGCGCACCGTTCGAGGTCATCGAGGGCAACGGGACCCAGTGGAAGCTCGGCGCCGACCTGGGCCGCCGCTTCGCCGCGGTCTCGGGCGACTACAACCCGATCCACCTCTACCCGCTGACCGCCAAGGCGTTCGGGTTCCCGAGCCAGATCGCGCACGGCATCTGGACCAAGGCGCGCTGCGTCGCTGCGATGGAGAGCCGACTGCCCGACGCGGTGACGATCGAGGTCGAGTTCCGCAAGCCGGTCCTGCTGCCGACCAAGGTCGCCTTCGGCTCGCGGATCGTCGACGACGGACCGGTGCAGGGTCTGGACTTCTCGATGACAAACCCGAAGAACGGCAAGCCGCACGTGGTGGGCCGCACCCGCTGACACCCGGGTCAGCGCACCCGGATCAGGCCCTCCTGGGCGACGCTGGCCACCAGCCGGCCGTCCGCGGTGAAGACCCGCGCGAAGGTCAGGCCGCGTCCCCCGGACGCGGCCGGGCTGTGCTGGTCGTAGAGCCACCACTCGTCGGCGCGGAACGGCCGGTGGAACCAGATCGTGTGGTCCAGCGACGCCGCCTGCACGTTCGGCGAGGAGATGTAGACGCCGTGCGGCACCAGTGCGGCGCCGAGCAGCGTCATGTCGCTGGCGTAGGTGAACGCCGCCGTGTGCTGGAGCGGCGAGTCGGGCAGGTCGCCGTTCACCCGGATCCAGAGCCGGGCCCGGGCCGGCTCGAGGTCGTGGGGCAGCTCGCCGCCCGGCCGCGAGTTGCCGGCGTAGCGCACCTCGAGGGCGGCCCACTCCCGCTCCCACTCGCTGGTGTCGCCGTCCTCCTCGCTGCGGGCGTCGAACAGGTCGTTCAGCGACGGGCAGTCCTCCGGAGCCGGTACGTCGGGCATCACGTCCTGGTGCTCGAGTCCGTCCTCGGGGACCTGGAAGTTCAGCGTCATCCCGAAGATCGGCCGGCCGTGCTGGCGGGCCACCACCCGCCGGGTGGCGAAGGTGCGGCCGTCGCGAACGTTGTCCACGTCGTACACGATCGGGACCGCGGTGTCGCCGGGCCGGACGAAGTAGGAGTGCAGCGAGTGCACGACGTACTTCTCGGCCACGGTCCGGGTGGCGGCGACCAGCGCGTGCGCGGCCACCTGTCCCCCGAAGACGCGCTGCAGCTCGGTCTTCGGCTGCTTCCCGCGGAAGAGGTTGTCCTCGATCATCTCCAGGTCGAGGAGGTCGATCAGCTCGGCTACGGAGGCGGGCATCAGGGAGTGTCCTCCTCGGTCTGGTCGAGTCCGGCCAGGAACTGCTCGAACTGGGCCCCGAGCTCGTCGCCGGTCGGCAGCTCACCGGTCTCGCGCAACGCGTCGCCCAGGGCGTCGGTGCCGTCGAGCAGGTTCGGTCCCCCGGTGTGGAACGCGTCGTACTGCTGCTCCAGCCCCTCGACGACCGAGCGCACCTCGTCGGAGTCGGCGACCTGGCTGCCGATCTCGGCACGCCGCTCGGTCGCGGCCTGCTCCAGCTCGGAGGTGTCCCAGCTCAGGCCGGTCACCGCGGCCACCTGGCGGAGCATCGCCGCGGCCGCCTCCGGGTACGGGAACTGCGCCACGTAGTGCGGGATGTGCGCGACGAAGCCGGTGGCGTCGTGACCCCACTCGCCGAGCCTGACCTCGAGCAGCGACTGCGCGCTGGACGGGATCCGGATCTCGCCGGCCCACACGTTGGTGCTGATCAGCAGCCGCTTCGCGGTGGCGTGGTTCGTCAGCTGCACCGGCCGGGTGTGCGGTACCGCCATCGGCACCGACCCCAGCGAGACCACCAGACGGACGTCGAAGTGCTCGATCACCTGGCGCACCGCTTCGGCGAAGCCCTCCCAGCGGGAGTCCGGCTCGGGACCGCTCAGCAGCAGGAACGGCGTGTTCGCGTCGTCGTGCAGCAGCCGTACGACGAGCCGCGGCGCGTCGTAGTCGGTGTAGTGGTCCTCGAAGAAGGTCATCGGTGGGCGCCGCGCGCGGTAGTCGTAGAACTCGTCGACCTCGAAGCTGGCCACCACCCGGCTGGACGAGTTCTCCAGCAGGTCACCGGACGCGAGCCCGGACGCGTTCCCGGCATCCAGGAAGCCCTCGAGGGCGACGATCATGACCGGCCCGTCGCTGAGTCCCTCGAGCTCGGGGACGTCATCGACGATGTGCACGAAGCGTGCCTGGGTCACGATTGCTCCTAAGTCGGGCGGTGCTCTGGGTCAAGCCTAGAGTCCTCAACGCCGCGGCGGCGCGCGATATGCCCGGGCGGCGGAGTGATGCGTGTCGCGCTACCCGTAGATGCGCAGGATCCGTCGCTCGGCCCGCCGGGCCAGCTGCGCGGAGTCGAAGCCGAGCACCCGCTGCAGCACCGGGTCCTGCTCCTCGTCGGTGACACCCTCGCCGCCGTTGTGCAGCGCGTCCATCAGCTCCCACAACCGGGCCTCGCCCTGGGTGGCGGCGATGTAGTCGCAGGCCATCCAGCTCAGTGCGTAGTTCCAGGCCTGGTCCGGGCCGTTGAAGGTCTGCGAGGAGGGAAGCTGCTCGTCGTCCCGGCGGGCGCGCTCGACGGCCACCGTCGCGATCCGGCGCTTGTCCTTCTCGATCGAGCGGGCACCGAGGTACTCGGCCAGCCCTTCGGCGAACCAGATCGGCGCCCCGTCGTCGCGGTCCCCGACCGCCACGTGGGTGAGCTCGTGCCGGGTGATCCGGTCCAGGAACGGCTGGCCGGCCCGGACCGAGCTGGGCAGCAGGGTGAACCGGATGCCGGCGACCTCGGGCTGGCCGAGGACGGCGTACATCGGGAACGTCATCGCACCGAGGTGGTTGATGTTTCCGCCCGGGACGCCCTCGAAGGAGTTCAGCACCGCCTTCCGTCCGAAGACGTAGACCACGACCCGGCCGTCCCAGTGGAACGGCAATGCCGACTCAACGTCGTCGATGCCGTTGCCGATCACCCGGGAGAGCTCCGCCGACTGCGGCCAGGTGTCGTCGTCGTACAGCTGCAGGGTGGCGCCATCGGTACGGACGTGGATCCGGACCAGGTCCCAGGGCGCCGGGCTGGACCCGGGGAACTGCTTGCCCTTGCCGGTGATCTCGGAGATGATCACCGGCCGTCCGTCCAGCCGGGCGAAGGCGAACCCGGTGATCCGCTTGACCGGGACCGAGTCGAAGCCCGCCAGCTGGGTGGCGACGCGGACCTGCGGGACGGACACGTGCGCTCCCCAGTCCCCGGCGCGCAGGGCGTGCGGCCACTGGGACTTGAGCACCGTGTAGTCCAGCGTCTCGATCGGGAGCGCCTGCAGGTTGGCGAAGTACCGGCGCTGGCGCTTGAGCAGGGCGTTGTCGGTCGGGTCCAGCGTCGCCAGGAACGCCTTCAGGTCTCCGTCGCGGAGGGCAGCGGAACGCGTGTCGAGAAGCTGCTGGGCCTCGTCGGCCGAGACCGCGCCGGTGGTGGCGCTGTCGCTCGGGTCGCTGTCGTCCCGGCAGCCGGTGAGCATGCCCAGGCAGAGGGCGACCACGACGACAAGCGCGGCCAGGGGCTGCCGCTGAGAGGACCGCACGAACGGCCTAGTCGACGTCGACCAGGGGGTGACCCGCGTCCAGGGCGGTCACGTCCTCGACGATCTGGCGGGCCAGGGCCTGCGCGGTGAGACCGATCCGTTCCAGGATCGCCTCGCGCTTGGCGTGGTCGAGGAACTCCTGCGGGATGCCGTGCAGCCGGAACGGCCTCCGAACGCCTTCGTCGTTGAGCAGCTGGAGCAGGTTCGCCCCGAAGCCGCCGACCCGGCCGTTGTCCTCGACGCTCACCACCAGGCGGTGCTCGGCGGCGAGCGGGACGAGTGCGGGCTCGATCGGCTTGACCCACCGCGGATCCACCACGGTCACCCCGATGCCCTGGTCGACCAGGCGGGAGGCGACCTCGACAGCCGTAGCGGCCATCGAACCGGGAGCCACGATCAGCACGTCCTTGTCACCACGGCGGACCAGGACGTCGGCGTCGCCGACCTTGAACTGGGCCGGGATGTCCTGCTCCGGCGGGGCGCCCTTCGGTAGCCGGACGATCGTCGGAGCGTCCTCGACGGCGACGGCCTCCCGGAGCAGCTCACGGACCCGCGCGCCGTCGCGCGGCGCCGCGAGCCGCAGGCCGGGAACGACCTGGAAGATCGACATGTCCCACATGCCGTTGTGGCTGGCGCCGTCGTCGCCGGTCACGCCGGCGCGGTCGGTGACGAAGGTGACACCGCACTTGTGCAGGGCCACGTCCATCAGGACCTGGTCGAAGGCCCGGTTCATGAAGGTCGCGTAGATGGCGACGACCGGGTGCAGGCCACCCATCGCCAGGCCGGCCGCGCTGGTGACCGCGTGCTGCTCGGCGATGCCGACGTCGAAGGTCCGGTCCGGGAACCGCGCGGCGAAGCGGTCCAACCCGACCGGGTACAGCATCGCGGCGGTGATCGCGACGACGTCCTGGCGCTCCTCGCCGATCTTCACGATCTCGTCGGAGAAGAAGTCGGTCCAGATCCGGCCCTTGGGCATCGGCGCGCCGGTCTCCGGGTCCATCGGCCCGACCTGGTGCATCTGGTCGTTCTCGTTGCGCTCAGCCGGGTGGTAGCCGAAGCCCTTCTGGGTGATCACGTGCACGATCACCGGGCCGCCGAACCGCTTGGCCTGCACCAGCGCCTGCTCGACGGCCGGCCGGTCGTGGCCGTCGATCGGGCCGACGTACTTCAGGCCGAGGTCCTCGAAGAGGCCCTGCGGCGCCAGTGCGTCCTTCATGCCCTTCTTCATCGCGTGCAGCGCGTCGTAGACCGCCGGGCCGACACCGCGGACGCCGTTGAGCTTGCGCTTGACCTGGTCGAGCACCTGCTCGTACCGGGGGTTGGTCCGGAGGGTCGTCAGGTGGCCGGCGAGGCCGCCGACCGTGGGCTGGTACGAGCGGCCGTTGTCGTTGACGACCATCACCAGGGAGCGGTCCTTGCCGACGGCGATGTTGTTCAGCGCCTCCCAAGCCATCCCGCCGGTCAGCGCCCCGTCACCGATCACCGCGACCACGTGCCGGTCCTCGCCGCGGATCGCGTAGGCCTTGGCCAGCCCGTCGGCGTAGGACAGCGACGTGGAGGCGTGCGAGTTCTCGACCAGGTCGTGGTCGGACTCGGCGCGGCTCGGGTAGCCGGAGAGCCCGCCCTCGGTGCGCAACGAGTCGAACTCCGGCGCCCGGCCGGTGAGCATCTTGTGCACGTAGGCCTGGTGGCCGGTGTCGAAGACGACCTTGTCACGCGGCGAGTCGAAGACCCGGTGGATCGCCAGGGTCAGTTCGACGACACCGAGGTTCGGGCCGAGGTGGCCGCCGCGGGGAGCACAGGTGCGGACCAGCTCGTCGCGGATCTCGGTCGCCAGCTCGTCGAGCTGGCGATCGTCGAGCCGGCGCAGGTCCTGCGGTCCGGTGATCGCGTCAAGGTGCCCCAATGCCCTGCCTTCCCCGGTTTCGTCGATCGGTGCTGTCGATCAGTGCTTCGGAGAAGTCTAGTCCGCCCCGAGTGAGATCACCGCAACCGCTGGCTCGTGGAGGCTGCCGAGCCAGAGCCGGCCGTCGTGCTCGCGGACGCCGGTGACCATGTGGAAGCCGCCCACCTCGCCGCTCACGTCGTGGACCAGGGTGCCGCTGTCGTCGTACGCCATCGCCCGGACCGTCTGCCGGGGCTTGGGCTGCAACGCCTCCGGGATCGCGGTGACCGCCTTGCGCAGCGCCATCGGCCCGCGGCGGATCCGTTCGACCAGCGGGTCCACCGGTGAGGCGATACTGACCCAGATCAGTCCGTCCGACCCGCGGGCGATGTTGTCGGGGTAGCCCGGGAGGTCGGTGCAGAGGAAGTCGCGTTCCCCCGCTCGCTCGCCGGTCAGCCAGAGCCGGGCCACCGTACGGGCACCGCTCTCGGCGACAGCGACGTACGACTCGTCCGCCGCGAGCGCCACACCGTTGGCGAAGGCCAACCCGTCCAGGCCCTGCTCGACGACGCCGTTCGCGCGCAGGCAGAAGAGCCGTCCGGTGCGGGTGTGCTGGACGAAGTCGTTCTTCCACTTCTCGATGCCGAAGACGGTTGAGGAGTCGGAGAACCAGATGTCGCCGTTGCGCGCGACCGCGGCGTTGTTGCAGAACACCAGCGGGCGACCCTCGACGGCGTCCACGAGCGTCTCCAGTGCGCCGGTCCGCAGCTTCATCGCGAGCAGCCCGTGGTGGGCGTCGGCGATCAGGAGACGGTCGGAACCGAGCAGCTCGATCCCCAGCGGCCGACCGCCGGTGCTGCCGATCAGGTCGACCCCGCCGCCGTCGGGACGGACCGCGAAGATGCTGCCGTCCTCGGTGCCGGTGAAGACCAGGCCGTTGTCGGCGACCACCACGTCCTCGGCACCGTACGACGGCACCGGGTGGACGGCGACCGGGAGCAGGCGGGGCTCGGTCATCGGGTGCTCCTCAGTGAGCGGTAGAGGTCGGAGCCGAGGAAGTCGGGGACGAAGTGCCGCGACGAGCCGGCGAGGTCGAGCCCGGCGACGCGCTCCGGATCGACGAAGACGATCTGCCGGCCCTCGCCGACCACGATGTCGGCATCGGCCAGGTCGACCGCGGCGGCGAAGATCCGGTAGTGGCCGTGGTGCCCGTCCGGGTAGGTGTACTCGGCGTCCCGCCAGAGCGTCAGCGAACCGGGAGGCAGGTCGATCCCGGTCTCCTCGGCGAGCTCGCGGTAGGCAGCCGGCTCGAAGTCCTCGTCGTCCTCGACGTGCCCACCGGGCATGCCCCACTGGTTCGCCGCCCGGGGCGCGTGCTCGTCACGCTCCTGGAGCAGCACCCAGCCGCGGCGGTCGATCAGCAGCAGGACGGCGAGTCGGGTGGGGATCACCCGGCCACTCTGGCAGAGAGTTCAGACCGCGTCGGACAGCCGCGCGGCGTACCGCTGACCGCGGAGCGCGTCCTCGACCAGGCCGACCGCGCGCCGGGTGCTGATCAGCCGGGCGCCCTCGTACTGCCAGACGTCGACCGCCGCGGCGACCTCGGCGTGCGAGGCAATGTCCCGGAGCAGGCCGCGGACCTCGCTGAGACCGCGCTGGACCGCGGCCTGACCCGCCTCGACGTGCAGCACCGCGAACCGGGCCAGGATGGCCGGATGCCGGCGCAGTCCGGGATAGCCGCGGTACTCCGGCGGGCAGATGTCGAGCAGCCAGTTGGTGGCGGTGCGTTCCCAGTCCGGGGTGCCCGGAGGCCGGACCTGGCTGGGCCAGCCCGGCGGCGCGACCGTGGAACCGGCCGGGACGGACTGCGGGACGGGCGCGGGGTCGGGTCGAGGATGGAACATGCGCTCATCTTCGCACAGGTGTTCGAACGAATCTAGCGCAGCGCGCCGAGCACTCCCTGGATCGTGCGCACCAGCCGCTCGGTGTCGAAGCGATCCGGATCGGTCAGCAGGATCCGGCCGAAGTGCTCGAGGATCGCCAGCAGCGCGTGCGCCATCACCTCGGCGTCGAGGTCGGGTCCGCCGCGCAGGACCAGGCCCACCTCGAGCAGGCCGGTGACCTGGGTCAGGAAGTTCTGGCGGTCCGCCTCGATCCGGCTCCGCACCTGCTCGGGCATGCCCGCGGGCGCCAGCAGGATCGGCTGCCAGGTGAGCGGGTTCGACCGGACCGTCTCGATCATCCGGCGCGCGGTGTCGGCGACCAGCCGGTCCGGGTCGGTGAGGTCGGGTTCGGGCGGGAGCGCGGCGGCGAGCTGGGCGAGAGCGCGCTCCTGCTGGCGGTCGAGCAGGCTGCCCAGCAGGTCGCGGAGGTCGTCGAAGACGCCGTAGACCACCGGCCGGGTCACACCGGCCTCCTTGGCGATCGCGTCGATGGTGACCGCGTCGTACCCGTCCCGCACGATGATCGTCAGGGCGGCGTCGAGCAGCTGCTCGCGCCGGACGCCGGCGGGCACCCGCGCGGCGTACGGGCGGCGTGCGCCGACTTTGCTGGAACTCACCGGGGCAGCCTATTGCACAATTGCTACACACGTGTAGTAATTGGCTCATGGCACTCCCCGCACTCCTCCGCACGCCGGAGATCACCCCGCACGAGGACTACGGCTTCTTCGGTCCGGACTCGGTCACGTGGAAGGTCTGGAGCTATCCGACCTCCCTCACCGTCGGCTTCCAGCGCGCCGTCGTCATCGAGGAGCTCGATCCGGCCCTCGTGGCCGCGGTCGACAAGACCCAGGGCATCTACGCCCGGCCGCGCACCCGGTACGACCGGACGCTGCGCTACTTCGCGATGGTCGCCTTCGCCGACACCCGGTCGACGTCGCAGGTCGCCGACGTCTTGGTCAAGGTGCACTCCAAGGCCGTCGGCACCGACCCCGTCACCGGACGCCGGTACGACGCCAACGACCCGGACTCGCAGCTCTGGATCCAGCTCACCGGCTGGCACTCGATCCTCAAGGCCTACGAGATGTACGGCCCCGGCAAGCTGAGCGAGGCCGAGGAGCGCCAGTACTGGGCCGAGTGCGCCGTAGCCGCCGAGCTGCAGACCTGCTCCCCCGACGACATCCCGCGCACCCGCGACGAGCTGCGCGCGTACTACGACCGGATGCGGCCGGAGCTGATCGGCTCCGGGATCGCGAAGAAGGCGATGCACCACCTCCTCGACGCGTCGGTAATGCTGCCCGAGATGCCGCGGATCTTCGCGCCGGCGAACTGGGTCGTCGGCCGCACCCTGCGGGCGGCCACGATCGCGACGATGCCGCGCTGGATGCGCGAGCTCGGCGGGATCAAGCAGTCCCGGCTCGTCGACCTGGCCGTCGTCCCGGTCATGAAGATCGCCTTCCTCCTGGCGAACCTGAACAAGCGGGTCAAGCTGGAGCTGCTCGGCTTCCTCTCACCGATGACCAAGCCGGTCGTCGCGCCGATCTTCTACGGGGTGCCGCCGACCGAGCCGGTCGTGCGGACTCCCGCCGAGGCCCGCGAGCTCTACGGGTACGACAAACCCGCCGAGGCGCACCTTGAGCTGCGGGCCCGCCAGGCCGCCAAGGTCTTCGACGAGGGCGTCGCGCCGAGCGAGGAGGGCATCATCGAGTCCGAGCCGATCCTGGGCCGGACCGGCCTGGAGGTCGCGACCGCCTGATCCCCCGTTGCCGCCGAACCGGTTCTGCCTCCGGGCAGAACCGGTTCTGCTTTTCGTGAGAACAAGTTCCAGACAATATCGACCAATACGGACCTAATCGGACTAGAAAGTTAGACCAGTTGGCATTTCAACTGGACCAGTCCACCGATATCGAGTCATGAAACCGAATGTTCCCCGTTCCTCTGCCGAAGGATCGAACACGAGCCAACTCAGGACAGGGACACGACCATGGACAGCAAGCTCACCACCAAGGTCAGCACGACGGCGGTTCAGATCGCTGCCGCCGACACCGAGCAGGACCACGACCTCTCGGCCGAGTTCAACTACAACCCTGCGGACCCGTGGGCGGTCACGATGACCCTCAACGCCGACGGTGGCCCGGTCGTCTGGACGTTCGCCCGCGACCTGCTCCTCGAGGGCCAGTACGAGCCCACCGGCGACGGCGACGTGCACGTCTGGCCCTGCCTGAGCCCGAGCGGCGAGGCCGTCGTGATCGTCGAGCTCGACTCGCCGTCCGGCGAGACCCTGCTGCAGTTCCCGACGCGCGCCGTCCAGGACTTCATCTACGCCTCGCTCGAGACGGTCCCGCTGGGCAGCGAGAACGTCGACGTCGACGCCTGGCTCGACCAGCTCCTGGCGTCCGACGCCTGAGCAACCGGACTACCCGGCTTCTGGGAGGGAGACGGGGTCCGTCGGAGACGACGGACGTGCAACTGAGCCGCACTGGGGAGCGGCTCAGTTTGCATTTCAGCCGCGGTCGGCCCGGAACGCCTGGAGCAGCTTGACCCGGTCGCCGGTCTGCAGGACCGCGTTCGAGTACAGCCGTCCGGCGACCCAGACCAGCACCGGGATGATCGCCAGCGACAGGCCGACGGCGAGCAGCACGTCCCACGCCGGTACGCCGCCGCCCGCGATCCGGATCGGCATCACCAGCGGCGAGCAGAACGGGATCCGGGACAGCCAGACCACCAGCGGGTTGTCGGGCTCCCAGGTGCCGATCGAGACCCCGACGACGTAGGGCAGCGTCATCAGCATGATCACCGGGGAGATCACCGAGCTGACCTCCTCCTGGCGCGAGACCAGCGCCGCGAGTCCGGCCAGCGCCAGGGCGTAGGTGGTGAACCCGATCAGGAACCAGCCGATCGCCGAGATCGCCGTCGCACCCAGGTTGAGCTCGCTGGTGTCCACGAGCCCGAGGATGCTGGCGGTGCCGGCTCCCCCGGCCACGACGACCGCGATCTGGGTCAGCCCGACCACGCCGATGCCGAGCACCTTGCCGGCCATCAGCTGCCACGGGCTGATGGTGGCGAGCAGCAGCTCCACCACCCGGCTGGTCTTCTCCTCGACCACGCCCTGGGCGACGAGCTGGCCGGCGGTGACCAGGCCGAGGAAGATCAGGATGCCGACGATGTACGCCGCCACCACCTTGCCGCCGTCGGTCTCCGCCGGGTCCAGCTGGGTGACCTTCGGGACGGCGGAGAGCAGCGACGACGCCACCTTCTCCGGGTCGCCGCCCAGTCCTTCGATCTGCGCGGAGAGCGCCTGCTGCTGGGCGATCGCGGTGAACACCGACTCGAGCTTCGGGTCCAGGTCCTTGTTCACGACCACGGCCAGCCGGTCCGGCGTACCGGTCAGCAGGGCGTCGAGGTCGCCGTCCCGGACCTGCCGCTTGCCGGCTGCCTCGTCGGCCACGTCCTTCGTCTCGACGTCACCCTTGCCGGACAGGCTGGTCACGGCGTCGGCGACCGACGAGGTCTGCGGCGTCAGGCCCACCTTCAGCGGGTCCGAGGAGTCCACCACGTTGATCAGCACACCGCCGAGGACGACGGCCGCGAGCATGGAGCCGGTCGCCAGCAGGTACGACCGCGAGGTGAACTTCACCCGGATCTCCCGGGCGGCGACGAGCCGGATGATCGTCCAGGCGCTCATGCCGGCACCTCGGTCCCGTTGCTCGCGGTGACGACGTCGCGGTAGAGCTCGGTCAGCGAGGGACGCTCGAGCGCGAACTCACGCACCGGACCTGCCGCCAGGGCTGCTGCCAGGACGGCCTGCTCGCTCCCGGCGGCGAGCTCGACGACGGTCGTCGTACCGGTCTCCGCGAGCACCCGTACGCCGGCCAGGCCCGGCGCCCAGGCGGCGGCCGGTTCGCCGTCCACCCGCCAGCGCGGTACCTCGTGGCGGCGTAGCTCGTCGATCGCGCCCACCTCGACCATCCGGCCCGCGGCGATGATGCCGACCCGGTCGCAGAGGCGTTCGACCAGCTCGAGCTGGTGCGAGGAGAACAGCACCGGCACTCCGGCGGCGGCGCGCTCGCGGAGCACCTCGCTCATCACGTCGACGGCCACCGGGTCGAGGCCGGAGAACGGCTCGTCGAGGACCAGCAGCTCCGGCTCGTGCACGAGGGCGGCCGCGAGCTGGACCCGCTGCTGGTTGCCGAGCGAGAGCTTCACCACCTCGTCGTCGCGGCGCTCGGCGATCCCGAGGGTGTCGGTCCAGCGCTCCATCGAGGCGCGTGCAGTGGCCGCGTCCATCCCGTAGAGCCGGGCCAGGTAGGTGAGCTGCTCGCCGACCTTCATCCGCGGGTACAGCCCGCGCTCCTCGGGCATGTACCCGATCCGGCGGCGCAGGTCGGCATCGATGGGGCGGCCGTCCCAGCGGACCTCGCCGCCGTCACCGGCCAGCACTCCCAGGACGATCCGCATCGTGGTGGTCTTGCCGGCACCGTTGGAGCCGACGAAGCCGAAGATCTCCCCGGCGCGCACCTCGAACGAGGTCCCGGTCAGCGCAGCGCGTGACCCGTAGGACTTGGACAGCCTGTCGATCTCGAGAACGGACATGCGCCCCATACCAGCACAGGGCTGGTTACGTCCGGAGCGCGGCCTCGACCCGGTCGACCTTGGCGGTCAGCTGACCGGTCGCGAAACCCTCCCGGATGTCGGCCTTGAGGACCAGCCCGACCCGCGGCGAGGACTCGGCGACCTTGAAGACGGCCGCCTTGACGACCGCCATCACCTCGTCCCACTCCCCCTCGATGTTGGTGAACATCGAGTTGGTCTCGTTGGGGAGGCCGGAGTCCCGGATCACCTGGACGGCTTCGGCGACTGCGGCACTGACGCTGCCGCTCTCGTCGGCGGCTCCGGACGGGCTGATGCTGATGGCGACGATCATGGAGCCACCGTACGACGCTCATCGGAGCCCTCCCGGAGGAGGTCCGGGACCAGCACCCGGAGCCTGGCGATCGCGTCCCGGTGCTGGGACTTGACCGTGCCGACGGCCACCCCGAGCAGCCGGGCGGTCTCCACCTCGGTCAAGTCCTCGAAGTAGCGCAGCACGATCACGGCGCGCTGCCGCGGCGCGAGCGTTGCCAGCGCGGCCATGAGGGTGAGTCGGTCCTCCAAGGACGTACCCGAGTCCGTCGGCTCCTCGGGGTGCCGGGACACCAGCACCTCCCGCCAGCGGCGGGCCCGCCAGCGCGAGATGTTCTCCCGCACCATCACCTTGCGGACGTACGCCTCCGGGCTGCCCTGGATCCGCGACCAGGCCGGCACCACCTTGAGGAAGGCGCGCTGGAGCAGGTCCTCGGCGTCGGCGTGCTGGCCGGTGAGCAGGTACGCCGTCCGCAGCAGGGCTGCCGAACGCGCTGCCACGAACTCTTCGAAGTCGTTGCGGTCAGCCACGTCGACGCCGCCACCGGATCGTGCCGAACACACCGACGGCGAGCACGAGGCCCGCGCCGAGGACCGCGATCCGCGCCGGGGTGCGCGGGTCGGAGGCGTCCGGCGGCTGGACGCCGTCGACCAGGTCGTTGGCCCACAGGTCGGAAGCCAGCATCGGGACCGCGAGGTTCACGTTGCCGCCGATGCGACCCTTCTCGATGCTGCGGTCGTTCACGTCGACCACGACGTAGTCGCGGTCGGTGGTGGCGACCACCACGTGATCGGGGTCGCGCCAGCCGAGGACCAGGCCGGCGTCGGTGATTCCGGGGACCTGACGCATCCGGTCCGGGGTCGGGCCGACGTACAGCTTCCACGGGGCGTCGATCCCGCCGTTGCGACCCCCGGCCAGCGTTCCGCCGACGTAGGCGAACCCGGATCCGCTGGGCGCGAAGGACGCGGTCACGGGGTCGTGCTCGGTTCGGATCGACGTCGTCGCCCCGGCCACCGTGCCGTAGGTGTAGGTGTCGTTGTCGCGGGACCAGACAATCCCGCCCGGGCCGGAACCGATGTTGGGCAGCCAGTACTCCCCGGCGCCCTCGACCACGGTCCTCGAACCGTCCGCGACGTTCCAGGCGACGAACTCGTCGGACTCGCTGTCAGCGTTGCCTGCCGCGGCGTAGCTGGTCAGCAGGAACCGCGAGTCGGTGCTGAAGGCCAGGTCGGAGGCTCCGGCCTCGATCCGCGGCGCCTCGGGGTCCTGCAGCTCGGTGATCTTGCCGGTGACCGTGTCGTAGACCGACCACCCGACCAGGCTCCCATCGCTGCTGGTGTCGTTCCCGTTGCCGTCGTAGCGCGGGTACGCGAGCTTGCGCCCGTCCGGCGAGAGGGCCGCGTTGATGAACTGCCCGGGCATGTCCTTGCTCTCCGGGGTCGGCAGGTCCAGGAACCGCACCGTCCCGTCGACCGCCGAGACGCCGTACAGGCCCTGGTAGGCGACCATCCCGGCGATGCCCTTCGGGCGTTTCCGGTCCGATGCCCCGACCGCCGCCAGCACCCCGAGCTCACCCTCGTCGGCGGTGCCCTTCGACCACGGCGCCGGGACCGCGATCGTGCGCGGCAGGTGCAGGTCCCCGGGCTTCGCGGCGGCGACCTGCGCCCGGCGGTCCGGACCGTCCAGTGCCTGGATGCCGATGCCCCCGACCAGGGTCGCCAGGACGACGATGCTCCCCACCACGCCGGCCAGGCGGCGGGTGCGGTGCCTCCGCAGGCCGCGGTCCCACAACCCGTCGGCGGGCAGGGTCGGTGGCGCGTCGGCTGCGACCTCGCGCAGTCGTCGTCCGAGCTCGGTGGTCATGTCGCTCCTCTGTCCAGGGATGTTCTGCCCCTGATCACGAGACGAGGTCGCTGAAAGGTTGGGTCGCGGAGAAGAAAAGTAGCAATCGGCCTGCCACCCGGAGGTGACAGGCCGATCGCCGTGGAGATCAGCCCTTCAGCAGGCTCCGCAGCACGTACTGCATGATGCCGCCGTTGCGGTAGTAGTTCGCCTCACCCGGGGTGTCGATCCGGACCACCGCGTCGAACGACACGTCGCCCGCGGTGACCTTGACCGTCTTCGGGGTGCGGCCCTCGTTCAGCTCGGTGATGCCCGAGATCGAGAAGGTCTCCTCGCCGGTCAGGCCGAGCGACTCGGCGGTCTGGCCCTCGGGGTACTGCAGCGGGATGACGCCCATGCCGATCAGGTTGGAGCGGTGGATCCGCTCGTACGACTCGGCGATGACGGCCTTCACACCCAGCAGCGAGGTGCCCTTCGCGGCCCAGTCGCGCGAGGACCCGGAGCCGTACTCCTTGCCGGAGAGCACCACCAGCGGGATGCCCGCGGCGATGTAGTTCTCGCTGGCTTCGTAAACCGACGTGACCTCGCCGCCGGCAGTGAAGTCACGGGTGACGCCGCCCTCGGTGCCCGGAGCCAGCTGGTTGCGCAGCCGGATGTTGGCGAACGTGCCCCGGATCATCACCTCGTGGTTGCCGCGTCGGGAACCGTAGGAGTTGAAGTCGCGGTGCTCGATGCCGTGCTCGGTCAGGTAACGACCGGCCGGGCTGTCCTTCTTGATCGCACCCGCCGGGCTGATGTGGTCGGTGGTGACCGAGTCGCCCAGCTTGAGCAGCACCCGGGCGCCCTCGATGTCGGTGACCGGAGCCGGGGCGTCCGGCATCCCGTCGAAGTACGGCGCCTTCCGCACGTACGTCGAGCTCGGGTCCCACTCGAAGACGTTGCCCTCGGGGGTCTGCAGCGAGCGCCACCGGTCGTCGCCGGCGAAGACGTCGGCGTACGAGTCGTCGAACATGTCCGAGTTGATCGCCATCGCGATGGTCTCCTCGACTTCGCTCGGGCTCGGCCAGATGTCCTTCAAGTAGACCTCGGCGCCGTCCTGATCAACACCCAGCGGGTCCTTGAACAGGTCGACCTTCATCGAGCCGGCCAGTGCGTAGGCGACGACCAGCGGCGGCGAGGCCAGGTAGTTCATCTTGATGTCCGGGCTGATCCGGCCCTCGAAGTTGCGGTTGCCCGAGAGCACCGAGACGACGGCGAGGTCGTTGTCGTTGATCGCCTGCGACACCTCGGGGATCAGCGGACCGGAGTTGCCGATGCAGGTGACGCAGCCGTAGCCGACGAGGTTGAAGCCGAGCTTGTCCAGGTACGGCGTCAGGCCGGCCTTCTCGTAGTAGTCGGTGACGACCTTCGAGCCGGGCGCCAGCGTGGTCTTGACCCACGGCTTGCGGACCAGGCCCTTCTCGACGGCCTTCTTGGCGAGCAGCGCCGCGCCGATCATCACCGACGGGTTCGAGGTGTTCGTGCACGAGGTGATCGAGGCGATCGTGACCGCACCGTTCTCGAGGTCGAAGCTGGTGCCGTCCGCCAGGGTGACCGGAATCTTCGCGTCCGGGTTGGAGCTGTACGCCGGCAGCTCGGAGGCGAACGCCGGAGCAGCGTTGGACAGCTCGACGCGGTCCTGCGGGCGCTTCGGGCCGGCCAGCGACGGCACCACGGTGGCGAGGTCGAGCTCGAGCTTCTCGGAGTAGCGCGGCTCGGCCGACGGGTCGTGCCAGAGACCGTTCTCCTTGGCGTACGCCTCGACCAGCGCGAGCTGCTCCTCGGAGCGGCCGGTGAGCTTGAGGTACTTGACGGTCTCCTCGTCGATCGGGAAGACCGCGATCGTGGAGCCGAACTCCGGGCTCATGTTGCCGATGGTGGCGCGGTTGGCCAGCGGCAGCGCGGAGACGCCCGGGCCGTAGAACTCGACGAACTTGCCGACGACGCCGTGCTTGCGGACCATCTCGGTGATGGTCAGCACCAGGTCGGTCGCGGTCGAGCCCTCGGGCAGCTCGCCGGAGAGCTTGAAGCCGACCACGCGCGGGATCAGCATGGAGACCGGCTGGCCGAGCATGGCCGCCTCGGCCTCGATGCCACCGACGCCCCAGCCGACGACGCCGATGCCGTTGACCATGGTGGTGTGCGAGTCGGTGCCGACGCAGGTGTCGGGGTATGCCTGGAGCTCACCGTCGACCTCGCGGGTGAAGATCGTGCGGGCCAGGTGCTCGATGTTGACCTGGTGCACGATGCCGGTGCCCGGCGGGACGACCTTGAAGTCGTCGAAGGCGCCCTGGCCCCAGCGCAGGAACTGGTAGCGCTCGCGGTTGCGCTCGTACTCGATCTCGACGTTGCGCTCGAACGCCTCCGGGGTGCCGAAGACGTCGGCCATCACCGAGTGGTCGATGACCATCTCGGCGGGCGCGAGCGGGTTGATCTTGGTGGCGTCGCCACCGAGCTCGGCCATCGCCTCGCGCATCGTGGCGAGGTCGACGATGCAGGGCACGCCGGTGAAGTCCTGCATGATCACCCGCGCCGGGGTGAACTGGATCTCCTTGTCCGGCTGGGCGTCGGCGTCCCAGGCCCCGAGGAACCGGATGTCGTCGGCGGTGATGTTGGCGCCGTCCTCGGTGCGCAGGAGGTTCTCCAGCAGTACCTTGAGGGAGAACGGGAGCGACGCGACGTCGACACCCTCACCGGTCACGGCGTCGAGACGGAACATCTCGTAGGCCTTGCCATTCACGTCCAGGGTGCCCTTGGCACCGAAGCTGTCGACGCTCGCCATCGGCGTTCTCCTTGTGTCTCGTTGATCTGCAGCGGCACGCGAGGTGCAGGGAAGTCTGTCGGGGCCATCTTGCCCATCTTCGAAGCCGGGGCGTAAGGAAGGTTTACCTAACTTCAAGGCCGCTCTGATTTATCTTGATGTCAAGATACACGATATCAAACTTCTTCCGCGGATGCCCGCCCCGGCTCGATAGCCTCGGGCGCATGGAGCTGATCAGATTCCTCAGGCGGACGCCGTGCGCGGTGCTGCTCGCCGCCCAGCTCGCCGGCGTGCTGCTCTACCCGTTCCTGGAGGGCAGCTTCGCCGGGCGCCAGCTGTTCGCGCTCTTCGGGCTGCTGGTCCTCGGGCTGGCGATCTTCGCGATCCGGGCGACTCCGTTGCTCTCCTGGGTGGCGATCCTGATCGCGCTGCCGGCGGTAGTGCTGCTGGTCGTCCAGGTGATCACCCAGAACGAGGACCTGGCCCCGTGGGCGTCCGGGTTCGAGGCGGCGCTGTACGTGTACGCCGCCGCGGCGATGCTGGCGTACATGCTCCACGACGACCACGTCACGACCGACGAGCTGTTCGCGATCGGCGCCGTCTTCACCCTGCTGGCCTGGGCCTTCGCGCACCTCTACGTCGTCGTCCAGGCCCTCGACCCGGGCAGCTTCACCGCGGCCGTCGACCCGGACGCCGCCCGGAGCTGGACCGAGCTGCTCTTCCTCTCCTTCACGACGCTGTCGAGCACCGGGCTCTCCGACGTCGTGCCGATCAGCGGCCACTCCCGCAGCGTGGTCATGATCGAGCAGGTCGCCGGGGTGTTCTACATCGCGATGGTGGTGACCCGCCTGGTCGCGATGAACACGGCACGGAAGACGCAGCGCTAGCAAGCGCGTTCCACCAGCGCCACGCACTCCACGTGGTGGGTCATCGGGAACAGGTCGAACGCCCGCAGCGTGCTCAGCCGGTAGCCGCGCTCGGCGAAGTAGCCGAGGTCGCGCGCCAGCGCCGCCGGGTCGCAGGCCACGTACGCGATCGCCCGCGGCGCCAGGTCGACCACGGCGCTCACGACGTCCTTGCGGGCGCCTTCGCGCGGCGGGTCCAGCACCACCACGTCAGCCATCGTGTCCAGGTCCTTGAGCACCCGGTCGACGCGCCCCGCCTTGGTCCTCACCTGGCGCAGGTCGCGGAGGTTCCCCTTGGCCAGGTCGCTGGCCCGGCGGTCGCCCTCGACGGAGATCACGCTGCCGGTCTCGGTGACCGCCTCGGCGAGGAACGCGGAGAACAGGCCGACGCCGGCGTACAGGTCCATCGCGCGCTCCCCCGGCTGCGGGTCGAGCAGCTCCAGCACGGACGACACCAGCGTCTCGGGGGCGCCCGGATGCACCTGCCAGAAGCCATCGCCGGCGACCTCGAACGAGCGGCCGCGGACGGTCTCGGTGACGGTGTCGCCCGCGGGTGGCTGGCCGACCAGGACCACCCGGGCGTCGGGCGCCGCGATCAGGCACTCGGGCACCGCGACCACCTCGTGAGAGTGGTTCTTGCGCAACCCGTAGTCGCCGCCCGGCAGGCCGACGTACTGCATCCGGCTGCGCCAGTGCAGTCCGTCGGGCGCCCCGGGGACCTCCTCGACGCGGACGTCGACCTCGAGCCCGGCGAGCCGCTGGAGCTGCTCGGCGACCACGGCCGCCTTGAGGTCGCGCTGGGCGGGCAGCGAGACGTGCTGGAAGTCGCAGCCGCCGCAGCCGTCCGGGTGCGCGAGCGGGCACGGTGCCGGCACCCGGTCCGGTGACGCCTCGAGGACCTCGACGGCGTCGCCGCGGAAGAACCGCTTGGCGACGTCGGTGATCTGGACGACCACCCGCTCGCCGGGCAGGGCGTGCCGGACGAAGATCACCACGGACGCGTCGCCGGCCGGCACCCGCGCCACCATGTGGCCGCCGTGTGCGACCGGCCCGACGCTCGCCTCGACCCGGTCGCCGACGGCGAAGGCTGCCTCAGCGGTCACGTCCACCACGCCTGATGTCGCCGGGGCGGGAGCGGTAGAGCACCCGGTCCTCACGTTCCTTGCCGACCTCCGAGCCGCGCAGCTGGTACGGCACCGAGGTCACCATCACTCCCGGGGTGAAGAGCAGCCGGCCCTTGAGCCGCAGGGCGGTCTGGTTGTGCAGGATCTGCTCCCACCACCTGCCGACCACGTACTCGGGGATGTAGACCGCGACCACGCCGCGCGGGTTCGCCTCCCGGATCTCGATGGCGTACTCGACGATCGGCCGGATGATCTCCCGGTACGGCGAGTAGAGCACCTTGAGCGGGACGTCCATCCGGCGCTGGTCCCAGTCCTCGAGCAGCTTGTCGGTCTCGTCCTGGTCGAAGCCGACGTACACCGCCTCGAGCAGGTTCGGCCGGGTCGCCTTGGCGAACGCGAGCGCCCGCATCGTCGGCTTGTGCAGCTTGGAGACCAGCACGATCGCGTGCACCCGGGTCGGCATGATCGGGTCCGCGTCGCCGATCACCAGCTCGGCCTCGACCCGGTCGTAGTGCTGCCGGATCCGCATCATGATCACGTAGAAGACGATCATCGCCAGGATCGCGATCCAGGCACCGAGGAGGAACTTGGTCAGCAGCACGACCACCAGGACGACCGCGGTCATCGCCAGGCCGAAGGTGTTGATCGCGCGGGAGCGGTACATCCGGCGCCGCTCGGCCGGGTTCTTCTCCGTCTTCAGGTGCCGGGTCCAGTGCCGGATCATCCCGAGCTGGCTGAGGTTGAACGAGACGAAGACGCCGACGATGTAGAGCTGGATCAGCCGGGTCGGCTGCGCCTGGAAGGCGACGATCAGCACGATCGCCATCGCCGCCAGGAACAGGATGCCGTTGCTGTACGCGAGCCGGTCGCCGCGGGAGCCGAGGGCCCTCGGGGCGAAACCATCCCGGGCCAGGATCGAGCCGAGCACCGGGAAGCCGTTGAACGCGGTGTTCGCGGCCAGGATCAGGATGATGCCCGTCATCGAGATGACGAAGTAGAAGCCGGGCGAGAAGTCGCTGAAGACCGCCTTCGCGATCTGGGCGATCACGGTGTGCTGGTCGAAGCCGTCCGGGAGCGGCGACCCGTCGCCCTGGCGCAGCCGTTCGAGGTCGTGCGGGTCGACGTACCGCAGGCCCATGTTCCGCGCCAGCACGATGATGCTGATCAGCATGGTGATCGCGATCGCCCCGAGCAGCAGCAGCGTGGTGGCCGCGTTCTTGCTCTTCGGCTTCTGGAAGGCCGGCACGCCGTTGGAGATCGCCTCGACTCCGGTCAGCGCCGCGCACCCTGAGGAGAACGCGCGCGCCAGCAGGAAGATCATCGCGATCTGGCTGATCTCGCCCTCGTACCCGGACGCCGGCAGCAGCTTCAGGTCCGCGCTCTCCACGTCGGGCAGGTTGCCCTCCGCGGCGCGCATCGCGGCGTAGGCGGTCATCCCGAGCACCGCGATCATGAACCCGTACGTCGGGATCGCGAACGCCGCGCCGGACTCCCGGACGCCGCGCAGGTTGAGGGCCGCGAGGAGCGCCACCAGGACGCAGGCCCACTCGGTCTCGTGGCCGTCCACGAACGGCAGCGCCGCGGCGGCGTTCTGGACACCGGAGGAGATCGACACCGCCACCGTGAGCACGTAGTCGACCAGCAGCGCGCTGGCGACCGTGACGCCGGCCCGCCGGCCGAGGTTGACGGTCGCGACCTCGTAGTCGCCGCCGCCGCTCGGGTAGGCGTGCACGTTCTGGCGGTAGGAGAGCACCACGGTGGCCATCACCAGGGCGACGGCGATGCCGATCTTCCAGCTGAAGGCGTACGCCGAGACGCCGGCGACCGACAGCATGATGAAGACCTCATCCGGGGCGTAGGCCACCGAGGAGAGCGCGTCCGAGGCGAAAACCGGTAGGGCGATGCGCTTCGGCAGCAACGTCTCCCCGAGCTGAGAGCTGCGGAGCTTGCGGCCGAGGATGATTCGCTTGGAAACGCCACCGACACCCATGAGCGGAGGCTACCGAGTGCCCGAGCTTGCTCGTGGCCGAGTCGCCGAGAGCTCATTGACGAACGAAGTGAGGATCACGAGGGACAACGGTAGGGCATTCCAGGCGATCCGTCGGACAGGAACCCAGGGCAGAGCACTGTCGGCCTCCGCGCCCCGGGTGCAGTAGCGTTCCCACCGTGCTCCTCACTTCGTTCGTCATCGTGCTCTCGCCCACTCGACCACGAGACTCCGTCTCGGGCGCTCGATAGGCTCCGCACGTGCACGTAGTGATCATGGGATGCGGCCGGGTCGGCTCCACGCTGGCGCGCTCGCTCGAGGACCGGAACCACACGGTCAGCGTCATCGACAGCAACCCGGACTCGTTCCGGCGCCTCGGTCCGTCCTTCAACGGCCTGAAGGTCACCGGCTACGGCTTCGACCAGCAGGTGCTCTCCGACGCGGGCATCGAGCGCGCCGACGCCTTCGCCGCGGTGAGCAGCGGCGACAACTCGAACATCATCGCCGCCCGCGTCGCCCGCGAGGCCTTCGGCATCCAGCAGGTCGTCGCGCGGATCTACGACCCGGGTCGAGCCGAGGTGTACCAGCGGCTCGGCATCACCACGGTCGCGACCGTGAAGTGGACCGCCGACCAGGTCCTCCGCCGGCTGCTCCCCGCCGGCGCCGAGCCGGACTTCCGGGACCCGTCCGGCACCATCCGCCTCGACCAGGTCCCGGCCGGCGAGCCGTGGATCGGCGAGCGCACCGTCAAGTTCCAGGAGCAGTCCAAGTGCCGGATCGCCTGGATCGACCGGCTCGGCGAGGGCATGCTGCCGACCCGCGAGTCCGTGATCCAGGAGGGCGACATCCTGCACGTCGTACTCCGTGAGGAGAACGCGACGCACGCGTACACGGTCATCGAGCAGGGCCCGGAAGAGGAGTAGGCGAAGACATGCGCGTAGCCATCGCCGGAGCCGGCGCCGTCGGCCGCTCCATCGCCCGCGAGCTGATAGCGAACGGGCACCAGGTGCTGCTGATCGACAAGGAGCCGCGCTCGATCAAGCCCGAGCGCGTCCCCGACGCGGAGTGGCTGCTCGCCGACTCCTGCGAGCTCTCCTCGCTGGAGGAGGCCCGCCTCGAGCACTGCGACGTCGTGATCGCCGCGACCGGTGACGACAAGGCCAACCTGGTCACCTCGCTGCTGGCCAAGACCGAGTTCGGGGTGCCGCGCACGGTCGGCCGGGTCAACCACCCGGACAACGAGTGGCTGTTCACCGAGGCCTGGGGCGTGGACGTCAACGTCTCGACCCCGCGGATCATGTCGGCCCTGGTCGAGGAGGCGGTGACCGTCGGCGACCTGGTCCGGCTGTTCACCTTCCGCCAGGGCAACGCCAACCTGGTCGAGATGACGCTGCCCGCCGACTCGCCGTACGTCGGCAAGCCGTCGGGGCTGATCCCGTTCCCGGAGAACACCTCGCTGGTGACGATCCTGCGCGACGGTCTGGTCTACACGCCGTCGCCGGAGCAGCCGGTGGAGTCCGGCGACGAGCTGCTGTTCGTCTGCCACCCGGATGTCGAGGAGGAGCTCGAGCGGCTCCTCAACCCGCACCACTGAGCGAACGGATCAGGACGCGGCGACCGGGGTGCGGTTGCGGCTGAGCAGCCAGACCATGGCGGCCAGCGCGGCGATCTGCAGCGGCCAGCCCATCGCGATCTTGCTGGCGCCGAGGAACGTCACGGCGGCATCCTCGTCCCACCAGCCGTTCTTGCCGGCCAGGTAGACCGGCCCCTGCACCAGCACCCGGAGCACGCAGGGCAGCACCAGCAGCCAGGTCAGCCGGCTGCAGAGCCGGACGATCGCCCGGTCCGCGCGCCACGCCGTCGGGTCACCGGTGACGCTCCCGACCAGGAAGCCGAGCAGCGGCCACCGGACCGCGATCGAGAGCACCATCAGCGCCGAGTACGCCGTGTTGTAGATGATCCCGGGCAGGAAGTAGGCGAGCGCCTGGTCGTTGGCGTCTCCCCCGCCCCGGGCCGACCGCCAGGCGAAGAGCGCGCCGATCCCGATCCCGAAGAGGCTGTTGAGCACGAACTGCGGGGTCGAGCGGGCCGCGAGCCGAGCAGCCAGCAGCACCAGGGCGGCACCGACCGAGATCAGCACCGACAGCTTCAGGTCGTGGGTGGTCAGGAAGAGCACGGTGAACGCCGCGGTCGGCACCGCAGCCTCGACCATGCCGCGCCGGCCGCCGAGTGCCTTGGCGAGCTCGCCGCGGACGACCTCCTCGACGGTCCGCTCCGCCGAGGGGGCAGGGCTGTCGAACTCGGACTGCGGCCCGGGCGGGGTTGGGTGCTCCACGACGGTCCTCAGTACCGCAGGTCGTAGCGCGGGTTGTAGATCGTGCGCACGCCGCCGTGGACGCCGATCCGGCCGGTGACCCGGATCGCCCGGCCCGGGAAGATGCCGGCGATCCGCCGGCGTCCGAGCCAGAGCACCGTGATCGTGCCGGTGCCGTCGTACAGCTCGGCCTCGAGCGCGGGGACGCCGCCGCGCGGGCGCAGCGTGACCGTGCGCAGGGTGCCCTGGACGGTGACCAGCTCCCGGTCCGGGGCGTCGCTGATCCGCAGGCACCCGGCTTTGGCCACGTCGCGCTGCAGGTCGACGGCCTCGGCGTGCGCCTGGCTCGCCCATTGCCGGATCCCGCTGCGCAGGCGTCCCTTGGTGTTCGGCATGGACAAATCCTAGTCGGCCGCCTCGGCGGCGGCCTCCTCGACCGTCTGCGGACGCGCCTCGGGAGGCAGCCGCAGCGGCAACGGCTCGCCGGGAGCCATCGCCTCGTTGCCGCGACGGACCGCGAGCGATCGGACCGCCTCCTCGAAAGGTGCCGCGTACTCGGCGTCCTGGGCCGGGCGGCCGGCGATCGTGGCGCGCAGGAACCAGCGCGGCCCGGTGCAGCCGATCACCCGGGACGGCTGCACGAACTGCTCCCCGTCAGGGCCGGTCACCGGGACCTCGCAGTACAGCTCGGTGCCGAACGGGCCCTCCTGCTCGGTGGCGGTGCCGCCGCGCTGGGCGCTGTCGGCGGCGATCTCCCGTCGTACGTCGGCCCAGAGGTCGCCACCGCGGGAGGACGCGAACGCGCGCATCTCCAGGATGCCCTCCTCGGCGACCATCAGCACCGACAGCACGGAGCCGGTCTCCTCGTCGACCTGGAGCCGGAGGTCCAGGTCGGTCGGCTGCACCAGCAGGCTGCCGAGGTCGATGAAGACCGCGTCCCGGTCCAGCTCGCTCGCATCCACCGGTCCGGCCGGTGCGGGCGGCGCGGCCGGCTCCACGTCATCGACGACCTCCACGACCTCGGTCGGTTCGTCGGTGTTCTTGCGACGCAGTCTCATGCAAACCCTCCTGTGGATCCGTAACCGCCGGTACCCCGGGCGGAATCGGGAAGCGCGTCGACCTCGACGAAGTCGGCCGTCTCGAAGCGCTGGATCACCAGCTGGGCGATCCGATCACCCCGGCTCAGCACGATCGGTGTGCTGGCGTCGAGGTTGATCAGGCACACCTGGATCTCTCCACGGTAGCCCGCGTCGATCGTGCCCGGTGCGTTGACGATGGAGAGGCCGCTGCGGTGCGCCAGCCCGGAGCGCGGGTGGACCAGCGCCACGTGCCCCTCGGGAAGCGCCAGCGCCACCCCGGTCGGGACCAGGCGGCGCTCCCCCGGCGCCAGGGTGACGTCCTCGCGGGCGTACAGGTCCGCACCGGCGTCGCCGGGCTGCGCGTACGCCGGAAGCGGCAGGTCGGGGTCGAGTCTGATGATCTGGATGGCAACCACGGGTCGAGGCTACCGAGGGTCCGAGCTTGCTCGAGACCGAGTCTCCGAGAACTGGTTGACGAGCGAAGCGAGGATCACGAGCGGACCCTACCCGCGCGTGTTCAGGACGGGGATGACAGGCTTTGCCGAACACCACGCACCTAGACCACGAGGGATCACGATGCCGACCCACACAGCTCCGCCTGTGTACGCCGAGCGGTTGTACGTCCCGTTGCGCTGGTGGGTGCAGGCGACGATGTTCCTCGCGACCGTGTGGCTCGCCTTCACCGTCGCGCTGCCGCCGTGGCTGGCCGCCTCTGCCTCCGGTTCGATGCTCGCCGTCGTCTTCGGCCTGTTCGCCTGGGTCGGGTCGGTCCGGGTCGAGGTCCGCGACGGCGTCCTGCACGTCGGCCGCGCCAAGATCGCGCTGGAGCACCTCGGTGCCGCCGAGCCGCTCGACAAGGACGCCACCCGCCGGGTGCACGGCGTCGATGCGGACGTGCGCGCCTTCCTGCAGACGCGGCCCTACCTCTCCCGGTCGGTGCGGGTGCCGATCGAGGACCCGGCCGACCCGACGCCGTACTGGCTGGTCTCGACCCGGCACCCCCGGCAGCTGGCGGCTGCCCTCGGCGGCCCGGCTCGCTAGGCTGGCGTCACCGATCCGACCGTGCACGAACCCGAGGTGAAGATGTCGAAGTCCGAGGAGCAGGAGAGCTCGAAGATCTGGGGAGCGTTCTCCCTGGTCTCGGCGCTGCTCGCCGCCACCGTGGCCCGCAAGGGACTGAACGCCTCCTGGAAGGCGGCCACCGGCAAGGAGCCGCCGGCCAACCCGGCCGATCCCGACGTCGCGATGCGCGAGGCCCTGCTCTGGGCCGCTGTCAGCGGCACCCTGATCGCGGTGGTCCGGATGCTGGCAACCCGACGTGCCGCCGACTACTACGCTCGCTCGACGGGCAAGCTCCCGCCCGGGCTACGCGCCGACGCCTGACCCGGCAACGCGAACGGCCGCCGACCCCATCGGGGTTCGGCGGCCGTTTCGCGTGCGGTCCTGCGGTCAGATGCAGTCCCGGCAGATCAGCTTCTTCTCGTCAGCCAGCTGGCTGCGGTGATGCACCAGGAAGCAGCTCATGCAGGTGAACTCGTCGTCCTGACGAGGCATCACCTCGACGGCGAGCTCTTCGTGACTCAGGTCGGCGCCGGGCAGCTCGAACGACTCGGCTGCTTCGGTCTCGTCCTCGTCGACCTTGCCGGAGTTCTTGTCGTGCCTGCGCGCCTTGAGCTCTTCGAGGCTGTCCTCGTTCTGCTCTTCCTCAGTCTTGCGTGGTGCGTCGTAATCAGTAGCCATCGTCCCTCTCCTGCCCCCGTCCTCTGTCCCCGTTGCCGGGCCGGTCCAGGCTCATTTCCCTGAACCGCGCCGGGCTTTTCTCCCCGGGCCGCCTCAATGAGACGGCGGGCAGATTGTGCACCACAACGAACGAAAGTGCACGTTCACCGCGCGATTGCGCCCAACGGATTCACACAACACCCGCCCGGGGCTGGTTGTTCCCGCTCAGAGCCGCTCTTTCGAGGCCCCGGATTCCACAAATCCGCACTCCTCGACGGCGGCCCGGAACCCCGGGTAGGAACCCGCCGGAGCGGCCACGACCAGGATGCGTCCGGCCACCCCGGTCAGGACCTCCGAGTCGGCTCCGGCCTCGTGCGCGATGACCCGTCCGCCGACGTAGTCCCACGGTCCCCCGATGCCCTCCTCGACGTAGCCGTCGAGGAGTCCGTCCGCGACCGCGCACAGGTCCAGGGCGCAGGAGCCGTTGCGGCGGATGTCGGCGATCCGCGGCAGCAGCGCGGTCAGCGTCGTGGTCTGGCTGACCCGCAACGCACGCTCGTAGGAGAACCCGGTGCCGACCAGCGCACTGCCCAGCGGAACCGGGTCGGCGACCCGCAGCGGACGACCGTTGCACCAGGCACCGCCGCCGAGGGCGGCGCTGTACTCGAGGCCGAGGGCTGGCGCGTGCACCACCCCGACCGCGGGCACCCCGTCGACCTCGATCCCGATCGCGACCGCGTAGTGCGGCAGTCCGTGGGCGTAGTTCACCGTCCCGTCGATCGGGTCGATGATCCAGCGCACCCCGGAGGCCCCCTCCCGGGACGCGCCCTCCTCACCGAGCAGGCCGTCGTCCGGACGCGCGGCCAGGACCCGGTCCTGGATCAGGGCCTCGCTGGCCCGATCGGCCTCGGTGACGATGTCGGTCGCGCTGCTCTTGGTCTCCGCGATCCGCACTCCGGCCGCGCGCTTGGCCAGGATGAGCTCGCCGGCCTCGCGGGCGATCGCCGTCGCGAGGATCCGCAGCTCCTCGAGGTCGGTCATCAGTCCGACCCGCAGAGCGCCGGTCGCGGCCCTCTCGGGTTGGCGCAGCACCCGGGTGCGCAGACGTCCCAGGCCGCCGGAGCCGGACCCACCACGGCCCGCTCGATCTCCTGGCCGCGCTCGACAGCGGCGCGCTCGAGGAGCAGCTCCCGGACCATCGCGACGAAGCGCGGGTCCACGCCCGCCGTGGCGGCCCGCTCGCAGGCCATCCCCAGGTCCCGTGCGGTCGCCATCGCCTCGGTGTCGAGGTCGTAGATGACCTCCATGTGGTCGGAGACGAACCCGATCGGCACCAGCACGGCTCCGGGTACGCCGGCCTTGTTCAGCGCCGCCAGGTGGTCGTTGACGTCCGGCTCCAGCCAGGGCATCGACGGCGGCCCGGAGCGGGAGCAGTAGACCAGCGCGGACGGGTACCGGTGCCCGGTCTCGTCCTGGACCCGGTCGCTGATCTCGTCCATCACCACCCGGTGCTGGTAGACGTAGGCGTCGCCGATCGGCCCGCTGCCCGCATTCATCACCTCCGGGATGGAGTGCGTGACGAAGACCAGGTGCGCCTCGTGCCGGGCGTCGTCGGGGAGCTGGGCCAGGGCGGCCAGCGTGGCGTCCACGTTCGGCTCCACGAAGCCCGGGTGGTTGAAGTAGGCCCGCAGCCGGTCCAGCTGCGGTGCACCCGGTATGGCGGCAGCGGCGTCGGCCAGGTTCTCCCGGTACTGCCGGCATCCCGAGTAGGACGAGTACGCCGAGGTCACGATGCAGGCGGCCCGGCGGATCCCGTCGGCCTTCATCTGCTCCAGCGCATCGGTCAGGTACGGGTCCCAGTTGCGGTTGCCCCAGTAGACCGGCAGGTCGAGACCGTTGCTGGCGAAGTCCTCCCGGATCGCCGCGAGCAGCGCCCGGTTCTGGTCGTTGATCGGGCTGCGGCCGCCGAAGAGCTCGTAGTGCGCGCCGACCTCGACGAGGCGCTCGTCCGGGATGTTCTTCCCGGTCGTGACGTTGCGCAGGAAGGGCACCACGTCCTCGGGCCGTTCCGGACCGCCGAAGGAGACCAGTAGCAGGGCGTCGTACGGATCGGGACCGGAAGGCATGGTCCGAATGCTACGAGGCCGGGAAACCGAGATGAGATCGGCTGCCCGAACGGATAGCCTCGGCTAGCCATGCTCGACTCCTACCGCCGCGTCTTCGCCCATCCAGGAAGCGCGTCGTTCTCGGCCACCGGCCTGATCGCCCGGCTGCCGATCTCGATGATGACGCTCGGCATCGTCATCCTGGTCAGCACCCTGTCGGGGTCCTACGGGCTGGCCGGTCAGGTCTCGGCCGCGTTCGTGATCGGCAACGCGGTCGTGGCGATCGCGCACGGCAGGCTGGCCGACCGGTTCGGCCAGACCAGGGTCCTGTACGTCGACGCGGTGGTCTTCGCCCTGGCCACCGGACTGCTCGTGCACTCGGTCACGGCCGACTGGGCGAACCCGGTGCCGCACCTGTTCGCCGCGCTGTCCGGCGCCGCGATGCCGCAGATCGGCTCGATGGTCCGTGCCCGCTGGGCGAACCTGGTCTCCTCCGACCAGGAACGGCACACCGCGTTCGCCGTCGAGGCCGTCGTCGACGAGCTCGTCTTCGTCACCGGTCCCGGCCTGGTCACCTTCCTCTCCACCCTCTACGCCCCGCAGACGGGCCTGCTGGTGGCGCTCGCGCTCGGCACCGTCGGGACCGTCGTGCTCGCGCTGCAGACCCGGACGGCCCCGCCGGCCCACCCGGTGACCCGGGAGACCAAGACCGACCCGCTGCCCTGGGGGCGGCTGGTGCCGATCGCGCTGGCCGCGATCGCGATGGGCTGCCTGTTCGGCGCCCTGGAGGTCGCCACCGTCGCGGTCGCCGAGGACGACGGGCACAAGGCGGCGTCCGGCGCCCTGCTCGGGGTGTTCGCCCTCGGCAGCATGGGAGCCGGCATCGTGGCCGGCGCGATCCACTGGAAGTCCAGCGACCTGCGCCGGTTCCAGGGCGGCATCGCACTGCTGGCCCCGGCGATGCTGGTGCTGCCGTTCGTCTCCCACCTGGTCCCGCTGGGCCTGGTCCTCTTCGTGATCGGCACCGCGCTCGCCCCCACCCTGATCGCGATCGTCTCGCTGCTGGAGGGGTCGACGCCGCGATCACGGCTCACCGAGGCGATGGCGGTCTTCCAGACCGGCATCTCCGGCGGCATCGCTCCCGGCGCCTACCTGGCCGGGGTGGTCGCCGACCACGCCGGCGGGTCGCCGGCGTACTGGGTCTGCGCCGGCGCGGCCGGGTTCGCCCTGATCGCGGCGCTCAGTTGCCGTCCAGCCCCGGTTGCCGACTAACCTGCCGCCATGAGCACCGAGTGGCGCAACTGGTCCGGCCTGACGACGACCACTCCGAGCGAGGTGATCCGACCGGCCGGCGTCGCCGACGTGGTCGCCGCGACCGAGCGGGCCCGCGAGCTCGGCACCACCGTGAAGATGCCCGGCACCGGCCACTCCTTCACCGGCATCGCCGCGCCGGAGGGGATCCGGCTCGACCCGGCCGGCATGTCCGGGCTGATCGCGGTCGATGCCGAGAACCTGACCGTCACCGCGCACGCCGGCACCCCGCTGCACGTCCTCAACGCAGCGCTGGAGTCGCACGGCCTGTCGCTGCACAACATGGGCGACATCGCCGAGCAGACCATCGCCGGCGCGACCTCCACCGGCACCCACGGGACCGGCGGGCTGGTCGCCTCGCTCAGCGCCCAGATCGCCGGGCTCGAGCTGGTCACCGGCACCGGGGAGACGCTGCGCGCCGACGCGGACACCAACCCCGACGTCTTCGCGGTCGCGCGCCTGGGCCTCGGCGCGCTCGGCATCCTGACGTCGATCACCTTCAAGGTCGAGCCGATGTTCACCCTGGAGGCGCACGAGTTCCCGATGCTCTGGGACGAGGCGATCGCCCGGTTCGACGAGCTCACCGAGCAGAACCACCACGCGGAGATGTACTGGTTCCCGCACACCGACCGGATCCTCGCCAAGGAGAACAACCGCACGCTCGACGAGCCGGCGCCCCTGGGCAAGGTGCGGCACTGGGTCGATGACGAATTGCTCTCCAACAAGCTGTTCGGCCTGGTCAACCGGATCGGCAACCTACGCCCCTCGCTGATCCCGCGGATGAGCAACCTCGCCGGGCAGGCGCTCTCCGAGCGCACCTACTCCGACGCCCCGCACCGCGTCTTCACGTCGTCGCGCTCGGTGGTCTTCCGCGAGATGGAGTACGCCGTCCCGCGCGAGGTCGGCCTGGCCGCACTCCAGGACGTCCGCCGCTGGATCGACGCCTCCGGGATCAGCATCTCCTTCCCGATCGAGGTGCGCACCACCCCGGCCGACGACATCGCGCTCTCGACCTCCTCGGGCCGCGACTCGATGTACCTCGCCTTCCACATGAACGCGCAGACCGACCACACCGCCTACTTCAAGGGCGTCGAGGACATCCTCCGCGGGTACGACGGCCGCCCGCACTGGGGCAAGCTCAACACCCGCACCGCGGCGGACCTGGCGCCGGCGTACCCGCGCTGGGAGGAGTTCCAGAAGCTCCGCGACCGGCTCGACCCGGACCGGATCTTCAGCAACACCTACCTGCGTCGCGTCCTGGGCGACTGAGCCCTAGACGCTCGCCGGTCCGCTGGCCACCGGGGCGCGCCAGTTCCGCAGGATCGCGAGCACCCTCCACCCGAAGCACAGGACCACGCCGGGGATCGCCACCGCCGCCAGCGCCCAGCCCTGCTCGTGCGCGAACACGGCCCAGGCCGCGCCGGCCAGTGCCGGGGTCGCGTACAGCTCGCTGGAGAAGACGATCGGGACCCGGCCGGCGAGGAGGTCGCGCAGCATGCCGCCGCCGATCCCGGCCACCATCCCCAGCAACGCGGCCGGAATCGGTCCGAGCCCGTAGTCGAGCGCCTTGAGCGCGCCGGTCACGCAGAAGAGCCCCAGCCCGGCCGCGTCGAAGATGTTCACGACCCGCTCCATCTTGCCGAGGGCCGGATGGAAGACGAAGGTGGTCAGTCCGGCGACGACCGGGACCAGCAGGTAGCGCCAGTCGGCGAGCGCCGCGGGCGGGGTCGCGTCGATGAGGACGTCGCGCAGGAAACCGCCGCCGAGACCGGTAGCGCCGGCCAGCACGATCACGCCGAAGACGTCGAGGTGCTTGCGCACCGCCACCAGCCCGCCGGAGATCGCAAAGACGAAGATCCCGACGAGCTCGAACGTCAGCAAGAGGGGCGAGTCGTCGATCATGTCGTGAGCCTAATGAGGCTGCCGGTGAAGGTAGGCTCGGCCCCACGCGGAAAATGAAGGAGTCGGCAACGATGCAGCACCTCACCCCGGTGGGGCTGAACCAGGACGGCACTGAACTCGTCCTGACCAGCGACTCGGGCGAGGAGTTCGCCGTACGGGTGGATCAGCGCCTCCGGACCGCGTTGCGGGGTGACAATGCACGACTCGGCCAGTTGGAGATGAAGATGGAAAGCGCACTTCGACCGCGCGACATCCAGTCGCGGATCCGCGCCGGCGAGTCCGCGGAGGACGTCGCCGCGGCGGCGCAGACGACGGTCGACGCGATCATGGCGTTCGCCGCCCCGGTCCTCGCCGAGCGCGCGCACGTGGCTCAGACCGCGGTCAAGTCGTCGATCCGCCGCGCCAGCGCCGACTCCAGCCCGGTCGGCCGCACCCTCGACGAGGCTTCCCGCCAGCACCTGATGGCGATCTCCGTCCGCGCCGACCAGGTCGAGTGGGACGCCTGGCGCCGTGACGACGGCCGCTGGCACCTGGCCGGGATGTACGAGGCCCAGGGCAGCGTGCACCTGGCGGAGTTCACCTACGACCAGCCCGGGCGCTACGTGGTCGCGGACAACGACGAGGCCCTGCTGCTGACCGGCGAGGCGACCGCACCGGCAGCTGCCGCCGAGCCAACCGGACGCCGTCTCGCGGCCGTCCCGGCTCCGGGAGCCGAGGAGCTGCCGCTGGGCGACGACGCCCTCGAGCTGGTCCGTGAGCGCGAGGTCGAGACGCCTGCCGAGCCGACGCCCGAGCAGCCCCCGGTCGCCGAGGCGACCGTCGAGGTTCCGGTGACCGCGGCTCCTGTCGCCGAGGCTCCGGCGTCCGAGCAGGGGGCCTTCGACGACCTCGGCGCGGACCACGCGGACGCCGACTGGATCGCCGTCGTCCCGGACGAGGCACCGGTGGCACCCACCGACGAACGGCCCGCGGACGAGCCCGCCGAGGAGCCCGCCGGGGAGGCCGTGGACGTGGCCCCCGAGCCGGTCGAGGACGCCCCGCCCCGCAAGAAGGGACGGTCGTCGGTCCCGAGCTGGGACGAGATCATGTTCGGCGGCGGCAAGAACGACTGACGGGGCCTCGGCCCTACCTACGGTCGCGTACTGGACGCGTTGGTTACTGCTCAGTAACATCGCGCCAGTGCGTGACGCCACGGCGCGTTGCGAGTTGAATGAATCATCTCCGTCAGCCAAGCAGATAGAAGAGGCTCCATGTCCTACTTCGTCACCGGCGCCACCGGGTTCATCGGTCGCTTCCTCGTCAGCGAGCTCCTCGAGAACCGCACGGGCGAGATCTACCTGCTCTGCCGAGAAGGCTCGCGCGGCCGTCTCGACGCGCTGATCAAGCAGTGGGGCGGCAGCTCGCGCCTGGTCCCCGTCGTCGGCGACCTGCGGGCCGACCAGCTCGGCGTCGACCCGGAGTGGATCGCCGAGAACACCGGCAAGATCGACCACTTCTTCCACCTGGCCGCGATCTACGACATGACCGCGAGCGACGAGATGAACGAGGAGCTCAACGTCGGCGGCACCCGCGCCGCGCTCTCGCTGGCCGGCGCCGTCGAGGCCGGCATCTTCCACCAGGTCTCCTCGGTGGCCGCGTCCGGCGACTACCGCGGCCTCTTCGACGAGACGATGTTCGACGAGGGCCAGAACCTCCCCTCCGCCTACCACCGGACCAAGTTCGAGTCGGAGCGGATCGTCCGCGAGGAGTCCCCGGTGCCGTGGCGGGTCTACCGGCCCGCGGTCGTGGTCGGGCACTCCGAGACCGGCGCGATGGACAAGATCGACGGTCCTTACTACTTCTTCCCGGTGTTCAAGCGGATGCGCGACAACCTGCCGTCCTGGCTGCCGCTGGCGGGTCTGGACCTGGGTGACACCAACGTGGTCCCGGTCGACTTCGTCGCCAAGGCGATGGACCACCTCGGGCACCTGCCCGACCGCGACGGCGAGGCCTTCCACCTGGTCAACCCGGAGCCGCAGAACACCATCGACCTGGTCAACACGTTCGCCGCCGCTGCGAAGGCACCGCAGTTCGCGGTCCCCCTCGACCGCAGCGTCACCAACCGGCTGCCGACCGCCCTGCTCCCCCGCCAGTTCCGTCCCGGCGCGCTGATCGGCGCGGCGCTGCGGACTCCCCCGGCGCACCTGCTGCTGAACCAGACGATGGGGCGGCTCGGCGTACCGGCCGAGGTGCTCGAGCACGTCTCCTTCCCGACCGTGTACGCCTCCAAGGCGACCCAGAAGGCGCTGGCGGGCTCCGGCATCGCCGTACCGGATCTGGAGTCGTACGCCGGCGCGCTCTGGTCCTACTGGGAGGAGATGCTCGACGACTCGATCACCTCCGACCGGGCGACGGTCTCCGCGCTCAAGGGCAAGACCGTCGTGATCACCGGCGCCTCCTCCGGGATCGGCCTGGTGACCGCGGTCCAGGTCGCCAAGGCCGGCGCGATCCCGATCCTGGTGGCCCGCGGCAAGGACAAGCTCGAGTCCACCAAAGCGCTGATCGAGAGCCAGGGCGGGACGGCGTACGCGTACGGCTGCGACCTCTCCGACCTGCAGGCGATCGACGCCCTCACCCAGCAGCTGTCCGGCGACTTCGAGCACATCGACTACGTGGTCAACAACGCCGGCCGCTCGATCCGGCGCTCGCTGAAGCTCTCCGAGGACCGGTTCCACGACTTCGAGCGCACCATGCAGCTGAACTACTTCGGCGCGATCCGGCTGATCATGGGGCTCCTGCCGAAGATGCGCCAGCAGAAGTCCGGGCACATCGTGAACATCTCCTCGATCGGCGTGCTGACGAACCCGCCGCGGTTCAGCGCGTACGTCGCCTCGAAGGCCGCGCTGGACGCCTGGAGCAACGTGGTCTCCAGCGAGCTCGTCGGCGACGGGGTCTCGTTCACCTCGATCCACATGCCGCTGGTCCGGACGCCGATGATCGCGCCCACCAAGATGTACGACCGGTTCCCGACGATCAGCCCCGGGCAGGCCGCGCAGAAGGTGATCTCGGCGCTGGTCGACCGGCCGCACGAGATCAACACCCTCACCGGCAACCTGGGCTCGCTGGCGCACACCCTGGCGCCGAAGGTCGCCTTCCGGGTGCTGCACCTGGCCTACCAGATCTTCCCGGACTCGGCGGCGGCCCGCGGCGAATCCCCGCCCGCCCCCACCTCCGAGCAGGCGATGATGGCCCGGGTCCTCAAGGGCGTCCACTGGTAGGTCGAATAGGCCCGTCTTGTCCGTTGAACAGGCCCGTCTTGCCCGTTGAATCGGCCCGTTCAGTCGGCGGCCGTGGTCGGTTGAGTCCGGTCTACGGATTCGACCCGGTCGCGACCGGCCGGGACGGGTCCGCGACCCACTCGCTCCACGACCCCGGGTAGAGCGCGGCGTCGATCCCGGCATGGGCCAGCGCCAGTACGTCGTGGGCCGCCGTCACCCCGGACCCGCAGTACACGCCGACCTCGGCGCCGTCGGTCACGCCCGAGGCGGCGTACAGGGCGGCGATCTCGGCCGGGGACCGGAAGGTCCCGTCGGTGCGGAGGTTGGTGCCGGTCGGCACGTTCACCGCCCCCGGGACATGGCCTGCGACCGGGTCGACCGGCTCGACGTCGCCCCGGTAGCGCTCCGCGTTGCGGGCATCGACGAGCACGGCCCGCTCGGCGAAACCGAGGACGTCGTCGACCTCGATCACCGGCAGCACCCCCGGACCGGGCTCGAAGTCACCTCGCATCGGCAGCCGCATGCCGGTCTCCACTGCGCCACCGGCGGCGACCCAAGCGGACCAGCCGCCGTCGAGCACCCGGACATCCGGGTGGCCGTGGTGCCGCAGCAGCCACCAGGCACGCGCCGCCGCGCGGCCCTGCCAGTCGTCGTAGACGACGACGGGGAGGTCGGCGAAGACCCCGGCCCAGCGCATCGCGGCGCCGAACCTCGCCGGGTCCGGCAGCGGGTGCCGGCCTCGCGGTCCCGGCTCGGAGGCGAGGGCCTTGTCCAGGTCGACGTACTGGGCCTCCGGGACGTGCCCGAGCATGAACTGCTCACCGCCCGGGGGCCCGCCCAGCTGGTAGCGGACGTCCAGGACGGTCACGTCGTCGAGGACGGCGTTCAGTTCGGAGGCTGAGATCAACACGCTCATGGCATGATCCTCCCCGATGGCTGAACTCCAATTCTTCACCGGGACCATGGATTCCGGGAAGAGCACGCTCGCGCTGCAGACGAACCACAACCATGCCGCCAGGGGCAGGGTGGGTCGGATCTTCACCACGCACGACCGCGCCGGCGAAGCGATCTTGTCCTCGCGGCTGGGTCTGGAGCACGACGCCCTCGAGGTGACCGCGGACTTCGACTTCTGGCGCTACGTGGTGGACTCGCTGACCCACGGCGCCCGGATCGACTACCTGATCTGCGACGAGGCCCAGTTCTACGCACCGCTGCAGATCGACCAGCTCGCCCGGGTCGTCGACGAGCTGCAGATCGACGTGTTCGCCTTCGGCATCCTCTCCGACTTCCGGACCGAGCTCTTCGACGGCTCGCGCCGGCTGGTCGAGCTCGCCGACCGGACCCACGTGCTCCAGGTCGAGGCGCTCTGCTGGTGCGGCAAGCGGGCCACCCACAACGCGCGTACCGAGAACGGCGAGATGGTCACCGAGGGCGAGGTGATCGTCGTCGGGGACGTCGAGGACCGAGGGGTCGAGCCCGCCGAGGTCTCCTACGAGGTGCTCTGCCGCCAGCACCACCGCCGGAAGATGACGGCCGCACGGGCGAAGGCGGTCTCGATGGTGAGCGAGCCGCTCCCGTTCCGCTGACCCAAAGGGCCCGCTCAAGGGTCAACAACGGCCTATTGAACGGACGAGAACGGCCTGTTCAACAGACGAGGATCGGGATCTCCATCTCGTACGGCGTCAGGGAGCCGTGGAAGCCGACGAGCATGTTCTCGTAGGGGAAGTCGGCCATGCTGATCAACGCGGTCCGGCCGCGGGCGGCGACGACCACGTCACCGAGGCGGGGGCGGACCTGCGGCGCCACGGCACCGAACCAGCCGCGCTCGATGGCCTCGTCGCGGGCGAGCACCTCGGCCCGGTCGCCGAGGAACTCCCGCCAGGTCGCCAGCACGTCGTCGACGGCCCGCCCGGCGCAGTACAGGTGCCGGAACCGGGCCTCGCCGCCGACCAGCTGGATCCCCGAGCGCAGCTCCGGGTGCTCGTCGATGTCGATCCGGTGCTCCGCCGGGCAGTCGACCATCCCGTGGTCGGCCACGACGACCAGCCGCACGCCCGGGTCCAGCGACTCCCGCAGCTGCTCGACGCTGGCGTCGACCGCGGAGAGCTGCGCCCGCCACTGCGCCGAGTCCACGCCGTACCGGTGGCCGGTCCAGTCGAGGTCGCCGTCGTAGACGTAGGTCACCGAGGGGCTGTCCGAGGACGCAGTCACGGCGGCGGCGATCCGCTCACCGATCTTGTCGCCCTCGATGAAGTCCGCGCCGCGGAACCCGCTCAGGGTCAGCCCGGAGTCCATGAACTCGCGCTTGCTCACCACGGTGGCGCTGACGCCGACCTTCCGCAGCCGCGCGAACGCGCTCGGGTGCGGCTGCCACTCGGCCGGATCGACCACCTGCTTGTCCCAGAACAGCGCGTTGAGCAGCTTCTCGGTGCCAGGGATCCGCGAGGTGAAGCCGACCAGGCCGTGCTCCCCCGGCGTCATCGCGGTGCCGAGCGAGGTCAGGCTGGTGGCCGTCGTCGACGGCACCCCGGCGACCCCGGAGGTGTTCTGAGGCAGGCCCAGCAGCTCGTGCAGGTACGGCGCGTGCTCGGCGTGCTGCGCGATCAGCCGGTGACCGAGACCGTCGACCAGGAAGATCACGTACCGCTGGGCCGGCGGCAGCACCAGGGTGGTCTCGTGGAAGCCGACGTCCACCCCGAGCGCGGTCGCGACCGCTGGCAGCACGTCGCCCAGCGAGCGGCCGCCGTACGACGGCTCGACGAACCCGGGAGTGGTCACCGGGGTCAGCCCTGGGCGCTGGCGGAGAGGCTCTCGGCGAACGCCAGCAGCCGGTCCACCGAGGCCTGGCCGTCAGCGGCGGAGCTGACCCGGATCGAGAAGTCGTCGGAGGCCACCACCCCGGTGTAGCCGTGGTCTGCCTCGCACTGCGGGTCCGAGCAGCTGGCCGGCTCCAGGTCGATCCGGTTGATCCCGCCCCAGCCGATGGTCAGCACGGCCTCGGCGGGCGACGGGATCGCGCCCGGGGTCGCGTTGGCCGGGTTGGCGACCATCCGGTTGACCACCACGGACTTGACCTGCTCAAGCTTGACGGCCTCGGTCGAGGTCGAGGTGTACGGCTCCGGGAGCAGGTCGTCGGGGGCGTGCTCGTCGGTGTGGCAGAGGATCAGCCGGGTCGGGGTCAGCACCACCACGGTGATGTGCCGGCGCACCTCGTCGCGGTCGATGGTCGGCTCGTGGTGCACCAGGAACGAGGCCACCCGCTCGCCGGCGACGGCGGCGGCGACACCGGCGCGCACGACGGCCGGGTAGTAGCCGCTCTGCTCGATCGCGGCGTCCAACTCGGTGGTCTGGTCCTCAGACGTCACTGGCATGCCGGCCAGTCTGTCACGGCGGCCGGGGCCGGGCTCAGTCCGGGATCGTATCTCCGGGATGGGCCGTCATCCGGCGGGTGAACCAGTCCGAGCGCGGGTCCACGACCGGCTCCACCCGCACGGTGGCGTCCAGCACGGCGACCCCGTCCGCGGTCGCGTGCACCAGGCTCAGGTCGATGGCGCACACCTGCTGCAGGTCGTTCTTGAGCTGCGCCACCCGGCGCAGCAGGTCCTCGACCGAGTCGACGTCGACCGGGTCGCTGCCGCGGTGACCGAAGAGCAGCGGGGCAGCCCGGATCGACCGCACCGCTTCGGAGGCATCCAGCATGGTGATCGGCGGGATCAGGTAGGCCTTGTCCCCGACCAGCTCGGTGATCGCCCCGGAGATCGAGAACGAGACCGCCGGCCCGAACAACGGGTCCTCGAAGCCGTCCAGCCGGACCGGGACACCCGGCGGCGCCGTCTTCATCACCACGAACCCGGCGTCGTCGACGGTATTGGCGACCTTGCTGATCGCCTCGAAGGCGTGCCCCATCTCCTCCGCGTCGGCGATGTTGCGCCAGACGTGCGCCAGGTCGGGGCGCTGGCGCAGCGGCTCGGCGGTCGCCTTCAGGACGACGTCCCACCCGAACGTCTCGGCGGCGGCGACGGCTTCGGCCGCCGAGGTCACCTCGACCCGGTCCCACAGGTCGATGCCGTAGAAGCCGAGGAGCTGCTTCGACTCGGCGAACGTCAGGTCCCGCCCGTCCGGCGCGTCCATCAGGAACTCGGCGATCATCCGGGAGGCGGAGTCGTGGTCGACCCGGTCCAGGACCTCGTCGTCCTCCGGCTGCCGGGCCATCCAGGTCGCGTAGTCGACGACCCGGGAGAGCGCCCGGACTGCCTGCTCCACCGCGGGGTACGACGGCACCGAGCCGCGTCCAGCCGTGTTGCCGGCGAGGTCGGGGACGCGGAGCAGCTCGGGGACGCCCTCGCGCCCGAGGAAGCTGGAGACGATCGGCTTGTCGGACTGCTCGGCGACGGCGGCCAGCGCGTTGGCGACCTCGGCCCCGCCGGCGTTCAGCGGCGGGATGTAGATCGCCACGACGCCGTCCACGTCGGGGTCGTCGATCACCTTGTCGAGGGCCTCCTCGAAGTCCTCGGCACCGGCCTCCGCGCCGAGGGCCACCGACCGGGTGACCTCCAGCCCGCTGGCAGCGGCGGCGTCGGCGGCCAGCAGCCCGAGCGCGTCGGAGTTGCCGATCACCGCGACCCGGGAGCCGCGCGGCAGCGGCTGGTGGGCGAGCAGCTGGGCGACGTCGAACATCTCGTCGAGGGTGTCGACCTGGATGATCCCGGCCTGCCGGAACATCGCGTCGACGGCCGCGCCGGGCGCCTCGATCGCCCGCACCACGTGGCCCATCGGGACGCCCTGGGTGGTCCGGCCCGAACGCACCGCGATCACCGGCTTGCTGCGCGAGACCCGGCGCGCGATCCGGGAGAACTTGCGCGGGTTTCCGATCGACTCCAGGTAGAGCAGCACCACCTCGGTGGCGTCGTCCTCCTCCCAGTACTGGAGCAGGTCGTTGCCGGAGACGTCGGCGCGGTTGCCGGCGCTGACGAACGTCGAGAGGCCGAGTCCGCGACCGCGGACCTTCTCCAGGATCGCCGAGCCGAGGGCACCGGACTGGCAGAAGAAGCCGGCCCGCCCGCGCGGCGGCATGATCGGCGAGAGCGAGGCGTTCATGGCCACGTCGGCCGCGGTGTTGATCACGCCGAGAGCGTTCGGGCCGATCAGCCGCAGGCCGTAGGACCGGGCCAGCCCGACCAGCCGGCGCTGGCGCTTGCGGCCGTCCTCACCGGTCTCGGCGAAGCCCGAGGAGATCACGATCAGGCCGTGCACGCCCTTGGCGGCGCAGTCGAGCACGACGTCCTGGACGGCGTCGGCGGGCACCGCGACGATCGCGACGTCGACCTCACCGGGGATGTCCCCCACCCGCGCGTACGCCGGCATCCCGGCGACCGCGTCCGCGGCCGGGTTCACCACGTAGACCCGGCCCGAGTAGTCGCCGAGGACGAGGTTGCGGACCAGCACGGCGCCGATGGTGTCGGAGCGCCGTGAGGCACCGATCACCGCGACGCTCTTCGCACTGAGGAAGGACTCGATCGAGGCGGCCTCGGCGCGGTGCTCCCGGGCCGCCATCACGCCCATCGCGGTGTCGGTCGGGTCGATGTCGAACTCGAGGTGCATCACCCCCTCCTCCCAGCCGCCGGCCACCTGGTAGCCCTGCTCGTAGAAGACCTGGAGCATCCGCTGGTTGTCGGGCAGCACCTCGGCGGTGAACCGCTGGACACCGCGTTCGCGGGCCGCCTGGGCGAGGTGCTCGAGCAGCAGTTGCCCGATCCCCCGGCCCTGGTGGACGTCCTGGACCAGGAACGCGACCTCCGCCTCGTGGCCCTCGAGCATCTCGTAGCTGGCCACCGCCAGGATCTTGTCCGCAACGGTAAGCACGAAGGCCACCCGGTCCCGGTGGTCGACCTGGGTGAACCGGCGGACGTCCTTCTCGGAGAGCTTCGGCATCGGCGCGAAGAACCGGAAGTACTTGGACTGGTCCGAGACGTCGGCGTAGAAGGTGACCAGGCCGTCGGCGTCGTCCGGGGTGATCGGGCGGACGTGCGCGGTCCGGCCGTCGCGCAGCACGACGTCGGCCTCCCAGTGCGCGGGCCAGAGGTCCGGCTCGGCCACGTCGGCGGGGCCGGCCAGGGACGAGTCGGAATCGGCCGCGGTCACCCTCGCAATCTACCGGTCCCGGGTTACGGCCGTGCGACCGGAACGAGTCCGCTGCACGCCCGACGTCCGGGTCGGCGTGCCCCTGCGCGGGAATCTCTCTCCCTGTTGGGAGAATGCGCGCATGGCACGAGGAAGCACAGCACCCCCCGAGGACTTCGAAGAGCACATCGTCGACATCGACGTCGGCGACGAGATGAGAGCCAGCTTCCTGGAGTACGCGTACTCGGTCATCTACGCCCGTGCCCTTCCGGACGCCCGCGACGGCCTCAAGCCGGTCCAGCGCCGGATCCTCTACGCGATGCACGACATGGGCCTGCGCCCCGACCGCGGCCACGTGAAGTCCTCCCGGGTCGTCGGCGAGACGATGGGCCGGTTCCACCCGCACGGTGACACGGCGATCTACGACGCCCTGGTCCGCCAGGCCCAGTCCTGGTCGTTGCGGGTGCCCACGATCGACGGTCACGGCAACTTCGGCTCCCCCGACGACCCGCCGGCCGCGATGCGGTACACCGAGTGCCGGATGGCGCCGGCCGCGGTCGCGATGACCGCGACCATCGACGAGGACACCGTCGACTTCCGGCCCAACTACGACGGCCGTGAGGTCGAGCCGGCGGTGCTGCCGGCGGCGATCCCGCACCTGGTCGTCAACGGCGCGACCGGGATCGCGGTCGGGATGGCGACCAACCTGGCGCCGCACAACCTGATCGAGGTCGTCCAGGCGCTGCGGCACCTGATCACGCACCCGAACGCGGATGTCGACGCGCTGATGCGGTTCATCCCCGGACCGGACCTGCCCACCGGCGGCAAGATCATCGGCCTGGACGGCGTCCGGGACGCCTACGAGACCGGGCGCGGCTCCTTCAAGATGCGCGCCACCACCCGGATCGAGTCGGTCACCGCGCGGCGCAAGGGCATCGTGGTCACCGAGCTCCCGTACGGCGTCGGCACCGAGCGGGTGATCGAGTCGATCAAGAAGCTGGTCCAGGCCAAGAAGCTCCAGGGCATCGCCGACGTCAAGGACCTCACCGACCGGGAGAAGGGCCTGCGCCTGGTCATCGAGGTGAAGAACGGCTTCCACCCCGAGGCGCTCCTCGAGCAGCTCTTCAAGAGCACCCCCTTGGAGGACTCGTTCGGGATCAACGCGGTCGCGCTGGTCGACGGCCAGCCGCGCACGCTCGGTCTCAAGGAGATGCTGGAGGTCTTCCTCGGCCACCGCTTCGACGTCGTACGGCGGCGCTCGACCTACCGGCGCGGCAAGGCCGCCGACCGGCTGCACCTGGTCGACGGGCTCCTCCTCGCGATCCTCGACATCGACGAGGTCATCCAGCTGATCCGGACCAGCGACAACGCCGAGGCCGCCCGCGAGCGGCTGATCTCGGTCTTCGACCTCTCCGAGATCCAGGCCAACTACATCCTGGACATGCCGCTGCGCCGGCTCACCAAGTTCTCCAAGCTGGAGCTCGACAAGGAGCGCGACGAGCTGGCCGCGACGATCGCCGCGCTGGACGAGATCCTCGGCGACGAGACCAAGCTCCGCAAGGTGGTCTCCGACGAGCTCGCCGAGGTGGCGAAGACCTACGGCACCCCCCGTCGTACGGTGCTGCTGGAGTCGTCAGGGGTCGCGACTGCGGCCACGGCCACCCCGCTCGAGGTGGCCGACGACCCGTGCCACGTCTTCCTGTCCTCCAGCGGTCTGCTGGCCCGCAGCACCGACGTCGAGCCGCCGGGCGAGGGCGGGGCAAGGGCCCGGCACGACGTGGTCCTCTCGATGGTCCGCTCGACCGCCCGCGGCGAGGTGGGCGTGCTGACCACGGCCGGCCGGGTGCTCAAGCTCGGCGTGCTCGACCTGCCGACGCTGCCGAGCACCGCCAGTCACCCGAACCTCCAGGGCGGTGCGCCGGTCGGCGAGTTCCTGACCCTCGAGGCCGGCGAGCGCCCGCTGGCCCTGACCACCTTCGACCCGGAGTCCGCGGGCATCGCTCTGGGCACCGCCCAGGGCGTGGTCAAGCGGGTCAACCCGGAGTACCTGTCGGCGAAGGACGACTGGGACGTGATCGCGCTCAAGGAGAACGACACCGTCGTCGGTGCCGTCGAGCTGACGACCGGCCAGGAAGAGGTCTGCTTCATCACCGACGACGGCCAGCTGCTGCACTTCGGCGCGGCCGGGGTCCGCCCGCAGGGCCGGTCCGGCGGCGGTATCGCCGGCATCAAGCTCGGCGGCACGGCGAAGGCGTCCTGGTTCGGCGCGTTCGACCCGACCGACGCGGTGGTGGTCACCATCTCCGGCGCCAGCAGCGCGCTGCCGGGCACCGAGGCCGGCTCGGTCAAGGTCACCCCGTTCGCGGAGTACCCGGCGAAGGGCCGGGCCACGGGAGGTGTCCGCTGCCACCGGTTCCTGAAGGGCGAGGACACCCTGGTGTTCGCCTGGGCCGGACCGGCGCCGGCACGGGCGGCCGCGGCCAGCGGCGCACCGGTCGACCTCCCCGAGGCGAACGGCCGCCGCGACGGATCCGGGGTGCCGGGCAGCCAGCCGGTGACGGCCTGCTCGGGACCGGTCCGTTCGGTCGCCGACGTGGCAGGCTAGGCGCATGATCCTGCGGAACACCCGACGTCGCCCTGCCCGTCGTACGGCGTTCGCCGTGCTCGGCGCGCTTGTCCTGACGATCACCCTCGCCGGCTGCGGCAGCTCCGACGACGGCGCGTCGTCCCAGGGCGGCGACCCGATCGCGGCACTGACGGCGGCCAAGAAGAAGTTCGACGAGGCGTCGAGCGTGCACTTCACGATGGCGACGACGTCGAAGCCGGCCAAGGGCACCGACGCCGTCCTCGGCGCGAAGGGCACCCTGACCCACCAGCCGGCGTTCCAGGGCGAGGTGAAGGCGCTCTACATCGGGATCACCGCCGACATCCCGCTGATCGCGGTCGACGGCAAGGTCTACGCGAAGCTGCCGTTCTCGACCGGCTACGCGGTGATCAACCCGAAGGAGTACAGCGCTCCGGACCCGGCCACCTTCGCCGACCCGGCAGCCGGCATCTCCGGCCTGCTGCTCAAGCTCGAGGACGCGAAGAAGACCGGCGAGAAGCGCGACGGCAAGCTGGTGGTGACGACGTACGCCGGCACGCTGCCGGGAGCGCTGGTCGCCCCGATCATCCCGAGCGCCGACGCCGCCGGCACCTACCGGACCGTGGTCGGCATCGACGACGACGGCCGGATCGCGACGCTGGCGGTCACCGGCGACTTCTTCTCCGGCGGCGGCGACGTCACCTACGACCTGGCCTTCGACGACTACGGCAAGAACGTCACGATCTCCGCGCCGTGAGCCAGGACAGCACCCGGTCGCGCGGTTCGAGCGCCCTGCTGGCGCTCGCCGCGGTCGCGGTGGCGTTCGCCGCCGCCGACACCTACGTGGTGGTGCTGTCGCTGCCGGACATGATGGGCTCGGTCGGGCTCAGCATCGACGAGCTGCAGCGCGCGGCGCCGATCATCAGCGGGTTCCTGCTCGGCTACGTGGCGATGCTGCCGCTGATCGGCCGGATCGCCGACCTCCGCGGCCGGCTGCCGGTGCTGGTCGCCTCGTTGCTGGTCTTCGGCTTCGGGTCGCTGGTCACGGCGGCGGCGTACGACCTGCCGAGCCTGGTCACCGGCCGGTTCCTCCAGGGCGTCGGCGGCGGCGGGCTGGTGCCGGTGACACTGGCACTGGTGGCCGACATCTACCCGGTCGAACGACGCGGCGTCCCGCTCGGCATCGTCGGTGCGGTGCAGGAGCTCGGCAGCGTCCTCGGCCCCCTGTACGGCGCGGCGGTGCTCGCCTTCGGCGACTGGCGCGACATCTTCTGGATCAACCTGGCGGCCGGCCTGGTGCTCGCCGCCGGGGTGGCGGCACTGGGGCGCGGAGTCGAGCCCCGCCCACGACGCCGGTTCGACGTGGTCGGATTGACGCTGCTAGCGCTCTGGATCGCCGCCCTGCTGGTGGTGATGCGACAGCCGGAACGCCTGGTCACCTCGGTGCGCTGGGGTGGTCCGTTCGTCCCGTTCGGCGACGACGGCGAGTTCTTCGGCTCGATCTGGTTCTCCCAGGCCGGCCTGGTCACGATCGGCCTCGGCCTCGGCCTGCTGGCGTGGTTGCTGATCGCACCGGCCCGGGCGTTCGTGGACCTCCGCGACTGGTGGGCCAGCGTCCGGCAGGCCGACCTGCTCGGCGCCCTCCTGCTGGCGGTGCTGCTCGGCGGGGTGATCCTGGCGTTCGCGACCGCCGACCCCGAGGTCCAGGTGTTCTCCGACGCGGGACCGGTCTACCTCGGCACCGCCGCGCTCGCCGCTGTCGCGTTCGCGGTGCACCAGCGCCGGGCCGCCTCCCCGCTGATCCCCCGCGGCGCCTTCGGCGCGCGGCCCGCCTGGGGTTCGCTGCTGGTCAGCTTCTTCGTCGGCGCCGCGCTGATCGCCGCCCTGGTCGACATCCCGATCTTCGCCCGGGTCACCGTCTACGGCGACTCGCAGATCAAGGCGGCGCTGGTCCTGGTCGAGCTGCTGGTGGCGCTGCCGATCGGCGCCCTGATCGGCGGCTACCTGACCCGCGCCTACCCCTCCGGCCTGATCGCCGCGGCCGGGATGGCGCTCTCGTCGTTCGGCTTCTGGATGATGAGCACCTGGGACGTCGACGCGCTGCACCACCTCTCCTCCAGCGCCGTCCTGGCACTGACCGGTCTCGGGTTCGGCCTGGCACTGGCCCCCGTGAACGCCGCCCTGCTGGCGACCACCGAGCCGGCCGTGCACGGCGTCACCAGCGCGATGCTGGTCGTGAGCCGGATGGTCGGGATGCTGGTCGGTATCTCCGCGCTGACCACGATCGGGCTGCGGCGCTACTACGCGGTCTCCGGCGACTTCCCGGCGCCCAGCGAGGTCTGCGGCGGACCGACCCGCTGCGACCGGTACTCCGACCTGCTCCAGCACGCCGGGATCGAGCAGCTGCACGCGATCTTCATCGGCGCGTCACTCGCTGCGCTCCTGGCCGCCTTGCTGGCCGTCGTACTCTTCCGGGGCGCGGCAACGCGGGGCGCGCCCACCTCCCCGCTCCTGGGGATCGGCGGCTGATGACGACCACCTGCACCGACGCCACCGCCGCAGCCGGCGAGGCGCTGATCGGCTCGGCGCCGGACGCGATCGCCTGGGTCTGCCTGGAGCAGAACGGGCCGTGGGGCAAGAAGGCGTGGACCGACTCGCACCTGGACGTCGACCTCGGCCGCGCTATCGAGGAGGCGGCCGGCGTGCACGGCGTCCGGCCGAGCCTGATCCGGCGACCGGGGAAGCACGCCGACGCGACCACCGGGAGCGAGCGCGCCGTCCTGGTCGGCTACACGCACCCGGACGGATCCTGGCTGCTGACCGGCACGATCGCCGCTCCGGAGGCCCTGCTCGACCTCGACTGGGCTGCGGTGGCGGCCGGTGACGCGGAGGCGGTACGGCGCTCGCTCCCCGCGCTGGAACCGGACGATCAGCCGCGGCTGCTGGTCTGCACGAACGGCACCCGGGACACCTGCTGCGCCCGGCTCGGCCGGCCGGTCGCCGCCGCCGCGCTCGCCGCGCACCCGGGGCGGGTCTGGGAGGTCACGCACACCTCCGGGCACCGGTTCGCGGCCACCACGGTGCTGCTGCCCGCCGGCGTCCTGCACGGCCGGGTCCTGGACGCCGCCCCGCTGCTGGCGGCGGCGGATGCCGGAGAGGTCGTGCTCACCGGCTACCGCGGCCGGTCCACCTGGTCCGCCGGCGCCCAGGTCGCCGAGGAGCACGTACGGCGGACCGAGGGCATCACCGGGATCGACGACCTGGTCGTGGTTCCGGAGATCGACGCCTGGAGCGTGCGGCACCGCGACGGGCGACGCTGGTGGGTGGCCGTGAGCGCCTCGACCGGCGGCGAGCGCCCGCCGTCCTGCGGGAAGCCGGACGAGCCGTTCAAGAGCTACGTAGCGACAACGGTCAGCGTCACGCCGTGAGGCTCGCCACGACCCGTTCGACGGCCCGACCGCGGGCCGGAGCACCGACTGCCTTCAGCACCGGCAGGTACAGCAGGTAGCGCTCGCTCCGACTGAGCGCCTCGAATGCCGTCAGGGCAGCCGGGCGCGCCGTCAGCGCCGCGATCAGCTCCTCCGGCGGCTCCGCATCGCGTTGCGGCACGTACGCGGCTGCCCACCGGCCGTCCGCCTGGGCCGCAGCGATCTCGGCGTACCCCGGGTCCTGCATCCGTCCGGCCGCGATCAGCGCCTCCGCCTTGGCGACGTTCACCTGGGACCACGAGCTCCGCGCCGTACGGCGGCAGTAGCGCTGCAGGAACGAGATCTCGTCGAACCCCTTCCGCTGGGCGTCGATCCAGCCGAAGCAGAGCGCGCCGTCCAGGGCGTCCCCGATCGCCAGCAGTCCGGACCCGGCGTTCTTCTTGCCGATCCGCAACCACGCCTCCGAGGTGGTCTCCTGGTGGGCGGCGAGCCAGGCCGTCCAGGCGGCGCCGTCGGGGAACTCGAGAGGTTCGGCGGACATGCGACCAGCCTGCCACCGGGCACCGACAGCACGTGCCGAACCTCACGCTCCGGGGTCCGTCGGCATCCACTAACGTGAGGGACGTGAGCGCAGACTTCGACGACCTGCTGGCGGCCAACCGCGACTTCGCGGACCACTTCTCCCTCTCCGGTTTCGACGGCGTCGCGCACGCCGGCGTCGCGCTGGTGACCTGCATGGACTCGCGAATCGACCCGCTCGGCATGCTCGGCCTGAAGCCCGGCGACGCCAAGATCTTCCGCAACCCCGGCGGCCGGGTCACCGAGGCCGCCCTCGAGGCTCTCGTCCTCGGCGTGCACCTGCTCAAGGTCGACCGGATCCTGGTGGTGCCGCACACCCGCTGCGCGATGACCTCGAAGACCGAGGAGGAGCTGCAGGAGATCATCGGTGCCGCGACCGGTCAGGACGCCTCCTGGCACGCGTTCCACGTGATCGAAGACCAGGTCTCCGGCCTCAAGCGCGACGTGCACAAGGTGACCAGCCACCCGCTGATCCCCGACTCGGTCAAGGTCGGCGGGTTCGTCTACGACGTCGACACCGGGCTGCTCGACCAGATCGTCTGATCCGGTCCCGGCTCAGGCCTGGACGAGCGCCCCGCGGATCGCCGCCAGGGTCCGGGCCTCGGTACGCCCGCTCAACCAGGCCGAGTCCCCTGCCGGATCCGTGGTGACCTCCACGGAGACGTCCTCGCGGTAGAAGAGGAACAGCAGCCCGAGCGGGAAGAGCAGCGCCATCGGCGCGATCACCCAGACCGGCGAACGGCGCAGCACCAGGGCGGCGCGATCGGGAGCCGGGGTGAGCACCCGTCCCAACCCGAGCTCCGCAAGCCGCTGCGGCACCTCCGCCGACGGCACGGTCAACCACACCTGCTCCCCCACGGTCACCCACCGGGTGCCCCGCATCCGCTTGACCAGCAGGAGCAGCAAGGCACAGACCAACCCCAGGAAGACCAGCCCACCGAGGGTCGCGGCCACGTCGTTCTCCTCACGCCTCTACGACAACCCTGACCTCATCGGCGGGTCGGTCACGGACCTGAGCGGATGCCGGCGAAGTGACCGAACGGCGGCGTCGGACCGGCCTTTGGTCCCTCACCTACTATCTGGCGTAGTAGATCTGTCCTCCCTCGCAACCCAGGAGTTCTGTTCATGACCACCCAGACCAAGGTGGCGATCGCCATCAGCGCCGCTCTCGCCCTCGTGCTCGGTGTCCTGCTCTTCCTCGCGGTCCGCGACGGCTCCGACGGACCCACCAAGAGCGTCGCGGGAGGCACTGACACGGCGCTGATCCGCCCGGACAGCCACGTCCTCGGCGAGCGCGGCAGCACCGGCGTCGAGTTCGTGGAGTTCCTCGACTTCGAGTGCGAGGCGTGCCGGGCGATGTTCCCGGTCGTGGAGCAGATGCGGGAGCAGTACGCCGGCAAGGTCACGTTCGTGGTCCGGTACTTCCCGCTGCCGGGACACTTCAACTCCGAGCGTGCGGCTCGTGCGGTCGAGTCCGCCGCACGCCAGGACCAGTTCGAGGCGATGTACAAGAAGATGTACGAGACCCAGACGACCTGGGGCGAGAAGCAGGTGCCCGCGGACGACCTGTTCCGGTCCTTCGCCGAGGAGCTCGGCCTCGACCTGACGCAGTACGACGCCGACTACGCCGACCCCGAGGTGGCAGCGCGCGTCCAGCGGGACCTCAAGGACGGCGAGTCCCTGGGCGTGCAGGGAACCCCGACCCTCTACCTCGACGGTGAGCTGCTCCAGCCGGAGTCGGTCGAGGACATCACCGAAGCGCTCGACGCCGCCGTCTCGAAGTGAGATCCACTCCGCGGGCGCTGGCCTGGCTCCTGGTCCTCGGCGGCACCGTCGGGGCCGCCGCCGCGGTCACCTTGATGCTCGAGAAGCTCGCGGTGCTGCGCGACCCCGGGTACGTCCCCAGCTGCAACCTCAGCCCGGTGATCAACTGCGGCTCCATCATGTCCTCGGACCAGGCGGAGGCGTTCGGGTTCCCGAACCCGCTGATCGGCATCGCAGCATTCCCGGTCCTGATCGCCACCGGCGCCGCGCTCCTGGCGGGAGCACGCCTGGCCCGCTGGTACTGGCTGGGTCTCCAGGTCGGAGTCGTTGCCGGTACGGCGTTCATCGGCTGGCTCGCGTTCCAGAGCCTGTACCGCATCGAGGCCCTGTGCCCCTACTGCCTGGCCGTCTGGGCGGTGGTGGTGCCGATCGCCTGGTACGTGACGCTGGAGAACCTGTGGGCCGGCCGGTTCGGGACCCGGGCCGCCTCCTCGAAGATCGCGCGGTGGTTGCGCCAGAGCCACGCCCTGATCCCGATGTTCGCCCTGCTGGTGGTCGTCGGCCTCGTCATCGAGCAATTCTGGTCCTACTGGACCACCGTCATCTGACGTCGAGCCGCGCCACCGCGGCGGGGCAGCAATCCCTCCCGGCGGCCCCCACCCCAGGGGTCAGCACCAGCGCGAGCGGAGCAGCCACCAACGCGAGGGCGGCCACTCCTACCGCAACCCCGTGACGCCGGCGCCGGGGCAGCGCCTCGCGGGTCAGTCGCATCGCCCGCGCATGCCCGACGCTGTCGCTGACCTGCATCAGCGCGGTCGCGAGCGCACGCCGGTCGGCGGCGAGAGTGGCAGCGTCATCAGCCTGCAGCTCGACGAGCCTGGCGACCTGCTCGTGGGCGGTCCGGAACACCCGGACACCCCCGAAGGCCCGGGCAAGCGCCGCCGACAACCCCACCGCGATGTCGTGTCGTACCCGCAGGTGCGCGCGTTCGTGCGCGAGAACGACGCGCAGCTCGTGGTCACTGAGAGAGTCCAGGGCGCCGCGGGTCACGACCACCCGGTGCGGTCGTCCGGGGAGGCAGTACACCAGCGAGACCGGGTGCTCGACGACGACGTACCCGTCGGGGTGCTCGATCCCCACCAGCGCCAGGCTCTGCAGCTGTTGCAGACGGCGCCGCCGCGACCGGTGCAGCGTCGTACCGATCGCCCAGCCAATGCGCACCAGCACGGCCACTCCCACGGCCAGAGCCAGCACCGGTACGCCGTAGTGCCGGGACAGGTCGTGCGCACCGACCGTCAGCGCGAAGAGCACGACGGCACTGGTGATCGCGAAGGTCAGCGCCTGCCAGGCGCAGATGCCCCATCCCGGAGCGTCCTCGACCCAGCGGGCGGAGAGCAGCAGCCGCGGCCCGCCGACCGCCGCGGCCACGACGAAAACGCCGAGAAGCAACGTCCCGGCCATCACCCTCCCCCGGCCTCGTCGAGTGCCGAGCGAAGGGCCGCGAGCTCGTCGGGCGACAGCTGACCCACGAAGTGCATCAAGGTCCCGCTGGGGTTGGAGCTGTCCGCCAGGACCTGTTCCAGCAGGCTCGCCGTGTGGGCCTCGCGGGTCGTGGTCGCCGAGTAGAGGTACGCACGTCCGACCTTCTCCCGCCGGACCAGGTTCTTGCGGTGCAGGTGGTCCATCACGGTCATCACGGTGGTGTACGCGATGTCCCGCTCGCGTTGCAGGTCCTCCAGGACGTCCCGTACGGCGAGTGGGCGGCCCGACTCCCAGAGGCGCTGCATCACGCGCGCCTCGAGCTGTCCGAGCTGCTTCACCTGCTGCCCCCTCAGGCGTCGATGGTGTCCTGGTCGACCTCGTAGGCGCCCGCGACGATGAAGTCCTTGCGGGGCGCGACGTCCGAGCCCATCAGCAGCTCGAAGACCTCGGCGGCCTGGGCGGCATCGTCGGCGGTGATCCGGCGGAGCATCCGGTGTCGCGGGTCCATGGTGGTCTCGGCCAGCTGGTCGGCGTCCATCTCACCGAGGCCCTTGTAGCGCTGCACCGGGTCCTTCCAGCGGACGCCCTTCTTGGTCAGCTCGGCGAGCTTCCGCTGCAGCTCCGGGTCGGAGTAGGTGTAGACGTACTTCTCCATCCCCTTCTTCGGGTTGGAGAGCTCGATCCGGTGCAGCGGCGGTACGGCGGTGAACACCCGGCCCTGGGTGACCAGGTCGGGCATGTACTTGAAGAACAGCGTCGCCAGCAGGCAGCGGATGTGCGCACCGTCGGAGTCGGCGTCGGCCATGAAGATGATGCGGCCGTAGCGTGCCTGGTCGATCTCGAACGTCCGCCCGGATCCCGCTCCGACCACCTGGATGATCGAGGCGCACTCGGTGTTCTTCAGGACGTCGGCCACCTGGGCCTTCTGCACGTTGAGGATCTTCCCCCGGATCGGCAGCAGCGCCTGGAATTCGGAGTTCCGGGCGAGCTTCGCCGTACCGAGGGCCGAGTCGCCCTCGACGATGAACAGCTCGGAGCGCTCGACGTCGTTGGAGCGGCAGTCGGCCAGCTTGGCCGGCAGCGCCGAGGACTCCAGCGCGTTCTTGCGACGCTGGGTGTCGCGCTGCTGACGGGCCACCAGCCGGGTCTTCGCGGCACCGGCGACCTTCTCCATCACCAGCTTGGCCTGGGCCTTCTCGGCGCGCTTGGTCGAGGTGAGGAACTTCTTCAGCTCCGCCGAGACCACCTTGCGGACCACCGAACGGGCGGCCGGCGTCCCGAGCACCTCCTTGGTCTGCCCCTCGAACTGCGGCTCGGCCAGCCGCACGGTGACCACGGCCGTCATGCCCTCGAGCACGTCGTCCTTGATCACGTCGGCGTCGTTGACCTTGAGCACCCGGCCGCCGCGCATCGCGTCGTTGAAGGTCTTGGTCAGCGCGGCCTCGAAGCCGGAGACGTGAGTGCCGCCCTTGGGGGTCGCGATCACGTTCACGTACGAGCGCATCTCGGTGTCGTACCCGCTGCTCCACCGCACGGCGACGTCGACGCTGAGCTCCCGCTCGACGTCCTGCGGGGTCATGTGGCCCTTGTCGTCGAGCAGCGGGACTGTCTCGGTGAAGGTGTCCGCGCCCTGCAGCCGGAGCACGTCGGTGACCGGGTCGCCGGCGGAGAGGAACTCGGCGAACTCGGAGATGCCACCGGCGTGCTTGAAGCTCTCGACGACGTGCTCGCCGGGGACCCGCTCGTCGCGGATGACCAGCTCCAGGCCGGGCACGATGAACGAGGTCTGCCGGGCCCGGCCGATCAGGCCCTCGAGCTCGAACTTGGCGTCCTTGGTGAACACCTGCCGGTCCGGCCAGAACCGGATCCGGGTGCCGGTCCGCCCCTTCGCGACCCGGCCGCCCTTGCGGGTCAGGCCCGAGGTCGGCTGGAACGCGGAGTCCGGGGTGTCGTCGGCGAAGGTGCCCGGGGCGCCTCGCCGGAAGCTGAGCCCCTGGACAGACGGCGAGCGCTCGACGTCGATGTCCATCCGCGACGAGAGCGCGTTGACCACCGAGAGGCCGACGCCGTGCAGGCCGCCGGTCGCGGTGTAGGAGCCGCCGCCGAACTTGCCGCCGGCGTGCAGCTTGGTGGCGACCACCTCGACACCGGGGAGCCCGGTCTTGGGCTCCTTGTCGGTGGGGATGCCGCGGCCGTTGTCGTGCACCTCCACCGAGCCGTCCGGGTGCAGGACCACCTCGACCTTGTCGGCAGCGCCCGCGAGCGCCTCGTCCACGCCGTTGTCGATGATCTCCCACAGGCAGTGCATGAGGCCGCGGGTGTCGGTCGAGCCGATGTACATGCCGGGACGCTTGCGAACCGCCTCCAGCCCTTCGAGAACGAGCAGGTGCTGGGCGTTGTAGGTGTTGTCGGCCATCTCGCGGACCAACCTACAAGATCACGAACTGACAAATTCGGCGCAACACCGAGGCCAGGTTGCCGATGATTCTTGGTGGGGTGAGTCACACTCATTTCACCGCTCGTCTCAGCGGCTGACAAAGGGGCCGAGCGGGAAGCAATTGCCATGGTTTGATGTTGTGCCCAGTGACACCTGAAGAACCCGGAACGCTGCACCCGGAACCAAATGACCGGTCTTCGAGTTGAACAGGCACCGGCAGAAGAGAGAGAGGCCAACGTGACTACTGCGACAGCCCCGAGTGAGACCCCGTTGACGGCGGTCGACCGTTGTGACCGTTGCGGCGCCCAGGCGTACCTGCGCGTATCGCTCCAGGCCGGCGGCGAGCTTCTTTTCTGCGCCCACCACGCTCGTGAGCACGGCGACAAGCTGCGTGAGATCGCGGCCCACGTCCACGACGAGACCGGCAAGCTCGCCGACAACCCGGCCACCGCCGCGGATTCCGAGAGCTGAGACGAAGCGTCTGACGCCCCCGGCCCGGTTGGGTCGGGGGCTTCGTTTACCCCCGCCGCCCCTGAGAGGCTCAGCAGATGACCGCCCTCGAGTTCCTGCTCGCCCTGGTGATCGCCGTCGGACTGGTCGGCATCCTGGTGCCGCTGCTGCCCGGCAGCCTGCTCGTGATCGGCGCTGTCCTGGTGTGGGCGGTCCAGCTCGACGAGCCGACCGGCTGGGTCGTCCTGGCCGCGGCCGGCGCGCTGGTCTCCACCGGCACCGTCGTGAAGTACCTGATCCCGGGTCGGCAGCTGCAGCGCAGCGGGGTGCCGAACCGAACTCTCCTCGCCGGCGGCGTCCTCGGCATCGTCGGCTTCTTCGTCATCCCGATCGTCGGGCTCCCGCTCGGCTTCGTGCTGGGCATCTACCTGGCCGAGTGGAAGCGGGTCTCCGCCGCCGACGCCTGGCCGGCCACCGTCGCGGCCGTCAAGGCGGTCGGGCTGGGCATGCTGATCGAGCTGACCTTCAGCGTGCTCGCCGCGGTCGCGTGGGGCATCGGCGTCCTGGCGACCTGATCTGCGCGCCCGATCCGTCCGGGGGCCGACGAGGACCCCCGGACGTGCTCGGTCACGGACTGGAGATCGTGCCCCCGTTCTCGATCGTCAGCGCCGAGGTCTCGTGACAGCTCGGGGCGATGTCCTCCTGGGCCGGATTGGTGCTGTCGTAGCCGACCAGCCAGGAGAAGTCGCCGCTGACCGAGACGGCATCGTCGTTGTCGGTTCCGACGGTCTGCGCCGAGTTCCCGGCGACCGCCTCGGTCGTCGAGTACAGCGGGGTCCCGGTGCAGTCGGTCGACGGGTAGAGGACGAACGAGACCGTCCCCGCCAAGGCACCGCCGGCCGGGGCCGAGATGGTCGCCGAGTCGTTCGGCACCCAGGTCTGCTCGGTGGTCATCGACGAGTTCACGGTCGACACCGTCACGTCCTCCGCCGTGTCGGAGCAGTCGGCGTTGTGGGTCAGTCCGGTCGTGTTCGGCGACGACCCGCTGTAGGTGGCCACCCAGTGGTAGTCACCCGGTGCCGACGGCTCGAACTGCGGCGCCGGGGTGTTGTAGCCGCCGTTGCCGGAGACGGGCACCGCTGCCGAGGTGTGCACCAGGCTGCCGCAACCGACGCTGCTCGGCCCGTACAGCTTGAAGGTGATCGTCCCGCCGGCAGCGGCACCGGCGGTTCCGGTCAGGTTGATCACCGGGTTCGCGGGCTGGGTCGCCGTGCCGCCGAGTGCGGCGCTGTCGGTGAGCGTGCCGCCGACGAGCTGATCCGCACCGGCCGACGTCGACAGCGTCGCCGTCACCGGGTTCACCGTGAAGCACTCGAGGCTGCTGTTCTCGCTCGACCCCGGAATGCCTGCGGCGCTGTCGCCGCTGAAGACGGCTCGCCAGCAATACCGGCCGACCGACGTCACGTACGCGACCGGCGAGGTCACCGTGGCCGGATACGAACCGCCGGACAGGGAGGTCGAACCGACGGTGGTGCCCCCGGTGCACAGGTCCGGGGCGTCGACCTTGCAGAGGGAGAACTCCACCGATCCGGCCGGCGTACCGCTGCCGCCGTTGAGCGAGACCACCGCCTCGTCCTTGACGCCGACCACGCCGGTACCGATGGAGAGTCCCCCCAGCGGGATGCCGGCACCGCCGGCCTGCTTCGGCGTCGTCACCGTGGTGGAGGTGCAGTTCGTGATCGGCGGCGCCTGCTTCAAGATGGTGTCCTTGTAGTCGGCGGTGTCGGAGTTGCCGGTCACCGTGCTCGGGATCGTGTTCGCGAACGACTTGCACGCCGTACTGCCTCCGAAGATGGTGGCCGTCAGGTCGACGGCGGCCTCACCGCGGAACTTGTCGGCGCTGAAGGCGGCCTGCGAGACCGCGGCGCTGAGCGCGGCCGGAGGGCCGAGCGTCAGGTTGGGCGCGACCCCGGACCACTCGCGCAGGTAGAGCGTCGTACTGCTTCCGGACTGGTCCCAGAGGATCATGAAGTCGCCGGCTTCCCGGTTCTTCCACGGGTTGCAGCTCGCGGTGAGCTGGGCATCGGTCGCGTTCGCGTAGTCGCACGCCGCGGGTGCCGCCTTCTTCATGAATTCGTAGGCGATGAAGCCGCTACCGCTGTTCGAGTCGCGCTCCCACCCGAAGTACAACCAGTCGTGGTTGGTCCCGGAGTCGCGGGCCGTGGCCAGCCACGCGCGACGCAGGTCGACCTGGGCGTTCGGGTTGGTGGCATCCAGCATCGGCACCGCGGCCTTGTGGATGACGCTGATCTTGGTGCTGCTGGCGTTCTTCGGTCCCAGCTCCTTGACGTTGCCGAACTGGTCACCCAGCTCGGCGGGCGCCGGCGACACGTCCGGCACGGTGGCATCGATGGTGAAAGGTCCGTCCGCGGCCGCTGCCGGCGAGAGCGGCACGAGCGCCCCGGCCATCGCCAGGAGGACGGCTGCTGTCACGCCTGCCAGGCGGCGCGTTCGAGTGGTCGAGGGACGCGCGGAGGCACGTCGCCCGAGGAAGGTGGTGTTCATCTGGGGGTCCCCGTTTCAGAATCCGCGTACGCAGTCTGCGCACGCCGAACGCCGCTGGATCCCAAGAACGTCCACCCGAGGGCGGTGCTCCTCAGGTCATCAAACACCCATCGGAACGACGTCTGAATAGTCGGTTCCGTATCTGTTCGGACTGGCTAGACCTGGCCGGGCGCGCAGTGACAGCGGCGACCCTCCGCGCGCTGATGCCGACACAAATTGAAACGTGTTCTAGGCTCGGTCCATGAGCCTGCTGATCCACGACGAGAACCGGGTGCGCACCCTCACCCTGAACCGCCCGGACGCGCTGAACGCCTTCAACGAGGCCCTGTACGACGCCACCGCGCAAGCCCTCCTCGACGCCGCCGCCGACCCGACCGTCGCGGTCGTCCTGCTGACCGGAAACGGCCGCGGCTTCAGCGCCGGCACCGACCTGCTGGAGATGCACCAGCTCGCCACCGACCCCGACTTCCAGCGCGGCGAGCACGGCTTCCTCGGCCTGCTGGACGCCCTGGTCGCGTTCCCGAAGCCGCTGATCTGCGCGGTCAACGGGCTCGGCCTGGGGATCGGCGCCACCATCCTCGGCTTCGCCGACCTGGCGTTCATGTCGACGGCCGCCAAGCTCAAGTGCCCCTTCACCAGCCTGGGGGTCGCGCCCGAGGCCGCCTCCAGCCTGCTCTTCCCGCAGCTGGTCGGCCGCCAGAACGCGGCTTGGATGCTGCTCTCCGCCGAATGGATCAGCGCCGCCGAGGCGCACGAGATGGGTCTGGTCTGGAAGGTCTGCGAGCCCGACGACCTGCTCCCCGAGGCCCGCCGGCACGCCGAGATCCTCGCCGCCCGGCCGATCTCCAGCCTGATCGCGGTGAAGCGCACGATGGTCGAGCCGCACCGCGCCGCCATCGCGGAGGCCCGGGAGCGCGAGAACGCCTGCTTCGCCGAGCTGATGGGCGGTCCGGCCAACATCGAGGCGCTGACCGCCTTCGCCGAGGGCCGGGCCCCGGACTTCACCAACCTTCCCGAGGGGTGGTGAGCATGACCGAGTTCAACCTCTCCCGGGTCTTCAGCACCGTCGCCGCCACGGTCCCCGACCAGGAGGTCCTGGTCTGGCGCGAGCGCCGGCTGACCTATGCGGCGATGGAGGCCCGGATCGACGGCGTCGCGCACTACCTCGCCGGCCAGGGTCTCGGCCGGCACCGCGACCGCGGCGACCTGGCCGGGCACGAGATCGGCCAGGACACCGTCGGGCTGTATCTGCGCAACGGCAACGAGTACCCCGAGGCGATGCTGGCGTCGTACCGGGCGGGCGCGATCGCGTTCAACATCAACTACCAGTACGTCGAGGAGGAGCTCGTCTACCTGCTCAACGACGCCGGTGCCGCGGCGATCGTCTTCCACGCCGAATTCGCTCCCCGGATGGCGGCGATCCTGGACCGGGTGCCGAGCATCCGGGTGCTGATCCAGGTGGCCGACGAGTCCGGCCACGCGCTGCTGCCCGGCGCGGTCGACTACGAATCGACCACGACGACTCCGCCGGTCCCGCTGCCCGAGGCGCTCGGCGAGGACGCGTTCCTGCTCTACACGGGCGGCACCACCGGGATGCCCAAGGGCGTGATCTGGCGCCAGCACGACGTCTACGTCGCCGCGATGGGCGGCCGGCCGTTCGGGTCGCCGGACCCGTACACGTCGTACGAGGAGATCGCCGAGGCCTGCCGCACCGCGAACGGCGGCATCCGGCTGCTGATGACCGCGCCGTTCATGCACGGAGCCGCCCAGTGGTCCTCGTTCCACATGATCAGCACCGGCGGCCGGATCGTGCTGCCCTCGGACGTGCACCACATGGACGCCGTCGACTGGCTGCGGACCACCGAGCGCGAGGGCGTGATGAGCATCCCGGTCGTCGGCGACGCGATGGCCCGGCCGCTGGTCGACGAGCTCGAGCGCGGCGACTACGACCTGTCCGGGCTGGCCGCGATCAACAACGGCGGGGCGCCCATCTCCCCCGGCGTCCGGCATCGGATCCACGAGGCGCTGCCGAACATCCTGATCCTCGACGCCGTCGGCTCCTCGGAGACCGGGATCCAGATGAACCACTACTCCGCTGCCGGCGCCGAGGCGGAGACGGCCGTGTTCAACCCGGAGCCCAGCACCACGGTCGTCGACGACGAGCACACCCGTGCCCTCCGGCCCGGCGAGGGCGGCGGTTGGCTGGCGCGGACCGAACTGGTCCCGCTCGGCTACCTCGGCGACGCCGAGAAGACCGCCCGGACCTTCCCGGTGATCGACGGGGTCCGCTACTCGGTGCCCGGCGACCGGGCCGAGCTCCTCGAGGACGGCCGGATCCGGCTGCTCGGCCGGGACGCGGTCACCATCAACTCCGGTGGCGAGAAGATCTTCGCGGAAGAGGTCGAGCGCGCTCTGGCGGCGCACCCCGACATCTCGGACGTGATCGTCGCGGGACGCCCCTCGGAGCGCTGGGGCAGCGAGGTGGTGGCGATCGTCGCGCTCCGCGCGGGCAGTACGGCGACCGACGAGGACCTGATCGCGGAGGCGGCCAAGCACGTGGCGCGGTACAAGCTGCCGAAGGCGATCGTCCGGCGGGAGTCGATCGCGCGCTCGCCGTCCGGCAAGGCCGACTACAGGTGGGCTAAGCAGCAAGCGCTCGGTACCTGAGTGCCGGGGGTGGGGGCCAAGGAACAAGCGCTCGGCAATTCCCTGGACAGTTGACCAATTCGGAGATTTCTAGCCAATTCGGTCGATAAGGTCGTCCTCGGCGCGCCAACCCCCAGTGCGCGCCGACGCCGCCCCGTCACCGCCTCGGACCCCATCCGGCCGGACGACGGGGCGGCATTCTTCTGGCGACGGCTACCGCGTCAGTTGCGGATCCGCCGTTCCGACTGGGTGACCTGCATGGTGGTGAACCCGAGAACGATGAGCACGATGCCGATGGTGAGGCAGATGGTGAGGCCCATGGCTGGTTCTCCTTGCTCGAAGGGTGAATCTCCGATGAATTCCAATGTAGGAACCCGGCGGCTGGATTCAAGGACGTCGCGCCCGTGTCGCCACGCGATTTCCAGAGCTGAATCGGCAGCTGATCGGCCGACCTGAGCAATTCACCTGTCCAGACCAGAAGATGAACTCCGGACGTCCCGGTCGCACGAGTGCGCACGAGTCACTAGCGTTCCTCGCGTCGCACCCTCGATCCGCCGTCCTGCCTTCTCACGGTTTGGGGGATTTCGGACGAGCTGAGGCCTCAGTGAGTCCGTCGGGTGTGCGATACCGGACCGCCCGCACTCCTCTGCAGAAGCGCGGGCGGTCTCGGTCGTCCGGGAGTCACCCGACCAGGTCGCCGACCCGTACGCCGTGCCAGACCAGGTGCGGCCGGCCGGTCCGCGGGTGCGCCTCGATCGTCGCCTCGACGCCGTAGACCTCCGCCACCAGCTCGCTGGTCAGCACGTCCGCCACCGCTCCGGAAGCGACGACTCCCCCGTCCTGCAGCACCACCAGCCGGTCGCAGAACGCTGCCGCCAGCTCCAGGTCGTGGAGCGCCGCGATCGTGGTGATCCCCAGGCCGCGCACGGTCGTCATGAAGTCGATCTGGTGCCCGAGGTCCAGGTGGTTGGTCGGCTCGTCGAGCAGCAGCAGCGACGGCTCCTGGGCCAGCGCCCGGGCCAGCTGGGTTCGCTGCCGCTCACCGCCCGAGAGGGTCTGCCAGGCCCGGTCGGCCAGCTGGTCGATCCGGGCCAGCCGCATCGCCTCCGCCAGCCGTCCGGCGCCGTCCTCCCCGGCCCGCCACCGGCCCCGGTGCGGGATCCGGCCCAGCTCGACCACCTCGCGCACCGACAGGTCGAGCCCGGTCGTCGCGTGCTGCTCGACGTACGCGACCTGCTGGGCCCGCAGCCGGGGCCGCATCCGGTGCAGGTCCCGACCGTCGACCAGGACCCGGCCGGCGGCCGGGCTGCGGAGCCCGGCGACCACGTTCAGCAGCGTCGACTTGCCCGAGCCGTTCGGGCCGAGCAGTCCGGTGACGGTGCCGGGCCGGACCGACAGCGAGATGTCGTCGATGATCGTGCGGCCGCCCACCGACCAGGCGACGGCTTCCACCTCGACCCTCATCCCTGCCTCGCCTCCCGCCGCAGCAGCAGCGCGAAGACCGGCGCGCCGACCGCGGCCGTGACCACGCCGACAGGGATCTCCTGACCGGGCATCACCGTGCGCGCCACGGTGTCCGCCCAGACCAGCAGGATCGCGCCGGTCAGCGCCCCTAACGGGATCAGCCGCCGGTGCCCGGGCCCGAACACGAGCCGGACCATGTGCGGCACCACCAGGCCGACGAACCCGATCGCCCCGGTGTAAGCGACCAGGCACGCGGTCAGCAGCGCGGTGCCGATCATCAGGGTCCAGCGCACCCGTTCGGTCGGCACCCCGAGCGAGCGCGCGGCGGTCTCCCCGAAGGCGAACGCGTCCAGGTGTGCGGCGTACCCGAGGGCTCCGACGACGGCCAGGACCACGACCACCATCAGCAGCACGGCGATCGACCAGCGCACTCCCGCGAACGAGCCGAGGGTCCAGGCGAGCACCCGGCGCGCCGCGTCGTTCTGACCGCTGACGATCACCACGAACGCCGTGTACGCCGCGCAGAGCTCCCCCACCGCCACACCGGCCAGGACGGTCCGGCTCGGCGGCAGCGACCCGGACCGGCCGGTGGCCAGCACGAGCACCAGCACCAGCGCCGCCATCGCGCCGAGGAACGCGGCCGCGGCCAGCAGCGACGTCCCGGACAGCCCGGCCACGCCGGCGCCGAGCACGATCACGCTCACCGCGCCCACCGCGGCGCCACCGGAGATGCCCAGCAGGTAGGGATCGGCCAGGTCGTTGCGGGTCAGCGACTGCAGCACTGCGCCGCAGACCGCCAGTCCCGCACCGCAGGCGGCAGCCGCCAGCACCCGCGGCATCCGCAGCTGCCAGACGATCTGGTCGTCGAGCAGCGTGACCTGCGACGAACCCAGCCCGAGCCGCCGCGTCACCACCGCGAGCACGTCGTCGAGCGGGAGCGCCACCGAGCCGAGACGCAGCGCCGTACCGATGCTGATCAGCAGCAGCACCACCAGGACCGCGAAGGCGAGGCCTCTGCCCGGCCGCCAGCGCGACCGGGCGGAGGTGGCGAGCAGGGTCATCAGCCGGCGTTCAGCTGACGGACCTGCTCGGCGACGTGCTCGGCGCCGTCGACGAGCCGGACGCCGGGCGTGGTCTCCGAGAACGGGAGCGTCACGAACTTCTTCTCCCGGACGGCCCGGAGCTTGCTCAGCACCGGGTCCTTCTCGAGCAGCTCGATCTTCTCCGCAGCGGTCGACCAGGAGGCGTCGGCGAGCACGATCACGTCGGGGTCGGCCGCGATCACCTTCTCCCAGCTGACGTCCTTCCAGCCGCCGTCGAGGTCGGCGAAGATGTTGCTGCCGCCGATCGCATCGATCACCAGCTGCGGACCACCCTCCCCAGCACCGGCGAACGCGGTCTTGTCACCGGAGTCGTACCAGAAGATCTTCTGGCCGTCGGCGGGCTTCTCCGCGGCCAGGTCCGCCAGAGCGGCCTGCTGCTCCTTCTCGATCGCGGCCGCGCGGTCCGGGGCGCCGAAGACCTCACCGGCGAGCCGGACCTCCTTCCACACCGAGGCGAAGCTGACGTCCTCGCTCGGCTTGTTCTCGCCGCACCCGAAGAGGGACAGGAACGACCCGATGCCGAGCTTCGCCAGGCTCTCCTGGGTGCCGGCCGACTTCGCGTCGAACGCGCTGGCGTAGGAGCCGTAGACGAAGTCCGGCTTCGCGGCGAGCACCGTCTCGCCGTCCGGGTACTCCTTCGAGAGCACCTTGACCGAGTCGTACGCCGGCTTCCACCGGTCGGCGACCGCGTCGTCCAGGTACGCCGTACCGGCGAGCTGGTCCTCGGCACCCAGGGCCAGCACGACCTCGGTGGCGCCCTGATTCATCGTGATGGCGCGCTCCGGCTTGGCCTTGACCGTGGTCTCGAAACCGCAGCTGCTGACCGTGACCGGGTAGCCGGCCGAGGCCTTCGCGGTGTCGTCGTCCTTCGGGGCGCCGGCGCAGCCGCTGAGGACCAGCCCGGCGACCGTGAGGGTGAGCAGGGCTTGGTGGGGTCGAATTCTCATGTCGTTCCTTGTCGCGATCGGACCCGCGGTCGCGACTGCAGAGCAAGCACCCGCCACGAACGACGAGGGCCTCCCACTGCACGCAGAGGAAGGCCGCTGATCCCGAGGCGGCTCTACCGTGCGCTCGCGACAGCGAATAGAGGTGGATGTGTCCGTCAGGCATTCCGACTCATCGGGCTGATCCATCGGTCAGCGTCGATCTACGGTTGCGCGTCAGTGCCGGGATTCGACCGGCTTCCCCTGGGCGGAAACGGTATTCAGTTGATGGTGCTTGTCGTGCTGGCGGAACGTAGCAGTACCGGAACAGGTCCGGCCAGTGCGAGTGACCACGGTCACCCGCGGAGCCTCACTCGCGCGCGGCGAGCGCCTGCTCCAGCTGGAGGTTGAGCTCGCGCACGCAGGACTCGACGTCGCGGCCGGTCTCGGCGCCGTACAGGCCCAGCGTGAGCTCGGCGACCAGGAGCGCGCCGGTGGCGAGCTCCCGGTCGTCGGCGAAGGTCTGCAGCAGCTCGCCAGCGCCGGCCCGGTCCCCGCGCGCCCGAGCCGCCAGGACGCCGGCGGCGCGCTGTCCGGCGTCGACGACGTGCTGGAGCTCGGCCAGGCGCTGGCCGGTCACAGGATCAGTCCGGGCGTTTGCGTCCGGGCGAGCTGGTAGCGACGGTCCACGTCGGCCCAGTTGACGATGTTCCACCACTGCTTGACGAAGGTGGCCTTGTCGTTCTTGTACTGCAGGTAGTAGGCGTGCTCCCACATGTCGAGCATCAGCAGCGGGACCATGCAGATCGGCACGTTGCCCTGGTGGTCGAAGTGCTGGATGACGTACATCTTCTGGGCGACCATGTCCCAGGTCAGCACCGACCACCCGGAGCCCTGGACGCTCATCGCGTTGGCCTCGAAGTGCGCCCGGAACTTGTCGAACGAGCCGAAGAAGCCGTCGATCGCGTCGGCCAGGTCGCCGGTCGGCTTGTCGCCGCCCTCGGGCGACATGTTCGGCCAGAAGACCGAGTGGTTCACGTGCCCGCCGAGGTGGAAGGCGAGGTTCTTCTCCAGGGTGCCGAGGTTTCCGAAGGTCTCGTTCTCGCGCGCCTCGGCGAGCTGCTCGACGGCGGTGTTGATGCCGTTGACGTAGGTCTGGTGGTGCTTGGAGTAGTGCAACTCCATGATCTGACCCGAGATGTACGGCTCGAGCGCCGCGTAGTCGTAGGGAAGGTCTGGCAGGGCGTAGTCGGCCACATCGACTCCTTATTGCGAATGGTTTGCAATAAGAACCTACACACAACAAGGTGGGGTGTCCCGCCGGGGGCGCGCCACGGACCTCGCGATACCTTCAGGGACCATGAACACCGCGCCGACCGACTTGCCGCCCGTCACCGCGGAGACCATCGAGGCATCGGCACCCAGGGTCGCGCAGGCCGCCTCCCGGACCATGCTGGAGCCCAACGCCCGGCTCTCGGCGGAGACCGGCGCCGAGGTCTGGCTCAAGCGCGAGGACCTGCAACCGGTGCGCTCCTACAAGATCCGCGGCGCCTACAACCTGATGGTCCAGCTCGACGCCGAGACGCTCGCGCGCGGGATCGTCTGCGCCAGCGCCGGCAACCACGCCCAGGGCGTCGCGCTGGCGTGCCAGCGCCTGGGCGCGCACGGCCGGATCTTCGTCCCCGGGACGACTCCGCGGCAGAAGCGCGAGCGGATCAAGACCCTCGGCGGCGACCAGGTCCAGGTGATCGTGGTCGGTGACACCTACGAGGACGCGTTCGCCGCCGCCGAGGCGGATGCCGCCGTCCGTGGTGCCACCCTGGTCCCGGCGTACGACGACCCGCGGACCATCTGCGGCCAGGGCACCGTCGCCGCCGAGATCGTCGACCAGCTCGGCCGGGTGCCCGACGTGGTGGTGATGCCGGTGGGCGGCGGCGGCCTGATCGCCGGTGTCGCGACCTGGTTGCACGCCAGGCACCCCTCGGTCCGGATCGTCGGCGTCGAGCCCGCCGGAGCGGCCTCGATGACCGCGGCGCTCGCAGCCGGCCTGCCGGTCGACCTCGCCGAGGTCGACCCGTTCGTCGACGGCGCCGCGGTGCGCAAGGTCGGCGAGCACACCTTCCCGCTCGTCCAGGCCACCGGTGCCGAGGTCGTCAGCGTCGCCGAGGGTCACCTCTGCACCGAGATGCTCCGGCTCTACCAGTCCGACGGGATCATCGCCGAGCCGGCCGGCGCCCTCGCCAGCGCCGCGCTGAGCGCACTCGACCTTCCGGCGGGATCGACCGTCGTCTGCGTGGTCTCCGGCGGCAACAACGACATCAGCCGGTACGGCGAGATCCTGGAGCGCTCACTGATCCACCAGGGCCTCAAGCACTACTTCCTGGTCAGCTTCCCGCAGGAGCCGGGCGCGCTCCGGAGGTTCCTCGACGAGATCCTCGGACCGGACGACGACATCACGCTGTTCGACTACGTCAAGCGCAACAACCGCGAGACCGGGCCGGCGCTGATCGGTGTCGAGCTGGACCGGGCCGAGGACCTCGACGGGTTGCTGGAGCGGCTCGAGGCGAGCCCGCTCGGGGTCGAGCGGGTGCTCCCGGGCAGCCCGATGTTCCACTACCTGGTGTAGCGCACCGTCACCAGGCGCGCACCCACAGGCAGTGCTCGGACTCCCGGAGCCGCTGCAGCGCCTCGTCCGGGAGCGGGGACGACACGTCGGTGACCACGTAGCCGAGGTCGTCGCGGGTCGAGAGCCGTTGGCTGACGACGTTGTGGGTGTCGCCGGCGAAGAGCGCGTTGAACTCGGCCAGCACCCCGGGGACGTTGCGGTGCAGGAAGCCGACCCGGTGGCCGGCGGCCAGGGGCGGCGTCGCTACCGCCGGGAGGTTGACCGACAGCGCGGTGCTGCCCTCCAGGGCGAAGCTGGCGAGCTTGTTGCCCACGAACCAGCCGATCTCGCCCTGCGCCTCCTGGGTCGAGCCGCCGACGTGCGGGGTGAGGATCACGTTGGGGAGCCCGCGCAGGACCGACTCGAAGGTGTCGCCGTTGACCTTCGGCTCGACCGGGAAGACGTCCACCGCGGCGCCGGCGATGTGCCCGGAGAGCAGGTGCTCGCGCAGCGAGTCGTAGTCGACCACCATGCCGCGCGAGGCGTTGATGAACATCGAGCGCGGCTTCATCCGGGCGAACTCCGGGGCACCGAAGAAGCCGGCGTTCCCGGGGCGGCCGTCGACGTGCAGGGTGACCACGTCGGAGACGGCGAGCAGCTCGTCGAGCGACCGCATCCGGCGGGCGTTCCCGTGCGCGGGGCGGTCGGAGGTGTCGAAGAAGACCACGCTCATCCCGATCGCCTCGGCGACGTTGGAGAGCTGGGTGCCGATGTTGCCGTAGCCGACGATCCCCAGCGTCCGGCCGCGGATCTCGTGACTGCCGGCGGCGGACTTGTCCCAGACCCCGTCGTGCATCCGCTGGGTCTTCTCGGGCAGCCTCCGGGCCAGCGCGATGATCTCGCCGATCACCAGCTCGACCACGCTGCGGGTGTTCGAGTACGGCGCGTTGAACACGCCGATCCCCCGCGCCGACGCACCGGCCAGGTCGACCTGGTTGGTGCCGATGCAGAAGCAGCCGATCGCCTCCAGGTCGGTGGCGGCGTCCAGCACGTTCGCGGTGACGGTGGTGTTCGAGCGGATCCCGAGGAGGCTGATGCCGGGCAGCGCGTCGACCAGCTCCGCCTCGGACATCGCGCCGGTGCGCAGGTCGACCTGGTAGCCGCGACCCTCCAGGATCTCGACAGCGGTCGGGTGGATGTTCTCGAGCACCAGAGCCTTCACAGGACAACCGTATGCGCACCGGCCGGGATCCAGCGGCCGGGGACAGCATGCGGTCAGCCGGCCGGGCCGGGCCGACGCTGCGCTACCGGTGGGTGCGCCCGGGGGCGGCCCGCAGGTGGGCCCGCTCCCCCTGCTTGCCGATCAGGCTGAGGAACTCGACCGGCCCGGCGCCGGTGGCGCCGAACCAGTGCGGCGTGCGGGTGTCGAACTCCGCGGCTTCACCTGGCTTGAGGAGCAGGTCGTGCTCGCCGAGGACGAGCCGCAGGGTGCCGTTCAGCACATAGGCCCAGTCGTAGCCCTCATGGGTGCGGAGCTCCGGTACGGCGTCGTCGTCACCGGCCGGCAGCACGAACTTGTAGGCCTGGATCCCGCCCGCGCGGCGGGTCAGCGGCAGCACCACCGCGCCGTTGCCGCCCTCGATCGGGCGCAGGTTGATCCGCGGATCACCGGTCGGCGGAGCCGCCACCAGCTCGTCGAGGGTGACTCCGTAGGCGCGCGCGAGCGGCAGCAGCTGCTCCAGGGTCGGCCGGCGCAGGCCCGCCTCGAGCCGGGACAGGGTGCTGGTGGAGATGCCGGTCTCCTCGGCCAGGTCGGCCAGCGTCACGTCCCGGCGCGCCCGCAGCAGCTTCAGCCGGGGCCCGACGGAGTCCAGGGTCTGATCGACGTCGCTCATGGATCGAGTTTGCCATTTGGCAACAAGGTTTGCACATCTGCCACTCTCCGACGCATCCTCGAAGGACCACGACAGAGGGGGACGGATGACGTTCGAGTTCGACAAGGACTACTGGGAGCAGCACTGGCAGGACCGGGACGGCGGCACGATGGCCGGCGCTCCCCCGAACCCGTACCTCGCGCGCGAGCTCGAGGACCTGCGACCGGGCACCGCCCTGGATGCCGGCTGCGGCAGCGGTGCGGAGGCGATCTGGCTGGCCGGTCACGGATGGCAGGTGACCGCGGCCGACATCTCCGCCGAGGCGCTCACCCACGCAGCCGCACGCGGTGGCTCAGCCACTGCGGTGGAGTGGGTCGAGGCGGACCTGACCACCTGGGATCCGGGCCGCCGGTTCGACCTGGTGATGACCCACTACGCGCATCCGGCCATGTCGCAGCTGGCGTTCTACGACCGGATCGCCCGGTGGGTGGCACCGGGCGGCACCCTCCTGATCGTCGGCCACCTGCACACCCATGACTCCGGGCACGGGGACCATCCCCCGGCCGAGGCCTCGGCGACCGCCGCGACGATCACCGCGCGCCTGGACGACGACGCGTGGCGGATCGTCACCGCGGACGAGCAGGACCGCGCGGTGGCCGGCGGGCACGGCACCACGCTGCGGGACGTCGTCGTACGGGCGGAGCGGCGGGCGTGAGCGCGCCGACCGTCACCGACCCGCGCCGGCGTCGGGCCATCCTGGTCGCGGTCTGCGTCGCGCTGATGGCCGTGATCGCCTCGGTGTCCGGGCTGAACGTCGCGCAGCCCCAGCTCGCGCTCGAGTTCGACGCCTCGCAGACCGAGGTGCTCTGGTTCATCAACATCTACACGATCAGCCTGGCCGCACTCCTGCTGCCGCTCGGCGCGATCGGCGACCGCTGGGGGCGCCGACCGGTGCTGCTCGCCGGGCTCGCCGTCTTCGGGGCGGCGAGCGCGCTGGCCGGACTGGCACCGACGTCCGAGGTGATGCTCGCGGCCCGGCTGCTCAGCGGGATCGGAGCGGCGATGATCATGCCGGTCACGCTGGCCGTGATTACCTCGACGTTCCCGGACGAGGAGCGGTCCAAGGCGATCGGCGTGTGGACGGCGGTCGCTGGCGGTGGCGGCATCCTCGGGATGTATCTGTCCGCGGTGCTGGTCGACGTGGCGGACTGGCGGTGGCTGTTCGCGCTGCCGGTGGCCCTGGTCGTCGTCGCCGCAGTCGCGGCGCTGCGGTCGGTCCCGAACTCGCGGGAGCCGTCGGAGCACCCGCTCGACGTCGTCGGTGCGCTCGCGTCGGTGGTCGCCGTCCTCGGCCTGGTGTTCTTCCTGCACGAAGGCCCCGACCAGGGCTGGGGCGCCCCGGTGACGCTGGCGAGCCTGGCAGTCGGCCTGCTCGGCGCCGCCGGGTTCGCCCGGTGGGAGCTGCGCCGGACCGCGCCGCTGCTCGACGTACGGCTCTTCCGCGAACGCGGCCTCGCGAGCGGCTCGGCCGCGTTGCTGGGGGTGTTCGGCGTCCAGGCCGGGATCTTCGTGGTGTTGTTCCCCTTCTTCCAGGCCGTCCTCGGCTGGTCGGGCCTGCACGCGACCCTGGCGCTGATGCCGATGGCGGTGCTGATGATGGCCGCTTCCGGCCTGGCGCCGCACCTGGCCGCGCGGATCGGAAGCCGCGCGACGATGGCGGCCGGGATCCTGCTCGGCGGCCTCGGCCTGGCCCTGATGGCGCTGCTGGTCTCCGTCGACGGCGGGTACGCCTCGGTGCTGCCCGGGATGCTCGCCATGGGTTTGGGCATGGGGTTGTCGATGACGCCGTCGACCGAGGCGATCACCACCGCGTTGCCCCGGGAGCGCCAGGGCGTCGCCTCGGCCCTCAACGACGTCACCCGCGAGCTCGGCACCGCCCTCGGCGTCGCGCTCCTCGGCGCGGTGCTGGCCACCGGCTACGGCCGCGCGATCGACCCGCACCTCGGCGACCTGCCGGCGGGCACGGCCGCGCGTGCCCGGGAGGGCATCGCCAACGCGCTGGCCGCCGCCGGCAGCGAGGACCGGTCTCTCGTCCGGGCCGCGCAGGACGCCTTCGTCGACGGCTGGCAGCAGGCGATGTGGGCGGGGGTGGCCGTGATGGCGGTCCTGCTCGGTTACGTCCTGCTGCGCGGCCCGGGGACCGGACCACGTGGCACCGAATCGACCCGAAATCAGTCCGGGAAAGATGTCGAGAACCCGGCACCGGCTCCGTCCTCGGGGTGAAGGCGACCACAATGGGTCCCACCAGCACCGAGGAGATCACCATGAAGTACCTGCTGCTCAAGCACTACCGCGGAGCCCCGGTCCCGGAGAACTTCGTGACCATGGACCAGTGGACTCCGCAGGAGATCACCGACCACGTCCAGTTCATGCGCGACTTCGCAGCCAAGCTCGAGACCACCGGCGAGTTCGTCGACGCCCAGGGGCTGGCGCCCGAGGGCACCTGGGTCCAGTACGGCGGCGAGGGCAAGCCGCCGGTCACCGACGGCCCGTTCGCGGAGACCAAGGACCTGATCGCCGGCTGGATGGTGATCGACGTCGACAGCTACGAGCGCGCCCTCGAGGTCGCCGGTGAGCTCTCCGCGGCCCCGGGCGCGGGCGGGAGGCCGATCCACGAGTGGCTCGAGCTGCGCCCGTTCATGTCCGCGCCGCCCACCGTGGCCGACTGACCCACTCGTGGACGAACTCCTGCTCCGGAGCCTGACACCTCAGGTGCTCGGCATCCTCGTCCGCCGCGGAGCCGACTTCGCGGCGGCCGAGGACGCCGTTCAGGACGCTCTGGTGGAGGCGGTCCGGGTCTGGCCGGCGGACCCTCCGCGGGATCCGAAGGCGTGGCTGGTCACGGTGGCCTGGCGCAAGTTCCTGGACGCGACGAGGGCGAACACCTCTCGGCGCCGCCGCGAGGACGTCTTCGACGACGAGCCGGCTCCCGGCACCCCGTCCGCGGTGGACGACTCGCTCCAGCTCTACTTCCTCTGCGCGCATCCCTCGCTGACCCCGTCGTCGGCAGTCGCGCTGACGCTGCGCGCGGTCGGCGGGCTCACCACCCGGCAAATCGCCGAGGCATACCTGGTGCCCGAGGCGACGATGGGGCAGCGGATCAGCCGGGCCAAACGGACCGTGGCCGAGGTCCGGCTCGACCAGCCCGGCGACGTCGCCACCGTTCTGCGGGTGCTCTACCTGGTCTTCAACGAGGGCTACTCCGGCAACGTCGACCTCGCAGCCGAGGCGATCCGGCTGACCCGGCAGCTCGCCGCCGCCATCGAGCACCCGGAGGTCGCCGGCCTGCTCGCCCTGATGCTGCTCAGCTATGCCCGGCGCGAGGCCCGGACCGCGCCCGACGGGAGCCTGGTCCCGCTCGCCGAGCAGGACCGCGGCCGCTGGGACACCGTCCTGATCGCCGAAGGCGTGTCCGTGCTGCAGGCCGCGCTGGCGCGGGACCGCCTCGGCGAGTTCCAGGCCCAGGCCGCGATCGCCGCCCTGCACGCCGACGCCGCCACCGCCGCCGAGACCGACTGGGTGCAGATCCTGGAGTGGTACGACGAGCTGGTCGGCCTCACCGACAACCCGGTCGTCCGGCTCAATCGCGCGGTCGCGGTCGGTGAGGCCGACGGTCCGCGGGCCGGCCTGGCCGCGCTCGCCGAGATCGACGACTCGCTCCCCCGTTACACCGCGGTGGCGGCGTACCTGCACGAGCGCGACGGCGACCCGGTGCTCGCGGCCCGCCTGTACGCCGAGGCGGCGCACCGAGCGCCGAACCTCGCCGAGCGCGACCACCTGACCCGGCAGGCGGCTCGGCTCAACACCCGCCGCGACTGACCCGGGCGGGTCCGCTCAACGCGGCAGGATCCGGTTGCCGGTCCGGAGCGCGTTGCGCTTGAGCCGGCCGGCCATCCGCCCGAGCGACGCCGAGACGGCGCCCTGGCTCGGGGGCGGGTCGAGGTCGACGGCGTCGCCGACCCGGAGGGTTCCGGTCGTCGCGATGTCGGCGTACACGCCGAGGCAGCGGTCGCCGTACCGGGACACGGCGCGCATCACCGCCGGGTCGGCGGGGACCCCGGCCTGCTCGCGCAGCGGCACCGTGCACCGCACCGTCGGGATCTCGATCCGCGCACTGACCTCGCCTGCGTGGAGGGTACCGCCGATCCAGTCCTGCTCGGCCAGCCCGTCGAGTCCGGTGTCGACGACGATGTTCGGCCGGAACCGCCGTACGTCGAAGTCCCCGCCGTGAGCGGCCATCGTCCGCAGGCTCGCCGTGGTCACGAGGTGCACCGGGTAGGCGTCGGCGAAGATGCCGATCGGCGTCGCGTAGATCGAGAGCTCGGCCAGCTTGCGCACCGGGAACATCGAGAGGTCCGGAAGGGCTTCGCCGTCGGCGATCCCGAACTGCTGGCGGATGTCCTTCTTCGAGGCCAGCACACCCCGGTACGCCGCCTTGTCGTGCAACGGCGGCAGCGGAACCAGCGCGACCCGCTTGCCGGCAAGGTCGCTCAGCCGGGCGTCCAGGGCCTCCCGATCGGTGCTTGCGATCCGGGTGCCGTCGGGAAAGGTGACGACGACGTCCGCGACATCGCCCGGACCGATGCCCGGCGCCGGCTCCTCGACGAAGCGAGCGGTGCAGCCGAGGAGCGCGGGGATCCGGCGCGCCGTGGTGACCGCGTTCAGCTCCAGGTCACGGACGGCCCACATCCGGTCGCCGTGCAGCGCGCGCTCGTCGACGACCGAGGACTCGATCCGTTCGCCGCCCATCGACTTCACCGGGTAGCGCCACAGCTCCGCAACGGTGCCGACGTTCATCAGATGGCCCACCTTTGTCAGAAGTCCCGCGAGAGTACCGTCTCCGAGGTGCGGCTAGCCTGACGCGGTGATCATCGTTGCCGGGCATCTGCGCGTCGCCGAAGGCGAGCGCGACCAGTACCTCGAAGCCGTGGCGGAGGTGACGGCCCAGGCGCGTCAGGCACCCGGCTGCCACGACTTCGTCCAGTCAGCCGATCCGCTCGACCCGGAGCGGATTGTCATCTACGAGCGCTGGGAGAGCGACGAGGCGCTCCTGGCCTTCCGCACGTCCGGCAGCGAGGAACCCGGGTCGCCGGCAGTACCGGACGTCCTCGACGCGGACGTGTCGAAGTACCGGATCTCTGCCGTCGAGAGTCCGTAGACCCGGCCGCTCGCGCGACTGGCGCTCGGTCAGTCGAGGTAGTCGCGCAGGACCTGCGAGCGCGACGGGTGCCGCAGCTTCGACATCGTCTTCGACTCGATCTGACGGATCCGCTCGCGGGTCACGCCGTAGACCTTGCCGATCTCGTCGAGGGTCTTCGGCTGGCCGTCGGTCAGGCCGAAGCGCATCGAGACCACGCCGGCCTCGCGCTCGGAGAGGGTGTCTAGGACCGCGTGCAACTGCTCCTGGAGCAGGGTGAAGCTGACCGCGTCGGCCGGGACGATCGCCTCGGAGTCCTCGATCAGGTCGCCGAACTCGGAGTCGCCGTCCTCGCCCAGCGGGGTGTGCAGCGAGATCGGCTCACGGCCGTACTTCTGGACCTCGATGACCTTTTCGGGGGTCATGTCGAGCTCCTTGGCGAGCTCCTCGGGCGTGGGCTCGCGGCCCAGGTCCTGGAGCATCTGCCGCTGAACGCGGGCGAGCTTGTTGATGACCTCGACCATGTGCACCGGGATCCGGATGGTGCGGGCCTGGTCGGCCATCGCGCGGGTGATCGCCTGCCGGATCCACCAGGTCGCGTACGTCGAGAACTTGTAGCCCTTGGTGTAGTCGAACTTCTCGACCGCACGGATCAGGCCGAGGTTGCCCTCCTGGATCAGGTCCAGGAACAGCATGCCGCGACCGGTGTAGCGCTTGGCCAGCGAGACGACGAGTCGCAGGTTGGCCTCGAGCAGGTGGTTCTTGGCGCGCTTGCCGTCCTCGGAGATCCAGGTCAGCTCGTCGAGCATCTTGGCGCTGACCTTGCCGCCCTTGCCGAGCTTCTCCTCGGAGAAGAGGCCGGCCTCGATCCGCTTGGCGAGCTCGACCTCCATCTCGGCGTTGAGGAGGGGCACCTTGCCGATCTGCTTGAGGTAGTCCTTGACCGGGTCGGCGGTCGCGCCGGCGACCATGACCTGCTGCTCGGGCTCGTCGGTGTCGTCAGCGGCGGAGACCGTGAAGGCCTTCTTCTCGTCCTCGACGATCGTCGCGTCGGACTTGACGTCGGCCTCGAACTGCTCGTCGGAGATGTCCGGGAGGACCTTCTTGCCGTCAGGACCGATGACCAGCGCCACCTCTTCGACAGCGGCGGCCTTCTTCGCCGGGGCCTTCTTGGCCGGCGCAGCCTTCTTGGCGGCCGGAGCCGCCTTCTTCGCCGGCGCAGCGGCGGTCTTGGCAGGTGCCTTCTTCGTCGCGGCCGGAGCAGTCTTGGCGGACTTCCGGGTGGTCGCGGTGGACGAGCTCGAGGACACGAACTACCTCTCGGTCAGACAGTGGATTTCGGTGCAGAAGCGTTTCTGGGGCGCGGCAAAGGCCGTACCTGTCAACAGCCGCACCGTCATTCTGTCATGGCGCCGGTGAAAACCTCCGATCGGCCCTGCAAACGGTCCAGACCTCGACCGAGCGACCGGCGTACGCGATGGATCAGCCCTTCGCGGCGGCCTTCTTCTCCTTCTTGTACGCGCGCACCTTGCCCAGCGACTCCGGATCGACGACGTCGGCCACCGACCGGAACCCGTCGAGGCTGTAGTCCCCCACCGCCTTCTCCCAGCCCTGCGGGTGCACGCCCAGCTGCTTCGCCACCAGGGCGGTGAAGATCTGCGCCTTCTGCTTGCCGAAGCCGGACAGCGCCATCACTCGCTTGACCAGGTCGGAACCGTCGGCGGCCTCGGTCCAGATCCGGGACGCGTCCCCGCCGTAGATGTCGACGACGTCGCGGGCGACCGCCTGGATCTTGGTCGCCATCGACCCGGGGAACCGGTGCACGGCCGGAGTCACCGAGCAGAGCGCCGCGAACTCCTCGGGGTTCGCCGCCGCGATGGTCGCCGGGTCCAAGGTGCCGAACCGGTCGAGCAGCTTCGCCGGTCCGCGGAATGCGTGCTCCATCGGGTACTGCTGATCCAGCAGCATTCCCAACAGCAGCGCGAACGGGTCGTCGGTCAGGACCTTGTCGGCAGCGTCGTCGCCGGTGATCTGGATCGCCATGCCTCCATCATCACCCAGTACGGCGCGGGGCGCGCGACTCAGGTCCGCGAGGCAGCGCGCGGACGTCGAGATCCGCACCCTGTGGATCGTCGCAGCGCGACCGGCACGACAGCGCGGATCCTGGTGGGGTGCCTCTCGACCCCGACCTCCTCCACGAGCAGCTGCGACGCGCGCTGATCAGGTTCGTCGGCTCCACCGTCCCGCGGCAGCGGAGCCCAGCCGTGCTGCACCTCGGCACCCCGGGCAGCGCCCACCTGACCTTCGAGCAGCAGCCGGCCTACGACTCGGGGCTCTGGGCGGACGTGATCGAGCGGGCTCTCGACGGGTTGGACCTCGATCGGAGCACCCCGGTCCCGTGGGTGACCCGGACCGGGGAGCTCTCGCCCGGCGACCACGACTTCGGCTGGTTCGCGGCGGTCCGGGAGGGGTTCGGACGGCACGGGCTCGACCTGCCCGGCTTCTTCGTGATGAACCAGCACGGCTGGTTCGACCTGACCACCGACACCGAGCCGACCCTGTGCCGGGTGCGCCGCCGGAAGCGTCGCGCGCTCAGTGCTTGAGCGGCCTACCAGGTGTGCACCGGCTCGTTGCTGTGCATCCGCTCGCGGTAGTCCAGCAGCGTCAGCCGCAGCGCTTCGGCCCGGTCCGCACCGGCGGCCTGCCGGGCGTGCACCTGGTCGCGGTACCAGCTCGCCCCGTTCCGACCCAGCGTGCAGCGCGCCTCGATCACGCCGAGCAGCCGGGAGATCTCGACCTCGTCGACGCCCCAGGCAGCGAGCCCCGTCCGCGCCAGCGGCAGCAGCCGCCGTACGGTCAGCTCGGTCGCCGAGACCTGTCCGATACCGGGCCAGTAGACCTGGGCGTCGATCCCGTCACGGGCGGCGACGTGGAAGTTCTCCTCTGCCGCCGAGAACGACATCTGCGACCACAGCGGCCGCTCGTCCTCGGCGAGCGCCCGGGTCAGCCCGAAGTAGAAGGCGGCGTTCGCCATCGTGTCCACCACCGTCGGGCCCGCGGCCAGCACCCGGTTCTCGACCCGCAGGTGCGGCTGGCCGTCGTTGACGTCGTAGATCGGCCGGTTCCAGCGGTAGATGGTCCCGTTGTGCAGCCGGAGCTCGTGCAGCATCGGGGTGCCGCCGGCTTCGAGGACGGCGAGCGGGTCCTCCTCCTCGGTGATCGGCAGCAGCGCCGGGAAGTAGCGCACGTTCTCCTCGAACAGGTCGAAGATCGAGGTGATCCAGCGCTCCCCGAACCAGACCCGGGGGCGCACTCCCTGCGCCTTGAGCTCGTCGCTGCGAGTGTCGGTGGCCTGCTCGAACAGCGGGATCCGGGTCTCGCTCCACAGCTCCCGGCCCAGCAGGTACGGCGAGTTGGCACCGAGGGCGAGCTGGATCCCGGCGATCGCCTGCGACGCGTTCCAGTACGACGCGAAGTCGTCCGGGCTGACTTGGATGTGCAGCTGGGTGCTGGTGCACGCCGCCTCCGGCATGATCGAGTCGGCGGTGGCGCTCAGCCGCTCGATGCCGTTGATCGTGATCGCGATGTCCTCACCGCGGGCGTGCAGGATCTGGTCGCTGAGCAGCTGGTAGCGCGGGTTCGGGCTGAGCGTCGACGGCGACAGGTGCCCGTCCTCCAGGGTCGGCAGGATCCCGATCATCACCAGGTGGGCGCCCACGGCGGCGGAGCGCTCCTCGGCGTCGTTCAGGCTCGCCCGGAGATCCGACTCGAAGCCGGTCACTCCCCCGCTGCCGAGCCGGCGCGGAGCCACGTTGATCTCCAGGTTGAACTGGCCGAGCTCGGTCTGGAACAGCGGGTTGGCGATCGCCTCGAGCGCCTCGGCGTTCTTCAGCGACGGCCGGCCCTGGTCGTCGACCAGGTTGAACTCGATCTCCAGCCCCGTCATCGGGTCCTCGGCCTCGAAGTGGGCCTGGCGCAGCATCAGCGCGAACACGTCGAGGCAGCGGCGCACCTTCTCGCGGTGCCGCGTCCGATCCGCTCGGCTGAATTCCTGCTGGTCCACGTCCTGGCCCATGGAGCGAGACTAGAGCGCTAATCGAACGCGGTGAAGATCCGCAGCGACTCCGGTGGGGTCGGCGACCAGACGGTCGGCGGCACCGCGGACCCGACCAGCGTCGCGACGTACTGGGCCAGCGGGTCGTCGGCGTCGACCTCCAGCGTCCGGTCGATCGCGCACCAGGAGAGCGCTCCGTCGCCGGCGAGCCAGGCGGCGAAGGCCAGCAAACCGCCGACGCCCGGGCGCAGATCGACCGGTGCCCGGCGGAGCAGTCCCCTCCAGAGCTCGACGTGCTCGCGCGCGGTCGCCCGGGTCATCGGCGCCCAGCCGATCTCGCGGAGCGCCTCGAACGAGAGCAGCACCAGCACCCGGGCCGCGTCGCCGGCCTCGATCGGCTGCGGATCGGCCAGCTGGTCGTCGAGCCACTGGCGCAACCACACCGCCTGCTCCGCCAGCAGGCCGCCGAGCGGCGTGCCCGCCGCGCCCCGCTCGGCGATGCCGTCGACGAACACGGTGGCCGCATCGGCGACGTCCTGGCCGTCCGCCGCGTCGGTGCCCAGCAGGCTGTCGCGGAGCGCAGCCCGGCTCGCATGGACGACCCGGCCCTCCAGAGCGGCGTTCGCGGTGATCGGGTGCCGGCTGAGGTCGTACTCGAAGCCCGCGCCGTCGGCGTCGCCGAGAAGGTGGAACCGGTCGGGCCCCACCCGGAGCGCCTCGATCACCAGCACCCCGTCGGACTCCAGCGCGGGAAGGAACAGGTCGGCGAACGCCCGCGCGGCCTCGGGGTCCTCGGTGTAGAGCAGCACCGCCACCGCGCAGGCGCCGTGCCGCCGCACCACCTCCCGGAGCAGGCCGACCACCTGTCGTTGGTCGGACTCGGACGCCGGCAGGTCGACGCGGGCGTGGAAGGACGGCGGCTGGTCCTCCTCCGGCAGCTCGCCGAAGGTGAGCAGGACGACGGAGTCCTCGGGGTGGAAGCCGATCACGTGCGGGACGACGGCCAGCAGGTCAACGGGGGTGCGAGCGGTGAAGGTGGTCATGGCGCCAGCGTTCGGGAGTCGGGCGGGCGCCGCGACCGGGGATCGCGAGGCTGTGGACAGCCGGTGACCGCGGCGCGGTTGTGGAGCGCCCGCCAGCGTCGGTCCAGCGTCGTACGATCGCCGGGTGCGTGCCGAGCCGACGATCCTCCACGTCGATCTCGACGCGTTCTTCGCCGCCGTCGAGCAGCGCGACAAGCCGTCGCTGCGCGGGAAACCGGTGGTCGTGGGCGGGGTCGGTGGCCGCGGGGTCGTGGCCACCGCGTCGTACGAGGCCCGCGCCTTCGGGGTGCACTCGGCGATGCCGACGGCCGAGGCCCGGCGCCGCTGCCCCAACGCCGCCTTCCTGGCCGGGCGGTTCCCGGCGTACCGGGAGGCCAGCACCGCGGTGATGGAGCTGCTCCGCAGCATCAGCCCGCTGGTCGAGCCGCTCTCCCTGGACGAGGCATTCGTCGACCTCGCCGCCGCCGACCTGCCCGACCTCTCCGTCGCCGGCGTGAGCGCGTTCGCGCGGGACCTGAAGCAGCGGGTCAGCGACGTCACCGGCGGGCTGACCGGATCGGTGGGAATCGGCAGCTCCAAGTTGATCGCCAAGATCGCCAGCGAGCTCGACAAACCCGACGGCCTGGTGGTGATCGCGCCCGGCATGGAGCAGGACCTGCTCCGGCCGATGCAGGTCACCGTGATCCCGGGCGTCGGCCCGGCCACTGCCGAGAGCCTGCGCCGGATCGGGGTGCACACGGTCGCCGAGCTGGAGGAGATCTCCGCCGATGAGCTGGTGCGGGTGCTCGGCCGCGCCCAGGGCAGCAACCTCTACCAGCTGGCGCGCGCCCAGGACGACCGCCCGGTGGTCGCCGAGCGCGAGGCGAAGTCGATCAGCGTCGAGGACACCTACGAATCCGACTACGTCGACCGCAAGCTCCTCAACGCCCTGGTCGAGCGGCAGGCCGCCAAGGTCACCGAGCGGCTGCGCAAGGCCCGGCTCTCCGGGCGCACCGTGACGCTGAAGGTCCGGCTGCACGACTTCTCCACGCACACCCGGTCAGCGACCCTGCCCGGTCCGACCGACGACGGCCGCACGGTGGCCCGGGTCGCCCGCACCCTGCTCAGCGAGCTCGACACCTCCGGCGGAGTCCGCCTCCTCGGGGTCGGCGTCTCCGCACTGACCGACTGGATCCAGGACGACCTCTTCGCCGACACCGACGAAGCCGCCGACGACCCGGTCGACGAGGAGACCGAGACCGCCCTCAGCGCGATGTCACGGCGCCGGGTCTGGTTGCCCGGTCTCGACGTGGTGCACGACGAGCACGGCGCCGGCTGGGTCTGGGGATCCGGGCGCGGCGTCGTCACCGTCCGCTTCGAGACCACCGAGACACCGGCGGGCAAGGTGCGCAGCTTCCCGGCCGACGACCCGGCCCTGCGGCTCAGCCGTCCAGCACCCGAAGAGTGAGGTGGTCCCCGGGTCGGGCCTGCGCGCAGACGGCTAGGTCCACCGACCGGACGACGCCGATCACCGGGTAGCCCCCGGTCGTCGGGTGGTCGTGCAGGAACACCACCGGCTGACCGTTCGGCGGGACCTGGACGGCACCGAGCACCATCGGCTCGGTCGCCAGCTCGGCGTCGCGCCGCCGCGCCAGCACCGGTCCCGCCAGCCGCAGTCCGATCCGGTTCGACGCCGCGCCCACGGTGTAGACGCCACCGTCGAGCAGGTCGAGGGCCTCCTCGGTGAACCAGTCGGCGCGCGGACCGAGGTCGAGGCGCAACACCCGTTCCGGCGTACGGCGGACGACCTCGGCCGCGCTCGGGGCCGGGCCCGGGGCGCCCAGGGGCAGCACGTCACCGGTCCGCAACGGCGGCGGCCCGAGCCCGGAGAGCAGGTCCGTCGACCGCGACCCGAGCACCGGTACGACGGCGACACCGCCGGCCAGCGCCACGTAGGACCGCAGCCCGAGCGCAGCGGCTCCGACCTCCACGACGGCGCCGGCCGGGACCGGGACAGCGGCGCCCCAGGCCACCGAGCGCTGCGCCACCCGGATCGTGCAGGCCGCGCCGGTGACGGCGAGCCGGCCGGCCTGGGTCGCCCGGAACGACACCCCGGTCAGCGTCGTCTCCAGCACCGCCGCGGACTCCTCGTTGCCGACGAGCCGGTTGGCCAGCCGCAGCGCCGGCTCGTCCAGCGCACCCGAGCGCGGCACGCCGAGATGGGCATGCCCGGGACGGCCCAGGTCCTGGACCGTGGTCAGGGCGCCGGGGTCGAGGATCTCGATCGTGGGGTCAGGCATCGGTGAACCTCACCCGGGTCCCGGGCATCAGCAGCGCCGGCGTACCGGCGGCGGGGTCCCACAGGGCCAGGTCGGTGCGCCCGATCAGCTGCCAGCCGCCGGGAGAGGAGCTCGGGTAGACGCTGGTGTACTCCGCGGCGAGCGCCACCGAACCGGCCGGGACCGAGGCCCGCGGCGCCTCCTTGCGCCGGACGGAGAGCGTCTCCGGCAGGCCGGTGCAGTACGCGAACCCGGGCGCGAAGCCGCAGAACGCGACCACGAACTCCGTCGCCTGATGGGTCCGGACCACGTCGGCGGTGGTCGTCTCCCACTGGCGGGCGACCTCGTCGAGATCGGGACCGTCGTACCGGGTCGGGATCTCGACCAGGTCCCCGGACCGGTTCTCGGCGCCCGGCTCCGGCTCCCACCCGGTCAGCGCGGCCTGGGTCGCCGCGGCATCCGCCAGGCCGTCGAGCAGTACCGTCCTCGCGGCCGGGACGACCTCCACGGCGCCCAGCTCGTCGGCCCTGGCCCGCAGCTCCGCATACGCAGCCCGTACGGCGGCCGCATCGGGGCAGACCACGAGCAGCCCGTGCTCCCCGACCCGGCGCAACTCCATGAGTCATTGTGGCGCACGCGCGACCGAGCCGCTTGCTATGGGAATTCCTGGCGCATTTCCGGGGTTATTCGGCGGCACCGAAGAAATACGTCCGAAAATGGGCGTAGGGCCCGCGAAAGTATGAGTTTCACGGGCCCTACAGGTGGATCGGCGGTGGTGCTCCGGTCCTGAATCTGCCGGCTTCTACGGCTCCGATTCCCCCACCACCGGGGAATCCTCCGGCAGGTTGCCCCACCAGGTAGATCCGTGTCCTTCGGCTGATCCCCGCCTCCCTTTCGGGTTGCGGTAGGAGTTTTCTACGCCTGTCGCTCGACGAAGCGCAAGGGTTTGGAAGAACAATTCTTGAGAATCTTTTCTGTGCACAGGGTTGTCCACGAGAACCTGCTATTCGTCCACAGGAACGGCCTGCTTTCCACAGGCTTACCCACAGGTCGCTGTGGAAAACCTGCGGGTCAGGAGAGCCAGGCCCGGACGTCGTACCCGTCCGCGAGCAGCGCCGCCCGGACCGCTTCCGCGGTGGCCACCGCGCCGGGCGAGTCGCCGTGCACGCAGACCGTGCGGAGGCGACCGGAGCCCGCCAGCGCGACCGCGTGCGCCGCGACCCGGTCCGAGCCCTCGACCAGCGCACCCGGTCGGTCCCGCGGGATCAGCCGGCCCTCGGCGGTGTAGCCGCGGTCGGGGAAGCCCTCGGCAACCACCTCCCGGCCCTGCTCGCTCGCCAGCTCCAGCACCACCGAGCCCGGCAGGCCGAGGACCGGCAGGTCGCCGCTCCCCCGCAGGACCGCCGCCGCCTGCTCGGCGTCGTCGGCGATCCGGTTGTAGAGGGCGCCGTGCGCCTTGACGTACCGGACCCGCGTCCCCGCGGCAGCGGCGATCTCGTCGAGCGCCGCGACCTGCTCGGCCACCCAGTCGGTCAGGACGTCCGCCGCCACGTCCATCCGGCGCCGACCGAATCCCTCCCGGTCCGCGTAGGAGACCTGGGCGCCGACCACCACGCCCAGCTCCGCCGCCCCCGCGCAGACCGCGCGCATCACGGCCGCGTCGCCGGCGTGGAAGCCGCAGGCGACATTGGCACTGGTCACCACCTGCAGCAGTGCCGGATCGTCGGTGACCCCCTCGCCCAGATCGGCGTTCAGGTCGATCCGGCGCGGTTCCTGGAGGGGCGGTGGACGCATCGGACCAGTCTGCCGTGCCCGGGGCTCCGAATCCCTGACTGAGAAGTGCCTGAGAAGCCGGAAATCGCGCAACTTCGGGCCGGGTTCGAGCGTCGTACCTGTCGTAGGGCAAACAAACCGGGTGGGAATCCTCGACCCGGGCCGAGCGTTCAACCAGGTGGAGCCACCAGCACGCGGCTCCGGCAAGGAAGGGAGGGCCACCGTGACCGTACGTCGCACGGAGCGCGAGATCGAGGGCCGCGACAGCGTCGGCCTGTACCTCGACGAGATCGCTCGGACACCGCTGCTCGATGCCATCACCGAGGTCGAGCTGTCCAAGACCATCGAAGCCGGCTTGCTCGCCGCCAAGCTCCTCGAGGAGGGGCGCGTCGGGCGCCGCAAGGGCGGAGCGCCCGGATTCGCCACCCAGGCCGAGCTCGAGTGGCTCGTCGAGGAGGGCGACCGCGCCATCCAGCAGTTCATCAACGCCAACCTGCGCCTGGTCGTCTCGATCGCGCGCAAGTACGGCCGCAGCGCGATGCCGATGCTCGACCTGATCCAGGAGGGCAACACCGGCCTGATCCGCGCGGTCGAGAAGTTCGACTACGCCAAGGGCTACAAGTTCTCCACGTACGCGACCTGGTGGGTGCGCCAGGCGATCACCCGCGGCATCGCGCAGCAGGCCCGCGTCGTGCGGCTCCCGGTGCACGTCGTCGAGGAGCTCAACCAGGTCTCCTCGGCCCGCCGGACGCTCGAGCGCCAGCTCGGCCGCGACCCGGACCCGGCCGAGATCGCCACCGAGCTCGGCATGGACGTCGACCGGGTGATCGACCTGATGGGCTGGGGTCGCGACCACATCAGCCTGGACACGCCGCTCGACGTCGACGGCGACACCTCGCTGGGCGACCTGATCGCCCAGGAGAGCTCGCCCGGCCCGGACCTGACCTTCCTCGACACCGAGGCACGGGACCGGCTCAACAACCTGGTGGAGCGGCTCGACGAGCGCTCGGCCGACATCATCCGGTCCCGGTACGGGCTGGTCGACGGCCGCCAGCACAAGCTCGCCGACATCGGTTCCAAGCACGGCATCTCCGCCGAGCGGGTCCGCCAGCTGGAGCGGGAGGCGATCGCCAAGCTGCGGCGCCTCGCCGACCCGGACCTGGCTGCCTGAGCAGTCCCCCAGACCGGTCGTAGTGCCGAGGGCTTGCCCTACCTGCGACCGACCAGTTCCTCGAAGACCTCCGTCACCCGGCGACGGAGGTCTTCGAGCGTCCCGGTGTTGTCGATGACGTAGGTGGCGATCGCCAGCCGGTCCTCGGCCGCTGCCTGGGCGGCGATCCGGGACCGCGCGTCCTCCTCGGTCCAGCCGCGGTCGCGGAGCATCCGATCGACCTGGACCTCCTCGGGGACGTGCACCACGATGACCGCGTCGAAGGTGTCCGCGCGGCCGCTCTCGGCCAGCAGCGGGATGTCGTGGACCACCAGGGCGCCCTCGGCGGCGCCGGCCTCCAGCGCGATGATCCGCTCGAAGACCAGCGGGTGCACGATCGCCTCGAGCCGCTTCCGGGCGGCCGCGTCACCGAAGACCAGGGCGCCCATCGCCGGCCGGTCCAGGTCCCCCTCCGGCGTGAGCAGCCCCTCGCCGAACTCGGCCGTCACCGCGGCCAGGCCCGGAGTGCCGCGCTCGACCACCTCGCGGGCCAGCGCGTCGGCGTCGATGATCACCGCGCCGAGGTCGGCCAGGATCGCGGACACCGTGCTCTTGCCGGACGCGATGCCGCCGGTCAGCCCCACTCGCTTGGTCACGCGGCGAGTATCGCAGGATGGACCCATGACGACGGACCCGGATGGCCTGCGCGCCGGCGACCGGGTCGCGCTGCTGGTGCCGGGCTCGCCCGCGTACGTCGACGCGGTGCTCTCGCTGCTGGTCCGCGGGATCCTGCCGATCCCGCTCGACCCCCGGCTCACCGAGCACGAACGGCACGGGATCCTGTCCGACCTGGACCCGGCCCGGGTGGTGACCGATCCCGGCGAACTCGCCGGGCTCGCAACCGGCTGGGCTCCCGGCGACGTCCCGCTCGGGCGGCCGGTGCACGTCACCAGCGGCACCACCGGCGCCCCCAAGGGCGTCTACAGCGGTGTGCTGGACCCGGACGCCGCCCGGTTGCTGCTCGAGGAGGAGCGGGAGCTCTGGGGGTTCTCGGCGAGTGACGTGAACCTGGTGCTGAGTCCGCTGTACCACTCGGCGCCGCTCCGGTTCGCGATCGGGACGCTGCTCGCCGGCGGCCGGATCGTCGTCCCGGGCACGTTCGACCCGGCCGCGGTCACCGCTGCCATCGAGCGGGACAAGCCGACCACGATGTTCTGCGTCCCGGCGCACCTGCAGCGGCTCTTCGAGCACTGGGACGCGACCGGCTGGCCTGACCTGACCAGCTTCCGCCTGGTCGCGCACGCCGGCGCGCCCTGCCCGGACCACCTGAAGCGCCGGCTGATCGAGGCCTTCCCGGCCGGGTCGACCTGGGAGTTCTACGGCGCGACCGAGGGCCAGTTCACGGCGTGCCCTAGCGAGGACTGGCTGCAGCGCCCGGGCACGATCGGCCGTGCCCGGCCCGGACGCAGCCTGCTCGTGGACGAGGACGGCCTGATCTGGTGCACCGTTCCGGAGCACGCCCGGTTCAGCTACTTCAACGCTCCCGGGAAGACCGCGGCGGCCTGGCGTCGTACCGAGCACGGGGACGCGTTCACCGTCGGCGACCTCGGCCGCCTGGACGCCGACGGCTACCTCTACCTCGACGGCCGCCGCGAGGACCTGATCATCACCGGCGGGGTCAATGTCTATCCGGCCGAGGTGGAGAACGCCCTGGCCGAGCACCCCGGTGTCACCGACGTCGCCGTGTACGGCGTCGAGGACGACCGCTGGGGGCAGCGGGTCTGCGCGGCGTACGTCGGCACCGCGGACCCCGGCGACCTGGATCGGTGGGCCCGCGACCGGCTCTCACCGCCCAAGCGGCCCAAGCAGTTCCTCACCGTCGACGCCATCCCCCGCACCCTGACCGGCAAGATCCTCCGCCGCCGGCTGCGGTGATCAGGCCGGGCAGCTGAAGGAGAGGCGGTAGGCCTGGGGACTGATCCCGCGGACCCGGGAGAAGTGCTGACGCATGGTGGCGGCGTTGCCGAACCCCACCTCGGTGGCGATCCACTCGATCGAGGAGTCGCTGGCCTCGAGCAGCTCCTCGGCGGCGATCACCCGCTGGTTGGTCACCCACGCGTGCGGGGTGCCGCCGGTCTCGGCGCGGAACCGGCGGGCGAAGGTGCGCGGCGACATGTGCGCCCGGCGGGCCAGCTCCTCGACGCTGTGGTCCTCGGCGATGTTCTCCGAGATCCAGGTCAGCAGCGGGCCGAGGGTCTCCGCCGTGCAGTCCGGGACCGGGCGGGCGATGTACTGCGCCTGGCCGCCCTCGCGCTGCGGCGGCACCACCATCCGGCGGGCGACGGTCGAGGCGACCCGGCCGCCGTACTCCTTGCGCCAGAGGTGCAGGCAGGCGTCCAGCCCGGCTGCCGACCCGGCCGAGGTGATCACCGAGCCCTCGTCGACGTAGAGCACCTCCGGGACGACGCAGGCCTTCGGGAACTGCGCCTGCAGGTCGTCGGAGTGCATCCAGTGCGTGGTGCAGTCCCGGCCGTCGAGGAGCCCGGCCTGACCGAGCAGGAAGGCTCCCGAGCACACCGAGAGCACGCGCGCGCCCCGGTCCACGGTGTCGCGGAGCAGCTGCAGCACGTCATCGGGGACCGGCCAGTCCCGCTGGATGGCCGGGATGCAGACCAGGTCCGCCTCGGCGGCCCGGTCGAGGCCGTGCTCGACGTGCAGGTCGAAGCCCATGCTGGTCGAGACCCGGCCGGCGTTGGCGGAGCAGACGGCGAACTCGATGGCCGGGACGCCGGACGCGGTCCGGTCCACGCCCCAGGCCTCGCAGAGCACGCCGAGCTCGAACGGGGCGACGCCGTCGAAGACGATCACGGCAACATTGGTGAGCATCTGCCCAGGGTCGCACGAAGTTGGCAGAATATCGAGGGCCACTGTCATTCCTGCCACTGTTGGCAGGAATCAAACTAGCGCAGGATTACTGCCATGAACGAGATCCTGATCAACGCCATGACCGTCCTGGTCCTGCTCGCAGGACTTGCCGCCACCGTCGCCTGGGCCCGGAAGGACGTGTTCGCCGGCCCCGGGGTCGGCCACCGCCCGGCCGACCCGATCGGTCCGGGCACCGACCCGGACCTGCCTCAGCGGACCCTGAACCGGGCCACGGACGAGGTGCGCCCGGCGCCGTACGAGCTCCACTCGACCACCGCGACCGCGTAGCGCCGGCCCGGGACCAGCCGCTTGCTGGTCAGCGCGGTCGACCTCGTCCAGCCGGCGGTCCGCCAGCTGCCGCCGACCGACCGGATCCGGACCTGGTAGCGGGTCGCCTCTGGCCCCCGCCCCCAGCTGACCCGGATCCGGTGCTTGGCCGCCGACCGCAGCGACGGAGCCGCCAGCGGGCGCAGGTCGATCCGCACCGGCGCCGAGAAGATGTCCGTCGCGACGGCCGAACCCTTGGCCGCCTGCACCCGGAACTCGTACCGGTGCGCGGCCAGCCCGGAGAACGTCGCACCCCGGCTCCAGCGCTCGTCGTCCACCTTCCGCCAGCCGGTCCCCGTCGAGAGGTCCCGGCGGTAGAGGATCTCCCGGTCCGCGCCGATCGGGAACGTCCAGGACAGCCCGACGGCACCGCGGGCACGGCTGACGATCTTCACCGCGCCCGGTCGCCGCGGCCCGAGCTGCTGCACCGGGATCGGACGTGGCAGCTGCTTCACGGCGGGCTCCAGGGCGTGCAGGCCGTCGGCGACGTCCCAGGCCAGGTGCATCTCGCCGTTGGCGTTCGGGTGGAAGCCGTCCCAGGTGTCGGTGGCGTCCCGCCAGTCGGCGCTGAGGTCGACCACGCCGACAGGATCCGCCAGGGTCGTCAGGCCCGCGACGGCGGTCTCGAGCTTGGCGTTGTACTCGATCGACGCCGGTACCAGCCGGGCGACGGTCACCATCGCGACCGGAGTTCCCGGACTCGCCTCCCGGACCTGGGCGATGAACGCCTTCGCGCTCTCGACCACCTGGTCCGGGGTGTAGCCGTGGTGGCCGAAGGGCGCGGCGGCGTCGTACTCCTTCAGGTCGTTGGCGCCCATGAACCCGACCACCACGTCCGGCTGGTAGGTCTGGGTGGCCCAGGCGACCTCCGAGCGTTGCGGCGTCGCCGCGTCCCAGGTCGCAGGCCTCAGCGTCGCCGCGAGGTCCTTGCCCCCGGTCGCGAAGTGCTCGCGCTGGTTGAAGCACGGGTCGGCGTACAGCTTGTTGTCGAAGACCGGCGAGTCCCAGGTCCCGATCAGGCCGGTGTAGGGGCCGACGAAGTCGATGTTCACGCCCTGCCTGCGCTGCTCCTGCCAGAACCGGTAGCGCCAGGTGAAGTCACCGGCGTGCTGGTGCGTCATCGAGTCGCCGACCACCAGCACCTTCACGGTCGGCTTGCCCGGCAGCGGCGCGTTGTCGCAGGTTGCCGCGTCCGCCGGTTGCAGGACGGCGAGCGGGGTCAGCACCAGGGCGAGCGCCGCTGCGGCCGCTCCCCGGCTCACCCGCCTCGGGTGTCGCGTCATCTCGCCTTGTACGACGACACGACCGACCACGGCCCGGCCACGAAGCTGTCGTACCCGCGTGCCCGGACCTTGTAGGTCTTGCCCTTCTTGGTCGCGAAGCTCAGCCACCCGCGACTCGTGGAGAACTGGACCATCCGCCAGGCCTTGGCGCCCGGCGCGCGGTACTGGATCTCGTACCCGGTCGCGTGCGTGACCGCAACCCAGGTGGCCCGGAACCGCTTGCCAGACTTCTTGATCTTCGCCTTGGCGGGCGCCTTGAGCGGGAACGCCTTCGCGGTGCCCTTGACCTCGGCCGAGGTCGGCCCGATCTCGGGCGGCACCTGCCGGCCGGCAGCGACGCTGAAGGCGTAAGTACGCCCGGCGATCAGGTTCGGCACCGTGTACTTGTTCTCGAAGGCGAGCAGGCTGACCGACTTCGCCCCGAACCTGACGGTGACGTAGTAGCCGTTCGCACCCGGAACCACGTTCCACTTCAGCGCCACCTGGTGCGCACCCGGCGTGGCGGTCAGACCGGTGACCTTGGTCAGCGGCACCGGTGGGGTCGTCGTGGGCGTGCCAGTGGGAGTGCCGGTGGGCGTTCCCGTTGGGGTCCCGGTGGGCGTGCCGGTCGGCGTGCCGGTCGGCGTGCCCGTCGGCGTTCCTGTGGGAGTTCCCGTGGGGGTCTCCGTGGGAGTCCCGGTCGGCGTACCCGTGGGCGTCCCGGTCGGCGGGGTGCCGCCGACGGTGACCACGTTGGAGGCCACCGTGGTGGAGTACTGCACCGGCGCCCCGAGCTGGAACAGGATCAGGGTGCCCTTGGCCGAGACCACCCGGTACTCGTAGCTCTTCTCCGGGTCGCGGAAGGTGTCCACGAACGTCCCCGCGTACGGCGGCCCGGCCGCGCCGCTGGTCACCGTCACCGGAGTCGGGAAGGTCCCCCAGTCGACCGCGCCGACCACTCTGCGCTGGACCGCGGCCTGGATCGCTCCGACCGGCAAGGTCCAGCTCAGGGTGACGTTGGTGCCGTCGGCCACGGGCTGTGCCAGCACGGCCGGGTCCCGGGGTCCCACCGGCAGGGCCGGGTCGGGGATCGGCAGCCCCGCCACCGGGCCCACCCCCAGCAGCCGCAGCCCGACGGCCACCTGCGAGGCGAAGGTGACCTCGCCCTGCGGGTTCGGGTGCACGCTGTCGTAGGTCAGCGCCGGCGTGTTCCAGCCCTGCGCGACACTGGCCGCGGCCACGACGCTCTGCCCCGCCGACCAGCCTCCGGCGGCGGCGAGCAGCTTGGTGTTGTACTCCGCGATCGCCGGCGAGCCGGAGCCCTTGTAGGGCAGCGTCAGGAACAGGATCTTGATCTTGCCGTTCGCTGCCTGGGCCTGGTCGGCGACGTCGCCGGCCACCCCGATCAGCTGGTCGGCGGTCAGCGCCGGGACCGGCGTGCAGCTCGGCGTGCTCGGCGGGCAGGTCTTGCCGACCAGGTCGTTCAGCCCGGCCGCGACGATCAGCACGGCGGTGCCGCCGGTCGCCGCGGCGGCGTAGTCGCCGACCATCTTGTTGACGATGGTCGCCGACAGCGGGTTGGCCGGGTTCGCCTTGGCCAGGTAGCTCTGCAGGAACGCACCCGGGATCGCGCCGGTGTCCTTGTCGAAGTCGCAGCGGAAGTCGTTGCTGTCACCACCGGAGACCGGGTCGATCAGCTTGTTGTACTCCCCCACCATGTCGATCGGCGTCGTCGCGGGGGACGCGTTCGCCCCGGCGTTCGTGACCAGGTGCTTCCAGAGGAAGTAGCGCCAGGTGTAGTCCCCGGCGGCGGCCCGGGTCAGCGAGTCGCCGATCGTCAGCACCTTGGTGCTGGGCGTCGTCACCGTCGGCTTGGTGATGCACTGGGCGTCCGGGACGGCACCCGTGGCCGACGGGCCGACGGTCGCGAGCACCGCGGCGGCCATCCCGGTCACCACCACTCCGGCGACGATCCGTCGTACGGTCCTGCGTGGCGCGCGCCCGTGCGTCATCTGCTCATCCCACTTTGCTCGACGATGCAGCGGAGGTGCATTCCGCTGCACGCGCCATCGTACGGACGCGACGGCGGGACCGAGACCGATTTCAACCGATCGCCGCCGGGCGCAAAAGCAGACGAGCCCGGACCTCGCGGTCCGGGCTCGTCCGTTCAGACGTGCTGGGTGATCAGGAAGCCCCGCCGGTGAGCTTCTCCCGGAGCGCCTGGAGCGCCTCGTCGGAAGCCAGCGAGCCGCCCTCGGGGGCGTCGCCCTCGGTCGCAGCGTCGCTGGAGTACGACGTCGCCTCGCCCGCCTCGGCCTCGGCGACCTTGGCCTCGGCCTGCTGCTTGACGTGCGCCTCCCAGCGGGTGTGCGCCTTGGCGTACTGGTCCTCCCAGACCTTGCGCTGCTCGTCGTAGCCCTCGAGCCACTCGCCCGTGTCGGGGTCGAAGCCCTCGGGGTAGATGTAGTTGCCCTGCTCGTCGTACGACGCGGTCATGCCGTACAGGGTCGGGTCGAAGTCCTCGGCCTCGGCAGCGGCGGTGGTCTCGTTCGCCTGCTTCAGCGAGAGCGAGATCCGGCGACGCTCGAGGTCGATGTCGATGATCTTGACCATGACGTCGTCGTTGACCTGGACGACCTGCTCCGGGATCTCCACGTGGCGCTCGGCCAGCTCGGAGATGTGCACCAGGCCTTCGATGCCCTCCTCGACGCGGACGAACGAACCGAAGGGCACCAGCTTGGTGACCTTGCCCGGCACGATCTGGCCGATCTGGTGGGTCCGGGCGAAGTGCTGCCACGGGTCCTCCTGCGTCGCCTTGAGCGACAGCGACACGCGCTCGCGCTCCATGTCGACGTCGAGCACCTCGACGGTGACCTCGTCGCCGACCGTGACGACCTCGGACGGGTGGTCGATGTGCTTCCAGGACAGCTCCGAGACGTGGACGAGACCGTCGACGCCGCCGAGGTCCACGAACGCACCGAAGTTGACGATGGAGGACACGACGCCCTTGCGGATCTGGCCCTTCGTCAGCTGGGTCAGGAAGCCGTGGCGAACCTCGGACTGGGTCTGCTCGAGCCACGCACGACGCGAGAGCACGACGTTGTTGCGGTTCTTGTCCAGCTCGATGATCTTGGCTTCGAGCTTCTGGCCGACATACGGCTGCAGGTCGCGCACGCGGCGCATCTCGACCAGCGACGCGGGCAGGAAGCCGCGCAGGCCGATGTCCAGGATCAGGCCGCCCTTGACGACCTCGATGACGGTGCCCTCGACGACGCCGTCCTCCTCCTTGACCTGCTCGATGGTGCCCCAGGCGCGCTCGTACTGGGCGCGCTTCTTGGACAGGATCAGACGACCTTCCTTGTCCTCCTTCTGGAGGACGAGGGCCTCGACCGAGTCACCCACCTGGACGACCTCGTTCGGGTCGACGTCGTGCTTGATGGAGAGCTCACGGGAGGGGATGACGCCTTCGGTCTTGTAACCGATGTCGAGGAGGACCTCGTCGCGGTCGACCTTGACGATGACGCCTTCGACGATGTCACCGTCGTTGAAGAACTTGATGGTCGCATCGATGGCTGCGAGGAAGTCTTCTTCCGAGCCGATGTCGTTGATCGCGACCTGAGGTGCGTCGGAGTAGAGGATGGAAGTCATAAGGGAAATAGATCCTTGGTGGACAGAAGTTGTGCGGACGCGCGGAAAGCCGGTTTCACCATCACGAAATGTTGTGTTCGCTTGCCCGGCGGAGAACCGCGGGCCGACAGCGAGCTAGAGGCTGCTAGGTCTGAGACTCGAGCGGCTTCTTGCGCACCGACAAGAGTACGGCGTTCCGGGCACTCCCGTCCAACCGCCGGGGCCCCGGCTGCCATGATCTCCCCATGACCGCCGATGCATCACCCCCGGCGCGGCCGGTCCGCGCGGAGCGCCGGCCCGTCGACGAGCAGGACTCCTTGCAGGCGAACCGCGCCGACTGGGACCGGTACGCCGACGAGTACCAGGCCACCCACGGCGAGTTCCTCGGCGACGACGGCTTCCTCTGGGGACCCGAGGGCGTGCGCGAGGACTCCCTCGGGGCGCTCGGCCCGGTGGCGGGCAAGGACGTGCTCGAGCTGGGCTGCGGCGCAGGCCAGTGCTCCCGGTGGGTGCTGCGCCACCAGGGCCGTCCGGTCGGCCTGGACGTGTCGATGCGCCAGCTCCAGCACAGCCGCCGGATCGACCTCGAGCACGGGACCGCGGTCCCGACCGTCTGCGCCGGCGCGGCCGCGATCCCGTTCACCGACGACGCGTTCGACGTGGTCTTCTCGGCGTTCGGGGCGCTCCAGTTCATCGCCGACGCGGACGCGCTGGTGACCGAGATCGCCCGGGTCACCCGGCCGGGTGGACGGCTGGCCTTCTCGGTGACGCACCCGACCCGCTGGATGTTCCCCGACGACCCGGGCGAGGGCGGTCTGCTGGCGAGCCAGTCCTACTGGGACCGGACGCCGTACGTCGAGGTCGACGACGAGACCGGCGAGACCTCGTACGTCGAGCACCACCGCACCCTCGGCGACTGGGTCCGCGCGCTGACCGCCGCCGGCTACCGCCTGGTCGACCTGATCGAGCCCGAGTGGCCCGCCGACCACGACCGGGTCTGGGGCGGCTGGAGCCGGACCCGCGGGCTGCTCACCCCGGGGACGGCGCTGTTCGTCGCCGACCTCCCGGGCTGACCCGGACAGACCGACAGCGTCCTTCCCGCCCCCAGGGCGGGAAGGACGCTGAGTCGGTCAGGCGTGCGCGTGCGCCTTCTCGCGCGTCGGCGCGGTCGCGCTCACCCGGCGGCGGCCGAGCACGATGCCGCCGACCAGCGCCAGCAGGCCGAGCACGAACGCCGCCTGCGGCACCAGGGTGCGGACCGTCTTGAGCATCGACGCCTGCGAGCCGTACTCGTCGGCGTTCTTCTTGACGGTGGCGTCGTCGTACCCGGTGGTGACCTCGGTCAGCGTCACCCGGGACTCGCCCTGGTAGTCGAGCGTCTCGCGAACACCTTCGGACCGCTTGAGGATCACGCCGGTCTCCGGCTCGACCCACAGGGTGCGGTTGTTGGAGTAGACCCGGTCGGCGGTGACGGTGTCGTCACCGGCGAGACCGAGCACGCTCAGCGGCACGTCCATCGTGGTGTAGGCGGTCGGCTCGATGTTCTGGCCGAACTTGTAGGTGTCGACGCCGTCGACCTTGGCGGTGCCGAGGTAGTCGATCGGCGCGGACTTGCGCAGCGTGCTGTCCCAGAACTGGTAGGTCTTCTTCTCGGTCTGGAACGGGAACTTCGCCGGCAGGCCGGTGTGCTTGACCGGGGTCTGCACGTCCTCCTGGTCGGAGATGTAGTCGTTGCCGCAGTTCGGCACGCCCTCGCCGGTGCGTGCGTTGAAGGTCATCCGCTCGACGTCACGGGACCGCATCACCCCGTCGGAGGACGTGGTCGACGTGGTGTTCACGTAGGTCACGGCTCCCGAGCACTTGTCCGGCGTGGTCGCGTCACCCGACGTGTTCACCTTGGTGGTGAGGTCGGTGGTGATCTCCTTGAGCGTGCCGATGTCGAACACGGTCGCGTTCGGGCCGACCAGCGTGGTGACGCTGCGCTGGTTGGCCGGCGCCACCGCGAGACGCGGGTACGCGTAGAAACGGATCATCGGCGCGAGGACGATCAGGAACGCCCCCACGGCGATCAGGACAAGACTAAAACGGCGCATTCACGCGCTCCTCCCATAGCTGCGCCACGGGCTCCCTCCCGCGACGCACTGTCGACGGTATCAGGAAACATGCCGTAAATCGGACATTCATCACTTCGTTACCTGAACCGTGACATTCCCTGGCTACCTGGTCCAGACCGGATGATCTGTGCTTCAGACGGGCTTGCGCACCACGATCCACAGGTTCCAGGTGACCAGCTCGCGGAGGAACGGGACCCGGAGCAGGAAGGCCGACCACCGCGGCAGGTAGCGCGGGCGCAGGTCCAGGACCTCCAGGTCCGGCCGCGACCGCAACCAGGCCAGCCCGTCCTTGACCGAGGCGGCGAACATCGAGGTGCCGAAGACGTTCTTCGGCGGCTTGCCGTTCTTCCGCTCGTAGCGTCGCGCCGCCCGGTGCCCGCCGAGCAGGTGCCAGGGCGAGGTCTCGTGGCCGCCCCAGGGGCCGAGCCAGATCGTGTACGAGAGCACCACGACTCCCCCGGGACGCACCACCCGGGCGATCTCGTCGGAGACGGCGCCGAGGTCGCTGACGTGCTCGAGCAGGTTGCTGGAGAACGCGAGGTCGACGGCCCCGTCGGCCAGCGGTGCCCGCTCGGCCACGCCGACGACCGAACCCGGGGTACGGCGACCGTGCAGCCGGATCTCGTCGATGTCGGCGTCGATCAGCACCGTCGTGGCGCCGGCGTCACGGAAGGCCTGCGAGTAGAAGCCCGGCCCGCCCCCGAAGTCGGCGACCGTCGCGCCGGCCAGGTCGACGTGCTCGGCGACCAGTGCGACAGCGTCGTCGGCGATCAATGAGTAGAAGCCGTCGGGGTCGGTCTGCTCGGTCAGGAACGAACGGAACAAACGGACTGATCGGGCCAGACCGGCATCTCGGCTGAAACGGACAAAGGGCACAGAAAAATGTTACCCTCACCACAGATTCGGTTTCGCACCGGGGAGGGAGAACCACTGTGCGATTCAGGGGGGAGGACGTCCAGGCTGCCCGAAAGAGCAGCGTGGTCGTCTTGAACTGGCGTGACCCTTGGCACCCGGAAGGCGGCGGCTCCGAGCTGTACGTCCACCAGGTGGCGAAGGAGTTGCGCGACTCAGGCAGAAGGCTGACCTGGGTCACTGCGTCCTACCCGGGCGCCGCCCGCGACGAGGTCGTCGACGGCATCCGCTTCATCCGCCGCGGCGGACACCTGACCATCTACCTGTGGGTGGCGTGGATGTTCCTGAGCGGCAGCCTGCGCCGTCGTACCGGCGGGGTGGACGCGGTCCTGGAGGTCCAGAACGGGATGCCGTTCCTGGCTTCCTGGCTGACCCGGTCGAAGGTCGTCGTGCTGGTGCACCACGTGCACCGCGAGCAGTGGTCGGTTGTCGGGCCGGTCCTCGCCCGCATCGGCTGGCTGCTCGAGTCGCGGGTGGCGGTGCTCGCCAACCGCGGCCACCGGTACGTCGCCGTCTCCGACGTGACCCGTCGCGAGCTCATCGACCTGGGCGTCCGGGCCGGCGACATCAGCCTCGCCTACAACGGGATGCCGCCGGTGCCGGCCTTCGAGGCGCAGGAGCGCGCCGCCGCACCGACCCTGGTCGTGCTGAGCCGGCTGGTGCCGCACAAGCAGATCGACCACGTGATCACCGCGCTGCCCGAGCTCGCCGGCGAGTTCCCGGACGTCCGGCTGCGGATCCTGGGCGACGGCTGGTGGGGCGAGCAGCTGCGCAGCCAGGCGACCGCGCTCGGCCTCGACGACCGCATCGACTTCCTGGGCCACGTCAGCGACCGGACCAAGTTCGAGGAGCTGTCCAGCGCCTGGGTGCACGTGCTGCCGTCGGTGAAGGAGGGCTGGGGGCTCTCGATCGTCGAGGCCGGCCACGTCGGCACCCCGTCGGTCGCCTACGCGAGCGCCGGCGGCGTGACCGAGGCGATCCTGGACGGCGTCACCGGGCTCCTCGCCGACGACGAGGCGGACCTGACCGTCAGGCTCGGTGCTGTCCTCCGGGACTCCCGGTTGCGCGACGAGCTCGGCCACAAGGCACTGGTCCGCTCGGGCGAATTCACCTGGGAAGCGGCGGCCCGGGTGATCGCCGGAGCGATCGACGAGGCCTGAGCAGACCTCCGGAGACACGAAAGAGGGCCCGTCGCGATTGCTCGCGACGGGCCCTCTTCGTGCACCTCAGGCGTCAGGCCCGACTGCCGATCACTCGTCGGCGTAGGTCGGCGAATTGACGTTGCTGGTGTTGGCCTTGGTGGCGTCCGGCTGCGTGACGTTGGCGGCGACCTGGGTGGTGGCCACCGCGATCGCCCCCGCCGCTACTGCGCCGGTGACACTGGCGGCGATGATCGCACCGACCGTCGCAGCCGTGCCGGAGGATGCTGCCCCGGCCGCGCCTGCGGCTCCACCGAATCCTAAGAACGACATTGGTTTCCCTCACTGTTGTACGTGCTCCCACCGCCCATGTTACCCGAGATTGTCCGGTTTGCTACGTATCCGGCGAACTGCGCAGAAGATCATGGATCCGAGAGCAAGGACGAGAGCGAGCACGTCGCCGACAACGATCAGCGGCGCGTACGAGACGCTCGGGGCGGATCGGCCGGAACCGAGGTCCAGCAGCTCCAGCTCCGGTCCCTGGTGCAGGACCGTTCCGGCCGCGCGCAGCGCCGGGTACGCCGCCGTGGACGACTCCCCTGCCGGGGCGGTCCGCTCGATCAGCACGTAGCGGATGCCGAGGTCCGCGAGCACCGGTGCCAGCGGCCGGCCGTCCCCGAGCGCGGCACCGATCCTGGCCGCCGCCCGGTCCTCCCCCGTCACCGTCCGGTCCCGGACAGCCAGGTCGTCGTTGGTGACGACCTGGCCGGGGAAGAACCGGATCGCCGGATCCAGTGCCGCCCGGTCGCCGTTCCAGGTGAACCGCTGGTAGGCGGACCAAGGCAGCACCACCGTACGGCGGTCGGCGGCGGGCCGGTCGCCGAGCACCGACGCCGCCCGGGACCACTCGGCCGGGTAACGCACCGGGTCGAGGTCGCCGGAGATCCCCCAGGCGAAGGTCGGCAGCAGCACCACCGGCAGCAGCGCGAGGGTCGCGGTGACGGCTCGCGCCGGTCCGCCCCGGGCGTCCAGCCAGCGCTGCAGCGCCTCCAGGCCGAGACCGACGCCGAGGCAGACCGCGAGGACGAGGAGCAGCAGCCACTTCTGCGAGTCGCGCAGGATGCCGGCCCCCGGGACGTGCTCGACGAGCGCCACCACGACGTCGGCGCCGACGGCCGAGGTCGGAAGGGCGGCCAGCACCCACCCGGCCCCGGCGAGGGCGAGCAGGCGTCGTACCGGGACGTCGGCGGCGCGGGCGCGCCGGACCAGGAACACCAGCCCGGCCACGGTCAGGGCCAGCGCGAGCAGCACCAGCAACCAGGCATCGCGCTCCCCCGGCACGATCGACTTCTTCCAGATCCCGCCGAAGGTCAGCAGCGAGCCCCAGGCGCCGAGCGGGGTGTCGGCGCGGGCCGCGAACGCGTGCACCCCCTCGGGGTCGGTCGGTGCCGCGTTGCCGAGCAGGCCGGGCAGCAACCACGGGAGGTTGAGGACGACGACCGCACCGAGCAGGGCCGCGGCGCGAGCGAGCCGTGCCCGCTCGGCCACCACGACGAGCGCGACCAGGGCGGCCGCGATGCCACCGGTGGGGCTGCTGAACGCCGCGACCGCGAGGGCAGGGACGACGGCGAGGACACCGCGCTCCCCCCGTCGTACGGCGAGGGCGGCGACGGTCACCCACGGCAGCGCGGCGTACCCGACCAGCAGACCCCAGTGGCCGATCGCCAGCCGCTCCAGCACCCACGGGTTCCACAGGTAGAGCACGGCGGCGCCGGTCGCGGGGATCACCGCCGCCGGCAGGAAGGCCCGCACCAGGCGCAGCATCCCGAACCCGGCGAGGACCAGCGCGAGCAGCAGCACCGCCTTCTGGAGCAGGTCCCCCGGCAGCACCTGGGTGGCCGCCGAGACGAACGCGTCGGCCGGCACCGCCCGGGGCACCGAGCCGTCGAGCCCGAGCCAGGCACCGCTCCACGGCTGCTCCGGCACGAACGTCATGTCCCCGACGAGCACGAACCCGCGGGCCAGCAGGACCGGGGCCAGCGCCAGGCAGGCCAGCGCCACGACGACCGCAGGGCCGACGACGCGGGCACCGCGGGTCGACGTCATCGCGGTTCCGGTCGGGGTACGCCGGCCGCGGCGTCGGTGAGGCACAACGTCGTCGCCGCGCTCTCCAGCGTCACCCGGAAGTTCGTGAAGCCGCCGTTCACCACCACGTCGAGCGCGTGCAGCCCGGACCTGACCGCGAACCGGTAACGCGTGCCGACCACGTCGAGGACGGCGAACCCGTCGGCGCTGGTGTAGTAGCCCAGCCGGAGCACCCAGCGCCCGTCCGGGACCTCCGCCTGCATCGGGATCAGGGTGCCGCCGGTCCGCACCGGGTAGCCGCACGCCTTGTCGTCGGACGGCTCCGTGCGCACCGGTCCCTCGAGCACGATCGGCGCCAGCGAGCCGTCGTCGCGCACCATCCGCAACGAGTGGCTGGGCAGGTCGAAGACCGGACGCTCGGGGGCCTGGCCGAGGACCGTCGAGACCCGGGCGCGGGCGCCGTACCAGGCACTGATCACGCCGTCCGGGACGCCGCCGTCGAGGAGCACCACCTGGCGGTCGGCACGGAGCGCGGCCCGCGCCGTCTCCACGTAGTGGCGGTCGTCGCGGTGGTACAGGTTGCTCGCCAGGAACCCGGTCGAGACGGCTGCCGACACGATCAGCGCCAGGCTCGCGAGCGCCGCCGTACCGGTCTCCAGGCCGCTCGCGGTCCACCTCCGGCCGCGGGCGGAGAGGTCCGGGAACGCGACCCCGCTCAGCGCTCCCGCGAGCGCGAGGGTCACCACCGCCGCCAGCTCGGCGCCGAAGCGGTGCTCCAGCCCGAGGGAGGCCACCAGGTCCGCGCGCCCGGTCAGGGCGAGCACCCCGACCGATCCGCCGACGAAGACCACCAGCATTCCCCAGCCGATCCGCGCCGTGGCACCGCCGTGCTGGGTGGTCACTCCGACCAGGCCGAGCAGCAGGGCGCCGTTCAGGGCGACGATCCAGGAGATCGGCACCAGGTAGGCGTGCGCCGGCAGGCTCCCGGTCCACGGCCCGCCGAAGACCTCGGCGAGCCCGTGCCGCAGGTAACCGGTGACGACGTCGCCGAGCTGGTCCCCCAGGTCCAGGGAGATCGGCGCTGCCTGCCACCGCAGCACGGCGTAGCCGGCGACGATCAGGATCAGTCCGACCCAGAGCTGCGGCAGGTCCCCGACGACGCGGGCGAGGCGTTGGCGCACGGTCGCCCCGGAGGCGGCCAGGAGCGCGACGCCGGCCAGCACTACCGGGTACAGGACGGCGCGCTCGTCGAAGAGCACTGCCAGCGCGACGGCGCCGACCGCCACCAGGGCCCGGCGCGGATCGTCGCCACGGATCCCCGTCAGCACGGCCCAGACGGCGACGAGCAGAAGCAGCGTCGCGCTCCAGTACTCGATCCCGAGCACCCACCACTGGGTGGACCACAAGGTCAGCGGAGCGTAGGCGAAGAGCACCAGCAGCGGCACCCGGAGCCAGCGGTCGCCGAGCAGGTGAGTGAGCACCAGCCACATCATCGCGGTGGCGCCGGTCTGCAGCGCCAGGACGACGGCGGCGGCGAGCGGCCAGTTCAACGGCGCCAGCCCGGAGACGGCCCAGACGACCGCGGAGCCGCCCGGGGAGAAGCCGCCGGCGTAGTCCCCGCCCAGCACGGCGAGGCCGTCCCGGGTGGCGGTCGAGGTGATCGCCAGGAAGTCGTCCTGGGAGAAGTAGCCGTGGCCGAGCAGCACCGTCCGCCAGAGCAGCTGGGCCGCGATCACCAGCACGGCGACGAGCCCGGCCCGGGTCGCCCAGGCCCGCGGCGTCCCGGCCGCCGCGGTCCCGGCCGCCGCGGTCCCGGTCACTGGGGTCCCGGTCATTGGGGTCTCAGTCATCCGAGTCCTCCTTCGTCGCGGTGTACGTCAGGGTCGCGAGCAGCAGGCCGATCGCGGCTCCGGTGACCAGGTCGTACGCCGACCAGGACGTCCGGACGTCGATCCGGGCGGTGACCGCCGCGGCGATCCCGGCCACCGCGATCAGGGCGACCGCCGCCCAGCGCACCAGTGCCGGACGCCGGCGCAGCAGCAGGCCGCCGGCGGTGCCGACCAGCAGCGGGACCCCGCCGGCGATCCCGGCGAGCGCCACCAGCGCGATCCCGAACCGGCCGGCCGGGAGCGGCCGCGCGAGCCCCTCGGGAAGCTCCACGGTCGACCGGGCCCGGCGCCGTTCGCGGAGCCCGACGACCAGCGCACCGACCAGGAGCAGGAGCCCGGCGATGCCGCCGAGCAGCAGGAACAGCCGGTACGTCGAGTCCGGGGTGTAGACGAGGTGCACCAGGCCGCCCGCCCCGGCCGGGACGCGGTAGCCCTGCTGCCAGCCGTCCGGTGCGACCTGCTCGAGCACCTTGCCGTCCAGGGTGGCCCGCCAGCCGGCGTTCAGGTTCTCCGGGATCCTCAGGATCGCGGCCTCACCCGGACCGACGTACACGCTCCGGTCGGTCGACTGCCAGCGCCGGATCTCGGTGGTGCGGGTGCCGACCGTCGGCGACGGGTTCGCGTCGGCGGCGGTGAGCGCGACGGTGGTGGGCACGAAGCGGTCCGTCGAGCCGACGGTCAGGGTGTGCGTGCCCGCGCTCAGCTCGACCGGGTCGCCGCAGGCGCTCAACCGGAGGGCGCCGCCGTCGAGCACGTCGCCGATCCGGCCGGTCACCCGGGTGCGCACCGTCCGGCCGTCGACGACCACCTCCGGGCCGAGCCCGCACTGCGCCCCGGTCGCCGCGGACGGGGCCGGCGCGTAGGTCAGCTTCTCGATGCCGTCGATCGCGAGCTCGCCGATGCCGAGCGGGCGGGGGTCCCCCGGGCTGGCCGGGAACGTGATCGTGACGTGGTCGGTGCGCAGCGGCTCGAAGAAGCCCAGCCCGCCCGAGCCGAGGTCCACCTCGCGGCGCTGGCCGTCGGCCTCCAGCACCGCCCGGGACGCGGAGCGCGCGTTCCCGCCGGCAGCGATCACCCGCAGCCGGGTCAGAGTCCGGGGCTTCTTCCAGCTCAGCTCCAGGGACTGCTGCTGCTCGCCACGGGCCGCGAGCCAGGGCGTGCCCGGGTCGCCGTCGAAGGCGAACTGCCCGGAGACCGCCGGGTCGTCGGCGAGGACCGACGAGGCCACCACGCCGACCTGGCCGGCCAGCGGCAGCAGCAGCGCCGCGGTGCTCGCCGACGACCGCGCGGTGACGGTGCCGGTCAGCGTCCAGGTGCCCGGCGTCGTGGTGGTGAAGGTCCGGTTGAGCCCGGAGGCCTCCTCCGCCGGACGGGCGTCCTCGGCGTCGCAGTCCAGGCCGAGGTCACCGGTCACGCAGGCTCGGCGCTCGGGCTGGGCCCGGAAGACGAAGTCGGTCGCACCGTCGGCACCGTCGGGCGGGACCACCAGGGTGCGCCCGAGGGCCAGCCCCGGGAAGCCGATGTCGCGGATCGCGATCACGCCGAACTCGTGCTCGCCGTAGGTGTCGAGGATCGTGACCCGGACCGTCCGTACGGCGGCACCGGAGAGCGTCACCCGGACGACGCCGGTAGCCGGATCGACGGCGTGCTCGCTGACCTGGCCGTCGGCGGCGACCCGGATCCGGCGGACCGGCAGGCCGCTGAACCCGTCGACCCCGACGGTGACGTCGACGTACGGCAGCGGCTGGGGGCGCTTCAAGCGAACCTGGAGCCACTGACCGTCGGGATGCTCCAGGGGGGCCGAGCGCCAGTAGGTGTCGGCGACGCCGTCGACCGCGGAGTAGGGGCCGAGCTCGGGGCGGACCGCGCCGAGGGTGTCGGCGTAGCCGGACGACGAGGACGCCGAGAGCGCACTGATCTCGGGATACGACGCGGCGATCCGCGCGACGCCGTCGACCCCCGGGTAGTCATGGGCGGCACGCTTGTTCCGGTACCTCTCGGCGGTCGTCATGACCTGGCTCAGCGAGTCCCGCAACCGGCCGAACTGGCGCTCCCGCAACCGGTAGCCGTCGGCCACCAGGTCCGGCGCCCGGGAGTCCGCGGCGGTCGGGGTCTGGATCAGCACCGGCCGGCGGGCATCGAGGTCACCGGCCTCCATCAGCGTGATCAGGTCCTCGGGACCGCCGGCGACGGTCGCGGTCGACGCGGACTCGACGGCTTCGACCACGGGCACGTTCCGGCGGACGGCGTACACGCTGATCGAGTCCTGGTCGCCGAGGCCGGTCGAGCCGAACCCGGCCACCTCCTCGAGACCCGGGCTCTGCGCGATCGCCTGGTCCACGGTCGAGGTCGACGGTGCGTCGCTGGCGTAGAGGTCCAGGTCGCGCCGGACCACGACGTACCCGATGCCGGACCGGGCGAGCACGTCGGCCAGCGCCGGCGATCCGCGGCCGTCGATGATCCGGTCCTCGATCGAGTCCAGGAACCTGATCGTCGGTCCGGGCACCAGCGGCACCTGGCTGCGGCTGACCCACGGACTGCGGGCGAGCCCCTGGATCGGCTCGTCGATGGTCCAGCCCCAGGTCTGCTGACCGAAGCCGGAGCCGGGCAGCACCAGCGCCCGCCGGCCGTCCGCGTGCTTCGCGAGGTAGTCGGTGGTCTGCTCCCAGGCCCGCGGTACGGCGTCCCAACCCGGCTTGCGCAGCGTGCCCTCGAACAACGGCAGGGCCGAGGCGGCCAGCAGCGCGACCGCCAGCACCGGCACCGCCCACCGCAGCGGCCGCGGCAGCCGGAGACGTACGGCGGCGCGACCGCCCGAGCGGGCACGGACACCGGCAGCGAGCAGGCCGACGCCGTGGGCGAAACCGAGCGCCAGCGGGAGCCGGACGAGCGGATCGACCTTGTGCACGTTGCGCAACGGCGCCAGCGATCCGTCCAGCAGGCTCGCGACGGCACCGGAGATCGGGCTGCCGGCCGTCGAGCCGTGCGCGATCGTGAGCAGCACCAGGCCGAGCAGCGCGCTGAGCGCCAGCGGCACCCGGGCCGGCATGCTCGGGTGGAAGAGCCCGGCCAGGCTGAGGGCGCCGACGACCGCGGTCAGGGCGATCAGCACCGGCATCGTGGCCAGGTCGAACGCGCCCGGCCACCAGGGCTCACCGCCGACCTGGATGAATCCGAGCCAGTGGTCGGCGCCGCGGGTGGCGTTGGTCCAGCCGAGCGGGTGCGTGGTCGCCGCGGCGGTCTCGATGTAGTCCAGGAACGGCGGGCTGTACTTGCCGAGCACCAGCAGCGGAAGCATCCACCAGGCGCAGGCCAGCGCGACCGCGCCGACCCACCACGCCGAGAGCCGCCGGCCGAGCGTCGTCCCCAGCGAGCAGGCGAGCAGCAGAGCCGGTAGCGGCAGCGTGGCGAGCACCTCGACGGCGTTGACGCCGCCCATGCAGAGCACGGCGACGCCGGAGAGCAGGGCGCCCAGTCGGGGTGAGTACCGGCCGCGCAGGGCCAGCACCAGCGGCAGCACCACCCACGGCAGCACGGCGGTCGGGAGCACCTCGGCGGTCAGCACCCCGCTCAGGCCGAGCAGCCGCGGCGCGAACGCGTAGGCGAGGCCGGCCACGATCGGCAGCCAGTCGGAAGCCGGGCCGGATGGCCCGCGCACGCCCCAGGCCCGGAACAGCCGCCGGGCGCCGTCGTACGCGACGATCAGGACCAGGGCCGACCAGGAGCGCTGGACGACCCAGTCCGGGATCCCGAGCAGGTCGCCGCCGAGGAAGAAGGTGCCCTGCGGGAACAGGTAGCCGTAGGCCTGGTTCTGCAGCTCGCCGAAGGAGAGCTCCGGGTTCCACAGGTGCAGGGTCGCGCGCAGGAACGCCCCCGGGTCGGCGGTCAGGTCGAACTTGGTGTCGAAGGTGGTCGACCCCGGGCGCTGCAGGAAGCTCAGGAGGCCGAGGGCGAGGACGACCAGCAGGTGTGCCCGGGACGCGCGGGACACCCGCGCCTCCGGGGCGCGCGAACGGGCCGACGACACCAGATCCCCACCTTCTCGTGCCAACATTCAAGTAACCTGATCCGCGATCATACCGCCCGAATTATCCCGAGAGGTCGTTTTTATGCCCACCGCCGACGAGCCGATCCCGCACCCGGAACCGGCTCCGGACTCCGACTTCGCCGCCGCCTGGGCGATTGCTGACACCATTCCGGGTTGGCTCAAGCCCGGTCAAGCACGACTCCTCTTCGACCACGCTCGCGCGCTCGGCCCCGGCGCCCGCGTCCTGGAGATCGGCAGCCACCAGGGCCGCTCGACCGTGATCCTCGCCAAGGCCCTCGAACCGCTCGGCGGCACCGTGATCTGCGTGGACCCGTTCGTGGAGGGGAAACTCTTCGGCGGCACCCCGACCCGGACCAAGTTCGAGCAGCACGTCGCCGCTGCGGGTGTCGGCGACCGGGTCGACCTGCGTGCCGAGTACAGCACCAAGCTCCGGCCGCGGTGGACCGACGGGTTCGACATGCTCTACATCGACGGCAAGCACGACTACTGGACGCTCTCGGACGACCTGAAGTGGTCCGCGCACCTGCCCGAGGACGGCCCGATCCTGATCCACGACTGCTACTCGTCGATCGGCGTGACCCTCGGGATCCTGGCGCACGTGCTGCCCTCCCGGACCCTGCGGTACGCCGCGCGCAGCGACTCGATGGCGCTCTTCTTCAACGCCCGGCCGAGCGGTGCCGACCGGATCCGAATCCTCGGCGAGCTGCCGTGGTGGATCCGCAACGTGCTGATCAAGGTGCTGCTCCGGCTGCGGTTGCGGCCGGTCGCCCGGGTGTTCGGGCACGACTCGCCGTACGACCCCTACTGAGCGAGCTCGGCCACCAGCAGGTCCAGCAGCGCGGCGGTGTCCGAGGCGCTGAACTCCGTGGCCCGGGTGCGCAGGCTGACGGTCGTCGCGGTACCGGTGCTGACCAGGCCGACCGCGAAGGCACGCGGTCCGCTCAGGGCCGGGAACATCGCCGCGTACTCCAGCCCGGCGGCCTCGACGACGCCGAGGTTGCTGATCTGCGCGGTGCCGCCAAGCCGGCTGCGCAGCATCCGGGTGACCCGCGGACCGATCCCGCCGGCCGAGGTCTCCGGGAACTCGGGCTCGGGCAGGACCGCCGCGAACGCCGCCCGGGCCGCGTCGCGCCCCCAGGACGGGTCGAGCCGGAAGCGCAGGTAGGCGGTCTGTCGGTCCGGGGCCAGCATCCCGGTCGCTCGGCGTGAGGCGCCGGCGACGAGCAGCGGATGCTTGCGGCTGTCACCGCTCCAGGCGCGGAAGACCGCGCCGACGGCGAGTGCGAGGTCCGCGGTGCCGGTGCCCGTGCGCGGTAGCGAGCTGATCACCAGGTGCTCCCCCTTGGCCGGGGCGACCTGGTGCGATCCGAACCGCGGCGGCGGCCGGAGCACCGCCTCCGCCAGCCTCCCGATGCTGGAGCGCAGGAACGACCTCGGTGCGGCCCGGTCGCCGATGCCGCGGGCGTGCGCGACGACCTCGACCCCGCAGGCCGCCCGGGCGATCGCGAGCAGCCCGAGCCCGTCGCAGACGCCGTGGTGCGCGGCCACCAGGAGGCGCCGCTCACCATCGAGAAGCACCCGGACCAGCTCGCCGCCGGCCGCGTACGGCGCCGCGGCTGCCCGCTCGCGCCGCTCCGCCCACTCCGTCGCCGGCACCACCTCGACCCGGGGCGCCGGCCCCAGGTGCGGGTGCTCGGCCACGAGCGCTGCCAGCCGATCGGCCGCCTCCGCCGGATCCGGCGTCGCCGCCAAGCCCAGCTCGAGGCAGATCCCCCAGGTGGTGTCCGGGTCGCCGTACAGGCCGACGACCTCGTGCGCCTGGCGCCCCGCCGACCCGGCGTTCCGCACCCGCTGCTCCCCTCGCGCGCTCCCGTCCGGACGACCCCGGACCGTACTGGCGACCCTACTGAGGCGGTTCGACCCGCGCCAACAATCCCGGGTGGCCTAGGCTCGCCCGGTGAGTTCGAGAACAGGCAGTCTGCGGGCGCTGATCCGCGGCAGCGCTGGTATCGCGATCGCCATGGGTGTGATGAACGTGGCGACGTACGTGTTCACGATCTTCGCAGCCCACGTCCTCGGCCCCCGGGAGTACGGCGGGGTGGCCAGCCTGATGGGCCTGCTGCTCGTCGTGAACGTACTCGCGCTCGGGCTGCAGGCGACCGGGGCCCGCCGCGTCGTGGCCGCGCCGGAGAACCGGGAGCAGATCGAGGCCTCCGTCATGGCCGCCACCTACCGGTCGGCACTGGGCCTCGGCCTCCTCTGCCTGGCGCTGACCCCCCTGATCAGCTGGGGCCTCGCCCTGGACAACTGGTCCGCGGCGGCAATGATCGGCGTCAGCGCCGTACCGCTGACGATCATGGGCGGCCAGGCCGGCATCCTCCAGGGCGAGGAGCGCTGGGTCCCGCTGGCCGCGGTCTACCTGGGGATGGGTCTGGGCCGGATGGCCTTCGGACTCCTGCTGATGCCGAGCCTCGACACCGCCTTCGGCGCGATGCTCGCGGTCGCGCTCGGAGCGTGGGTGCCCGCGGCGATCGGGGCGCTGGTGCTCCGGCACCGCAAGGTCGGCCTGCATGCCGGGATCCACGCTCGAGGCGCGACCAGCATCCTGCGCGAGGTGGCGAGCAACTCCTACGCCCTGCTGGCCTTCTTCGCCCTCACCAACATCGACGTGATCGTCGCCCGGGCGCGGTTCGACGAGCACGAGGCGGGCCTGTACGCCGGCGGCCTGATCCTGACCAAGGCGGTGCTGTTCCTGCCGCAGTTCGTGGTCGTCATCGCGTTCCCCTCGATGGCGTCGTCGTCCTCGTCGAAGCACCGGATGTACCTGCGCGGGCTCGCCGCGGTCGGGCTGATCGGCGCGGTGGCCACCGCCGGCGCCGTGGTGCTGAGCTCGCTGGCGGTCTCGTTCGTCGGCGGCAGCGCCTACCAGGAGGTCGAGCCCGACATCTGGGCGTTCGCGACCCTCGGCACGCTGCTGGCCCTGATCCAGCTGATGGTCTACGAGGTGGTCGCGCGCCAGCACCGGGCCTCGGTGCTGATCGTGTGGGCCGGGCTCGTCGCCGTCGGCGCCGCGGCGATGCTCGTCAACGAGGGCCACGAGCTGGTGCGCGCGGTCGCCCTCGTCGACCTGGCCGTGCTGGTCACCCTGGTCCTGGTGGCCCGGTTCCATCCGGCGCTCCGGAACGGCGACCCGGAACCCCTCGCCGGGAGCGGTGCCGGCAACGGCCCCGACAGCGACACCGACAGCGACACCGGGTCGGCCGAGCGGTAACGACCCGGGTCAGGACCGGCGGACGCCGCGCTTGGACCAGGCGATCGCCGGCGACTCCACCCAGGCATAGGTGGCGGCCCCGAGCGGGATCGAGATCGCCAGGATGCAACTGAGCCAGAGCAGGAAGCCGCCGACGCCGGTGCGGTGCGTGAAGTCGTTCTCCAGCAGCACGATCACCGGCAGGTGCCACAGGTAGATGCCGTAGGACCAGCGGCCGATCGCGGTCAGCGGCCGGCACGACATCAGCCGTCGCTGGGGCGAGTCGGCGCGGCTCAGCACCGCCGCGAGCAGCAGGATCACCGCGAGCAGTGTCGAGCAGAAGAACCGGACCTGGCGCTCGCTGAACGATGCCGGCACGTAGGCGGTCGGACCGCCCAGCGAGGAGTTGCAGATCACGATCACGGTCACCACGACGGCCAGCAGCACCCACGACCGGCGGAACCACCCGCGGATCCGGGTCAGGTCGACCAGGCCTGCCGTCTCGCCCTCCAGGAAGTGCGCGACCGCGGCACCGGCGGCGAAGCAGACCAGGAAGCCGGGCAGCCAGAACGAGTAGGTGAACTCCTTGCCGAGGTCCTCGACCTCGGTCCAGACCCGCCAGAGCACGGTGACCGGGACCGAGAGCGCCAGCAGCCAGATCGTCGAGTAGAACGCCCGGCGCCCGGTCAGCCGGTGCGCGACCAGCGCGGCCACCAGGCCGAGCACCGGGAGCGCGACGTACCAGCTGAGCTCGGTGCCGAGGCTCCAGGTCTGCTCGAACCCGGGCCGCAGCCCGTCGCTGGCGAAGGTGCCGGTCAGCGTGAAGGCGCGCAGCCACCCGTCCCAGCCGTTCGGCTGCGAGGCCGGCAGCATCACCGCGATGGTCAGCATCACCACCAGGTACGCCGGGAAGATCCGGAGCAGCCGCCGGCGGGCGAAGGTCCGGGTCTCGGGGCGGCGGCCGCGGCCGAGCGCCCACCGGGACCAGGGCCGGTAGAGCAGGAACCCGGAGAGCACGAACAGGCTGACCGGGCCGTAGCCGTGGATGCCGAACCAGTCGAAGTCCGTCCGCCCGGACGCGTGCACGGCCACCACTGCCAGCGCTGCGAAGCCGCGGAGACCTGTCAGGGAGTCGACCTGGATCGCCTGGGACGGGGCGGTCGTCGGGGTCGTCGGGTCGTCGATCGTCTCCCCGGCCCTCGCTCCCACCTGCCTATTACAGCATGCCGATTAGTCCGAAGTGTCCCTCTTGGCAGGGTTCAGTGCGCAGCCTCGTGCCAGCTGCCGCCGGTGCCGACCGAGACGTCCAGCGGCACCGTCAGGTCCGCCGCGGCGGCCATCTGCTCCCGAACCAGCGCTTCCAAAGCGGCGCGCTCCCCCGCCGCGACCTCGAAGACCAGCTCGTCGTGGACCTGGAGCAGCATCCGTGAGGACATCTGGTTCTCCCGCAACGCCCGGTCGACGTTGAGCATCGCGACCTTGATGATGTCGGCGGCCGACCCCTGGATCGGCGCGTTCAGCGCCATCCGCTCGGCCGTGTCCCGGCGCTGGCGGTTGTCGCTGGTCAGGTCGGGCAGGTAGCGGCGCCGGCCCATGATCGTCTCGGTGAAGCCGGTACGGCGTGCCTCGTCGACCACACCGGCGAGGTAGTCGCGGATGCCGCCGAAGGTCTCGAAGTACTCGTCCATCAGGCCCTTGGCCTCGCCGGTGTCGATCTTCAGCTGCTGCGAGAGCCCGAACGCCGAGAGGCCGTAGGCGAGGCCGTAGTTCATCGCCTTGATCTTCGCGCGCATCTCGGTGTTGACCTCGGTCGGCTCGACGCCGAAGACCCGGGCCGCGGTCACCTGGTGGAAGTCGCGACCGGAGTTGAACGCCTCGATCAGGCCGGCGTCCTCGCTCAGGTGCGCCATGATCCGCATCTCGATCTGGCTGTAGTCCGCGGTCAGCAGGGTCTCGTAACCGCTGCCCACCACGAACGCCTGCCGGATCCGGCGCCCCTCCTCGGTGCGCACCGGGATGTTCTGCAGGTTGGGCTCGGTGCTGGAGAGCCGGCCCGTCGCCGCGATCAGCTGGTTGAAGGTGGTGTGGATCCGGCCGTCCTCGGCCACCGTCTTCAGCAGCCCCTCGACGGTCTGGCGCAGCCGGGAGACGTCCCGGTGCCGGAGCAGGTGCGCCAGGAACGGGTGCTCGGTCTTCTCGAACAGGTCCGCCAGCGCGTCTGCGTCGGTCGTGTAGCCGGTCTTGGTCCGCTTGGTCTTCGGCATGTCCAGCTCGTCGAAGAGCACCACCTGCAGCTGCTTGGGCGAACCGAGGTTGATCTCCTTGCCGATCACCTCGTAGGCGTCCGCGGCGGCCTCCCGGACCGAGTCCCCGAACTCGGACTCGAAGCCGGCCAGCAGCTCGGAGTCGACCGCGATGCCGACCCGCTCCATCCCGACCAGGACGTCGACCAGGGGCAGCTCGATCTGGTCGAGGAGCTCGGTGCCGCCCCGGTCGGCGAGCTCGGCCTGCAAGGTGGTGGAGAGGTCGAGCACCGCGCGGGCGTGCAGCATCGCGGTCTCGGCGATCGCGTCGCTCTCCTCGAACAGCATCCCCTGGTCGTCGCCGCTGTCCTGCTTGAGCTCGCGCTTGAGGTGGCGCAGGGTGAGGTCGGCCAGGGCGTAGGTGCGCTGGTCGGGCGCCACCAGGTAGGCCATCATCGCGGTGTCCGTGGCCAGACCGGCGAGCGTCCAGCCGTGGGCGCCGATCGCGAGCAGCGGGCCGTTGGCGTCGTGGATGATCTTCGGACGGCCGGCGTCGGCGAGCCAGTCGGCCAGCGCGGCGTCGTCGTCCTGGGTCAGGCCGGCGATGTCGACGTACGCCGCCCGCCCGTCGCCCTGGGCGAACCCGAGACCGTCGACGCGACCCGTCCCCGAGCCCCAGGAGCCCTTGACGTGCAGGCCCACCGGGTCGGTGCCGAGGCCGGAGAGGAACGCCGCCAGCCCACCGGCGGCGACGGACTCCCCGGCCAGCTCGAAGCCGCCCTCGGTCTCCGGCTCCTCCTCCGGCGCCAGCGTGTCCATGATCCGGGTGCGCAGCTCGCCGCGGAACTCGAGCTCGTCGAGCAGGGCCAGTGCCGCCTGCCGGTCCCACTCGACCCGGCCGAGGTCGCCCGGCGCGACCTCCAGCGAGAGGTCGGTGACCAGCCGGTTGAGCCGGCGGTTGCGGATCACGTCGTCCAGGTGCGCCCGGAGGTTCTCCCCCGCCTTGCCGCCGACCTCGTCGGCCCGGTTGATCACGTTGTCCAGACCGTCGTAGGTGGCGATCCACTTGGCCGCCGTCTTCGGCCCGACCCCGGGGATGCCGGGCAGGTTGTCGGAATCCTCCCCGACCAGGGCTGCGAGCTCGGGGTAGCGGTGCGGCGGGACGGCGTACTTCGCCTCGACGGACTCGGGCGTCATCCGGGCCAGCTCGGAGACGCCGCGCATCGGGTACAGCACGGTCGAGCTCTCGGTGACCAGCTGGAGCGAGTCGCGGTCACCGGTGAGGATCAGCACCTCGTAGCCGGCCGCCAGCCCCTGGGTGGTCAGCGTGGCGATGATGTCGTCGGCCTCGTAGCCCTCGTAGACCAGGTGCTGGATCCGGAAGGTGTCGAGCAGCTGCTGCAGCAGCGAGAGCTGGCTGCTGAACTCGTCCGGGGTCTTGTTCCGCTTGGCCTTGTACTCCGGGTACTCGGCAAGCCGGAAGGTCTTCCGGGACTTGTCGAAGGCGACCGCGATGTGGGTCGGCTGCTCGTCGCGGAGCACGTTGACCAGCATCGAGGTGAAGCCGTAGACGGCGTTGGTGTGCTGCCCCGTGACGGTCGAGAAATTCTCCACCGGGAGTGCGAAGAACGCCCGGTAGGCCAGTGAGTGGCCGTCGAGCAGGAGCAGGCGGGGACGGTCGGGGGACGAGGCGGTGTCAGGCACGGTCCGACCCTAGTCGGTGCCCCGGACATCGGCAGCCCTGGTCGGGCCAGGCAGGATGGGCGCATGAGCACGCAGGAAGACATCGACGCCTACATCGCCGCGATGCCCCAGGGCATGGGCGCGCTGAACGACAAGATGGGGATCGAGGTGACCGAGCTGTCCGCCGAGCGGATCGTCGCGACGATGCCGGTCGCGGGGAACACGCAGCCCTTCGGCCTGCTGCACGGCGGCGCGTCCGTGGTGCTGGCCGAGACGCTCGGGTCGATGGGGTCGGGCCTGCACGCGATGCCGATGGGCAAGGTCCCGGTCGGCGTCGACATCAACGCGACGCACCACCGCTCGGCGACCACCGGCGTCGTGACCGGTACGGCGACCGCGATCCACCTCGGCCGGACCAGCGCCGCCTACGAGATCGTGATCACCGACGAGCGCGGCAAGCGGGTCTGCACCTCGCGGATCACCTGCGCGCTGATCGAGGCGCCGAAGGGCTAGTCGGCCTGGTCCTCGGACTCGTCCGCGCGGGCCCGGCGCTGCATCGTGCGCCGTTGCGCGAGCAGGGCGCCCAGGTTGCGGCGGGAGTCCTGGGGCCGCAGCGACTCCGGGGTGAGCTTGCGCCGCAGCGTCGCCGTACTGGCGACCCGGACCGAGGCCACCGTCGCCAGCCCGAGCCGGGCCAGGAACCGGTTGGTGTCGCGGGAGGTGCTCGCCGTGATCGCGGTGATGTGGGTGATGTCCTTCTCCTCGGCCCAGGTCACCGCGACGTCGAGCAGCGCCCGGGCGAACCCGTGCTTGCGGTGCTCGGGCGTGACGAGCAGGTACGACGTGTGCACGGCGACGTCGGTGTGCAACGGGCTCATCGCCGTACGGCGGAGGTGGATCGCGGCCACCAGCTTGCCCTCGTAGAGCCCGACCACCACGCGCTCGTCGGGGTCGGCGGCGACCTGCGCGAGCGCGCTGACGGCCTCGTCCACGGGTCGCGGCTGGGGCTGCTCGGCGTTCCTGCCGCCGGCCTCCACCCAGAGGTGCAGCAGTTCGGGGGCATCATCGGGTCGCGCGTCTCTGATCTCGAGAGAGTGCCGCGACATCGATGCCTCCTCGTCTCCGGGTTCGCCGGACGACCACCGGCGGGTGTCAGACTACGCTTCGCGGGACCATCGGAATAGGGGGTCGGAGATGTTCATCGGGACAGGAACCGTCGTCAACGCGACCACCGTTCTCGTGGGCAGCGGCCTCGGCGTCCTGATCGGCCACCGGCTCCCGTTGCGGACCCGGAGCGTCGTCACCGACGCGCTCGGTCTGGTCACCCTGCTGATCGCTGCCTCGTCGGCCTTCGCCGTCTCCGACGACGCGTTCTCGGACGCGGTCGGCGGCTCGGCACCGATGCTGATCGTGCTCGGCGCGCTGCTGATCGGCGCGATCATCGGGTCGCTCGCCCGGATCGAGGACCGGCTCGAAGGCCTCGGCGACGTCCTGCAGCGCCGGCTGAGCCGTGGCGGGACGGAGGACCACGCCGGCCGGGACCGGTTCATCCAGGGCTTCATGACCGCTTCCCTGGTCTTCTGCGTCGGCCCGCTGACCATCCTCGGCTCGATCACCGAAGGAATCGGCGAGGGCTCGGACCAGCTGCTGCTGAAGTCCGCGCTCGACGGGTTCGCGTCGATCGCGTTCGCCGCCGCGTTCGGCTGGGGCGTCGCGGCCAGCGTGCTGACCCTGGTCCTCATCCAGGGGTCGCTGACCGCCCTCGGCGCCGCGCTCGGCGACTTCCTCCCGGAGGCGCACCTGGCCGCCCTGACGGCGACCGGCGGCCTGCTGCTGGTCGGGGTGGCGCTGCGGCTGCTGGAGATCAAGCAGCTGAAGGTCGGTGACCTGCTGCCGGCCCTGCTGATCGCACCGTTGCTGACCGAGCTGGTGATCCAGCTCCGCTGACGGCCCGGGTCAGACGTCGCCGCCCAGGTACGCCGCCTTGACGCTGTCGTCCACGGCGAGCTCGGCTCCGGTCCCCGACCTGACGATCTCGCCGGTCTCCAGGACGTGCGCGGTGTGGGCGCGCTTGAGCGCCTGCGCGGCGTTCTGCTCGACGAGCAGCACGGTGGTGCCCTGGTTGTTGATCTCGGTGATGATCGAGAAGATCTGCTGGATCAGCTTCGGCGCCAACCCCATCGACGGCTCGTCGAGCAGCACCAGACGAGGCTTGGCCATCAGCGCCCTGCCGATCGCCAGCATCTGCTGCTCACCGCCCGACATGCTGCCGGCGGCCTGCCTCTCGCGCTCCTTCAACCGCGGGAAGAGGTCGAAGACCCGGTCCAGGTCCGACCTGTAAGCGGCCGTCTTGCGATCGCGACGGACGAATGCGCCCATGTCGAGATTCTCCAGGACCGTCATCCCCGGGAAGCACCCGCGACCCTCCGGCGACTGGCTCAGGCCCAGCAGCACCCGCTCGTACGGCGGCAGGTAGGTGATGTCCTTGCCGTCCAGCAGGATCTGACCGGCACGCACCTTGCGCAGACCCGAGATCGTCTTCAGCGTCGTGGTCTTGCCGGCACCGTTGGCACCGATCAAGGTGGCGATGGTGCCCTCCTCGACCCCGAAGCTGATGTCGCGGATCGCCTCGATGTGCCCGTAGTTCACGCAGAGGCCGCGGACCTCCAGCAGCGTCCCGGCGGTCGAGGCGCTGCTGACATCGGCAACGGCCGCGATCCGGGACTCGGCCGCGGCCTGCGCGGCGGCCACCGTCTCGCGCACCTCACCGGGAGCGCCGGCGACAGCCACGGTCGACACGATCTTGTCGGCGAAGGTCTGCCGCTTGTCGTCCCAGAGCGGCCACAGGAATCCGAGGAGCAGCGGGACCGCGTCGAGCACGTGGGCGAAGTAGCGCGCGACCGCACGACCGGCGCCGATGGGCTCCTGCGTGCTCAGGTCCAGCACGCTGTAGCCGGCGAGCTCGCGGCCGATGCTGCTCCCGGTGCGACCGAACCGGAACACCTCGTTCCAGACGAGCAGACCGATGCTCGCGACGGCACCGATGATCGCGCTCACGATGCCGACGACGACCGCTGCTCCGGACCTCTCCGCGAGCTGCGATCCGAACAGGAAGACCAGATAGGTGGGCACGAGGACCAGGGTGTCCGCCACCCGGGCTCCCAGGCGGGGCAGCCAGCCGATGTACGGCAGCACGTCCGTCACCGGCACGCTGGTCGGCGTACCGGCAGCACTTGATTCAGGACGCATCTTCTTCGTCCACTCCCAGGTAGGCCGCGATCACCGCGGGGTTGTCACGAATTTCCGACGGCACGCCCTCGGCGATCTTCCGGCCGAACTCGAGGACCACGATCCGGTCGGTCACGCCCATCACCAGGCGCATGTCGTGCTCGATCAGCAGGACCGTGTAGCCCTCGTCGCGGACCCGGCGGATCAGCTCCATCAGCCGCAGCTTCTCGGCCGGGTTGAAGCCTGCCGCCGGCTCGTCGAGGCAGAGCAGCTTGGGACCGGTCGCCATCGCGCGGGCGATCTCGAGGCGGCGCTGATCGCCGTACGAGAGGTTCGAGGCGAGCTCGTCGTGCCGCGCCCTGATCCCGACGATCTCGAGGATCTCCTTGGCCCGAGCCGTCGAGGCGGCCTCGGTGCGCCGGTGCCGCGGCAGCCGGAAGAGGGCGTCGAAGAATCCGACCTTGCTGTGCGCGTCGGCGCCGACCATCACGTTCTCGAGCACCGTCATCGACTTGAACAGCCGGATGTTCTGGAACGTGCGGGCGATGCCGAGCTTGGTGATCTTGTGCCGCTTCAGCCTGGTCAGCACCTTGCCGTCGAACCGGACCTGGCCGGACGTCGCCTGGTAGACCCCGGTCATCACGTTGAAGCAGGTGGTCTTGCCGGCACCGTTCGGCCCGATCAGACCGAGGATCTCGCCCTCGCGGATGTCGAAGGTCACCGAGTCGAGCGCGGTGAGACCACCGAACCTGATCGTGACGTTGTCGACCTCGAGCAGCGCCTTCGGCCCCGTCATGCCAGTCCCCCTTCGAGCTCGCCCTCTTCGAGCGCGTCTATCTCGGCCTCGGCCGCCTTGGCCCGTCTGGTGCGTCTCGGCGGCAGCAGGCCCTCGGGGCGCCAGACCGCCAGCACGGTCAGCGCGAGCCCGAAGATGAGCAGGCGATAGTCGGCGAAGTCGCGGAAGCGTTCGGGCAGGTAGGCGACGAGCGCACCACCGGCGATCGCTCCCCACCTGTTGCCGGAGCCGCCGACGATCACCGCGGCGACGAAGAGCATGGAGAGCAGCAGCGGGAAGCTGTCCGGACTGATGTAGCCGCTCTGCCCGCTGGCGTAGAACGAGCCGGAGAGCCCGCCGATGGCGGCACCGAGCGCGAAGGCCATCAGCTTGTACTTGAAGGTCGGCACGCCCATCAGCTCGGCGGCGTCCTCGTCCTCGCGGGTGGCTTCCCAGGCACGGCCGACGCGGCTCGCCTTCACCAGCCGGTCGCCGATCAGGACCAGGATCAACGCGGTCAGGATCAGCCAGTAGTAGGGAATCGCATCCGCCGCGCCGAAGGCCAGCACGGCCGTCTTGTGCTGGGTGTCGAGCGACGGGATCAGTCCGTCCCACTCCAGTCGCGGCACCTCGAAGAGACCGCCCTTGTCGAACGGCGGCTGGGGTGCGGCGCCGATCGTGTTCGGGTGCGCGATGTCCTTGATCCCCGCCGAGGCACCGAGCCACTCGATGTTCTTGACGCAGATCCGGATGATCTCACCGAAACCCAGGGTGACGATGGCAAGGTAGTCGCCGCGCACGCGCAGCGTCGGCGCGCCGAGCAGCACCCCGGTGACCATCGTGACGGCGATCGCCACCGGCAGCGCCAGGAAGAACGGCCAGCTCCAGTGGTACGACGTGAGCACGCCGGTGGTGTACGCGCCGACGCAGTAGAAGCCGACGTAGCCGAGGTCGAGGAGGCCGGCGTACCCGATCACCACGTTCAGGCCGACCGCGACCAGGGCGAACGCGGCAACGCTGAACATCACGCCGCCGAAGTCGATCTGGTCGGTGGTGAAGAACGGCGGCCGGATCAGCGGGAGCGCGTAGACGAAGACCAGTGCCGCCGCCAGCCCGAGCGCTTTGATGATCGTGGGCTGGCTGTTGTAGCGCTCGACGATCACGTCCCAGCGCTTGCCGAGCGTGACCAGGGAGGTGCCGCCGGCGGAGGTGGGCGTTGTCGTCGTACTCATGCGCGCGCCTTTCCGAGGGACTCGCCCAGGAGACCGGACGGTCGGACCAGCAGGATCAGCACGAGCAGCACGAACGCGGTCACGTCCTTCCACTCCGAGCCGAAGACGGCCGAGCCCCAGGCCTCCATCATGCCCAGGATCAGACCGCCGAGCAGGGCCCCGCGCAGGTTGCCGATGCCGCCCATGACGGCTGCGGTGAACGCCTTCACGCCGAGGATGAATCCCGCGTTCTGCCGGGTGGAGCCGATCTTCATCATGTAGAGGGTGGCCGCGACACCGGCCATCAGCCCGCCGATCAGGAAGGTGACCTGAACGACCCGGGTCGAGTTCACGCCCATCAGGGCGGCCGCCTCGGGGTCCTGGGCGGTCGCGCGGATGCCGCGCCCGAACTTGGTCCGCCGGACGAACTGGTCCAGCGCGACCATCATGGCGAGCGCGGCGAACACGACCACCAGGTCGATGTCCTTCACGGTGTAGCCACCGATGTCGAACAGGTCCTTCGGCTGGATCGTGACCGGGTTGGAGTAGACGTCACGAGCCTTCTCGGGCGAGACGTAGTTCGCGAGGTTGTCGTCGAGACCGACCCAGCCCGCGAACCGGTCGCGCAGGCCCATCGCCTCCGCCAGCGCGAACGACGCGCCGATCGCCGAGATCAGCGCGATCAGCTTGGGTGCGTTCTTGTTGATCAGCGGCCGGTAGGCGAAGCGCTCGAGGAGCAGCGCCACCGCTGCCGAGACGAGCATCGCCGCCAGCAGCGCGACCAGGAGTATGGGAAGCGCCTCGCCGAGACTCTGGGACACCGAGTCGGTGCCGTGCAGGAACACGAAGGTCCATGCCACCGCGAAGGTGCCGTACATGAAGACTTCGGAGTGCGCGAAGTTGATCAGCTGGAGGACGCCGTAGACCATCGTGTAGCCCAGCGCGATCAGCGCGTAGATCGCACCGAAGACCAATCCGCCGATCGTGTAGTCCAGAAACGAGCTCAGGCTGCCGAACAGGTTGCCGAACTCCACCGCAAGGACGTTCAAGAAGGTTCCTCTCCCCCAGGCTGATCGGCTGCGGCCGGAGGTCGCCCTCCGGCCGCAGCCTTCATTCAGTGCTCAGTCGATCGGTTCGTTACTCGATCGGCTCGGGGTTCTCGACATCCATCACGCCGTCCTTGACGAAGTAGGCGTAGATCTTGGACTCCTTGATGTCGCCCTTGTCGTCGAAGGCGATCGGTCCGCTGATGCCGTCGGCGTTGGTGTAGCTGCCGATGAACTTGTTGATGTCCTCGCTGGACTCGGCGCCGTCCTCGAGCGCCGCCAGGAAGATGTTCGTGGCGTCGTACGACTGGGTCGCGTACAGACCCGTCGCCTCGAAGCCCGCGGGGGCGGGACCGGCCGGAGCCGACAGGACCGCACCGTTGGCGGCGTCAGCACCGGCGACCTTGACGAAGTTCGGGTCCTGAGAACCGTCACCCGACATGAACGTGCCCTTGAAGCCACCCTGACGCAGCTGCTTGGCGAGCAGGCCGGCCTCGGTGTAGTAACCGCCGTAGAACACGGCGTCGGCACCGGAGTTCTTGATGCTGGTCACCACGGCGGACATGTTGGTGTCACCGACGGAGATCTGGTCGGAGTCGACCATCGCGCTGCCGAGCGCGGTCTTGACCGTGCCCGCCAGGCCCTTGCTGTAGTCCTGGCCGTCGTCGACGACGAAGACCTTGGTGGCACCAGCCGTCTCGGTCAGGTACTTGGCGTCCGCCTTGCCCTGGGCGTCGTCGTTGCCGATGACCCGGTGCCAGGTGGTCCAACCCTGCTGGGTGATGGTCACGTTGGTGGCCGACGGGGAGATCGACGGCAGGCCGGCCTCGAAGAACGTCTTGCCGGTGGCCAGCGACTCACCCGAGAAGCCGGGGCCGATCAGGCCGAAGATCGAGTCGTCGTTGATGATCTGGGTCGCGAGGGCCGGAGCCTTGTCGGGGCTGCCCTGCGAGTCGAACTCCTTCAGGGTCACCTTGCAGTCCGCGTTCTTGGCGTTGTACTCCTTCAGCGCCAGGTCGATGCCGTTGACCATGTTCTGGCCGAGGGCACCGGCGTCGCCGGTCAGAGCGCCGAGGAAGGCGAGGCTCTTGCCGCAGAGAGCGCTCCCGCTCGCGCTGCCGTTGTCCTTGTCCTTGTCGCCGTCGTCCGAGCCACAGGCGCTCAGCGTCAGGGCGGCAACGCCGGCAAGCGCGACTACGCCGCGCAGGGTCTTCTTGGAACGGATCATCTTTCCTCCGCATTCGGGGTGGATGCGGATCGAGCGCCCAGAGGAGCCCGATCAGCGGTTTTGGGGGACGCTAGCACCGGAGAATCCGTTGCGGGGCGTGCGCGAAGGACTGATTCGGACCGTTGCCAAGTTGTGACGAAAGCCTCGTTCACCGCGACGCGGCCACCGGGCGAGCGGACTAGTCCCTCAGGACGGCTCGATGCCGTGCTCGACGACGCCGTCGGCGACCTCGCGCATCGACAGGCGCAGATCCATCGCGGTCTTTTGGATCCACCGGAACGCGTCCGGCTCGCTCAGGCCGAGCTTCTCCTGGAGAACGCCCTTCGCCTTGTCGACGACCTTGCGGGTCTCCAGGCGCTCGGAGAGGTCGGCGACCTCGGCCTCGAGCAGCTGCAGCTCGGCGAACCGGCTCACCGCCATCTCGATCGCCGGCACCAGGTCGGACTTGCCGAACGGCTTGACCAAGTAGGCCATCGCACCCGCGTCCCGGGCCCGCTCGACCAGGTCTCGCTGGCTGAACGCGGTCAGCATCACGACCGGCGCGATCCGCTGGGAGGCGATCCGCTCGGCCGCGGCGATCCCGTCGAGCCGCGGCATCTTCACGTCAAGGATCACCAGGTCCGGACGGAGCTCCTCGGTCCGGGCGATCGCCTGCTCACCGTCCTCGACGGCCGCCACCACGTCGTACCCCTCCTCGGCCAGCATCTCGGCGAGGTCGAGGCGGATCAGGGACTCGTCCTCGGCGATGACGACCCGGCGTTTCGGGGCAGCGGCGGGAGTCTCGGTCACGGGCCACAGGTTACTAGTCGGCGTACCGGGGTGACGTCGAGAGGTCGGTGATCCGGTACCGTTTGCGGCTGCTGCCGCCCCGATAGCCCAACGGCAGAGGCAATGTGCTCAAACCACATCCAGTGTGGGTTCGAATCCCACTCGGGGCACCACTGTCGGTCCACGACACGACCGCTCTTGTCGGCGAGAAGGTCCGACCTACAACGACGCCAGCGCCGACACCGGCGACTCCCGGCTCGCCCGGACTGCCGGGTACAACCCGGCAAGACTGCCCACCACCGCCGTCAGCCCGATCCCGAGCGCACCGACCCAGACCGGGAGCGCCGGCGGCACCCCCTGTGCCCGCGACCAGTACGCGGTGACCAGGGATCCCAGCACGACTCCCCCGACCCCGCCGGCGACTGACATCAGCAGCGACTCGGCCAGGAACTGGATCGCGATGTGCGGACGGGTCGCGCCCAGGGCGCGGCGGAGGCCGATCTCCGAACGGCGCTCGATGCTGGCGATGATCATCGTGTTCGAGACCCCGATCCCGCCGACCAGCAGCCCGACCGCCGCCAGCCCGAGCAGCAGCTGGTCCAGGGCGTCGTCCGCGGCGAGCTTGGCCTCGAGGGCCGACGACGGCCGGGAGACCGAGACCAGCTCCGGGCTCTCCGGCGCGGCGGTCGCCGGGACCACGTCACTGACCGCTGCGACCCGGTCCTCGTCGGTGCGCACGTAGACGCTGGTCGCGGTGCCGTCGGACCCGAAGTACTGCTGCGCCGAGCCTGCCGGGAGCATCACCGCCGGGTCGAGCTCCGGGGCCAGGTCCAGCGGCGCCAGCACGCCGACCACCACCGCCCACTGGTCACCGACCCATACCCGGGTGCCCGGCGTCTCGATCCCCAGCCTGCGGGCGGCTGCCGCACCGAGGACCACCGTCGGGTACCTGCTGCCCGCGGGCGTGAACCAGTGCCCGCGGCTCACCTCACCGCGAACGGTCGCCAGGAGGGTCGTGTCCACGGCCGCCACCACCACGCTGCTGGTCTGTCCCTCGGGCACGTACGGCGACCGGTAGGCGCCGAGGTCGTCGAGCTGACCAACCGCGCTGGCGGCGGTGACGGGTGCGATCCGGCGGAGCATGGCGGCGGCCGTCGGCGGCAGCCGGGTCTGCTCCCCGTTCAGGTCCTCGGCCGGCAGCACCGTGAGCAGGTTGGTGCCGAGCCGGTCGAGCTTCTGGTCGAGATCCGCCTGCGAGGACTGGGCGATGCCGGTGACCGCGACCATCGCCGCCACCCCGATCGCGATGCCCAGTGCGGACAGCAGGAACCGCACCGGGTGCCCGCGCAAACCCCGGGCCGCGAGCCGGGCGACGTCACCGGTTCTGAGCCGGCTCAACCCGTCACCCGGTCCGGTACGTCGACGATGCGGCCGTCGCGGACCTCGATCACCCGGTCCATCCCGGCCGCCACCTCGCGGTCGTGCGTGACCACCACCACCGCGGTCCCTCCGGCCGCGAGCCCGCGGAGGATCTCGATCACGGTGTCGCCGTTCGCAGTGTCTAGGTTGCCGGTGGGCTCGTCCGCGAGGATCACCGCCGGGTCGCCGACCAGGGCGCGGGCGATCGCGACGCGCTGCCGCTCGCCCCCGGACAACGCGTCCGGGCGGTGCCGGAGCCGGTGCCCCAGGCCGAGCCGGGTCAGCTTGTCGACGGCGAGCAGCCGCCGTTCGCGGTGCCGGACTCCCGAGTACAGCAGGCCCTCGGCGACGTTGTCGCAGACGCTCATCAGCGGCGAGAGGTGGAACTGCTGGAAGACGAAGCCGATCGTCTCGCCGCGCAGGCGGGACAGTGCGCCGTCCGACAGCCGCCCGAGCTCGGTGCCGGCGACCCGGACCTCTCCCCCGGTGGGCCGGTCGAGCGCGCCCATCAGCTGCAGCAGGGTGGACTTGCCGGAGCCGGACGGTCCGACCACGGCCAGGAAGTCCCCCGGCCGCACCGCCAGGCTCACCCGGTCGAGGGCGCGCACGCCCCCGGGGTAGACCCGGCTGACGTCGGTGCACTCGATGACCGCGGCGTCGGTCATCTCGGGACGCGTACCCGGGTGCCCGGGCCGACTGCCCCGGAGATCTCGACCAGGCCCTCGGCGTACAGGCCCGGCTGCACGGCGACGTACTCCCCGTCCTCGCGCTGGACCGCGTAGCCGCCTTCGGCGACCGCCACCAGCGCCGTGACCGGAACGGCCAGCACGCCACGACGCTGCGCCGACACGTAGGTGACGGTGACCTGCCCCACGCCGCGCGGCGGGCGGTCCAGGCTGATCCGGACCTGCTTGCCCGGGCCGGCTCCCGACTCCGTGTCGACGGTCGCCGCGGACGCGACGACCCGCCCGGGAACCGAACGCTGGCTGGGCAGCAGTACCCGGACGCGCGCGCCCTTCGTGGCCCAGTCGGCACTCTCCGCCTCGACGGTGACCAGCTTGGTCGTTCCGCTCCGGGTGACCGAGGTGTCGCTGATCGGCCGGCCCAGCGCGTCGGCATCCGGGTGCAGCCGGACCGGCTCCGGCAGGAACACCACATCGCCGAGCGCCACGGTCCCGGTCTCCGGGATGCCGAGATCCCGCTGCCAGCGCCGTACGGCGGCTGCGGTGCCCGGGGTGAACTCCTCGTCCACGTCGAACCCGGTGTAGCCGAGCGCCGAGAGCCCTGCTTCCAGCTGCTCGACGTCGGGCCCGGTCGACGGTGGGGTCGGTGGCACCGGCTCGGCGTCCGGAGAGTCCGCCGGAGAACCACCGGGCTTCCGTGGTCCTCCGCCCGAGCCTGCCGACATCGCGCGGTAGGCAGGGGTCTCGCCGTACAGCAGCACCACCGGCCGGTTGTCGACCTTGACCAGCGGGTCACCCAGCTCCGCCTTCATCCCGACCGGGGGCAGCCAGGTCACCGTCCCCGACACCAGGAACGGGATCGTCCGGGTCGAACCGAAGCCCAGCTCGCCCTGCAAGGAGGTGCCGACGGTCAGGTCCGTGCGCGCGACCGCGATGAGCTCGACGTCGGGTTCACGACCGGTCTCGTCCCGGGTGTCCCCGGCACCGAGCAGGAACCAGCCGGCGATCGCCGCTCCGAGGAGTGCCAGCACGCAGACCCCGACGACGTACCGCGACCGGGAGCCGGATCGTTCGTCGCTACCGCGCATCGTCGGGCCAGGCCGGGTCTCCAGGGCCTCGCATGAGGTGCAGACAGGCATCATGAGCCCGCTCCAGGCCTGGAGGGGTCGGAGCCGTCGGGCGGAAGCCCTGCCACGGGGGTTCCGCCGGCAGGCCATTCGCGTGCGGGTCCGGATACTCCGGCACGCCGTTCTCCTGCATACAGTGGGCGAAGTCGACCTCGCGCTTCTTCTCCGCAGGAGTCATCTTCGCGGCACTGGCCTCCCTCGCCAGATCCACTAGCTCTTGAGGGACCTTGACACCATCGATGATCGGCTCGCAGATCGGCATGATCTTGGCCATGAGGTCACCCTCCATCGCCATGAAATCCTTCATCACGAAGCCGCCGAACTCATCGGGGTCCTGCATGGCGGGAAAGCCGTTCTTCCGGACACACGCGACAAAGCTCTTCTGCTTCGCCAGGTACGCCTCGACCGCGTCCGCGCCCTTCTTCGGCACGGTCGACGGTGGCCTATCAGGTTCAACCGAGGCGACGTCGGAACGCTCAGCACCCGAGCACGCTCCCAGGGCGAAGAGCATGACCAGGGCACTGTTCCGTGCGACGTCGCGCAGTCCTCGTCCAAACATGTGCAACCCACTTCCTCAACAGCATGGTTGGCACAGAGCCTGGGTTCGGCCCGGCCGACAAGGCAGAGCCGAGCCCAGGTCTGTTACTGAGGGCGACCTAGCAGAGCCTGACTCGGGCGTTCTGCACAGCGGTGGTCAGACTGCTGCCGAGAACCCAACCTTCTGAGCCGTAGTTGGTGTTCGCGATGTGGGCCCATACCACTCTGTTGTCATTGGTGCCGATGCAGTGAAACCGGATATCGGTCCAGCGGTGACCATTCGAGACCTTCGCGCAGGACGTGTACGGACCGTTCCGAATCGGTGTGTAGTCGGCCTTGAACGCGTTGGTGTGGAGGTCGTTGTAGCCCGCCCACCACCTGACCGTGTTGTTGCAATCGGCTGCCGTAGCCGGCGACGCGACCAGTGTCGTCGTACCCAGGACCAGACCGGCCGCGGCGATCGCCGAGCCCAGTCGTCGTGATGTGAGTTTCATGTGTCTCCCTACTCCTTCGTTGCCCCGGACGGTCCGAGGCGGTCAGAGTGGGTGACCAGGCGCTGCTCGCGCCCGGACGCCCGAGCGTCCAGCTGCGCACGAAGGTAGTAGGCAGTGGGCGATGGCGCCTCATCCCAAAAGGATGAGATTGTGCGCCGGGATCTCATCCTTTTGGGGTGAGGCGCCTAGGCTGAACTGGTGCTTTGGGGACCCGACGACCACCTTCCGAGCAGGCCGCAGCGGGTCCTGGTGAACGGCAGTTCCGGCGGCGGCAAGACCACGTTGGCCGCGGCGCTCGCCGTCGACCTCGACCTGCCGCACACCGAGATCGACGCGCTGTTCCACGGGCCGGACTGGACGCCGCGGCCGGAGTTCCTGGACGACGTACGGGCGCTCGCCGCCCAGGACACCTGGATCACCGAGTGGCAGTACGCCGACGCCCAGCCCATCCTGCTGGCGCGCTGCGACCTGATGGTCTGGCTCAACACTCCGCGGCCGGTCGCGATGTGGCGGGTGACCCGGCGGACCTTGCGCCGGCGGTTCCGTCGCGAGGTGCTGTGGAACGGCAACCGCGAAGGTCCGCTGCGCAAGATCTTCACCGACCCCGAGCACATCATCCGGTGGGCGTGGTCCAGCCATCCGCGCGCCGCCGAACGGGTCGATCAGGTGCTCAGCGACCGTCCCGAGCTCCCGGTGGTCCGCCTGCGGAACCCGGCCGAGGTGGAGCGCTGGCGGAGCGGACTCACTTGCTCCGGTACGCCGGAGCCACCTCGTTGATCGCGTCGCCCATCCGGTGGATGCGCAGCGCGTTCGTCGAGCCGGGGATGCCCGGAGGGCTGCCGGCGATGATCACCACCAGGTCGCCTTCCTGGACCCGCGCCAGCGAGAGCAGCTGCTCGTCGACCTGACGCACCATCTGGTCGGTGTGCTCGACGGCGACCGTCTTGAAGGTCTCGACGCCCCAGGTCATCGACAGCTGCGAACGCACCGATGCCTCCGGGGTGAAGGCCAGCACCGGGATGGTGCCGCGGTAGCGTGCCAGCCGCCGGGCCGAGTCACCCGACTGGGTGAACGCGACCAGGTACTTCGCGCCGACCCGCTCGGCCACCTCGGCCGCCGCCTTGGCGATCACGCCGCCGCGGGTCTTCGGCTGCCAGTCGATGGCCGCCATCCGCTCGAGCTCGTGGTCCTCGGTCGAGGAGATGATCCGGGCCATCGTGCGGACCGTCTCGATGGGGTACTCCCCGACGCTGGTCTCGCCGGAGAGCATCACCGCGTCGGCACCGTCGAGCACCGCGTTCGCCACGTCGGAGGCCTCCGCCCGCGTCGGGGCCGGGTTGGAGATCATCGACTCCAGCATCTGGGTCGCCACGATCACCGGCTTGGCGTTGCGGCGCGCCTTGGCGACCACCCGCTTCTGCAGGAACGGCACGTCCTCCAGCGGGCACTCGACGCCGAGGTCGCCGCGGGCCACCATGAACCCGTCGAAGGCCTTGATCACCTCGTCGAGGTTGTCGATCGCCTGCGGCTTCTCGATCTTCGCGATCACCGGGAGCATCACTCCCTCCTCGCGCATGATCTGGCGGACGTCCTCGACGTCCTTGGCCGAGCGCACGAACGAGAGCGCGATGAAGTCCACCGTCAGGTGCAGCGCCCAGCGCAGGTCCTCGACGTCCTTCTCGGAGAGCGCCGGGACGCTGACCGGGACGCCCGGCAGGTTGATGCCCTTGTGGTCGCTGACCCGGCCGCCGACGACGACCGTGGTGTGCACCTCGGTGCCCTCGACCGCGGTGACCCGGAGCCGCACCTTGCCGTCGTCGATCAGGATCTGGTCGCCCTCGTTGACGTCGCCGGGCAGGCCCTCGTACGTCGTACCGGCGATCTCGTTGTCCCCGGAGATCTCCCGGGTGGTGATCGTGAAGGACTGGCCGGTCTGCAACCGGACACCGCCGTCGCGGAACCAGCCGAGCCGGATCTTCGGGCCCTGGAGGTCGGCGAAGATGCCGACGCCGTGGCCGCTCTCGTCCGAGGCCTCCCGCACCATCCGGTAGACGGCCTCGTGCTCGGCGTGGGTGCCGTGGCTCAGGTTCAGTCGGGCGACGTCCATGCCTGCGTCCACCAGCGCCCGGATGCTCTCCTTCGTGGAGACCGCAGGGCCGAGGGTGCAGACGATCTTTGCTCTACGCACGTCGCGAACCTGCTCGTCGAGACCGAGTGGGCGAAGCGACGTTGACGAACGCAGTGAGGATCACGACACCAGGGTATCGGTCCGGACCTGGAACGATCCAACCCGTTCGCCGCGCCGCGATGAACGGGTGGTGAACGACCGACGTTCAGTCGCCAGGTGGGGCCCAGTCATCGGGCAGAACGGGCCCGCTCGACCGACAGATCGGGCCCGTTCGGCGACTAGGCGGTGACCGGGCGCTCGGTGGGCGGGATCGGCGCCGGGAGGGTGGTGGCCCCGCCGGTGAGGTACTTGTCGACCGCCGCCGCGGCAGCACGCCCCTCGGCGATCGCCCAGACGATCAGGGACTGGCCGCGACCGGCGTCGCCGGCGACGTAGACGCCCTTGACGGTGGAGGCGTAGTCCTTGTCGCGGACGATGTTGCCGCGCTCGTCGAGCTCGACACCGAGCTGGTCGACGACGCCGCCCTGCTCCGGTCCGACGAAGCCCATCGCCAGCAGCACCAGGTCCGCCGGGATCTCCTTCTCGGTGCCCGCGATCGGGGCGAACGAGGCGTCCACCTCGACCAGGCGCAGCGCCTTGACGTTGCCCTCGTCGTTGCCGAGGAACTCCTGGGTCGAGACGGCGTACACGCGGTCTCCCCCCTCCTCGTGGGCGGAGGAGACCCGGAAGGTCATCGGGTACGTCGGCCACGGCTGGTTGCCGGGGCGGTCCTCGCCGGGGCGCGCCATGATCTCCAGCTGGGTGACCGAGGCCGCGCCCTGACGGGTGGAGGTGCCCAGGCAGTCCGCGCCGGTGTCGCCGCCGCCGATGATCACGACGTGCTTGCCGGTGGCGACGATCTGGGCCGAGCCGTCCGAGGTCGCCGGCTCGCCGACCGCGACCCGGTTGGCCTGCGGCAGGAACTCCATCGCCTGGTGGATGCCGCCGAGCTCACGCCCGGGGACCGGGAGGTCACGGGCGATCGTGGAACCGATCGCGAGCACCACGGCGTCGTACCGCTCCCGCAGCTTCTCGCCGGTCAGCTCGCCGCCGACGTCGACGCCCGCCCGGAAGACGGTGCCCTCCCGCCGCATCTGCTCGAGACGACGGTCCAGGACCTTCTTCTCCATCTTGAACTCGGGGATGCCGTAGCGCATCAGCCCGCCAATCTTGTCGGCACGCTCGTACACCGCGACGGTGTGCCCGGCCCGGGTCAGCTGCTGCGCCACCGCGAGACCCGCCGGCCCGGAGCCGACCACGGCGACGGTCTTGCCGGAGAGCCACTCGGGCGGCTGCGGACGGACGTTGTGCGACTCGAACGCGCGCTCGATGATCGAGACCTCGACGTTCTTGATCGTCACCGGGTCCTGGTTGATGCCGAGCACGCAGGCGGTCTCGCACGGCGCCGGGCAGAGCCGTCCGGTGAACTCCGGGAAGTTGTTCGTCGCGTGCAACCGCTCGATCGCCGCGTCCCAGTCGTCCCGGTACACCAGGTCGTTCCACTCGGGAATGATGTTGCCGAGCGGGCAGCCCTGGTGGCAGAACGGGATCCCGCAGTCCATGCAGCGCGAGGCCTGCTCACGGATGATCGGCAGCAGCGCCCGACCGGGGCCACCGGGGTAGACCTCGTTCCAGTCCTGGACGCGCTCGTCGACGGGACGCCGGTCGGCGACCTGGCGGCCGTGGTTCAAGAAACCCTTGGGGTCAGCCATGCGAGGCCTCCTTCGTCGGCACGCACGGCGCCATGACTGTGCTGATGGTCTTCACGGGACTCGCAAGCTCACCCATGAAGACTCTCCATCATCTTCTTCGCGGTCTCGGCCTCGTCGAGCCCGTCGGCCTCGGCCTTCGCCTTGGCCTCCATCACGGTGCGGTAGTCGCGCGGCATCACCTCGGTGAAGCGGGGCAGCGCGGCGGTCCAGTCGGCGAGCAGCTCCTCGGCGACCGTGGAGCCGGTCTCCTCGAAGTGCGCGGTGACCAGACCCCTGAGGAAGTCGGACTCCGCCGCCGGGACCTGGCCGAGGTCGACCAGCTCGCCGTTGACGCGACCCGCGTCGAGGTCCAGCACGTACGCCGTCCCGCCGCTCATCCCGGCCGCGAAGTTGCGCCCGGTCGGGCCGAGCACGATCACGGTGCCGCCGGTCATGTACTCGCAGCCGTGGTCGCCCACGCCCTCGACGATCGCGGTCGCACCCGAGTTGCGGACGCAGAAGCGCTCACCGGCCCGGCCGCGCAGGAAGATCTGGCCCGACGTCGCGCCGTACCCGATCGTGTTGCCCGCGATCACCTGCTCCGAGGCGTCGAAGGTCGCAGACCGGTCCGGGCGGACGACGACGCGCCCGCCGGAGAGGCCCTTGCCGACGTAGTCGTTGGCGTCACCCTCCAGGCGCAGCGTGATGCCCGGCGGCACGAACGCGCCGAAGGACTGACCCGCCGAGCCGACCAGGGTGAGGTCGATCGTGCCCTCGGGAAGACCGGCCGCGCGGTAGCGCTTGGTGACCTCGTGGCCGAGCATCGTGCCCACGGTCCGGTTGACGTTGCGCACCTTCACCTGGGCGCGGACCGGCTCACCGGACTCGAGCGCCGGGGCGCAGAGCGCGATCAGCTCGTTGTCGAGCGCCTTGTCCAGACCGTGGTCCTGGCCGGTGGTGTTCCGCAGGGCGGCTCCCTCGGGCAGGTCCGGGACGTGGAAGATCGGCGCGATGTCCAGGCCGGACGCCTTCCAGTGCTCGACCGCCTTGACGGAGTCGAGCACCTCGGCGTGGCCGATCGCCTCGTCCAGGGTGCGGAACCCGAGCTCGGCGAGGATCTCGCGGACCTCCTCGGCGACGTACTCGAAGAAGTTCACGACGTACTCGGCCTTGCCGGAGTAGCGCTCGCGCAGCACCGGGTTCTGGGTCGCGACGCCGACCGGGCAGGTGTCCAGGTGGCAGACCCGCATCAGGATGCAGCCGGAGACCACCAGCGGAGCGGTGGCGAAGCCGTACTCCTCGGCGCCGAGCAGTGCCGCGATGACGACGTCCCGGCCGGTCTTCAGCTGGCCGTCGGTCTGCACCACGATCCGGTCGCGGAGCCCGTTGAGCAGCAGCGTCTGCTGGGTCTCGGCCAGGCCGAGCTCCCAGGGACCGCCCGCGTGCTTCAACGAGGTCAGCGGCGAGGCGCCCGTACCGCCGTCGTGGCCGGAGATCAGCACCACGTCGGCGTGCGCCTTGGAGACACCCGCGGCGACCGTGCCGACGCCGACCTCGGCGACCAGCTTCACGTGCACCCGGGCAGCCGGGTTCGCGTTCTTCAGGTCGTGGATCAGCTGGGCCAGGTCCTCGATCGAGTAGATGTCGTGGTGCGGCGGCGGCGAGATCAGGCCGACACCGGGCGTGCTGTGCCGGGTCTTGGCCACCCACGGGTAGACCTTGTTGCCGGGCAGCTGGCCGCCCTCACCGGGCTTGGCGCCCTGCGCCATCTTGATCTGGACGTCGTCGGAGTTGGTCAGGTACTCCGCGGTGACGCCGAAGCGTCCCGAGGCGACCTGCTTGATCGACGAGCGGCGCTCCGGGTCGTAGAGGCGCTCGGCGTCCTCGCCGCCCTCACCGGTGTTCGACTTGCCGCCGAGCCGGTTCATCGCGATCGCCAGGGTCTCGTGCGCCTCCATCGAGATGGAGCCGTACGACATCGCCCCGGTGGAGAACCGCTTCACAATCGCGCTGATCGGCTCGACCTCGTCGATCGGTATCGGTGCCCGGCCGGTGCTCTCGGCGTCCTTGAACGCGAACAGCCCGCGCATCGTCATCAACTTCTCGGACTGCTCGTCGACCGCCTTCGTGTACTGCTTGAAGACGTCGTAGCGACCCGACCGGGTGGCGTGCTGGAGCCGGAAGACCGTCTCCGGGTTGAACAGGTGCAGCTCGCCCTCGCGACGCCACTGGTACTCGCCGCCGATCGCCAGGTCCCGGTGCGCCGGCGCGATGCCGTCGATCGGGTACGCCGTGCGGTGCCGCAGCGCGACCTCCTCGGCGATCACGTCGAGACCGACGCCGCCGAGCTTGGAGGTGGTGCCGGTGAAGTACTTGCCGACCAGCTCCTCGGAGAGGCCGAGGGCCTCGAAGATCTGGGCACCGGTGTACGACGCGACCGTGGAGACACCCATCTTGGACATCACCTTGAGGACGCCCTTGCCGAGCGACTTCACCAGGTTCTTGACGGCCTGCTCCGGCTCGGACTTCACGTAGAAGCCGTCCCGGGCCAGGTCCTCGACGGTCTCCATCGCCAGGTACGGGTTCACCGCGGCGGCGCCGTAGCCGATCAGGGTCGCGACGTGGTGCACCTCGCGGACGTCACCGGCCTCGACGATCACGCCGACCTGGGTGCGGGTCTTCTGCCGGACCAGGTGGTGGTGGACCGCGGCCGTCATCAGCAGCGACGGGATCGGCGCGTGCACGGCGTCGGAGTGCCGGTCCGAGAGCACGATCACCCGGGCTCCGGCGGCGATCGCCTCGGAGACCTCGACGCAGATCGCGTCCAGGCGGGCGGCCAGCGCCTCGCCGCCACCGGCCACCTCGTAGAGGCCGCGGGAGACGTGCGTGACGAACCCGGGCATGTCGCCGTCACGGTTGATGTGCCGGATCTTGACGAGCTCGTCGTTGGTGATCACCGGGAACGGCAGCACCACCTGGCGGCACGAGGCCGGACCGGGGTCGAGCAGGTTGGCCTCCGGGCCGATGGTGCCGTTGAGGCTGGTGACGAGCTCCTCGCGGATCGCGTCCAGCGGCGGGTTGGTCACCTGCGCGAAGAGCTGCGCGAAGTAGTCGAAGAGCAGCCGCGGCCGGTCCGAGAGCACCGCGATCGGCGTGTCGGTGCCCATCGAGCCGATCGGCTCGGCCGGGTTGTTCGCCATCGGGGTGAGCAGGACGCGCAGCTCCTCCTCGGTGTAGCCGAAGATCTGCTGGCGGCGCGTCACCGAGGCGTGGCTGTGCACCACGTGCTCGCGGTCGGCGATGTCGCTGAGCTTGATCAGCCCGGCGTGCAGCCACTCGTCGTACGGGTTCTCGGCGGCGAGGGTGGACTTGATCTCCTCGTCCTCGATGATCCGGTGCTCCTCGGTGTCGATCAGGAACATCCGGCCCGGCTGCAGCCGGCCCTTGCGGACGATCGTCGCCGGGTCGAGGTCGAGCACGCCGACCTCGGAGGCCAGCACGACGAGGCCGTCGTCGGTGACCCAGTAGCGGCTCGGGCGCAGACCGTTGCGGTCCAGGACCGCGCCGACCTGTGCACCGTCGGTGAAGACCACGCACGCCGGCCCGTCCCACGGCTCCATCAGCGCGGAGTGGAACTCGTAGAACGCCTTGCGCTGGGCGTCCATCTCGGTGTGGTTCTCCCACGCCTCCGGGATCATCATCAGCACCGCGTGCGGCAGGCTGCGACCGCCCATGTGCAGCAGCTCGAGGACCTCGTCGAACGAGGCCGAGTCGCTGGCACCCGGCGTGCAGATCGGGAACAGCCGCTCCAGGTCTCCGGGGATCACGTCGCTGGAGAGCAGCGCCTCGCGGGCCCGCATCCAGTTCCGGTTGCCCATCACGGTGTTGATCTCGCCGTTGTGCGCGATGAACCGGTACGGGTGGCTCAGCGGCCAGCTCGGGAAGGTGTTCGTGGAGAACCGCGAGTGCACGACCGCGACCGCGGACTCGACCCGCTCGTCGACGAGGTCCGGGAAGACCTGGTCGAGCTGGTCGGTGGTGAGCATGCCCTTGTAGGCGATGGTGCGGCTGGACAGCGACGGGAAGTACACGTCGGTCTCGCGCTCGGCGCGCTTGCGCAGGCAGAACGCCAGCCGCTCCAGGCCCATCCCGAGGATCCGGCTGCCGGTCGCGGCGACGAAGACCTGCGCGAACGCCGGCATCGTGGCCAGCGCGGTCGCGCCGAGGGACGACGAGTCGGTGGGGACCTCGCGCCAGCCGAGGACGGTCAGGCCCTCCTCCGCGGCGATCTCCTCGATCCGGGAGCGCGTCTTGGCGGCGTGCTCGGCGTCGCCGGGGAGGAACGCGGTGCCGACCGCGTACGCGTGCGCGGCGGGCAGGTCGAAGTCGACGACCTCGCGGAAGAAGCGGTCCGGAACCTGCATCAGGATGCCGGCGCCGTCACCGGAGTTCGGCTCGGCACCCGCGGCACCGCGGTGCTCCAGGTTGCGCAAGGCGGTGAGCGCCTTGAAAACGATGTCGTGGCTCGGGACCCCGGTGAGGGTCGCGACGAACGCGACACCGCAGGCGTCGTGCTCGTTCGTTCCGTCGTACAGGCCCTGCGGAGCAGGTCGTCCGAAGAGTCCAGCGGCTGGCGGGAATGCGTGCATCTGCATTCTCCCGTCGTCGTCTAGCGCACGCGGCTGCTCCCCACGAAGGGGCTCGGCTCAGTGCGGCGGTGGAAGCATGCTGCACAGGACTTCACTGGCCCGTGCGGAAGAAGGTTCAGCCTACAACAGCAGAGCCCTCGCGCGCTCATCGGTTTCACGCGTTGGGCGGGTGCCGAACACCACACCCATGGATCCATAACCGCAGGTCAGACCGGCGTTTCGGGGTCAGGAGCCGGGTCCTTGGAGGCGTCCGGGGTGTCCGAGTTGTCCACAGCCTGACCCGCCGGAGCGGCCGCGACGGGCTCCGTGACCAGCCCGGAGTCCGTTTCCGGCGGCTGGTGACCGTCGAGGTAGACCGACTCCTCGCGGCTGTTCGGGGCCGGGTGCCGGCGTCCGACGATCACGAAGTAGCCGAGCGCGAGGGCGAAGAGGATGATCGAGGTCCACACGTTCAGGCGCAGGCCGAGGACGTCGTTGTACTCCACCGTGTCGATCCGCAGGTGCTCGATCCAGCCCCGGCCGGCGCAGTAGGCCATCACGTAGAGCGCGAACGCGCGCCCGAAGCCGAGCTTGAGCTTGCGGTCCAGGTAGATGACCACGCCCATCGCGCCGAGATTCCAGATGCACTCGTAGAGGAACGTCGGGTGGAACGTGTACGGCGCGCCGTCCGGGAAGTTCTTGTCGATGTCGAAGCCCGACGGGATCTTGTCCCGGGCGATCTCCAGGCCCCACGGCTTGGTGGTCTTCCCGCCGAACAGCTCGGAGTTGAAGTAGTTGCCCCAGCGGCCGATCGCCTGGGCCAGCAGCAGCGCCGGCGCGAGCGCGTCCATCAGCGGCAGGATCCGGATCCCGTACCGCCGGCAGGCCAGCGCACCGCCGAGGACGCCACCGGCGATCGCGCCCCAGATGCCGAGGCCGCCGTGCCAGACCTTGAGCGCGTCGAGCGCGTTCCGGCCCTCACCGAAGTAGAGCGCGTGGTCGGTCGCGACGTGGTACGCGCGAGCACCGATCAGCCCGAAGGGCACCGCCCAGAGCGCGATGTCGCCGACCTGGCCCGCCTTGCCGCCCCGCGCGACCCAGCGCTTCTCGCCGAGCCAGACCGCGGCGACGACACCGAGGATGATGCAGAGTGCGTAGGCCCGGACCGGCAACGGGCCGAGGTCCCAGACGCCCTGCGACGGGCTGGGGATGAACTGGGCGATCACGACGACTCCTCGGTAGCGGGCCTGAGCGTCTCGATCATGCCAGTCGGGTCCTCATCCGGCGCGGACGCCCCGCGCCAGGTCCTCGGTGAGGGCGCGCAGCGCGGCCAGCCCCGCGGCCCGGTCGCTGCCGGCGTCGAGGAGCGGGCGGACGAAGGCCGACCCCACGATCACGGCATCGGCGTAGCCGGCCACCTCGGCCGCCTGGTCGCCGTTGGAAACGCCGAGTCCGACCCCGACGGGCAGGTCGCCGCCCCAGCCGGCGACGGTGGCCTTGGTGCGCGCGACCAGCGGGCCGGCGAGGTCGCTGGTGCTGGCCCGGGCACCCGTCACGCCCATCACCGCGGTCGCGTAGACGAACCCGCGACAGGCTCGCGTGGTCATCTCCAACCGGGCATCGGTCGAGGACGGCGCCACCAGGAAGACCTTGTCCAGGTCGTGGGCGTCGGCAGCGGCGATCCACGCGCCACCCGAGTCGGGGGTCAGGTCGGGCGTGATCAGGCCCGCTCCTCCGGCGTTGGCGAGGTCGCGGGCGAACCGCTCCACGCCGTACCGCTCCACCGGGTTCCAGTACGTCATGATCAGCGTCGGGGTGCCGGTGGCGGCGACCGCCTCGACGGCACGGAGCACGTCCTGGGTGCGCACTCCCCCTTCGAGGGCCTGCTGGGCGGCGGCCTGGATGGTCGGGCCGTCCATCACCGGGTCGCTGTAGGGCAGGCCGATCTCGATGACGTCGCAGCCGGCGTCGACCATCGTCTTCATCGCCTCGATCGACCCCGGGACGTCCGGGAAGCCGGCCGGCAGGTAGCCGACCAGGGCGGCGCGGCCCTCGGCGCGAGCGGTGGCGAAGGCGGCGGTGCTGCTGGCGGTCACCGGGCACCTCCGGGCGTCTCGCCAGGGTCGACGTCCGAGGAGGCGAGTCCGAACCACTCGATCGCGGTGCCCATGTCCTTGTCGCCCCGTCCGGAGAGGTTGATCAGGATCGTGGCGCCGGGGTTCTCGGCGGCCAGCCGCAGCGACCCGGCGACCGCGTGCGCCGACTCGATCGCGCAGATGATGCCCTCGGTCCGGGCCAGCAGCGCCAGCGCGTCCATCGCCTCGGCATCGGTCACCGGCTGGTAGTCGGCGCGACCGAGGTGCGCGAGCTGGGAGTGCTGCGGCCCGACGCCCGGATAGTCGAGGCCGGCCGAGATCGAGTGCGACTCGATCGTCTGGCCGTCCTCGTCCTGGAGGACGTAGGTACGGGCTCCGTGCAGGACGCCGACCTCGCCGGCGTGGATGGTGGCGGCGTGCCGCGGCGTCTCGACCCCGTCGCCACCTGCCTCGAAGCCGACGATCCGGACGTCCGCGTCGTCGAGAAACGCGGTGAACATGCCGATCGCGTTCGATCCGCCGCCGACGCACGCGGTGACGATGTCGGGCAGCGCGCCGAACTGCTCCAGCACCTGCACCCGGGCCTCGTCACCGATGCCGCGGCAGAAGTCCCGGACCATCGCCGGGAACGGGTGCGGGCCGGCCGCCGTACCGAAGCAGTACGCCGTGTGCTCGACGCTGGCGACCCAGTCCCGGATGGCTTCGTTGATCGCGTCCTTCAGCGTCATGCTGCCGGAGTCGACGGCGATCACCTCGGCGCCGAGCAGGTTCATCCGGGCGACGTTGAGGGCCTGCCGCTCGGTGTCGACCTTGCCCATGTAGACCGCGCACTCCAGACCCAGGTACGCCGCCGCCGTGGCGGTCGCGACGCCGTGCTGGCCGGCGCCGGTCTCGGCGATCAGCCGGGTCTTGCCCATCCGCTTGGCGAGCAGCGCCTGGCCGAGGACGTTGCGGATCTTGTGGGCACCGGTGTGGTTCAGGTCCTCGCGCTTGAGCAGGATCCGGGCACCGGCGTGCTCGGACAGCCGGGTGGCTTCGTAGAGCAGGCTCGGCACGCCGGCGTACTCGCGGAGCAGGCGGGCGAACTCGTCGAGGAACTCCGGGTCGGCCATCGCGTCGGTCCACACGGCGGTGAGCTCGTCGAGCTCCGCGATCAGCGCCTCCGGCATGAACCGGCCGCCCCACTGCACGTCGCCGCTGACGAAGTGACCGGTCTCGTCGGGTCCCCAGAATCCTCCCGGTGTCCCCGTGCTCATCGGGCTCCTCCCGCGTTGCGGATCGCGGCGACCGCGCTGGTCGGGTCGCCGTCCTTGACCAGGGCCTCGCCGACGAGCGCGACGTCGGCGCCCTGGGCGGCGAAGCGACCGGCGTCGGAGGGTCCGCCGATGCCGGACTCGGCGACCTTGACGATGCCGTCCGGGACCAGCGCGGCCAGCCGGCCGAACGCGTCCGGGTCGACCTCGAGGGTCTTGAGGTTGCGGGCGTTCACGCCGAGCAGCTCGGTGCCGACGGCCAGCGCCCGCTCGACCTCGTCCTCGTCGTGCACCTCGACCAGCACGGTCAGGCCGAGGCCGCGGGCGGTCGCGTACAGGTCGGCGAGAGCGGCGTCATCCAGGGCCGCGACGATCAGCAGCGCCAGGTCCGCCCCGCCGGCCCGCGCCTCGAGGAGCTGGTACTCGGTGACGATGAAGTCCTTGCGCAGGATCGGCGTCGGTACGGCGGCACGCACCGCGTACAGGTCGGCGAGCGACCCGGAGAACCGGCGCTCCTCGGTCAGCACCGAGATCGCGTCCGCGCCACCGGCCGCGTAGGCCGTCGCGAGCGCCGCCGGGTCCGGGATGTCGGCGAGCGCGCCCTTGCTGGGCGAGCGGCGCTTGACTTCGGCGATCAGGCTCAGTCCCGGTGCCCGGAACGCCGGCATCGGGTCGCGCGCGGGGTCGACGTCGGCGAGCTGGGCGCGGACCTCGGCGAGCGGCGTACGAGCCTGACGGACGGCCAGGTCCTCGCGGACGCCGGCGACGATGTCGTCGAGGACGGACATGGTGAGCCTCACTGGTTGCACGGTCTTTCGAATGCCAGCGCCATTGCCAGCCCTAGGTTCTCACGCTCCGCAACCCGATTTCCGGGCGCGGAACCCCGACCCGGTCAGTGGCTGTCGTGGAAGCCCATCCGGATCATCACGTAGAACGTGATCAGGGCGACCGGAGCGAACGCGACGCCGACCCAGAACAGCGGCATCGAGGTGACCATCACACCGATCCCGCCCACCACGAAGCCGGCCAGTCCGAGGATCACGGCGGTCCAGGCTGCAGGGGTGTTGCCGTGGTTGTCCGACATGGGTTTCGACTCCTTGCTGAGGCACCGGTGGCGAGGCACCGGGTGCAGGTACGGGCGTGAGCAGTCTAGGGGGCGTCGTCCGGCGGGTCAGCGCGCGGTCGGGTCCTGACCCTCGTCGAGCGCCTTCCAGAGGGTCAGGTCGTCGACGTCGGCGGGGTCCGCGTCGGGGTCCGCCGCGGACGCGGCTGCTGCCGGGGCGTCGTATCGGCTGCTCATCGAGGGCCAGGTCGGCGCGCTCCGGAAGCCCGCCACCAGGGCACCGAGCTGCAGCACCGCGGCGACCACGGTCGTCCAGAGCCACGGCCGGTGACTGAGGTCGCGCACCGCGCTCGCTCCCCGGTCCGCGAGCGCCCGCCCGGCGACACCGTCGCCGTCGAGACCGAACGCGACGATCAGCACCCCGATCGTCGCCGCGGCACCGACCACCAGCGCGAGCCGGCGGGCCGTCGTACCGGAGACCAGGACGACTCCCCAGCTGGCCAGGGAGACCAGCGCGAGGGCGAGGGCGAGCGGTGCCGCGTCCGACCCGGAGATCTCGACGCTGACCCGGATGCCGGCGGCGTCGCCGTTCGCGGTGAGCCAGGTCTGCGAGGACGCGACCGCGGCCAGAGCCCCGGTCGCGACGCCGGCCAGGAGGATCGGCCCGAAGGTACGGCGACCGCTGACCTCAGCCACGGTCCGGCCCCAGCAGGTCCTCGTCGAAGCAGGTCCGGGCACCGGTGTGGCAGGCCGGCCCCTCCTGGTCGACCTTCACCAGCAGGGTGTCGCCGTCGCAGTCGAGGCGGACCTCGACGACGTGCTGGCGGTGCCCCGACGTCTCGCCCTTGACCCAGTACTCGTTGCGCGACCGGCTCCAGAACGTGCCGCGACCGGTGGTCAGCGTGCGGTGCAACGCCTCGTCGTCCATCCAGCCCAGCATCAGCACCTCGCCGGTGTCGTGCTGCTGCACCACGGCGGGCACCAGGCCCTGGTCGTTGCGCTTGAGGCGGGCGGAGATCGCGGGGTCGAGGGAGGTCACGGGTCGATTATCTCCGACGGGTGACAACTCCGGCCCACTCGTCCGACGACAACGGCCCGCTCGCCCGACAAGAAGGGCCTGTTCAACTTTGTTGGGCGGTCCACGAGGCGTGCAGGCGGCCGTAGATTCCGCCTTCGGCGACGAGGGCCTGGTGGGGGCCTCGCTGCGCCACCCGGCCGCGGTCGAAGACGATCACCTCGTCGGCGTTCTCGGCCGTCGTGAGCCGGTGCGCGATGGTGACGCTGGTGCGGCCGGACATCAGCGCCTCGAGCGCCCGCCCGATCCGCATCTCCAGGGCCGGGTCGACGGCGCTGGTGGCCTCGTCGAGGACCAGCAGGTCGGGGTCGGCCAGGTGCGCCCGGATCAGGGCGACCAGCTGCCGCTCCCCGGCGCTCAGCGACTCTCCGCGCTGGCCGACCCGGGTGTCCAGCCCGTGCGGCAGGCCGTCGAGCCAGTCGGTCAGGCCGAGCTCGTCGATCGCCTCCCGGATCCGCTCGGTGCCGGCCGCCAGGTCGCCGTACAGGACGTTGTCGCGCAGGCTCGAGTCGAAGAGGAATCCCTCCTGCGGGACCAGGACCACCCGGCGGCGCAACGAGGCGAAGCCGACGTCACGCAGGTCGTGGCCGGCGAGCCGGACCGACCCGGCCGTCGGGTCCATCAGGCGGGTCAGGACCTTGGCGAAGGTGGTCTTGCCGGAGCCGGTCTCGCCGACGACGGCGACCCGGGTGCCGGGTTCGATCTCCAGGTCCACGTCGATCAGCACCGGCGGCCCGTCGGGGTAGCGGAACTCGACGTGGTCGAACGCGATGCCCAGCGGTTCGTGCGGCAGCTGCTCCCCCGTCGTCCCCGGGTCGTCGAGGTCGGCCGGGGTGTCCAGGATGCCGATCACCCGGCGCCACCCGGCGATCGCGTTCTGCCCGTCGGTGAGCACCTGGGTGCCCATCTGCACCGGGCTGACGAACAGCGTCACCAGGAACGCGAAGGCGAGGACCTCGCCGGAGGTGATCTGCCCGTCGAAGCCGAGCCAGATCCCGACGATCAGCACCAGCGCGTTCGCCAGTCCGCCGGAGAGGCCGCCGAGCGAGAAGGAGAACGCAGTCAGGCCCTGGGCCCGGGTGCTGGCGGCCTGGTACCGCCTGATCGAGTCGTCGATGCGCGCCTGGGTCCGGTCCTCGATCGCGTGCGTCCGGACCACCAGGGCTCCGACCACCGGCTCGGCGACCACCGACAGCATCTGGCCGACCATCTGGCGCACGGTGCCGTAGGACTCCGAGAGCCGGCGCTGGAAGTACTGCAACGATCCGAACAGCGGCAGGAAGCAGACCCAGACCACGATCGTCAGCTGCCAGCTGTAGAACAGCATGATCACCGTGGCGACCACGATCTGGCCGACGCTGATGATGCCGATGATGCCGCCGAAGACGAGGAACTGGCTGACCTGGTCGACGTCGCTGGTGACCCGGGAGACCAGCGCCCCGCGACGCTCGGTGTTCTGGGTGAGCAGCGGCAGGTCGTGGACGTGCCGGAACGCCTTGATCCGCAGGGTGGCCAGGCCGCGTTCCGCGGTGGTGAAGAGCCGCGCGGTCATCAGGTACGACGAGATCCCGGTCAGCACCATCGCCGCCGCGGCCAGCAGCGCCATCGCGACGACGTACGACTGGTCGACGCCGTTCGGTCCGTTGATGCCCTTGTCCAGGGTCTGCTGCACCGCGATCGGTACGACGACCCGGCCGGCCGTCCCCAGCAGCGCCAGCGCCATCGTGCCCCAGAAGCCCTGCTTGAGCTCCGGGGAGATCTCCGCGCCGCGCTTGATCGTCGCCCAGGCGGAGATGTTCTCGCCCGAGTCCATCGCGGTCGCAGCGCCGATTGCCTCACTCACCGGCGACCACCTCCGCGGCCGTGGTCTCGTAGGCGTTGACCAGGTGCGCGTAGGCGGGGTTGCGGAGCAGCAGGTCCTCGTGGGCGCCGCGGTCGGCGATCCGGCCGTCGGCGAGGAAGAGCACCTCGTCGGCCAGCGCGATCGTGGCCTTGCGGTAGGCGATCAGGACGAGCGTCGACCCGGCGGCGTCGGCGTCCGCCCTGGTGCTCCGCATCGCCGCCAGGATCCGGGCTTCCACCTCGGGGTCGACCGCCGAGGTGGCGTCGTCGAGGATCAGCAGCCGCGGGTGGCGGACCAGTGCCCGGGCCAGCGAGAGCCGTTGCCGCTGACCGCCGGAGAGCGTGGTGCCGCGCTCGCCGAGCCTGGAGTCCAGCCCGTGCGGCAGCGCCGCGACGAACCCGTCGGCCTGGGCGGTGCGCAGAGCGGCCCAGACGTCCTCGTCGCTGACGTCCTCGCCCAGGGTGACGTTGCCGCGGACGGTGTCGTCGAAGAGGAACGCTGTCTGCGGGACGAGCGCCGCGTGCCCGGCGAGCTGGCCGGGGGCGAGGTCGCGCACATCGGTGCCGTCGACCAGGACCCGCCCGGTGCCCGGGTCCACCAACCGGGTCAGCAGCGTCGTCAGGGTGCTCTTGCCCGCCGCGGTCTCGCCGACGATCGCGACCGTCTGCCCGGGCTCGACGGTGAAGCTGAGCTCGTCGAGCAGCGCCGCACCGCCCGGGTAGCCGAACCCGAGCCGGTCCACCTCGAGCCGGGCACCCGTGCCGGTGGCCGCCAGCGTGGCGTCGCCGTACGTGGTCCGGACCGGCTCGTCGAGGACCCGGTGGACCCGGCGGAAGCCGACCACCGAGCGCGGGAACTCGCCGAGCAGCCAGCCGATCGAGCGGATCGGGAAGGCGACGATGGTGAGCAGGTAGGCGATCGTGACGACGTCGCCGGCACCGGCGTTGCCGTGCTGGATCTGGTAGACGCCGACGCCGAGGACGGCGAGCACGCCGAGGCTGGGGATCGCTTCGAGGATCGGGTCGAAGACGGCGCGGATCCGGCCGACCCGGATGCCGAGGTCGCGCAGCTCGTTCGCCTTGGCCGCGAACCGCTCGGTCTCCTCGGCCTCGCGGCCCAGGGTCTTGACGACCATCGCCCCGTCGAAGGACTCGTGCGCGATCTCGGAGAGCTCGGCGCGCAGCGCCTGGATCCGGGTGAACAGCGGCGAGGAGAAGTGCTGGTAGGTCAGCGTCGCGACCGTGACCAGCGGGAAGACCATCAGTCCGACCACGGCCATGGTCAGGTCGACGAGCAGCATCTGGGCGACGGCGATCGCCATCATCGCGACCGTCCCGACCGCCATCGGGAGCGGTGCGATCGGTGCCCAGGCCGCCTCGACGTCGGCGTTGGCGTTGGAGAGCAGCTGGCCGGTGGGGTGCCGCTGGTGCCAGGCCATCGGGAGCCGCAGGTACTGCGACGTCACCTCGCGCCGGTAGGCGGCCTGCATCCGGTACTGCATCACGCCGGCACCGAGCCGGCGCGCGACGATGCCGACGGCGCGCAGGATCGCGACGCCGACGAAGAGCGCCAGCACTGCCCACAGCAGCCCGGCCGAGGTCTCCCCGGTCCGGAACGCCGGCAGCAGCACGTGGTCGGTGGACCAGCCGAGCACCCAGGCGTCGGCCACGGTGAGCGCGCCGAAGAGCACGCTGCCCAGGGTGGAGAGCGTGAAGACCCACGGCTCCCGCCGGATCGCCACCCCGAGCACCCGGAACCCGTCCATCAGGGTCGTCCGCGACGCGTCCACCAGGGTGTCGTCGGTCGCGGGGTCAGTGCTCACAGTGGGCCAACCCTAGGTGCTGGCGGTCTGTTCCCGCGCGCGGATTTCTGTGCTGGGAACGGGCCTCAGTAGACCGACACGTGGACGTGGTCCATGTGATTCGCGGTGGCGGAGCCGCGGCTCGACATGGAGCGCCAGCCTTCTCCCCCGCGCTCCTGGGTGAAGATCCGCTGCCGCCAGATCACGCTGTAGAGATTGAACTCGGCGGCGTTGGCGCGCAGGAACTCGGCGATCGCGGTGCCGAGCGAGACATCGCTCGTCATGATGTCGATGGCCTTGCCGCCGCGGTGCTCGCCATGGTTGTCGCGACCGCCGTAGCTGGTGATCTGCGGGAAGTTGTTGCAGACGGCCCGGTAGACCCGGATCGCTCCGGCGGTGAGGCCGCTCTCGACGCCGCTGGTGCCGGCGCAGGGCTTGTCGACGATCGGCAGGTTCCCCGGGGAGGTCGGCTTCTTGGCGACCAGGTACTCGGCGGTGACCCAGTAGGCCTTCTTGTTCACGACGACCTGGGCGTAGCCGGCCCGCTTCACACCGGTGACGGCGATCCGGCTGAGGCTGTCGACCTCACCGCGGGTCCTGGCGCCGTCCGTCGGAGCGAGTCGGAGGTCGAGGTCCGCGGTGGACCAGCGCTTGGCGGTGACGACCGGGACGCGCTCGACGCTCCGGGAGAGCGGAGCGGAGCGGTCGGCGGTGGCGGCCGCGGCAGCGCCGGCGGCGACGGTGCTGGATGCCTGCAGCGCGGGGTCGGGCTTCTGGGAGGCGTCGTCGGCGAGCGCGACGCCGGCGCCGACGACGGCGCAGGTGACGAGAGGAGCGGCGATCAGGGTGAGGCGCTGGGCCCGAGAGTTGCGCGAGGCAAGGCTGTGTCGGCCTTGGGGCACGGGGTGGGTCCTAACGTTGACTACAGGGTCTGCCCGCCCGAGAGGGCGCGACCATGCAAACACGGATCAGCGTCAAAAGACCAACTGAACTCGCGACATATAGGGACGAAACGGTCGTGACGCGTCCCACCCGCGGAGGCCGTAACCCCGGATTTCACGCTCAGCCGCCGCTGACCTCGTCGGCGTCCTCCTGCAAGCTCAACCCTGTGCCGTCCTCGTCGTCCAGCCAGCCCTCGGGCAGCACCACCCGCTTGCGCGGACTCCCCTGACGCCCCCGTGGCGCCCCCAGGACGACGGTCGGGAACGGCTCGTCGCCGTCGAGCTCGGCGAGCAGCCGCTCCAGCTCGGCCAGCGAGCTCACCAGCGCCAGCGCGTGCCGCAGGTCTCCCCCGGCACTGAACCCCTTCAGGTACCAGGAGATGTGCTTGCGGAACTCCTTGCACCCGCGCTCCTCGCCCATGTGCTGGCTGAGCAGCTCGGCGTGCCGGTACATCATCGTGCGGACCTCGCCCAGCGTCGGCAGTACCAGGCCGCTCGCGCCGGGTCCCGCGGTGCCGGTGAAGGCGGCCGCGAGATCGCGGAAGAGCCACGGCCGGCCGAGGCAGCCGCGTCCGACGACGACACCGGCCGCGCCGGTCTCCTCGACCATCCGGAGCGCGTCGGCGGCCTCCCAGATGTCGCCGTTGCCGAGCACCGGGATGCCGACGTGCTCGACCAGCTCCGCGATCGGTGCCCAGTCCGCGGTGCCGGAGTAGCCCTGGACGGCGGTCCGTCCGTGCAGGGCGATCGCCGCGGCGCCGGACTCCTCGGCGATCCGGCCGGCGTCGAGGTAGGTCAGGTGCTCCGGGTCGATCCCCATCCGGGTCTTCATCGTCACCGGGACGCCGTACCGGGCGGCGGCGGAGACCGCGGCGGTGAGGATCTCGCCGAGCAGGTTCCGCTTCCAGGGCAGCGCGGCGCCGCCGCCCTTGCGGGTCACCTTGGGCACCGGGCAGCCGAAGTTCAGGTCGACGTGGTGGACGCCGTAGTCGGCGCAGAGGATCTCGGTGGCCTTGCCGACGTACGCCGGATCGGTGCCGTAGAGCTGGACCGAGCGGACGTCCTCGAGCTCGTCGAAGACCAGCATCTGCTTCGTGGTCGCGTCGCCCTCGACCAGCCCGCGGCTGGTGATCATCTCGCAGACGTACAGCCCGGCGCCCTGCTCACGGCAGAGCCGGCGGTAGGCGGCGTTGGTGATCCCGGCCATCGGGGCCAGCACCACGGGTACGTCGACCCGGACCGAGCCGAGGGCTAGTCCAGAAGCAGGCACAGCGTCAGGACGCCTTCTTCTTGTCCTGGGGGACGGTCACCGTGCCGGTCCACAGGATCGGGTCGCCCTTCTGGTCGGCACCCCGGAACGACACCCCGGTCATGGTGCCGTGGTCCGGCGCCAGGTAGACCAGGCAGGTGCTGAGCTCGGCCTGCGGCGCGAACGTCGTCGGCAGCTTCGTCGAAGGGCACTTGGTGAACGAGTTGGTGAAGCTGGACGCGATGATCAGCGTCTTCGGGGTGCGGTTGTCGACCAGGTAGAGCGGGATCGGGGTCTGGCCGACGTCGCCGTCGCCGACGTTCTTCACCTTCACCTGGACGTAGTACGGCGTCGAGTTCCGGGTGCGCTCCTCCAGCGAGTAGCCGCTGAGGTCGCCGATGGTGCCCTGGGTCGCGGAGAGCACGGTCAGCTCGAGGACCGACTTGCGCTGCTCGTTGGGCGCGTAGGCCACCCGGGCCGCCTCGCCGAACTTCAGCTCCGAGCCGAAGTCGGTGAGCTCGATCCCGGTCGGGACCGGCACCTCGGTCTGCGCGTTGGCGTCGGCGCTCGGCCCGGCCTTCTTCTCCGGTTGGCCGCCGCACCCGGCCAGCGTCAGCGCAGCCACCAGGGCGGCGACCGGAAGGGTCAGCAGGGAGCGGTGGGTGCGCACGATCACCCGGACATTGTGCACGGCAGAGCACCCGGAGTGCGGGATATCAGGCCCGACCGGACGCTCAACAGCCGACCAGCCGCTCCGCGAACCAGGTGCGCAGGCCGTCGAGCGAGATCCGCTCCTGGTGCATCGAGTCGCGCTCGCGGACGGTGACTGCGTTGTCGTCCAGGGTGTCGAAGTCGACGGTGACGCAGTACGGCGTCCCGATCTCGTCCTGACGGCGGTAGCGGCGGCCGATCGCGCCGGAGTCGTCGAAGTCGACGTTCCAGTACTGCCGGAGCTCGGTCGCGAGCGCCTTGGACTTCGGGGTCAGGTCCTCGTTGCGGCTCAGCGGCAGCACGGCGATCTTGACCGGCGCCAGCCGCGGGTCGAGCTTCAGCACGGTGCGCTTGTCGACACCGCCCTTGGTGTTCGGGGCCTCGTCCTCGGTGTACGCGTCGACCAGGAAGGTCATCAGGCTCCGCGACAGTCCGGCCGCCGGCTCGATGACGTAGGGGAAGTACCGCTCGTTG
>NZ_RJSE01000003.1:219126-444005 GCF_003725695.1 Nocardioides marmoriginsengisoli
GCCCTCGAGCTCGCCCCACTCGGAGCCGGCGAAGTTGAAGCGGTACTCGATGTCGACGGTGCGCTTGGAGTAGTGGCTGAGCTTCTCCGGCAGGTGCTCGAAGTGCCGCAGGTTCTCGGCCTTGATGCCCAGGTCGACGTACCAGGCGGTGCGCTGGTCGATCCAGTACTGGTGCCAGGTCTCGTCCTCGCCGGGCTTGACGAAGAACTCCATCTCCATCTGCTCGAACTCGCGGGTGCGGAAGATGAAGTTGCCCGGGGTGATCTCGTTGCGGAAGCTCTTGCCGATCTGGGCGATGCCGAACGGCGGCTTCTGCCGGCTCGAGGTCACCACGTTGGCGAAGTTGAGGAAGATGCCCTGCGCGGTCTCCGGGCGCAGGTAGTGCAGCCCGGACTCGTCGTCGACGACGCCGAGGTAGGTCTTCAGCAGGCCGGAGAAGCTGCGCGGCTCGGTCCAGGCGCCACGGGTGCCGCAGTTGGGGCAAGCCAACGTGGCGAGCTCGACGGTGTCCGGGTTGTCGATGCCCTTCTTCTCGGCGTACGCCTCCTGCAGGTGGTCGGCGCGGTAGCGCTTGTGGCAGGACTGGCACTCGGTCAGCGGGTCGGCGAAGGTGGCGACGTGACCGGAGGCTTCCCAGGTCTGCCGCGGCAGGATCACGCTGGAGTCGAGGCCGACGACGTCCTCGCGCGACTGCACCATCGCGCGCCACCACTGGCGCTTGATGTTCTCCTTGAGCTCGACGCCGAGCGGGCCGTAGTCCCAGGCGGAGCGGGTGCCGCCGTAGATCTCCCCGCAGGGGAACACGAAGCCGCGCCGCTTGGCGAGGGAGACGACATGGTCGACGGTGGTAGCGGGCGCCTTGGCCACGGTGGTTCAACTCCTGCTGGGATCATTCCCGGTCATCGTCCGGCTGGCTGCCGGGCGAGGGACGATCTTAGCGAGCGCCGAGGTCGCGGGGCACCGCGGTATTGAGGTCGCCGTCGAGCCCCGGCTCGACCGGCTCGTAGGCGCTCGGCTCCTCGATCGCCCGGCTCAGGGTCTGCACGGCCCCCAGCTTGACGTCGTACGACGACAGCGCCCGCCGGTAGGAGCCGACGTCGCGCCAGCGGGTCACCATCACCCACAGGCCGGGGTCGTCGACGTTGCGACCGAGCCGCCCGTCCTCGTAGCCCCGTTGCGCGCTCAGCACCTCGAGTGCCTTCTCCAGGTCGGCCCGGAAGGCGGCGTCGTCGGCATCGGCACGGAAGCGGTTCACGACGAGCATGAGTCGAGGTTAGTCGGCCTCAGTTCCGAGGAACCGGGCGGCGTAGGCCGCGAACCGGGTCCGCAGCTCCTCGGGGTCGAGACCGAGATCCGCGGCCCGGTAGTCGATCCGCCCGTGCCGGTCGCGCTGGTGGGACGCCAGGAACGTCCGCATCGCCGCGTCGTCCGCCACCGTCATCGGCTCCCCGGCGAGCTCGTGGACCCGGGCGGCCGCCGCGAGGTCGTCGGCCATGAAGTCGTCGAAGCGCAGGTCCATCGACGTCCCGGCGGGCAGTGCGTCCCGGTCGGCGAGCAGGGTGCCGAGCATCATCTCGATCCGGTCCGCCCAGTAGCCGGCCAGGCGTTCGACGGGGACCTCGGTCCGGTACATCCGAGCCGTGTAGACGATCATCGTCGCCATCGAGACCACCACCGCGACCGGATCCCGATGGGTGACGACGACGGTGGCGCCGGGGAATGCCGAGGCAAGTACCGGCAGCTGCTCGAGGTGCTGCGGCGACTTGAGGACCCACCGCCGTCCGCCGCGGAGGTGCTGCAAAGCCTTCAGCTGCACCCGCAGGTGCGCGTAGTGCGGGGTCTGATCGTGCTCCAGGTAGTGGTCGCGCCACCCGGGCACCTCGCCGACCGTCTCGAAGAACATCGTCGAGAAGTCGTTGGCCAGCAGCTGGATCTCCTCGTGCACGTGGTCGGTGGTCATCTCGTGCATCGCGGCGAAGTGCGGCATCGCCTCGTTCGCGAACCAGACCGCCTGCCCGGTGCGCTCCCGCCGGGGTTCGACGTCGGCGCCCTCGTCGGCCGGCGGGAACGGCTCGATGCTCTCCCAGTACGGCAGCGACCGGAAGGCCGGGCCGGCGGAGAGCAGGTTGTGCAGGTGCGTGGTCCCGGTGCGCGGCAACCCGGCGATCACCACCGGCGGCAGCAGCTCGACCTCGGCGATCTCCGGGCGCCGGCGGAGCAGGTCGACCAGCTGCAGCCGGTTCTTCAGCAGCTGCAGCAGCTGGCTGTGCAAGCCGAGCAGGCCGGCCGGGCTGAGCCCGTCGATCGCGTTCATGGCCTCCAGCAGGACGGTCAGCCTGCTCTCGTAGTCGCGCGACCCGAAGTCGGTCAGCCCGGTCTGCTCGGTCGCCATCCGGTGCAGCTGGTCGGACTCCAGGAGCAGGCCGTCGGCCATCGGGACCATCACGTCGAAGATCGCCCGGACGTCGGGGGTGAAGTCGGGCCGGGCGAGGTCGGTCAGGCGGATCGCGACGGGCATCTGTTGCTCCTGGTCCTATTACGATACATTCTGTATCGCAATGATCACACAGACCGACGCTCCCGAACAGGCCTCCGGCCGTCCCCGTGACGGTCGCATCGACGAGGCCGTCCTCCGCGCGACCGCGGAGCTGCTGGTCGAGGTCGGGTACGCCGATCTCACCTGGGCCAAGGTCGCCTCCCGGGCCGGCACCACCCGCCCCGCGCTGTACCGCCGGTGGCCCTCGCTCGCGCACCTGGTGCACGAGGCCGCCTTCCCGCAGTCCCTGACCGCACCGTTCCCCCGCACCGGCGATCCGGCGACCGACGTGCGCACGATGGTCGCCGGGGCGCTCGGCGCGTTCGCGCACCCGGTGGCGAGAGCGGCCGCACCCGGCCTGGTCGCCGCGGTCACCGCCGACCCCACCCTGCACAGCGCCCTGCTCGCCCGGTTCTCCGAGGCCCTCGGCGGGATCGAGCAGCCGCTCCTCGACCTGATCGCCGGCGCCGCGCTCTTCGCGCTGCTGCTGCACCCCGGCGACCTGGACGCGGAACCGACGAGAACCGCCTGGACCGACCGGATCACCGCCCTGCTCACGGAAGGCGTCACCGCATGAACGCAGCACCCGAGAACCGCTGGGAGTCCACGGCCGCCTGGAACGAGCTGCTCGCCGGGCTCGGCGAGCTCCAGGACGTCTTCCTGACGGGCGACCGCGCCGTCAGCACCGAGACCGGGGTCGTGAACGGCTACCGGATGCTCGCCACGATCCTCGGCGTCGGGCTGGACATCTACCTCTACCCGGAGAAGAGCCGGCCGGTCTGGGTGGACACGGTGACCCCGTTCCGCCGGGACCGGCGCTGGGGCGGGGACAACACCGACGCGGCGTACGGGTTCACGGTCTTCGACCCCGAGCGCACCTACCGGATCTGGGGCACCCGCAACGACAGCGCCTACTTCTCGGTGACGGTGTACAACGAGCCGTCGCCCGGCGCCTGGTCGGACAAGGTGATCGGCGTCGTGAACGACTCCGACCTGGACTTCGACGACGACGGCGGCTTCTCGTTCTACCTGGGCGCCCGCAAACCCGCCGGGTACGACGGCCCGTGGATCGAGTTCACGCCGGACACCGCCGCCGCCCTGACCCGCGACTACCAGGCCGACCCGCTGACCGGGAAACCGGTGGAGTGGCACATCGAGTGCCTCGACGAGCCGGACCCGGTGGTCCGCTCCGACGCCGCCACCGCGCAGGCGCTGCGCTCGACGCTGAGCTGGATGCGGACGATGTTCATGATCGTGCCGATGTCGATCCAGGAGCGCACCGACGAAGTTCGGCTCGGGCTGGGCCACCAGACCCCGGACGGCGTCAACACGGTCGCCGAGCCGTACCGGGTCCCGGACTTCAACTTCGGCTGGTCGGCCACCGATGCGACGTACTGCTTCGGGTCCTACGACCTGCAGCCCGACGAGGCGCTGGTGATCAGCTACCGCCCGCCGAACAGCTTCCGGTTCTGGAACTTCATGCCGTGGACCGAGTACATGGCCGGCCACAACGCCGCGGACGGCAAGACCTCGCTGAACAACCACACCGCGGTGCCGAACAGCGACGGCACCGTCACGATCGTGATCTCCCGGAGCCAGCTGGCGCACCCGAACGCGGTCACCACCCTGGACAACCAGCGCGGCATGATCGCGTTCCGCTGGTTCCTCGCCGACGAGGTCCCCGCGAAGCCGGTGGTGACGCTGGTCAAGGCGGTCGACGCGCCGGTGGCGATCACCTGACTTGACAATGATTCTCATTTTGAATGAGAATCATTGTCATGTCCTTCCGCATCCCCCGCCGCTCCGTCCGTGTCCGACTCGCCACCCTGATCGCCACCCTGATGGTGATCCCGCTGGCGGCCTGCTCCGCCTCCGACGACGATGGCCGCCCGACCGTCGTCGCGTCCTTCTACCCGCTCCAGTACGTCGTCGACCAGATCGCCGGCGACCGCGTCCGGGTGGTCAACCTGACCGCCCCCGGTGTCGAGCCGCACGACCTGGACCCCTCGACCAAGCAGATCTCCGAGATCAGCGGTGCTGACCTGGTCGTCTACTCCGACGGCCTCGCGCCCGCGGTCGACAAGGCCGTCGAGCAGAACGCCGGCAAGGACGCGCTCGACGTCAGCAAGGTCGTCGACCTCACCGACGACAACCCGCACTTCTGGCTGGACCCGCTGCGCCTGGAGAAGGCCGCCGAGGCGGTCGAGGCCCGGCTCGCCGAGGCGGTGCCGGACCACGCCGACGAGTTCGCCACCAACCTGGCCGCGCTCAAGACCACCCTCGAAGGTCTCGATGCGGCGTACACCGCCGGCCTGAAGGACTGCGCCCGCAACCTGGTCGTGACCAGCCACGACGCGTTCGGCTACCAGAAGCGCTACGGCCTCGAGTTCGCCCCGATCGCCGGGCTGAGCCCGGACGCCGAGCCCAGCCCGGCCCGGATCGCGGAGCTGCACGACCTGATCAAGTCGGACGGCATCACCACCGTCTTCAGCGAGACCATCGCCAGTCCCAAGATGGCCGAGACGCTGGCCGACGAGCTCGGGCTGCGCGCGGCCGTGCTCGACCCCCTCGAGGGCATCGCCAAGGGCAGCTCCGAGGACTACGCCTCGATCATGAAGTCGAACCTGGTCAGCCTCCAGGAAGCGAATGGGTGCAGAGTTCAGTCATGAGCTCACCCGACCAGCGCATCCTCGAGCTGCGCGGAGTCGCCGTCGCCCTCGGTGGCCGGCCGATCCTCCGCGACCTCGACCTGACCGTAGAGGCGGGCGATGTTGTCGCCCTGCTGGGCGCCAACGGATCCGGCAAGTCGACCCTGGTCAAGTCGATCACCGGGCTGCTTCCGCTCTCCGCCGGCAGCGTCCGCCTCTTCGGTCAGCCCATCCGCGAGTTCGACCAGTGGCCGCGCCTCGGCTACGTCCCGCAGCGCTCCACGATCGCCCAGGGCGTGCCGTCGACGGTGGCCGAGGTGGTCTCCGCCGGGCGGCTGTCGCGGCGCCGTCCGTTCCTGCCGGCCCGGGCGGCCGACCGGCGGGCGGTACGCGAAGCGCTCGAGACCGTCGGCCTCGCCGACCACGCTCAGCACCAGGTCTCGACCCTGTCGGGCGGCCAGCAGCAGCGCGTCCTGATCGCCCGCACCCTGGCCGGCGACCCCGAGCTGCTGGTCCTCGACGAGCCCAACGCCGGCGTCGACCTGATCAGCCAGCAGGCGATCGCGGTCACCCTGGAGCGCAGTGCCCGGGCCGGCGCGACCATCGTCGTCGTGCTGCACGAGCTCGGCGCGTTCGCACCGTTCATCGACCGGGCGGTGATCCTCCGCGAGGGCCGGATCGCGTACGACGGCCCGCCCGAGGGCGCCCACCCGCACGACCCGCACGGGGCCGACGCGGGAGCCCACTGCACCGAGGACCAGGTCCGGCTCGCGCCGATCTCCGGCGTCCTGGGAGAGGACCTCTGATGCTCGACATCCTGTTCGCGCCGTTCATGGTCAAGGCCCTCTTCGCCGCCGCGCTCACCGGGCTGGCCAGTCCCGCCGTCGGCACCTACCTGGTGCAGCGCAAGCTGTCCCTGATGGGCGACGGCATCGGCCACATCAGCGTCACCGGGGTCGCGCTCGGCCTGCTCACCGGCACCTCCCCCACGCTGACCGCGGTGATCGTGGCGATCATCGGCGCGGTGGCAATCGAGGCGCTGCGCGCCTCCGGACGAGCTTCCGGGGACGTCGCGCTGGCACTGATCTTCTACGGCGGCCTGGCCGGCGGGCTGATGCTGGTCTCGTTCGCCGGTAACGGCGCGCTGGCCCTGCAGTCCTATCTCTTCGGGTCGATCACCACGCTGACGAACGAGGACGTCTGGGTCAGCGGCACGCTCGCGATCGTCGTGATCGCGCTCTGCCTGACCCTGCTCCCCCAGTTCTTCTCGGTCGCGAACGACGAGGACTACGCCCGCACCACCGGCCTCTCGGTCCCGGTCTACAACGTGCTGGTCTCGGTGCTGGCAGCCCTGACCGTCAGCGTCGCGATGCGCACCGTCGGCCTGCTGCTGGTCAGCGCCCTGCTGGTGATCCCGGTGGCCACCGCGCAGCAGTTCGCCCGCGGCTTCCGCAGCACGATGCTGGCGGCGATGGTCGCGGGGTTGCTGGCCTCGGTCACCGGCGTGGTGATCTCGGCGTACGTCGACGTTCCTCCCGGTTCGACGATCGTGCTGGTGGCGCTCGCCGGCTTCGCCCTCACCGCTCCGATCGGGGTGGTGCTGGGCAAGCGCCGGCTCGCCCGGGTCCCGTTCGAGATGCCGTCCGAGCCCGAGCAGCAGCGCGTCGAGGAACCGCACCGGCACCAGCACGGGCCTGGCTGCGGCCACCCCGCGGTCGAGCACGGCGACCACGTCGACTACATCCACAACGGGCACCGGCACGCCGTCCATGGAGGGCACTATGACGAGCACTGAGACCCCCGGGCTGCGCCCGACCCGGCAGCGCCGCGCCGTCGTCGCCGCCCTGGAGGAGAGCGGCGAGTTCCGCAGCGCCCAGGAGATCCACGAGGTGCTCCGCAGCGGCGGCGACAACGTCGGCCTCTCCACCGTGTACCGGGCGCTGCAGGCGATGGCGGACGCCGGTGAGATCGACATGCTCCGCTCCGAGGCCGGCGAGGCCGTCTACCGGCGCTGCAGCGGCAGCCACCACCATCACCTGGTCTGCCGCAGCTGCGGCCGGACGGTCGAGGTGGAGGGGCCGGCGGTGGAGCGGTGGACGAACGCGGTCGCCGCGGAGCACGGCTACACCGAGATCAGCCACACCCTAGAGATCTTCGGCACCTGCTCCAGCTGCTGAACGACCCCGGCACGCACCGGAGCCGTTCAGTTCTTAGGGAGATCCTCGGCGGCGCCGAACTTGCGGTGCCGCTGGGCGTAGACCTCGATCGCCTTCCAGAGCGCGACCCGGTCCACGTCCGGCCAGAGCACGTCGGTGAAGACGAACTCCGAGTACGCCGCCTGCCAGAGCATGAAGTTGCTCAACCGCTCTTCGCCGGAGGTCCGCCACACCATGTCCGCCTCGGGCAGCTCGGGCACGTAGAGGTAGCGCGCGAAGGTGCGCTCGTCGATCCGGTTCGGGTTGACCTTCCCGGCGGCGACGTCCCGGGCGAGCGCCTGGGCGGCGTCGGCGACCTCGGCACGGCCGCCGTAGTTCACGCACATGGTCAGGGTGAGCACGTCGTTGTCCCGGGTGAGCTCCTCGGCGACCCGGAGCTCCTTGATCACCGACTTCCACAGCCGCGGCTCGCGCCCGGCCCAGCGGACCCGGACCCCGAGCTCGTGCAGCTCCTCGCGACGGCGGCGGACGACGTCGCGGTTGAAGCCCATCAGGAACTTGACCTCCTCGGGCGAGCGCGACCAGTTCTCGGTGGAGAAGGCGTACGCCGAGACCGCCTGCACGCCGACCTCGATCGCGCCCTTGACCACCTCGACCAGGGCCTGCTCACCGCGCTCGTGGCCCGCCGTACGGGGTAGTCCGCGCTGGTTGGCCCAGCGGCCGTTGCCGTCCATGATCACCGCGACGTGCGCGGGGACCAGGTCGGCCGGGATCGACGGCGGGGTGGCGCCGCTGGGATGCGGCTCAGGATGGGCGAACTGCCGCCGGTTTCTGCGCACGAGGAACGACCTTATCCAGTCGCGTAGGGCAGCGAGCGCAACCCTCGCTCCAGGTGCCACGCCAGGTACGCCGAGACCAGCCCGCGAGCCTCCCGGCGATCCCGGTCGGCCGCGGCGTCGACGTCGGCCCAGGACCCGGACAGCAGCGCGCCCATCAGCATGATCGTCCCCGGCGACGGCCGGGCCGAACCAGGCATCCGGCAGTCCGAGCAGAGCATCCCGCCGGAGGCCGGGTGGAAGTCCCGGTGCGGACCCTCGAGGCCGCACCGGGCGCAGCCGTCGAAGGAGGGCGCGTAGCCGGCGACCGCCAGCGAGCGCAGGACGAACGAGTCCATCACGTCCGAGGACCGGTGATCCCCGGCCGCCATCGCCCGCAGCCCGCCGACCAGCAGCGAGTACTGCTGGACCGACGGCTCGCGCTCCTCGGCCACCAGCCGCTCCGCCGTCTCCAGCATCACCGACGCCGCCGTGTACCGGTCGTAGTCGGCGCTGATCGCCTCACCGTACGGCGCCTTGGTGACGGCCTGGGTGATCACGTCGAGGTTGCGCCCCTCGGCCAGCTGCAGGTCGACGTGCGTGAACGGCTCCAGCCGCGACCCGAACTTCGAGCTGGTCCGGCGCACGCCCTTGGCGACCGCCCGGACGACCCCGTGCTGGCGGGTCAGCAGGGTGATGATCCGGTCCGCCTCCGCGAGCTTGCGCGTGCGGAGCACGATCGCTTCGTCGGTGTAGAGGGGCACGGAACCATTCTCCCCCCTCGCCGGTCAGCTGGACCGGGCGACGCGCGGGCCGGCCAGCGGCAGCCTGATCTCCAGGGTGGTCCCCAGCCCGACCGTGCTGTCCACCGAGATGGTGCCCCCGTGGGCCTCGATGATCGTCTTCGAGATGGCCAGGCCGAGCCCGGTCCCGGGGATCGCGTCCAGCTGCACCCCGGGCGAGCGGAAGAACTTCATGAAGACGTCCTCCAGCTCCTCCGGCGGGATCCCCCGGCCGGTGTCGCTGATCCGGATCACCGCGACCCGGCCGTCGCGCTTGACGAAGCCGCTCACCGTCCCGCCGGGCGGGGTGAACTTCACGGCGTTGTTGAAGACGTTGTCGATCACCTGGGCCAGCCGCTCGGCGTCGCCCTGGACCTCGAGGATCGCGCGGCCGATCTCGACCTCGAAGCCCAGTCCGGCCGCGTGCGCGGTCTTCTCCGCCTCGACCGCCGAGGCCCGGACCACCGCGGCCAGCGAGATCCGGCCGAGGTGCAGCTCCGCCTTACCGAGCTTCAACGCGTCGGAGAGCAGGTCGTCGACCAGCCGGTGCAGCCGGCGGGCGTTGCGCTGGACCGTCTCCAGGAACGGGCGCGCCTCGACGGGGATGCCGTCGATGTCCTCGAGCAGCACGTCGACGTACCCGACGATCGAGGTGAGCGGCGTCCGCAGCTCGTGGCTGACCGTGGCCACGAACTCGTCCTTGAGGCGCGCGGCCGTCATCAGCTCGGTGATCTCGTGGTACGCCAGCACTGCCCCGTCGAAGGTCCCGTTCTGGGTGAAGAACGGCGACACCGAGACCGCGAAGGCCCGCCGGTCCGCGGCGCTGGCGCCGACCCAGATCACGTAGTCGCGCAGGGTCTCCCCGTGGGTCGCCCGCCAGGTCGGCAGCTCCTCGGCGGCCAGCGCGTTGAAGCCGTCCGGCCCGAAGGTTCGCCCGAGCTGGTCGAGCTGGCCGTCGGCCGCCCCGGAGGTCTCCAGGAAGCGCTGGTGCCGCGGGTTCACCGAGTGCACCGCGCCGCGCGCGTCGAGCGCCACCAGGCCGACGTCGACGCTGTTCAGGATCGCCTCGTTGAACCGGCGCTGGTCGGCGCTGTCCGCGACCGCGCGCTCCAGCATCCGCTGCGCGTCCGCGGCCTCGGTCACCTTGCTCTGCCACATCTCGGCGGTCACCGTCACCACCAGGGCGCAGAGCAACGCCACCACCACCTGCTGGACGGTCATCGCGCGGAGCATGTCGGACTCCTCGCGCAGCGCCGTCGGCAGGATCATGGCGAGCGCGCTGGCGATGGCGACCAGGCCCATGCCGCGACGACCGAACTGGAGTCCCATCCAGATCGCCGGGAAGACCAGCAGCGCGGTGGCCGCGCTCTCCGGATCGAGCCGGAGAACACCGAGCGCGGCGATGTCGAGCAGCGGGACCAGCACGCTGGCGCGCTCGGCGAAGAGGCCCCGCCCGATCAGCACCGCGAGCACGGTCGCAACCGCCGCGACGCAGAGACCGCCGAGGTACCGGTCCCCCAGCGCCGAGGACCCGTGCAGCCGGACGTAGGCCAGGTCCACCAGCACCGGGATCAGGAACAGGTACTGCGCCACCCGCGGATCGGCGTGCTCGCGGCCGAGGAGCTGCTGGATGCCACGCACGAAGGCCGACTGGGAACGCATGGTCGGCCCCTCTCCTGCCTGGCAACGGTGCGATTCGAGACTAGTCGCCAGGGTTCACGATCACCTGGCCCTTGGACAATAGGGGTACGTCAGGAAGACGCGTCCAGCAACCTGCCGGTCTCGCCGGCCGCCCACACCCCGGTGACGAAGTCGACCGCGAGCTGGTCGAGCCGCTCGGGCCGGAACCGCCACTCCAGGATGCTTCGGGCCTCGACGAACCGGGAGTCGGCGATCTCCTCGGCCAGCATCGCGGCATCGGCGGCCGGGTGGATCGGATCGCTGGGGTGGCCGATCACCAGTGCCGGCGCCGTGATGGCCATCCGCTCCCGCGCCGAGGGGGCGACCCGCCCGAAGAACAGGCCGTGCACGGTGGCAGCCATCGCGGCCGGGCGCTGATCCAGCGTGTCGAGCACGATCCCGGGCCAGAACGGGACGATCCGGCGCGGCACCGCACGGCTGAGCAGGCGGGCACCGGAGACCGCCAGCGGCGCGAACCGGGAGACGAACAGCAGCGGCGCGAACGCCAGGATCCCGGCCTCCACGGCGTTGTCGAGGACCGGCATCTCGATCAGCAGTCCCTGGACCCGTTCGGGAGCCAGCACCGCCGCCTCCAGCGAGACGTTGGCACCGAGGGAGGTGCCGCCCAGCACGGCGCGGTCCGCGCCGAGGTGGTCGAGCAGCGCGACCACCTGCTCCCCGAAGGCGGTCATCGAGTAGAGCATCGGGTCCGTCGGCCGGTCCGAGCGGCCGTGCCCGAGCAGGTCGAGGGTGACCACGTGGGCGCCGCTCGCGGCGAGCGCGCGGGCCAGCGGCTGGTGCATCCGGCGCGGCATCAGCTGCCCGTGCACGAGCACGACCCAGCGCTCCCCCGAGCCGAACTCGGTGTACTCGAGCCGGTGGTCGCCGTGGAAGAACTGGCCGATGCGTTCGGAGACGAGCGTCATGAGGTCAACCCTGCCACGATGCCCGCTCCGAACCCCGTTGAACGGGCCCCAATCCACGTTGAATAGGCCCGTTCTGACGGCCCACTGGGCCGTCAGAACGGGCCTGTTCGACGTCAGGCTCGGTTGATCGCCGAGACGACCGCCTTCAGGGAGGCGGTGACGATGTTCGCGTCCAGCCCGACCCCCCAGAGGATCTCGCCGCGGACCGCGCACTCGACGTACGCCGCCGCGATCGCGTCACCGCCGGAGGAGAGGGCGTGCTCGCTGTAGTCGAGGACCCGGACGTCCCACTCCTGCGGCAGCTCGTTGACCGCCTCGACGAAGGCGGCGATCGGACCGTTCCCGGCGCCCTTCAGCTCCGTCGGCTCCCCGTCCACGATCACGCCGACGGTGAGCTGGTCCTTCTCGCCCTCGGCCGAGGAGCTGTGCACCGAGTCCAGCCGGAGCGGCGCCTCCCGGGTCAGGTACTCGCTCTGGAACGTCGCCCAGATCGCCTCGGGCGTCATCTCGCCGCCCTCGCCGTCGGTCAGCTGCTGGACCACCCGGCTGAACTCGATCTGCAGCCGCCGCGGCAGGTCGAGCTTGTGCTCGGCCTTCATCACGTAGGCGACGCCGCCCTTGCCGGACTGGCTGTTCACCCGGATCACGGCCTCGTAGGTGCGGCCGACGTCCTTCGGGTCGATCGGCAGGTACGGCGCCTCCCAGGGAACCTCGCCGACCGGGATGCCGCGCTCGGCAGCGATCCGGTCCAGGTCCTCCAGGCCCTTCTTGATCGCGTCCTGGTGCGAGCCGGAGAACGCCGTGTAGACCAGGTCACCGGCCCACGGGTGCCGCGGGTGCACCGGCAGCTGGGTGCAGAACTCGACCGTACGGCGGATGTCGTCGATGTCGCTGAAGTCGATCTGCGGGTCGATCCCCTGGCTGAACAGGTTCATCCCCAGGGTCACCAGGTCGACGTTGCCGGTCCGCTCGCCGTGGCCGAACAGGCAGCCCTCGACCCGGTCGGCGCCGGCCATCATCGCCAGCTCGGTGGCGGCGACCGCCGTACCGCGGTCGTTGTGCGGGTGCAGGCTGATCGCGGTGTGCTCGCGCCGGGTGAGGTGCCGGCCGAAGTACTCGATCTGGTCCGCGTAGGTGTTCGGCGTCGACATCTCCACCGTCGCCGGCAGGTTCAGGATGATCTCGCGCCCGGCCTCGGGCTGCCAGACGTCGGAGACCCGCTCGCAGACCTCGAGGGCGAAGTCGGTCGGGGTCTGGGTGAAGATCTCCGGGCTGTACTGGTAGCCGAAGTGGGTGCCCTCGAGCAGCTGCTCGGCGTACTTCATCACCCACTCGGTGCCCCGGGTCGCGATCGCGATGCACTCGGCCTCGCTGACCCCGAAGACCACCCGCTGGAACATCGGCGCGGTGGCGTTGTAGAGGTGGACAGTCGCGTTGTCCGCACCGGCGAGCGAGGAGACGGTGCGCTCGATCAGGTCCTCGCGGGCCTGGGTCAGCACCGAGACCCGGACGTCGTCCGGGATCTTGTCGCCCTCGATCAGCTGGCGGACGAAGTCGAAGTCGGTCTGGCTCGCGGCCGGGAACCCGATCTCGATCTCCTTGTAGCCCATCCGGACGAGCAGGTCGAACATCCGGTGCTTGCGCTCCGGGCTCATCGGGTCGATCAGCGCCTGGTTGCCGTCGCGCAGGTCGGTGGAGAGCCACCGCGGCGCGTGCGTGATCTTCTGGTCGGGCCAGGTGCGGTCCGGGACCGTCACGGGTTCGAACGCCTGGTAGCGGCCGAAGGGCATGCCGCTGGTCTTCTGGGTGTTGCTGGTCCGGCTCAGCCGGATGCTGCTGTCAGTCATGGATTCATCTCTTCGCTGGAAGTGGGTGCCGGCGTACGCGAAGCCTCCGCAGCGAGGGGGTCCGACTGGTTTCAGACCTCGCTGCGGCAGCGAAGAAGGAGCTGGCGCATCAACATGACGGAAGAAGCATAGCGCGTGCGGACGGACCCCGACCACCGCCTCTCCTAGGCTGGGTCCGTGCTCCGGCTCCTGGTGATCCACCACTCCCCGACGCCGACCCTGGCGACCTTGACGGCGCAGGTCGTCGCCGGCGCGAACGACCCGGAGCTCGCGGGGGTCGAGGTGGTCGTCCGGGAGGCGCTGGCCACGACGGCCGACGACCTGCTCGCCGCCGACGGCTACGTCCTCGGCACCAGCGCCAACTTCGGCTACATGTCCGGCGCCCTCAAGCACATGTTCGACAGCACCTTCCTGGCCGTCGGCGGCGCGCTCGACGCGTCCGGCGGCGCCGGCGACCCGGCGGGCTCGACCCGGAACCGGCCGTTCGGGTTGTACGTGCACGGTCGCTACGACACCACCGGGGCGACCCGCTCGGTGCTCGCGATCACCGGTGCCCTCGGCTGGCGCCAGGGGTACGACGTGCTGGAGATCCTCGGCGAGCCGACTGCGGACGACGAGCAGGCGGCCTATGAACTCGGCGGTACGATCGCGGCACTGCTTGTCGGCTGAGGAGGGACCGTGTCGCGACGAGTCTCGGCCGCCGTCGTGGTCGGTGTGATCGCCGGTGGGCTGCTGCTCAGCGCCTGCGGCGACAGCGACGACGACTCCGACAAGCTGACGCCGCCGAAGCTCGGCGCCTGCCGGGACCTGACCGCGAAGGACCTCACCTCGCCCAGCAACGCCACCGAGCCCGTCGCGTGCTCGAAGGACCACACCGCCCAGACCTTCGCGATCGGCGACCTGCCGAAGTCCACCGGGTCGTCGTACTCGGACAAGCGGCACGGCAAGTTCGTCTACGACACCTGCCAGAAGGCGTTCCGCGAGTTCCTCGGCGCCGACGAGAGCCTCGCGATGCGCTCGCAGCTCAGCTGGGCCTGGTTCCGGCCGTCCGAGCGCGGCTGGGACCGGGGCGCCCGCTGGTACCGCTGCGACCTGGTCGGCGGACCGGCCGACGCCCGCAAGCTCCGCGACCTGCCGGAGACCAGCAAGGGGTTGCTCGCGACCGAGAACCCGGACGCCTGGCTGACCTGCGCCGACGGACCCACCGTGGCCGACAGCGTCAAGGTTCCGTGCACCGAGAAGCACACCTGGCGGGCAGTGACCACGATCAAGGTCGGCCAGCCCGGCGACCCCTACCCGGGAGACCGGATCGTCCAGGTCCGCTCCCGGGACTTCTGCCAGGAGTCCGTCGGCGGCTGGATGCACTACCCGCCCAACTACGACTTCGGCTACACCTGGTACCGCGAGGACCGCTGGACGGTCGGCAACCGGCGCTCGGTGTGCTGGGCGAAGACGGACCGATGAGCTCCCGTCGCTCGTCGGTCCTCCTGGCCGTGCTCCTGGTCGCGTCGTTCGCGCTGGCCGGGTGCCGCAGCGACTCCCCCGGCGCCGCTCCCGCGGACCCCGGTACGCCGACCGCCGCGCCTGCTGCCGCGCCCCGGGTCGGCGCCTGCTACCGCCTCGACGTGGCCGCCGCCCTGGAAGCCACCAACAGCGCGCGCCCGGTCGGGTGCTCGCAGCGGCACAACGCGGTCACCCTGATGGTGGGGACGATCGACCCGGTCGTCGACGGTCACCTGCTCGCGATCGACGCCGCGCCGGTGCAGCGCCAGATCGCCGCCCGATGCCGGGCCGCGGTCGACGACCACGTCGGCGGGAGCACCGAGACGCAGCGCCTCAGCCGGGTCCAGGCGGTCTGGTTCAGCCCGACGCTCGCCGACAGCGACCGCGGCGCCCTCTGGTTCCGCTGCGACCTGGTGATCTCGGGCACCGCCACCGCGTTCAGCGACCTCCCCCGGAAGACGCGGGGCCTGCTCGACCGGAGCGGCGCGCTCGACCGGTACGGAACCTGCGGCACCGCCGCCCCCGGCACGGCCGGCTTCACCCGGGTGCTCTGCTCGGCCAAGCACGCCTGGCGGGCGCGAGCGACCATCGCCCTCCCCGCGAAGGCGGGCTACCTGGGCAAGGCCGCAGGCAAGGCCGCCGACTCCGCCTGCCGCGACGTGGAGGCGCGCCGCGCGACCACGTCGCTGCGGCTCCGCTGGAGCTTCGAGTGGCCGACCAAGACGCAGTGGCAAGCCGGGCAGCGACACGGCCTGTGCTGGACTCCCGACTGACCAGCGCCCCCGGGGATTAGCGAACCGGGTGCCCCGCTGCTGCCAGGCTCTGCTTGACCTCGCCGATCCGCAGGGTGCCGAAGTGGAAGACGGTCGCGGCCAGGACGGCGTCCGCGCCGGCGTCGACCGCGGGCGCGAAGTGCTCCAGCCGACCGGCCCCTCCGCTGGCGATCACCGGGATGCTGACCTCGGCGCGCACCAGCCGGATCAGCTCGAGGTCGAAGCCGTCCTGGGTGCCGTCGGCGTCCATCGCGTTGAGCAGGATCTCACCGGCGCCGAGCTCGGCGGCCCGGACGGCCCACTCGATCGCGTCGAGGCCGGCGGACTCGCGGCCGCCGTGGGTGGTGACCTCGAACCCCGAGGCGGTGCCGGCTGCCCGGCGGGCATCCACGGAGAGCACCAGCACCTGGTTGCCGAACCGGTCGGCGATCTCGGCGACCAGCTCCGGGCGCCGGATCGCGGCGGTGTTCACGGCGATCTTGTCCGCACCGGCGCGGAGCAGCCGGTCGACGTCCTCGACGCTGCCGACTCCCCCGCCGACGGTCAGCGGGATGAAGACCTGCTCCGCCGTCCGGGAGACGATCTCCATCGTGGTGGCGCGGCCCTCGTGGGAGGCGGAGATGTCCAGGAAGGTCAGCTCGTCGGCACCCTCGGCGTCGTACACCTTGGCCAGCTCGACCGGGTCGCCTGCGTCACGCAGCTCCTGGAAGTTGATCCCCTTCACCACCCTGCCGCCGTCGACGTCCAGGCACGGGATGACGCGCACCGCCAAGCTCATGAGCCGAACCGCTCCGGCCAGGTCAGGTGCAGCGCGTCCTCCAGGGTGAACCGGCCCTCGTAGAGCGCGGTCCCGATGATCGCGCCCTCGACGCCGACCCCCACCAGGTCCATCAGCGCCTCCAGGTCGTGCAGCTCGGTGATCCCGCCGGAGGCCACCACCGGACGGTCCGTGACCGCGCAGACGTCGGTGAGCAGCTGCAGGTTCGGCCCCTGGAGCATCCCGTCCTTGTTCACGTCGGTGACGACGTACCGGGCGCAGCCCTCGCTGTCCAAGCGGGCGAGCACCTCGTAGAGGTCGCCGCCGTCGCGGGTCCAGCCGCGGGCCGCCAGGGTGGTGCCGCGGACGTCCAGCCCGATCGCGACCCGGTCGCCGTAGGTGGCGATCGCCTGCGCGCACCAGTCCGGCTGCTCCAGCGCGGCGGTGCCGATGTTGACCCGACGGCACCCGGTCGCCATCGCAGCGGCGAGCGACTCGTCGTCCCGGATGCCGCCGCTCATCTCGACCTTGATGTCGAGCCGGTCGACGATCCGGGCCTGCAGCTCACGGTTGTTGCCGCGCCCGAACGCGGCGTCGAGGTCGACCAGGTGCAGCCACTCGGCGCCGGCGTCCTGCCAGCGCAGCGCCGCCTCGATCGGGTCGCCGAAGCGCTTCTCCGAGCCGGCCACGCCCTGGACGAGCTGGACGGCCTGACCTCCCGCGATGTCGACGGCGGGAAGCAGCTCAAGGTGATCGGACAACGGTGACTCCTGTATCGAGGGTGGATCGGACGAGGCGGCCGGGCCTCAGGACGGCGGGGTCGGCAGGCCGCCGACCCAGTTGGCGAGCAGGCGGGCGCCGGCGTCGCCGGACTTCTCCGGGTGGAACTGGGTCGCGCAGAGCGGGCCGTTCTCGACCGCGGCGACGAACCGGTCGCCCCGCTCCTGATCGGGCCCGGTCTCGGCCCAGGTCACCAGCGGCGCCTTGGTCCGGTCGTTGGTGACCAGCTCCCACTCCCGGACGCCGTACGAGTGCACGAAGTAGAACCGCTCGTCGGTGATGCCGTCGAAGAGCCGGCTCCCCTCGGGGACCGCGACGGTGTTCCAGCCCATGTGCGGCACGACCGGGGCCCGCAGCCGCTCGACCGTCCCGGGCCACTCGTCGCAGCCCTCGGTGGTGATGCCGTGCTCGACACCGGTCGCGAAGAGCACCTGCATCCCGACGCAGATGCCCAGCACCGGCCGCCCGCCGGCCAGTCGGCGGCCGATGATCTCGGGGCCCTTGACCCCGCGCAGCCCGGCCATGCAAGCGGCGTACGCGCCGACCCCGGGAACCACCAGGCCGTCCGCGTCCAGGGCTGCCTGCTTGTCCGAGGTCAGCGTCACCGCGGCACCAGCGCGCTCCAGCGCGCGCACGGCCGAACGAAGGTTCCCCGAGCCGTAGTCGAGGACGACGACGGTCGGCAATTGCGCAGACGCCACGGTCAGAGCGTTCCCTTGGTGGACGGGACCCCGGTCTCGCGCGGGTCGAAGGCGACCGCGTCCCGCAGTGCCCGGGCGACCGCCTTGAACTGGGTCTCGACGATGTGGTGCGGGTCGCGCCCGCCGAGCACCCGGACGTGCAGGCCGAGGCTGGCGTGGTGCGCCAGGGTCTCGAAGACGTGCCGGGTCAGCGACCCGAGGTACGCGTCGCCGATCAGCACGAACTGCTGCCCCTCGGGCTCACCGGTGTGCACGCAGTACGGGCGGCCGGAGACGTCGACGGCGCACTGGACCAGCGCCTCGTCGAGCGGCACCAAGGCGTCGCCGAACCGGCGGATCCCGGACTTGTCGCCGAGCGCCTGCTTGAGCGCGTCGCCGAGCACGATCGCGGTGTCCTCGACCGTGTGGTGCGCGTCGATGTGGGTGTCGCCCTCGGTCTGCACCGTCAGGTCGAACAGGGCGTGCCGACCGAAGGCGGTGAGCATGTGGTCGTAGAACCCGACCCCGGTCGAGATGTCCGTCCGGCCGCTCCCGTCGAGATTGAGCTCGACCAGGACCTTCGACTCCTTGGTCTCACGTTCCAGACGTGCCGTGCGACTCATCGGGTCTCCTTCTTCAGCAAGTGGTTCAACGTGTCGGTGAGAGCGTCCTGGAACGCCGCCATCTCCTCAGGCGTGCCGATCGACACCCGGAGCCATCCTTCGGGACCAGTCTCCCGGATGAGCACGCCCCGATCGAGCAGGCCCTGCCATACCGCGTGCCGGTCGGCGAAGACCCCGAACAGGCAGAAGTTCGCGTCCGAGTCGGCGACCTGGTGCCCCTGGGCCCGCAGCCACGCGACCGTGCGGTCCCGCTCGGACCGCAGCGCGGCCACGCCGCCGAGCAGCTCGTCGGCGTGTCGCAGGGCGGCGCTCGCCGTCGCCTGGGTGACGGCGGAGAGGTGGTACGGCAGCCGGACCACGCGCAGCGCGTCGCAGATCTCCGGTGCCGCCGCGAGGTAGCCCAGCCGGGCACCGGCCAGCGAGAACGCCTTGCTCATCGTCCGGGAGACCACCAGGTTCCGGTACGCCGGCAGCAGCTCCAGCGCCGAGGGGGTGCCCTCGCGACGGAACTCGGCGTAGGCCTCGTCGATCACCACGATCGCGTCCCCGGCGAGCTCGCAGAGCGTGCCGATCACGTCGTGCGGCAATGCGGTTCCGGTCGGGTTGTTCGGCGACGGCAGCAGGATCACGCTCGGGGTGTGCTCGGCGATCAGCGCCGCCGCGTGCTCCAGGTCGAAGGAGAAGTCCTCGTGACGCCGGCCGGCCACCCAGCCGGTCATGGCGTCGCGGGCGTACTCCGGGTACATCGAGTACGTCGGCGCGAACGAGATCGCCGTCCGGCCCGGACCGCCGAAGGCCTGCAGCAGCTGCAGCATCACCTCGTTGGAGCCGTTCGCGGCCCAGACCTGGTCGGCCACGATGCCCGACCCGCCCGAGCTGTTCAGGTAGGCCGCCAGCCCCTCCCGGAGCTCGGTGAACTCCCGGTCGGGGTAGCGGTTCAGGGTCACCGCGGCCTCCGCCACCGCGGTGGCGATGTCGGCGACGACCTTCGCGGACGGCGCGTACGGGTTCTCGTTGACGTTGAGGCAGACGGGCACGTCGAGCTGGGGGGCGCCGTACGGCTCGACGCCCCGGAGCTCCTCGCGCAGGGGCGGGAAGGTCATTGCTCCGACCCCTCCACCCGTACCCGGACGGCGGCGCCGTGACCGGGCAGGTCCTCGGCGTCGGCGAGCGTCGTCACGTGGTCGGCCACCTCGAGCAGCGCGTCCCGGGAGTACTCGATCACGTGCACGGCGCGCAGGAACGCCCGGACCGAGAGGCCCGAGGAGTGGCAGGCGCAGCCCGCCGTCGGCAGCACGTGGTTCGACCCGGCGCAGTAGTCGCCGAGGGAGACCGGCGCGAAGGCGCCCACGAAGATCGCCCCGGCGTTGCGCACCTTCGCCGCGACGGCGCCGGCCTCAGCGGTGTGGATCTCCAGGTGCTCGGCGGCGTACGCGTTGACGACGTCGAGGCCCTGGGCCACGTCGTCGACCAGCACGATCCCGGACTGGGCCCCGGTCAGCGCGCTACGGATCCGCTCGACGTGCCGGGTGGCGGCGACCTGCTTGTCCAGCTCGGCCTCCACCTCGTCGGCCAGCCGGAGCGAGTCGGTGACCAGCACGGAGGCGGCCATCGGGTCGTGCTCGGCCTGGCTGATCAGGTCGGCCGCCACGTACGTCGCGTCGGCGGTGTCGTCGGCCAGGATCGCGATCTCGGTCGGGCCGGCCTCGGAGTCGATCCCGACGACGCCCTTGAGCAGTCGCTTCGCGGAGACGGTGTAGATGTTGCCCGGACCGGTGACCAGGTCGACCTTGCGGCACGGTCCGGCGCCGTAGGCCAGCATCGCGATCGCCTGGGCTCCCCCGACGGCGTACACCTCGGTGATCCCGAGCAGCGCGCACGCGGCCAGGATCGTCGGGTGCGGGAGACCGTCGTGGTCCTTCTGCGGCGAGCTGGTCAGCGCGATCGAGCCGACGCCGGCGACCTGGGCCGGAACGACGTTCATGACGACGCTGGAGACCAGCGGCGCGACGCCCCCGGGGACGTACAGGCCGACGCGGTCGACCGGGATCATCCGCTGGGTGACCCTCGCCCCGGGGCCGAGGTCGGTGACGACGTCCCGCTCGAGCTCGGCCTCGCAGGTGGCGCGGAGACGGCGGATCGACTCCTCCAGACCTGCGCGCACGGCCGGGTCGAGGTCGGCGAGTGCCTGGGTGAGCGCCTCGGCGGGGACGGTGATCTCGGCGCGGTCGACGCCGTCGAACCGGGCCGAGTACTCCACGATCGCCGCGACCCCGCGGTCCCGGACGTCGTCGCAGATCGGGCGCACCACGTGCAGGGCGGCCTCGACGTCGAAGTCGGCGCGCGGCACCACCGTGCGGTAGTCCGGGGAGGCGTCAGCGGTCCCGCGGAGGTCGATCCTGCGAATCATGGGTCCAGTCTAGGGAGGGGCGGGCCACGACTCCGACCCGATTTCACCGCTCGGTCACCGACGCGGAAGTACCCACGGGCTACGTTGAGCACGTGACGACCCTCCCGGTGTTCCCGTTGAACGCGGTGATCTTCCCCGGCGTCGTCACTCCCCTGCACATCTTCGAGGACCGCTACCGCGCGCTGATGCGGGACCTGCTCGCCATCGACGACCCGGCGGACCGGATCTTCGCGATCGTCGCGATCCGCGAGGGCTACGAGGTCGGCGAGCACGGGATGCAGTCGATGCACCGCACCGGGACACTCGTCCAGCTCACCGAGTCCGAGCGGTACGACGACGGCCGCTTCGACATCGAGGTCACCGGTCGGCAGCGGGTCGTCCTGAACGCCGTCGACAGCGACGGCGAGTACCTCCGCGCCGAGTGCGACCTGGTCGCCGACTCCGACGAGGACCCGTCCACGGCGGCCGAGGCAGTCCGGACCCTGTCCACCTTCGAGGAGTACCGCGACCAGCTCTCGGACCTCCGCGGCGGCCCGGTGCTCGCCGGTCCGATGCCGCACGACCCGACCTACCTGTCCTACTCGCTGGCCGCCACCTGCCTGCTCAGCCAGGCCGAGCGCCAGGAGATGCTGGAGGCGCCCGACGCGGTCTCCCGGCTGCGGATGGTGCGGCACTCGTTGCGCGAGGAGATGCGGGCGATGCGTGCCCTGCCCAGCCTGCCCGCGACCGAGATCGCCCGGACCCGCTGGTCCCCGAACTAAAGAGCTGGCTGGTGGCGAAGAAGTCCTCTGCCGGAACCCCGGCCATGGTGGCGCTGGAGCGCGCCGGGATCGCCTTCACCGTGCACACCTACGAGCACGCCGACCTGGCGGACCGGTCCGCGAAGCGGGTCGGCGGTGCCCGTCCGGAGGGCTACGGGATCGAGGCCGCGGAGGCACTCGGCCTGGATCCCGCGGTGGTCTTCAAGACGCTGGTGGCCGACGCCGATGCCGAGCTGGTCGTCGGCGTGGTGCCGGTGACCGGGGAGCTGGACCTGAAGTCCCTCGCGCACGCGGTCGGCGCCAAGAAGGCCACGATGGCCGACCCGGCGGTCGCGGCGCGGGTGACCGGGTACGTGGTCGGCGGCATCTCCCCGCTCGGCCAGAAGCGGCGGCTGCGCACCGTGGTCGACGCGTCCGCACTCGACCACCCGCTCGTCTACGTGAGTGGCGGACGCCGTGGGCTCGACCTGGGGGTCGAACCCACGGCACTGGTCACGGCGACAGCGGCCACCACCGCAGCGATCAGTCGGTCGAGAGCTTGATCAGCACGTGGCTGGTGGAGCCCTCCGTCCAGGAGCTCACCCCGAAGGACTTCAGCGGCTTGCTGTTCTCGTCGGCGACCTCGACGTCGTCGTCGGACGCGCCCAGCTCCTTGGCGAACTCGACGAGCGTCTCGCGCCAGCCCGAGTCGAAGTTGACGTAGAAGACGCCGGCGGCCTTGTCGGCGTTCGGCACCGCGTTCTTGAAGTTCGCGGTATCGCCGAGCGACCCGTCCTTCAGCAGCTCCTCGGCGTAGTCCTCCGACGGGCTGGCCACGATCCGCGAGTCCGAGGTCTTCAGGTGGATCGGGATGTCGGAGAGCTTGAAGCCCAGGGCGGTCTCGACCTTGCCGATCAGGTCCTCGATCTTCGAGGCGTCCCCGTCGATGCTCAGCCCGATCGTCGCGTTCGAGGGGTCGTCCAGCTCGTTCAGCTTGGCCGGCGCGTCCCCGCCGATCGAGAGCGTCACCGCCGAGCCCAGCAGGGTCTCCAGGTCGCCGGGGAACGACAGCCCGGTCTCCCGCTCGGCGTCCTTGAGGAAGTCGTTCGCCTCCGCTCCGGCGCCGCACTTGAACGACGTGAACAGGTCCGACGCGTAGCCCTGGGGGATGCCGATGCCGGCCGCGATCGCGGTGTCCTTCGGGAGCTTGCTGATCTTGTCGCCGACCGCCGCGGACGAGTCGAGCTGCTCGACGCCGCGGGTCGCGAGCGAGAGCTCCATGCCGCCGCCGGCGAACCGGACCGTCCCGGCGAGGCCGTCGAATTTCTCCAGCTGGTCCTTGGCCGCGCCGAGCGGGTCGTCGCTGCACTCGGTCTTCAGCGGCACGGAGGTGCCGCCACCACCGCTCGAGCTGGGGTCAATGCCGCCGGTGAGTCCCTCGGTGAACGACTTGCCGAGCTCGTCGAGGCCGTCGGCCAGGTACTGCGCCGCCTTCTTCGCGACGTAGAAGTTCAGCACGCCCTGGTCCCCGGCCTCGTCGGTCCAGCGCTGGTAGGCGGCGTCGTCGGCGAGCGGCTTCTTGGCGCCGTCGTCCAGGATCTGCTGCGCGTGCTTGGCGCTGTCGCTGGCGATCAGGTAGTCGTCGCCGACCGCGAAGCCGAAGTCGGTCCCGAAGTCGCCGCAGCGGGCGACCTTGCCGAAGCCCGCCTGGGCCTTGTCCCCGTCGGTGACCTGGATCGCGATCGCCGGCACCGGGAGGTCGTCACCGAGGTCGACGGCCGCGACCGCCGCGCGCTTGCCGATCCACGGCTCGACGTCCTTCTCGAAGTCGAAGTCCTTGCAGCCGGCTGCCTCGGTCGCCTTCTCGAAGAGGAACTTCCGCAGGTCGTCCTGGGTCTCCAGGCCGAGGTTCTCGCGCAGCGCCGGGAACTTGCGGATCGCCTTGATCGCCTCGATCTTCTGGCCCGCGGACGGGTTCAGGTCGACGCTGAGGATCGCGATCGTCGAGGTCGGCAGGGCCTCCGCGGGCTGCGGTCCGCCGGCGAAGAAGACCTTCCAGGTGGCGAACGCGCCGCCACCGAGCACGGCTACGACCAGGACGGCCACCGTCGCGATGATCGCCGTACGACGCTTTCCGCGTCCGGCCGCCTCGGGTGCGGGCGCTACCGGGATCTGGGCGGTCGGCTCGGCGTCGACCGGGAGCGGGGCCGTCGGCTCGGTGCCCTCGGGCATCTCGGGAGGGTGGGTGTCAGACATGCGGATCCCTTGCTCGGGCGGTGCGCTGACGCCGGGTGCACGAGGACGTCAGGAGCCGGTGGGCGGGTTAGATCGCCGCACTTTACCCGTTCCGGCCGGTGTCGGTCCCGTAGCCGTACTGCTGCAGCGCCTGGTGGTACGAACGGCTCGACTCCCGCATCTCGCCGCCGACCAGGCCGACCAGCGCTCCGGCGAGCGCCGCGGTGGGCCAGACGAAGGCCAGGCCCTTCGAGGCGTACTCGAGCTGCAGCGGCACCTTGTCGCCCACGGCCACCGAGGCCAGAGCCGCGTTCGGGTCGCCGGGCCCGAGGAGCAGGCCGATCTCCTTGGTCAGGTACCACGCCAGGGTGCTGCCGGCGACGATCCAGACCACCATCAGCACCGGGGCGCGGAAGCGCAGCAGCATCAGAGCCAGTCCGCTGACCGCACCGCCGACCGCCGCGACCACGAAGAACCAGCCGTCGGCCGCGACCTGCACCGCCAGCTGCTGCTCGTCCATAGTGCCGTTGTCGGTGGTCCGGGTGTACTCGGCCAGCGGTGTCACCTGCCACCAGATCACGGCCGCGATCAGCCCCGCGACGACGAACCAGGCCAGCACGAAGGACAGGTCCACCAGCCGCGGCAGCACCTTGCGGAGCAGCATCGCGTCGAAGTCGTCGACCTCGTTCGGGTACGACGGACCGGCCGGCGCCTCCGGGCCGCTCAACGTGGGAACCTGTTCATCCTCACTAGCCTAGACACCCGGGCCCCAGGAGCTGCTTGAGGTCCGCGACCAGCGCCGGACTGGGGGTCACCCGCAACTGGTCGGGCAGCTTCATCACCTTGGTCGACTGCCGGCTCATCAGCTTGAGCCGGACCTCGGAGGTGCCGGGGTGGGTGGCCAGGATCTCCTTGAGCTGGTCCACCACCGCGGCGGTGCATCGGGTCGAGGGCATCGCGATCATGACCGGGCCGCTGGGGCCGTCGTTGAGGTCCGGGAGGGTGACCTCCTGGCCGTGCAGCTCGGGCTGGTCCTTCTGCCGGGACAGCCGGCCCTTGACCGTCACGATGGCGTCCTCGGTGAGCAGGGTCGCCGCGAGCTGGTAGGCACTCGGGAAGAGCAGGACGTCGATCGCGCCCTCGAGGTCCTCGAGCGTCACCATCGCCCAGGTGTCGCCGCGCTTCGTCATCTTCCGCTGGACCGAGGTGATCAGACCGGAGACCGTGATCGGCGAGCCGTCGGCGCGCTCCTCGTCCATCAGCAGCTGGCCGATGGTGCAGTCGCTCGACGAGGCCAGGATGTGCTCGACGCCGATCAGCGGGTGGTCGCTCACGTAGAGGCCGAGCATCTCGCGCTCGTGCCCGAGCAGGACCATCTTGTCCCAGTCCTCGATGTCGGGGATGCCGACCGAGACCCCGAATCCCGGATCGGCACCGTCGGCCTCGTCGAGGCCCGCGAACAGGGAGTCCTGCCCGATCGCCTCGTTCTTCTTCAGGTCGGCGTACTGGTCGACGGCGGCTTCGTGGATGGCGACGATCGCGCGGCGCTTGTGCTTCATGTCGTCGAACGCACCGGCCTTCGCCAGCGACTCGATGACCCGCTTGTTGCACACGACCGCCGGCACCTTGTCCATGAAGTCGTTGAAGTCGGCGTACCGGCCCTTCTCGCCCCGGGCGGTGACGATGCCGTCGACGACGTTGTGCCCGACGTTGCGGACCGCGGTGAGGCCGAACCGGATGTCGTTGCCGACGGCGGTGAAGTCGTGCGCCGACGCGTTCACGTCCGGGGGCAGCACCTGGATCTTCATCCGGCGGCACTCGTTGAGGTAGATCGCCATCTTGTCCTTGGTGTCCTTGACGGACGTCAGGAGGGCGGCCATGTACTCGGTCGGGTAGTTCGCCTTGAGGTAGGCGGTCCAGTAGGTGATGACCCCGTACGCCGCCGAGTGCGACTTGTTGAACGCGTAGTCCGCGAACGGGACCAGGATCTCCCAGAGCTTCTTGATCGCGTCCCGCGGGTAGCCGCGCTCGAGCATGCCGGCCTCGAAGCCGTCGTACTCCTTGGCGAGCTTCTCGGCGTCCTTCTTGCCCATCGCGCGGCGCATGTTGTCGGCGGCGCCCAGGGAGAAGCCGGCGAGCACCTGCGCGATCGCCATCACCTGCTCCTGGTAGACGATCAGGCCGTAGGTCTCCCCCAGGACCGGCTCCAGCGCGGCCGCCAGGGCCGGGTGGATCGGCTCGATCGGCTGGCGGCCGTTCTTGCGGTGCGCGTACTTGTTGTGCGAGTCGGCACCCATCGGGCCGGGACGGTAGAGCGCGCTGACCGCGGTGATGTCGGCGAACTGGTCGGGCTGCATCGAGCGCAGCAGCGCCCGCATGCCGCCGCCATCGAGCTGGAAGACGCCCAGCGTGTCGCCGCGGCCCATCAGCTCGTAGGTCGCCCGGTCGTCGAACGGCAGCTCCTCCAGGACCACCTTCTCGCCGCGGTTGGCCTCGATGTTGGCCAGCGCGTCCTCGAGCGTGCGGAGGTTGGAGAGGCCCAGGAAGTCCATCTTGACCAGGCCGAGCGACTCGCACATCGGGTAGTCGAACTGGGTGATCACCGCGCCGTCCTGCGGGCGCGCCATGATCGGCACGATGTCGATCAGCGGCTCGCTGGACATGATCACGCCGGCCGCGTGCACGCCCCAGTTGCGGATCTGGCCCTCGAGACCGAGCGCGGTGCCGTAGATCGTCCGGACGTCGTGGTCCTGGTCGTGCAGGGTGCGGAACTCGCCGCCCTCGTTGTACCGCTTGTGCTCGGCGTTGAAGATGTCCTTGAGCGCGACGCCCTTGCCCATCACGTCGGCCGGCAGCGCCTTGGTGATCTTGTCGCCGATCGCGAAGCCGTGGTCGAGCACCCGGGCCGCGTCCTTGATCGCGGCCTTCGCCTTGAGCCGGCCGAAGGTCGCGATCTGGGCGACCCGCTCGGAGCCGTACTTGTCGCTGACGTACTGGATGACCTCGCCACGGCGGACGTCGTCGAAGTCGATGTCGAAGTCGGGCATCGAGGGGCGCTCGGGGTTGAGGAACCGCTCGAAGAAGAGGCCGTGCTCCAGCGGGCACAGGTCGGTGATCCGCAGCGCGTATGCCGCGATCGACCCGGCACCGGAACCACGACCGGGGCCGACCCGGATGCCGTTGTCCTTGGACCAGCCGATGAAGTCGGCGACCACGAGGTAGTACCCGCAGTAGCCCTTCTGCGAGATGATCCCGAGCTCCATCTCGACGCGCTCGCGGACCGCCTCGGTGAGCCGGTCCCCCGGGTAGCGGGCCTCGATGCCGCGCCAGACCTCCTTGCGGAACCAGGACTCCTCGGTCTCGCCGGCCGGTACGTCGGCACGTGCCATGTAGCCGCCGGTCGACTCGGTGAACTCGACCTGGCAGCGCTCGGCGATCGCCAGGGTGTTGTCGCACGCCTCGGGCATCCCGAAGCCGTCGGCCCAGAGCGCGCGCATCTCGGCGGCCGACTTGATGTAGTAGCCGCCGCCGTCGAACTTGAGCCGGTTGGTGTCCGAGAGCCGCTTGCCGGAGGCGACGCAGATCAGGGCGTCGTGGGCGTCCGCGTCCTCGGGGTTGTTGTAGTGCGAGTCGTTCGTGGCGATCGGCGGGATGCCGAGCTGCTTGCCCAGCTTGAGCAGGTCGTCGCGGACCCGCTTCTCGATCGAGATGCCGTGGTCCATCAGCTCGAGGAAGACGTTCTCCCGGCCGAAGATGTCCTGGAGCTCGCCGGCCTCCTGGACCGCCTCTTCCCACTGACCCAGGCGCAGACGCGTCTGGATCGCGCCGCTCGGGCAGCCCGTCGAGACGATCAGGCCCTTGCTGTGCGCCTGCAGAATCTCCTTGTCCATCCGCGGCTTGAAGTAGTAGCCCTCGAGGCTGGAGAGCGAGGAGAGCCGGAAGAGGTTGTGCATCCCCTCGGTCGACTCCGACCACATCGTCATGTGGGTGTACGCGCCACCGCCTGCTACGTCGTCGCCACCCTCCTCGGCGGCGTCGCCGCGACCCCAGCGGACCCGGCGGCGCTCGGAGCGCTGCGTCCCGGGCGTCACGTACGCCTCGATCCCGATGATCGGCTTGACGCCGTACTTCTTCGCCTTGGAGTAGAAGTCGAAGGCCCCGTGCAGGTTGCCGTGGTCGGTCATCGCGATCGACGTCATCCCGAGGTCGTTCACCCGGGAGAACAGGCCGTCCAGCAGCGAGGCGCCGTCGAGCATCGAGTACTCGGTGTGCACGTGCAGGTGGACGAAGTCGTCACCGGAACCGTTCGGCATGGAGCGGGGATCACCTTCCCGAGGGGTCTGTGGGTGGGGACGCCGAAGCGTCTCGGAACTGCCTGGGGAAGGCTGTCAGCCTACGTCCCCGATGACCGCGATTGTGTCAGGCACGGCCGACATTCCGACGGCCGGGACGGCTGGCCGAAAGGGACGCCCGGCGCGTCGGTGACGACACGCCGGGCGGCTGGGAGATCCGGGGCTCAGAACCCGCCGGGACCCCGTCCGGCCATCGCCTGCAGCCGGGCGATCCGGTCGGCGGTCGGCGGGTGCGTCGAGAACAGCTTGGACATGTCCTGGGCGCGGAACGGGTTCGCAATCATCAGGTGGCTGGCGTTCTGCAACTGCGGGGTGACCTGCAGCGGCCGGGCCGCGACCCCGTGCTCCAGCTTGTTCAGCGCGCTGGCCAGGGCCATCGGGTCGCCGGTGAGCCGGGCGCCGTCCTCGTCGGCGTCGTACTCGCGGGTGCGACTGATCGCCATCTGGATCACCGAGGCGGCGATCGGCGCGAGCAGCGACATCAGGATCAGCACGAACGGGTTCGGGCGGTCCTCGTCGTTGCCGCCGCCGCCGAACATCGAGGCGAACATCATCATCTGCGCGACCGAGGTGATCACCCCGGCGAGAGCAGCGGCCACCGAGGAGGTCAGGATGTCGCGGTTGTAGACGTGCATCAGCTCGTGGCCGAGGACGCCGCGCAGCTCGCGCTCGTCGAGCAGGGTCAGGATGCCCTGGGTGCAGCACACCGCCGCGTGGTCGGGGTTGCGCCCGGTCGCGAACGCGTTCGGGGCGTCGGTCGGCGAGACGAAGAGCGCCGGCATCGGCTGGCCCGCGGTCATCGAGAGCTCGCGGACGATCCGGTACATCGCCGGCTGCTCGGCCTCGGTGACCGGTACCGCGCGCATTGCCTTGATCGCGATCTTGTCGGAGTTCCAGTAGCCGTACGCCGTCATCCCGACGCCGAGCAGGGCGAACAGCCAGATGAAGGCCATGCTGCCGGTGGAGGCGCTGACCAGGCCGCCGATGGCGAGCAGCAGGCCGAAGATCCCGCCGAGGAGGAGGGCCGTCTTCAGTCCGTTGAAATGGTTGTGCATGTCTACTCCAACGTGCGGTGGGCGGGCCGGGTTCCCCGGCACCGGCGGACCGGACGTGATCCGGACCTCATCGTGGACCCCGGGACTCGTAGGCGTCCAGGGACTCCGAGATCACCGCGTGCATGATCCGGGCGATCGCGTCGGCGCCGAGCCCCGGGGCGTGCGCCGCCATCCGCTCGGCAATGGCCCGCTCCCGGGCGCTGTCGCGACCCTGCTGGCCGGGGGTGGACTTGTAGCCCTGCACGGTCGCGGTGAGTGCGAACCTGCGCGCGAGCAGCAGCGCGAGCTCGTCGTCGACGTCGTCGATCCGGCCCCGCAGGTAGCGGATCGGGTCCTGACCGGGCCAGGCCATCCGTACGTCGGGCGAGCGCTCCGCGTTGGCGGAGCCGTCGGTGTGCTCCAGCTCCACCAGCCCGTGCCGGTGGTAGAACCCCCGCGCCGAGGCGTTGCTGGCGAAGACCCAGAGCCCGAACCCGTCGGGGCGCTGCGCCTTGATCAGGTCCAGGAGCATCGAGCCGATGCCCGAGCCCTGCCGAGGCGGCCCGACGTACAGGGAGTTCAGCCAGGCGCCGTCGAGCATCGCGAACCCGATGATCTCGCCGTCCTCGGCGACCCAGTACTCGTGGGTGTCGCAGTGGTCGGCGAACCACTGCCGGATCGCGTCGTCGTCGCTGACCACCGGTGGCATCTGCGGCACCGCGTCCCGCCGGGTCGCGATGAACAGCTCGGCGATCTCGGCCAGGTCCTCGGCTGTCCCGGGCCGGATCAGGACGTCGGCGTCGCTCTCAATCGGCGTCACGGATCTTCTCCAGGGCGCGGGCCAGGTCGTCGGGGTAGGGCGAGGTGAACTCGACGTACTCCCCCGAGTCCGGGTGCGTGAAGCCGAGCCGTACGGCGTGCAGCCACTGCCGCTCCAGGCCTAGCCGCTTCGCCAGGGTCGGGTCGGCGCCGTAGGTCAGGTCGCCGACGCAGGGGTGCTTCAACGCCGCCATGTGCACCCGGATCTGGTGGGTGCGCCCGGTCTCCAGCTGGATCTCGAGCAGGCTGGCGAAGCGGTGCGCCTCGAGCGTCTCGTAGTGGGTGACGCTGTGCTTGCCGTCCTCGCGGACCGCGAACTTCCAGTCCGACTTCGGCGCCCGGCCGATCGGGGCGTCGATGGTGCCCTCCAGCGGATCCGGGTGGCCCTGGACGAGGGCGTGGTAGGTCTTGTCGATCTCCCGGTTGCGGAAGGCGTTCTTGAGAACCGAGTAGGCGCGCTCGCCCTTGCAGATCACCATCACGCCGGAGGTGCCGACGTCGAGGCGCTGGACGATGCCCTGCCGCTCGGGCGCTCCGCTGGTCGCGATCCGGTAGCCGGCGGCGACCAGGTGCCCGACCACCGTCGGACCGGTCCAGCCCATCGACGGGTGCACGGCGACGCCGACCGGCTTGTCGATCACCACGATCGACTCGTCGTCGTGGATGACGGTGATGCCCTCGACCTCTTCGGCGTTGATCTCCAGCGGGTTCGCGACCGGGGGCAGGCTCACCTCGAGCAGGGCGCCGGGCAGCAGCCGGTCGGACTTCGACGCGGCCGAGCCGTCCAGGGCCACGAGCCCCTGGCGGACCAGGTCGGCGGCCTTGGAGCGGGAGATGCCGAACATCCGGGCCAGCCCGACGTCGACCCGCTCGCCGGCGAGGCCGTCCGGCACCAGCAGGGCGCGCTCGTCGCTCGTCGGGGTCGTCATGCGGGCCCGGACTCCTTGGGCTCCTCGGCGGACTCCTCGGCGGTCGCCGGCTGGCCGGAGAGCGGGATCCCCCGGAAGGAGAACAGGATGATCAGGCCGGCGGCGATGTTGATGCAGATGTCGGCCACGTTGAAGATCGGCCAGTTCGGCAGGGCCAGGAAGTCGACCACGTGGCCGCGCAGGGGGCTGGGGTCCCGGAACAGCCGGTCGGTGAGGTTGCCGGCGATCCCGGCCAGCAGCAGTCCGATCGCCCACGCCCAGCCGAGGGTGCCGACCCGGCGGGCGACCACCAGGACCACCACGAACGCGATGATCGCGAAGGTGCTGATCCACTGCGTCAGACCGGTCCCGGTGCTGAACGCCGCCCCGGAGTTGAAAGTGAGCTGGAACTTCAGCAGCGAGCCGATGACGTTGACCTGCTCACCGTCGGAGAGACGGTGCACGGCGAGGGTCTTGGTGCCGAGGTCGACGGCCCAGGCCGCGACGGCGATACCGAGAACCCACCCGAGACGGGACCTGCTCCTGGTGGGGTGGGAGTCGCTGGTCAGCGACGCTCCTCGCGCTGCTTGCATGTCATGCACATTGTGGCACGCGGGAACGCCATCAAACGATTCTTGCCGATCGGGTTGCCGCAGACCTCGCACCGGCCGTAGGTACGGGCGGCGATCCGGTCCAGGGCGTGCTCGGACTGCTCCAGCATGTCCCGGGCGTTGTTGACGATCGTCATCTCCTGGTCGCGCTCGAAGGTCGCGGAGCCGACGTCGGCGGTGTCGTTCCCGGCGCCTTCACCGGCGTCGCGCATCAGGTGGGCGAGGTCGCCCTCGACGACGTCGAGCTCGGCCCGGAGGCGCTTCACGTCGGCGCGCAGCTGCGTGCGCACCTCGTTGAGCTCGGTCTTAGTCCACGGGTCCTCGGCCTCGAGAACGACCAGCTTCGAGCTGGTGGCGGCCTTGATCGGAGCAGCTGTTTTCTTGGCGGTGCTGGGTGCGGGAGTCGCGGTCACGGGGGCAACTTTGACAGGTGCGTCCAACTTGGCTGACGGCGGCTTCGGCGTAGTCGCGGGCTTGCTCGCCGGGGTGGGCTTTTTGGCGGGTGCGGCCTTCTTGGCCGGAGCCTTCTTGGCCGGCGCGACCTTCTTCGCCGGAGCCTTCTTGGCCGGCGCGACCTTCTTGGCCGGAGCCTTCTTCGCGGGTGCCGCCTTCTTCGCCGGAGCCTTCTTAGCCGGAGCCTTCTTCGCCGGTGCCGCCTTCTTCGCGGGCGCCGCCTTCTTCGCGGGCGCCGCCTTCTTCGCGGGTGCCGCCTTCTTCGCCGGAGCCTTCTTGGCCGGAGCCTTCTTCGCCGGTGCCGCCTTCTTGGCCGGTGCCGCCTTCTTGGCCGGTGCGGCCTTCTTCGCGGGCGCCGCCTTCTTCGCGGGCGCCGCCTTCTTGGCGGGTGCGGCCTTCTTCTCGGGCGCCGCCTTCTTGGCCGGCGCCGCCTTCTTCGCCGGAGCCTTCTTGGCGGGCGCCGCCTTCTTCGCCGGTGCCGCCTTCTTGCCGACTACTTTGCGCGCGGCAGCACCTGCGCGGCTCACCAGGGATTTCTTACCGGTCGTTGCCATCGGTAGCGCGCCCCCATCGGGCTAGAGGAAATATGACCTAAGTCATAACCGTGGCCGCGACAATAGGCCCATACGCGGGCCCCTTCAACTCGCCATTCCGTCCGGCGACGTGCCAATACCGGGATGAAGATGAACAGTTCCCTCTGGCACACTTGGTTCCGCTGCACAGGCATTGATGGGGCCATCACCCCGGAGTCGCCGGAAGAAACGTCTCGGAATGCTCGAAACGGACTAGAACCGGCAGCAGCGAATCGTGAGTGGGCAGGCGCCGCCGTACCGGGCGCCGGCCAAGGAGGGTGGTACCGCGGGAGCCGGAAAATGGCCCTCGTCCCTTCGGGTTTCTCCAAGCTGAACCTCCGCAATGACCCGAAGGAACACCGTGAACACCAGCAGCTCCGGCTACCGCCCCGTCCCCCCGCAGGTCGACCTGCCCGCGCTCGAGCGCGACGTCCTCGCCCTGTGGAAGGAGCAGCAGACCTTCGACAAGTCGGTCGAGCTGACCCGCGACGGCGAGCCGTGGACGTTCTTCGAAGGCCCGCCCACGGCCAACGGCATGCCCGGCACCCACCACATCGAGGCCCGGGTCTTCAAGGACCTGTTCCCGCGGTTCCACACGATGCGCGGCCGGTACGTCGTCCGCAAGGGCGGCTGGGACTGCCACGGCCTGCCGGTCGAGCTGGCCGTGGAGAAGGAGCTCGGCTTCTCCGGCAAGGGCGACATCGAGGCGTTCGGCGTCGCCGAGTTCAACGAGCGCTGCCGGGAGTCGGTGCAGCGCCACGTCGGTGCCTTCGAGCAGATGACCGAGCGGATGGGGTACTGGGTCGACACCGAGAACCCGTACCGGACGATGGACTCGGCCTACATCGAGTCGGTCTGGTGGGCGCTCCAGCAGATCCACACCAAGGGCCTGCTGGTCGAGGACTACCGGGTGGCGCCGTACTGCCCGCGCTGCGGCACCGGGCTCTCGGACCACGAGCTCGCCCAGGGGTACGAGACCGTCACCGACCCGTCCGTGTACGTGAGGTTCCCGCTGACCAGCGGCCCCTGGGAAGGGGCCGACCTCCTGGTCTGGACGACCACCCCGTGGACACTGGTCTCGAACACCGCGGTCGCCGTGAACCCGACGGTGGACTACGTCCTTGCCGAGCACCAGGGCAAGCGCGTCGTCGTCGCCCGCCCGCTGCTCGACGCCGTGCTGGGCGACGAGCACTCCGAGGTCGCCTCCGTCGCCGGCGCCGAGATGGAGCGCTGGAGCTACCAGCGGCCGTTCGAGCTGGTGGCATTCCCCGAGGGCACCGAGAGCCACTTCGTCGTCCTCGCCGACTACGTCACCACCGAGGACGGCACCGGCCTGGTGCACCAGTCCCCCGCGTTCGGCGCGGACGACATGGCGGTCTGCAAGGCCTACGGCCTGCCGGTGGTCAACCCGGTCAAGCCGGACGGCCACTTCGCCGACGACGTGCCGCTGGTCGGCGGGCAGTTCTTCCGGCACGCCAACGCCGACCTCACCGCGGACCTGGAGCAGCGCGACCTGCTCTTCAAGCACGTGCCCTACGAGCACAGCTACCCGCACTGCTGGCGCTGCCACACCGCGCTCCTCTACTACGCGCAGCCGTCCTGGTACGTCCGCACCACCGCGGTGAAGGACGCCCTGCTCCGCGAGAACGAGCAGACCAACTGGTTCCCGGAGACGATCAAGGAGGGCCGGTACGGCGACTGGCTCAACAACAACATCGACTGGGCGCTCTCCCGCAGCCGGTACTGGGGCACGCCGCTGCCGATCTGGCGCTGCACCGCGGGCCACCAGACCTGCGTGGGGTCGCTCGCGGAGCTCTCCGAGCTCACCGGGACCGACCAGTCCGGCCTCGACCCGCACCGGCCGTTCATCGACGAGGTGACGTTCGGCTGCCCGGCCGAGAACTGCGCCGAGGTCGCGACCCGGGTCCCCGAGGTCATCGACGCCTGGTTCGACTCCGGCTCGATGCCGTTCGCCCAGTGGGGCTACCCGCACGTCGAGGGCTCGAAGGAGAAGTTCGAGGCCGCCTACCCGGCCGACTTCATCTGCGAGGCGATCGACCAGACCCGCGGCTGGTTCTACACGCTGATGGCCGTCGGCACCACGGTGTTCGACCGGTCGTCGTACAAGAACGTGCTCTGCCTGGGCCACATCCTGGCCGAGGACGGCCGGAAGATGAGCAAGCACCTGGGCAACATCCTGGAGCCGATCCCGCTGATGGAGGAGCACGGCGCCGACGCGGTGCGCTGGTTCATGGCCTGCGGCGGTTCGCCGTGGTCGGCCCGTCGGGTCGGGCACACGACGATCCAGGAGACCGTCCGGAAGGTGCTGCTGACCTACTGGAACACGGTCGCCTTCCAGGTCCTGTACGCCGGCACCTCCGACTGGGCCCCCGGCTCACCGGCCCCGGCCGTGGCCAAGCGCTCCGTGATGGACCGCTGGGCCCTCTCCGAGGCGCACCTGCTCGCCCGCGAGGTCACGGCGGCGCTGGATGCCTTCGACACCCAGCGCGCCGGGTCCCTGCTGTCGGCGTACGTGGACGACCTGTCGAACTGGTACGTGCGGCGCTCGCGCCGGCGGTTCTGGAACGGCGACCCGGCCGCGCTGGCCACCCTGCACGAGTGCCTGTACGTCGTCACGCTGCTGATGGCGCCGCTGACCCCGTTCATCACCGAGCGGGTCTGGCAGGACGTGTTCCGCTCCACCTCCGCGGAGCTGCCCGAGTCGGTGCACCTGGCAGCCTGGCCGGAGGTCGACGGGTCCCTGGTCGACGAGGGCCTCGGTGCTCAGATGTCGATCGCCCGCCGCCTGGTCGAGCTGGGCCGGGCGGCCCGGGCCGACGCGAAGGTGCGCACCCGGCAGCCGCTGCGGCGTGCCCTCGTCGGCACCTCGGCGTACGAGCAGCTCAGCGACGAGCTCCGCGCCGAGATCGCCGACGAGCTGAACCTCGGCGGCATCGAGCCGATCAGCGCCGCCGGCGCCGACCTGGTCGACCACTCCGCCAAGGGCAACTTCCGCGCCCTCGGCAGGCGGTTCGCGAAGGAGACCCCCCGGGTCGCCGCCGCGATCGCCGACGCCGATCCGACCGTGCTGGCGGCCGCCCTGGCAGCCGACGGCCGGGCGACGGTGCTGCTCGACGGCCAGGAGGTCGAGGTGCTCGCCGACGAGGTGATCGTCTCCGAGCGCCCGCGCGAGGGCTGGGCGGTGGCCAACGAGCAGGGCGAGACGGTGGCGCTGGACCTGGAGCTGACCGACGAGCTGCGCCGGGCAGGACTGGCCCGCGACATCATCCGGATGATCCAGGAGGCGCGGAAGAACAGCGGGTTCGACGTCTCCGACCGGATCGCCCTGACCTGGTCGGCGAGCGACGCGACGGCGGCGGCGTTCGCCGAGCACAGCGGCCTGATCGCCGACGAGGTACTGGCGGCGTCGATGGCGGAGTCGGACTCCCCGGCGGACCTGGAGTTCTCGGACGATGAGGTCGGCTTCGCGTTCAACGTGTTCCGCGTCTGAGGTAACGACGAAGGGCCCCTCTCCTAGGAGAGGGGCCCTTCGTGTTGCAGGTGACTACGCGTCGCCGGCGTCTTCGCCGAGGATGCTCCTCAACCGCTTGGGCGCGTGCTCCTGGCCGACGGGCAGGCTGGCCGAGGTCGCGGTCGATCCGTCGAGCGCCTCGAGCTGCTGGCTGAAGTAGCTCTTCAACCGGCTGCGGTACTCGCGCTCGAAGGAGCGGAGCCCCTCGATCTCACCGTTGAGGGAGTCCTTCTCCTTCTCGAGGTTGCCGAAGATCTCCTTGCGGCGGGCCTCGGTCTCGGAGTCGAGCATCGCCGCGCGGGTGCGGGCGTCGGACTCGAGGCGGTCGGTCTTGGTCTTGGTCTCGGCCTCGAGGCGCTCGGCCTTGGTCTTGGCGGCACCGATGATCTGGTCGGCCTCGTTCTTGGCCCCGTCGACGAGCTCGTCGGCGTTGCGGGTGGCGATCTCGAGCAGCTTCGCGGCAGCGCTGGAGGCGTCCGCCACCGTGCTGACCCGGAACTCCTGGACCGGCGCCGCTGCGGCCGGGGCGGGCGTGGGGACCGCGACAGGCGCGGGCGGTGCGACCGGCTCGGGGGCCTTCTCGAAGACCGGCGCGGGGGCCGGGGTCGAGTCGCCACCACCGCGCTGGGCGGCGCTGAGCTTCGTCCGGAGGTCGTCGTTCTCCTTGTTCAGGCGATCCAGCTCGGCCTCGACCTCGTCGAGGAACTGGTCTACTTCGCCCATGTCGTAGCCCTCACGGAGCCGGACCGGAGTAAAGCGCTTGTTGCTCACGTCCTCAGGCGTCAGCGGCATTGACCTCACCCATTCTTCGTTAGTCGGACAAAACTCGTACTGAATCGAACACAGTGCGGATTGAACAATAGCCGTTCTCGGACAAGAGCGGCATTCCCGGTCCTCAGGGCCAGAGCGCGCCGTTGACGTTGAGCAGCAGGAAACAGATCAGCATGACGGCCAGGAAGCTGAAGTCGAGGGCCACTCCCCCGATGCGGAGCGGCTTGAACACCTTGCGGAACGCCTGGATCGGCGGGTCGGTCACCGAGTAGACGGCTTCCAGAACCACCAGCACAGGGCCGTGCGGCGACCACGAACGGGCGAACACCTGGATCCAGTCCACGACGAGCCGGACCAGCAGGAAACCGATGAAGATCTTCAGGGCAAGGTCGATGCCGATGCCCACGGGGTTGGTCAAGACACGCTCAGCTCTGGTTGAAGAAGCCGCCCTCGGCGATGAGCTCCTTCTCCTCGGCAGCTACCTCGACGTTCGGCGGGGACAGCAGGAAGACCTTGCTCGTCACGCGTTCGATGGTGCCACGCGTGGCAAAAACCAGTCCGGCGGCGAAGTCGACCAGGCGCTTCGCGTCCGACTCGGTCATCTCGCTGAGGTTCATGATCACCGGGATGCCGTCACGGAAGTTCTCACCGATCACCCGGGCCTCGTTGTACGTCCGCGGGTGCAGCGTGGTGATCCGGGAGAGCGGCGAGGCCGCACGGGCCGGAGCGGCCTGGGCGGGAGCTGCGGGCGCCGGGCGGCGACGCTCGGCGATGTTGGAGACCGAGCGGGTCGCCGGCTCGGCCTGGCGACGGGTCGGCTCGTCGTACGCGTTGTCGAGCTCGGCGTACTCACCTTCGGCGTCCTCGAGCAGTCCGAGGTAGACGCCCATCTTCCGCATCGCGCCGCTCATGAATCCTCTTCCTCTACGCCTGTTCGGACCCCGGACGGGGGTCTGGAATCCTGCTGCTGCCTACTTGGGGACATTACTGGACCAAAGGCCTCGGACCGAGGACCGCAGAGCCGACACGCACGTGTGTCGCGCCGAATTTCACGGCGTCCTCCAGGTCGCCGCTCATCCCGGCGGACAGCACGGTCGCCCCGGGATGGTCCGCTCGGAGCCTGCTGGCGATCTCGGCCAGCCGTGCGAAGGCCGGGGCGGCCGGCTCACCGAGCGGCGCGACCGCCATCAGCCCGGCCAGGCGGAGCGCCGGAGCCGCGGCGATCGCGTCGGCCAGCGCGCCGACCTCGGCCGGGTCGGCACCGCCCCGACCGTGCGAGGGGCCAGAATCAGCCCCGGCGTCCAGGCTCACCTGGACCAGGCAGTCGACCACCCGGCCGGACTCCTCGGCACCCCGGCTGAGGCCGTGGACGAGCTTGACCCGGTCGACCGACTCGACGACGTCGGCGTACCGGGCGACGGCCGCGGCCTTGTTGCTCTGGATCGAGCCGATGAAGTGCCAGGAGAGGCCGAGGTCGGCGCACTCGGCCGCCTTCGCCGACGCCTCCTGGTGCTTGTTCTCGCCGACCTCGCCGACGCCCAGGTCGGCGAGCAGGCGTACGTCGGCGGCCGGGAAGTACTTCGTCACCACCACCAGGCCGACCTCCCCCGGGGCGCGGCCGGCAGCCGTGCAGGCGGCATCGATCCGAGCCCGTACGGCGGCAAGGTTGGCGGCGAGCTCGTCGCGGCGGGTCATCGGGTTCCCTTCGGGTGCAGCCGGATCAGGCCGGCATGACGACCGGCCGCGGCGCCGTCGCGCCGGTAGGAGTACAGGTCCGCCGACTCGCGGGTGCAGGTGGCCACGTCGACCACGGTGACGCCGGCCGCCTCCAGCTGGGCGCGGACCCCGGCGCCGATGTCCAGGGCCGGCGTCCCCCAGGAGGTCGTCGACACCGCTGCCGGGACGAGCGCCCCGACCTCGGCCTGCATCGCGGCCGGCACCTCGTAGCAGGCGCCGCAGATGGAGGGCCCGATCCACGCGCGGATCGAGGATGCTCCGCTGTCGCGCATCCGGGACACCGTCGCGGCCGCGATGCCGTCGACCATCCCCCGGCGACCCGCATGGGCGACGGCGATCACCTGGTGCTCCGGGTCGGCGAGCACGACCGGGACGCAGTCCGCCGCGCGGACGAGCAGCACGACGCCGGGCCGCGCGGTGACCATCGCATCGGCCTCCGGGAGTCCGGGGGAACGCCGGTCCTCGACCAGGTCGACGACGGTCCCGTGGACCTGCCTCATCTGCGCGACCGGCAGCGCGACGCCGGCGTCCGGTCGGGCAACCAGGTCCGGGGCGAAGTCGGTGACGACCCGGCGCAGGTTCTCCGAGCGCGCGGACGCGTCGTCGGCGTCGTCCTGCGCCAGGTTCAGCTCCGCGTAGGGGACGCCGCTGACCCCGCCGTACCGGTCGGTGAAGGCCAGGTCGACGGGGCCGAGCGTGGAGCGATGGAGGTACACGAGGACTCGGTGAGGAGGTCCCCTACTTCAGGAAGTCGGGGACGTCGAGGTCGTCGTCGAAGTCGGGCGCCCGGTTCACCGCGGGGTTGGTGACGCCGACCGGGACCGGCTCCTTGCGCTGCACCGGCGTCGAGGCGGCACGTCGCTCCTCGACGAGCGCCTTCGCGGCGGCCCGGGTCTCCTCCTGGGTCTGGGGCTGCTGGGTCGGCGCCGGACGACGAAGACCCGGAGCCTCCTCGCGGCGCTTCGGCCGACCGCCCTCGAAGCCGGCGGCGATCACGGTCACCCGCACCTCATCGCCGAGCGCGTCGTCGATGGTGGCACCGAAGATGATGTTCGCCTCCGGGTGCACCGCGTCGGCGACCATCGCCGCGGCCTCGTTGATCTCGAAGAGGCCGAGGTCGGATCCGCCGGCGATCGAGAGCAGCACGCCCTGGGCTCCGTCGATGGACTCCTCGAGGAGCGGCGAGGAGACGGCCAGCTCGGCCGCCTCGACGGCCCGGTTCTCACCGCGCGCCGAGCCGATGCCCATCAGCGCCGAGCCGGCGTTCGACATCACCGACTTCACGTCGGCGAAGTCGAGGTTGATCAGACCGGGGGTGGTGATCAGGTCGGTGATGCCCGAGACGCCCTGGAGCAGCACCTGGTCTGCCTGCTTGAACGCGTCCAGCATGCTGACGTTGCGGTCGGCGATCGAGAGCAGCTTGTCGTTCGGGATCACGATCAGGGTGTCGACCTCCTCGCGGAGGTTGGCGATGCCCTCTTCGGCCGAGGTCGAGCGACGGCGGCCCTCGAAGGCGAACGGGCGGGTCACGACGCCGATCGTCAGCGCGCCCAGGGAGCGGGCGATCTTGGCCACGACGGGCGCGCCGCCGGTGCCGGTGCCGCCGCCCTCGCCGGCCGTCACGAAGACCATGTCGGCCCCCTTGATGACCTCTTCGATCTCGTCCGCGTGGTCCTCGGCGGCGCGGGCACCCACGTCGGGGTTCGCGCCGGCGCCGAGCCCGCGGGTGAGCTCGCGGCCGATGTCGAGCTTCACATCGGCGTCGCTCATCAGCAGTGCCTGCGCATCGGTGTTGATGGCGATGAACTCAACGCCCCGCAGCCCGACCTCGATCATCCGGTTGACGGCATTGACTCCACCTCCACCGATACCCACGACCTTGATGACGGCCAGGTAGTTCTGTGGTGCTGCCATGGCGGTGCCCTTCCTGATGCAGGTTGCATTTCTGCTGGTCGCCCTGCCCGACTGCAGAGCGGCTCCGGATCTTGTTCAGCTGTCCGCCTCGGACCGGGAACCCTAACCCTCCAGTAGAAGGTTAATGTTATGTCAACCTGAGGCCGTGAGAACAAGGTAGGCGCGGGCCGCGGCCAATCCGCGGCAACACGCCCACGCGGCGGAGAATTCCTTGACCCGGGTGCGGATCAGCGGGTCGTCGGCCGACCGGGAACGCTGACGTCGATCTCGGAGATCCCGCCGTTCGGACCACGGTCCTTCTTCGCGGTGCGCAGCAGGACCGCCAGCACCTCCGCCTTCGCCGCGGACGAGTCCGCGCTCCCCCAGACCACCGTGATGCCGCCGGTCAGCCGCAGCGAGATCTTGTCGATCGAGGCGACGTCGACGTCCTCCACCGAGGCCGCGATGTCGGACCGCAGCGACCGGATCACCCGGGCCGCCTCGGCCAGCGCCGCCGCTTTCACGTTCGGATCGGTCCGGACCAGCGGCAGGTCGGCCGGCGGCCGGGCGTAGCTGCCGAACAGCACCCCGTCGTCGTCCACCGCCTGCAACCCGGTGCCGCGGCTGACGACCGCGATCGGCACCCGCTCGGTGACCTCGATCTTGATCCCGTGCGGCCAGGACCGGGAGACCGCGACCGTCCGGATCGCCGGGATCGCCTCCACCCGGGCCTGGATCGCGCCGAGGTCGACCCGGACGAGCTGGCGGTCGAGCGGCACCTGCGCGACCCGTTCGATCCGGGCCGTGCCGACGGCGCTGTTGCCGGTGACCTCGACGTCGCGCACGGTGACGACCGAGGAGAACCAGATCAGCCAGACGGCGGTGGCGACCAGCACGACGACGAGGCCGGTGATCAGGAACGGCCGCCAGCGCCGCAGCCGGGCGCGCAACCGCCGGCGGGCGAAGTCCGGGCCGGCCACCATCACCGTGACGTCGGTCGGCTCGACCTCCTCGTCAGCCATCGTCATCCGGGGTCTCCTCCGGGGCCTCCTTGGCCCGCTGGGTCAGCAGCGCCAGCACCGAAGGACCGAGCAGCGTCACGTCGCCGGCGCCCAGGGTCAGGATCACGTCGCCGGGCAGTGCCCGATCCACCAGGTGCTCGGCGGTCGCCGACCAGGACGGCTCCAGCACCACCTGCTCGGCCGGCAGCGGCACGGCGTCGGCGACCAGCGCCGCCGTCACCCCGGGTTCCGGGTCCTCGCGGGCGACGTAGATGTCCATCACCACGACTTCGTCGGCAGCGCCCAGGGCCTGGCCCATCTCAGCGCCGAAGATCCGGGTGCGCGAGACCATGTGCGGCTGGAAGGCGACCACGATCCGCCCCGGACCGGCCAGCGACCGGGCCGCCTCCAGGTCGCCGCTGATCTCCTTGGGGTGGTGGGCGTAGCTGTCGTAGACCCGGATGCCGCCGACCTCGCCCTTGAGCTCCATCCGCCGCCGGGTGCCGGAGTACGCGCCGAGCCCGCGGGCCAGGTCCGCGAACCCGAAGCCGAGCCGCAGCCCGGACGCCAGCGCCGCCAGGGCGTCGAGCACGTAGTGCTGACCGGGCACCTGCAACCGGACCTCGCCGAGCCTCCGGCCCCGGTCGACCACGTCGAACGTCGAGGTGGCGCCGACCTGGCGCAAGTTCTCCGCGCGCACCTCGGCGTCGGCACCGATGCCGACCCCGATCGTGCGCAGGCCGCGCTCCGCCGCGTCCGCGACCAGCGCCGCGGCCCCCGGGTCGTCGGTGCACGCCACCAGGAAACCGGCCGGGTCGATCCGGCCGAGGAACTCGGTGAAGGCGGCCCGGTAGGCCTCCTCGGTGCCGTAGTTGTCGAGGTGGTCGGCCTCGACGTTGGTGACCAGCGCGGCGTACGGCGAGTAGACCAGGAAGGCGCCGTCGCTCTCGTCGGCCTCGGCGACGAAGAGGTCGCCGGTGCCGTCGTGGGCGTTCGACCCGGACTCGTTCAGGTCGCCGCCGATCGCGAACGACGGGTCCGCCCCGCAGTGCTGCAACGCGACGGTGAGCATCGAGGTGGTGGTGGTCTTGCCGTGCGTCCCGGCGACCGCAACCACCCGGCGGCCCTGCATCACCGCCTCCAGCGCGGCCGACCGCGGCAGCAGCCGGAGACCGAGACGGCCGGCCTCGACCACCTCCGGGTTGTCGGCGCGGACCGCCGTGGAGACGACCACGGTGTCGGCGCCCGCGACCTGCTCCGCGGCGTGCCCGACGAAGCACTCCGCTCCCAGTGCGCGCAGCGCCTCGATCGTGGCCGACGGCTTGGCGTCGCTGCCGGAGACCTCGATCCCCCGGGCGAGCATGATCCGGGCGATCCCGGAGAGACCGGCACCGCCGATGCCGACGAAGTGCACCCGGCCCAGGGCTTCGGCCGGGAGCAGCTCGGAGGGGACCGGGACCTTCATCGGTTCCCTCCCGCTGCCTGCTCGATCAGGTCCGCCAGCTTCTCGTCGGCGTCCAACGGGATCACCCCGGAGGCAGCGCGGCCCATCGTCTCGCGGCGCTCCCGGTCGGCGACGAGGCCGGGCAGGGTCGACCGGACCCACTCCGGGGTGAAGGCGGCATCCGCCACCAGCAGGCCGCCACCGGCGTCGACCACCGGGCGGGCGTTGAGCGCCTGCTCGCCGTTGCCGATCGGCAGCGGCACGAAGACTGCCGGCAGCCCGACCCCGGAGACCTCGGTGACGGTGTTGGAACCGGCCCGGCAGACGACCAGGTCCGCGGCCGCGTAGGCCAGGTCCATCCGGTCGACGTACCGCTCCACGACGTACGGCGTCCCGGTGGCGACGTCGCCGACCTCGCCCTTCGGTCCGACGATGTGCAGCACCTGGACGCCGCCGGCGGCGAACGCGTCCGCCGCGGCCGAGACCGAGTCGTTGATCCGCCGGGCGCCCTGCGAGCCGCCGGTGACCAGCAGCGTCGGCAGCTCGGCGTCCAGGCCGAAGAACTCCCGCGCCTCCGCGCGCAGCGCGCCGCGGTCCAGGGTGGCGATCATCCTGCGGATCGGCAGCCCCGTGCAGACGGCGTGCGGCAGCGCGGTCCCCGGGAAGCTGGTCGCGACGTACGGCGTGATCCGGGCACCGAGCTTGTTCGCGATCCCGGGCAGGGCGTTGCCCTCGTGGACCACCAGCGGCAGCTTCCGCCGGCGCGACGCCAGGTACGCCGGCACCGAGACGTAGCCACCGAAGCCGACCACCACGTCGGGGCGGATCCGGTCGAGGACGGCGACCGCCTCGTTGACCGACGCCCGCAGCCGGCCGGGGGTCCGGAGCAGGTCGGCGTTGAGCTTCCGCGACAGCGGTACCGGCGAGACCAGCTCGAGCGGGTAGCCCGCCGCCGGGATCACCGTGGTCTCCAGCCCGCGAGCCGTGCCGAGGCAGGTGATCTCCAGGTCGGGGTGCCGGCGGCGCAGCGCGTCCGCGGTGGCCAGCAGCGGCGAGGTGTGGCCCGCAGTGCCACCCCCCGCGAGCAGGATGCGCTTCACGACCAGCGCCTCGGGACCGCGCCCGCGTTCACCGCACGCTGGGTCTTGCGGGCGCTCCGGCGCCGGCGCAGCTCGCCGGCCGCGTTCGGCTCCGAGCGGGCGAAGCCGATCACCAGGCCGAGCGCGACCAGCTCCGGCACCAGCGACGAGCCGCCGTACGAGACCAGCGGCAGCGGGATGCCGATCACCGGCAGCAGCGCCAGCACCATCCCGATGTTGATGATCGCGTGCGCGGTCAGCCAGATCACGATCCCGGCGGTGGCGTAGCGGACGAAGAGGTTCTCGGCCTGCATGGCGACCCGCAGGCCGGCGTACGCGATGGTCAGGAACAGCACCAGGACCAGCAGCGTGCCGGCGAGGCCGAGCTCCTCGCCGAGGACCGCGAAGATGAAGTCGGTGTGCGCCTCGGGCAGGTTGCCCCACTTCTGCTGGCTGGCGCCGATGCCCTTGCCGAAGAGGCCGCCGCTGGCCATGCCGAGGATGCCGTGGCCGGCCTGCCAGCCGGAGCTCTGGAAGTCCTTGAAGGGGTCGGCGAAGCTGGTGATCCGGTTGAGGCGCTCGTCGCTGCTCGCCGCGAGGTACAGCGCCGCGACCGAGACCAGGCTGACCGCGCCGACGAAGAGCCGGGCCGGGACGCCGATCACCCAGAGCATGCCGAGAGTGATCGCGAACATCACCAGCGCGGTGCCGAGGTCACCACCGACCAGCACCAGTCCGGTGATCAGGCCGGCGACCGGGATCACCGGGATCATCAGGTGCCACCAGGAGCCGAGCAGCTTGTCCTTGCGGGCGTAGACATCGGCGCACCAGAGCACCATCGCGAACTTCGCCACCTCGGACGGCTGCACCTGGAACGGGCCGAGACCCAGCCAGTTCTTGTTGCCGTTGACCTCGACACCGAGGCCGGTCTGGGTCAGGGCCAGCATCACCACGGCGACCAGCAGACCCGGCCACGCCAGGAAGCGCAGCGTCCGGAGCGGGATCTTGGTCGCGACCCACGCGCACGGGAACGCGACCACCACCCACATCAGCTGCTTGAGCGCCCAGTAGTAGGAGTTGCCGTGCTTCTCGAAGCCGTCGACGCTGGAGGCGCTCAGCACCATCACCAGGCCGATCGCGAGCAGCAGCGCGGTCGCGCCGAGGAGCAGGTAGTACGGCGTCAGCGGGCGGTCCAGGTGGCGTCGCATCGTGGCGACCCAGCCACGGATCCCGGCGTCCTCACCGAAGGTCCGCTCGCCCGGATGCGCGGTGGCGCTCACTCGTCCTCCTCGTCGTGACTACTCCTGCGTCCCCCGCCTGCGGCGCACGGCCGCGGCGAAGGCATCGCCGCGTGCGCCGTAGTTGGTGAACATGTCCATGGACGCACAGCCCGGGGCCAGAAGCACGGTGTCCCCGGGTCGGGCGAACGCCGCGGCTTGCGCCACGACGCTGTCCATAGGAGAAGTCTCGCCGGGCGGCAGACGGAAGACGGGGACATCCGGCGCGTGTCGGGCCAACGCCTCACCAATCACTTCAGCATCAGCACCGATCAGCACCACCGCGCGCAGCCGGTCCCGCACCCGTTCGACGAGGTCCTCGAACCGGGATCCCTTGGCCAGGCCGCCGGCGATCCAGACCACCGGGTCGTAGGCCTGCAGCGACGCCAGCGCTGCCGGCGGGTTGGTGGCCTTGGAGTCGTCCACCCAGGTGACGCCGTCGAGCACGGCCACCTCGGCGATCCGGTGGTCGCCGGGGACGAAGCCGCGCAGCGCGTCCCGGATCGCGACCGGCTCGACCCCGAAGGAGCGGGCCAGGGCGGCCGCGGCGAGCGCGTTCTGGACGAAGTGCGGTGCCGGCGTGGCCAGGTCGGCGATCGTGCACAGCTCGGCGGCCGCATTCCGCCGGTCCTCCACGAACGCCCGGTCGGCGAGCACGTCCTCGACCACGCCGAGCATCCCGACACCCGGCATCCCCAGGGTGAACCCGATCGCCCGGGCCCCCTCGGCGACGTCGGCGTCGCGGACCAGCTGCTCGGTGACCGGGTCGGCGAGGTTGTAGACGCAGGCGGTCTCGACGCCGGCGTAGATCCGGCCCTTGTCCGCGGTGTAGGCGTCCATCGGGTCGCCTCCCGCCGTCGAGTACCAGTCCAGGTGGTCCGCGGCCACGTTGAGCACCGCGGCCGAACGGGCCCGCATCGAGGAGGTGTAGTGCAGCTGGAAGCTGGAGAGCTCGACCGCCAGCACGTCGTACGGCGACGCGCCGTTCTCGTCCTCGGTCATCACGGCCTCGACGATCGGCAGCCCGACGTTGCCGGCCGCGACCGTGCGCAGGCCGCCGGCGAGCAGCATCTGCTCGAGCATCTGCACCGTGGTGGTCTTGCCGTTGGTCCCGGTGATCGCCAGCCAGGGCGCCGGGCGGTGCAGGTCGCGCAACCTCCAGGCGAGCTCGACCTCGCCCCAGATCGGGATCCCGCGCGCGGCGGCCTGGGCCAGCAGCGGGGCGTCCGGCCGCCAGCCGGGCGAGGTGACCAGCACGTCGACGTTCTCGGGGAGGACGGCCGTGCTGCCCGCACCCAGCCGGATCGTGGCGCCGAGGATCTCCAGCAGGGTGGCCTTCTCCCCGCGCGCCTCGTCGTCGGCCTCGTCGAGCGCGGTCACCGAGGCGCCGAGGTGGTTGAGGCTGTCCGCGGCGGCGAAGCCGGAGACGCCCATGCCGGCGACGACCGCATTGATGCCCTCCCAGGAGCTCTCCCGACCCAGACCGTCGAGACGCGTGCTCACCCGCCGACCACCCATTCGGCGTAGAAGACACCGAGCCCGGCGGCGACGAACACCGCGCCGATCAGCCAGAACCGGATCACGACGGTGATCTCCTCCCAGCCGAGCAGCTCGAAGTGGTGGTGCAGCGGCGCCATCCGGAACAGGCGTTTGCCCTTGGTCGCCTTGAACCAGCCGACCTGCAGGATCACCGACATCGTCTGGACCACGAACAGGCCGCCGAGCAGCGCCAGCAGCAGCTCGGTCCGGGTCAGCACCGCCATCCCGGCGACCGCGCCGCCGAGGGCGAGCGATCCGGTGTCCCCCATGAAGATCTGGGCCGGCGAGGCGTTGTACCAGAGGAAGCCGAAGCAGGCGCCGGTGATCGCCGCCGCGACCACGGCCAGGTCGAGCGGGTCACGCACCTCGTAGCAGGAGCCGACCGCGCCGGAGACCGCCACCCGGGTGCCGGAGCAGGACTGGTTGTTCTGCCAGATGTTCATCAGGGTGTAGGCGCCGAAGACCATCATCGAGGCGCCGGCGGCCAGCCCGTCGAGGCCGTCGGTGAGGTTCACCGCGTTGCTCGCCCCGGCGATCATCAGCACGATGAAGAGCACCAGCACGGCGGTCGGCAGCGCGAACCGCTCGATGTCGCGGGTGAAGGAGATCGCGTGACCGGCCGGGGTCAGGCCGCGCTCGTCCTCGATCGGGTCGACGCGCCAGAGCACCAGCCACCCGAAGATCACCGCGATCAGGGTCTGGCCGATGAACTTGGCCTTGCTGCGCAGGCCGAGGTTGCGCTGCTTGTAGATCTTGATGAAGTCGTCCAGGAACCCGACCGTGCCGAGACCGACGAAGAGGAAGAGCAGCAGCAGCGCCGAGATCGAGGGTTCCGAGCCGGTGAGCAGCTTGGCCAGGAAGTAGGCGAGCACGGTGGCCAGCACGATCACCAGGCCGCCCATGGTGGGGGTGCCCCGCTTGGTGTGGTGCGTCGTCGGACCGTCGTCGCGGATCAGCTGGCCGTAGCCCTTGGCGGCGAAGATCCGGATCGCGTAGCGGGTCCCGATCAGGGTGAGCACGAGGGAGAGCCCCCCGGCCAACAAGATCGCCTTCACCCGCTCATCCCTCCGCTTCAGTCAGCAACGCGTCGGCGACCCGCTCGAGCCCGACCGCCCGCGACGCCTTCACCAGCACCACCGAGGTGCCGACCACATTGTTCCGTACGGCGACGATCGCATCGGCCACCGACTCGTGGAACGAGGCGGATTGATCGGCGTGACTGATCTCTCGTGCCCCGTTGCCCACCACGAAAACCTGGTCGATCCCGAGCTCCCGGGCGAGCCGGCCGATCCCGGCGTGCTCGGCGGCACTGGCCTCGCCGAGCTCGCGCATCTCCCCGACCACGGCCACCGTCGGCCGGCCGGACCGGCGGCCGATCTCGGCCAGGGTCCGCAGTGCGGCACCCATCGACTCCGGGTTCGCGTTGTAGGCGTCGTTGACCACGATCAGCCCGTCGGCGCGCTCGTGCAGCTCCATCCGCCACCGGGAGAGCGCGCGGATCGTGCCCAGCGCCGTACCGATCCCGGCGAGACCGGCGCCGACCGCCAGCGCCGCCGCGGTGACGGCGGCCGCATTGATCGCCTGGTGCTCGCCGAGCAGCTGGAGCTTGACGTGCACCCGCTGGGTGCCGTGCTGCAGGTCGAACGACGGCCGCCCGAGGTCGTCGAGCTCGATGTCCGACAGCCGCACCGCAGCTCCGGGGTCGCGGCCGAAGGTCTGCACCCGGCCACGGGTGCGCGGTGCCATCGCGGCGACCGCCGGGTCGTCGAGGTTCAGCACCGCGACCCCGTCCGGGCCGAGGGCCTCGACCAGCTCACCCTTGGCCTGGGCGATCGCCGCCTGCGACCCAAACTCACCGAGGTGCGCGGTACCGACGTTGAGCACCACGCTGACGTCCGGCGGGGCGATCCCGCAGAGCACCGCCAGGTGCCCGATCCCGCGGGCACCCATCTCCAGTACCAGGAACCTGGTCCCCGGCTCGGCCCGGAGCACCGTGAGCGGCAGGCCGAGCTCGTTGTTGAAGGACCCGTACGTCGCCACCGTCGGCGCGACCTCGGCCAGCACCGCGCCGAGCATGTCCTTGACCCCGGTCTTGCCCTGGGACCCCGTGACCGCCAGCACCCGCAGCTCCGGGTCGGCCCGGCGCAGCGCGCGCAGCACGTGCGCGGCCAGGCGCTGGACCCCCGCCTCGACGTCGCCGACCACCACGGTCGGCACCCCGGTCGGACGGCTACCGAGCACCGCCGCGGCACCGCCCTCGACGGCCGCGACGGCGAAGTCGTGCCCGTCCACGTGCTCCCCCGCGATCGCCAGGAAGAGTCCGTCCGGGACCGGGTCGCGGCTGTCGAGGAACGCCGGGCCGAGCACCCGGACGTCCGCGTCGCCCGCATCGACCGACCCGTCGACGACCGCCGCGATCTCGGCCAGCGTCATCGCGATCATCGGCTGTCCCCCGCCAGTGCGTCCCGGGCCTCGTCGCGGTCGTCGAACGGCTGCGTCACCCCGGCTGCCTCCTGACCCGTCTCGTGGCCCTTGCCGGCGATCAGCACGGTGTCGCCGGGACCCGCCAGCGCGATCGCCTGCCGGATCGCCTGCCGCCGGTCGCCGACCTCGAGCACCTCGCCGCGCTGCGGGGGCGGCACCTCGTCGGCACCCGCCAGCACCGCCGCCCGGATCGCTGCCGGGTCCTCGGAACGCGGGTTGTCGTCGGTGACCACGAAGACGTCGGCCTCGCGAGCACCGATCGCCCCCATCAGCGGGCGCTTGCCGGTGTCCCGGTCGCCGCCGGCCCCGAGGACCAGGATCAGCCGGCCGGTGGTCAGCGGACGCAGCGCGGCCAGCGCCGCGTCCAGCGCGTCGGGCTTGTGGGCGTAGTCGACGACGACCAGGAACTGCTGGCCGGCGTCGATCCGCTCCAGCCGACCCGGCACTCCCCCGGAGGCGGCGATCCCGCCGGCGACCAGGGCCGCGTCGAAGCCTGCCTCGGCGGCGAGCGCGACCGCGCACAACGCGTTGGCGACGTTGAAGGCGCCGGTCAGCGGCACCCCGGCCGGGATCCGCACGCCGTCGGGTCCGACGATCGTGAACCGGGAGCCCTCGGGGCGAAGCTCGACGTCGACGGCTCGCCAGTCGGCCTCAGCCCCGGACGGCGAGAAGGTCCGCACCGGGATCTCCGCGTCCAGCAGCCGCCGCCCGAACTCGTCGTCGACGTTGGTCAGCCCGACCCGGGCCCGCGCCGGCGTGAACAGCGACGCCTTCGCCTGGAAGTAGTCCTCGAGGTCGGCGTGGAAGTCGAGGTGGTCGCGGCCGAGGTTGACGAAGGCGGCGACGTCGAAGACCACCCCGTCGACCCTGCCCATCACCAGTGCGTGGCTGGAGACCTCCATCGCGCAGCCGCGGACCTGGTGCTCGCGCATCACCGCGAACAGCGCGTGCAGGTCCGGCGCCTCGGGCGTGGTCAGCGCCGTCTTCACGTCCTGGCCGGCGATCCGGGTGCCGACGGTGCCCACCACCGCGGCCGGGATGCCGACCTGCTCCAGCCCGGCCTCCAGGAGCCGGGTGGTGGTGGTCTTGCCCTGGGTGCCGGTGACCGCCATCAGCGTCAGGTCCGCCGCAGGGTCGCCGTAGATCCGGGCCGCCAGGCCGCCGAGCGCGGGCCGCGGGTCGTCGAGCACGAGCACCGGCACCGGCGTGCTGGTCAGCCGGGCCGCGCCCGCCGGGTCGGTCAGCACCGCCACCGCACCGGCCGCGACCGCTTCGTCCGCATAGGCGGCTCCGTGCGCGCGTGCGCCCGGCAGCGCGGCATACAGGTCACCCGGGAAGACCCGCTGGGAGCTCAGGCTCAGACCGGTGACGACCCGCTGCCCGGGGTCGCCGACCACCTCGGCGCCGACCCAGGACGCCACGTCGGTGAGCGTGGTCGCGCGCGGCGCGGCCGGGCGGGTCAGTCCCGGTCGCCGCATGCTCGAGTCAGAAACGGCCACGTGGCGAACCTATCGGTTCACCACTCCACCGGCAGTGCCGCGGGCGGGGTGTTCGTCGGCGGTACGGCGTACTTCTGCAACAGGTAGGACATGACCTTGCGGAACACCGGTCCCGCGGTGCCACCACCGCTGCCGCCGTTCTTGGGCTTCTGGATCACGACGTACACGGTGAACCGCGGGTCGTCGGCCGGAGCGAACCCGGCGAAGGAGACCGCCAGCGAGCCGTCGTAGCACTTGCAGGTCTTGCCGACCTGCTGCGCCGTACCGGTCTTGCCGGCCACCCGGTAGCCGGGGATGCCCGCACCCGGCGCCGTGCCTGCTCCCTGGGTGACGACCATCTCCATCATCTTGGCGGCCGCCGAGGCTGCCTGCGGGCTGATCACCCGGTGCCGGGTCGCGACGTCCGAGCCGACCTCGACGCCGCTCCCCGTGGTGGCCCGGCCCTTGATCAGGCTCGGCGAGATCAGCTCGCCGCCGTTCGCGACCGCGTTGATCGCCGTCGCCATCTGCAGGGCGTTGACCGAGAGGCCCTGCCCGAAGGAGATCGTGGCCTGGGTCAGCTCGGTCCAGTCGGCCGGCTTCGGCAGCAGGCCGCGGGTCTCGCCAGCCAGGCCGATACCGGCCCGGTGACCGAGTCCGAACTTGTCCAGGTAGCCCCAGAGCTGCTCGGGCTTGAACTGGCGGGTGGCCAGCACCGTGCCGATGTTGGAGGACTTCGCGATCACCCCGGCCAGGGTCAGCTTGATCAGCGAGTGCTCGAAGTAGTCGTTGATCACGTCGCTGCCGATCGGCAGGTTCGCCGGCACCCGGATCCGGGTCCGCGGGGTCACCTTGCCGGCGTCGATCAGCGCGGAGGTGGTCAGGACCTTCTCCACCGAGCCCGGCTCGTAGACGTTGCTCAGCGCCCGGCTGCCCCGGTCCGCCTTGGGGGCGGCACCGGCGTCGTTGGCGTCGTAGGACGGGTAGTCGGCGAGCGCCAGGATGTCCCCGGTCTTGGTGTCGATCGCGATCGCGGCGCCGGACTCGGCGCGGGAGTTCTGCACCGTGGTGCGCAGCACCCGCTGGGCGTAGAACTGGACGTCCCGGTCGATGGTCAGGGTGAGGTCCTTGCCGTTGACCGGCTTCACCTCGGTGTTCTCGCCGAGCGGGATCCGGTTGCCGCCGCCGACCTCGTAGCTCTCGCTGCCGTCCTTGCCGGCGAGCTGCTTCTCGAACATCATCTCCAGGCCGGCCAGCGGCTTGCCGTCGGCGCCGAGGAAGCCGAGCAGGTTCGCGCCGACGTCCTTGGCCGGGTAGAAGCGCACCGGGTCCGGGCGGGTGTCGACGCCCTGGAAGCCGGCCTTCTTGACGGCCGCGACCGCCGCGAGCGCGGTCGCCTCCGGCACCCGGCGGGCGACGTAGGCGAAGCGCAGGTCGGGCTTGCCGGCACCGTTGCTCTTCCGCAGCGCGTCGAGCACGTCGAAGTAGTCCAGCTCCAGCCGGTTCGCGAGGATCCGGGCGATCTTCTCGGCGTTCGGCCGGGTCCGCTGCGGGTCGGCGAAGATCATCAGGCCGCTGACGCTCTCGGCCAGCGGCACCCCGTTGCGGTCGGTGATCTCGCCGCGGGTCGCGGGCAGCGGCAACTTCACCAGGCCGGCGGCGTCGGCCCGGGCGGCGTACGCCTTCGGGTCCAGGCCCTGCAGCTGGACCAACCGGACGCCGAAGACCGAGAGCACCATCGCGATCACGATCAGACCGACCCGGAGCCGCATCTCGGGTGCTCCGCGCAGGGTGCGCGAACCGGTGGTGGCCCGGGGGCGGACGGCCGGTCGGCTGCGCTGGTTCAACGAGGTGCTCCCTATCGGGCGGTTGCTGAGTTATTCCTACCGCCGGCGGGGGTTCCGCCTGCGGAGGCGGGGCCGTCGTCCGCCTGGGTTTGTACTGAATTTCCAGCGGGTGGCGGCGGGAGCTTGATGTAGCGCGGCTTCTTGTTGAACTCCTCCGGCAGACCGGCCGGCAACGAGGTGATCCGCATCGTGTCCTCGCTGGTCGCCGGCGTCGGGATGCCGCTGATCTTGCCGGTACGCAGGTCGATGAACGCGGGCACCGGCGGCACCACCATGCCGAGCTTCCGGCCGGCCGCCGCCAGCTGCTGCGGGTCGCGCAGCCGGGCGACCTCCATCTCCAGCGCCTGCCGCTTGGCGGCCAGTGCGTCGGCGCGCTGCTGCAGCGAGGTGGCGTAGAACGACGCCTGCTGCATGTGGGTGTTGAACATCAGCAGGCCGACCACGCCGGCACCGAGCAGCAGGGCGACCAGGACCGCGAACGGTGCCCGCGGGGCGCGGACCGTCCGGGTCGGGACCAGAGCGAGCCGGGCCCGTTCGATCGCCGACGGCGCCTGCCGGGGGACGCGGACGCGACCGGGGTTGACGAGACTGCTCATGCCGCTGCCCTCACTCGTTCCACGGCGCGGAGCCGCACCGACGCGGCCCGCGAGTTCTCGGCGATCTCGGCCTCGGTGACCTTCTCGGCACCGCGGGTGATCAGGCGCAGCTCCGGCTGGAACTCCTCCGGGACGACGGGCAGGTCCACCGGCGCCTTCGAGCGGGTCCGGTCGACGAAGGTCTCCTTGACCATCCGGTCCTCCAGGGAGTGGTAGCTCATCACCACGACCCGGCCGCCGACGGCGATCGAGTCGAGCGCCGCCGGGATCGCCCGGCGCAGCACGCCGAGCTCGTCGTTGACCTCGATCCGCAGCGCCTGGAAGGTGCGCTTGGCCGGGTGCCCGCCGGTACGCCGCGCCGGCGCCGGGATGGTGTCGTAGAGCAGCTCGACGAGCCGGCCCGAGGAGGAGAACGGTTCCGTCTCCCGCTCCCGTACGACGGCCCGGGCGATCTGGCGCGCGAACTTCTCCTCGCCGTACGACTTCAGGATCCGGGCCAGGTCGGCGCCGCTGTAGGTGTTGAGCACGTCGGCAGCGGTGAGTCCGGTGGTGTCGTTCATCCGCATGTCCAGCGGGGCGTCCTCCGCGTAGGCGAAGCCGCGCTCGCGGACGTCGAGCTGCATCGAGGAGACGCCGAGGTCGAAGAGGATGCCCTGCACCGGGCCCATCCCGAGCCGTTCCAGGACGTCGGGGATCTCGTCGTACACGGCGTGCACCAGGGTGGTACGGCCGGCGAACGGCTCCAGGCGCTTCCCGGCCAGCTCGAGGGCGTGCACGTCGCGGTCGATGCCGAGGACGTGCGCGTTCGGGCAGCGGGTCAGGACCGCCTCGGTGTGGCCGCCGAGGCCGAGGGTGGCGTCGATCAGGACGCTGCCGGGCTCGGCCAGGGCCGGAGCCACCAGGGCGACGACCCGGTCGAGCAGGACCGGGACGTGGAGGGGGGCGCTCATCGGGGCTCTACTTCCCGAGTCCGACGAGCAGCGTGAAGGTCAGCGCGAGTCCGATGCTGACGGCCGCCGAGAACGCCATCACGGCGAGCCCGTCGCGTACGTCGTGGCGCACGCGTCGAGCCGGTGTGACCGACTCGCGTACAACCTGCATGGCTCGACCCCTGGTGTGGTTGGTGACGGGTGGTGATCGCCTGACCAGGTTCGGGTCCGCTCACCGCTCGGGAAGCGGCCTTCTGTCACCGGGGAAGGTGCGACAGACGGCACGTGAGAAGGAGCGGACACGAACCTCGTCCTGCGATCACCGTTGTTGACTTGTGCGGGTGCTGCCCCGGACTAGAAGCCCGGGAAGATCTCTTCCGAGACGTCCGAGAACGCCTGCTCCTGCGCGGCCGTGTAGTCGGCCCAGGCCTGCGGTTCCCAGATCTCGATCCGGTTGTAGATGCCGATCACGACGCAGTCCTTCTCGAGCCCGGCGTACGCCCGCAGCTCGGGAGTGACCGTGAACCGGCCCTGCTTGTCCGGGGTCTGCTCCGAGGCGAGCGCGAACAGCATCCGGCCATAGCCGCGGAGCCGGGCGTCGGTCTGCGACGCGTTCTGGAACTTCTCGGCGAACACGTCGAAGTCGGCCTTGGTGCGCATGTCGATCGAGCGCTCCTGACCTCGGGTGATCACCAGCCCGTCCCCCATCGCCTCTCGGAATTTCGCGGGGAGGAAGAGCCGCCCTTTGTCATCGAGCTTCGGGGTGAAGGTGCCGGAGAACATCGCGCCACCTCATCCCTCTCTTCCTCCACTTTCCCCCACCATACTCCACATTGCTCCACCGTCAACCACATCTGCTCCCTTTCTCACCCCTTGTGGCCACGGATTCGCCCGGACCGCTTTTCGGTCACGGATCCGTGGCGGTTTCGCCGACGGCGGGACCGGCTACGACCGATGAGGTTGACTAGGGGCATGGAGGCTTGGGAGACGGAGATCGGGCGCGGGGTACCCGCCAACGGCCTGGACGCGCTGCGGTCGGTGACCGACCGGGTGCAGGCCAACATCGAGAAGGTGATCGAGGGGAAGCCCGAGGTCGCACGGACCGCGCTGGTGGTCCTCCTCGCCGAGGGGCACCTGCTGATCGAGGACGTCCCCGGCGTCGGCAAGACGATGCTGAGCAAGGCGCTGGCCCGGTCGATCGACCTGACCGTCCGCCGGATCCAGTTCACTCCGGACCTGCTGCCCTCGGACGTGACCGGGGTGTCGATCTTCAACCAGGACACCCGGGAGTTCGAGTTCCGTCCCGGCGGCATCTTCGCCAACATCGTGATCGGCGACGAGATCAACCGGGCCTCCCCCAAGACCCAGGCGGCGATGCTCGAGTGCATGGAGGAAGGGCAGGTGACCGTCGACAACCAGACGTTCCTGCTCGACGCCCCGTTCATGGTGGTCGCCACCCAGAACCCGCTCGAGATGGAGGGCACCTACGCCCTCCCCGAGGCGCAGCGGGACCGGTTCCTGGCCCGGGTCTCGATGGGCTACCCGGTGATGGCCGCGGAGATCGCGATGCTGTCCGCCCGGGAGACGACCAGCCCGATCGACGAGCTCGAGCCGGTCACCGACGCCGCCGAGATCCGCAAGCTGATCTCGATCGTCGGCGGCGTGCACGTCGCCGCCTCGGTGCAGCGCTACACGGTCGCCCTGATCACCGCGACCCGGACCTCCCCCGACCTCCGGCTGGGAGCGTCGCCACGCGCCACCCTGCACCTGGTCCGCGCCGCCAAGGCCGCCGCCGCGATGGCCGGCCGGGACTACGTCGTCCCGGACGACATCGCCACCCTGGCGCCCGCGGTGCTCGCCCACCGGCTGCTCCCGACCGTCGAGGCCTCGATGAGCGGACGAGGGCCGGCCGAGATCCTCAGCGGCATCCTGGCCGCGGTCGCGGTCCCCGACCAGTAGACGCCGTGGACGGGTTCCGCACGGGCCTGCGCGCCCTGACCACCCGCGGTCGTGCCTTCATCGCCGGCGGGGTCACCGCCGTGGTCTGCGGCCTGGTCCTCGGCGAACGCGACATCGTCAGGATCGGCGCCCTGATCGGGCTGCTACCGCTGCTCACCGTCGCCTTCGTGGCCCGGACGGGACAGCACCTGAGCCTGAACCGCTCGCTCTCCCCCACCCAGGTGGAGGTCGACCAGACCGCGACGGTGCGCCTGGACCTGACCAACCACGGTGCCCGCACCGGGCTGCTGCTGGTCGAGGACCAGGTGCCGTGGGCGCTCGGGCACCGGCCGCGGTTCGTGGTCGACGCGATCCCCTACGGCTGGCACCGCGAGGTCGAGTTCCCGGTCCGGGCCGAGGTCCGCGGCACCTACGACATCGGTCCGGTGCAGCTGCGGGTCGCGGACCCGTTCGGGATGCTCTCGCTGCACCGCAGCTTCACCCAGGTCTCGACGCTGGTGGTCGTGCCGGCGGCCGAGCCGCTCCCCTCGATCCGGCTCTCCGGCGCCTGGACCGGGAGCGGTGAGAACCGTCCCCGGCCGTTCTCCTCCGGAGGCACCGCGGACGTGACCGTCCGCGAGTACCGGATTGGCGACGACCTCCGCCGGGTGCACTGGCGCAGCACCGCGCGGACCGGCGAGCTGATGGTCCGCCGCGAGGAGCAGCCCTGGCAGTCCCGCTGCACCCTGTTCGTCGACAACCGCGGTGTGGCCCACCGGGGCAGCGGGCCGGACTCGTCGCTGGAGCGCGCGATCACCGCCATCGCCTCGATCGCGGTGCACCTGGCCCACTCCGGCTTCCAGGTCCGGCTGATCAGTGCCGACGGCGAGGCCGACCTCGACGAGTTCCGCGAGCACGGCTGGCACGACAGCGACGCGGTGGCCCAGGTGCGACCGGTGCTGGAACGCCTGGCCGCGCTACCGACCACCGGAGCCGTGCAGCTGCCGGACTCCTGGGTCACCGAGACCGGGTCGACCGGCTTGTTCATCGGCGTCTTCGGAGCACTCAGCCAGCACGACCGGGCACTGCTCGGCCGACTGCAGAACCACGGAGCCGCCTCCTACGCGATGGCACTGGACGTGGAGACCTGGGCAGCCCGGACCCGCGACCCGGCCGAGCCCGCCGGACCGGCCGCCCCGGCGACGTCGAGCACGTCGTGGTTGCAGCACCACGGCTGGAAGGCCACCGACCTGACCCGGTCCGGCTCGCTGCCGGTCGCCTGGCAGGAGCTCGGCCGATGAGGCAGCGGATCGGGTCCCGCTTCGCCGTGGCCGCGGTCGCCGCGGCGATGGCCTGGGTGGCCGTCTGGTCCTGGAGCGGTCTGGTCGAGCAGCCGTCGCGGTTCGTCTGGCCGGCGCTCTTCGGCGCGGTGCTGGTGGTGCTCGTCGGTGCCGGCATCCGGAGCACCCGGGCACCGTGGCCGGTCGCCCTGCTCGCCCAGGTGGTCGTCCTCGGCACCTGGCTCCAGCACCGCCAAGGGACCGAGTCCCGGTTCGGCGGCTGGGTGCCGACACCGGACGGCATCAGCGGGCTGCTCGACCAGGTGCAGTCCGGGGCCTCCCAGGTCAACCGCTACACCGCGCCGGTCGACGTCAGCCGCACGGACGCGCCGGTCTACCTGCTGGCGGTGGCGGTGCTGCTGATCCTCGGTGTCGACCTGATCGCGGCCGGCCTGCGCCGGGCACCCTGGTCCGGACTGCCGGTGATCGTCGCGCTGACCGTGCCGATCAGCGTTCTCGACAACGGGTTGCCCGCCCTGGTCTTCCTGCTCGTCGGCGTCCTGTTCGCACTGCTGCTCGCCACCGCCGAGACCGATCGGGTACTGGCCTGGGGTCAGGACCTCGACGCGGACCGGCGTGCCGACACCCCGGACGCCCGTCCCGGCCGGACCTCGATCACCGTGGCGGCGCTGCGGATCGCGATGGTCACCGCCGTCGGCGCACTGGTCCTGCCGATCCTGGTGCCGGTCGGCTCCGGGGTGCTCGGCGGCGACAAGGACGACGGCGGCGGGGGCGGCAGCAACGGGAACTCAGTGGTGCTGAGCAACCCGCTGGTCGACCTGCGCCGCGACCTGGTCAGGAACGACCACCTGCCGCTCCTCGACGTCCGCACCGATGCTCCCGACCCGTCGTACCTGCGGACCAGCGTGCTGGACCGGTTCACCGGAAAGGCGTGGCAGCCGGCGAGCCGCGACCTCAGCGCCTCCCGACGGGCGGCCGGCGAGCTGCCCGCGCCGCCCGGAGTGGCGGCCGTCGCGCGGCCCTCCTACGAGTGGACCCTGAACACCACGCCCCGGTTCAAGACCAGCTGGTTGCCGACGCCGTACGTGACCGAGGCGATCACCATCGACACCGGCGAGTGGCGCTACAGCCCGAACACGATGGACGTCGCCAGCGCCGAGACCAAGCCGCCCGCCGGAGTCGGGTACGACCTGACCGCCACCCCGCTGACGTACGACGCCACCCAGCTCAACAGCGCTCCGCGGGCCCCGCTCGACATCCAGGAGCCGATGACCCGCGTTCCCGAGCTGCTCGATTCGATCACCGAGATCGCCAAGGACGTCACCGCCACCGGGGACACCGACTACGCCAAGGCCGTCCTCCTCCAGGACTGGTTCCGCAGCACCGGCGGCTTCGAGTACTCGCTGGCGACGGGATCCGGCGCCGGGATGCGCCAGCTCGAGCGGTTCATCACCACCGAGAAGTCCGGGTACTGCGAGCAGTTCGCCGCTGCAATGGCCGTGATGGCGCGGGCGCTGGACATCCCCGCCCGGGTGGTGGTCGGCTTCCTCAACCCCAGCGTCAGGTTCACCGGCGGCAAGACCTACCGGTACACGACCGACGACCTGCATGCCTGGCCCGAGATCTACTTCTCCGGTGCCGGCTGGGTCCGCTTCGAGCCGACGCCCTCGTCCCGCACCGGTACGGCGCCGTCGTGGACCTCCGACCAGATCGAGGCACCCGACCCGAGCCGGCCGACCGCGACCCCGACGACGGCGCTGCCGGTACCGAGCGCACAGCCGAAGCCGGTCGAGGAGACCACCACGGTCGCCGACGAGGGTTCCTGGTCGCCGTGGCCGCTGGTCCTGGTCGCCCTGCTGATCGCCGTCCCGTTCGTGATCGCGACACCGGCCCTGCTTCGGCGGGCGCAGCGACGTCGCCGGCTCGCTCCGAGTACGGAGACCCGCAACACCGTGCTGGCCGCCTGGGCCGAGCTCCGTGCCACTGCGATCGACCTGAAGCTGCCCTGGCCCGACGGACGCTCGGTGCGCGTGGTCGTCGCGTGGCTGCTCGGCCGGACCACGGCGCAGCGTGCGGACGTCGTCGGGCTGGAGCAGCTCGCGGCCCTGGTCGAGCGCGCCCGCTACAGCCGGGAGTTCGCCCTGGACGAGGCGGAGCGTGCGGCGGCGCTCGCGACCGTCACGATCTGGTCGGGGCTGCTCACCGAGTCGGTCCCGCGCCGACGGGCACGGTTCGCGAAGGTGCTGCCGCGCTCGGTGCTGGACCGCTCGCGGGTCGCGGACGAGCCGGTCCGCGAACTGGTCGGCTAGACGCCGGGGAGCCTCTTAGAAGCCCTGGTCCCGGCGGTGCTGCCAGCGCTGTTCCATCCGCTGCATGAACGTGCCCTGCTTGCGCTGGCGCGGGGCTCGCTGCGGGCGCTGCCGCTTCGGCTTGGAAGCGCGGCCGCCGTCGATCACCTCGAAGCGGTGCGGGTGGTCGTCGAAGTCGAAGAGCGCGTCCGGGGACGGCCGCTCCTCGGGGACCTTGTGACCGCGCCAGGCGGCGAGGCCGACCATGGCGGCAGCGAGCATCACCAGGAACGCCAGCACGCCGAGGGCGGTGCCGACGGCTCCCCCGGTCATCGCCGCACCGATCAGCAGGGCCATCCCGGCCAGCAGGACGACACCGGCGATCAGGGTGCGCATCCGGGCGACGTGACGCAGCGTCCGACCCTGAAGCGCGGAGACGAACTTCGGGTCCTCCGCGGCGAGGGCTCGCTCCATCTGCTCAAGCAGGCGAAGCTCCTCTTCCGACAGTGGCACGACATCCTCCAGACGATTCCCGGACGACGTACGCCGTCCGCTGTCCCAAGTCTAGGCAGGCTGGCCCGAACTCGGTACCCGAGATCTAGAATTACCCGTGTTCCGACCCGTCGTACCTCCGGATCAGCCCGGATCACGGCCGGTCGGACCGGATCAGGGTCGCCGGGCGCACGGTGCCGCGGCCGAACCTGCGACCGGCCTGGTCGACGGCCCGGTCCGCCTCGCGCCAACCGCGGTCGCGCTCGCCGAGGGCCAGCTGCCGGTCGACGCCGACCCGGCTGCGCAGGCCCTCCACCCGAACCCCGACCAGCCGGATCCGGCGCTGGGTGCCCAGAGCTGTGAAGAGCCGGACCGCCTCGGTGTGCACCACGGTGCTGACGTCGGTCGGGTCCGGCAGCGAGCGGGACCGGGTGATGGTCTCGAAGTTCGAGTACCGGATCCGGATCGCGACCGTCCGGCCGGCCAGACCTGCGGCACGCATCCGCGCGGTGACCTTGCCGGACAGCCGGAGCAGCTCCCGGCTGATCACGGCCGGATCGGCGGTGTCGCGGGAGAACGTCTCCTCGGCACCCATGCTGCGCTCCGGGTCGTCGTCGGACCGCCGGGGCGTGAGCGTGCTCCGGTCGGTCCCCCAGGCGAGCTCGTGCAGGTGGCGGCCGGTCGCCGACCCGAGCATCTGCTGCAGGGTCGGCAGCGGGATCCGGGCGACGTCGCCCACGGTGACCAGGCCGATGCGCAGCAGCTTGGCCCGGGTCTTCGGCCCGACGCCGAAGAGCTCGCCGACGTCCAGTGGGTGCAGGTAGTCGACCACCCGGTCCGGCGGCACCATCAGCACGCCGTCGGGCTTGGCCCGCCTGCTGGCGAGCTTGGCGACCGAGACGGTGCCGGCGAGACCCACCGAGCAGGTGATCCGCTGCTCGTCGAAGATCGTCGCGCGGAGCCACTCGGCCACCTGCAGCGGCGTGCCTTGGGACCGGCGGACCGCGCGGACGTCGAGGAAGGCCTCGTCGAGCGAGTACGCCTCGACCAGCGGCGTCACCTGCCGGAAGGTCTCCATCACCGACCGCGAGACCGCCTCGAAGTCGACGTAGTCCGGGGCCAGGCGCACCGCCTGCGGACAGAGCCGCCGGGCGTCGGTGCCGGACATCCCCGATCGGACGCCGAAGGCGCGAGCCGGGTAGTTCGCCGCCAGGACCACGCCGCGGTGACCGCCGCCGATCACCACCGGGACATCCCGCAGCTCGGGCCGGTCGCGCAGCATCACCGACGCGTAGAAGGCGTCCATGTCGACGTGGAGGATCGGACAGACGGAGGAACCATCGTCGGTCACCCGGGACTCCCGGGGTTGCTAGGTCGTGGCGAGCAGGTGCAGCTGCGCAGCGATGGTGCGGTACTCCGGCCGGGACGCCACCGCGCGCTCGAGGTCGAGCAGACCGGCGACCGCTCCGGGCTCGAGGTCCAACAAGGTGGACGGCACCAGGTCGGCGAAGACGCGCACCCCCTGGGTCTCGGCGACGGTGAACCCGCTGGCGTCGAGCAGTGCGACGGCCTCGTCCGCGGTGAACCGGCGCTCCCCGGGGAGGTCCCCGTCGAGGACCTCGCGGGCCTGCACGAAGTGGCCGGCCATCGCCCGCGCGACCACCGCGGCGTGCCGCTGGTTGACGACCAGGCTGAGCACTCCCCCGGGACGCAGGACTCCGGAGATGGCGCCGAGGGCGGCCGCCGGGTCGTCCACGAGTCCGAGGACGTCGTGGCAGAGGACGAAGTCGACACTGCCCGCCGGGACCAGCTCGGCCAGACCGGCCAGATCGCCCTGCTGCGCCACCACGCGATCGGCGACCCCGCGCTCGGCGGCGCGCCGCCCGAGGGCGGCCAAGGCGTCCGGGCTCGGATCGACCACGGTGACCTGGTGCCCGGACTCGGCGACCCGGACTGCGAAGCCTCCCGTGCCACCCCCGACGTCGAGGACGTTCTGCGGGCCGGTTGCGGCCAACCGCGCGGCACACGCCTCCCAGACGACGGCAGTGCGAACCGAGGCCCGGCGCTCGAGAGGTCGCTCCATGGGACTAACCCTAGTGCTGCGCCCACGGCTCTACGCCACTCGAATCGCCTGGTGCTCCACCAACCCCAGCGAGGTCTCGACCAGGGCGAGGAAGCGGTCGGCGTCGCGGACCAGGTCGTCCGCCTCGCGCTCGGTCACCGCGCGACGCGAGCCGGCCTCCGCTGCCGAGCGCTTCTGGGCCCCGGCCGAGAAGAAGGCGGCCCACTCGGTGAACTCCGGCGCCACCTCGGTCAGCAGCACCCAGGCGTTCTTCTGCCGCCGTCGCGCCACCGGCATCGGCTGCGCCCGGGCGGCGAGGAGCGCTGCCGTCGCCCGGAGCGCGGAGACGTGCGCGAACGCGTAACGCTGCGGCACGTCCGTGCTCATGATCGCCTCGCGCAGCGACGCGGCCGCCCGCTCGAGGTAGGAGTGGGTCGCTGCCGGGAGGTGGATGTTGTCGACCATCGCGTCAGTCCAGCGATCCGGCCAGGCGCCAGACGCCCTCGGCCCCGTCGAAGGCCAGGTCGAAGACGCCGAAACCGGGATCCCCGGCCGTCGAGACCGCGCGCCCGCGGGCGGCGGTGACCCGCCAGACCTCGCGCTCCCGGATGAGCTCGGAGCGACCGGGCCGCTCCTCCGGGCGCCGGAGCCACCAGGCGCCGACCTCCACCCAGTGGGCCACGATCTCGCGGACCTGCCAGAGCCGCCCGCGCCACAGGAATTGCTGAGGTCCGTCCTCCGGGAGGACATCGAGGCGCAGCTCCGGGCCCTCGCCCGCGCGCGACTCGGGGCCGTCGGCACCGAAGCCGGCCACCGGGCCCTTCCGCACCTCCACCAGGTCGTCGTAAGTCCGCACTCCTCCACTCCTCCCACGCTCGTCGTCCGGGTCCGACCGCCGTCGCCGACTGTCGGTGCCCTGGTGGAGGATCGGGGTCGAAGCCATCCCCCACCAGGGCGGTATTCGAACAGGTGTTCGAATAAGTCCAAGGTACACCGCTCCCCCGACACGACGTCAAGAGGGAGACCCGATACGTTCGGCGTCATGGACAGCGAGCATCCGTCGATCGCCCACTTCCGGACCACCTTGACCGCCCTGGGCGGGGCCGGGCGGATCGTCGTACTCCCGGATTCGGTGCACACCGCCGCGCTGGCGGCCGAGGCGCTGGGCTGCGAGGTCGGCGCGATCGCGAACAGCCTGCTGTTCGCCGCCCGCCAGGACGACGGCGGTACCGACGAGCCGATCCTGATCCTCACCTCGGGCGCGCATCGCGTCGACCTCGAGAAGGTCGCGGCCACGATCGGGGTCGGCCAGCTGCGCCGCGCCAAGCCGGAGTTCGTCAAGGAGAAGACCGGCCAGGTCATCGGCGGCGTCTCGCCGTTCGCGCACCCGGCTCCGATCCGCACCTACCTGGACCCGACGCTGCGCCAGTACGACGTGATCTGGGCGGCAGCCGGCCACCCCGCCGCGGTCTTCTCCGCGACCTACGCCGAGCTGCTGGCGATGACCGACGCCACCGAGATCGAGGTCAACTGATGAGCTCGGCGTCCGCACCCCGCGACCTGGAGATCTGGGTCAATCCGGCGTGCAGCAAGTGCCGGACCGCGACCGCCGAACTCGACGCGGCCGGGATCGCCTACACCGTCCGCCGCTACCTCGACGACCCGCCGACCGTGGCCGAGCTCGCCGACGTACTGGACCGGATGCGCCTGGAGCCGTGGGACGTGGCCCGCCCCGCCGAGACCCGGGCCGCCGGGATCGACCTGCCGAAGGACGCCGCCCATCGCGACGACTGGATCGCGGCCATGGTGGCGGCGCCGGCGACGATCCAACGCCCGATCATCACCGCCACCGACGGCACCACGGTGATCGCCCGCGACGCGGAGACGCTCGCCGACGTCGTCCGGCGCGAGGGCTGAACGCGGTTCCTGCTCAGGGGCCGCTGCTCTACGGCGCGCCGTACAGCCCCTTCGAGTACTGCTCGCCGTAGTACGCGTCCAGCTCGTCGAGACTGAGCTCGGCTGCGTCCAGCTCCTTGGCGATCACCGCCCGGCGCGGCACCCTGCCCTCCGGGTCCCAGGTCTCCGGATCCCACAACCCCGAGCGCAGGAACGCCTTGGCGCAGTGGTGGAAGAGCTCGTCGATCTCGACGACGACCGCCAGCACCGGCCGGTGCCCCTTGACCACCATCGCGTCGAAGAACGGAGCGTCCGCGACCAGCCGGGCGCGCCCGTTGACGCGGAGCGTGTCGCCCCGTCCGGGGATGAAGAAGTTCAGGCCGACGTGCGGGTTCTCCAGGATGTTCTTGTAGCCGTCGGCCCGCCGGTTGCCGGGGCGCTCCGCGATCGCGATCGTGACCTCGTCGATCACGTGCACCAGGTCACCGGCCGGGTCGCCCTTCGGCGAGGCGTCGCAGGCACCGTCCGCCGACGAGGTCGCCATCACGCAGAACGGCGAGGCCGCCAGCCAGTCCCGGTCCAGGTCGGTCAGCGCCGGGCGCGCCTTGTCCCGGGTGCGCGCGAGCGGCTCGCCGATCAGCGCCACCAGGGACTCGAGGTCGGTGATCTCGGTCCAGGTATCCACTCCTCGACGGTACGCGTGCCGGAGCCGGGTCGGCCAACGGGTTTGCGCGTAGCCTCACCACATGGACCTCATCCCCTTGGTGTTCTCGAGCGGCTGGGCCAGCGGCGTCAACGCCTACCTGGCCGTCCTCGTCCTGGGGCTGTCCGAGCGGTTCGGGTCCTTCAGCGAGCTGCCGGACGCGCTCGGCCGTACCGACGTGCTGCTGATCGCGACGGTGATGGCGGTGATCGAGTTCGTCGCCGACAAGGTCCCGTACGTCGACTCGACCTGGGACGCGATCTCCACGGTGATCCGGCCCGCGATCGGCACCGCCCTCGCCCTGCTCGTCTCCGGCGACGCGACCTCGGTCGAGCAGGCCGGGTACGCCGTCCTCGGCGGCGGGACGGCCCTGGCCAGCCACGCGGTCAAGGCGGGCGGGCGACTCGCGATCAACACCTCCCCGGAGCCGTTCACGAACGTGGTCGCCAGTGTCGGCGAGGACATCGCCGTGGTCGGCGTCGTCCTGCTCGCGATCCGGCACCCGTGGATCGCCGGAACCATCTGCCTGGTGCTGCTGATCATCGGGGCGGTCCTGCTGCGCCTGCTCCTCAAGGTGGTCCGCCGCGGCTGGCGGCGCTGGAAAGGGCGTCCGGAACCAGCTGCCTGACGCACCTCCCGGGGCGCGGCACACCCTAGGGTGTGCGCATGGCGCGCGTAGTGGTGATCGGTGGCGGTTTCGGTGGGCTCGCGAGCGCCGCACGCTTGGCGAAGCTCGGGCACGAGGTCACCCTCCTCGAGGCCAACGCCTCGCTGGGCGGCGCCCTCGGGTACGTCGAGAAGGACGGCTTCCGCTGGGACGCCGGCCCGACCAGCACGCTGCTCCCAGCGGTGATCCGGGACTTCTTCCGCAAGTCGGGCCGGGCCGCCGAGAAGGAGATCGACCTGGTTCCGGTCGAGCCGGCCCGGCAGCACCGCTTCGACGAGGACACCGTCCTGGACCTGCCGAGCGGCAGTCGCGCCGCCCAGCTGGAAGCGATCGACGCGGCACTGGGCGCCGGCGAGGGCGGCCGCTGGGCCAGCTACTGCGACGACTTCGCCGAGGTGTGGGAGGCCCTGCGCAAGGACTACTTCGAGCGGCCGTACTCCCGCGAGCACGCCTCGAAGGAGACCAAGGCACTGCTCGACACCAAGTTCACCCTGCACAAGCTGGTGGAGAAGGAGTTCAAGAACAAGCACCTGCGCACCCTCGCGCTGCACCAGGCGCGCTTCGAGGGCCACGAGCCGCGCAACGTCCCGGCGTGGGTGGGGATGTGGTCCTACATCGAGCAGAACTTCGGGTCCTGGACCCTGCCCGGCGGGATGGGGCAGCTGACCGGGGTCCTCACCGAGCGACTGAGGACGCGCGGCGTCACGGTGATCACCGAGGCCGAGGCCGACGACCTGGTCGTCGACGTGGTCACCAACAAGGTCACCGCCGTCCGCGCCACGATCGCCGAGGTCGAGACCGATCTCCCGGCCGACGTCGTGGTCGTCGCGATCGACCCCCGTCGCCTGCCCACCCTGGCCAAGCTGGTCGAGCGGACGATGCCGGTGATCCCGCCGGTGGTCAGTCACATCGGGGTCGTCGGTGACGTCCCGGAGCTCCCGCACGAGGTCGTCCTGCACGGCGACCCGACCAAGGAGCCGACGCTGATCCTGCGTACCAACGGCGCCGCTCCGGACGGCGCGCACGCCTGGACGGTGCTCGGCCGCGGACAGCTCGCCGAGGACATCGTCACCTCGTTGCAGCGCCGCGGGATCCGGGTCCGCGACCAAGTCGAGGTCCGGGTCGACCGCTCCCCCCGCGACCTGGTCGAGGACTGGAACGGGTCCCCCCAGGGAGTGCTCTGGCAGGGACGCGGCACCGTGAAGAACCGGATCGGCACCAGCACGCCGGTGGGCGGGGTCTACTGCGCCGGAGCGCACGCGGCGCCCGGAGGAGGGCTCCCCAGCGTCGGCCTGTCGGCCGCCCTGGTCGCGCAGTTGGTGGGCCCGGCCTAGGCGCGTCGGTCCGGCCTAGGCATGTCGGTCCTGCCTAGGCGTTGACCGCCAGCGCCGCGTAGATCTCGCGAGTCGCCTTGCTCCGGTTCAGCGTGTAGAAGTGCAGCCCCGGCGCGCCGCCGGCGAGCAGGTCGTCGCAGAGCTCGGTGGCGATCCGGATGCCCTCGGCGCGCACCGCCTCGGGGTCCTCGGCCAGCGGCTCGATCCGGGCGAGCACCTCGTCGGGCATCTCCCGGCCGGACAGCTCGACCATCTTCTTCATCGAGCCGATCGCCAGGATCGGCATGATGCCCGGAATGATCGGCATGTCGACGCCGGCCGCGCGGCAGCGCTCGACCAGGCCGAAGTAGTCCGAGGCACGCAGCACCATCTCGGTCACACCGAACTCGGCGCCCGCGTCGTGCTTGGCCTTCATCACGGCGACATCGGCGTCCAGCGAGGTCGAGTCGCGGTGCCCCTCGGGGAAGACCGCCACCCCGATCGAGAACTCGTCACGGGCGCGGACCAGCGAGACCAGGTCGGCGGCGTAGTCGACTCCCCCGTCAGTGCGGATCCACTCGGTCCCGGGGCCTCCCGGCGGGTCGCCGCGCAGCGCCAGCACGTTCCGGACGCCGGCCGCGGAGAGCGAGTCGAGGATGTCGCCGAGCTCGTCGACGGTGTGCCCGACACAGGTCAGGTGCGCCATCGGCGTCATCGTGGTCTCCCGGGCGATCCGCCCGGTGATCTCGATGGTGCGGTCGCGGGTGCTGCCACCGGCGCCGTAGGTCACCGAGACGAAGGTCGGCTTCAGGGACTCGAGCTCGCCGAGCGAGCGCCACAGCACCTCCTCGCCGGCGGCGTCCTTGGGAGGAAAGAACTCGAAGGAGAACGAGCGCTCGCCTGCTGCCAGCAGCGTCGCGATGCTCGTTGGCTGTCCCGTGACCATGGCGCCGAGGATACGGCGATACGCTCGCCGCGTGACTGAGTATCCAGAAGTCGGGTCAACCTCGGGCGGACGGATCTCGCCCTCCGGGAGCACTCCCTGGGACGACGACGCATTCCGGGCCGGGATCGAGTCGACCCTGCAGGGCTTCATCGACGGCCAGGCCGCCTGGCTGGCCGACCTCGGCGAGGACGCCCGCCGCCTGGTCGAGCATGCCCGGATCAGCGTGTCGGGAGGCAAGCGGTTCCGCGCGTCGTTCTGCTGGTGGGGCCACCTCGCCGTCGCCGAGCCGCTCGACCGCGATGCCCTGCTCCGCGCCTGCGCCTCGCTGGAGCTGCTGCACGCCAGCGCCCTGGTCCACGACGACTACATGGATGCCTCCGACACCCGGCGCGGCCGGCCCGCCACCCACCGCGCGTTCGAGGCGCTGCACCTCCAGCAGGGCTGGAACGCCAGCCCCGCCCAATACGGCGCCTCCGCAGCGATCCTCCTCGGCGACCTCCTCCTCTCCTGGTCCGACGAGCTCCTCCGCACGTCGGGCCTGCCATCCGACCGGGTCCTGGACGCGCTCGGCTTCTTCGACCTGACCCGCACCGAGGTGGTGGCCGGTCAGTTCCTGGACGTCTCCGCCCAAGCCCGCGGGACCACCGACGTCGATCTCGCGATGACCGTGCTCCGCTACAAGTCCGCGAAGTACTCGATCGAGCGGCCGTTGCACCTCGGTGCCGCCCTCGCCGGCGCCAGCCCCGCCGTGATCGACCAGCTCACCGGGTTCGGACTTCCGCTCGGCGAGGCGTTCCAGCTCCGCGACGACCTGCTCGGCGTCTTCGGCGACCCCGAGGTCACCGGCAAGCCGGCCGGCGACGACCTCGTCGAGGGCAAGCGGACCGTGCTGATCGCACTGGCCCTGGCCGCCTTGGGCCCGGCGGACCGCAAGCACCTGGACACCAGCCTGGGCAATCCCCTGACCGCGGCCGAGGTCGCCGACCTCCGCACCCTGATCGACGGCAGCGGGGCCCGCGACGAGGTCGAGGAGATGATCACGCGCCTCACCGCCCAGGCACTGGAGGCCCTCGCGAGCGCCGACATCCGCGACGACGCCAGGGCCGTGCTCCGCGAGCTCGCCGCGGCCGCCACCCAGCGGACGGTCTGAGAGCCGGCCGATGCGCGGGATCTTCTTCGACGAGGACGCTGCTCGCGAGGTCGAGCGGCAGCTGGCCGCCGACGGCTTCGAGGTCACCGTGACCCGGGAGCCGTTCGCCGGCGAGGACGACGACGAGGATCACCCCTGGTCCGTGGCCACCGACGCTCCGCCGGTGGTCCTGGAGCTCCTGATCGACAAGTACGACGGCTGGCTCGACGACGACATCATCCCGACCGCGCCGATCCTCCCGCCGACCCCGTTGCCCGAGGCTCCTCGACGACGGCACCGGCCCGGCGACGACGGCAGCTGACCGCGAACGCGCACCTCCGCAGCTCGGCACGTCAGCACCTCTCCCGGAACGCGATCGAGCCGTCGGATGTCTCAGCGTGTTCGTAGTGCTGGTCGTGGATGCGCTGGTGGTGGAAGCGACATAGCGGGATCGCGTTGTCGAGGTCGGTGGGCCCGTGCCGGGTCCAGGGTTCTCGGTGATGGAGCTCGGTCCAGGCGAAGGGTCTTTCGCAGCCGTCGGCAGCGCAGGTCGTGTGTCTGGTCCCCAGCGCAGTGCGTTGGGCTTCGGTGAAGAGTCGCGCTGAACGACCGAGGTCGAGCGGGAGCGAGGCGCCGCCGAGGACGACGGGAAGGAGGCGGGAGTTGCACGCCAACCGGCGGGCCTCGCCGGCGGTGATGGTCTCGTCGGTGTCGAGGCGGGCGACCTTGAGGGTGCCGCGCAGGGTGTCGAGACCGACGGTGACGACCAGGGTCGCGGCGGTCTTCGGGTGGAGGTGGTCGGTAGGGAGGTGTTCGAGGAGCTCGCAGAACGCCTCGCCGCGGGCGCGGTCCCAGTCGGCTCCGAGCGAGCGCACGGCGGAGTGCCCGGACTGAGCCCGGGTCGCGCCGACTCGAGCTCGGCGGGGAGCGGTGATGGTCTCGAGGATCTTGCGGAGCAGGTGGCCTTGCAGCACCGGGATCGTGAAGTGCCCGGTCACGGTCCCGTCGTCGTTGTCGTGCAGGCTCAACCGGGTCCGGGCCCGGGCGTGGGCCTCCTGGTCGGAGACGATCTGGTGCTCGTGCGCATCGACCACGGCGACATCGGCCTCGACCGCGGCCAGAGCCCGCCGCGCTGCCTTGCGCAAGGATCCGGGTGAGAGCACCCGGGCCTTCTCGACCAACGCTCGTTCGACGACGACCCGCTGCTCGAGGGTGACCCGGGCCGGGAGCTGTCGGTCGGCGTGCACGATCACGGCGGCGTGCTCGGCAGAGATCTCACCAGCAGACAGTGCCCGCCGGGTCGCGCCACGGCGCTCGAGGCCGGTCGCGAGGCTGACCTGACGCTGCGCGACCACCTGGTCCGCGTTCGCCAGCCGGGCAGCCCACTGCCCGGTCGACGCGGCACCCGAGCGCGACGCCGTACGGCGCCGCTCCGCACAAGCGAGGAGCTGAAGCTTCTTCGCCGCCACCCGAGCCTCGGCGCGGGTCAACGCGCGCAGGAGGTCGGCCGTGCCCTCATGGTCCAGCGCCTCGACGTCGACCGCGTCGACCCGGTCCAGGCAGGCATGGAGCTCCGCTGCCGGATCGAGGTGCACGAGGGTCGAGGTCATGCACCCATCGTCATTCGAACATCTGTTCGATGCAAGGCGGGCTCGAAGACTGTGGACAACCCACCACCAAGACCCACCTGTGGACGGCTAACCGTCGAGCGCCGGAATGTCCAGCTCAGGCCCGGCCCCGCGCAGCAGCAGGCTGAACGGCGGCGTCACGGTCCGGGCACGCCCGGCCGCGATCTCGACGATCAGGTCGAAAGCCTCCCGATCAGCACGCGCGAGCGTCCCCCAGCCGTCCCACAGCAGCACCACCGGGACGATGTCGAGGTCGTCCAGGCAGTCGGCGAAGGCATCCAGGTTCTGGCCGAACCAGTCCGGGAAGTGCAGCGTCTCCGCAGCCTCGGCGAGAAACTCGGCCTTGGTCTGGTGGGTCCATCCGTCGACGTACCCGAACATCGCCCCGGCGTGCTCGACCGTACGACGCACCTCGTCAGCGCCGAAGGCCGCGTGCCAGGTGTAGACCCCCTGCACGCCGCGCCCGGCCAGGAGCCCCGCCAGACCGCTCATGAGGTCCTCACGATCTCGCGGAAGGACCGGTAGTGGTCGTCGGTGTAGTAGAGCGTGCCGTCCTCGCCGGCAACGATCCGACGAGCCCCGCGGTCCGACGACCCGGGCGTCGGCACGGTGTACTCGCGGTAGTAGCCGGTCGGCTGCCGCGGCAGCAGCCGCTCGGCGTTGCGGAACGTGATCCCGTCGCGGGCGTACGGGAACGGCCCGCCGCGGTCGATCAGCGCGACGGTGGCGCGGGCGTCGCGTGGCAAGGTCGACAGCCCGACCTGCCCGGAACCCACCGGGGTCGTGGTCTCCGACGCGGCGCTGGTGGGCCGGGCTCCGGCATCACCGCCGCTCCCGAGGTCGGGCCCGTTGCCGCGCGCCCAGATCAGCGCCACCACCACGACCACCAGCCCGATCAGGGCGAGCACGCCACGGGTGCGCTGGTTCATCGCGCGATCCTCAGAGCGACATCGCCTGGGCGCGGCGCTTGACCTCGGAGCCACGGTTCTCGCGCAGCGCGTCGATCGGCCGCCCGGGCAGGGTCTCGTCGACGGTGAAGAGCCACGCCAGGATCTCCCGGTCGTCGTACCCGCCGTCGTGGAAGACGGTCAGCAGACCCGGCACGCCCTTGACGATCTCGCCGTCCATGATCAGCTCGGCCGGCACCTTCTGGCCGGAGCCGGGCGTCGGCACCACCGCGGCCAGCTGGTGCTCCCGGATGTACGTCCGGACCTTGTTCACCGAGACCCCGAGCGCGTCGCCGGCGGCCTTCCAGTCGAGCCAGTCGGAGATCAGGGTGCCGAGGTCCGGCTCAGGCGCGGCGGAGTCGTCAGTCACGAGACCCATCGTGCCAGCCCGAGCCCGCCTGCCGCGATTCCGGGGCCCGTGCAACTAAACTCAGCCCTTGATCGGACACTTCCCCACCGATCGGGCATGGAGGACGTTGTGGAGCGCACGGACGTGGGTCGGAGCGACGACCCGCTGATCGGCCGCGTCCTCGACGGCCGGTACCGGGTCGACGCCAAGATCGCACGCGGCGGGATGGCGACCGTCTACTCGGCCCACGACGTCCGCCTGGACCGCACCGTCGCGGTCAAGGTGATGCACCCGGGCATGGGCGACGACCCCGAGTTCGTGGCCCGCTTCGAGCGCGAGGCCCGTTCGGCGGCCCGGCTCTCGCACCACAACGTCGTCGCCGTCTTCGACCAGGGCGACGACGACGGCACCCTGTTCCTGGTGATGGAGTACGTCCCCGGCCTGACGCTGCGCGACGAGATCCGCAACGACGCGCCGATGGACCCGGTCAAGGCGCTCGGCCTGATCGAGCCGGTCCTGGCCGCCCTCGCCGCCGCGCACGGGGCCGGGATGATCCACCGTGACGTGAAGCCCGAGAACGTCCTGCTCGCCGGCGACGGCCGGGTCAAGGTGGCCGACTTCGGCCTCGCCCGGGCGGTCAACGCCGAGACCCAGCACACCGCCACCGGGGGCGTGCTGATCGGCACCGTCTCCTACCTCTCCCCCGAGCTCGTCGTCGACGGCAAGGCGGACGCGCGCTCCGACGTCTACGCGGCCGGCGTGCTGATCTACGAGATGCTCACCGGCCAGAAGCCGCACCAGGCCGAGAGCCCGATCCAGGTCGCCTACAAGCACGTCCACGAGGACGTGCCCGCGCCGTCGCTGCGGGTCCCCGGGCTGCCGGCGTACGTCGACGCGCTGGTCGCCCGTGCCACCGCTCGCGACCGCGACCTGCGCCCGTCGGACGCCCGGGTGCTGCTGCACCAGGTGCGCCGGGTCCGCCAGGCGCTCGACCACGGCATCGTCGACGACCCCGAGCTGGTGGCCGACCTGATGCCGAGCCGGGCCCGGACCCCCGAGACCGAGTCCACCGACGACCTCGCCCTGCCGCGCGAGGTGGTCCCCCTCGAGGCGCCGTACGACTACGAGCGCGACGCCGACGCCGGACTCGACTTCACCGCGCAGATCCCCCAGGACGAGCCGGTACGCAGGCAGCCGCCACCCCCGCCTCCCGCACCCCGGAAGCAGCCGGTCGCCGCCGAGCCGCCCCGCGGCTACGACCCGCCGCGACGCTCCCGGCGCGGCCTGTACCTGCTGATCGGCCTGCTGCTGACCGCCCTGGTCGTCGGCATCGGCGCCTGGCAGCTCGGCCGCTACACGACGCTGCCCTCGGTGATCAAGCTGGAGAAGTCGGTCGCCGCCGCCAAGCTGACCAAGGCCGGCTTCAAGGTCACCTACGGCGACCCGGTCTACTCCGACACCGTCCTGGACGGCTCCGTGGTCCGCACCGACCCGGAGCAGGGCGCGCGGGTAGCGAAGGGCAGCGAGGTCACGGTGATCCTGTCCCAGGGACCGGATCTGCACAGCGTGCCGTCCACGAAGGGGAAGACCCTCGACCAGGTCCAGACCCTGATCAAGGACGCCAACCTCACCGTCGGCACGATCACCCAGAAGTACCACGAGACGGTGCCCGAGGGCCGGGTGATCGGGACGACGCCGGCGGCCGGCGAGATGCTCAAGCGCGATGCCGCCGTCGACATCGTGGTGAGCAAGGGCGCGAAGCCGATCGCGATCCCGGACCAGACCGGCAAGCCCGCGAAGGCGGCCGAGAAGGCGCTGAAGAAGCTCGGCTTCAAGGTGACCCTCAGCGAGGACTTCAGCGACACGGTCAAGGCCGGGAGGGTGATCTCGCAGACGCCCACCTCGGGGACCGGGTTCAAGAACGACACGATCAGGCTGGTCGTCTCGAAGGGCCCGGAGCTGGTCCAGATCCCGAACGTCCGGGGCGCCAGGACGGACGACGCCGCCGAGACCCTCACCGAGCTCGGGTTCAAGGTGGCGGTCAACCGCACCGCGCTCTACGCCGGCCTCAACATCGTGGTCGACTGCGACCCCAACCAGGGCGAGCTCGCACCGCGCGGCAGCACCGTCACGCTCAACATCGTCTGAACGCCGTCGGCCGGACCCCCGAGGGCCCGGCCGACGACATCGCTCAGCCTCGGTCGGCCGCCTCCTGCTCGCGCCGGACCACGAACGTGACCAGGACCAGCGTGACGACCACGGTGACCGAGGCCGCCTCGAACGCCGCGTGCGCGCCGGTCAGGAACGTCTCGTGCGCCCGCCGTACGGCGTCCAGGCCGGGTCCGAGGTCGAGTGCCCGGCTCGCGTGCCCGGAGACCGTCACCAGGCCGGCGAGCCCGAGGGCGGAGCCGAGCTGCTGCGCGACGTTCACCAGGCCCGCCGCCGCGCCGGCCTCGTGCGGCGCGACGTCGTGCAGCGCCGACGAGGTCAGCGGCACGAACGCCAGCCCGTTGCCGAGGCCGAGCAGGACCAGCGAGACCACCACGTCGCCGTACCCGCTGCCGACGTCCAGCCGGGTCAGCCAGAGCAGCGACAGCAGGCTGAGCACGGCGCCGACGATCATCACGGCTCGTTCGCCGAACCGGTCGATCAGGAACCGCGAGCTCGACTGCGAGGCGAGGAAGACGCCCGCCGTCATCGGCAGGAACGCCAGGCCGGCCTGGATCGGGCTGAAGCCGAGCACGTCCTGGAGGTACTGGGTCAGGAAGAAGAACGCCCCCATCGCGCCGGCGATCAGGAACATCCGGGCGAGCAGGGCCCCGCTGCGGATCCGGCTGTTGAACAGCGACAGCGGGGTGATCGGCTCCGCCGCGGTGCGCTCGAGCGCGACGAAGGCGGCCAGCAACGCGATGCCGCCGACGATCGTGACCAGGGTGACCGGGTTCGACCAGCCGTGGCCCGCCGCGTGCACGAAGCCGTACACGACGCCGGAGACGCCGAGCGTGGAGCTGATCGCGCCGCCGAGGTCGAACCGGCCGTGCCGGCGAGGCGTGTGCGGCACCGCGAGCCAGGCCATCGTCGCGACCGCGATCCCGATCGGGACGTTAACCAGCATCACCCAGCGCCAGGACGCGAGCTCGGTGAGGATGCCACCGGCCACCAGGCCGAACGAGACGCCGCCGACCGAGACGGCCGTGTAGAGGCCGAGGGCGCGGGTGCGCTCACGCCCTTCCGGGAACATCGTGGTGAGCAACGACAAGGTCGCCGGTGCGGCGAAGGCGGCACCGATCCCCTGGATCGCACGGGAGACGATCAGCGCGGTGCCGTCGGCGGCGAACCCGCCGGCGAGCGAGGCGAGGGTGAAGAGGGTGATCCCGACCAGGAAGGTCGGCCGGCGACCGAGCAGGTCTCCGGTCCTCGCTCCCAGGAGGAGCAGGCCCCCGAAGGCCAGGCTGTAGGCGTTGAGCACCCAGGACAGCCCGGTCGGGCTGAAGCCGAGCGCGGTCTGCATGTCGGGCAGGGCGACGTTCACGATGCTCATGTCGAGCACCACCATCAATTGCGCGGTGAGGATCACCGCGAGAACCAGTCCGCGACGCTCGTGGCGTGGCGCGACCGGAGGACGGGCAACCGCCGGGGTGTCGGCGATAAGTTGGTCGGACACGGGATTGTGCTCCGTTCCGGCTGGGCTGAACCAGCCGATAGCTGTAACATGTGGAGGGCGCCTCCACTTACTATACGGAGGGTGCCTCCGGTTAGGCAAGAGGATTGTTGTGATGGCTGACGACGTACGCATCGACGCGGGTGCTTCGAGCGAGGGGGCCCCCAAGCTCCGCGCCGACGCCGCGCGCAACCGCGCCAAGCTCGTCACCACCGCCCGGGAGGTCTTCACCGAGGTCGGCGGCGAGGCGTCCCTCGACCAGATCGCCAAGGCCGCCGGTGTCGGCATCGGCACCCTCTACCGGCACTTCCCCACCCGGCTGGACCTGCTCGAGGCGGTCTACCGGGACGAGGTCGACGTGCTCCGGGAGACCGCCGAGAAGGTGATCCCGAACCACACCCCCGTCGAGGCGCTCGAGCTCTGGCTGGTCGCCTTCGTGGACTACGCCGCCACCAAGCGGCACATCTTCACCGAGCTCGTCGAGGCCGTCGGCCGGGAGTCCGAGCTGATGACCCACTCCCGCGGGGTGATCTACGGAACCGCCGAGACGTTGGTGGTGGCGGCCCAGCAGGCCGGCGAGATCCGTGCCGACGTCACCTCGCCGGACGTGCTCCGGCTCGTCGGCGGCTGCACGATGATGCCGAACTTCGACCGCGACCAGACCGAGCGGATCCTGCGGATCGTGATGGACGGGCTGAAGGTCGGCTGACCCTCACCGGAGCCGGTCGAACGGCGGACCTCAGTCCGGGTCCGGCTGCGTCCTGGCGTGGCCGGTGTCGTGGCCGGGGACCTGCTCACGCGCGTCCAGGATCGCGTCGCGCACGGCCAGCCGGATGATCCAGTACAGCGCGAGCGCACTGAGGATCAACGACGCCACGTAGAACAGCAGGATTCCCATGGCGACAGGATCGCACTGACACCGGCCCCTGTCCGGGATGCCGCCGAACTCCGCACCGAACCCGCCCGTAGGCTGGCGTGATGCACCAGCGCACCTCCCGACCGATCGGCACCCGCGTCCGGGTCGGCAAGGGACGGCGCGAGCGCGAGGCGACGCGGTGACCCAGGTCCGCGGGGAGCCCGGGAAGAGCAACCGGCTGGCGCTGCTGGCGACGCTGACCCTGCTCGCGATGACCGCGTGCTGGGGCTCGACGTTCTACCTGATCAAGGACCTGATGGACCGGGTCCCGGCGGCGGACTTCCTGGCCGTCCGGTTCGCGATCGCGAGCGCGGCGATGCTGCTGATCGCACCCCGGGCGATCGGCCGGCTCTCCCCCGAGGTGCGCCGCCACGCCCTCGTCCTCGGCTGCCTGTACGGCGGCGCCCAGATCCTGCAGACGGTCGGCCTCGCGCACACCGCCGCCAGCGTCTCCGGCTTCATCACCGGGATGTACGTGGTCTTCACGCCGCTGCTGGCTGCCGCGATCCTGCGCACCCGGATCACCGCGGTCACCTGGGCCGCCGTCCTGCTCGCGGTCTGCGGCCTGGGCGTGCTCACCCTTCAAGGCCTCAGCATCGGGTACGGCGAGGGGCTGACCCTGCTGGCCGCCGCGCTCTACGCGCTGCACATCGTCGGCCTCGGCGCCTGGTCGAAGCCGTCGGACGCGCTCGGGATGTCGATCCTGCAGTGCCTGGTGATCTCGGTGATCTGCCTGATCGCCGCGGCGCCGGGCGGGATCACCCTTCCGGACCGGACCGGGGACTGGATCGCGGTCGTCTACATGGCGCTCTTCGCGGGTGCCGCGGCGCTGTTCGGCCAGACCTGGGCGCAGGCGCACCTGGCCCCCACCCGCAGCGCGATCATCATGAGCATGGAGCCGGTCTTCGCGAGCTTCTTCGCGATCCTGCTCGGCGGCGAGTCGCTGACGCTGCGGATGCTCGGCGGCGGGTCGATGGTGCTCGCCGCGATGCTGATCGTCGAGCTGGTCCCGCGACGGAAGATCGAAGGGGAAGTCACCCACCTCACGGTGTAGCAGCGCGCCCTGCTGACAGGCCCGCCAGCACGGTGCAGGATGGCCGCCATGCACACCTCCCGGAAGGCCACCCTGGTCGCCGTCGCCCTGGCCGCGACCGCGACCCTCGCCGGCTGCGGCACCGACCCCGCCGAGGCCCGCCGGGTGGTGGCGAAGGCCGAGGCGCCCGCCGCCGGCTGGTCGCCCGGCGGCAAGCGGGTGGACGTCTTCGCGGACGGCATCGAGCGCGACGACGGGATCTGGAAGGTCCGCGACTACGACCAGGACGGCGTCGACGACGAGGACCCCGCCTACCTGGCGACCTGGCAGGTCGTGGTCAAGCCAGGCTCCGAGGAGCAGCGCTGCGCGGAGGCGACCGCCTGGGTGCGGAAGACAGGCGGCCAGCTGCCCGGCGGCGTGGTGGACGACGGCGCCGAGCTCCCGGACGCCGACGCCCTGACCGCACGGTGCGTCAAGTCGCTGAACCCCCTGGAGAACGGGTCCAGCAGCAGCACCGGCTACGGCGGCGCACCCGCCACCGAGAAGTACGGCTACCGGTTCTTCGCCGGCCTGACCCAGGAGACCAACGGCCCCGAGGTCTCGCTCTCGGTCAACGTCGAGGCGGCCCCGCGGAGCAACTTCAACTCCTGACCGACCTTCACGGCAGCAGCAGCGCGGTGTCGCCGAACTCGTGCCACTGGTACCCGTGCGCCACCGCCTCGTCGTAGGCCCGCTGGCTGAGCTCCCGGCCGGCGACGGCCTCGACGAGCAGCAGGTGCGAGGCCTGCGGGTCGTGCCAGCCGGTGACCAGCCCGGTCACGATCCGCGGCGGGTGCAGCGGCGTCACCACCCGGTCGGTCCACCCCGACCTCGCGACCACCCGATCGCCCTCGACCGCGGACTCCAGGGCCCGGGTCACCGTCGTACCAACGGCGACGATCCGTCCGCCGCCGGCCCGGACCGTGTTGACCAGCCGCGCCGTCGTCTCCGGCACCTGGTACCGCTCGGCCTGCGGTGCCTCGCCGGCCTCCTGGCTGGACACCCCCGTGTGCAGGGTCACCGGGGCGATCGTCACGCCGCGGGCCACCAGGTCGGTGACCACCCGCGGCGTGAACGGGCGCCCCGCGGACGGCATCTCCGCGCTGCCCGGCCTGGTCCCGAAGATGGTCTGGTAGGCACTCAACGGGTACCGGCGCGGCAGGTAGCCGTAGGCGATCGGGCGGCCGTGCGCGGCCAGCCGGTCCGGCAGCGGTCCGCTCACCGACGCCCGCCAGAGGCGGTTGCCGTGGCCGGTCGGCGACGACCCCGTGCGCGGGTACGGCGCCACCAGGTCTACCACCACCGAGCCCGCCAGGAAACGGTCCCCCGGCGCCGCGTCGAGGATCGCCCGCTCGGCCGACGGTGCGGTGCGCACCTCGACCACCCAGGTGCCGTCATCGAGCGGCGTGGCCAGGTGCAGCACCACGGGGCCGGCGCCGAGCCGCTCGGCGTCCAGCTCGCCGGCGACGGTCGCCGAGTCGTTGACCACCACCAGGTCCCCGGGCTCCAGGTACGACGCCAGGTCGCGCACCCGGGCATGGCTCACCCCGTCCGGGCCGGCCACCAGAAGGCGGACCGCGTCTCGCTCCAGCCCTCGCGATTCGGGCGGCGCGGGCGCGGTGGCGTCGGCGGGGCTGGAGAACACGGTGCTGGGATGCTCATCGAGGATCCGCATCTCACACCGCCGCCGGCACCGGTACGTCGGCCGCGCGGTAGCGGCCCGACGCCGGGCGCGTCGCGAGCAGCGCCAGCAGGTGCGGTACGACGGACTCGGGCTCGGGCCGGTCGGAGATGTCCTCGTCGGGGAACGCGTCGGCGTGCATCTGCGTCCGCATGTCCCCGGGATCCACCGCGTACGCCGTGATCGCCGGATTCTCGGCACCGAAGGTCAGCACGACGTGGTCGAGGCCCGCCTTCGAGGCGCCGTACAGGCCCCACCCGGGGTAATGCTCGACGGCGGCGTCCGAGGAGATCCCGACCAGGATGCCCTCGCCGGCGACCAGGTCGTCGAGCAGCTGGGTGGTGAGCACCAGCGGTGCGCCGATGTTGTGCCGCCAGACGTGCTGCAGGTCGTCGACGGTCACGTGGGCCAGCGCCGGCAGCGGGGTGCTGCCGGAGACCGGACCGAGCGTGCTGGCGTTGTGCACCAGCAGGTCCAGGTGCCCGTGCAGCCGCACGGCGGCGACCAGGCGGAGCCGGTGCTCGGTATCGGTGATGTCGCCGGGAACGGCGAGGATCCCGGGACGATCGGCCGCGGCCGCCAGGCGATCCGGGTCCCGGCCGTCGACGATGACGGTCCAGCCGTTGTCGGCCAGGGCGTGGGAGAGGGCGCGGCCGAGTCCGGCGGACCCTCCGGTGACGAGTGCGACAGGCATTTCTGCTCCTTGATGGATGGGCTCTGTCGTGACATCGTTCAAGTTCAAGTCAACTTGAAGTCAAGGCCTTTCTGGAGATTGCGATGGATCGTCACGACGTGCTCGCCGTCAGCGAGGTGGCCCGGCGCAGCGGGTTCGCCGCCTCCGCGCTGCGCTACTACGAGGACCAGGGCCTGATCGAGGCGCACCGCAGCGCCGGCGGCCAGCGGCGCTACGAGCGCAGCGTGCTCCGGCGGCTCGCCTTCATCCGGGCGGCGGTGAACATCGGCCTGAGCCTGCAGGAGATCCGCGAGGAGCTGGACACCCTCCCCCGCTCCCGCACCCCGAACAAGGCGGACTGGCAGCGGATCTCCCGGCACTGGCGCACCCGGCTGGACGACCGGATCGCCGCGCTCGAACGGCTCCGCGACGGGCTGGACAGCTGCATCGGCTGCGGCTGCCTCTCGCTGCAGCGCTGCGCGTTCTCGAACCCCTCCGACATCGCCGGTACGGCGTCCCCGTCCCCCGGCGCCGCCTACCTCCCCGCCGTCCTCCGCTGAGTAGGCCCTTTTCGCCCGTTGAGTGGGCCCTTCCGGTCCGTTGAATCGTGCGTCGGTGCTCCCCTTCCGGCGCTGTCGCTGGGATACTCGATCACCGACTCAGGAGGGCACCATGAGCGAACAGCCGCCGCAGGACCCCGGACCGCAGCCGCCGCAGGAACCGTGGCAGGTGCCGCCCCCGCAGTACGGCGGCCAGTACCCGCCCCAGCCCGGCCAGTACCCGCCCCAGCCCGGCCAGTACCAACCGCAGCCCGGCTACCAGATGCCGCCCCCGACTCCGGGCAATGCGACCGCAGCCCTGGTCCTCGGCATCGCCGGGCTGATCATGTGCCCGCTCATCCTGTCGATCCCGGCCTGGATCGTCGGCCGGAACGCGGTGAAGCAGATCGACGCGTCCCAGGGCCAGCTCGGCGGTCGCTCGATGGCGAACGCCGGCTACATCATGGGGATCATCGGGACGATCCTCGGCATCCTGGCCATCATCGCCATCGTGGTGGTGATCCTGGCCTTCCCGGACAGCTGCACCAGCACCAGCACCGACACCTCCTTCAGCTTCAACTGCAGCTGACCTCCGTCTCGCCAACCGAAATCACTGTCCGCCGATTGGACGCTGGAACTACGCTCTGACCATGGTTGTGGTGATGGCTCCAGGGGCCACCGACGAACAGATCGCGCACGTCACGCAACGCGTCGAAGGCGTCGGCGGTCAGGCGTTCGTGAGCCGCGGTGTCGTCCGCACCATCATCGGCCTGGTCGGCGACATCGAGTCCTTCCACGGCCTGAACCTGCGCAGCATGGCCGGCGTCGCCGACGTGCACCGGATCTCCGACCCGTTCAAGCTGGTCAGCCGGCAGCACCATCCGGACCGGTCCACGGTCTGGGTCGGGCGGATCGGCAGCCAGGTCCCGATCGGCCCGGACACCTTCACGTTCATCGCCGGCCCCTGCGCCGTCGAGACCCCGGGCCAGACGCTCGAGGCCGCCGAGATGGCCAAGGCCGCCGGCGCGACCCTGCTCCGCGGCGGCGCGTTCAAGCCGCGGACGTCGCCGTACGCGTTCCAGGGCCTGGGCATCAAGGGCCTGGAGATCCTGGCCGACGTCCGGGAGACGACCGGCCTGCCGATCGTGACCGAGGTCGTCGACGCCCGCGACGTGCCGGTGGTCGCCGAGCACGCCGACATGCTCCAGATCGGCACCCGCAACATGGCGAACTTCGGCCTCCTGCAGGCCGTCGGCGACGCCGGCAAGCCGGTCCTCCTCAAGCGCGGGATGACCGCGACCATCGAGGAGTGGTTGATGGCGGCCGAGTACGTCGCCCAGCGCGGCAACCTCGACGTGGTGCTCTGCGAGCGCGGGATCCGGACCTTCGAGCCGAGCACCCGCAACACCCTGGACATCTCCGCGGTGCCGGTGGTGCAGAGCATCAGCCACCTGCCGATCATCGTCGACCCCTCGCACGCGGGCGGGCGCAAGGACCTGGTGGTCCCGCTCTCCCGGGCCGCGATCGGCGTCGGCGCGGACGGTGTCATCGTCGACGTGCACCCCGACCCGGAGAACGCGCTCTGCGACGGACCGCAGGCGCTGCTCGGCACCGAGCTGCGCGAACTGGCTCAGGCCGTCCGGACCATCCCGCCGGTCGTGGGCCGGGTCGACGCTGGCGAGCGCGTACGCCGCTGAATCAGCTCACGACCAGCGTGTAGGTGTGCCGGTCGGTGCCCCCCGCGTCGAAGAAGTCGTGCGAGGCCATCACCGTGAACGTCCAGGAGCCGCTCTGCTTCGGGACACCGGAGATGACGCCGCTAGCCGACAGCTTCAGGCCCGGAGGGAGCGCTCCCTCGTCGATCGTCCAGGTGACCTTGCCGATTCCGCCGGCGACCTTCACCGGAGCCGAGTAGTAGGCGTTGCGCTTGGCCTGCGGCAGCGTCGCGGTGGTGATCTCCATCGTCCGCACCTCGATCTGGTACTGCCGGACCGCAGTCCGCCCGGTCGAGTCGGCGACCTGCACCGTGAAGGTGCGGGTGCCCGGGAACAACGCCACCGCGCCGCCGATCTTGCCGTCCTGGGTGATGGTCTTGAAGAACGGCAGGCTGCCCTGGACGATCGACCAGGTGTACGGCTTCTTGCCGCCGGCCACCTTGAGCTGGGTGACCGGGTAGGTCTTCCCCTGGTAGATCGTGCTCGGGATCGTGGTCGTGGTGATCTGCATCGGGCCGACGGCGAGGTCGATCACCGCGGTCGCCGACTGCCGCGGGTTCGCGGTGTCGTGCACCCCGACGGTGAAGACCGCCGGGCCCTCCTGGGTCGGAGTGCCGGTGATCCTGCCCTGCGCGCTCAGCTTCAGCCCGCTCGGCAGGGTGCCGCTGACCAGCGACCAGACCCGGCCGAAGTTGCCACCGGTCGCCTTCAGCGTGGCCGTGTACGGCGCCAGCACCGGAGCCGTCGGCAGCGTGCTCGACGTGATCACCAGTGGGGCCGGGGCGGCGACCGCCGGTGAGCCGAACGGGAACGCCAGCACCACGCCGGCGAGCAGGGCAGTGAGAACGGAGCCGAGCAGCCGAGACTTCATCGAGACCACCTGAGACCTGGGAGGGGTGGGGCCGGCGACTAGCGAAACCGGCTGGTTCTGCATCGTAGGACGCCGGAGCCGGGCACCGGAAGAGCTGACTAGGCCAGGACCTCGGCCAGAATCGCTCCGGCACGCTCGGCGTCCTCGCGACTCACGTCGAGGTGCGTGAGCAACCGGACCCGGCGCGGACCCACGGCACCGATCCGGACGCCGCGCTCGGCCGCCGCGGCGACCACCTCGGGCGCCGACGGGACGTCCAGCACCACGATGTTCGTCGGCACCGTGCTCGGGTCCACCCCGCAGGCCGCGGCGATCAGGCGCGCGTTCGCGTGGTCCTCGGCGAGGCGGTCGATGTTGTGGTCCAGGGCGTACTGACCGGCCGCCGCGAGGATCCCGACCTGGCGCATCCCGCCGCCGAGCCGCTTGCGGCGGATCCGGGCCTGCTCGATCGCCTCCGCCGAGCCGAGCACCACCGAGCCGACCGGAGCCCCCAAGCCCTTGGAGAGGCAGACCGCCATCGTGTCCGCGATCGCGCCGTACTCCGACAGGGCGGTCCCGGTGGCTACGTGCGCGTTCCAGATCCGGGCACCGTCCAGGTGGATCGCGCAGCCGACCTCGTCGGCCCAGGTCCGGAGAGCGCGCAGGTCGTCGAGCGGCAGCACCGTGCCGCCGGCGAAGTTGTGGGTGTTCTCGACCGAGACCGCTGCCGTTCGGACGAAGTAGGTGCCCATGTCGGGGGCGTACAGGTCCTGGATCGTCGGCAGGTCGAGCTGCCCGTCCGGCTCCACCCAGGTGCGGCTGGTGATACCGGTGAACGCGCCGTGCGCGCCGAGCTCGGCCCGGACGATGTGCGCCCGCGACTCGCAGAGGATCTCCTGGCCCGGGCTGACCAGGGCCGCCACCGCGAGCACGTTGGCCATCGAGCCGGTCGGCGTGAACAGACCGGCTTCCTTGCCGAACATCGCCGCCACCCGCGCCTCGAGCGCGGTCACCGTCGGGTCCTCGCCGTACACGTCGTCGCCGACCTCGGCGCTCGCCATCGCCTGCCGCATGCCGGGCGAGGGTTTGGTCAGGGTGTCGGAGCGCAGGTCGATCATGCGCTCATCCTGTCAGGCCTTTCGGAGCATTTCTGCGACCAGGAACGCCAGCTCGAGCGACTGCACCCGGTTCAGCCGCGGGTCGCAGACCGACTCGTAGCGGTTGCCCAGATCCATCTCGGCCAGGTCCTCGAGCCCGCCGACGCACTCGGTGACGTCGTCGCCGGTGAGCTCGACGTGGATGCCGCCGGGCCAGGTGCCCAGCGAGCGGTGCACGTCGAAGAAGCCCTGGACCTCGTCGGTCACGTCCGCGAGGCTCCGGGTCTTGTAGCCGGAGGACGCCTCGTAGGTGTTGCCGTGCATCGGGTCGGAGACCCACGCCACCTGCAGCCCGGCCGCCTCGACCTTCTCCACCAGCGGCGGCAGCAGGTCGCGGATCTTGCCGGCACCCATCCGGGTGATGAAGGTGAGCCGCCCCGGGGTGTTCTCCGGGTTCAGCTTCTCCGAGAGCGCGATCGCGTCGTCCGCGCTGGTCGTCGGGCCGAGCTTCACGCCGATCGGGTTGCGGATCTTGCTGAGCAGCTCGACGTGCGCGCCGTCGAGCTGGCGGGTGCGCTCACCGATCCAGACGAAGTGGCTGGAGACGTCGTACGGGAGGTCGGTGCGGGAGTCGATCCTCGTCATCGCGTGCTCGTACTCGAGCACCAGCGCCTCGTGGCTGGAGTGCATCTCGACCCGGTGGAACTCGTCCGGGTCGGCACCGATCGCCTTCATGAAGGTCAGCGCCCGGTCGATCTCGTTGGCCACCGCCTCGTAGCGGCTGCCGACGGCCGACCCCTGGACGAAGTCGGTGTTCCAGGCGTGCACCTGGCGCAGGTCGGCGTACCCGCCGGTGGTGAAGGCGCGCACCAGGTTCAGCGTGGAGGCCGACGAGTGGTAGACGTCCACCAGCCGCTGCGGGTCGGGGATCCGGGCCGCTTCGGTGAACTCGAAGCCGTTGACCGCGTCGCCCCGGTACGCCGGCAGGGTCACGCCGTCGCGGGTCTCGAAGTCCGAGGACCGCGGCTTGGCGTACTGGCCGGCGAACCGGCCGAGCTTCACGACCGGCACCGACGCGGCGTAGGTCAGCACGACCGCCATCTGCAGCAGCACCCGGAGCTTGTTGCGCACGTTGTCCGCGGTGACCCCGTCGAAGGTCTCGGCGCAGTCGCCACCCTGGAGCAGAAAGGCCTCGCCCCGGGTCACCGCAGCGAGCTTGTCGGTCAACCGGTCGCACTCGCCGGCGAAGACCAGCGGCGGGTAGGAGCGCAGCCGGGCGACGGCGGCGTCCACCGCTGCGGCGTCCGGGTACGACGGCTGCTGCGCCGCACCGAGGGCGTGCAGGGCCGCAAGATCAGGGATCGCGGGGTTCAAGGGGTCAACCACCGGACAAGCCTACGTCCCCGGGCGGTGGCACCCACAATCGGCGGCCGAGGGGACTCATCGCCGCGACACACCGGGAATAGCACCCGACACGCCGGGGTTCAACGGCCCATGGCGACCATCGTGCAAGCAATCGCGTTCGGCGGACCGGAGAACCTGACGACTGCGGAGGTCGAGCCGGCTGCTCCTGGCCCCGGCGAGGTCCGGGTCGAGGTCCGCGCCGCCGGGGTCAACCCCATCGACCTGAAGGTGTACGGCGGCGCCATGGGAGCCGATCCGGCGAACCTGCCGATGCGGCTCGGGTTCGAAGCCGCCGGGGTGATCACCGAGATCGGCCCAGGAGTCGATCAGAACGTCGGCGACGAGGTGATCGCGTTCCGGATCAGCGGTGCCTACGCCAGCGAGGTCGTCGTTCCGGCCACTGCCGTCGTACCGAAGCCGGCGTCGCTGGGCTGGGCCGAGGCCGGCGGGCTGATGCTGACCGGCGCGACCGCCGTGCACCTGCTCACCGCTACCGCGGTCGGCGACGGCGACACCGTGCTCGTGCACGGCGGTTCAGGCGGGGTCGGCCTGATGGCGATCCAGCTCGCGGCCCTGCGCGGCGCCCGGGTGATCGCGACCGCCAGCCCCCGCCGGCACGCCGCCCTGGAGAGCCTCGGCGCCGAGCCGGTGACCTACGGCGACGGACTGCTCGAACGCCTGCAGGCGATGGCTCCCGAGGGCATCGATGTCGCTCTCGACCTGATCGGCACCGACGAGGCCCTGGAGACGTCGCTGGCGCTGGTCGCCGACCGGGACCGGATCGCGACGATCGCGAACTTCGGGTCCGCGCCGACCGCGGGCGTCAAGGTCCTCGGCGGCGGCCCGGGCGCCGACCCGGGGACCGAGGTCCGTGCGAACGCCCGCCCCGAGCTGGCGCGGCTCGCCGGCGAGGGCACGCTGCTCGTCCAGGTCGGGGCGACGTACCCGCTGACCGAGGTCGCCGAGGCGCACCGGCTCCTGGCGGCGGGACGCGCCGACGGCAAGGTCGTGCTGCTGCCGTAGGCGTCAGTCCCCCAGGTTGCTGACGTCCTCGAATTCGCTGGTCTCCCCGGCCGCCCGGTTCAGCACGAACGTGACCAGCCAGAGCAGCACCCCGACGCCGAGCATGCCGGCAGCGATCTTGTACTGGATCATGTCCGCTTCGAGCCGCGCCCACGGGCCGAGCAGGTAGAGGCAGGCAACCGCGCCGACGTACGGGGCGAACCTCGGTGCCACGAACCCGCCGGGAGCGGGCGGGTCGCGCCGGAGCACCAGCAGGGCGACGTTCACGACCGCGAACACGGCGAGCAGCAGCAGCGCCGTCGTACCGGAGAGCGCGCCGACGACGCTGTTCTCGGCCTGGAGCCGGACCACCACGATCAGCGCGAGCGCGAGCGTGGTGGTGAAGACGATCGCGGTCCACGGCGAGCGGCGCGCCGGAAGCACCTTGCCGAGCCCGCGCGGGAGCACCCCCTGGTTGGCCATCCCGTAGACGAGCCGGCTCGCCATCAGCATGTTGATCAGCGCGGTGTTCGCGACCGCGAACACCGTCATGAACGGGAAGATCTTGTCGATCGGGATGTCCGGCGCCCCGATCCGGACGACGTCGAGCAGGATCCCGGCCTCCGGGTCCTTGGGCGTCAGGATCTCGCCGGCCGGGATCACCGCGACCACCGAGACCGCGACCAGCATGTAGATGATCACCGCGATGCCGAGGCCGGTGAACATCGCCCGCGGGAAGATCCGGCCCGGGTCCTTGGTCTCCTCGACCATGTTGACCGAGTCCTCGAAGCCGACCATCGCGAAGAACGCGATCGCGGTCGCGACGGTGACCGCGGCGAACAGGCCCTTGTCGTGAGGGCTCTCGAAGACGGTGATCCGGTCGAGGTCGCCGTTCCCGTTCGCGATCGCCACGAACCCGATCACGATCACGATCGCCAGCGCCGAGATCTCGATCAGGGTGAGGACGACGTTGAACTTCACGCTCTCGCCGACACCGCGCAGGTTGATCAGCGCGAGCACCACCATGAACCCGAGCGCGACCGCCATCGTCGCCCCGTCCCCGGTCGGCACGCTGTCGATGCCTTCGTTCAGGCCGAGCAGGAGGTTGCTGGCCAGCAGGCCCGAGGACGTCGCCGCGCTGGTGATGCCCGAGCAGACCACGGTGAACGCCACCAGGAACGTCACGAAGTGCACCCCGAAGGCCTTGTGGGCGTAGAGCGCCGCCCCGGCCGCCTGCGGGTGCTTGCAGACGAGCTCCAGGTAGGAGCAGGCGGTCAGCGTCGCGACCGCGAACGCCACCAGGAACGGGAGCCAGGCAATGCCGCCGACCTGTCCCGCCAGCCGCCCGGTGACCGCGTACACGGCGGCGCCCAGGATGTCGCCGACGATGAAGAGCAGCAGCAGGCCCGGGCCGATCACCCGCTTGAGGTCCGACTCCGGTCCGTTCACGTCCTGGTCATCGGCGGTCGTGGACAAAGGGTGCCTCCTCGGCGTGCGGTGGCGTGACGAGTGCGGTACTCCGTTCTACCGTGATCCGCGCCCCGTTGGACAGGGGCGGGCTCAGCCGAAGAAGACTTCGGCTTCGGCGTACTCCTCCGGCGACACGAGCTTCAGCTCGGCGGTCCCCTCGCTCAGCGGCACCCGGACGATGCTCGTCCCGCGCAACGCCATCATCGTGCCGAAATCCCCGTCGTGGACCGCCCCGATCGCCTGGAGGCCGAAACGGGTCGCCAGCCACCGGTCGAACGCGGTCGGCGTCCCGCCGCGCTGGATGTGCCCGAGGACGACGGCCCGCGCCTCCTTGCCGGTGCGGGCCTCGATCTCGTTCGCCAGCCGCTCGCCGATCCCGCCGAGCCGGACGTGCCCGAAGGCGTCCTTCTCCCCCGTCAGCAGCGTCATGCCGCTGTCGTCCTCGGCCTCGATCGGCACCGCACCCTCGGAGACGACCATGATCACCGCGTACTTCGTCTCGAACCGGGTCTCGACGTACCGGCAGACCTCCTCGATGTCGAAGGGCCGCTCCGGGATCAGCACCACGTTCGCTCCCCCGGCGATCCCGGCGTGCAGCGCGATCCAGCCGGCGTGCCGCCCCATCACCTCGACCACCAGGACCCGGTGGTGCGACTCCGCGGTGGTGTGCAGCCGGTCGATCGCCTCGGAGGCGATGTTCACCGCGGTGTCGAAGCCGAAGGTGAAGTCGGTGCCGGACAGGTCGTTGTCGATCGTCTTCGGGACCCCGACCACCTTCACGCCGAGGTCGTGCAGCTTGGTCGCCACCCCGAGGGTGTCCTCGCCGCCGATCGCGATCAGGGCGTCCACCCCGGCCGCGGCCAGGTTCGCCTTGATCTGCTCGACACCCCCCTCGATCGAGAACGGGTTGGTCCGCGACGATCCGAGGATGGTCCCGCCGCGCGGCAAGATCCCGCGGACCTGGTCGATCCCCAGCGGCATCGTCAGCCCCTCGAGCGGGCCCTTCCAGCCGTCGCGGAAGCCGACGAACTCGTCGCCGTACTCCTTCACGCCCTTCCGTACGACGGCCCTGATCACAGCGTTGAGCCCGGGGCAGTCGCCGCCTCCGGTGAGTACTCCGACGCGCATCTGACTCCCTCATTGGATCGTTCAAGTGACGCTGGCCACACTAGCCAAGGTCGCTAGGGTCTGGCCATGACCTTCTCGATCGTCGGCCGCGACGGCACCAGCTGGGGTGTCGCGGTCGCCTCCAAGTTCCTCGCCGTCGGCAACGCCGTACCGGCCGCCGTCGCGGGTGTCGGCGCGCTCGCCACCCAGGCCGACGCCAACGTCGCCTGGAAGGGCATCGGGCTCGCCCTGCTCGACGAGGGCGCCACCGCCGAGGTGGCACTGGACCGGATGCTCGAGGAGGACGACAAGCGCGACCACCGCCAGCTCGGGATCGTCGACGTCGACGGCGGTGCCGCGTCCCACACCGGCAGCGCCTGCTTCGACTGGGCGGGCGGGATCGTCGGCGACGGCGTCGCGATCCAGGGCAACATCCTGACCGGCCCCGAGGTGGTCGAGGCGATGAAGGTCGCCTGGGACGCCGGCGCCGGCGAGCAGCTGAGCAGGCGCCTGCTGGCCGCGCTGGCCGCGGGCGACGCCGCCGGTGGCGACAAGCGCGGCCGCCAGTCCGCCGCGCTCCTGGTGGTCAGTGACGGAGCCGGGTACGGCGGTATGGACGACGTCGCGACCGACCTCCGGGTCGACGACCACCCCGAGCCGATCACCGAGCTGGGCCGGCTCCTCGACCTCAACGACCTCTACCTGACCGCCTCCACCGAGGAGGAGCGCGTCCCGGTCACCCCGGAGCTGGAGTCCGAGATCGCCGCCCTGGTCGCGGCCGCGGGGCACCCGAACCTGGCCGCGTGGGTCGGCACCGAGAACTACGAGATGCGGGTCGCCGAGGACGGCAGTTGGATCGACACGCGCGTGCTCGACCTCCTCCGGGAGCACCGCCCGGGTGCCACCGACTGACAGGATGCCGCCATGAGCAAGAGCGTGCTGTCCATCGACGCGGGCACCACCGGCGTGACCGCGGTGATCGTGACCGCCGAGGGCACGATCGCGGCCAAGGGCTACCAGGAGTTCGCGCAGCACTTCCCGCGCCCCGGCTGGGTCGAGCACTCCCCCGAGGAGATCTGGCAGGCGACCATCGAGTCCACCCGCGCCGCGCTGCGGGCCTGGGGCGGAAAGCCCGCCGACCTCGCCGGCATCGGGATCACCAACCAGCGCGAGACGGTGCTGCTCTGGGACCGCGAGACGCTCGGCTCGCCGCGGCGAGCGATCGTCTGGCAGGACCGGCGTACGACCGAGATCTGCGAGCGCCTCAAGGCCGCCGGCCACGAGGAGCGGGTGGCCGAGCTGACCGGGCTGCGGCTGGACCCCTACTTCTCCGGGACCAAGCTGGCCTGGCTCGCCGAGCACGAGCCGAACACCTGGGCACTGGTGGAGTCCGGCCGGTACGCGATCGGGACGGTCGACTCCTACCTGATCGCCCGGATGACCCGCGGCACCTGGCACGTCACCGACGTCTCCAACGCGTCCCGCACGCTCCTCTTCGACCTGGAGCGCGGCGCCTGGTCCGACGAGCTCTGCGCGCTCTTCGGCGTCCCCCGCGACGCGCTGCCGGAGGTGGTCGACAACTGGGGCGAGCTGGCGCGCACCGACCCGCGCTCGTTCCTCGACCTGGACCTGCCGATCGCGGGCATCGCCGGTGACCAGCAGTCGGCGCTCTTCGGCCAGACCTGCTTCGACGTCGGCGACTCCAAGTGCACCTACGGGACGGGTTCGTTCATCCTCACCAACACCGGTCACGAGGTCGCCCGCTCGGACGCCGGGCTGCTCTCGACGGCCGGCTGGCGCTCCCCCGACGGCCGGATCACCTACGCGCTCGAGGGCGCGATCTTCGTGACCGGAGCGGCCGTGCAGTGGCTGCGCGACGGCCTCCAGATCGTCGGTACGGCGGCGGAGACGGCCGCGATCGCCGCCACCGTCGACTCGACCGACGGGGTCGTGTTCGTCCCGGCGCTGACCGGCCTCGGCGCCCCGCACTGGGACCCGCACGCGCGCGGGGCGATCCTGGGCCTGACCCGCGGCACGACCCGGGCGCACATCGTCCGGGCGACCCTGGAGGCGATCACCTACGAGGTGCGCGACGTCATCGACACGATGCCCGCGCTGACCTCGGTCGCGGTGGACGGCGGCGCCGCCGCGAACGACCTGCTCTGCCAGCTCCAGGCCGACCTGCTCGGCGTACCGGTCGAGCGGCCGAGGATCGTCGAGACCACCGCACTCGGGGCCGCCTTCATGGCCGGCCTCGGCACCGGGGTCTGGGACAGCACCGACGCCCTGCGCGAGACCTGGCAGCTCGACCGCGCGTTCGCACCCGACCCCCGCGCCGCCGACCGGACCGCCGCCGCCTACGCCCTCTGGCTCAAGGCCGTCGAGCGCGCCAAGAACTGGGCCTGAACCCGATTCACCGGAGCTTCGCCAGGGCCTGCTTCGCCTCGTCCAGCGCCTGCTCCGCCTCGGCTCGGGCTTCGGTGAGCTCCTCGAGTTCTGCTTCGGCTTCCTCGATGTCCTCGTCCAGGCGATCCACGTCGTCCTCGATTCCGGCCAGCCGGCGGCGGAGCTCGTCGATCTCCCCGCCGAGCTGCAAGCGGCGCGCCTGAAGCTTCTCCTCGCGCGCCGTCGCGTGCTGCACCTGCTCGTCGGCCGCCGCGACGGCGAGGACCGCCTCGTCGACCTTCTCCTGCGCCGCCTCCAGCCGGATCCCGTCGTCCGGTACGACGTGCAGCACCGGCGGCGCCGGCTCCACCACCTCCGCGCGGTACCCCAGCGCATCGGGCAGCGCGCAGACCGCGGCCACGTCCAGGTCGGAGACCCCGGTCGAGGTGAACGCGGTGACGACCAGCCCGGACCGGACCACGTCGGCGGCCACCGGGTCCAGCATCGCCGCGGTCAGCATCCCCTCGACCTGGTCCGCGACGGCGGACGTCAACCGGGCCTCGTGCTCACGGGCCAGCCGGGAGGCGGTCGTGGTCAGCGCGGCGGTGAGCTGACGGCGCTGCCGGGTCAGGGTGCGCAGCTCCTCGCCGTCCAGCGACTCCGCGGCCGCGCGCAGCGAGGCGGCGAGCTCCAGGACCTGGTCGATCTGCTCGGCCTCCCGCCGTACCAGCAGGTTGACCGCCCAGGCCGCCAGCGACGGCTTCTTCAACGCCTTGATCCTGGCCGCCGCCTCCTTCGAGCCGGACGCCTTCGCGGCGGCGTCCCGGGCGGCGGTGAAGGCACCCACCGGCTCGCCGTACAGCCGGTCGGCCAGCGCCAGCAGCTCAGCCGAGGACATCGAGCAGCGCCTCCAACGCGGCGTGCGCCGCACCGTCCCGGACGGCGCCCCGGTCGCCGTCCAGCGCCAGCCGGTGCACGGTCACCCCGTGCGGCCCGGCCAGACCGACGTACACGGTGCCGACCGGTTTGTCGTCCTGCTTCTCCGGTCCGGCGACCCCGGTCGTCGCCAGCGCCCAGTCGACGCCGAGCAGCTCCTGGGCACCGCGGGCCATCTGCGAGGCGCAGTCCGCCGAGACCACCTGGGCCGCGGTCACGCCGAGCACCTGGCGCTTGACCCGGGTCGCATAGCTGACCACCCCGCCCGCGAAGGTCGCCGAGGCACCCGGGGTGCCGCTGAGCAGGTCGGCCAGGCCGCCTCCGGTCAACGACTCCGCACAGCCCACCGTCTCACCGCGAGCGAGCAGCGCCTGGTGCACCCGGGCGGCGAGGTCCTCAGAGGTCATGCGGTGAAGGCTACTGTCAGGCCATGGGGCCGATCGAGGACTACGGGATCATCGGGGACCGGCACACCGCGGCACTGATCGGCCTCGACGGCTCCGTGGACTGGCTCTGCCTCCCCCGTTTCGACTCCGCCTCGTGCTTCTCCCGGCTGCTCGGCGACCCGGACTCCTCCCGCTGGCTGCTCGGCCCTGCCGGCGAGCACACCTCGACCCGCCGCTACCTCGACGGCACCAACGTCCTGGAGACCACGCACACCACCGCGACCGGCGAGGTCCAGGTCCTCGACCTGATGCCGACCGGCGACCGCCGCGCCGACGTCGTCCGCCGGATCACCGGGGTCCGCGGCACGGTCCGGGTCCGGCACGAGTTCACGATCCGGTTCGACTACGGCCGGATCCGCCCGTGGGTGCACCGGGTCGACACCGGCGACGGCCTGGTCATCGTCGCGGTCGCCGGCCCGGACAAGGTGATCCTGGCCGGGCCCCGGCTGCCCGACGCGGTGGGCGGCCACCACCAGGACGAGTTCGAGGTCTCCGCCGGCGAGGTGCTCGACTTCTCGCTCACCTGGGTACCGTCGCACCGGGACGTCCCGCCGCGCCTCGACCTCGACAGCCGGATCGCGTCCACCCTCGCCGAGCAGCGGGACTGGCTGGCCGCCGCGCCCGACCAGGGTCCGTTCGCCGCCGCCGTGAACCGGAGCCTGCTCACCCTCTACGCGCTCACCGACGAGGACACCGGCGGCATCGTCGCCGCGCCGACCACCTCGCTGCCCGAGGACTTCGGCGGCGTCCGGAACTGGGACTACCGGTACTCCTGGCTCCGCGACGCGGCGCTGACCGTCGAGGCGATGATCGGCGACGACCACCCCGAGCGCGCCCGCCCCTGGCGCGACTGGCTGCTGCGCGCGATCGCCGGCGACCCGGAGGACCTGCAGGTGATGTACGCCGTCGACGGCAGCCGGCACCTGCCCGAGACCGAGCTGGACCACCTCGCCGGGTACGCCGGCTCGCGGCCGGTCCGGATCGGGAACGGAGCCGTCGGCCAGCGCCAGGGCGACGTGATCGGCGAGGTGCTGGTCGCCCTCGCCGCCGCGCGCGACCTCGGCCTCACCGAGACCACCGACAGCTGGAGCCTGCAACGCACCCTGGCGAACGGGATCGCGGAGTCGTGGCACCTCCCCGACAACGGCATCTGGGAGATCCGCGGGCCGCAGCGGCACTTCACCCACAGCCGGGTGATGATGTGGGCCGGCCTGGACCGGATGATCCGCGGCGTCGAGCGGCACGGGCTCCGCGGACCGGTCGACGAGTGGCGCCGGGTCCGCGACGAGATCCGGTCGGCCGTCCTGGACAGCGGGTACGACGCCGACCGCGGCACCTTCACCCAGCACGACGCCACCACCGAGGTGGACGCCTCGCTGCTGCTCCTCCCGCTGGTCGGGTTCGTCGAGGCCGGCGATCCGCGGATGCTGGGCACGCTCGCCCGGATCGAGGAGGACCTGCTCCGCGACGGGCTGCTGATGCGCTACCGGACCGGCTCCGGCGTCGACGGGCTCAGCGGCGACGAGCACCCGTTCCTGGCCTGCTCGTTCTGGCTGGCGGCGGTCTACGCCCGGGTCGGGCGGACGGCCGAGGCGGAGGCGCTGATGACGCGCCTGGTCGCGCTGAGCAACGACGTCGGCCTGCTCAGCGAGGAGTACGACGTCACCGGCGACCGGATGGCCGGCAACTTCCCGCAGGCGTTCAGCCACCTGGCGCTGATCCAGGCGGCCCGGGTGATCGAGCGCTCCCGGGTCTAGCGGCTCAGGCCTGCGCGGGCGCGTTCGCCGTACGGCGGTGTCGGACGACGTCGCGGGCGAACTCGTAGCCCGAGGTCATCGTGAGCACGACGGCCACGCCCATCAGCACGATCGCCGCCCACCAGAGGATCTCGCCGGGAACGTCCCAGAACCCGGTGAGGTAGTGGAACGGACCGACCAGACCGCCGAGCGCCAGCGCCTGGGCCATCGTCTTGATCTTGCCGCTCTGGTTCGCCGGCATCACCACCTGCTTGGCGATCGAGAGCCGTGCGAAGGTGACCGCCCACTCGCGGACCAGCACCGGCACGGTCACCCACCAGAGCACCGGGTAGATGATCGACAGCCCGATGAAGGCCATCCCGGTGATCGCCTTGTCGGCGATCGGGTCGGCGATCTTGCCGAAGTTCGTGATCAGGTTGTGCTTGCGGGCGAGGTCACCGTCGATCTTGTCGGTGATCATCGCGACGGCGAACAGGCCGTAGGCGACCCAGCGCCACCCGGTCGAGTCGCCGCCGTCGTGCAGCAGGGCGAAACCGAAGAACGGGACCATCACGATCCGGAGCGTGGTCAGCGCGTTCGGCACGTTCCAATTGCTCGGCTTCTGGTCGCTCATCCTGCCCCTCTCGCTGCTCAGGTCCGACGGATCAGACCGGTCGGGCGATCAGGTCGACGCCTTCGGTACCGATCACGGTCGCCTCGATCATGTCACCCACCGCGAAGTCGCCGGACAGCCCGGTCAGGGTGGTGGACCCGTCGACCTCCGGGCCCTGGCAGGCGGCCCGGCCCTCGGCGGCCCCGTCCTCGACGTCGAGCGACTCCACCAGCACCACCACCCGCTCGCCGATCCGCTCCTCGGCGCGTTGCGCGGTCAGCTCGTCGGCCAGCGCGCTGAGGTGCTCGACACGCTCGTCGATGGTGTCCTGGTCGAGCTTGTCGGCGTACGTCTCGGCCTCGGTGCCGTCCTCGTCGGAGTACCCGAAGACGCCGACCGCGTCGAGCCGGGCCTCGCTCACGAAGTCGCACAGGGTGGCGAAGTCCTCGTCGGTCTCCCCCGGGAAGCCGACGATGAAATTGGAGCGGACCCCGGCTTCCGGGGCGTTCCGGCGTACGTCGGCGAGCAGCGTGAGGAACGAGTCCGGGTCGCCGAACCGGCGCATCGCCCGGAGCACCCCGGCCGAGGCGTGCTGGAAGGACAGGTCGAAGTACTCCGCGACGCCGTCGGTGCGCGCGATCGCCTCGACCAGCCCGGGACGGGTCTCGGCCGGCTGCAGGTAGGACACCCGGACCCGCTCGATGCCGTCGACGGCGGCCAGCGTGGGCAGCATCGTCTCCAGCAGCCGGATGTCGCCGAGGTCCTTGCCGTACGACGTCGAGTTCTCCGAGACCAGGAAGAGCTCCTTGACGCCCTGCTCGCCCAGCCAGCGGGCCTCCGCGAGGACGTCGGCCGGGCGCCGGGAGACGAACGAGCCGCGGAAGCTGGGGATCGCGCAGAACGCGCACCGCCGGTCGCAGCCCGACGCGAGCTTGAGCGGGGCCATCGGGCCGCCGTCCAGACGGCGGCGGACCGAGCGCGGCCCGGTCGCCGGCGCACCGGCGCCGATGTCGGTGAGATCGGTCGGCGCAGCCACCTCGAAGCTGTGACCGGGGACCACCACGTCGATGTCGATCCGCTCGGTCGGGGTGATCGGCAGCAGCTTGCGCCGGTCCGACGGGGTGTGGGCGTGCTGCTGGTCGCCGGCCAGGATCGAGCGCAGCCGGTCCGCGATGTCCGGGTAGGCGTCGAAGCCGAGGACGGCGTCGGCCTCGGGAAGCGACTCGGCGAGCTCCGCGCCGTACCGCTCGGAGAGGCAGCCGACCGCGACGACGGACTTGGTCGAGCCGGTCTCCTTGAGGTCGGCGGCGGCCAGCAGCGTGTCGACCGAGTCCTTCTTGGCGGCCTCGACGAAGCCGCAGGTGTTCACCACCACGGTCTCGGCGTCGGCGGGGTCCTCGACGAGCAGGAAGCCACCGGCCTCGAGCTGGCCGGCCAGCTCCTCGGAGTCGACCTCGTTGCGGGCGCAGCCCAGGGTCACCAGGGCTACGGTGTGGCGTTCGGTGGCGTCGGTGGAGGCAGTCATCTCGGGTCGAGTATGACGGGCCGGACGGCCCCAGAGCGAACCCAGAGCGAACCCGCGAACCCGCGCCGGTCAGCGAAAGGTCTTGGACCCTGCCGCGCCGGCCGTCCCCACGGTCCCGAGCGCCTTGCCCTTGACGGTCACCTCGACGGCACCGGCGTTGTCGGCGGAGACCTTGAACGGCGCCAGGCCGACGATCTTGCGCTGCTTGCGGATCGCCAGGTCGCCGGACCAGAGGATCTTGCCGGTGCGGTCCCGGACTACGACCCGGGTCCCGGCGTACACCGCCTTGACCGTCATCGTGCTGGTCTTCATCCGGGCCGAGGTGATCGGCGTCCGGTTGGCCGCGAGCCCCGCGGTCTGGCTGGTCTCCTCCGGCGCGGCGTTGAGCTGCTCCGGGTCGCCGGCGAGCATCCGGGCCAGTCCCCAGATCATCGTCAGGCTGAGCACCGCTCCGATCACCAGGCTCCAGCGGGGGCCGCCGAGCGTGGCGCGCATGCCTCCGGACAACCCAGTGGAGAGCTCGGCCTCGAAGACCCGGCGGGCGTTGATCGGTGCCTGCGCGTAGCGCTCGTCGTAGAGCTTCATCAGCGGCTCCAGGCTGAGGCCGAGCACCCGGGAGACGGCAGTCAGGTGGCCGCGGGCGTAGAAGTCGCCGCCGCAGGGGGCGAAGTCGTCCAGCTCGATCGCCTCGAGCACGTGCGGGCGGATCCGGGTGCGCTGGCTGAGCTCGTCGATGCTCATGTCGAGCATCTCGCGGGCGTGCCGCACCTTCTGGCCGATCACCGGCTCCGGGACGTGCTGCTCCGGCGCGTACTGATCGGGACCGCGCTGCTCCGGGATGGCCAGCACCACCGGGCCGGTGTCCTCGGCGGACGGATCGAGGACCGCGTCAGCCTGGTCGGGCACGACCGGCTCGTCCTCGGGCACCTCTTCCGGGGCTTCTTCCGGGGCCTCCAGTCGCGCCTCTACTCGGGCCGGCCGGTGCAGGTCGCGCAGCGGCAGGACCGGGCCGGGCAGCGCCGGCTCCTCGGGGACCGGCGCCTCGACCGTCTCGGCACCGTACGCCGACGCCACTGCCACCGGGTCGGCAGCAGGTCGCGGCTGGACCTCGTCGAGCGGAGCGAGCTGACGCCCCTGCACCCCGACCACCTCGGTACGGCCGGCGGCGAGCACGTCGAGGTCGGCCGCCAGGTCGATGCTGTCGGTGACCGTGGTCATGCCGAGCGGCAGCGCCACCGGGGCGCCGTACCAGTACTGGTTCCAGCGCAGGTGCGCCTGCGCGACCGGGCCCTGGTAGTCGGCGGTCGCCGAGCGGTCCCGCGGCACGATCACCAGGCGTCCCTCGCGCAGCAGCGTCTCCGGGCTCTCGACGACGACCTGGCGCACGTCCTGCCAGGGCAGACCGCGCCAGCTGAAGCCGATCCGGAACCGGATGCCCTGGTCGTCGACGACCAGGACCGGCGTCCGGGCCGCCACCACGGCCGGCAGGTTCAGCGCGGCCACGGCGAGCAGGAGCAGGCCGATGAGCGCGTCGAAGAACGAGGAGCCCCGGATCAGGTAGCCCAGCCCGAGCACCAGCGCCAGCCCGCCGACCACGCCGGAGAGCAGGACGTTGCGGTGCACGGCCAGCAGGTTCTCGTCGTGCTCGAGCTCGTGGACCGCGTCGGTCTCGGTGTCGCTCACAGCTCCCCCTGCAAGGTCGCGATGACCGCGTCGAGGTCATCGGGCTTGATCAGCACGTCCCGGGCCTTCGAGCCCTCGCTCGGTCCGACCACTCCGCGGCTCTCCATGATGTCCATCAGGCGGCCGGCCTTGGCGAACCCGACCCGCAGCTTGCGCTGCAGCATCGAGGTGGAGCCGAACTGGGTGGAGACGACCAGCTCGACGGCCTGGACGACCAGGTCGAGGTCGTCGCCGATGTCGTCGTCGAGCTCGCGCTTGGAGGCGGCCGGGGCCGTGACGTCCTCGCGGTAGCTCGGCTCCAGCTGGTCCTTGCACTTGCGGACGACCTGGTGGATCTCGGCCTCGGTCACCCAGCTCCCCTGCACCCGGACGGCCTTGGAGGCGCCCATCGGCAGGAACAGCCCGTCACCCTGGCCGACCAGCTTCTCGGCACCGGGCTGGTCGAGGATGACCCGGCTGTCGGCCAGCGAGGAGGTCGCGAACGCGAGCCGCGAGGGCACGTTCGCCTTGATCAGACCGGTCACCACGTCGACCGACGGCCGCTGCGTCGCGAGCACCAGGTGGATGCCGGCGGCACGGGCGAGCTGGGTGATCCGGACGATCGCGTCCTCGACGTCGCGCGGTGCGACCATCATCAGGTCGGCGAGCTCGTCGACGATCACCAGCAGGTACGGGTACGGCGCCAGCTGGCGCTCGCTGCCGGCCGGCACCTGCACCTTCCCGGCCCGGACCGCCTTGTTGAAGTCGTCGATGTGCCGGAACCCGAAGTTCGCCAGGTCGTCGTACCGCATGTCCATCTCGCGGACGACCCACTGCAGTGCCTCGGAAGCCTTCTTCGGGTTGGTGATGATCGGCGTGATCAGGTGCGGGACGCCCTCGTAGGCGTTCAGCTCCACCCGCTTGGGGTCGACCATGATCATCCGGACCTCGTCGGGCGTGGCCCGCATCAGGATCGAGGTGATCATCGAGTTGATGAAGCTCGACTTACCCGATCCGGTGGCGCCGGCCACCAGCAGGTGCGGCATCTTCGCGAGGTTGGCGACCACGAATCCGCCCTCGACGTCCTTGCCGAGTCCGGCCACCATCGGGTGGTGGTCGTTGCGAGCCGTGTTGGAGCGGAGCACGTCGCCGAGGGAGACGATCTCCTTGTCGGTGTTCGGGATCTCCACGCCGACCGCGGACTTGCCCGGGATCGGCGAGAGGATCCGGATGTCGGCCGAGGCCACCGCGTAGGCGATGTTCTTGGCGATGTTGGTGATCTTCTCGACCTTGACCGCCGGGCCGAGCTCGACGACGTACCGGGTCACCGTCGGGCCGCGGGTGTAGCCGGTGACGGTGGCGTCGATGTCGAACTCGTCGAAGACGCCGGTGAGGCGCTCGACGACGGCGTCGGACGCGGGCGTCCGGGCCTTGTGCGCGCTTCCCGGCTTGAGGATGTCGCTCTCGGGCAGCGTGTAGGTGATGTCGCCGGAGAGGCTGAGCTGCTCGACCCGCACCGGCAGCGGGGTGTGCGGCGGGGGCTCGAGCTCGACCTTCTCCTCGACCTCGGGCTCGACCTCCTTGGCGCGGCCGCGCTTGGCGACCTCGCGTTCCTCCAGGACCGGGCTGTCGTAGGCGACGTCGCCCATGTCCGGGTCGATGCCGTCCTCGACGAGGTCCTTGCGGCTGCGCCGGGTCTTCTTCGGCGACTCCTCGACCTCGGGCTCGATCGTGCGGCCGAGCATCCGGTCGCGCAGCAGCCGCAGCCGGGCCGGGACCTGGTAGACCGGCGTCGCGGTCACCACCAGGACGCCGAAGACGGAGAGCAGCACCAGCAGCGGTACGACCACGTACGGCGTGCTCAGCAGGTCGGTGAGCAGCTTGGCGACGACGAACCCGAGGGCGCCGCCGGCCTGCTGCAGATCCGTGGTGTCGCCGAGCGCGGGCTTCGGCGAGCCGTTGGCGATGTGGATGATGCCGAGCACGCCGAACAGCAGCGCTCCCCAGCCGACCACCTGGCGACCGACCGGGCCGTTCGCCTCCGGGTCGCGCAGGTTGCGCCAGGCGATGTAGACGAGCATCAGCGGGACGAACCAGCCGACCAGGCCGACCGAGCCGGCGACCGCGGCCCGGGTCGCGTCGAAGACACCGCCCGGGACCTGCCACCAGACCGAGGCGGCGACCACGACCGCGATCGCGACCAGGAACAGCCCGGCGCCGTCGCGGCGGTGCTCGGGATCCAGGTCGCGGGCGCCCTGACCGACCCGGCGGGCGCCGGAACCGATCGCGCCGGCCACCCCCAGCCAGACCGCCGCGACGCCGTGGCCGAGCGCGCCGAAGGTACGCGAGATGGGGCCAGGACCGTTGCGGACTGCTCGCGGGGCCGGCCGCTTCTTCGAAGCGGCGGACTTCCGTGCAGCAGGCTTGCGCTTGCCCTGGCTACCGGACGGCCGGGATCGCGAAGTCGAAGCGCCCTTCTTAGCGGTGCTCCTGCTACGCGACGCCGACGGGGAAGACGTACGGGTCGCCATGGTCCGCAATGTACGGGAAAACCCCACCAGTCCCACGTGTCCCACGCCGGGAGAGCGCCCGGCGTGTCGGCTCAGCCCGGTACGCCGTCGAGCGTCTCCGGCGACGCCAGCGCCACCGGCCCCCAGAGCATCGACCGCTTCCGCCGGTACTCCGCTGCCCGGGTGCGCGCGACCTCCGGCGCCTCGATGCGCGGCAGCACCAGGCCCGGTCCCCCGCGGACCACGAGGGCGTCCAGCACCCAGGGCAGGTTCCGGCAGGCGATCCTGGCCGCGTCCGGGGCGGTCCAGCTGCCCGGGTGCGCCGCGGTGACCCGCAGGAAGACGTCGAGCCGCTTGATCAGGTCGTCCCGGTCCGGCGCCATCCCGGTGTCACCGAAGACCACGGCCGCCTCCCGGAGCCCGACCGCTGCCGGGCTGATCAGCGCGGTCCCGAGCTCGGTGAGGCCGCACAACCAGACCAGGTGCTCGGCGATGGCGCGCCGGCGTACCGTGCTCAGCCGCGCGCCGGCGGTGAGAAGCAGGCGGGCCCGGGTCAGGTCACGACGGACGGCGGCCTCGACGTACGAGTGCAGGATGCTCATGGCTCCCCAGAGCACCCGCACCGCTCGGTGATACACGATCGTGCTCACATCTCGAGGAAGGTGTCCTCGTTCTCGCGGATCTCGGCCTCGAGAGCCTCGTTGAAGTCGTCGGTGACGGTGGTCTTGGCCGGCCCCGGGGCGATCGATCCCCAGGCCTTGTCGATCGCCGCGGAGACGTCGATCAGCCGGGCGGCCTCGATGTGCGGCTTGGTGGTCTCCCGGGCGACGTACTTGGCGACGAAGGTGCGCAGCTCGCCCTCGATGTTCACCACTCGCTGCATGATCGTGGCGCGGATGCCCTCGGCCTGGACCTTGACCTGGACGTCGGAGCTGCGCGGCGGGTCGATGCTGATGAAGATCCGGACCCCGTCCAGCGCGCGGGCGGTGAGCGTCAGCGGGACCAGCAGCTCGGCGTGGAAGGTGTGCGTCTCGACCTGGAGGTTGACCTCGAAGGTCAGCGTCACCGGCAGCTCGACGCGGTAGGAGATCTGCGGCCCGGTCAGTCGTACGGCGCTGGCCTCGCCGATCTCGCCGAACGCGCGGACCTTCGCGATCTTGCCCGGGCCGACGCCGATCGGGCCGAAGTCGATCGGCTGACCGGCGATGTTGTTGACCGCCCCCAGGATCCGCTCCTGGCTGACCGCCTCGGCGAAGAAGTCCAGTCCCCACTGCTCGTAGGAGACGAACTCCTCCTCGTCCATCGGCATCTCAGGCCTCCAGCACGACCGGGATGATCATCGGCCGACGCCGGTGCTTGCCGGAGACCCAGCGGCCGACGACGCGGCGGATGTTCTGCTGGAGCTGGTAGGTGTCGTTGACGCCCTCGCTGATCGCCTTGTCGAGGGCGTCGACGATCGGGCCGCGGATCTGGTCGAAGATCTCGTCGTCCTCGGCGAAGCCGCGGGCGTGGATCTCCGGGCCGCTGAGCACCTTTCCGGTCTGCGAGTCGATCACCACGATCACCGAGATGAAGCCCTCCTCGCCGAGGATCCGGCGGTCCTTGAGGTCGCTCTCGGTGATGTCGCCGATCGAGCTGCCGTCGACGAAGACGTACCCGCAGTCGACCTTGCCGGTGATCGAGGCCTTGCCGTCGACCAGGTCGACCACGAAGCCGTCCTGGGCCACCACGACCCGGTCGGCCGGGACCCCGGTCATCCGGGCCAGCTCCGCGTTGGCGTGCATGTGCCGGATCTCGCCGTGCACCGGCAGCACGTTCTTCGGCTTCACGATGTTGTAGCAGTAGAGCAGCTCCCCGGCGCTGGCGTGGCCGGAGACGTGCACCAGGGCGTTGCCCTTGTGGACGACGTTGGCTCCGAGCGCGGTCAGGCCGTTGATCACCCGGTAGACCGAGTTCTCGTTGCCCGGGATCAGCGAGGAGGCGAGCACGACGCAGTCGCCCTCCTCGATGGTCACGAAGTTGTGGTTGCGCTGCGCGATCCGGCTCAGCGCCGACATCGGCTCGCCCTGCGACCCGGTCGAGATCATCACGACCTTGCCGGGCGGCAGCGTCGCCAGCTCCTTCGGGTCGACCAGCAGGTCCGGCGGCACGTTGAGGTAGCCCAGGTCGCGCGCGATCCCCATGTTGCGGACCATCGAGCGGCCGACGTACGCGACCTTGCGGCCGTGCTCGGCCGCCGCGTCGAGGATCTGCTGCACCCGGTGCACGTGCGAGGCGAAGCAGGCCACGATGATCCGCTGGTTCTGCCGGGTGTGGAAGACCCGGTCGAGCACCGGCGCGATGTTCTTCTCCGCGGTGGTGAACCCGGGTACCTCGGCGTTGGTCGAGTCGGTGAGGAACAGGTCGACGCCAGCCTCGCCGAGCCGGGCGAACGCCCGCAGGTCGGTGATCCGGCCGTCCAGGGGCAGCTGGTCCATCTTGAAGTCGCCGGTGTGCAGCGCGACGCCCGCACCGGTCTTGATCGCCACCGCGAGCGCGTCCGGGATCGAGTGGTTGACGGCGACGAACTCGAGCTCGAACGGCCCGAAGGCGATCGTCTCCCCCTCGGCCACGATGTGCCGGACGGTGTCCTTGATCCGGTGCTCGCGGAGCTTGGAGTCCAGCAGCGCCAGGGTCAGCTGCGAGCCGACCAGCGGGATGTCGTGGCGCTCGCGGAGCAGGTACGGCGTCGCGCCGATGTGGTCCTCGTGGCCGTGGGTCAGGACCAGGGCCTCGACCTTGTCGAGCCGGTCCCGGATCGCCTCGAAGTCGGGGAGGATCAGGTCGACGCCCGGGTGGTTCTCCTCCGGGAAGAGCACCCCGCAGTCGACGATCAGCAGCCGGTCGTCGTACTCGAAGACGGTCATGTTGCGACCGACCTCGCCGAGGCCGCCCAGGGCGATCACCCGGAGGCCCCCCTTCGGCAGCGGGGCAGGAGCGGACAGCTCCGGGTGCGCGTGACTCATCAGGTGCTCAGCCTCTTCAGTTGGTCGGCGTGATCGGGAGGAGGCCGGCGTTCGCCAGGGCCTCGTGGACGGCGCCGACCAGCTGGTCGTCCGCCTCGACCAGCGGCAGCCGCACGGTCCGGTTGCCGTGCACGCCGAGGAGCTGGATCGCCGCCTTGGCGGTCATCACCCCGGGGGCGTGGTTCATGATCGCGTCGACCACCGGTGCGACGTCGTTGTAGAGCCGCAACGCCCGGTCCAGGTCGCCGGCGTCGACGGCGGCCACCATCTCGGCGTACTGGTTGCCGGCCACGTGGCCGACGACCGAGACGACGCCGCAGCCGCCGTGGGTCAGCCAGCCGAGGTTGAGCACGTCGTCGCCGGAGTAGTAGGCCAGTCCGGTCTCGGCCATGATCTGGGTGCCCCGGAAGAGGTCGCCGACGGCGTCCTTGACCGCGACGAACTTCTCGTTGGCGGCCACCCGGGCGAAGGTCTCCGGCGCAATCGTGACCCCGGTGCGCCCGGGGATGTCGTAGAGCATGATCGGCAGCTCGCTGGCCGCCGCGACCGCCTCGAAGTGGGCGGCGATGCCGGCCTGGGTCGGCTTGTTGTAGTACGGCGAGACCAGCAGCACCCCGTCGGCCCCGGCCTTGGCGGCCTGCTCGTTGAGCTCGATGGAGTGCTCGGTGTGGTTGGTGCCGATCCCGGCGACGACGGTCGCGCGGTCGCCGACGGCGTCGATCACCGCGCGCAGGATCTCGCCGTCCTCGGCGACGGAGGTGGTCGGCGCCTCACCGGTGGTGCCGCTGACCACGATGCCGTCGTTGCCGTTGGCCACCAGGTACTCGGCGACGCGGGCGACGCCGTCGAGATCGACCGACCCGTCGTCCTTGAAGGGCGTCACCATCGCGGTGAGCACACGACCGAGCGGGGCTGCGGGAAGACTCATAGGCCTAGGTTAGTGGTCATCCACCTCACCGGCTCACCCGATTGCCCCGTTCACGCCGACACCGGCCCGGATCCCCCACCCTGCCGGCCCGTCCGGGTACCTTCGCGCAGGTGAGGATCACTGCGACATCGCGCTCCCTGGCCGCCCTCGTCCTGGGCACTCTCGTGCTCACCGGCTGCGGCAAGGACGCCGAGAAGGATCCGGTCGCCGCCGACCCGACCACGCCGACCGTGAGCTCCTCACCGACCCCGACCGCCACCCCGACGCCGACTCCGACGCGGAAGCCGAAGCCGACCCGGACACCGACCAGGCCCGCGGAGGGCAACGGGGACGGCGAGGGCGACGACACCCCGGCAGCCGATGGCGGCGGGATCTGCGCCGATCTGGACGCCGGCGAGGTCGCCGCGATCCTCGGCGGCGCGGTCACGGGTTCGGCGATGCCCCCGAAGGGCTGCGCCTTCAACCGGAAGAACCCCAGCGCCCCGGCGGCGAGCTTCGCCGAGACCTCGTTCGCCGGGACACCCGGCGGCATGGACGGCGCGAAGACCGGCGCGACCTCCTCGGTCGAGGGCGAGCCGGTCGACCTGACCGGGATCGGCGACGCCGCCTTCGTCGTGACCGGCACCGCGTTCGGCGGCACCGACCTCCAGGGCGCCGGCGCGGTCCGGGTCGGCGACCGCCTCGTCAACGTGACGGTGGCGCAGAGCGCCGGCCTCCCCCGGGCGAAGGTCCGGGCGCTGGTGGTCAGCCTGCTCACGCTCGCCGCCCGGTCCGCCTAGCACCCGAACCAGCAGAAACCCTACTGTCGCCGAACCCCGCGACCTCCTAGCGTCAGAGGTTCTGCGCTCCGGCGCACCACCGACCCTGATGAGGCCGCCATGCGCGCGAACCGCACCCTGACCACCCTCGCCCTCCTCGCCGCCGTGACGACCGGGCTCACCGGCTGCGGCTCCGACGACAAGTCGAGCGACTCCGGGAAGCCCAACACCGGGACGGTGGCCCCGACCGACGACAAGACCGACGAGACCGACTCCTCGACCAGCGACATCTGCGCGGCCGTCACCGACGACGAGATCGAGGCGATCGTAGGCGCGCCGATCACCCGCGAGGAGATCCCCGGCGGTGGCTGCACCTTCAACCAGGAGGACCTCCGCGCCGCGGGCATCTCGCTGAACACCACGCCGTACGACGAGAGCACCGGCGGGTTCGACGCCGCGATCTCCGGTGTCTCGGCGACGCTCGACGGCACCGGCGGCGGTCCGGTCGACGGCATCGGCGAGGAGGCCTACGTCAAGACCGGTACGGCGATGGGCGGCTCCAGCCAGCAGGGCGGCGGCCTGGTCCACGTCGGCAACATCCTGGTCCAGGTCACCGTGATCCAGGGCGCCGGGCTCTCGGCCGAGAAGGTCGAGGCGATGGTGGTCGACACGCTGAAGCTGGTCGCCGAGAAGGCCTGATCCGCGCGACCTCGTAGCCTCGGGGGATGAACGCTCTCGCCCTCAGCACCGTCATCCTTCCGCACCAGCGCTGGCACGAGGGCGCCCGCGAGGAGTGGCGGCGGGCCGAGGCGCTCGGGCTGGACACGGCGTACACCTACGACCACCTGTCCTGGCGGACCTTCCGGGACGGCCCGTGGTTCGGCGCGATCCCGACGCTGACCGCTGCTGCGACGGCGACCTCGACGCTCCGGCTCGGCACCCTGGTCACCAACCCGAACTTCCGGCACCCGGTGACGCTCGCCAAGGAGCTGATCAGCCTCGACGACATCTCCGGCGGCCGGATCACCCTCGGCATCGGCGCCGGCACCTCCGGGTTCGACGCGACCGTGCTGGGTCAGGAAGCGTGGACGCCGAAGGAGCGGGCCGACCGGTTCGCCGAGTTCCTCGCCCTGCTCGACCGGTTGCTCACCGACGCGGACGTCTCCGCCGCCGGGGCGCACTACGTCGCGCACGAGGCCCGCAACATCCCCGGCTGCGTGCAGCAGCCGCGCCTCCCCTTCGCGGTCGCGGCCACCGGTCCGCGCGGCCTGGCGCTCGCCGCCCGGTACGGCCAGGCCTGGGTGACCACCGGCGACGACAAGCTCTACGAGAACGGCACCGCCGCCGAGTCGGACGCCGCCCTGGCGAGCCAGATCCAGCGGCTGGGTGCCGCCTGCGCCGAGATCGACCGCGACCCCGCGTCGATCCGGAAGGTGCTGCTGACCGGGTTCACCCCGGAGGCCAACGAACCGTTGCAGTCGTTCGAGCGGTTCGTCGACTTCGCCGGCCGGCACCGCGATCTCGGGTTCGACGAGATCGTCGTCCACTGGCCGATCCCGGACAGCGACTTCGCAGCGCCGTACGACGTCTTCGAGCGGATCGCGACCGAGAGCCTGGGCCGGCTCTAGGCCCGCCGGTACCAGACGAACTCGTAGCCGGTCTCGCCGTCGAGGTGCGGCTCCCGGCGCTCCTCGACCCAGTCGTCCGGGCTGAACTCCGGGTAGCGGGTGTCTCCCTCGGGTGCGAGGTGCACCTCGGTCAGCACCTGGGCGTCGGCCACCGCCAGCGCCTCGGCGTACACGCTCGCTCCCCCGACGACGAACACCTCGGGATCGATCTCCTCGGCCAGCCGCAGTGCCGCCTCCAGGTCGCCGGCGACCAGCACGCCCTCGGCGGACCAGCCCGGGTCGCGGGTCAGCACGATCGTGGTCCGGCCCGGCAGCGGCCGCCCGATCGACTCGTACGTCGCCCGCCCCATCACCAGGACGTGCCCCAGGGTGAGCGCCTTGAAGTGCGCGAAATCGGCGGGGATCCGCCACGGGATGTCGCCGTCGGCGCCGATCACGCCGTTGCGCGCGACGGCAGCGACCAGGGTGAGCGTCACAATGCCGCTCTCACACCGCAATGGGGGCTTTGATCCCCGGGTGCGGGTCGTAACCCTCGATCGTGATGTGCTCGAGGTCGAACGCGTCCAGCGCCGACACCGACGGGTCCAGGCGCAGCGTCGGCAGCGGACGGACGTCCCGGGTCAGCTGCAACCGGGCCTGCTCCAGGTGGTTGGTGTAGAGGTGCGCGTCGCCGAGGGTGTGCACGAAGTCACCGACCTCGAGCTCGCAGACCTGGGCCACCATCTGGGTGAGCAGCGCGTACGACGCGATGTTGAACGGCACCCCGAGGAAGACGTCCGCCGAGCGCTGGTAGAGCTGGCAGGAGAGCTTCCCGTCGGCGACGTAGAACTGGAACATCGTGTGGCAGGGCGCCAGCGCCATCTCCGGGATGTCCGCGACGTTCCAGGCGGAGACGATGTGCCGGCGCGAGTCCGGGTTGCTGCGGAGCTGCTCGACGACCTGGGCGATCTGGTCGACGTGCCGGCCGTCCGGGGTCGGCCAGGAGCGCCACTGGTAGCCGTAGACCGGGCCGAGGTCGCCGTTCTCGTCGGCCCACTCGTCCCAGATCGTCACGCCGCGGTCCTGCAGCCACTTCACGTTGGTGTCGCCGCGCAGGAACCAGAGCAGCTCGGCGAAGACGGAGCGCGTGTGGATCTTCTTCGTGGTGACCAGCGGGAAGCCGGCGGCCAGGTCGAACCGCAGCTGGTGGCCGAAGACCGAGAGAGTGCCGGTGCCGGTGCGGTCGGACTTCTCGACGCCTTCGTCCAGGATTCGCTGGACCAGGTCGAGGTAGCTCTGCATGGAGGTCAACCTACCTGCGTCGCGGTGCTGCTGGCGGGAGCGCCGCCGTAATGTCCGCGCGCCTGTCGGAGGAGCGTGGCAGACTCCGGGAGTGATCGTCGGGATGACCGCGGCCCTGCTGGCCGCAGCGCTGTTCGGAGCGATCGCCGCGATCCAGGCCTCGGTGATCCGCCGGCACGGTCTGCTCTCCAAGCCGATGCTCGGCGTGCTCGTCGCCTACCTCGTCGGCTGGCTGCTGCACCTGGTCGCGATCGCCGAGCTCCCGCTCTACCTGGCCCAGGTCGGGGTCGGCGCCTCCCTGGTGGTGACCGCGCTGATCGCCTCGTTCGTGCTGGGCGAGCCGCTGCGTCGCGAGCACTGGGTCGCGGTCGGCGCGATGGTGGTCGGCCTGGGCGTGCTGGCGACCGCGGCCGGGGAGATCGGCACGTCCTCCTTCACCGACCGCACCACGATCGCCCTGTACACCGTCCTCGCGGTGACCAGCCTGCTCGGCTGGACGGCCTTCCGCTGGACGCACCGGTACAGCGGCGTCGTGATCGCCACCCTCGCCGGGGTGGCGTACGGCCTTTCCCCGATCGCTACCCGGGCCCTGGTCGACTTCACCTACAGCCCGGACACCCTGGCCACGGCGATCAGCATCGGCCTCTTCGGATCCCTGGGCTTCCTGCTGTACTCGGTCGCCCTCAACCGGACCTCGGTCACCGCGGCGACCTCCCCGCAGATCCTGTTGCAGACCGCGATCCCGGCGGTCGTCGGCATCGCGCTCTTCAACGACCAGGTCCGGGACGGCTGGTGGCCGGTCGCGGTGGCGGCGTTCGTGGTCAGCGTGGCGGCCAGCGTCGTGCTCTGCGGCGCCGAGGCCCGCCTCGACCTGGTCGACGGGCTAAACGTCGAAGTCGAGGGCGAGCTGACCTGAGGTCGGCCGCGCCTGGCAGGTGAGCACGTCGCCGCGGGCGAGCTCGTCGGGCTCCAGCGCCCAGGTCGCCGCCATCGTCACCTCGCCGTCGAACAGTCGGGCGCGGCAGGTCCCGCAGACCCCGCCCTGGCACGCGTACGGCGCATCGGCCCGCACCCGCAGCAACCCGTCCAGGACGGCCTCGCCCGGCTCCAGGGTGAAGCGCGACTCCAGCCCCCCGAGCCGTACGACGACCGCAGCCGCCGGCGACGCGGCACCGGCGGTCGTCACGGTCGGCGCGGCCTCCGCGTGGAACAGCTCGGTGTGGACAGCGGTCGACGGCACCCCGTCCGCGACCAGTGCCGCGGCCAGCGTGGTGACCAGGTCGAACGGCCCGCAGAGGAACCAGCCGTCGCACTCCCCCAGGACCGTCGAGCGCAGCACGCCGAGCCGCTCGGGATCCAGCCGCGAGGACAGCAACGGACTCTCCTGAGCCTCGCGGGTGAGCACGTGCACGACCTGGAGGCGGTCCGGCCAGCGGTTCTTCAGGTCGGCGATCTCGTCGAGGAACATCACCTCGCGCTGGGACCGGTTGCAGTCGACCAGGCTGACCAGCTCGACCGCGGGATCGGCCAGCGCCGCGGCCACCATCGCCAGGATCGGCGTGATCCCCGAGCCGGCGGCGACGAACGCCGGCCGGCGCAGCCCGGCGAGCCCCGCTCCGAACCGGCCGGTCGGGGTCAGCACCTCGAGCTCGTCGCCGGGGCGCAGGCCCGGGAGCACCCGGTCGGAGAACGCACCGCCCGGCAGCCGCCGTACGCCGATCCGCAGGGCACCGCCGGGCGGCGTGCAGATCGAGTACGACCGGCGCTCCCGCTCCCCGGGGACCCGGATCGCGACGTGCTGGCCGGCCTGGTGGGCGAACACGTCCCGCAGGTCGTCGGGCACCTCGAAGGTCACCGCCACCGCGTCCTCGGTCAGCTCGTCGAGCGCGGCGATCCGGAGCGGGTGGAAGTCCGGCCTCACAGCGGCTTGACCTGGTCGAACGGCTCGCGGCACGTCGTACAGACGCGCAGCGCCTTGCAGGCCGTCGACGAGAACCGGGACAGCTCCCGGGTCTCCAGCGAGCCGCAGTTCGGGCACCGGACGGCCAGCTCCAGCGACACCTGGGCGACGGGTCCCGGCGGCGCGATCCCGGCGGCGTCGAGCGCGGCCCGCCCGGCAGCGGTGATCCAGTCCGTCGTCCAGGCCGGAGCGAGCACGACCTCGACCCGGACCGGCATCGGCGCAAGCGCGGCCACGATGTCGTCCGCGATCGCCTCCATCGCCGGGCAGCCCGCGTACGTCGGCGTGATCCGGACGGTGGCGGCCCCGCCGTCGACCTCGACCGCGCGCAGGATGCCGAGGTCGGCGATCGTGACCATCGGCAGCTCCGGGTCGAGGACCGCGGCCACCCGCTCCCTGATCTCGGCGGCGCTCACCAGGTCGCTCCGGGGTGGGCGGCGGTGACCTCGCGCATCTCGGCGAGGATCGCGTCGAGGTCGGGGGTGTGCACGCCGTCGCGCCCGGACGGGGTGGCGACGCGGTCCTCGGGGAGCTCCAGGGTCGCCGTACCGAGCACCTCGGCGACCCAGTGCCGGCAGGACCGGTCGGCCCGATCGTCACCGAGGAGGGCGCAGAACCACGGCCACTCGGCGGCCAGGGCGGTCTCCATCCGACGCCTCGACTCCGCGGTACCGCTGCCGAGCCGGAGCGTCCAGAGCCGGGCGTGGTCGCGGTGGTAGGCGACCTCCTTGACGGACTTCGCGGCGATCGCCGCCAGCCTCGCGTCGGCGGCGGTGCGCAACCCGGCGTACAGCTCGTACTGGTACGCCGCGAGGAGCAGCAGTCGGACGATCGTCACCGCGAAGTCCCCGTTCGGCCGCTCGACCAGCACCGCGTTCCGGAACTCGTCGGCCGGCCGGAGGTAGGCGAGGTCGTCCTCGGTCAGCACCGGGTCGGTCAGCTCGCCGGCGTAGCCGAGCAGCATCCGGGCCTGTCCGAGCAGGTCCAGCGCGATGTTGGCCAGGGCGATGTCCTCCTCGAGATCGGGCGCCCGGGCCACCCACTCCGAGAGCCGGTGGCTGGCGATCAGGGCGTCGTCGGCCAGGCCCAGCAGGTAGATCCGGTCGGACGCCGCGGCACCGGCCGTCCCGGCGTCGGGCCCGTCCTCACATCTGGTCGACGGCATCCGGCACCTCGTAGAACGTCGGGTGCCGGTAGACCTTGTCCCCGGCGGGTTCGAAGAACGAGTCCTGCTCGTCCGGGCTGCTCGCGGTGATCATCGAGGCGGGCACGACCCACAGCGACACCCCTTCGCTACGCCGGGTGTAGACGTCCCGGGCGTTGCGCAGAGCGGTCTCCGCATCCGCGGCGTGCAGCGATCCGACGTGCGCGTGCGCCAGCCCCCGCCGCGGCCGCACGAACACCTCCCACAGAACACTCATCTCGCTCCCCCGCTCGCGGCGTAGGCGTCGGCGGCCTCGCGGACCCAGGCACCCTCGGCATCGGCGCGCACCTTGTGCGCGATCCGCTCGGCGTTGCAGGGACCTCGCCCCGCCACCACCTCGGCGAGCTCGGCGAAGTCGACCTCGCCGAAGTCCCAGGACCCGCGCTCCTCGTTCCACGCGAGGTCGTCGTCCGGGATCCGGAGCCCCAGCACGGCGGCCTGCGGGACGGTCATGTCGACGAACCGCTGCCGCAGGGTGTCGTTCGAGAATCGCTTGATCCCCCAGGCCGTCGAGCGCTCGCTGTTCGGCGAGGCCGAGTCCGGCGGACCGAACATCATCAGCGCCGGCCACCACCACCGGTCGAGCGCGTCCTGCGCCATCGCGTGCTGCTCAGGGGTGCCGTGGCTCAGCGCGTGCAGCGACTCGAAGCCCTGGCGCTGGTGGAACGACTCCTCCTTGCAGATCCGCACCATCGCGCGCGCGTACGGGCCGTAGGAGCAGCGGCACAGCGGCACCTGGTTGACGATCGCGGCACCGTCGACCAGCCAGCCGATCGTGCCGACGTCCGCCCAGGTCAGCGACGGGTAGTTGAAGATCGAGGAGTACTTCTGCCGGCCGGTGTGCAGCGCGTCCAGAAGGTCGGCCCGGTCGACGCCGAGGGTCTCCGCGGCGGCGTACAGGTAGAGGCCGTGGCCGGCCTCGTCCTGGACCTTGGCGAGCAGGATCGCCTTGCGCCGCAGACTCGGCGCCCGGGTGATCCAGGCGCCTTCCGGCTGCATCCCGATGATCTCGCTGTGCGCGTGCTGGGCGATCTGGCGGATCAGCGTCGCGCGGTAGTCGTCCGGCATCGCGTCGCGCGGCTCGACCCGGCCGAGGTCCTCGATGACCTGCTCGAAAGTCGTCACCCTTCGAGGATAGACCGAAGTTGTTACAAAATCTCGTTGCACAACGGCCTATCTGACATATATCGGCCACGGGTCGCCCGGTCGCCCCGCGACGACCTGCACCTGCTTGGATGAGCCGGTGAGTGCTGATGTCTCCTGCCGGGTCGCCTGGTCCGACGACGCCCCCGCGATCGCCGCGGTCCAGGTCCGCGCCTGGCGCACCTCGTACGCCGACCTGCTGCCGGCCGACCTGCTCGCCGGCCTCGACCCCGACCAGCTCGCCGAGGGCTGGCGCGCCTCCCTCGCCAAGCCGGCCGACGCCCGCCAGCGTGCCCTGATCGCCCTCGAGCGCAACCTGGTCACCGGGTTCGCCCTCACCGGACCGGCCGGCGACCCCGACCGCGACCCGGTCGCCGACGGCGAGGTGACCGACCTGACCGTGGACCCGCACAAGCGCGGGGCGGGGCACGGATCGCGGCTGATGCAGGCCTGCGTCGACACCCTCAAGGCCGACCGGTTCACCCGGGCGGTCACCTGGGTGGCCGCGACCGACGACGCCACCCGGGCCTTCCTGGTCGCCGCCGGCTGGGGGCCCGACGGGGCGCACCGCACCCTCGACCTCACCGGCGACGGCAGCGTCACCGTCAAGCAGGTCCGGCTGCACACGGATCTGGGCTGAATGACGGCCCGGCAGTCCGGCGATCCGGCCGCGCCTGATCCGGGCGAGCTGGCTCCCGCCGAGCGCCGCCAGATCGTCCGGGACGGCCTCGCCGTCGCGGTGGCCACCGGCGCCTACGGGATCTCCTTCGGGGCGATCGGGGTGAGCAGCGGGCTCGACGTGATCCAGACCTGCGCACTCTCGCTGCTGGTCTTCACCGGGGCGTCCCAGTTCGCCTTCGTCGGCGTGATCGCCGCCGGAGGAGCTCCCCTGGTCGGCGCCGCGTCCGGACTGCTGCTCGGCGTCCGCAACACCTTGTACGGGCTCCGGCTGGCGCCGCTGCTGGCCTGGCACGGTGCGCGCAAGGCCGCGGCGGCGCACCTGGTGATCGACGAGTCCACCGCGATGAGCGTCACCCGGGGATCGACGGAGGCGGCCCGGGTGGGCTTCCTGACCACCGGCCTCGGGGTCTTCGTCCTCTGGAACGCCTCGACCCTGGTCGGCGCGATCGCCGGGGACGCGATCGGCGACCCGCGGGACTACGGCCTCGACGCCGCTGTCGGCGGAGCCTTCCTCGCACTGCTGTGGCCACGGCTCACCACGGCCACTACCCGGATCGCGGCCGTGCTCTCCGCGGGCGTGGCCCTCGTCCTGGTGCCGCTGACCCCGGCCGGGATCCCGGTACTGGCGGCCGGGGTCGTGGCGCTGGGTCTCGGTCTGCGCGGACGCGAGGTGGCGTCATGACCTGGATCGCGATCCTGGCCTGCGCCGCCGGGTGCTACGGGCTGAAGCTCGCCGGGCTCTCGGTACCCGCCCGGGTGCTGGAGAGCAGGCTGGTGCAGCGGATCGCCGACCTGCTCCCGGTCGCCCTGCTCGCCGCCCTGATCGGCGTCCAGGTGTTCGCCACCGGCGACAGCTCCGACCAGACGCTCGCGATCGACGCGCGCCTCGCCGGACTCGGCGCCGCCGCCGTCGCCCTGCTGCTCCGAGCGCCGTTCCTGGTCGTCGTGCTCGTCTCGGCCCTCACCGCCGCACTGCTCCGCCTGCTCTGAGCCCAGAGATGAGGGCCCAGAGGTGAGAGGCCCGTACCCCCAGGTACGAGCCCCTCACCGGCAGCAACCCCAGCCCTGCCCTCCGGCCCGACGATGCTTGGGGGGAAGCACCGTCGGAGCGGAGGCGGGCCGGGAGGGGCTTCACCCGACGGACACCGCGCTCCACGCGGTGGCGACGGCGTTGTACTGGGTACTCCCGGACCCGTACAAATCCCTGGCTGCGTTCAAGGTGGCTGTGCGGGCACCGGCGTAGTTCGTGCTCGACGTCATGTAGACCGTTAGGGCGCGGTACCAGATCTGGGCGGCCGCATCGCGACCGATCCCGGCGACGGAGGATCCGTTGCAGGTGGGGCTGGAGTGCGCCACCCCGCCGAAACTCTTCGGCGCGGACCCCTCGGCGAGCAGGTAGAAGAAGTGGTTGCCGACCCCCGAGGAGTAGTGCACGTCCAGGTTCTTCACGCTGCTCGTCCAGCAGTTCACCGAATTGCCGTCGCTGGCCGGGTTGTCCATCCGGCGCAGTCCGACGTGGTTCTTCAGGTCGAACCGCTCGCCGATCAGGTAGTCGCCCGGGTCGGCCGGGTTGGCGGCGAAGAACTCGACCATCGTGCCGAAGATGTCCGAGGTGGCCTCGTTGAGCCCGCCGGACTCGCCGGAGTAGGTCAGCCCCGCGGTGTTCTCGGTGACGCCGTGGCTCATCTCGTGCCCGGCCACGTCGAGCGAGGTCAGCGGGCCGTAGTTGACCCCGTCGCCGTCGCCGTAGGTCATCTTCTCGCCGTCCCAGAACGCGTTCACGTACTTGTTCCCGTAGTGCACCCGGTTGTACGAGCCGGCCCCGGTCCCGAAGATGCCGTTGCGCCCGAACGCCGCCTGGTAGAAGTCCCAGGTGACGTTGGTGCCGTACTGCGCGTCGACTGCCGCGGACTCCCGCGAGCTGGTCGACCCGTTGCCGAAGCTGGTGTCCGTGCTGGTGAAGAGCGTGCCGGCCTTGCAGCCGAGGCCGAGCAGGGTGCACAGGGCGCCGTCGGTGGCCCCGTTCAGGTCGGTCGTGTAGGTGTTGCCGCGGGTCGGGTCCTTGAGCTGGTACGACGACCCGCTCTGGGTCAGCCGCAGCGGGACGTTGCCGGCGTACAGCGACTGGCCGGAGCCGTCCGCGGTCTGGATCTCCTGCTCGGCCCGGATCAGTGCCCCGGTACGGGCGTCGACGTAGGTCTGCACCCGGCTCGGGGTGCCGTCGGCCTGCACTCCCCCGGACTGGACCCGCCAGGCCAGGCGCGGCGCCGTACCGGTGGCGTCGACGACCAGGGTCGCGGACTCCGGCTCGTCGCCGCTGATCCGGCGGTTGACCTTGTTCGGCGCGGCGGCCTTGGACTCGGCAGCACTCGGCGCCAGGACGGCGTCGGCCGACAGCTTCAGGTCGCTGCGCAGGGTCTGGCTCGACCCCTCCCAGCGTCCGGTCCGGTCCTGGTGGACGACCAGGTCACCACCGACGACCTCGAGCCCGCGGTAGCTGCGGTGCAACCGGACGTGGGTGCTGCCGTCCCGATCGGTGATGGTGTCGGTGGCGGTCAGCGCCTGTCCGGCACCGAACCGCGAGGTCGAGGCGTGGGCCTTCGCGGCGGCGATCGCCGCGGCGGCCTTGGTGTCCTTGTCGGCTCCGACGACGGGAGCGGCCGAGATCAACCCGGACGCTGTGGTCGCCGCGAGGACGGCGGTCAGGGTGGTGAGAAGGCGTGCAGGGGTGCGCATGCAGGTTCCTCCCGAGAGATCGGGCCGCCGGCGGCGGCCCGGAGGCTCAGCATGGCCGAGCCGGGAAGCGGTCGGAACCTGTCAAAGAGTGCGCTGCACGAACGTGCAAACGGCCCGCCGTCATCGGGGCGCTACGGGCTGATGTCCACGCGTCGTCCGCTGGTGCGATCACCGTCGGTGAGCGTCGCCGAGCCGGCCAGCGGCCGGGTCGGATCGGCCCAGGTCACCGAGAGCACCACGTCTCCGGCATCGTTGCCGGTGCAGTCGATCGCGGTCGTCGAACCGCTGGCCGACGTCGGCGCCGCGCACGTCCACCCCGCGGAGGTCCGGTGCGCCTCGACGGCGGCCGCGTTCTCCAGCTCCAGCCGGAGCCGCAGCGGCCTGCTCCCGGCGGCCCGGATCCCGATCAACGACGAGTGCGCCGACGACGTCCGCACCGTGCTCACCAGCAACGGTTCGAGCCGGAGCGGCACCGCCGGCGACGGCGTCGGCCGCGGCTTCCCGCGGGGCTGTTCCGTCCCGGCCGGGACCGGAGGCCGGACCGCCGGAGCCGCGGCCACCGGCGGGACCGACGGGGACGGACGCGGGCGACGCGGCGCCTTCGACGGAGCGGGCACCGCCTGCTGCGGGACGATCGTCGCCGGCAGCTCGCTGGGAACCGGTGCACGGTCCGACTGGAACGCGAAGCCGAGAACGGCGGCGACACCGAGCGCGGTCGCGCCGGCCGCCGCCCCGGCTTTCACCCGGACCGCCGCCGAGCCGGCCGACCCGCCCAGACCGGACCCGCCCAGACCGGACCCGCCGACCCACGTCCCGCTGATCCCGGCCCCGCCGAGGACGGCGACGACCGGGGCCAGCAGCGCGCCGAGGTCGGTGTTGATCCGGGAGACATCGACGACGGCGACGCGGCACCGTTCGCAGTCCTCGAGGTGCTCCAGCAACCGCTCTCCCTTGCCTCGGGAGAGGTTGCCGCGCACGTGCCGCGGGATCAGCGGTGCCACCCGGCGGCAGGCATCGCCCACCAGGACGCCGAGGTGCTCGGAGAGGTACGCCTGCCGGAGGCCCTCCCGGGCGCGGAAGAGTGCGACTCCGACGGCGTTGGCGTTGGAGTCGAGCCGGGCGGCGATCTGCGCCAGCGGCTCCCCCAGCACCTCGGCGCACCACAGCACGTCGCGCCACCGCGGCGGCAACGTCGAGAACGCCCGCATCAGGGTGGCGTTGTCGACGAGCTCGTCCACCGGGTCCGCGGCGGCGAACCGGGCGATGGCCTCGTCGGTCACGTCCTCCGAGAGCCGCTCGTGGCTCTTGCGCCGCGCCTGGTCGAGGTGGGCGTTGCGCAGGGTGGTGAGCAGGTAGGAGCGGAAGTTCGCCCGCGGCCCCTTGCCGCCGTCGAGCTGGGCGAGCACCTTGACGAAGGCCTCGCTGACGACGTCCGTGGCCTGGACGTCGTCGCCGACCAGCGCTAGCGCATACCCGAAGGCGGCCGTCCGGTGACGCGCGTAGAGCTCGGCGAACGCCGACCGGTCGCCGTTGCGGCAGGCCTCGGCGAGCACGTCGTCCGGCACGTCCCGGCGCCAGGGTTCCGGTGCGTCTTCAGGCAGGTCGTGGTGAAGCATCCAGGGTCATCCTCGGGTCGACGACAGGGTCGAGAGGCACCTAGCCGAGAGTCCTCCCCATGTATTGACTCCGGAGGGGGGTGATTTATTACGCGGTCCGAAAAAGTTTTTGAAATCGTGTCCAGAATTGCTCACTCGTGTACGAAGAATACTGCTCGGAATGCTCTTCGCAAGCCGGAATCAAGCAGGTAGGGTTCCGGCCCATGACGCTCAAGGAATGCCGCCGATGAAGAACGAGAACACCCGGGCCGCGGTCACCCTGCTGATCGGGATCGTGATCGGCGTCGTCGTCACGTTCGCCTACCAGCGGGTCTCCGAGATCAGCTTCGGCAACGACCCCCTGGGGTACGTGGACATCGTCGACCGGAACCGGCCGATCGGTGCCGACCCTGCCGCGCTGCTCCAGCGGCTGGACGCCGACACCGGGGGCCGGTGGAACGTCGCCCTGCACCAAGACCGGCACCCGATCTACGGCGGCACCCCGCTGCGGTCCGACGCGACCGCGCGGCACGCGCTCGCCCGGGTCGTGGGCCTGCCCGACCTGGCGAGCCCCGACGCCCAGGGCGTCGCCACCAACGCGCTCGACGCGGACTCCGTACGACGCAACGGCATCCTCTACGTGGTCTGGTTCCAGCAGCCTCCAATGACCCAGCGCTGGCTGGTCGACAACCCTCGGATCTTCACCGCCAAGGACGCCGAGAAGGCCCGGATCACCTACTGGGCCGGCACCCTCGCGGTGTACTACGTGCCCGCCGGCGAGCACGACCGCTCGGCCCAGGTACGCCGCTGGGTCCAGGAGGCGGCGCAGTGCCCGGGCACGTCGGCGCCGTGCGAGCTGATCGGCGCCCGGTAGCCCGGACACCACCGGATCCCCTGCCCTGCAAGGGAATCAGTCCGCCGGAGCGAGCCGCACCGACTGCGGGACGGACCCCGCGCGACCGAACGGCGTCAGCCGGATGTTCAACCGGGCGCCGATGTCCGCAGCCGCGACGAAGCCGAACTTCCGCGAGTCCTCGGACCCGCCCCAGTTGTCGCCGAGCAGCCAGTACGACGCCTTCGGGATCGTCGTCCACCGTGCCTGCAGGCCCTCCCGACCGCGCTCGTCGCAGCAGGGCGTGATCGCGCTGCCGACCTGGTCGACCCAGGCCTGGTTGCGGACCACGTAGGTCCGGCTCGACCCCGCCGGCCGCAGCGTGACCCGCGGGACGCTGCCGTCGAGGATCTCGATCCGGACCCGGTCGCCGGGCACCCCGATCACCCGCTTGACGACCCGGAAGGAGCCCTGGCCGAAGGATGCCTCGACCAGGTCGAAGCGCCGGATCTCGTGCCGGTGCACGACGTCCATCAGCAACCGGTCGCCCTCCTCGAGCGTCGGACTCATGCTCCTGCCGCTGACCTTGACCGAGAAGGTCAGCGCCCCCACCGGGACCAGCACGATCACCAGCACCAGCACGATCGCCAGCCACCCGACGACCCTCCAGCTCCTGGATCTCTCGGCGCGTCGAGCACCCTTCATCACACGTCCCCTTCCCCTGACACGACGGCCCTCCCCCGGGCCCGAGGCGCACCCTGAGCCTCACCTAGCGAGAGCGAAAAAGGGATGAAATATTACGCGGAAATTCAAGGCAAATAGTTCTGGACGCCCTCGGAAATCCGGTGCTAACTTTCCGTTCAGCGACGTCCCTTGTCCTCACCTTTCGGGGTGCGGACACCGGGTTAGGGAGACCCGGCGATTCATTTCACGGCTTCCGGGGGGACCGCTTCCCGGGGGCTCACGGGGGCCGAGCCATGTCGTCCGGCGACTGCCGGGCGCATCACTTGGAGGGATTACTGATGAAGGAAAGTGGAATGGGCCGTACGCGGCTCGGCCGGTTCGCCGCGGTGACGATGCCGGCGACGGCGATCACCCTCGGCCTCGGCTTCGCGATCGTGCAGGGGATGGTCTCGGCACAGCTCTCGGCGACCGATCCGTTCAAGGTCAAGGCGGCCAACGCGACCGCCGACGGCCTCGAGCTCTCGCTCCGCGGGGCGACGGTGGCGGCCAGCCAGGACGACGGGACCAACTCGACCGACAAGAAGTCGGCGCTGGTCACCCTGAAGAACGGCACCATCAAGGACCTGAAGCTGTGCGCCGACCAGCCGCTGCCGGGTCCGCTGGGCACGCTCGGTCTCACGCTCACCGCCACCGGTGACGTGCCGCTGGGTGCCACCACCGACCTGAGCGCCGATGCGGTCAACGCCGCGACCGCGACGCTGCCGGCCACCGACATCGGTGTCGCGCAGAGCACGCTGGCGCACCAGAGCGGGGTCGCCGGCGGTCGTGCCGGTGGCTTCGGTCTGCAGTCGGCCGGCGCTGCCGGTTCGGTGCAGCTCGACGGCCTCGACGCCGACGCCTACGCGCTGTCGCTGTCCGGCCTGACGGTGTCGAACATGTCGATCGCGCCGCAGCTCGGCTCCGCGATGGCGGGCTGCTGAGACACAGCTGGACCGTGGCCGGCGGACCGCAACCGTCCGCCGGCCACGCCGGCAGCACCTGACCGACTGTCGACCTGGGAGGGACCGACATGCTTCGCAGCACACCTCCGGCGCACCACGACGTGGACGCCGCACCCGCACCCGACGACCAGGCCGGCGTCCTCACCGACCCGCCGGCCGAGCCGGGCGTCCTCCGGCGCTACCGCCGCGCCTTCACCCGGTTCCGTCGTACCCGTCCGTTCTGGGGCTGCCTCACGCTGGCGCTCGGCGGCTGGTTCGTCCTCAAGCCCGTCGTCGGCGGCTCGTTCAAGATGATCGTGCAGCTCGGCGCCGGCGGCATGGTCGTCTACCTCCTCGGCGGGGCGATGATCCTGGCCGCCGCGATCGCGATGGTCGCCCCGGCCCAGCGGCACTTCCCCGCGATCATGGCCGCCGGCTCCTCGGTCGCCTCGCTGCCGCTGGCCAACCTCGGCGGTTGGCTGGTCGGGATGTTCTTCGGGATCGTCGGCAGCGGCCTGGTCTTCGCCTGGACGCCCTACACCGAGGCCCAGCTCGAGCGCTTCGCCGAGCGCGCCCGCCAACGCGACGAACGCCGGCAGAACCGACGCAACGGGAGGAACCCCCATGCAGCACCTTGACGCATCCCCGACCCGCCGCGGAGCCCGGCTCCGGCAGCGGCTCCGCGACCTGGCCGGCCGGTCCCGCTCGTCCTGGCGCGCCCACGTCGACGCCATGGTGACGACCTCGGACAGCAGCCGGAACGGCACCCGGAAGCGGACCGCCCTGATGGCGGCCACCGGTCTGGGCGCTCTCGGCGCCCTCTTCGGCCTGGTCTCGGCCAACGTGCTCGCGGTCAACTTCACCACCGGCGACTCCGCCTACTCGATCTACTCCGACGAGGTGATCGGCGCGAACGCGGCCGGCTTCATCAACGCCCAGCAGAAGAACAACGGCAGCGTCGGGGTCGCCCAGATCGGCTTCAAGACGGCCGAGCTCAACGGGATGTGCCTGATCGCCAAGCAGACGCTGCCGGTGATCGGCGACGTCTCGCTGCTGATCAGCGCCGGCGAGAAGGTGGACGGCACCGTCACCTCGACCGCCGCGAACAAGATCAACGCGTCCTACCTCTTCCTGGCCGCCGACACCTTGACCGGCGCCGGGAAGAACATCAGCGGCCTGACCCTGGGCCAGTCCGCCAGCACGGTCACGATGGGCGGCACGCCGCTCCCCGCCGGCCAGACCGGTACGCCGGGAGCGTTCGGCCTCCAGGCGGTGCAGCTGGACCTGCTGAACCTGAACGCGAACACCTACGGGGTGGCTCTCGAAGGCAGCATCAACCTGCCGAACCTGTCCATCACCGTGAAGCCCGGCACCTTGACGAAGGCCAACTGCCCCTGAGGCGACCGGAGCCGACGAGATGCCGACAGGACCCGGGGGAAGGGTGAGCAGCGTGACCAGCACTACCGAGGAGATCGTCGAGGCCGTGCGCCTCCATCAAGCAACCAGCCTGCAGCGAGCACGGGTACGGCTCGGGGCCGCGGCCGCCGCCACCCGGCGGGGAGCGAGCCGGTTCCGACGCGAGCTCCGGGCGTTCCGGCGTACCCGGCCGTTCTGGGGCGGGCTCTGGCTCGCCCTGGCCGGGATCGAGATCGTCTACTGGACGCAGAACCCGATCGCCCTGGTCGTCGGCGGCGGCTGGGGACGTTCGGCCGGCTACGTGATCGGTGGCGGACTCGTCCTGCTGGGGGTCGCCGCCTGGTTCACCCCGCTCTACCGGGCGCTCTTCGGGATCCTGGGGTTCCTGCTCGGCCTGGGGGCGTTCGTCGGCGCCAACCTCGGCGGCTTCCTGCTCGGCTCCGTGCTCGCGATCCTCGGCGGGTCGATGGTCTGGGGCTGGGGCGAGAAGCAGCCGCGCCGGCCCCGTCGCGGGCGACGGGCGGCGGGCTCGTGAGCCGCCCGGTGCTCAGCAGCCGGTGGCGGCAGCGGGTGCTCGCGACCGGCGCGGCCCTGGCCCTGGTGCTCGGTCTGACCAGCTGGCCGCTGCCCGGCCGGGTCGGCGACGAGTCCGCGGCGGCACTCCCGGACGGGCCCTACGTCTGCGGACCCAACGACGTGAACCGCAGACCGCTGACGCTCTCCTCCGGCGGCGGCACGATCCGGCCCTGCCTCTCCGGGGTGGACCTGCAGGTCACCATCCCGGACAACACCAGCAACGTCCGCTACGCGATCAACAAGATCCGCTCGGTCGACACCAACAACCTGGTCGACGCCAACGGCACCGTGATGACCGACCTGGTGCACATCTCCTTCGACTCGTTCGTGATCGGCCAGAACACCAGCGGGGCGGCGGTCCCGGTCAGCGGCGTCACCCTGGCGACCACCAACGGCAACGGCTACACCCTGAACCTCTCCCCCGACGCCGGCGTCACCCTCGGCGGGCCCGGGGTGACCACCGACCTCTGGGTCACCGAGGACAGCTGGGTGCGGGTCAACGACAACATGCTCGGTCTCGGCTGCCTGGTGCTGACGATCAGCGGCAACCCGTGCAAGCTCACCGTCGGCACCTTCTCCTCCCTCTCCTGGCTGCTCAACGGCAGCTCGTACAACGGCTACGGGATGGAGCTGCACGTGAAGTACCTGGTCACCTACAAGACCGGCGGCGGCGTACCCACCGGGTCGTCGGTGCAGCTGCCGAACACGTCGATGGCGATCTCGTGAGTGCGGTCGCCGCCGACGGGCTCCCCCGGTACGGCACCCGCTGGCGTCGTACCGGGGTGCTGCTCGGGGCCGGACTGGCGGTCGTCGTCGCCCTCGTCGCCCTGGTCCGGACCAGCGTGATCGCCTCCAGCATCGTGGTGCAGAACGCCAGCGCCTCGTTCTCCTCGAGCGCGATCGTCGGCCAGGACGTCGGGCTCGGCGTCGTCCCGATCCTCCGGTCGAACGGCTCCACCGGCTCGGTGCTGCGGGCCGGCTTCGCCACCGTCTCGCTCAACGGCTTCTGCCTGTCCAAGACCGAGACGATCGCCGGGTTCACCTACACGATCACCCTCAGCGCCGGTGACGGCAACCTGGCCACCAACGAGATCACCGCGAACAACGCCGTCTTCGACCTGAGCAGCATGCGCAGCGCCGGCCAGGCCGGTCAGGCCACCAACGGCCTGGTCCTCCAGGGGATCGACCAGCTCGGCCTGGCCGCCACCGATGTCACCACCACCCGGACCGGCGGGGTCTTCGACGCCAACCCGCTGGAGGCATCGACCAGCGGCTACGGCAAGGGCGCCTTCGGCATCGACGCCACCTCCGGGTCGCTGTCCAGCGTCAAGGGCACCCTCTGGGACGCGCAGGTCAACGGCTCGATCAACCTGCCGAACCTCAAGATCGCGGTGACCCCGGGCACCGGTACGGCGTGCTCCGCCGCCGGTTCGGCGTACCCGAAGTGACGCGACCCGGCCGCACCCGTGGCGCCACCATGCGCCGGCGGTTCCTGGCGGTGACCGCGCCGTCGTTCGCGGCCTGCGCGGCGATCGGTGCCGCGATCGTGCTCGGCTACCTGACGGTGTCGCTCGCGGCAGCTCGCCCGATCGAGATCTCCTCCAGCCACGGCGCGGCCGACTCGCTGGCCCTGGTGATGAGCACCGATCGCGCGATCACCGGCCTGGACATGGGGTCGGTCCGGCCGCAGGCGCTGGTCCACCTGACCGGGGCCGAGTTCGACGACCTGTGCCTGGTCCCGCGTCTGGAGCTTCCGATCATCGGCGGCCTGGCCTCGATCCGGCTGCACACCGGCGACGCGGTGGGCCTGCGCGACGTCACCCTCTCGGCGGCGCAGACCAGGGCGGGAGTCGACCTGCCCGCCACCGTGATCGGCGCGGCCGCCGGCGACCAGGGGCTGACCCCGGGCGGCTTCATGATCGAGACCGCGCGCACCCGGGGCGGCGTCGACCTCGAGCGGGTCGAGATGCAGGCCTACGGCCTGGTGCTGGCCGACGGGATCACGTTGCGCTCGCTCAAGGTCCGACCCGCCCTCGGCGACCAGCACTGCTGATGCTGCACGCCGTCACGATCCCGCTGTTCACCGGCGTCATCGGCTGGCTGATCAATTGGTCGGGCCTGATCATGCTCTTCGCGCCGACGCACTTCCGCGGCATCAGGGTCCCCGGTCTCGCACTCCTGGCCCGCGCCTTCCCGCGCCGGCTCCAGGAGGTGCCCGGGATGCTGATCGGCGGCCTCGGGTGGCAGGGCATCGTGCCGATGCGGGCCGCGAAGATGGGCAGCATCGCCGTCGACAAGGCGATCTCCCGGCTCGGCACCCCGAGCGACTTCTACCAGCAGCTCGGGCCCGACCAGATCGCCGACCACATCGTCCGGGCCTTCCAGCCGCAGGTGCCGACGCTGATCGAGACGATCATGGTCGCCGAGCACCCCCGGTTGTGGCGGGACATGCCGCCGCGGGCGCGGTCGATGCTGATCGACCGGGTGACCCGGATGCTGCCGGCGATCATCAGGTCCGTCACCGACCAGATCGGCCTGCACATCGACCAGCTGCTCGACCCGAAGGCGATGGTGATCGACCAGTTCCGTCGGGACCCGTCGCTGGTCGTCCGGATCTTCCGGAACTTCGGCCGCCGCGAGCTCGCGATGATGGTCCGGTTCGGGTTCGTCTTCGGCTTCCTGTTCGGGATCCCGGTGGCCTATCTCGACCACGTCGTCGGCGCGTGGTGGTTGCTGCCGGTCCTGGGCGTCGTGGTCGGGTGGTGCACCAACCTGCTCGGGATGTGGCTGATCTTCGCGCCGGCGGAGCCCCGGAAGGTCGGCCCGTTCACCGTCCAGGGCCTGTTCCCGCGCCGGCAGGCCGAGGCGGCCGTCGTGTACGCCGAGCTGATCGCCGGCGAGGTGATCACCCTGGAGCGGATCGGCCAGCACCTGCTGGAAGGTCCGCGCGGGGACCGCACCCAGTGGCTGGTCCGCACCGCGATGCGGCCGGCGATCGAGCTGGCCCTCGGCCCGACCCATGCCGCCGTACGGATCGCGATCGGGGCGGAGAAGTTCGACCGGATCAAGGAATCGATGGCGACCGAGGCGGTGGTCCGCACCATCGGCCCGTTCCAGGACCCCGAGTTCAGCCAGGTCCAGGCGGTGCGGATCCGGGCCCTGATCGCCGAGCGCTGCGCCCAGTTGCCGCCGGCCCAGTTCGTCGAGATGATGCGCGCCGCGATCCAGGAGGACGAGTGGCTGCTCTACGCGCACGGCGCGATCATGGGCTTCGCCGGCGGCTTGCTGCACCTGTGGCTCTTCGGCGTCGGGGGGTCCTGAGGCGTCCCACTTTGTTCTCCGCGCCGCGTAATTTTCGCGGCCGCGTCGAGTCAACACAGATGTACGGTCCCGCCCGGGACACCACCCCTGCGCAGCAAAGGCGACAGATGCTCACGTCCTACACCCCGGCCGAGCTCGACCGGTTCCGCCAAGTCCAGCAGATCGCGTACTCCTGCGCCGAGGAGACCGCCGCCTGGCTGGCTCCCGGCGTCACCGAACGCCAGGCCGCGGCCGAGCTGCGCCGGCGCCTGGTCCGGGCCGGCGTCGAGGATCTCTTCCACGTGCCGTTCGCCTGGTTCGGCGACCGGACCGCGTTCCGGGGTTTCAAGGTGCCGTTCCAGTTCTTCCCCGGCAAGCGGCGGCTGGCGGAGGGGATGCCGTTCGTCCTGGACTGCGCACCGGTGATCGACGGCTACACCGCCGACATCGGGTACGGCGGCGTGCTCGGCGAGGACCCCGTCTGGGAGCAGCTCGACCGGGACCTGTCCGAGCTCCGCCCGCTGGTCCTCGACGGCATCCGGGCCGGCCACACCCTGGACGCGATCTACCTGGAGGTCGACGGCAAGATCGCATCCCAGGGCAACGACAACCGGCACCGGGTCTACCCGGGCCGGGTGATCGGCCACCAGGTCACCCGCCAGCGCGCGGTCGGGCCGAAGGGCGTCACCATGTTCGGCTTCGGCATCCGGACGCTGCAGACCCTCGGACGCGAGTTCGTCGGCGAGGCGATCAAGGGCCGCTCCCCGCTCTGGGCGGACGGCCGGATGTCCCGGTTCGTGCCGCCGCCGGGACTGTGGGCCGTCGAGCCGCACATCGGCCACGGTCCCGTCGGCGTGAAGTTCGAGGAGCTCCTGGTGATCACCGAGGACGATGCGTACTGGCTCGACGACGACGTGCCGCACGTACGCCGGTGGAACGCACGGCTGGACGCGACCTCGTGACCGCCCAGCCCGGACCGACCACGGTCCCGCACCGGGTGGCCTGCACCGACGGGGTGCGGTTGGCGGCGTACGAGACCGGGGACCGCGGTCTGCCGACGGTGGTGGCGGTGCACGGCTACCCCGACGACCACACCGTCTGGGACGGGGTCGTCGCCGCCCTGGCCGGCCGTTTCCGGGTCGTCACCTACGACGTCCGCGGGGCTGGTGCCTCCGACCGCCCGGCGGCCAAGGCCGCCTACCGGATCGAGCAGCTGGTCGACGACCTCGCCGTGGTCCTGGACCTGCTGGCACCCGACGAGGCGGTGCACCTGCTGGCACACGACTGGGGCTCGATCCAGACCTGGGACGCCGTCGGCGACGAGCGCTTCGACGGCCGGCTGCGCTCCTTCACGAGCATCTCCGGCCCGTCGCTGGACCAGGCAGGGGTCTGGCTCCGCGGCTCGGTCCGCCATCCCGTGGCGTCGGCCAAGCAGATCCTCGAATCGTTCTACCTCGGCGTCTTCCAGCTGCCGCGGCTGCCCGAGCTGCTGGCGCGGGCCGGGGCCATCACCCAGGTGATAGCCGCGTCCAGCAGGCTCCGCCGACCGGACCGGGCCCCCGCGCACGTGACCTCCCGGCTGGACGCCGCCCACGGTGTCCAGCTGTACCGGGCCAACCTGGCCCGGCTGCTGCGCCCGGCGCCGCGCGTGTGCCGGGTGCCCGTGCAGGTGCTCGCCCCGACGCGCGACCTGCACGTCTCCGCCCGCCTGCAGACCGAGGCTCCGGCGCCGTACGCCGACACCCTGCACACCCGGGTCGTCGAGGGCAACCACTGGGTCGTCGCCCAGCGCCCGCACGTGATCGCCCGCTGCGTGGAGGAGTTCGCCGCGTACGCCGACGGTTCGGCACCGCTCTCCCGCCGGACCGGCCCGGTACGCCGGAACGGCACGTTCGCCGGCCAGCTGGTGGTGATCACCGGAGGCGCCCGGGGAATCGGCCGGGCGACCGCGCTCGAGTTCGCCCGCGAAGGTGCCGACGTGGTGATCGCCGACATCAACGAGGTCGCCGGCAAGGAGGCGGTCGCGGAGGTCGAGGTGCTCGGCGTGACCGCGACCTTCCACCCGCTCGACGTCAGCGACGCGGAGGCCTGGACCCGGTTCGCGGACGCGGTCCGCGCCGAGCACGGCGTCCCGGACGTCCTGGTCAACAACGCCGGGATCGGGATGGCGGGAGCGTTCCTGGACACCTCCGCCGCGGACTGGGAGAAGATCCTCGGGGTCAATCTCTGGTCGGTCATCCACGGGTCCCGGTTGTTCGGCGCGCAGATGGTCGAGCGCGGCGAGGGCGGCCGGATCGTCAACGTCGCGTCGGCCGCCGCGTTCGCCCCGAACCGGGTGATGAGCGCCTACGCCACCACCAAGGCCGCCGTGCTGATGCTCACCGACTGCCTGCGCGCCGAGCTCGCCCGCGACGGCATCGGCGTCACCGCGATCTGCCCGGGGTTCGTGGACACCGACATCTCCGCGACCACCCGGTACGTCGGCGTGGACGACGGCACCCAGCAGGCCCTGCGGGACCAGGCCGTCCGGTCGTACCGGCGCCGCGGCTACACGCCCGAACGGCTGGCCCGGCACGCGGTCCGCGCCGCCGCCGCGAACCGGCCGATCGCGGCGATCAGCATCGAGACCAAGCTGCTCCGGCTGGTCCACCGGCTCGCCCCGCCGATCAGCCGGTTCTTCGCCACGATCGACCCCACCCAGCTGGACCCGAGCACCTGGAGGAGAACCCGATGAAGACACCGAAGCGCCAGGAGCCGGCCAAGGTCGTCCTGCAGGCACGCGACGTCTCCTGGGACTGGTCCGGGCTGCCGCTCCGCTGGATCCCCGGCGAGCCGTTCGCCTCGCACCTGATCAACGTGATGCACCTGCTGCTGCCCGAGGGCGAGCGCTGGTTCGTGAAGGTGTTCTCCGAGGCACTGCCGCTGATCAAGGACGACCAGCTGCGCGAGGAGGTGATCGGGTTCATCGGCCAGGAGGGGATGCACGCCTCCGCGCACCAGGGCGTCCAGGACTACTTCAGCGCCCACGACCTGGACACCAGCACCTACGTGCACGAGATCGAGCACGTCTTCGGGCGGCTGCTCGACGACCGGGGTCTGAGCGGGCGCCGAGCCGAGGAGTGGTTGATCGAGCGGCTGGCCCTGGTCGCCGGCATCGAGCACCTGACCGCGTTCCTGGGCAACTGGGTGCTGAACTCGCCGGCTCTCGACGCGGCCGGCGCCGACGCGCGGATGCTGGACCTGCTCCGCTGGCACGGCGCCGAGGAGGTCGAGCACCGGGCGGTCGCCTACGACGTCTACATGCACCTGGACGGGCGCTACTCCCGTCGGGTCCGCACCTACCTGGTCGCGGTCGGCTACCTCGGCTGGCTGTGGATCCGGGGCGTCCGGGCGCTGATGAAGGCCGATCCGGGGCTCGGCAAGAAGGACAAGCCGCGGTGGCGCGACCTGTTCCGGACCAAGCGGCGCGGCACCACCCCGGGCTACTGGGACCTGATCTCGATGTCCTGGCGCTACCTGCGACCCGGCTACCACCCCAGTCACGAGGGCTCCACCAGCCAGGCGGTCGCCTACCTGGCGACGTCGCCGGCGGCGCTGGCGGCCGAGCAGCACGGTGAGGCATGAGCCCCGCCGAGCTGGTGGCGGTGCCTGACGAGCCGGCCCTCGGGCTCGCGTTCCGGGCGACCGCGCGGCTGGTCGCCGTGTACGAGCGGATCTCCGCCGTCTCCGGACGCTTCCGTCCCGAGGTGGTCGCGGTCGACCGGGACCTGCCCGCGGTGGTGCACAGCGTCCGGCGCGAGGCGGACGGCGTGGTCGGGCTGGAGCTGCGACCGCGCGACCGCGAGCACTTCCCGGCGTGGGAGCCGGGCTGCCACCTGGATCTGGTGCTCCCGTCCGGGGCGATGCGGCAGTACTCGCTGACCGGTGACCCGGCCGACCTGACGTCGTACCGGATCGCCGTACGGCGGATCCCCGGCGGAGGCGGCGGCTCGATCGAGGCGCACGGGCTCGCCGTCGGGGACGCCGTGGTGCTGCGCGGGCCGCGGAACGCCTTCCCGTTCATCGAGGCGCCCGGCTACCTGTTCGTGGCCGGCGGGATCGGGATCACCCCGATCCTGCCGATGATCCGGGAGGCCGTCGCCCGGGGTGACGACTGGGCCTTCGTCTACACCGGGCGCAGCGTCACGACGATGCCGTTCCTCGCGGAGGTCGAGCGGCTCGCCACCGAGCACCCCGGCCGGGTCTACCTGCGGCCGGACGACCTGTGCGGCCTGCCGAACGCCGAGGACATCCTCGCCGCCGCGCCTCCGGCGGCGACGGTGTACGCCTGCGGTCCGCCGGCGATGGTGGACGCGATCCGGGCCGCGGTGCCCTCCGAGCGGGTCGGGAGCCTGCACCACGAACGGTTCTCGGCGCTCCCGGTCCGCGGCGGCGAACCGTTCACGGTGCGGCTGCACCGCAGCGGGCGCACCGTCGAGGTGGCGGGCGACGAGACCGTGCTCACCGCGCTGCGCCGCGAGATCCCGGCGATTGCGTACTCCTGCCAGCAGGGCTTCTGCGGCACCTGCCCGGTCGAGGTGCTGGCGGGGACGCCGATCCACCGGGACCGGTGCCTGACCGATCAGCAGCGCGAGCACCGGCTGGCGGTCTGCGTCTCCCGGGCCGAGGACGAGCTGGTCCTGGATCTCTGAGGAACGCGTCCGGCACCGAGCGTGCCGGGCGCGTGCACCTCCGGTCGGCGTGACCACGTACGGCCGCCGCTGGTCGGCAACGGTCGGAGAAGCCCAGGCGCGGCGCGGGCGATCCGCGCCGGGCCGTCTGCCGGGCCGTCTCCTCAGTCCAGGTCGAGGAAGGCGTCCAGGCCGACCGTGAGGCCGGGAGCCGCGCCGATCCGGCGGAGGCCGAGCAGGACGCCCGGGACGAACGAGACCCGGTCGAGGGAGTCGTGCCGGATGGTCAGCGTCTCACCGGACCCGCCGAGGACGACCTCCTGGTGCGCGACCAGCCCGCGGATCCGGAGGCTGTGCACCTTGATGCCGTCGACGTCCGCACCGCGCGCGCCCTCGATGCCGGTCGAGGTGGCGTCCGGAGGCGCGCCGAGGCCGGCCTCGCGGCGCGCGGCCGCGATCAGGTCCGCGGTCCGGCCGGCGGTCCCCGAGGGGGCGTCGGCCTTGTCCGGGTGATGCAGCTCGATCACCTCGACGGACTCGAAGTAGCGGGCGGCCTGGGCGGAGAACCGCATCATCAGGATCGCGCCGATCGAGAAGTTGGGGGCGATCAGGACCCCGCTGCCCGGATTCTCCCCGAGCTGGGCGCGCAGGGTCGCCAGGCGCTCCTCGTCGAAGCCGGTGGTGCCGACCACCGCGTCGATCCCGTGCTCGATGCAGAACGCCAGGTTCGCCATCACCGCGTCCGGGTGGGTGAAGTCCACGATCGCCTCGGCGCCCGCCGCGACCAGGTCGTCCAGGCTGTCCCCGAGGTCCAGCTCGGCCACCAGGGCCATCCCCTCGGCAGCCCGTACGCCGGCGCAGATCTCCCTGCCGACCTTGCCTCGGGCTCCCAGGACTGCGACCTTCAGGTCTTTCTCCGCGTTCACGGGAGCCAGCCTACCCGAACAGGCTCAGACCTTCATTGTCGTTTGGTAAGGTATACTCCTTAACTCAAGCCTGATAAGGCAGGAGGCTGAACCATGGCGGTCATCGTCCTCACCGTCGACCAGCGCGGCTCCCAGACCGGCCCCGACCTGGTCCCCGACGTCCTGGAGACCCTCAACGAACCCGGCACCGGGCGTCCGCTGCGTGGCTTCGAGCGCACGGCCGGCGACGAGGTCCAAGGCGTCCTCGACAACGGCCCCGCGCTGATCGCCCGGGTCGAGGCACTCCTGCGCGCGGACGCCTGGAACATCGGCATCGGCATCGGCACGGTGGAGAGCCCGCTGCCGACCTCCACCCGGGCCGGTCGAGGCGAGGCGTTCGTGCAGGCCCGCCAGGCGGTCACCCGTGCCAAGCAGCAGCCGAGCCGGATCAGCGTTGTCGGTGCTCCCGACTACCGTGCAGAGCAGATCGAAACCGTCCTCTGGCTCTGGGCCGGAGTGTTGACCCGGCGCAGTGTCCGGGGCTGGGAGGTGGCCGACTTGTTCGCAGCAGGACTCACCCACGCCGAGGCGGCGCAGCACCTCGGCATCAGCAAGTCGGCCGTCTCGCAGCGCGCCCAGGCCGCCGGCGTGATCGAGGCGGACCGGGCCCGGCAGCTCCTCGAGGCGATGGTCGACCAGTCCCTGGTCACCATGAAGGAGACCCGTCGGTGACGATCGCCGCACTGCTGCTGGCACTCGCCGGCACCCTGCCCGGTTGGTTGCTCAGCGACAAGACCCGCGCCCATCTGCTGGGCGTGCTGGTGGGCCTCGGTGCTCTCGTCGGCCTCGGCGGCTGGACCCTCTACGACCCGTCGTACAGCGCGGACGGCGAAGCCCTGCGTGCCACCCTGATCCTGCTGGTCGCCGTGCTCGCTGCCTTCGGCGGTGGACCGGTGACCGCGGCGGTCCTGCACCGGGTCGACCACGGCGGGCCGATCGAGTCCGCGGGCGACGTGCTCAGGGGCGGTGCCTGGATCGGCGCGATGGAACGCGCCGCGATCTTCTGCACCCTGATCGCCGGCTGGCCGGAAGGACTCGCCGTCGTCCTCGCGATGAAGGGACTGGGGCGCTACCCCGAGCTCAAGCAGCCGGGCGCGGCTGAACGGTTCATCATCGGGTCGTTCGTCAGCGTGCTGTGGGCGATCGCTTGCGCGGGCCTCTTGCTCGGCTTGCTGAACTAGCGGGGCTCAGGCGGGACCGACGACCGCGAGCGTCTCAGGACGCTTGAACAGGTCGCTCGCCAGGGACTGGACGTCGTCCAGCGTGATCTCGTCGAGACGGCCGAGCACCTCGTCCAGGGAGAGCAGCCGCTCCTGGAACAGCTCCACCTCGCCCAGGCGGGTCATCCGCGAGCCGGTGTCCTCCAGGCTGAGCACCATGCCGCCGCGCATCTGGCCGCGGCCGCGCTCGAGCTCCTCGGCGGTGAGGCCGGACTCGACCATCCGGGTCAGCTCGCTGCGGACCACGTCGAGAACCTCCTCGGCCTTGCTCGGCAACGAGCCGACCGCGACGCCCACCATGCCGGCGTCGGAGTAGCTGGTCGCGAACGAGTACACCGAGTAGGCCAGCCCGCGCTTCTCGCGCACCTCCTGGAAGAGCCGGGAGGACGATCCCCCGCCGAAGGCGGCGTTCAGGACCCCGAGCGCGTAGCGCCGCGGGTCGGACCGGGTCATCCCGCGCATGCCGAGGACCAGGTTGACCTGCTCGAACGGGCGGGAGGTGTGCTCCTCGCCAGGTTTCGTGGGCCGGGGCTTCTCGGCGAGCCGGGGCGGCAGCGGCCGCGCGTCGTGGTCGGCGAGGAAGTGGTTGCGGGAGAACGCCTTGCGCACCAGCCGAACGACGTCGCGGTGCACGATGTTGCCGGCGACCGCGACGGTCATCGCCGGAGCGGTGTAGCGGGTCTTGTAGTACCGGTTGATCTGCGGCCGGGTCAGCGCCCGGATCGACTCCGCCGTGCCGGCGATCGGTCGGGCCAGCGACGTACCGCCCCAGGCCTTCGCGGCGAACAGGTTGTGCACCACGTCGTCGGGGTCGTCGTCGTGCATCGCGATCTCGTCGAGGATGACCTCGCGCTCGGCCTCGACGTCCTCCGGAGTGATCAGCGACGCGGTCAGCATGTCGCCGAGCACGTCGACCGCCATCGGCAGGTCCTGGTCGAGCACCCGGGCGTGGTAGCAGGTGTACTCGCGGGCCGTGTAGGCGTTGAACTCGCCGCCGACCGCGTCCAGCGCGGAGGAGATCTCCATCGCCGTCCGGGTCGGGGTGCCCTTGAACAGCAGGTGCTCGAGGAAGTGCGAGGCGCCGTTGAGCGCCGGGGTCTCGTCACGCGATCCGACCCCGACGAAGACCCCGATGGCCGCGGAGCGGACACCGGGGACGTGCTCGGTCACGACCCGCAGCCCTCCCGGGAGGACAGTCCGTTGGACTCCCCCGATGAGGGTGCGGGTCGTGCCGGGCTTCTGTTCAGCTGCGAGCGTCACGCTTCGGTGGAGTCCTCAGCGTCGTCGCCTTCGGAACCCGCGGCGCCGTCCTCGATGTACGGGACCAGCGAGAGCTTGCCGCGGTCGTCGATCTCACCGATCTCGACCTGGATCTTCTGGCCGACCGAGACGACGTCCTCGACGTTGTCGACGCGCTTGCCACCGGCGAGGGCGCGCAGCTTGCTGATGTGCAGCAGCCCGTCCTTGCCCGGCATCAGCGAGACGAACGCACCGAAGTTGGTGGTCTTCACGACGGTGCCGAGGTACCGCTCGCCGACCTCCGGCATCGTCGGGTTCGCGATCTGGTTGACGGCCTGGCGAGCAGCCTCGGCCGCCTCGCCGTTGGTCGCACCGATGTAGATGGTGCCGTCGTCCTCGATCGAGATGTTCGCGCCGGTGTCGTCCTGGATCTGGTTGATGACCTTGCCCTTGGGCCCGATCACCTCGCCGATCTTGTCGACCGGGATCTTCACCGTGATGATCCGCGGAGCGTGGATGGACATCTCCTCGGGTCCGTCGATGGCCTCGGCCATCACCTCGAGGATCGCCAGGCGCGCGTCGCGGGCCTGGGTCAGCGCACCGGCCAGCACGTCGGCGGGGATGCCGTCGAGCTTGGTGTCGAGCTGCAGCGCGGTGACGAACTGCTTGGTACCGGCGACCTTGAAGTCCATGTCGCCGAACGCGTCCTCGGCGCCGAGGATGTCGGTCAGCGCGACGTACTCGGTCTTGCCGTCGACGGTGTCGGAGATCAGACCCATCGCGATACCCGCGACCGGGGCCTTCAGCGGCACACCGGCCTGCAGCAGGGACAGAGTCGAGGCGCAGACCGAGCCCATCGAGGTGGAGCCGTTGGAGCCCATCGCCTCGGAGAGCTGACGGATCGCGTACGGGAACTCCTCGCGGGTCGGGAGCACCGGCAGGAGCGCACGACGGGCGAGCGCACCGTGGCCGACCTCGCGACGCTTCGGCGAGCCGACGCGGCCGGTCTCACCGGTGGAGAACGGCGGGAAGATGTACTTGTGCATGTACCGGCGGTACTTCTCCGGGGAGAGACCGTCGAGCTGCTGCTCCAGCTTGAGCATGTCCAGCGTGGTGACACCCAGGATCTGGGTCTCGCCGCGCTCGAACAGCGCCGAGCCGTGCACCCGGGGCAGGACCTCGACCTCAGCGGACAGGGTCCGGATGTCGGTCAGGCCGCGGCCGTCGATGCGGATCTTGTCGCGGAGCACCCGCTGGCGGACCAGCGACTTGTTCAGCGACCGGAACGCGGCGCCGATCTCCTTCTCGCGACCCTCGAACTTCTCACCCAGGCTGGCGAGCACGCCGGCCTTGATGTCGTCGAGCTTGTCCTCGCGCTCGGCCTTGCCGGCGATGGTCAGCGCAGCGGCGGTGTCGTCGCTCGCGGCGGCGGCCACGGCGTCGTACACGTCGTCCTCGTAGTCGAGGAAGATCGGGAACTCCTGGACCGGCTTCGCGGCCTGCTTGGCCAGCTCGACCTGCGCCTCGCAGAGCTGCTTGATGAACGGCTTCGCGGCCTCCAGACCGCTGGCGACGACCTCCTCGGTCGGCGCGGTGGCGCCGTTGGCGACCAGCTCGATGGTGTTCTCGGTGGCCTCGGCCTCGACCATCATGATCGCGACGTCACCGGTCTCGGTGACCCGACCGGCGACGACCATGTCGAAGACGGCCTTCTCGGTCTGGCTGTACGACGGGAACGCGACCCACTGGCCCTCGATCAGGGCGACCCGGGTGGCGCCGACCGGGCCGGTGAACGGCAGGCCGGAGATCTGGGTGGAGGCCGACGCGGCGTTGATCGCCAGGACGTCGTACGGGGCGTCGGGGTTGAGCGCCATCACGGTGATGACGACCTGGACCTCGTTGCGCAGACCCTTCTTGAAGGTCGGGCGCAGCGGGCGGTCGATGAGACGGCAGGCCAGGATCGCGTCCTCGCCCGGGCGACCCTCGGACCGGAAGAACGAGCCGGGGATGCGACCCGCGGCGTACATCCGCTCCTCGACGTCGATCGTCAGCGGGAAGAAGTCGAAGTGGTCCTTCGGCTGCTTACCGGCGGTGGTCGCCGAGAGCAGCATCGTGTCGTCGTCGAGGTACGCGGTGACCGCTCCGGCGGCCTGGCGGGCCAGGAGGCCGGTCTCGAACTTGACGGTGCGGGTGCCGAACTTGCCGTTGTCCAGAACGGTTTCAACAGCGGAAATGACGGGGCCCTCGTTCAAGGGTTTCCCTTTCTCTTCGCGGAGCGTGCCGCGAGCCCGTGTGGGCGCCTGCCCAGCATCGGGGCCGGTCTTCGATCGAGGCCCACGGGGTGTCGCCGATGATTCTGGGCGGTACCCCGGAAGCCACTACCGGAGGCCGGCGATCGCGGGCCGCTCCTGTGGGTGGTTTTCTGTGGAGTTGTGCAGCACCCCGGATGCTAGCGGCATCCGGGGTGCTGAGAGGTCAACGACGCAGGCCGAGGCGCTGCACGATCGAGCGGTAGCGCTCGATGTCGGTCTTCGACAGGTAGTTGAGCAGCCGACGACGCTGGCCCACGAGGAGCAGCAGGCCGCGACGGCTGTGGTGGTCGTGCTTGTGCGACTTCAGGTGTTCGGTGAGGTGCGAGATGCGGTGCGAGAGCAGCGCGATCTGAACCTCCGGGGAGCCGGTGTCGCCCTCAACGGTGGCGTACTCGGCGATGATCTTCTTCTTGGTCTCCGCGTCGGTACCGATGGACACGTGGACTCCCTTCATATTTCGCTGCGCGGCGCGCCGGGGCACATCCCTCCGGGCACTTCGAATCCGCGGCCGATCAAACGGCAACGACCAAGGTTATCAGCGGGACTGGCCCAGCCGAAATTGGCGACCTCCGCTTCCGGTGCAGCCCGATCGGGCCACACCGGAAGGGCGACCCGAATGGTCAGCAGCCGGACTCGACCAGGTTGACGTCTTCGGTACGCGCACCGGGGACGAAAGCCTTCGGCGGTGTCGTAGCCGCACTGGTCAGCAGACCGGGCAGGGACACCTTCGGGACCGCGACGAAAGGGAACCCGGAGACAGCCGGGCGGTTCGTCCCGGTGAACGCGGTCGGGTCGGGTTCAGCGACATCGGCCCCCTGAATTCGGCTCGGGAGCGGGAACACGTTCCACCGCTGCGCTGCGCCGTCGGACCACGGGAAGAACACCCGCGACGTGTCGGTCAACACCTCCTCCGGGCCCTCGTAGACGCATTCGTTCTTGCCCTTCACCTGGATGGGATTGCCGTGCTGGTCGAACAGCTGGATACCGACCAACGGGTTGCCCGCCGCGTCGTAGGGGTAGATGTTCCCGACCGGGAGCCCACTGGCGAAGAGGGTGCCACCCGCGTCGTCGACCGCGTAGGCACCGGTCGCCTCGTTCATGCCATCGGAGTACCCGGCGTCATAGTTGTCCCACTCCCTGTTCTCGAAGCCGCCGGCGACAGCGGGCACCAAACCGATCGCGATCAGGTTGATCGCGAGCACCACCACGCGCAACAGGGCACTGCCGCTCCAACGCGTGAGCGGCCACAGCCGCCCGCGACCGAGCTGCACCGAGGCAGCGACGACGACCAACAACGCCAGGGCGCCGCTGATCGAGTCGTCGGGCACCGGGCTGAGCGACCAACCTCCAGACGAGAGCAGCACAGACTGCACGGCGATGTAAGCACGAACCACCCACCAGGCCGGCTGGAGCGACGTCAGGAGCTCGTCAACATCACCCGGCAAGCCTTCGAGAACGTGCCTGCAGCGCGCCTTGGCGGCATCCAGGACAGCGTGCACCCTGATACCAACGGCAACCCGCTCGCGGACCTGCTTCCGCGCAGACACCAGACCGGCTGCCTGCCGCAGCTCGGCGGCGTATGCCACCGGATCGCCCAGCGCCTCGATCCCCTGGTCGTCGATCAGGTCGGTCAGGTCGGCAACCAATCCGTCAGTGATCTCGCGCTGTTCCTCGGCATCGAGGTCGGAGAGCTCCGCACGGACGACCTCCAGGAACTTCTGCAGCTCGGGAGCGATGACAACGGTGCTCATGCGGGCACCCCTTCCAGAATGGTCGAGACGGTGGTGGAGAAGACCGACCAGTCGTCGCGCTGCTGCTTGAGCTGGTCGCGACCGGTGGGCGTGATGCCGTAGTACTTCCGGTGCGGCCCGGACTCCGACGGGACGACGTAGGACGTCAGCGCGCCTGCGGTGTAGAGCCGCCGCAGGGTGCCGTAGACGGAGGCGTCGCCGACATCGGACAGGCCGCCGTCGCGCAGTCGTCGGACGATGTCGTAGCCGTAGCCGTCCTCGCCCTCGACGACCGCGAGCACGGTCAGATCGAGTACTCCCTTGAGGAGCTGGGTGGTATCCATGCAGCGCACAGTACTACGGACTGCGCAGTACTGCGTTTGACGCACCGGCGTGTCGCGATCCGCGTGGGACGATCCGACGATGAGCCAAACCCTCCCGTTGACCCCCGTCGGCACCACGACGAAGCTCGGCGTCTGCAACCTCTGCGAGGCGATCTGCGGCCTCCGGCTGACCATCGACGACGGCGTCGTCACCAGCATCAAGGGCAACGAGGACGACCCGCTCTCCCGGGGTCACATCTGCCCGAAGGGTGTCGCGCTCGCCGACATCTACACCGATCCCGACCGGTTGCGCCGGCCGATCCGCCGTACCGGCACCGGGGCGGACGCGACCTGGACCGAGATCGGCTGGGACGAGGCGCTCGACCTGGTCGCCGACGGGATCGCCAAGGCGGTCAACGAGAACGACAAGAACGCCCTCGGCATCTACGTCGGCAACCCGAACGCGCACTCGCTCGGCTCGATGACGCACGGCTTCGAGCTGATCAAGACGTTCAAGACCCGCAACAAGTTCTCCGCCTCCTCGGTCGACCAGATCCCGCACATGTACGTCGGGATGCTCCAGTTCGGCCACCAGCTGCTGCTCCCGGTCCCCGACCTCGACCGGACCAGCTACTTCCTGGTCTTCGGCGCCAACCCGATGGCCTCCAACGGCTCGCTGATGACGGTGCCGGACTTCCCGAACCGGGTCCGCGAGCTCAAGGCCCGCGGCGGCTCGATGGTGGTCTTCGACCCGCGCCGGACCGAGACCGCCAAGGTGGCCACCGAGCACCACTTCATCCGGCCGGCCAGCGACGCCGCGGTGCTGCTGGCGATGGTGAACACCCTCTTCGCCGAGGGGCTGACCCGGCCCGCGGCGTACCTGGACAACAGCGATGCGCTGGAGGCCGCGATCGCCGACTTCACCCCGGAGCACGCCGAGCAGGTCAGCGGCGTCCCGGCAGCGGAGATCCGCCGGATCACCCGGGAGTTCGCCGCCGCCGACGGCGCGGCCGCCTACGGCCGGATGGGGCTCTCGACCCAGGGGTTCGGCTCGCTCTGCCAGTGGGCGATCAACCTGCTCAACATGCTCACCGGCAACCTCGACCGGGTCGGCGGGGTGCTCTTCCCCGAGCCCGCGATCGACGCCGCCAAGAACGGGCTGCTGGGCGCCGGCCACTTCGACGTCTGGCGGAGCCGGGTCCGGAAGATGCCCGAGTTCGGCGGCGAGCTGCCGGTCTCCTGCTTCCGCGAGGAGATCGACACCCCGGGCGAGGGCCAGATCAAGGCAGTGCTGACCCTGGCCGGCAACCCGGTGCTCTCCACCCCGGACGGCAGCCGGCTCGCCGAGTCCTTCGCCGGCCTGGACTTCATGGCCAGCGTGGACATCTACCTCAACGAGACCACCCGGCACGCCGACGTGATCCTGCCGCCGACCACCGCGCTGGAGCGCGACCACTACGACCTGGTCTTCCACATGCTCAGCGTGCGCAACACCGCACGGTTCACCCCCGCGGTCTTCGACAAGGAGAAGGGCGCGATGCACGACTGGGAGATCTTCCGGGAGATCGCCAGCCGGGCGAACGCCCGGATCAAGGCGAAGAAGCCACTGCTCCAGCGGGTCACCGAGCGTGCCCGGATGGCACTGAGCCCGACGATGATGGTCACCCTGCTGCTCGCCTACGGCCGGAAGACGTCGATGAAGCAGCTGCGGCTGCACCCGGAGGGTATCGACCTCGGACCGCTGCGTCCGACCCTCCCCGCCCGGCTGCACACCAAGGACAAGCGGATCGACCTGGCGCCCGCTCCCCTGGTCGCCGACCTGGACCGGCTGCGGACCGCGCTGCCGGTGCCGGCCGACGGCGAGCTGGTGCTGATCGGGCGCCGGCACAAGTCCGACTGCAACTCCTGGTCGCACAACCTGGAGCGACTGACCCGCGGCAAGCCCCGCCACCAGCTGCTGATGAACCCCGGCGACCTCGCCGAGCGCGGCATCAACGACGGCGACCTGGTCCGGATCACCTCCCGGGTGGGCTCGGTCGAGGTCGACGTCGCCGCGGCCGACGACATGATGCCCGGCGTGGTCTCGCTCCCGCACGGCTACGGGCACCAGGTCGCCGGCACCCGGATGGGGCACGCGGCCAGCGTCGCCGGCGTCTCGATCAACGACCTCACCGACCCCGAGCGCCTCGACGTCAGCGGCAACGCCGCGCTGAGCGGCGTCCCGGTGACCGTCGAGGCGCTGGTGCCGGCAACGGTGTGAGCCAGACATCGAGCCTGTCGAGAGCCTTGCGGCATCTCGACAGGCTCGATGTCCGGGACAGGCTCGAGGTCCGGGACAGGCGTCCCGCTCAGACCAGCTGGTACGCCGGATCGGACTCGGTGACCTGCTCCCCGATCACCGGGCGGCGCCTGCCCCAGGCCCGCTCCCCGATCAGGACCAGCGCGGCCGGCATCAGCACCAGCCGGATCAGGGTCGCGTCGATCAGGATCGCGACCGCCAGCCCGACGCCCATCATCTTCATCTCCAGCATGCTCAGCGTCGCGAAGATCGCGAACACCGAGACCATCACCGCAGCCGCGCTGGTGACCACGCCCGCCGTGTCGGTGACCCCGCGCTCGACCGCGAGCCGGGCCGGGAGTCCGGCACGGACGTGCTCGCGGATCCGGCTCAGCACGAAGACCTGGTAGTCCATCGAGAGCCCGACCAGCACCACCAGGATGAACATCGGGAGCCAGTCGATCACGAACCCCGGCGAGTCGAAGTCCAGGAGGCCCTCGAACCAGCCGTGCTGGAAGACCAGGGTCAGCAGGCCGAACGCGACCCCGACCGAGACCAGGTTGAGCACCGCCGACAGCACCGCGATCACGCCGCTGCGGAAGGCCAGGCCCATCATCAGCAAGGTCAGCAGCAGCACGAACCCGACCACGATCGGCAGGTAGGTGCGCAGGTGGTCGGCGCTGTCGTAGGACTCGGCCACCCCGCCGCCGACGTACGACTCAGCACCGGCCGCGTCGATCTCCTTCAGGCTCTTCGGCGTCAGGTCGCGCAACGTCTCGATCGCCTTGTCGGCACGGCTGTCCGACTCGTCGTACGGCATCACCAGGTGCAGCACCGAGACGGTCCCGTCCCGGGAGACCTGCAGCGGGTCGGTGACCTCGTCGACGAACGCGCCGCTGCGCACCGCGTCGTCCTTGAGGCCTTCCAGCGCGCTGGCGACAGCGGCCCGGTCGGCGGCATCGGCCTTCACCACGACCTCGGCCTTGGCGCCCTGGCTCGGGAACTCGGCCGTCATCGTCCGGAGGGTCTGCACCTGCGGGATGTCGGCGGGCAGCGTCTTCAGGTTGCCCTCGTGCACCTTCATCCCGAACGACGGCACCGCCACCGCGACCACCGCAGCACCGCCGACCAGCAGCGCCACCAGCGGACGGCGGACCACCGGGCCGAGGATGCGCCGGCTGATCGAGCCGCGGCCCATCCGCTTGTTCAGGCGCCACAGCAGCGGAACCCGGGGACGGTCGACCCAGCGGCCGAGCTTGGCCAGCAGCGCCGGCAGCACGGTGATCGAGCCGAGGACGGCGATCGCCACCACCAGGATCGATCCGGTCGCCAGGGAGTTGAAGGTGGCTCCGCCGACGACGTACAGGCCGGTCATCGCCGCGATCACAGCGAGCCCGGAGACGATGATCGAGTGCCCCGAGGTCTGGGCGGCGATCTCCACCGCGTCGACCGTGGAGTGCCCGGCGGCACGCTCCTCGCGCTCGCGCTTCAGGTAGAACAGCGAGTAGTCGACACCGACCGCCATCCCGATCAGCACGATCATGCTGCTCACCGTCGGCTCCGCGTGCACGAGGTGCGAGAGCGGCGCCGTGATGCCGATGGTGGCGGCCACGCTGCTGGCGGCGATCAGGACCGGGATACCGGCCGCGATCAGCGCACCGAACGCGAGCAGCATCAGGATCAGGGTGATCGGCAGGCTGATCCCCTCGGCCGAGGCGAGGTCGTCGGCGACCCGGTCACCGATGCCGTCGTCGATACTGACGTCACCGGCCTGCCGGATCGAGAGATCGGGGTTCGCCTTCGCGGTCGCGTCGGTGATCTTCTGCAGGGCGTCGACGTCGTCGGTCCCGCGGACCAGCTCGATGTCGACGAGCAGCGCCTTGCCGGACGGGCTCCACGCCGGATCGGCGACGCTCTTGACCTTGGGCAGCGCCCGCATCTGCTGCGCCAGCGAGGCTGCCGCAGCGGTGGCGGCGCCCCGGTCGATCGCGCCGTCGCGCGCCGTGATCAGCACGTCCTCGGTCGGGAGGCCGTCGAGGCCGGCGTCGCGCACCAGCGCCGAGGCCTTGCCGGAGTCGCCGACGGCGTAGTCGGCATCGGTGGTCTCCTGGGTCGGGATCGCGATCGCCATACCGACCGCGACCAGCACGAAGGCCAGCCACGCGCTGATCGCGCGCCAGGGGTGGGTCGCGCTCCAGCGGGCCGCACGCAGCGGCACCGCCGAGAGGGTGTGGGAGAGGGACATCAGAGGCTCCTTAAGCTCGGTTCCTGAGGAGGGCCGGCCCGGCCCGTCTCGAAGGGCGTGCACCGGACTGGGGGTGTGGTTCAACCCTGGCGAGGAGCGGGCGCTGCGTCAGGGGCGTCATCACCCCAGTCGAGGTAGACCCAGCACCCCTGTCCGAATCGGCGTCGTCGGCCAGAATGGGTGTCATGGACGACGAGCCCACGCTGGAGATCGGAACGTCGGCGGACGAGGTCGTCGCCGACGCCCCCGGCGCTGTTCCCTGGGCTCCCCCGGGACGCTTCAAGCTGACCCTGTACGCCGGCGCGCACCTGCTGATGGTGCTGCCGACCCTGCTCTTCTTCGTGCTCAGCGTGGTCGGCGGCGTGCTCTCGATCGCCTGGGTCGGGCTGCCGGTGCTGTTCCTGTTCGTCCCGGCGAGCCGCTGGATCGCCACCCGGCACCGGAACCTGGCCGCCGCCATCCTGGGCACGCCGGTGCCGGCCGACTACCGGCCGGTGCCCGAGGGGACGCACCTGCCGAACCGGATCGCGATCTACGCGCTCGACCCGATGACCTGGCGCGACCTGGCCTGGATGCTGGTCTCGCTCACCGCGGGCTTCGTGCTCTCGCTGCTCACCTTCCTGCTGCTCGTCGTGATCGTCACCGGCGCGCTCTGGTGGTACGGCGCGGAGCCGATCATGCGGGCCCGTGCCCGGCTGGATCGGGCGCTGCTCAGCTACGGCACCACCGACCGCCTGGAGCAGCGGGTCCAGGTGCTCACCGAGACCCGGGCCTCCTCGATCGACCACTCCGCCGCCGAGATGCGCCGAATCGAGCGCGACCTGCACGACGGCGCCCAGGCCCGGCTGGTCGCGGTCGGGATGAGCCTCGGCCTGGCCGAGAGCCTCTTCGAGACCGACCCCGAGCGGGCCCAGCAACTGGTCTCCGACGCCCGGGCCGCGACCAGCGGCGCCCTCGGCGACCTGCGCTCGGTGGTCCGCGGGATCCATCCCCCGGTCCTCGCCGACCGCGGCATCGGCGGAGCCGTCGAGGCGCTGGCCCTGGACATGCCGATCCCGGTGACGGTGATGCAGTACCTCCCGGGACGTCCGCCCGCCCCGGTCGAGTCGGCGATGTACTTCGCGGTGGCGGAGTGCCTGGCCAACGTCGGCAAGCACTCCGGCGCCCAGCGCGCCTGGGTCGACCTGCGGCACGCCGACGGCGTGCTCACCGCGAAGGTCGGTGACGACGGCGCCGGCGGCGCGGATCCCGCTCGCGGCACGGGGATGACGGGGGTGATGCGGCGGTTGTCGGCGTTTGACGGCACGATGAGGGTGTCGAGTCCCGAACGGGGACCCACCCTGATCACGCTGGAGGTTCCGTGCGCCTTGTCCTCGCCGAAGACCACGCCCTCCTCGCCGAAGGGCTGATCCGGATCCTCGAGGCCGGTGGTTTCAGCGTGGTCGCCTCCGTCGACAACGCCCCCGAGCTCGAGCAGGCGCTGGCCGACCCGGCCGTGGACGCCGCGGTGCTCGACGTCCGGCTGCACCCGTCGTTCACCGACGAGGGACTGCGCGCGGCGGTGGAGGTACGGCGGCAGCGGCCCGGGTTCCCGGTGATGGTGCTCTCCCAGTACGTCGAGCACCTCTACGCCCGCGAGCTGCTCGCCAGCGGCGACGGCGCGATCGGCTACCTGCTCAAGGACCGGGTCTCCGACGTCGCCGAGTTCCTCGACGGGCTGCGCCGGGTGATCGGCGGCGGGACCGTGATCGACCCCGAGGTGATCGCCTCGATCATGGCCCGGCGCCCCGAGGAGCCGGTGGACCGGCTCACCGCCCGCGAGGCCGAGGTGCTCTCGCTGATGGCGGAGGGGCGGTCGAACGCCGCGATCGCGACCGCGCTCTTTGTCACCGAGAAGGCAGTCGCGAAGCACACCAACAGCATCTTCACCAAGCTCGACCTGCCGATCGACATCGACGACAACCGCCGGGTCCGCGCGGTGCTGGCCTGGTTGCGGGTCTGATCCGACAGACGCCAGGAAGGCGGAACCCCGGTCCACCCCCGCGTACGGCGGCCCCGGGTGCGTCGAGACGCCGCTAGGAGATCGTCGCGACCAGCGCGACCAGCACGGCGAGCTCGACCAGCTCCGAGCACGCCCCCATCACGTCGCCGGTAACCCCGCCGAGGCGGCGCTTCGCGGTCCAGCCCACCAGGAGGACCACGACGACCGCGGCGATCAGCGCCGGGGTGAAGCCGGCCGGACCGTCGGAACCGTTCAGCCCTGCCGCCCAGAGGCTGAGCGAGAGGATCACCAGGGCGAGGAAGACCGCGGCGATCGCGCGGACGAAGCTGGGATTCGCGTTCAGCGCCTCACCGGCTCCGGGACGGTCCGCGGCGTACGGCAGGCGCGCGGCGAGCACCGGTCCGGCGGCTCGGGAGAGCGCTCCCGCCGCCACCGAGATCCAGAGCGCCTCCTTCGAGCCGGCCAGCGCGCTCAGCGCCGCCACCCGGATCAGCAGGTCGAGCAGCAGCGCCGTACCGCCGTAGGTGCCGTTGGTGTGGTCGCGCATCACCCGGAGCCGGTCCTCCGGCGTCCGGGCGCCGAAGCCGTCGGCGCAGTCGGCCAGCCCGTCCAGGTGCAGCGCACCGGTGACGGCGGCACCGATCGCCACTGCCAGGACGGCGGCGAGCATCGGCGGCAGGTGGTCGCCGAGGATCCAGGCCGCTCCCCCGGTCAGCGCGCCGATCGCGCCGCCGACGAGCGGGAACAGCACCGATCCCCGGGCGACGTCCTTGCCGTCTAGCGCGACCAGCCGGCCGAACGGGAGGACGGTGAGGAAGCTGAACGCCGCGACCACGGCCCGCAGGCCGAGAACCACCGGAGCGATCATCCGCCGGTCACGCCCAGGATCTCCCGGGTCTTCACGACGTCGCCCTTCATCGTCTCCACCAGTGCGTCGATTCCCTCGAACGCCACCATGCCGCGGATCCGGGCGACGAAGGAGATCTCGACCGGGACGCCGTACAGGGCGAGGTCGGTGCGGTCGAGCACGTACGCCTCGACCCGGCGCTCCCGCTCCCCGTCGAAGGTCGGGTTGGTGCCGACCGAGATCGCCGCCGGGAACGGCTCCGAGCCCGGCTCGTCCAGGCGGCGCAGCCAGCCGGCGTAGACCCCGTCGGCCGGGGCGGCGATGCCGTGGGTCGGCACGTTCGCGGTCGGGAAGCCGAGCTCGCGTCCGCGCTGGTCCCCCTGGACCACCACGCCGGCGACGGAGTACGGGCGGCCGAGCGCCTCGGCGGCACCCTCGACGTCACCGGCGAGCAGGCAGGTGCGGACGTACGTCGAGGACCAGACCTGCGGGCCGCCGTCCAGGACGATCCCCTCGACGGTGAAGTCGTGCTCCTTCCCCGAGGCGGTCAGCGTGCTCACGTCGCCGGCCGCCCGGTTGCCGAAGCGGAAGTTGGCGCCGACCACGACGGTCCGGGCGTGCAGCGCGTCGACCACGACCCGGACGATGAACTCCTCGGGGGTCCAGTCCGCGATCGCGCGGCTGAACGGGATCACCAGCACGTCATCGGCGCCGGCCGCGTGCAGCAGGGCGCACCGGGTCTCGATGTCGGTCAGCGTCAGCGGGGCGTGATCGGGCCGCAGCACCGCCATCGGGTGCGGGTCGAAGGTGACCGCGACCAACGGGACGCCCGCCTCCTCGGCGATCTCGTGCGCCCGGCCGATCACGTGCTGGTGACCGAGGTGCACGCCGTCGAAGTTGCCGATGACGACGATGGACCTGCCGAGGTCGGCCGGCACCTGGTCAAGGGAACGCCACACACGCATGAGCAGAGGTTACCGAGAGTCTGCCCCTGCTCGTGACCCACCCGTGGCTGCCGGGCGGCGTCACCACGGCGCCCGGGGTGCTACCGGTCGAGGGGACGCGTCTCGACGACGGCGTCGACGTTGAGGGGCCCGTAGATGTGCGGGTAGGTGTCCTGGCCGACCGCCTCCACCACCATCGGCGCGGTCAGCCGGGCGGGATCGATCACCAGCAGCACCAGCGGCTCGGTGACGTCGGCGTAGTACCGCTGCAGCACGCCCTCCCACTGGTCGGCCCGGGAGGCGTGCAGGAACCCCTCCTGCTCCAGCGTCACGCCCAGGCTGGAGACCCGGTAGTCACCGGCAGCGACGGCGGCCTCCCAGTCCGAGACCAGCGCTACGTGGAAGATCTGCTCGGCGCTCACACGAACACCGCGATCGGACGCGCCAGGTCGCCCGGACCGGTTCCGGCGCGCTCGTACAGCGCCAGGAACTCGCCGCCCGGCGCGAACACCGCGACCGGACCGGCGCTGGGCAGGTCGATCGGGAGCTTCTTGCCGACCCGCACCATCGCCGCCTGCACGTCGTCCAGCTCGTACGCCGGGAAGCTGGCCCGGGCGGCATCGGCGATGTCGACCACGGCGAGCTCGTCGGCGAGCTGGTCCAGGGTCCGGGCGTCATCGAGGCCGAACTCGCCGACCGCGGTCCGGCGCAGCACCGTGAGGTGCCCGCCGACCCCGAGCGCCTCGCCCAGGTCGCGGGCGATCGCCCGGATGTAGGTGCCGCTGGAGCACCGCACCGAGATCGCCACGTCGACGTGGTCGTCGGTCCGCTCGATGCCGGTGACCTCGATCGCGTCGATCCGGACCCGGCGTGCGGCGATCCGGACGTCCTCGCCGGCCCTGACCCGTTCGTAGGCGCGCTTGCCGTCGATCTTGATCGCGGAGACAGCCGAGGGCACCTGGTCGATCTCGCCGACCATCGCCGCCAGACCGGCCCGGATCGCGTCCTCGGGGACCTCGCCGGCCGGGGCCGACGCGATCGTCTCGCCCTCGGCGTCGTCGGTGCTGGTGCTCGCCCCCAGGCGGACCACCGCGTCGTACGCCTTGTCGGTGAGCAGCAGGTGACCGAGCAACCGGGTGGCCCGGTTGATCCCGACCACGAGCACGCCGGTGGCCATCGGGTCCAGGGTGCCGGCGTGGCCGACCTTGCGGGTGCCGGCCAGTCGTCGTACCCGGGCGACCACGTCGTGCGAGGTGATGCCGGCGGGCTTGTCCACGACGACCAGCCCGTTGCCGGGAATCGTCGTCCCGGTCACGCGTCCTCGACGTCCTCGTCGTCGGCCGGCTCGTCGTCGGCGACCCGGGGCTTCTTGTACGGGTCGGCCTCGCCGGCGTAGGTCGCGCCGGTGCGGACCGCGGCGACGGCCTCGTCGGAGGCGCGCGCCCGGTCCAGCAGGTCGTCGATCGCGCGTGCCGACTCCGGCAGCGCGTCGTGGAAGAACTCGATCGCCGGCGAGTGCCGCATCCCGAGCTGCTTGGCGACCTCGGAGCGGATCATGCCCTTGGCCGACTCCAGCGCGGCCGCGGTCCCGGCGAGGTCCTCGGCGCTCTGCTCTCCCCCCAGGGAGAGCACCGTGTAGAAGATCGACGCCTGCTGGGTGTCCCCGGTGACCCGGACGTCGGTCACCGTGACGAACCCGAGCCGCGGATCCTTGATCCGTCGCTCGAGCATCTCGGCGACGATCACCTTGATCCGGTCGGCGACCTTCCGGACGCGTGGACTTGCCATCGTGAATCTCCCTCGTCTGTCCCCTCGAACGCTGCCGCAGCGCCGCGAGCCCGAGCTCGCGGCCTCAGCGTCAGCTCCGAGGAATCTCGCGCATCTCGTAGGCCTCGATGACGTCGCCTTCCTTGACGTCGTTGAAGCCCTTGACGACGAGACCGCACTCGAAGCCCTCGCGGACCTCGGAGGCGTCGTCCTTCTCGCGCTTGAGCGAGGCCAGGTCGGCGGTCTCGACGATGACGGCACCGTCGCGGATCACCCGCACCTTGGCGTTGCGGCGGATCAGGCCGCTGGTGACCATGCAGCCGGCGATGTTGCCGATCTTGGAGCTGCGGAAGATCGCCCGGATCTCCGCCTGGCCCAGGACCGACTCCTCGAACTCCGGCTTGAGCATGCCCTTGAGCGCTGCCTCGATCTCCTCGATCGCCTGGTAGATGACCGAGTAGTAGCGGATCTCGACACCTTCCTTGTCGGCCATCTGGCTCGCCTTGCCCTGGGGCCGGACGTTGAAGCCGATGATGATCGCGTCGGAGGCGGCGGCGAGGTCCACGTTGGTCTCGGTGATCGCACCGACACCGCGGTCGATCACCCGCAGGCTGACCTCGTCGCCGACGTCGATGCCCGCGAGGGCGTCCTCGAGCGCCTCGACGGAACCGGACACGTCACCCTTGAGGATGAGGTTGAGCTCCTGGCTCTCGCCCTTCTCCATGGACGCCATGAAGTCCTCGAGGCTGCGGCGCACGCGACGCTTGGCCTGCATGGCGGCACGCTCGCGCGCCTCCCGCTTCTCGGCGATCTGACGGGCCATCCGGTCGTCCTCGACCACGATGAAGTTCTGGCCGGCTCCGGGGACCCCGGAGAGACCCAGCACCATCGCGGGGCGCGACGGGTCGGCTTCCTCGATGCTCTCGCCGTGCTCGTCGAGCATCGCCCGGACCCGCCCGTACGCCGGACCCGCCACGAGCGAGTCGCCGACCCGGAGCGTTCCGCGCTGGACCAGGATCGTCGCCACCGGACCGCGACCGCGGTCGAGGTGGGCTTCGACGACCAGACCCTGCGCGTCCTGGTTCGGGTTGGCCCGCAGGTCGAGCGAGGCGTCCGCGGTCAGGACCACGGCCTCGAGCAGCTTGTCGAGGTTGAGGTTGGCCTTGGCCGAGACGTCGACGAACATCGCCTCGCCGCCGTACTCCTCGGGCACCAGGCCGTACTCGGTGAGCTGTCCGCGGACCTTGGTCGGGTCGGCGTCCGGCTTGTCGATCTTGTTCACCGCGACCACGATCGGGACGCCGGCGGCCTTGGCGTGGTTCAACGCCTCCACCGTCTGCGGCATCACGCCGTCGTCGGCGGCGACGACGAGGATCGCGATGTCGGTCGCCTGGGCACCACGGGCACGCATGGCCGTGAAGGCCTCGTGACCGGGGGTGTCGATGAAGGTGATCCGGCGGTCGGCACCGTCGACCTCGGCGTGCACCTGGTACGCACCGATGTGCTGGGTGATGCCACCGGCCTCCTTGTCGACGACGTTCGCGTTGCGGAGCGCGTCGAGGAGCTTGGTCTTACCGTGGTCGACGTGACCCATCACGGTCACGACCGGCGGGCGGTGGGCCAGGTCGTCCTCGTCGCCCTCGTCGGCGCCGAACTCCAGGTCGAAGGACTCGAGCAGCTCGCGGTCCTCGTCCTCGGGGGACACGATCTCCAGGACGTAGTTGAGCTCCTCACCGAGCAGCTCCAGCGTCTCGTCGTTGACCGACTCGGTCGCGGTGACCATCTCGCCGAGCGAGAAGAGCATCTGCACCAGCGAGGCCGGGTCGACGCCGACCTTCTCGGCGAAGTCCGTCAGCGAGGAACCGCGGGCGAGACGCACGGTCTCGCCGTTGCCCTTGCGGACGCGGATGCCGCCGATCGTGGGCGCTTCCATCTGCTCGAACTCTTGACGACGCGCGCGCTTCGACTTGCGACCGCGGCGCGACGGGCCGCCGGGACGACCGAAGGCACCCTGGGTGCTGCCGCGCTGACCGGGACGGCCACCGCCGCCGGGACGTCCGCCGGGGCCGCCGCCGGGGCCACCACCGGGGGCTCCGCCGGGACCGCCGCCGAAGCCGCCGCGGCCGGGCGCACCCGCACCGGGACGAGCGCCCGGACCACCGCGACCGGCACCGGGGCCACCGGGGCCACGGCCGCCGGGGGCACCAGGACCGCCGGGACGCGGACGCGCACCGCCGGGGCCGCCACCGAAGGCGGCCGGGGACTTGGGCATCATCGCCGGGTTCGGGCGCGGCATGCCGGGACGGGCCTCGGGGGCGCCGGCGGCGGCCGGCGCACCCGGCGCCGCACCGTCGCGCGGAGCCGGAGCTGCCGGTCGGCGGCCCATGCCCTGGGTCGAGGAGAACGGGTTGTTGCCGGGGCGCGGGGCACCCGGGCGGGCGCCCGGACGCGGACCGGCAGCGGCCGGCGGCTCGTCCGCGGGCGGCTCGGCGACCGGAGTCTCAGCCGGGGCGACCTCGGCCACCGGCTCGGCGACCGCGACGGGCTCCGGCTCGACGACCTCGTCGACCTTCGCCGCACGCGGACCCGGACGGGGGGCTGCCTTGGCGGCGGCCGGTGCGGCCTCGGCCTCGGCGGGCGCCTCGTCGGCGACCACGGCGGTCGGCTCGGCGGACTCGGCGTCCGTCTCGGCGGCCTTGGCGGCAGCCTTCTTGGCGGGGGCCTTCTTGGCAGCCTTCTTGGCCGCCGCGGCTTCCGCCTTGGCGGTCAGCTCGGCGCCGTACTTGTCTTGGAAGCGCTTGACGACGGGAGGCTCCACCGTCGACGAAGCTGCCTTGACGAACTCACCGAGCTCGCTGAGCATCCCCAGCACGTCCTTGCTGGTGACGCCGTATTCCTTTGCGAGCTCATGGACTCGGACCTTGGACACTCTTGTTCCTCCTGGTCCGAGCCCGGGTTGAAACCGGGGTCTGCGGACCGCTAGTTGATGTGCACGCTCATCGCGAAGTTCTCATCGCAGGCTCATGAGCTGATGCTCCAGTTTCATCTCGGTGCTGATTCGGTCAGGGTTGTCGTGAGGTACTGCTTCAGGTCGTCCAGGTCGAGCGCACCCCCGGATCCAGCGGACTTCTGCCGCAGGGCCCGGGCGAAAGCACGCTTTCGCTCGGCGAGTTCGAAACACGCCAGGGTCGGATGCAGGTGCGCACCTCGGCCCGGCGCCGAACCGCCCGGATCAGGGACCACGGTCCCCTCGCCTGCGACGACTCGCAGCAACTCACGCTTGGCGGCCCGTTCGCGACATCCGATGCACGTCCGGACAGGTCCGGGCAGGCGTACGGCGTCGTGCGGGGTCACCAGCGGAGAGTCTAGCCGCTCCCGGTCCGAACTCCGAACCGGTTCCCGCCCGCGCGCCGCGTCAGCCGTCCGCGGCCTCGTCGCTCCGGATGTCGATCCGCCAGCCGGTCAGCCGCGCCGCGAGCCGCGCGTTCTGGCCTTCCTTGCCGATCGCCAGCGACAGCTGGAAGTCCGGGACGACCACCCGCGCCGACCGGGTGGCCTCGTCGACCACCGTGACGCTGCTGACCCGGGCCGGGCTGAGCGCGTTCGCGACCATCTCCGCCGGGTCGTCGCTCCAGTCCACGATGTCGATCTTCTCGCCGTGCAGCTCGGCCATCACGCTCCGCACCCGCTGGCCCATCGGCCCGATGCAGGAACCCTTCGCGTTGACCCCGTCGACCTCGGTACGGACCGCGATCTTGGTGCGGTGACCGGCCTCGCGGGCGATCGCCATGATCTCGACGGTCCCGTCGGAGATCTCGGGGACCTCCAGCGAGAAGAGCTTCTTGACCAGGTTCGGGTGCGTGCGCGACAGCATCACCTGGGGGCCGCGCATGCCCTTGCGGACACTGACCACCAGGGCCTTGATCCGGGTGCCGTGCGAGTAGTCCTCGCCGGGGACCTGCTCGCCCGAGGGCAGCAGCGCCTCCAGCTTGCCGAGGTCGACCATCACGTCGTTGGGGTCCCGGCCCTGCTGGATCAGCCCGGAGACGATGTCGCCCTCCTTGCCGAGGAACTCCCCGAACCGGATCTCGTCCTCGGCGTCGCGCAGCCGCTGCAGCATGATCTGCTTCGCGGTGGTCGCGGCGATCCGGCCGAAGTCCGCGGGCGTGTCGTCGAACTCGTCGCCGACGAGCGTGCCGTCCTCGTCGGTCTCCTGGGCGAAGACGACGACGTGGCCGCTCTTGCGGTCGAGCTGGACCCGCGCGTGCTCGAGCGCCCCCGGCGACTTGTGGTACGCCGTCAGCAGAGCCTGCTCGATCGCCTCCACCAGTACCTCGAAGGAGATCTCCTTCTCGCGCTCGAGCATCCGCAGGATGCTCATGTCGATGTCCACGTCTCAGCCTTCCCTCTTGAATTCGATCTGGATCTTGGCCTTGCTGACCGCGTCGTACGCGATCGTCGTCCGGTCGCCGTCGACCTCCAGGGTCGCGCCGGCGTCGTCGGCGGCGAGGATCCGGCCCTCGACCGGCTCGCCCTCGTGCAGCGCGACCTTCACCAGCCGGGTGACGTTGCGCCGCCAGTGCCGCGGCAGCGTGAGCGGCCGGTCCACCCCCGGCGAGGTGACCTCGAGGGTGAACGGGTTGCCCCCCAGCAGCGGCGAGTCGTCCACCACCTCGGAGACCGCCTTGGTGGCTTCCGCGATGTCGTCCATGTCGACGCCGCCGTCCTTGTCGACGGCGATCCGCAGGACCGAGCGCTTGCCGGCCTTCGAGAGCTCCACCGCTTCCAGGTCGAGCCCGAGGGCCTCGACCGGCGCGCTGAGCACAGCAGTCAGACGGTCGGTGATGTCCGGCGCTTTCCCAGAACTCATGGGCGACCTCCTGCTGTGTTGTTGTGGTGGGGCAAGCCTAGGGCATCGGGCCTGACCCGCCGACCGTCGCGAGCGGTGTCGCTCGGCTGGATACGATGCGCCTGATGAGCCCGACTCCCCCGCACCCCGATCGGCGCGCGTTCCTGCTGCTCGGTGCAGGCGCGGCCGCCGCGCTGGTGACCGGCTGCGGGCTGAACAACCCGTTCGACACCTCCACCACCCCGGCTGCGGAGGCCGTCCGGAACCTCGCTCCCGATGTCGCGGCGGCGGTCACGGCCGTCGGTCGGCTACGGACCAACCAGGCCAATCTGGACGCCGCCCGTGCGGCACACCCGGCGCTGACCAAGCGACTCTCGGGGCTCACCGACCTCTACCGGGCGCACCTGGAGGCGCTGGTCGCGGCGGTGCCCGACGGCGTCGACACGACCCCCGCCACGGCGCCGCGACCGGTCCCCGCCGGACGCGCTGCCGCGCTGGCCCTGGTCGGCAAGGACGCCGCCGCCGTCCAGGTCGGGCTCGTCGACCTCGCCGTCCAGGCCCGGAGCGGACCGTTCGCCCGACTGCTCGGCAGCATGTCCGCCGGACTCGCCCAGCAGGTCGTCCTCCTCCAGCGCACCCCGGTGGCCCGATGACGCCCCTGGAGGCGCTGCAGGCGACGCTGGCGGCCGAGCACGCGGCGGTGTACCTCACCGGCGTCCTCGGCGCCCAGGCGTCGCAGTCCCGCCAGCCGGTGCTGTACGCCGCGCTCACCTCCGCCTACCGGGCGCACCGCAGGAACCGGGACCACCTCACCGTGGCGATCACGACCGCGGGCGGCGTACCGGTCGCGGCAGCGGTTGCCTACGAGCTGCCGCCGGCGATGTCGAACGCCTCGGAATTGAACGATGCGGCGCTCCAATTGGAGCGCCGCATCGCGGAGACCTATGGCCAACTCGTCGAGAACACCGCCGGCGCAGAACGCCGATGGGCCCTTGTCGCTCTCACCGAGTCGGCCACCAGGTACTTGGAGTTCCGAGGAACCCCCGAGATGTTCCCCGGCTCCGCTTCTTGATCTTGTCCGGTGCCGCACCGGGAAGGAACTACCGCGCCGGGTCGTGTTCATGCATTGCACAACCGCGCAACAATCCCGGCGATGTCAGCCAGCTCGACGGCAACCGCGTCCGGCACGCCCTCGGTGTGACCGATCTGCTCGGCCGGAATCGCGCTGTGCGGGACGTGGATCGCCTTGAGGCCGGCGTTCTGCGCGCCCCAGACGTCGTCGAAGAGCCGGTCGCCGACGTACACGCAGCGGGCGGGGTCGGTGGCTCCGACCGCCGCCATCGCCAGCTCGAACGCCACCGGCGACGGCTTGGTCACCGCGATCTCGCTGGTGTAGACGTCGCCGTCGATCAGGTCGAGCACCCCGTCGCGACGGAACCAGCCCCGGTGCCACTCGCGCGGCCAGAGCGTGTTGGAGAGCACGCCGATCTTGATCCCGGACTCCTTCAACGAGGTCCACAGCGGTGCCACCTGCGGGTCGGTGAGGGTGTGCGGCTCCCAGAACTCGTAGTACGCCGTCAGCAGCTCGGGATCGTGACCGAGGCCGGCCACCTCGAACAGGTCCTCCACGGTCGCGCTGCGCTGCTCGTCCCGGCTCCAGCCCCAGACCGTGCTGCCGGCCGCGTGCAGCTTGGCCGCGTAGGCGTGCACGTCGTCGTCGGGTGACTCGGTACGGCGGACCGCCTGCGCCAGCGCCAGCGACTCGGCGTGGAAGTCGATGTCGTGCCAGGCGGTGAGGGTGCCGCCCCAGTCGAAGAGGACGGCGTCGATGCCAGGAGTGCTCATCGCGCGAACCTACCGGCGCGACCCCGCACCCGGCACCTGGGTTTCGCGGTGCCCGGCGCGGCGGGTCGACTCAGCCCCGGACGAGCCCGATCAGGTACGACGCGGCCTCGCCGACGGCGATCTCGGTCCGATCCCCGCTCCGCCGGTCCTTGACCTCCACCGATCCGTCGGCCAGCCCGCGCCCGACGGTGACGATCGTCGGGACGCCGATCAGCTCGGCGTCCTTGAACTTCACCCCGGGGCTGACCTTGCCGGCCCGGTCGTCGTAGAGCACGTCGAGGCCGGCGGCACTCAGCTCGTCGGCGAGGGCCTGGGCGGCCGTGAAGATCCCGTCCTCCTTGCCGGCGGCGACGATGTGCACGTCGGCGGGCGCGATCTCGCGCGGCCAGACCAGGCCGAGCTCGTCGTTGTTGCCCTCCGCGATCGCGGCCACCGCGCGGGAGACGCCGATGCCGTAGGAGCCCATCGTGACGACGACCAGCTTGCCGTTCTCGTCGAGGACCTTGAGATCCAGAGCCTCGGCGTACTTGCGGCCGAGCTGGAAGATGTGGCCCATCTCGATCCCGCGGGCGGACTCCAGGGTCCCGTCGCGGCCCTCGACGGCGCAGACCGGGCAGGCGTCGCCGTCCCGGACCTCGGCGGCCTCGATGGTGCCGTCGGGGGTGAAGTCGCGACCGGCGACCAGGTCGATCACGTGGCTGCCGTCGACGTTCGCGCCGGTCACCCAGCGGGTGCCCTCGGAGACCCGGGCGTCGACGAGGTAGCGGATGCCCGAGGCGGACTTCTCCCCCAGCGCGGCGGGGCCGATGTACCCCTTGACGAGCTCGGGGTGCTTCCTGAGCTCGGCGTCGTCCATCGCCTCGACCTCGATCGGCTCGAGCTGGCCCTCCAGGCGCTTCTGGTCGACCTCGCGATCGCCGGGCAGGCCGATCGCGAGCGGCTCCCGGGTGCCGTCGGGGTGCTTGAGGACGACGAGGACGTTCTTCAGGGTGTCGCCGGCGGCCCACGGGCGGTCGGCCCGCGGGAACGCCTCGTTGAGGTGGTCGACCAGGGTGTCGATGGTGGGGGTGCCGGGGGTGGCCTCGGCGTGCGCGGCCGGGGCGTCGTCGTACGCGATCGCGGGCGGGGTGGGGACTTCGACGGCCTCGACGTTCGCGGCGTAGTCGCAGGTCGTGCAGCTGACGTAGGTGTCCTCGCCCACCTCGGCCTTGGCCAGGAACTCCTCGGACTTCGAGCCGCCCATCGCGCCCGCGGTCGCCTTCACGATCACGTAGTCGAACCCGAGCCGGTCGAACGTCTTGATGTAGGCCGCACGGTGGGCGGCGTAGGAGGCGTCCAGGCCGGCGTCGGTGGTGTCGAAGGAGTAGGAGTCCTTCATCACGAACTCGCGCCCGCGCAGGATGCCGGCCCGCGGCCTCGCCTCGTCGCGGTACTTGGTCTGGACCTGGTACAGCCAGACCGGCAGGTCCTTGTAGGACGAGTACATGTCCTTCACCACGAGGGTGAACATCTCCTCGTGGGTCGGCCCGAGGAGGTAGTCACCGTCCTTGCGGTCCTTGAGCCGGAAGATCCCGTCGCCGTAGTCGGTCCACCGCCCGGTCGCCTCGTAGGGCTCGCGCGGCAGCAGCGCCGGGAACTGCAGCTCCTGGGCGCCCATCTCGTTCATCTCGTCGCGGATGATGCCCTCGACGTTGCGCAGCACCCGCAGGCCGAGCGGCAGCCAGGTGTAGATGCCCGGCGCGGCACGACGGACGTAGCCGGCGCGGACGAGCAGCCGGTGGCTCGGCACCTCGGCGTCGGCGGGGTCGTCACGCAAGGTCCGAACGAACAGGGACGACATCTTCAAGATCATGGGGATGAGGCTATCTGCGTGGCGGGGTGGGGCGCGAAGCGGTTACTGGTCGAGCTGCCTCACCGGAACAGACCCTGGTGGCATCATCGCGTCATGCACTCTCAGCTCCGGGTCCGTGCCGCGGCAGTCGTAGCGGCTGCGGCTGCGCTCACCGGCTGCAGCGAAGTCGACCCTCCGGATCCCGATCGAGGGAGGATCAGCAACGGGGCGTGGGCGTCGGCGCACACCCAGGTGTTGAACCTGACCTCGGCCTCGTACCGGTTGCGTGCGGAGAACCGGCATTGCACGTATCCCGATTCGGACACGTGCGGATCGGCGCCCGTCGTCATAAGCGAGCACGGGTACTTCACCACTGACCCAGCCAGCCTTGACAGCGAGCAACTGGTCGAGAAGCCACCAGCTCCGGGCGATTTCGACATCGACATGCGCATGGGGTTCCGCCAGCTCGCCGACGGATCCTCCTACTTCCAAAGCGATCTCACCGACGGGACGAGCAGCTGCTGGGCGTCCGATGCAGCACCCATGGTGGAAATGTTCAGCGCAAGGTTCCGCGCAAGTCTTGAAGTCTTGCGCACTTCTGCGGTGCTGAGCGATCGGCCGGCGAAGTCGACACGCTCGACCATCAGGGGCCGCACCGTTGCCCTCGCCGCGCTAAGGGTCCTGGGAGTGGAGGAATACCGTGACGAGCAGGACCTCGTCACCGAGGAGACCAGAAAGGAACTGTCGGCCCGTACGGTTCCGCTGACGCTGTACCTGAACGCTGATGGATCACCTGGCGGGTTCGAGCTCAGCGGCCGAGACGTTGCCGCCAGCCTTGCACCGGAGCGAGGTATCGACGCCTCGACTGCGTACGTCGTGAGGGCGCAGAACGCAGATGCGACCTTCACGATCGGAGACCTGAATCGGACGTTCTCGGTCAAGCGACCGGCAGAGGAGACGCTCCTCCCCGAGGACCCGGTCGACGCCGACCACTGCCCCGGGAGTCGATGACCGTCAGCTTCGCCCCGCCCGCAACGCCGCCCGGATCATCGGGAGCTGCAACGGCAGCCGCCCGTACGCCGCCGCCTTGAACGGCACGTTCTTGGACCTCGACGCGTCGACGGCCATCTTCACGTTGCCCGGGAAGACTCCTGCCAGCAGAGCGGCACTGGCCAGCCCGGCGAGCTTGCGGGTGGGCGGGAACAACATCCCGGCCGCGCAGGCGAGCTCAGCGATCCCGGAGTAGATGATCACCTCGCGGTGCATCGGCACCCAGTCCGGCATCAGCGGCTCGAACACCTCGGGCTTGACCAGGTGGACGGTGCCGGACGCGAGGAAGCCGGCGACGACGATCTTGGCGTCACGACGCAACGGTGCAGTCATGCCGCCACCCTAGCCACGGGTCCAACCTCAGAACATCAACGTCGAGAAGGTCGCCGTCTGGCTGAAGCCCACCTTCGCGTACGCCGCCCGCGCGGGCGCGTTGTGCGCGTTGACGTAGAGCGAGACCGCGGGCGCGATCTCGGCGAGCGCGTAGGCCACGACGGCGGCCATCCCGGACGCACCCACCCCGCGACCGCGGTGCTCCGGATCGACGTACACGCCCTGGACCTGGCACGCGAGCGGCGAGGCGCAGGCGATCTCGGCCTTGAACACCACCTTGCCGCCCTCGATCCGGGAGAACGACCAGCCCTTGTTGACCAGCTGGGTGACTCGCGCCCGGTAGAGGTTCCGGCCGCCGTCGGCCTCGGGCGAGACCCCGACCTCCTCGGTGTACATCGCGACGCAGGCCGGGTACAGCGTGTCGACCTCCTCGGGCGTCGTACGGCGCACGCCCGGGTCCGCAGCCACCAGCGGCGGCGTCGAGATCACCAGGTGCGGCTGGTCCCAGCGCTCGTCGCGGGCGGGCCCCCAGGCGTCGGCGAGGTCGCGCCACAACCAGCGCACCGACTCGGCAGGGCCGACGATCGTCGAGGAGAGCCGGCGTTGGCTCAGCGCCCGCTCGGCGAACGCGGCGCAGGCGTTCTCGCCGGCCTGGACCGGCACCAGGTTCGCGCCGACGTGGCACAGCGAGACCAGCGCGCTGTCCTCGATGTACCCCCACATCTGGCCGCCGAGCCAGCGCTGGTCCAGCTGGGTGATCCGGCTGCGGTAGTCCGCGAAGACGTTCGTGACCGGGTCGGCCTCCAGCACCGCCAGCGCCGCCGGCAGGTCCGCCGGGCCGAGGACGCGGACGACCCCCGGACGCGTCTGCGTCCGGTCGGCGTCCGGGCCTGGGGAGACGATCACGTCGTGAGCCTAAAGGTTCCTCGCCGGTAGGCGTAGAGGCCCGCGATTCGGTCCTCCGAACACCCACCCGCGACACCGCCGACCGCTACCGTTGCCCCATGCCTCGTCCGCCGCTGGTCGCCGCCTCCGCGCTGGCGCTCGCGCTGACCTTCGGGGTCGGTGCCTGCAGCGCGGACGAGGACCCGCCTCAGGCGAAGACCTCCGCGCTGGAGCAGTGCCACGACCAGTGGGGCGAGGTCGCCGAGAGTGTCGTCGGCCTCGACACCGACCCGAACCCCTCGGCGCTGGCGAGCCGGTGGACGAGCGTGGTCGCAACGGTCGACTACTACCGGAACACGAAGACGGCGAAGGACTGCGAGACCCAGGTCGAGTCGCAGGTCAAGGCAATCACCCTGCTGCGCCAGTTCAGCGAGAAGCTCCGCCCCTACGACATGGCCTACCAGCTCGACCGGGTGAGCGCGTCGATCGACCTGTACCTGCACGAGCCGCTGCCGAAGCCTGCCCGCAACGAGAACGGCAAGCTGGTCAAGCCGCCGACGAAGGCCGTCGTCACTGCCGCGATCGGGACGCTCACCGCGCACGCGACGAACGCGAACGGCGAGCTGCAACCCGGCTGGGGCCAGCTCGCCTCGGTCGAGCTCACCGACGCGACCGCCGTCAAGACCGCCCTCGACGACCTCGACTTCCTGGCCCAGGACAGCCCGAGCTGGCGCCAGTGCGAGGCGGCGCTGCAGGTGCTCGTCGCCGCCGTACGGGCGCAGGAGGGCAGTGTCGGCGGTTCGACGCCGACCCCGACTCCCTAGGAGACGGTGACCTCGGCGGAGGCGCCCTCGACGGGTTCCATCTCCTCGGCCAGTCGCATGGCCTCCTCGATCAGGGTCTCCACGATCATCGACTCGGGCACCGTCTTGATGACCTCGCCCTTGACGAAGATCTGACCCTTGCCGTTGCCCGACGCGACACCCAGGTCCGCCTCACGGGCCTCGCCGGGTCCGTTCACGACGCAGCCCATCACGGCCACCCGCAGCGGGACCTCCATCCCCTCCAGACCGGCGGTGACCCGCTCGGCGAGGGTGTAGACGTCGACCTGGGCGCGACCGCAGGACGGGCAGGAGACGATCTCGAGCTTGCGCGGACGCAGGTTCAGCGACTGCAGGATCTGGATGCCGACCTTGACCTCTTCGACCGGCGGCGCGCTCAGGGACACCCGGATGGTGTCGCCGATGCCCTGCGAGAGCAGCGCGCCGAACGCGGTGGCGGACTTGATCGTGCCCTGGAACGCCGGGCCGGCCTCGGTCACGCCGAGGTGCAGCGGCCAGTCCCCCGCCTCGGCGAGCAGCTCGTAGGCGCGGACCATCACGACCGGGTCGTTGTGCTTGACCGAGATCTTGAAGTCGCGGAAGCCGTGCTCCTCGAAGAGCGACGCCTCCCACTTCGCGGACTCGACCAGCGCCTCGGGCGTCGCCTTGCCGTACTTGGCGAGCAGCCGCGGGTCGAGTGAGCCGGCGTTGACGCCGATCCGGATCGAGGTGCCGTGGTCGGTGGCCGCGGCGGCGATCTCCTTGATCTGGTCGTCGAACTTCTTGATGTTGCCCGGGTTGACCCGGACGGCGGCGCACCCGGCCTCGATCGCCGCGAAGACGTACTTCGGCTGGAAGTGGATGTCGGCGATCACCGGGATCTGCGAGTGCTTCGCGATCTCCGGCAGCGCCTCGGCGTCGTCCTGGGACGGACAGGCGACCCGGACGATGTCGCAGCCGGTGGCGGTCAGCTCGGCGATCTGCTGCAGCGTCGCGTTCACGTCCGAGGTCAGCGTGGTCGTCATCGACTGCACCGAGACCGGCGACTCGCTGCCGACGCCGACCTTGCCGACCTTGATCTGGCGCGTCGTACGGCGCGGAGCCAGGACCGGCGGCGGTGCTGCGGGCATGCCGAGGGAGACCGATGTCATGGGACCAGCCTACCGGCGCTCGGGAAGGCTCAGAGACCGGTGTTGACCGGGACGATCAGGTCGGCGACGACCAGCAGCGCCGTCATCAGCAGCAGCAGCCCCGCGACGACGTACGTCACCGGCAGCAGCTTCGCGACGTCGAAGTGCCCGGGGTCGCGGCGACCGAAGAGCCGGGCGAAGCCGCGTCGTACCGCCTCGTAGAGGGCGCCCGCGATGTGCCCGCCGTCGAGCGGCAGCAGCGGCACGAAGTTGAACATGCCGACGAACAGGTTGACGCTGGCCAGGATCGAGACCAGCAGAGTGACCCGGGTGCCCGCGTCGAGGCGGTCGTCCGAGGTCACCTCGCCGGCGAAGCGGCTCACGCCGAGCACGCTCTGGGGGCTCTCCGGGTCGCGGTCCTGCTGGCCGACCACGGCCTTGGCGACGCCCCACAGCTTCTGCGGGAGCTGGCCCAGCGCCTGCACGGTCTGGCCGGTGTAGTCCCCCATCTGCTGGAGGGTGAAGATCGGACCCTTGGAGACGTTCTCGGCGAGCGGACTGATGCCGAGGTAGCCGACGTCGACGGTCTTGGTCGAGTCGCCCGACGTGGGCACCGTGTTCAGCAGCGTCGTCGCCGTCAGGGTGAGCCGCTCGCCGTCCCGGATGACGTCGATCGCGACCTTCTGCTCCGGGGTCGCCCGGATCAGCTTCTGCAACTGGTCGTAGGAGGTGATCCGGGTGCCGTTGAAGCCGACGATCTCGTCGCCGACCTTCATGCCCGCCAGCTTGCTCGGAGCGACCGGGTCGCTCGTCGTGCACTTCGGCGCCGGCTTGTCCGGCAGCACCGCGACCACGCAGTCCGGGATCGTGGCGACCTTGGTGGTCGTCTCGGAGACCCCGTGGAACCAGAACACGGCACCGAACAGGAAGAACGCGATCACCAGGTTCACCGTGGGGCCACCGGCCATCACGATGACCTTCTTCCACCAGGGCAGCCGGTAGAACATCCGGTGCTCGTCACCGGGACGCACCAGCTCGGCCTCGGCGGCCCGGGCGTCGGAGATCAGCCGCCCGAAGGTGCTGTCCTTGGCCGGGGTCGACGGGTCGCTCGGGGGGAGCATCCCGACGAGCTTGACGAAACCGCCGAGCGGGAACGCCTTGACGCCGTACTCGGTGTCACCGCGCTTGGTCGACCACAGGGTCTTCCCGAAGCCGACGAAGAACTGCGGAACCCGGACGCCGAAGCGCTTCGCGGGCAGCATGTGGCCGCACTCGTGCAAGGCGATCGAGATGGCCAGGCCGACCACGATCACCAGCACGCCGAGCACGTACAACAGCACGGTCATCAATTCTTCTCCAGCAGACGGGCGACCTCGCGGCGAGCCCAGGCGTCGGCCTCGAGCACGTCTTCGACGGTGAGGTTCGTTCCCGACGAGCGTACGTCGTTCCCGGTCGAACCGCCTGCCCGAAGATCAAGAATTGCCCCAATTGTGTCCACGATGCCGAGAAACGGCAGCCGCCCCGCGCGGAACGCTGCGACGCACTCCTCGTTGGCGGCGTTGTAGACCGCCGGTGCGGTGCCGCCGGCGGTGCCGGCCGCACGGGCCAGCCGGACCGACGGGAACGCCTCGTCGTCGAGCGGGAAGAACTCCCAGGTCTGGGCGCTGGTCCAGTCGACCGCCGGCGCCACGTCGTCGAGACGGTCCGGCCAGGCCATCCCGAGCGCGATCGGGATCAGCATCGTCGGCGGCGAGGCCTGCGCAATCGTCGACCCGTCGACGAACTCGACCATCGAGTGCACCACCGAGGTGGGGTGCACGACCACGTCGATCCGGTCGAACGGGATCCCGAAGAGCAGGTGCGCCTCGATCACCTCCAGGCCCTTGTTGACCAGGGTCGCGGAGTTGATCGTGACCACCGGTCCCATGTCCCAGGTCGGGTGGTTCAGCGCCTCGTCGACCGAGACCGACGCGAGGTCGGCCCGGGTGCGGCCGCGGAACGGTCCCCCGCTCGCGGTCAGCACCAACCTGCGGACCTCGGCGGCCGACCCGGAGCGCAGGCACTGGGCGAGCGCGCTGTGCTCGCTGTCGACCGGCACGATCTGGCCCGGCCGTGCCCGCGAGGTCACCGCCGAGCCGCCCATGATCAGCGACTCCTTGTTGGCCAGCGCCAGGGTGTTGCCGGCGTCCAGGGCCGCGACGGTCGGACGCAGGCCGACGGCCCCGGTGATCCCGTTGAGGACGACGTCGACCTCCAGCGAGGCCGCCTCGACCGAGGCGCTCTCCCCCAACCCGCAGAATCCGGGGGCGAACTCGGCCACCTGCGCGTCGTACAGGTCCCGGTTCGAGCCACCGGCCGTCAACCCCACCACCCGGAACCGATCCGGGTTGGCCCGTACGACGTCCAGCGCCTGAGTCCCGATCGATCCGGTCGAACCCAGGATCACTACATCGCGTCTGCTCACCGGAGCATTCTTCCAAACCCCGAAAGGCGAGGCGGACTAGGCGGGGAAGGCGACGTACTTGGTCTCCAGGTACTCCGCGATCCCCTCGTTGCCGCCCTCCCGGCCGGTCCCGGACTGCTTGACGCCTCCGAACGGCGCGCCGGCGTTCGAGACGATGCCCTGGTTGAGGCCGATCATCCCGGTCTCCAGTGCCTCGCAGACCTTGAAGGCCCGGCCGAGGTCGCGGGTGAACACGTAGGCGACCAGCCCGTACTCGGTGCGGTTGGCCGCCGCGATCGCCTCCTCGTCGGTCGCGAAAGTGGCGATCGGGGCGACCGGGCCGAAGATCTCCTCGTTCAGCACCTGCGCCTCGGCCGGTACGCCGGTGAGCACGGTCGGGGCGTAGAAGTAGCCGGCGCCGTCGCCCTTCGTCCCGCCAGTGACCACGGTCGCACCGCGGGCCACCGCGTCGTCGACGAGCTCGGCGACCTTGTCGCGCTGGACGGCGTCGATCAGCGGCCCGACGTCGGTGCCGGCCTCGGTGCCCCGGCCGACGGCGAGAGCGCCCATCCGGGCGGCGAGCTTCGCGGCGAACTCCTCGGCCACCGACTCGTGCACGTGGAACCGGTTGGCCGACGTGCAGGCCTCGCCCATGTTCCGCATCTTGGCCAGCATCGCGCCGTCGACCGCGGCGTCCAGGTCCGCATCGGCGAAGACCAGGAACGGAGCGTTGCCGCCGAGCTCCATCGAGACCTTGAGCACCTGGTCGGCGGCCTGCGCGATCAGCTTCTTGCCGACCTCGGTGGAACCGGTGAAGGAGAGCTTGCGCAGGCGCGGGTCGCCGATGATCGGTTCCGAGACCGCCGACGAGCTGGTCGCGGTGATCACGTTGAGGACCCCTGGCGGCAGACCGCACTCCTCGAGCACCTTCGCCAGCGCGAGCATCGACAGCGGGGTCTGCTGCGCCGGCTTGACCACCATCGTGCACCCGGCCGCGATCGCCGGACCGATCTTCCGGGTCCCCATCGCGTTCGGGAAATTCCACGGCGTGATGAAGTAGCAGGGACCGACCGGCTGCCGCATCACCAGCACCCGGCTGGCTCCGTTGCCGCTGGTCTTGTAGTAGCCGTCGAGCCGCAGCGCCTCGCCGGAGAACCAGCGGAAGAACTCAGCCGCGTACGCGAGCTCGCCCCGGGACTCGGCGAGCGCCTTGCCCATCTCCAGCGTCATCAGCAGCGCCAGCTCCTCGGACCGCTCGCCGAGTGCCAGGAAGGCGCGGTGCAGGATCTCGGAGCGCTCGTTCGGCGGGGTCGCGGCCCAGCCCGGCTGCGCGGCGACCGCGGCGTCGAGCGCGGCGCGGGCGTCGTCGGGCGTGGCATCGGCGATCTCGCAGAGGGTCAGGCCGGTGGCCGGATCCTCGACGCCGAAGGTCGCTCCGCCGGAGGCGTCGCGCCACTCCCCGGCGATCAGCAGCTGCTTCGGTACGGCGCTCAGGACGGACTGCTCGGTGGGCACACTGGTCATGCTGATCACCTTAGAGTCGTCGTGTGCGCATCGTCAGCCTGCTCCCGTCGACCACCGAGATCCTGTTCGCGATCGGTGCCGGTGGCGACGTGGTCGGCGTGACCTTCGAGTGCGACTTCCCCGCCGAGGCGCGGTCCCGCAGGATCGTCTCGACCTCGGCGATGCCCGAGGGCCTGACCCCGGCGGAGATCGACGCGTTCGTGGTCGCCGCGATGGCCCGGGGCGACGACCTCTACCACCTCGACGCGGGCGCGCTGCGCGGCCTGGACGCCGACCTGGTGGTGACCCAGGACCTCTGCGCCGTCTGCGCGGTGGACGTCTCGGTCGTCGACGAGGCGCTCGCCCACCTCGGCTGCACGGCGGACGTGCTCACCATCGACCCGTACACCCTGGGCGAGGTCTTCGACTCGATCGAGACCCTCGGCGCCGCGACCGGCCACCTCGGCGAGGCCCGGGCCCTCGTCCTCGACCAGCGCGCCCGGCTCGACGCGGTGGCGGCCCGGATCGCCGGGCGGAGCAGGCCCCGGGTGATGTTCCTGGAGTGGACCGACCCGCCGTTCGCTCCGGGGCACTGGATCCCGGAGATGATCCGGCTGGCCGGCGGCGAGCCGCTGCTCGCCACCCCCGGCGCGAAGTCCGAGCGGGTGACCTGGGAGCAGGTGCACGAGGCCGCTCCCGAGGTCGTGATCGTCGCGCCGTGCGGGTACGACCGGGCCGGCTCCGCCGCGCTGGCCGACGCCCTGGTGGCGACCGGGGTGCTTCCCGCCGGCGTCCCGGTGCACGCCGTCGACGCCAACGCCTCCTGGGCACGACCGGGGACGCGGCTCGTGGACGGCGTCGAGGAGCTCGCGACCCTGCTGCACCGTAGCCGCGAATAACCCGTTGCCCCGCCGCGGCCGGTCCGTCACCATGGTGCTGCGGCTGATCGGTCGCCCCGTACTCCGGAGAAGGGAGCGTGACATGTACGTCGCTGTTGTCGGCCTGCCCGCCGCCCCTTCCCTTTCTTCCCGGAGTACTCATGACTACGCACGATCCGGCGTCTCCCGACGCTGACTTCTCCACCCTCGACCCGGCCTTCGAGTTCGACTACGTCGCGATCGACGATCCGACCGACGGCGGCCGGTTCACCCGGTACTGGGACCTGGAGCCGCTCCAGCGCGGCCCGCAGCCGGTCCCGGACTGGCTCGTCACCGACCGCGCGGCGGTCGAGCACGAGCTCGGCATCCTGAAGACCGGCAAGGAGGCCGAGGTCTTCCTGCTGGAACGGTCGGTCCCGGCGACGGGCGCCTCGTGCGTGCTCGCCGCCAAGCGCTACCGCGGCGAGGACCACCGCGACTTCCACCGCAACGACGGCTACACCCAGGGCCGCCGGGTCCGCGACACCCGCGTCACCCGGGCGATGGCCAAGAAGAGCAGCTTCGGCCGCCAGGTCGCCGCCGGTCAGTGGGCCGGCGCCGAGTGGGAGTCGCTGAAGCGCTGCTACGAGCTCGGGGTTCCGGTCCCCTACCCGGTGCAGATCGACGGCACCGAGATCCTGATGGAGCTGATCACCGTGGACGGCGAGGCCGCGCCGCGGCTGGCGAACACCCGGCCGGAGCGCGCGCTGCTCGAGGACTGGTTCGACCAGCTGCGTTCCGCGATGGTCACGCTGGCCGAGCGCGGGCTCGCCCATGGTGACCTGTCGCCGTACAACATCCTCGCCGCGGGCGAGCGCCTGGTGATCATCGACCTGCCGCAGATGGTCGACGTGGTCGCCAATCCCCAAGGGTCGGAGTTCCTGATGCGCGACTGCCACAACGTCTGCACCTGGTTCGTCCGCCGAGGCCTCGAGGTCGACGAGCACGAGCTCTTCGCCGAGCTCCTCGCCGCCTCCTGGTGACGTTGAGTAGGCCCGTTTGATGCTTGAGTGGGCCCCTTTCGTCTCTCTCGACGGAATCTCGGGCCTACTCAACGTGCAGAACGGGCCTACTCAACCTGCCAGGGGGAGGACGCCGGGTTGTCGGACCAGGCGGAGGTAGTGGTCGAGGAGGGCGTTGTTGACCCCGGCCCAGGTGCGGCCGCGGGTGCCGGCGTACGCCGCTGCCCCCATCCGGGCGCGCAGCCCCGGGCTGGAGACCAGGGCGTCCAGGTGGGCGTACAGGTCGGACCCGTCGCCCGGGGTGAAGAGCAGCCCGTTCTCGCCGGAGCGGACCAGGTCGCGGGGCCCGCCCGCGTCGGGCGCCACCACCGGTACGCCGGACGCGAGCGCCTCCTGCGCCGCCTGGCAGAAGGTCTCGGTGCTGCCGGTGTGCACGAACACGTCGAGCGACGCCACGATCCGGCCCAGGTCCTCGCCGTGCCGCACCCCCAGGAAGTGCGCGTCCGGGAGCAGCGCCCGCAGGCGGCCCTCCTCGGGGCCTCCGCCCACGACGACCAGCCGGTGGCCGGGCAGGTGCTGGATGGCGTGCAGCAGGTCGAGCTCCTTCTCCGCGGCCAGGCGCCCGACGTAGCCGAGCAGCACCTCCCCCGGTTCGGCGCCCACCTCCTCGCGGAGCTGGTCGGTACGACGACCCGGGTGGAACTGCGCGGTGTCGACGCCGCGCGGCCAGAGCACGGTCCGCCCGACGCCGAGCGCCGCGAGCTGCTCGGCGCTGGCCGACGACGGCACCAGGTTCAGGTCGGCAGCGCCGTGGATGCTGGTGGTCAGCCGGCGCATCATCGCGGTCCCACCCGGGAACCGGTAGCGGGCGGCGAACCCGATCAGGTCGGTCTGGTAGACCGCGACGACCGGGATGCCCAGGCTGCGGGCCATCGCGCCGGCGGCACGACCGAGCAGGGCCGGCGAGGCCAGGTGCACCACGTCCGGCTGGAACTCGGCGAAGATCCGGCGCAGCGTGTGCGCCGAGGCCAACCCGATCGGGAAGTCCCGGTAGCTGGGCATCGCGACCGAGGCAACCCGGTGCACCCGCGCTCCGGCGTACTCGTCGGGGCCGGAGGGCGCCAGCACCAGGACCTGGTGCGGAGTGGGCTCGAGGTGCTCGAGGACCCGCCGTACCGAGTTGGTCACGCCGTTGACCTGGGGCAGGAACGACTCGGTGACGACCAGGATCCGCAGCCCGGAGACCGGGTGGGCGGGGGTGATGGATCGACGGGCCAGGGTGCTTCCCAGGGCGCTCATGTCTCTGACGGTAGGAATCGTCCGGCAACGTCAGGGAATCTGCGGCCCTCAGGTCGGTGAACGTCGGATGTCGAGCCGGCACGCTAATTTCGTCGGGTGCACCTCAACGAGATCGAGAGCCTCGACGCGTTCGACCAGGCGATCGCCGACGGCCTGAGCTCGCTACGGGGCTGGCACCTGCAGTCGGTCGACCTCCGCGAGCGCGCGCACGAGCTCTCCCGGATCGGCGTCGGCGGAGGGGTCTTCCTGGGCTGCCGCCTCGCGGAGGGTGACGTTGCCGGCGGCGAGGAGGACGTCCGCCGTCGCGGCGGGCTGCTCTTCCCGACGGTGCCGGACGTGCCGTTCGACCCGTACCGCGGCGCGCTGTACTCCCCCGACGACCTGTACGACGGCCTCCCCGACGGCTACCCCGGTACGCCGGACGCCGTCGCCTACGCCTGGTCCCGGGCACCGCGCACCCTGGACCGGACCCTCGCCGCGGCGCTGCACGACCACGCGATCGACGATGCCCTCGCCGATGTCACCGACCCGGCCGGCACCGTCGGCGTCCTCGGCGGTCACGCCCTGCGCCGCGACCAGCCGGGCTACCGCGCAGCCGCGGGTCTCGGCCGCGCCCTTGCCGGACGGTTCACGGTCGCGACCGGCGGCGGACCGGGCGCGATGGAGGCGGCCAACCTGGGCGCCTGGATGTCCGGGCGCCCCGAGGACGAGCTCGACGCCGCCGTACGGGTGCTGGCGGAGGCACCGGAGTTCACTGATGTCGACAGCTGGGCCGGAGCCGCGTTCGAGGTGCGCCGGCGCTGGCCCGACGGCGTCGTGTCGCTCGGCATCCCGACCTGGTTCTACGGCCACGAGCCGCCGAACGCGATGGCGTCGAGGATCGCGAAGTACTTCAGCAACGCCACCCGCGAGGACGTGCTGCTGAAGGTCTGCCAGGGCGGGCTGGTCTTCCTGCCGGGGGCGGCCGGCACCGTCCAGGAGATCTTCCAGGCGGCGTGCGCCAACTACTACGCGCAGCCGACGTCGGTGGTGCCGATGGTGCTGGTCGGCCGCGAGCACTGGACCGAGCAGGTCGGCGCCTGGGACCTACTCGCCGGCCTCGGCAGCGGGCGTCCGTTCGGTGCGAGCCTGCATCTCGTCGACAGCCCGGAGGAGGTCCTGCCCCTTCTCGTGCAGGACCGCGGCGACCGGGGGTAGGTCGCCCTCGTCCAGCGGGCGCCGCAGGGCCCACGGCTCCAGCCGGCGGTACCCCTTCACCGAGGCACGCCGCGTCCGGCGCAGCTTGAAGTCCGGATCACCCTCGATCGCCTCGGCCAGCTCCTTGTCGATCAGCACCCGTCCGGGACGGGCGATCGAGGTGAGCCGGGACGCGATGTTCACGGTCGGCCCGAACACGTCGCCGAGCCGGTTCAGCACGGGACCCCAGCCGACTCCGACCCGGAGCTGCGGGAAGTCCTCGTCGACGAGGTGCTCCTCGACCAGCTCGAGCGCGATGTGCGCGGCGTCGGCGGCGGCGTCCGCGGCGAACAGGATCTCGTCGCCGATGGTCTTGATGATCCGGCCCTGGTGGCTGGTGATGATGGCCAGCGCCCGGGCCTCGAAGTGGTCGACCAGGCGGGCCAGCTCGGTCTGGCTCAGCGAGCGCGTCTGCCGGGTGTAGCCGACGATGTCGGCGAAGCCGATCGCGGTCGCGATCTCGTCGCCGGCGTCCTCGGCGGGCGGTGCGAGCAGCATCCGGGAGGCGGCGCTGAGCGTGTGCCGGCGCCAGATGTAGTTCTGCACCTCCTCGATCACCGGGGTGACCTCGTCCATCACCGCGGTCAGCCCGGGGCCGTCCAGCCCGGACGGGTCGATCGACCGGGCCAGCATCGTGATCTGCCACTCCGCGAGCCGGGCGAAGCTCCGGCCGAGGGTGCGGATCAGGGCGGCCTCGTCCTCGGTCTGGATCAGGCCGAGGTCGTGCATCCGCTGGGTGAGCCGCATCGCCTGGAGGTCGGCCTCGGTGAACGCGACCTCGTCGTCCCCGACCGCGGTGAAGCCGAGCGAGCGCCAGCGCAGCCGGGCCAGCTCCATCGGGATGCCGATCTCGGCGGCGATCTGTGCGCCGGTCATCGTCGGGTGGCTGCCGAGCAGGTGCAGCTCGAGGAGCTCGAAGATCTCCTGGGGGTCAAGCGGGGGCTTCTCCTCAGGAGGAGGCACTGTCCCCGCCCTGGTCGTTGCTCAGCCGCTCCGCCGTGGTGCCCCGGATCGCCGTACCGAACGCCGGGACGTCGACCAGCAGCTGCTCCAGCGCCTCGCGGGTGAAGTGGATGACCTCGAGCGGGGTCAGGCTGACCACGCTGGCCGTCCGGAGCTTGTGCTCGACCACGGCGATCTCGCCGATCACGTCTCCGGGACCGAGCCGGGCGATCTCGGTGCCGCCCTTGCGGACCGACACCTCGCCGTCGACGATCAGGTAGGCCTTGTCCGCGGGGGTGGACTCCGAGATGAGCGCCCAGTCGGCCGGCAGGTGGATGTGCCGCCCGGCCGAGATCACGGCGATCAGCTCCGGGTCCGAGAGCGACTCGAGCCGGTTGATCGAGGCGAGCTTGCCGGTGTCGGGGGCGTCAGTCATCGTCCTGCTCCTCGTGATGCCGGCACGCTGCCGGCTGGTGGGCAATCCTCCCGGATCGCACCGGGGGTGTCCACCGGTCTACCCGAAAGTAACAAGCACCTCCTCAGGACGTGACCCGAGCCACATCCGGTCGTTGTGACCAGCATGGAGATGTCCCGACGCAATGTGCTGCGCGGAGCCGCAGTCGTGGGCGGCACCGCAGCCGCCACCCCCGTGCTGTTCTCGCTGAGCCAGGCGGCCGTGGCCGCCGGCGCCGCGAGCACCACCCTGGCCCGTACCTACGGTCCGGGAGCCCCGAACGCCAAGGGCTACTCGAAGATGGTCCAGAACCCGGGCGAGGCGCACACCGTCCGCACCGGGCTCGGTGCCGAGGCGGGTGCCGGCCGGGCCGCGTGCCGGACGCCGCTGCTGGCGTTCGCCCAGTTCAGCGACATCCACGTCGTCGACCACCAGTCCCCCGGCCGGGTCGAGTGGCTGGACCGGTTCGAGGACCCGAACAGCCTCGGCCTGGTCCCCGGACTGCTCTCCTCGTCGTACCGGCCGCACGAGATGCTCACGGCGCAGACCGCGGACGCGATGGTGCGCGCGGTCAACGAGGTGGCGACCGGCCCGGTCACCAACCTGCCGCTCGGCTTCATGATCGAGACCGGCGACAACTCGGACAACTGCCAGAAGAACGAGATCCGCTGGAACATCGACATCCTCGACGGCAAGGTGGTCCGTCCGGACAGCGGCAACTTCAACAAGTACGAGGGGGTCATGGACAACAACCCGCTGTACTACGACACCCACTACTGGCACCCGGAGGGCACCCCCGGCGCGAAGAAGGACGACAAGCTCCGCGCCAACAGCGGCTTCCCCGCGGTGCCCGGCCTGCTGACCGCGGCCCGGCAGCCGTTCACCGCCGAGGGCCTCGACATCCCCTGGTACACCGTGTTCGGCAACCACGACGGCCTGATCCAGGGCAACTTCCCGAACGCCACCACCCAGCTCGACCTGCTCTCCCGCGGCGCCGTCAAGGTGATCACGGTGCCGCCGGGCCTCAGCCAGTCCGACGTCCTGAACGCGGTCGCGAAGCAGGACATCGGTGAGCTGCTGAGCAGCATCAACCTGCTGCCCGGCGCCCGCCTGGTGACCCCGGACCCGGCCCGGAAGAACCTGTCGCGCAAGGAGGTCATCAACGAGTACTTCAACACCTCCAGCCTCCCGGTCGGCCACGGGTACACCACCGCCAACAAGACCAACGGCACGGCGTACTACTACTTCGACCAGCCCGGCTTCCGGTTCATCGCGATGGACTCGGTGAACCCGAACGGGTACGCCGACGGCTCGCTGGACCAGGCGCAGTTCGCCTGGCTGAAGGCCACCATCGCCTCGGCGACCGGGCGCGCGGTGATCGTGTTCAGCCACCACACCAGCAGCACGATGAGCAACCCGCTGGTGCTCACCGGCCTGGACCCGAGCCTGCGCACCCTGGGCCCCGCGGTCACCAGCTACCTGCTCTCCCAGCCGCGGGTGATCGCCTGGGTCAACGGCCACACCCACGTCAACAAGATCACCCCGCACGTCCGGGCGGACAACTCCGGCGGGTTCTGGGAGATCAACACGGCCTCGCACATCGACTTCCCGCAGCAGGCCCGCCTGATCGAGGTCGTCGACAACAAGGACGACACGATGTCGATCTTCACCACGATCGTCGACCACGCCGGTGCGGTCGACTACGCCGGCGACCTGTCGTCGACGGTCGGACTCGCAGGCCTGGCTCGCGAGCTGTCGGCCAACGACCCGCAGAACGACCGGGCAGCCCACGCCGGTACGCCGGACGACCGCAACACCGAGCTGCTGCTGCCGACCCCGGTGGAGCTCCGCGGCGCCCTCTGCGCGCCGCCGGCCCCGCTGCAGGCACCGGCCGAGTCCTCGATGGGTCTCGGCGCCGTGGCCGCCCTCGCCGGCGGCGCCGTCGCCGCCAAGGTGATCAGCCGCCGCGACGAGGCCCAGAAGGTCGACGCCTAGCAGAAGACCTCGCTCGGTCGGTCGCCCTCCCGCGGCCGGCCGAGCGTTCTGCTTCCCGCTGACCCGCGCGAGGCACCAGGCGGGTCCGGCCCTACTTGTACCCGTTCGCCGCGAGAGCCTCGTGGATCACCCAGCCGGACTTGCCCGGCCGGTCCCTGTAGTACTGGACGTGCTGGGCCTTGGACCCCCAGGCCGTGCTCCAGGCACTGGCAGCGCCGGCGTTGCAGACGCCGTCGCTCGACTGGCAGATCGTCGCCACCTTGCTGCTCGCCGCCTTGAGGAACTTGTCGTAGGACGGAGCGAGATCCTCGCAGTCCCGGCTGCAGCTGTTGTAGGCGCGCATGAACTCGAGGAGCGCACCGCTCTTCGAGAGGGTGGTGCCGAAGCGCTCGACGCGGCCGACCTCTCTCTTGGACAGGTTGCTCCCGCGCCGCGTCGGATCGGCGATCAGGCCCACGGCGGCAACCCGGGCCCGTGAAGCGGAGTTGAGGCTCGCCACGCCCTCCCTGATGACGTGCGACCCCTGGCTGTAGCCGATGATCGCGTACCTGGTTCCCGTCCCGCACTTGGACGTCAGGTGGTGCACCTGCTTCTTCAGGTCCGCCGCGCCGGCGTCGACGCTGTCGAGGTACTTCCCCACGTCGCTGCTGAGGTACGCCGGATAGGTGATCGCCTTGTAGCGGTAGCTGCCGGTTCGCCCGATACGACGGACCGCGTCCCGTGACGCGAGCGACACGTTGTCACCGAACCCGGAGATCACCCCGCTGCGCTGCCCCTCGTTCGAGCCACGGACACCGATGACCACCAGGTTCGGGCAGGTCGCCGTCGAGTACCACATCCGGGACGAGGTCCTCGCCACCTTGAACTGCTGGGAGGCGATGCCGTTGCACGTGTAGATCTGGAGTTGAACAGCCGACTTCCTAGAGGCTCCTGGAACATCCAGGCACTTCTTGGTCGCGTGCCGGGGCACCAGCTTCATGTACCCGTTGCCCAGGTTGTAGATCTTCCACTGCTGCTGGTAGCCGGTCGCCTTCACCAGCGTCTCCACCTTGGTGCCGTTGCTCTTTCCGGCCTGCCAGACGTTGAGGTACTGCGTCGATGCCGAGTCCGACAACTTGGTCACGATCCGGTAGTAGCCGTTGCCTGCCGAGCGGAACCCGAATTGCTGGGACACGGTGCCGTTCGAACTGTACTGCTGAACGGCGGTGCCATTGCCCAGGCGTGCGTTCCGGACGTCCACCCGCAACCCGGTGTTGGTCCTCGGCGTCAACTTGTACCAGGTGGAGGACGACGTGGACGGTGACCACGTCGCCGCAGCGGCAGACGAGCCCAGGGCCACGAGGGCGCCGGCGCCGGTCAACGCCAGGGTGAGTGCGAGAAGAGCGACGGTCAGCAGTCGATTCACGGCAGATCCTTGTCGACGGAGGGCGGACGCACGCTATCAAAGCGGTGCGAGCCCGAGCGAGCTTCAGGAAGCCCGAGTTCAGGTCACTCGGTCGCGGCCAGCTGCCCGCAGGCCCCGTCGATCTCGCTGCCCCGGGTGTCGCGCACCGTCGTCGAGATGCCCTTCGCCTCCAGGCGTCGTACGAACTCGCGCTCGTCGGCCGGGTCGGACGCGGTCCACTTCGAGCCGGGCGTCGGGTTCAGCGGGATCAGGTTGACGTGCACCCAGCCCCAGTCGCCGTACCCGTTCAGCACGTCGGCCAGCAGGTCCGCGCGCCAGGCCTGGTCGTTGATCCCGCGCATCATCGCGTACTCGATCGAGACCCGGCGCTTGGTGACGTTCGCGTAGTTCCAGGCGGCCTCGACGGTCTCGCCGACCTTCCAGCGAGTGTTGATCGGCACCAGCTCGTCGCGGAGCTCGTCGTCGGGGGCGTGCAGGCTCAGCGCCAAGGTGACCGGGATGCCCTCGGTCGCCAGCTGCCGGATCCGCGGCACCAGGCCGACGGTGCTCACGGTGATCCCGCGGGCCGACATGCCGAGGCCGTCGGGCGCCTTGTCGGTGAGCCGTCGTACGGCGCCGATCACGGCGTTGTAGTTGGCCATCGGCTCGCCCATGCCCATGAAGACCACGTTGGAGACCCGGCCCGGTCCGCCGGGGACCTCGCCGCGGGCCAGCGACCTCGCACCGGCGACGACCTGCTCGACGATCTCGGCGGTGGACATGTTCCGCTGCAGGCCGCCCTGGCCGGTGGCGCAGAACGGGCACGCCATCCCGCAACCGGCCTGGCTGGAAACGCACATCGTGGTCCGGCCCGGGTAGCGCATCAGCACCGACTCGACCAGGGAGCCGTCGAAGAGCTTCCAGAGCGTCTTGCGGGTGGTGCCCTTGTCGGCCTCCATCACCCGCAGCGGGGTCATCAGCTCGGGCAGCAGCCCGGAGACCAGCTCGCTGCGCTGGGCGGCCGGGAGGTCGGTCATCTCGGCGGGGTCGTCGACCAGCCGCTCGAAGTAGTGGGTGGAGAGCTGCTTGGCCCGGAACCCGGGCAGACCGAGCTCCTCCAGGCGTGCCTTCCGCTCCGCCGGGGTGAGGTCGGCGAGGTGGCGCGGCGGCTTGCCGCGGCCTTTCGGCTCCTCGAAGACGAGGGGAAGGGTCTTGATCGGGTCCATGACCGGTCGATTCTCCCACCGCGCGGTGGGATCACCGAATCAGTCGGCCTTCGGCCTCTCCACCGCCCGGAACGTGAGCGCCCGGTCGCCGCGGGTGACCGTCAGCGACCGCTCCTCGATCGAGTAGGTCGTCGCGCCGCGCAGCACCTCGTGGATCGCGTCCTGGACCTCTTCCTGACCCCGGCCGATGCACGCCACCAGGGTCGTGGACCGGTCGCCCCAGACGATCCGGTCGCCGTCCACCGCGGCCGGGCCGCTGCCGCTGTTGCAGCTGTCGTCGACCAGCGCCTCCCCCGCCTCGGTGATCCGGAAGGACGCCTTCAGGCCCTCGGGGACAGAGCTGGCGGACTCCCCGGAGACGATGCCGTCCAGCACCCACTCGGTCCCGACCAGCGGCTTGTCCGGGGACACCGACGCCCGGTCCGCCAGCGCGAGTACGACGACGCCCGAGATCAGCGCGGCGTCCTTCCCGGTGGTGAACTGGACCGGCTTGTCGAACAATCCGGCCACCCAGGTGTCCTGGGCCATCAACGGCGCCGCGCAGCCCATCTCCGTCGTCGCCAGGTCGGTCACGGTCATCCGGGTGCCCTCCAGGCGGAAGGTGCCGCTCATCGTGTTGCAACCGGCCGTGACGATCAGCCGGTCGCCGTCCAGCCGCAGCCGGATCTCGCTGCCCTTGACCAGGTCCCGCGGCACGCCCTTGTCGGTGACCCCGGTGACGACGTACGTCGCGTGGTGGCCGTTGGGCAGCAGCCCCGGGTCCAGCGCATCCGGGCCGCCCCGGGCCGAGGGGTCGTCCTGGTCCCCGCATCCGACCAGGACGATCGACAGGCAGGCGAGCAGGACGGAGAACACGGTGAACCGCGGGTTCCTCATGCCGGTACGACGCCGCCCGGGCCGAACCGGTTCCCTCCCGGGCGCGATCAGGTGAAGACGCAGTAGTGCAGCAGCAGCCAGATCGGGGCGATCGTGGCGAGCAGCGAGTCCAGCCGGTCCATCAGGCCGCCGTGACCGGGGATGATCTGGCTCATGTCCTTGATGCCGAGGTCGCGCTTCATCACCGACTCGACCAGGTCGCCGAGGGTCGCCATCACGACGGCGATCAGGCCGAGCGCCACGCCCACCCAGAGGTCGCCGTCGAGCCAGGCCACCAGGCCGATCCCGGCACCGACGCAGGCGATCGCCGAACCGGCGAAGCCCTCCCAGGACTTCTTCGGGGAGATCACCGGGGCCATCGGGTGCTTCCCGAAGAGCACCCCGGCGATGTAGCCGCCGATGTCGCTGGCGATCGTCACCCCGATGAACGCGACGATGCCCTTGACCCCGTCGTCGAGGTGGTCGGTGGTCGTCCAGTCGCCGCCCTCGGCGAGCATCAGGGCCACGAACGACCCGAGGAACGGCACGTAGATCAGGGTGAACACCGCCGCGGAGGCGTTCTGCACGAAGCCCTCGACGCCGCGGCGCAGCAGCCACAGCATCACCACCAGCGCCGTCACCGCGGTCGCGGTCACCAGCGCCGGCGCACCCCAGAAGTAGGCCACCGCGACCATCACCGCGCCGCCGACCATCAGCGGCTGCTCGGGGATGTCGATCTGCTTGGCCAGCAGTCCGCGGTGCAGCTCCCAGATCGCGACCACCACGGCCGTGGCGACCACCAGCATGAACGCGCTCTTGAAGAAGAACAGCGAGCCGGCGATCACGGACAGCAGGACGACGGCCGAGCCGATGGCCGCGGGCAGGTTGCGGCCGGCGCGGCCGTGGTCCTGCGGCGGCGCGGGCGAATCCGCTGCGGGTGAGGTCATCGTGGTGAGTACGAGGTCGTCAGGGTCCTCAGACCTCGATGAGCTCGGCTTCCTTGTTCTTGAGCATCTCGTCGATCTCGTCGGTGTGCTTCTTGGTCAGCCCGTCGAGCCGCTTCTCCGCACCGGTGACGTCGTCCTTGCCGGCCTCGCCGTCCTTCTCGAGCTTCTCGAGGTCCTGCTTGGCGTTGCGGCGGATGTTGCGGACGCTGACCCTGCCGTCCTCGGCCTTGCCCTTGGCGATCTTGATGTACTCCTTGCGGCGCTCCTCGGTGAGCTCGGGGAAGACGCACCGGATGGACTTGCCGTCGTTGGACGGGTTCACGCCGAGGTCGGACTCGCGGATCGCCTTCTCGATGGCGGGCATCGCGGTCACGTCGAACGGCGCGATGATGATGATCCGGGCCTCCGGCGCCGTGAACGAGGCGAGCTGCTGGATCGGGGTCTGGGTGCCGTAGTACTCGGCCGTCAGCTTGGAGAACATGCTGGGCGCGGCACGGCCGGCCCGGATCGCCGCGAACTCCTCCCGGGTGGCGCCGACGGTCTTGCCCATCTTCTGGTCGGCCTCGTTGAGGATCTCGTTGATCACTGCTTCTCCTTCTCCGTGCCCGACGCCGAATGCGTCTTCGGGCTTCCTACCAGCGTGCCGATCTTCTCACCCTGCACGACCTTGAGGATGTTGCCTTCCGGCTCCATTCCGAACACGATCATCGGCAGGTCGTTCTCCATGCACATCGCGAACGCGGTCGCGTCGGCCACCTTCAGGCCCTTCTGCAGGACCTCCTGGAAGGTGACCTCGTCGTACTTGATCGCGGTCGGGTCCTGGCGCGGGTCGGCGGTGTACACCCCGTCGACGCCGTTCTTGCCCATCAGCACGACCTCGCACTTGGTCTCCAGCGCGCGCTGGGCGGCGACCGTGTCGGTCGAGAAGTACGGCATCCCGGCGCCGGCGCCGAAGATCACGACGCGGCCCTTCTCGAGGTGCCGGATGGCCCGGCGCGGGATGTACGGCTCCGCGACCTGACCCATCGTGATCGCGGTCTGGACCCGGGTCTCGATGCCCTCCTTCTCCAGGAAGTCCTGGAGGGCCAGGCAGTTCATCACGATGCCGAGCATGCCCATGTAGTCGGCGCGGGCCCGGTCCATGCCGCGCTGCTGCAGCTCGGCGCCACGGAAGAAGTTGCCGCCGCCGGTGACCACGGCGACCTCGAAGCCGGCCCGCTGCACAGAGGCGATCTCGCGCGCGATCCCGGCGACGACGTCGGGGTCGACACCGACCTTGCCGCCGCCGAAGACCTCGCCGGAGAGCTTGAGCAGCACCCGCTTGTACGTCATGACTTCTCCCTCGGCGTGGTCGGATTCGTTCGAACATGCGAGAAGGCCGGTCCGATGATGGTGGTGCTGCTCATCGGACCGGCCTCCTCGTCTTGGTCTGGCGCTCAGTATCCCTGATGGGAACCGTGCAGATCAGGCTCCCACTTCGAACCGGACGAACCGGGTCACGGTGATGCCGGCCTCGTCCAGGATCGCCTTGACCGACTTCTTGGAGTCGGTGACCGACGACTGGTCGAGCAGCGCGACGTCCTTGAAGAAGCCGTTCAGACGACCCTCGGCGATCTTCTCGATCGCGGCTTCGGGCTTGCCCTCCTCGCGAGCGATCGCAGCACCGATCTCCCGCTCCTTGGCGACGACGTCCGCGGGGACCTCGTCACGGGAGAGGTACGTCGGCTTCATCGCGGCCACCTGCATCGCGGCACCGCGAGCAGCGTCGGCGTTGTCGCCGTCGTACTCCACGAGGACGCCGACGGCGGGCGGCAGGTCGGCGGCACGCTTGTGCAGGTAGACCACGGACTGACCGCCGAAGTAGGCGACCTGGCCGAGCTCGATCTTCTCGCCGATGCTGATGGCGAGGTCGTTGACGACCTCGCCGACGGTCTTGCCGTCGAGCGCGACCGCCTTGAGGGCATCGGTGTCAGCAGCCTGGGCCGCGTTCGCGGCGTCCGCGATCTTGGCGGCAGCAGCGATGAACGCCTCGTTCTTGGCGACGAAGTCGGTCTCGCTCTTCAGCTCGACCAGCGCACCACCGGAGTGGGCGACCAGACCGGCGGTGGCCTCGCGCTCGGCACCGCGCTCGGCGGCCTTCTTGCCGAGCTTGATGCGGAGCAGCTCGCTGGCCTTGTCGAAGTCGCCGTCGGCTTCCTCGAGGGCCTTCTTGCAGTCCATCATCCCCGCGCCAGTCAGCTCGCGGAGCTTCTTGACGTCAGCAGCGGAAATCGCCACGCCTCAGGCCTCCTTCGTCTCGTCGGTCGCCTCGGCGGCCACGGAGGGCGCCTCGTCGGCAACGACCTCGGCGGCCGGAGCCTCGGCAGCGGAGACCTCGGCGGCGGGAGCCTCAGCAACGGGAGCCTCAGCAACGGGGGCCTCGGCAGCAGGAGCCTCAGCAACGGGGGCCTCAGCAGCGGCCTCGGCGGGCTTGTCACCCTCGAGCAGGTCGCGCTCCCAGTCTGCCAGCGGCTCGTCGGCACCGATCGGGGCGTCGCCCTCGGTCTTCGCGCCGGAGCGGGCGATCAGGCCCTCGGCGACGGCGTCGGCGACCACGCGGGTCAGCAGGCCGACCGCGCGGATCGCGTCGTCGTTGCCCGGGATCGGGTAGTCGACCAGGTCCGGGTCGCAGTTGGAGTCCAGGATCGCGATGATCGGGATCTTCAGCTTGCGCGCCTCGTCGACCGCGAGGTGCTCCTTGTTGGTGTCGACGATCCAGACGGCGGACGGGGTCCGGCCCATCTCGCGGATGCCGCCGAGGGTCTTGTCGAGCTTGACGTGCTCCCGCTTCATCTGCAGGAGCTCCTTCTTGGTGCGACCCGAGCCGGCGACGGTGTCGAAGTCGACGTCGTCGAGCTCCTTGAGCCGGCTGATCCGCTGGCTCATGGTCTGGAAGTTGGTGAGCATGCCGCCGAGCCAACGCTGGTTGACGTAGGGCATGCCGACGCGGGTGGCCTGCTCGGCGATCGCTTCCTGGGCCTGCTTCTTGGTGCCCACGAACATGATCGTGCCGCCCTTGGCCACGGTGTCCTTGATGAACGCGTAGCTGGTGTCGATGTACGACAGCGACTGCTGCAGGTCGATGATGTAGATGCCGTTGCGCTCGGTCATGATGAAGCGCTTCATCTTCGGGTTCCAGCGACGGGTCTGGTGCCCGAAGTGGACGCCGCTCTCGAGGAGCTGGCGCATGGTGACGACTGCCATTGTTCTGCTTCCTGTTGTGGACCGTGAGCATGCTGACGCACGCGGGTCCGATTTTCAGTTCGATGCAGGCACTGGGTGTTGCTGAGGCCTGCCCTGACGCCTGCGTGAGAACCTGACCTGAGCGACCGGGGTCGATCGGGACTGAAAGTCCTCACCCGCGGTGTTCCGGCTCCCAGGAAGCAGTGCTTCTGGAGGGCGGCACGGTTTGCGGGCGTGCGAAGTCAACCCGTACGGGTTGCTGAGCAGGATTCTAGCCGTGGCCCGGGCCGGTTGTCGAAACGCGTCCGGGGGCGCCGGCGACGCACAACCCAGGCAGCACCGGGGGTTTTCCACAGGACGAGGCGGCGCGCACCTCGGAGCGGGCCGTCCCGGACCACCCTGGGGCGATGTTCGCACTCCTCGCCTCCGTCCTGACCGCACTCGGCACCTGGCCGCTGGTCCCCCAGCCCGAGGTGGTCGCCCCGTTCGCTCCCCCGCTGCACGCCTGGTCGGCCGGGCACCGCGGCGTCGACCTGCTCGGCTCCCCCGGTCAGCCGGTGCGAGCCGCCCTCGGCGGGAGGGTCACCTTCGCCGGGACCATCGCCGGACGCGGGGTCGTCGTGGTCGGCCACGGCGCCCGGCGTACGACGTACGAGCCGGTGCGGGCGACCGCGGCCCGCGGTGCCGAGGTCGGCACGGGCGAGCAGCTCGGGACCCTGGAGCCCGGCGGAAGCCACTGCTTTCCGCGGACCTGCCTGCACTGGGGCCTGATCGAGCAGGACCCGGACGGGGGCGAGGTCTATCGGGACCCGCTGACGCTGCTCGGTCTCGGGCCGGTGCGGTTGCTCCCCCTGGAGTGAGCGCACCGGCCGCCCCGGCCAGGCGCTGGGGTGATCACGCCCGCGGGTGCGCCAGGTGGTACGCCTTCCGCAACCGGTCGGTGGTGACGTGGGTGTAGATCTGGGTCGTCGCCAGCGACGCGTGCCCGAGCATCTCCTGGACGGTGCGCAGGTCGGCCCCGCCCTCCAGCAGGTGGGTGGCAGCCGTGTGGCGCAGCCCGTGCGGCCCCAGGTCGGGGGCCCCGGGCACGTCCTCCAGGCGCCGGTGCACCATCGATCGTACGGCGCGCTGGTCGATCCGGCCCCCGCGAGCGCCGAGGAACAGAGCCGCTCCGCTGCCCGGCACGAACAGCACCGGCCTCGCCTCGGCCAGCCAGCGCCCCAGCGCCTGATCCGCGGGCAGCCCGTACGGGACGGTCCGCTCCTTGCGCCCCTTGCCGAAGACCCGGACCACCCGGCGGGACCGGTCGACGTCGTCGATGTCGAGAGTGCACACCTCGCCGACCCGGGCGCCGGTGGCGTAGAGCAGCTCCAGGATCGCCACGTCGCGGAGGCCGACCGGGCTGCCGTCGTCGGCTTGGGACGCGGCGGCGTCCAGCAGCGCTCGTGCCTGGGTGACGTCCAGAGCCGGCGGCAACGGCTTGTGCGCCTTCGGGCTCCCCAGCTGGGCTCCGGCGTCGGCGGTCGCGCGGCCGGTGCGCAGCGCCCAGGCGGTGAAGACCCGGACGGCGGTGGCGCGGCGCGCCATCGTGGTCCTGGCCTTGCCGAGCGTCTGCTGGTTGGCCAGCCAGCTGCGCAGCGTCCGGATGTCGAGGTCGTCGAGGCGGGTGCAGCCCAGCGCGGCCGCGTGCGTGAGCATCCCGGAGAGGTCGCCGAGGTAGGCGCGCACCGTGTGCGGCGTGAGGTCGCGCTCGGCGACCAGGTGCCGCTCGTACGCCGCCAGCGCGGTCGCGAACTCCTCCGGAAGGTCCTGCATCCCGCCACCCTACGGAGGCTCGAGCGCCATCCCGGGAAGACGCGGCGGGTACCGCGCGGACCGAAGTCGCCATCGTCCGCCCGCACGCTCGACGAACCCGGCCTCGTCGAGCCGCCCCAGGGCCTCTCGCACCACCGAGTCGGTCAGGCCCGCCGTGCGCGCGATGCTCCGCGACGACGCGCCGGCAGCGACCGGGACCGCGTCCAGGACCTGCCGCTGCAGGTGGGTCAGCCGGTCCCGGGCGTCCGCCGGCGCCTGTGCCGACGGCAGGGTGTGGGCGCCCGCCGCCGAGACCGCCTCGAGTACCTCGGCGCCCCGGGTGACCAGCAGGGCGTCCCGCGCGCGGATCAGCTGGTGCACGCCTTGCGAGGTCGCGCTGGTGACCGGGCCGGGCACGCCCATCAGCAGCCGGCTGAGACCGGACGCCCAGTTGGCGGTGTTCAGCGCTCCGCTGCGGACCGCCGCCTCCACGACCACGGTGCCGCGGGTCAGCGCCGCGATCAGCCGGTTGCGAGCCAGGAACCTGACCTTCATCGGCGCCCACCCCGGGGCCGCCTCCGAGACCACCAGACCGACGTCGGCCAGGTACCGCAGCAGCTCGGCGTGGGCAGCCGGGTAGGCCCGGTCGACGCCGCACGCCAGCACCGCGACCGACGGGCCGCGCACCGCGAGCGCGCCCCGGTGCGCCGCCTGGTCGATCCCGAAGGCCGCGCCCGAGACGACACCGACCTCCGCCTCGGCCAGCGCGGCACCGATCTCGCCGGCGACCCCGGTCCCGTAGGTCGTGGCCGAACGCGCGCCCACGACCGCCACCGAGCCCGCGCACGCCTCGTCGAGCCGGAGCGGCCCCCGGACCCAGAGCCCGATCGGGACGCCGCCGCGCTCGTGCAGGACCGGTCCGTTGCCCAGGTCGTCCAGCCCGACCGGCCACTCGTCGTCGAGCGGCGTGACGAACCGGATCCCGCGCCGGGTGGCCGCCGCGACGACGTCCTCGACGCGGGTCGAGCGCAGCCGCTCGGTCAGCGAGTCGCGCAGCTCGCCGTGCTCGTCCTGGTCCCGCAGGGCGGCCAGCACCCGGGACGCCCCGAGATCGGCGACCAGCCCGGTCAGCCGGGGATCGCCCGGCTCGCCGATCAGGCTGAGCAGCAGCCTGGCCTCGCGTTCCGCGGTGCTCATGCCGAGCGCAGCGAGGCCGGCGTGATCATCGCGTGCTCCAGGACCGACCCGCGACGCAGCCGCAACGCCACCTCCAGCTCGTCCGTCCCTGGTCGGTCGACGCCGCGCAGGTCCGCCACCGACCAGGCCACCCGATGGACCTTGGTCGCTCCCCGCCGGGTCAGCCTGCCGCCGTAGACCTCGCGGTCGAGCCGCTGGCTCGCCACCGGGGTCAGCGGCCAGTCGGCGCTCAGTGCCGGTCCGGGGGCGTGCGCGTTGAGCCGCCAGCCGGTGCCGGCGTACCGCTCCCGCTGTCGGTCTCGGGCCGCGGCAACCCGGGCCAGGACGACGGCCGAGGTCTCCGGCGCAGCGAACCGGTCTGCCAGCTCGTGGCGGCCGACCGGCTCGACGATCCGGGTGATGTCGATCCGGTCGGCGATCGGCCCGGAGATCTTGCGACGGTACTCGCGGCGCCGCACCTCCGAGCAGATGCACTGGTGGTCGCGGGATCTGGCCGAGTACTCGCCACAGGGACACGGATTGCAGGCCAGCACCAGCATCCCCGAGGCCGGGTAGGTGGCATCCTCGTCGCCCCGGGCGATGCTGATCTCGCCGCTCTCCAGCGGTTGCCGCAGCGCCTCGACGATGTCGGCGGGGAGCAGCGGGAACTCGTCCAGGAAGAGCACGCCGTGGGTCGCCTTGCTGACCTCACCGGGACGCACCCTGCCGGTCCCGCCGCCGAGGATCCCGGAACGGGACGCGGTGTGGTGGGGCGCGCGGAACGGCGGCCGGGTGAGCACGCCGCTCCCCGGCGGCAACCCGCCGCAGAGCGAGTGGATCGCCGTCAGCTCCAGGGACTCCTGGACGTCCAGGTCCGGCAGGATCGTCGGCAACCGCTCCGCGAGGGTGGTCTTGCCGGCCCCCTTGGCACCGGAGAGCAGCAGGTGGTGCGCCCCGACGGCGGCGACCTCCAGCGCGAACCTGGCATCCGCCATCCCGAGGACGTCGGCCAGGTCGATCGCCTCGTCACGCTCCTCGGCGCGACGCGGGAGCAACGGCTCGCCGGTCGGCGGCTCGACCGGCGGTGCGTCCGGGATCTCCTCACCGGCGAGCAGCGAGACCACCTGGCGCAACGAGCGGACGCCGTACACCTCGACACCCTCGACCAGGGCGGCCTCGCCCACCTGGGGCTCGGGCACGACCACCCGGGTGATCCCCCGGGCGGCCGCCGCCATCACCATCGGCAGCACCCCGGGCACGCACCGGACCCGGCCGTCGAGGCTCAGCTCTCCGATCAGCACCAGGTCGCGGAGCGACGCGGCATCGGGCTTGCCGACGTCCGCGGCCAGCACTCCGATCGCGATGGCGAGGTCGAAGTGCGGGCCGCGCTTCGGGAGGTCCGCCGGCGAGAGCAGGATCGTCGTGCGCCTGGTGGTCGGCCAGTGGAAGCCGCTGTTGTCCAGCGCCGACCGGCACCGCTCCCGGGCCTCGTTGATGGAAGCGTCCGGCCTGCCGACCAGGGCCGTGCTCGGGGTTCCCTGGCTGATGTCCACCTGGACGTCGACGACGTGGCCGACGGCGCCCTGGAGCGACACGGTGCGCGCGCTGGCGAACATCAGCTGATCCCGCGAACGTGCTCGACCTGGACCCGACCGCGGGCCGGCACCAGGACGCCGACCAGGTCCAGCCGGATCTCGTCGACGGTGACCGCGCGCTCCTCCACCCAGAGGGAGGCCAGCCGGTGCAGCCGCTCCACCTTGGCGGCCCGGACCGCGGCGAGCGGATGCCCGAAGGCAACTCCGCGCCGGGTCTTCACCTCGCAGACCACCAGCACGTCCCGATCGCGCAGGACCAGGTCGATCTCTCCGGCCCGGCACCGCCAGTTGCGGTCCAGGACCGTCATACCGAGTCCGGTCAGGTGCCGCGCGGCCACCCGTTCGCCGTACGCCCCGAGGGACTGCTGTGCTGTCGTCATCGTGTCGACCTCCTGGAGGGAGGCAACACGCGCCGCTGCGGCTGCCGCACCCGACGCCGCCCGGGCTGTGGAACCAGACCGTCGGAACCGGCCTGTGGGGCCGGATCAGGCGGGTGAGGTCAGCCGACCAGCTTCGGCGTCCCGCAGCTCGGGGTCCTCCTCGGCGTGTAGTTGGACCCGGCGACCGTGAGCCCGAGCGTGGTCTTGAGGGTGGTCGTCAACGCGTTCAGCAGGGGTGTGACGACGGTGGTCAGCAGTGGCGCGATCAGATTCGCGGTCACAGCGTTGGCGACCTGAGTCAAATTGACGAGCAGCTTGTTCACCAAGGGATAGCCGTTGCTGAAGGTTCCTTCCGTCACGATGTCGATCTTGGGATCCAGGTACCCCACCGAGAGATCGCCGCTCGGGCCAGCCTTGCCCTTGTCGTAGTCGCCCGGGATCGCAAGCGAGGCCGTCACCGACTTGTCGGCGGAAGGCACCGTCGTCAACTTCACGCTGAGCGTCGAGGTCACGGTCTCCGTCTTCCGCCCGATGCCCAGTACGCCTCCGTAGTGCCGGGTCTCCTTGATCATCAACGGAATGGTGACCGTGGCCGGCAGCAGCGAGGACTCCTCCCGGACCGACATCGAGGTCGGATTCGCACCGTCGCAAGCCAGGCTGAGCACCGTGCCCGAGGCGGAGGCGAGCGAGACATTGGCCTCCAGCTTCCCCAGCGTGACGACGGGCAGGTCGTAGGTGTCCCCGCCCAGGAGTGCTCCGAGCAGTCCCAGGACCCCGCTGAGGATCCCGTTCAGGGCATTCACCAGGTTCAGCACGCCGCCGGTCAAGCTGCCCGAGGCATTGAGGTCGGCGGTGGCCCTGAGGGACGTCTGCGCCATCGTCTTCTTGCCCTCGCCCAGGCACACGTTCATCGGCCGGCTCCCCACCGTCACGTCGAGTCCCAACCCGGTGAGGTTGCTGCTCGACGCCGTCAGGTGCAGCGGCGCGTTGCCGTTGGCCAGCTGGAGCGCGGCCGCGGCCAGGTCCAGGGCGTTCATGGTGGCGCCGAGCCCCGCGGTGACACCCTGGCTGATCCCGAGCAGAGTGCCGACGTTGACCGTCGTCCCGGGCGGCACGTGCAGTCCGATCTGCTGCTGCAGCGCCTGCGCCGCGACCGTCGCGCCCTGCGCGTTCAGTGCGGCGACCTGGGCGGCGATCACCTGCGCGGCGGTCACGTTCGCGGCGAGCACCTCGTCGAAACCGCCGACCCCGAGCTGGGTCTTCAGGATGTTCAGGAAGCTCAGCACCTCGATGTCGGCGTTGAGGATGCCGGAGCTGCTCAGCACCTGGGTGTCGATCGAGGTCCCGATGATCTTGGTGATCGGGCCGAGGACCGTGGAGTCACCGCTGTTGAGAGCGGCAGCGTACGAGTTCATGGTCATGCAAGCCTTGAGCTCGGCGTTCCCGATCGCCGAGCGGCAGACGCCCCCGGAACCCGGCATCAGCCGGAAGGACGCCGAGCCGGTCGCCGTCACCAGGACCGCGTTGGCGGACTTGTTCGCGGGCACGGCCTTGAAGTAGCTGTTGTACGGACTGCCGCTGCAGCCCAGCGACTGGTTCGAGACGAACGTCGCGTCCTCCTCGATGTAGCCCAGGAAGACCGCCATCTTCGGCACCTTGACCTGCTGGGCGTTGTACGACGCGGTCTCGGTCCCGCCCACGACACCGTTCGACCCGGCGGCGCTGCTCACGGCGTCGGCGACCGTCGGCGTCTGACCGATGCCGAGCTTCCGCCCCAGGTCCAGGGCAGCGGCGTCGGCGACTGCCTGCATGTCCCCGCGCGCCACCCGCTGCATGCCGATGTCGACGGCGAGACCCGCCAGCGGGATCATCACGACGCAGATGACCAGCGCCATCATCACCGCGACCGCTCCGGTCTCGCGGCGCCGGCGCTCGACCCACCGCATCAGCTCACCTGCACGACGGAGGTGAACCTCAGCTGCGTCGGCAGCGTGAAGCCGAGGCCGGGCACGGTCGGCAGCAGGCTGTGGTCACGGTAGGGGTAGCTCACCGTCACCGTGACGCAGGTGTGCGGGCTCGGGCACCCGGTCGTCGTCGGCGCCGAGACGACGCAGCTCAGGTGTCCGCTGGTGCAGCTCAGGCCGTAGCTCGAGAGGGCGTTCTCGATGGCCTTGTTGGCCGTGGCCGTGACACTCGACGTCGGCGCACCCACGGCTGCGCGGGCGCCCTCCGAGGCCGACTGCGACAGCGCCTGCCGGAAGCTGAACATGTACGCGTAGGCGATCGTGGCGAACACGAGCGGCAACACGATGAAGCAGATGCACAACGCAGTCTCGACGACCGCGGCGCCGCGGTCGTCTCGCTTCCTTGATCCCCACATCGACATGGAAGCCCCCTTCCGAAAAAGGAGACTATCTGCCTTAAGGGACGTTTGTCCCTTTTATCGGGATTGTTCTAGACCAGTGCGACTACGCCTTGGGAGGCTCGAAGTCGGACTTGTTGAGCTCCTCGACGTTCACGTCCTTGAACGTCAGGACCTTGACGTTCTTGGCGAACCGCGCGGGCCGGTACATGTCCCAGACCCAGGCGTCGGTCATCGAGACCTCGAAGAACACGTCCCCCGCCTCGGTCCGCGCCTTCACGTCGACCTGGTTGCACAGGTAGAAGCGCCGGTCGGTCTCCACGACGTACTTGAAGATCCCGACGACGTCGCGGTACTCCCGGTAGAGCGTCAGCTCCATCTCGGTCTCGTACTTCTCGAGATCCTCCGCGCTCATCGACTCTCCTCCAGGTCCAGCTCAAGTTGCGGTTCGAGGCTAAGCGGTACGTCGTCGACGAGCCCCGCGGCCCGCCGCACGTTCACGAACCTCATCCGATGGATCGGACACGGACCGTGCTCGGCCAGCGCCTCGGAGTGCTCGGCGGTGATGTACCCCTTGTGCGTGGCGAAATCGTAGTCCGGCCAGCGCTCGTGCTGCTGCATCATGATCCGGTCGCGCGTCACCTTCGCGATCACCGAGGCGGCGGAGATGCAGGCGGCCACCCGGTCGCCCTTCCACATCGCCAGGCCGGGGACCTCCAGGCCGTCGACCGGGAACCCGTCCGTGAGCACGTACGACGGCCGCAGCTCGAGTCGCGCCAGTGCGCGGCGCAGCGCCTCGACGTTGGCGACGTGCATCCCGAGCCGGTCGCACTCCTCCGAGTCGATCACCACGACCGACCAGGCCAGCGCCCGCTTCGTGACCTGGGCGTAGCAGCGCTCCCTGGCCTTCGCGGTGAGCAGCTTGGAGTCGTTCAGCTCCGGAACCTGTCCGGCCTTCCCCGCGGGCAGGATCGCCGCGGCGGCCACCAGCGGTCCCGCGCACGCACCGCGTCCGGCCTCGTCGACTCCCGCGACCGGGTCGAGCCCGGCCCGGCGCAGCGCGCGCTCGTAGCCGTACAGCCCGGCGTCGCGCCGGATCGTCGCACCACGCGGCAGGCCGGGAGACGTCGTCATCGCGCACCCCGCCTACGGGTTGGGGATGTCCTTGAAGGTCTCCGGCGTGTGGATCCGCTCGGCCCGCTTCCACGGCCAGATCAGCGCCCAGACCTTGCCGACGACCAGGTCGGTCGAGACCATCCCCCCACCGGGCTGGCCCAGGTGCAGGCGCGAGTCGGAGGAGTTGCTGCGGTTGTCGCCCATCACCCAGAGGTGCCCCTGGGTGACCCGGATGTCGAACTTGTCGTCGGAGGGCAGCACGTTCTTCGGCAGGTACGGCTCGTCGAGCGCCTTGCCGTTGACGGTGATCCGGCCCTTGGCGTCGCAGCAGACCACCCGGTCGCCGCCGATGCCGATCACCCGCTTCACCAGGTGACCGCCGGACGGGTAGAGCCCGATCGCCTCGAGCCCCTTGGTGAGCGGGTTGCTCGCCGTACGGGTCTCGCTCTCGTCGAGCCAGCCGCCCGGGTCCTTGAAGACGATGATGTCGCCGCGCTTCGGGTCCTTGCCGCCCCAGTACGAGACCTTCTGGACGAGGATCCGGTCGTTCTTGATGAAGAGCGGCTCCATCGACTCCGACGGGATGTAGAACGCCTGGACGAAGAAGTACTTGATGCCGATCGCGAGCACCAGGGCGATCGCGAGCAGCAGCAGGCTCTCCTGCCAGACCGGCAGCGGAGCCTTGCCCGAGTCCTTCTTCGACTTGTGCTTGGCCGTGCTGCCGGGCGCGTCGACAGACGCCGTGCCGGGCTCCGAAACGGCGCCCGGCTCCGAGGAAGGTTCAGTCACAAGCGGAGCCTAACGGTGAGTCCCAACGCACTCGGCCTTTCTGGGCGGTGCGGCGACTCAGGCCTCGCGGCGCTCCTTGATCTTCGCTGCCTTGCCGCGCAGGTTGCGCAGGTAGTACAGCTTGGCGCGACGGACGTCACCGCGGGTGACGACCTCGATCTGCTCGAAGATCGGGGAGTTGATCGGGAAGGTGCGCTCGACGCCGACACCGAAGGAGACCTTGCGGACGGTGAAGGTGCGGCCGACGCCGGAGCCCTGGACGCGGATGACGACGCCCTGGAAGACCTGGACGCGGGAGCGGTTGCCCTCGACGACCTTGACGTGGACCTTGACGGTGTCGCCGGCCCGGAAAGCCGGGACATCGGTGCGCAGGGTGGACGCGGCGAGCGCGTCGATGACGTTGGTCATGGTGTCTCCTCGCGATCGCCACAGGTCAGCCGCGGATAAGTGGTGGAACGTTACGGTGTCGGTCCCGTCCGGTGGCCGGTGCGCTGCGCCCCCTGTGGCAGGTGCTCACGCGGATCCCCGGATCGGTGGTGCTCGGGCGATCGTGGCCGACTGGACCGAGGAGCAAGTCTGCCAGAGAAGGCGTCCCAACCGGAAATCGGCCCGGAAATCGGCTCAGAAATCGGCTCAGGCCCGCTTCTTCGTCAAACGGACCACTCCGGGTTCGACCACGCCGCGGAGCCGGTACCCGGCCTTCTTGTAGATCCGCTGGTTCCGCTCGCTACCGGCCCCGGTGAAGAGCTCGAAGCCGGTGGCCCCGGCGGGGGCGAGCGACTCGATCCGCGCGAGGAGCTCTCGGCCCAGCCCGCTCCCCTGCAGGTCCGGCGCGACCATCAACCGGCCGATGTCCCAGGTGTGCCCGACCAGCTTGGCCCGGACGGCGCCTACCAGGCGACCGGCTGCGCGCACCACCAGCACGGTGTCGGCGGCGACCCAGGTCTGGACGTCGGCCAGGTCCTCGGTGAGCGCCGGGATCACCACGCCCGGGTTCGCCTGCTGCTCCTGGACCCAGCAGGCGCGCTGCAGGGTGAAGATCTCGCCCGCGTCGGCCGCCTCGGCCAACCGGAGCTCCCGCCCGTCGACCAGCGTCGAGGGGTGGCGCAGGTCCGGGCGCCGTTCGGCGGTACGACGCTCCGACTGCTCCGCGCGCCACGCCGCGATCCGGCCGTGGTCCCCCGACAGCAGCGCCTCGGGGACGTCGTGCCCGCGCCAGGAGGACGGCTTGGTGTAGACCGGGTACTCGAGCAGACCGTCCGCGTGCGACTCCTCGTCCAGCGACGCGGCGTTGCCCATGAATCCCGGGATCAGCCGGACGACGGCCTCGATGATCGCGAGCGCGGCCACCTCGCCGCCGTTGAGCACGTAGTCGCCGAGCGAGAGCTCGCGGACCTCGAGCCGTCCGGCGGCCTCGTCGAGGACGCGCTGGTCGATGCCCTCGTAGCGACCGCAGGCGAAGACCAGGTGCTCGCGGGTCGACAGCTCCGCGGCGATCTCCTGGCTGAACGGGATGCCCGAGGGCGTCGGCACCACCAGGACGGCTCCGTCCGGGGCGACGGCGTCCAGCGCGGCGCCCCACGGCTCGGGCTTCATCACCATGCCGGCGCCGCCGCCGTACGGGGTGTCGTCGACGGTGCGGTGCTTGTCGACCGCCCAGTCGCGCAGGTCGTGCACGCTCAGGTCGAGCAGGCCCTTGGCGCGCGCCTTGCCCGGCAGCGAGAGCTCGAGCGGCGCGAGGTAGCCCGGGAAGATGGAGAGGACGTCGATCCGCATGGCCACGTCAGTCCGTCTGCGTGTCCAGGTCGGAGAGCAGCCCCGGCTGGTCGACGACCACGATCCGGCCGCCGGCGATGTCAACCTCGGGGACGAGCTCGGAGACGAACGGGACCAGCACGTCCGGGCCGTCCGCGGTGATCACCAGCAGGTCCTGCGCGGTCCCGTGCACGATCTCGCGAAGCACGCCGACCGGCCGGCCGTCGGTGGTCTCCACGGCGAGCCCGACGAGCTGGTGGTCGTAGAACTCCTCGGGGTCCTCCGGCCGCTCGTCGGGGTCGACGTCGATCGAGAGGATCGTCCCGCGGGCCTCCTCGGCGGCGTTGCGGTCCGCGACCTCGGCGAACCGGACGAGCAAACGGCCCGAGTGCCACCGGGTCCCGGCCACCGTGAGGTGGGCCGGGCCGGGGGCACCGGGCCGCTTGTTCTCTGATCTCAGGACCGCACCATCGGCGAAGCGACGGTCCGGCTCGTCGGTACGAGGCTCCACGGAGACCTCGCCCTTGATGCCGTGCGGCTTGCCGATCCGCCCGACGACGATCGTCTCAAGGTCTGCGTTGCTCACCTGTGGGACTCCTGTCGACCGACGGTCCGCGCCGGACGCACCGGCCGGCGGCCGTGGTCCGCGCGGGGCGGGATGCCGGTTAGCGCCTGCGGTCGACGTCCACGAAGTCCACGCGCGCGCCGCCGCGACCCGCCAGGGCCGAGACGACGGTGCGGAACGCGGTGGCCGTGCGACCGTTGCGGCCGATCACCTTGCCCAGGTCCGACGGGTGTACCCGGACCTCGAGGATGGATCCGCGGCGCAGCTGCTTGTCCTTGACCGAGACGTCGTCGGGGTTGTCGACGACGCCGCGGACCAGGTGCTCCAGCGCTTCGGCCAGCATCGTGCTCAGGCCTCGGTGGTCTCGGCGGCAGCCTCGGCCGGAGCCTCGGCAGCAGGCGCCTCGTCAGCGGCCGGCGCCTCGTCGGCAGCGGCCTCAGCCGGAGCCTCGGCAGCGGGGGCCTCCTCGACGGGAGCCTCCTCGACGGGGGCCTCCTCGGCCTTGGGCTCCTCGGCCTTGGGCTCCTCAGCCTTCTTCTCGGCCTTCTTCTTGGTCACGGCCTCGCGCTTCGGCTCGTTCGCCGCGTCCTTGAGGGCCTCGTTGAAGATGTCGAGCTTGTCGCGCTTCGGCTCCTTGACCTTCAGGGTGCCCTCGGCGCCCGGGAGGCCCTTGAACTTCTGCCAGTCACCGGTGATCTTGAGGATGGCCTCGACGGCCTCGCTCGGCTGCGCGCCGACGCCCAGCCAGTATTGCGCCCGGTCGGAGGTGACCTCGATGAACGAGGGCTCTTCCTTGGGGTGGTACTTGCCGATCTCCTCGATGACCTTGCCGTCCCGCTTCTTCCGGCCGTCGACGACGACGACGCGGTAGTACGGCTGACGGATCTTGCCCATGCGCTTCAAACGAATCTTGACGGCCACTGGTGTGGTGTCTCCTTGCGAGTCTGGATTGGGTGAGCGACCTGAACCAGGTGGGGACCGGGTCGGACAACTCGGGGGGCTCGAGCGGATCGGGATAGAGGGTCCGAAACCGCCTGAGACTCAGCGAGACATTCTGCCAGAGATCATCCCGGTGCAGAAATCGAGTCCACGCACCACGACGCCCGACTCGACGCGCCCCAATGCCGGACTCAACGGACCTGGGTGCCGCGCAGGACGATGCAGGAGGGTTCGCGGAGGACGGTGAGGTCGGTGAGCGGGTTGCGCGGGTAGACGACGAAGTCGGCGGGCGCCCCCTCGGCCAGCGTCGGGTTCCAGCCGAGCCAGGCCCGGGCCCGCCAGGACGCCGCGCCGAGGGCGTACTCGGCCGGCAGCCCGAGGCCGGCCATCGCGAGCACCTCTCCGGCCAGGTTGCCGTGCTTGCTGATCCCGCCTCCGTCGGAGCCGGCGTACAGGGCGACACCGGCCTCGTACGCCGACATCAGGGTGTCCCGGCGCCGGGCGTACAGGTCGGTCATCGTGGTCGCGTACGCCGGGAACTTCTCCCGGCCGCCCGCGGCGTGCTCGGGGAACTTGTCGACCTGCATCACCGTCGGGACCAGCGCGGTCCCCTGCGCGACCATCGCCTCGATCAGGTCCGTGGTCAGTCCGGTGCCGTGCTCGATGCAGTCGATGCCGGCCGCAATCAGCCCGGGGAGCACGTCGTACCCGAAGCAGTGCGCGGTCACCTTGGCGCCGTGCGCGTGCGCGGCGTCGATCGCCGCGGCGAACGCCTCGGCCGGGAACGACGGCGCCAGGTCGCCCTCCTCGCGCGAGATCCAGTCCCCCACCAGCTTCACCCAGCCGTCGCCGCGCTGGGCCTCGAGCGCGACCGTGGCGGCGAGCTCCGCCGGCTCCACCTCGTGGGCGTAGTTGCGGATGTAGCGCTTGGTGCGTCCGACGTGCCGCCCCGCGCGGATCAGCCGCGGCAGGTCGTCGCGCTCCTGGACCCAGCGGGTGTCCAGCGCCGATCCGCAGTCCCGGAGCAGCAGGGCGCCGCCGTCCCGGTCCGCGATCGCCTGCTCCTCGGCGGTCTCGCGGTCGGTCGCCCCGTGGTCGTCCAGGCCGATGTGGCAGTGCGCGTCGACCAGTCCCGGCACGATCCAGCCCTCGACCACTGTCTCGGCACCGGGCTGCACCTCGTAGGTGATCCGGCCGTCGACGACGTACAGGTCCGCGGCCTCGCCGTCGGGCAGCACCGGCCCCCGGAATCTCATCACTGGCACGCGTCCGACCGTAGCGGACCCGTTGAGTGGGCCCGATTTTCCGTCGAGATTCGTCATCTCGACGGAAAATAGGGCCTACTCAACGTCACTTCAGGTACTGCGAGAGGTCCGGGAGGTCGTTCGGGTCGAAGTCGGCGCCGGGGCCGCCGGGGAGCCCGAAGGGGTTCGCCGCCGGAGCCGCCGGCTGGGCGGCGTCCGCCTGGGCCCGCTTCGCCGGGTTCCCGGAGACGCGCTTGCCCTTGCCCTTCTTCGCCTGCGGTGCCTGGCGGGCCTTGGAGCGCTTGCCGAGCGCCATCCCCGGGGAGCCCGGCATGCCGGGCATGCCGCCGCCCCGAGCCATCTGCTGCATCATCTTCCGGGCTTCGAAGAACCGGTCGACGAGCTGGTTGATCTCGGCGACCGTCCGCCCCGAGCCCTTCGCGATCCGGGAGCGGCGGGAGCCGTCGATCATCTTCGGGTTCGCCCGCTCGCCCGGCGTCATCGAGTGGATGATCGCCTCGATCCGGTCGATCTCGCGCTCGTCGAAGTTGTCGAGCTGCTCGCGGAACTGACCCATGCCGGGGAGCATCCCGAGCATCTTGGTCAGCGAGCCCATCTTCTTGACCTGCTGCATCTGGTCGAGGAAGTCGTCCAGGGTGAAGTCGCCGGACTGGAGCTTCTCGGCCGCCTTCGCCGCCTGGTCGGCGTCGAAGTTCTTCTCGGCCTGCTCGATCAGGGTGAGCAGGTCGCCCATGTCGAGGATCCGCGAGGCCATCCGGTCCGGGTGGAACAGGTCGAAGTCGGTGAGCTTCTCGCCGTTCGACGCGAACATCACCGGCTTGCCGGTCATCTTCGCGATCGAGAGCGCCGCGCCACCGCGGGCGTCGCCGTCGAGCTTGGTGAGCACCACGCCGTCGTACCCGACGCCGTCGAGGAAGGCCTGCGCCGTGTTCACGGCGTCCTGGCCGATCATCGCGTCGACGACGAAGAGGACCTCGTCCGGGTTGACCGCGTCCCTGATGCCGGCGGCCTGGGCCATCAGCTCCTCATCGATGCCCAGCCGGCCGGCGGTGTCGATGATGACGACGTCGTGCAGCGTACGGCGGGCTTCCTCGACACCGGCGCGGGCCACCGAGACCGGGTCCCCGACGCCGTTGCCGGGCTCGGGCGCGAAGACGGTGACGCCGGCGCGCTCGCCGTTGACCTGGAGCTGCTGGACGGCGTTCGGGCGCTGCAGGTCCGCGGCGACCAGCATCGGCGACTTGTCCTGCGCCTTCAGCCAGAGCGCGAGCTTGGCGGCGAGGGTGGTCTTACCGGCACCCTGGAGGCCGGCGAGCATGATCACCGTGGGCGGGTTCTTCGCGAACCGCAGCCGGCGGGTCTCCCCGCCGAGGATCGTGATCAGTTCCTCGTTGACGATCTTGATGACCTGCTGCGCCGGGTTCAGCGCACCGCTGACCTCGGCCCCGCGGGCGCGCTCCTTGACGGCGCCCACGAAGTCCTTGACCACGGGCAGGGCGACGTCCGCCTCCAGCAGCGCGAGACGGATCTCGCGCGCGGTGGCGTCGATGTCGGCTTCGGAGAGCTTGCCCTTGCCACGAAGGCTCTTGAAGCTCTCGGACAAGCGGTCGGAAAGGGTGTTGAACAAGACGGTCCTCGGAGTCGAGACGGCGGAACGGCGCTTCCTGAGACCGCCCAGCCTAGAGGACGGCGGTTGATGGGTTTGACGCGATCGGTCAGGCTGGCCGGATGGAGACTGCGGTGATGTTCCTGGCGGTCGCCGGCATCCTGCTGGCATGCGTGGTCGCGGTGTGGGTGTTCCAGCGCGGCCTGGCCCGCGACGCCCGACCGCGGACCAGCTCGATGGGGGACGCCTTCGGCAACCTGATCGACGTCTTCGACCCGGCCCAGGCCCGTGCCAGCCGCGACCTCAAGGACCAGCAGAACGTCGGCCCGGTCTCGAAGGTCCCCGAGCGCGACCCCGACGACCCGATCCAGCTCACCCTGGGACCGGACGGCAACCCGAGAGCGGTCAGGATCCGCCGGGACCGCTGAGGACCACCCTGATCGCGTCCGCTGCCGCGGCGGCCGCGGCCGGATCCAGCCCTCCCCCGTCGGCACCCTGGACGTAGAAGACGTCGACCGCCTGCGGACCGAGGGTGTCCACGTGCGCCGAGGCCACCGTGTGGCCCAGCCCGGCGAGGGTCGCGCAGACCAGGTAGACCACGCCCGGGCGGTCGGCGGCCCGGACCTCGATCACGCTCGCCCGTTCCGAGGCCTCCGGGTGCAGCACCACGATCGGGGCCAGGGCGCTGGCCTCGTTCGTCCGGAGCCGGTCCGCCGGGTCGAGGCGCCCCTCGGCGATCGCCTCCAGCCGCTCCCGCATCACGGTGGCGTCCAGCCCGGTGCGCGACACCTGCCACTCGGAGATGCCGATGCCGTCGTCGGTCCAGGCGCGGGCCGCCCGCACCGAGACCCGTTGCAGGGCCAGCATCGCGGCGGCGTCGGCGAGCAGGCCGACCCGGTCGCCGGACATCACCGTCACCGTCGAGCCGTCGCCCGCCTCGACGACGGCCACCCCGACCTCGCGCGGATCGGCCCGGACCAGCGCCGGCACCTCGACCGCACGGGGCTGGTTCTCCACGGTCAGGTTCTCGGTGAGCTCGACCGAGGCGCGTCGTACGAGGCTCTTGATCAGGGACGCGCGCCAGGTCGTCCAGGCCTTCTCCGAGGTGGCCCGCGCGTCGGCCTCGGTGAGCGCGGCCAGCAGCTCCAGCTCCTCGCGGTCGTTGATCCGCTCGGTGACCAGCGCCACCGTGACCGGGTCCTCGGGGTCGCGGGTGGTCGCGGTCTCCGGCAGCAGCAGGTGCCACCGGACCAGACCGGCCACCAGCTCGGTCTCGCGGGCGTCGAAGCCGATCCGGGCGGCGATCTCCCGGGCGATCGGCTCACCGGCGACGCTGTGCTCGGTGACCTGGCCCTTGCCGATGTCGTGCAGCAGCGCCGCGATCATCAGCACGTCCGGCCGGGAGACCCGGCGGATCAGCGCGGAGGCCTCGATGCAGGTCTCGACCAGGTGCCGGTCGACGGTGAACCGGTGCACCACCGAGGCGTGCGGTAGCAGCCGGACCCGCTCCCACTCGGGCAGGATCGCGGCCAGCGCCCCGGTCTCGTCGAGGGTCTCCCAGACCGGCAGCAGACCCCGTCCGGCGGCCAGCAGCCGGACCAGCAGGTCCCGCGCCTCGGCGGGCCAGGGAACGGGCAGGGGCGGCACCTCCGCGACCAGCCGTGCCGCGGTCGACGGTTCCAGGACCAGGTCGCGCTCGGCCGCCTCGGCCGCGGCCCGGAGCAGCAGCAGCGGGTCGCGCGAGGGCTTGGCGTCCCGGTCGAGGACCACCTCCTCGTAGGCGATCGCGAGGCCGTCGGCGATCGGCGTCAGCTGCGGCTTGCGCGCGGCCGGGCTCTTGGCCGGGCGTCGGAGCACGGCGTCCACCCGGCGCCAGGCCAGCCGGGAGACGTGGGTCAAGCGCCGTCCGAGGCTGCGGACGTGCAGCTGCACCGCGGCCGCGTCCGGCAGGTCCAGCAGCGGCGCCATGTCGGCCCAGTACTCCGGCGAGATCCGGTCGGTGCCCCGGCCGGCCACCGTGTGCAGGGCGTCCCTGACGTCGAGCATCGCCTGCCGGCAGCCCTCGAGCTCGGCGTGCGGTACGTCGACCAGCCAGGTGGCCATCAGCGCCTTGAGGACGACCGCGTCGCGCAGGCCGCCGGTGGCCTCCTTGATGTCCGGGACCGAGACGTGGGCGAGCTCGCCGAGCAGCCGGTTCCGGTCGCGGACCAGACCGTTGAGCTCCCGCAGCCGTTCCTTCGCGTCGCGCCGCCAGGCGGTGAGGATCGCGGTGCGCAGGCGCAGGGTGACGTTCGGGTCGCCGGCCAGGTGCCGGGCGTCCAGCAGGCCGAGGGCCACCTTGAGGTCGGCGGCGGCCTGGCCGAGCACCTCGTCGAACGAGCGCACCGCGTGGTCGATGTTCGCCCCGGAGTCCCAGAGCGGGTACCAGATCTGACCGGCCCAGTCCCCCACCTCGATCTCGGCGTCGTGGACCAGCAGCACGTCGAGGTCGCTGTACGGCGCCAGCTCCTCGCGCCCGTAGCCGCCGACCGCGACCAGCGCCACCCCGGCCTCGGGGCAACCGACCTTCTCGAAGGCCTCCTGGCACAGCGCGTCGGCGGCGAGGGCGCGCTGCGCCCGTTCGGCTGCTGTCACTGCGGGTCGTTCGTCCTAGATCGCGGCGTCGTCACGGTCGCCGGTACGCACCCGGACGACGCTGTCGACCGGCGAGACCCAGACCTTGCCGTCACCGATCTGACCGGTCTTGCCGGCGTTCACGATGGCCTCGGTGATCGCCTCGACGTCAGCGTCGTCGACGACGATCTCCAGGCGCACCTTCGGCACCAGCGCGATGTCGTACTCCGCGCCCCGGTACACCTCGGTGTGGCCCTTCTGCCGGCCGTAGCCGCTGACCTCGCTGACCGTCATCCCGGTCACGCCGACGGTCTCCAGGGCGGCGCGGACGTCCTCCCACTTGTGCGGCTTGATCACCGCGGTCACGAGCTTCATGCCGACTCCTTCGTTCGTTCCTGTCCAGAAGACTGCCACCCCTGGCGGGGAGACGGGGTCATCAACTGCTACCGCCGAGGTGGCCGCCGCCACCGAGGTGCGGTCGAGCACCGCCCGTTGCCGCATGCAGGTCGTAGGCCGTCTCGGCGTGGATCACCAGGTCGACCCCGCTCAGCTCGTGCTCCTCGTCGACCCGGAACCCGATCGTGCGGTCCAGCGCCAGCGCCAGCAGCCCGGAGACCACGAACGCGTAGGCGAAGGTCGCAAGGCACGCGACGAGCTGCTTGCCGAGCTGGTCGAGGCCGCCGCCGTACAGCAGCCCGTCGACGGAGCCGACCTTCGCGGTCGCGAGCAGTCCGATCAGCAGGGTGCCGACCAGACCGCCGACCAGGTGCACGCCGACGACGTCGAGCGAGTCGTCGTACCCGAACTTGTACTTCCAGCCGATCGCCACGGCGCAGACCAGGCCGGCCGCCGCCCCGACGACCATCGCGCCCAGCGGGGTGACGAAGCCGCAGGCGGGCGTGATCGCGACCAGGCCCGCCACCACTCCGGAGGCGGCACCGAACGAGGTCGCGTGCCCGTCCCGGATCCGCTCGACGAGCAGCCAGGCCAGGCAGCCGGTGCAGCCCGCCATCAGGGTGTTCACGAAGACGATCGCGGCGGTGTTCCCGGCGGAGAGCGCCGACCCGGCGTTGAAGCCGAACCAGCCGAACCAGAGCAGGCCGGCACCGAGCATCACCAGGGTCAAGTTGTGCGGCTTCATCGGCTCCCGGCCGAAGCCGATCCGGGTGCCGAGGACCAGCGCGACGGCGAGTCCGGAGGCGCCCGAGGTGATCTCGACCGCGGTGCCGCCGGCGAAGTCCAGGGCGCCGAGCTTGTTGGCCATCCACCCGCCGACGTGCTCGCCGGCACTGAAGTCGAAGATCCAGTGCGCGATCGGGGCGTAGACGAGGATCGTCCAGATCGCCGCGAAGACCAGCCAGGTGCCGAACCGGGTGCGGTCGGCGATCGCGCCGGCCACAAGCCCGCAGGTGATCACCGCGAACAGGCCCTGGAAGATCGCGAACGCGGTCACCGGCAGGCCGCCCTCGCTGCTGACGACGTCCTCGAGCATCCCCTTGAAGCCGAGGTACTGGAACGGGTCGCCGAAGAGTCCGCCGACCACGTCGTCGCCGAAGGCGATCGAGTAGCCGACCAGGACCCAGACGATGCTGACCACGGCGAGGGCGCCGAAGACCATCATGATCATGTTGAGGACGCTCTTGGAGCGGACCATGCCGCCGTAGAAGAGCGCCAGCCCCGGAGCCATCAGCATGACCAGGGCCGCGGAGGCGAGGAGCCAGGCGGTGTCGCCGGTGTTGTGCTCGGCGACCGCCAGCGTTGTGAGGAGTGGTGAGCTCATGGGCGATCACACTCCCGGTCGCACGTTAACGGTGGGCGCGCCACATGTTTCAGTCATGTGACGCGCCCACGTTTGTGTTACGGCTGGATTAACAGCCGCTCACCAGGTCCTTGCGGTCCGGTCAGATGGCCGCTTCGTCGCGGTCACCGGTACGGACCCGGATCACGCTGTCGATCGAGGAGACCCAGACCTTCCCGTCACCGATCCGACCGGTCTGCGCCGCCTTCACGACGATCCCGACGACGTCGTCGACGTCACCGTCGTCGATGACGATCTCGATCCGGATCTTCGGCACCAGGGCGATGTCGTACTCCGCGCCCCGGTAGACCTCCGTGTGGCCCTTCTGCCGGCCGTAGCCGCTGACCTCGCTGACCGTCATCCCGGTCACGCCGAAGGTCTCCAGGGCCTCGCGGACCTCTTCCCACTTGTGCGGCTTGATCACCGCGGTCACGAGCTTCATGCGTGTGCACCTTCCTTCGAAGCGGTGAGGGCCGAGGGGCTGACGCCGCCCGAGGACGAGGCCAGGTCGTAGGCCGACTCGCCGTGCTCGGCGAAGTCGATGCCGTCGACCTCGTCCTCCTCGGAGATCCGCCAGCCGATGGTGAACTTGATCGCGTAGCCGAGGATCGCGGTGGCGACACCGGACCAGGCAATGGCGATCAGGACGCCCTTGGTCTGCGCCCACAGCGAGTCGAGCCCGCCGCCGTAGAACAGGCCGTCGACGGCCTGGCTGGAGAACAGCCCGATCATCAGCGTGCCGATGATGCCGCCGACCAGGTGCACGCCGACCACGTCGAGCGAGTCGTCCAGGCCGAACTTGTACTTCAGACCCACGGCCCAGGCGCAGACCGCACCGGCGACCGCGCCGATCGCGATGGCGCCGCCGACGTCGACAGCACCGGCGGCCGGGGTGATCGCGACCAGACCCGCGACGATGCCGGAAGCGGCGCCGAGCGAGGTGGCCTTGCCGTGCAGGATCCGCTCCACGAGCAGCCAGCCCAGGATCGCGGCCATGGTGGCCAGCGTGGTGTTGACGAAGGTCAGACCGGTCTCGGTCATGAACTGCGCGGTCCTCTCCTCGTCGGTCGCGCCGGCGAAGACGATCGAGCCGACGTTGAAGCCGTACCAGCCCATCCAGAGCAGACCGGCGCCGAGCATCGTCAGGGTCAGGTTGTGCGGCTTCATCGGTTGCTTGCCGAAGCCGACCCGCTTGCCGATGATCAGCACGAGGACCAGCGCGGCGATACCGGCGTTGATGTGCACCGCCGTACCACCGGCGTAGTCCTGCGCTCCCTGGCGACCGCAGATCCAGGAGTCCTCGGTGCAGCTGAAGACCATGTGCGAGAGCGGGAAGTAGGAGAGGGTCACCCAGAGCGGCAGGAAGATCACCCAGGCGGAGAACTTCACCCGGTCGGCGATCGCGCCGCTGATCAGCGCGGCGGTGATGATCGCGAACGTCATCTGGAACGCCATCGTGATGTAGGTCTCGTGCCCGACGTCCTTCAGGCCGAAGAACTCGAACGGGTTGGTGAAGGCGCCCCCGAGGACCTCCTTGCTGCCCCACGACATCGACCAGCCCCAGAGCACGTACACGATGCCGACGATGGCTGCCGAGACGTACGACATCATCATCATGTTGAGCACGGACTTGGAGCGGCTCATGCCGCCGTAGAAAAGTGCCAGGGCCGGAACCGTCATCATCAGCACGAGTGCTGTGGCGATGAGCATCCAGGCGTAGTAGCCGTCCATCGGACCTCCAGTGGTGAGCCTGCTTGGGCATCTCGGCTCTCCGCCCGACGACGATGTCGGGGCCAGGGCGAGCCGCGTTGTCGAAGGAAAGACTCGGGCCCGGAAGTTTCACGGACCGGTGCGGAGCCGTTTCGGTTGCGTGACACATTCGAGGGCGCTGTTACAAACGTGTGAACTCCCCCACCGCACCTGCTCACCGCCCCCTCCGCGCCGGCTGACGGTCTCGACTGTCGAGGGGCTGATCTGCACCGAAAACACCGGTTTTCACACCCGGTAGGGGGACGACACGCAAATACAGGCAGAAAGTCACGGGTCCAAAGGGAGAATTTCCTCCTGATTTCAATGTCGGCGTTTCGCTTCCCTCCAGCGCGGCGCAGTCCTACCTTTGGCCCGTGTCCGAGTCATTCGCCGCCTCTGAGCCGCCGGAAAACCCCCTGCCGCGGCGTAAGGGCCGACCCCGCGACGCGACCGCCGACGACCGCATCCTCGCGGCCGCCGCGGAGCTGATCCTCAAGCACGGCTACGACAACATGACCGTCGACGAGGTGGCTGCTGCGGCCAAGGCCGGGAAGGCGACGGTCTACCGCCGCTGGGCCGGCAAGGAGGACCTCGCCTTCGCCGCTCTCGAGCAGCTGTACAGCAACGAGTTCCCGCTCCCCGACACCGGCTCGATCGTCGGCGACCTGCGCGAGGCCTTCACCCAAGCACTTGAGTTCGCCTCCTCCGACACCGGTCGCGCCTACCTTCGGATGACGATCGCCGAATCACTGCGCGACGAGCGGCTCCGGGCGCTCTACACCGCCGCGCACAACGGTCAGGACGCAGCCGCCCGGAAGATGTTCGAGAGGGCCGTCGCCCGCGGCGAGATCCGCAAGGACGTCCGGATCGACTTCGCGGTCGGATGGTTCGCGAGCCTGCTGGTGATGAACTCGATCACCGAGAAGCCGCAGCCCGGCGCCGACGAGGTGGACGACATGATCGACTTCCTCCTCCGCGGCTGCGGCGCCTGATCAAGCAGTCGAGATCAGGTGACGGACCCGCAGAGGTGACTACTCCCCGAGCAGCGCGTCCACGAACGCGACCGGGTCGAACGGCGCCAGGTCGTCCGGACCCTCGCCCAGCCCGACCAGCTTGACCGGGACCCCGAGCTCGCGCTGGACCGCGACGACGATGCCGCCCTTGGCCGACCCGTCGAGCTTGGTGAGCACGATCCCGGTGACGTCGACGACCTCGCTGAAGACCCGTGCCTGCACCAGACCGTTCTGGCCGGTGGTGGCGTCTAGGACCAGCAGCACCTCGGCGACCTCGGTCTGCTTCTCGATCACCCGCTTGACCTTGCCCAGCTCGTCCATCAGGCCGGCCTTGTTCTGCAGCCGGCCGGCGGTGTCGACCAGGACCACGTCGACGTCGCGCTCGATCCCGGAGCGGACCGCCTCGAAGGCGACGCTGGCGGGGTCACTCCCCTCGGGACCCGCGACCACGTCGACGCCGACCCGCTCGCCCCAGGTGGAGAGCTGCTCGGTCGCGGCCGCCCGGAAGGTGTCTGCGGCGCCCATCAGCACGCTGCGGTCCTCGGCGACCAGCACCCGGGCGATCTTGCCGACCGAGGTGGTCTTGCCGGCACCGTTGACGCCGACGACCAGGACCACGGCCGGGCCGTCGGCGCGATCGAGGTGGAGGGAGCGGTCCATCGTCGGATCGACCAGGGCGAGCAGCTCCTCGTGCAGCACCGTCCGGGCCTCCGCGGCCGGCGTGCCCTCGACCCGGAGCCGGGTGCGCAGCCGCTCGACCAGGTGGGTGGTCGGCCCGACGCCGACGTCCGCGGTGAGCAGGGTGTCCTCGAGCTCTTCCCAGGTGTCCTCGTCGAGGCGGTCCCGGGAGAGCAGCGCGAGCAGCCCGCGACCGAGTCCGCCCTGGGAGCCGGCCAGGCGCTGACGGAGCCGGACCAGCCGGCTCGCCGATCCCTCCGGGCGCTCCAGGGTGGCTGTCGGCGCCACCTCGACCGGTGCCGAGGACGCAGCAGCACCCGAGTCGGCGACGTCCTCGTCGTCGGTGGCAACCGCGTCGGCCGACGGAGCCGGTACGGCGGACGGAGCCGGCCCGGCGCCGCGCCCGCGGACGACCAGCCCCACCAGGAGGGCGATCGCGACCAGCGCGACCACACCGGCGATGACGAGGTACTCAGTCGTTCCCATGGGCCAATCCAACCAGAGCGCGACCCGTGGCCGCGCGCTGGCCGACCCGGACTACTTCCTGGTCGGGGTGTCCGCCAGCGTCGGCATCGCCTCGACGCCGCGCTTCATCGCGTCGCCCAGCCACGGCGCGACCGGCAGGTCCTCACCGCGGTGCGGGAAGGCGACGTACGCGACCACGACACCGGCAGTGACGAGGATCAACAGCATGGCGAGCAGCATCCAGAGCATCCGAGAGGGCCTTCCGAGAGATTCCGTCCTGCCATCTTCCTACCCGATGGGTGGTTGCCCTACTCAGGCCGACGGCGGCTGTGACCCACGGAACAGCGGGGTGACCGCATCCCGGATGACGTCCGGCATCGGCACCGACGGCCGCGCCGGGTCGGTGTTGTCGACGTACACGTGCACGAACCGGCCCTCGGCCGCGGCCTCCTCGTCCGGCTCGCCGGAGCCGCCCTGGAAGAGACCGATCCGGTAGACGATCGACGAGGTGCCGACCTTGTCGACGACCAGGCCCATGTCGATCGGCGCGGGGAAGCCGATCTCCCGGAAGTAGCGGCAGCCGGTCTCGGCCACCACCCCGATCTGCGGCAGCGCCCGGACGTCGACCCCGGTGGCCTCGTAGAGGTGCGCGTTGACGGCGGTGTCGAACAGCTCGTAGTAGGTGGCGTTGTTCAGGTGCCCGTAGGCGTCGTCGTCACGCCACCGGCTGGTGGCGACCCGCCAGGCGACGTAGTCGGCTCGGGTGGGGCGGGCGGTGCTCAAGCGGACTCGGCCTCGCGCAGCCGCTGGCTGATCACCGCGGAGACGCCGTCACCGCGCATCGAGACGCCGTACAGCGCGTCGCCGACCTCCATCGTCCGCTTCTGGTGGGTGATCACCAGGAGCTGGCTGTGCGCGCGCAGCTCCTCGTAGATCTCCAGCAGCCGGCCGAGGTTGGTGTCGTCGAGGGCCGCCTCGACCTCGTCGAGGATGTAGAACGGCGACGGCCGGGCCTTGAAGAGCGCGAACAGGAAGCAGACCGCGACCAGGGAGCGCTCACCGCCGGAGAGCAGCGAGAGCCGCTTGACCTTCTTGCCGGCCGGCCGCGCCTCGACCTCGACGCCGGTGGTCAGCATGTTCTCCGGGTCGGTCAGCACGAGCTTGCCCTCACCGCCCGGGAAGAGCCGGCCGAAGGTCTCGTCGAAGGCCTTGACTACGTCGGCGTACGCCTCGGTGAAGACCTGCTCGACGCGCTCGTCGACCTCCTTGACGATGTCCAGCAGGTCCCGGCGGGTACGACGCAGGTCCTCGAGCTGCTCGGTGAGGAACTTGTGCCGCTCCTCCAGCGCCGAGAACTCCTCCAGCGCCAGCGGGTTGATCCGGCCCAGCTGGGCCAGTGCGCGTTCGGCGGAGCGCAACCGCTTGGTCTGCACGTCGCGGTCGTACGGCGCCGGCTCGGGCTCCTCCTCGCCGTCCGCCAGGACGCCGACGAACGGAACCAGCTGGTCCGGGCCGTACTCGGCGACCAGCGCGGCGGCGTCGAGTCCGAGCTCCTCGAGGGCCTTCTCCTCGAGCTGCTCGATCCGCAGCCGCTGCTCGGTGCGGGCCATCTCGTCGCGGTGCACCGAGTTGACCAGCTCGTCCAGGGTGGTGCCGAGACCGCGCAGCTTCTCGCGGGCCGCGACCAGGTCCTGCTCGCGGCCGACCCGGCCCTGCTCCACCCGGGTCCGCTGGGCCGCGGCCAGCTCGACCGACTCCTCCAGCCGGGCGAGCACGATCGCGACGCCGCGGGTGACGGCCTCGGCGACCTTGCCCTCGCGGAGCAGCCGCTCGCGACGGGCGATCGCCTTCGCGCGGGCGTCGCGCTCGGCCTGGGCCGCCGCCATCAGGTTGTCGGCGCGGCCGTGCAGCGCCCGGGCCCGCTCCTCCGCGGTGCGCAGCGCCAGCCGGGAGTCCATCTCCGCGGCGCGAGCGGCCCGTGCGGCCTCGCCGAGGGCCTCGCGCTCGGTCGTGTCGGGCTCCTCGTCGGGAGCCTCCTCGGCGGCGGCCAGCCGGGTCTCCAGCTCGGCGAGGCCGGCCAGGTCGGTGGTGTGCGACTCCTGCGCGGTGAGGATCGCCTGCTCCAGGCGAGCGGCCTCGGCCTTCGCGGAGCGGGCCTGGGAGCCGTACTGCCCCAGCTCCTCGGCCACCGCGGCGAGCGCGGCGTCGGACTCGTGCAGCTTGGCCAGCGCGACGTCCACCCGGCCGGCCGCGTCGGCGCGCTCGTTCTCCAGCGCGCTCAGCGAGAAGGTCAGTCGGTCCAGGTCGTGGTTGGCACGGTTGAGCGACTCGGTCGCCTCGTCGACCGCGGCCTGGACCTCGATCAGGCTCGGCTGGCTCGACGAGCCGCCGGCCGCGAAGTGCACCCCGAGGACGTCGCCGTCCCGGGTCACCGCGGTCACGTCCGGCGCCTCGGCGACCAGCGCCTTGGCAGCGGCCAGGTCGTCCACGACGGCGACCTTGAAGAGCAGCCGGGACAGCGCGGGACGCAGCTCGGCCGGGCACTCGACGACATCCATCGCGTAGGTCGCACCGGCCGCCAGGCCCGGCCACTGGGAGTCGTCGACGGCAGCGCCGCCGAGCAGGATCCCGGCCCGGCCCAGGTCGTCGTTCTTGAGGTGGCCGATCGCGGAGATCGCGGCGTCCACGCTGGTCACGGCGACCGCGTCGGCCGCCCCGCCGAGCGCGGCGGCGACAGCGGCCTCGTAGCCGCTGCGCACGTTGAGCAGGGCTGCCACCGAGCCGAGCAGCCCGGAGACCGTGTCGGTGGCGGCCAGCAGCGCCCCGGCGCCGTCCTTGCGGTTCAGGCCGAGCTCGAGGGCCTCCTTGCGGGCTGCGAGCGCACCCCGGTCGCGGTCGGCCTGCTGGGCCTCCTCGCGCATCTTGGCGAGCCGCTCCTCGATGTCGGCGAGCAGGCCGCTGGCACCTTCGTGCTCGGCGTCGAGCCCCTCCTCACCGGCGTCCAGGCCGGCAATCCGGGACTCCAGGGAGGTGAAGCTGTGCTCGGCCTTCTCCGCCCGGGCGGCGGCCTCGGCGCGGGCCTCCGCGAGCCGCGCGACCTCCTCCTCGGCGGCGGCGGCCCTGCTGCGCAGCCCGTTGACCTGGCCGTGCAACCGGGCCATCCCCTCACGGCGATCGGCTGCGGCGCGCTGGAGGCCGGCGATCCGGCGCTCCTCGTCCCCGAACGCCGCCTCGGCGGTCTGCCGCGCGGTCACCGCCTGCTCGAGCGCGGTGCGGTTCTGGTCGACCTCGGCGACGATGCCCGCCTCCTCGGCGCGGACGCGCTCGGCCTCGGCCTCGAGCTCGGCCGGGTCGCGGCCCGCCGGCACCTCCGGCTCGGTGGCGGCGTTGCGCACCCGCTCGGCGGCCAGGCTCGCGGTGCCGCGCAGGCGCTCCCGCAGCCCGGAGAGCCCGAACCAGGTCTCCTGGGCCCGGGCCAGCGCGGGCAGGTCCTCGCGCAGGGCCGCCTCCAGGACGGCCTCGATCTCGCGGGTGGCGGCGATCTCCGCCTCCACCTCGGCGCGCTTCGCGACCAGGACGCTCTCGTCGGCGAGCTCCTGCTGCAACGACAGCTGGGCGGTCGCGAGGTCGTCGGCCATCAGCCGGGCACGGGCGTCGCGGAGGTCCGCCTGGACGGTCTGCGCCCGGCGGGCCACCTCCGCCTGCCGGCCCAGCGGGGTGAGCTGGCGGCGGATCTCGGTGAGCAGGTCGCTCAGCCGGGTCAGGTTGCCCTCGGTCGAGTCGAGCTTGCGGAGCGCCTTCTCCTTGCGCTTGCGGTGCTTGAGGACGCCGGCGGCCTCCTCGATGAACCCGCGGCGCTCCTCCGGCGTCGCCCGCAGGATCGAGTCGAGCTGGCCCTGACCGACGATGACGTGCATCTCGCGGCCGATACCGGAGTCGCTGAGCAGCTCCTGGACGTCGAGGAGCCGGCACGAGGTGCCGTTGATGGCGTACTCGGAGCCGCCGTTGCGGAACATCGTCCGGCTGATCGTGACCTCGGCGTACTCGATCGGGAGCGCGCCGTCGGCGTTGTCGATGGTGAGCATGACCTCGGCCCGGCCGAGCGGCGGGCGACCCGCCGTACCGGCGAAGATGACGTCCTCCATCTTGCCGCCGCGCAGGGACTTGGCGCCCTGCTCACCCATCACCCAGGCGAGGGCGTCGACGACGTTGGACTTGCCGGAGCCGTTCGGGCCGACGATGCAGGTGATGCCCGGTTCGAGCTGCAACGTGGTCGCGGAGGCGAAGGACTTGAACCCCTTCAGGGTCAGGCTCTTCAGGTACAACGGGGGCTCCTCACTCCGGGTCTCGCTCAGGACGCGCGAACAGGCATCCTATGGCGAACTGCTGCCGGGGGAAGCGGCACCGTCGAGCCTACGACCCCCCGGCTCCGCGATGCGGACCGGTCCCGCGTGTCGGATGCCCATTCCGGACCCGCCAGGACCCGTAGCCGATCCGGTACGGCGGGCGGAGACTGGACCGGACACCGCTGGCCCGTAGCTCGGGCCGTCGTCGACCAGCGTGCCGTTCCCGCCCCTCGACGAAAGGCAGTCCCGTGCCAGAGATCCTGATCCTCGAGTTCGCCGGCATCGGCGAAGACGTCTACCACGCCGTGAACGCCCAGCTCGGCATCGATCCGGCGGCCCGTACCGGCGACCTGCCGGCCGGTCTGCGCCACCACCAGGCCGGCACCACGGCCGCGGGCAACCTGGTGGTGATCGAGCTCTGGGACTCCCAGGAGGCGAACACCGCCTTCATGGAGTCGCGGCTGGGACCGGCGCTGGGACAGGCCGGCGTACCGGAGCCGGTCCGTGCGGAATGGGTCCCGACGATCGGGGTGATCGAGCCCTGGTGAGCCTCGCCTGGATCAGGCGGGTTCGAGAACCTCGTCAGCAGCGTTGCTGACCATCGCGCCGAGCGTGTCGTTCTCCATCTGGAGACGGAGCACGGCGCCTTCGAGGTCAGCGATGCGCTGACGAAGAAGCTGGTTCTCACGAGCGAGGCGAGCGGTCACGCGGGGGTCGATGCCACCGACGTGGCCGAGGATTGCCTTGGCCATGAAGATTTCCTCCGGGGGAACTGCGCTAGTTCTGGGCGGTCGGCCCAAGAGGGCCGTCTACAAGAATCTCACGACCGGCGCGCCGGGGCAAGGCCGCGCGGAACGGGCTGGCACCGGGCGCAGAAGTACGAGGACCGATTCATGAAGTGCACCCGGGAGACGGCAGTACCGCAGCGCGAGCACGGCTCGCCGTCCTGGCCGTAGACCTCCAGGGAGCGGTCGAAGTAGCCGCTCTCCCCGTTCACGTTGACGTAGAGCGCGTCGAACGAGGTCCCGCCCTGGCCGAGCGCGGCCAGCATCACCTCGCGGGCCCCGGCGAGGACGCGCTCCACCTCGACCACCTTCAGCCGGTCGCCGCGACGGTCGCCGTGCAGCCGGGCCAGCCACAGCGCCTCGTCGGCGTAGATGTTGCCGACGCCGGAGATCACCGACTGGTTCAGCAGGATCCGCTTGATGCCGGACGCGCTCCGGCGCACCCGGCGGACGAACTCGGCGTCGTCGAACGCGGGATCCAGCGGGTCCCGGGCGATGTGCGCGAGCTCGTCGGGCAGCACCGCTCCCCCGACGGCGAGCGAGAGGCCGCCGAACATCCGCTGGTCCACGAACCGCAGCTCGGGACCGTCGGCGCCGAGGCTGAAGCGCACCCGCAGGTGCCTCTCGTCGGGGGCGCCCTTCGGCTGCACCAGCATCTGCCCGCTCATCCCGAGGTGGGCCAGCAGCGCGTCGCCGCCGTCCTCGTCGCCGTCCTCGTCGTCGGGCGCCAGCGGAAGCCAGAGGTACTTGCCACGGCGCCTTGCCGCGGTGAAGGTGCGGCCGGTCAGCACAGCCGCGAAGTCGTCGGGGCCGGGCAGGTGCCGGCGTACCGGGCGCGGGTGCAGCACCTCGACCGCCGTGATCGGCTGGTCGAGCACGTGCTGCTCGAGACCGCGCCGGACGACCTCGACCTCGGGGAGCTCAGGCACGCCGGTCGCCGCTAGGAGGTGGAGCTGCCGGCGTCGACCGACTCGGGCGGCAGCTCGCTGAGCAACGTCCCGTACGCCGACTCGGCGGCCTGCTGCTCGGCTTCCTTCTTGGAGCGGCCGACCCCGTGCCCGTGCAGCCGGTCCGCCACCCGGACTTGGGCGGTGAAGGTCTTCATGTGGTCGGGGCCGTCGTCCTCGATCAGGTACGTCGGCACGCCGAGGTCGTGCTCGGCGCAGAACTCCTGGAGGCTGGTCTTCCAGTCGAGACCGGCGCCGAGGGCGGCCGCCGCCTCCAGCAGCGGGTCGAAGAGCAGGTGCACGACCTTCTCGGCGGCGTCGTGGCCGCCGGAGAGGAAGGTCGCGCCGATGACGGCCTCGACGGTGTCGGCCAGGATCGAGGCCTTGTCGTGGCCGCCGGTCGACTCCTCGCCCTTGCCGAGGTGGACGTAGGGTCCGAGCCCGATCGTCCGGGCCACCTCGGCCAGCGCCCGCGCGTTGACGACCGCGGCGCGCAGCTTGGCCAGCCGGCCCTCGGAGAGGTCGGGGTGGGTGCGGTAGAGGGTCTCGGTGATCACCACGCCGAGCACCGAGTCGCCCAGGAACTCCAGGCGCTCGTTGGTCGGCAGGCCGCCGTTCTCGTAGGCGAACGACCGGTGCGTGAGGGCAAGCTCCAGCAACTCGGGATCCAGGACCGGGTCACCGAGCGAGGCACGCAAGTCCTGGTAGGACTCCGTGGGGTTCAGCTGGGTCAAAGCGTGCGCAGCGCGGGTCAGATGACCTGGCGGCGGTCGGCCTTGGCGCCGTACTGGCCGCACTCACCGCAGGCACGGTGCGGCAGGTGCTTGGAGCCGCAGGCCGGGTTGGTGCAGGTCACCAGGGTCGGCGCGACGGCCTTCCATGCCGAACGACGGTGGCGCGTGTTGCTGCGCGACATCTTCCGCTTCGGGACAGCCACGATGTACTCCTCGGTTGGTGGTGCTGGTCAGTCTTCGTCTGGGTCGTTCAGGTCTTGCAACGCGGCCCACCGGGGATCGACGGGCTCGTCATGGTGATGCTCCGGGTCGTCCGCCAGGCGAGCGCCGCACTCGGCGCACAGTCCTGGACAGTCTTCCTGGCACAACGGCTGGAAGGGCAGCGCGAGCACCACCGCATCCCGCAGTACCGGCTCGAGATCGATCAGATCGCCCTCGGTCCGGCGGACGTCGGTCTCCTCGTCGGCACCAGGATCGGTGCCGTCACGGGTGTCGTCGTAGAGGAACAGCTCCTGGAGATCGATCGTGATGGCGTCCTCGATCGGCTCCAGGCACCGTGCGCACTCGCCTTCCAGGTCCGCCGCGGCGGTTCCGGAAACCAGCACTCCCTCCATGACTGCTTCGAGTCGCAGGTCGAACTCGACCGGCGAACCCTCGGCAACACCCAGGATTTCGATGCCCAGCTCTGCAGGCGCTTCCGCAGTCAGTGTCACCGTGCGCTGAGACCCCGGGCGGCGGCCGAGCTCGCGTGTATCGAGCACGAGCGGCGCTCTCGGGTCGAGATTGCGCAAGATGTCACTTCCGTTGGAGCTGTGCAGAACCTACGGGAGTCTATCCGGCCCGGGACGGGAGGGCTAATCGAGCTAGCGCTCCAGGTGGTCCGGGAGGACCATTTCGCCGACATCGGTGTCATCCGCCAGCAGGTGCGCGTGCCCGCCGGTCAGCTGGGCGCGCCCGCGCCGGACCAGCTCGGCCGTGCTCACCAGGATCTCCTCGAAGGACGCCAGCTTCTCGTCGACGTACTCGTCGGTCTCCTGGCGCATCTCCTCGTCCAGCTCGGGCGCGTCCGGTCCCTTGAGCTGGGCGCGGCCACTGCGCACCGCCGCCACGGTCCGTTCGACGGTGTCCTCGAAGTTGGCGAGCTTCGCCTCGACGTACTCCTCGGTCTCGGCCCGCAGCCGGGCCGCCCCCTCGGTCGCAGCAGTGGTGATCTCCTCGGCGCGCAGCTGCGCCAGCCGGTACACGTCGGTGTCGGAGACCAGGTCCTCGCTCCGGCGCTCGGCCTCGCGGAGCAGCTCGATCGCCTCGATCCGGCCGGTGTCGACGAACGCGTCCCGCTCCCCCACCACCTCGGTGGCGTGCGAGAGCGTGCTGTCGATCGTGGACTCGAGTTCGGAGAGCAGTGCGAGGAACTCGGAGCGGTTGATCATCACCGAGGCGGACATCGGTACCGAACGGGCCGAATCGACCGCGTTCCGGAGCGAGTCCAGCCGACGGATGATGTCGTCCTTCACGCGCCAGCGCCTCCGGCGGCCCTCTCGGCGAGGCGCTCGGTGAGCCGCTTCAGGACGAACGGCGGCACCAGGCTGGAGACGTCGCCGCCGAAGGTGGCGACCTCCTTGACCAGCGACGACGCCAGGAAGGAGTACTCCGGGCTGGTCGGGATGAAGATCGTGTCGACGTCGACCAGCGAGGAGTTCATCTGCGCCATCTGCAGCTCGTAGTCGAAGTCGCTGACCGCACGGAGACCCTTGACGATCGCCTTGATCCCGTTCTGCTCGCAGAAGGTCGTCAGCAGGCCGTCGAACCCGGCCACGGTGACGTTGCCGAACGGCGCGCAGGCCTCCTCGAGCATCGCGATCCGCTCCTCGGCGGTGAACAGCCGGGCGCTGGCCTTGGACTTGTTCACCCCGATCGCCACGACGACCTCGTCGAAGAGCGCCGAGGTCCGCGCGATGATGTCGATGTGGCCGTTGGTCACCGGGTCGAAGGACCCTGGACAGACCGCTCTACGCACTACTCCTCAACCCCTGTTCGTCGACCCGTGTCTTCAGCGCGGCGAAAGTACCAGAGCACCGTCTCGCCGTACTTCTTCTGCCGTGGGGTCCCGAGCCCGGTCGGCCATCCGGGTTCCACGCTACGCCGCGACCGCTCCAGCACGACAACTGCGCCGTCGCTGAGCCAGTCGTGCTCGAGGAGCAGGTCGAGCGCCTGGACGAGCTCGTCGTTCGTCAGCGGGTACGGCGGGTCGGCGAACACCACGTCGTACGGGATCCGGGGCCGACTGCCGAGCGCGCGGGCGACCGGGTGCGCGACCACCTCCACCGGGAAGCCGAGGGTGCGGGCGTTCGTGCTGATCACCGCCGCCGTCCTGCGGTCCGACTCGATCGCCGTGACCGCCTCGGCGCCCCGGGACAGGGCCTCGAGGCCGACCGCTCCGGAACCGGCGTACAGGTCCAGGACCCGGAGTCCGTGCAGCGAGCCGAGCTGCGCCTCCAGGGCCGAGAACAGCGCCTCCCGGACCCGGTCCGAGGTCGGCCGGGTGCCGTCGCCCGGGGGCGTGGCGAGCCGCCGGCCCTTCGCGGTGCCGCCGATGATCCTGGTCATCGCACCCTCACCCCTTGTCCAGGAAGTCTGCGCGCTCGGAGTCCTCGATCGCCTGGACCGCCGCCCGCAGGCCGGGTGCGCCGGCAAGATCGGGGTCCTGGGCCAGGTAGCCGGTCGCGGCGTCGCGGGCGGAGACGATCACGTCCTCGTCGGTCAGCACCGAGAGCAGCTTGAGCGAGCTGCGCCGGCCGCTCTGCTGGACCCCGAGGACATCGCCCTCGCGACGCTGCTCGAGGTCGATCCGGGAGAGCTCGAAGCCGTCGCGGGTCGACGCGACCGCGGTCAGCCGCTCCAGGCTCGGCGAGTCCGGAGCGGCGGTGGTGACCAGCAGGCAGAGACCGGAGTGCCCGCCCCGCCCGATCCGGCCGCGGAGCTGGTGCAGCTGGGAGACGCCGAACCGCTCGGCGTCCAGGATCACCATCACCGTCGAGTTCGGGACGTCGACGCCGACCTCGATCACGGTCGTGGAGACCAGCACGTCGACCTCGCCGGCGGCGAAGGCCTGCATCACCCGGTCCTTGTCGTCCGGGGTCATCCGCCCGTGCAGCTTCTCGATCCGCAGGCCGGCGAGCGGTCCGGCGGCCAGCTCGGGAGCGAGGTCCTCGACGGCGTGCAGCTCGGGGCCTTCCTCGGGAGCGGGCTCGTCGCCGATCCGGGCGCAGACCACGTAGGCCTGCCGACCGGCGGCCACCTCCTCGCGGATCCGGGACCAGGCCCGGTCGAGCCACGCGGGCTGCTGGCGTACCGGGACGACGCTGGTCTGCACCTCGCCGCGGCCGGCCGGCAGCTCGGAGAGCGTCGAGGTGTCCAGGTCGCCGAAGACGGTCATCGCCACGGTCCGCGGGATCGGGGTCGCGGTCATCACCAGCACGTGCGGCGGGGTGCCGGACTTGCTGGTCAGCGCCGCCCGCTGCTCGACGCCGAACCGGTGCTGCTCGTCGACGACGACCAGACCGAGGTCGTAGAACTGGACCTTCTCCTCGAGCAGCGCGTGCGTACCGATCACGATCCCGGCCTCGCCGCTGGCCGCGTCCAGCATCGCCTGGCGGCGGGCCGCCGTCCCCATCGAGCCGGTCAGCAGGGTCACGCCGGTGGAGACCTCGGCCGCACCGAGCAGACCGCCCTCACCGAGGTCGCCGAGCATCGCCCGGATCGAGCGCAGGTGCTGCTGGGCGAGCACCTCGGTCGGGGCGAGCAGGGCCGCCTGTCCGCCGGCGTCGACCACCTGGAGCATCGCGCGCAGGGCGACCAGGGTCTTGCCGGACCCGACCTCGCCCTGGAGCAGCCGGTGCATCGGGTGCGACGCGGCCAGCTCGTCGGCGAGCTCGTCGCCGATCCGGTCCTGGCCGGCGGTCAGCTCGAACGGCAGCCGCTCGTCGAAGCGATCGGCCAGCCCGCCGACGATCCGTGGCCGCGGGGTCGCCGGCTCGGCCCGGTGCTCGGCCCGGCGCCGCGCCAGGACGGCCTGGGTCACGAACGCCTCGTCGTACTTGAGCCGCTTGCGGGCCGCGCCGAGCTGCCGGTGGTCGTCGGGCCGGTGGATCCAGCGGTAGGCCTGATCGGCGGTGAGCAGCTCACGTCCGTCGCGGACCGCGTCCGGCAACGGGTCGGGGACGTCGTCGACCAGGTCCAGGGCGAGACCGATCAGCTCCTCCAGCTGCCAGCTGTCGACCTTCCCGATCACCGGGTAGATCGGGATCAGCTCCGGCATCTTGGCGAAAGCGTCGACCGCGTCGTCGGCGTCGTCCGCGCCGTACATGCGGGAGTTCGGGTTGTTCAGCTCCCAGCGCCCGTTGAACCACTTCAGCTTCCCGGAGAACATCCCGATCCGACCGACGGCGAGCTGCTTGGAGCGCCACTGCGCGGTGTGCTGGGCGCGGTCGAAGAACGTCATCCGCAGGTTGCCGTCCTCGGCCTTGACCAGGACCTCCTGCCGGTACGCCGTTCGCTTGGTCCGGCGGTCCTGGTAGGTCTTCGCCTCGGACGACACGATCTCGCCGACCAGGGACAGCAGGTCGCCCTCCTGGAGCTGGCCGAGATCGCTCAGGCGGCCCTTCTCGACGTAGCTGCGCGGGTAGTGCCCGAGCAGGTCACCGATCGTCTCGAAACCGGTCTCCTTGACCACCTCGGACGCCTTCTTGCCGCCGATGGTGGAGAGCGGTGAGTCCCAGGTGAGTTTCACTCGACCGCCAGCAGCAACGGGTAGCGCTCCTGGCCGCCGTCGTAGACGACCACGTCGACGCCGGCGTGGTTCGCCTCGATCCAGCTCTCGCAGCGCTCGACCAGGTCGCCGGCATCCGCGCCGCCGACCAGGGTGACCAGCTCGCCGCCGCCGGTGAGCATCCGCTCCAGGATCGCGGTGGCGACGTCGACGAGGTCGCTGCCGACGACCGCGAAGTCACCCTGCAGCACGCCGAGCACGTCCCCGGTCTCGCACGGGCCCGCCGTCGTCATCGCCTGCTTGACCGCGACCGTGACCGCGCCGTGCCGGGTGCCGCGGGCGGCGGAGGTCATCTGCACGACGTCCGCGTCGAAGGCGCGACCAGGCTCGTGCACCGCGATCGCCGCGATCCCCTGGACCTGGGCGCGGGTGGGCACCACGACGACCCGGACGTCGGCGCTCTCCTCGGCCGCCGCAGCCGCCGCCTCGGCGACACTCAGCGAGTCCGGGTCGTTGGGCAGCACCACGACCTCCTCGGCGCCGCTGGCCAGGATCGCGTCCAGGATCTCGCCCGTGCTCGGACGGAGGCCGGGTCGGCCGACGAGCACCCGGGCACCGGCCTCGGCGAAGATCCCGGCGAGGCCGTCGCCGGCGACCACCGCGACCACGGCCCGGCCGCCGCGCGAGCCCGCCCCCTGGGAGCGCTTCTGGCGGGCGCGGGTGACCTGCTCGGCGAAGTGGGTGACCCGGATCCGCCGGGGACGGCCGGCGTCGATGCCGGCCTCGACCGCGGCGCCCACGTCGTCGGTGTGCACGTGCACGTTCCAGAGCCCGTCGCCGCCGACCACCACCAGCGAGTCGCCGAGCTCGCCGAGCCGGGCGCGCAGGCCCCCGATCGCGTCGTCCTCCGCGTCCAGCAGGTACATCACCTCGTACGCCGGCCCGTCCTCGGTCAGGTCCCCGGTGGGCAGCGGCGTCGGGATCGCGTGCGCCCCGATCGGCGCCGGGGCCGACATCGGACGCTGGCCGGTGACCGCGGACTCGGCCGCGTCCAGGATCACGCACAGGCCGCGACCACCCGCGTCGACCACGCCGGCGTCGCGGAGGAGCTGCATCTGGTCCGGGGTCCGGGCGAGCGCCTCGCGGGCAGCGGCGGCCGCGGCCTTGAGGACGTCGCCGAGGTGCGCCTCGGGGTCCTCCGCGCGGGCGGCCGCGGCGATCGAGGCGGCCTTCGCGACGCTGAGCATGGTGCCCTCGACGGGAGTACCCACCGCGGCGTAGGCGGCCTCGGTGGCCTGGGCGAAGCCTTCGGCCATCAGGGTCGCCGAGCGGTCCTCCGGGCCGCCCTGCCCCATCCGTCGCAGCAGCGCGCCGATCAGCTGGCTCAGGATCACTCCCGAGTTGCCGCGGGCGCCCAGCAGCGCGGCCTTGGCGTAGACCTGGAGTGCGTCGCGCAGGTCCGGCTCGCCGTCCGCCTCGGCGAGGTGCTCGCGGAGGGCTCCGCGGGCCGATTCCACGGTCAGGTACATGTTCGTCCCGGTGTCCCCGTCGGGCACCGGGTAGACGTTCAGCGCGTCGATCTCCTCGCGCGCGGAGGCGAGCCCCTGGACGGCCAGATCCGCGAAGCGGACGACCGCTCCCAGATCGAAGGTGGCGATAGCCTCGCCACGCGTCCCAGTACTCATGCCCACCCTCGTGAAGTCGATGCGGATCACGCTAGTAGACGGTTCCTCGATTCGCGCGGAGGGGGTTGTGTCGTTTATCCTTCTTCGGTTGCCCGGATCGGAACACGTCCGCCTCGGGCCCCCATCTTCGATACACCCGCAAACCCAAGGAGTGCACGGTGGCTGCCGTCTGCGACATCTGCGCCAAGAAGCCCGGCTTCGGCAACAACCGCCCGTGGTCCCGCAAGATCACGAAGCGCCGCTTCAACCCGAACATCCAGCGCGTCCGCGCCACGGTCAACGGCACGCCCAAGCGCGTCAACGTGTGCACCGGCTGCCTGAAGGCCGGCAAGGTCTCCCGCTAGACCCCAGCGCGTTGAGTAGGCCCTAAGCACCGTTGAGCGGGCCCTTCGGATTCGTCCGAAGGGCCCGCTCAACGGTATTTAGCGCCTACTCAACCTAGAAATGGGTCCAGCCGGGGTCGCCCTCGTAGATCTCGCCGTCGACCGTCACACCCTCCCCGGCGGTGACCGACCCGATCGGGCGGAACGGCTCGGGAAGCTCGGTGCCGGCCGGGAAGGTCGCGACCAGCGGGTGGTCCTCGCCGCCGCCGAGCACGAACTGCAGCGGCTCCACGCCGAGCGCGGCTCCGACCGCGACCAGCGGGTCGTCGAGCGTGAACGCGTCGGACCGTACGTCGATCGCTACCCCGGAACCGGCGGCGAGGTGCCCGAGGTCGGCGACCAGCCCGTCGGAGACGTCGATCATCGCGGTGGCACCGGCCTTCGCCGCTGCCGGCCCCGCGTCGTACGGGGGCTCGGGGCGCTGGTGAGCCACGACGACCGCGCGCGGCGACCGGAACCCGCGCCCCAGGACGGCGAGCCCGGCGGCCGCCCAGCCCTGGCGGCCGGCGATCGCCAGGACGTCGCCGGCCCGGGCGCCCGAGCGCAGCACCGGAGCGACCTCGCACTCCCCCAGCACCGTGATCGCGACGACGATCTCGCTCCCCCGGGTGATGTCGCCGCCGATCACGCTGGCGCCGACCAGCGCCGCCTCCGCGGCGATCCCCTCGGCCAGGTCGACGGCCCACTGCGCCGGCAGGTCGGCCGGCAGCGCCAACCCGACCGTCAACGCGGTCGCGCGTCCCCCCATCGCGTTGACGTCGGAGATGTTCTGGGCGGCGGCGCGGTGGCCGACGTCGGTCGCGGTGGCCCAGTCACGGCGGAAGTGCCGGTTCTCGACGAGCAGGTCGGTGGAGACCACCACGTGCCCCTTCGGAGCCCGCAGCACGGCGGCATCGTCGCCGGGGCCGACGTACACGGCCGGGCCCTGCTCGAACCGCTGCACCAGCTCGGCGATCAGGCCGAACTCGCCCAGGTCGGCCACGGTCGCGCCCGCCTGGAGCGGGGTCGGAGAGGTCATGGGGCAACTCTTCCACCCCGCTCCCCGATCGGTCCGGCGGGCACGCGGAACCCGGGTCGCTCAGCGAACCGCACAGCCCCGGTTTCGCCTCACCCCTGCGTCCGATAGGTTTGCCACGGCCCACACTCACTGCCGAGACGAGGGAGACTCACATGGTTGTCCAGGCCTACATCCTGATCCAGACCGATGTCGGCAAGGCGGCAGAGGTCGCGGCCAAGATCACCGACATCAAGGGCGTCATCCTCGCCGAGGACGTCACCGGCCCGTACGACGTGATCGTGCGCGCCGAGGCCCGCAACGTCGATGAGCTGGGCAAGCTGGTCGTCGCCAAGGTGCAGACCTTGGACGGGATCACCCGCACGCTGACCTGCCCGGTCGTGCACATCTGATCGTCGCATCGGGCGTCGTGGTCCGTTCCTTCGGGGTTCGTGGAACCAGAACCCCGATCGAACGGGCCACGACGCCGTTTTCGACGGACCAGAACGCCGGACTCGACGGTCAGCGGAGGCCGGTGTCGCGGGAGAGCGCCAGCCCGACCAGCCGGTCCAGCAGCGCCGGGTAGTCCAGCCCCGAGGCGGCCCACATCCGCGGGAACATCGACGTCGCGGTGAACCCCGGCATCGTCTCGACCTCGTTGAGCACCACCCGGCCGTCGCCGAAGACGAAGAAGTCGACGCGCGCGAGCCCCTCGACGTCCAGCGCCTCGAACGCCTGGACCGCCAGCCGGCGGACCTGGTCGGCCACCTCGTCGGGCAGGTCGGCCGGCACCTCCAGCGCGGTGTTCTGCTCGGGCAGGTACTTGGCCTCGAAGTCGTAGAAGGTGTGCGCCGCGTCGATCCGGATCTCGGCGATCGCCGAGACCTCCGGCCGCGCACCGCCCTCGCCCTGGAGGACGCCGATCTCGACCTCGCGGGCACCGATCGCGCCGGCTTCGACGAGCACCTTCGGGTCGAACCGCTGCGCCTCGGCGATCGCGTCGGCCAGTCCTTCCGGCCTGTCCACCCGGCTGATCCCGAAGCTCGAGCCGGCCCGGGCCGGCTTCACGAACACGGGGTAGCCGAGCCCGGCGACCGCCTCGGTGATCGCGGCCGGGTCGTTCGCCCACGTGCCCGGACGGACCAGGACCCACGGGAGCACCGGCAGCCCCTGGGCGGCGAAGAGCAGCTTCATGAACATCTTGTCGGTGCCGACGGCCGAGGAGAGCACGCCGGCGCCGACGTACCGGACTCCGGAGAGCTCCAGGAGGCCCTGCAGGGTGCCGTCCTGGCCCCAGGGGCCGTGCATCACCGGGAAGACCACGTCGACCTCGCCGAGGCGCCTGGGGACCTCTCCAGGCGCGCTCACGACCAGGTCGGCGGTGGGGCTGAGGGTCACCTCCTGGTCGCTGGTCACCGACGGCAGCTCGCCGGCCGGTCCGAGCGCGAGCCGGTCGGCGTCGCCGGACTCCAGTACCCAGCGGCCGTCGGTGGTGATGCCGACCGGGATGACCTCGTACTTGTCCGGGTCGAGCGACCTGATCACGCTGCCCGCGGAGACGCAGGAGATCGCGTGCTCGGACGACCTGCCGCCGAAGACGACCGCGACACGGACCCTGGATCGCTCGCTCATCCGGCAGACCTTACCGGCGGCAGTCCACCGCGACCTCCTCCGACTACCTTTGCTCCATGCGTCCCGCCACCCGAGCCGTCCACGTCGGTCGTCCCCCGCACGAGGTCGACCAGCCCCTCAACGTCCCGATCACGATGGCGTCCACGTACGTCGCCGGCGGCGATCGCGAGTACGGCAGGTACGCCAACCCGACCTGGACCGCCTTCGAGGAGGCCCTGGCGTCGCTCGAGGGCGGCGAGGACGGTACGACGCACTGCCTGGCGTTCTCGAGCGGCCTCGCCGCCGTCGCCACCGTGCTCGACCTGGTCGGCTCGGACCAGGTGGTGGTCGCGCCGCGGCACGCCTACAACGGCACCGTGATGCAGCTCGCCGACCTGGAGGCGCGCGGGCGTCTGCGGGCCAACCTGGTCGACATCACCGACACCGCAGCCGTGGTGGCGGCCTGCGAGGACGCCGCCCTGGTCTGGCTGGAGTCCCCCACCAACCCGGCGATGGAGATCGCCGACATCGCCGCGATCACCGCGGCCGCGCACGAGGCCGGTGCCCGGGTCGTGGTCGACAACACCTTCGCCACCCCGATCCTGCAGCGACCGCTGGAGGACGGCGTCGACCTGGTGGTGCACTCCGCGACCAAGTACCTGGCCGGACACTCCGATGTCCTGCTCGGCGCCCTGCTCACCCGGGACCCCGAGCTGCTGGCGGTGCTCAAGGGCCGCCGCGACCTGATCGGCGCGATCCCCGGCGCGTTCGAGGCCTGGCTGGCGCTGCGCGGGCTGCGCACGCTGCCGCTGCGGGTCGAGCGCGCCCAGGCCAACGCCGCCGAGCTCGCCGTACGGCTGGGGGCGCACCCCGCGGTGACCGAGGTCCGCTACCCGGGCTTCGGGGCGATGATCTCGATCGTGCTCGGCGACGCCGCTGCCGCCGACCGGCTCACCCACGGCACCGCGTTGTGGGTGCACGCCACGTCCCTGGGCGGCGTCGAGTCGACCTTCGAGCGGCGCCGGCGCTGGGCTTCCGAGCCGAGCACCATCCCGGAGGGGCTGGTCAGGCTCTCGGTCGGCGTGGAGGACGTCGAGGACCTCTGGGAGGACCTGGTCGCGGTGCTGGACCGGTGAAGGGTCTCCCCGACGGCCTGCACGTCCGACCGCTCGGCCTGGACGACTCCGCGGCGGTCTACGCGGTGATGGCGGCCTCGGAGCTCGCGGTGCTCGGCACCGTGACCCTGGAGGAGGCCGACATCGTCGCCGATTGGAGCCGACCCAGCTTCGACGTCGCCGCGAGCACGGTCGGCGTCCTCGACGGCGACCTGCTGATCGGGTACGCCGAGGTGAGCGACACCGGGCGCGGCGACGCCGCCGTGCACCCCGACCACCTCGGCCGCGGCATCGGCACCGCCCTCGCCGGCTGGATGAAGGCGACCGCTCGCGCACAGGGAGCCACCGAGGTGTCGATGCCGGTGCCTGCCGGCTCGCCCGGCGAGAGCCTGCTGCGCGCCCTCGGCTACGAGGCGCGCCACGAGTCCTGGGTTCTCGCGCTGCCCGAGGGTGCCGAGATCCCGGCGCAGCCGCTGCCTCCCGGCTACCTGCTGCGGATCGCCGGGAGCGCCGAGCTGGAGCCGGCGTACCGGGTGATCGAGGACGCCTTCGGCGAGTGGGCCGGCCGACCGCGGCACTCGTACGACGACTGGCTCGGCCGGATCACCGGGCGCCCCGGCTACCTCCCCTGGAACGTCCAGGTGGTCCTGGACCCGGACGGAGCGGTCGTCGGCGCGGTCAACGTCGACCTCGGCACGAGCACCGGCTTCGTCAACCAGGTCGCGGTCCGCGCCGATCAGCGCGGCCGCGGGCTCGCCAAGGCACTGCTGGCCGCGGCGTTCGCCTCGGCACGCGAGCACGGCGCCACCAGGTCCGAGCTGAGCACCGACTCCCGGACCGGAGCGCTCGACCTCTACCTCGGGCTCGGGATGACGGTCGAGAGCACCTGGATCAACCTGGGCACCGAGGTCTGAGTCAGTCCCGCTCGGCCTTGGTCTCGCGGGCGATGAACGCGTCCATCATCTCCCGGGTGCCGATCTCCCCGCGGACGACCGCGTCGACGTGCTCGGCGATCGGGGCGTCCACGCCGTTGCGGCGCGCCAGGTCGAGGATGGAGGCGCACGACTTGGCACCCTCGGCGACCTGGCTGGTGGTCGCGTAGATCTCCTCGACGCTCAGCCCCTGGCCGAGCTTCTCGCCGAAGGTCCGGTTCCGGGAGAGCGGCGACGAGCAGGTCGCCACCAGGTCGCCGAGGCCGGCCAGGCCCATCAGGGTGAGCGGATCCGCCCCCAGCTTCATCGCCAGCCGGGCCGTCTCGGCCAGGCCGCGGGTGATCAGCGACGCCGTGGTGTTGTCGCCGAAGCCGAGACCCACCGCCATCCCGACGCAGAGGCCGACGACGTTCTTGTAGGCGCCGCCGAGCTCGCAGCCGACCACGTCGGTGCTCCGGTACGGACGGAACGCGCGCGAGTGGCAGAGCTCCTGGACCTGCTTCGCCACCGCGTCATCGGCGCACGCCACGACGCTGGCGGCCGGCTCGCGCATCGCGATCTCCTTGGCCAGGTTCGGCCCGCTGACCACGCTGATCCGCTCCGGCCCGGCCCCGGTCACCTCGGCGATGACCTCGCTCATCCGCTTGGTGGTGCCGAGCTCGACGCCCTTCATCAACGAGATGAACACCGCGTCCTCGGGCACCAGCGGCGCCCAGGCGGCCAGGTTCTCCCGCAACGACTGCGACGGCACCGAGAGCACGACGTACTCCGCACCGGCGAGCGCCTCGGCCGGGTCGCTGGTGGCCCGGATGCCCGCGGGCAGCTCGACGCCGGGGAAGTAGTCCGGGTTCTCGTGCCGGTCGTTGACCGCGGTGACGACGTCCTCCCGCCGCGCCCACAGGGTGACCTCGTTGCCGGCATCGGCGAGGACGATCCCGAAGGCCGTCCCCCAGGAGCCGGCACTGAACACTGCGACGCGAGCCATCAGGCACGCCGTCCCTTCTTCTGGTCGTCCGCAGACGACTTGTTGGGGTTGCCGATCTCGGTGATGCCGGCCTTCTTCGGGTCGAAGCGCTCCGCCGGCGGGGTCTCGCCGCGCAGTTCGCCGACCAGTTCGCTGATCGCGGCCATGATCCGGTCGGTGGCCAGGTGGAGCACCTCGTTCGTCACCGCCCCGCCGTTGTCCGCGACCCTCGCCGCCAGGTCGGAGAGGTCGACCGGGTCGCCCACCTTGTAGCGCGCCGTCCGGCGCGGGAACAGGTGCGGCCGGGCCGTGTACGGCGCCAGGATCTCCTGGGCGCCCCACTGCCCGATCGGGATCACCGGGCACCCGGTCTCCAGGGCGATCCGGGCGGCACCGGTCTTGCCGCGCATCGGCCAGCCGGTCGGGTCCTTGGTGATGGTGCCCTCGGGGTAGACGCCCACGCAGCCGCCCGCGCGCACCGAGGCGACCGCTGCGTCGAACGCCTTGGCCGCGTCCGTGGTGGTGCGCGAGACCGGGATCATCCGCGCGTCCCGGACGATGTGGCCGACCACCGGGACGTCGAACAACGCATCCTTGGTCAGGTACTGGACGAGCCGGCCGTGCTCGTAGAGCAACCAGGCGAGGGTCAGCGGGTCGATGTGCGAGACGTGGTTCATCGCGATCACGCAGCCGCCGGTCGCGGGAATCTTCTCGCCGTCGATCCACTCGTGCTTGGTGGTCGCCAGCAGGGTCGGCTTCAGGATCGCCACGCAGGTGGACCAGGCCCACCCGCGCCGCTCCTGCAGCTTCCGCACCTTGACCACGTCGCGGCTCCCTTCGACCATCCGGCACCGTGCAGGAGCACCCTACCGACGCTGCTGCGAGGATCGTCCCTGTGACGACACGCCGTTATGCATTGTTGATCCCCGTCAAGGACGCGCGCAGCGCCAAGACCCGCCTCGGTGTCGGCGACGGCGGGCAGCGCGCCCGGCTGATGGCGGCGTTCGCCCAGGACTCGATCGCGGCGGCCGCGGCCAGCCCGTGGGTGTCGGTGTACGTCGTCGGCGACCCGGACGCGTTGGCCGACCAGCTCGGCGACCTCGGTGTGCCGGTCCTTCCCGACGAAGGCGGCGGGAGCCTCAACCGCGCGCTCGAGCGTGCCGCCGTACGGATCTCCGCGCAGCCGGACCTCGCCGGGGTGGCGGTGATGCTGGCCGATCTCCCGTGCCTGCGTACCGCCGACCTCGACAGCGCCTTCGCGGCGGCGCGCGGACGTGCGTACGTCGCCGACGCGGAAGGCTCGGGCACGACCCTGCTGATCGCGCCGGCCGGTACGCCGCTGGACCCCCGCTTCGGTGCCGGGTCGGCGGCGGCCCACGCGGCGAGCGGTGCCGAGGGGCTGACCGGCGAGTTGTCCTCGTTGCGCCAGGACGTCGACACCACCGACGACCTGGAAGCCGCGCTGCGCTTCGGCGTCGGCGTGCGCACGGCCCAGGTCGCGTCCAGCCTGCTCTGACCCGAGACGCAGCGAACGGCGGCACTCCGAGGAGTGCCGCCGTTCGTCGTTGCGTGCGTCAGGCCTTCTTGGCGGCCTTCTTTGCCGCCTTCTTGGCCGGCGCCTTCTTCGCAGGAGCCTTCTTGGCCGGAGCCTTCTTGGCTGCGGCCTTCTTGGC
>NZ_RJSE01000003.1:444025-800088 GCF_003725695.1 Nocardioides marmoriginsengisoli
CACGGCCTTCTTCGCGGGGGCCTTCTTGGCCACGGCCTTCTTCGCCGGAGCCTTCTTCGCGGCCACCTTCTTGGCAGGAGCCTTCTTGGCAGCGGCCTTCTTCGCCGGAGCCTTCTTGGCAGGAGCCTTCTTGGCAGGAGCCTTCTTGGCAGCGGCCTTCTTGGCGGGAGCCTTCTTGGCGGCCTTCTTCGCAGCAGCCTTCTTGGCCGGAGCAGCCTTCTTGGCAGCAGCGGCCGTCTTGGTCGCAGTCTTCTTGGCAGCGGCAGCCGTCTTCGACGTCTGCTTCACCACGGTGGCCTGCGCGAGAGCGGGCAGCTTCTTGGCGCCCGAGACGATCGCCTTCAGGTCAGCGCCGGCGCTGAACTTCGGAACGTTCGTCTTCTTCGACTTCATCTTCTCGCCGGTCGCCGGGTTGCGCACCCAGCGAGCCTCGCGGACGCGCTTCTCGAACGAACCGAAACCGGTGATGGCGACCTTCTCGCCCTTCGCCACCTCACGGGTGATGGTGTCGAGCACCGACTCCAGCGCGTGCGCCGCCGCCTTCTTGTTGCCCTCGAATCGAGCACTAAGAGCGTCGATCAACTGACTCTTGTTCACAAGCTTCCCTTTCGTGAACGTCTGGTATCGAGCTCCGTGCTCGACTTTCTCTTTGCACGCTAGGCAAATCGGACCGTCGCAGCAATGCACACCTGCGCGTGTCGGCGCAGAGAATTCGAAACGCAATTCGATCGCGGTCGACCGACGACGATCAACGACGTCGTGCACGAATGACGAAGCGTCGGAGATTCCCCATACAGAGATGGGAATTCTCCGACGCGATGTCGAACCGGATCAGCGCTGGGTCACCGGCTTCCACGACGGGCGTGCGGATTCGAACGAAGTGATCGACTCGGAATTTCCCAACGTGATCCCGATGTCGTCGAGACCTTCGAGCAAGCGCCAACGCGTGTAGTCGTCGATGTCGAACGAGTCGACGATCGCGTCCGGTCCCTCGCCCGCCTTCACGGTGCGGCTCTCCAGGTCGACCGTCACGGTCGCACCCGGGTGCTCGTCGAGGTAGTCCCAGATCCGCTGCACGACCTTCTCGTCGACCTGCGCTGCGACGAGCCCGGCCTTGCCGGAGTTGCCGCGGAAGATGTCGGCGAACCGTGACGAGATGACGGCCTTGAACCCGTAGTTCTGCAGCGCCCACACGGCGTGCTCGCGCGACGAGCCGGTGCCGAAGTCGGGGCCGGCCACCAGCACCGACGAACCGGCGTACTCGGGCTTGTTCAGCACGAACTCGGGGTCGTTGCGCCAGGCCGCGAAGAGGCCGTCCTCGAACCCGCTGCGCGTCACCCGCTTGAGGTACACCGCAGGGATGATCTGGTCGGTGTCGACGTTGCTGCGCTTGAGCGGCAGGGCGACGCCGGTGTGGCTGGTGAACTTCTCCATGATCAGACCTCCGCGCTGACCAGGTCAGCAGGTGACGAGAGCGTGCCGCGCACCGCGGTGGCGGCAGCCACGGGAATGGAAACCAGGTGGGTGCGCCCACCCTTGCCCTGACGGCCTTCGAAGTTGCGGTTCGACGTCGAGGCGCTGCGTTCGCCGACGGCCAGCTGGTCGGGGTTCATGCCCAGGCACATCGAGCACCCGGCTCCCCGCCACTCGGCACCGGCCTCGGTGAAGACCTTGTCCAGACCCTCCTCCATCGCCTGCAGGCGCACCCGCACCGACCCCGGTACGACGAGCAGCCGGGTGCCGTCGGCGACCTTGTGCCCCTTGATGATCTCGGCGGCGAGGCGCAGGTCCTCGATCCGGCCGTTGGTGCAGGAGCCGACGAAGACGGTGTCGACGTGGACGTCGCGCATCGGGGTGCCGGCCTCGAGGCCCATGTACTCCAGCGCCTTCTCGGCGGCGATCCGGTCCTGCTCGTCCTCGAAGTCGGCCGGGACCGGAACAGTCCCGCCGAGGGCCACGCCCTGGCCCGGGTTGGTGCCCCAGGTGACGAACGGCGTCATCGTCGAGGCATCGAGGACGATCTCCTCGTCGAACTCGGCATCGGCGTCGGTGACCAGCGTCTTCCAGTGCGCGACGGCCGCGTCCCAGTCGGCTCCGGTCGGCGCCTCGGGCTTGCCGGCGATGTAGTCGAAGGTGGTCTGGTCGGGGGCGATCATGCCCGCCTTCGCGCCCCACTCGATGCTCATGTTGCAGACCGTCATCCGGCCCTCCATCGAGAGCTCCTCGATGGCCTGGCCGCGGTACTCGACGATGTAGCCCTGACCGCCACCGGTGCCGGTGTGCGTGATCAGGGTGAGCACCATGTCCTTGGCGGTGACGCCGGCCGGCAGCGAGCCGTTGATGGTCACGGCCATCGTCTTCGGCTTGGCCTGCATCAGCGTCTGGGTGGCGAGCACGTGCTCGACCTCGGAGGTGCCGATGCCGAAGGCGATCGCGCCGAACGCACCGTGGGTGCTGGTGTGGCTGTCGCCGCAGACGATCGTCATGCCCGGCTGGGTCAGTCCGAGCTGCGGGCCGACCACGTGCACGATGCCCTGGTCGACGTCACCGAGCGGGTGCAGCCGGACGCCGAACTCGGCGGCGTTCTTGCGCAGCGTGTCGACCTGGGTCTTGGAGACCGGGTCGGCGATCGGCTGGTCCCAGTCGACGGTGGGGACGTTGTGGTCCTCGGTCGCCAGGGTGAGGTCGGGGCGGCGTACCGGACGGCCGGCGAGACGGAGCCCGTCGAACGCCTGCGGGGAGGTCACCTCGTGAATGAGGTGGAGGTCGATGTACAGGAGGTCGGGTTCACCCTCCGCCGAACGGACGACGTGCTCGTCCCAGACCTTCTCTGCCAGGGTCTTGCCCATGGCTCCTCCTTCGTCTCCTCGATGACGGGCCCGCGCCTTCCGGGCCTCGTCGAACACCACTTCGGGTCAATACCGACCGTACACTTGCATCTCAGCGGGTGAGACGGCAGTATTGCTATATGGACAACTCTAGCGGAGTCGGCGTTCTCGACAAAGCCGCCCTCGTTCTCGCTGCCCTCGAGTCCGGACCGGCGACGCTGGCCGGGCTGGTGGCCGGCACCGGCCTGGCCCGGCCCACCGCGCACCGGCTCGCGGTCGCTCTGGAACATCATCGCCTGGTTGCCCGTGACATGCAGGGCCGCTTCGTCCTCGGCCCGCGGCTGGCCGAGCTCTCCGCCGCCGCCGGCGAGGACCGGCTGCTCGCCGCCGCCGGCCCGGTGCTGGCCCGGCTCCGCGACATCACCGGCGAGTCCGCCCAGCTGTGGCGCCGCCAGGGTGAGTACCGCGTCTGCGTCGCCGCCGCCGAGCGCCCGAGCGGCCTGCGCGACACCATCCCGGTCGGGTCGCAGCTCACCATGAGGGCCGGCTCCGCCGCCCAGATCCTGCTGGCCTGGGAGGACCCCGAGCGGATCCACCGCGGACTCCAGAACGCGGCGTACTCGGCCACCGCTCTGGCCGGCATCCGTCGCCGCGGCTGGGCCCAGTCGATCGGCGAGCGCGAGCAGGGCGTCGCCTCGGTCTCGGCGCCGGTGCGCTCCCCCAGCGGCAAGATCATCGCCGCGGTCTCGGTCTCCGGTCCGCTGGAGCGGCTCTCCCGCCAGCCCGGCCGGATGCACGCGCCGGCCGTGCTCGCCGCCGCCGACCGGCTCTCGGAGTCGTTGCGGCGCGCCGCCGCGGAATGACCTCGGCAGGCGCGGTTAAAGTAAACTGATCCGCTAAACATTGCCTGCTTGATCGGACTCCTCGTGCCCTACGCCGTGACCGAGCACCACGTGCTCGTGCCCCGGAGCGGACGCGGAACGCTGGCAGTCACCTTCGACGACGCCTACGTCTGGTCGTTCAGCACGCCGCGCGACGGGACCTGGACCCCGCGGGGCTGGCGGGTGCGCTGGCCCGCCGCGCTGCGCGGGCGGCTGCACGGCACCACCCGGGTCGCCCTGGTCGGCACCGACGAGGTGCACCACGAGCAGACCGTCGCGTTCGGCGATTCCGACGAGCCGCTGGCGCTGCGCGACCGGCACGGCAACCCGCTCGCGGTCGACAGCGCCGGCCACCTGACCCGGGTGTTCTCCGAGACCGGCGACGACATCCGCGCCCAAGTCGTCGAGGGCACCCGGCAGGCGCTCGCGGACCTACGCTCGCTCGGGTACGACGCGCACCTCTCCTACGGCTGCCTGCTCGGCGCCGTCCGCGACGGCCGGATGATCGGACACGACTCGGACGCCGACCTGGCCTACCTGAGCCGCGCCGACACCCCTGCCCAGGTCGTCTACGAGTCCTACGCGATGGAGCGCGAGCTGCGCCGGCTCGGCTGGCGGGTGGTCCGGATGTCGGGCGCCGACCTCAAGCTCATGCACCGGCTCGCCGACGGCCGGGTGGTGCACATCGACATCTTCGGCGGGTTCCACGTCGGCGGCACCTACTACCAGCTCGGCGGCCGGAGCGGCCCGCTGCCGGTCTCGGCACTCAGCCCTGCGGGAATCGTCACCCTCGAAGGCGTCGAGCTGCCCGCCCCCGCGGACCCGGAGGCCGTCCTCGCCTTCCTCTACGGGCCGTCCTGGCGGACGCCGGACCCGGCCTTCCAGAACGACGACCCTCCGGGCGGCCTGCGCCGGATCGAGGGCTGGGTGCGCGGCGTCCGGCACGACGTGGTGCCGTGGAACGAGTACTACCGAGAGCACCGCAAGCAGGTGCCGTGGCAGCCGTCGTCGTTCGCGAAGTGGACAGCGAAGCGGATCCCGCCCGGGGCGCCGATCGCCGACCTCGGCTGCGGTACCGGCCGGGACGCGTCCTGGTTCACCCGCCAGGGCCGGCTGGTCCTCGCCTACGACGCGTCCGGTACGGCGCTGCGCCAGACCCGCCGCCGGATCGTCCGGTCAGGAGGCACCGAGGACCAGGCCCGGACCCTCGCCCTCAACGACCGCCGATCCGCCCTCGCCGCCGGCGCCGAGCTGGCCCGCATCCCCGACCCGGTGCACCTCTACGCCCGCGGCCTCGTCGGCTGCCTCAACCCCGAAGCCCTCGACCACCTCTTCCTGATCGCCTCGATGGCCCTGCGCCGCGGCGGCTCGCTGCTGCTCGAGTTCAGCACCGACTGGTCGCACCCTTCCTCTCACCCCCGCCCCGTCGCCGAACATGCAAATGTTGCTCGTGGGGCTGGAGTGAGGTCCGGCGGCCACATGCGTCACATTCGCATGTTCGAACGCGGCGTTCGCCGACCGAAGCCGACCCCGGGGCACCTCGTCGAGCGGGTCGCCGTCGACCGCGTGATCGCCGGCATCACCGCGCGCGGTGGGATCGTCGACGAGGTCACCGTCGAACGCGGCACCGACCTGTTCGACCGGCCCGACCCGAAGGTCGCCCGGATCGTCGCGCACTGGAACCACCCGAACCAGGAGGCATCAGCATGAGCCGGAAGAAGTACGGCATCCGTCGGTACCTGTCGGAGACGGTCTACCTGCCGAAGCGGATCCTCGACCTGGAGGACGCGGTGATGGAGAACCGCCAGCTCAACCGGCAGCTGGCCGAGCTGACCGACATCCTCGCCGAGCTGCTGGTCCCCGCCACCGAGCGCGACGAGAAGAAGCTCGCCGAGTTACTCGCCAAGTTCCGCGAGGAGACGCTCGCAGGCTGACGTCAGGCGTCAGCAACCGAAGACCGGGGCGGCGGTGTCGACCCCGGTGGGACACCGAGCATGGTCAGGCGATCAGCAGCCCGACGCCCAGCGTGGCCAGGCCGACCGCCATCACTCCGGCTCCCGCGAAGACCAGCCCGATGAACCCGTTCGGCGTAGTCCGGCCAGTGCCGGCCGACGCCGCGAAGAACCCGGCCGGCATCAGGATGGCCGCGATCGGCACCCCGGAGCGCGCGATCCACGCCCATCCGCCCTCGAGACCGGACTGGTCGACGTACAGCAGGCCGAGCAGCCCCAGTACGAGCAGCACCGCGGCGTGCGCGTGCCCGGCGCGGGCGAATCCGATCTGGAACGGCGTGGCGCCGGCGGCGTCCTTCCAGAGCTTGACCAGGTACAGGCCGCCGGTCTCGACCGTGACCAGCGACAGGAAGAGGATCCCCGCGAGGATCCGGGACTCGTCGGACATGCGAACTCCTTAGATAGTTCTACTCTCCAATATTGGACAGTAGAACTATCTAATGTCAAGATCATTTCATGTGGATGGCGGAGCTGGCCTCGCGCTCGGGACTCAGCGTGGCAACGGTCAAGTACTACCTGCGTGAGGGCCTGCTCCCGAGCGGCACCGCGACCGGGGCAACCCGGGCGGCGTACGACGAGACCCACGTGCGGCGGCTCCGACTCATCCGGGCCCTGACCGACGTCGCCGGCCTCCGCCTGGAATCAGTCCGGCAGGTACTCGACGGGATCGAGGCGGCCGACTCGTGGCACGACGCGGTCGGCGCCGCGCACACCCGCCTCGGAACCGCCGAGAGCACCCCGCCCACCCCCGGATCCCTGGCGCGCGTGGACGACATGCTGGAGGCGCAGGGCTGGCAGCTCGCCCCGGGACACCCCCAGGCAGCGGCTCTCGCGCACGCCCTCGACGTGCTCGACGACGTCGGCCACCCGATCAGCGACGAGATGCTGTTCCTCTACGCCCACGCCCTGCGCCCGATCGTGATGCGCGAGGTCGCTTCCGTCCACCTCGACGAGCGCGGCGAGCTCATCGACGCCGACGTCGAAGCAGCCGTCATCGGCACCGTCCTCCAGGAGCCCGTGCTCCTGTCGATCCGGCGTATCGCCCAGGAGAACGTGTCCCGGAAGCTGACCGAGGGCACCTAGCGCTCCCCCGCCCCGTCGTTCCCGCGCCCGCCCGCGCCGCCCGTCCCCGAACATGCGAATGTGACGCATGGGGCGGAACGAGCGCACTCCAGCACCAGGAGCAACATTCGCATGTTCGGGGAGGCGTGGGCGGGCCGGGTGCTGCTGGCCCGAGGCCGGACCACACCTCATCCCTCAGAACAGCGCGTCCTGCTCCAGCTCCAACAGCTGCTGCTTGCGTCCGAGGCCGCCGGCGTACCCGGTCAATGATCCGTTGGCGCCGATCACGCGGTGGCACGGGATCACGATCGGGATCGGGTTGCTGCCGTTCGCGGAGCCGACTGCGCGGGAGGCGGCGTTGGTGTGCCCGAGCCGGTGGGCGATCTCGCCGTACGACGCGGTCTCGCCCCACGGGATCCGGGCCAGCTCCTGCCAGACGGCCTGCTGGAAGGAGGAGCCGAGGGGCGCCAGCGGCAGGTCGAAGACCCGGAGCTCGCGGGCGAAGTAGGCCTCGAGCTGTTCGACGGCACGGCGCAGCAGCGGCGCCTCGTCGTTGCGGTCCCCGATCGGCTTCCCGTCGGCGAGCCCGCGGAACGGTGAGAACTCGATCGCCAGGATCGCGTGATCGTTCGCGATGATCCGCAGGTCGCCGAACGATTCCGCGCCCTTCGGCGACGGCATCACGGTCCACATGGTCGCTGCTCTTTCGATGGCCTGGTGCTGCTGGATGGTCGTCGTCACCTTATGACTCCTTGTTCGTCTGGCCGGAGAGGCCCGACCAGAGGTGGATGAGTGCGTACGAGCGCCACGGTCGCCAGCCCTCGCTGTGCCGGGCGATGTCGTCGATGCCGAGGTGCTCGGCCGCGTGCTTGACGCCGAGATCGGTCGGCAGGAACACGTCGGGGTCACCGAGGGCGCGGAGCGCGATGTAGTCCGCCGTCCACGGCCCGATCCCCGGTACGGCGAGCAGGGAGTCGCGGACCTCGCCGCGGTCGGCGCTGCGATCCAGCGCGACGGTCCCGTCGGCGACAGCGGCGGCCATGGCCGCGAGAGCGCGCCCCCGGGCCCGCGGCATCGCGATCTCCTCCGGGTCGATGCCGGCCAGTGCATCGGCGGCGGGAAAGAGACTGGTCACCTGGTGCTGCCCGGCGAGGTCCAGCTCGCGACCGTGCGAGTCGACCAGCCGGGCGGCCAGCGTGCGTGCGCCGGCGACGCTGACCTGCTGCCCGAGGACGGCGCGGACCGCGACCTCGAAGCCGTCCACGTGGCCGGGGACGCGCAGTCCGGGGCGGCGTCGTACCAGCGGCGCGAGCCGGGGATCGTCGCCGAGCTGCTCGTCGACCGCGATTGGGTCGGCGTCGGCGTCGAGCAGGCGGCGGGTCCGCTCCAGGGCGGGCGCCAGGTCGCGCGCGTCGGCCAGCGCGAACCGGCACGGCACCTGACCCGCCGGTCGGTCGCGGAGATCGATCCGGACGACGCCGGGGCCGTGCGGCAGATCGAGGGAGCGCTCGTACCAGCCCGCCTCCAGGTCGACCGCCTCGATCCCCGGTACGGCGCGCAGCGCCAGGAAGCCGAGGAGCTCGGTCCCCGCGAACGGCTCGCGTACGCCGATCCGCGTGACGATCGAACCGGACGCACTGGTCCGGCCGCGTCGGCCGCGCAGCTCCGTCGGCGTCGCGGCGTACACCTCGCGGACGGTGTCGTTGAACTGCCGGATGCTCGCGAAGCCGGAAGCGAACGCGACGTCCGCGAAGGAGAGCTCGGTGGTCTCGATCAGCACCCGCGCGGTCTGCGAGCGACGCGCCCTGGCCAGCGCGAGCGGCCCCGCCCCGAACGAGCTCGAGACGACCCGGTTGAGCTGCCGGGTGGAGTAGCCGAGCCGGGCCGCCAGCCCGTCGACGCCGTCGCGGTCCACGATCCCGTCGGAGATCAGCCGCATCGCCCGGCCGGCGACGTCCGCGGCGAGGTCCCACTCGGGCGAGCCGGGTGTCGCATCGGGCAGGCAGCGCTTGCAGGCGCGGTAGCCGGCGAGCTGGGCCGCGGCGGCACTCGGGTGGAAGGTCACGTTCGCGAGCTTCGGGGTGATCGCCGGGCAGCTCGGGCGGCAGTAGATCCCGGTGGTGCGCACCGCCGTGTAGAAGACCCCGTCGAAGCGGCGGTCCTTGCTCTTCACGGCCCGGTAGCAGGCCTCCGTGTCCTGGTGCATGCCGACGAGTCTTCCCGATGCCCACCGACAGTTCTAGCGGAAAACGGACGCGACCGTTCGATGACTGAACCGCACCGTCCTGACACACGCAAGAGCCCGGTCCGATGGGACCGGGCTCTTGCTCTGGGTACTCCGTACGGGATTTGAACCCGTGTTACCGCCGTGAGAGGGCGACGTCCTAGGCCACTAGACGAACGGAGCAGGTTTCTTCAGTTTTGTCGTGCACGGCCCTGCGCAGCAGCGCCTGAGCGAGGGTGACTCTATCGGTTGCACGAGGCGCAAGCCAAATCGTGAGCCACTGACGTCACTCGCTGGGATACAAGGACTCGAACCTTGACTAACTGGACCAGAACCAGTCGTGCTGCCAATTACACCATATCCCACCAATTCGGACACATACTGAGGCTGTCCGAACCGAGACGAAACCTTACACGCGTGGGCTTCCGGCCACCAAAACGGGGTGCGTTGTTCGCGATGTGATTCCCATCCTGTGGGCGACGAGCAGAACCAGGATCAGGTAAACGCCGTTCTGCGTGATGGTGAGCGGGAGGTTCGACCACCCGACTTCGGTCACGTTGAGGGTGTCGTCGATGTCGCCGATCGCCAGCGCTAGCCCGAACGCCACCAGGTTGTTCCAGACGTGCAGCGCGATCCCCGCCTCGAGCCCGCCCGTGCGCAGCACGACGTACCCGGCCATCAGCCCGAAGGCGAACCGGTCCAGGAACAGCGGCGCATTCTGGACGCCGTGCGCGCACGCGAACAGGAATGCGCTCGCCACCACCGCGATCCACGGCCGCCGGGTGAGCGCGCCGAACGCCTGCATCAAGTAACCGCGGAAGACGTACTCCTCGCCGATCGCCTGGAGCGGCGTGCTGAACAGGACGACCGCGGCCAGGGCCAGGTACGTCGCGTCGACGTGGTTGAGCGAGCCGCCGAGGTCGTTCGGATCGCTGGGCATCAGAGCGCCGACGAGGATCTGGGCCAGGATCGCCACCACCGACAACCCGAAGCAGGCCCAGAAGAACCGCCACCGGAACCCCGGCGCTACCGAGGTCAGCCACCGCGGGCGGACACCGTGCACGAACCGGACGATCCCCCACGTCACCAGGGTCAGGCCGGCCAGGGACAGGTTGAGGTAGAGCAGGCCCTGCCAGCTGACCGGGTCCAGGCTCGCCGCCGCCTCGAAGGCCTTGCTGAAGGAGCCGGTGTGGTCTGCCGCCACCGTGGCCGCGAGCAGCGGAAGCAGGAGCAGCGGTACCACGATGAACATCGCGATCGGGAGCAGCACCAGACCCGCAGCCGGCTGCCACCACGCGTACGTCGGCGTCCGCAGGACCAGTGGGTACGGCGTGCCCTCCGCGGAGGGCGCCGGCGTCGCGGTCATCCTCAGCCGAGGACGGCGTCGAGCCGGGCCAGCGAGACGTCCCGGCCGAGCAGCTCGAGGGACTCGAACAGCGGCGGCGAGATCCGGCGACCCGTGATCGCGACCCGGACCGGTCCGAACGCGTTCTTCGGCTTGATCCCGAGCTCCTCGACCAGCTTGGCGCGCAGAGCAGCCTCGATGTCCGCGGTACTCCACGAGGTCAGCGCGGTCAGTGCCTCGCGGGAAGCCGCCACCACGGCGCGTCCGTCCTCGTCGAGCACGTTGGCCACGTCGTCGGCATCGAAGGCCACCTCGTCGGCGAACAGGAAGCCGAGCATCTCCGGCGCCTCGGTGAGCTTGTTGATCCGCTCGGCGATCAGCGGCATCGCCAGCTCGAGCAGCCTCGCGTCCGCATCGGAGACCGGGTCGCTGACGACGCCGGCGGCCTTCAGGAACGGCAGCACCCGATGGGTGATCTCGTCGAGCGACAGCAACCGCAGGTGCGAGGCGTTGATCGCCTCGGCCTTCTTGAGGTCGAAGCGCGCCGGGTTGGCGTTGACGTCGGCGATGTCGAACTTCTCGACCAGCTCCTCGACGCCGAAGACGTCCCGGTCGGCAGCGACCGACCAGCCGAGCAGGGCGAGGTAGTTGAGCAGGCCCTCGGCGACGAACCCGTCCTCGCGGTAGCCGAGCAGGCTGGCGCCCGGGTCGCGCTTGGAGAGCTTCTTGTTCCCCTCGCCCATCACGTACGGCAGGTGCCCGAACCGCGGCGTCGTCCCGTTGCCGATCCCGACCGCGGCGAGCGCGTCGTACAGGGCGATCTGACGGGGCGTGGAGGACAGCAGGTCCTCCCCGCGCAGCACGTGGGTGATCTCCATCAGAGCGTCGTCGACGGGATTGACCAGCGTGTACAGCGGGTCGCCGTTGGGGCGCGCGAGCGCGTAGTCCGGCACGTGCTTGGTGTCGAAGGAGATCTCCTGGCGGACCAGGTCGTCCCAGCCGATCCGGCCCTCCGGCATCCGGAACCGGACCACGGCCGCACGGCCCGCGAATCCCGCGACCTGCTCTTCGGTCAGCGCGCGGCAGAAGCCGTCGTACCCGAGGACCTGGGACTTCAGAACGGTGACGGCCTCGTCGACCTTCGCCTTGAGCCCGGCGTCCTCCGGGTCGGCCGCGGCGGCCGCCTTCGCCGCGGTGATCGCGGCCTTGGCGGCCTCCTTGGCGACCTCGTGACGGGCGTCGAGCTCCTCGGTGGTGCAGTAGCAGTCGTAGGTGTAGCCGCCCGCACGCAGCCGGGCCAGCGCGTCGGCGTACAGGTCGCCGCGCTCGGACTGCTTGTACGGCGCGTAGGCGCCCCCGACCTCGGGGCCCTCGTCCCAGTCGAGGCCGAGCCACCGGAAGACCTCGATGATCGCGGTCAGCGACTCCTCGGTGCTGCGCTCCTTGTCGGTGTCCTCGACCCGGAACACGAAGGTGCCGCCGTGGTGGCGGGCGAACGCCCAGTTGAAGAGCGCCGTACGGGCCAGGCCGACGTGCGGCGATCCGGTCGGGCTGGGCGCCATCCGGACCCGGACGTTCTCGAGCTTCTCAGTCACGCTTCTTCACCTTGTTGGTCAGGTTGCCGATGCCCTGGATGAAGATCTCGATCTCATCGTCGGGCTGGACGGGTCCGACACCCTCGGGGGTGCCGGTGAGGATGACGTCTCCGGGGAGCAGGGTCATCACGGACGAGACGTACTCGATCAGCTCCGGGACGCCGAAGATCATGTCGGCGGTGCGGCCGTCCTGCTTGAGCTCGCCGTTGACGTAGGTCTTCACGGCGAGGTCGGAGACGTCGAGCTCGGTCTCGATCCAGGGGCCGAGCGGGCAGAACGAGTCGAAGCCCTTGGCCCGGGTGAACTGGCCGTCCGAGCGCTGCAGGTCGCGGGCGGTGACGTCGTTGGCGACGGTGTAGCCCTGCACCACGTCGCGGAACGTGGCAGCCGGCACGTCCCGGCAAGGGCGCGAGATCACCACGGCGAGCTCGCCCTCGTAGTGCACCTCGTTGCTCTGCGACGGGTAGAAGATCGGGTCGTCCGGGCCGATCACGCTGGTGTTCGGCTTCATGAACATCAACGGCTCGGACGGCAGGTCGTGGCCCAGCTCGGCGGCGTGGGCGGCGTAGTTGCGGCCGATCCCGATCACCTTGCTGCGCGGGATCACCGGCGAGAGCAGGCGCACCTCGGAGAGCGGGTACTCCTTGTTCGCCAGGTGCAGCCCGACGTGGAGCGGGTCGCCGTTGAGCCCGACGATCACGCAGTCGTCATCGGGGATGCCGTTGTCGTCGACGTCCCCGGTGAGCACGCCGAACAGGGGATCTTCTCCAGTGGTGAACCTCGCGATACGCACTACTCGACTCTACCGACGTACCCTCCTTGGCGTGTCATCGACCGTGCTCGCCCGTTCCGCCTGGGCGGAGCGCGCCCGGGCGCACGAGGACCGGGTCGACCTCCGGGTGCAACCGCACCTGGAGCGCCGGTACCGCGGCGAGGCCCACCCGGTCCACGACTTCCTCTTCACCTACTACGCGCAACGACCGGCGGCGCTCCGCCGCTGGCACCCCGGGTACGGCGTCACGCTGGCCGAGGCGCCGGAGTACGACGGCCTCAAGGGGTACGCCGGCGGCACCGTCACCGCGGCCCACCTCGCCTCGCAGCGCCCGATGATCGAGAACCTGCACGCCCTGTTGACCGCCACCGCCTCGCGGCCGCCGACCCTCGGCTGCTTCGGCCTGCATGAGTGGGCGATGGTGTACCGCAGCGACGCCCCGGGCAACGAGGTCCGGCACCCGGCTCCCCTGCGCCTCGGTGCGACCGGCACGGACGCCGTGGTCGAGGAGAGCCGGATCGGCTGCTCGCACTTCGACGCGTTTCGATTCTTCACCCCGCAGGCACGCCCGCTGAACGTCCTGCAGCCGGGGCGGGACGACCGGGCCGCGTTCGAGCAGCCGGGATGCCTGCACGCGGGTATGGACCTCTACAAGCACGCCTTCCGCCTGACCCCGCTGATCCCGTCGGAACTGGTCGCCGATGCATTCGAACTGGCGTGGGACATCCGCATCCTCGACATGCGCGCGGCTCCCTACGACTTCACCGGCCTGGCGCTCGAGCCCAACGGTGAGCCGTGGAGCCAGGTCGCGATCGAGACGCCCGAGGGCCGGGCCGAGTACGTCGCGGCACAACGCGGGTTCAGCGAGCGAGGGGCGCCGATCCGGCAAAGGTTGGTCGCGGAGTGCGAACGCCTGATCGCCACCGCCGACGCCGACGCACGCCCCTGAACCCGTAGGCTCGACGCACCTACGAGAAGGGCATGTCGATGCGAGTTCGAGCGATGCTGACGGCGTCGATCATGGTCGCCGGCCTGGCCGGCGGTGCGGTGGCTGCGCCGGCCGAGGCAAGGACCGGGTACGTGGTGACCGTGAAGACGTCGGCACGGACGGCCACTCCTGGCGCCACGATCAAGGTGACAGGCAGCGTACGTCCCGGGGCTGCGGGCAGGTCGGTCTCCCTGCAGGCCTACGTGCGGGGTGCCTGGAAGACGATCAGGACGCAGAAGCTCAGCGCGCGGTCACGGTTCGGCTTCACGCCGACGGTCGCCGGGAGCGGCACGCTCAAGCTGCGGGTGCTCAAGCCCCGGGGCCGTACCCACGCCCGTGGCGTCAGCCGGGTCGTCACCATCACCCTGGTGAAGCCGGCACCGCAGTAGTCGATTCCGGGCGGGCGGTACGTCAAGGAGTTCCGGAACTACGTGTCGGGGGTTGGTTCTAGGGTCGTCGCATGAGTTCGGGATCCGTCGACGACCAGCCTCCGACGCACCCTCATGCGCGGATGCTCGACGCTCTGGACGCGGCCCTGGCCGAAGGCACCGATGTGCCGGCGTGGACGCACTCCCCGGACGATCTCCGCGATCTGCTCAGCAGAGCCGCCCGCTTCAAGAACCAGTACGACGCCTTCGAGCTGCAGCTGCTGCGCGCGGCGGACCGGCACCAGGTCGGTGACGCCGTCGGCTCGGCGAACACCGCGGGCTGGTGGGCCACCACCACCCGGACGACCAAGCCGGCCGCGCACCGGGCGGTCGCGCTTGCGGAGCAGCTCGACGACAGCGCCCACGAACCCACCGCCGCGGCGATGTCCGCGGGGGCCGTCTCGGTGGACCAGGCGGCGGTCATCCTCAGCTCCGTCGAAGCACTCCCCCACGACCTGGTCCCCCACCAGCTCCGTGCCGACGCCGAGCGCCACATGGTCGCGCTTGCCGAGCACCACGACCCGCGGGAGCTGCGCGTCCTCGGCCGCAAGATCCTCGACGTGATCGCTCCAGAGGTCGCCGAGGCGCACGAGCAGGCGGTTCTCGAGCGCGAGGAGCAGGTCGCCGCGGCAGCTGCGACCTTCGTGATGCACCCCGACGGACAGGGGTCGATGGTCGGCCGATTCAAGATCCCCGTCCTCGCCGGCGAGATCCTGGAGAAGCACCTGACCGCCATCGCAGCGCCACGGCACCAGGCTTCCCGGGCGACTTCCGCGACCCGTCCCCGGGTTGCCCGGCCATTGCGGCTCGGCCAGGCCTTCACCGAGTACGTCGAGACCCGCTCGCCCGACGACACCCCGCAGGCCGGCGGTCTCGCCGCCACCGTCGTGGTCACGATGAGCATGGAGAACCTGATCGGCGGAAGCCAGCGGGCCGCGGTTCTCGACACCGGTGCCGCGATCTCGGCGTCCGAGGCCCGCCGACTCGCCTGCGAAGCAGGGCTGATCCCGGCAGTGCTCGGCTCGCCGTCCCAGCCCCTCGATCTCGGCCGCAAGACCCGGTTCCACACCGGAGCACAACGGCACGCTCTCGCGCTCCGCGACAAGGGCTGCAACGCCGCCGGGTGCGACTGGCCGCCCGGGATGTGCCATGCGCACCACCCGACGCCCTGGGCGAAGGGCGGTTGCACCAGCGTGCGCAACGGGATGCTGCTCTGTCCGCGGCACCACACCCTCGCGCACGACGGTCGCTACCAGCTCAAGAGCGATCCCTCCGGGAGGGTCACCTTCAGCCGGCGGACCTAGGCCGGCTCAGGAGAGCCCGCCAGCACGCCGCTCATCAAGCGAGACGATCTCGTCGATCACCGGCGGCCCGATCGTGGCCCCACTCTGCTCTCGACCACGTGGCCGACCCGGAGCCTGCCTCACCAGACCGGCGGGACCCGACCGATCCAGGGATCCGCCGCTTCGACCTGGGCCGCCAGCGCGAGCAGCAGCGCCTCACGTCCCGGCGCCGCGGCCAGCATCACGCCGACCGGCAGTCCGCCGGCGCTCTGGTGCAGCGGCAACGACACGGCGGTGCTGCCGGTGACGTTCCACATCGACGTCCACGGAGTGAACCGCTTCTGCGCCTCGAAGTCCGCGGCCGGGTCCTCGTCGTTGCGCAACGCTCCGACCGGCAACGGCAGCTGGGCCAGCGTGGGCGTCAGCACCACGTCGTACGACGCCAACGCCGTCAGCGTCCGGGCGGCGATCCGGCGCAGCTCCCCCAGCGCCAAGCCGAACTCGGGTCCGGAGACTCGTTCACCGCGCTCACCGAGCCACCGAGTCAGCGGCTGCAACCGCGACCGGGCCTCCTCGTCCAGACCGACGGTAGAGAGACCGGTCAGGACCGCCCAGCAGGTCTCGAACGTCGGCACCGCGTCTCGTGGCATCGGCGGCTCGATGTCGACGACCTCGTGCCCCAGCGACTCCAGCAACCGGCTTGCGTCCTCCCAGGCGGCCACGCACTCCGGGTCCACCTCGGCGTCGGCGATCACCGGCGCGCTGAACCGGGCCACCCGCAGCCGGCCGGGGTCGTCCTCGCACGCGGCCAGGAAGGAGCGCTGCTCGGCGGGAGCCCAGAACGGGTCGCCGACGGCACGCCCGGCCATCACGTCCAGCAGCGCCGCCGCGTCCCGCACCGTGCGCGCCAGCGGACCCGCCGTCGCCAGCCCGGTGATCTCGCCGTACAGCGGAGCTCCGGAGATCCGGCCGCGGGTCGGCTTCAGTCCGACCAGGCCGCAGCAGCTCGCCGGGATCCTGATCGACCCGCCACCGTCCGATCCCTGGGCGACCGGTACCAGCCCGCCGGCCACCGCCGACGCCGCTCCACCGCTGGACCCGCCGGCCATCCGGGTCGGGTCCCACGGGGTGACCGCCGGGGGTGCGACCGCCGACTCGGTGTAGCAAGGCGATCCGAACTCCGGGGTGTTCGTCTTGCCGAGGCTGACCAGGCCGGCCGCCTCGATCCGCAGCACCACTTCGTCGCTCACCTCGGGGACGTTGTCGGCGAGCAGGACCGACCCGAACATGGTGCGCACCCCGGCGGTGGCGTTGAGGTCCTTGATCGCCGTCGGCACCCCCGCCAGCGGTCCGTCACCGCCGCCCGCACGGGCCTGGTCACGGGCGCGCTCGGGGGTGAGCGTGACGAACGCGCCGAGCGACCCGTTGAGTCGCTCGGCGCGTTCGAGGTAGTGCTCGACCAGCTCGGCCGACGAGGTGTCGCCGGCCTTGACGGCCGCGCCCTGCTCGAGGGCGGTCAGGTCGTGGAGCTCGCTCACGGGTCGACGCTAGCGCGTCGCCGCTTCCGCGAGCAGGCCTCAGGCCGCCGACGGCTCCGGCACGTAGGCGACCAGGGTCTCCAGCGCTCCGCGCAGCCGCCCCTGCACCTCGGCGTCGTTCAGCACGTCGACGTCGATCGAGGTCTGCGAGACGGTGACGTCCTCGACCACCACGGCCCCGGCGATGGTCGCCGACAGCCGGGCGTGCTCGTGCGCCCACTTGCCGCCGTACGGCGTCGGGGTGACACCGAGTACGCCGAACGGCTTGCCCACCAGGGCACCGGCGCCGTACGGGCGGGAGAGCCAGTCGATCGCGTTGTTCAGCACGGCCGGCATGGTGGCGTTGTACTCCGGGGTGACGACGAGCACGCGGTCGGCAGCAGCGACCTGCTCGCGGACGGACGTGGCGGCGGCCGGGGGTGCGTCGGCGTCGATGTCTTCGTTGTAGAACGGGACGTCGCCGAGACCTTCGACGATGTCGATCTGGACGTCGGCCGGGGCCTGCGCCCGCAGCGACTCGGCGATCTGGCGGTTCACGCTGTCGGTGCGAAGGCTCCCGACGAGGACGGCTACACGGGTCATGACTGGCTCCTGGTGGTGTGAGGGGACGAGCATCAGGAGTCATAACCGGACCAGGGTCCGTTTCTATTCCGCGGCTATTCCGGACATTTCGAGACCCGCGGCAGAGCCGGCCTGCACCCGGGCGCGGAGGAACGCCTCCGGCTGGTCCTCGGGGACGACGGTGCGGCCGCCCGGCAGCACCGCCAGGCACCTGTTCGGCAGCTCGCACGGAATCCTGGCTGCGCTGGCGGCGGAGTCGGCCTAGGGTGTCGGCCATGACCGAGCCGGAGCTGCTACCGATCCTCGGCCAGCCCGTGCCGGAGCGCCGGGACGCCGCCCGCAACCGGGACGCGCTGATGTGCGCGGCCGCGCGGCTGGTCGACAGCTGCGGCGTCGAGGCCGTGACGATGGACGCCGTGGCCGAGGCCGCCGGCGTCGGCAAGGGCACCGTCTTCCGGCGGTTCGGCAACCGAGCCGGCCTGATGGCGCGCCTGCTCGACGAGTCCGAGGCGGCGTTCCAGGCGTCGGTGATCAGCGGGCCGCCGCCGCTCGGACCGGACGCACCGCCGTACGAGCGGCTGATCGCGTTCGGACGCGCTCGGCTGACCTCGAACCTGGCCAACGCGGACCTGCTGCTCGCGGCCTCCGGGGCGGATACCGGTCGCAGCTATGCGGCGTACTCGTTCACCGCAACGCACGTGCGCTACCTGCTCGGTCAGCTCGGCGTGCGCGGCGACATCGCGCTGCTTGCGACCGCGCTGCTGGCGCCGCTGGAGGTCCCGATCCTGCGGCAGCAGGTGAACATCGAGCAGATGGACGTCGAGCGGATCGTCGCCGGCTGGGAGGACCTGGTCGGCCGGGTCGTCTCAGGCCCCGTGACGCCGTAGCCCGAACGCCAACCCGTCGACCAGCGCCTCCCAGGACGCCTCGATCACGTTGTGGCCGACGCCGACGGTGACCCACGACGACTCGCCGTCCGAGGTCTCGATCAGCACCCGGGTGATCGCGTCGGTGCCGTGGCCCTGGTCCACGATCCGCACCTTGTAGTCGATCAGCTCGAACTTCACGATCTCCGGGTACAGCTGCTGGATCGCCCGGCGCAGCGCGTGGTCGAGGGCGTTGACCGGGCCGTTGCCCTCACCGGTCACGACCAGGCGGTCTCCGCCGGCCATCAGCTTCACGGTGGCCTCGGACCCGGCCTCCTCCCCCGGCGCCGAATCGGTGATCACCCGCCAGGACTCGACCTCGAAGTACGACGGCCGGGAACCCTCGACGGCCTCGGCGAGCAGCAGCTCGAACGACGCGTCGGCCGCGTCGAAGGTGTAGCCGCGCTGCTCCAGCTCCTTGACCTTCGCGGTGACCTCGACGATCACGTCCTTGCCCAGCTCGAAGCCGAGCTCGCGCCCCTTCAGCTCGATCGAGGCCCGGCCGGCCATGTCCGAGACCAGCAGTCGCATGTCGTTGCCGATGCCCTCCGGATCCATGTGCTGGTAGAGGTTCGGGTCCACCTTGATCGCGCTCGCGTGCAGGCCCGCCTTGTGCGCGAAGGCCGAGACGCCGACGTACGGCTGGCGCGAGGACGGCGGCACGTTGGTGACCTCGGCGACGGCGTGCGCGATCCGGGTCGCGTCGCGGAGCAGCCCGGCCGGGAGCACCTGACGGTCCAGCTTGAGCTCCAGGTTGGCGACGACGTTGATCAGGTCCGCGTTGCCGGTGCGCTCGCCGTACCCGTTGATGCAGCCCTGGACGTGCGACGCGCCCGCCTCCACCGCGGCCAGGCTGTTCGCGACCGCGCACCCGGTGTCGTTGTGGGCGTGGATGCCGATCCGTCCCGAGGTGCTGGACAGCACGTCGTCGACCACGTCGCTGACCCAGTTCGGCAGCATGCCGCCGTTGGTGTCGCAGAGCGCGACCACGTCGGCGCCGGCCTCGAACGCCACGTTCAGCACCTCGAGCGCGTACGCCCGGTTCTCCCGGTAGCCGTTGAAGAAGTGCTCAGCGTCCACGAAGACCCGCTGCCCTTCCGCGCGGAGGTGGCTGACGGTGTCGCGGACCATCGCGAGGTTCTCCTCCAGCGTGGTCCGCAGCGCGAGCTCGACGTGCCGGTCGTGCGACTTCGCCACCAGGGTGACCACCCCCGCGCCGGAGTCGCGCAGCGCGGCGATCAGCGGGTCGTCCGCGGCCTTGATCCCCGCCCGGCGGGTGGCCCCGAATGCGGCCAGCTGCGCGTTCTGCAGCTTCAGCTCCTCGCGCGCCTTGGCGAAGAACTCGGTGTCCTTGGGGTTGGCGCCCGGCCAGCCGCCCTCGATGAAGCCGACGCCGAGCCCGTCGATGTGCCGCGCGATCGCCAGCTTGTCCGCCACCGACAGGTTCAGGCCCTCCTGCTGCGCGCCGTCGCGCAGGGTGGTGTCGTAGACGTGGAAGGTGTCCGGGGTGCTCATCTTCGGGTCCTCTGTGTGGTGACAAACAAAAAACCTCCCGCGGGGACGAGAGGTTGGCGCGACAGGCCTGGTTTCTGAGTGCGGCCTGACGCGCTAGACGATAATGATGCTTGCTGCGTGCACGCTTCGAGTCTGCCACATCCTCGAGCGGCGCGGACACGAAGCCCGCCGATCTGAGAAGGACACCCCACGTGATGCGAGCACTCGTCCTCGGCGGGGGTGGCGTTACCGGCGTCGCCTGGGAGCTCGGCGTCCTTGAGGGCCTGCGACGCTCGGGCGTCGACCTGACCGCGGCCGATCTGGTGATCGGTACGTCGGCCGGATCGGTCGTCGGCACCCGGATCACCACCGGCCCCCTGGACGCGGCGTACGACGACCAGTTGCGACCCGCCGACGGCGAGCTGGCCGCCAAGCTCGGCCCGACGACGCTGCTCAAGCTCGGCGTGATGCTGGCCCGGCGCGGCGAGCAGTCAGCGAAGTGGCGGAAGGTCGGCAAGGCGGCGCTGGCCGCGCACCCGGAGCCGGCCGATGCCCGCCTCGCGGTGATCCGGTCGCGGATCGGCGAGCCGGAGTGGCCGGAGCGCGACCTGCGGATCACCGCGGTCGACGTCGACCGGGGCGAGTTCACCGTCTTCGACCGCACCTCGGGCGTCAGCGTCCTGGACGCCGTGGCCGCCAGCTGCGCGGTGCCGCTGGTGTGGCCGCCGGTGCGGATCGGCGGGACGACGTACGTCGACGGCGGCGCCCGGTCCGCGACCAACGCCGACCTCGCGGAGGGTGCCGACACGGTCGTCGTCCTGGCTCCCACGACGCTGGCGGTCTCCCGCGACCAGTCCGTCGCCCGGCAGCTCGAGCGCACCGGCGCGAGCCGGACGCACGTGATCAGCCCGGACGCGATCGCCGGCAAGGCGATGGGGACCAATGCCCTGGACCCGTCCCGGCGCCGCGCCAGCGCGGAGACCGGGTTGCGGCAGGGAACCCTGATCGCCGAAGAGCTCGCCCCGATCTGGGCCTAGTCGCCGACTCGGCGCACCAACGCCCGCCTCAATCGACAGCTAGGGCCTGTTCAACGACTACAGGACGCGGTGCATCCAGTGGAACTCATCGGCGGAGCGGCCGTACTGGATGTCGATGAGGCTCTGGCGGATCTGCTGGGTGAGCGGGCCGGTCTCGGTGGAGCCCTGGACCTCGCCGCCCTCCCATTTCAGGGTGCCGACCGGGGTCACCACGGCCGCGGTGCCGCAGGCGAAGACCTCGGTGATCTCCCCGGACGCGACGCCCTCGCGCCACTCGTCGATCGAGAAGAGCCGCTCCTCGACCTTGTGACCGGACTGGTGGGCGAGCTCGATGATCGCGGACCGGGTGATGCCCTCGAGGATGGTCCCGGTCGCCGGGGTGACGATCCGGCCGTCGGCGAACACGAAGTACATGTTCATCCCGCCGAGCTCCTCGACGTACTTGCCCTCGGCACCGTCGAGGAAGACCACCTGGTCGCAGCCCTGGGCGGTCGCCTCCTGCTGCGCCACCAGCGAGCTGGCGTAGTTGCCGCCGGTCTTGGCGGCCCCCATCCCGCCGCGGCCCGCCCGGGTGTACTCCTCGGTGAGCCAGAGCGTGAGCGGCTTGATCCCGCCCTTGAAGTAGGCGCCGGCGGGCGAGGCGATCACCATGAAGGTGACGTGCTGCGAGGGCCGCACGCCCAGGAACGCCTCGGTGGCGATCATGAACGGGCGGATGTAGAGGCTCTTCTCGGACCCGGCCTCCGGCACCCAGCGCTGGTCGACCGCGACGAGCGCGTCCACCGCCTGCACGAAGTCCTCGGGCTCGAGGACCGGCAGCGCGAGCCGGTGCGAGGACCGCTTCATCCGCTCGGCGTTCTGGTCGGGCCGGAACGTCCAGACCGAGCCGTCCTCGTGCCGGTAGGCCTTCATCCCCTCGAAGGTCTCCTGCGCGTAGTGCAGGACCGCGGTCGCGGGGTCGAGGGTGAGCGGCCCGTACGCAGTGATCCGGGCGTCGTGCCAGCCCTTCTCGGGCGTCCACTCGACGGTGAACATGTGATCGGTGAAGTACGTCCCGAAGCCGGGGTCGGCCAGGATCTCAGCCACCTGCGCGGCGGTGCGCGGGTTCGCCGAGGGGACGATCGAGATGTCGAGGGTCATGAGTTCACGTTATCTCTCTGGATCGGAATTGCAGAACAGGGGTGAGTGGCTGTTAACCGCCGAGAAAGCTCCCTGAGCTGCGTCCCGGGCCCGGCCTGGTCAGGCAGGTGCCGCCGCGCAGCTCAGCCGGCTACTCGGGCGGCGATCCGGTCGCCGATCTCGGGCGTGCTCAGCGCCGCACCGGGCTCGCGGGAGGCGAGGTCGGCGATCACCGCGTCCTCGACCGTCCGCGCCGCCTCGGTCAGGCCGAGGTGGTCGAGCATCAGCGAGACCGAGAGGATCGCCGCGGTCGGGTCGGCCTTGGCCTGACCCGCGATGTCGGGCGCCGAACCGTGCACCGGCTCGAACATCGACGGCGCGGTCCGGTCCGGGTTCACGTTGCCGCTCGCCGCCAGGCCGATACCACCAGTCACGGCGGCAGCGAGGTCGGTGATGATGTCGCCGAACAGGTTGTCGGTGACGATCACGTCGAAACGGCCCGGGTCGGTCGTCATGTGGATCATCGCGGCGTCGATGTGCATGTAGTCGGTGGTCACCTCGGGGTACTCCGCGGCGACCTCCTGGAACAGCCGCCACCAGACCGAGCCGGCGTTGACCAGCACGTTGGTCTTGTGGACCAGGGTGAGCTTCTGGCGCGGGCGGCGCTGGGCCCGCGCGAACGCGTCCCGGACGACCCGCTCGACACCGAACGCGGTGTTCACCGAGACCTCGGTGGCGACCTCGGCCGGCGTACCGACGCGGAGCGCGCCGCCGTTGCCGGTGTACGGACCCTCGGTGCCCTCGCGGACGACGACGAAGTCGACCTCGCCCTTCTCGAGGATGTGCGGGGCCAGCGGGGAGACCGATCCCGGGAAGATCCGGGACGGGCGCAGGTTCACGTAGTGGTCGAGCTCGAACCGCAGGCGCAGCAGCAGGCCGCGCTCGAGGATGCCCGGCGGCAGGTTCGGGTCGTTCGGCTTGCCGCCGACAGCACCGAGCAGGATCACGTCGTGGTTGCGGATCTCCGCCAGCACCGAGTCCGGAAGCACCTCGCCGGTGGCCAGGTAGCGCTCGGCCCCCAGGTCGTAGCGGGTCGGCTCGAACTTCGCACCGCCGGCGACGCTGGACGCGGTCACCTGCTCGAGCACCTTGAGGGCTTCGGCAGTCACTTCGGTGCCGATCCCGTCTCCGGGGATGACGGCGAGCTTCAGCGACTGGTTCTCTTCGGTAGGCATGGCGACGAGGTTAGTTGTCGTCGGGGCGCGGGCCGCCGTTGTCTCGCAGGTCAAGAGCGGCTTGCAGCGCCGCCAGCGAGGCGGGGCTGTCGGGGTCGTGCTTCGCAGGTCCCCATTCGGGTGCCGTGCCGTGCTGGAAATGCATCTCGTACATGGTGGTGCTCGATTCGCTCGCGGAGTGGAAGTCGTAGGCCTGGTGGCACGGGTACGCCGAACTCCGCGGCGAGGTGGCCTACGAGTTAGGCCCCGCCACGGCGGCGAATGGATACGAACAGGCTCCGCATGGTGAATCGAGGATAGATCGACTGGCGCCGGGGTGAACGGGAATTAACCAGGACGTCCCACGATTCGAGACTTCGGGCCGCGATGTGGAATGCGACGGTGCTTTTGAAAGACTTCCGGCATGAGCGCTCCCCCCGACGTACCGGCCATCGTGGCGCGCGCGTTCGACGTCTCCCGCCGGGCCGGCTACGTCTCCTTCTGCCGCAACGAGACCGGGCGGCTGCTGGCCGCGCTCGCCGCCACCCGCAACGGCACGATGGCGGAGTTCGGCACCGGTTGCGGGGTCGGGACCGCCTGGCTCCGCTCGGGCGCGCGCCCCGGCTCGATGATCCTCTCCGCCGAGCTGGACGAGAAGCTCGCCGTGGCCGCTCAGGTGATCTTCGACGACGACCCGCAGGTCGAGGTGCTCGCCGCGAACTGGTCGACGCTGCTCAACAAGGGCCCGTACTCGCTGCTCTTCCTGGACCCGTCCTCCCCCGAGGACGCCGGCGTCGACGCGGTGGCCGACCTGGTCGAACCCGGCGGCATCGTGGTGATGGACGACTTCACGCCGTGCGACACCTGGCCGCCGGTCACGATGGGGCGGGTCGACACGCTCCGGGAGACCTGGCTCTCCGACGACCGGTTCACCGCCGTCGAGGTGATGGTCGCGCCGGACGCCTCCGTGCTGATCGCTACGAAGAACTAGTCGCTCGGCACCGCACGCAGGACGGGACCGGTGTCCCGGGCCGGCAGCTCGACGATCGCGTACGGCAGCATCGCCTGCACCATCGGCCCGATCGCCAGGGTGTAGATCAGCGTCCCGACGCCGACGACGCCGCCCATCAGGAACCCGATCACGACGACGCTCACCTCCAGCCCGGTGCGCACCAGCCGGATCGAGACGCCGGTACGGCGGTGCAGCCCGGTCATCAGGCCGTCCCGGGGACCGGGGCCGAACTGCGAGCCGATGTACAGCGCCGTCGCCACGCCGTTGAGCAGGACGCCGGCGAGCAGCATCACGATCCGGACGACGTACGAGTCCGGGGTGCTGAGCAGGCTCAGCGCTACGTCGGCGGAGAGGCCGACCAGGAACGCGTTCGCGATCGTGCCGAGGCCGGGCAGCTCCTTGATCGGGATCCAGAGGAGCAGCACCACCAGGCTCATCACGATCACCGCCTCGCCGATCGAGAGCGGCAGGTGCTTCGCCATGCCCTGGTGCAGGACGTCCCACGGCGCGTTCCCGATCGCGGCGCGCAGGATCATCGCCAGGGTCAAGCCGTAGAGCGCCAGGCCGAGGGCGAGCTGGACGAGCCGACGGGTCAGCCGGCCCGCGCGGAGCTGCTCGATCGGGCCGAGCCGGGCCAGCTGGCGCGGGGTCGCGTCAGCGGAGACCGGCACGGCGCAGCAGCGAGTCGAGGGTGAGACGACGACGTGGCCGGCGGCCGAGGGGCGGGGTTCCCATCCGGGAGTAGTCAAAGGCGGGCATGGAAGTACTCTCCCGCTAATTGGTCTGGTTCTAAATAGCCAATCGTGCTTCACTGGTCTGTATGAGCCAGGTCATAGCCGCCGCCCGCGTCGCCGCCCTGGTCGGCGACTTCGACCGCGAACCGGCCTACCGCGGACTGGCCGAGGGCCTCCGGGTGCTGATCACCGATGGTCGGCTCCCGGTCGGCGTCCGGCTGCCCAGCGAGCGCGAGCTCACCGATGCCCTCGGCGTCAGCCGGACCACCGTCACGCGCGCGTACGCCGAGCTCCGCGACCACGGCTTCCTGACCTCCCGCCAGGGCTCCGGCAGCGTCGCCAGCCTGCCGGCCTCTCGCGGGCTGCGCAGCGACCACCTGCTGCCGCCCGGCGACCTGCCCGCCGGGAAGATCGACCTGACCTGCGCCTCCCCGGTGCCGGGCCCGGGGATCCTGGCCGCCTACGAGCGCGCCGTCGCGGACCTGCCCGGCTACCTGGCCAGCACCGGCTACTACCCCTCCGGCCTGCAGGTGCTCCGGGAGGCGGTCGCCGACCGGTTCACCGAGCGCGGCCTGGCGACCGCGCCGGAGCAGATCATGATCGTGCCGGGCGCCCAGTCCGGGATGGCGATCGCCTCCCGCGCCCTGATCGGACGCGGTACCCGGACGCTGGTCGAGAACCCGACGTACCCGAACGCGATCGCCGCGCTCCAGCACACCGGGGCCCGGCTGGCCTGCAGCCCGGTGGGCCGCGAGGACCCGGACGCCGAGGACCTGCTCGCCACCATCCGGCAGACCCGTCCGCAGGTCGCCTACCTGATCCCCGACTTCCACAACCCCACCGGGCACCTGCTTTCCGACGAGAGCCGGGCCAAGGTCGCCGCCGCCTTCGCGGCCGTCGGCACCACCCCGATCATCGACGAGTCCATGGTCGAGCTGCCGCTCGACGGCCAGTCGATGCCGGCACCGTTCGGCTCCTACCTGCCCGGATCGATCACCGTCGGGTCGCTCAGCAAGCCGTTCTGGGGCGGGATCCGGGTCGGCTGGCTGCGCGCGCCCCGGGCACTGATGGACGACGTGTTCCGCGCCCGGCTCAGCCTCGACCTGGGCGCCCCGCTCCTCGAGCAGCTCGTCGGCACCGACCTGCTGCGGAACCACGCCGGCCTGATCGAGCACCGCCGCGCCCAGCTGCGCGCCTCGCGGGACGCGGCACTGGAGGCGCTCCGCGAGCACCTGCCGGACTGGAAGGTGCGGCCCCCGTCAGGCGGCCTGAACCTGTGGTGCGAGCTGCCCGCTCCGCACTCCTCCGCGCTGGTGCCGCGGGCGGCCGCCCAGGACGTGCTGCTGGCGCCCGGCCCGAGCTTCGCCCCCGAGGGCGGGCTCGACCGGTTCCTGCGCCTCCCCTACACCCAGCCGGCGCACGTGCTGACCGACGCCATCTCCCGGCTGGCGGTCGCCTGGGAGCAGACGCTCGCCGACCCGGGCACCCTCCGCCGGAAGGCGCCGTCGCTGGTGGCCTAGATCCCTAGATCCGGGCCTACTGCCAGACGCGCACGTAGTCGATCTGCGTCGTCGCCGGCAATTGGGTGCGCGAGGTCACCGCGTTGGACCCGGTGCCGAGCATCTGGCTGAGCACCAGCATGTAGGCCTTGTTGAACGGGTACTGGCCGGCGACCGCGGTGTTGGTCAGGCAGACCTTGCCGTCGTAGCTGATCTTGATCGCCTGCGGCGTCCACTCCAGCAGGTAGGTGTGCCAGGCGCCGCTGACGTTGGCGACCTTGCAGTTGGTGTTGGTCGCGTTCGGGTCCATGTAGGACGAGCCGTAGTGCAGGAACGGGATCACCCGGTCCGGGTACTGGCTGTACCACTCGGCGATGTCGATCTCACCGTTGTACGGCCACGGCTGGGTGTTCTCCTGCGGGTACATCCAGATCGCCGACTGCAGGCCGGGGAGTCGGCCCGAGGGGAACTTCGCCCGCACCTCGAACCGGCCGTACGCCTGGGCGAAGCGGTTGAAGGTGCTGACGGTGCCGGCGGTGTAGTTGGTGAGATAGCTGCCGGTCGGGCTGGCGCAGACGAAGGCCTTGAAGACCTTGCGCGCGACCAGCTTCAGGCTGCCCATCGACTGGGTGACGTTCTGCTTGGTGTCGGTGTAGCAGGCGCCGCCGGAGTTGTACGCGCTGTTCGCGGTGGTCTGGATGAACCACTTCGAGGTATCCAGCGTGGACCCGGTGAAGTCGTCGCCGAAGGTGCAGGTCCACGGCGTTCCGTCGGCCTTGAGCACCACCGCCGTACCGCAGGGACCGGCAACCGCCTTGGCGGGAAGCTTGGCCTCCGCCGGAGACAGCTGGGCGGTCGCCAGCAGCGCCGTTCCGAGCCCCAGGACCACCACTGCCGCCAGACCACGAACCCGCTTCAGGACGCGAGCATGCATGAGCCGTTCCTCCCCACTCAGCGACGCGAGTCGACCCGGGTGCAACCGGTCCGATCCCACAATTAGGGTAAAAAGTAGCGCAAATCAGTCAGATTGCATAGCCATACGGCCAACGGAAATCTGACTCAGGACCAGGCGCGGACCCAGGCGAACTGCGACCGGTTGACGGCCGGGGTGGCCGCGGTGGGCGCGTTCCTGGCCAGGCCGAAGCCGCCGAACATCGCCATGAAGAACGGCTTGTCGAACGGCGACGAGAGCGTGTCGTTCAGCAGGCAGGTCTGGCCGTCGTAGCTGATCCTGATGGTGCCCGGGTACCACTCCAGCAGGTAGGTGTGCCAGTCCTGGACCCGGTCGACGTAGCACTCCTTGTTGGTCGCCTTGCTGTCGTTCAGGCCGACGTAGTGCAGGAACGGGATCACCCGGTCCGGCCACTGGCTGTACCACTCGGCCACGTCGATCTCGCCGGTGATCGGCCAGACCGCGCCGGAGGCATCGGCGGGCCAGAGCCACAGCGAGGTCTGCACGCCGCGTTCCTCGGTGTAGGGGAACTTGGCCCGGAACTCGAAGCGGCCGAAGGCCTGCTCCCACTTCTGGTAGGTGCTGACCATGCCGGAGCTGTACGGCGTCACGAAGGTGCCGCGGCCGCGGGCGCAGCTCACCGGGCTCGACTCCCGGCGGGCAACCAGGTTCAGCACGCCGCCGGAGACGGAGACGTTCTTCGGGCTGTTCATGAAGCAGTCCTTGCGGACGCCGAACGCGAACTCGTCGCTGGTCATCACGCGCCACAGCCTGGTGTCCAGGGAGTCACCGCTGAAGTTGTCGGCGAACGTGCACTTCCAGGGAGTGCCGTCCGGCTTGCGGTAGGTGTTCACGCCGCAGTTGGGGGTATTCGCGGCGGCAGCCTTCCCGGCCCGGTGCCCGGCCGCCGCGCCCGCCTTGGCACCGGCCTTCCGGCCGACCTTCCGGCCCGCCTTGGTGCCCGCCTTGGTGCCGGCCTTCACGCCGAGGCTGGAGCTGAGCTTCGCACCCGCCTTGCGACCCGCCTTCGCGCCGGCGAGAGCACCAGCCTTCCGGCCGGCGGCCTCACCCGCCTTCGCGCCGCGCGCTCCGCCCGCCTTGGCACCGGCTGCCCGGCCCGCCTTGGCGCCGGCGGCGGCGCCCGCCTTGCGACCGGCGGCCTGGCCGGCCTTCGTGGCCGGCCGCAGCGCGGCGACCCGCGCCGGCGAGGTGCTGCTGCTCGCGCTGGTGGTGGTGTCACGCATGGTCACGACCGGCTGCGCCGAGGCGACCGGTGCGATGGTCGCGAGGCTGGCGACGACGGCTGCGGCTGCCCCGAAGGCTGCCCCGGCTTGGATGCGCGTGCGTAGTGACACAGGTCCCCCACGGGTCGTTGGTGGCATCGATCCGGGGTGCAGCCGGGCCGATCCCGAGAGAAGGTGCATCAAACGTGTATTCCGGACAGTCCGGGACAACGATTCGGGGCAATGTATCCCAGTCCATGACGGCCCGGGAGACATTGCCCCGAATTCGATGCGACCGGTCTACTCGGTGAGATCCACCCCGCGAACGGTCTCGGCGTCGATCGCCGAACGGATCTGCTCCAGGACGTCGCCGGGCACCGCGGAGTCGACCGAGAGCGCGACCAGCGCCTTGCCGCCCTTGGCGTCCCGGGCCACCTGCATGCCCGCGATGTTCACACCGGCGTCGCCGAGGATCTGGCCGACCGTGCCGACCATCCCGGGACGGTCCTCGTAGCGGAAGAAGGCCAGGTGGTCGGTCGGCTCCAGGTCGACCAGGAAGCCGTTGACCTCGACCAGGCGCTCGCGCTGGTTGATGCCGACCAGGGTGCCGGAGACCGAGAACTGGGTGCCGTCCGCGAGCGTGCCGCGGATGGTGATCAGGTTGCGGTGGTCCGGGCTCTCCGGGTCGGTGACCAGGCGGACGGCCGTGCCGCGCTCGGCAGCGAGCAGCGGCGCGTTCACGTAGGACACCTGCTCCTCGACGATGTCCGCGAAGACGCCCTTGAGGGCCGCGAGCTCGAGGACCTTGACGTCGAACTCGGTGATCTCACCGCGCACCTCGACGTCGATCGACTGGGCGACCTCGCCGGCCAGCGAGGTGAAGATCCGGCCGAGCTTCTCGGTCAGCGGGATGCCCGGGCGGACGTCCTCGGCGATCACGCCGCCCTGGACGTTGACCGCGTCGGGGACGAGCTCGCCGCTCAGGGCGAGCCGGACCGACTTGGCGACGGCGATGCCGGCCTTCTCCTGGGCCTCGTCGGTGGAGGCGCCCAGGTGCGGGGTGGCGACCACGTTCTCCAGCTCGAAGAGCGGCGAGTCGGTGCAGGGCTCCTTCGCGAAGACGTCCAGCCCGGCCGCGGCGATCTCCCCGGTCTTCAGGGCGTCGTACAGGGCGGCCTCGTCGACGATGCCGCCGCGGGCGGCGTTGACGAGCACCAGGCTCGACTTGGCGGCCTTGAGCTGCTCGGCGCCGATCAGGCCCACCGTCTCGGGGGTCTTCGGCAGGTGCACGCTCATGAAGTCCGCCTCGGCGAGCAGCTCCTCCAGCGAGACCATCCGGACACCCATCTGGGCGGCCCGGCCGGCCTGCACGTAGGGGTCGTAGGCGATCACGTTCATGCCGAAGGCGGAGAGCCGCTGGGCGACCAGGACGCCGATCCGGCCGAGGCCGACGATGCCGGCGGTCTTCTCGTAGAGCTCGATGCCGGTGTACTTGGAGCGCTTCCACTCGCCGTTGCGCAGGGCGGCGTGCGCCGGCGAGACGTGCCGCGCGGCGGCGAGCATCAGGGCGACCGCGAGCTCGGCGGCGCTGACGATGTTGGAGGTCGGGGCGTTCACGACCATCACGCCGGCCTGGGTCGCCGCCTTGACGTCGACGTTGTCGAGACCGACACCGGCGCGCGCGACGATCTTGAGCCGGGTGGCCGCGGCCAGCGCCTCGGCGTCGATCTGGGTGGCCGATCGGACCAGGACGGCGTCCACGTCGGCGATCGCCGGCAGCAGCTCGGCGCGGTCCGCCCCGTTGCAGTTCCGGATCTCGAAGTCGGGCCCGAGAGCCTCGACGGTGGCGGGGCTGAGCTCTTCAGCGATGAGGACGACGGGCTTGCTCACGATGATCCTTGGGTTCGAGATGCCGGCAGGTGAGGGGCGACCGACCTGCCCCGGTCGCGTTGCTGCCGGGTGCTGTCGAGAGGTCGCCGTGCACGACGCTGTGCCCAGACCTCCACCTTACCCGAATCGGTGCCGCGCCTCGCGGTCGCCTTGGCAGCCGAAGAACCTCGTAGGAGCGCGCTGAAAATACGCTGAACGGTGCCGATCCGGGCCGGTGCCGGTGCGAAGGTGCTGGGGTGGAAGAACACCTGTGCGCCCACTGCGGCGCCACCCTCCCCCGTACCGGCACCTTCTGCCTGGCCTGCGACACCCCGGTCACCGAGCCGGCCAGCGGCCTCTCGGTCGGGGACACCCAGGTCGTCGCCTTCGGGCGTCCGCTGGTGGCAGCGGCCGCCGTCGCCGGGGTGGTGCTCCTGGTCGGCGTCCTGGCCTACGGGAGCGTCGCGATCTACCAGCGGCACCTGAACGGCAGCGTCGCGAAGGCCGCCAAGCAGGCGGTCACCCTCCTGGTCCGGGCCGAGGCCGGACATGCCGGCGCCTGTACGCCGGCGGCCTTGCTGACGACCGGCGTCCGGCACGACCAGGCGTGCGTCGCCATGGTCGACGACGACCCGGGAGCGCGGATCCGCCGGCTGCACGTCTCCGCCGTCCACCGCCACGGGCGCGAGGCCACGGCGTACCTGCGCGGGACCCTGGTCGACCAGGACGGCCGGCGCCCGTACGCCGCCCAGGTCGCGATGGTCCGGGTCGACAACGCCTGGGCCCTGCGCTGGGACGGCACCCCGATCGCCGCCCGGTAGGGGTTCAGTCGGTGCCGAGCTCCATCGCGGCCTCGTCCACGGCCGCCTCGACGTCCGGGTCGACCTCGGCGCTGATCGCGATCTGGTCGAAGCCGCCGGCCGGGAGCTCCCCGAACAGGGTGCCGTTCTCGACCAGCACCGTGCCCTGGTCGAGCGGCTGGTTGGCGTAGAGCTCCAGCTTCGCGCGGCTGTCGGCGATGTCCAGGTTGCGCATGGTCAACTGGCCGATCCGGTCGGTCGGGCCGAACGCGGCGTTCTCGACGCGCTCCATCGAGAGCTTGTCGGGGTGGTACGAGAAGTGCGGGCCCTCGGTCGCGACGATCGTGTAGTCGTCGCCACGGCGCAGCCGCAGGGTGACGGTCCCGGTGACCAGCGAGGCGATCCACCGCTGGATCGACTCCCGCAGCATCAGCGCCTGCGGGTCCAGCCAGCGGCCCTCGTAGAGCAGGCGGCCGAGCTTGCGGCCCTCGAGGTGGTAGTTGGCGAGGGTGTCCTCGTTGTGGATGGCGTTGAGCAACCGCTCGTACGCCGCGAACAGCAGCGCCATCCCGGGCGCCTCGTAGATGCCGCGGGACTTGGCCTCGATGATCCGGTTCTCGATCTGGTCGGACATGCCGAGACCGTGCCGGCCGCCGATCGCATTGGCCTCCAGGACCAGGGCCACGGCGTCGTCGTACCGCTTGCCGTTGATCGCCACCGGGCGCCCGGCCTCGAAGCTGATCGAGACGTCCTCGGTCTCGATCGCGACCGCGGGATCCCAGAACTTCACGCCCATGATCGGCTCGACGGTCTCCAGCGAGACGTCGAGGTGCTCGAGCGTCTTGGCCTCGTGAGTGGCGCCCCAGATGTTGGCGTCGGTCGAGTACGCCTTCTCCACCGAGTCGCGGTAGGGCAGCCCGTGCGCGAGCAGCCACTGGCTCATCTCGTGCCGGCCGCCGAGCTCGTTGACGAAGTCCGCGTCCAGCCACGGCTTGTAGATCCGCAGCTCCGGGTTGGCCATCAGGCCGTAGCGGTAGAACCGCTCGATGTCGTTGCCCTTGTACGTCGACCCGTCGCCCCAGATGTTGACGTCGTCGGACTGCATCGCCCGCACCAGCATCGTGCCGGTGACCGCGCGGCCCAGGGGGGTCGTGTTGAAGTACGCCTTCGCCCCCGAGCGGATGTGGAAGGCCCCGCAGGCGAGTGCGGCCAGGCCCTCCTCGACCAGCTGCGGCTTGATGTCGACGGCCCGGGCGATCTCGGCGCCGTACTGCTTGGCGCGGTCGGGGACCGAGTCGATGTCGGGCTCGTCGTACTGGCCGATGTCAGCGGTGTAGGTGCACGGGATCGCGCCCTTGTCCCGCATCCAGGCGACGGCTACCGAGGTGTCGAGACCCCCGGAGAAGGCGATGCCGACGCGCTCGCCGGTCGGGAGGCTGGTGAGAACTTTGGACACCCGAGAAGTATGCATCATCATGCATGACCATGCAAAACCCGGAGTGGGATCAGATCGCGCAGCCGTCCGGGCCGCAGGCGTCCGCGTCCCCGCCTCCGACCAGGTCGAGCTTCGGGTGCGCTTCGTTCCAGGCCTTCTCGAGCACGTCGGCGAAGACCTCGGGCGACTGCGCACCGGAGATCCCGTACTTGCGGTCGACCACGTAGAACGGCACGCCGGTGGCGCCGAGCGCGGCCGCCTCCCGGACATCGGCCTCGACCGCGTCGGCGTACTCGTCGGTCGCCAGCACCGCCCGCACCCGGGCCTCGTCGAGACCAGCGGCGACGGCGATCCGGGCCAGGGTGTCGTGGTCGGCGACGTTCTCGGTCTCGATGAAGTACGCCGCCAGCAGCGCCTCCTTGAGGCGACCCTGCAGCTCGGGGCCACCGGTCTCGAGCGCCAGGTGCAGTACCCGGTGCGCGTCGACGGTGCTCACCCGCAGGGACGCGTGGTGCCGGAAGAGCAGGCCCTCCTCGGCGGCGACCGCCTCGACGCGATCGATCATCTGCTTGCCGCCCTCGACTCCCCCGCCGTACTTGCGGCCGAGGGATTCGGCGACGGTCTCGACCGGGATCGCCGGCGCGGACGGGTCGAGCTGGAACGAGCGCCAGACGATCTCCACATCCTCCTTGCCGGGGAACGACCCCAGGGCCTTCTCCAACCGGCGCTTCCCGATATAGCACCACGGACAGACGACGTCGCTCCAGATCTCGATACGCATGCCGGGTCAACCACCGGCCCGCCCGGAATGTTCCGACCCTGAGGTCCCCCGGGGTGATCTCAGGGGCGTCTCGGGTGTTCTCCCCGATGTGCGGGCAGGGCTCCGGGAACGAGAGTTCGGGTCATGATCACCGTCGAAGCACTCACGAAGACCTACAGCGGCTTCACCGCCGTCCACGACGTCTCGTTCACCGCACGGGCCGGACGAGTCACCGGGTTCCTCGGGCCGAACGGCGCCGGGAAGTCCACCACGATGCGGATGATGGTCGGGCTCACCCAGCCGACGACCGGTTCCGCGACGATCAAGGGGCGGCCGTTCGCCGACCTGCCGAACCCCGGCCTCGAGGTCGGCGTCCTGCTGGACGCCTCGGCACAGCACGCCGGGCGCACCGGCCGGGAGATCCTCGGCATCGCCCAGCGCACGATGGGCCTGCCGAAGGGCCGGGTCGACGAGCTGCTGCACCGGGTCAGCCTCACCGATGACGAGGCCGAGCGCCGGGTCCGGAACTACTCGCTCGGCATGCGTCAGCGGCTGGGCATCGCCACCGCGCTGATCGGCGACCCCGAGGTCCTGATCCTCGACGAGCCGGCCAACGGACTGGACCCGGCCGGCATCCGCTGGATGCGCGACCTGCTCCGCGACTACGCGGACCAGGGCGGCACGGTGCTGCTCTCCTCGCACCTGCTGCACGAGATCGAGGTCGTCGCGGACGACCTGGTGGTGATCGGCAACGGCCGGATCGTCGCCCAGGGCACCAAGAGCGAGCTGCTCGCGGCCGCCGGGACCGTCGTACGGACGCCGCGGGCGCGGGATCTCGCGCACGCCCTCGAGGTCGCCGGCGTGGCCTGCACGCTCGGCACCGACGGCACGATCCGCACCGACGCCGATCCGGGCCAGGTCGGCGAGGTCGCCCTGGCGGCCGGCGTCCCGCTGGTCGAGCTCCGGTCCGCCGACGGCGCCGGGCTGGAGGAGATGTTCCTCGAGCTCACCGCCGCCACCCAACGAGAGTCCGGCACCGCCCCCACAGAGAAGAGCGCAGCATGAGCACCGCAACCCTGGAGCGCCCGGCCCACGCGGCCCACGCGCCGCACACGGTCGACCCGATCCCGATGTCGAGGATCGTCGGCGTCGAGATCTCCAAGATGTTCAACACCCGGTCCGGGTTCTGGCTGATGGCCAGCATCGGTATCGCCGCCGTGCTCGCCACCGGCGCGACGCTGCTGTTCGCACCGAACGACGAGCTGACCCAGGAGGCCTTCTCCGCGGCGATCGGCTTCCCGATGGCCGTGATCCTGCCGATGGTGGCGATCCTGTCGGTCACCAGCGAGTGGAGCCAGCGCAGCGGATTGACCACGTTCACCCTCGTTCCGCACCGCGGCCGGGTGATCGGCGCGAAGGTGCTCGCCACCCTGACGGTCGCGGTCACCTCGATGCTGCTGGCGCTCGCCGTCGGCGCGATCGGCAACGTGATCGGCTCGGCGATCGCCGGCGTGGACACGGTCTGGGACCTGTCGCTGCTGGACTTCGCCCTGATCGTGCTCGCCAACGCCCTCGGGATGCTCGCCGGGTTCATGCTCGGCGTGGTGCTGCGCAACTCGCCCGCGGCGATCGTCGGCTACTTCGTGATCTCGTTCGTGCTGCCGACGCTGTTCATGGTGCTCGCGAATGCCCAGTCCTGGTTCGAGGACGTCTGGCCGTGGGTCGACTTCAACTACGCCCAGGGCGCGCTCTTCAACGGAGACCCGAGTGCCGCCGAGTGGGCGCACCTGGGAGTGACCGGCCTGATCTGGCTGGCGATCCCGCTGGCCCTGGGCCTCCGGGTCGTGACCCGCTCCGAGGTCAAGTAGCCGATCGTGTGCCTGGGCGCGTCACTCGTGACGCGCTCAGGCACACGTCTGCGTCAGTGCTGGAGGGACGGGTCCCAGCGGTTCGCGATCAGCTTGAAGCTGGGGGTGTCCTCGAGCGAGGTCATCGACTCGTAGATCCGCTCGTACTTCGTCGCGCTGATCCGCCACGATCCGTCGGCGTCCCGGCGGTACTCGTCCAGGTAGTAGCCGCCGCCGCGGATCGTCATCTTGAAGTCGGGGACGATCACGGTGTCCTCGAAGGCCCACGATCCGGTGGCGGTGTCCCCGTCGACGTCGATCTCGGGGTGGTTGGCGATGTGGATGGTGACGATCCCGGGGCCGAGGTTCTCGGACATGAAGGCCACCACGTCGGCGCGGTTGTCGTAGTGCAGCGGCTTGTCCATCGCCTGGGTCCCGTACCGGGCGCTGACGTCCTCGGCCAGGCAGTCGCCGAACTCGTCCCACATCTTCAGGTCGAGGGTGCGGAAGTAGCGGTACTTGAGGCGCTTGATCTCTTCGATCGCGATGAGGTCCATGGAGTGACTCTAGAACTTGTTCTAGTTCTGGGGCCAGTGTTCGCGCAGGATTGAAGGCCCCTTCAGTCAGGGCGGTCAGAGCCCGGTGGAGGTCCCGATCTGCCGGGCGCTGAGCTCGTCGAGCGATCGGATCACCTTGGCGAAGGTGCGGACCTGACCCAGCATCAGGTGCTTGTCGAGCTTCTCGATGGCACCGTTGCGCGGCGCCGCGACCAGGTACGACGGGGCCGGGATCAACGACATCGTGGCGATCCGCTTCTTGTAGAAGTCGTGCCCCTCACCGAAGTACAGCGCCGGCGGCGGTGCCACCGTGAAGGTACGCCGGTTCGCGGTGCCGGCGGCGTTGCGCAGGTAGAGCCGCCGCATCCGGTTGTTGCTGGTGTAGCAGAACCCGACGTCGTTCAGCCCGGTCGCCCGGTACCGGTTCAGGCGCGGGTCGTCGGCCCACTCCCGACAGCCGAGGTGCTCCAGCGTGAGGGCGGCGACCGTCTTCCGGGACCGGCCGTCGAGCAGCTCCGGGTGGTCGGCGATCCAGCGGCTCGCGGACTGGGCGAGGAGGGCCCCGGTGCTCAGCTGCGGGATCTGGAAGTGCCCGGTCGTCGCCACGAAGATCAGTGACCGGCGGCGACGCGACCGCGGCACCCGGGAGAACTCGCGCGCCAGCGCCAGCAGGCCGAGCCCGCCGTTCTCCTCGGCCACGTTGGGCCCGTCGGTGTGGGTGTTCACCACGACCGCCTCCCGGGGATCGCTGCCCGGGAGCACCGCCCAGATCGTGTCGGTGGCGGCGTTCGGGATCAGCTGGGCGTCGAGGGTGAGCGTGGCCCTCGCCCCGGCACGGGCCAGCGTCCGGAGCCGCTTCCCCGCGGTCGGCCCGACCCAGAGCGCCGGGCAGCCCTGGTGGCCGGTCGTGAACGGGCTGTACTGGTCCTTGGCCAGGGCGTCGCTGACGCCGGTCCGGATGCAGACCACGCCGAGGACGCCCGCCCGGTGGGCGAGCTCCAGCAGCGGGGCCACCGCGATGTCGGTGATCGACGGTGCCGGCGCCAGCAGCGGCTGCTTCGCGGCCGGCGGGAAGTGTCCCGTGGAGGGGAAGGCGGCGCCGATCGGCAGCTGCGGCGAGGCGACCTCGACGACGGCGATCTTGCCCCGGGCGACGCCCCATGCCACCGCGTTCGTCGGGCTCAGTCCGAGGTGGACGAGCTTGCCGGTGACTCCCCCGGGCGGGGTCTCGCCGGAGTACGGGAAGTAGTAGGCGACGTCGATGGGCTCGCCGGCGACGGTCAGGCTCCAGCGCCGCGGCGCCCACCGGGTGAAGGTGTGCCGGTCCCGGTGCACCTTGAGCCCGGTCCGGGCGAACTTCGCCGCCAGCCAGTCGACGAAGTGCCGGTGCGCGGCGTTCCCGGTGAGCCGCGGTCCGCCGTCGGCCAGCAGGTGGTTCCACCGCCAGAGCGTGTCGGCGTCCACCGCCGCCGAGCGGGCGGCGTCGGCCATCCAGGCCGGGGTCAGGGCGACGCCGGCGCCGAGGCCGGCCGCGGTGATCAGGCCGCGACGGGAGAGGGAGGGAGAGGTCACGGGCCCACCCTAGGGAAAGCACCGCGGCCCCGGACCGTTTCCGGTCCGGGGCCGCGGGATGAGCTTGCGGGGGTCAGCGTGCCCGCACGTTGACAGCGCGTGCGGCCGCAAGGCGGAGGCCCGAATGCGGCCTTAGAGCGAAGCGGCCGTCGAGGGCCGAACAACGCCGCGGACGCTCCGCTGTCAGCGTGCGGCCGAGCCCTCGGTGTAGTCCTTGTCTTCCTGCTTCCACGAGAAGTGCGAGCGCAGCGCGCGGCCGGTGGCCTCGATGGAGTGCTGCGCCTCCTCCTCGCGGAGCTTGAGGAACTCGGCACCGCCGTTGTCCTGGTCGGCGATGAACCGGGTCGCGAACGCACCGCTCTGGATGTCATCGAGGATCGACTTCATGCTGGCCTTGACCTCGGGGGTCACCACGCGCGGGCCGGAGACGTAGTCGCCGTACTCGGCGGTGTCGGAGACCGACCAGCGCTGCTTGGCGATGCCGCCCTCCCACATCAGGTCGACGATCAGCTTCAGCTCGTGGAGGACCTCGAAGTAGGCGATCTCCGGCTGGTAGCCGGCCTCGGTCAGGGTCTCGAACCCGGCCTGGACGAGGTGCGAGACACCACCGCAGAGGACGGCCTGCTCACCGAACAGGTCGGTCTCGGTCTCCTCGGTGAAGGTGGTCTTGATGACGCCGGCGCGGGTGCCGCCGATGGCCTTGGCGTAGGACTTCGCGAGCTCCCAGGCGTTGCCCGAGGCGTCCTGCTCGACGGCGATGATGTCCGGGATGCCGCGGCCGGCGACGTACTCGCGACGGACCGTGTGACCCGGGGCCTTCGGGGCGACCAGGATGACGTCGACGCCCTCGGGGGCCTGGATGTAGCCGAAGCGCACGTTGAAGCCGTGGCCGAAGACGAGGGTGTCGCCGGCCGCGATGTGCGGCTCGATCGACTCGGCGTAGATGTGCCGCTGGAACTGGTCGGGGGCGAGGATGACGACGACGTCGGCCTCCTGGACCGCCTCGGCGACGGGGAGGACGCGCAGGCCCTCCTCCTCGGCCTTGGCGATGCTCTTGGAGCCTTCCTTCAGGCCGACCCGGACGTCGACGCCGGAGTCACGGAGGTTCAGCGCGTGGGCGTGGCCCTGGCTGCCGTACCCGATCACTGCGACCTGCTTGCCCTGGATCAGGGCGAGGTCGGCGTCGTCGTCGTAGAAAATTTCAGCCACGGGGGCTCTCCTTCTGATTGATTCTCGGTGGTTGAGCTTGTCGAAGCCCGTCGTGCGCGTCAGGCGCCGAAGGCAGTGACCGGAACAGGAACCGGGCGCAGGGTGCGCTCGGTGATGGAGCGTCCGCCGCGGCCGATGGCGACCAGGCCGGACTGGACGAGCTCCCGGATGCCGAACGGCTCGAGGACCCGCAGGAAGTCGGTGAGCTTGTCGGAGTTGCCGGTGACCTCGATGGTGATCGCGTCCGGGGACACGTCCACGACGCGCGCCTTGAACAGCTGCACCACGTCGAGGATCTGCGAACGGGTCTCCAGGTCGGCCTTGACCTTGACCAGCAGCAGCTCCCGCTCGATCGACTCGCGGTCCTCCAGCTCGACGATCTTGATCACCTCGATCAGCTTGTTCAGCTGCTTGGTGACCTGCTCGAGCGGGGACTCCTCGACGTTGACCACGATCGTCATCCGGGAGATCTCCGGGTGCTCGGTCGGGCCGACGGCCAGGGAGTCGATGTTGAAGCCGCGGCGGCTGAACAGGCCGGCGATCCGGGCCAGGACGCCGGGCTTGTTCTCCACCAGAACGCTCAACGTATGAACAGTCATCAGAGCTCGTCCTCCTCGAAGTCGGGCGCCAGGTCGCGGGCGTACTTGATGTCGTCGTTGGACGTGCCGGCGGCGACCATCGGCCAGACCATCGCGTCCCGGAAGACCCGGAAGTCCACGACCACCGGGACGTCGTCGATCTCCATCGCCTTCTTGATCGTCGCGTCCACGTCACCGGCGTTGTCGCAGGAGAGTCCCACGGCGCCGTACGCGTCGGCGAGCTTGACGAAGTCCGGGATCCGGCGCTTCGGCCCGGTGTGCAGGTCGGTGTTGGAGTAGCGGCCCTCGTAGAACAGGGTCTGCCACTGCCGCACCATGCCGAGCGACTCGTTGTTGATGATCGCCACCTTGATCGGGATGCCCTCGATCGTGCAGGTGGCGAGCTCCTGGTTGGTCATCTGGAAGCAGCCGTCGCCGTCGATCGCCCAGACGGTGGCGTCGGGTCGGCCGACCTTCGCCCCCATCGCGGCCGGGACCGCGAAGCCCATCGTGCCGGCACCACCGGAGTTGATCCAGGTGTTGGGGTTCTCGAAGCCCAGGTAGTGGGTGGCCCACATCTGGTGCTGGCCGACACCTGCGCAGTAGATCGACTCCGGGCCGCTGATCGCACCGAGGCGCTCGAGCACGTACTGCGGCGCCAGGCCGTCGGCGGGAGTGTCGTAGCCGAGCGGGTACTGCGCCTTGATGCCGGCGACGAACTTGACCCAGCCCTCGAAGTCTCCCGTGTTGCCGGCGTCCTGCTCGGCCTGCAGCGCGACGATCAGGTCGGCGATCACCTCGCGGCAGTCACCGACGATCGGCACGTCGACGTACCGGTTCTTGCCGATCTCGGCCGGGTCGATGTCGGCGTGGATGACCTTCGCGCCGGGCGCGAAGGAGTCCAGGTTGCCGGTCACCCGGTCGTCGAACCGTGCTCCGAGGCTGATGATCAGGTCGCTCTTCTGCAGACCCGCCACCGCGGCGACCGTGCCGTGCATGCCGGGCATGCCCAGGTGCTGCGGGTGGCTGTCCGGGAACGCGCCGCGGGCCATCAGCGTGGTGACCACAGGGATGCCGGTCATCTCGGCGAGCACCCGGAGCTCCTGCGCCGCCTTCGCCCGGATCACGCCGCCGCCGACGTAGAGGACCGGCTTGCTGGCCTCCAGGATCAGCTTGGTCGCCTCGCGGATCTGCTTCGAGTGCGGCCGCGCCACCGGGCGGTAGCCGGGCAGGTTGATCTCGGCCGGCCAGTCGAAGGTCGTCATCGCCTGCAGCGCCGACTTGGCCACGTCGACCAGGACCGGGCCCGGGCGGCCGGTCGAGGCCAGGTAGAACGCCTCGGCGACGGTGCGCGGGATCTCGGCCGGGTCGGTGACCAGGAAGTTGTGCTTGGTGATCGGCATCGTGATGCCGCGGATGTCCGCTTCCTGGAACGCGTCCGTGCCGATCGCCGCGGCCGGGACCTGGCCGGTGACGGCGACCATCGGGACCGAGTCCATGTAGGCGTCCGCGATCGGGGTGACCAGGTTGGTCGCGCCCGGGCCGCTGGTGGCCATGCAGACCCCCACCTTGCCCGTCGCCGCGGCGTACCCCTGGGCAGCGTGCCCGGCACCCTGCTCGTGGCGTACGAGGATGTGCCGGATCTTGGAGTCGTACAGCGGGTCGTACGCCGGGAGGATGGCTCCGCCGGGGATGCCGAAGATGTTCTCGGCGCCGGCGCTCTCCAGCGACATGATCAGACTCTGGGCACCGGTCACCTGCGTCCCGGTCGTGCCCTGCTCGGTCATCGCATTCCTTCGGTGGTCTCTCGTGGGCTTCTCTGCATCAAAAAACCCCCCGGCCAATGATGGCAGCGAGGGGTCGACGCGTGGGCGTTGGGGCTGGTGGCCTCAGCTCACGCGTCGCGTGCGTACAAGAATCTCAAAACGCATGGACACATAGTGCCCCTCGTGCCGTACGGCGCTCAACTCACTATGCCAGTCATCCCATCATTTGGGACACGCGTCTCGACTACTGGTTCTCCTTTCGCTCGCTCACTGGAAGCTGACGAACGAGATCCGCGGCCGGATCCGCAGGACCCGCTCCGGGCGCATCCGCGGGACGTCCTCGTCGTAGAAGAGCTTGAAGCCGAGCGCGAACTGCGACGGCCTGATCACCGCGCGGAAGGTCGCCAGCTTCGCCCGCGGCGGACCGAACCCGTCGACGTGCTGCACCATCGCCAGGTGCGGTCGCGGCCGCACCCGCTCGATGCCGCGGATCATCGAGGTCCGGAACTGGTGGAGCAGGAAGACCTTCTCCGGGAGCCCCTCGCGCACGGTCAGGTCCTCCAGCCAGGCCGAGACCCGGTTGACCTCGGCGGCCGCCACCGAGCCGATCACCCGGCCGGGGACCTGCCGGGGACGCATCCGCCACTCCGGATCCAGCGCGAGGCCGACCCACGGGTCCTTCAGCGCCCACTCCCAGCGCTTGGCGACCGACAGGAAGTCCGCGCGCCCGGGCTGGAGGTCCAGGATCAGCAGCGCGCCGTGGTGGTGCGCGGCGTCGATGTAGCGCTGGACCTGCGCCCGCGGGATGTCGGCATTGAAGTCGCGGTCCTTGCCGGGACTTCCGTGCACCACCGTGGCGATCAGCTCGAAGACCGGTTGGACGGGGCGGCCGCCGCGCGCGAACGGGGCGGCCGCCCTGATCAGCCGCGGCATGATCTGCTCCGGCGAACCCTCGCCCAGCACCCCGAGCGAGCCGGTGCCGGCGGTGCCGTAGTAGGCGACCAGCACCCGGTCGCCGGTGAAGATCCGGGCCGCTCCCCCGGGAAGGGTCCGGGGGACCTCGGGGCCCGCCGGCGTCGGGGCGGACGACGCGGGCGGAGCCGGCCTGATCGCCCGTGGCGCCGGCTTCCCGCTGCTCGGACCGGGATCTGCCGGCGCGGCCGGCGCCTGCTGCCCGACGGCGGCGATCACCAGCAGGAACGCGGCGAGCAGCAGCGAGACCAGGTACAGCGGCACCCAGTCGACGGAGTCCTCGGAGGTCGGCACGCCTCCATTCGACACCACCGGTGGTGATCGCGGACAGCGGCCGGCGACGGCGAGCCCTCGATCAGGCCGCCGAGGACGCCCGCAGCGCCGCGAACTCGCGGATCACGTCGAGGAGCAGCAGCATCGCCGGCGCGTCGTCGGCGCCGCGGTGGACCACCGAGAGCTCCTGGAACATCGGCGGGTCGAACTTGCGCACCGAGAACTCGCGCAGCGGCGCGCGCAGCGAGTCCACGCTGTGCCAGATGCAGGAGGCCAGTCCGGAGAGCACCGCCTCCAGCCAGACGCTGCGCTCGTCGCTCTCGATCGCGACCTCGGGCACGCAGCCGCAGGCCTCGAAGAAGCGGTCGAACGCGGCCCGGCGGTCGGTTCCGCTGGTCGGCAGCACCAGCGGAAGACCGCTCAGCTGCGCCACCGTGATCGGGTCGGGAGCCTCCAGCTCCGGCGGCGAGACCAGCAGGATCTCGGCGACCCCGAGCGGCACCGCCACCAGGTCGCTCTCGATCGCCTGGTCGCAGATCCCGAGGTCCGCCCGGCCGGTACCGACCAGCTCGTGCACCTCGCGGGCGTCCCCCGCCCCGATCAGCCGGGTGGGCACGGCGATCCCTTGCTGCTGGAGCAGCGCCAGGATCGGGACCGCCATCGAGGCCTGCAGGGTCGGCGTCGCGGCGATCACCAGCTGGGCGTCGCGGCTGGTGGCCTCGCCGACCCCGCGCAGCTCGTCGAGCGTGCGCAGCACCTTGCGCGCGCCGACCAGGAAGGCCTCGCCGTCGACCGTCAGCACGACCCCGCGCCCGGAGCGCGCGAACAGGACCACGTCGAGCTCGCGCTCGAGCAGCCGGATCGCGCGGCTCAACGCCGGCTGAGCGACGTACAGGGCGGCCGCGGCAGCGGTCATGCTGCCCCGGTCCGCGGTCATGACGACGTAGCGGAGCTGCTGGATGTTCAACGCTGCCGTCCCCTCGTTACTCGTCGGTCATGCCCAACCGGTCTTGGACCGGTTCACCCGCACGGCCCGAATGTAAGGGCACTTGCACCCTTCCACGAGGAGAACCATGCGATCCATCAGCTCACCCGCGCGACTCGTCGCCATCGGCGCCGCGCTGCTCACCGCCCTGGTCGGCACGATCGGCATCGCCCCGGCCCAGGCCGCTCCCCCGGCGCCGAGCCTGAACGGCCTCAAGGTCCTGATCACCAACGACGACAGCGCCCGCGGGCTGGACGCCGGCTTCGGCACCGACGGCAAGGGCCTGTACGAGCTCCGCAAGGCCTTCTGCGCCGCCGGCGCGGACGTCCTGGTGGTGGCCCCGTGGTCGCAGCAGAGCGGCGCCGCTGCCCGGATCGCCTCGCCCGGTTTCGCTCCGGTGCCGCTGACCGTCCAGGCGGTCACCCCGCCCGCGGCGTACACCAGCGACTGCGCGGGCTCCTCGACCGGCGGAGCCGTCTTCGGCGTCTGCATGACCGCCGGGCCGTGCGCCTCCGGCGTCCCGTCCGCCTCGCCCGCCGACACGGTGAACATCGCGCTGAGCCGGTTCGCGAAGAACTACTGGCCCGAGGGGCCGGACGTGGTCCTCTCCGGCATCAACTTCGGCCAGAACGTCGGCGCGACGCTGAACCACTCCGGCACCGTCGGCGCCGCCGTGACCGCCCGCGAGTACGGCGTCCCGGCCTTCGCGTTCAGCGCCGAGGTGCCCCGCAACCTGGCCCAGATCCCGTTCGTTCCGTTCGCCCAGACTGCCGCGTTCGCGACCGATCTGGTGCTGAAGACGATCAAGAGCAAGCAGCTCAAGCCCGGCCTGGTGCTCAACGCGAACTACCCGTTCGTGGACACCGCTGCCGGAGAGAAGCTCGGCAAGACCGTCACCACCGTGGCCGGGACGTCCAACGACATCGGATTCGACTTCACCGGCTCGGTGCCGGCCACCGGCGGCACCTACCTGCTGAACCCGGGCGTCCCGCCGGCGGAGACCCGGAAGAAGGCGGACACGACCGCGCTCGCGGCCAACAACATCCCGGTCACCCCGCTGGACGGCGACTGGACGCTGCCGAACCAGGGCGGCCTGCTGACCGCCCTGCTGGCGATCTTCGGCTGAGCGGATCGTCACGACAGGCCCGGCGTCTCGTACGCCGGGCCTGTCGCGGCGCCCGGAGCTGTCAGTCCGGGATGACCAGGTGCTCCATCGCGGTGTTGACGGCGATCTCCCAGCGGAATCCGTCGGGGTCCGCGAAGTAGCCGGTGTAGCCGCCCCAGTCCCGGCGCTCGCCGCGGGCGACCGGGTCGGCGCCGATGCTCGCCGCGAGCGCCAGGATCTCGTCGACCTCGGCCTCGGTGCGGACGTTGTGCGCCAGCGTGATCGGGACGATCCCCTCGCCGCGCCGGATGGCCCCGACCTCGCCCTCGAAGCCGGACTCGGCCCAGAGCGAGAGCATCAGGTGCTCACCGGCGCGGATCATCAGCACCTCGCCCGGGACGTAGAGCTCCGGGGTCCAGCCGAGGCCGTCGACGTAGAAGGCGTGCGTCCGTCCGAGGTCGGCGACGGCCAGGGTGATGAAGCTGATCCTCTGATCCATGCGGCCAGCCTGCCGCACGGCACCGACAAACGGCTGCCGTCAGCCGCAGACCGCCCCGTGCGCGGCGGACTGGACGACCTTGGCGTACTTGCCGAGGACCCCGCGGGTGTACTTCGGCGGGTTCGGCTCCCAGCCCTCCTTGCGGGACTCGAGATCGTCCATCGTGACCTCGAGGGTCTTGTTGGCGACGTCGAGGGTGATCGGGTCGCCGTCCTTGATGAACGCGATCGGGCCGCCGTCGACCGCTTCCGGGGCGATGTGGCCGACGCAGAGGCCGGTGGTGCCGCCGGAGAACCGGCCGTCGGTGACCAGCAGGACGTCCTTGCCCAGACCGGCGCCCTTGATGGCGCCGGTGATGGCGAGCATCTCGCGCATGCCCGGTCCGCCCTTGGGGCCCTCGTAGCGGATCACGACGACGTCGTTCGCGACGATCTTGCCCTCGGCCAGGGCGTCGAGCGCGGCCCGCTCCCCGTCGAAGACACGGGCCGTCCCGGTGAACGTGGTGTCGTCGAAGCCGGCGCTCTTGACCACGGCACCCTCGGGGGCCAGCGAGCCCTTGAGGATGGTGATGCCTCCGGTGGCATGGATCGGCTCGTTGATCTGCCGCAGCACGTCGCCGTCGAGCGGCTTCGGGTTCAGCGCCTCCAGGTTCTCCCGCATCGTCCGGCCCGTCACGGTCAGGCAGTCGCCGTGCATCAGGCCGGCGTCGAGCAGCGCCTTCATCACGACCGGGATGCCGCCGATCTTGTCGACGTCGTTCATCACGTACTTGCCGAACGGCTTCAGGTCGCCGAGGTGCGGGACCTTGTCGCCGATCCGGTTGAAGTCGTCGATGGTCAGGTCGACCTCGGCCTCGCGGGCGATCGCCAGCAGGTGCAGGACGGCGTTCGTCGAACCGCCCAGCGCCATCACGACCGCGATGGCGTTCTCGAAGGCCGGCTTGGTCATGATCTGGCGCGCGGTGATGCCCTGGCGCAGCATCTCGACGACGGCCTCGCCGGAGCGGTGCGCGAAGCCGTCACGGCGGCGGTCGACCGCCGGCGGCGCGGCGCTGCCGGGCAGCGACATGCCCAGGGCCTCGGCCACCGAGGCCATCGTGTTCGCGGTGTACATCCCGCCGCAGGCGCCCTCGCCCGGACAGATCGCCTTCTCGATCCGGTCCACCTCGTCGCGGGTGATCTTGCCGGCCAGGCACGCGCCGACCGCCTCGAACGCGTCGATGATGGTGACGTCGTGGCCGTCGACCGAGCCGGGCATCGTCGAACCGGCGTACAGGAAGACGCTGGCCAGGTCGAGACGGGCCGCGGCCATCAGCATCCCGGGGAGCGACTTGTCGCAGCCGGCCAGCAGCACCGAGCCGTCGAGCCGCTCGGCCATCATCACGGTCTCGACCGAGTCGGCGATCACCTCACGGCTGACCAGCGAGAAGTGCATCCCCTCGTGGCCCATCGAGATGCCGTCGGAGACCGAGATCGTGCCGAACTCGAGCGGGTAGCCGCCGGCGGCGTGCACGCCGTTCTTCACGGCCTTCGCGAGCCGGTCCAGCGACAGGTTGCAGGGGGTGATCTCGTTCCAGCTGGACGCGACCCCGATCTGCGGCTTGACCCAGTCGTCGTCGCCCATCCCTACCGCCCGGAGCATCCCTCGCGCGGCGGCCTTCTCGAGGCCGTCGGTGACGTCGCGGGAGCGGGGCTTCATGTCGGGCGCCGAGGAAGGTGTCTGCGTCATGGGCCCATTCTCCCCGACGGGACCAGCGGTTCGCACAGGTGTTCCGCAGAACGGCCCTCCGCCGCCGCTCCGGTCAGTACGCCGCGGCCCGGACCGCCATCACGTCGGGCAGGTTGGCGACCACCTGGTCCCAGGTCTCGCCGCCGTCCGGCGAACCCCAGACCGCTCCGTTCCGGGCACCCAGGTAGATGCCGGGCTGGTCGTGCGTGTCGACGCAGAGGGCGTCCCGCATCACCGCGACGTAGAAGTCGTCGGGCAGCCCCCGGTCGAGCGGCTGCCAGGACTCCCCCGCGTCCCGGGAACGCCAGACCTTCGCGTGCGCCTCGGGCGGGTAGCGCCGGTCCCCGCCGTTGATCGGGAACACGTACACCGTCTCCGGCTCGTGCGGGTGCACCACGATCGGGAAGCCGAAATCGGCCGGCAGCCCGTCGGCGATCGAGGTCCAGGTCGCGGCGTGGTCGTCGGAGCGGTAGACACCGCCGTGGTTCTGCAGGAAGAGCCGCTCCGGGCGGTCCGGGTGCCGGGCGATCTTGTGCACGCACTGGCCGTACTCGGGGTACTGCTCCCCCTCGGGGAGGAACTCCGCCCGGACGCCGACGTTGCGGGGCTCCCACGAGGCGCCGCCGTCCGCGGTCTGGTAGCAGCCGCCGGTCGAGATCGCCACGGTCACCGAGTCCGGATCGGTCGGGTGCGGAAGGATCGTGTGGAACGCCTGGCCGCCGAAGCCCTCGCCCCACTCCTGACGGTGCGGGTGCTCCCAGAGCCCGCGCTCGAGAGCGAAGCTCTCACCGCCGTCGGTGGACCGGAACACCGCACCGGGTTCGGTACCGGCGAAGACGACCCCTGGTTCCGAGCCCGCGACGAGCTGCCAGACCCGTTCGACCGACGCGTCCAGGTCACCGGGGAAGTGCGCGCCGGAGGTGGCCCGCCAGGTCTCGCCGAGGTCGTCGGAGATCTGGATCTGCGGTCCGGTCCACGGCGACGAGGCGCCGGCGTACAGGCGAGGCCGGCCGTCGCGCACGTCGACCATGCAGGAGTAGACCTCCATCATGTCGAAGTGCGGACCCGACCAGGTCCACGCCGTACGACGCTCGTCGGACCGGCCGACCCACAGGCCCTTGCGGGTGCCGACCAGGAGAATCGTTGCGTTCATCGGTCGAGCATGCGCCTCCTCCCCGGTCGACCTCAAGGGGTGGACGTGCAGACCTGTTCACACACTTGTCACGTGGGTGTGACCGTGGCGTCCCCTCCGGTCCGTAAGTTCGCCGGTACCAACACAGGGAGGAGAGTCCGGATGAGCTTGATCGAAGCATCACCTCTGGGCCTCGTGGCACGTTGGTCGACCCGCAGCCAGGAACAGGCACGCCGCAACGCGATGGCGGCCTGCACGGTCCTGACTGCCCGCCGCCTTGAACGTGTCGAGGTCGAGGAGTTCGTGGCCGGCTACCTGGCCGGCCGTACCGCCAGCACCGAGGAGCAGGCCGCACCGGTCAGCCACGTCGGCTGAGTTCCGCCACGCGGTGATTTGAGCCACGAACAGCCCCCTTACGCAGCGGGGCTGGGGCACACTCAGCGCATGTCAGCTTCTGCGGTCCCGTTGCACGTCGTCCCCGAGCCGGAGGACGGCCTCGCCCTGCGCTACTACGACGTGATCGCGGCCGACGGGACCAGGCTTCGCGCCTGGACCAACGACGTGGAGGGGCCGACGGTCCTGCTCTGCAACGGCCTGGGCACCAACCCGTACGCCTGGCCGGCACTGCTGGACCCCGACTGCGGCGTCCGGGTGATCTCGTGGAACCACCGCGGCACCGGAGGTTCGGACCGTCCCGAGGACGGCACCCGCGTCGGCATCGACGCCTTCGTCGAGGACGCCCTCGCGGTCCTGGACGACGCCGGCATCGACGCCTGCCCGGTGATGGGCTGGTCCATGGGCGTCAACACCGCCTTCGAGCTCGCCTTCCTGCACCCGGAGCGGGTCAGCGGGCTCTTCGCCGTCGCCGGCGTGCCCGGCGGCACGTTCTCCTCGATGCTGGCGCCGCTGCACGTCCCGCGCTTCCTCCGGGCCGCGATCACCGTGAACGCCGCCCGGCTGATGCGGCTCGTCGGCAAGCCGGCCTCGCTGGTGACCACCCGGCTGCCGATCGGCCCGCGGACCGTCGGCGTGCTGAGCCACAGCGGGTTCATGCTCCCGGTCGCCGACCCCGAGCTGACCGCGATGACCGTGCACGGGATGCTGCAGACCCCGGTCGACTGGTACATGCACCTGGCCGTGGAGACCTCCAAGCACGTCCGGGTCTCGCTGCGCTCGATCAACGTACCGACGTCGTTCGTGGCCGGACGCTGGGACGTGCTCGCCTCCGCGGCGGACATGCGCACCGCCGCGGAGCGGATCGAGGACGCCGAGTACCACGAGTTCGAGGCGACCCACTTCGTCGCGATGGAGCACCCCGGTGAGGTGCACGAGCTGCTGCTCGACCTGCTCGATCGCGTGGAGTAGCGGGGTTCCTCGGCTACGTTCGGGGTGTGAAGCCCGTCCTGAGCCTGGTGCCCGCGCTCGCCCTGGTCGCCGCCTGCGGTGGTGGGACCGACGAACCCGACGCGACGCCGAGCCCGACCAGGGCCTCCACCGGCAGCACGTCCCCGACGACCCCGCCGGCCCCCGCGGCACGCGCCCCGAAGGTGATCGGCACCGTCGCGACCGGCCTCGAGGCGCCCTGGGGCATCGACTTCCTCCCGGACGGCTCCGCCCTGGTCACCGAGCGCGACAGCGGCCGGATCCTCCGCGTCCACGACGGGAAGGCCGACGAGGTCGGCCGGATCGACGAGACCGTGTCCGGGGTCGAGGCCGGGTTGCTCGGCCTGGTCGTCTCGCCGTCGTACGCGCAGGACCGCCGGATCTTCGTCTACACCTCGACCGACGACGACAACCGGGTGCTGCGGATGACGTACGCCGACGGGCGGCTGGGAGCTCCGCGAGCCATTCTGACCGGGATCCCGCGCGGCCAGATCCACGACGGCGGCCGGATGGAGTTCGGGCCGGACGGCGCCTTGTACGTCGCTACCGGCGAGACCGGCGACGGCCCGCTCGCCCAGGACCCCGGTACGACGGCAGGGAAGATCCTCCGGATCACCCAGGACGGCGATCCTGCCCCCGGGAACCCGGACCCGTCCTCGCCGGTCTGGACGCTCGGGCACCGCAACGTCCAGGGCCTCGCCTTCGACCAGGGCGGCAACCTGTGGGCCTCGGAGTTCGGCCAGAACACCTGGGACGAGCTCAACCTGATCGAGAAGGGCACCAACTACGGCTGGCCGGAGGTCGAAGGCCGCGGCCAGCAGGACCGGTACCGCAACCCGCAGCAGGTCTGGGAGACCTCGAAGGCGTCCCCGTCCGGGCTGGCCTTCGCCGAGGGCCGGCTCTGGATGGCGTCGCTGCGCGGGGAGCGGCTGTGGCGGATCGACGTGACCGGTGCTCGCGCGACGAACCCGAAGGGCTTCTTCGTCGGCAAGTACGGGCGGATGCGCACCGTGGTGGTCGCACCGGACCGGAACCTGTGGGTCACCACGTCCAACACCGATGGACGTGGTGACCCGCAGGCCGGGGACGACCGGATCCTGCTGGTCGACCCCGGCACGTCATGAGGAGCTAGCGGACGACCCTGAGCACGTCCGAACCCTTGCGGATGTCGGCGAACTGGCCGTACGCCCGCACTGCTGCCTTGCCGACCTTGCGGCCGACCGGGAACCGCGCCACGAAGACGCCGTTCGGGTTCGCGATGCCGGCCCGGACCTTGACGCCCTTGTAGGTCACCCGGACCCGCTCGGCCGGCTTGAGCCCGCGGACCGTGACCGTGACCTTCTTGCCGCGCTTGACCTTCGCCGGAGCGACGACGCCGAGGGTCCTCGCCCCGAGCACGTCGGTCTGCACCGCGGCCGAGCTACCCGACTGGACCCGGGTGGTCAGCACCCGGTTGGCGGTCCCGGCCGGAAGCACCACCGGCACCACGACGGAGCCGGACGGACCGGCCACGACCCGCCGGGCGGCACCGATACCGCTGACGCAGACCTTCTCTCCGGGAGCGACGCCCGAGACCGTGTACTTCACGGTGGATCCGGCCTTGGCGTAGCCGCTGGCGTTGTCGTCGACCTTGTAGGTGCCGACCTTGGCCGGGGCGTACTGCAGGGACGCGAGGCTCCCCGCGGTCGCCCGCTGCCACTGCGCGGCTGCCGGACCGGTGATGCCGTTCGCACGGGCGGTGGTCACCGCACCGTCGTTCAGGCCGATCGCGCCGGTCGCACCGGTCAGCTGGTTCGCGCAGCCGGTGACCTCGTCGGCCTGGTGCTGGCGCACCCAGACCGCCGCCTTGGCCGCGGCGGCTGCCGCGGCGGTGTCACCGAGCGCACCGAGCTCGCCGAGCGCCCAGCCGGCCACGCCGGTGCTGTTGGTGTTCGAGTCCGGGTTGAACTGTCCGCCGCCGAACGAACCGTCGGCGCGCTGCTGCGCGATCAGCCAGTTCTTGGCGTCGGTGATGGCGCCGCCGACCGCAGGGGTTGCGCGCTGCGGAAGCAGCAGCCGGATCACCGTCGAGGTGGTGTCCTCGTCGGGAGCGCTCTGACCGGCGGCGACGCCGGACTGGCAGTCCTGCGGCCCGGTCTTGTCCGGCGCGAAGTTCTCGTCGGACTTGTAGAACAACCGGAAGAACCCGTCGTCGCACTGCTGGGTAAGCAGGAAGTCCCGGACCGAGATCGCCTCCGCGGAGGCGGGGTTGTCGGTGAAGAGGGCCGCGGCGGCGAACGCCTGGCCGACCACGTTGGCGTAGTCGCCGGACGGGTCCGGGTTGCCGCCGACGACGGCCTTGTCCTCGATGCGACCGGCGATGTTCGGCGCGACCGAGACCAGGCTCTTGAGCCGCGCCACCAGGTCGACGCCGTCGAAGGTGGTCTTGGGGGTCCCGAGCGACTGGCCGAAGGCGAGCGTCTTCGCCGTGGCACCGGCCGAGTAGCTGCCGGTGGTGGTGATGTCCCCGGGCTGGAAGTAGCCCTTGGCGACGGCGTCGAAGCCGGACCCGATCCCGTTCACCACCGAGGCCGGCGCGCCGGCCTCGATCAGCGCGGATCCGGCGTCCAGGGTGACGCCGCAGGTGTACTGGTCGCAGGTCCCGCCGAGGACGCCGTTGACCAGCTGACCGGTGAGCCAGGTGGCCCCGACGGCGAGAGGCCGGGGGTCGGGGGTGGCGGCCTGTGCCGGGCTGCCGAGGAGCGTGGCTCCGGAGACGGCCAGGGCGGCGGACGCGATCACCGCGGAGACGCGACGAACAAGGGGCTTCATGGGTTTCCTTCCCGCTGCATGAGCGGGAGGCCGACGCCGCCCGCTGCTTTCCACGACAGCGACTGTTACGAGGGACGTCGAGTGGCGGGTGCTCCGGCTCGCCGGCCCGGTGCTGCTGGGCCGGCCTACGGTTGCGGGTCAGCGCCGGACTCGGACCGGCTTTCCCCGACCACCGACGCGTGGTCTGCTCCCCGAGGGAACGCTTGACCTTACCCCAGCCTCGATTCCGGGCTCAGGCCAACTTCTCCAGGATCAGCTCGCGGACCCGGCCGGCGTCGGCCTGACCCTTCATGTCCTTCATCACGGCGCCGATCAGAGCACCCGCGGCGGCGTGCTTGCCGTCCCGGATCTTCTCGGCGACGTCCGGGTTGGCCTCGATCGCGCGGTCGATCGCCTCGCCCAGCGCGCCGTCGTCGGAGACCACGGCCAGCCCTCGGGCCGCCACCACGGCGTCCGGCTCGCCCTCGCCGGCGAGGACGCCGTCGAAGACCTGGCGGGCCAGCTTGTCGTTCAGGGTGCCGGCGTCGACCAGGGCCTGGATCGCAGCCACCTGCGCCGGGGTGATCGGCAGCTCGGTGAGCTCGACGCCGTCCTCGTTGGCCCGTCGGGTCAGCTCGGCCACCCACCACTTGCGGGCGGCCTGCGGCGGTGCACCGGCGGCGACGGTCTCGGCGATCAGGCCGACCGCCTCGGCGGCGACGACGTCGCGCATCTCCAGGTCGGTGAAACCCCAGTCCGCCTGGAGCTGGGCGCGCTGCTCGCGCAGCGGCACCGGCAGGGCGGCCTTCAGCTCGGCGACCCACTCCCGGCTCGGCGCCACCGGCACCAGGTCGGGCTCCGGGAAGTACCGGTAGTCGTCGGCGTCGGACTTCTCGCGACCCGAGGTGGTCGACCCGGTGTCCTCGTGGAAGTGCCGGGTCTCCTGGAGGATCGACTCCCCGGCCTGCAGCAGCGCGGCCTGCCGGGAGACCTCGAAGCGGGCGGCCCGCTCGACCGAGCGCAGCGAGTTGACGTTCTTGGTCTCGGTCCGGGTGCCCAGCTCGTCCGAGCCCTTGGGCGCGAGCGACAGGTTGACGTCGCAGCGCATCGAACCCTGCTCCATCCGTACGTCGGAGACGTCCAGGCCGAGCAGCAGGTCGCGCAACGTCGCCACGTAGGCGCGGGCGACGGCCGGGGCCTTCTCCCCCGCTCCGAGGATCGGGCGGGTGACGATCTCGATCAGCGGGATCCCGGCGCGGTTGTAGTCGACCAGCGAGTAGTCAGCGCCCTGGATGCGACCGGTGGCGCCGCCGACGTGCAGCGACTTCCCGGTGTCCTCCTCCATGTGCGCGCGCTCGATCTCGACCCGGTACGTCTCCCCGTCAACCTCGACGTCGAGGTACCCGTCGAAGGCGATCGGCTCGTCGTACTGGGAGGTCTGGAAGTTCTTCGGCATGTCCGGGTAGAAGTAGTTCTTCCGGGCCATCCGGCACCACTCGGCGATCTCGCAGTTCAGCGCGAGACCGATCCGGATCGCCGACTCGACCGCCTTGCCGTTGATCACCGGCAGCGAGCCGGGCAGGCCGAGGCAGGTCGGGCAGGTCTGGGTGTTCGGCTCGGCGCCGAACTCCACCGAGCAGCCGCAGAACATCTTGGTGTTCGTGCTCAGCTCGACGTGCACCTCCAGGCCCATGGCCGGGTCGAAGGCGGCGATCGCGTCGTCGTACGGCATCAGGGTCTCGGTCATGCTGCGCCTCCAGGCGTCTCGACAGGCTCGACGTCCGACAACGACGGGGCCTGGTCCAGCAACGGACCTCCCCACTCCGCTTCCAGCAGGGCTTCCAGCGCCGCGCCGACCCGGTAGAGCCGGTCGTCGGCCAGGGCCGGGGCCAGGATCTGGAACCCGACCGGCAGGCCGTCCTCCGGCGCCAGGCCGGCCGGCAGCGAGAGGCCCGGGACTCCGGCCAGGTTCGCCGGAATGGTCGCGATGTCGTTGAGGTACATCGAGACCGGGTCGTCGAGCTTCTCGCCGAGCTTGAACGCCGTCGTCGGCGCGGTCGGCGAGACCAGGACGTCGGCCTTCTCGAACGCGGCCTCGAAGTCCCGGCTGATCAGGGTGCGGATCTTCTGCGCCTGGCCGTAGTACGCGTCGTAGTAGCCGCTGGAGAGGGCGTAGGTGCCCAGGATGATCCGGCGCTTCACCTCGTCGCCGAAGCCGGCGTCGCGGCTCGCCCGCATCACGTCCTCGGCGCTCGGGTCGCCGTCGGGGAGCACCCGCAGGCCGTAGCGCATCGCGTCGAAGCGGGCCAGGTTCGAGGAGGCCTCGCTCGGCATGATCAGGTAGTAGGCGGCCAGCGCGTGCACGAAGTTCGGGCAGGACACCTCGACGACCTCGGCGCCCGCCTTCACCAGCAGCGCGACGGACTCGTCGAACCGCTGCTGGACGCCGGCCTGGTAGCCCTCGCCGCCGAGCTCGGTGATCACGCCGACGCGGACGCCGCTCAGGTCACCGGCGGCACCGGTCCGGGCGGCCTCGGCGAACGAGGCCCACGGGTGGTCGATGCTGGTGGAGTCCCTCGGGTCGTGGCCGCCGATCACGTCGTGCAGCAGCGCCGAGTCCAGCACCGTCCGGGTCACCGGACCGACCTGGTCGAGCGAGTTGGCCATCGCGACCAGGCCGTAGCGGGAGATGCCGCCGTACGTCGGCTTCAGGCCGACCGTGCCGGTGACGGCACCCGGCTGGCGGATCGAGCCGCCGGTGTCGGTGCCGATCGCCAGCGGAGCCTCGAACGCGGCCACCGCGGCGGCCGAGCCGCCGCCGGAGCCGCCGGGGATCCGGTCGAGGTCCCAGGGGTTGTGCGTGGGCCCGTACGCCGAGTGCTCGGTCGAGGAGCCCATCGCGAACTCGTCCATGTTGGTCTTGCCGAGGATGGGCAGGCCGGCGTCCTTGAGGCGCTCGACCACGGTCGCGTCGTACGGCGGGATCCAGCCCTCCAGGATCTTCGAGCCGCAGGTGGTCGGCAGGCCCTCGGTCGCGAGCACGTCCTTGACCGCGATCGGGACGCCGTCGAGCGGGGAGGCGGGCTCACCGGCGGAGCGGCGCGCGTCGGAGGCGGCCGCCTGAGCCAGGGCGCCTTCGGCGTCGACGTGCAGGAACGCGTGGATGTCGGTGTCCACAGCGGCGATCCGGTCCAGGCAGGCCTGGGTGATCGCGACGCTGGTGGTCTCGCCGGCGGCGAGCAGGTCGGCCAGCTCGGCGGCGGACTTGTCGAGGAGGCTGGTGCCTCGTTCCTTCCCCTGCTCAGTCACTGCTCATCACCCAGGATCCGCGGGACCGAGAAACGCTGCTGCTCCGACGCCGGGGCACCGGAGAGCGCCTGCTCGGCGGTCAGGCTCGGACGGACGACGTCCTCGCGGAACACGTTCGTCAGCGGGATCGCGTGCGAGGTCGGCGGGATGTCCGCGGCGGCCACGTCGGCGATCGACGCGATGCTCTCCAGGATCACGGAGAGCTGGGGCGCGAGGTGGTCGAGCTCGGCGTCGTCGAGGTCGATCCGGGCGAGGTTCGCCAGGTGGGCGACCTCGTCTCGGGTGATGTCAGGCATGCGGGCAATCCTAGTGGCGTCCGGAACGCCGCCGCGCCCTCCCCCGGCCCCGGGGGAAACCGGTCGCCCGGCACCCGGTCCGCGTCGTAGGTTCGCTCGCATGAGCGAGCTCCACGACACCCTCCGTACCGACCTCACGACCGCGATGCGCGCCCGTGACACCGACCGGGTGCGGGTGCTGCGGACCGTGCTCGCCGCGATCGCCAACGCCGAGGCGCAGCCGGCGGCTGACGCCGGCCCGGTGAGCGCGCGAACCTCCGGCCCGATCGCCGGGGCGGTTTCCGGCCTCGGCGCCACCGAGACCGACCGGCGGGACCTGAGCGAGGACGAGGTGCGCGCGATCGTGCGCGCCGAGCACGACGAGCGGATCGACGCGGCGGGAGCCCTTCCCGCGCAGGCAGCCGCGCAGGCGGACGTGCTGCGTGCGGAGGCAGCGCTGCTCGCGGAGTACCTGTCCTAGGGCTCGCCCTAACCCCGGACCAATCCGTCGTCGATCATCTGCTGGAAGTGCTCGACGACCGACTCGGCGCCCGGACGGAAGGTGATGCCGAGGTCGGCCACCGTCCGGCTGTTGTCGAAGCGCAGCGGGTAGCCGACGTTCAGGTCGACGAACTTGCGGGTCAGGCCCGCCACCGGGGCGGCGAGCTTGATCAGCGCCTTGGGGGCCTCGATCAGCGGGAACGACGGCCGGTAGCCGAACTCCGCGCGCAGCGCCTTGCCGATGTCCAGCATGCTCATCGTCTCGGCGTTCGTGATGTACCGCCCGTGCGCGGCCGGGGTGTAGCCGGCGGCGATGTGCGCCCTGGCCACGTCCCGGACGTCGACCACGCCCATCTCCAGCGCCGGGGCGCCGGTGGCGAGCGAGAAGTCGGTGAAGCTGCCCATCGTCCGGAACGTCCCGGACTTGCTCGCCGTGGTGAGCGAGGGGCCGACCACCAGACCGGGGTGGATGGTGACCAGGTCCCAGCGGTCCTGCGCCCCGGCGATGTCCCAGGCCTCCCGCTCGGCGACGGTCTTGGAGTACGGGTACGGCTGGTGCTCCAGGGTGCTGGTGGTGTTCCAGTCGTCCTCGGTGAAGCAGTCCTTGCCGCGCATGTCGATGTTGTCGCCGCAGATCGCGACCACGCTGCTGGTCAGCACCACCCGCTTGACCGTCGCGGACTCCTCAACGCTCCCCAGCACGTTCCGGGTCCCCTCGAGTGCCGGCGCGACCAGCTGCTTCTGCGGATCGCGGACCTTGCCGAGCAGGAACGGCGACGCCGTGTGCATGACGAGCTCGCAACCCGCCATCGCCTCGGCGTAGCTGCCCGGCTCGAGCAGCTCGGCCCGGTGCAGGGTCAGCCGGCCCGGGTGCGCCTCGGCGAGCGCGTGCAGGTGCTCCAGCCCCTTCTTCTTCCGGGGGTCGCGCACGGTCGCCCGGACGGTGCGGCCGTCCTCGAGCAGGTAGCGGACCAGCCAGCTCGCGACGTACCCGCTGCCGCCGGTGACCAGGACCGGGGACTGGGGGTCGATGTTCGTCATGACGAGAGCGTAGGGCCGCGAAACCGCGGCGCGACAGCGTTTCGAACCGTGAATAGGCTCACCCCATGGCGTCCCACCTGACCGCGGCAGAACGTGCCCAGCTCGACCGCTTCCTCGACGACGGCCGGCTCGAGGTCGTGAAGACCCTGGCCGGACTCAGCGAGGAGCAGGCCCGGCGCCGCCTGGTCCCGTCGCTGACCACGCCCCTGGGCCTGGTGAAGCACCTGACGTTCGTGGAGAGGATCTGGTTCCAGGTCGTGCTCCTCGGCCGGACCCGGGCCGAGCTCGGGCTCCCGGAGGAGGTGGATCCGACCTTCGTCCCGGACCCGGGCGACACCGTCGCGTCGGTGATCGCCGACTACGAGCAGGTCTGCACCGAGTCCCGCCTGATCGCTGCGGACTTCGACCTCGACCACGAGGCCGTGCACCGCCGGTTCGGCACGTTGAACCTGCGCTGGATCTACCTGCACCTGCTCCGCGAGATCAACCGGCACGCCGGGCACGCCGACATCCTCCGCGAGCAGCTGCTCGCGTCGGACGGCGAGCCTGTCGAGACGCCGTGAGCTGGTCGGTCAGGGGCCTTCGGCGAGGAGCCGCTTGAACCCGTCCTCGTCGAGGATCGGGACGCCCAGCTCCTCGGCCTTGTCCGCCTTGGAGCCCGCGTTCTCGCCGACGACCACGTAGTCGGTCTTCTTCGACACCCCGGACGACGCCTTGCCGCCCCGGGAGAGGATCGCCTCCTTGGCGCTGTCCCGGCTGAAGTCGACCAGGGACCCGGTCACGACGAGGGTGAGGCCGGCGAGGGTCTGCTCCCCCACCTCCGCCTTCTCGTCCTCCATCCGGACGCCTGCCGCAGCCCACTTGTCCACGATCTCGCGGTGCCAGCCGGCGTCCTCGGCGTCGAACCACTGACGGACGGCGGCCGCGATCGTCGGGCCGACGCCCTCGGCAGCGGCCAGGGCGCCTTCGTCCGCCTCGCGGATCGCTGCCATCGACCCGAACTCGGTCGCCAGCGCTCGGGCGGCCGCCGGGCCGAGGTGCCGGACGGAGAGCGCGACCAGGACCCGCCAGAGGGGTTGGTTCTTCGACCTGTCGAGGTTGGCCAGGAGCTTGGCGCCGTTGGCGGAGAGCTGCGGGCCCTCCTCCCCCTTCTTCGGCGCGCGGGTGAAGAGCGGGGCTCCGACCAGCTGCTCGGACGTCAGGTCGAAGACGTCGCCCTCGTTCTCGATCACCCCGGCGTCCAGGAGCGCGACCGCCGCCTCGTAGCCGAGTCCCTCGATGTCGAAGGCGTTCCGGCTGGACACGTGGAAGATCCGCTCGGTGACCTGGGCCCGGCACTTCTCGTGGTTGGGGCAGCGGCGGTCCTTGTCGCCGATCTTCTGCTCGACCAGGGGCGTCCCGCAGGAGGGGCACTCGGTCGGCATCACCCACTCCGGCAGGCCCTTCGGCCGCAGCGCCAGCACCGGACCGAGGATCTCCGGGATCACGTCGCCGGCCTTGCGCAGGATCACCGTGTCGCCCGGGCGGACGTCCTTCCGCTTGACCTCGTAGCCGTTGTGCAGGGTCGCGTTCTCGACGGTGGATCCGGCGACCTTGACCGGTTCCATCACGCCGTACGGCGTCACCCGGCCCGTCCGCCCGGTGTTGACCCGGATCTCCAGCAGCTTGGTGTTGACCTCCTCCGGCGGGTACTTGAAGGCGATCGCCCAGCGCGGCGCGCGCGAGGTCGACCCGAGCCGGCGCTGCAGCGCGACGTCGTCGACCTTCACCACCACGCCGTCGATCTCGTAGGGGACGATCGTGTGCCGGTGCTCGCCGGCGTGCGCGATGAACGCCTCCACCTCGGCGAGCGACGAGACCACCCGGACCTGGTCGGAGACGGGCAGGCCCCACGCCGCCAGCGCCTCGTAGGCGTGCGACTGAGCCTTCGGCTCGAAGCCCTCGCGGGCACCGATGCCGTGGCAGACCATGCCGAGCTCCCGGCTCGCGGTGACCCGCGGGTCCTTCTGCCGCAACGACCCGGCGGCCGAGTTGCGCGGGTTCGCGAACAACGGCTTGCCGGCGTCGGCAAGGCTCGCGTTCAGCCGCTCGAAGGCCTCGGCGGAGAGGAACACCTCGCCGCGTACCTCCAGCAGCGCCGGCACCGGGAACTTCTTGGTGCCGGTCAGCGCGTGCGGGATCGGCGCGATCGTCTTCACGTTCGGCGTGACGTCCTCCCCGGTGCGGCCGTCGCCGCGGGTCAGGGCACGGACCAGCTTGCCGTTCTCGTAGAGCAGGTTGATCGCCAGGCCGTCGACCTTCAGCTCGCACAGGTACGCCGGGTCGGTGATGCCGTCGCGGGCCAGCCGGCCCTGCCAGGCGCCGAGCTCCTCGAGCGAGAAGGCGTTGTCGAGGCTCTCCATCCGCTCCAGGTGGTCGACCGAGGTGAACTCGGTGGAGAGGCCGCCGCCCACCTGCTGGGTCGGCGAGTCCGGCGTCCGCAGCTCCGGGTGCGCCTCCTCGAGCGCCTCCAGCCGGCGCAGCCGTACGTCGAAGTCGGCGTCCGACAGCGTCGGGTCGTCCAGCACGTAGTACCGGAACCGGGCGTCGTTGATCTGGTCGGCCAGCTCGGCGTGCTCGGCCCGGGCCGACGCCGGGTCGCTGGGTTCAGTGGGGCTCACGGGTCGAGGTTACCGAGAAGCACGGACACCGGCGCTCCTCCGGCACTCCTCCGGCGCCCGCCAATCCGGAGATCGGCCGGCACCGAATGGCGGGTGCCACCACCGCCACGAGAGGATGGCCGCATGCCTGACCGCCTGACGATGAGCCCGCTGCCGGACCGGCACCGCGGCACCGTGCTGATGCTGCACGGCGGCGCCGAGCACGGCGACCGGCCGGTCGACCACCGGAGCCTGGCGCTGCGTCGTACCCGGTCGATGTTCGAGGCGGTCTCCCCCGCGTTCGCCGCGGCCGGGTTCGCCGTCGGTCTGCTCCGGTTCAGCGTGAAGGGCTGGCAGGCCGCCGACGGCGGGACGCCCAGCCCGGTCCGGGACGCCCGGCTTGCGGTCCGGGACCTGCGCCAGGAGCGCCCGGACGTCCCGATCGTGCTGCTGGGCCACTCGATGGGCGCCCGGACCGCGGCCTGGGTGGCCGACGAGGACGGCGTGCTCGGCGTGGTCGGGCTGGCGCCGTGGTTCCCCTCCGACGACCCGGTCGAGCCGCTCACCGGCAAACGCCTGGTGGCCGTGCACGGCAGCCGCGACCGGATCACCAGCCCGAAGGCGACCAGGATCTTCGTCGAGCGCGCCGCCGCGGTCGCGGACGAGGCCCGGTACGTCGAGCTGCGCGGACGCGGCCACTACATGCTCGCCGGGATCGCCGCCTGGAACAGGACGGCGGTCCGCGAAACCCTCGGCATCTTCGACGCGTCGGGCGTCCGGGAGCCGGACGTGCGCGGTATCACGTCCCAGGAGTGCAACCAGGGCTGAGGCCGGTGCGTTCCATCAGGGAGACCCGAATCGGGTCCGTACCGCCCTGACGAACGCCGCCCGAGAAAGCTGCCCGAGAAAAGCCGCCATGTCCTCCCCGAAGTCCCCGCTCAGCCTCAGCCACATCGCCGCCAGCGCCCTGGCGGCCTCCTCCGCCGCGTTCGCCGCCTCGTACCTGGGGGTGGCCGGCACGATCATCGGCGCCGCCCTGGCGAGCGTGATCGCCACCGTCGCGGGCGCCATGTACGGCGCGTCCCTGCAGCGCAGCAGCGAGGCCGTCCGCCGTACGGCGAACCAGCTGGCGCGCTCGCCCCGCACCGTCGCGGAGCCCCCGGCGCCTCCTCAGGCATCCCCTCTGGCCGACCAGGCGCCGACCACCACGGTGCTGGAGCCGACCGACGCCGACGCGACCCAGGTGCTCCTGATCGCGCCCGAGCCGCCGCGCCCGGCCGGTCGCAGCGGTCGTGCCCGGGTCTCGCCGGTGCAGATCGGGATCGGCGCGGCCGCCGCCCTGGCGATCACCCTCGGGGCGCTCACCGGCCTCGAAGGGATCCTGGGCAAGCCGCTCTCCTCCGTGCTCGGCGGCTCGGACGCCGACGGCACCTCGCTCGGGTCGGCGGTCACCGGCAGGACCGGAGCAACGGACCGGACGCCGTCGCGGCCGAAGCAGCCGGTCGTGACGCCGGCACCCACGCCGACGCCCACCCCGACTCCCGACCCGACCGTCACGCCGACGCCCACGCCGGAGCCGACCGTCACCCCGACGCCCACCCCGACCCCCGAGCCGACCGATCCCCCGACGCCGGACCCGACCGCGGAGCCGACCCCGGCCACTCCCTGATCGACAGACGCAACGAGCCCCTCGGTCGGTGACCGGGGGGCTCGTTGCTAGACCAGCGGGGTGCTGGCGGTGGAGCTCAGTACTCGTGACCCCGAGCCGTGGACCCGATGGTGTCCGCGTCCCCGACGTAGGTCACGTCGTAGGTGCCGTGGATGTCCAGCAGGGCCTCGTTGCCGAGGTCGAGCCCGATGTCGATGCTGATCACCTGGTCGTTGCACTCCGCGATGCCCTGGGCGTTGGTCACGGCGGTGCACAGGTTGCGCATCGGACGTGCCGGGCCCGGGGGCGCCGTGAACTTGATCGTGCGACCAGCCATCGGGTTGCCGTAGCGGTCCGTCAGCTTCGCCCGGATCCAGCCGCTCCGCGGAGCCAGCGGGCCCGGGTTGTTCACGTCCGCCGCGACGATGGTCGTCGGGGCCTTCGTGATCACCTGGTCGTACGCAGCCGAGGTGCTGGCCGCGAAGGACACGTCACCGGAGTACACCGCCTTGACGGCGTGCGTCCCCGAGCTCAGACCCGGGACCGCGAGCGACGCCTGGCCGGTGGTGACCGGAGCGGTGCCGAGCACGGTGCTGCCCTCCTTGAAGGTGACCGTGCCGGTCGGCGACCCGGTGCCGGATCCGACGGTCGCGGTGAAGGTCACCACGTCGCCGAAGACGGCCGGGTTGGCCGAGGACTCGATCCCGGTGACGGTGGGCGCCTGCCCGACCTCCTGGGTGACCGACTTCGAGTTGCTGTTGAAGTTGAAGTTACCCACGTAGACCGCGGTCAGCGAGTGCGCACCGGCGGTGAGTCCGGTGGTCACGAGCGTCGTCTCCGAGGAGTTCGTCGCCGCGGCCGGAGCCAGGCTGGTGGCGCCGACGAGCTCGTCACCCTCCCAGATCTGGACGACACCGGTGGGCTTGCGCTGCGCCGGGGCGACCGCGCTGACCGTGGTCTTGATCGAGACCGGAGCGCCGTACGACGACGGGCTGGGACCGGAGGTCACCACCATCGACGTGTTGCCCTTGGTCACGTTCTGACCGGTGCCCTGGTCCAGGTACCCGGTGCTGGCGACGAAGTTCCCGTCGCCGGAGTACGTGGCCGTGATCTTGTAGACACCCGGGGTGAGCGACGCGAAGTTGGGGCTGGTCGCGACGCCGTTGGAGATCGCGACCGGGCCACCGAGGTTGGCGCCGTTCACGAAGAACCGGACGGTGCCGGACGGGTCTCCCGCGCCCGGGGCGACCGGGCTGACCGTGGCGGTGTACTGGACACCCTCACCCGACGCCGCCGGGTTGGCCGAGGAGGCCACCACCGTCGTCGTCTGGGCCCGGGTCACCGCCTGCGCGGTGTTGCCGGCACTGCCGTTGAAGCTCGCGTCGCCGCTGTAGGTCGCGGAGATCGCGTGCTGGCCCACGGACAGGTTGCTGACCGTGATCGAGGCCTGCTCACCGGTCCCGGAGTTGACCGGCTCGGTGCCGATCGTGGTAGCGCCGTCCTTGAAGACGATGGTGCCGGACGGCGCGCCCGCTCCCGGAGCCGTCGGAGCGACGGTGGCCGTGAACGTCACCGGCTGGCCGAAGACGGCCGTCGGTGCGGAGCTGACCAGCGAGGTGCTGGTCGACGCCTTGTTCACCTGCTGGCTGATCGTCGTCGACGAGCTGGTGAAGAAGTTCAGGTCGTCACTCAGGTAGACGGCCTTGATCGAGTGCGGTCCGACGCCCAGACCGGTCAGGGTGGTCTCGGCCACCTGACCGCTCAGCTCGACGAAGTCGTAGTTCGCACCGTCCACGATGAACCGGACGAAGCCGGTCGGGTTGCCGGTGGCCGGGGCGTTCGGGACGACCTCGGCGTGCAGGGTGACCGACTGGCCGAAGACCGACGGGTTCGGGCTGCTGGTGACCGTGGTCGTGGTCTGGGCCGCGACGACGGTCTGGGTCAGCGAGTCCGACTGACCGGCGAAGTTGGCGTCACCGGTGTAGTTGGCGACGACGTTGTGCGAGCCGACCTGGAGGTTCGTGGTCGGCGAGACCGCCTGACCGCCGGAGACCGCGACCGGTCCGCCGATGTCGTTGCCGTCGACGCTGAACTGGACCGTGCCGGTCGGGTTGCCCGCGCCCGGGGAGACCGGGGCGATGACCGCGGTGAAGCTCAGCGGCTGGCCCGAGAACGCCGGGTTGGCCGAGGTGCTCAGGTCCAGGGTGGTGTCCGCACGGTTGACGCCGTGGGTGATCTCCGCCGAGGAGCTGGAGGCGAAGTCGGCGTTGCCGTTGTAGACGGCCACCACGTCGTGGTTGCCCGTCGACAGGTTCGAGATCGTCAGGGTGGCGTTGTCACCGGCGCCCAGCGGAACGGCGGTGCCGAACGGGTTGCCGTCGACGTTGAACTGGACGGCGCCGCCCAGGGTGCCGACGCCCGGGGACACGACGTCCACGTGCGCGGTGAAGGTGACTGCCTGCCCGCTGACCGTCGGCGACGGGGCCGCGCTCAGCGAGGTGGTGGTGTCGGCCTTGTTGACGTCCTGGGTCTTGGCCGCGGAGGTGCTGCCGAAGAAGTTGGCGTCGCCGAGGTACTCCGCCGTGACCGTGTGGTTGCCGGTGCTCAGGCTCGAGGTGGAGATGCTGTTCGCACCGCCGCCGCTGAGCGCGACCGGGCCGCCGAGGTTCACGCCGTCGACCTTGAACTGGACGTCGCCGGTCGGGGTCCCGGTGCCGTTGGTCGCCGCGATCGAGGCCGAGAAGCTGGTCGCCTGACCGTGCACGACCGCGGCCGGCTGGGCGAGAGTGGTGGCCGTGCTGTTCTTGGTCACGTCGATCGACCGGACGGCCGACTTCGCGCCGTAGAACGCGGTGGCCGCGAAGGACGCCGTGATCGTGGCGTTGGTGCGCGGCGGTCCGGCGATCGGCAGGAGGGCCGTCGCGACCCCGCTCCCGTTCGTGGTGGCGGCGACCGAGCCGCCGCCGCTGAGCGAGAACGTCAGCGTGTGGCCGGACAGCTCCTGCGGGGTCCGGTTCGCGTCGGTCAGCGTCGCGGAGACCGTGATCGACGTGTTCTGGGCGGCGCTGGTCGGGATCGAGTTCGACAGCACCACGGTGACCTGGTTACTGATCGTCACCGCGCGGGTGGTCACCACGTTGGTGGTCTTGCACCCGAGTCCGCCGAAGCCGCTGTTCTCACCGTTGCCCGCGGTGCCGCGGACGGTGTAGTTCCCGTTCGGGAAATTCTGGGTGACGACGGTCATCGAGTTCGCCCCGTCGCCGGAGCGGGACTGGGTGGCGACGACGGTGTTCGCCGAGTTCAGCAGCTCGATCTTCGAGTTCACGCTGCCGCCGCAGTGCTTGATCCCGAGGATCGAGGAGTTGTCCACGCCGCCGGACTCGGTCAGCGTGACCGTCCCTTGGATGATCCCGGCAGCCGGCGAGGTGACAGCCGCCTGGGCCGAGGAGACCCCGACCAGCGTGAGGCCTGCTGCCGTTCCTAGTGCGGCTACTGCCGCCGTCAATCTACGCACGATGGGCCTTTCCTTCTCCAGGGCAACCCTGGCATTCCGTCTCCCGGGGGCCGTAGCCCCCGGGAGATCTGGGAGTGAGGGGTTGGAGGGTTACTTGATGATGAAGCCGGTGGCGTTCGAGGGCAGGTAGTCCCCGTTGCCAGCGAACGACACCTTGTAGCCGAACAGCGTCAGCGTGAGCAGTTGCGGCAGGGCGTTGCAGGTCGCAACCCCGTAGGCATCCGTGGTCGCACCGGCGCAGACCGTGGCCGTACCGATCGTGAAGTTCACCGGAACACCGGCAACCGGGCCGTTGGCCGAGTTGAGGGTGATCTTCAGCTGACCCAGCGGCAGCGCCAGCGGCGGCAGCAGCTTGACCAGGGCGGGCTGAGCGGTGATCGAGGTGGCGATCTTGGCGACCGTGACCGTGCTGGCCGCCGAGGCGCTCCCGCTGAAGACGGCCGACCCGGAGTAGGTCGCCTTGATCAGGTGGGTCCCACCGGACAGGTTGCTCACCGCGAGCGTCGCCTTGCCGTTGGTGCCACTGGCCCCGACGACCGCGGTGCCGAGCGTGGTGCTGCCCTCGGTGAAGGTGACCGTGCCCGACGGCGCACCCAGCGCGGCGGTGCCCGGCGTGACGGTCGCGGTGAGGCTGACCCCCTGGCCGAAGCTGACCGAGCTCGGAGCGGCCACCAGGGTGGTCGTCGTCGACACCTTGCCCACGTCCTGCGTGGTCGAGGCCAGCGCCGGGGCGAAGTGCGCACTACCGGAGTAGTCCGCGGTCACCACGTGCGAGCCGGGCGTCAGGTTCGAGACCGCGGGGCTGGTCGCCACGCCGTCGTTCAGCGCGACCGCGCCGCCCACCGCGACACCGTCCACCCGGAACTGCACGTGGCCGTTCGGGTCGCCGATGTTCTCCTGCGGCGTGGTGGCGGTGGCGGTGAAGGTCACCGCGTCGCCGTACGCGCTGGAGGCGTTGGAGGACGTCACGGTCAGGTCGACGCCGGCGTCGGCGACGGTCTGGGCCAGGAAGTCTCCGCTGCCCGAGTAGCCCGGGTTGCCGACGAAGGCGGCGATCACGGTGTGGTCGCCGGGCTCCGGGGAGGACACCAGCGGGCTCTGCGCGGTTCCGTCAGGACCGACCTCGACCGGGATGCCGATGTCGGTGCCGTCGATCGAGAACTGCACGGCACCGGAGGCGGCGCTCGAGTCCTCGGCCGTGACGGTGGCCGTGAAGGAGATGAACTCGCCGTACGTCGACGGGTTCTGCGACGAGGTCACCACCGTGCTGGTGCCGACCACGGCCGCTCCCGCGATCACGGTGTGGCTCTTCGGGTCCGACTCGCTGGCTGCGTAGTCGGTGTCGCCTTCGTAGGTCGCGACGATCGTGTGCGAGCCGGCCGCCAGGGTCGACGTCTGCAGCGTCGCCTTCGCGCCGCCCGAGGACGGGCTGAGCGAGCCGGCACCGATCGGGTCGCCGTCGGCCGTGAAGGTGACCAGGCCGGTCGCGGCGCCGCCACCCGGCGCGACAGCGCCGACGTTCGCGGTGATCGTGACCAGCTGGTCCTCCGAGGAGGGCGACGGGGAGACGGTCACCACGGTGGTGGTGTCGGCCTGCGAGACGACCTGGCTCAGCGAGTCCGAACCGCTCTTGAAGTTGCCGCTCCCGCTGTAGTTGACGGCCACCGTGTGGTTGCCGACCAGCAGCGAGCTCACCGGGTCGAAGTTGGCGACGCCACCGGTCAGCGCGACCGGGGATCCGACGTTGCCGCCGTCGATGACCAGCTGGACGGTGCCGTCCGGCAGGCCGGAGCCCGGTGCCTGGGCACCGACGCTGACGCCGAAGTTGACCGACTCACCGGAGACCGTGGTGGTGTCCGAGGATGTCAGCTGGACGTCCACGTCCGCCTTCGCGACGGTCAGCGTGCCCGGGGAGGAAGCCCCGCCGTTGTACTCGTCGTCACCGGAGTAGGTCGCCACGATCGCGTGCGTGCCGACCGGGATCGTCGAGGTGTCGATCGAGGCGTTGCCGGACCCGTCCACCGGGGCGGAGCCGAACACGGTGCCGCCCTCGCTGAAGGTGACCGAGCCGGTCGGGTTGCCCGAGCCGGAGGTGGTGGTCACGTGCGAGGAGAGCGTGACCTGCTCGCCGTACACGGTGCTGTTCGGCGCGATCGACAGCGACGTCGACGACGGCAGCAGCGGCACCCGGACCCGGAAGGTCGCGGTGGCCGAGCTGCTGGTGCCGAAGTTCGCGTCGCCGTTGTAGACCGCCTGGACCGTGTGGTCACCCAGGCTCAGCGGGCCGGTGTTCAGGGCCGCGCTGGTGGCGGTGCCGCCGGTCACCGGGCGCGGGGCGCCGAAGGCGGCCCCGTCGACCAGGAACTGGACCGCGCCACCCGGGTTGCTGCCCACGCTCGGCGTCACCGTCGAGGAGAACGTGACGTCGTCACCGATCGTCACCGTGGTGAGCGACGGCAGCACCGTCGTCGACGTCGGGTTCACCTGGACCGCGAACCCGGTCGAGGCGCTAGCCGCCGCCAGGCCGGCCGAGCCGGCGTACGAGACGCTGACGTTCGTGTTCCGGACGGGACCGTTCATCGGCAGGGTCGCGGTCGCGACACCGGAGCCGTTGGTGACCGCGTTGACCGAGCCGCCGCCACCGAGGGCGAACGTCACGGTCTTGCCGGCGGCGCCGGCCGGGTTGGCCAGGTCGGTCAGCTGGGCGCTGACCGTGGCGGCGCCGGAGACCGGGGCGCTGGTGGCACCGGTGTAGGCGATCGTGGAGCAGTTGGTCGGGGTGACCACGACGGTCGAGGCGCCGGTCGCGCCAGCGCCCGCCACCGTGATGCCCCAGTTGGCGCGCGAGCCGTTCTTGCCCAGCCCGTCACTGATGCCCGGGGTGGTCAGGTTGACGCTGTACGCACCGTTCGCGCCGGTGGTGGTGTTCGCGGTGACGTACTGGCCGGCGGTGACCTGGCTCTGGTCGAGCCGGACCGTCACCGGGACTCCGGCGGCGCCGGTGCTCAGGTTGCCGGCGACGGTGACGTCTCCCCCGGCGCAGGTGAGCGAGGGGGTCGTGGTCGCCGAGAACTGCGGACCGGACGGGATCGAGGCGTTCCGCATGTTCCGGGTCAGCGTGATCGAGCCGCCGTCGAGCGGCAGGACCAGGATCTCCTTGACCTGGTTCTTGTACGTCGGCGACCACCAGCTCTGGTCGGACATCGTGTTGTCGGCGTTGACCGAGGTGACCTTCTTGGTGTTGACGTTGCCGGAGATCGGCGCCGTGGTCAGGGTCTCGCTGGTGACGTTCGACGGGGCGTTGAACACCATCGTGTCGGGGCCGAAGGCCGAGTTGCCGGTGCCTCCCAAGGAGCCGGCGTCGTAGCTGAAGCCGCCGTTGTAGTCGACGTTCGTGTTGGTGTTCCACGAGTCGCCGGCGTTGAGCGGGAAGTTGTGGACCTTCCAGGTCGAGTCGCGCGGGGTCAGCTGCAGGTTGATGTCCGCGGTGATGCCCGTGGAGATGATCGAGACCTTCGCGGTCGCGTTCATGTGCTGGAACTGGTTCTCCTGCAGCAGCGCGAGGTCGGAGACGCGCACGTAGCGGGTGCCGGACACGGTGCCGGAGAAACCGCTGAGGGTCGCGTTGCCGACGCCGTCGACGGCCACCTGGCCGCTACCGGAGGTGATCGAGCCGTTGATGTTGAGCTTGTAGGCGTCCTGGCCCTGGAACGTCTCACGGCTCGCGACCGTGTAGGTCACGCTCTCGTTGATGGTGACGTCGGTGCCGGTGGCCTGGTAGCGGAACGAGGTGTCCCAGTTCCAGTTCCAGCCGATGTTCCAGGCCGGTACGTCGTCGCCGGGCGCCTGCACGGCCTGCGCCGGCGCGACGCCGACACTGACCAGAGCGGCCGCACAGAGGGCGATGACGGCCGAGATGGCTGTCGTCGCGCGAGTGGTACGGCGACGGACCGTGCCGTCGGAAGATACGCGTGGGCGCATTACAAGTCCCCTTGTCCACGATGAGTGCGCTGTGGGAGGTCAGCGCAGAACAGGTTCTAGCAGCCTTGGTGTGACGCCCGCTACAAGTTACCGACAAGTACCTGATATGTCCGGTTTCGAAATAGACCAGTTACTGGACCGGCTGGACCCTCGAACGGACACCTGTCCGAATCTCTTGAAAATAAATCGATTTTGCGGGAATGCGCCCCCGACCTACCCTGTTGATGAAACGAAACCGTTCCGTTTCATCCATCGCTCAGGACCCGCAGGAGGTAGCACCATGTCGGCCAGCCCAGCAGCGAGCCGCCCCCGGGTCGAGGGCGAGCGCGAGGACGAGATCCTCGACGCCTGCGCCGAGCTCCTCGTCGAGCTCGGCTACGACCGGCTCACCATGGATGCCGTCGCCAAGCTGGCCCGGGCCAGCAAGGCGACGCTCTACCGTCGGTGGGAGTCCAAGGCCAGCATGGTGGTCGAGGCGCTGATCCGGGCCAAGCAGTCACCGCACATCGACGACCACGACACCGGCACCCTCCGGGGCGACCTGCTCTCCACCTTCTGCGGTCACGAGGGCATCAACGAGTCGGCGACCAAGATCCTCGGCTCGGTGATCACGGCGCTGTCCACCGACCCCGAGTTCGCCGAGCAGTTCCGCGAGAAGTTCATCGCGCCCAAGGTCGCGATCACGCACGCGATCTACGAGCGCGCCCAGGAGCGCGGCGAGGTCGGGCCGGACATCGACCTCGAGATGGTCGGTCCGGCGCTGGCCGGGATCCTGCTGCACCGGACGTTCATCCTCGGCGTCCCTCCCGACGACGCGACCATCGAGCGCGTCGTCGACCACGTCATCCTTCCCGCCGTACAGCACCCGTCGTGCGGCACGCAGAAGTTCAACCACAAGTTGAAGTCCAACCTCACATCGAAGATCAAGGCAAGGAAAACTTCATGACAGACATCATCGAGGCGGAGGTGTCCCCCACCGGGGACGCGGACGCCGCTGAGACGAACGGCGGCCACGCGCACCTCGGCTGGGCCCTCGTTCTGATCTGCATGGCCCAGCTGATGGTCGTGCTCGACAGCACCATCGCCAACATCGCCCTCCCCTTCATCGGGAAGGACCTCGACGTCTCCGCCGGCAACCTGCAGTGGATCGTCACCGGCTACGCCCTCGCCTTCGGCGGCCTGCTGCTGCTCGGCGGCCGGCTCGGCGACCTCTACGGCCGTCGCCGCGTCTTCATGATCGGCCTGACGATCTTCGCGATCGCCAGCGGCCTCGGCGGCTTCGCCGAGAACGAGGCCATGCTGCTCGCCTCGCGAGGCCTCCAGGGTCTCGGCGCCGCCCTCGCCGCACCCGCGGCGCTCGCCCTGATCACGACCACGTTCCCGGCAGGCCCCAAGCGCAACCAGGCCTTCTCGGTGTACGCCGCGATGTCCGGCGTCGGTGCCGCGATCGGTCTGCTGCTCGGCGGCTGGCTCACCGGCCTGACCCCGTCGGTCTTCGGCTACGACATCGAGGGCTGGCGGCTCACCTTCCTGATCAACGTACCGATCGGCCTGATCGCCGCGTTCGCCGCGCCGAGGCTGCTCAAGGAGTCCGACAGCAACCGCGGCGTCGCCCTCGACCTGCCGGGCGCGGTCACCGGAACCCTCGGCCTGGTCTCGCTCGTCTACGGCATCACCCGTGCCGGCGAGGAGCGCTACGGCTGGGGCGACGGCGGCACCCTCGGCTTCATCGCCCTGGGCGTCGCGCTGCTCGCCGCGTTCATCACGATCGAGCGCAACGTCACGAACCCGCTGCTCCCGCTGCGGATCCTCGCCAACCGCACCCGGGCCACCGCCTTCATCGCGATGATGATCGTGCCGGCCGCGATGTTCGCGATGTTCTTCTTCCTCTCGCAGTTCGTCCAGAACGTGATGGGCTACAGCCCGCTGCAGGCCGGTCTCGCGTTCCTGCCGTTCCCGTTCGCGATGGTGATCGGCGCGATGATCAGCTCCAAGCTGATGAGCAAGGTCGACCCGCGGTTCCTGGCCGGCACCGGCACCCTGCTCGCCGGCGTCGCCTTGCTGAACTTCCACCGGCTCTCGGTGGACGACTCGGCCGGGCACCTGACGGCGAAGATCAACGAGCAGCTCGCCAACTTCGCGGCCAACCCGGACAACCCGGCGATCGCGCACCTCGGCAGCGACATCAGCTACTGGTTGAGCATCTTCCCGTGGATCGCCCTGATGGCCTTCGGCATGAGCCTGACGTTCATCCCGCTGACCCTCGCCGCCGTGCACCACGTCGACGAGGCGGACTCGGGCATCGCGTCCGGCGTGCTGAACACCATGCAGCAGGTCGGCGGTGCCCTCGGTCTGGCGACCCTCGCCACGATCGCGACGCACTACTTCACCCAGACCCACGACAAGCTGGCTCCGCTGGTGAGCGGCTCGGACGCACCGGCCGCCGCCAAGGAGCTGATCCTGGGCCAGGCGTCGTTCACCGTGGGCGGCACGAACGCCTTCCTGGTGGGGGCGTTCATGATCTGGGCGGCCTCGGCGATCCTGTGGATCTTCCTCAGCGTCAGCCACGAGGAGATGGCGACCGACGGCCCACCGGTCGCCGCTCACTGACGACCGCTCGCTAGTCGCCGCGCAACCGGACGGCGCTGTCCCGCACCAGGGTCAGCGCCGTTCGTGCGTACTCGGGGCTCGCCCCGGCAAGACCGCAGGACGGGGAGACGACGAGCTGGGCGCCGACCTCCTCGGGATCGAAGCCGAGCATGTCGAGCAGTCGCAGCACCCGTTCGGCGACCTGGCGCTCGGTCGGGATCACCGGCGGCTGCACGCTCGGGACCACGCCCAGGAAGACCCGGGCGCCCTCGTCGAAGGCGGACCCGAGCTCGTCGTACCCCTCGGCCGCGAGGACGTCGAGATCGATCGAGACGCCGCCGGCACCGGCACCGCGGAGCAGAGCGACCGGAGCGTTCGATGCGCAGCAGTGCGCGATGCTCTGCGCCCCCGCGCGTTCGATCGCGGCGAAGACCGGCTCCAGCCCGGCCGAGGCACCGGCCGGGTCGACGGAGCGGTGCCGCCCGAACCCGGACGACGTCGGCACCTGGGCGGCCAGCACGGCCGAGAGCGCCGGCTCGTCGACCTGGACGACGAGCCGCGCTCCGGCGACCCGGCGCCGCAGGTCCGCCAGGTGCGCCTCCAGCCCCTCGGCCAGCGCCTCGCCGAGCTCGCGGCGCGCGCCGGCGTCCGCGAGCAGCCGGTCGCCCCGCGGTCGCTCGACCGTCGCGGCCAGCGTCCACGGCCCGCAGACCTGGACCTTCAGCTCGCCGGCGTAGTCCTGGGCGTGCTCCTCGAGGACGTCGAGGTCGTGGGCCAGCAGCGATCGCGCCCGGCGGTGGTCGACACCGGACGCATCGGTGAGCCGCCAGCCGGCCGGCTGCAAGTCGAAGCCGAGGTCGGTCACCATCGCGAGGGTCCGTCCCGTCATCCCGGCGGTGACCCCGCGGTCCGGGAGCTCCGGGAGGAACGGCAGGTCGGGAACCTCCCCGAACGAGATCCTCACCGCCTCGGCGTAGTCCTCGCCGGGCATCGACCCGACCCCGCTGGCGATCGTGCGCTGGTTGACCACCGGACGACCCTACTGTGCTCCGATCCCGGACCCATCCGTCGTGCGAGCAGGACCGAAGACCTTCCATGGAGCGAACGTCACGTACGACATCCTGGTCCGTGGTCCGGCGTGCGCGCGAGAACGGACCGTTCGCCCTGGCCGGGGTCTTCGCCGCGGCCTTCGCCGTCGCGATCGCCCATCTCGTCGCCAGCCTGCTCCACCCGCAGTCCTCCCCGATCCTTGCCGTCGGCAGCGCGGTCATCGACGCGACGCCCACCCCGATGAAGACGTGGGCGATCCGCCAGTTCGGCACCAACGACAAGATCGTCCTGATCGGCAGCGTGCTCGCCGGGACCCTCGTCCTCGCGCTCGTCGCCGGGATCATCGCTCGCCGCCACCTCCGGGTCGGGCTGGCGATCACCTTCCTCCTGGTCGCGCTCGCCGGTGCCGCCGCACTGCGACGCCCGACCGCTGAGATCCTCGATCTCGTCCCGGCCGTGACGGCCGCACTTCTTGGACCGCTCACCCTTTGGTGGCTGGTCCGGGCGCTGCTGGCCTCGGAGGGACCTGCAGCGGCCTCTGACGCCGAGCCCGGCAGTTCGCGCAGAGGCTTCCTGATCGGCTCCGGCGCGTTGCTGCTCGGCGGTGCGGTGGCTGCCGGAGCCGGTCAGTGGATCTACAAGGTCCGGTCCTCGCTCGGCAACATCCGCCTTCCCGGAGCAGCCAAGACGCTCCCGCCCCTCCCGGCAGGACTGGAGACGACGATCCCCGGGATCACTCCGTTCGTCACGCCGAACGCGAGGTTCTACCGGGTCGACACCAAGCTGGCCGTCCCGATCGTGGACCACTCCAGCTGGCGGCTGAGCATCGACGGGATGGTCGACAACCCGTTCTCGATCACGTACGACGAGCTCCGCGACATGGTGTTCGAGGAGAGCGACATCACCCTCACCTGCGTGAGCAACGAAGTGGGCGGTCGCTACGTCGGCGCCGCCCGCTGGCTCGGCGTCCCGCTGCGTCGGATCCTCGACCGGGCCGGCGTCTCCCCCGATGCCGACCAGCTGATGAGCGAGGACGTCGAGGGCTTCAAGATCGGTACGCCGATGTCCGCCCTGATGGACGGGCGCAACGCGATCGTCGCCATCGGCATGAACGGCAAGGTGCTCCCCCGCGAGCACGGATTCCCGGCCCGCCTGGTCGTCCCCGGGCTCTACGGCTTCGTCAGCGCGACCAAGTGGGTCACCAGGCTGACGGCGACGACGTACGCGAAGGACACGTCGTACTGGACCGACCGCAAGTGGGCGACCGACGCACCGATCAAGATCGCGGCCCGGATCGACACCCCGCGTCCGCTGACCAACATCGACCCGGGAGCGACCGCGATCGGCGGCGTCGCCTGGGCCCAGGGCACCGGCATCGAACGGGTCGAGGTGAGCATCGACGGGGGCCGGTGGCAGGTGGCCGAGCTCGGACCGGACGGCGGCAACGACTACTGGCGCCAGTGGTTCCTGCGCTGGGACGCGACCAAGGGCAACCACCGACTCGCGGTCCGGGCGATCGGCAAGGACGGGGCCGAGCAGACGGCAGTCAAGGCGAGCCCCTTCCCCGACGGATCCAGCGGCATCCAGCAGGTGCTGGTCAACGTCACCTGACCTGCGAACAAAAGGTCGCCGTTCTCCAATCCGGCACCGCGGTGCGCACCGAATGACTCCTCGAGAAGCAGAGCGCCGAGCGCTCACCCGCTGAACCGTCAGAAGAAGATCCACCCGACGAAAGGCACGACCCATGTCCTCCTCCATCCTGCGCAGGACCGGCGCGATCGCGTCGATCACCCTCGCGCTCTCCTTCGGTCTCGCTGCCTGTGGCGACGACGACAGCGACTCCGGTTCGACCGGCACCGACGGGTCGTCCGCTCCCGCCGCAGCGGGCGAGAACTTCGGTGCCGGTTGTGCCGCCGTCCCGACCGAGGGCCCCGGCTCGTTCAACGGCATGGCCACCGCCCAGGTCGCCACCGCCGCCAGCTCGAACCCGGTCCTCTCCACCCTGGTCGCCGCCGTCAAGGCGGCCGACCTGGTCGACACCCTGAACAGCGCCGAGGCGCTCACCGTCTTCGCCCCGGCCGACTCGGCCTTCGCGAAGATCCCGAGCAAGACCCTCAACGGCCTGATCGCCGACGTCCCGGCCCTCACCAAGGTCCTGCAGCACCACGTGATCGCCGGCAAGATCGCCCCGGCCGACCTGGCCGGGGAGCACGAGACCCTGGCCGGCGACAAGATCACCGTCGTGGGCTCGGGCGAGGACTTCACCGTCGACGGTGCCACCGTGAAGTCGAAGGTCGTGTGCGGCAACGTGCAGACCGCGAACGCCACGGTCTACATCATCGACACCGTCCTGACCGACTGATTCAGTCAGACTGAGAACCAGCACCGACAGGAAGAGGACGACCTCGTGTCACACCTCCAGCCCGTTCCCTCCGGCGAGACCACGCCGGAGGGAACGGGTGCGCCGGCGCCGGCGCTGGCCGACTACCTGCGACGCTCGGCACGCGGGGACGAGGAGGCCTTCGCCGCCCTGTACGACGCCACCTCCGCACGCGTGCACGGTCTCGTCCTGCGCGTCGTCCGCGACCCGGCCCAGTCCGAGGAGGTCACCCAGGAAGTCTTCCTCCAGGTCTGGCGCACGGCCGCTCGGTTCGACGAGACCAAGGGCAGCGCACTGGCCTGGCTGATGACCCTGGCCCACCGCCGAGCCGTGGACCGGGTCCGTGCCGCGGAGGCCGTCACCCGCCAGGACACCAGCTACCACCAAACCTCGCGGACAGTCCCCCACGACAGCACGGCCGAAGCAGCCGAGGCGTCGATGGAGGCCCGCCGGGTCCGCTCGGCGCTCTCCGAGCTCACGACCGTCCAGCGCGAGGCGCTGGAGCTCGCCTACTTCGGCGGCTACACGCACACCGAGGTGGCAACTATGCTCGATCTACCGGTCGGCACTGCGAAGACCCGCATCCGGGACGGCCTCATCCGGTTGCGCGACGCGATGGGAGTGGGCCAATGACAGCTCACGAGATTCACGCCCTGGCCGGGGCCTACGCCGTGGACGCTCTCGACGACGTCGAGCGGGCCCGGTTCGAGGAGCACCTCGCGGTGTGCGCGGAGTGCCGGGCCGAGGTCGCCAGCCTCGCCGACGCCACCCTGCTGCTCTCCGAGGTCACCGCGGTGGCGCCCCCGGCGTCGATGCGCGGCGCGATCCTCGCCGACATCAAGAAGGTTCGCCCGCTGCCCCCGGCGGTGGCCCGGATCGAGAAGCGCCGCCCGCGACGCTGGACCGGCCTGGTCGCCGCTGCCGTCGCCCTCGGGGTACTCGGCGGCGGCTCGTACGTCGTGCTGCAGATCCAGGACGACTCGTCCGAGGTCGGGCTGACCGCGGCCGACCGGGTGCTGCGGGCCAGCGACGTCCAGCACGTCACCGCCGACCTCGCCCGGGGCGGCGTCGCGACGGTGTTCCACTCGGCGAAGCAGGGCAAGGCCGTCGTCGTCACCGAGGGCCTCCCACCCGCCCCGTCCGGGCACGTCTACCAGCTCTGGCTCCGCAAGGCCTCCGGCATGGTGCCGGCCGGCTTCATCACCGGGACCGGTGAGCAGACCGAGCTCTTCGAGGGCGGGCTCGCGGGCGCCTCCGGTGCCGGGATCACGATCGAGCCCGACGGCGGATCGAAGGTCCCGACCCTGCCCGTCGTCGCTCTGGTCGACTTCGAGCCGGACGCGACATGACCCCGGAGAACACGCGTCGCGTCGGCATCGTCGGCAGTGGCGTCGCTGGCCTGACGGCTGCCTTCGTGATCAGCAGGTCGGCCCGGGTCACCCTCCTCGAGGCCGACGACCGGCTCGGCGGGCACGCCGACACGCACACCGTCGCGACCGCCGACGGGCCGGTCGCCGTCGACACCGGGTTCATCGTGCACAACGAGCGCACCTACCCGACCCTGCTGCGGATGTTCGCCGAGCTCGGCGTCGAGACGCAGCCCTCGGACATGTCGATGTCGGTGCGCGCCGACGGCGAGCACGGCGGTCGCGGCCTGGAGTGGGCCGGTGCGCTCGGGCCGGCCGGGTTGTTCCCGACCTGGCGCAACCTGGTGCGGCCGTCGTACCTGCGGATGCTGACCGAGATCCCGCGGTTCCACCGCCGGGCCCGGCGGCTGCTGGCCGCACCGGAGGCGACCGACGACGACCTGACGCTGGCGGAGTTCCTGGAGGCCGGCCGGTTCTCGGCGTACTTCCGGCGGAACTTCATGACGCCGCTGGTCGCGTGCGTCTGGTCCTGCGACCCGGCCGTCGCGCTGGAGTACCCGGCCCGCTACTTGTTCGCGTTCCTCGAGCACCACGGGATGCTGACCGTCTACGGGTCGCCGCAGTGGCGCACCGTCACCGGCGGTTCGCACCAGTACGTCGCCAAGGTCGCGGCCGCGATCGAGCACCGCGGCGGGACGATCCTGCTCGACACCAAGGCGACCTCGGTGGTCGAGACCGCCGACGGGGTCGAGGTCACCGACGGCAACGGCCGGGTGCACTGCTTCGACGCCGTGGTCGTCGCCACCCACCCGGACCAGGCACTCGGCCTGCTCGCCGAACCGACGGCGCTGCAGACCGAGCTGCTCGGCGCGATGCCGTACTCGGCCAACGTCGCGCACCTGCACACCGACGACGCGGTGATGCCGCGGAACCGCAAGGCCTGGGCGTCCTGGAACCAGTGGGACCGGCCGGACCAGGGCGCCGTGACGGTCACCTACGACCTGACCCGGTTGATGTCGCTGCCCGCGGGCGATCCGGACGGCGTCCGCTACTTCGTCACGCTCGGCGCGACCGAGGTGATCGACCCGGCGAAGGTGATCGCCCGGCGCGACTACGCGCACCCGATCTACACCCCGTCCTCGGTCGCGGCCCAGCGCCGGCTGCCCGGGATCGACAGCGACCGCCTGGTCTTCGCCGGGGCCTGGCGCGGGTGGGGCTTCCACGAGGACGGAGCGCGCTCGGGTGCCGCGGCTGCCGAGCGACTCGGGTTCGCGTGGGCCACGGACGTCGAGCCGGTCGAGACTCCGGCCGCGCCGCGGATCTACCGCAGCACGATCACGCACACCAGGCGGACGCCGCTCAAGAACCGGTTCAGCAGCACCGCGCACCTCTGGCTGGTCGACCTCGACGCCCTGCCGGACCACGGGCCGCTGGGCCGCTTCGTCGCCCGGGACCACCTCGGCGATCCCGGGCTGACCATCCGCCAGAACGTCGAGGCGTTCCTCGCCGCGGAGGGCGTGGTGGCCGACGGCCGGATCCTGATGGCCGCCAACGCCCGGGCGTTCGGCTACAACTTCAACCCGATCAGCGTCTTCTGGTGCCACGCCTCCACCGGCGACCTGGCCGCCACCGTGGTCGAGGTGCACAACACGTACGGCGACCGGCACGCCTACCTGGTGCACGCCGATGCCGCCGGACGCGCGCTGGTCGGCAAGGAGATGTACGTCTCGCCGTTCCACGGCACCGACGGGCACTACGAGCTCACCGTCCCGGTCCCGGCCGACCGGCTGCTGATCGCGGTCCGGCTGGTCACCGGGACCGGCTCGCCCTTCGACGCCACCCTGCGCGGCGAGCTCGTCGCCGGCACGCCCCGCGGGGTGGTGCTGCGCGCGGCACCGGCAGCCCTCCTCGGCGCCCTGCGGATCCGCGCCCAGGGCATCCGCCTCTGGCTCCGCCGACTGCCGGTGCAGCCCCGCCCCCGTCACCACCAGGAAGGTGTCCGATGACCTCCGGCCTCGCCACTCCCCTCTCCGTCGATCACTGGACCGACATCTCACCGATCCGGCGCGGCCCGCGGGCACGGATCTCGACCGCGATCGCGCGCCGGATCTTCTTCCGGGTGGCCGAACGGCTCGGGGTCAGCGTCTCGCTCGGCGACACCCCGGAGCCCGGAGCCGAACCCGCTGACCTACGGCTGATCCTGCCCGAGGAGTTCTTCGCCCGCGTCGGCAACGACGGTCTGATCGGCTTCGGCGAGGCCTACATGACCGGCGCCTGGGAGGCCGACGACCTCGGCGAGGTGCTGACCGTGCTCTGCCGCGAGATCGGCGACCTCGTCCCGATGTGGATGCAGCGGCTGCGGGCCGTCTACGTCTCCCGGCCGCCGCGCCGGCAGCGCGGCAGCTCCCGGAACACCCGCAAGAACATCGCCCACCACTACGACCTCTCGAACGACCTGTTCCAGCTGTTCCTGGACCCGACGATGAGCTACTCGGCGGCGATGTTCCCCGCCGACTCGATCACCGGCGGCGACGGCAATCGGACCCTGCTCGCGCCGCCGGTCCCCGGGTCCGACCTGGCCGAGGCCCAGGGCCGGAAGATCGAGAGCATCCTGGACGCCGCCGGCGTGACCGCGGGGAGCCGGGTGCTGGAGATCGGCACCGGCTGGGGCGAGCTCGCCATCCGGGCCGCGCGCCGGGGAGCCACCGTGCGCTCGGTGACGCTGTCGAGCGAGCAGCAGTCCCTGGCCCGGGCGAGGTTCGCCGACGCGGTCGAGGCGGAGGGGCTGCGCGCCGACCTGGTGCAGGTGGACCTGCTCGACTACCGCGCCGTCGAGGTTCCGCCGGGTTCGCCCGGCTTCGACGCGGTGGTCTCGGTGGAGATGATCGAGGCGGTCGGCTACGCCTACCTGCCGAGCTACTTCGCGACCATCGACAAGGTGCTGGCTCCGGGCGGCAAGGTCGCGATCCAGGCGATCACGATGCCGCACGAGCGGATGCTCGCGACCCGTCGTACCTGGACCTGGATCCACAAGTACATCTTCCCCGGCGGGTTCCTGCCGTCGACCGAACAGCTCGACGAGGTCACCCGCAAGCACACCTCGTTGCGGCTGGCCGGCCGGACGACCTTCGGCAGCCACTACGCCGAGACGCTGCGGCAGTGGGACACCGCGTTCGTCGCCGCGCACCAGGAGGTGCTCGACCTCGGTTTCGACGAGACCTTCCGGAGGTTGTGGCACTTCTACCTGGAGTACTCGCGGGCCGGCTTCGCGTCCGGCTACATCGACGTGCAGCAGCTGACGTTCACCAGAGGCCCGGACGCCGAGCCGAGCCCGGACGTCGAGCCGAGCCCGGACGTCGAGCCTGTCGAGACGAGGTGACGAGGATGACCGACGTCACCACCCGCCCGGTAGCGACCAAGCCCGCCGGTGTCGCGCAGACGCTCGCGGCCGCACTCCGCCCGGTCGTCGGTGGCGACCTCCCGGTCGAGCTGCACGCCTGGGACGGTTCGGTGGCGGGCACCGGCCCGGTCGTCCGGCTGAACTCCGCGCAGGCGCTCACCCGGCTGCTCTGGGCTCCCGGCGAGCTCGGCGCGGCTCAGGCGTACGTGACCGGTGAGATCGACGTCGACGGCGACCTGGACGCCGCGCTGACCCACGTCCGGGCGGTGATCGGCGAGCGCAGGGTAACGGGGGTCTCCGCGTCGCCGGGCACCGTCTGGCGGGCGGCACGCGCGGCGCTGAAGGTGGGCGCGCTCGGCCGGCGTCCGGCGGCACCCGCGTCGCAGGCGGTGCTCCGCGGCCGGCTGCACAGCAAGGGTCGCGACCGGCAGGCGATCAGCCACCACTACGACTTCTCGAACGACTTCTACGAGGCGATCCTCGACGAGAACATGGCCTACTCCTCGGGCTACTTCGCCTCCCCTGGGACGAGCCTGGAGGACGCCCAGGCGGCCAAGCTCGACCTGGTCTGCCGCAAGGTAGGGCTCGGGCCGGGCACGACGTTCCTCGACGTCGGCTGCGGCTGGGGCTCCCTGTCCCTGTACGCCGCGGAGCACTTCGGTGCCCGGGTCACCGGCATCACCATCGCCGCCGAGCAGAAGAAGTTCATCGACGCCCGGATCGCCGAGCGCGGCCTGGGCGACCTGGTCCGGATCGAGCTCAGCGACTACCGCGACGCGACCGTGCCCGACGGTTCCGCCGGTTTCGACGCGGTCGCGTCGATCGAGATGGGCGAGCACGTCGGCCAGGGCAACTACCCGACGTACGTCGAGGTGCTGCGGCGCTCGGTGCGGCCCGGCGGCCGAGTCCTGGTCCAGGCCATGTCCCGGCCGGGACCGGGCGGCGGCAGGTACCCGGGCGGCGGCCCGTTCATCGAGTCCTTCATCGCGCCCGACATGACGATGCGCCCGGTCGGCGAGACCGTCGCGCTGATCGAGGCCGGCGGGCTGGAGGTCCGCGACGTGCACGCGATGCGCGAGCACTACGTGCACACGGTGGACGCCTGGATCGAGCGGTTCGAGGCGGCGGTGCCGCACCTGCGGACCCTCGTCCCCGAGGAGTACCTCCGGGTCTGGCGGCTGTACCTGGTCGGTGGCGGGATGGCGTTCCGGGACGGCAGGATGGGGGTCGACCAGATCCTCGCGGTGCGTCCCGGCGCCCCGCACGACCTGCCGGCGGTGCGCGACCTTTGAGCGGTGTCGATTTTCACTACAGCTACCCGTTCACGGATTTCCTAGTCGTCTCCGCGGTCTGCTTGGCGGTGGTCGTCGCACTGATGGTCCTGACCGCTGTCCTCACCAGGATCACCGGGCGGGTCTCGGTGGTCGACACCATCTGGGGACTCGGCTTCATCGCGGTCACGGTGACAGCCGTACTTTTCGGCCGGGCACGGCTGCGTGCGAACGAAGGCGAGGGCTGGTTCAGCTACAACCCGCTCGACCACTCCGGCGCTGTGGGCCGCGCACTCCAGCAGAACGACGACCGCGGGATCCTGCTGATCCTGCTGGTGCTGATCTGGGGCGGACGGCTCGCCTGGCACATCGGGAGCCGATCGCACGGCGGCGGCGAGGATCCCCGGTACACCGAGCTGATGGGGAAGGGCTCCGGCGGCCTGATCCGCAAGGTCCTCCTCCCCCAGGGCTTGGCGATCTGGTTCGTCTCGATGCCGATCCAGGTCACCGTGGTCGCCGGACACCACGTCTCCTGGGTCCTCTGGATCGGCGTCGCCCTCTTCGCGGTGGGCCTCGCCTTCGAGACGATCGGCGACGCCCAGCTGGCGTCCTACAAGAAGGACCCGGCGCGCGGACCGGTGATGGACCGCGGGCTCTGGCGCTACACCCGGCACCCGAACTATTTCGGCGACGCCTGCGTCTGGTGGGGCATCTACCTGGTCTGCGCCTCGTCCTGGCCGGGCATCTTCACGATCCTCTCCCCGGTCGCGATGACCTACTTCCTGGTCTTCGCCACCGGCGCCCGCCTGCTGGAACGCACGATGATGCAGCGCTCCGGCTACCCCGAGTACGCCGCCCGCACGAGCATGTTCTTCCCCCTCCCCCCAAGACGTTGAGTAGGCCCGTCTTGCCGGTTGAGTGGGCCCGTTCTGCGGGCCCTCGGCGCATGGGTCGCAAACTCGACCAACCGATCGGGCCCCTTCAACGAAAGATGGGGCCCACTCAACGGAGGGTGGCGGAGATGGTGCCGGAGCCGACGACCCGGCTGCCGTCGTACACCACGCAGGCCTGACCGGGGGCGATCCCCGAGGCCGGGTCGTGCAGGACGACGTCGAACCCGTTGTCCGACGGGCTCACCACGGCGCGGTGCTCCTCGCCATGGGCCCGGAGCTGGACGGTGCACTCCTGGGGCCCTGACGGGGCGGTGCCGCACCAGAGCGGACGGATGCAGGTGAGGCCGGTGACCGCCAGCGCCTCCCGCGGACCGACAGTCACGGTCCCGGAGACCGGCTCGATGTCCAGCACGAACCGCGGCTTGCCGTCGGCCGCCGGGGTGCCGATCCGCAGGCCCTTGCGCTGCCCGATCGTGAACCTCCAGGAGCCCTCGTGCTCGCCGAGGACCTCGCCTGCCTCGTCCACGATCGAGCCGGAGCTGTTCGGGGCCGCGTCACCGAGCTTCTCGCCGAGCCATCCGCCGGTGTCCCCGTCGCTGATGAAGCAGATGTCGTGGCTGTCGGGCTTGTCGGCGACCTGCAGCCCGCGGCGCTCGGCCTCGATCCGGATCTCCGGCTTCGAGGTGTCGCCCAGGGGGAACAACGAGTGCGCGAGCTGGTCCTGGGTCAGCACTCCGAGCACGTACGACTGGTCCTTGCCGGCGTCGACCGCGCGGTGCATCTCGATCAGGCCGTCGGCTCCGGTTCGCAGCTGGGCGTAGTGACCCGTCACGACGGCGTCGTACCCGAGCGCCAGCCCCCGGTCCAGCACCGCGGCGAACTTGATCTTCTCGTTGCAGCGCAGGCACGGGTTCGGCGTCCGGCCGCCGGCGTACTCGGCCAGGAAGTCCTCGACCACGTCCTCGTGGAACCGGTCGGACAGGTCCCAGACGTAGAACGGGATCCCGATCACGTCGGCCGCCCGCCGGGCGTCGTTGGAGTCCTCGATCGTGCAGCAGCCGCGCGCCCCGGTGCGGTAGGACTGCGGGTTGCGCGAGAGCGCCAGGTGGATGCCGGTGACGTCGTGCCCCGCCTCGGCCGCCCGAGCGGCGGCAACCGCGGAATCCACGCCGCCGGACATCGCGGCCAGTACCTTCACGACTTCTCCGCGGATCTCGCCATCTGGCCGGCGGCGCGGGCCCGCTCCACCACCGGGCCGATCGCCTCCAGCAGCGCGTCCACGTCGGCATCGACCGAGGTGTGCCCCAGCGAGAACCGCAACGAGGCCCGGGCCTGCTCGTCGTCGCACCCCATCGCGAGCAGCACGTGCGAGGGCTGCGGGACGCCGGCGTTGCAGGCCGAGCCGGTCGAGCACTCGATGCCGCGGGCGTCGAGCAGCATCAGCAGCGAGTCGCCCTCGCAGCCCGGGAAGGTCAGGTGCGCGTTGCCCGGCAGCCGGTGACCGAGATCGCTCTCCGGGTCCCCGTTGTACGCCGCCGTCGGCACCTGGGCCAGCACGCCCGCCACCAGCCGGTCGCGCAGCGCGGAGAGCCGGGCCGCCAGCTCCGGCTGGTGCTTGGTGGCCAGCTCGCACGCGGCGGCGAACCCCGCGATCGCCGGTGCGTCGATGGTGCCGGAGCGGACGTCGCGCTCCTGGCCGCCGCCGTGCAGCAGCGCGGTCAGCTGGACCTCGCGGCGCACCAGCAGCGCGCCGACGCCGTACGGACCGCCGACCTTGTGCCCGGTCACGGTCATCGCGTCCACGCCCGAGGCGGCGAAGTCGACCGGAACCTGGCCGACGGCCTGGACCGCGTCGGTGTGCACCGGGATGCCGTACCGGTGGGCGAGCTCGACCACCTCGGCGATCGGCTGGATCGTGCCGACCTCGTTGTTGGCCCACATCACCGAGACCAGCGCGACGCTGTCGGGGTCGGCCTCCAGCCGGGCGGCGAACGCCGCCAGGTCGAGCCGCCCGAAGGCGTCGACGTCGATCAGCTCGACCCCCGCGTCCTCCTCCTCGGCCAGCCAGTGCAACGGGTCCAGGACGGCGTGGTGCTCCACCGAGGTGCTCAGGATCCTGGTACGGCGCGGGTCGGCCGAGCGGCGCGACCAGAACAGACCCTTGAGCGCCAGGTTGTCCGACTCGGTCCCCCCGGACGTGAAGACCACTTCGCCGGGACGGCAGCCGAGCGCACGGGCGACCGACTCCCGGGACTCCTCCACGACGCGCCGCGCGGCTCGACCGGATGCGTGCAACGAGTTCGCGTTGCCGACGCTGCCGAGCTGCGCGGTCATCGCCGCGGCGGCAACGGGCTGGATCGGCGTGGTCGCCGCGTGGTCGAGATAAACGGTCATGGCGGTCCAAGCCTACGGCGTGCCCCTACACTCCCAGCATGACCAGGCACTCTCGGCGCTTCCGTCCTGTCCGCACCACCGCCGCGCTCGGACTGGCGCTCGCCGCGGCACTCCTCCTGGGCGGCTGCGGCGGCGACAACGCACCGAGCAACGACAAGGCCTCCTCGGAGAAGCCCTCGACCCCGTCGAGCTCCGCTCCGGCGACCGGTGCCGCCGACGCGGGGAAGCCGAGCAGCGCCGAGTTCCAGGTGATCAAGGTCACCAAGTACGGACTCTCCTTCGAGGTCCCGAAGGGTTGGACCTCGCTCGGCGCGGACGGCGTGCTGACCGCGGACAACCCGACCGTCAAGGAGCTCGCGGAGAAGCTGGGCCGGAGCCCGGCCGACGTCGCCGAGCTGATGTCCTCCAGCATCGAGACGATGTCGATCACGAACGCCCCGCCCACGTCGGGGTTCCGCGAGAACGTGAACTCGACCGGGGTCGCGTTCCCGGACGTGAGCGACGAGCAGATCGCCAGCCAGCTCCGCGCCATCGGCGCCAAGGTCGACTCGGTCGAGCACGTCGACAGCCCGATCGGCGACATCACCCGCGCGTCCTACGCGCTCGCGACCCAGGGCACGACCTTCCGCGGGGTGGCGCTGGGCATCGACACCGGCGACGACTTCGTGACGGTCACCATCTCGTCGTACGACGAGAAGAGTGCCGCGGCCCGCGCCGACCAGGTCCAGAAGTCGCTGAAGAAGCTCAGCTGATGCGCAGCCGCGCCACCAGGGCGCGGTGGTCGGTGCCGTCGACCAGGTAGGTCGACGTGCTGATCGCCGCGTACGGCGCGCTGGTGATCACGTGGTCGATGGTGAGCAGCCCGAGCCCGCGCGGCCAGGTCGGCTGCCAGCCCGCGTTCGAGGTCCGCGCCGCGTCCTGGAACCGGTCACCGAGCAGGTCCCGCATCGGGGCGTGGTCGACGGTGGTGTTGAAGTCGCCGGCGAGGATCACCGGCCCGTCGAGCTCGGGCACCACCTGGTTGAGCACGTCCCAGTCGGCCCGCCAGTCCCCGGGTGCGACCAGCGGCTGCGCACCGTGGACGGCGACCAGCCAGAACGGCGTCGGTGCGGCGACCTTGATCCGGTAGCTGCCGTGGTCCAGCGGGATCCGTGCCGAGTCGCTCAGCGGGAAGGCCGAGAACACCACCGTGCCGGCGGCACCCCGCCCGGCCGCCCCGCCCTCGTGCGGCAGTAGCTCCTGGACGCCGGCGGCGAGCAGCCGGCGCCGCTCCCCCGGGGTGACCTCCTCGAAGACGGCCACCTGGACCCGTTGCCGGCGTACCAGGGCGACCGCGTCCTCGGCGTCACCGGTCCCGAGATGCAGGTTCAGCGTCATCACCACCAGGTCCGGATCGCCGCGCGGGTGCTCGCCCAGGTACGACGGCAGCGTCAGCCCGAGGTGGTAGCCGGTGCCGAACACGGCGAGCACGATCCCGCCGGTGACCCAGCCCCGCAGCGGCGGTGCCGTGGTGCGTCGCAGGTACCCGAGCAGCACCGCGGCCACCGGGTAGCCGACGACGGCGTACGGGACGAACGCGGTCGCCAGCACGAACCAGAACGACTCCGGCTGCAGGATCCGGAGCAGGGTGAAAACGACGGAACCGGCCAAGGCACCGCCCGCGACGAACGCGGCGGCGGCCTTGACCGGCCCGTGCGTGGAACCGTTCAGGCGAGTCAACCCTTGCGAGCGGTGATCTGCTCGGTGGCGGCCGGGAGGACCGAGTGCAGGTCTCCGACGACACCGAAGTCGACCAGCTCGAAGATCGGCGCTTCCTCGTCCTTGTTGATCGCGACGATCGTCTTCGAGGTCTGCATGCCGGCCCGGTGCTGGATGGCACCGGAGATGCCCGCGGCGATGTAGAGCTGCGGCGAGACGGTCTTGCCGGTCTGACCGATCTGGAAGGTGTGCGGCTTCCAGCCGGAGTCGACAGCGGCACGCGAGGCGCCGACGGCCGCGCCGAGCGAGTCGGCGAGGTTGTCGATCGGGTCGAAGTTGCCACCGGTGCCACGACCGCCGGAGACCACGATCGCGGCCTCGGTCAACTCGGGGCGCCCGGAGGACTCACGCGGCTGGGACGCCACGATCTGCGCCTTCTTGGCCGCGTCCGAGATGGTCGCCGCGAAGTTCTCCACGGCGCCGGCGCCGGCGGTCTCCTCGGGGGCGGCCGCGTTCGGCTTGACCGTGATGATCGGGGTGCCCTGGGTGACCTTCGCCTGGACGGTGAAGTTGCCCGCGAACACCGACTGCGTGGTGACCGGACCGGCCTGCACGTCGACGGCGTCGGTGATCAGGCCCGACTCCAGCTTGACGGCCAGACGACCGGCGATCTCCTTGCCCTCGGCGGACGAGGTGATCAGGATCGCGGCCGGGCTGGCGGCAGCGGCGATCTGCTGCAGCACCTCGGCCTTGGGGGCCACCAGGTAGCCCTTGATCTCGGTGTCGTCGACGACGTACACCTTCTCGGCTCCGAACTTCGCCACGGCCTCGGCAGCGCCGGCAGCCTGGGCCGCGCCACCGATGAAGACGGCGGACGGGGTGCCCAGGCGCTTGGCGATCGCGAGCAGCTCGTACGTCGGCTTGCGCACGGCACCGTCGACGTGGTCGACGAGTACTAGAACTTCAGACATGTGTTGTCCCAACCCCTCAGATGAACTTCTTGGACGCGAGGAACTCGGTCAGCGCAGTGGCGCCCGAGCCGTCCTCGTCGGTCACGATGGTGCCGGCCGTGCGCGGCGGGCGGGCCTCGGTGCTCTCGACAGCGGTCCAGGCGGCCGAGAGGCCGACCTGTCCGGCGTCGACGCCGAGGTCGCTCAGCGCGTAGGACTCCAGCGGCTTCTTCTTCGCGGCCATGATCCCCTTGAACGAGGGGTAGCGGGCCTCACCGGTCTGGTCGGTGACCGAGAGCACCAGCGGGGTGACGGCACCGATGATCTCGGTGGCGGTGTCCCCGTCGCGCTTGATCCGGAACTGGTTGTCCTGCGACTCGATGACCGAGGCGAAGGTGACCTGGGGCAGGTCGAGCCGCTCGGCGAGCATCGCCGGAACGACCGACATGCCGCCGTCGGTCGAGGCCATGCCGCAGACGACGACGTCGACGGAGCCGATCTTGTTGATCGCCGCGGCCAGCACCTTCGAGGTGGCCAGCGCGTCCGAACCGGCGACCGCGTCGTCGACGACGTGGGCACCCGCGTCGGCACCCATCTGCAGGGCCTTGCGGATCGCGTCCGCGGCACCCTCGGGGCCGACGCTCAGCGCGGTGACGGTGACCGAGTCGGGGTCGGAGTTCTTCTCCTTCAGCTGCAGCGCCTGCTCGACGGCGTACTCGTCGAGCTCGGAGAGCAGCCCGGGGACGCCAACGCGGTCCACGGTGTTGTCAGCCTCGAAAGCCTGGTCGGCGGTCGAGTCAGGTACGTATTTCACACAGACGACAATGTTCATGCTGGTTAACGGCCCGCGGGGGCCCCTCCTGAATCAGAGTGTTGAGTTCGACTGAGACTACTAGTCGGTACCAGGGGTCTGACACCGCGTCTCAGGTGGAATCGATCACAGCCGGTCGGTCAGCTGGACTTGGGGGCCAGCAGGCGCTGCAGGTAGCGGCCGATCGCCAGGTACACCAGCGCGGCGATGCCCCAGTTGACGACGGCGTCCTTGACGTCGCCGTTGGTGCCGTGGAAGTCGAAGATCCCGTTGTCGCGGCTGAACGGCCCGTCGATGGCGCCGGCCACGTCGAGCACGAACTTCACCAGCTGGTTGTCCTGGCTGACGTTCTCGTGGGCCGCGACCAGGAACGCGCCGAGCGCGAGCACCACGGCGAAGAACAGGAAGACGACGCGCAGGATCTTGGCCATCGTGTCGCGGATCAGGTCCTTCTGGATCCGCCTGGCCTCGGCCCGCTCCGGGAACGGCTCGTCCGACTTCACAACCTTCGCCACTGCGGCTCCTCGTTCCCGGGTCGACTTGCTGGTCAGGGTACCTGCGCGCCGGAGCTCAGCGGCCCTGGAACTGCGCCTTGCCCGGACCGTTCTCGACGAACGAGCCCATTCCGATGGTGCGGTCCTCGGTCGCGAACAGCGCGGCGAACTGCTGCCGCTCGATCTCCAGGCCGGTCTCCAGGTCCACCTCGAGCCCCCGGTCGATGGCGTCCTTGGCGGCCCGTACGGCGTAGGTGGCGGCGTTCGCGAACTGGCTGGCCCAGGCGAGCGCCTCGGTGTAGACGTCGGCGGCGGGGACGAGGCGGTCGACCAGGCCGATCGCCAGCGCCTCCTCGGCCTTCACGAACCGGCCGGTGAAGATGATGTCCTTGGCCCGGCTCGGGCCGACCAGCCGGGAGAGGCGCTGGGTGCCGCCGGCCCCCGGGATGATCCCGAGCAGGATCTCCGGCTGGCCGAGGATCGCGTCGTCGGCGGCGATCCGGATGTCAGCGCAGAGCGCGAGCTCGCAGCCGCCGCCGAGGGCGTAGCCGGTGATCGCCGCGACCACGGGCTTGGGGATCCGGGCCACCGCGGTGAACGCGGTGGTGAGTCCCGAGGAGCGCTTGATCATGTCGGTGTAGGACATGTCGGCCATCTCCTTGACGTCGGCGCCGGCCGCGAACAGCCGCTCGCCGCCGTAGATGACCACGGCCTTCACGTCGTCGCGGGCGGTCGCCTCGCCGGCCACCTCGCGGATCTCCTCCTGGACCTGGGCGTTCAACGCATTCATCTTCGGCCGGTCCAGCCGAATCGTGCCGACTCCGTCAGCAACCTCGAGACGTACGAATTCACCCATGCGATGCACTCCTTGCTCGTCGGCCCGCTCGGAGCGCGAGCCCACCCGTGCAGCACAACCTATGACACCCGGCTGCGATGATCGCCAGGTGGCACTCGACATCTGGCGGTGGACCAGCCCCGATGCGACCGCCCCGGTCTGGCCGGGACGGAGCTGGCCCCTGGGCGCGACCTGGTCCCCCGAGTCGACCAACTTCGCGGTCTCGGCCCCGGCGGCCACCGCGATGTGGGTGTGCCTGTTCGACGAGACGGACGACGGCACGGTCACCGAGACGACGTACCAGCTCACCGAGCACTCGCTGGGGATCTGGCACGGAGCCGTCCCCGGGGTCGCACCCGGGACGCCGTACGGGTTCCGGGCGGCCGGGCCGTGGCAGCCCTCCCAGGGGCTCCGGTTCAACCCGTACAAGCTGCTGCTCGACCCGTACGGCAGGGCCGTCACCGGGACGGTCACGCCCGGGCCGTCGATCTTCGCGCACGACCTGGCGCACCCGGAGAGCCCGAGCGAGCTGGACTCCGCCGCGGCGATGCCGCGCAGCGTGGTGGTGGCTCCGGACTTCGACTGGGGCCCCGACGGCGATCCGCCGCTGCGGCGCCGGTGGCGCGACTCGGTGATCTACGAGCTGCACGTCAAGGGCTTCACGGCCCTGCACGCCGAGATCCCGGAGGAGCTGCGCGGGACCTACGCCGGTCTCGGTAGCCCGGAGGTGATCCGCTACCTGACCGACCTCGGGATCACCGCCGTCGAGCTGCTCCCGATCCACGCCTTCGTCTCCGAGCCGCACCTGGCGGACCTGGGGCTGAGCAACTACTGGGGCTACAACTCGATCGGGTTCTTCGCTCCGCACGGCGCCTATTCGTCCTCGGGCGACCGCGGTCAGCAGGTCACCGAGTTCCAGCAGATGGTGAAGAACTTCCACGCCGCCGGGATCGAGGTGATCCTCGACGTGGTCTACAACCACACCGCGGAGGCCGGTGCCCTCGGGCCGACGTACAGCTTCCGCGGGCTGGACGACCGCGGCACGTACCACCGGGTCGCGCCGGTCGACGACGCGGCGGGGCTCCCGGCGCACGCGCGCTTCGACGACACCTACTGGGACGTCACCGGTTGCGGCAACACCGTCAACGCCCAGAACCCGCAGGCGCTGCGGCTGATCCTGGACTCGCTGCGCTACTGGGTCACCGAGATGCACGTCGACGGCTTCCGCTTCGACCTGCTCTCGGCGCTGACCCGGTCGGGGTACGCGAGCGACATGGCGGTGGACATGCAGAGCAACCTGCTCACCACCATCGGCCAGGACCCGGCGCTGCGGCACGCCAAGCTGATCGCCGAGCCGTGGGACGCCTCCGGGGACGGTTACAAGGTCGGCGAGTACCCGCCGCCGTGGGTGGAGTGGAACGACCAGTTCCGCGACACGATGCGGGACTTCTGGCGCGGCCGCTCCGACGGGGTCCGGACCGTCGCTACCCGGCTGGCCGGGTCCTCGGACCTGTACGCCGACGACGGCCGGTCGCCGTACGCCTCGGTCAACTTCATCACCGCCCACGACGGGTTCACGCTGCGCGACCTGGTCTCCTACGAGTCCAAGCACAACGAGGCCAACGGCGAGGGGAACCGGGACGGGACCGACAACAACCGGTCGTCGAACCACGGGGTCGAGGGCGAGACCGACGACGCCTCGGTGATCGCGCGGCGGCAGCGGGTCGCCGCGAACCTGATGATCACGCTGTGCCTGTCCAACGGGGTGCCGATGATCACTGCCGGCGACGAGCGCGGCCGGACCCAAGGTGGCAACAACAACCCGTACGCGCAGGACAACGCGACCTCCTGGATCGACTGGCGTCCCGACGACGCCTGGCTGGGGATGTGGGACGTGACCCGGACCGCGCTGCGGCTGCGGCGGGAGCACCCCGCCCTCCGGCAACGGCACTGGTTCGAGGGCAGGCCGGCGATCGCCGGCGGCCCGAAGGACCTGGCCTGGATCCATCCGGCCGGCCGGGAGATGACCGGGGACGACTGGCACGACGGCGACCTCCGGGTGATCGGGATGTTCGTCTCCGGGGACCCGCTCCGCTCCCCCGGCCCGCGCGGCGAGCAGCAGCGCGACGCGTCGTTCCTGTTCTGGCTCAACGGGTCGGAGGCGGACTGCGAGGTGGTGCTGCCCGAGAACGCCTGGGTCCAGACCGGGTCGGTGGTGCTGTCGACCGCCCCGGAGGTCGCCACCGGGACCGCCCTGCGCGCCGGGGAGACGTTCACCTTGACGGCGCAGTCCCTGGTGGTGCTGCGGCAGGGGTGACGCCGCGCCCGGGTGGCATCGGTTAGGTTCTCCTGCGTGAGACTCGTCGTTGCGCGCTGCCAGGTCGACTACGCCGGCCGCCTCTCGGCCCACCTGCCGATGGCGACCCGGGTGCTGATGCTCAAATCCGACGGGTCGGTGCTGGTGCACTCCGACGGCGGCTCGTACAAGCCGCTGAACTGGATGAGCCCGCCGTGCACCGTCAAGGAGGGCAAGAACGACGACGGCCAGGTCGAGTGGGTGGTGACCTCGAAGACGGACGACACCCTGCGGATCCTGATCGAGGAGATCCTCCAGGACACCTCCCACGACCTCGGGGTCGACCCCGGCCTGCAGAAGGACGGCGTCGAGAAGCACCTCCAGGAGCTGCTCGCCGACCACCCGGCGACGCTCGCCGAGGGCCTGACCCTGGTACGCCGGGAGTTCCCGACCGCGATCGGCCCCGTCGACCTGATGTGCCGCGACGGCGAAGGTCTGTCGGTGGCCGTGGAGATCAAGCGCCGCGGCGACATCGACGGCGTGGAGCAGCTCACCCGCTACCTGGAGCTGCTCAACCGCGACCCGCTGCTCACGACCAAGGGCGAGGTCCGCGGCATCTTCGCCGCGCAGGAGATCAAGCCCCAGGCGCGGGTGCTCGCGGAGGACCGCGGGATCACCTGCGCACTGGTCGACTACGACGCCCTGCGCGGCCTGGACGACCCGACCGAACGGCTCTTCTAGCGGCGTCTCGCACGCACACCGGACCCCGGGCCAGGAGTTCTCCACAGGCGATCGCCGCGGTCTGGCGAGGCCGGATCCGCCGACCTAGTTTGAGTCCATGACGAATGAAACCGAACTTGAACGCCGGGTGTACCGGTTGGAGACCGAGACGGTCGCGATCTACGACGCGATCGCCGAGCACCGGGCAGAGACGCGTGCCGGCTTCGCCGAGCTTCGTGCCGACTTCGCCGAGATGCGCGCCGACTTCACCGACCTGCGCACCGACTTCACCGCGCTGCGTGCCGACTTCACCGACCTGCGTGCCGGCTTCACCGAGCTGCGTGCCGACTTCACCGCGCTGCGTGCCGACGTCACTGACCTGCGTGCCGACTTCACCGAGCTTCGTGCCGACTTCACCGACCTGGATGCCGGCTTCGCAGGGGTGCGCAAGGACTTCGCTGAGCTCCGGACCGAGACCCGGTCCAGCATCGCCGAGCTCCGCGACGAGAATCGAACGTGCTTCGCCCGCGTCGAGGAGACCCTCGGTGAGCTCCTGAAGCGCCTCCCCGCGTCCGCCTGACCCGGCTCAGCCGGCGGGACTGAAGTCGTCGACCGACCAGGGAGCGGGGCCATCGACCGGTGTCCCCGGCGTCTCCTCGACCACCCGGAAGCTCATCCGGAACGTGGTCCCGTGCGCATCGGTCTTCACCACCCCGATCGTCCCCTGGTGCGCCTCGACGATCGCCAGCGCGATGGTCAGCCCGAGGCCGGCGCCCGGGACCTGCTGCGCCACCGCGGTTCCGGAGCGGTAGAGACGCTCGAAGACCCGGTTGGGCTCGACCTCGCCGATCCCCATCCCCGAGTCGGCCACCTCGATCTCGGCGTTGCCGTCGACGGCACGGAGCCGGACCCCGATCTCTCCACCCGCCGGGGTGAACTTCAGCGCGTTGGAGAGCAGGTTGTCGATCGCCTGGCCGATCCGGTCGCGGTCGGCGTTGATCATCAGACCGATCCCCGGAAGGTCCAGCTCGAGCTCGATGTGCAGCTCCTCGGCACGCGGACGCGCGGCCTCCACGGCATCGCGCAGGATCGGCACCAGGTCGACCCGGGCCGGCCGGATCGCCAGTCCGCTCTCCTCGATCGCGACCAGCGTGAGCAGGTCGTCGACCAGCCGGAGCTCGCGCTCGGCGCTGCGGGTGATCACCGAGAGGAACCGCCGGCCCTGGGGGCTGAGCTGCTCCAGGTCCGCCATCAGCTCGCTGTAGCCGAGCAGCGAGGTCAGCGGCGTGCGCAGCTCGTGGGAGACCGTCGCAAAGAACTCGTCCTTGACCCGCTCGGCCTCCTCCTGCATCGCCCGGCGCTCACTGATGTCGCGCACCGCGGCCGAGATCAGCAGCCCGTCCTCGGTCTCCAGCGGCGCCAGCGAGATCTCCACCGGGAACTCGGAGCCGTCCTTGCGGCGCGCGTGCAGATCACCCGCGAGGCCCATCGGCCGGGTGCGGGGTCCGGCGACGTACCCGGACCGGAAGGCGACGTGGATCCCGGCGAACCGTTCCGGCACCAGGACCTCGACGCTCCTGCCGATCAGCTCCTCGCGGTCGTACCCGAAGCACCTCTCGACCTGAGCGTTCACCAGCAGGATGGTGCCCTCCTGGTCGACGATCACCATCGCGTCCGGCGCGGCCTCGAGCAGACCGCGGAAGAGGCGCTCCTCGCGTCGCTTGCTGGTGACGTCGCGGACCGCGGCCGAGATCAGCAGTCCGTCCTCCGTCTCCAGCGGCGCCAGCGAGATCTCGACCGGGAACTCCGAACCGTCCTTGCGACGGGCACGCAGGTCCAGGCCGGACCCCATCGCCCGGACGTGCGGTTCACCGACGTAGTCGTGCCGGTGCTGCCGGTGCACGGAGTGCAGGTCGGCCGGCACCAGCATCTCCACCGGCTGTCCGAGCAGCTCGTGCCGCGCGTAGCCGAAGACCGACAGCGTCTGGGCGTTGACGAGCACGATCGCGCCGGACTGGTCGATCACCACCATCGCGTCCGGGGCAGCCTCCAGCAACCCGCCGAGGTCCGGCGAGCTGTTCGTGGTCCCCGAGTCCGTGGTCATCAGACCCCCTCGAGCCCCGGCGGGACTGCTACCTGTCTGTTCATGCTATGACGAGACGCCCGAACCGCACGATGCTGACGCGACTGCGTCGCACCGGCCGGATCAGGTCACAGCCGACTAGACCAGCGGCGTCAGCCGTCGAGCGCGTTCGCCCGCCGGATCACGTCCACGATGCCCGCCATCGCCTGGGTCAGGCTGAAATCCTTGGGGGTGAAGACCATCGCGACCCCGAGCTCGACCAGCTTCTTGCCGTCCGAGTCCGGGATGATCCCGCCGACGATCACCGGGATGTCCGAGATCCCCTGGGCCTTCATCAGGTCCAGGACGTCGGGGACCAGCTCCATGTGCGACCCGGAGAGGATCGACAGGCCGATGCAGTGCACGTCCTCGGCCACCGCGGCCGCGACGATCTGCTCCGGAGTCAGCCGGATGCCCTGGTAGACGACCTCGAAGCCGGCGTCACGAGCACGGACCGCCACCTGCTCGGCGCCGTTGGAGTGCCCGTCGAGACCGGGCTTGCCGACCAGCAGTCGCAACCGGCCGCCGAGCTCCTCACCGGTGGCCCTCACGCTCTCCCGCACCTTGGTCAGCTCGGAGCCGGCCTCGGCGACGCCGACCGCTCCGGCGACGCCGGTCGGGGCCCGGAATTCGCCGAAGACCTCGCGCAGCGTCCCGGCCCACTCCCCGGTCGTGACGCCCGCGCGGGCGGCGGCCAGGGTCGCGGTCATCAGGTTGGTCTCGGTCTTCGCGTCCGCGGCCAGCTTCTCCAGGGCGGCGTCGACCGCGGCCTGGTCGCGCTCCGCCTTCCAGGAGCTCAGCGAGTCCAGGGCGGTCCGCTCCGCCTCCGGGTCGGCGGTCTGGATGGCGCCGTCGAGATCGGCGGTCAACGGGGAGACCGCCGTCGTCTCGAACTTGTTCACGCCGACCACCACGTCGGTGCCGTTCTCGATCCGGGCCCGCCGGGCGGCGTGGCTGGAGACCAGCTCCTGCTTCATGTAGCCGGACTCGACCGCCGCGACGGCGCCGCCCATCGCCTGGACCCGGTCCATCTCGGCACGGGCGTCGGTGACCAGCTGGGCCACCTTCGCCTCGATCACGTGCGACCCGTCGAAGATGTCCTCGTACTCGAGCAGGTCGGACTCGAAGGCGAGCACCTGCTGCAGGCGGAGCGACCACTGCTGGTCCCACGGGCGCGGCAGGCCGAGGGCCTCGTTCCACGCCGGCAGCTGTACGGCGCGCGCCCGGGCGTTCTTGGACAGCGTCACGCCGAGCATCTCCAGCACGATCCGCTGGACGTTGTTCTCCGGCTGCGCCTCGGTCAGGCCCAGGGAGTTCACCTGGACGCCGTACCGGAACCGGCGCATCTTCGGGTCCTTGACGCCGTACCGCTCCGTGGTGATCTCGTCCCAGAGCTGGACGAAGGCCCGCATCTTGCAGGTCTCCTCGATGAACCGGACGCCAGCGTTGACGAAGAAGGAGATGCGCCCGACGACCTGCTCGAAGTCCTTCTCGTCGACCTGACCGGCATCCTTGACCGCGTCCAGGACCGCGATCGCGGTGGTGAGCGCGTAGGCGAGCTCCTGGGTCGGCGTGGCCCCGGCCTCCTGCAGGTGGTAGCTGCAGATGTTGATCGGGTTCCACTTCGGGATCTGGTGGACCGTGTAGGCGATCATGTCGCTGATCAGCCGGAGCGAGGCCTGCGGCGGGAACACGTAGGTCCCCCGGCTCAGGTACTCCTTGATGATGTCGTTCTGGGTGGTGCCGGCCAGCTGGGCCGCGACCTCCTCGGCCGACAGGTCGGGGTTCTGCTCCTCGGCGGTGACCTGGTAGAGCGCCAGCAGCCACATCGCGGTGGCGTTGATGGTCATCGAGGTGTTCATGTCCGTCAGCGGGATGTCCGCGAACAGCTTCCGCATCTCGCCCAGGTGCTGGATCGGGACGCCCACCTTGCCGACCTCGCCCCGGGAGAGCGGGGAGTCCGGGTCGTAGCCGGTCTGGGTCGGCAGGTCGAACGCGACCGACAGGCCGGTCTGCCCCTTCGCCAGGTTGCCGCGGTACAGCTTGTTCGACTCGACGGCCGAGCTGTGGCCGGCGTACGTCCGCATCACCCAGGGGCGATCCTTCACCTGCGGGTCTTCAGCGCTCATAGGAGGAGGGTAAATCCTCGGGCTACTGATCGGTAATGGATGTGGACTGTCTCACGCGTGCGCCAGATCACTCCGGAGTCACAGCGACGGGCCGGGCACCCTGCTGACATCGGCTCCGATACTGGCCAGCACCTCGGCGAAGTGCGGGTAGCCGCGGTCGATGTGCTGGGACTCGGCCACCGTGGTGACGCCCTGCCCGGCCAGCCCGGCCAGCACCAGGGCGGCCCCGGCCCGGATGTCGTGCGCCACCACCGGGGCTCCGGAGAGCAGCGGCACCCCCCGTACGACGGCATGGTGGCCGTCGGTGTGCAGGTCCGCACCGAGCCGGGCGAGCTCCTGGGCGAACATGAACCGGGACTCGAAGACGTTCTCGGTGATCATCGCGGTCCCGTCGCTGACCGAGGCCAGTGCCATCGCGAACGGCTGCAGGTCGGTCGGGAACCCGGGGAAGGGCAGCGTGACCACGTCGAAGGAGCGCAGCCGCTTCCCGACGCTGACGGTGAAGCCGTCCGGGTGCGTGCTGAGCTCGGCCCCGGCGTCGACGAGCTTGTCGAGCACCAGGTCCAGGTGCGAGGCCACTCCCCCGGCGACGGTCACCGTCCCGCCGGCGATCGCCGGGGCGAACGCCCAGGTCCCGGCCACGATCCGGTCCGAGACTGTGGTGTGCTCGACCGGGTTGAGCCGGTCGACGCCCTCGATCGTCAGCGTCGACGAGCCGATCCCGTCGATCCGGGCACCCATCGCGACCAGCAGGTGGCAGAGGTCGGCGATCTCCGGTTCGCGGGCGGCGTTGTCGATCACGCTGGTCCCGGTGGCCAGCACGGAGGCCATCAACAGGTTCTCGGTGGCGCCGACGGACGGGAAGTCCAGCCACAGGCTCGCGCCGGTCAGGCCGGTCGGGGCGTCGGCGACGACCTGGCCGTGCTCGACCTTCACCTCGGCACCGAGCTCGCGCAGGCCGGTCATGTGCATGTCCAGGCCGCGGGAGCCGATCGCGTCACCCCCGGGCAGCGCGACGCTGGCCCGGTGGCAGCGGGCCACCAGCGGCCCGAGGACGGCGATCGAGGCGCGCAGCCGGCGGACGAGCTCGTAGGGGGCCTCCCAGTCGAGCACCTCGGGCACGGTGATCCGGACCCGGCCGCTGGTCAGCTCCCGGGTCGGGTCGGCGTCCGCGGGGTGGGCGATGTCGACCTCGCAGCCGAGGCGGCGCAGCAGCTCGCCCATCACGGTCACGTCGAGAATGTCCGGGACGTTGTTGATCGTGCTCGTTCCCGGGGCCAGCAGCGCGGCCGCCATCAGCTTGAGTGCGGAGTTCTTCGCCCCGCCCACGTAGACGGTGCCCTCGAGAGGACGGGCGTGCGGGCCCGCCGAGACCACCTGGAAGCTCTCCACACCAGGAGCCTATTACGCTGGCCCCATGGTCAACCTCACCCGTATCTACACCCGCACCGGCGATGCCGGCGAGACCCGCCTGGGCGACATGAGCGTGACCACGAAGACCGATTCCCGGCTGCAGGCGTACGCCGGCGTCGACGAGAGCAACGCCCACCTCGGCGTGGCCCTGGCGACCGGCGAGTTCGAGGACGACGTGGTCGCCGTGCTCACCCACGTCCAGAACGACCTCTTCGACGTCGGCGCCGACCTGTGCACCCCGGTGGTCGCGAACCCCGAGTACCCGCCGCTGCGGATCGAGCAGGACTACATCGACCGGCTCGAGGGCTGGTGCGACGCCTACAACGAGCACCTGCCGGCGCTGCGCTCCTTCATCCTGAACGGCGGCACGCCCGGAGCCGCGCAGCTGCACGTCGCCCGCACCGTCGTACGGCGGGCGGAGCGGGAGGCCTGGGCGGCCTGGAGCGAGTACGCCGACGTGATGAACCCGCTGGCGATCACCTACCTGAACCGGCTCTCCGACCTGCTCTTCATCCTGGCCCGGTACGCGAACCGCGCCAACGGCGACGTGCTCTGGGTGCCCGGCGGCGAGCGGGGCTAGCGGTTCGAGGGCGGCTGGTTCCAGTCCGTCCCCGGCGGGCCCGCCTCGAGCCATGCCGAGAAGCCGGTGACGGCGCTCAGGCTCATCGCCAGCTCGACGGGGCCGTCGGGCGTCCGGCACTCGACGATCCGGTGGCCGCCGTACAGGGCGAACGTCTCGGCCCCCTCGGGGTCGCGCTGGCCGACGATCACCAGGTCGGCGCGGGCCCAGCGCAGCCGCGGCCGCGGGGCCGGCGAGAAGATCCGGAACCACTCCAGGTGGTCCTCGTAGTACCGGCCGATCCCGAGAACCCAACCGCGCCCGGTCGAGGACGACCGGACGCGGTAGGAGAGCTCGAAGGTGCCACCGTTGCGGGAGAGCACCCGGCGCCGGATGACCAGCAGCAGCCCGTAGGCCAGCACGAGGAGCAGCACGACACCGGCTGAGTCAAGCAGCCACTGCCATGCGGGCATCTATCCCTGCTCTCCAAGAGTTGGCCGGTACGCCGTGCGGTCCGGTTCGGGTGGGTTCAGCGTGCCTTCTCGACGGCGTTGATCCGCGCCTCGGCCCAGGCGGCAGCCAGGGCTTCGACGTGGTCGCCGTCGTTCTCGCCGGCCTTGTGGGCCCGCTCGAGGTCGGCCTTCGCCTTCTCCAGGTTGATGTCGTGCGCCATCTCGGCGTGCTCGGAGAGCACCGAGACCCGGTCGTCGGCGACCGAGAGGAACCCGGCGTCGACAGCGGCGACCCAGGTCTCCCCGTCGACCGTGGTCACGTCGATGACGCCGTCGAGCATCACCGAGAGCAGCGGAGCGTGCCCCGGGAGGATGCCGACGTCGCCCTCCGACGTACGGGCGATGATCATGCTCGCCTCGCCGGACCACACGAGGCGGTCCGCCGAGACGAGCTCAACCTGCAAGGAAGCCATCAGAGGCTCGCCTGGATCTCGGCCCACTTCTTCTCGACGTCGTCCAGACCGCCGCACATGAAGAACGCCTGCTCGGCGACGTGGTCGTACTCACCGTCGGCGATCTTGTTGAACGCCTCGATGGTGTCGCCCACGGACACCGTCGAACCCTCGATGCCGGTGAACTGCTTGGCGACGTAGGTGTTCTGGGACAGGAACCGCTGGATCCGGCGCGCGCGGTGGACGATGGTCTTGTCCTCCTCGGAGAGCTCGTCGACACCGAGGATCGCGATGATGTCCTGGAGCTCCTTGTTCCGCTGCAGGATCTGCTTGACGCGGATCGCGCAGTCGTAGTGCGCCTGACCGATGTACTGCGGGTCGAGGATCCGCGAGGTCGAGGTCAGCGGGTCCACGGCCGGGTAGATACCCAGCGACGCGATCTCGCGGGAGAGCTCGGTGGTCGCGTCGAGGTGCGCGAACGTCGCGGCCGGCGCCGGGTCGGTGTAGTCGTCGGCGGGCACGTAGATCGCCTGCAGCGAGGTGATCGAGTGTCCGCGCGTCGAGGTGATCCGCTCCTGCAGGGTGCCCATCTCGTCAGCCAGGTTCGGCTGGTACCCCACCGCGGACGGCATCCGGCCGAGCAGGGTCGAGACCTCGGAACCGGCCTGGGTGAACCGGAAGATGTTGTCGATGAAGAGCAGCACGTCCTGGCCCTGCACGTCGCGGAAGTACTCCGCCATCGTCAGCGCGGACAGGGCGACCCGGAGACGCGTGCCCGGCGGCTCGTCCATCTGGCCGAACACCAGGGCGACCTTGTCGAACACCCCGGCTTCCTGCATCTCCTCGATCAGGTCGTTGCCCTCACGGGTGCGCTCGCCGACGCCGGCGAACACGGACACGCCGTCGTGGTCCTTGGCCACCCGGGCGATCATCTCCTGGATCAGCACGGTCTTGCCGACACCGGCACCACCGAACAGACCGATCTTGCCGCCCTGGACGTACGGGGCGAGCAGGTCGATGACCTTGATGCCGGTCTCGAACATCTGAGTCTTCGACTCAAGCTGGTCGAAGGCCGGCGCCTTGCGGTGGATGCCCCAGCGCTCGGCCGGCTCGAAGGTCTCGCCCTCGGCCAGGTTGAGCACGTCGCCGGTGGTGTTGAACACCTTGCCGAGGGTCTCGGGACCGACGGGGACCGTGATCGGGCTGCCGGTGTCGCGCACCTGGGCGCCGCGGACGACGCCGTCGGTCGGCTTCAGCGAGATGGCGCGGACCATGCCGTCACCAATGTGCTGGGCCGCCTCCAGGGCGAGCGTGGTGGTCTCGCCGCCCAGCGTGATGTCGACCTCGAGCTTGTTGTAGATCTCGGGCATCTCGTCGGTCGCGAACTCGATGTCGACGACCGGGCCGATGACCCGGGCGACCCGGCCGATGCCGGTCTCGTTGATAGTGGCAGTCATGTCTCTCACTACTCCGTTATTCCTGGCCGGCGTTCGCATCGGCGAGCGCGTTGACGCCACCGACAATCTCGCTGATTTCCTGGGTAATCCCGGCCTGACGGGCCTGGTTGGCAATTCGGGTGTACTTCTTGATGAGCTCTTCGGCGTTGTCCGTCGCGGACTTCATCGCCTTCTGACGGGCAGCCAGCTCGGAGGCGGCGGCCTGCAGCAGTGCGGTGAAGATCCGGCTGGTCACGTACTTCGGCAGTAGCGCGTCCAGGACGTCGTGCGCCGACGGCTCGAACTCGTACAGCGGCAGCACGTCACCGGCCTCGGGAGCCTCGGTGCCCTCGACGACCTCGAGCGGGAGCAGCCGCACGGCGACCGGCTCCTGGACGAGCATCGAGCGGAACCGCGTGTAGACCAGGTGCACCTCGTCGGTCGAGTCCGCCTCCTGCTCGGCGACGAACGCCGCGATCAGCGTCTCGGCCATCGCCTTGGCGTCCTCGTACGTCGGCTGGTCGGAGAAGCCCGCCCAGCTCTGCTTGACCGGACGGCTGCGGAACTTGAAGTACGCCGCCGCCTTCCGGCCCGAGGTGTAGATCGTGACGTCCTTGCCCTCGGCCTTGAGCTTCTCGATGAGCCGCTCCCCCTCCTTGATGACGCTGGAGGAGTAGGCGCCGGCCAGTCCGCGGTCGCTGGTGATGATCAGCACCGAGCAGTGGTCGGACTCGGTCGGCTCGGTCACCAGCGCGTGGTCGACGTTCGAGAACGTCGCCACCGCCGAGACCGCCCGGGTGAGCTCGCGGCTGTACGGCGCAGCGGCTTGTGCCCGCTGCTGCGCCTTGATGATCCGGGACGCAGCGATGAGCTCCATCGCACGCGTGATCTTCTTCATCGACTGGGTCGACTTGATCCGCGCGCGGTACTCGCGCACAGAGAGAGCCATGGTTCAGCCCCGCTTCTGCTTGACGATCTGCTCCTGCTCGACGTCGCCGTCCTCCAGCGCCTCGTGGACTTCCTTGCCGGCCTTGAGCGACTGGCCGTCCGAGGTCTCGAACTGGTTGAGGAACGCGTCGTACGCGGCCACCAGGTTCTGCTCGGTGCCCTCCTCGAACTTCTGCGTCTCCCGGATCGTGTCCAGGACGGCAGCGTGCGAGAGCCGGAGGTAGTCGAGGAACTCGCGCTCGAACCGGAGCACGTCGTCGACCGGGACCAGGTCCAGGCGACCGGTGGTACCGATCCACAGCGAGGCGGTCATCTCCTCGAGCGGGTACGGCGAGTACGCCGGCTGCTTGAGGAGGGCCATCAGGCGACCACCGCGGTCGAGCTGCTGGCGCGACGCGGCGTCGAGGTCGGAGGCGAACATCGCGAACGCCTCCATGGCGCGGAACTGCGCCAGGTCGACCTTGAGCGAACCGGTGACGGCCTTCATCGCCTTGGTCATCGCGGCACCACCGACACGGGAGACGGAGATACCGACGTCGATGGCCGGGCGCTGGTTGGCCGCGAACAGGTCGGACTGCAGGAAGATCTGACCGTCGGTGATCGAGATGACGTTGGTCGGGATGAACGCCGAGACGTCGTTGGCCTTGGTCTCGATGATCGGCAGACCGGTCATCGAGCCGGAGCCGAGCTCGTCGGAGAGCTTCGCGCAGCGCTCCAGCAGACGGGAGTGCAGGTAGAAGACGTCACCCGGGTACGCCTCGCGGCCCGGCGGACGACGCAGGAGCAGCGACACGGCGCGGTAGGCCTCGGCCTGCTTGGTCAGGTCGTCGAAGACGATCAGGACGTGCTTGCCGTCGTACATCCAGTGCTGGCCGATGGCCGAGCCGGTGTACGGCGCCAGGTACTTGAAGCCGGCCGAGTCGGACGCCGGGGAGGCCACGATGGTGGTGTACTCCAGGGCACCGGCCTCCTCGAGGGCCGCACGCACGGAGGCGATGGTCGAGCCCTTCTGACCGATGGCGACGTAGATGCAGCGGACCTGCTTGCTCGGGTCGCCGGACTCCCAGTTCGCCTTCTGGTTGATGATCGTGTCGATCGCGACCGTGGTCTTGCCGGTGGCGCGGTCGCCGATGATCAGCTGGCGCTGGCCGCGGCCGATCGGGGTCATCGCGTCGATCGCCTTGATTCCGGTGGCGAGCGGCTCGTGGACCGACTTGCGGGCCATCACGCCGGGAGCCTGCAGCTCGAGCGCGCGGCGACCCTCGGTGGTGATGTCACCCAGGCCGTCGATCGCGTTGCCGAGCGGGTCCACGACCCGGCCGAGGTAGCCGTCGCCGATCGGGACCGAGAGGATCTCGCCGGTACGGCGCACCGTCTGGCCCTCTTCGATCTTGTCGAAGTCACCGAGGATGACGACGCCGATCTCGCGGGTGTCGAGGTTCAGCGCCAGACCGAGGGTGCCGTCCTCGAACTCGAGGAGCTCGTTGGCCATGCAGGAGGGCAGACCCGAGACCCGGGCGATGCCGTCCGCGGCCTCGGCAACGGTGCCGACCTCTTCCTTGCTCGCGGCCTCGGGCTTGTAGTCAGCCACGAAGCGCTGCAGCGCGTCCCGGATCTCCTCCGGACGGATCGAAAGCTCCGTCATTTCGTCCCTACTCTCTTGTGCTTCAACGTTTTCAAAGAACTCGGTGGTTGTTCGATCTAGCCTGCGAGCCGACGACGGGCGTCGTCCAGCCTGCTCGAGACGCTTCCGTCGATGACGTCGTCACCGATCTCCACGCGCATGCCGCCGACCAGACCAGGCTCGACGCTGACGTTCAGGTGCACCGGACGTCCGTACTGGCGGCTCAGCGCGCTCTGCAGGCGGTCGCGGTCCGCGGCCGTCAGCGCGCGGGCGACCCGGACCTTGGCGACGCCCTCGTCCTTGACCGCGGCCGCGATCTTCTGGAACTCGGCCAGGGCGACGACCACGGTGCGGTGCGAGCCGTTCAGAGCGAGCACGGCGAGCCGCTGCGTCGCCGCGAGCGCCTTGCCGTCCAGGAGGCTGGCGAGCAGCACCCCCTTGTCGGCGGCAGTACGGGTCGGGTCGGACAGTGCTCCGCGAAGGTCGGCGTGCTCGCCGACCAGCTGGCTGAGCGCGAAGAGCTCGTCGGCCAGGCGAGTGGAATCCGCACCCGCCGACTTCACCACGGCGACAACGCCGAGGTACTCCAGCACGTCGGCCAGGTCCCGGGTGGTCGTCCAGCGACGGGCGACGGCATCGCCGACGATGCCGAGGCCCGCGGCCGAGATCTTGCCGTCGAAGACCTGGCGCGCCAGGCCGCTCTTGGCTGCCGCGTCGATCGCCTGGTCGGTGACCATCCGCCGCAGACCGGGCTCGGCCCGGAGCACGGCGGCGGCACCGAGGAGGTCCTCGCCGAGGGTGGCCGCCGCGGTGTCGGAACCGACGGCTGCGTCGAGCGCAGCACGCAGTCCGGACCGGGCTTCCGCCGATGCGCCTCGCAGCACCATCAGTTGGCTCCCTCGAGCTCAGCCAGGAAACGGTCGACGACGCGCGAGGAGCGCTCGTCGTCGTCCAGGCTCTCCCCGACGATCCGACCGGCCAGCGAGGTCGCGAGCGTGCCAACCTCGGCCCGGAGCGAGGTGACCGCCTGCTGGCGCTCGGCCTCGATCTGGGTCTTGCCGTGCTCGACGATCCGGGCGGCCTCGACCTGGGCCTGCTCCCGGAGCTCGGCCACGATCTGCGCCCCCTGCTCACGCGCTTCCTCGCGGATGCGCGCTGCCTCGTGGCGGGCGTCGCCGAGCTGCTTCTCGAGCTCGGCGAGCTTGGCGTCGGCCTCGGCCTGCTTCGACTCGGCCGCCTGCAGCCCGCCTTCGATCGCGGTGGTCCGCTCGGCGTAGGCCTTCTCGAAGTTCGGTACGACGAACTTCGCGATCAGCCACAGCAGGAGCAGGACGACGACCGCGCCGATGATGATCTCGGCAAGGTGCGGAACGAGCGGGTTCAGCTCGTCCTCTTTCGCCTTCTCCTCAGCCGCAGCTAGGACAAGTGTCTTGAACATGAGTGCTCCAGGCCCTTCCGGACTCAGGGCTTCAGGACGAAGGCGAGCGCGAGGGAGATGATGAAGAACTGCTCCGCAAGCACGAAGCCGAAGATCGCGATGCTCTGCAGACGACCCTGGGCCTCAGGCTGACGCGCGACGCCGGTGACGTACGCCGCGAAGATCAGGCCGACGCCGATGGCGGGACCGATCGCAGCGAGGCCGAGGCCGATCATGTTGAGAGTGCCACCCATGGGGGTTTCCTTTCGTTGGTGACGCGCTGTGCGTCGTCGTGTTGTGGTGCTCGAGGGATGAAGAAGGTCAGTGCTCTTCGGCGATCGCGCTGCCGATGTACATCGCGGTAAGCAGGGTGAAGACGTAGGCCTGCAGGAACATGACCAGCATGTCCAGGAAGCTCACGCCGATGGCCATCAGGAAGGAGAACAAGCCGGAACCGATGCCCAGGATCCGCGGCTCGAAGTGCAGCAGCAGGAACTCCCCGCCCAGCGAGAACAGGATCAGCAGCAGGTGGCCGGCGAACATGGTCGCGAACAGACGCAGGGCCAGCGTGAACGGCCGCACGATGATGTTCGAGAAGAACTCCAGCGGGACCAGCGCGATCAGGATCGGGCCGGTGATGCCGGAGGGCACGGTCTGGTGCTTGAGGTAGCCGAAGAAGCCGTGCTTGAGGACACCGACGGTGTTGTAGACCAGCCAGGTGATCAGCGCGAGGGCGGTGGTGTACCCGATGTGCGACATCGTCGGGAACTGGATCAGCGGGATCACGCCGAAGAAGTTGTTCACGAGCACGAACAGGAAGATCGTGAACAGCAGCGGCACGAAGCGCATGTAGTCGTGCGAGCCGATGGTGTCGCGGGCGATCGAGTTGCGCACGAAGTCGTAGACGTACTCGCCGGCGAACTGCAGGCGGCCCGGAACCACGGCGGCCTTGCGGGACATCGCGTAGAACAACCCGAAGGCGATCACGGCAGACAGCACGACCAGCACCATCGGCTTGGTGACCTCGCTGCCGAAGATGCCCGGCAGGTCGAAGTCAGCTGGTCCGGGGGCGTGGAACGTGTCCGACGATGCCGGAACCGCAGTCAGCGAACGCACGCTGTCTCCTGTCTGTATGGCTGGCTCTGAAGCTGGGGTGAGGTCTGGCTCCGCCGATTGCGGCAGGGCCGACAAGATCCAAGTCGCGGAGCGCCCAGACGCGCCGGACGATAGCAGGCTGAGAAGGTCATGCCGAACCCGGCCCGTCGACTGCGGACAGATCGAACAGGGGGATCCGCTCCCGGCGCACCAGGACCGCGAACATCGTGGTCCAGACGACCGTGACGGCGATGACGGCGATCGCACCTGCCGTCACCTCCGGACCGCTGGTCAGCCGGGCGAGAACAGCGAGCGTCACCAGCAGCAGGATGCCCTGCGCGGTGAAGACGCCGAGCGCGGTGAGCAGCGAAGCCACCGGCGAGACCTCGGCGACCTTGAGCACGATCCAGGTGCCGATCGCGAGGATCGCCAGCGTGGCCAGTCCGCCGGTGGCGGCACCGGCAGCGGCCGGTCCCCCGTCGACGAGCAGGCAGACGACGACGGCCGCGATCGCTGCCAGCAGACTCCACAACGCGGCTCCGACGAGCACCTTCAGGGCGGCGCCGGAGGCAGCAGAGTCCCCCGGGGGGACCTGCGGTTGGATCGTCGTCATGGCGGCCTCGTGGGTGGTCGTCAGAGTGGCGGCGGAAGGTGCTTGTGAAAGTTAGCACAAACTCGGAAGGATCCGAAATCCGAGCCGGCGACCGCTCCGGTGAATCCGGTCAGCCTACGTCAGATCCCGCCGGGTGGCCTCAGACGGGACTGCGCAGCCGCGGTACCACGAAGGTCAGGATCGCGGTCGCCGCGGCCCACACCGCCACCACCACCACGGTGGCCGGACCGGTGTACAGGCTGACCAGCACCGCGCCGAAGCCGATCAGGCCGGCCCACAGCCACATGATCACCACGGCCTTGCGCTGACTGTGGCCGAACTCGAGCAGCCGGTGGTGGAGGTGCTCCTTGTCGGGCTGGTAGAACATCTGCCCCCGCCGGGTGCGCCGTACGACGGCCAGCACGAGGTCGACGAACGGCACCACCAGGATCGCCAGCGGCAGCAGGATCGGCAGCAGGATCACCAGCGTGGTGCCGAGCGTCTCGGTACCGCCGTTGAGCTGCAGACCGGCGAACTGCCCGGTCAGGCTCAGGGTCGCCCCGGAGAGCACCAGCCCGAGCAGCATCGAACCGGAGTCGCCCATGAAGATCCGGGCCGGGTAGAAGTTGTGCGGCAGGAAGCCGACGCACGCGCCCGCCAGGCAGGCGCAGAGCAGGGCGGCGGTGATCGCCAGGGTCTCGTTGTTGGCGTCCGCCAGCCGGTAGGAGAACAGGAAGAACGCGAAGGCGCCGATGCAGACCATCCCGCTGGCGAGGCCGTCGAGGCCGTCGACGAAGTTGATCGCGTTGACGGTGCCGACGATCAGGACGATCGAGAACAGCACCGCCTGGGTCGAGTCCAGCACGATCTGGTCGCGCCCGGGGACGCGCAGCGAGTACAGCTGCACCCCGTTGAGCACCAGGTAGCCGGCCGCGAGCACCTGGCCGCCCAGCTTGGTCAGCGCGTCCAGCTCGATCAGGTCGTCCAGCACGCCGACCGCACAGATGATCGCGCCGCCGGTGAGCACCACGCCGGCGTCGTGGAAGATCTGCGGCTGGGAGAGGCTGAGGAAGGGCAGCTGGTGGGCGATCAGCAGGCCCGCGCCCAGCCCGCCGAGCATCGCCACTCCCCCGAAGTACGGGATCGGCACCGCGTGCACGTCGCGGTCCCGGACCTGGGCGACCGCACCGAGCCGCATCGCCAGCTCCCGGGCCACCACGCAGAGCAGGTAGCTGACCACCGCCGCGACCAGGAAGACCAGCAGGTACTCACGCACGGGCGTCGGTGCCTTCGCCGGTGCCTTCGTCGGGGCCCTCGTCGGGGCCCTCGCCGGGGCCTTCGTCGGTGTCGTCGGCCAGGGCGATGTCGAGGGTGGCGAGCACGGTACGCAGCTCCTCGGGGCCGATCGCGCCGATCCGGAGCACCCGCGGCTGGTCGCCGGTGCAGTCGACGATCGTCGAGGGCTGGTCTCCCGCCGAGGGCCCGCCGTCGAGGATCACCGACACCTCGGAGCCCAGCATCTCGGCCGCCTCGTCGGCGTCGGCCGCGGCCGGCCGGCCGGTGATGTTGGCCGAGCTGACCGCCAGCGGCCCGGTCCGGGCCAGCAGCTCGAGTGCGACCTGGTGGTGCGGCATCCGGACCGCGACCGTCCCGCGGGTCTCACCCAGGTCCCACTGCAGCGAGGGCTGGTGGCGGACCACGATGGTCAGCGGGCCCGGCCAGAACTGCTCGACCAGCACCCGGGCCCACTCGGGGAGCCCGGTGGCGAGCGCGTCGAGCGTCCCCGGAGACCCGATCAGCACCGGCGGCGGCATCTCCCGGCCGCGGCCCTTCGCCGCCAGCAGCCGGGCCACGGCGGCGCTGTCGAAGGCGTCCGCACCCAGCCCGTAGACGGTGTCGGTGGGCAGCACGACCAGCTCGCCGGCCCGGACGGCAGTCGTCGCCGCGGTCAGTCCGGGGTCGAGGTCGGCATCGGCGGTGACGTCGTAGCGGGTGGACACGGGACTCATCGTGCCACTGGCGCGGTCGGATGCGTCGCAACGGGTCGGGTGCCGCGGAGACTCGTCACGGCTCGGCTCACCCGAGTCGCGCGGTCAGGTAGCGCGGGCGTCCGGCCAAGTCGCGATGGTCGCGGACGTCGGCCCAACGCCCGGTCGCGCTGAACACGGCCGGCGCGAGCTCGCCCTGGAGGTCGGCGTGCTCGGCCCCGACGACGCCGGCCGGGCGGAGCAGCCGACCGGCCACCCGCTCCAGCACCCGCATCGCGGTCAGGCCGTCGTCGCCGGAGAACAGCGCCAGGTGCGGATCGTGGTCGCGGGCCTCCGGGGCCACGCTCTCCCAGGCCTCCAGCGGGATGTACGGCGGGTTGCAGACCACCACGTCGACGGTGCCGTCGAGGTCGCCGAACGCGTCCGCCATGTCGCCCTGGCGCAGGTCGACGCCGGTGCCGGTGAGGTTCTGCTGGGCCCAGCGGTGCGCGTCCGGGTCGACCTCGACCGCGTGCACCCGGGCGTGCGGGACCTCGTCGGCGATGCTGCGTGCGATCGCGCCGGATCCGGTGCAGAGATCGACCACCACCGGCGGGCGACCCTCGACACCGAGGGCGGACTCGATTGCCCAGCCGGCGAGCAGCTCGGTCTCCGGGCGCGGGGTGAAGACGCCGGGACCGACGGCCAGGTCGACGTACCGGAAGCCGGTGGTGCCGGTCAGGTGCTGCAGCGGCACCCGCTCGGCGCGGCGGGAGACCAGCGCGGCGAAGGCGGCGGCGTCGGCCGCCGCGACCTCGGCGACCAGGAGCAGGTTGCCGCGGGGCACGCCCAGGACGTGGGCGAGCAGGATCTCGGCGTCGTTGGCCGGGCTGGGGACGCCGGCCGCTTCCAGCGTGGCGGCGGCGTCGGCGACCAGGTCGCCGCGCCGGGACGAACCGGACCGGCCCTCAGTCACCGAGGGCTTCCAGCCGTGCCGTCATGTCGGCCTGGACGCTGGACTCGATCACCGGCTCCAGGGCGCCGTCGAGCACCTGGTCGAGGTTGTAGGCCTTGTACCCGGTGCGGTGGTCCGAGATCCGGTTCTCCGGGTAGTTGTAGGTCCGGATCCGCTCCGAGCGGTCCACCGTGCGGATCTGGCTCTTCCGGGCGGCGCTGGCCTCGGCGTTGGCGGCCTCCTCGGCGGCGGCCAGCAGCCGGGCGCGCAGGATCCGCATCGCGGACTCCTTGTTCTGCAGCTGCGACTTCTCGTTCTGGCAGCTGACCACGATGCCGGTCGGCAGGTGCGTGATCCGGACCGCGGAGTCGGTCGTGTTGACGCTCTGCCCACCGGGGCCGGAGGAGCGGAAGACGTCGATCCGCAGGTCGTTGTCGTTGATCGACACGTCGACCTGCTCGGCCTCGGGCATCACCAGGACGCCGGCAGCCGAGGTGTGCACCCGGCCCTGGCTCTCGGTCACCGGGACCCGCTGGACCCGGTGCACCCCGCCCTCGAACTTGAGCAGTGCGTACGGCGCCTCGCCCGGCGCGGGGACGCCCTTGGCCTTGACCGCCACGGTGACCGACTTGTAGCCGCCCAAGTCGGACTCGTTGGCGTCCAGGACCTCGGTCGACCAGCCGCGGGCCTCGGCGTACCGGGTGTACATCCGGAGCAGGTCGCCGGCGAAGAGGGCCGACTCCTCGCCGCCCTCGCCGGACTTCACCTCGAGAAGCGCGTCCTTGCTGTCGGAGGCGTCGCGCGGGATCAGCAGCTGTCGGAGGCGTTCGGCCACGACGACCCGGCGCTCGGCCAGCTCGACGGCCTCCAGCGCGAACGCCTCGTCCTCACCGGCGAGCTCCTGGGCTGCCTCGGCGTCCTCGCCGAGCTGGAGCCACTCGGCGTGCGTCCGCACGATCGCGGAGAGCTCGGCGTACCGCTGGTTCAGCTTGCGGGCCCGGGACTGGTCCGCGTGCACGCCCGGGTCGGCCAGGGCGTGCTCGAGCTCGGCGTGCTCGGCGATCAGTCCGTCGACTGCTTCGAACATCTCGGCTCCTGGCGGGTGGAGGGGTGGGCGAAACAACGCGAAACGCCGGTCAACCCAGGAGGACCTGGGTGACCGGCGTTTCAGGAAGCTACTTGGAGTCGGTCTTCTTGGCGTAGCGCGCCTCGAAGCGGGCGACGCGACCACCGGTGTCGAGGATCTTCTGCTTGCCGGTGTAGAACGGGTGGCAGTTGGAGCACACGTCGGCGTGAAGCTTGCCTTCAGGCGAGGTGCTGCGCGTCTCGAAGCGGTTACCGCAGGTACAGGTCACCTCGGTGAGCACGTACGCGGGGTGGATGTCCTTCTTCATGGGTTCCTCTTTCGGGTTATCGGCCGCCGGGTCGTCGGCTGGTGCAGACGTGAACCGGAGCCAGCGAGAGATTCTGCCACCTCAGAACACCTGAGGGCCAATCGGCATTCCCCACCCCCGGCACGGTCCGGACGGACGCGCCCACGTACGGGTTGGTCTCCCAGCCGCCTAGGAATCCTCACCGAGGACGGCCGCCACCCGCTGAGCAAGCTCCCGCGGGCTGAACGGCTTCACCACGTAGTCGTCCGCCCCGGCCTCGAGACCCTGCTCGATGTCCGACTCCTGGGCGCGCGCGGTGAGCATGATGATCGGCACCGCGGACGTGGTCGGGTCCCCGCGCAGCGCACGCGCCGCTTCGAGCCCGCTCATCCCAGGCATCATCACGTCCAGGATCACCAGGTCCGGGACGGATGCGACGCAGGCCTCGACCGCGGCGGTGCCGTCGGCAACCGGCAGCACCTCGTGCCCGGCGTGGCGCAGCTTGAACACCACCAGCTCCCGGATGTCCGCGTCGTCGTCGGCGATCACGATCCGCGCCATACCGACCCCCTTCGGATCTGAACCAGTCGAAATCCGTCGCACTGCCCCCCAGCAACGGCAACGTCGCTCAGCATAACGACAACCCTCGCCGGGTCAGCGTGAATGCGGAATGCTCAGGCCTCCGGCGCTCCGGGCGTCGGGGTGGTCTTCTGGACCTGCGTCAGGAACTCGAGGTTCGTCGACGACTTCTTCAGCCGCTCCAGGAGCAGCTCCAGGGCCTGCTGGCCGTCGAGCCCGGAGAGCACCCGGCGGAGCTTCCAGATGATCGCCAGCTCCTCCTCGCTCATCAGCAGCTCCTCGCGCCGGGTGCCGGACTGGACGGCGTCGATCGCCGGGAAGATCCGCTTGTCGGCGAGGTCGCGGCGCAGCCGGAGCTCCATGTTGCCGGTGCCCTTGAACTCCTCGAAGATCACTTCGTCCATCTTCGAGCCGCTCTCGATCAGCGCGGTCGCCAGGATCGTCAGCGAGCCGCCGTCCTCGATGTTGCGGGCGGCGCCGAAGAACTTCTTCGGCGGGTAGAGCGCGGCGGAGTCGACGCCGCCGGACAGGATCCGGCCGCTCGCCGGGGCGGCCAGGTTGTAGGCCCGCCCGAGCCGGGTGATGCCGTCGAGCAGCACGACCACGTCGTGACCGAGCTCGACGAGCCGCTTCGCCCGCTCGATCGCCAGCTCGGCGACCATCGTGTGGTCACTGGCCGGGCGGTCGAAGGTGGAGCTGATCACCTCGCCGTTGACGGAGCGCTCGAAGTCGGTGACCTCCTCGGGCCGCTCGTCGACCAGCACCACCATCAGGTGGCACTCCGGGTTGTTGGTGGTGATCGAGTTCGCGATCGACTGCAGGATCATCGTCTTGCCCGCCTTGGCCGGCGAGACGATCAGGCCGCGCTGGCCCTTGCCGATCGGTGCGGCGATGTCGATGACCCGGCCGATCATGTTCGTCGCGGTGGTCTCCAGCCGGAGCCGCTCGGACGGGTACAGCGGGGTCAGCTTGGCGAACTCGACACGGTTCTTGGCCGCCTCCGGGTCGCCGCCGTTGACCGAGTCGAGCTTGACCAGCGGGTTGAACTTCTCCTTGCGGTCACCCTCCCGGGGCTGGCGGACCTGGCCGGTGAGCGCGTCGCCGCGACGCAGGCCGTACTTGCGAACCGTGGAGAGCGAGACGTAGACGTCGTCGGCGCCGGGCAGGTAGCCGCTGGTCCGCACGAACGCGTAGCTGTCCAGGACGTCGAGGATGCCGGCGCACGGCGCCAGCACGTCGTCCTCGAGGATCTGCAGGTCGGGCTCGTGGCGGTTGCCCCGGTCGCGCTGGTTGCCGCCCTGGTTCGGCTGCCGCGGCGGGTTGCCCTGCTCGCCACCCGGCTGGTTCGCCGCCCGGTCGCGGTCGCGGCCCCGGCGGCGGCGGTTGCGGCGGCTGCCGCCCTCCTCGTCGCCCTGGGCCTGCCCCTGGGCCTGACCCTGGGCCTGCTGACCCTGGGCCTGACCCTGCTGGCCCTGGTTGTTCTGGCCCTGGTTGTTCTGAGTCTGGTTGTTCTGGCCGGCGCCGCGGTTGCGGTTCCGCTGACCCGCCTCGGCACGGTCGTCGGCCTTGCCGTCGTCAGCGCGCGGCGCGTCGCCCTGGGCCGTCTCGACCTTGGCGGAAGCGTTCTCGGTCGCCTGGTCCTGGCCCCGCTCGGGCGCTCCTGCCTCCGGCGTATCGGCAGCGCGATCCTGCTTCGAAGCCTTGCCGCGCGTCTTCTCGCCGGTCGCCGTTTTCGCCCGTGGCTCGCTCGCAGCGCCGCCCCCGCCGCCCCCGCCGCCCTGGGCGGCCTTGATGGCAGCGACCAGCTCGGCCTTCTTCATCCCGGTGGCCTTGATGCCCAGGCCGCCGGCCACCTTCTTCAGCTCGGGCAGCAGCATGCCGCTCAGCCCGTTCCCCCCGGCGCGCTTGGGCGCGGTCGCGCCCGCCTCGGGTGCGGGGGTGGTGTCGGTGGTTTCCGTCATGCGGGGTCCTTCCCCAGGTGCTGCCGCGCGGACGAGTCCGCCGGCACGGTGGTGGTGTCTCGGATACGCGCTCGAAGCCCGGTGCGGGCACAGGGATTCAGAGCAGAGCATCCGAACGGAAGAAGTGCGTCAGGGTGTCGCGCTGGTCCGGGGACCAGCGGCGCGATCTCACTGGACGCGGTTTCACACTAGCACCATCAGCGGCCCGGGGATCACATCAAGGGGCGACGACCCGGACGCCCTGGTGGTCCACCGCGAGCCGGCGCGCCACCCAGCCCGGCGGGCACCGATCGGTCAGGTCCGACCCGTCGGCGGTCAGCACCAGGACCGTGGGGCCGGCGCCCGAGATGAACGCGGCCGAGCCCTCGGCGCGGAGCCGCTGCACCAGCGCGAACGAGTCCGGCATCGCCGAGCTGCGGTACTCCTGGTGCAGGAAGTCCTCGGTCCCCCGGAGCAGCCGGTCGACCTCGCCCCCGAGCGCGGCCACCAGCAGCGCCGCCCGGCCGGTGTTGGCGGCGGCGACCTGGTGGTCGACCTGGGCCGGGAGCAGTCCGCGGGCCGCCTCGGTGCTGACCCCGGTCGGCGGCACGAAGGCGATCGCCGAGATCGACGGGTCGATCGGTGCCGGGGTCGCCCAGACCTCGTCCTGCGCCTGCCCGCAGACCACGAACCCGCCGAGCAGCGCCGGGGCGACGTTGTCCGGGTGTCCCTCGAGGCCGTTGGCCAGCCCGAGGGCGACACCCTCGTCGAAGCGCAGCCGCTCGTCGACCAGGGCGTTCGCGAGCGCGATCCCACCGACGATCGCGGCCGAGGAGGACCCCAGCCCCCGGCTCTGCGGGATCCTGTTCTCGAACCTCAGGCGGAGGCCCGGCGGCGTCACCCCGAGGACGGCGAACGCCGCGCGCATCGCCTTGACCACCAGGTGGCGCTCGTCGCGGGGCAGCGTGCTCGCGCCCTCACCGACGACCTCGATCTCCAGTCCGCCCGGCACCACCTCGGCGGTCAGCCGGTCGTGCAGGTCCAGCGCCAGCCCGAGGCAGTCGAAGCCCGGACCGAGGTTGGCGCTGGTCGCGGGAACCTCCAGCGTCACCGGGCCCGGCACGAAGGCAGGAGCGGTCGGCACCGCCATGCTCAGTCCAGGCCGGCCGCGCGAGCGGCCGCGGTGACGTCGGCGTCGACGACGGTGTCCACCAGGTCGGTGAAGGTCGAGAGCGCGGTGTCGATGTCCTTCAGACCGTGGCCGGTGACCGTCACCACGACCTGCTTCCCGCGCAGGTCGGCACCCTCGGCGTGCTCGACCAGCAGTCCGGCGACACCGGCCGCCGACGCGGGCTCCACGAAGACGCCGTCCTGGGAGGCCAGCTCGCGCTGCGCGGCTAGGATCTGCTCGTCGGTGACCTTGCGGAACGCGCCGCCGGACTCCTGGGCCGCCGCCATCGCGAGGTCCCACGAGGCCGGGTTGCCGATCCGGATCGCCGAGGCGACCGTCTCCGGGTCCGGAACCGGCGCCCCGAGCACCAGCGGCGCGGAACCGGCCGCCTGCCAGCCGCGCATCACCGGCGTACGGGTGGAGTCGCCGGAGGCGAGGTACTCCTTGTAGCCCTTCCAGTACGCCGAGATGTTGCCGGCGTTGCCGGTCGGCAGCACGTGCACGTCGGGGGCGTCGCCGAGGAAGTCGACGATCTCGAACGAGCCGGTCTTCTGGCCCTCCAGCCGCATCGGGTTGACCGAGTTCACCAGCGCGACCGGGTACTCCTCGGCCAGCTGGCGGGAGATCTTGAGGCAGTCGTCGAAGTTGCCGCGGACCATGATCACCTGGCCGCCGTGCACGACCGCCTGGGCGAGCTTGCCGGCCGAGATCTTGCCCTGCGGCACCAGCACCAGGGCCTTGATGCCGGCCTTGGCGGCGTACGCGGCCATCGAGGCCGAGGTGTTGCCGGTGGAGGCGCAGACCACGGCCTTGGCGCCCTGGCCGACCGCCACCGAGAGCGCGACCGTCATGCCGCGGTCCTTGAACGAGCCGGTCGGGTTGTTGCCCTCGACCTTGAGCCAGACCTCGGCGCCGAGCAGCCCGGAGAGCCAGTCGGAGGCGACCATCGGGGTGCCGCCCTCGCGCAGGGTGATCGTCGGCGTGTTCTCCGGGAGGTCCAGCCGGTCGCGGTACTCCTCGATGACGCCGAGCCACTGGTGCGTCCTAGCCGGCCTGCTCACTCCGGTCCTCCTTCGACACGCATCACGCTGGACACGTCACGGACGAACGCCATCCGGCGGATCGCCTCCACGGTCGACGCCAGGTCGGCGTCGCTGGCGGTGTGCGAGACCACGACGAGCTGGGCGTCGTCGCCCCGGCCCTCCTGGCGCACGGTCTGGATCGAGACGTCGTGCTCGGCGAACGCCTGCGCCACCGCGGCGAGCACTCCGGCCTTGTCGTCCACGTCGATCTGCACGTGGTAGCGGGTCTCGGTGCTGCCCATCGGCAGGATCGGCAGGTCGGCGTACGCGGACTCACCGGCACCGCGGACGTCCGCGATCCGGTTGCGCGCCACCGTGACCAGGTCGCCGAGGACGGCGCTCGCGGTCGGCGCCCCGCCGGCGCCGGGACCGTAGAACATCAGCTGACCGGCCGCCTCGCTCTCCACGAAGACCGCGTTGTAAGCGCCGCGCACGCTGGCCAGCGGGTGGCTGGCCGGGATCATTGCCGGGTGCACCCGGGCCGAGACGGCCTTGCCGTCGGGTCCGTCCTCGAGCGCGCAGATCGCCAGCAGCTTGACCACGCACCCCATCGCGCGGGCCGAGGCGACGTCGCTCGCGGTGACCTCGGCGATGCCCTCGCGATGCACGTCGGCGGCGGTGACCCGGGTGTGGAAGGCCAGGCTCGCCAGGATCGCCGCCTTGGCGGCGGCGTCGAAGCCCTCGACGTCGGCGGTCGGGTCGGCCTCGGCGTACCCGAGGGCCTGGGCCTCCTCGAGCGCCTCGGTGAACCCGGCGCCGGAGGTGTCCATCTTGTCGAGGATGAAGTTGGTGGTGCCGTTGACGATGCCGAGCACCCGGGTGACCTTGTCTCCGGCCAGCGACTCGCGCAGCGGCCGCAGGATCGGGATGGCGCCGGCGACCGCGGCCTCGTAGTAGAGGTCCCGGCCGGCCGCCTCGGCGGCGGCGTAGAGCGTCGGGCCGTCCTCGGCGAGCAGGGCCTTGTTGGCCGAGACCACCGAGGCGCCGCCGGCCAGCGCGGCCAGGATCAGGGTGCGGGCCGGCTCGATGCCGCCGATCACCTCGACGACCACGTCCACGTCGGGGCGGGTGACCAGGGCCTCCGCGTCGGTGGTGAACAGCTCCGCCGGCAGCTCCGCGTCGCGCTCGAGGCCGAGCCGGCGCACGGCGATGCCGGCCAGCTCGACCGGCGCTCCGGCCCGGGCGGCCAGGTCGTCGGCCTGCTCCAGGATCAAGCGGGCCACCTGGGTGCCCACCACCCCGCAGCCCAGCAGGGCTACGCGCACGGGCTTGTCGGACTCCTGGGTACTCATCGGCCTCAGTCTCCCATCGACGCGGCCGCGCCGGCGTCGAGTCTCAGCAGGTCGTCGACGGTCTCGCGGCGGATCACCACGGACGTCGCCCCGGCGGCGACCGCGATCACCGGCGGTCGCAGGGCGTGGTTGTAGTTGCTGGCCATCGAGCGGCAGTACGCGCCGGTGCCCGGTACGGCGATCAGGTCGCCGGGCACCAGGTCACCGGGGAGGAACTCGTCCTTGACCACGATGTCGCCGGCCTCGCAGTGCATCCCGACCACCCGGGAGAGCAGCACCGGGGCGTCGGAGGCACGGCTGGCCAGGGTCGCCGAGTAGTCCGCGTCGTACAGGGCCGTGCGGATGTTGTCGCTCATCCCGCCGTCGACGCTGACGTAGGTGCGCACCGCCCCGGCGTCGAGCTCGACCGCCTTGACGGTGCCGACCTCGTAGACGGTGCACATCGCCGGACCCACGATCGCGCGACCGGGCTCGATCGAGAGCCGCGGCACGGCGAGGTCGCGCGCCTTGCACTCCTCGGTGACGATCTTGGTGAGCTCGATGGCGAGCTGCGCCGGGTCGGACGGGTCGTCCTGGGTGGTGTACGCGATCCCGAAGCCGCCGCCGAGGTCCATTTCCGGCATCACCACGCCGACTTCGTCGGAGATCTGGGCGTGCAGCGCGAGCACCCGCCGCGCGGCCACCTCGAAGCCCGCCGAGTCGAAGATCTGCGAACCGATGTGGCTGTGCAGCCCGAGCAGCTCCAGGCCCTCGATCGCGGTGATCTGGCGGGCCGCCTCGAGGGCGTCACCGGAGCTGATCGAGAAGCCGAACTTCTGGTCCTCGTGCGCGGTGGCGATGTACTCGTGGGTGTGCGCCTCGACCCCGGCGGTGACCCGGATCAGCACCCGGGCAGTCATCCGTGCGCCGGACGTCGAGCCTGCCGAGACGATCTGCGCCAGCCGCTCGATCTCGTGGAACGAGTCCACGATGATCCGGCCGACCCCGAGCTCGACGGCTCGGGTCAGCTCGGCGACCGACTTGTTGTTGCCGTGGAAGCCGATCCGCTCCGCGGGCACGCCGGCTCGCTCGGCGACGGCCAGCTCGCCACCGGAGCAGATGTCGAGGAAGAGCCCCTCCTCGATCACCCAGCGGGCGACCGTCGTGCAGAGAAAGGCCTTGCCGGCGTAGTAGACGTCGTAGTCCGCGAACGCGGTGTTGAACGCCGCTGCGCGGGCCCGGAAGTCCGCCTCGTCCAGCACGTACGCCGGCGAGCCGTGCTCCGCGACCAGGTCGGTCAGCGCGACCCCGCCGACCTCCAGGACGCCGTCGACCTTGCGCGCGGTCGTCGACCACAGCTGGGGCAGCAGGGCGTTGGCGTCGGCGGGCTCGCGCAGCCAGGCCGGCCCGCGGACCGAGGTGACCGCGTGCGCCCAGCCGGCCTCGTGCGCCCTCACATCCGCTCCGGTGCGCTCACGCCGAGCAGGTCGAGACCGTTCGCCAGGACCACCCGGGTCGCGTCGACGAGCAGCAGCCGGGCCCGGTGCAGGTCGTTCGGCTCTTCGTCGCCCATCGGCAGCACCCGGCAGTTGTCGTAGAAGCGGTGGTAGGTGCCGGCGAGCTCCTCGAGGTAGCGCGCGATCCGGTGCGGCTGGCGGAAGTCGGCGGCGCTGGCGACCACCCGCGGGAACTCGGCGAGCGCGCGGAGCAGGACGCCCTCCTTCTCGTGGGTGAGCAGTTCCGGGTGCGGCTCGGCGGCGAGGCCGAGGTCGGCGGCGTTGCGGAGCAGGCTGGAGACCCGGGCGTGCGCGTACTGGACGGTGAAGACCGGGTTGTCGTTGGACTGGGTGGCCCACAGGTCCAGGTCCAGGTCGATGTTCGAGTCCGAGGAGTAGCGGGCCAGCGCGTACCGGGCGGCGTCGACACCGATGGCGCTGACCAGGTCGTCGATGGTCACCACGGTGCCGGCGCGCTTGGACATCCGCAGCGGCTGGCCGTCGCGGACCAGGTTGACCATCTGGCCGATCAGGATCTCCAGATTCACCCCGGGCTGGTCGCCGAAGGCGGCGCACATCGCCATCATCCGGCCGACGTACCCGTGGTGGTCGGCGCCGAGCATGATGAAGCAGCGGTCGAAACCGCGGCTGCGCTTGTCGAGGTAGTAGGCGAGGTCGCCGGACAGGTACGCGCCGTGCCCGTCGGACTTGATGATCACCCGGTCCTTGTCGTCACCGAACTTCTCGGTGCGCAGCCAGATGGCGCCGTCCTGCTCGTAGGTGTTGCCGAGCTCGGTGAGCCGGGCGACCGCCTTGTCGACGGCACCGGACTTGTGCAGGTTGTCCTCGTGGAAGTAGACGTCGAAGTCGACGCCGAAGTCGTGCAGGCTCTGCTTGATCTCGGCGAACATCAGGTCGACGCCGATCTCCCGGAAGACCTCCTGGGCCTCCTCGTCGGGCAGGCCGAGCACGTCGGGGCGCTGGACCAGGACGTTCTTGGCGATCTCCTCGATGTAGTCGCCGCCGTACCCGTCCTCGGGCACCGGGCGCCCGTGGGCAGCCGCGAGTAGCGAGCCGGAGAACCGGTCGATCTGGCCGCCGTGGTCGTTGAAGTAGTACTCGCGGGTGACCTGGGCGCCGGCCATCGTGAAGATCCGGCCGAGGGCGTCGCCGACCGCGGCCCAGCGGACGCCGCCGATGTGGATCGGGCCGGTCGGGTTCGCCGAGACGAACTCCAGGTTGATCTTCTCCCCCGCAAACGCCTCGGAGGATCCGTACGACGTCCCGGCGGCCACCACGTCGGTGGCGACCTGGCCCTGGGCGCCGGCCTCGACGGTGATGTTCAGGAACCCGGGCCCGGCGACGTCGACCTTCGCGACGCCGTCCGCGGCCGTCAGCTCCTCGGCCAGTGCCTGGGCGAAGTCGCGCGGGTTCATCCCCGCCTTCTTGCCGAGTTGGAGCGCGACGTTGGTGGCGTAGTCGCCGTGCTCCTTGCTGCGCGGCCGCTCGACCGCCACCGTCGTCGGGACCCCGTCGGGCAGGGTCAGGCGGCCCGACTCGGCGAGTGCGGTCAGGGCGGCGACGATGGTGCTGGAGAGCTGCTCGGGATTCACCCGGCAAGCCTATCGGCGGGTGCCGGTTTCCTACGCACCAGTTTCGCCCGGTAGTGTTCGGCTTCGCATCGCGGAGAACCTTCCGCGACGCACGCCTCCGTAGCTCAGGGGATAGAGCACTGGTTTCCGGTACCAGGAGTCGCAGGTTCGAATCCTGCCGGGGGCACCCGTCGCGAACACCCCGGACCGCACCGCGGATCCGGGGTGTCGTGCATTTCGAGGTCGTCCAGCACGGACATGAAGGACACCTGACCCTGGTCGCCGGGCCGTCGGGACGTGGAGCGTCGGTGCTCCACTCACGAAGGAGACCTACGGCTATGAGCCACGCCCCTGTCCGCACCCGCGCCCACGACCACGACCGGAAGGTACGGCGGCGCCTGTCCGCTGCCCTCGTCGTCGGGGCGCTCGCACTCACCGGCTGCGGTGCCGGATCGGACGACCCGGACGGCGCCGCCCCGGAAGCGGACCCGACCGTGTCCTCCGGCGTCCCCGAGGTCTGCAAGGAAGCGTTCCCGGCTGCGTTCGGCGCGCCCGACATCGCCGAGATCTCGATGCTCCCGGCGGGCTGGCCGGAGCCGCCGCCGGGGTCGACGCTGTGCCAGACCGCCGAGACCATCGGCGGTTCCCGGGAGAACGCCGACTACGTGACCACGCTGAGCGCCGAGCAGGTGCTCGAGGCGTACGAGGACGGCCTGGACCCGGCCCTGGGAGCCGCTCGCGAGGAGGGACCGCTCGGCGGGGAGGTGCTGGTCGGCGCGGTGGACGGCGTCGACTTCCAGATCACCCCCGGCACCGGCAAGTTCACGATCGCGTTCGCCCGATGAGCGGCCTGCGGATCCGGCGCCGGGCGGGCAGGCTGCTCCCGCTCGCCCTCGTCGTCGCCGGACTGGTGGTCTCCTCCCCGGCGGTCGCTCCCGCCGGAGCGACCACGAACGTCGGGTCGCTGGTCTTCATCAAGAACCACAACGTCTGGGTCTCCCGCCCGGACGGCACCGGTCAGCGCGCACTCACCTCCACCGGCACGGCCGCGGCCCCGTGGCGCTCGCCGGACCAGTCCGACCGGGGCACGGTCGTCGCGGTCCGCGGCACCAAGGTGTACCGGATGAACCAGTGGGGCACCGAGCTCACCGTGCTCGACCCGCCCGACCTCAAGAGCTCCGCCGGCGAGCTGATCGGCGGCGCGGTGAAGAGCACCACGATCTCGCCGGACGGAACGAAGATCACCTACACCTACGAACGCTACAGCTGCCCGCTCGGGCCGCCGCCCTCGCCGGCCTGCCGGTTGCGCTGGGTCACCGCGATCACGGCGGCGGACCGGCTCACCTCGCCGACCCAGTGGGGCATCTCCTTCTACGACCACCCGACCTGGCTGACGAACAGCCGGCTGCTGCTCAACGGCATCGGCTTCGACCAGATCTACCTGTTCGACCTCGGTCGCGGCTCGATGTTCTGGTTCCACGAGGGCATGGTCCCCGGCTCGGACTTCAAGACGCTCGCCGACGGCGCCGTGTCGCGGAGCGGCGGTCTGATGGCGATGGTGCGCGGCGAGTTCCAGGACTCCCGGATCCGGATCTACACCTTGCCGGGATCACCCCGGGAAGGGGGCGTTCCGCCGTTGCCGACCGCGGTGTGCGAGTCGAACCCGCTGACCGGCTACCGCAGCCCGACCTTCGCCCCGGACTCCTCCGCGCTCGCCTGGAGCCAGCCGGACGGCCTCTGGGTCAAGGACGCACCGGCCGACTGCGGCGTCCCGGCGGAGCTGGTGATCGGCGGCGGGTCGCAGCCGTCCTGGTCGCTCTCCCCGTTGCAGACGACCCGGCCCGCCCCGATCGCGTTCCAGGTCGTCAGGAGCCCGGTCGTCTCCGGGACGCCGAAGGCCAGGCGGACGCTCCGGGTCTCGGCCGGCGCCTGGTCGGTCCCGCCGACCAGCGTCAGCTACCAGTGGTGCCGCAACGGCCGCCCGATCGCCCGCGCCACCAAGGCCGCCTACCGGGTGCAGGCGAAGGACCGGAAGCGGTCGCTGTCGGTCCGGGTCACGGTCCGCAAGGCCGGCTACGCCACCCGCACCGTCACGACCAGACCGGTCAGGGTCCGCCGATGAGGCCGGGGGCACGGGCAGACTCCTCCCATGACCACCCTCGCCTCGGCGAACATCCTGTACACCCTCGCTGCCCCGCAGGCGGCTGAGGCTCTGGAGCTGGTGCTCGCCGAGGAGCCCGACCTGGTGGCGCTCCAGGAGTGGTACGTCTCGCGGCTCCCGATCCTGCGCCGGTACGGCGACGTCCGGCTGGCCACGGTCGGGCGGCTGCCGTCGGTACCGGTGCCCGCAGGCCGCGGCGGGTCGTCGTATCACTGGGTGACGACGCTGGCCGACGGCAACGGGGTCGGCGCCCGGGCCGACCGCTTCGACCTGCTGGAGGCCCGGGCGGTGCTGAACGTCGGTCCGGCGCGGTCGGAGCGGCCCGACCGGTTCCTGCGCACCGAGCCGCCGCGGTTCGTCGCGCTCGGGATCTTCCGCGACCGGGTCGTGGACCGCACCGTCGCGGTGATCAGCTACCACCTCTCGGCCGGCGTCCAGTCCCGCGGCCGGTACCGCGCCGACCGTCCGCTGCTGGCCGCCCGGCACCAGCAGGAGATCCGCGGGCTGGAGCGCCTGGTCGCGGAGCTGCAGCGCGACGGGCACGTCGTCCACGCGGCCGGCGACTCCAACCTGGACGGACTCCGGCTGGCCGGCCTGACCTCGGCGTGGGTCGGGCGCGAGGACGAACCAGGCACCCACGGCCGCGGCAAGCGGAAGATCGACGACGTGCACGGACCCGGCCCCGCCCTCGACGTACGCCGGGTGGTCACCGCCTCGGACCACCAGGCGATCCTGGTGACCAGGAAGGATTGAGCCCGGCGATGTCGTGATCGCGCTCGCCCGTTCGTCGTACGGGTAGAACCTCCGACGGAAGGACACCCGCATGAACGAGCTCAGGCCGGACCACACCAAGGGACCCGCGTCGTACTTCCCCTCGATCGAGACGAAGTACGGCCACCCGATCGCGCACTGGACCGAGGTGATCCGGAGCAGCCCGCTGACCCGGCACCTGGAGCTGGTCACCTGGCTCAAGGCCGAGCACGGGCTCGGGCACGGCCACGCCAACGCCCTGGTGGCGCACACGCTGAGCGAGACCCGGTAGGACTCAGCTGAGCCGCGCCACCAGCGGTAGCCGGGAGCGGGCGAACACCCAGACGATCGCGGCGCAGAGCAGCGGCAGCAGCACGACCACGCCGCCGATCAGCAGCCACGGGACCGCCAGGTAGTGGTCGGGCTGGAAATCGGACGAGCTGAAGCAGGACTGGGCCGAGCAGGTCTGCCAGCCCTGCGAGGTGAGCGGGTAGGTGACCGCGATCCCCGGGACGAACCCGATCACCACGCCCAGCAGCGCGCCGATGCCACCAACCGCGAGTGCGTACGCCGCCGCGACCCCGCGTCGTACGCGTGGGGCCGCACCCACCGCGCTCAGCGTCGCCAGGTCCGGGCGGGCGTCCGAGAGCGCCAGGAAGGTGGCGGTCAAGGTGCCGCCGAGCATCAGGATCGCCCCGAGGCCGCCCAGCACCAGCTGGACGAGCCAGATGTCCGGAGGGGTCTGGTAGCCGCGCTCGACGTACAGGAAGCCGCTCGGCGACAACGAGTTCAGGCGCTCATCGATGTCCTTCTGCTGCGCCTTGCTGATCGTCGCGCCGTTGACCACGAGTCCGACGGTCGTGACTCCGAGTCCGAGGCGCTTCGCCATCGCCCGGGGAATGATCCCGGTTCCCGGCGCCCGGCCGCGCAGGTCGAAGGCGATCGCCGGCACGTTCTTCTCGCCCGCCGTGGTCTCCTCGTCCGTCATCCCGTTCTGGTCGTAGCTCTCGACCGTGATGTCGACCGCACGGACGGGCCGGTCGTCGTCGGCGAAGACCACCGCTCCGCCGGCCGCCAGCGTCTTCTCCGCCGCGGCGGCGTCGAAGCCGTCGATCGCGGCGATGAACTCGGGCAGGTCGCCGTCGTAGACGTAGACGCCCGATCCCAGGTTCGAGCTGAAGCTGCTGAGGAGCGGAGTGTCGTCGGGGCCGGTGAATCCGATCGACGTCGAGATGCCGCCCGGGCCGACGTACGGGATGCCGCGGACCTGGTCGATCCGCGCGTCCGGGAGCTCTGCCGCCACCGCGTCGACGTACGGGCCCCAGGCGACCGGATCACCGGAGCCGTCGTCCGCGCCCACCGACGCGCTGCCCATCGGCAGGCTCGGGACGTAGGTCGCCTCGTTCCGGGCCTCGTCACTGCTCGTCCCGATGCCGAACGCGATCACCCCCATCACCGTCGCGGCGACCGCGGCCACCGCCGGCGTCGTCCGGGTCCGGTGCCGCGCGGCGTCCCGTACGGCGAAGCGCAGCGCCAGCGGCAGGCGTCGCCCGAGCCGGGCGAAGCCGACCACCACGACCGGGACCAGGAAGAGCATGCCGAGCACGCAGCAGATCGCCGAGAGGGCGATGAAGGAGGCGCTGGTCGTCTGCCGCTGCCCGGCACCGAGGGCCGCCAGTGCGATACCCGCGCCGACCAGCGCCACCCCGATGAACGGCGACCGCGCGGACGGCCTGCGGTCGCCCCGCCGCCCGGCCAGGACCGCCACCACGTCCTGCCGCGAGGCGATCCAGGCCGGGACCACCGCCGCGACGAGCGCACTGATCAACCCGAAGAGCGCCACCCCGAGCAGGTGCGGCCACGGCACCTCGAACGGGCCGAACCAGCTCCCGTTGGACCGCTGCAGGATCGGGTTGAGGGCCGCGGCCCCGGCGATGCCGAGCACCACCCCGCCGATCGCTCCCGCCGTCCCGATCACGAGGCCGGTCGCGAGCACCACCCGCCGGGCCTGCTGCGGGGTGCCGCCGCTCGCGGCGATCAGGGCCAGCGGACGGGCCTGGCGCCGGGCGCCGACCGCGAACGCCGGTCCGGCGAGGAGGACGACCTCGATCAGGGCCATCACCACGACCAGGATCGCGACGGTCACGGTGGCGTCGTCGATCCCGGACTCCCCCGTGAGCGCACGGTCGGCGGCCAGCGCCGCCGGACTCGGATCGCTGATCACCGAGCGGCTCACCACCAGCGCGCCGAGGGCGTTCAGCTTCAGCACGTCGTCCCAGGTGACCGGGCCGCCGCCGATCAGCCAGTAGCGCTCCGAGGCGTCCGGACGCACCGGCAGGGGCACGCTGCCCCGAGGGCCGGCGACCTGCCCCCAGTCCTTGACGCTGGCCGACTCGGCGATGCCGACGACCACCCGCTCGACCTCGGTCCCGGAGCCGCCGAGGGACTTGTCGATCTTGAACCTGATCCGCTCGCCCAGCCCGGGCCCGCGCTGGGCGAGGGCTGCATTGACGACCACCTCGTCGGCGTTCCGGGGCCAGCGGCCGTCCTCGAGCCGGAAGAGACCGCGCGCCAGCGGGTCCTCGAGGTCGACCTCGGTGCCGCCCGCCTCGACGGACCCCTTGTCGGTCTTCACGCTGAGGTAGGAACCGCCGACCTCGATGCCGCGGCGCTCGCCCCCGAGTGCAGCGAGCACCGTGGCCAGGGTCGGGGGCGGCATCGAGCCGACGTCGCCGCCCGAGGCACCGCTGTCCGGGTCCAGGCCCTGCTCCTGCCTGCCGACCCGCTCGCCCCCGTACGACACCTTCGCCGCGGCCTCGGTGCCCAGCCGGCGGTCGAGGGACTCGACCGAGCTCACGTCCTGGGTCTGGATCAGCACGTCCGCAGCAGTCACGCCCATCACCGGCAGCGCGATCATCACCAGCATCAGGATCGAGCGGCCCTTGGCCCGCAGCGCGTCCCGCCGCGCGATCCGCAGCGGGAGCCGCCAGCCCGCGATCACACCCGGTCCGCGTCGAGAAGGGCGTCCACCGACGTACCGCCGGACTCGTCGACGACCACGCCGTCGCGGAGGAAGACGACCCGGTCGGCCCAGGCCGCGTGCCGGGGCTCGTGGGTGACGAGGACGCCCGCGGCGCCCTCGTCGCAGCGCAGCCGGAGCAGCCGCAGGATGTCCTCGCCGGTCTCGGTGTCGAGGGCGCCGGTGGGCTCGTCGGCGAGGATCAGCCGGCGGTCGCCGACGACGGCCCGCGCGATCGCGACCCGCTGCTGCTGACCGCCGGACATCTCGTCGGGGAACCGGTCGGCGAGGTCGGGGATGCCCACCTGGCCGAGCGCGACCAGCGCGGCGGCGCGCGCCTTGGCCACCCCGACCCCGTCCAGCTCGAGCGGCAGCGACACGTTCTCGGCCGCGGTGAGCGCCGGGATCAGGTTGAAGTCCTGGAAGACGTACCCGATCGCGGTACGGCGCAGCCGGGCCCGGCCCTGGTTTCCGAGGGTCGCCAGGTCGGCGCCCTCGACGAGGACGGTGCCGCTCGACGGCGAGTCCAGTCCGCCGGCCAGGGTCAGCAGGGTCGACTTGCCGGAGCCGGACGGGCCCATCACCGCCACCAGCTCCCCGGCGCTCGCGGTGAAGGTCACCGCGTTCAGGGCGGTCACCTCGGTGGCGCCCTCGCCGTGCACCCGGCTGACGGCATCGAGCTTCAGGATCGTGGTCATCGGCTGGTCTCCTTGTCGGCGGTGTCCTCGGCGGGGGTGGCAACGACCCGTCTCTCCGTCGCGGCACGACGCAACCGCGCCTCGCAGTGGTCGAGCCAGCGGATCTCGGCCTCGGTCTGGAACACCATCGCGTCCAGGACCAGCGTCCAGGCGAGGTCGTGGTCCTGGCGCTTGAGCCGGGTGTAGTCCTGGAGCGCCGCCATCGTGGCGGTGCGCTGCCGCTGGATCACGGCGCCGACGTCCACGCCCGAGACGGTGACGGCGAAGGCGAGCTTGATGGCCAGCTCGTCGCGCGCCGGCTGGGTCCGGATGACGGGGGTGAGGAACCAGGCGGCGACCTCGTCCTGGCCGGCGTCCGTGATCCGGTAGAGCACCCGCCCCTCCTCGGAGCCCGCGGGTTCCACCAGGTGGTCACGCTCGAGCCGGGCCAGGGTCGTGTACACCTGGCCGACGTTGAGCGGCCAGGTCGAGCCGGTGCGCCCCTCGAACTCGGCGCGCAGCTGGTAGCCGTACTGGGGACCGTCCGCCAGCAGCGCCAGCAGCCCCATCTTGACCGACATCCAGGACCTCCACGAATAGATACTGGGTATCTATATACCAGGTATAGCCAGGCCGCTACAACCACCGATTTCTGGTACAACGGACGGGGCGGTCTGAAACCTCTGAAGGTCGAGGAGGATCCGATGAGCACGGACGTGCTGGGCAGCAGCAGCTGGGTCACCGACGGCGGCCTGGAGACCGATCTGATCTTCCATCGCGGGTTCGACCTCCCCGAGTTCGCGTCGTTCCCCCTCGTCGACGACGAGGCAGGTCGTACGGCGCTCCTCCGCTACTTCCGCGAGTACGACGAGATCGCCGCCGTCGCAGGCGCGGGCGTCCTGCTCGAGACACCGACCTGGCGGGCCAACCCCGACTGGGGCCGGGTCCTCGGCTACGACGCCGCGGCCCTGGACCGGGTCAACCAGGAAGCGGTGGCGCTGGTGCGGAGCATCGACGCAGCCGCCGAACGGTGCCTGACCAGCGGCGCCGTCGGTCCCCGGGGCGACGGGTACCAAGCCGAGGTCATCGACCCCGACGAGGCCGCCGAGTACCACGCTGCGCAGGTCCGCTCCTTCGCGGCGGCCGGAGCGGACCTGGTGCACGCCATGACGATGACCGGGCCGAACGAGGCCATCGGAGTGGTTCGGGCAGCCCGCGCGGCCGGCGTTCCCGTCGCAGTCTCGTTCACCGTCGAGACGGACGGAGTCCTGCCGGACGGCCGCACCCTGCGCCAGGCGGTCACCGACGTCGAGGCCGCCTCCCCGGCGGACTGGTACGGCGTGAACTGCGCCCACCCGACCCACCTCGTGCACGCGCTCGACGGCGGCGAGTGGCAGCAGCACCTCCGGTTCCTGCGGCCGAACGCGTCGACCCAGTCGCACGAGGAGCTGGATGCCTCGGAGGTGCTCGACACCGGGGACGTCGAGCTCCTCAGGTCCTCCACGGCGACCATCCGCGACCTGGTCCCGTCGGTCGCGGTACTGGGCGGGTGCTGCGGTACCGACAGCAGCCACGTCGCCGCGCTGTGGGGCGTGCCCCGTCGTACCTCGTGAGGGGCCCGCTCGTTGGACGCAGCATGCGACGCGTCCTTGCCCCGAGAGCTGCTGCCGCGCTCACCGCCCTCGGGGTGCTCACCGCCCTGACCGTCCTCGGCCTCCCGGCGCAGGCCGAGCCGCCCCCGCCGAGCGGCCCGGCGGTCGGGACGCCGGCGTACCTGGCCCGCGACCTGAAGAACCTCGCCGACGCCTACGGCCGGATCATCGGCCCGGGCGGGCAGCTCGCCAATCCGGCGTACCTGCCGGCGCTGGTCAAGGAGGCGACGCTGCTCTCGGCGACGCAGCTGCTCAACCAGGCCGCGAACCCGCTGCGCCCGGTGATCAGCGCCGGACAGCTCGTCCCGGGCTGGAACGTCGGCAACCCGCTGCGCGCCGGCTGGAACGGCACCCGCGGCGTCTCCACCACGATCTCGTTCCTGAACCGGTACGGCGCCCTGCTCCGCGGCACCGTCTACGCGCCGAAGCCGGGCGCCCGCGACCCGTACACCGGAGCCGCCCTGACGGGACCGTTCCCCGGCGTCGTGATCACTCCGGGCTCGATCCAGGGCTCCGAGGGGATGTACGTCTGGCTGGCCCAGGACCTCGCCGAGCGCGGTTACGTGGTGCTCACCTACGACGTCCAGGGCCAGGGCACCAGCGAGACCCTGCCGCACGTCGGCGGCACCCCGTTCCCGTTCTGCAACCCGTTCGCCAAGCCGGTCGACGGGAACCTGCTCGGCTGCCCCGGCGTGCCCTTCCAGCAGCTCGCGAACTTCACCACCGGCACCACCGACGCGCTGGACTGGTTCCTCTCCCCCGCCAACCCCTACGCCGCCCGGCTGGACCGGACCCCGGACACCGAGACGGCGACGCCGGGCCGGACCGGCCGGATCGCGATCGTCGGGCACTCGCTCGGCGCGGCCGCGGTCTCCCAGCTCCAGGGCACCGACCCGCGCGTCGCCGCCGTCGTGGCCCTGGACAAGCTGGCCGGCAAGGGCGACACCAGCGCGTTCTCCGCGATCAGCGGCGGGAACACCAACACGCCGGTGGTGCCGGCGCTCGCGATCCAGTCCGAGTACGGCTTCGCGGTGACGCCGTACTTCCTCTCCGGCGGCAGTTCGATCATCCCGTCCGGGTCGCCGAAGGGGCCGGACCCGATGCGCGAGCGGCGGACCGGGTTCGACGACTGGGCCGCGGCCGGCGTGGACTCGATGCTGATCGTCCCGCGGGCCTCGACGCACCTCGAGTACACCGACATCCCGTACGTGCTGCCGGCCAGCCGGTACGGGCAGGCGCTGACCAGCAGTTACGTCCAGCTGTGGCTGGACAAGTACCTCAAGCACGCCGACGTCGACGCCGCGCTGCTCGGCACGAGCTTCCGCTACCTGGAGCCCCGAGGCCGCGGCGTCTGGTCTCCGATCACTCTCGATCGGGCGGCCGGACTGAGCTTCTACTACTGCTCGGCGTACGACGTCCGCAGCCACGGGACCGAACTACGCAACCCGGACATCGCCGGTGTCGGCGGCTGCTCGTGAGGACCCCGCGAACGGCCGGAATCTATTCCGAGACCAAACTCTCACTCCACAGGCTGCGACCAGGTGCGACGCGGACTAACCTTGGCTGCGACGTCATCCGGGACTTCACACCCAGCACAGCATCGGAAGAGGCGAAACAAAGCCGTGCCAGAGCCCACTGAAGGCAACCCCCTCGCAGCATTCGGAGCCAACGAATGGCTCGTTGACGAGATGTACGAGCAGTACCAGAAGGACCCGAGCTCGGTGGATCCCGCGTGGTGGGACTTCTTCGCCACCTACAAGTCCCATGCTCCCGCCAAGACGGACGCGCCCGCCAGCAACGGCGCGGTCCCCGCAGCGCCGGCGCCGGCCGCCCCGGTGACTCCCGCGCCCACCCCGGTCGCCACCCCGTCGGCGGCACCGACCCCGGCCGCCGTCACCACCCCCGCCGCCGCTGCCCCCGCCACCCCGACGGCCCCGCCGGTCCCCAAGGAGCCGACCGTCGCCAAGGCCGCGGCCGCGACCGAGGAGCCCCAGCACACCGTGCTGCGCGGCATCGCGGCGGCGACCGCCAAGAACATGGACATCTCGCTGTCGGTCCCGACCGCGACCAGCGTGCGCAACATCCCGGTCAAGCTGCTCTGGGACAACCGGATCGTCATCAACAACCACCTCAAGCGCGCCCGCGGCGGCAAGGTCTCGTTCACGCACCTGATCGGCTACGCGATCATCAAGGCGATCAAGACGCTGCCGGAGATGAACAACACCTTCGCCGAGATCGACGGCAAGCCGAACATGGTGACTCCGCCGCACATCAACCTCGGCCTGGCGATCGACCAGCAGAAGCCCGACGGCACCCGTCAGCTGGTGGCCCCGTCGATCAAGAACTGCGAGTCGATGGACTTCGCGCACTTCTGGACGGCGTACGAGGAGATCGTCCGCAAGGCCAAGGACAACAAGCTGACGATGGAGGACTACTCCGGGACCACGATCAGCCTGACCAACGTCGGCGGCCTCGGCACCAACAACTCGGTGCCCCGGCTGATGCAGGGCCAGGCCGCGATCATCGGGGTCGGCTCGATGGACTACCCGCCGGAGGCGCAGGGCGCGTCCGAGGAGACCATCACCCGCAACGCCATCAGCCGGATCATGACGATGACGTCGACCTACGACCACCGGGTCATCCAGGGCGCCCAGTCGGGCGAGTTCCTGCGCCGGGTGCACCAGCTGCTGCTGGGCGAGGACGGCTTCTACGACGACATCTTCCGCAGCCTGCGGATCCCCTACCAGCCGATCCAGTGGTCGGTCGACGTCTCGCACAGCCACGACGAGGACGTCAGCAAGCAGGCCCGGATCCTCGAGCTGATCCACGCCTACCGGGTCCGCGGCCACATGATGGCCGACACCGACCCGTTGGAGTACAAGCAGCGCAGCCACCCCGACCTCGAGGTCGAGTCGCACGGGCTGACCCTGTGGGACCTGGACCGCGAGTTCGCGACCGGCGAGTTCGGCGGCGAGCGCCGGTTCATGCAGCTGCGCAACGTGCTCGGCATCCTGCGCGACTCCTACTGCCGGACCGTCGGCATCGAGTACATGCACATCCAGGACCCCGAGCAGCGCCGCTGGATCCAGCAGCGGGTCGAGCAGCCGCACCAGAAGCCGCCGCGCGAGGAGCAGCTCCGGATCCTGCTGAAGCTCAACCAGGCCGAGGCGTTCGAGACCTTCCTGCAGACCAAGTTCGTCGGGCAGAAGCGGTTCAGCCTGGAGGGCGGCGAGACCACGATCCCGCTCGTGGACGAGATCTGCGAGGCGGCCGCCGAGCTCGGCCTCGACGAGGTCACCATCGGGATGGCGCACCGCGGCCGGCTCAACATGCTGGCCAACATCGTCGGCAAGTCCTACAACCAGATCTTCCGCGAGTTCGAGGGCAACATCGACCCGCGCACGGTCCAGGGCTCCGGTGACGTGAAGTACCACCTCGGTGCCGAGGGCGAGTTCGTCGCCGGCTCCGGGGACAAGATCAAGGTCTCGATCGCCGCGAACCCCTCGCACCTGGAGACCGTGGACCCGATCCTGGAGGGCATCGCCCGCGCCAAGCAGGACGTGCTGAACCGCGGTGCCGAGTACCCGGTGCTGCCGCTGCTGATCCACGGCGACGCCGCCTTCGCCGGTCAGGGCGTGGTCGCGGAGACGCTCAACCTGTCGCAGCTGCGCGGCTACCGCACCGGCGGCACCATCCACGTGGTGGTCAACAACCAGGTCGGCTTCACCACCTCACCGGCCTCCTCGCGCTCGTCGCTGTACTGCACCGACGTCGCCCGGATGGTGCAGGCGCCGATCTTCCACGTGAACGGCGACGACCCGGAGGCGTGCATCCGGGTCGCCCGGCTCGCCTTCGAGTACCGCCAGGCGTTCAACAAGGACGTCGTCATCGACCTGGTCTGCTACCGGCGCCGGGGGCACAACGAGGGCGACGACCCGTCGTACACGCAGCCGCTGATGTACGACCTGATCGAGCAGAAGCGCTCGGTCCGCAAGCTCTACACCGAGTCCCTGATCGGCCGCGGCGACATCACCGTCGAGGAGGCCGAGCAGGTGCTGCTGAACTACCAGCAGCAGCTCGAGCGGGTCTTCACCGAGGTGCGCGAGGCGGACACCAAGCCGGACTCCTGGACCACCGTGCCGGACTACCCGGACAAGCTCGCGACCGGTGAGACCAGCACCGCGATCAGCCCGGAGACGATGAAGCGGATCTCGGACGCCTACGTGAGCCCGCCCGAGGGCTTCACCGTGCACCCGAAGGTGCTGCCGCAGCTGCAGCGCCGGGCCGCCGCGATCAACGAGGGCCCGATCGACTGGGGCACCGGCGAGATCCTGGCGTTCGGCTCACTGCTGATGGAGGGCCGGCCGGTCCGGCTGGCCGGCCAGGACTCCCGGCGCGGCACCTTCGTGCAGCGGTTCGCGACGATCATCGACCGCAAGAACGCCGACGAGTGGACCCCGCTGGCCAACCTCACCGAGGACCAGGCGCCGTTCCACGTCTACGACTCGCTGCTCAGCGAGTACGCCGCCCTCGGCTTCGAGTACGGCTACTCGGTGGCCCGACCGGACGCTCTGGTGCTCTGGGAGGCCCAGTTCGGCGACTTCGTCAACGGCGCCCAGATCGTCACCGACGAGTACATCACCGCCGGTCAGACCAAGTGGGGCCAGCAGTCCGGCGTGGTGCTGCTGCTGCCGCACGGCTACGAGGGCCAGGGCCCGGACCACTCCTCGGCCCGGATCGAGCGGTTCCTGCAGATGGCCGCCGACGACGCGTTCGTGGTCGCGCAGCCCTCGACGCCGGCCAGCCACTTCCACCTGCTCCGCCGGCACGCGCTCGGCGAGGCGCACAAGCCGCTGATCATCTTCACCCCGAAGTCGATGCTCAAGCGCAAGGAAGCCGCCTCGCAGCCGGAGGCGTTCACCCAGGGCTCGTTCACCCCGGTCGCCGGCGACACCGTCGCGGACCCGGAGAAGGTGACCACGGTGCTGCTCTGCAGCGGCCGGATCACCTGGGACCTGATGGTCGAGCGCGGCAAGCGCCAGGGCGAGGACCCGACGACGGCGATCGTCAGGATCGAGCAGCTCTACCCGCGCCCGGTCGAGGAGCTCAAGGCCGAGCTCAGCCGGTTCCCGAACCTGCGTACCGTCCGCTGGGTGCAGGACGAGCCCGCCAACATGGGCCCGTCGCCGCACTTCCGGCTGAACCTCTTCGGGCAGCTCGACCACCCGGTCCAGCTGATCTCCCGACCCGAGTCGTCCTCCCCGTCGGTGGGCCAGCACTCCCGGCACCTGGAGGAGCAGAAGGCGTTGATGGACCAGGCGTTCGCGTGATCCCCACCGCGTCGTGAGCTAGGAGCAGCACCGATGTACTTCACCGACCGCGGCATCGAAGAGCTGGAGAAGCGCCGGGGTGACGAGGAGGTCACCCTGGCGTGGCTCGCGGACCAGTTGCGCGACTTCGTCGACGTGCACCCCGACTTCGAGGTGCCGATCGAGCGTTTCGCCACCTGGCTGGCCCGGGTCGACGACCCGGACGACGACTAGACGGAACCGGCCGGTCCTCGCCGGCGTCCGAGTGTCATGCCCCGCATCCTCGGCCTGGCCCTGCTCGCCGCCCTCACGCTGACCGGGTGCGGCGCGGAGGCGCAACCCGATCCGAACGACCGGGCACCGGGCTGGCAGCGCCTCACCGAGGCTCCGCTCTCGCCGCGCAGCGCGCCGGTCGTCGTCTGGACCGGCAGCGAAGTACTGGCGATCGGCGGCGAGGTCGGCGACACCTGCCCCCCGAACGCGGACTGCGCATTCCCCAACGAGTCGGCTGCCGACGGGGCCGCTCTCGATCCCGACGTCGGCACCTGGCGCCCGATCGCGCCAGCACCGGTCCCGGTGCCCGGCTATTCGCCGTCGGCCGTGGTCGACGGCCACCTGTTCGTCCGGGTCGGCAGGAAGCTCCTCGATTACGACCTCGACGCCGACCGGTGGCGGGTGCTGACCCGGCCGTCGTCGGACTGGTACGACCTGGAGGCCGACGGCGACCGGCTGCTGCTGGTCTCCGGAAGCGACGAGAACGGGGTGCGACCCGACCTCGCCTACGAACCCGTGACCCGGGCGTGGTCGGAGCTGCCCGAGGATCCGCTCGGGCCGCTGTTCGACCGCGGTCTCCTCGCCACTCCGGCCGGAGTCCTGCTCGTCGGCAAGGAACTGGTCGCCAGCCCCGGCGGGGGCGACCGGCCGTCGTACGTGCTCGGAGCGCTCCTGGACCGCTCGACCGGGACCTGGTCGACGCTGCCGAGGAGCGACCAGCTCGGCGGAGGATCCTGGGGCGTGATCGGCTCACGAGTCGTCAACCTCTCGCTGGACAGCTCCAACGGAGGCGGCCCCGGAGCCGGAGACTACGGCCGCCGGATCCCGTTCGGCGGAACCCTGGACCTCGGGACGAAGACCTGGGGCCGACTCCCGAACCCGCCGAAGTACCTGACCGGCGGCTGGCCGGTCGGCGCGGTCGGGACCGACCGGATCGCGGCCGAGGGCTGGATCTACGACGGCACCGCGTCCTGGACCAAGGTTCCGCATCCGCGCGGCGCGGCCGTCCAACCCGGTCCAGCGGTCTGGGCCGGAGATCGGCTGATCGTCATCGGCGGCACCCACCAGACCAGCGACAACAAGACGAACCGCGACGGCTCGGTGTGGGCGTGGCGCCCGGAACCCGGGCCGCGACAGTGACCGCTGCTAATCCTCGAGTGCGTAGCGTCGGGAGACGACCCGAGGGCGGCGCGGTACGCCTTCGTCGTCACTCACCTAGGATGCGCTCATGACCGTCCAGTGGATCTCCTCCCCCACCTCCGGCGACGTCACCTACCCCGACGCGCCCTGGAACATGACCGGCCAGCTCTGGCTCTCGCTCTTCCGGGTCCGCGAGGGCGACCACCCGGACCGGGAGCCGGGGATCTACGGGGTCGCGCTGGTCAAGTACGAGGAGCCGAGCCCGCTGACGTACGGCGAGCTGCTGGTCGCGCGCCCGCTGAACAAGGCCGTGAACATCACCGACATCTGGGTCGACTCGATCCAGTCGGTGCACGGCGGCCGCGACCTGTGGGCGATCCCGAAGGACCTCTGCGACTTCAGCGTCACCACCAGCAGGAAGGGCCTGGTCACCCGGACCCTGTGGACCGCCGAGCTGGACGGCGTCCCGATCGCGACCGCCTCGTTCGCCGACATCTCGAGCTCGGTGCCGCGACTGCCGTTCAAGGGCAGCACCTGGCAGCAGCGCGCCGACGGCGAGGAGGTCACCGCCGCGCTGGTCGGATCGTCCAAGGCCGCACCGTGCCGGGCGAGCTGGGACTTCAACCCGGACGGCGCCCTCGGCTGGCTGGCCGGGAAGCGGACGCTCGGGTCGTTCCGGCAGGCGGACTTCCGCATGTCGTTCGGCTGAGCCTCAGCGACGTACCCGCACCTTCCTGGTCGCGGTGTTGTTCGCCGGGATCGGGTCCGCGGTCGTCGGACGGACGACGACCCGGAGCTGCTTCGCGCCGAGCCCCCTCCTGGGCACCAGCCGGAGCGTGAACGTCTTCCGCTGGCCCGGCTGCAGGCTGGCGGACGGCAGCACCAGGACGTTGCCGGCCCGGGTCCCGCCCGCTGCCCTGCGGACCCGCCACGCCCGCGGGATCGCCAGCCTGGCGGCCCCGGCCGAGGCCGACGGCCCGCGGTTGACCAGGGTCACCCGGACCCAGATCGGGTGCCCGCGACGCGCCCGCGCCGGAGCGGCGAGGCCGGCAGCGAGGTCGGCCTGGGCCTTGACCACCAGCACGAAGGCGGCCGGATCGAGGACGCCGGAGATCCGGGCGGTGATCGTGACCAGGCCGGGTGCGCTCCCGGCGACTACCCGCGGACTGGTCACGGTCCCGTCCTCGTGCGAGCCGCTGGTGAACGTCTTGGCCCCGCCCTCGAAGGAGGCGCCTGCCGGGGCGGTGAAGGTGACCGGCCGGTCCGAGACGGCGTTGCCGTAGGCGTCCACTACCTTCGCGACCAGCGGTTGCGGATAGGTAGCGCCCGGGAACGCCTGCTGCAGGCCGCCGGAGACGGGCGTCACCGCCGTGGCCGCGGCGGCCTGCACGGTGATCGGCCACACGTCGGACTTGCCCTCGTACGTCGCGGTGACCTGCGCCGGGCCGGCCTTGGTGAAGACGCACGTCGTGCCGACCGGGGTTGCGCAGGTCCCGGCCGAGGCCGGTGCGACCGTCAGCGTGGCGTCGGCGCTGACGTCCGCAGCATCACCGTGGTTGTAGGTGGCGGCCACCTGGAAGTGGATCGACTCCCCCGCCGGCGGCGACGTCGGACCGACGATAGTCACCGAGGTGACGAACGGGTCGTAGGTGTAGCAGAGGCCGCCGATGTCCATCACGTCCGCGACCTCGACGCCGGCGAACCCGGGGACCGGGTCGGTCAGCGCCGCGGCGGACCCGCCGGAGTTCGTGCCGTCGTACGCGCCGGCGTGGGTCTTCTGCCACGCGGCCCACAACCGGTCCAGGTTGGCCGCGATCAACCAGTACAGCGGGTCGTTCGGACCGGTGGCGGTCGCGAGGTCGCCACCGATGCCGGCCCGCACCTGGCCGTACTTCGGCACCAGGAAGGCGCGCAGTGCGCTGTACGTGCCCGAGGCGGCCAGGCCTGCGGCGAGGTCGGCCGTGGAGGCGAACGGCGTCAGGACGTCGCCGTCGTCCCAGGCCCGGGTCAGCCCGTGCTCGGTCGGGTAGAACGGGCGCCAATTGGCGAAGGCGCCGTCCTGGACCACCATGTCGTCGAGCGGGTCTCCGTTCCCGCCGAAGCGGTCGGCATCCCACACCGACGAGGTCTCGGGTGCCGCGCTGTCGGCGCCGAAGTCCCAGTACGGGAGCACGACGTCCGGATCGATCGCGCGGAGCCGGTCCTCGAAGTCGCTCAGCTGGGCCCGGATCCACGGCAGCTGGAGCGGGAAGTTGCTGATCGCGGCCGCGTTCGTGGAGGCCGCCGACGCCAGTCCGTCGTAGGTGCTGGGCTGGCCCGTCTCCCGGGTCTGGAGCTGCTTCACCGCAGCGAAGAACTTGGTCCACTGGGCCGGACTGAGGTCGGCCGCGTTCGGCCGCTGGTGCAGCGTGCACGGCGGGGTCTGCGCGTCGGCGGCACGCGGTGCGAGCACCGAGAACGCTCCGACCACCAGGGCGAGCACGAGCGGGACGGAGAGCCGGCGGAGGCGCTGGGACACGGGTACTCCTGCGGGGAGGGAGGTCTGAGCACCGTCCGATGCGAGAACGGCTGGGTCCTTTAGTACCCCAGAACCCGGGATCCCGCAGGTCCGGGCTAGACAGTCACCACGCCCGCCGTGGGTCAGACGTCCTCGGCAGGCGCGGCGGACTGCTCCGGCGCCACCCGGCTGTCAGCGCTGGCCCGCTTGCTCGCCTCGCGGATCTCGAAGAGGTCGGTGGCCAGGCCGCCGACCGTCTTCGCGATGTCCGACACGGCGCCGATCACGATCTGGGTGCCCTGACCGACCGCGTGCGTGACCGCCTCGACCCCGTCCTGGACGGCATCCTTGCGAATCTCGGACTTGCTGATGTGGTCCTTCATGAGGACCAGTCTCCGGGTCGGGGCGGTCCTGGGCAACGTGAGGCCGATCTCAGGCCGCGACGGCGTCGTCGAGGCCGGTCGCGGGCGCCGGGTCGGTCTTCCGCTTCGCGTTCGGGAACGAGAGCCGGACGATCTTCTTCGCGACGGTCCACAGCTGGTGGGTCAGGCCACCGGTGTTGTACTCGATGCCGTACTTCTCGCAGAGCGCCCGCACCTCGACCGACAGCTCCGGGTAGCGCCGGGCCGGGACGTCCGGGAACAGGTGGTGCTCGATCTGGTGGGACAGGTTGCCGGACATGATGTGGAAGAGCTTGCCGCCGGTGATGTTCGCCGAGCCGAGCAGCTGCCGGTAGTACCAGTGCCCGCGGGACTCGTTCTCGCACTCCTCCTCGGTGAACGTCGCGACGCCGGCCGGGAAGTGACCGCAGAAGATGATGTTGAAGGTCCAGACATTGCGGACCAGGTTGGCGACCGCGTTGCCGATCAGGGTGCTCACGAAGAACGGGCCGGTCAGCGCCGGGAACAGCAGGTAGTCCTTGAAGACCTGCTTGCCCACCTTCTTCACGATCGGCTTGCCGACCTGCTTGGTCTCCTCCCAGGTGCGCTCACCGGACCGGATCCGGTCGACCTCGAGGTCGTGCAGCGCGACGCCCTCCTCGAAGAAGACCATCAGCAGGAAGGCGTACAGCGGGTTGCCCAGGTAGTAGGGGTTCCACTTCTGGTCCTCATCCATCCGCAGAATCCCGTAGCCGATGTCCCGGTCCTTCCCGAGAATGTTCGTGTACGTGTGGTGGATGTAGTTGTGCCCGTACTTCCAGTTCTCCCCGGGCGCCATCGTGTCCCAGTCGTAGATCCGGGAGTTCAGCTTCGGGTCGCCCATCCAGTCGTACTGGCCGTGCATCACGTTGTGGCCGATCTCCATGTTCTCCAGGATCTTGGAGACGCTCAACGCCGCGACCGCGAGCGGCCAGGCCGGCGGCAGGTAGAACAGCGCGCGGCCGGCGATCTCGAACTGCTGCTGGCGCTTCACGATCATCCGGATGTACGCCGCGTCCTCCTCGCCGAGGTCGGCGATCACCCGCTGGCGCAGCGCGTCCATCTCCGCGCCGAACTCCTCGAGCTGCTCGGCGGTCAGGTTCGGGTTCTTCGGGTCGCTGGCCCGCACGGTCGAGCGCTTCTTGGCCAGCTTGGTGGGGATGTCGGTGATGGTCATGTCGTCTCTCCTTGTCACAGGTCCACGGAGCAGTCGCCCACGGGCGCGCTCACGCAGATACGGATCTCTTCGTCGGGCAGCGAGGACTCCTCGCCGGTCAGAACGTTGCGGACGGTGCCGTCGGTCTTGGTCTTCACGCAGGAGAAGCAGATGCCCATCCGGCACCCGGACTCCGGGTTGAGGCCGAGCGCCTCGGCTTGGTCGAGCAGGGTCGCGCCGGTGTTCTCGCCGGTGGCCCCGGACCTGGTGAACGAGACCTCGCCGCCGGCGGCGCCGGTCGTGAGGGCCGGCGGCTTGAAGAACTCGACCCGCAGCCGCGGGTTCGGGCAGTCGGTCGCTCCGCTCCCCTCCGGCGTCGCCACCTCGCCGTACGCCGCCCGGACCAGCTCGATCAACCCGCTCGGACCGCAGGCCCAGGTGTCGGTGTTCCGGAAGTCGGGCACCAGCCGGCGCAGCTCGAACTCGCTGAAGGTCTGGTCGCCGTAGCGCAGGTGGACATCGATGTTGTTGTCGGCGGCGGCGATCGCGGCGAGCTCGTCGGCGAAGATCTGGTCCTCGGGGCTGCGGGCGAAGTGCACGAAGGTGACCTTGCGGTTGGTGCGACCGCCGCTGCTGCCCATCCGCGGGGCGTCCCGCAGAAGGGTCCGGAGCTGCGCCATGCCTGGGGTGATCCCGGAGCCGCCGGAGATCATCAGGACCGGATCCGGTCCGCCGGTGGTCGGCGTGAACGGCAGCGTGAAGTCGCCCTCGGCCTGGCTCAGGTGCAGCATCTGGCCGACCTTGGCCTCGTTGACCAGGAACGTGCTCACACTGTGCCCCCCGCCAGTGCCCTCGTCGTTGGCCCGGATGGTGAGCGTGATCCGCTCGCCGGGCAGCGAGGCCGCCGAGGAGATCGAGAAGCATCGGGTCATCCGGCGGGCGCTGCCCGGCATCTCCACACCGACCTGGACGTACTGACCGGCGCGGTGTCCGCGCCAGGTGCTGGTCGGCTGCAGCGTGAGAGTGGCGACCGGGGCGGAGCCGTGGGCGTCCGGGTTCTCCCGGTGGATGTCGACGACGCGGGCTCGAACCTCGATGGCGGCCCACATCGGGTGGAACATCTCCAGGTAGCGGTCCACACCGTGCGGTGAGGTCAACGCGGCGACGGCCCGGGAGCCGAGAACCTTGCTGGTGAGTGTCATCAAGTGGCCTCCTTTCAGTGAACGTGCGTACACTGAAACTATGACCGCAGCCGCGACCGAGGGTCAAGCACGGGAGCACGTGACGCCGGACACGGTGCACATCCGTGCACCGAAACTCGTCGGCGACGAGCCCGCTACCCTGATCCCCGTGACCGAGACCACCCCTCCGGAGAGTCGCAGCGACAAGAAGGAGCGCACCCGGCGCGCGATCCTGGACGCCGCCCTCACCCTCACCGAGGACACCGGGCTGGCAGGGCTGTCGCTGCGCCAGGTCGCCAAGGAGGTCGGCATCGTGCCGACCGCGTTCTACCGGCACTTCGACTCGATCGACCAGCTGGGGCTGGCGCTGGTCGAGGAGTCCTTCGGCGCGTTGCGCGCGATGATCCGGGACACCCGCCAGGGATCGCCCTCGCTGGGGCAGATCGTGGACCGGTCGGTCGACGTGCTCGCCGAGCACGTCCGTGACCAGCGCGCGCACTTCGGCTTCATCGCGCGCGAGAAGTCCGGCGGTTCAGCGCCGGTCCGGGACGCCGTCCGCCGCGAGTTCGCCTACTTCGAGCGCGAGCTGGCCACCGACCTGGCCCGGCTCCCGATGGAGCACTGGTCGGCGGATGACCTGCGGATCCTGTCGAACCTGATCGTCGGCTCGATGATCGCGACGTCGGAGGAGATCCTGCGGGCGGACCCGCGGGATCTCCCCGACATCAAGCACCGGGCGCGCACCCAGCTGCTGATGGTGATCGTCGGGGCGCTGAACTGGAAGTCCAGCGCCCCGAGCTGATCAGCTGGCCGGGACCGCCTCGGCCTCGCCGAGGAGGTCGTCGTCGGACTCCTGCGCACCACCGAAGTGGTCGTCGTCAGGAGCCGGCAGCCGGTTCGGCAGCACGGCGGCCAGCACGATCACACCGATCGAGAGGATCGCGCTGAGGGCGAAGGCCCATTGCATGCCGCCGTTGTACGACGACAGCTGCGAGGACCCGCCGTCGCTGAGCGACTCCTGCCGAGCCGTCAGCACGGCGACGGAGAGCGCCGCACCCATCGCGCCGGCCACCTGCTGGAGGGTGCCGAGCAAGGAGCTCGCGTGCGAGTACAGCTGCGGCGGGACGGCGCCCAGTCCGAGGGTGAAGACCGGCGTGAAGACCAGCGCCAGGCTGACCATCAGCAGGATGTGCGCGGCCAGGATCAGCGCGTACGGCGTGTCCAGGCTGATCTGGGTGAACATGCCGAGCGCGATCGTGATCCCGATCGAGCCGGGGATCACCAGCGCGCGGCCGCCGAAGTTGTCGAAGGCCTTGCCCACACGCGGCCCGAGCAGACCCATCGCCAGACCGCCCGGCATCATCAGCAGGCCGGTGTTGAGCGGCGTCAGGCCGCGCACGTCCTGCAGGTAGAGCGGCACCAGCAGCATCGAGCCCAGGAAGCCCATGAAGGCCAGCGCCATCAGCGCCAGCGAGAGCGTGTAGGTGCGGTGGGTCAGGGTGCGCAGGTCCAGCAGCGGCGAACCGTCGCGCTGCAGGCTGATCTGGCGCCAGACGAACAGCGCCAGGACGGCGACCGCACCACCGATCAGTGCGTACGGCGACACCGGGGCGTCGTCGCGGCCGATCAGGCTCAGCCCGTAGACGAGGCCACCGAACCCGATCGCGGAGGCGACCACGCTGGGGAGGTCGATCGACCCGGCCGTCGGCTCGCCGACGTTCTTCAGCCGGGACAGGCCCGCGATCGCGATCACGGCGGCCACCGGCAGCACCAGGATGAACATCCAGCGCCACGAGAGCGACGACAGGATCAGACCGGAGACGGCCGGCCCGAGCGCCGGAGCCACCGACATCGCCAGCGTGACGTTGCCCATCACCCGGCCGCGGTCGCTCTCGGGGACCACCGACATCAGGGTGGTCATCAGCAGCGGCATCATCACCGCGGTGCCGGCCGCCTGGATGACGCGGGCGACGATCAGCAGCCAGAACATCGACGCGGGGGTGGCCGCGGCGAGCAGGGTGCCCGTGCAGAAGACCACCATCGCGAGCGCGAAGGCCTGCCGGGTCGTGACCCGCTGCAGGAAGAAGCCGGTGATCGGGATGACCACGGCCATCGTGAGCATGAACGCGGTGGTCAGCCACTGGGCCGCACCGTTGCCCACGTGGAAGTGGGCCTTCAGGTCGGGGATGGCGTTGATCATGATCGTCTCGTTGAGGATCACGATGAACGTGGCAGCGACCAGCCAGCGCAGGACGGCGATGTCCTTCGCGGAGGTCTTGGCCGGGGCGGCCGAGGTGTCGTGTGACATGAGGGTCCTTCGTAACGTCGAGTGCGATGGGGGCTGGGCTGCGCCCAGAAACCGTCTGTCATGAGTACGACGAACGAGATCCGGCGATTACGACACCAGCCAGACCTAGAACCTAGAGGAGCGCACCGACATTCCTCGAACGATTAAATCCGTTCTCAGCGCGGACGGAGCGTGATCTCCGGCACGGTCGCGTCCGCAGGCAGGTCCAGGACGTGCAGGATCGCGTCCGAGACGGTCCCAGGCCGGATCCACCGGGACGCGTCGTAGGTCCGGCCCTCCTGCGCGTGCACCTTCTCCTGCATCGGGGTGGCCGTCCGGCTCGGGAAGATCGTCGTCACCCGCACCCCGTGCTCGGCTTCCTCGGCCCGGAGCGCGTCGGCCAGGGCCCGCAACCCGAACTTCGAGGCCGCGTACGCCGACCAGGTCGGGTTGGCGATCATCCCGGCCGAGGAGTTCACGAAGACCACCGTGCCCGCGGCCGCCCGCAACGCCGGCAGCAGTGCGGCGGTGAGGATCGCCGGCGCGGTCAGGTTCACGTCGAGCTGGCGGCGCCAGTCGGCCAGGTCCAGGTCCTCGACCGTGCTCAGCTCCACCGTGCCGGCCGAGTGCACCAGCGAGTCCAGCCGCGGTTCGTCGAGCGCGACCGCCCAGCGTCGTACCGCCTCGGCGTCGGCGAGGTCGACGACGTCGCGGGTCACCCGGACCACCCGGTCGCCGCGCTCCTCCAGCCGCTGCGCCAGGTCGGCCCCGATCCCGGACCCGGCACCGGTGACCAGGTGGACACGGACCTCAGACATCGAACCCGTCCCCGTCCCAGGTCTCCCGGCTGGCCAGCTCGGCGACGCCGATCCGGCTCAGCCTGGTCAGCTGGCGCACCGGCTTGCCGAGCGGGACCACGCACGCGACGGCGCAGTACTCCGGGATGCCGAGCAGCGCGCGGACGCCCGGTTCCTCGGCGACCGCCATCGTGGTGATGGTGCCGCCGAAGCCCTCGTTGCGGGCGGCCAGCAGCAGATTCCAGACCAGCGGGTAGACCGAGGCGCCGCTGATCACGCCGACCCGCTCCAGGTCCTGGTCGACCGAGGCGACCTGGCGCAGGTCCACGCAGACCACCAGCACCGCGGCCGCGGTCAGCAGCGGAGCGGTGAAGCGGTCCGGGACCTCGGTCGCGGCGATCTGCTCCTCGGTGAGCCCGGTCGGCTCGACCGGGTTCCACGGACCTTCCCCGGCCGCGATCTGGGCGACGTACCGGCGCGCCCCGGGCAGGGTGAGCTCGGCCAGTGCCTCCCGCGTCGTCCGCTCCCGTACGACGATCACCCGGGTCCCCTGGCGGTTGCCGCCGCTCGGCGCGAACCGGGCGTTCTCGAGGAGCGTGTGCAGCACCTCGTCGGGAAGCGGGTCGTCGGTGAACTCCCGGACCGCCGCGGTCGTCCGCATCACGTCGTACAGGTCCACGGTTCCTCCAGGTGTCGTGAGCGTCCGCTACCGGGTCAGGACGATCTTCCCGAACACGTCGCCGGCTGCGATCGCGGCGAAGCCCTCGGGGGCCCGCTCCATCGGCAGCTCGCGATCGATCAGCGGCCGGGCGCCGGTGGCGTCCAGCATCGAGATCAGGCTCGCGAGCTCGGTCGCGGTGCCCATCGTGGAGCCGATCACCCGCAGCTGCAGGAAGAAGATCCGGGTGAGCTCGGCGTCGTCCGGGTTCGGGCCGGAGGTGGCGCCCGAGATCACGATCGCACCGCCCGGGCGCAGCGCCCGGATCGAGTGCGACCAGGTGGCCTTGCCGACGGTCTCCATCACCGCGTCGACCTTCACCGGCAGCCGCGCGCCGGTCTCGTAGACCTCGTGCGCGCCGATCTCCAAAGCCCGGGCACGCTTGGCCTCGTCGCGGCTGGTGGCGAGCACCTTGAGCCCGCCGGCGCGGGCCAGGATGATCAGCGCGGTCGCGACTCCGCCGCCGGCACCCTGCACCAGCACCGTGTCGCCGGCCTTCAGGTTGCCCTGCGTGAACAGCATCCGGTACGCCGTCAGCCAGGCGGTCGGCAGGCAGGCGGCCTCCGCGAAGGACAGCGAGGCCGGCTTGGGGATCAGGTTCGCCCGCGGCACGACGACGGACTCGGCGAAGGTGCCCTGGTAGCGCTCGGAGAGGATCGACCGCTTCGGGTCGAAGGTCTGGTCCCCCGACCAGGTCGGGTCGTTGACGATCGCGTGCACGACGACCTCGTTGCCGTCCTCGTCGTACCCGGCCGCGTCGCAGCCGAGGATCATCGGCAGCGCCTCCTCGCGGAGCCCGACCCCGCGCAACGACCAGAGGTCGTGGTGGTTCAGCGAGGCCGCCTTGACGGTGACCTTGGCCCACCCGTCGGGAACCTCGGGATCAGGGCGCTCCCCGACCACCAGGCCGGACAACGGGTCGTCGGAGGAGAACTTCTCTGCGTAGACGGCGAACATACGGCCGAGATTACCGGCGGGCTACTCCGTCGCGCCGGGCGGCCTCCGCGACCGCGCTCGCGACCGTCGGTCCGACCCGGGGGTCGAACGGCGACGGGATGATGTAGTCCTCGCGCAGCTCGTCGCCGACGATCGCGGCCAGGGCCTGAGCAGCCGCGAGCTTCATGCCCTCGGTGATCGCGGTCGCGCGGGCGTCGAAAGCGCCGCGGAAGATGCCCGGGAACGCCAGCACGTTGTTGATCTGGTTCGGGAAGTCCGACCGGCCGGTGGCGACCACGCGTGCGTACTTGTGCGCGAGGTCGGGGTGCACCTCGGGGGTCGGGTTGGCCAGGCCGAAGATGATCGGCTCCTCGGCCATCGACGCCACCACGTCCTCCGGCACGCTTCCGCCCGAGAGGCCGATGTAGACGTCCGCGCCGTCCATCACGGCGGCCAGCGTGCCCCAGCGACCGGTGGTATCGGCGGTCTCAGCGGCCAGAGACCGCTTGCTCGGGTTCATGTCGTCACGGTCGCGGTGCAGCACGCCGGCCCGGTCGACCACGGCGATGTCCCGGTAGCCGGCGGCGAGCAGGATCCGGGTCACCGCGACACCCGCGGCGCCGGCGCCGGAGACGACGATCCGGACGGTGTCGTGGTACTTGCCGGTCAGCTTCATCGCGTTCTCGAGCGCGGCCAGCGTGACCACGGCGGTGCCGTGCTGGTCGTCGTGGAAGACCGGGATGTCGAGCGCCTGCTTGAGCCGCTCCTCGATCTCGAAGCAGCGCGGCGCCGAGATGTCCTCGAGGTTGATGCCGCCGAAGCTCGGGGCCAGCCGGATGACGGTCTCGACGATCTCGTCGGTATCGGTGGTGTCCAGGCAGATCGGGATCCCGTCGATCCCGCCGAACTGCTTGAACAGGATCGCCTTGCCCTCCATCACCGGCATCGCGGCCTTGGGGCCGATGTCGCCGAGCCCGAGGACCGCGGTGCCGTCGGTGATCACCGCGACGGTGTTCGCCGTCCAGGTGTAGTCGTAGTAGACGCCCGGGTCGGCGGCGATCGCCTCGCAGACCTTCGCCACGCCCGGGGTGTACGCCATCGACAGCTCGTCCGGACCGTTCAGCGCCACCGTCGAGGCGACCTCCATCTTCCCCGCTACGTGCAGGTCGAAGATCGGGTCGTCAGCGTGCGGATCGGGGACCTCGACAGTCGGGTCCACGGCGGGGATCTGGTCAAACGCAACCATCGGGTTGACTCTCTCGTGACATCAGGGAAGCAAGGAACAAGGGCAGTGAGGCTGCTCGACACCGACCTTGAGTGAGTCCGCGGAGTTGCCAGAGATGATGCGAAGAAACGGGGGATCTCCCGCACCCCATCGTGCCACAACGTGGTGATTCGCCCCAGACCGGGTGTGCGAATGTGGCGTATCAGACACGCTCAGCCGACGCGGCCGGGACGAGACCAGAGCCGGAGCCGCACCACCGCGACCACATCCTCGGCACCCACCGGCCCGCGGTGTCGGGAGTCGACCCCCTCGTCGGGGTTGTCGCTGAGCAGGAACCAGCCCGGCCGCCCCGACGGCGTCGTCGCCGGGCGCGCCGCCCGCTTGACGGCGAGGGTGCCGTCGGCGAAGCGGGCCAGCACCAGCGCGCCCGCTGCCACCTCCGCGCCGTACCGGACCAGGAGCCGGTCGCCGGGCCGCAGCGTCGGCGTCATCGAGCGCCCCTTCACCACCGCGAGACCCCACCGCCGGTCGTGTTCCACGCGGAGTAGTCTCGCAGGTGGAACTTATTCAAGTGATCCACCAGAGAGGACCGAGGATGTTCGCGCGACTGTTCGCTCCCACCGTCGAGGTATCCGCCCACTGCGATCTGCCTTGCGGCGTCTACGACCCCGCTCAGGCCCGCATCGAGGCCGAGTCGATCAAGGCCCTGATCGGCAAGGTCGCCGACAACGACGACCCCGACTTCCGCACCCGGGCGCTGATCATCAAGGAAGAGCGCTCCGAGCTGGTCAAGCACCACCTGTGGGTGCTGTGGACCGACTACTTCAAGCCCCCGCACTTCGAGAAGTACCCGCAGCTGCACACCCTGGTCAACGAGGCCACCAAGCTGGCCGGTGCCGGCGGGACCAAGGGCAGCCTGGACGCTGACGCGGCGGACCAGCTGCTGGCGAAGATCGACGAGATCGCCGAGATCTTCTGGGAGACCAAGAAGGCTTGATTCAGCAGCGACGGAGGAGCAGCTGAGATCAAGCCTTCGCCGTCCGAAGCGCGCCTGAGCTTGCGAAGGCGCGACCGCTGAGCGCAACCACAGCAGGGTCGGACCTTCGGGTCCGGCCCTGTTTGCGTTCCCCGGCCTAGGGTGAACCCATGCACCCCGACGCCGAAGTACGTCTCCCGGCGGAGACCGCCTACGTAGCCGTCCTCCGGATGGCCGCGGCCGGCATCGCCGCCCGCCTCGACTTCACCCTCGACGACGTCGAGGACCTGCGGATGGCGGTCGGCGAGGCGTGCGCGATGGTGCTGGCCGACGCCGATCCGGGCGGCAGCCTGACGGCGCGGTTCTTCCTGGGCGACGGCCGGGTCGAGGTCCAGGTCTCGGCCGACGCGAAGGATCCCGCCGCCCCGGACCCGGACAGCTTCGCCTGGCAGGTCCTGACCACCACCGCCGAGGACGTCAGCGCGGCCGCCACGGCGGACCGGATCTCGATCACCCTCGCGGTGAGCTCGGCGACGTCGAGCGCGCCCGCCTGAGCATGTCCGAGGACAGTCCGCACCTGCTCGCCACGCTCCGCGAGCGCAGCCAGGCGATGTTCGCCGAGCTCGCCGCCGGGCCGGCGGACCCGCGGCAGCGAGCACTGCGCGACGCCCTGATCGAGCTGCACCTGCCGCTGGTCGAGCACTGCGCCCGCCGGTTCCTGCACCGCGGCGAGCCGTACGACGACCTGGTCCAGGTCGGCACCATCGGGCTGATCAAGGCCGTCGACCGGTTCGACCTCGAGCGCGGGGTCGAGTTCTCGACGTACGCGACGCCGACGATCATCGGCGAGATCAAGCGGCACTTCCGGGACAAGGGCTGGGCGATCCGGGTCCCCCGCCGCCTGCAGGAGCTCCGGATGTCGATCGCCACCGCCACCGGCGAGCTCTCCCAGAGCCTGGGCCGGTCACCGACGCCCCGGGAGATCGGCGAGCACCTGGGGGTCGGCGTCGAGGAGGTTCTCGAGGGCATCGAGTCGGCGAACGCCTACACCACGATGTCGCTGGACGCGGGTTCCGGCGAGGACTCCGGTTCCTGGATCGAGACCCTCGGCGGCGAGGACGAGGCGCTCGATCACGTCGAGATCCGCGAGTCGCTGCGCCCGCTGATCGAGGCACTGCCGGCGCGGGAGCAGCAGATCCTGGTGCTCCGGTTCTTCAAGCAGCAGACCCAGTCGCAGATCGCCGCCCAGGTCGGCATCTCCCAGATGCACGTCTCCCGGTTGCTCACCCGGACCCTGGAGCAGCTCCGCGACGAGATGGACTGAGGGTCAGCCGGCGTCGTTGAGCGCGGCGATCGTCGCCGGGCGGAGCATCGCCACCAGCGTGACCACCGCGGGCACGGCGAGCATCACCGAGATCCACCAGGTGTCGTCGCCGCGGAAGTTCCAGGCCAGGCCCAGCCCGGCCAGCTGCGTGAACAGCACCGGCCCGCGAGCCCAGCTGGAGATCCGGGTCAGCCCCCAGGCGCAGGCCACCAGCGCGGCGCCGAACCCGACGAAGAAGAGCGCCGTCGTCGTCCCCATGACCACCCGGGCGGAGGTGGTGTGGAACGCCTCGAAGATGCCGAAGACCGCGGTCCCGATGCCTTCGACCGCCACCACCGCGGCAGCGACCCGCAACGAGGTCGGCGCGATCGGTCGGTCCTGCGCGAGGTCGGATTCCACGAAATCCAGCGTAGTCGGCCGTTTCCACGAGTAATCAGGCGGCCAGGTCTCGTTGAAAAGCGAACTTTTGTGATGAAGGTGACCAGCGCGGGGTCTTGTGCCCGTTCCGAGACCTTGGGAAGATCTCTTGGTAACTACGCCCCGAGTTCTTGACGTGGTGACAACCTCCCTGCCCGGACCCGATCGGCCCGGACCCAGGGGCGACCTAGTGAATGCATTCACATACCTTGCGAACAGGAGTTCCTCGCCATGGATTGGCGCCATCGCTCCGCGTGTCTCGACGAAGACCCGGAGCTGTTCTTCCCCATCGGCAACACAGGGCCGGCCATCCTCCAGATCGAGGAGGCCAAGCAGGTGTGCCGTCGGTGCGACGTGCGCGAGCAGTGTCTCGCGTGGGCGCTCGAAGCGGGGCAGGACCACGGCGTCTGGGGCGGGTTGAGCGAGGACGAGCGACGCGCGCTGAAGCGCCGCAACGCTCGCGCGCGGGTACGCACCTGATCAAGGACGCGGGAGCGGCTTGATCGTCGGTCGGTGAGCAGCGCGCTCGGACTCCCGGACGTCGAGCCTGTCGAGACGTGCCGACGTGCGCGCGGTCCGGGTCACTCGCGCGGGAAGGCGAGCTCCACCGCGGTCCCGGCTCCGTCAGCGCGCGGACCGATCCGCAGGGTGCCGCCGAGCTCGGCGACCAGCGAGCGCATGATCGACAACCCGAGGCTGGTCGACGTCTCCGGGTCGAAGCCGTCCGGCAACCCGACCCCGTCGTCGACCACCCGGATCAGCAGCTCCGGCTCGGCCCCGGCCGGGCTCACCGAGGCCTGCACCTGCACCGTCCCGGAGCGTCCGTCCGGGAACCCGTGCTCCATCGCGTTCTGGAGGACCTCGGTCAGCACCATCGCCACCGAGGTCGCCGCTTCCGAGCTCAGCGTCCCGAACGAGCCGTCCCGGCGCAGCCGCACCGAACCCGCGTGCGCGCCGACCTCGCTGACCAGCCCGATCAGCTGGTCGGCGACGGTGTCGAACTCGACCGCTTCCTCGAAGCTCTGACTCAGCGTCTCGTGGACCACCGCGATCGCCCCGACCCGGCGTACGGCCTCCTCGAGGGCTTCCCGGCCGCGGACCGACTCGATCCGCCGCGCCTGCAGCCGGAGCAGCGCCGCCACGGTCTGCAGGTTGTTCTTCACCCGGTGGTGGATCTCCCGGATGGTGGCGTCCTTGGTGACCAGCTCCCGGTCCCGGCGACGCAGGTCGGTGACGTCGCGCAGCAGGATCAGCCCACCGGTGTGCACCCCGGTCGGGCGGAGCGGGATCGCTCGCAGGATCACGGTGGCCGCGCGGTTGCCGATCTCGGAGTCCCGCGGCATCCGCGCGCCGAGCACCGCGCTGATGGTCTCCTCGTCCGGCCGCTGGGCGGCGGGGACCAGCGAGCGGGTGAGCTCGGCCAGGTCCTGGTCGGCGAGGTCGCCGGTCAGGCCCAGCTTGCGGTAGACCGAGAGCGCGTTCGGGCTCGCGTAGGCGACGGTGCCGGCGGCGTCGACCTTGATGAAGCCGTCGCCCACCCGCGGCGAGTCGGCGTGGTCGGAGCGCTGGCCCGGGTACGGGAACGCCCCGCGCGCGATCATCTGGGTCAGCTCGCTCGCAGTCTGAAGGTAGGAGAGCTCCAGCCGGCTGGGCGTCCGGACGCCGTGCAGGTTGGTGTTCCGGGCGACCACCGCGATCACCCGCTCGTCGCGCCGTACGGGGATCGCCTCGACCCGGACCGGGACGTTGTCACGCCACTCCGGATCTCCCTCGCGGGCGATCCGGCCCTCGGCCAGCGCGGCGTCGAGCAGCGGGCGCTTGCCGGTCGGCAGGAAGGTACCGACGATGTCGTCGACCAGGGCGGTCGGACCCGTCGTCGGACGCATCTGCCCCGCCGCCCAGTAGCCGCTCCCCGTGCGGTCCGGCAGCCACAGCACCAGGTCGGCGAAGGAGAGGTCCGCGACGATCTGCCAGTCCGCCTGGAGCAGCGCCAGCCAGGCGATGTCCTCGTCGCCGAGGTCGGTGTACGAGCGGGCGAGCTCGGGAAGGGACGGCACGCGTGGAGCCTATCGAGCGCGAGTGGAGCCGCAAGGAGCGTCCTCTGAGACTCTGTCGTTCCGGATGCAAGAATGCTGCGCATGGCCTCGGGATTTTGGGAACAGGTAGTCGCTGACGGGCTGAGAGTTCCCCCCGACCGGTCGCTGGTGGAGATGACCGAGGACCTGACCCGGATGCTCGGCGACCCCGACCCCGAGGTCCGCGACGGGATCGCGTTCCCGACGATGGCGACCTGGATCGACGAGGGCGTCTACGACGAGCTCCTGGTCGGCCTCGGCGACGGGATGTGCCACGGCCTGGACATCGGGATCGGCCTGGCCGCCGACGACAGCGTCTTCCGGCGCAGCTTCTCCGCTCTGATCCTCACCGAGTGCATCGACCGCACGACCACGGCCGGGCTGGCCGGACCCGAGGTGGTGCTGCGCTGGGGCGACCGGGTGATGGGCTGGCTGGCTCGCGAGCAGGACCTCCGCGGCTTCGTCCCCGGCAAGGGCTGGGCGCACGCGCTGGCGCACGGTGCCGACGCCCTCGGCGCGCTCGCCCGGTCGCCGTACCTGGGCAGGCTGGAGCTGACGGTCATCCTCGACGTCATCGCCGACCGGCTGCTCACCCCGACCGACGAGTTCCTGGTCTGCGGCGAGGACGACCGGTTCGCCTACGCCACGATGCACCTGCTGCGCCGCAACGTCCTGGGCCTGGAGGTCCTCGAGCCCTGGATCGCCCGCCTCGCCGCCGGCGCCACCGGTCGCGGCGACGCCGACAACAACCCGTTCCGCGTCGCCGGGAACGTCCAGTCCTACCTGCGCAGCCTGCACCTGCAGCTCGCCCTCGGCTCCGAGCACCCGGAGCTGCGCACCGACCTGCTGCTCACCCTGATGGGCCACCTCCGGACCACGAACCCGGCGTACTTCCCGCCACCGCGCGCGCACTGACGCGCGCGCCTCGTTGCTGCACTCCGCGGCGCTCCTCGCGTAGCCTCACCGGCATGACGCAGGCACCCGAGCAGACCCGGCCCGAGGACTCCCAGCCCATCGAGGCCCACGCCGGCCAGCACGCCGTCGCGGTCGCCCGCGCGCACGGGGTCGAGGCGATGTACACCCTGTCCGGGGCGCATGTCTTCCCGATGTACGACGGCGCCGTCACCGCGGAGCCGCCGATGCGGATCCTGGACGTCCGGCACGAGCAGACCGCCGCGTTCGCCGCCGAGGCCACCGGCAAGCTCACCCGGAAGCCCGGGCTGGCCGTGCTGACGGCAGGACCCGGAGTCACCAACGGCGTCAGCGCGATCGCGCAGGCCCAGTTCGCCGGCTCGCCGCTGGTGGTCGTCGGGGGCCGGGCGCCCGCGAACCGCTGGGGGACGGGATCGCTCCAGGAGCTCGACCAGCCGCCGATCATCGCGCCGGTCGCAAAGCTGGCCAAGACCCTGCACACCGCCGCCGACGTCGCCGACGGCATCCACGAGGCGTTCACCGCCGCCGGTGCCTCGCACCGCGGCCCGGTCTTCGTGGACGTGCCGATGGACGAGTTCTTCAACTCGGCCTCCTCGGTGCGCCCGGTCGTCTCCGCCGCGACGCCGGTCGAGCCGGACTCCGACGCCCTGACCGCGATCGCCGGCCTCCTCGCCGCCGCGGCGCGCCCGGTGCTGATCCTCGGCACCGACGTCTGGGCGGACGGCGCCGACGTCGCTGCGCTGCGCCTGGTCGAGAACCTCGGCATCCCGGCAATCACCAACGGCATGGGCCGCGGCGTCGTCCCGGGCGGACACCCGCTGCTGGTCACCAAGGCCCGCGGGCAGGCGCTCGGCACCTGCGACCTGGCGATCGTGGTCGGCACCCCGCTGGACTTCCGGCTGGGGTACGGGATCTTCGGCGGCAAGGACGGCGCCCCGGTCGCGAAGACGGTGCACCTGGCGGACTCCGCCGGCCAGGTCTCCGGGCACGCCGAGCTGGCCGGGTCGGCGTATGGCGACCTGACCCTGGTCCTGGACGGCCTGGCCGCCGCCTTCGACCGCCAGGCCCGTCCGGACTGGAGCGGCTGGGTCACCGCCCTGCAGGAGACCGTGGCCGCCGGGGTCGCCCGCGACGCCGACCTGCTCGGCGCCACCGCGGAGCACATCCACCCGGCCCGGATCTACGGCGAGCTGCTCCCCCGGCTGGCCGACGACGCCATCGTGATCGGCGACGGCGGCGACTTCGTCTCGTTCGCCGGCAAGTTCGTCGAGCCGAAGCGCCCCGGCGGCTGGCTCGACCCCGGCCCGTACGGCTGCCTCGGGGCAGGCATGGGCGGCGCGATCGCCGCCCGCCTGCACCGACCGTCCGCCCAGGTGGTGCTGCTGTACGGCGACGGCGCCGCCGGGATGTCGCTGATGGACGTCGACACCCTGGTCCGCCACGACCTGCCGGTCGTGATGATCTGCGGCAACAACTCGGCCTGGGGCCTGGAGAAGGGCCCGATGCAGCTGCTCTACGGGTACGACGTCGCGGCCGACCTGGCCCCGGCGACCCGGTACGACGAGGTGGTGAAGGCGCTCGGTGGTGCCGGTGAGCTGGTCACCGACCCGAACCAGATCGGCCCGGCGATCGACCGCGCCTTCGCGGCGAACGTGCCGTACCTGGTCAACGTGATCACCGACGTGAACGCGGCCTACCCGCGCGCGACCTTCGGGATCTGAGCGTCAGAGCCGGCCGAGGAACCGCTCTGCGTCGACGACCACCCGAGTGATCTCACCGGAGCCGAGCAGCTTGCCCTCGGGCTCGCGGGCGTCGACCTCGAACCGGACCAGCCGGCCGTCGGCGTAGGCGACCGTGGCGGTCACGACGACCGTCGCACCGACCTTCGAGGCGGCCAGGTGCTCCAGGGCGACCCGGGTGCCGACGGAGGTCTGCGGGGAGGTCAGGCCGAGCACGTCGCAGGTGACGGCCTCGCACCACGCCAGCAGGACCGGCGTACCGAGGACCGGCAGGGAGCCGGAGCCGACCGCGGCGGCGGTGTCGGCTTCGGAAACAACGAACTCCCGGGTCGAGGATCGACCCAGGAGTTCAGAGTGTTCAGCCATCGCGCTGAGACGAGTCTCAGGCGTTGGGGCGCTTGCCGTGGTTCGCGCCCTTCTTCTTGCGAGCGCGGCGCTTGCGTCCGGTCTTACCCATGTGGTCCTCCTTGGACTGTTCGGCCCGCCGAACTAGGAGAGCACGCTAGATCGTTGTGGGCGGCGTACATCTTCTCAGGTATCGCGCCGCGGCGCGAACCGGGTCCGGCTCAGGACCCTTCGATGCGGGCGTCGATGCTGATCTGGACCTCGCGGATCCGGAGCAGCACCTTGTCCCGCAGCTCGTTCGGAGCCTGCTCGGAGCAGGAGCGCTGCACCAGGGACTTCACGGTGCGCTCGAGGTCGTACTTCGCCAGGCAGGGACCGCACTCGTCGAGGTGCTGCTGGATGACCGCGCAGTCCGCCTGCGGCATCTCGTTGTCGATGAACGTGAAGATCTGGTGGATCACCTGGGAACAGTCGGTGTCGTGGCTCTGGTGCTCGCTCATGAGGTGGCTCCCCGCGATCCCGTCAGGTCGTTGTCGCGTACGTAGTCCGAGAGCATCTCACGCAGCTGCCGCCGGCCGCGGTGCAATCGCGACATCACGGTGCCGATCGGGGTGTCCATGATCTCGGCGATCTCCTTGTACGGGAAGCCTTCGACGTCGGCCAGGTAGACCGCGAGCCGGAAGTCCTCCGGGAGCCGCTGGAGCGCGTCCTTCACGTCCGAGTCGGGCAGGTGCTCGAGCGCCTCCATCTCGGCGGACTTCAGTCCGGTGGAGGTGTGCGACTCGGCACGGGCGAGCTGCCAGTCCTCGACGTCCTCGGCCATCGACTGCTGCGGCTCGCGCTGCTTCTTGCGGTACGTGTTGATGAACGTGTTGGTGAGGATCCGGTACAGCCAGGCCTTCAGGTTGGTGCCGGGCTTGAACTGGTGGAACGCGGCGAACGCCTTCGCGAACGTCTCCTGTACCAGGTCCTCGGCGTCCTGCGGGTTCCGAGTCATCCGCATCGCCGCGGAGTAGAGCTGGTCGAGGAACGGAAGGGCGTCGGTCTCGAACCGGAGCTGGCGTTCTGCTTCGGTCTCCTCGGCCAGAGGATCGGTGGCTGCTGCTGAGTCGGTCATCGTCCCCAAGACTAGCGAGGCGTCGGCGGAAACGGGATCCTGCGCACTGCTTCGGTGCGGTCGCTCCAAAGTGGCCAGCAACGTCGAACTCCCTTCCGGATCGGATCGGCGGCGAACGTCCGCCGTCATGGGAGTGAACAACTCCTCAGCCGGTGGGATTCCCGACGATGTCGCGGACCAGCCACTCCAGGGTCGCCTCGGCCACGATCGCCAGCGCGTCGGCCTGGCTCAGCGGGGCCGACTTCGGCACCTTGAAGCTGTGGTCGGCGGTCGGCACCACCGCGAGCTCGACGTCGTCGGGGAACTCCTCGGGACGCCCGAACGGGTCGTGTCCGCCCTGGACGACCAGCGTCGGCACCCCGGCGCCGGCCAGCTCGGGCAACCGGGACTTCTCCGGCTTTCCGGGCGGGTGCAGCGGGAAGGAGAGCGCCAGCACGCCCGCCGCTCCGACCGAGGCGCCGATCCGGCAGGCCGACCGGGCGCCCGCGCTGCGCCCGCCGAGGACGAACGGGGTCCGGAACCGCAGCCCGCCCAGGACGGCCAGGTAGGCCTCGTCGATCAGGGCCGGCCGCGGTGCCAGCCTCTTGCCGAGCACCCGCCACGGCATCTCCACCAGGCTGACCGAGATGCCCTGGGCCGGGAGGTCCGCGGCGATCCGGGTCAGGTCGGCGGCGTCGATACCGCCACCCGCGCCGTGCGTCAGGACCAGGGACGCGACCGGCCGGCGTGCCCGGCGTACGACGACGCGGGCGGCGCCCTGCGGGGTCGGGACCAGCTTCTCCGCAGCGGTCATGCCGAGGGCTCGATCGGCAACGGCTCGATCAGCTCGGGTCCGTTGTTGGCCACGTTCGAGACCAGGGTCGCGACCGGGAACGCCTCGAGCAGCCCGGGTGCCGCCGGCTCGAGCAGGTCGAGGAGCACGGCCGGGTCCCGCGGGGTCGGATCGAGCCAGGCGTCGTACGCCGAGCGCGGCAGCATCAGCGGCATCCGCTCGTGGATCCGGCCGAGGTCGTCGGTCGCCTCGGTGGTGATCACGGTGGCGGTCCACTTCCAGCGCGCCGGGTCGTCGGCCGCCTTGGTCGGGTCGCGCCAGAGCTCGTAGAGGCCGGCCATCGCCAGGATCGACCCGTCCCGCGGGCGGATGAAGAACGGCTGCTTGACCGGTTTGCCGGCCTTGGTGAGCTGGTCGGTGGAATACCACTCGTAGTACCCGTCGGCGGGCAGGATCGCGCGGCGCTTCTCGAACGCCCGGCGGTAGGCGGGCTTCTCGGCCACCGTCTCCATCCGGGCGTTGATCATCCGGTTGCCGATCTTCGGGTCCTTCGCCCAGGAGGGCACCAACCCCCAGGTCAGCGTCCGCAGCTGCCGCTCGGCCGGGAGCTCCGGGCCGTCCGGGGCGTCCTTGCGCGGCGGCCGCTCCAGCACCGCGTAGATCTCCTTGGTGGGCGCGACGTTGTAGTCGGCCGGCAACCGGGGCAGGTCGGGCACCTCGGTGTGGATCTCGAACTCGTCGACGATGTCCTCGGGATCGACGCTCGAGGCGTAGCGGCCGCACATGAGTCGAGGCTACCGAGCGCCCGAGCTTGCTCGAGGCCGAGTGGCTGAGAACTCGTTGACGAGCGAAGCGAGGATCATGGGGACAGGTTAGAGGTGCCCGGGGACCTTTTAGGTTCTGGCCAGCTCGTCCAGCAGCGTCGACGTGGCAGCCGCCCCAGCGGGCAACCCCTCGATCCAGATCCGCACCACCGAGTCCGGCGGCGTCACCTCAGCCAGGTAGTCGCGCAGCGTGCTGACCCGGTTGCCGAGGTTGTCGGTGCGCTCGGCGATCACCAGGAGCCGGCTCGGACTGGCCTCGCCGACGCTCTCCTCGCCCTCGAAGACGAGGCGCACCTGGCTGGCCACCTGCGCCATCACCAGGGCGCTGCCCAGGCGGACCTCGTGGTCGCCACCGGTCAGCAGCGGGACGTCGACGACGACGAGCGCGTGCGTCGGGTCGCCGACGTGCCCGCGGGACTCGGCCCCGCGCTGGATCTCGGCGAGCCGGCCGCGGATGTGGGCGAGGGTGGCGAGGCCGGTCAGCGGGTTCTCGCAGGAGACCTCGTGCAGGTAGCCGAGGGTCTCGTCGCTCCAGGCGATCCCCAGCGACCGGGTGGACTCGAAGTCGGGCTCGCGCCCGACGACCAGGGCGAACGTCGTCCGGAGGCCGTGCAGCGCCTCGCTCAGGTCGACCCCGTCGCGGGCCAGGTCCCGGCCCACCACAGCACAGGCCGCGTGTGCCTCGGAGCCGGCGGACAGAGCTTCCCCAACTGCCTCGAAGCGTGCGGGCAATTTCTGCCGCAGGCGTTCGGACATCTCCTGGCTCTTGCCGCCGGCGGTGGCGGTGCTCCTTCTCGACATCGTCGCGAAGAGTCCCATCACCATTCCTCCGGGCTCACGTTTCCTAGATTGCTTTCGATCCTCCCCGACGACCGAACGCACCGAGGAAACGGCGCTGGGGAGGTTTCATGACGCGGAACCGAGCATATTTCCCCGGACCCCGGAATACTGGGGAACACGTCGTTCGGCCGTGGCGCCGTGACAGGATGACGTCACTAATCCACCACTCGTCCGTTATTGAGACATATGACCGTTATAGACCGGGTCACCCCGCCGGGTGAGCAGAGCGACGCCGAGCTGATCTCGAGCGTGCGCGGAGGCGACGTCTCCGCGTACGGAGATCTGTTCGCGCGGCACCGCGACGCCGCGACCCGGTTGGCCCGGCAGCTGGTCTCCGCTCCCGACGCGGACGACCTGGTCTCCGAGGCCTTCGCGAAGGTCCTCAACGTGCTGCTCGCAGGCGGCGGCCCGGACGTAGCCTTCCGCGCCTACCTGCTGACGGCGGTACGACGCCTGCACGTCGACAAGATCCGGTCCACCAACCGGGCGATGCCCACCGACGACCTGACGCCGTACGACCAGGGCGAGCCGTTCAAGGACACCGTGATCGCCGGCTTCGAGGGCGGCGCGGCGGCCCGGGCCTACGCCAGCCTCCCGGAGCGCTGGCAGCTGGTCCTCTGGCACCTCGAGGTCGAGGGCCAGAAGCCGGCCGACGTCGCGCCGCTGCTGGGCATGACGCCGAACTCCGTCTCGGCACTGGCGTACCGCGCCCGCGAGGGCCTGCGCCAGGCCTACCTGCAGATGCATTCCGCCGACATCAGCGACGCCGAGTGCCGGTGGGTGCACGACAAGATGGGCGCCTACGTCCGCAAGGGCCTCTCCCGCCGGGACGCCGCGAAGGTCGAGGAGCACCTCAAGAACTGCCGGAAGTGCACCGCGCTCTTCGTCGAGCTCTCCGAGGTGAACTCGTCGATGGCCGGCGTGATCGGGCCGCTCGTGCTCGGCACCGCCACCATGGGCTACCTCGGCAGCGCCGGCACCAGCGGCGCGCTCGGCGGCTTCCTGGCCGGCGTCGGCGGCGGCCTCGTCGGCGCGGCCGGCCGGGTCAAGGACGCGGTGCTGGCCCAGGGCCAGGTCGCGATCGGCGTCGGCGCCGCGACAGCGGTCGCCGGCATCGCCACCGTCGCCGTCCTGGTCACCAACGCCGGCGGCCCTCCGGGGACCCAGCTGGCCGAGCCGCCGACGGTGATCGAGACGCCGGCGGTCCCGGCGCCGACCGAGAAGCCGACCCCGAAGCCCAGCGAGACGCCGACGACCGAGCCGGACTCGGGACCGGACGGTGCGGGCACCGGGGTGGTGCCGATCGTCTCCACCCCCGACACCTCGCCCAGCGACACCCCCAGCACCCCGGTCAAGCCGACCAAGCCGCCGACCACGCCGCCGACCACGCCGCCGACGACTCCCCCGGTGACCCCGCCGTCGAGCGCCGACTCCAGCGTCAGCCTGACCTTCCAGGCCAAGCTCGGACTCCTCGGAGCCAAGGACGCCGGCACGCTCGGCAACCTGACCGCCGCCACCCTCGGCATCCCCGAGGGCACCGTCGGGACCATCAAGATCGAGGTCTTCGGCGGCACCCTGGAGCAGCTGACGACGACCAGCGCCCGGACGTCGAGCGCCCGGTCCGCCGGAGCCAGCAGCTGCGACATCAAGGGCGGTACGGCGACCTGCCAGGTCAGCGCCGGCGCGGCACCGCTGCGGTTCAAGGTCAACGGCCTGCCGGTCACCGCGACGGCGACCCTGACCGGCCCGGCGAACATCCCCGACCCGGTGGCCTGGAACAACCGCGACAGCATGCTGCTCGGGCTGCTCTGAGCCTTCTCGATAGCCTTGCGCAGGTGAGCCCTGCTTCCGACGCCGACCTCTGGCCCGCTCCGCGCGCCCGGGAGGCGGTCGACCTGACGGTCGAGCTGCCCGGCTCGAAGTCGCTGACCAACCGCGAGCTGGTGCTGGCGGCCCTCGCCGACGGTCCCGGTGCGGTACGCCGGGCGCTGCGCTCGCGGGACACCGAGCTGATGGCACGGGCGCTGACCGCACTCGGGTCGACGGTCGACACCACCGGTGCCGACTGGACGGTGGCGCCGGGCATCTCGCGCCAGCCCGGGTCTGCCGTCGAGATCGACTGCGGCCTGGCCGGCACCGTGATGCGATTCGTGCCGCCGCTCGCCGCCCTGCGCAACGCGGCGGTGTCCTTCGACGGGGACCCGCACGCCCGCACCCGGCCGATGTCGGAGATCCTCGCCGCCCTCCGCGGGCTCGGCGTCCGGTTCGCCGACGACGCCGACCGGCTCCCGTTCACCGTTCTCGGCTCCGGCAGCGTCGCGGGCGGTTCCGTGGTCATCGACGCGTCCGCCTCCAGCCAGTTCGTCTCGGCGCTGCTGCTCGCCGCGCCCGGGTACGACGCCGGGATCGAGGTCCGGCACGCCGGCAAGCCGGTCCCCTCGCTCCCGCACATCGAGATGACGCTGGCCTGCCTGCGGGCGCGCGGCGTCGAGGTGGACGACTCGGTCCCGGACCGGTGGCGGGTACTCCCCGGCCCGGTCGCCGCCCGCGACGTCGACATCGAGCCGGATCTCTCCAACGCCGCCCCGTTCCTGATGCTGGCGCTGACCAGCGGCGGCCGGGTCCGGGTGCCGGGCTGGCCGGCCGCCACCACCCAGGCCGGCGACGCCCTCCGCGAGATCCTGACCGCGATGGGCGCCCAGGTGGCGCTGGACGCCGACGGGCTGACGGTGACCGGGACCGGCGCGATCCACGGCGTCGACCTCGACCTGCACGACGTCGGCGAGCTGGCACCGGCGATCGCCGCGCTCGCGGCACTGGCCGACTCGCCCTCGCAGCTGCGCGGGATCGCCCACATCCGCGGCCACGAGACCGACCGGCTCGCGGCGCTCGCCACCGAGCTGACCGCACTGGGCGCCGACCTCACCGAGCACGAGGACGGGCTCACGATCCGGCCGGCCGCGCTCCACGGCGGGGTCTTCCGCACCTACGCCGACCACCGGATGGCGCACGCCGGCGTGGTGATCGGCTCGGCCGTCGACGGCGTGCTGGTCGAGGACATCGGCACCACCTCGAAGACCTTCCCCGGGTTCGAGCGCGTCTGGGACGGCCTGCTGGCGGCGGGGCTCGAAACGCCGTGAGCCCGCGCTACGACGAGAACGACCCGGAGTCCTACGAGCGGCCTCGTCGTCGTACTCGTCCGCGGACGAAGGACCGGCCGTCCTACGACGACGCGGTGCCGGCGCGGGTGGTCACCGTCGACCGCGGCCGGCTGACCTGCCTGCTCGAGGACGGCCCGGACAAGAGCAGAGTCGTGATGGCCATGAAGTCCCGGCCGCTCGGCCGCAAGGGCGTCGTGGTCGGCGACCGGGTCCGGCTGGTCGGGGACGTCTCCGGGGACGACGGCTCCCTGGCCCGGATCGTGCTCGTCGACGAGCGCGCGACCACCTTGCGCCGTACCGCCGACGACACCGACCCCGTCGAGCGGATCCTGGTCGCCAACGCCGACCAGCTGGTCATCGTGGCGGCCCTCGCCGACCCGGAGCCGCGACCGCGGCTGATCGACCGGGCGCTGGTGGCGGCGTACGCCTCCGGCATGGACCCGTTGCTCTGCCTGACCAAGTCCGACCTCGCCGACCCGGAGACGCTGGTCTCGATCTACCGGCCGCTCGGGGTCCCGTACGTGGTCACCCAGCGCGGCGCCGAGGTCAGCGGGGTCCGGTCCCGGCTGGCCGGACGGACCAGCGTGCTGGTCGGCCACAGCGGCGTCGGCAAGTCCACCCTGGTCAACGCGCTGGTGCCGGACGCGATGCGCTCGGTCGGCGTCGTGAACGCGGTCACCGGGCGCGGCCGGCACACCTCCACCAACGCGCTGATGCTGCCGCTGCCGGGTGAGGGCGGCGGGCCGCCGGACGGCTGGATCATCGACACCCCGGGGATCCGTTCCTTCGGGCTCGCGCACGTGCAGCCCGACCAGCTGATCGAGGCGTTCCCGGACCTGCACGAGCTCACCGAGGTCTGCCCGCGGGGGTGCACCCACGGATTCGGCGAGCCGGAGTGCGGTCTGGACGAGGCCGAGGGAGACCAGCGCGACCGGGTGGAGTCCTTCCGCCGCCTGCTCGCCACCCGCGACACCCGAGAAGGCGACTGACCGCGACGGCTCGATAGCCTGTGCCCATGGCCCTCGACTACACCGATGATCTGCGCCTGGCGCACGTGCTCGCCGATGACGCGGACGCGCTGACCACGGCACGGTTCAAGGCGCTGGACCTGCACGTGATGACCAAGCCGGACCTGACCCCGGTGACCGACGCCGACCAGGCCGTCGAGGACGGCATCCGGCGTACGCTCTCGCGGGCCCGCTCTCGCGACGCCGTGCTCGGCGAGGAGTCCGGAAGCACCGGGCAGAGCACCCGCCGCTGGGTCGTCGACCCGATCGACGGCACCAAGAACTTCGTCCGCGGCGTCCCGGTCTGGGCGACCCTGATCTCGCTGATGGTCGAGGACGAGGTCGTCGTCGGCGTCGTCTCGGCCCCGCAGCTGAACCGGCGCTGGTGGGCGATGAAGGACGGCAACGCCTGGACGGGGACCTCGCTGCTGCGGGCCACCCAGATCCAGGTCTCGGACGTCTCCCGGATCGAGGACGCGTCGCTCTCCTACGCCTCGCTGGACGGGTGGGAGGAGCGCGGCCGGCTGGACGACTTCCTGGCGTTGTCGCGCCGCTGCTGGCGGACTCGCGCGTACGGCGACTTCTGGTCCTACATGCTCGTCGCCGAGGGCGCCGTGGACCTGGCGGCCGAGCCGGAGCTGGAGCTCTACGACATGGCCGCGCTGGACATCATCGTGCGCGAGGCGGGCGGGATTTTCACCTCGCTGGACGGCGAGCCCGGCCCGCTGGGCGGGAACGCCCTGGCGAGCAACGGCAAGCTGCACGACCAGGCGCTCGCCTTCCTCGGCACCGTGGACGAGGAGTCCCGGCACGCCCAGCGCGGCGGCGGCTCGGTCCACGACCTGGCCGAGCGCCGCCGCCTCAACGACGAGGACCTCGCGAACGAGAGCACCCCGCCCGAGAGCTGAACTGTCAGCCCACGGCCAGCAGATCCACCACGAAGATCAAGGTCTCGCCGGGCTTGATCGCACCGCCGGCGCCGCGGTCCCCGTAGCCCAGGTGCGGCGGGATCACGAGCTGGCGACGACCGCCGACCTTCATCCCCTGGACGCCCTGGTCCCAGCCGGCGATGACGCGACCGCCTCCGAGCGGGAACTGGAACGCCGAGCCGCGGTTGTACGACGCGTCGAACTCCTCACCGGTGGAGTGCGCGACACCGACGTAGTGCACGGACACGTTCTGGCCGGCCACGGCCTCGGCGCCGTCGCCGACGACGAGGTCGGTGATGACGAGCTCAGTAGGGGCAGGACCGTCGAAGAAGTCGACCTCAGGCTTTTCACTCATGCGTCCAACCCTAAGGCAGGACTTCTCGACTACGTCTGGTGGACGTAAGAGTCCAATTGATCGCGCTCGAACTCGACCTGGTCGATGTGGTTCTTCACGATGTCGCCGATGCTGACGACGCCGACCAGGCGACCGTCCTCGACGACCGGGAGGTGCCGGAACCGGCCGTCGGTCATGATCGTGCGGACCTCGTCGAGCGAGCTGCCCGGCTCGCAGGTGCGGACGTCGGCGGTCATGATCTCGGAGACGGTGGCGGAGAGGGCGCCGTCGTCGCCGGTGAGCCGGCGGACGATGTCGCGCTCGCTGACGATGCCCGCCACGGTCGTGCCGTCGCTGCTCACCACCGCGGCACCGATGTTGTGCTGCGCGAGCAGGGCTACCAGCTCGCGGACGGTGGCGTCAGGGGTGATGGTGACGATGACCTGGCTGGCCTTGCCGGCTACGACTTCACTGATCCTCATGTACGGAATCTAGTGTTCGCGGGCCGCGATGCCAACGGTCTCACCGCGGACGGTCACAGTTTCCCCGACGACGAGCTGCCGGCCGCGACGGGTCTCGACCTCCCCGTTGACCAGCACGTGGCCCTGGATGAGCAGCTCCCGGGCCTCGCTGCCGTGGTCGATGAAGTCGGCCAGCTTGAGCAGCTGGCCCAGCCGGATGGCGTCGTCGCGGATCTCGATCATGCGCATGGTGCCCCCACGGTACCCACTAGAGAGCCGCGGAGACCGCGTGGATCAGCACCCCGACCAGTCCGCCGACGATGGTGCCGTTGATCCGGATGAACTGCAGGTCACGGCCGACCTGGAGCTCGATCCGGGATGCCGCCTCGCGGCCGTCCCAGCGCGCGATCGTGTGGGTGATCACGGCGGTCAGCTCACCGCCGTACCGGTTGACGCCGAAGACTGCCGCCTCGGCGGCCCACTCGTCGATCCGGGCACGGAGCGCGGGGTCGGCCCCGAGCCGGTTCCCGAAGGCCTGCAGCTCGGTGGTGGCCCGCTCGCGCAGCGGCCCCTGGTCGTCCGCGAGGGCGTCCAGCAGCGCGCTCCTGAGCGCGTCGAACAGCGCCATCCCGCTGGAAAGGAACTGGGGGTGCTCCAGCAGCCGGGTCTTGAGGCGCTCGGCGCGCGCCTGGGTGTCGGGGTCGGTGAGCAGGTCGTCGGCGAGCTGCCGCAGCAGGCTGTCCAGGGCGGCACGGGCACGGTGGTGCGGATCGGCGCGGATGTCCGCGATCCAGCGGATCGTCTCCAGGTGGATCCGGTCGGTGACCACCTCGTTGAGCCGGTCCGGGGCCCACCAGGGCGCGCGTTCGCCGAGGACCGCGGTGAACGTCTCCTGGTTGTGCACCAGCCAGTGGTGCCCCTCCTCCAGCGCCAGGTCGACGAGGCCGTGATGGGCGTCGTCGGCGAGCACCTCGCTGAGCAGGTTGCCGGCGATCGGCGAGATCGGCTCGGCGACCAGCCGCGGCAGCAGCACCTCGGCGACGACGGCCTCGACGTCGCTGTCCTTGAGCCGCTTCAGGCCGAGCGTCAGCAACGACGCGCCCTCGGCCACGACGCGGGCGGCGTGAGGGCGTTCGCGGATCCACTCCCCGGCCCGGGCCGCGATCTGGGCCGCCGCCAGCCGGTCCCGGATGATCTCCTCCTGGAGGAAGTTCTCCTGGACGAAGTCCTCGAGGCTCTTGCCCAGCTCGTCCTTCTTCCGCGGGATCAGCGCGGTGTGCGGGATCGGCAGTCCGAGCGGGTGCTTGAAGAGCGCGGTCACCGCGAACCAGTCCGCGATCGCGCCGACCATGCTCGCCTCGGCGCCGGCGTTCACGTAGCCCCAGAACCCGCCGGCGTCCCGGGTCAGCAGGTAGACGACGGCGGCGAGGAGCAGCAATCCGATCGCGACCGACTTCATGGTGCGCAGCCGCCGGCGGCGCTCGGCGTCCGCGGCGCCCGGGGGGAGGATCATCGAGAGGCTCATCGTCCGCCGACGCTACCGGAGTCCGCGCCGGGCGCTGCCATGCCCGAAAGGTCGTACTCCGCCCCGGTCTGACCTAGGCTCAGCGGGTGCCTCTCCTGACATCGCGCCCCTCCCGAACCACCGCGGCGGCCTTCCTGGCCGCTGTCCTGGCCGCGGCCGTCCTGGTCAGCGGAACCGCGCTGGCCCCCGCGACTGCTGCTCCGGCGAAGGCCGATGCCCGGCACGCCCAGGCGAAAGCGGTGCTCGACAAGGTCGTGGCGGCGTTCAGCGGCCAGGGCTCCGACCGGACCGCGCCGCGCACGAGCCCGCTGCCGCGCACCGACGTGACGGTGCTGCTGCGCCGGCTGCGCCTCTCGATGCCGGCCCTGAACCGCGCCGAGCGAGCCACCGCCGCGGCGCTCCTGGGCGGGCCGACGGCCAGCGCGAGCTGCTCGGGCGGCTTCTTCGGGGGCGTCGTCCAGACTCAGCACTTCTGCGTCCACTACTACAGCAACCCGCTCCTGGCCGGTTTCGCGGCCGACGACGTGGGCACGGTCCAGCAGGCGCAGCTGACGGCGCAGACCTTCGAGGACGTCTACCGGCGCCAGGTGAGCGGCGCCTCGAACAGCCTCGGCTTCCGGGCACCGGTCGCGGACGGCGACGGCCTGCTCGACGTCTACCTGCTGAACCTCGGCGACGACCGCATCTACGGCTACTGCAACAGCGACGACCCGGGCAGCGTGGTGGCGGCGTACTGCGCGGTCGACAACAACTTCTCCACCGCCGAGTACGGCGCACCGCCGATCAACTCGCTGCGGGTCACCGCGGCGCACGAGTTCTTCCACGCCGTCCAGTTCGCCTACGACGCCAACGACAGCTCCTGGTTCCTGGAGGGCACGGCGGTCTGGATGGAGGACATCGTCTACCCGGCGATCAACGACTACCGCCAGTACCTGCCGGTCAGCCAGATCCGGCGCCCGTGGCAGTCGGCCGACTACGCCGGCGGCCTGGCCGTCTACGGCTCGGTGGTCTTCTGGAAGTACCTCTCCGAGCGATTCCGGGACGTCCACATCATCCGGAAGATCTGGGAGTCGGCGGCCGGCCCCCGTACCGGGATCCAGGCGGTCGTCGCGGTGCTCAAGTCCCGCGGCTACGCCTTCGGCACCGAGTTCGCCCGGTACGGCGTCTGGAACACCTTTCCGCCGAACTCGTACGGCGACCGCGGGTTCTGGCCCTCCCCCGCGTACGCCGCCGCGAAGACGCTCTCCAAGGCGCACAACCAGGCCGGGTACCAGATCAGGCTCAACCACCTGGCCCACGGACCGTTCCTCTTCCGCCCGCAGGCCAGGATCCCGACCCGGTCGAAGCTGCGGGTGATCGTGGACGCGCCGGACACGAGCCACGGCAGCCAGGCCACCGTGCAGATCCGGTACCGCAGCGGCCGGGTCACCTCGTCGGTCCTCCGGCTGTCCCGCACCGGCTACGCCAGCAAGCTCTACGGCTTCAACCGGAAGTACGTGCGCTCGGTGATCGTGATCGCGACCAACGCGAGCACCGGCTACTACGACGCCCAGAACTTCCGGGTCCGGGCGAGGCTGGTCTACTGATGAGCACGCCCGCCGACATCGGCCTCCAGCGCTGGCACGACGTGATCGCCTCCCGCGACCCGGCCGAGCTGACCGCGATGATCGCGCCGGACGCGGTCTTCCGCTCCCCGGCGGTGCACACGCCGCAGGAGGGGCGCGACGTCGTGATCGCCTACCTGTCGGCCGCGCTGGTGGTGCTCGGGCCGGAGCTCGCCTACCACGACACCTGGCAGCGCGAGAACGACGCGGTGCTGCGCTTCACCACGGTCGTGGACGGCAAGCAGGTCGAAGGGGTCGACCTGATCACCTGGGACGACGACGGGTTGATCGTCTCGTTCACCGTGATGATCAGGCCGATGAAGGCGTTGGACGCGGTCATCGGCGCCATGGCGAAGCAGCTGTTCGGCTAGAGCGCCTACCCGACCCAGAAACCCCTCGAACCGCCGAACCACCCGCCGAAGGTGCTCTCCGCCGCCGCCGCGGTGCTCCCCCGCCCTCCGCGCGATCCCAGGTAGCTGCCGACCACGGCCGCACCGAGGTCGTCCAGCTCGGGCGCGACGACCCGGCCGTCCACCCGCTTGGCCATCGAGTCGATGAACCGGGCCAGCCCGGGGTCCTCGCCGAGCCGGAAGAACGTCACCTGAGCACCCAGCCGGCCGGCGTTGTCCAGCTCGCGCACGCTGTACGCGATCGTCAGCGGGTGCGGCGGGTAGGAGAAGTAGACCTCCCCGTCCGGCTCCAGGTGCGAGGTCGGCTCGCCGTCGGTCACGATCAGCAGCACCGGCTGCGCGTTCGGGTGCTTGCGGAAGAACCGGTTGGCGAGCAGCAGGCCGTGGTGCAGGTTGGTGCCCTTGGCCCACATCGAGTCCAGGGCGGTGAGCTGCTCGATCTCCATCACCTCGGCGTGCCGGCCGAACCCGATCAGCTGAAGGTGGTCGCCGCGGAACCTGCTGGTCACCAGCTGGTGCAGCGCCAGCGCGGTCCGCTTCATCGGCACCCAGCGGCCGTCCATCGCCATCGAGAACGACGTGTCGACCAGCAGCGCGACGGCCGCCTGGGTGCGGGCCTCGGTCTCCTGGACCTCGACGTCGGCCAGCTCGAAGAGCCGGCCGGACCCGTCTCCGTCCGCGGCCCGGCGCCGTGCCGCGTTCAGCACCGTGCGTGGGATGTCCCACGGCTCGGTGTCCCCGAAGGCCCACTCCCGGGTCGCTCCGCTGCGCTCCCCCGCAGCGCCCGCCTGACGCAGGTCGCGCTCGCCCTGGCGGCCGGAGATCCGGTTCGCGACGTCCTTGAGCAGGGCCTTGCCGAGCTGGCGCATCGCCTTGGGCGAGAGCCGGAGCTGGCCGTCCGAGGTGCGCTTGAGGTAGCCGGAGTCGCGCAGCGCCCGCTCGAGCTCCTGCAGCGTCCGGGCGTCGACGGCAGCGGCGTCGCCGAGCTGGCGGGCGAGCTTGTCGAGGTCGAGGTCGTCCATCCGGGCGCCGCCGTACGCCTGGGACAGCTGCTCGGAGAGCGCGTCGAGCTCGGCGAGGTCCTGGAGGGCGCCGGTGCCGTCACCGAGGCCCAGCCCCTCCTCGCCGCCGAACTGCTCGGAACCGCCCCAGTCCTCCCCGGGCCGCAGCGCCTGCAGGTTCTGGTCGAGCCGGTTCAGGCCCTCCATCAGCTCGGGTGATCCGAACGCCTGGGCGGAGAGCTCCATCAGCTCGCGGCGCTGCTCCGGCGTCATCGAGTTGAGCATCCGTTGCGCGGCGGCGGAACGCTGCGCGAGCGCGTCCATCAGCTCGTCGATGTTCTGCGGGTTCTCCGGGAAGAACGATCCGTGCTTCGCCATGAACTCGGCGAAGTCCTCAGGCGTGTCCGTCCCGGCCCGGTTCTTCTCCAGCAGCTCGTTGAGGTCGCCGAGCATCTCGTTGATGGCGGCCCGGTCCTCCTCGGTCGCACCCTCCATCGCCTGCTTCATGCCCTTGAACCGCTGGTCGAGCAGCTCCCGGCCGAGCAGGTCCTTGATCTTCTCGTAGTCGGCGCGCGCCTCCGCGCTCTGCCAGTCGTACGACGCCAGCTCGCTGACCGCGGCGGCGGTGGACGGCGGCAGGTTGCCCAGCTGCAGCTCCCGGAACGCCCGGTCGCCGTCGTCGAGGTCGACGTCCCGGGCCAGCTGCCCGCGCTCGGCCAGGACCGCCTTGTCGAGGAGCTCGCGAACCTCGTTCAGGGTCCCGTCGAGGTTGTGCTTCGCGAGCAGCTCCTGGCGCTTCCGGGCCACCTCGCGGGCAAGCTCGTCCAGGCCGCGACCGTCGCGTCCGCCCCGGCGCAGGAACTCCTGCATCGCGCGCTCCGGCGAGTAGCCGGCCATCACGTCCTCGCCGATGTGCCCCAGCGCCTCGGCCAGGTCGACCGGCGGGGCGAGCGGGTCGGGGCCGCCGTCGTACCGGCCGTAGCGGGCCCGATGGCGACCTCCGGGACGTCGACTAGCCGCCATAGACCGTTGCGCCCCCGGACTCGTCCTTGGCAACCTTGCGGGCCAGGTAGAGGCCCTCGAGCGCCAGCTCGATCGCGCCGGCGCGCTGGCCGTCGTTGGTGGCGTGCACCCGGTCGGCGAGCTGGTCGTAGAGGTCGGACTCGCTGGCCTCGACCGGCGGCAGCTCCGGCACGCTGGCCAGCAGCTCGGCCGCGGTGACCTGCTCGCCGGTGGTGATCGCGGCGCCGTCCTCCAGCGCGTCCACGAGCAGCGCCAGGTCGAGACCGGCCAGCCGCTCGCGGACGACCTCGGCGGTCGCGGTCCGCAGCAGGTGGGTCAGGATCTCGTCCTCGCGCCCCTCCTCCCCGGTCTCGAACTCGATCTTGCCGCCGAGCACGTCGACGGCCGTCTGCAGATCGACCACCCGGGCCACCGCCTCCGGCTCGCCCTGCGCGGTCGCGCGGTGCAGCGCCGCGGCGCCGATGGTCTCGGCACCGGCGATCGCGAACCGGGCACTGACCCCGGAGCGCTGGTCGACCGACTGGCTCGCCCGCAGCGCCCGGGTGAACCGGGCCAGGATCTCGATCAGGTGGTCCGGGACGTCCGCGACCAGGTGCGCCTCCTGGCGGATCACCGCGATCTCGTCCTCGACCTCGATCGGGTAGTGGGTCCGGATCTCGGCACCGAACCGGTCCTTGAGCGGGGTGATGATCCGGCCGCGGTTGGTGTAGTCCTCCGGGTTCGCGCTGGCGACCACCAGCACATCGACCGGCAGCCGCAGCACGTACCCGCGGATCTGGATGTCGCGCTCCTCCATCACGTTGAGCATCGCCACCTGGATCCGCTCGGCCAGGTCGGGGAGCTCGTTGATCGCGACGATGCCGCGGTGGCTGCGCGGGATCAGCCCGAAGTGGATCGTCTCCGGATCGCCCAGGGTGCGGCCCTCGGCGACCTTCATCGGGTCGACGTCACCGATCAGGTCGGCCACGCTGGTGTCCGGGGTGGCGAGCTTCTCGGCGTACCGCTCGTCGCGGCTGACCCAGCTGATCCGCAGGTCGTCGCCGTACGCCGCGACCGCCTGCTTCGAGGTGACCGTGATCGGCTCGTACGGGTGCTCGCCGAGCTCGGAGCCGGAGATCACCGGCGTCCACTCGTCGAGCAGCCCGACCAGGGTGCGCAGCAGCCGGGTCTTGCCCTGCCCGCGCTCGCCGAGCAGCACGATGTCGTGGCCGGCGATCAGGGCCCGCTCGACCTGCGGGATGACCGTGGTCTCGAAGCCGTGCAGGCCCGGCCACGGGTCCCGGCCCTCGCGCAGCGCGTCGAGCAGGTTGTCGCGCAGCTCGGTGCGGAGCGACTTCTGGACGTGGCCGGAGGCGCGGAGCTCTCCGAGGGTCGCGGTGGTGGGGGCGGGGTTCGGGGAGTGCGTAGAGGTCACTCCTGCAGGCTACTCAGGCACCGGTGCTCCGCGAACCCGAATAACCAGGTCGCCGCGATAGCCTGCGCCGCATGTCCGCGTTCGCGCCCTCGGAATCCCGCCCGCCCGATGCCTGCCCGTGCGGCTCGGGTGCCGGCTACGCGGCCTGCTGCGGGCCGTTGCACCGCAACGAGCGGCAGGCCGCGACCCCGGAGGAGCTGATGCGCTCGCGGTACAGCGCGTACGTCGTGGGCGCCTGGGACCACCTCTTCCGCAGCTGGCACCCGCGCACCCGTCCCGACGACGTGACCCCCGACGAGCACCTGGCCTGGACCGGGTTGGAGATCCTGGCGGCGCCGGAGCCCGTCGAGGACTCCGGCGAGGTCGAGTTCCGGGCGCACTGGACCTGGTCGGGCCGATCGGGCGCGCTGCACGAGCGCAGCCGGTTCAGCCGGCGCGGCGGCCGCTGGGTGTACGTCGACGGCGACGAGCTCGACTGAGCCGTCAGCAGGTCGCCTGGATGTAGGTGTCCAGGTCGAGCAGGTGCTTGCTCTCCGCCGAGCTCAGGTTCCGGGTGCGCCCGCGGAAGTCCGGCCCGTCCTTGGAGTCGACCATCCGCTCCACCAGCTCCACGAACCCGGCCCGCGCGCTCGCCTCGATGTCGTTCGGCGTCCCGACCGCGGCGAGCCGGCGGGCGGCCTTCAGCCCGTTCTTGAAGCCCTTGGAGCCCGAGAAGGCGGCTCCGGCCGCGCAGAAGTCCTCCTTCGCGGCGGCCTTCGGCACCTCCGTGCAGCCCGAGGTGGAGCTGCCCGAGCAGAACTCGGAGTCCCCGCTCCCGCCGCCGCACCCGGACGCCACCAGGGCGACCGCCGCTACCGCGACGAGGTACTTCCGCACGCCCATGCCTCCAGTGCTCAACCCGGGGTTCGTCTCCGGTCGGTCACCGTACCGGAAGCACCGGGTCGACCAGTCCGAGGAGGGCGCCGATGCCGGTGCTGATGGTGTTGATCAGGCCGCCGCTGCCGCCGTTGGGACCGCCGAACGCACCCGGCTTGACCGGCGCCCACGAGTTCACCAGGGCCGCCGGGACGTACCCGTGCCGGACCCGCTGCGGGTGGTCGCCGACCGGGAGGAAGGCGAGCTCACGCGCGGTGTCGAAGTCGAGCACCGCCACCGCGTCGGAGTCGCTGAGCGAGATCCAGCAGGTGTTGTGCAGGCCCTCGGTGGTCCAGTACGGCTTGAGGTAGTCGTGGCCGGTGCTGGCCTTGTCGAAGATCTTCGCCTTGCCGGTACGACGGTCCACGAACGCGGCGTAGTCGTCCATGGTGCCGGCCGCGCAGAGCGTGGTCCCGGCCGAGTTCATCGACAACCCGTGGTGGGCGGAGTCGTTGACGTAGTTCTCCAGCGGCATCTTCGGGACCCGGTTCGGCAGGTTGATCAGCCGCTTCACCGCACCGACCCGCGGCTCGGGGATGCCGCCCGCGGTGTAGCTGACCTTGCCGTCCTTGTCCGGCGCCTGGGTGTCGAACTCGACGATGCCGTGGAAGTAGGACACCTGGAAGTAGAGGTAGCGCTGGTCCGGAGCGACCGCCATCGGCCGGACCGCCGAGCTCATCCCGTCGTACCCGGCCTCCTTGAGCTCCTTGCCCATGTCCCAGCGGTACTTGATGCTGAAGTCGTCGTTGTTGACGATCTCGTACCAGCGGTGACCCTTGAGCAGGTCGTGCAGCGGGCCGATCTTGATCGGGCCGATCGAGTGCTGGTCGCCGGGGAGGTACACCTTGCCGATCGAGGCGTGGTAGATCAGGCTGCCGTCCGGCGAGTAGTTGTTCTCGTGCGGGGTCTCCCCCGACGGGAACGTCCGCATCCGGTCGCCCATCTTGATCTGCTTGCCCGCGACGGTCTCGTCGACCATCGAGTACTCGATCACCTGGTTCTTGGTGGAGTCGCTGACCAGCAGCCGGCGCCCGTCCGGGGAGACGCCCATGTGGTCGGTCCGGAAGCCGTCCATCTGCTGCTCACGGACGATGCTGTCGGTGCGGCCGGCGGTGGCCTTGGCCAGGTCGATCCAGACCACGTCGGCGAAGCTCGGCCGGGAGACGGCGACGTACCGGCCGTCCTTGGTGGTGAACATGTCGTCGACGTACTGGTCGTGGCCCTCGCCCGGGCCCTGCTGGATCAGGTAGTAGAACGCCAGCTGGGCCGGGTTCTTCTTGATGTCGGCGATCTCCTGGGCCTTGTCCGGGATGAAGTTCACCCCGGTCTTGAGCAGCTTCAGGGTGTGCGCGTCGACGATCGTCGCGGTGCCGGCCCAGTTGTTGCCGACCAGCATCACGTCGCGCAGCGGCGTCTTCCCGGCCGCGGCGGCTGCCGGGCCCTTCCGGCCGAGCAGGTCACCGTCGCTGAAGAGCAGGGCCGCCAGGACGAAGAAGAGCGAGAACGCAGCAGTACGACGCATGCACCGATAACGACACGGACCGGTGCCGGTCACGCACCGTCGGGCTTGCGGCGGAATCCGATCCGGGTGAATTCGCCCAGCACCAGGAGCAGGAACCCCGCGGCTCCGAGCTTCCAGGAGAGCTCCTCGGAGCGGCTGACGCCCTGATCCGCGACCGGGTCGGCCGCGGATCCGTCCGCGGCCGGGGTCGCGCGGCCGGTCGGCCTCGCTCCCGGTCGCTTCTTCGTGCCGGCCTTCCCCGGGGTCGCGGCGGGCTCGCTCGCGGGAGCCCCGAGGTCGCCACCCGGAGCGCCGGGCGTCACCTCGTACGTCGGCCCGGACGACGGCCGCACGGTCGGGGTCGGCGCCGTGATCCCCGGCGGCACCAGCGGGGGCGGCGGCTCGTCGGCGGCGGCCGGGCCCGCACCGGGACCGAACGTCACTAGCACCATCGCTGCCGCCGTGGCAGCGGCCCGGGATCGCTTCACCTGGTGCTCAACGATCCCGGGGGCACCCGCGTCACGATCCCGCCGGCGTCAAGGCGGTCAGCGCGCGACGATGACCGACGAACCGTGGCCGAACAGGCCCTGGTTCGCGGTGATGCCGATCCGGGCGCCCTCGACCTGACGGCCCTCGGCCTGGCCGCGGAGCTGCCAGGTGAGTTCGCAGACCTGCGCCAGCGCCTGGGCCGGGACCGCCTCGCCGAAGCAGGCCAGACCGCCCGACGGGTTGACCGGGATCCGGCCGCCGAGGGTGGTGTCGCCGGCCCGGAGCAGCTGCTCGGCCTCACCGCGCTTGCAGAGCGCCAGGTCCTCGATCCAGTCCAGCTCGAGCGCGGTCGAGAGGTCGTACACCTCGGCCACGTCGACGTCCTCGGGACTGATCCCGGCCTCCTCGTAGGCGGCTTGCGCGATCGACTCCTTGAACGTGAACTCCGGCACGCCGCCGGCCGAGGACTCCGTCGACATCAGCGGCATGTCGATGACGGTGTTCGGGAAGGTCGGGGTGACCGTGGAGATCGCCTTGATCCTGACTCCCCCGCCCAGGTTGTGCTTGGCGGCGTACTCGGTCGAGCACAGGATCACCGCGGCGGCACCGTCGGAGGTCGCGCAGATGTCGAGCAGGTGCAGCGGGTCGGCCACGATCGCCGAGCTCAGCACCTCCTCGGCGACGACCTCCTTGCGGTAGCGCGCGTTCGGGTTGCTCAGGCCGTGCTTGGCGTTCTTGACCTTGACCTGGGCGAAGTCCTCGCTGGTCGCGCCGTACAGGTCCATCCGGCGGCGCGCGTAGAGCGCGAAGTAGGCCGGGTTGGTCATGCCGAGCAGCCGGAACCGCAGCCAGTCCGGGTCGTCCCAGCGCTCGCCGGCGTTGGGGGCCAGGAACCCCTTCGGGGTGGTGTCGGCGCCGACCACGAGGGCCACCTCGGAGAGGCCGGCGAGGATCCGGGCGCGGGCGGTGTCCAGGGCCTGGGCACCGGTCGCGCAGGCGGCGTAGCTGGTCGCGACCCGGGCCCCGTTCCAGCCGAGCGCCTGGCCGAAGGTCGCCCCGGCGACGTAGCCGCCGTACCCGTTGCGGACGGTCTCACCGCCGACGATCAGGTCCACGTCGGTCCACGGGATCCCGGCGTCCGCCAGCGCCGCGCGGGCCGCCACGACGCCGTACTCGACGAAGTTCTTGCCCCACTTGCCCCAGGGGTGCATGCCGACCCCGGCGATCGCGACGTCGTTGGCAGTCACTGCGCACCTCCAGGCGTCTCGACGAGCTCGACGTCCGGGCTCGTCACGGGCTTCCAGCGCCAGATGGTGCGGTCGCCGCTGTCGTCGGTGTAGAGGGTCTCGACGACCAGCTCCATCTCGTCACCGACCTTGAAGTCGTTCACGGTGAAGCCGTCGGCGACCTGGCCGAGCACCACGATGCCCTCGGCGAGCTCGACCGCGGCCAGCGCGAACGGGACGTAGGGGTCGGTCGCGGGGATGTACGGCGCCGGCGGCTGGTACTGCGCGTCGGTGTAGGACCAGACGCGGCCCCGGCGGGACAGCTCGGTGTCGGCGAACTCGTCGCCGTCGCACGCGGGGTTGCGGCAGAAGCCGGCCGTCCGCGGGAAGAACACCGTGCTGCAGGTGGTGCACTCCGACCCGATCAGCGCCGGCCCGGAGCCGGCTCCGTCCCCGCTCGTGAACCAGCCCTCGATGGCCGGACTTGTCGCCGTCATTTCGCTCCTGGAAGATCGGTACCCGGGAGGGCCGGTACGGCCCGTCTCGAAGGTAGAACCTGTTCTGAACTATCTCATGGGTCACCGAGCGGAAACATCGGTGTGTCAGAGTTCAGGCGTGCTCGAAGCCACGACGACCGCCTGGATCCTGGCCGCGGCCCTGTTCCTGGCCGTGGCCGCCCTGGCCGCCTGCCTGGTCGCGCTGCGCCAGACCCGGGCCGAGCTCGCCGAGGCCAACCTGCGGGTCCCGCCGCCGCTGCCCGGAGGTGCCGCCCCGCGAGCCGTGCTGACCGCCGGCACCGCGATGCGCGGCGTGCTGGAGGCGGTCAGCCGGGTCCGTGAGCAGGGCGTCGGCGGGATGCTGGTCAGCACCCTCGAGGACTTCAACCGGTGGGCCGCCGACCAGCGCGCCGCGATCGGCCGGATGGCGTCCGAGGACGGCACCGTGACGATCTTCTTCTCCGACATCGAGAACTCCACGCTGATCAACACCCAACTGGGCGACAGCCGCTGGCTCAAGGTGCTCGGCGCCCACGACCACCTGGTCGAGACCTACGTCGAGAAGTACCGCGGCCTGATCGTGAAGAGCTTCGGCGACGGGCACATGGTCGTCTTCTCCACCCCGGACCTGGCGATCGCCGCGTCGCTGGACATCCAGCGCGCCCTCGGCGCCCACTGGAACCGCAGCCGGGAGCTGCGCCGGACGCCGATCCGGGTGCGGATCGGGCTGCACACCGGCACCGCGATCGAGCGGGACGGCGACTACTTCGGTCAGAACGTCGCGCTGGCTGCCCGGGTCGCCGCCCAGGCCCAGGGCGGTGAGGTGCTGGTGACCGGCGAGATCGCCGCAGCGATGGCCGACTACTACGCGTTCACCGAGGCCGAGTCGGTCGAGCTCAAGGGATTCGAGGGCGAGCACGCGCTGTTCCACGTGGAGGGGGTGGTCGGATGAGGCTCAAGCTCGGCAGACCGGCGATCGCCGACCACTGCTCCCGGTTCGACGTCCCCGAGTCCGACGGCACCGGGCTCCGGGTCACCTTCCTGGGTGTCAGCACGCTGCTCCTCGACGACGGTACGTCGGCGATCCTGACCGACGGGTTCTTCAGCCGCCCCGGGCTGCTCTCGGTCGGACTCGGCAGGATCGCGCCGAACGAGGACCGGATCGCCGCGTGCCTGGCCAAGGCCGGGATCGACCGGCTCGACGCGGTGCTGCCGGTGCACAGCCACTTCGACCACGCGATGGACTCCGCGGTCGTCGCGGCTCGCACCGGGGCCCGGTTGATCGGCGGCACCTCGACGGCGAACATCGGTCGCGGTGGGGGTCTCGCCGAGGAGCGGATCACCGTCGTCACGCCCGGGGAGCCGATCGTGGTGGGTCCCTGGACGCTGACCCTGGTCGCGTCGCACCACTGCCCGCCGGACCGCTACCCCGGCGAGATCACCGAGCCGGTGCGGCCACCGGTCAAGGCGGCGGCGTACAAGTGCGGCGAGGCCTGGTCGATCCTGGTCGCGCACGACAGCGGCCGCACCGCCCTGGTGCAGGGCAGCGCCGGGTTCGTGACCGGCTCGCTGGCCGGGCGGAGCGCCGAGGTCGCCTACCTGGGCATCGGCCAGCTGGGGATCCAGGACCAGGACTACCTGGCGTCGTACTGGGCGGAGACGGTCAGCGCGGTCGGCGCCCGGCGGGTGGTCCTCACCCACTGGGACGACTTCTTCTCACCGCTGCCGATGACCACCGAGGACCCGCCGCTGCGGGCGCTCCCGTACGCCGGCGACGACCTCGACGTGACCCTGCAGGCGTTCACCCGGTTCGCCGAGCGCGACGGCGTGGCGCTCTCCTTCCCGGTGGCCTGGCGCCGGGAGAACCCCTGGGCCTAGGTCAGCCAGCGGCCGAGCAGGGTCCCGTCCTGCTCCAGCAGCACGGCGAGGGCGAGGTCGGCCCGGATCGACTCCCCCATCACGATCCGCGGGTGCACGCCGCCGATCGCCTGCGGCACGAAGGTCAGGCAGAGCTCGTCGGCCGCACCGGCGTCGAGCAGGTCGCGGAGCAGGTGCGGGCCGCCCTCGCTGAGCAGGTTCTCCAGGCCGCGGCCGACCAGGGCGGCCTTCATCGCGGCCAGGTCGACCTGGGTGTCGCCGGCGACGATCACGTTCTCGGTGCCGAGCAGCTCCTGCGCGGCGGCCAGGCCCGGAGAGGTCGCGCAGGTCGCCAGCAGCACCTTGCCGGCGGGCGCGTCCTGCAGGCCCTCGGGTACCTGGCCGGAGTGCGACACGATCACCAGCGGCACGTCGGCGACCCGGTAGCCCTCGGTCCGCGCGGTGCCGGCGCCGACGATGATCGCGTCGGCCTGCGCGCGGAGCGCGTCGAAGACGGCCTTGTCGGCCGCGTTGTTGATCGAGCCGCTCGTGCCGGACTCGCCGTTGGCGGCGCCGTCGAGGGTGCTGACCATGTTGACCCGCAACCAGGGCAGGCGCGGCGGCGCGTAGAGGTCGGCCAGGTCGTCGGATCCCGGCGCCAGCGTGTCGATCAGGACTCGCACTGCCACCTCACCACCCAGTACTGCACCCCGTACGGCGCGTCGTCGTAGTCGACCTGGACGTCGAGCACCCGGGTGGTCCCGGCCAGCCGACGGCCGAGCGCGGCCAGCACCAGCGCGTCCTCGCCGGCCCAGAGCTCCTCGGCCAGGGGCACGTCGATCCTGGACAGGGCCTCAAGGTCGCCGGTCGCCAGCGCCTTCCCGACGACGGCGTCGTAGCCCTCGGCGCGCTCGTCGAACGCTCCCGGGGCATTCTCGGTGCGCATCGCCGAACCACCGGCGGCGACCAGCAGCCCGGGCACCGCCTCGACCGGGTCACCGACCAGGTGCCGGGCGACCTCGAGCCCGGCCGGGGAGCCGGCGACACCGCCGACGGGCCCGTCTTCCAGGACCCACGCGGTCGCCGCGTGCACGGCGGCGCGTAGTTCCGGGATCGGGTCGGACGCGGAGGCGTACCGCGGCAGCAGCGCCAGCGTCGAGGGCACGACCACGATTCTCATGCGAGCCCCCGGATCGCCCGCTGCGGCAACCGGCGGCCGGCGATGGTGTTGACCATGTCGACGGTCTGGCGGGTCTCGACGACCTCGTGCACCCGGTAGATCCGCGCCCCGGCGAGCGCGCAGACGGCCGTCGCCGCCAAGGTGCCGGTCAGTCGTTCACCCACCGGGAGGTCGAGGCTCTCCCCGACGAAGTCCTTGTTCGACAGCGACACCAGCACCGGCCAGCCGGTCGCCACCATCTCGTCCAGCCGGCGGGTGAGCTCCAGGGAGTGGAAGGTGTTCTTGCCGAAGTCGTGCGCCGGGTCGATCACCACGCTCTCCCGGGCGACGCCGGCGAGGACTGCCCGCTCGGCGTACGCGATGGTGTCGGCGACCGCGCTCTTCACCACGTCGTCGTACTCGATCCGGAAGGGTCTGGTCCGCGGCGTGACGCCGCCGGTGTGGGTGCAGATGATCGCGGCACCGTACGACGCGGCGACGTCGACCAGCCCGGGATCGGCCCCGCCCCAGGCGTCGTTGAGGACGTCGGCACCCGCCTCGCAGACCGCGGCGCCCACCTCGGCCCGCCAGGTGTCCACCGAGATCACCAGCCCGGGGAAGGCGTCCCGCACCCGGGCGACGAAGTCCACCACCCGGCCCTTCTCCTCGTCCGGGTCGATGAACACGCCGGGTGCCGCCTTGATGCCGCCGATGTCGACGATCTCGGCGCCCTCGTCGACCACCTGGACGACCCGTTCGAAGGCCTTGTCCTCGGCCCAGGTCGCGCCCTTGTCGTAGAACGAGTCCGGGGTCCGGTTGACGATCGCCATCATCAGGGTGGCGTCGTCGGCGAAGGAGTGCCGGCCGAGCTTGAGGGTCATCGGAGGAATCCTGCCGCCGGGGGACGTTCGCTCTGGGGGACGAAGCGATCGGTCGCGGTGGCCACCCCGTCGACCGGGTGGAACTGCCGCAGCACCGATCCGTCCCCGGGACGGTGCTCCCAGCCGGCCCGGTCCAGGGCTGCCGCCAGGATCTGGGTCGCCATCCCGCCGAGGTCGCGCAGCGCCTGGTGCCGGTGCGCACGCCGGCCGAGGTCGACCTGGGCGATCGCGTCGATGCCCCGGGTGCGTGCGGTGTCGATCAGGGCGGTGGTCTCGACCGCGTAGCCGGTGGGCACCGTGAGCGAGGCGAACAGCTCCCGTCGCACGGCCCACTCGCCGGCCAGCGGCTGGACCAGCCCGGCGAGCTCGGGGAAGAGCAGGTTGAGCAGCGGGCGGGCGACCAGCTCGGTGACCCGGCCGCCCTCGTACGCGCCGGCGTCGGCGGACCCGTCGGCCAGCGGGCGCTCGTAGTACCCCTTGACCAGCGCGATCTCCGGGCGGGTCAGCAGCGGGCCGAGCAGGCCGGGCACGAAGTGGGTGTCCCAGTCGAGCAGGTCGGCGTCCATGAAGACCAGCACGTCGCCGGTGGTCACGAAGAGCGACTTCCACATCGCCTCGCCCTTGCCCGGGTACGAGTCCAGGTCGGGTCGGATCTCCGCAGACCGGTGCACCACCGCGCCGGCGTCCTGGGCGACGACGTAGGTGTCGTCGGTCGAGTCCGAGTCGATCACCACGATCTCGTCGAGCAGGTCGGTGGTCTCCACCAGTGCCTCGCGGACCCGGGTCACCACGTCACCGACGGTGGCGGCCTCGTTGCGGGCCGGTACCACCAGGCTGACGCTCAGCCCGCTGGACGCCTTGGCCGCGAGCAGCTCGGTCAGCGTGCGCTCGCACCAGGAACTGGTGTTCGCGGCGAACCAGGAGTCGACATCGGTCACGTGGCGAGACTAACGGCCGACCAGAAGGCGCAACTCAACAGTCCGGAACGGCCCACTCAGCGTTGCTTGAGGGCGCGCAGCTTGTCGGGGACTGCGTCCTCGACGAAGGCTGCTAGCTCCTCAAGGGCTTGGGCGCCTTCGGGTACCAGGCCGGCGGCGGCTTGGAAGACGTGGACCTGGTGGTCCCAGACCTGGAGCTCGACGTCGACGCCGGCGGCGAGCAGCGCCTCGGTCATCGCCTCGGCGTCCGGGAAGACCATCTCCGCGGAGCTCGCCTGGATCAGCGACCGCGGCAGGCCGTGCAGCGCGGCGCGGCTGGGCGGGTCCGGGAGCGCGTGCGCCTCGCCGGCCCGGCGGGACGCCCGGAGCACCACCTCGGCGAGACCGTCGAAGCAGTTGCTCGGGAAGAGTGCGCAGGTCTCCGCGGACTCGGCGTTGACCTTGGCGGTGCCGTCGAAGTCGATCAGCGGCGACATCGCGACCAGCCCGGCCGGCATCGGCAGCCCGGCCTCGGCGGCGGCCAGCGCCGTCTGGAAGGTCAGGTACCCGCCGGCCGAGTCGCCCATGATGATCACCTGCGAGGCCGGCACGCCCGAGTCGAGCACGTAGCGGTAGGCGTCCAGCGCGTCCGCGACCGAGGCGCTCACCGGGTGCTTCGGCAGCTGGCGGTACTCCACCGCGATCACGCTGGCCCGGGTCTCCTCGGCGATCCGGGACATCAGCTGGCGGTGCAGGAACCGGCCGCCGACGACGAACGCGCCGCCGTGCAGGTAGACGATCACCCGGTCCTCGGCGGACGGCGTCCGGAGCACCTCGGCCTTGCAGTGCGGCAACTCCATCCGCTCGTAGGTGGTCCCGGGGACGGTGCGCAGGGCGAGGCCCGCGTAGTCGACGACGAAGTACGGCCAGGGCGCGAGCGGCACCCGGGCCCACAGCGAGATGAACGGCTTCACCGTGCTGGACATCGCCCGGGCCAGGATCGAGGAGCGCACCGACCCGCCACCGAACTCGGTCCGCGGCACCCGGCGGGGGCCGACCTCGACGACGTCGAACGGAGCGGCCTCGAGCGGCGCGACCAACCGCAGTGCCTGCGCGTGCGAATTCGTGCTCATCGAAGGTCCCCCTCACGTCGATCCGTCCTCAGAACGTACCGGGACGGCAACCAGGAATTCGGCAGTTTCGCCTTGTGGGCGAGGGAATTTCCGTGCTTTCAGGCCGCCGTACGGCGACGCGCCCGGGGTTCGCGGCCCCGGATCTCCGCGATCCGCCAGCGCAGCACCAGCCCGAGAGCCTCCCGGGCGATCGATCCGGACATCTTGGACGCCCCGGCCGTGCGGTCGGTGAAGGTGATCGGGACCTCGGTGATCCGCAGGCCGCGCCGGGTCGCGTTCCAGGTGTTCTCGATCTGGAAGGAGTACCCGTTGGACTCGGACGCCAGCACGTCGATGGTCCGCAGCGCCTCGGCCCGGAAGGCCTTGAACCCGGCCGTGGTGTCGCGCACCGGGGTGCCGAGCAGCAGCCGTACGTACAGGTTGCCGCCGCGCGAGATCAACTGCCGGTGCCAGCCCCAGCGCTTCACCCCGCCGCCGCGGACGTAGCGCGAGCCGACCGCCACGTCGGCGTCGTCCAGCGCGGCGAAGAGCGCCGGCAACCGGTCGGGCGGGTGCGAGAGGTCGGCGTCCATCTGGGCGATCTGCTCGTAGCCGTGGTCGAAGGCCCAGGCGAAGCCGGCCCGGTACGCCGCGCCGAGACCGCCGCGGCCGGGGCGCCCGAGCAGGTGCACCCGGTTGCCGAAGTCGGGGTGCGCCGCCACCAGCGGGCCGGTGCCGTCCGGGCTGTTGTCGTCGACGACCAGGACGTGGCACTCGGGCGCGGCGGCCAGCACCGCGTCGATCGCGCGGAGCACGTTCGGCGCCTCGTTGTAGGTCGGGACCACGACCACGCGGCGAGGCGTGGACGCGGTGGCACCCGGACCGGAAGTCATGAGGCAACCCTAGGCCGTGCGCGGTCGGCCGAGTACGCCAGGATGTCGGGCATGGACGAGATCCGGATCGACCTGCCCCAGGTATCGCTGAGCGCGCTGACCTGGGGACCGGCCGACGGGCCGCTGGCCCTGCTGCTGCACGGGTTCCCGGACACGGCCCGCACCTGGCGTCACCTGGGGCCCGACCTGGCCGCGGACGGCTGGCGGGTGGTGGCGCCGTACCTGCGCGGGTACGCCCCCTCCGACGTGCCGGCGGACGGTCGCGGCGACGTGGCGGCACTGATCTCGGACGTCCTCGGCCTGCACGCCGCCCTGGGCGGCGGACCGGACGCGGTCCTGGTCGGCCACGACTGGGGCGCGATCACGGCCAACGCCCTGGCCGCCCACGAGGACTGCCCGTTCGCGAAGGTGGTGACGCTCTCGGTGCCGCCGTTCGCCGCGCTGCGGTCGCCGAACGTCGCCCGCAGCCTCCCCCGGCAGCTGCGCAGCAGCTGGTACATCCTGTTCAACCGGCTCCCCTGGCTGCCCGAGCGGGCCTACGCCCGGCTGGTCCGCAAGCTCTGGCGGGACTGGTCCCCCGGGTATGACGCCGCCGAGGACCTGCCCGCGGTGCTCGCGGCGATGGCCGGTCCGGAGAACCGGCGCACGATCATCGGCTACTACCGGGCGCTGCTCAGCCCGTTCGGTCCGCCGCCGGCGTACCGGCGCTGGAAGGGTGCCGAGATGCGGCTCCCGCTGCAGCCGATCCTCTCCCTGCACGGCGACCGGGACGGCTGCCTGGACCCGCGGCTGGCCGCCCTGGCCGAGCCGCACCTGCCGCCCGGCAGCCAGGTCGTGCTGGTGCCGGAGGCCGGCCACTTCCTGCAGCTGGAGCAGCCCGCGGCCGTCAACCACCTGATCCGCGCCTACCTGGCGTGAGGAGCTACGCCGACCAGGGCAGCCTCGGGTTGACCGGAGCCGGGGCGAACCGGGACGGGTCCGAGTCGACCTCGGTCGATCGACGCCGGTCGGCGAACGCCGCCACCACCAGGGCCGCCACGAACGCGGCGGTCACGAATCCCACTGCAATGAATATCCCGAGCATCGGCAAACACCATCCTCGATGAGGGTGTCGGAAAGATCCGGCGCCTCCTTCCTTTGTACGCCTGATCCGGGCGAACTCCAAGGGTTTGCCGATAGCGTCAGCGGGTGGCCACGCCCCAGGAACCCGCCCGGCGCCCCGACGCGCGCCGTACCCAGGCGGAGCGGCGCGCCGAGAGCGAGCAGCGGCTGCTGACCGCCTCGGTCGAGCTGATCGTCGAGCAGGGTCTGGCCCGGACCTCGCTGGCCGACATCGGCCGCCGGGCAGGCGCGAGCCACGCACTGGTCAACCACCGCTTCGGGTCCAAGGACGAGCTGGTCGACCGGATCATCGAGGAGGCCACCCGGTACTACGCGCACGCGGCTCGGACCCGGATCGGCGCCCGGACCGGGCTGGACGCGGTGCTCGAGCTCTGCGCGCTCTACCTCGACCTGGTCGACGGGCCGGACCCGATCGGCCGGGTGCACGTGGTGCTGTGGAGCGAGGCGGTCGCGCACAGCGCCTCGCGGCGCAACGCCCAGCTCGAGTGGGACCGCCAGTTCCGGGACTTCGTCTCCGGACTCATCGAGGACGGGGTCGCCGAGGGCTCGATCCGCGCCGACGTGCCGGTCGCGGACACCGCGCTGACCATCGTCGGCGCGCTGCGCGGCACCGCCATGCAGCTACTCGTCGACGGCGGCATCGACCTCGACTCCGCCCAGTCGCTGATCCGGGAGCTGGTGCTCAGCGACCTACGGGTGCGTCCGGACGCGGGTTGAGGACGGTCGGCCGGAGCATCCGGTCCAGGTGGTCGAGCGCCACCGTCCGCGCACCGGCGATCGAGCCCGCTGCCGGGTCCAGGATCTGCTGCAGCGCGACCCCGCGGAGCAGCCCGACGATGACCACCGCGGCCGGGACCGGGTCGACGTCCGCACGGACCGACCCGCGCGCGATCCCGTCCTTGATCATCGTCGCCAGCGAGGAGCGGAACACCCGGTCCCAGCTCGGCCGGGTCCGGTGCTCACCGGAACCGTTGGCGATCGCCTCGCTCCAGACCAGCAGGTGCACCCGGGCCACCGGGTCCGGACCCTGGACCAGGCTCAGGTAGGTCTCGGCGAGGACCCGCACCGCCAGGGCGCCGGTGGCGTTGCCGATCCGCTCGACCATGGTGGTGGTGAAGAGCCGGGCCGCCTCGTCGGTCAGCCGAGCGATCATCGCGTCCTTGGAGCCGAACCGCTGGTGCACCAGGCCGTGGCTGTAGCCCGCCCGGCGGCCGATCTCGGCCAGCGAGGTGCCCTCGATGCCGCGCTCGACGAGCAGCTCCGCGGCAGCCCGCAGTAGCCGGCGCTCGCTCTCCGCCCGCCGCTCCACCTGGGTACGGCGAGGGGCGGACCGTCGGGTGCCGGCGGCTCCGCGCGCCGGCCCGAGATCGGGCGCGGCGCTGACCGTCGTCATCGGTGCCTCAGGACTGGCAGAGCCTGCACGGGACCAGGCCGTCGGCGTTGGCTCCCACCGGCTGCAGGTCCTCGCGACCTGCGATCAGGTCGCAGTCGGCGCGGTGCATGGTCTTGCCGCGCCCGGCGGTCACCAGCACCGAACCCGCGTCCCGGGCACGGGCCGGCGTCGCTGCCGGCCGGGCGGCCGGTGCGGCAACGGTCTCGGCCGGAGCCGCGTAGGGCGCTGCGACAGCGGTCTCGACCGGCGCCGCCCCATTCTGGGCTGAATTCTGGGCGACCGCGTCCGCCAGCAGCAGCAGCGTCTCGGAGAGCTGGCGCTGCGCGTCCTTCTGGTCCGCGGCGATCCGGGCGAGCCAGGAGCCGAAGTACAGGAAGCCGCCGACGAAGGTGATGCCCAGACCGAGGACGCCGCCGGAGATCAGGTACGGGATCTGGTCGTACTGGTACAGCGTGTGCGCGGCGCCGTACCAGCCGAGGCCGATCACGATCAGACCGGTCGGCAGCAGCACCGCCCCCGCGACGAAGAGGACGAGGTGCAGCAGCTGGGCCGGGTTGCCCCGGAGCGGGGCCACCCCGTCCCTGCTCGATGCCCTCGGCATCGTGTGGGCCGGAGCCTGCTGGGCTTGGATCGTGGTCATCTCATACCTTTCTGAGGTCGGGGATGCCGGCCCGGAGGCCGTGGGCACAGGTGACGGCGCCCCCGAAGAGCAGGGAACCGGAGCGGAAGATGTACCAACCGAGGCCTCCCCCGATCGCGAGACCGAGGAGGACGAGCCAGGTCGGCAGCTTGTCCAGCGGCGGCAGCCCGGACGTGGCGTTCCGGGGAACGACCGGCGTGGTGACCGACGGCTGCTCCCCACCGGCCTGGACCGGGGGCAGCTCGCCGGGCATCGGACCGCTGTCGATGCCCGGGCCACCGTCGGTGCCGCCCGGGGTCTCGGTGGTGGGACCGCCGGTGGTCGGCGGGGTCACCGTCGGGCCGGGGTCGATCCCTGCCACGGTCTCGGCGCGGGAGGTGGCCTGGCCGAGGACGATGTCGAGCTGCGGGGTGGCGTCGCCGAGGGCGATGATCAGGCCCTTGAGGATGCCTGCCTGGCCCGGGAGGTCGGGGAACTTCTCCATCAGCTGGCCGAGCGGCAGCTTCGGGAGCTTGCTGAGCAGCGGCGCCGTCTTGATGGTGATCCGGAGCGCCTCGGCGGTGACCGAGCCGGCCGGGCCGGTCTTGGACTGGGTCGCCTTGCCGAGGTCGATGCTGATCCCGAGCGCCTTCAGGGCCGCCGCCGGGGCGTCCGGGAGACCGGGGATCGGGTTGACCTTGCCCATCGCCTCGATGCCGTCGCCGGTCATCGCGAACTTGTTGCCGGCGATCGACAGCGCGCCCATCGTGACCTTGCGGGAGATCACCGCACCCTTGGCGAGGTTGCTGGTCACGGTGGTGATCACCTCGACGCCGTCGAGCTTCACGATGCCGCCGAGCAGGCCGATGCTGCCCAGCCGGCTGGTCGCGGTGGCGATGACCGAGTCGCCCTCCTCGTCGTACGTCGTCGAGGAGATGCTCTCCATGCCGCCGGCCTTGATCAGCAGGCTGAGCAGGCCGAGCGGGCTGGTCGACGGGGTCTCGCCGGGGCCGGCCGTCGACGCACCCGCGAGCAGACCGCTGAGCGCGCTGAGGTCGCCGGACTGGAGCAGCTCCAGGGGGGTCTTGGGCTTGGTGCCGGTGCCGTCGCCGCCGGGATCGACATCGCCGGCGGTCCCGTAGCCGACCTTGGCTACGGCCTTCTTCGGGGACGTGGTGACCTTGCCGGTCATCCCGGGGAAGAACTCCTGGGTGGCCGCGGCGGTGTCGCCAGGGCTCATCGCGTTGACCTGCACCGGGTAGCCGCCGTCGGTCAGCGCGCCCGGAAGACCGAGCTGCTCGCCGAAGGTCTTCAGGCCCTCACCGACCGCGTCGCCGGGCCAGAGCGCCGAGGCCCGGGCGCTGCCGATCGGGCCCGAGGTGCTGCCGACCTTGGTGTAGGAGAAGTTCAGCTCGAGCTGGGGGTCGGACGGGATCGGGATCGCCGGCTCGCGCAGCTCGATCCGCAGCGGCGTCGCCTGGGCGTAGGTGCTCCACCCGCTGTAGTCGGCCGCCTGCGCCGGCATCACCGAGGCGGCGCCGCCGATCGAGAGCAGGCCGAGGACGGCAGCGCTCGCGACGGTCCGCTTGGCGCGCCGGCTGGCGGTCTCGATCCGCCGCGCGACGGTCTTGTCATAGAGCGTCTTCTCGCCCTTGTGGTCGTTCGTGCACTCGCCGCAGGTCATGCAGCACCCCCCAGAATCACATCAGCCATGATCGCGTTGATCTCGTCAGGCTCTCCCGTGGCGACGACCGTTCCCCCGGTCATCACCGCTGCGTAGTCGGAGACCCGCAGTGCCGTGCGCGCGAACTGCTCGACCACCAGGATCGAGACACCGGTCTCGGCGATCTTCGCGACAGTTTCGTAGAGCTCGTCGACGATCAGCGGCGCCAGGCCCATCGACAGCTCGTCGAGCAGCAGCAGCGCCGGGTCGGAGGCGAGCGCGCGCGCCATCGCCAGCATCTGCTGCTCGCCGCCGGACATCGTCCCGGCCAGCTGGAAGCGGCGCTCGTGCAGCCGCGGGAAGTAGCTGTACGCGGTGTCGAAGACCGCCTCCGGCGCGACGCCGGCGTACGACATCAGGAGCAGGTTCTCCTCGACCGTCAGGTTCGGGAAGACACTGCGCCCCTCGGGGATCGTGGTCAGGCCGAGCCGCGCCAGGTCGTCCGGCTTGGCGCCGGTGACGTGGATGCCGGCCAGGTGGATGTCCCCGGAGGTCTGCTGCATCTGACCGCTGATCACCTTGAGAAGCGTCGACTTGCCGGCGCCGTTCGGACCGAGCAGCGCCACCACCGCGCCCTTGGGCACGGTCAGGTTCACCCCGCGGAGCACCTCGATGCGGCCGTAGGCGGCGTGCAGGTCGATGATGTCGAGAATCGGGACGCTCACAGGACAACCTCTTCGTTCACCAGCGGCAGCACGGCCGTGTCGTCCCCCGCCGGTCCGTCGTCCGAGTAGCCCAGGTAGGCCTTCTGGACCACCGGGTTGGCGCGCACCTGGGCGGGCGTCCCGTCGGCGATGACCGAGCCGAAGTCCAGGACGTGGATGGTGTCGCAGACGTTCATCACCAGGTCCATGTCGTGCTCGACCATCAGGATCGTGCGGCCCTCGTTCGCGAGCTGCTGGAGCAGCTCCCCGAAGGCCTCGGTCTCGGACTCGTCCAGCCCCGAGGACGGCTCGTCGAGGAGCAGCAGCTTCGGGTCGCAGGCCAGTGCTCGGGCGAGCTCGAGCAACCGCGCGGTGCCGGTCGGGATCGAGTCGGCCCGGTCGTCGGCGTGGTTGGCGATGCCGACCAGGTCGAGCAGGTCGTCGACGTCGTTCTGGACCGAGCGGAACAGCCCGGCGAACCCGTCGTGGATGTCGAACGCGGTCCGGACGTTCTCGGCCACGGTCAGCGACCCGAAGGCCTCCAGCCGCTGGAAGGTCCGGCCGATCCCCCGCCGGGACCGGCGGTGCACCGGCATCCGGGTGATGTCCTTGTCGTCGAAGACGACCCGGCCCGAGGTCGGCGTCTGCAACCCGGTGACCACGTTGAACGTGGTGGTCTTGCCGGCGCCGTTCGGGCCGATCAGACCGGTGATCGAGCCCTGCTCGACCTCGAAGTTCGCGTGGTTGACGGCGGTCACGCCGCCGAACTGGACGACGACGTCGTCAACGTGCAGCAACGGCATGCGTGTCCACCTCCTCTGCCAACGGTCCGGCGCCGGGATCCCCGCCCGGGTCCCCGTCGTTGTGGTCACCGTCGTCGTAGTCATCGTCGTCGCGGCGGCCGAAGCCGTACTCCTGGGCGCGCAGCGCCATCCCCGGGTACTTCTCCGCGAGCGCGGGGAAGAGCGAGCCCTGGATCCACCGCGGCAGCTGGAACAGGTAGTACGCCAGTCCGTTCGGGTTGCGGCCGAGGATGATCGCGCCGACCGCGAGCAGCACGAAGAGCAGCCCGGCGATGTCCGGGTTCTCCCCCTGCGCCACCGGCAGGTACATCATGAAGACGCCACCGAGAGCGGCACCGGTGATCGAGGTGAGGCCCCAGACACCGGCCATCAGCAGCAGGAGCAGGCTGTTGAAGTACAGGAAGTCGTTGGCGGTGATCGACATCCGCATGCTGATCAGCAGCGCCCCGGCCAGGCCGGCGATGGAGGCGGACCCGGCGAAGACGCCGACCCGGAACCAGCGCATGTCCAGCCCGAGGGTGCCGCAGGCGGCCTGGCTGTCGCGCATCGCGATCAGGATCCGGCCGAGCCGGCCGCGCCGGATCGCGATGATCACGAAGGCGACCAGCACGAAGAAGACCGCCATCATGATCACCGTGCTGGTCAGCGACTCGAACTTGTAGCCGAGGACCGAGAGCCGCTCCGCCTTCAGCGGGTTGTTGAACTCGAAGGCCCAGGCCGAGGTGAAGATCAGCTTGTCCATCAGCTGGCCGAACGCCAGGGTGGCGAGCGCGAGGTAGAGACCGGTCAGCCGGAGCACCGGGATCGCCACGATCGCGCCGACCAGGCCGGTCCCGATGATCGCGACCGCGAGGCCGAACAGGTTGGGCTGCTCGACCTGGCTGTAGATCACCGCGCCGACGCCGGCGAAGGCGAACTGGGCCAGCGAGACGAAGCCGCCGTACCCGGTGAGCAGGACCAGCGAGAGCATCAGGATGCCGTAGGCGATCGCGGTGCCCACGTTGAGCAGGGTGGAGTCGGCCATCCCGCTGACCAGCAGGACCACGAAGCCGATCAGGCCGATGCCCCAGACACCGGTCTTGGTCGGCGACGGCACCGGCGCGGAGACGAGGCCCTTGACCTGGCCGATCCGGAGCGGCGCCTGCGGCAGCAGCACCAGGATCGCGAACAGGAAGATCGTCGGCACCACCGGCGGCAGGCCGGTGAGGTTCTCGGCACCCGGGAACTTGTCCAGGTACCCGACGACGTACGACGACGCCAGGCCGAGCGCCATCGCGCCGACGTAGGTCATCGGCAGGCTGGTCAGCTTGCCGAGCATCGCCGCGGCATACGCGGAGATCACGATCAGGGTGAGCAGGTAGAAGTCCATCCCGATCTGGGGGGCGAGCAGGATCCCGCCGAGCGCGGCCAGCGAGGTGCCGACCGCCCAGGCGAGCGCCGAGACGACCTCGGCACGGCCGCCGTACAGACCGAGCAGCTCGGCGTTGTCGACGCTGGCGCGCATCGCCGTACCGACCCGGGTCCGGGCCAGCAGCACGTACAACCCGCCGGCGACCAGCAGCGACAGCACCAGCGTGATGATGTGCTGCGGGGTGATGACGATGCCCCAGACGTCGAACCGCTTGTCCGGGAAGAACTCCGGGATCGCCCGGGCCTCCGGCTTCCAGATCTGGGTGGCGATACCGATCATCGCGACCAGGAGCGCCACCGTGACGACCAGCGAGACCCCGACCGGGGCGGTGCCCAGGCCGCGGGTGACGAACCGCTGCAGCAGCACGCCGGTCAGCGGAGCGCAGATACCGAGCACCAGCACCAGCGAGAGCCAGGCCGGCAACCCCTGCCGCTGGGAGAAGTCCCAGTAGACGAAGGTGAAGAACATCCCGATCGCACCGTGGGCGATGTTGAACACCCGGGTGGTGCTGTAGGTGAGCACGAGACCGCTGGCCGCGATCGCGTACGCCGCACCGGTGAAGATCCCGATGACGGTGTAGGAGAGGAACTCGTTCACCCGGTCACCGGCCCACGCTGGAACCGTTGCACATGTACTTCGTGGAGCCGAGCGGCACGAACTTGCCACCCTTCACCTGCAGGAACCGGACGCAGGACGGCGAGTGCTTGCCGCCCACGTCCATCGGGCCGTGCATGCCGCCACCGGTCCACTTGTGCACCGACGTGAAGCTCTTCGCCAACGTCGACCGGTTCAGCTTGCCGCCGAGGGCGATCGAGTTCTGCACGAAGAGCTTCGCGGCCGACCAGGCGAACTCGCCGAAGAAGGTCGGGTTCGCGCCCGGCGCCACCTGCTGGAGCCACTGCTTGTACAGGTTCAGCTCGGGCTGGCTCTCCTCGAGCGGGGTGAAGTTGATGAACATGAAGACGCCCTCGACCGCGGAGCCGCCGGTCTTGAGGAAGTTCACGTCGTAGACCGAGGGGTCGTAGAGGCGGACCTGCGGCTTGAAGCCGCCGGCCTGGATCGCCTTGGCCAGGGTCACCGACTGCTGGTACGCGCCGATGAACTGGACGTACTCGACACCCAGGCTCTTCATCTTCTGCACGTACGGCGCGTAGCTGGCGGTCGCGACGTCGATCCCCTGGGTGTAGAGGAACTTCATCCCGCGCTTCTCCTCGACCTTCTGCTGGGCCTTGGCGTTCTCCGCGGCGGCACCGGCGTTGAGGTAGAGGAAGGCGGCCTTCTGGCTGGCGGCCTTGTAGTTCTTCACGATGAAGTCCGGGACCGCGTTCGAGAACTCGTACGGTCCCGTCGGCTGCGCGCCGAAGCAGGTCTTGCAGCTGTTCCGGGTCGCCGTCACGACCGCGGTGCGCATGTCCGGGAGGCCGCAGTTCTCGGCGGTCTGGGCGCCGCCGGAGTCGAAGGCCGACATCGAGCCGACCGCGGCGAAGACCGACTCGCAGAGCTTCTGGTACGACGCCTGGTCGGCACCGGCGTCCGTTCGCGAGTCCAGGTTGGTCAGCTCCAGCTTGCGACCGCAGATGCCGTTCGGCTGGGTCGTGTTGAAGTACTTGACGTACGCCTTCGTGGCCTGCTGCGCGGCCTCGAAGAGACCCGGGACCGGGCCGCTGATGTCGGACGAGTTGCCGATCTTGATCGTCGAGTCCGAGATGCCCTGACCGTTCTTGAACCCGTCGCAGGAGCCGGCCTTGACGCCCGGGGCGATCGGCTGGTTGCCGCCGCCTCCCGGGTTGCCGGTGCCACCGGGGGTGTTGCCGGTGCCACCGGGGGTGTTGCCGGTGCCGCCCGGGTCCGTGGTGCCCGGATCGTTGGTGCCCGGGTCGGTGCCGGGGTCGACCGGATCGCCGGTCACCGGGTCGACTCCGTTGCCGTTCGAGTTCCCGCCGTTGATCGAGCCGTTCAGCTTGTCGTTGGCCGCCTTGACTTCCTCGGGCGTCCGCTGGGAGCCACCGCAGGCAGCCGGGATGGCGAGCGCGAGCACGACCACTCCGATTCCGAGTAGCCGACGGGCCCGGGCGGACCTCACAACGCTTTGCACAGCAGCACTCCTGACGCCAGTTCTTCCGGTGAGGACGAACAGAAAGTAGATGTGCATCACATAACTGCACAAGGGGTAAGAAGTTACTTTCTGAAACGTGTTCTATTTCGAGTATGGGGGTTGACACCGGCTCGCGGAAGGATTTCCGGGTGTCGGTGTGGGCCCAACTCGGGTCCTACCCCGCCGTGCACCCCTATATGCTGCCGACGAACTTTGTTGCCCAGCGGGAGTACTGAACTTGGACAGGCATGGTCCCGCGGGCTCGCGGAAGCGCGCGACGGTCGTCGCGGGCTGCGTCCTCGGTGCGGTCCTGATCGTGCTGAGCCCGCAGTTCGGACGGGCCGAGCCGTCCGGCCGCTACCGGCCGCCGCTGCCCCCGGACGCGCTCACCACCGGCTGCTACCCGCTGCCCACCGGGCTGACCATCGACTTCCCGTACCAGGTGCGCACCGACGAGGACCTGGCCGACGGGCGGACTCGCCGGCTGGTGCTGCAGTACGACGAGATCGATGCCGACCAGGCGCGCCGGGACCTCGCCGAGGCGTTGGTCCGGGCCGGGTTCACCCCGCGCGCCCGCGGTGACGTCCTCGACTACGCCAAGCCCGGCGTCGGCCAGGTCCGCGCGACCATCACCCCGATCCCCCGCCTCGGCGACGACGACCTGGTCCGCGGCACCGTCGAGCTGATCCTGCCGAAGGTCGCCCGCACCTCCGACGCGCCCGAATGTCTGGACCGGTTCTCCACCAAGCGGTTCGCCGAAGCGGAGCAGGACCGATGAGGGGCCGGATCCTCGCCGGGGCGTCCACCTCCACCAAGGTGCTGGTCGGCCTCTTCGCCGCGCACCTGCTGCTCAAGGTGGTGCTCTTCCCGTACATGTCGCACGCGCCGCTGCACGGCGACGAGCGGTACTACTTCGACAGCGCCCGCGCGCTCTCCAACCTGGTCCGCGACCTGGTCGGCTTCGGGCCGGTCGACACCGCCGAGCTGAAGCGCAACCTGGTCGGCAACGGCTGGTTCATGCCCGGCAACGGCATCCTGATCACGCCGCTGTTCCTGGTCGACCCGCACGCGTCGATCGTGACCATCCGGCTCTACCTCGGTGTCGTCACCAGCCTGCTGCTGCTGATCACGGTGATCCGGGTCCGGCACGTCCTCGGCGACCTGTACGCCGCGATGCTGCTCGTCGTGCCCGGCCTGATCCCGATGTGGCTGCTCTTCTCGATCGGCGGCTGGGGCGACCTGGTCGCGGGGCTGCTGATCGTGCTGCTGATCACCGAGCTGGTCTCCTGGATCCGCACCCTCCGGGTCGGCCACCCGCCGTCCGCGTGGGCCGCCGTCCGGATGGGGCTGATCTCGATCGCGGTGGTCTACGCCCGGTCCAGCGCCTCGATCCTGGTGCTCGGGATGGGCATCGTGGTCCTGTTCGTCTCGCTGACCCTGCTCCGCGGCCGCGACCGGGTCCGCGCCGTCCTCGCCGGCGGCCTGGCCGGGGTGGTCTTCCTGCTGCTGCTCGCGCCCTGGTCGCTGTTCGCGTCGCACTCGCTCGGCGGCCGGGTCATCACCACCACCTCGGTGCCGACCGTGCTGGCGAACACCTTCGGGGACCGCGACGAGCTCTGCTACGGGCCGTGCGACCCGACCAGCACGATCTGGTTCACCCCGGTGCGCTACGCCCGCGAGGTGGCCCGGGCGACCGACACCAACGAGTTGGTCGTGCTCAAGGAGATGTCCGCCTACGCCCGTCAGGACGTCACCCCGCGCAGCTACGCCGACGACGTGCTGATGGGGTTCGCGCGCTACACCTTCCAGCCGGCCTCGTTCAGCAAGGACGTCCGGTCGCCGGACCACTCGCCGGAGGCGATGCACAAGTTCATCCTGTACGCGACCAACGTGATGTGGGCGTTCCTGGCCGTCTCCGGGATCGGCCTGCTGCTCACCGTCGTCCGGCGCACCGTCGACGCCCAGGTGATCAGCCTGCTGGTCACCCTCGGGATCGGCTCGCTGCTGACCCAGCCGTTCGTGCACATCGCCGGCTCCCGGTACTGGACCAGCGCCGCGCCGCTGGCCGGTATCGCCGCCGCGTTGCTGCTCTTCCTGATCGATGCCCGCCGCGCTCAGCCGAGGTTCAGCCAGGGCACCTGGATAATGAAGGGCGACACCGAGCACGGCTCGGCGATCAGCGAGCCGGTGATCAGCCGGTGGCTGACGATCGTCCAGACCGTCCTCGCCGCCGCGGTGGTGCTGGTCGCGGTCGGGCTGGTCGTCCTCGCCACGATCTGAACGCAACGAGAAGGAAGCTCCCATGACGTCAGTCGCCTACATCCTCCCGGTCTACGAGGAGGAGGAGAACCTAGCGGTCTTCCACGCGGCGATGCAGGCGGCGACGAGCACCCGGCCGGACCTGGACTTCGAGTTCATCTACGTCAACGACGGCAGCAAGGACAACTCGCTGGAGGGCCTCCTCGAGCTGCGCGCCACCGACCAGCGGGTGACCGTGCTCAGTCTTTCGCGCAACTGCGGCCACCAGGTGGCCGTGACCGCGGGCCTGGACGCCGCCGGTGAGGCCGACGCGGTGATCATCATGGACACCGACCTCCAGGACCCGCCTGCGGTCAGCATGGAGATGATCACGATGTGGCAGGACGGCGTCGACGTCGTCTACGCCCAGCGGCGCAGCCGGAAGGACGGCGCCTTCAAGCGGGCGACGGCGTACGGGTTCTACTGGGTGCTGGACCGGCTCGCCTCGATCGACATCCCGCGCAACGTCGGCGACTTCCGGCTGATGGACCGCCGCGTCGTCGCCGAGGTGAACCGCTACCGCGAGCAGGACCGCTTCCTGCGCGGCATCGTCGCGCACGTCGGCTTCCGGCAGGAGGCGCTGCTCTTCGACCGTGACGAGCGGTACGCCGGCGAGACCGGCTACCCGCTGCGGAAGATGCTCTCCTTCGCCGCCAGCGGCATCATCGGGTTCTCGACGATGCCGCTGAAGATGATCTCCCGGCTCGGCTTCGCGATCTCCGCGCTGAGCGTGGTGCTGGCGGCGTACGTCTTCGGGGTCCGGGTCTTCAACCCCGACGACTCCGTGCCGGGCTGGGCGTTCCTCGGGGTCGGCATGTTCCTGCTCAGCGGCATCCAGCTGATCATGATGGGCGTGATCGGCAGCTACCTGGGCCGGGTGTACGTCGAGACCCAGGACCGGCCGCTGTACTCGCTCTCCCTGGTCGCCCGGGGTGCGTCCTGATCGGCGACCTGGTCCGGAAGGCGTTCTCCTCGACGGCGCTGCGCTTCGGCGGCGTCGGCGTGATCAACACCGCGATCGACACCGGCCTGTTCGTGCTGCTCCACGACCGCCTCGGCATCCTGCTCGCGAACCTGGCCTCCACCAGCGCCGGGATGACGTTCAGCTTCATCGTCAACGGGCTCTTCACCTTCCGCGCCGAGAAGCTGACCGTCCGGCACGCCGCGACGTTCCTGGCGACCACCGGGTTGACCATGTGGGCGGTGCAGCCGGTGGCGATCCACCTGCTGCTCGGCGTGATCGATCAGGTGCTGGTGGCGAAGCTCGTGTCGATCGCGATCTGCTTCGTGCTCAACTTCGCGGCGTACCGGTTGGTGGTGTGGCCGGTCGACAGCTCCGCTGTCGGCGAGCCCTACGACCCCGAGCTCACCTAGTCCGCGCGGCCAGCTTCCGCTGCTTCGCGATGAACCGGATCGACGCCTTCTGCGTCACCGCCGGCAACCACCGCTGCAGCCGGTACGCCATCCGGGCCTGCACCGGTTCCACCACCAGCGCCTCCCCGCCCGCCACCGCGGCCAGGGTCCGGGCGGCCAGCGCGTCCGGGTCGACCGGCTTCCGGATCCCCTGCCCCTTGAGGAAGTAGTCGCGACCCCGGACCGCGCCGAACTGGCCCTTGTCCAGGATCGGGGTGTTCACCGCCGCCGGGCAGATCGCGGTCACGCCGACGCCGTACGCCGCCGCCTCGGAGCGGAGCGCCAGCGACAGGCCGACGACCGCGTGCTTGGTCATCACGTACGACGTCAGCAGCCCGGCTGCCATCAGCCCGCCCATCGAGGCGGTGTTGACGATGTGGCCGCCGCCCTGCCGGATCATCACCGGGTAGGCGGCCGCGACGCCGTGCACCACCCCGCGGATGTTGATGTCGATGATCCGGTCCCACTGGGTCAGGGTCAGGTCCTGGGTCTCGCCGATCAGGCTGATCCCGGCGTTGTTGAAGATCAGGTCGAGCCGGCCGTGCTCGGCGACGACCTCGTCGACCAGCGCCTGGACGGCGGCGGCGTCGGTGACGTCGACCGCGACGCCGCGTGCCGAACCCGGGCCGAGGCCGGCAGCCACCGTCGCGGCCGCCTCGCCGTCGAGGTCGGCGAGCACCACGGTCGCGCCTGCGGAGACGAGGGCGGAACCGAGCGCGGCGCCGATCCCGGAGCCCCCGCCGGTGACGATCGCGGTGCGGCCGGCGTACGCGCCCGGGGCCGGAACCTTCCGGACCGCCCTCATCCGAACGCCGCCATCACCAGGCCGTGCAGGTCGGGGTAGCGCTGCAGGTGCGCTCCCCCGTTGATGTCCAGGTTCTCCCCGGTGACCCAGGTCGACTCCGGGCCGAGCAGGAAGCGCAGCGCAGCGGCGATCTCCGACGGCTCGCCGCTGCGGCCGAGCGGCGTGTTCTCCAGGTAGCTGTCCCGGACGCCGGGGATGTCCATCGCCGGCTCGGTCAGCGGCGTGACCACCAGTCCCGGTGAGACCGCGTTGACCCGGACCTTGCGGGCGGCCAGCTCGAGGGCCGCCACCTGGGTGAGCATCACCAGCCCGGCCTTGGCGGAGCAGTACGCCGCCATCCCGGTGCCGGGCTGACGGGCGTTCAGCGAGGAGAGCGAGACCAGCGAGCCGCCGTCCGCGACCCGCTGCCCGGCGTGCTTGAGGACCAGGAAGGCGCCGGTCAGGCAGACGTCGAGGACCCGGCGGAACTCGGCCGCGTCGTGCTCGACGACCAGACCGAGCGTGCTCACGCCGGCGCAGTTCACGACGCCGGTGAAGCCGCCGTGCTCGGCGACGACCTGGTCGAACAGGGCCGCGACGCTCGCCTCGTCGGCGACGTCGACGGCCACGAACGACCCCGGTCCGCCGGCCGGCGGGTTGAGGTCGGCGACCACGACGGTGTGCCCGTGCGCGGCGAGGTCCTCGGCGGTCGCCCGGCCGATTCCGGATGCGCCCCCGATGACCACGGTGACGGGTGCTGCCTGGCTCATGCGTGCTCCTGACACTTGTCGATTGTGATTGACACGTGTCAAACGTAGACCCTAACGTGGTCTGCGTCACCCCCTTGACCGCAACTATTTCCGCCAGGAGTCCCCATGACAGTGGCAGTGATCGGCGCCGGCATCAGCGGCCTCACGGTCGGCAAGATGCTCACCGACTACGGCGTGCCGTACACGTGCTTCGAGTCCTCCGACCGGATCGGCGGCAACTGGGCCTTCGGCAACCCGAACGGGCACAGCAGCGCCTACCGGTCGCTGCACATCGACACCTCCAAGGAGCGGCTCTCGTTCCGGGACTTCCCGATGCCCGAGCACTACCCGGACTTCCCGCACCACAGCCAGATCAAGGACTACCTGGAGTCCTACGCCGAGGCGTTCGACCTCAAGCGCGCCATCGAGTTCGAGAACGGCGTCGCGCACGCGCGCCGGCTCGAGGGCGGCGGCTGGGAGATCCTCGACCAGGCCGGCGCGACCCGGTCCTTCGACCACCTCGTCGTCGCCAACGGCCACCACTGGGACCCCCGGTTCGCCGACTTCCCCGGCGAGTTCAGCGGGGTGTCGATCCACTCCCACCACTACATCGACCCGAAGGACCCGCTGGACTTCTCCGGCCAGCGGATCCTGGTGGTCGGACTGGGCAACAGCGCCGCCGACATCGCCGTCGAGCTCTCCAGCAAGTCACTGCAGACCCAGGTCACGCTGTCCACCCGCTCGGGCGCCTGGATCGTGCCGAAGTACGTCTACGGCCGGCCCTCGGACACGATGTACCGGACCACGCCGTACCTGCCGCTCTCCTGGCAGCGCAAGGTGATGCAGCTGGCGCAGCCGATGAACGGCTCGAACAGCGCGCTCTACGGGCTGCGCGAGCCCAACCACAAGTTCTTCGAGGCGCACCCGACCCAGTCGGTCGAGCTGCCCCTGCGCCTCGGCTCCGGCGACATCGCGCCGAAGCCGAACGTCTCCCGGCTCGACGGCAGCACCGTGCACTTCGAGGACGGCACCAGCGACGACTTCGACGTGATCGTCTACGCGACCGGCTACAACATCACCTTCCCGTTCTTCGACCGCGACTTCCTGCACGCGCCCGACAACCGGCTGCCGCTCTACAAGCGGATCTACCAGCCCGGGATGGACGATCTCTCGTTCGTCGGGTTCGCCCAGTCGACGCCCACGCTGTTCCCGTTCGTGGAGTCCCAGGCCCGGCTGGTCGCGGCGCACCTGATCGGCGAGTACGCACTCCCGTCGATCCCGGAGATGGAGCGGGTGATCAAGGCCGACGAGGCGAAGTACATCGGCCACGTCCTCAAGACGCCCCGGCACACCCAGCAGGTGGACTACTTCATCTACGAGGAGGACATCCGGGCCCGGGAGATCCCGGCCGGCCGGGAGCGCGCCCGGGCTGCGAAGGCGTCGGCATGACCGAGGAGTCCTGGGACCGGCTGGTCGACCGGCGCGGCGCCAACCGCGGTGACGCCCGGCGCGACGCGCTGCTCACCGCGTTCGACGAGCTGCTCCGCGAGAAGAGCCTCGAGGAGGTGAACGTCGCCGAGATCTCCGGGCGTGCCGGCGTGACCCGCTCGGCGTTCTACTTCTACTTCGAGTCCAAGGCCGTCGCCGTGCTCGCCCTGATGCGGGACCTGTACGACGCGGCCGCCGACGCCAACGAGCTGCTGATGAAGGCCGAGGGCGACCCGGAGACCCGGATCCGCACCGCGATCACGATGCTCTTCGACTCGGTCGACAGCAGTCCGCACACCTACCGCGCGCTGCTCGAGGCCCGGGCCGCCAGCGTCGCGGTCCGCCAGCTGTGGGACGCCGGCCGGGCCGACTTCGCCCGGTTGATCGGCGGCATGATCGCCACCGAGCGCGCCGCCGGGCGGGCCACCGACGGGACCGAGCCGGACGCCCTCGCCTCGGTCCTGCTCGACCTCAACGACTACGCCGTCGAGCGGCACTCGCTCGGCTCCGGACCGCCGCGCGACCAGCACATCGAGGCGCTGACCTTCCTCTGGCTGCGCACCATCTACGGAGAGAACCCATGACCCCCGAGAACCTGACCTTCAGCTCCGCCGGCACCGCCTGCGCGGCCTGGCACTTCCGCGCCGCCCACGACGACCTCGCCGGGAAGGCGGGCCGCCCGGTCGTAGTGATGGCCCACGGCCTCGGCGGCACCAAGGACTCCGGCCTGGCCCCGTTCGCCGAGGGCTTCGCGGCCGCGGGCCTGGACGTCCTGGTCTTCGACTACCGCGGCTTCGGCGAGAGCGCCGGCAGCCCGCGGCAGACCGTGTCGGTGGCCGACCAGCTCGCCGACTACCGGGCCGCGATCACCGCGGCCCAGGCGCTGCCGGGCGTCGACCCGGGTCGGGTGGTCCTCTGGGGCGTCTCGCTCGCCGGCGGGCACGTGCTCTCCGCCGCGGCCGGCCGCGACGACATCGCGGCGGTGGTCGCCCTGGTGCCGATGGTCGACGGCATCGCCGCGGCGGTGCACGCGACCAAGAGCCACAGCGGCCGCGAGCTGGCCCGGGCCACCGGCCTGGGCATCGCCAGCCGGATCTCGGCGCGCACCGGACGCGGCCCGCGGATGATGCCGATCGTGGCCCGTCCCGGCGAGGTCGGCGCCCTCACCCTGGACGGCGCGCTCGAGGACTACCTGAGCATCGCCGGCCCCAGCTGGCGCAACGAGATCGCGGCCGACGTGAGCCTGGAGCTCGGCAGCCGGGCACCGGCCAAGGCTGCCAAGGACCTTGCCTGCCCGCTCCTGGTGCAGATCGCCGACTTCGACCGGAGCGCTCCCCCGTACGCCGCCGCGAAGGCCGCGTTCAAGGGCGGCGCCGAGGTGCGGCACTACCCGTGCGACCACTTCGACGTGTTCCCCGGCAAACCGTGGCACGACGCCGCGGTCACCCACGCGGTGAGCTTCCTGACCCGGACGCTCGGCCGGACCCTCAGCGGCGACCGAGGACCGCTTCGCACCGGGTGATGACCTCGACGACGTCGCGGGCGAAGTGCACCCCGCAGCGGTGCGCGGTCTCGCCCGCGGCGATGTTGGCGAGCAGCTCGTCCACCGCCCGGGCGTAGGCCTTGCCGACGTCGCGCGGGTCCTCCGGCTGCGAGCTCCAGCCGTCCTCGCCGTAGAACTCCACGGCGAACCGGACCGCCGACTTCGGCATCCCCTGCCCCAGGGACATCCGGCTGGTCGCGCCGCCCTCGTGGGTGAGGATCAGGTGCACCAGGTCGCCGACCCCGCGGGCACCGGCGATGTCGACCACCGGGCCGAGCGCCGGGATCAGCTGAGCGAGCTGGTGCGGGCCGACGTCCCAGAGGGCGCCGTTCTCGCGGCGCCAGGCGGAGCCGACGTACGGGTTGTCCTTGCCGGTCTGGCTGGAGAGCCAGTCGGCGCGGCCGCCGAGGACGCCCGCCGCTGCGATCGAGTCGAGCCAGTTCTCCCACACCGGCACGAAGCGCGAGGTGAAGAAGACGACGGTGCTCAGTCCGCGCTCGTCGACAGCCGCGACCAGGCGGTCCGCCGAGGCCAGGTCGAGGGCGATCGGCTTCTCCAGGAACAGGTGCTTGCCGGCCTCGGCGGCGCGCACGGCCAGCTCGGACTGGACCGACGGCGGCACTGCGAAAGCGAGGACGTCGACCTCGGCGAGCAGCGCGTCGAAGTCGTCGTACCCGGGGACGCCGTGCGGGGCGCCTGCTTCGTCCGCCCGCTCCCGGTCACGGCCCCAGATCCCGACGAACTCGAGGTCCGGGTGCACGGCCAGCGCAGCCGCGTGCACCTGGCGCGCCCAGTAGCCGGTGCCGACCAGGCCGACCTTCGTCCGCGTCATCGTCACAGCCCCGGCTGGTCGGGGATGTTGCCCGACAGCACGATCAGGGCGACGCCGACGGTCGCCAGCGCGGCGACGTCGAACCAGCGGCCTCGGACCCGAAGCATGCCGGCCTCACCTTCGTTGATGATCAGACGCATCCCGGAGGCGAACAGGAACCCGACCCCGACCAGGGCGATCCCGCGCCGCCACGGACCGAACGCGACCAGGCAGAGCCCGACCACCGTGGTCGCGACCACGACCAGGTAGATCAGGCCGCCGAACGTCGACGGTCGGCGCTCGCTCAACGGGCCGCGTTCTTCTCGGCGATCGAGACGACGTTGGCGAGCAGCATCGCGCGGGTCATCGGGCCCACTCCCCCGGGGTTCGGCGAGACCCAGCCGGCCACGTCCCAGACGTCGTCGGCGAGGTCGCCGGCGATCTTGCCGTCGACCCGGGAGACCCCGACGTCGAGGAGTGCCGCGCCGGGCTTGACCATGTCGCCGGTGATGATGCCGGGGACCCCAGCCGCGGCGACCACGATGTCGGCCTTGCGGACGTGCGCGGCCAGGTCGACGGTGCCGGTGTGGCACAGCGTGACGGTGGCGTTCTCGGAGCGCCGGGTCAGCAGCAGGCCCATCGGGCGGCCCACGGTGACGCCGCGGCCGACGATGACCACCTCGGCGCCGGCGATCGGCACGTCGTGGCGGCGGAGCAGCTCGACGATGCCGTACGGCGTGCACGGCAGCGGCGCGTCGGTGCCGAGGACCAGCCAGCCGAGGTTGGTCGGGTGCAGGCCGTCGGCGTCCTTGGCCGGGTCGATCAGGCCGAGGACCCGGTTCTCGTCGCGGCCGCGCGGGAGCGGGAGCTGCACGATGTAGCCGGTGCACGCCGGGTCGGCGTTGAGACCGGCGACCGCGGCCTCGATCTCGTCCTGGCTCGCCGTCTCCGGGAGGTCGACCCGGATCGACTCGATCCCGACCTCGGCGCAGTCCTTGTGCTTGCCGTTGACGTACCAGCGCGAACCGGGGTCGTCGCCGACCAGGACGGTGCCGAGTCCGGGGACGATGCCCTGCTCGCGCAGCGCGGCGATGCGGGACTTGAGCTCGTCCTTGATGGCGGCGGCGGTGGCCGCGCCGTCCAGCTTCTGTGCGGTCACGGGGCTGATCCTCTCAGTGATCAGTGGAAGAAGTGACGGGTACCGGTGAAGTACATGGTCACGCCGTGCTGCCTGCACAGCTCGACCGTGAGCTCGTCGCGGACCGACCCGCCGGGCTGCACGATCGCCGTGACGCCCGCCTCGATCAGGATCTGCGGACCGTCCTCGAAGGGGAAGAACGCGTCGCTCGCGGCGACCGCGCCGCGGGCCCGCTCGACCCCGTCGACCAGGCTGTTGGCCCGCTCCACCGCCAGCTTGCAGGAGTCGACCCGGTTGACCTGGCCCATGCCGATGCCGACCGAGCCGCCGTCCTTGGCGAGCAGGATCGCGTTGGACTTGGCCGAGCGGCAGGCCTTCCAGGCGAACGCCAGGTCGGCGAGGACCTCGGGCGACGCGGCCTCTCCGGTCGCCAGCGTCCAGTTCGCGACGTCGTCGCCCTCGGCGTCGACGTGGTCGACGGTCTGCATCAGCAGGCCGCCGGAGATCGGCCGGGTCTCCACCGGCGAGCCGGGGCCGGCCGAGGCGACCAGGATCCGGATGTTCTTCTTGCCCTGGAGGATCTCGACGGCGCCGTCCTCGTAGCCGGGCGCCACGATCACCTCGGTGAAGACCTCGGCGACCTGCTCGGCCATCGCGACCGAGACCGGGCGGTTGGAGGCGATCACGCCGCCGAACGCGGAGACCGGGTCGCACTCGTGGGCACGGCGGTGCGCCTCGGCGATGTCGGCGCCGACGGCGATCCCGCACGGGTTGGCGTGCTTGATGATCGCCACCGCGGGCTCGGCGAAGTCGTTCGCGGCACGGCGGGCGGCGTCGGTATCGATGTAGTTGTTGTACGACATCTCCTTGCCGTGCAGCTGCTCGGCCTGGGCGAGGCCGGGAGCGCCGAAGCCGTTGAGGTAGAGCGCCGCCTGCTGGTGCGGGTTCTCGCCGTACCGGAGGACGGAGTCCTTGGTGTAGGTGCCGCCGACCCAGGCCGGGAAGCCGGTCCCCTCGGTGGAGTCGGTCAGCACCGAGCCCATCCAGGAGGCGACGTGCACGTCGTACGTCGCGGTGTGCACGAACGCCTTGGTGGCCAGCGCCTTGCGCTCCTCGTAGGTGAAGCCGCCGTTGCGGGCAGCCTCCAGCGCACGGCCGTAGTCGGCGCCGTCGGTGATGATCGCGACGCTCGGGTGGTTCTTCGCCGCCGCGCGGACCATCGACGGACCGCCGATGTCGATCTTCTCGATGATCTCCTCGACGGTGCCGCCCGCGGCGACGGTCGCGGCGAACGGGTACAGGTTCACCACCACCAGGTCGAACGGCTCGACACCGAGGTCGGCGAGCTGGGTCACGTGGGTCTCCAGCCGGCGGTCGGCGAGGATGCCGGCGTGCACCCGCGGGTGCAGGGTCTTGACCCGGCCGTCGAGGCACTCCGGGAAGCCGGTGAGGTCCTCGACCTTGGTGACCGGCAGGCCGAGGCCCTCGATCAGGGCCGCGGAGCCGCCGGTGGAGACCAGCTCGACGCCGGCCCCGGCGAGGCCCCGGACGAGGTCCTCGAGACCGGTCTTGTCGAAGACCGAGACCAGCGCCCGCTTGATCGGGATCTGGTCGAGGGGTGCCGTCGGCTGGCCGGTGGGCGCGCTCATGCTGAAACTCCTGGGGTCGCGGGAATGCTGCCGAGTGCACCCAGGCGTTCGATGCACTCCTGGTCCCCTCGGAGGGGCACTCCCCGGTGGTTGCCCACCTGCGCCAGTCGTGTGGGGTCGATTCTAGAGGTTCCTACCGTCCGAAGATAACGCGGCGCTCCTTGACCGCAATGCCCTCCCGGGCGATCCGGCCGACGCTCTCCACGAGCATCGTCCGTTCGGCGAGCTTGATCCGGTCGTGGAGCGACTCGACATCGTCGTCGTCGTGGACCGGGACCACCGTCTGCGCGACGATCGGGCCGGTGTCGACCCCCTCGTCCACGACGAACAGGGTCGCGCCGGTCACCTTGACGCCGTACGCCAGCGCGTCTGCCGGTCCGGTCGTCCCCGGGAACGACGGGCAGAGAGCGGGGTGGGTGTTCACGACCTTGCCGGCGAACTTCTCCAGGAACGGGCTGCCGACCAGCTTCATGAAGCCGGCGAGCACCACCAGGTCGGGCTCGAACGCGGCCACCGTGTCGGTCAGGGTGAGGTCCCAGTGCTCGCGCGAGGTGAAGTCGCCGACCCGGCGCACGAACGTCGGGATGCCGGCGCGCTCGGCCCGGGCCAGCCCCTCGATCCCGTCCCGGTCCGCTCCGACGGCGACCACCTTGGCGCCGTACGACGCCTCGGCGCTGGCGTCGATCAGGGCCTGCAGGTTGGTGCCGGCACCGGAGACGAGGACGACGAGACGAGCGGGGTTCACGGGGCAGAGCCTAGTGGCGACGGCGCTGGGCCCAGGCCTGGCCCATCCCTCCGATGAGACCGCCGAGCCCCATGATCCCGGTGGAGAACATCAGCACCTCGGCGAGCGGCGCCCCGATCTCGCTGAGCCGCCCGGTGCCGAGGGGGCCGCCGGCGAGCGCGATCGCGATCGTGATCAGCACGCCGGCGGCGAAGCCGGTGCCGGCGCCGCGGAGGGCGGCGAGGTCGTAGGCCAGCGGTTCGGTGTCCCGGCGCGCGACCACCGTGCCGACGGCGGCGCAGACGGCGGGGACGACCAGGACCCCCACCAGCCACCCCGGCGGCGGGCCGTCGTCCGGGAGCGCCGCGAGGATCGGGAAGGCCGGTACGGCGCCGAGGCCGACCGCCGTCGGGGTGACGGTGGTGCCGGTCCCGAACGCGAACCCGGGGCCGAGCAGGTAGGCGCTGCCCAGCAGGGCGGCGTTCGGCGCCATCAGGAGCATCAGGAAGGTGAAGGTGAGCGCGTCGCCGGCGCTGAGGCCGAGCCCGGAGTAGATCGACGAGGCCTCGTTGAACGAGAACAGCAGCGAGATCGCGACCAGGGCGGCACCGGCGGCGACCAGCGCGAGTGCCGAGACCGCGGCGCCGACCGCCAGCTCCCGCGCCCAGCGCGGCGCCAGGTCCAGCCAGTCGTCCAGCCGGCCGGTCCCGGACGCGAGCCCGAGCCCGCCGCCGACGGTCCCGACCAGCAGCGCACCGAGGACGGTGCGACCGAGCCCCGGGGTCGCGCCGGACTGGGTCGCGACCACGCAGACCAGGACGGCGATCACGACGTAGCAGCCGACCAGGGCGGCCGCCGCGGTGGCGAGCGTCCGGTCGTCGGCGGTGCCGTCCGCCCGCCGGGTCGCCCAGCGCCCGGCCCGGAAGGTGCCGAGGAGGAGCATCATCGTCAGCGCCAGCGGGGTCATCCCGAGGCGCAGCCCGGCCAGGTCGAGCCGGGAACCGTGGCCGACCAGCCAGCCGTCGGCCCCGGCCCGGAGAGCGTCGGTGGTGTCGCCGTGGGCGCCCGCGTCGGCGAGGAACCAGCCGGTCAGCGCCAGCGACATGCAGATCACCAGGGTGACGCCGGCAGCGACGAGCCCGGCGAGGGCCGCGGCTGCTGCCAGCGAGCGGCCGGCATCCGCCGGGGTGCCGGTGCCGCGGCGGAGGCGGACGGTGGGATCGGTGGGGTTGGACATCGCCGCACCATCCTCGCCCATGGGTGGATGCTGAGAATGCGTGCCACGCAGGTGTGACGAACTTCGGTCGCGTAATCTCGACCTGTCATGCCAACTGCCGAGGAATTCGACGAGTTCTACGTCACCACCCGCCGCGGACTCGTCGTCCAGACGTTCGCGCTGACCGGCGACCTCCCGGCCTCCCGGAACGCGGTGCGCGACGCCTACGTGGCCGCCCGTCACCACTGGGAGAAGGTCGGGCGCCTCGAGGACCCCGAGTCCTGGATCCGGCCGAAGGCGTGGGCGGCGGCGCAGCGCCGGCGCGCGGCCCGCCCGATCCACCGGGAACGGCACCTGGACGCCGATCAGGCCGCGACCCTGGAGGCGCTGCACAAGCTGCCGGACGCCCAGCGCCGGGTACTCGTGCTCACCCATCTCTCCGAGCTGGGCCTGCCGGAGATCGCCCGCGAGCTCGGCCACACCCTGCCCCGGCTCGACGAGCTCTTCGACACCGCGACGGCCGCCGTCACGGCCGCGCTGGACTGCACCGACGACGAGGTCGGCGCGCACCTGGCCCACCTCGAGGCGGCCACCGAGAACGTCAAGCTGCCGCGGCCCTCGATCGTCCGCCGCAACGGCCTGCGCCGCCGGCGCAATCATGCCGTGGTCGGTTCGATCCTGCTCGCCGCGACGACCGTCGCCGCCGGCGCCTTCGTGGCGGTGAGCGCCCCGGCCGAGGCACCGCCGCGGCAGGGCGCCCTGGTCAGCAAGAAGATGCTGCTGACCCCGGCCCAGGTGGCGCCGCTGTCGCCGAAGACGCCCTGGCGGCTGACCAGCACCGACAACAACACCGTTGGCAAGGGCATCAACACGATGTGCCAGACCGCCCAGTTCGCCGACACCAACGGCCTCGGCACCTGGGTCCGCAAGTACGACGCCGCCGGGGCCGCACCCCGCAAGCTGGTGCAGACCGTGGAGATCTCGAACTCCCCCGGCGCCGCGAAGCAGGCCTACGACACCACCCTCGGCTGGTACGCCGGCTGCAAGGTGGCGCGGATCCAGCTGGTCGACGCCTACACGGTCACCGGTGTCGGCGACCAGGCCCAGGTCCTCCGGATGCGAATCCCCGGCGCCAAGGACCGCTCGTTCGTGATCGCCCTGGCCCGGACCGGGTCGCTGACCACCTCGACCGTGCTCGAGACCGCGACCCCGGCTCCCGCGGCGGCGACCTCGATGTCGTCGACCCTGGCGGCCTCGGTGACCGACCTGTGCACCTCCAAGGTCGCCGGCACCTGCGTCAGCGCCGTCCGCACCACCAGGACCCTCCCGCCGCCGTCCGGGGAAGCGCCCGGCATGCTCGCCATCGCCGACCTGCCGGTGGTGCCCGGGGTCCGCGCGGCCTGGTCCGGCACCGCGGCGACCGACGCCACCCGGAACCCGGCGGCGACCACCTGCGACCGCGCCAACTTCGCGGCGAGCGGCGCGACCAAGCCGACCAGCCGCTCGTTCGTGATCCTGAAGGCGGGGCTGCCGTCGCGGTTCGGCCTGACCGAGACGATCGGCACCTTCGCCACGAACCGGCAGGCCGCCAAGTTCACCGACCAGGTGATCGCCCGGATGAAGGCCTGCCCGGACAAGGAGCTGGGCAGCACCGTGACCCAGCAGCTGATCCGGACCAACCGCTCCCGCGACCAGTCCTTCGCGCTCTGGCGGCTGGGCAACCAGGTCAGCCCGAGCAAGCCCGAGGTCATGTACTGGATCGGCATCGTCCGGGTCGGTCCGAACGTCGCCCAGCTGCTGCTCACCCCGGTGAAGAAGTACGACGTCGACCAGCCGACGTTCGGGCTGCTGCTGGCCCGGGCCCGGGACCGCCTGCACGAGGTACGCCGATGACCAGCACCCGCACCGACGCCGTAGCCCTGGACGAGTCCTCCCCGCTGCGCCACACCCGGGCCCGGTTCGTCCTGCCCGAGGGCGTGATCTACCTGGACGGCAACTCGCTCGGCGCCCTCCCGGCCGGGGTGGCCGCGCGGTTGGCCGGCGTGGTGGAGGGCGAGTGGGGCACCGGCCTGATCCGCTCCTGGAACGACGCTCGCTGGATGGAGCTGGTCGGCCGGATCGCGGCCCGGATCGCGCCCCTGGTGGGGGCCCGAGGAGCGGACCTGCACGTCGGCGACTCGACCAGCGTGTCGCTCTTCAAGACGATGGTGGCCGCAGCCCGGCTACGTCCCGGCCGGCGGGTGATCGTGGTCGAGCCGTCCACCTTCCCCACCGACGGCTACATCGCCGCCGGGGTGGCCGACCTGCTCGGCCTGGAGCTCCGCTGGTGCGACCCGGCCGATCCAGTCGCGGCCGTCGACGAGGACGTCGCGCTGCTGACCCTGACGCACGTCGACTTCCGGACCGGCGCGATGTACGACATGGCCGCGATCACCGCCGCGGCGCAGGCCCGCGGCGCCCTGGTCCAGTGGGACCTGTGCCACTCCGCCGGCGCCGTCCCGGTCGACCTGGAGGGCTCCGGCGCCGACTTCGCGGTGGGCTGCACCTACAAGTACCTCAACGGCGGGCCGGGCGCCCCGGCGTTCACCTGGGTCTCCCCCGGGTTGCAGGCCGACGCCCGTCAGCCGATCACCGGCTGGATGGGACACGCCAGCCCGTTCGCGATGACCCGCGACTTCGCCGTCGCCGACGGGATGACGGGCTGGGCGTCCGGGACGCACCCGGTCCTCGCGCTGTCCGCCCTGGAGACCGCCCTGGAGGCGTTCGACGGGGTCACCGTCGAGGAGCTCCGGGCGGCGTCGCTGTCCCTGACCGACCTCTTCCTCCGGCTGCTCGACGAGCGGCTGCCGGAGCTGGAGATCGTCACCCCCCGCGACCACGCCCGCCGCGGCAGCCAGGTCTCCTTCCGTCACGAGCACGCCTATGGCATCGTCCAGGCACTGATCGCCCGCGGCGTGATCGGCGACTTCCGCGACGACGGCGCCGCCCCCGGCATCGCCCGGTTCGGCTTCACCCCGCTCTACCTGAGCCACGCCGACGTGCACGACGCGGTCGAGCACCTGGTCGCCGTACTGGCGGGTGCGGAGCACCTGGCGCCCGAGTACGCCGAGCGCAACGCCGTCACCTGATTGCCAGGAGGTCCTCCGGACCGCATGCTGGAGGTCCCCACCGAGGAGGCGCCCTGGTGTTCTGGATGATCGTGCTGGCCGTGATCGCGCTGGTGATGCTCGTCGCCTGGCGCCACGACCGCCGCCGTAGCGGCAGCCTGCGGGAGGTCTCCGGCACCCGCCGGGCGGTGACCGAAGGCGAGATCCAGTCGCACTCCCCGTCGCCGCTGCCCGGCCCCGACGCCCCGATGGGCTGAGCACCTGGCGCCCGAGTACGCCGAGCGCAACGCCGTCACCTGAGGTCGGCTCAGGCGTCGAGACCGAGCCGCTCGCGCACCGCGGGCGCGAACGGGCTCCACGCGAACCACTGCGGCAGTGCCCGCGCGAGCCCGGGTGGTCCGTTCACGGTGATGGTGCCCTCTCCGAGCGCCTGGGGATAGCGGATGATCCCGGAGAAGACCCTCATCAGGGTCACCGGGTCCGTGCTGACGACGAGGTCGGAGTCGAAGCCCGGCGGGTCGGTGCACACCGAGCTCTCCCGGCGCTCGATCACCATCCAGATCCGGGTCGGGTCCGCTCCGGTGTAGTCGAACTGGATGACCGTGCGCCGCTCGGGCAACGTCTCGACGACGAGCCGCCGCGACATCCACCAGGTCAGCGTGACCGGATCGACCTCGCGCGGTTCGGGCTCGCTGAACATCCAGCGCACGGCCCACTCGCCCACCGCCATGATCACGCCTTCGAGATCGCGCCCGGCCGGGGTCAGCTGGTACTCGTGCCCCTGCGGCAGCTCGACCCGCTCGACGACGCCCTTGCGCTCGAGGTGGTCCAGGCGTTGCTTGAGCAGTGATCGGGAGATGCCCGGAAGACCGCGGTCGATCTCGTTGAAGCGGCGCCCGCCGATGACGAGCTCACGAATGATCAGCGGGGTCCAGCGTTCGGCGAACACCGAGCTGGCCAGCGCGACCGGGCAGTACTGGGCGTACTCCTTCATCGTCCGATTGTGCGCGCGGCCCCCGGCCAAGTCCAGAAATTGTCCCGCCCAGGTCCAGTTCTTGCCCTGGAGCCCGCCCCGGCCGTGCCGGACGCTCGGAGTCACCGTCGATCCGAGGAGGAACCATGACCACAACCTTCGACCCGATCGCCTTCAAGGCGACGACCAGGACCCAGTGGGAGACCGCCGCCGAGGCCTGGAACCGGTGGGGGCCCGCCATCGAGGACTGGCTCGGCGCAGCCACCGAGCAGATGCTGGACGACGCCGGCGTCCAGGCGGGCACCCGCGTCCTCGACGTCGCCGCCGGCGCCGGCGGGCAGACGCTCGCCGCGGCACGGCGCGCCGGGCCGACCGGCCACGTGCTGGCGACCGACATCTCGCCCGCGATCCTCGAGTACGCCCTCGGGTCGGCCTCGGCGGCCGGCCTGGACAACGTCGCGGTGCTCGAGGCCGACGGCGAGGATCTCGGCGCCGTCCCGGCCGGGACCTTCGACGCCGCGATCTCCCGGGTCGGCCTGATCTACTTCCCCGACCAGCACCGGGCGCTGAGCGAGATGTGCCGGGCGGTCCGCCCCGGCGGCCGGATCTCCGCGGTGGTGTACTCCACGCCGGACCGCAACGGCTTCTTCTCGATCCCGGTCGGGATCATCCGGCGGATCGCCGGGCTTCCCGCTCCCGGACCCGGGCTCCCCGGCCCGTTCAGCCTCGGCGGGCCTGGCGTCGCCGCCGCGGCGTACGAGCGCGCCGGTCTGACCGAGGTGGGCGTCACGACCGTGGTCTCACCGGTGCGGCTGCCGAGCGCGGCCGAGTGCGTGCGCTTCGAGCAGGAGTCGTTCGGAGCCCTGCACCAGATGCTCTCCGGCGTCGACGAGACCGCGCGGGCAGCGGCCTGGAGCGAGATCGCGGAGGCCCTCGGCCAGTTCGAGGGACCGGACGGCTTCACCGGTCCGTGCGAGATGCTCGTCGTCTCCGGGACCCGCCCCTGAGCCGGGCCCCGGCACGACGAAGGCCCCCGGGCGAACCCGGGGGCCTTCGTGGCACAGCTGTCAGTGCTGCTGCCGGCTCAGAGACCGAGCCCCTTCAGGATCTCCCGCATCAGCTCCGCGGTCTCGGACGGCGTCTTGCCGACCTTGACCCCGGCGGCCTCGAGGGCCTCCTTCTTCGCCTGGGCGGTGCCCGAGGAGCCCGAGACGATGGCGCCGGCGTGGCCCATGGTCTTGCCCTCCGGGGCGGTGAAGCCGGCGACGTAGCCGACGACCGGCTTGGTCACGTGCTCCTTGATGTACGCCGCCGCACGCTCCTCGGCGTCGCCGCCGATCTCGCCGATCATCACGATCGCCTTGGTGTCGGGGTCGTTCTCGAACGCCTCCAGGGCGTCGATGTGCGTCGTACCGATGACCGGGTCGCCGCCGATGCCGATCGCGGTGGTGAAGCCGAAGTCACGCAGCTCGTGCATCATCTGGTAGGTCAGCGTGCCGGACTTCGAGACCAGGCCGATCGGACCGGCGCCCGCGATGGTGTGCGGGGTGATACCGGCCAGCGACTGCTCCGGGGAGATGATCCCGGGGCAGTTGGGGCCGATCATCCGGGTGCTCTTGCCGTCGAGGTACGCGAAGACCTCGGCGCTGTCCTGGACCGGGACGCCCTCGGTGATGACCACCAGCAGCGGGATCTCGGCGTCGATCGCCTCGATCGCCGCGTCCTTGGTGAACGCCGGCGGCACGAACGCGACCGAGACGTTGGCGCCGGTCTCCTTCATCGCCTGGGCGACGTCGGCGAAGACCGGGAGGTCCTTGCCACCGAGGTTGACCGTGGTGCCGGCCTTGCGGGCGTTGACGCCGCCCACGATGTTCGCGCCGGACTCGACCATCAGGGTGGTGTGCTTGGCACCCATCCCGCCGGTCATGCCCTGGACGATGATCTTGCTGTCTGAGTTCAGGTAGATAGCCATGTGTTAGTCAGTCCTTCTCAGGCGTTCGCCAGCTCGGCGGCCTTGTCGGCCGCACCGTCCATGGTCTCGACGAGGGTCACCAGCGGGTGGTTGGCCTCGTTCAGGATGCGACGACCCTCCTCGACGTTGTTGCCGTCGAGGCGGACGACCAGCGGCTTGGTGGCCGCGTCGCCGAGGATGCCGAGGGCGCCGACGATGCCGTTCGCGACCTCGTCGCACGCGGTGATGCCGCCGAAGACGTTCACGAACACCGACTTCACCTGCGGGTCGTTGAGGATCACGTCGAGACCGTCGGCCATCACCTGCGCGTTCGCGCCGCCGCCGATGTCCAGGAAGTTCGCCGGCTTCACGCCGCCGTGGTTCTCACCGGCGTACGCGACGACGTCCAGGGTCGACATGACCAGGCCGGCGCCGTTTCCGATGATGCCGATCTCGCCGTCGAGCTTGACGTAGTTGAGGCCCTTGTCCTTGGCCTTCGACTCCAGCGGGTCCGCCTCTTCGCGGATCTCGAAGGAGGCGTGGTCCTCGTGCCGGAACTCGGCGTTCTCGTCGAGCGAGACCTTGCCGTCCAGCGCCTCGAGCTTGTCGCCCTCGAGCCGGGCCAGCGGGTTCACCTCGACCAGGGTGGCGTCCTCCTCGATGAACACCTCCCACAGCTTCTGGACCATCTCGATCGCCTGGTCGCGCAGCTCCGCCGGGAACTTGGCGTCGTCGACGATGAAGGCGGCCTTCTCGGCGGTCACGCCCTCGAGCGCGTTGATCGGGATCTGCCGGACGGCGTCCGGGTTGGTCTTCGCGACCTCCTCGATCTCGACACCGCCCTCGACGCTCGCGATGCAGAGGTAGGAGCGGTTGGACCGGTCCAGCAGGAAGGAGAAGTAGTACTCCTCCACCGGCGGGGTGGCCGGGGTGACCAGGACACGGTTCACCGTGAGGCCCTTGATCTCCATGCCGAGGATGTTGGAGGCGTGCTCGAAGGCCTCGTCCGCCGTCTTGGCGAGCTTGACGCCGCCGGCCTTGCCGCGACCGCCGGCCTTGACCTGGGCCTTGACGACGGTGACCCCGCCGAGCTGCTCCGCAGCGGCCTTGGCCTCGTCGGCGGTCTCGACGACGACCCCGAGGGTCGTGGTCACGCCATGCTTGGCGAAGAGCTCCTTCGCCTGGTACTCCATCAGATCCACGGTTTTACCCATCCACTAGATGTCTGTGATGCGCCCGGATCCTCGGTCTGACCGAGATCGAGACGCATCGAGCACCATAAACCCGTTGACGACGGGTTAGCGATTCCAGGCCGCGAGGTGGACAGTGACCCCGCGCACGTTACTGACGGGTTCCCTCATTCTTCGGGGAACTGCTCCGCCACCCAGTCGGTGATCTCGCTGGTGGTCGCGCCGGGGGTGAAGATCTTCGCCACGCCCAGCTCGGTCAGCGCCGGCAGGTCCTCGTCGGGGACGATGCCGCCGCCGAAGACCACGATGTCACTGGAGTCGCGCTCGGCGAGGAGCTCGACGAGTCGGCGGAACTGGGTCATGTGCGCGCCGGAGAGCACCGAGAGTCCGATCAGGTCGGCGTCCTCCTGGATCGCCGTCTCGACGATCTGCTCGGGCGTCTGGTGCAGGCCGGTGTAGATCACCTCGTGCCCGGCGTCCCGCAGTGCCCGGGCCACCACCTTCGCACCTCGGTCGTGCCCGTCCAGCCCGGGCTTGGCGACAACGATCCGCAACATGGGGATGAGGCTATCGCCCCGGAACACCATTTCGTAGGGCCCCCTACTATTTTGGAAAGTGACCCACGCCACGGTTGATCGTTTAACCTTCGGTACCAACCGCCAAGCACGGGTCACAGGTCCCCCGGGACCTCGATTTCACCAGCCTGTGACCGTTCCGTTACTGTTTGGCCGGTCGGTACGACGACTGAGGTCACCAAGGCGCGACGTAAGGACAGCATGGGCAACCACCGGGCGGATCACCGCAGTCCCGCGAGGGCTGTGGTCGACACGACCCCCAGCGGTGCCGCCCGTCCCGTCGGAGGCCGCCGCAAAGCGACCCGACGCCAGTCCCAGGCGAACCCGTTCCGCAAGATCCCGGCCGTGCCGACCATCGTCGGCGCGGTCGCCATCGTTGCGGCCGCTGGTGGCGCCCTCGGCGTCGGCGGCGGCGAGCTCCAGGCCGGCCAGAACCTCGCGCTCTCCTCCGGTGCCGCGGACAGCTTCAGCGGCACCGACGCCTTCAACTTCTCCGGTGCCGACGCCCGCTCCGTCGCGATCAGCCGCGACTCCTCGCGCCAGGCTCTCGAGGACGCGGCCAACAAGCAGACCGAGGCGGCCGTCGAAGAGGTCGCCCAACAGCGCAACTCCGAGCTCCAGTCGCTCGCCGGCCTGGCGCAGAAGCGCGCCGACCAGATCGCCAAGAACCTCTGGGTGCTGCCCACGGTCGGCTACCACCTGACCGCGCGCTTCGGACAGTCCAGCGGACTCTGGTCGCGCAACCACACCGGCCTGGACTTCGCCGCCCCGAGCGGGACCCCGATCTACGCGATCGCCAACGGCGTGATCACCTCCACCGGGTACGACGGCGCGTACGGCAACAAGACCGTCGAGACCCTCGCCGACGGCACCGAGATCTGGTACTGCCACCAGTCCGAGATCGGCGTCACCGTCGGCCAGAAGGTCGTGCAGAGCACCCAGATCGGCCGCGTCGGCAGCTCCGGCAACGTCACCGGCCCGCACGTGCACATCGAGGTCCGCCCCGGCGGCGGTGACCCGGTGGACCCGTACCCCGCGTTCATCTACCACGGGGTTACTCCGTAACCAGCGCGGCACCGTCCGTCGGCTACAACTTCTCCACCGGCGCGTACCGCAGCAGCAACCGCTTCACCCCGTCGGCGCCGAAGTCGATGCTCGCGACCGCCTTCTCCGCCACCCCCTCGACGCTGACGACCGTGCCCAGCCCGAAGGTGTCGTGGGTAACCCGGTCACCCGGGTCGAGGTTCGGGATGTCCCGCGCCGCCATCGCCTTCTTGGACGCGTCCGCGCTGGCGGTCGCGCTGGAGAACCGGCTCGCCATCTGCTGGCGACCGCGGCCGGTCAGCTGCCCGGAGTACGCGGCCCCTGAGCCCCTGCCGAGGTCCTGACGTACCCAGCTCGTCTGCTCGGCCGCCGTACGCCGCCAGTCGACCAGGTCGACCGGCAGCTCGTCGATGAACCGGGACGCCGGGTTGTGCGACGGGGCGCCCCAGGCGGAGCGGACGATCGCGCGGGAGACGTAGAGCCGCTGGCGGGCCCGGGTGAGGCCGACGTACGCGAGCCGGCGCTCCTCCTCCAGCTCGGGCTTGTCGCCCAGGGACCGCATGTGCGGGAACACGCCGTCCTCGAGCCCGGTCAGGAAGACGACCGGGAACTCCAGGCCCTTGGCGGTGTGCAGCGTCATCATCGTGACCATCCCGGGGGCCTCCTCCCCCTCGGGCGCGTCCGGGATCTGGTCGGAGTCGGCCACCAGCGAGACCCGTTCCAGGAAGTCGATCAGCCCCGGCGCGGGCGCGTCCCCGGGCTCGGCGTCCGGGTCGGCGTCCGCCGGGTCGGCACTCGGCCCGAGCTGGGGGTCGTCGGCGAACTCGCGCGCGACCGCGACCAGCTCGGCGAGGTTCTCGACCCGGGTCTCGTCCTGCGGGTCGTCCGACTCCTCGAGCTCCTTGAGGTAGCCGCTGGTGGTCAGCGCCTGCTCCAGGACGACGTCGACCCGCTCCCCCGCCTCGACCATCTGCTGGAGCTGCTCGATGATCTCGACGAAGGCAGTGATCGCGTTCAGCGACCGGCTGGCGATCCCGGGCGCCTCGGCGGCGCGCTGCAGCCCCTCCCAGAAGGTGATCCGCTCCCGGCTCGCGAACGCGTCCACGCACGCCTCGGCCCGGTCGCCGATCCCCCGCTTCGGGGTGTTCAGGATCCGGCGCAGCGAGACCTGGTCGGCCGGGTTCACCAGGGTCCGCAGGTAGGCAAGGGCGTCGCGGACCTCCTTGCGCTCGTAGAACCGGACGCCGCCGACGACCTTGTAGGGCATCCCGACCCGGATGAAGACCTCTTCGAAGACCCGGGACTGGGCGTTGGTCCGGTAGAAGACCGCCACGTCGCCCGCGCGGGCCTCCCCCTCGTCGGTGAGCTTGTCGATCTCCTCGGCGACGAACCGGGCCTCGTCGCGCTCGTCGTCGCCGACGTACCCGACGATCTTGGCGCCGTCCCCGGCGTCGCTCCACAGCCGCTTCGGGGTCCGGCCCTGGTTGTTGCCGATCACCGAGTTCGCCGCGGTGAGGATGGTCTGGGTCGAGCGGTAGTTCTGCTCCAGCAGCACCGTCTCCGCGTTCGGGAAGTCCTGCTCGAAGTCCATGATGTTGCGGATGTTGGCGCCGCGGAAGGCGTAGATCGACTGGTCCGCGTCGCCGACCACCATCAGCTCGGCGCCCGGCACCCGCTCACCGGGCTCGTCGGGCAGGTCCTCCATGGCGTTGCCGCAGAGCTCGTGGATCAGCGCGTACTGCGCGTGGTTGGTGTCCTGGTACTCGTCGACGAGCACGTGCCGGAACCGGCGGCGCCAGTTCTCCCGCACCTCCCGGAACGTCCGGAACAGCACCACCGTCATCATCAGCAGGTCGTCGAAGTCGAGCGCGTTGGCCTGCCGCAACCGGTCCTGGTAGACCTTGTAGGCCTCGGCGTAGGTGCGCTCCTGGTCGTTCTCCGCGTCCCGCGCCGCCTCGTCCGCGTCCTGCAGCTCGTTCTTGGCGTTCGAGATCCAGTTCAGGATCGCCCGCGGCTGGTAGCGCTTGACGTCCAGGTCCAGGTCGCGGCAGACCAGCGTCATCAGCCGCTTGGAGTCGGCGGCGTCGTAGATCGTGAAGTTCGACTTGAAGCCGAGGTTGGCCGATTCCTTGCGCAGGATCCGGACGCACGCGGAGTGGAAGGTGCTGACCCACATGATCTTGGCGCGGCCGCCGACCAGCTCCTCGACGCGCTCGCGCATCTCGGCGGCGGCCTTGTTGGTGAAGGTGATCGCCAGCACCGATCCCGGGTGCGCGTTGCGCTCCGAGATCAGCCAGGCGATCCGCCGGGTCAGCACCCGGGTCTTCCCGGAGCCGGCACCGGCAACGACCAGCAGCGGCGCGCCCTCGTGGACGACGGCGCGCCACTGCGGTTCGTTCAAGCCCTCAAGCAGCTCGTCCCGGCTCGGACGCCGCCGCTTCTGCGACTGCTCGGGCGGGACGTCCGCGGCTTCGACGGACGGGAGGCCGGGGATCGGAAACTGCATGCTCATGTCAGGCCAACCCTACGCAAGCGCAAGGACAGTTCCGAGCCGGCTGCTCAGCCTTGGGCGCCGAGCGACTTCCAGTAGTCGTTGAGCGCGCCGTTGGTCTTCACGAACCAGACGATCGGCAGCACCAGCAGCAACATGCCGGGGAAGTACCAGAGTCCGGTGATCGCCGAGACCGGCTTCGCCTGACCGCGACGCTCGTAGAGCTTGCCGACCTCGTCGGAGGTCAGGAACGCGGCCACCGGCGAGATCAGGAACGCGATGATGAACGCGATCGGACCGCCGAGGCCCTGACCGGTGTGGTTCTTCATCTCGTCATGGGTCTTCCACCACCAGACGTACCCGTAGATCCCCAGGGTGACGATGAACAGCAGGATCGAGGTACCGGTCGACCGGACCTTGCCGATCTGGCCGTAGCCGGGGGCGCCGTACGCGACCGGCGGAGCGCCGTACGGGTTGACCGGAACGGCGCCGTACGGCGGCGGGGGCGGGACCTGACCGGGCGCCGGTGCGCCGTACGCCGGCGGCGGCGGCTGCGGCGCGGTCGGGTCGGAGGGAGGGTCGATCGGCGGCGGGGTCTGATCTGTCATGCAGGCAATCTAGTGCCGTTCGCCGCCGCCTGTCGCCACCAGCGGTCCGCCGGCACGCTCGCGGCGTCGAAGCGCTCGCCGGGACGCGGCAGAGCCAGCCGGACGCCGCGCTCCTCCGCCTCGGTCGCCAGCCACTCCACGGGTGCGGACCAGGCGTGGAAGGCCAGGTCGAAGGTGCCCCAGTGGATCGGCAGCAGCAGCTCGCCGTCGACGTCGAGGTGGGTCTGCACCGCTTCGGCCGGGTTCATGTGGATATCGGACCAGCGGGCGTCGTACGCGCCGATCGGCAGCACGGTCAGGTCGAACGGTCCGTGCGCCTCCCCGATGTCGGCGAAGGCCGGCGTGTAGCCGGTGTCCCCGCCGAAGAAGACCGCGCGCCGGGAGTCGCCCGCACCGGCCGCCACGACCCACGAGGACCAGAGGGTCTTGTTGCGGGTGAAGCCGCGGCCGGAGAAGTGCCGGGCCTCGGTGCAGGTCAGCACCAGGTCGTCCAGCCGGTAGGACTCGTCCCAGTCCAGCTCGACGATCCGGTCCTCCGGCACACCCCAGGCGCGCAGATGCGCACCGATGCCGAGCGGTACGACGATCGGCATCGTCTGGTTCTCCACCAGCCAGTCGATCGTGGCGGTGTCGAGGTGGTCGTAGTGGTCGTGCGAGATCAGCACCGCGGACAGCTCCGGGAGCTCGGCCAGCTGCATCGGGACCGGGTGGCTGCGCTTCGGGCCGACGGTGGCGGACGGCGACACCCGGTCGCTCCAGACCGGGTCGGTGAGGACCCAGTGCCCGCCGACCTCGAGCAGCACCGTGGCGTGCCCGAGCCAGGTCGCGGCGAGGTCGGCCGCGGTGGCCGGAAGCTCCGGGGTGACCAGCGGCACTGCCCGGGCCGGCCGCCCGATGTCGCCCTTGCGGGCGAAGTCGACCGCCATCGAGCCCTGGTTGCCGGTCTCCAGCATCGCCGAGGGCAGCCGGTTCTGGAACGAACCGTCCCGCCACTGCGGGCTGTCGAAACCGGTCGGGTTCGCGCCCATGGAGCGACGCAGTCCCCGGGTCGCGTTGGTGACCGGGGAGACGAGGACGGCGGTCGCACCCACGACTGCGGCCAGGAACGGAAGTTTGCGGCTCACGTCTCCATAATGCCCCCCGGCCGGTAGGCATTCCCCGCCACCGTGATTGACGGGACACCAAACGTCAGGCGAACTCTGGCAGGCTCGTCCTATGGCTGAACGCAACGTGCTGGGCGGACCGCTGGAACCGTGCGGGACCGATCCGGTGACCGGGTTCCACCGCGACGGCACCTGTACCTGCGGTCCCGAGGACGTCGGGCTGCACGCGGTCTGCGCGGTGATGACCGCCGAGTTCCTGGAGCACCAGAAGGCCGTCGGCAACGATCTCTCCACCCCGCACCCGGAATGGCGCTTCCCGGGTCTGGTCCCCGGCGACCGCTGGTGCGTGGTGACGGTGCGCTGGCAGCAGGCCTACGCCGACGGGGTGGCTGCGCCGGTCGTGCTGGCCGCCACCAGCGAGCGCGCCCTCGAGCTGGTCCCGCTGACCTGGCTGCAGGAGCACTCCGTCGACGTGCCGGACGATCTCGGCACCTTGGGCTAGTTTTCGCAGGTGACCAAGCTCATCGCCGCCCTGCACGGACCCAAGGCCGCAACGGCGCTGCACGACCCTGCCCTGCACCGGCGCCTCGCAGGCGCCGGAGCGACCGCGCTCCAGGTGAACGTCGACGACGCCGCGGTGGCCCCGGCGATGCGGTTCGGGCCCGGCGAGCCGATCACCGGGTTCGTCACGGTCTGGACCGACGACGCCGACGCCACCCTCGCGGTGCTGGCCGGCCTCGCCGAGGACCCGCACGTCTACCGGGTCACCGAGCGCCGGCCGGTCGAGCCGCCGGTGGTGACGCCCGGCGTACGGGCCGACGCGCTCGCGAACATCGCCGTCCTGCGCCGTCCCGAGGGGATGAGCCGCGAGCGGTACCTGGAGATCTGGCTCGGCGACCACACCGCCATCGCCTCGGAGACGCAGCACACCTTCGGCTACATCCAGAACGTCGTCGAGGAGGCGCTGACCCCGGGCGCGCCGGAGATCTCCGCGATCGTCGAGGAGCTGTTCCTGATGGCCGGGATGACCGACGTGCACGCGTTCTACGGCAGCGGCGGTGACGACGCCGAGCTCGACCGGCGGATCACCCGGCTGATGACCAGCGTGGCCCGGTTCGGTGCCGGAGACGGGCTGGACCTGGTGCCGACGAGCAGGTATCTCTACGAGGTCTGAAGAAATGTTTGGGAGCGATGTCGAAAGGCGCATGACCCGTTCGACGGATGGTCAGAACAGCAACCCCACCAACCAGAAGGACTGATCAACATGCCTCGTTTCATGGGTTTCGTGAAGATGGAAGAGGGCATCGGAGCGCCGCCGCAGGCACTTTTCGACGCCATGGACACCTACATCGGTGAGCAGGCCGCCAAGGGGACGTTCCTCGACGGTGGTGGCCTCTACGGCACCGAGGACGCGGTGAACTTCGTCGTCCGCAAGGGCGAGACCACCCGGGTCGACGGTCCGTACGCCGAGGCCAAGGAGGTCGTCGGCGGGTTCGCGATCCTGCAGTACGACAGCCTCGAGGAGGCCATCGCCGGTCAGCAGGAGTTCGCCGACCTGCACGCGAAGTACTGGCCGGAGTGCTCGATGGTCGCGACCCTGCGGCAGATCTCGGACGAGGCGCCCGAGGCTGCTGACGCCTGACGCACCGGTGGTGGTCCTACGCTGGCTCCGTGCCTGCAGAGACCACAACCGCTGACGCGATCACCGCCGCGTGGCGGGCCGAATCGGCCCGCCTCGTCGGCGCCCTCACCCGGATGACCCGGGACGTCGAGCTGGCCGAGGACCTGGCCCAGGACGCCCTGGTCGCCGCCCTGGAGCAGTGGCCCGCGGCGGGGGTGCCGAGCAACCCCGCAGCCTGGTTGATGACCACCGCGAAGCGGCGTGGCATCGACCACTTCCGGCGCGCGGACACGCTGCGCAAGAAGACCGACGTGCTGCGCCACGACCTCAGGGAGGAGGACGGCATGCCCGACCTCGACTCCCAGGTCGACTTCATCGAGGACGACGTCCTCCGGCTGATCTTCCTGTCCTGCCACCCGAACCTGACCCCGGAGTCCCGCGCGGCGCTCACCCTGCGCCTGGTCGGCGGTCTGACCACCGCCGAGATCGCCCGCGGGTTCCTGACCAGCGAGTCGACGATGGGGCAGCGGGTCTCGCGGGCGAAGAAGAGCCTCGCCGAGGCCAAGGCGGAGTTCGAGCTCCCGGTCGGCGAGGAGCGACTGCGCCGCCTGGACGACGTGATGGCCGTGATCTACCTGATCTTCAACGAGGGGTACACCGCCACCGCCGGCAACGACTGGATGCGCCCGGAGCTGACCAACGAGGCGATCCGGCTGGCCCGGATGCTGGCCGAGCTGATGCCCGAGGTGACCGAGACGCACGGCCTGCAGGCGCTCCTGGAGCTGCAGGCGTCCCGGACCGCGGCCCGGACCGGGGCGGACGGCCGGGCGATCCTGCTGGAGGACCAGGACCGTGCGCTCTGGGACCAGCTGCTGATCCGCCGTGGCCTCGCCGCCCTGGAACGCGCCGAGCTGCTCGCGGCGCGCGGGGCCGCCGTCGGCAAGTACTACCTGCAGGCCGCGATCGCGTCCCGGCACGCCCGCGCGCAGACACCGGAGGAGACGGACTGGCGCGCGATCGCGATCCTGTACGACGTCCTGGCCCAGGCCGCGCCAGGCCCGATCGTCGAGATCAACCGAGCGGTCGCGCACGGACGCGCGTTCGACCCCGGCGCCGGGCTCGCCGTCCTCGAGGAGCTGCCCGCGGACGCGCTGCCCGGATCGCACCTGGTGCCGAGCGTCCGCGGCGACCTGCTCTCCCGGGCCGGACGGCACGCCGAGGCGGCCGAGGCGTTCCAGGCGGCGGCGGCGCTCACCAGGAACACCAGCGAGCAGGAGCTACTGCTGGCCCGGGCAGCAGCCAGCGTCCGGGCAATCCCGACCTGAGGCCGCCATCACCCCGCGGCGGCTGCGCCAGGACATCACCGACCCGAGCGAGGTCCCGGACAGCGCAGACAGGGCGCTGAGGAATGACCCGATCGAGAGCACCGAACCGAACGACCCGATCGACCCGATCGACGCGAACGAGCCGATGCTGCCGATCGAGAGGATCGAGCCCTTCGAGTGGATGGACAGGATCGAGCCGTCGGACTTGTAGGAGAGGAGACTTCCTGCCATGCGTCGATTGTGCCCCAGAGGGTGCCCCAGAACGGGGTGACCTCAGAGGTTCTGGTGCATGCAGAGCACGTTGCCGTGCGGGTCCCGGAACCAGGCGGCCTTCTCGCTCGCCATCACGCAGACGTGGTCGACGGTCTTGAGGTCGGGGAGGTCGTAGTCGTCGAAGGCGACACCGCGGCCCTCGAGCGCTGCGACCTCGGCCTCGATGTCGGCCACCTCGAAGCTCAGCGCGGTGCTCGGCGACGGCTCCTGGTCAGGACGGGGCAGCAACACCAGCTGGGCGCCGCTGGCCAGTCGGTAGAGCAGGCTCTGCTCGCTGTTGGTTCCTTCGTAGGGAAGGCCGAGACGGTCGGAGTAGAACTCGCGGGCGCGATCGGGATCGCTGATCGGAAGCATGACGGCGACGCTGCTACTGGTGAGGGACATCTCGGACTCCTTCGGTTCTCCCCTACTAGGAAGCGTGCTCCTGGCTGCCGCCGGGCGCAAGACTCCCGGCCCGCTCCGGGAGCACGAACTCCTCCAGCGTCCGGCGGTGCGCCCGGTGCACCGGCCACTGCCGTCCGCCGATCTCGTCGGCGGCGCGCTGCAGGAACCGCCCCCAGGCCCGGTCGCTGACGGTCCACGGCCCGACTCCCGTCCGCGACATCAGCAGCGCGACCGAGCCGCCTCCGTCCGGGCCGCCTCCGCCCGGCCCGTCGAGGATGTTGCGGCAGAGGGTGACCAGGTCGTCGCTGCTCATGTCGTACGGCCCGTCCGGGACGTCGTCGATCGTGATCACCGGCCCGGCCGGGCGACCCGCGGGGTCGATGAAGAGCAGCCACAGCGCCCGGAACCGGAACGGCTCCGGCTCCAGGTAGGAGTCCCAGCGTGCGGTGAGCGCGGCGTCGGAGTCGATCGGCTGCTGGTCGTAGGGCGGGCGTCGAATGCTCATCGGAGAATCTTGGAGCGGAACGCGGCCCGCTCGCTGGCGCAATCCACAAGGGCCGACCTGATCCCGGCAGGATCGGTCATCCCGGTCAGCCCGTGGACGGCGAGCACCGCGGCATCCACCTCCGTGATCGCGCGCCTGATCCGCTCGATCGACGTGGCAGCACGGTCGGCGCCGTGCACCCGGTTGAGGACCTCGGTGACGCCGACCCCGAGCTCGTCCCGGGCGGCGGACATCGCCGCGGCCAGTTCCTCCCCGGGCCCGCGGACAGAGGCGATCGAGTCGGGGAACGGGTAGGTCCGCAGCAGCCGCGACGGGTTGTAGCGATGGCTCTGGTTCAGCCGCGACCCCCCTTCCTCCGTCGCCCAGATCCGGTGCGGCGTCGAGGCGAGGAATCCGTAGACGGCGCGGTCGTCGGTCGGGTAGACGATCGCGCCGTTGCTGAAGACCGGACCGGTACCGACCAGCACCGGCCAGGTGTACTTCGCGTGCTTCGAGAACGCGATCACCTCCGAGAAGCCGGCCAGCTCGTCGTACAGGCGGTCGACGCGGTTGAGGAACGTCCACCAGCGGCCGGCGAGCTGCGGGTACTTGCCGAGCTGCCCGTCGCGCTCGGTCCGGACGGCGCGGAGCCGGCGCGCGATCGGCGGGATCGCGAGCAGGTCGTCCAGGTCCGCCCCGGCCAGGTCGAGCACGCACCGGGAACTGGAAGGTCCGGGCGTGGAGACCAGGTCGTCGCCGCTGAGGTACTCCCGGATCCAGCGTTCCGCCCGGGAGTCCTCACCGATCATCGCGGCGGCTTCGTCCCGGGTCAGCAGCAACGACTTGCCCAGGACGATCGAGGCCTGGAAGCCGTGCGGCATCCACGGCGGCGGGCCTGCTGATCGCGACGCGTCCCGCGCACGCGTCGCCGGGATCCGGTCGACCGGTACGCCGTCCAGCAACGGCCGGCCGGCCGGGATCCGGGAGAGCCACGTCAACGCGATCCGGACACCGGCGTCCGAGGGCCACGGGCGCGAGGTCTCCGCGCGGTAGCAGGCAAAGCCCTCCTCGAAGGCGCGAGCCAGGCCGAACCGGTAGTTGTCGCCGGACCAGATCGCCGCCGGCAGCACCAGCCCGATCGTCGCGGTGGAGAGCCGTCGCGCCCGAGCGAGGAAGAAGATCGCCAGGTCGGAGCGCCCGGACTCCCCGTCGAGCAGCGACCCGGCCAGGTGGTCGCGGAGCTCGCGGCCGAGCGCGCCCCGGATGCCCTTGACCCCGAGGAACGGCGGGTTGCCGACGACGGCGTCGAACCCGGCCGGTGCCAGCGCCGCCCAGTCCACCGGCGTTCCCAGGCGATCGTCGTCCAGCAGCGCGTTCCCCACCACCAGGTGCTCGTCGAGGAACGAGAGCGGCAGGTCCGGATCGCCGACCAGCAACCAGAGCGAGAGCCGGCCGACCTCCACTGCGAGCGCATCGATGTCGGCGCCGTACAGGCAGGTCGAGACGATCTGGCGCAGCGACGGCGCACCGTCACGGCCGCCCAGGTCTCGCGCCGCCGCGAGCAGGAAGGCGCCGGAGCCCGCGGCGATGTCGGCGACCCGGAGATCGAGGATCGCCCGCGGGCCGGCGACGAGCGGGGCCAAGGCGTGCCGGACGACCTCAGCGGCCAGGTCGGGCGGGGTGTAGTGCGCACCGGCGTGCTTGCGACCGGCCGTCGCGACGACCTCCAGCCGACCGCGGTCGTCCCGACGGCAGGTGAGACCGAGCAGGCTCTCGTAGAGGCGGCCGAGGTCATCGATCTCGGCGCACGCCGGGGCGGACGGGGCCGGCAGCGCGCCGTACCGGTCCGGCGCGAACAGCAGGCTCCCCTCGTACGACGCCGGCACCGTCCCGCGCCGCTCCGCGAGATCGACGAAGGCCGCGCGCAGGAGTGCCGCCACCGCGGCCCGGAAGATCTCACCAGGATCGACGTCGCCACCCGGAGCCCCACTAGAGATCCCGCAGTCCTCCCACGCCGCGATCAGCTCGACGATCGCCGCGGACGGTTCCATGCCCGGCAGCATAGGAGAGGTCGGCGGCATCGGAGGGCCAGGCGCATCGTGCCGTACCGCGTTGCCTAGTCTGACCCGGTGACTACCGACGAGCTCCAGGTCCAGCGGCGCGACGGCGTGGTCGAGGTGGTCTTCAACCGCCCCGAGCGCCGCAACGCGTTCACCAGCGCCATGTACGCCGGGATGCGCGAGCTCTGCGACGAGCTGAGCACGGACACCTCGACACGCGTGCTGGTCCTCCGCGGCGCCGGTGGCAAGGCGTTCGCCGCCGGCAACGAGATTTCGGACTTCCTCGACCGGGACGCGGTGGCCTACGAGGAGAGTATCCGCGAGCTGCTGGTCGCCCTCTTCGAGCTCCCCCAGGTCACGATCGCGGCCGTCGAGGGCGTCTGCGTCGGCGGCGGCCTGGCCGTCGCCACCCACTGCGACCTCCGGATCGCCACCCCGGAGTCACGGTTCGGCTACCCGATCGCCCGGACCCTGGGCAACGCCCTGTCAGCGTCGATCGTCTACCGGTGCGCCACCGTGTTCGGCGAGTCCCTCACCCGCGAGATGCTGCTGACCTCCCGGCTGACCTCGGCCGACCGTGCCTACGCAGTCGGCGCGGTCATGGCCGTGGTCGCGGACCTCGACGCCGAGGTGAACGCCGTCGTCGACGGGCTCCTGCACGCCTCCGGAGTCACCCTGCGCGCCACCAAGGCCCAGCTGACCGCCCGCGCCACCCTGCTCGAGGCGGAGCCCGACTCCGACAAGGAACTGCTCGCCGAGGTGTACACCGGCACTGACTTCGCCGAGGGCGTCCGCGCATTCCTCGCCAAGGAGAAGCCCGCCTTCGGGAGCTGACACGCCTAGGTCCTCCGGTGGAAGCCGACATCGCCGTTCGCCTCCTCGGTCGTCTCGTACCGGGAATCGTGAGCTCGGTGGTGGTGGAAGCTGCAGAGCAGTCGCCCGTCGGCGAGGTCCGTGGACCCGCCGGCGGACCAGGGATGTCGGTGATGGGCCTCGCACCAGGGCGCCGGGACGGTGCACCCCCGTGCCCGGCATCGGCGGTCCCGCAGGCGCATCGCCTTGCGTTGCGCTGGTGAGAACAACCGTGAGCTTCGCCCCAGGTCCAAGATCTCCGACCTTGCGCCGAGAACCACCGGGACGACCTTCGCCGTGCACGCCAACCGACGAGCCTGCGACGCACTGATCCGCTCGTCATCGGCACCGATGACGTCCGCCGCGGCCAGCTCGCTGCGCAACGCCTCCAGCGTGACACTCACGAAGACCGTCGTCGCGTCGCCGCCGTGCAGCGGTGACCGCTGCGGGTCGATCGCCTCGAGCAATGCGCAGAAGGCCTGCCCGCGCTTGCGGTCCGGCGAGATCCGGTCGCGCTCGACGCCGCCACTCCCCTCCCGGCCAGCGCCGGGAACAGCGTCCTGGCGGGGCGACGTGAAGGCGTCGAGACAGGTCCGCAGCCGGTGCGCCACCACGTCCGGGACGATCGCCTCGATCCGGGTCCGTCCGTCCCCGGCCGGCCGGAACCGGAGCGACGCGACGTCCCGCGCGCGGGACTCCTCGGCCTCCAGCTCTCGCGCTTCCTGAGCCTCACCGACCTCCGGGGCGACCACGTCCAGGATCCTGCGACCCAGCACCCGCAGCTGCTTGGGGGCGAACTGACCGGCCAGCGCGATCAGGTGCTCCTCAGCACGTGCCACGATCTCCGGGTCCAGTCCCGGTGGCAGAGCGTCCAACGCGTCCGCGATCACCCGGGCCTGCCCGCGGTTCACGGCACCGTGCGCCCACGCATCCCCGACCCGCACCCAGCGCCGCACTGCCTCCCCCAGCCGCAGATCTGCCTGCCGCGGGCCCGGATCGGTCAAAGCCCGGTGCGCCAACCACGCGCCCGCATCCCGAGCCCCGTCCACGGCCGCCACATCGTCGGAGGCGGCCAGCAACCGGCACCGCAGGGACGCCATCAGGTCGTCGACCGCGGCCATCTCCAGCAGCGCCTCCGCTTTGTCCTGCGCGCTCAGGAACTCGACCGGCACGTCCGCCACGTCCTTCAGGGCCTGGGTGCAAACGGCAGCGCAGACCCGGACCGGATGGACCGACAGATCTGGATCCTGGTGATCCATGCTCACGAGCGCCTCCCTTCGACAAGGCACCTAGTCGAACACACGTTCGAGGCACTCGCGGCGGCTCGGGCCGGACCTGTGGAGAACTCCCCTCGAAGGCACCCTGTGGACGGCGAACGAGAGGCACGCTCAGTGGAAGACCCGGCTGGTCACCTGCCCGACGGCGACCAGGTCTCCCCCGACGGCCCGGACCGCGACGTCGCTCTGGCTCATCGAACGAGACCGGTGCACGACCGTCGCCACCGCCTCGAGATCACCCCGGGCCGGCGCCAGGTAGGTGACCGAGAGGTGCGAAGTCGCTCCCCCGGTCGCACCGTCGCCCGCCGTGAGCCCGGACGCGGACGAGGCCGCACCGGCGATGTCGATCAAGGTCGCGATCACCCCGCCGTGGACCGTCTCCGGCACGGTCGTCAGCCCGTCGTCGTACGGCACCCGGACCCGGACCCGGTCGACCTCAGCGGCGACCACCTCGACCCCTAGGGCCTTGGCGACCGGCGAACCGGCGACGACCAGGTCGATCCAGGCCCGGGCCCCGTCGTCCAGGTCGCTCATGCTGCGACCGGGTCGCCCGTGCGCAGGCCCAGGAACTGCCAGACCGTCAGCCCGAGTACCGCGAGTCCCTGCAGCAGCACGAACGCCACGCCGAGGTCGGTGAGGTCGACCCAGCCGCTGACCGCGACCAGGACGCTCGCGGCGACGTACACGAGGTTGAGGGCGACGACCTCGGTGACCAGTCCGCGCGAAGGACGTGCCGAGACCCAGGCGACGAAGCCGGCCCAGCCGATCATCACCAGGGCGGCGCCGACGGTGAAGCCGACCGGCATCCCGAGCTCGTCCTCGGCCGGCCCGGTCAGCACGAGCAGCAGCAGTCCGAGACCGCCGGATGCGAGGACGTCGAGTCGAAGAGCAAGGTTGAGCATCGTTACCTCCAGTGAGTAGTGGAGGCATCAGCGTGCGGGCAGAGCGTCGGCGCGTCGATTACCTGCCAGGTCATGGTTGGCACGACGGGCCTCGACTACCTTCGGTCGGTATGACGGCCCTGCGCACCCCACCGGACACACCCGCGACCTGCGGTGACCTGCTCCGCACCTGGCGCCAGCGCCGGCACCTCAGCCAGCTGGAGCTGTCCTCGCAGGTCGACGTCTCCACCCGGCACCTCAGCTTCGTGGAGACCGGGCGGTCGAAGCCGAGCCGGGAGATGGTGCTGCACCTGGCCGACCACCTCGACGTACCGCTGCGCGACCGCAACCAGCTGCTGCTCTCCGCGGGGTTCGCGCCGGTCTTCCCGGAGAGCTCGCTGCACTCGCCGCAGATGCTGGCCGTCCGCGAGACGCTCCGCCGGCTGCTGGCCGGGCACAACCCGTACCCGGCCCTGGTCGTCGATCGCTGGTGGAACCTGGTCGAGGCCAACGACAGCCTGCTGCTGCTGATCGGCGGCGTCGCGCCCGAGCTGCTCACGCCCCCCGTCAACGTGCTCCGGCTGAGCCTGCACCCGGACGGCATCACCCCGAACATCCTCAACCACGGCGAGTGGCGCAGCCACCTGCTCAGCCGGCTGCGCCGCCAGGTAGCCCTCACCGCGGATCACGAGCTCGCCGACCTCCTCACCGAGCTCGAGGGCTATCCCTGCGACCAAGCGGAGGAGGAGGTGCACGGGCCCGGCGAGGTCGTGGTGCCGCTGCGGCTGCGGATCGGCGACACCGACCTTGCGCTGCTCAGCACGGTCGCCACCTTCGGGACCCCGCTGGACGTGACCGTGGCCGAGCTGGTGATCGAGTCGTTCTTCCCGGCCGACGAGGCGACCGCGGACTGGTTGCGAGCGAGCGCCGCTAGCTCCTGACCCGCAGCGCCTTGAACCCGACGTCGCCCGCGAACCCGTCGGCACGCAGGGCAGCCCCGGCCCGCCGTACCCGCTCGCGTCCGATCGCGTCGATCGTCGCGAACCCCTCCTCGGCCGCGGCCGAGGTCGACGCGCACTCCTCGTCGAGCTGCACCATCACGAAGCGCCGCCCTCCCCCGTCCCGGTGGTTGCGCGCCAGTACGGCGTGCGCCGTGGTCGCCGAGCCGGCGAAGAAGTCCAGCACCAGGTCGTCCCCCGAGGTGCAGGCACCGATCAGCAGCTCCAGCAGTGCGACCGGCTTGGGCGTCTCGAAGGCGCGCCGCAGGCCGAGCTCCTCCAGGTCCGTCTGCGCGGTGGCGGTGGACGGTCCGATCACCAGGTCCTTGAGCGTCATCCCGTCGACGTCGCGGATCTTGGTCCGCACCCGGAAGGTCTCGCCGGTCACCTCGAACTCGAGCTCGTCGTGCTCGGCGAGGATCTTCGCCCGGCTCCACCGCCAGGCGTGCCAGGCGAGCCCCGGCCGCGCGTTGGGGTGCGGCATCGCCACCAGGAAGCCCGGGTACGTCGTCTCGTCGTCCAGGTCGGTGATCCGCACCTCGGCGGTCGACGGGTTGTAGTGGATCCGGAACACCATCGACGGCGCCGTCCGGTCGTTGAACTTCGAGTTGGTGTTGTAGAGCTCGTTCTTGGTGACGTACGGACCCTTCGCGTCCTCCTTCACCTCGTACGCCGGCCCCTTGTAGACGGCGGGCATCAGCGCCTTGAGCTCGGCGGCGGACCCCCGGAACGCACCGATCCGCTTCCGGTCGCGGGCGAAGCAGAGGATGTACTCGTGGGTGCCGGCCGGCCCGCCGTCACCGAGCTGGCGGCCCTTGAGGTTGCTCACCCAGACGATCGTCGCGACCACGTTCTCCTCGCCGAAGACCTCGGCCAGCAGGATCTGGAGCTGGGCGACCTGGTTGCCGTCGATGCTGACGAAGCCGACGCCGTCCTCGCGGAGCAGGTCGCGGGCGAGCAGCAGCCGCGGGTACATCATGCTCAGCCAGGCCGCGTGCCCGGCGAACTTGTCGGCGTAGATGAACTCACTGCCGGTGTTGTACGGCGGGTCGACGTAGATCAGCTTGACCTGTCCGGCGTGCGAGGTCCGCAGCAGCTTGAGGGCCTCCAGGTTGTCCCCGGCGATGAACAGGTTGGCGGTGCTCCGCGGGTCGACCGACTCTCCGGCGAGGGCCTGCAGCGTCGCCGTGGTCGGCTCCTCGGCCGACGCCGCGGCGGCGCGCTTGCCGGGCCAGGTCAGGCCGTAGACCTCCGGCTGATCGGTCATCGGAGCCTCACGGGCGGTTGCGGCCGAGGTCGTCGTGCGCCTGCACCCATTCCTCGGCGACGACCGCCGAGCCCAGCGACAGCTCGCCGGCGAGCACGGTCGCGGCGATGATCTCGGCCAGCTTGTAGACCCCGCCGGCCCCGTAGCAGCCGAGAATCTCCAGGCTCTCCCGCTGGGTGGCCAGGCCGGTGCCGCCGCCGTACGTGGCGATGATCAGCGACGGCAGCGTGATCGAGGCGTAGAAGTCGCCGTTCGGGAGCAGCTCGGAGAAGCCGTACAGCGCCGAGGACTCGGCGACGTTGGCGACGTCCTGACCGGTGGCGATGAACAGCGCGGTGATCCCGTTCGCGGAGTGGTTCCCGTTGTTGTTGGTGACCGACATGATCGAGCCGAGCTGGCCCTTGAGGCGGGCGCTGAAAAGCTTGTCGGTGGAGACGTGCATCTGCTCCTCGACCAGCGCCGCCGGCAGGGTGATCTCGGCGACGACCCGCTTGCCGCGGGTGTGCAGCATGTTCACCACCGAGGTCTTCTTGTCGGTGGCGAACTGGCCCTCGAGCAGGAAGTGCAGCTCGCGCGGGTAGTTCTGCTTGATCCAGGCGCAGGCCGCGAACGTCGCCTTGCCGGTCAGGTTCTGCCCGGCGGCGTCACCGGTGGTGTAGTTGAACCGGGTGTAGAGCAGCTTGGAGACCGAGAACTTCTGGATCTCGACCAGCTTCCCGGTGCTGGTGGTGGTCTCCGCCGCGGCGGCGATCTCCTCGAAGTGCTCGTCCAGCCAGTCCCGGAAGTCCCGTGCCTCGCGAGCGCTGCCGAAGCTGAACACCGGCGCCCGCTGCATCTTGTCGTCGAGCACCGTGGTGGTCACGCCGCCGGCGTCGCGGCACAGCTTCATGCCCCGGTTGTACGACGCCACCAGGGTCCCCTCGGTGGTGGCCAGCGGGACGAAGTACTCCCCGGTCGCGTGCTCGCCGTTGACCAGCAGCGGCCCGGCCAGCCCGATCGGCACCTGCGCGACGCCGTAGAAGTTCTCGATGTTGCCGGGCAGCGTGCTCGGGTCCAGCGAGTACGACGCCTGGTGCTCGACCCGGCTGCCGGTGTGCTCGCGGACGAAGTCCTGGCGCGCCTTGATGGCGGCAGCTCCGTAGTCGTCGTCGCGGTCGCGCGGGATCTTGGGGATCATGCGCCGAAGGATGCCACGATCCGGCGCCCGCGACCGGCTACTCCGTCGGGTGGTCGTCGTTCTGGCTCATCGGGTCCGCCGCTGCTGGTTCGCGGCGGACAGGCCACCGCGCGGGCGCCAGAGCGTCGCCCCGGCTCCGGGATCCCAGTCCAGTGCCGGCTGCTCGGCCATCGCCGCGTCGATCCAGGTCGCCACGTCGAGCGGGAACGACACCGTGGACCGGTCGTCCAGGCTGACGTGCACGAACACGACCTCCAGGGTGCAGGCGAGCCGGTCCTTGCTCTCGTTGACGATGAAGGCGCGGGCGTGCACCGCGCTGGCGCTGCGGCCGAGCAGCCGCGGCCGGACCGAGACCTGGTCGTCGAGATCCACCTCCGCGTGGTAGCTCAGGTGGTGGGACTGGGTGAAGATCGAGTGCCGGCGGTCGACGCGGTAGCGCTGGTCGAGCCCGATGTCCTCGTACCAGTACCCGACCGAGGTGGCCGCCAGCATGAAGTAGTGCTGCACGTTGAGGTGTCCGTTGACGTCGACCCAGTGGCTGCGCACCCGCAGCTCCTCGTGCGCCGGGATCTCCCGGACCATCGCTGCGGTCGGGGTCTGCGCATCTCTTGACGTCACGGGAACGGCCTCCTAGATTGACGGTACTGTACGGTACTGTATCCCACCGAGGAGAGCCTGTGAACGTCGACGATCCGATCCTGAGCTGGCCGTTCGACAGGGCGACCGCGCTCACTCCTCCCGTCGAGCACGCCGCGCTGCGCCGCGAGGGCTGCCCGATGGCGAAGGTCAGCCTCTGGAGCGGTGAGGACGCCTGGCTGGCGACCAGCCACGCCGACGTCCAGGCCGTGCTCGGCGACCCGGGATTCAGCTCCGATCCGCACAAGCCCGGCGTGCTGCCGTCGCCGAGCGAGGCCGCGTTGACGTTCTGGAAGGTCAAGGGCACCTTCGACAAGACCGATCCCCCAGAGCACGACCACGAGCGCCGGATGGTGCAGACCGAGTTCCTGGTCAAGCGGGTCCGTTCCTACCGCCCGTTCCTGGAACGGGTGACCGACGACCTGCTCGACGCGATCGAAGCCGCCGAGCAGCCGGTGGACCTGGTCACGATGCTCGGCGACGTCGTCCCGGCCCTGATCACCTGCGAGATGATGGGCCTTCCCCCGGCCGATGCCGGCTTCCTCCGCGCCAGCCTGGCGACGTTCATGAGCCAGGCGAGCACGCCGGAGCAGTCCGCCGCCGCGATGACCGCGCTGATCGACTACTTCGACGCGGTGGTCGCCGACCGCGAGCGGACCGAGCGCGACGACCTCGCCTCACGCCTCGTGCACGCGCAGCTCGTCCCCGGCCACCTCAGCCGCGAGGGCACCCGCCGGATGCTGCTCGACCTGCTCATCGGTGGCCTGGACACGACCAGCTCGATGATCGCCCTCGGCACGGTGCTGCTGCTGGAGAACCCGGACCAGGCCGCCCTGCTCGACGCCGACCCCGCACTGTGGCCGGGCGCGGTCGAGGAGCTGCTGCGCTACCTGACGATCGCCCAGTTCATCGGGTCCCGCAGCGCGACGGCCGACATCGACGTCAACGGCACCCCGATCGCCGCCGGCGACGGCGTGTTCGCCTCGCTGCTCGCCGCCAACTGGGACCCGAAGGTCTTCCCCGACCCGGAGGTGCTGGACGTGACCCGGGCGCCCGGCAAGCACGTCGCCTTCGGGTACGGCGTCCACCAGTGCCTCGGCCAAGCGCTGGCCCGGCTGGAGCTGGACGTCGTGCTCAGCAAGCTGTTCGCACGCTTCCCGTCGATGCGCCTGGTCACCCCGCCCGACGACCTCAGGTTCAACCGCACCACCATCCACACCGCACTCGAAGTGCTGGTCGACGTCCACGGGAGCCACCGATGAAGATCACTGTTGAGGCCGGCAGCTGCATCGCCGCCGGCGTGTGCGTCGGCATGGCGCCCGACCACTTCGACCAGGACGACGAGGACGGCATCGTGCTGCTGCTCGACGACGCCCCGGCCCCGGACTCCGAGGCAGCGGTTCGGACCGCCGCGGAGGCGTGCCCGGTCCGAGCGATCCGACTCTCCGAGTGAGGACCGTCAGGTCCCGCTGACCATCAGCGCGCGGAGGACGGTGAGGGTCGTCTCGACCAGCGCCTCGTCCGGGGCACCGTTCTCCGCGACCGCCCGGAACATCACCGGCGCCGACATCACCGTGCGCAGGTCGTCGATGTCCAGCGAGGCCGGGAAGTCCCCGCGAGCGGCCGCGCGCTCGAAGACAGCGCGACTGCTGAGCGACTGCCCGCTCACCCAGTCGCGGAAGAAGGACTGCACGTGGTCGTCGCTCACCGAGGCCCCGATCAGGCTGGCCACCAGCCGCGCGGACCCCGGTACGGCGTACTGGCGGATCCGCGCGGTCAGGAACCAGCGGAGCTCCGCGATCACGTCGCCGAGGTCGGGGACCTCGACCTCCGGGAACGCGTGCGTGGCGGCCTCGGCGACGAGCTTGCTCATCGACGGCCAGCGCCGGTAGATGGTCGCCTTGCTGACCGACGCCGCCGCAGAAACCGACTCGGTGGTGACCGCCGCCAGTCCGCCCTCGCGCATCAGCGCGACCACGACGTCCAGGATCTTCAGGGTCAGCGGATCCGCGACCTGGTCGGCACCGTCACCGGCCACGCTGTCCTCATCTCTGTCCGTCGTCCGCACGCGCTGTCACCGCCATCGTAGGGCGGCGACCGGTCGCGTCGGCGCTGTTCTCCGCCGACGTCGGGAGCGTGTCAGCGATCGACGTTCTTGAGGACCCCCGAGACCCACATCGCGGTGATCTGCTCGGCCACCACCGCGGGGTCGCTGACCTCGTGGGCGTTGTGCACGTAGGTCAGGTTCGCGTACTGCTCGATCATCCCGCCGAGAAGTGGTGCGATCAGCTCGATCTGAACGCCGTCGCGAAGCATGCCCAGGTCCTGGCAGCGCTTGAGCAGCCGGGCCATCCGCGCGTACACCTCGGCTGCCGAGCTCAGCCACAGCGTGCGGACCTCCTCGACGACCTGGCTGGCCTGGTTCATCAGCGTCATCAGGTCGACGTGCTCGCGGTAGAACTCCAGGTAGCGCTCGTAGCTGGCCTGGATGGAGGCGAGCGGCCGGTCCGGGTTGAAGGGCACCCGGATGTAGTCGCGGTACTGGCGCAGGAAGTCGTCCAGGATCACCAGCATCAGGTGCTCCTTGTCGGTGAAGTACCGGTAGAAGGCACCGTTCGACAGGCCGGCCTCCGCCGCGATGTCGGCGACCCGCGCGTGCACGTAGCCGTCGCGCTGGAAGACGACCCGGCCGGCCTCCTTGATCTGCACCAGGGTCGCCCTGCCCTTCACGGTGCGGGGCTGCGGCACCGCGGCGGCGTCGATCAGCGACGACTCGGCCCGGCCCTGCTCGACGACGTCGCGCACCACGTCCTTCGGCAGCCGCGCCGGACTCTCCGTGCCGCTCGCCGTGCCGCTCTTCGGGCCGCTCATCGAGCCGCCTCGTCGAGGCCGGCGCCGCCCAGGTAGGCCTGGCGCACGGCCGGCGAAGCACTCAGCTCGGACGCGGTACCGGCGGCGACGATCTGCCCGTGCGCCATCACGACGCCACGGTCAGCGACCGCGAGCGCTCCGTCCACGATCTGCTCGATGAGCAGCACCGCGCTCCCTGTCTCGCGCGCCATGAACGTGACCATAGCGAAAACCTCGTCCACGAGGAGCGGACTGAGACCGAGCGACGGCTCGTCGAGCAGCAGCACCCGCGGACGACCGGCGGCAGCCCGGGCCAGCGCGACCATCTGCTGCTCGCCGCCGGAGAGCAGGCCGGCCTGGCGGTCCCACAACGTGCGCACTTTCGGGAACGCGTCGAGCAGGTGCCCGACCGCGTCGGCGTCCTGCTGCCGGCCCTTGGCCGCGATCCGGCCGAGCTCGATGTTCTGGGCGACGGTGAGCCCGCCGAACAGGCGCCGGCCCTCCGGCACCAGGATCACGCCGCGCCCGGCGCGGCGGTGCAGCGGCTTCCGGGTCAGGTCGGTCCCGTCGAGCCGGATCGAGCCCTCCTTGACGGGGAGCAGGCCGCTGATCGTCCGGGCCAGGGTGGTCTTGCCGGCGCCGTTCGCGCCGAGCACGGTGACGACCTCCCCCGCGGTGATGGTCAGGTCGACCCCGTGCAGCACCGGGACCGCGCCGTACCCGGACGAGACTCCGGTGAGCTCAAGCATGCCGATCCCCTGTCGTCTCGAGGTGCCCGTGGCCGAGGTAGGCCGAGACCACCTGCGGGTCCGCGAGCACCGTGTCGGCGTCGGCCGCGACGGCCACCCGCCCGTCGATCATGCAGACCACGTGGTCGGCGATGCGGCGTACCAGGTCCATGTGGTGCTCGACGAGAAGGATCGAGAGCCCCTGCCCGCGGAGCCGTTCCAGGATCGTGGCCAGGGCCGCGATCTCGGTCGGATTGAGGCCGGCGGCGGGTTCGTCCAGGACGAGCAGCCGCGGCCGGGAGACCAGGGCGCGGGCGAGCTCGACCAGGCGCTGCTGGCCGTAGGAGAGCTCGTCCGCCGTCCGGCCGGCGACCTCTGAGAGACCCACCAGCTCCAGCGCCGCCGCGACGTCGAGCAGGTCGCGCTGGTGCCGCCGACGTGACGACGGCGTCGGCACCACCGCACCGGCGCAGGAGCCGAGCGCGGTCTGCTCGGATCCGACCAGCACGTTGTCGGTGACGGTCAGGTCCGGGGACAGGATCGGCGTCTGGAAGGTCCGGGCCACGCCGAGCCGGGAGCGCCGGTATGACGGCACCCCCTGCAGCACGTCCCCGCCGAGCCGGACGGTCCCGCCCTGGACGGCGTACACGCCGGAGATCAGGTTGACCACGCTGGACTTGCCGGCTCCGTTCGGGCCGATGATCGCGACGATGGTCTCGGGGACCACTGTCAGGGAGACCCCGTCGACGGCCCGGACGCCGCCGAAGGCGAGACCGACCCCGTCCACGACCAGCTCGGTCGGCACCGCCTCCTCGCCGAAGAGGTGCGCCGCCGGGTCGTCGCCGTCCCAGGAGGTCGTGGCGGCCGCGGACGTGCGCGGTCGCCAGCGCCGGTACAGGCGCGCGGCACTGCCGACGATGCCCGCAGGCATCGCGAAGAGGACCGCGATCATCAGGAAGGCGATCAGGCCCTGGGCGGAGAGGTACCAGCGGTCGCTGATCACGTCGTTCTCCCAGCGGACGAAGGACGCCACCGAGGGCGCCGTCTGCAGGTAGACGATGGCCGCGGTGCCGATCACCGGGCCGAGCACGTACCCGGAGCCGCCGAGGATCACCATCACGATCAGGTTCACGCCGAGCATCAGCGCGAACGTCTCGGGCTGGAGGTGCGCGAAGACGAGGGCGTAGCCGACTCCGCCGACGCCGGCCATCCCGGCAGCCAGCGAGACCACCGCGATCTTGCGCAGGTAGACGTTGACGCCGAGGTGCTCGGCGAGCAGCTCGCTCTGCTTGATCACCGAGAGCGACAGACCCCACGTCGTCCCGACCAGCCGCCGGTAGAGCAGCAGCGCCAGGGCGGCGAGGACGATGACCGGGACCAGCGCGGTCGCCGGGGTTCCGCCGAAGAGCGGCGGTTGCAGCTCCCAGCCGAACAGCGACGGCGGCTCGATCAGGCTGGTGCCGTGCGCGGAGACGTTGGGGTAGCCGCCGAACTGGCCGAACGGCTTCCACTCGGAGAGCACCTTGAAGATGACGACGGCCGCGATCAGGGTGACCATCGCCAGCTGCGGGCCGCGCATCTTCGTGGTGGCGACGGCGATCAGCACGCCGGCCAGCGCCGGGATGATCGTGGCGACCGCGAGGCCGACGAGGAACGGAGCGTCCCACTTCAGCTGCGTCCAGACGAAGGCGTAGGCGCCGATCGCCAGGAAGCCGCCCTGCGCGAAGGAGTGCATCCCGGTCCGGCCGACGAGCAGGTTCAGCCCGGTGGTGGCGACCAGGAACGCGCAGATCTGGCCGATCTGCTGGTTGTTCGACAACCGGACGCCGGAGCCGTCGGTGGTGTAGACGATCGCGATCCCGGCGACCAGGGCCACCAGCAGCGGGAAGGCCCACGGCCGGAGCCGGGCGGGCATCGGAGTACGGGCGGGCATCAGACCTTCACTTCCTGGCGACGGGCGAACAGGCCCTCGGGCCGCAGCACGAGAACCGCGACGACGGCGAGCAGGCCGATCACGCCACCGGCGGCGGTGCCGAGCCAGTAGGTGAACAGCTGGTCGGCGACGCCGTACAGGATGCCGCCGACCAGGGCTCCCCAGACCGAGACCAGGCCGCCGATCACGGCACCGGCGAACGCGGGCACGAGCAGCAGCGGCCCCATGTCGGGGAACACGCCGACGTAGCCGGTCCAGAGCGTCGCACCGATCGCGATGGCACCCGAGCCGATCGCGTAGCTGAGCATGCCGATCCGGCGGGAGTCGATACCGACCAGCCCGGCCGTCTCGGCGTCCTCGGCGACGGCCCGCATCCGCACCCCGAGACTGGTCCGGGTGACGACGAGGGCGATCACGACGCCCAGGCCCAGGCAGACGACCGCGAGTAGTGCGAGCTGCTGCGGGACCTGCGCGAAGCCGAGCGAGAAGACCCCGTCCAGCTGCGCGAAGCCCAGCGGCCGGTGCTGGGTGCCCTGGCTGTTGCGGAGCACGTCCACGGCCACCAGTGACATCGCGACCGTGACCAGCAACCAGCGGGCGTCGTGCCCGTCGTTGGTGACGAAGGGCCTGATCAGGACGGCGAAGAGCGCCGCCCCGATCAGGGCCACGACGACCGCGACTACGGCGAGCTTCACCGGGGCCGGCAGAGCACCGGCCCCAGCGAGCCCGACCGCGATGAACGCGCCGATGGCACCGATCTCACCAGAGGCGAAGTTCATCGTGTGGGTGGTGCGAAAGGTGAGCGCGAAGCCCTGCGCGATCAGGGCGTACAGGCACCCGATCGCAGCACCCACGAGGATCTGGTCGACCATCAGGAGCCGGCCGATCCGATCGTGCGCACCTTGCCCTCGGGGTCGAAGCCGATGACGAACCAGGAGGACGGGTCGTCCTCGTACAGGTCGTGGTCGGCCGCGCCGAACGGCTTCTCCCAGACCCGGCCGTTGACGTCGAGCTTCGGAGTATCCTCCATCGCCTGCCGGACCGCCTTCCAGTCGTGGGCGTCCTTCGCCGCGGCGACGGCCTGACCGTAGAGCAGCGCCGAGGTGTACGTCGTGTAGACGGCCACCGAGCTGGTCGGCTTCTCGCCGTACTTCTCCTCGTACTTCTGGGTGATGCCCGCGAAGGAGTCACCGGTGAGGTCACGCGGCTCGATGAAGGCCAGGTTCTCCCACTCGCGGGGCTTCGCCAGGTCGGTGTAACCGGCGAGCACGGTCGCGGTCACCAGGAACCGGTCCGGCTTGTAGCCCAGCTGGTCCATCGCCTTGGTGATCGCGGCGGTGTCGGCACCGGTGGTGACCGCACCCAGGATCGAGGTGACGCCCGCGTCGCGCATCTTGCGGACCTGCGAGGAGACGTCGGTGGCTCCGGGCTGGATGACCTCCTCGTGCACGACCGTCTTGCCGTTCTTCTTGGCGTAGGCCAGCAGCATGTCGTGGTTGGACTGCCCGTAGGCGTCCGCGCCGTAGAAGATGCCAACCTTCGCGTCCGAGTCGGACCACAGGTAGGAGCCGCTGACCGCGATCGCGTCCGAGTTGTTGTTGTTCGTGCGGAAGCCCCAGTTCGGGCTCGCCTCCGGGTTGAGGATCTCGTCCGCCGCCGCGATCGAGACCAGCCACGGCCGTCCGGTCCGCTGGATCGTCTCGGCGACCTGGAGGCTCGGACCGGACTGGGACGGGCCGAAGACGACGTCGACGTTGTCCTGGTTGAGCATCGTCTGGATCACCCGCGACGCGACGTCCGGCGAACCCTGGTCATCGCCCTCGACCTTCTCGAAGGTGACGCCGAACTTCTCCTTGATCTCCGGCTCGGCGAGCTCGATCCCGCGCTCGAGCTCGGTCCAGTAGAACTGCGCCGCACCGGACTTCGGTCCGATCAGGCCGATCTTGGCCTGGAGCGGGTCGCCGGACTTGCCGCCGTTCCCGGAGTCGCTGCCACCGCATGCCGCCGTCACCAGCAAGGACAGCACCGCGGCGCTCAGAGCAACGCGTCGAAGCGTTCGGATCATGATGTTCCTTTCGGGGTGCCACCGGAACGACGTGTGATCGCCGTCACCGGTTTTGTGAGAACGGCATCACTTTAAGGACCATTTCCTGCTTCGTCAACAGGCATCTTGACCGCAATACGGGTCTTTTTGTTAAGGTGGCGTCACCTTTTGGAAAGGAATCAACCGTGAAGGGCATTCCCAAGTGGTTCGGTCACGTGAACCTCAACGTCAGCGAGATCTCCCGTTCCGAGCAGTACTACGCCGACGTCCTCGGCCTGCGTCCGCTGGTGCGGATGGCACCTGAGATCGACCAGTCCGGCGATGCCTTCGCCATCGACGAGCTGGTCCGCTGGAACGGCGTCCTGATGGGCGACGACCGCGGCATCCGCGGTCCGGTGCTCGACGTGCTCCAGTGGCACCCCGCTCCCGATGACCAGCCCGGCCGGCAGGCCGGCGGCGGACACCGCTGGGGCCTCAACCGGCTCCTCTTCACGGCACCGGACCTGGACCAGGTCGTCGCCAGGGCGGCGGGCTGGGAGCTCAACGCCCGCACGGTGGAATTCACCGACGAGAGCACCGAGCCGGTCCCGGCGCTGCACCTCCGCGATCCCGACGGCACCCACCTCGAGGTGCTGCTGGACACGAGCCAGCCGATCCGGTTCCGCGGCGTCCGGCTGAACTGCAGCTCGATCGAGCGGAGCACCAGCTTCTACCAGCGGGTGCTGCGGATGCGGGTCGCCGACGACCGCCGGACCTCCATCGACGGGGTCGCCGTGCACCGCCGGATGCTCCGCTACGCGGGCAACCGGGACACCTTCGGCATCGAGCTCTGCGAACCCGACCCCGAGGTGCTCCTCCCCCGGGCGCTCACCCCGGGCAACCACCCCGGCCTGTACCGGATGGCACTGGTCACCGAGGACTTCGCCGCGAGCCTGGAGCACCTGTCCGGACTGCTGCCCGAGCCGGCCCGGGTGGCGAAGATCGACATCGGCGCGGGGGTCGGTCTTCTGGACGCGGTCTTCTTCGAGGATCCTGATGGAGCGGTGGTCGAGTTCGTCGAGCACGGACTGGTCGAGGTCGCCCGTCGCAACAACCGTCCCGTCCCGCAGGAGAACTAGCAGTGCGCAGCACACTCCCCACCTGGGTCGGCCACTGGGCCACCCTGTTCGGCGACCGCCCGGCGATCCACTTCGAGGACCAGGTCGTCAGCTGGCGGCAGTTCGACGAAGAGGTCGCGCGCTGGCGGGCGAGGCTGAGCGCGCACGGCGTCCGGGCCGGCGACCGCGTCGCGATCTGCCTGCTGAACCGGCCGGAGTTCCTGTACGTCGAGTTCGCCGCGCACCGGATCGGGGCGATCGTGGTGCCGCTCAACACCCGGCTGGCTCCGCGCGAGCTCGCCGAGACCCTCGACGACGCCGCGCCCGCGGTCGTGGTCTACGAGCAGGCGCTCGCTGCACTGGCGGCGTACCTGGCCGGGAGCTGGACCGGCGGCACCGCGATCGACGTCGACGTACCGCCCGCGGCGGAGCCGGACCGGTCGCCGCTGCCGACGCGGGACACGGACGAGATCGCGGCGCTGCTGTACACCTCGGGGACGACCGGGCGGCCCAAGGGCGTCCAACTGACCCTGGGCAACCTGGAAGCGTCCAGGACCCTGTGGATGTCGGAGTACGCCCTCACCCACCGCGATGTGCACCTGGTGGTGATGCCGCTCTGCTTCGCCGGCGGCTTCATCGCCTCGTCCAAGCACGCGATCGCGGCCGGTGCCACGATCGTGCTGGTCCGCGACTTCGACCCGCTCGCGACGCTCCGGCTGATCGAGCGGTACCGGGTCAGCTGGATCACCTCGGTCCCGACGATCCTCGACCGGATGCGCGCGTCCGAGGCGTGGGAGACCTCCGACCTGACGTCGCTGCGCGGGATCCAGTCCGGCGGGGCCGTGGTCCCACCGGAGATGGTCGAAGCGTACGGCGCCCGCGGGATCGACGTCAGCCAGGCCTACGGTCTCTCCGAGGCGACCGGCGGACCGTCGATGTGGATGGACGACGCGATGATCCGGGTCAAGGTCGGCTCGGTCGGTCGGGCAGCGCTCGGCTTCGAGATCCGGCTGCTCGACAGCGACGGGAACGACGTCGCGATCGGCGAGGTCGGCGAGATCGCCCTGCGCGGCCCGCAGGTCTTCCCGGGCTACTGGGGACGACCCGACCTCACCGAGGAGGTCCTGGTCGGGGGCTGGTTGCGCACCGGCGACCTCGCGCACGCGGACGAGGACGGCTACTACTTCATCGCCGGCCGCAAGAAGGAGATGATCGTGACCGGAGGCCTGAACGTCTACCCGGCCGAGGTGGAGCGGGTGGTGGACCGGTACCCGGGCATCACCGAGTCCGCCGTGGTCGGCGTCCCCAGCGAGCGCTGGGGCGAGGAGATCGTCGCGTGCGTGGTCCCCGAGCCGGGCACCGCCGTGGATCCGGCGGCCCTGATCGCCGGCGTCCGTACCGAGCTCGCCGACTACAAGGTCCCCAAGCAGGTGCTGGTCTTCGACGAGCTCCCGCACACGCTCTCGTCCAAGGTGCAGCGGGTAGCGGTCCGCGAGCTCGTGGTCGCGATGCTGGCGGAGGACGACCGATGAGCACCCCGCGGACGATCCTGGTGACCGGGACGAACGGCGTGGTGGGCAGGCTGGTCGCGGAACGGTTCGCCACTGCCGGCCACCGGGTGACCGGCCTGGACCTGACCCAGCCGGAGACGCCGATCGACGGAGTCCGGCACCTCGCCGCGGACCTCGCCGACGAGGTCGCCGTGACCGCGGCGATCGACGGGCTCCGCGCCGACGGCACCACGATCGAGGTCCTGGTCAACTGCGCCGCGCTCTTCGGCGACTACCACGCGACCCACCGGATCGCCCTGGAGACCTGGGACCGGTACATGCAGGTGAACGCCCGCGGACCGTTCCTGCTGATGCGCGAGGTGCTGCCCGACATGGTGGCGGCCGGCTTCGGCCGGATCGTCAACGTGGCCAGCATCAGCTCCGTCCAGGGCGGCTACCGCCAGGCGCACTACGCCGCGTCCAAGGCCGCCCTGATCGGCCTGTCGAACACCGTGGCCCTCGAGTACGGGCCGCGCGGGATCACCAGCAACTGCGTACTGCCCGGCGTGATCGACGTACCCCGGCTCGCCGACGCACCCGCGGACGTCCGCGAGCACGCGCTGGGTACGGTCCCCAGCCGGCGGTGGGCCCAGCCGGACGAGGTGGCGGCAGCCGTCGAGTACCTGGCCGGGGACGAGTCCGGCTACGTCAACGGCGTCCAGCTCCCGGTCGACGGCGGTAGTGCCCTGCTCCAGCTGCGGTTCAGCCGGGAGCTGCGCCTCGGGGAGTGAGGAAGGACGGGCGGGATCAGAAGACCTCGACCGGGATCCCGCGAGCCGAGCGGGCGAGCTTGCGGTCGCAGGTGACGAGCGGGCAGTCGAGACGGGCAGCCAGGGCCACGTAGGTGGCGTCGTACGTTGTGATCCGACTCCGCAGCGCCCACACGTCGTGAGCCAGACCGGCGGCCGGGTACCGGGCCAGAGTCAGGTCGCCGAGCTCGGCGAGTGCGTGCTGCGCCAGGACCGGTGAGACCTTGCGGCCCGCGACCATGCCGCGCAACGCTGACTGCACCTCGCTGTCCACCAGATGCGGTGCGTGCAGACTGCCAGCTCCGGTCAGTCGTTCCCGGAGCGGCGCGAACCTGTTGGGGAACGTCAGGGCGTTCACGAGAGCCGACGCATCGACCACGATCAACGCGCGTCGCGCCCGCGTCGGATGATGTCGACGACGTCCTGCCCGGTGATGCCGGGGGGATCGCCCCGCTCGGCGCTTCGCTGCAGAACCTCTGCCACCGTCGGCCTGGAGGCGACCTCGGTGAGCAGCTGGAGGACGTAGTCGGAGAGGGACATCCCGAACATCTCGGCGCGCCGGCGCAGCTCGGCGTGAATGTCCTCGGGGACGTTGCGCACCTGCAGCGAGGGGGACATGACAAGCATCGTAGCTCCGATCACGGTCGGGACATGCACCTTGCATGTCCCCACGAGTGTGATCGGCAGGGCCCCCGGACGCCAACGGCTTTCCACAGGCTGCGCAGACCTCAGTCGACCATCAGCCTCCGGAACACGCTCCCGTGGAAGACCAGCGGCGAGGTCGCCTCGGCCCGCTGCACCGCGTGCAACCTGAGCAGCACGATGGTGTGGTCCCCCGCGGCGACCTCCTCGTGGATCGTGGTGTCGAAGCTCGCCAGCCCGTCGGCCAGCGTGACTGCACCCTCGGCCGTCGCGACCAGGTCCAGCCCCTCGAACCGCCGCTCGACCGGGCCGGCGAGCTGGCGGGCGACGACACCGTGGTGGTCAGCGAGGATCGTCACCCCGAGGTGCGTGGCGGTGCGCAGGTCCGGCCAGGTCTTGGACGTGTTCGCGATCGAGAAGGACACCAGCGGCGGATCCAGGCTGACCGAGGTGAACGAGCTGGCCGCGAGCCCGACGGGGAGGTCGTCGACGGTCGCGGCGACCGCGACCACGCCGCTCGGGAAGGTCCCGAAGGCCTCCCGCAACCGGTCCGGGTCGAGGTCCTGGTTGGTCGGGAACCGCCCCGGGGCGCTTGCTGCCACCGCGGTCACGCGACGACCGCCTTCCGGCTCAACCAGGCGTCGACGTACGGCCTGGCCGATGCGAGCCATTCGGCGTACGAGGCCGGGTCGCCGTACTCGCGGTCCAGCACGAACAGCCCGCGGCGGGGCACCGTCGCCCCGAGCTCGGTGAGCACCGGACGCAGGGTGAGCTCGGGGGCCAGCGCGTGCGCCGACCCGGCGCCGACCAGCAGCGGGACGGCGAGCCCGCGCAGCCCGGTCCCGCCGTCGAACCGGTCCAGGAAGAGCTTGAGCAAGCCCGTGTACGTGCCCTTGTACGTCGGGCTGGCCACCACGACCAGGTCGGCGGCACCGACCTGCTCCACCAGCTCGGCGACGACCGGGCTGGCCCCGTCCAGCAGGGCCGGGCCGAGGGTCGCGAGGTCCACCACCAGGTCCGGCTCTGCCCCGGCGAGCTCGGCGGCCACGTACGTCGCCGCGCTGAGCGTGCGACTGGCGGGCTTCGGGTTGCCGACGACGACGGCGATGCTCATGAGATCGACTCCTGCTGACGGGGCGCCCCGAACGGGACCGCCGGGGTGGACAGCCGTGGCGGCGACGGGTGCCGCCAGCGGCCGCGCCGGACGAGCTCGGGCAGCACGCCCTCGCCGAACCGGTAGGCCTCCTCCAGGTGCGGGTAGCCGGAGAGCACGAACTCGGAGATGCCGGCCTCGGCGTACTCCTCGATCAGGTCGGCCACCTCCTGGTGGCTGCCCACCAGAGCGGTGCCGGCTCCGCCGCGGACCAGGCCGACGCCGGCCCACAGGTTCGGGTAGATCTGGAGGCCGTCCTTGGTGCCGCCGTTGAGGGCGAGCATCCGACGCTGGCCCTCGGACTCGCTGCGGCGCAGGCCGTCCTGGACCCGGTTGATCTGGTCCTCGGAGATCCCCGCGATCAGCCGGCCGGCCTCGGCCCAGGCCTCCTCGGCGGTGTCCCGGGCGATCGTGTGCAACCGGATCCCGAAGCGCAGCTCCCGGCCGCGGCGGTCGGCCAGCTCGCGGAGCTTGCGGACCTTCGCCGCCACGGCTGCCGGCGGTTCTCCCCAGGTCAGGTAGACGTCGACGTGCTGCGCGGCCACGTCCAGGGCGGCCGGTGAGGACCCGCCGAAGTAGATCTGCGGCAGCGGGTCCGGGATCTGCGCGAGCAGGGCGTCCTCGAGCTGGTAGTGCTGCCCCTGGTGGTGGACGACCTCGCCGCTCCACAGCCGGCTGACGATCTCCAGGAACTCGCCGCAGCGCTGGTAGCGAGCATCCTTGTCGAGGTAGTCGCCGTACATCCGCTGCTCGTGGCTCTCCCCGCCGGTGACGACGTTGAGCAGCAGCCGGCCGCCGGTGAGGTTCTGGAACGAGCCGGCCATCTGCGCGGCCAGGAACGGCGCGGTCAGCCCGGGCCGGAACGCGACCAGGAACTTCAGCCGCTCGGAGACGCTGGCCAGCATCGCGGTGCTGATCCAGGCGTCCTCGCACCAGGCCCCCGTCGGAGTCAGGGCACCGACGAAGCCGAGCTGCTCGGCGGACCGGGCCACCTGGCCGAGGTAGGCGACCGAGGCCGGCCGGCCGCCGAAGCCCTCGACGGCGGTGCCGTGGCCGCCGCCGACGATGTGGCGTCCGTCGCCGCCGTTGGTCGGCAGGAACCAGTGGAACGTCAGGTCACTCATCTCTTACACCTGTCCGTGATTCGGGGGTGGGGTGCCGTCGACGGCCCAGTGGCCGAGGTGCTGGATCTTCCAGGCGACGGGGTCGTGCAGGGTGTGCGTGCGGGCGTTGCGCCAGTGCCGGTCCAGCCCGCTGCCGCCGGCAGCGGCCCGGGTCCCGGAGACCTCGAAGAGCCGGGACCCGGCCTCGATCGCGGCCCGGGCCGTCGAAGCCCGCGCCGCGGCAACAGCCAGGCTCGCGGCCGCGGCACTGCCGGCGGTCAGGTCGGCGTTCGCCCGGTCGACCGCCCTGCCCGCCTCGGCCAGCAGTGCCTCGGCGGCCCGGGTGGCCAGCTCCAGCTCGCCGAACGCGTGCACCACCAGCGGGTCGTCGGCAGCGCGCTCGACCCCGGCATCGGGGTACGGCCGGCTGTGCTCGCGGACGAACCTTCCGGCCTCGGCGACCGCGGCCCGGGCGATGCCGGCGTCGATGGCGGCGTGCAGCAGCTGGGCGAAGGCGCCGTACGTCTGCGGGCCGTCGAAGGTGGTCGCGTACGGCGTGATCAGGTCGGCGTCGACCGCGACGTCCTCCAGCACGACGCTGCCGCTGCCGGTGGTCCGCTGCCCGAGGCCGTCCCAGTCGTCGATCACCTCGACGCCGGGCGCGGTGCGCTCGACCCACGCGACGTGCAGCGGGCCGTCGGTGCCGAGGTGCGCGAGGACCGGGATCCAGTCCGCGAAGAGCGCCCCGGTGGCGTAGAACTTCCGGCCGGTCAGCCTCCAGCCGCTCCCGTCGGGCGTCAGCGTCGTCCGGATCTCCCGAATGTGCCGGGTCCCGCGCTCGGACTGGGCGTTGCCGAACCGCTTGCCGGCCAGCACCTCGCCGAACAGGAACTCGCGCTGCGCGTCGGTGCCCTGCAGCCGCAGCTGGTTGACGTAGACGAAGTGGCTCTGCGGGATCTGGCCGATGTTGGGGTCGGCGGCCGAGAGCAGCCGGATCACCTCGACCAGCGTCTCCACCGGGACGTCTGCGCCGCCGTACCGGGTCGGAACGGTGATCGCCAGCAGCCCGGAGCCGCTCAGCTCGTCCAGCTCGTACGACGGCAGCACCCGCCCCGCGTCCCGCTCGGCAGCACCGTCGGCGAACCCGGCCGCGAGCTCGGCCGCCACGGCGATCGCCTCGGCGGCGGGGAGCACCGGGACGCCGATGCGCTCGGTCGACAGCACGTTCACGGCCGCCTCCGCTGCACGTCCAGCCAGGAGCGCTGGATCTCCGCCCGCGGGCTGGTCCCGTTCAGGGCGTGGTCGCCGACGATCCGGGTCCGGTAGATCGCCGGGTTGTGCGAGGCCAGCGTCCGGGCGTTGCGCCAGTGCCGGTCCAGCCGGAAGCGTTCGGTGACCGCGGAGCTGCCGCCGACCTCGAACAGGTCGCTGGTCAGCCCGAGGACGAGGTCGATCACCTGGGCCTGGGCGCTGAAGGTGGCCAGCTCGGCATCGTCCTGGGATCCCGTGCCCCGGACCAGCGCCTCGACGGCGTCCACCGCCGCCAGGGTGGTGGCGACCGCCGCGAAGCTCGCTGCCGAGATCCCGCCGACGACGTGCTGGACCTGCGGGTCGTCCTTAGGTTCGGGATAGGCCGGGTTGGCGAGGTTGCGGGTCCGGCCGCGCACGAACGCGACCGCGTCGTCGACGGCCCGCAGCCCGATCCCGGACAGCGTCGCCAGGTGCACCAGCTGGAAGAACGCGAACAGGTGCGTCCCGGGAAGGTCGCCGTTGGCGTAGACCTCGACGTCGTCCAGGTGGATCTCGACGTCGTCGAAGACGGTGGTGCCGCTGCCGGTGAGCCGCTGACCGAAGCCGTCCCAGTCGTCGAACCGGGACACCCCCGCCGCCGAGGCCGGCACCAGCACGGTCGCGCTGTGCTCGGCGTCCAGCGAGGCGGTGGTGTGGATCCAGTCCGCGAACAGGCTGCCGGTGGAGTAGAACTTCCGCCCGGAGAGCCGCCAGCCGTCGCCGGAGCGGCTGATCGAGGTCGCGTTCTCCCAGAACGACGGGTTGCCCTGCTCGCTCTGGGCGTTGCCGACCAGCACCCCGGAGGAGAGCCGGTGCAGCCACCGGTCCCGGACGTCAGCATCGGTGGCGAACAGCCGGGTCTCGACGAAGCCGAAGTGCCCGCGGAGCAGCTGCGGCAGGTTCGAGTCGGCCCGGCCCAGCTCGATCAGCTGCCGGAAGAACTGCGGCAGGGTCGCGCCGAGGCCGCCGTGCGAGGTCGGCACCCGGATCTTGCCGAAGCCGGCCTCGCGCAGCCACTCGACCTCCTCGAACGGGAGCCGCCGGTCGGCCTCCCGATCCAGGGCGCCCTCGGCGATCCTGGCGAACACCGGCGCGAACCGCGTGGTGAGCTCGGCATCGGTCGTCATCCCTGCCCCCTCGTCGCCTGCTCCAGCCGGGGCAGCGCGGTCAGCAGTCGCTGGGTGTACTCGTCCTGCGGGCGCAGGAAGATGTCGTCCGCGGTGCCGCGCTCGACCACACGGCCGTCCTTCATCACCAGCACCCGGTCGCTGAGGTGGTGGATCACCCCGAGGTCGTGCGAGATGAAGAGGTACGTCACGCCGAGCTCGTCCTGCAGGTCGGTGAACAGGTCGAGCACCTGGGCCTGGACGGACACGTCGAGAGCGGAGACCGGCTCGTCGCAGACGATCAGCTCCGGCTCGGGCGCGAGCGCGCGGGCGATCGCGACCCGTTGCCGCTGGCCGCCGGAGAGCCGCAGCGGCCCGGTCTCGACGTGCTGGCGGCCGAGGCCGACCTGCTCCAGCAGCCGCACGATCCGGTCGAGCGACTCCTCCTTCGAGGACGGCGGGGTCGGGCCGCGGGTCAGCGCGTCGGCGAGGATCCGGCCGACCGGCCAGCGCGGGTCGAACGAGCTCAGCGGGTCCTGGTAGACCACGCCGACCCGGCTCCGCAGCGGTCGCCGGTCACGGTCGCTCAGGGTGCTCCACGGATTGCCGCGGAGCCGCACCTCGCCGCCCTCGGCACCGAGCAGCGCGAGCGCGATCCGGGCGGTGGTGGTCTTCCCGGAGCCGGACTCGCCGACGATGCCGACGGTCTCGCCGGCGAAGACCTCGAACGAGACGTCGTCGACCACGGTCCTGTCCACGCCGTCCGGGCCGCGGAACACCTTGGTCAGGTGCCGGGCCTCGAGCAGCGGCCTGCCCCGGTCGATCGGCCGCCGGGTGCGCGGCACCGACGTGCTGCCGGCGACCAGGCGAGTCCCACGGGTGTGCTCGGACGGGACCGCGGCGATCAGCGCCCGGGTGTACTCGTGCCGCGGCGCCCGGAGCACCTCGGCCGTCGGGCCGTGCTCGACGATCTCGCCGTGCCGCATCACCGCGACCTCGTCGGCCAGGCGGGCCACCACCGAGAGGTCGTGGCTGATCAGGATGATCGCGGTGCCGCGTTCCTTCGAGGCCGCCAGCAGGTCCAGCACCTGGGCCTGCACGGTGACGTCGAGCGCGGTGGTCGGCTCGTCGGCGATCAGCAGCGGCGGGTCCAGCGCGATCGCCGAGGCGATCAGCGCCCGCTGCCGCAGTCCGCCGGAGAGCTCGTAGGGCCGCTGCCGGGCACGGAGCTCCGGCTCGGGAACGCCGACCGCGTCGAGCAGCTCGACCACCCGCTCGGCCCGTGAGCCCCGGTCGCCCCAGCCGTGCAGCTTGAGCGGCTCCCCCACCTCGTCGCCGACCCGGCGGAGCTGGTCGAGCGAGACCAGGGCGTCCTGGAGCACGAAGCCGATCTCGCTGCCGCGGATGCCGCGCCAGGAGCGTTCGCCGACGTGGCGCAGGTCGGTCGGCCCGAGCTCGAGGCGATCCGCGCGGACCGAGGCACCGGATCCGGTGAGCCCGACCAGGGTGCGGGCGGTGACGCTCTTGCCGGAACCGGACTCCCCGACGATCGCCAGGCAGCGTCCCGGCCGGATGCCGAACGAGATGCCCTTGACCACCTCGGTGCCGCCGAAGGCGACCCGCAGGTTCTCGACGGCGAGCAGGTCGTCCTCCCGCTCGGCGGTGGCGGCGGCTCCGGGCTTCGAGGCGAGGATCGTCATCGTGCAGCTCCTTCCAGTCGGTGTTGCAGCGTGCGGCCGAGCGAGGTGACGGCCAGGGCGACCAGCACGATCACCAGGCCCGGGAGGATCTCCAGCCACCACGACGTGGTGATGTACTGCCGGCCGGCGTCGAGCAGCGCGCCCCACTCCGAGCTCGGCGGCGAGACGCCCAGACCGAGGAACGCCAGCCCGGAGGCCCAGACGATCGACTGGCCGACGCCGAGGGTCATCACCGCGACCAGCGGGCGGATCGCATTCGGGAACAGGTGCCGGCGGATCACCGTCGTCCGCCGGTGCCCGAGCGCGCCGGCGGCTTCGACGTACCCGGACTGTCGGACGCTGCGGACCTGGCCGCGCACCATCCGGGCGTAGCCGGGCGCGGACCCGAGGCCGACCGCAACGATCACGGTGCCGACGGACGGGCCACGGATCGAGATCAGCAGCAGTGCGAGCAGCAGCACCGGGAACGCGAAGACCACCTCGAGCGCGCGGGTGATCACCACGTCGACCCAGCCGCCCGCGAGTCCGGCGGTGAAGCCGAGCAGGATCGCGACGGCCATCGCCAGCGCGGTCGCACCGAGGCCGATGCCGAGGGACTCCCGGGCGCCGTAGACGACCCGGGTGTAGAGGTCGCGCCCGGCGTCGTCGGTGCCGAAGGGGTGACTCCAGGACGGGTGCGCGAGGTTGTTCTGCAGGTCGATCGCGGTCGGGCTGCGGTGGGTCAGCAGCCCGGGGACCAGTGCGGCGAGCACCAGGAACGCCACCACCAGCAGGGCGAGCACGGTCCCGGGACGAGCGCGCAGGTCGAACCGGATTGCCGGTCGCGCTGGCAGGGTCAGCGCGCTCATCGCTGACCTCCCTTGCTCACGGCCAGCCGCGGGTCGACCAGTCGGAACGCGAGGTCGACCAGCAGGTTCGCGACGACGTACACCGCGGCGACGACCAGCACGATCCCGGACACCGTCGGCACGTCCCGGGTGTTCACGGCGGTGACCAGGACCTGCCCGATCCCGGGCCGGCCGTAGATGTTCTCGGCGATCACGGCACCGGAGATCAGCGCACCGAGCGCCCACCCGGAGAGGGTGATCGCCGGCAGCACCGAGTGCCGCAGCGCATGCCGGAGGCGGACCCCCGTGTCGCTCATCCCGCGGGTGCGGGCGGTGGTGACGAACGGCTGGTCGAGGACCTTCTCGAACTCGTCGCGGGTGACCTGACCGAGGAATCCGGCCAGCGGGATCGCCAGGGTCAGCACCGGCAGCACGGTCCCCCAAAGGTCGGTGCCGCCGATCACGGGGAAGATCGGCCACTTCACCGCGAAGAGCACCAGCAGCACCACCCCCACCCAGTACGGCGGCAGGCTGGCGGTGACCGCCTCCCAGGAGGATCCCAGTCCCGAGACGAAGCGGCCGCGCTTGACGGTCAGCAGGGTGATCGTCAGGGCCAGCAGCCAGGCGACCACCAGGGCCGAGAGAGTCAGCACCAGACTCGGCAGCAGCTGGTCGCCGATCACCTGGGTCACCGGGCGGTACTGGGTGAACGAGGTGCCGAGGTCGCCCTGGAAGAGACCGCCCACGTAGTGCAGCCACTGCACCAGGACCGGGTGGTCGAACCCGAACTTCTCGTTGACCGGCGCCAGCTCGGCGGCGCTCCACTTCTGGGAGCGGCCGGTCTGCAGGTTGAGGATCGTGGTGGCCCGGTCGCCGGGGATCAGCAGCTGGGCGAAGAAGGTCACCGAGGCGGCGGCGATCAGCACCAGGACGGCGCTGAGCACCTTGCCCAGCAGGGCCGGCGCCTTGCGGGCCGCCTCCTGGGCCGCCCGTGCGCCCGAGCGCACGGACGGCCGCGTATCGAGAGCGATCGACATGTCAGGTCAGCTCACTTCGTGAAGTAGGCATCCGCGAAGACCGGCTCGCCCTGGCTCTTCTCGAGCCAGAAGTCCTTCAGGTCCTTCGCTGCCGCGTAGGTGCTGTTCTGGGTGTAGAGCGGCAGGGTCACGGCGTTGTCGGAGATGATCTGCTGCGCCTGCTGGTAGAGCTCGCTGGCCTTGGCCGGGTCGGTCGAGGTGTTGGCCTCATCGATCACCCGGGCGAGCTCGTCGTTGTTGTAGAACGACTGGTTGTTGCCGTTCGGGTTGGCCTCGGTCGAGGGCCGCCAGACGATCCAGAGGATCGAGGGGCTCGGGCTGGTCCAGTAGAACGGCGAGGCGTCGTACGCGTCCGGGCCGGAGTACTTCCCGGCGAACACCTCGGCCTGGGTGGCCGGGATCAGCTTCACGTTGAAGCCGATCTTCTTCCACTGCTCCTGGAGCACCTGGAGCACCACGGCGCCCTCGGTGTTGATCACCGCACCGGCCGGGTACGGGAACTTCACGAACAGCTGCTTGCCGTTCTTGGTCCGGTAGCCGTCGGAGTCCCGGCCGGTCCAGCCGGCCTGGTCGAGCAGCGCGTTGGCCTTGTCCGGGTCGTAGGCGTAGTCCTTGGCGGCGTCGGCGTTGTAGTCCGGCGTGGCCTGCGAGACCGCCCCGTTGCCCTCGTAGGGGATCACGCCGTGGAAGCCGGCCTCGACCGCGCTCTTCCGGTCCGCGCCGTAGGAGAACGCCTGCCGGACCAGCTTGTCGGTGAAGACGCCCTTGACGGTGTTGATGTACGCCGAGACCGGCTTGCCCGGGGTGATGTAGAGGGTCGTGTCGAACTTCGACTCGGCCTCCTTCCAGTTCACCGTCGGGACGTCGTACACGACGTCGGTCTGGCCGGTGGTCAGCGAGGCGTAGCGGGAGACCCCGTCGGGGACGAACTTCCACTGCACCTCGTCGACGATCGCCGGGCCCTGGTGCTTGGCGGTGGCCGGCCAGGAGGTGTAGTTCGGGTTCTTCTTCAGGATCACCTCCTGGCCGTGCTTCCACTCCGCGACGGTGAAGCCGCCGGAGCCGATCGGCTGCTCGCAGTTCTCCTTCGCGCTCCGGTTCTTCAGCGCGGTCGGCGACTGGATCCCGAAGTAGCCCTGGGTGATCAGGGTCAGGAACGGCGTGTACGGGTGCGTCAGGGTGATCTCGACGTGGGTGGCGTCGATCGCCTTCGCCGACTTGAAGTACGGGTCGATGGAGACCTTGGCGGTGCTGTTGCCGCCCTTGTTCTCCCAGTAGTCGAAGTTGTAGGCGACGGCCTCCGCGTCGAGCGGGGTGCCGTCGGTGAACTTCACGCCGTCCTTGAGGGTGAAGGTGTAGGTCTTGCCGTCCGGCGAGACCTTCCAGGCCGTGGCCAGCCAGGGCTGGACCTGGTCGTTGTCGTCGAGCGTCACCAGGCCGTCGAGCACCTGGCGGGAGATGTAGGCCTGCTGGATCCAGCCGCCGAAGATGCACGGCGGCTCCTGCTCGTGGGCGTAGACGATGGTGCCGCCCTTCACCGGGGTACCGCCGTTCGCGCTCTCGTCACTGCTGCCGCAGGCGGTCAGCGTCCCGGTCGCGAGGACGGCGGTGGCACCGAGGGCTAGGAGTCGGTGGAGGGGTGTCTTCACTGGATCGCTTCTTTCTTGGTTGGGCTTGCATCGGGGAGGTGGGCTCCCCCGCGGTAACGGGTGGCCGGGTGGGTGTCGGGGAGCCGGTCGCCGGCGCCGAAGATCCGGGCTCGCAGCGACTCGTGGACGTCGTACGACGCCCGCAGCCGGCCGCGCTCGCGGAGCACCGGGACGACCAGCTCGATGAAGTCCCGGGCGGTGTCGTAGGAGTGGTACTGGAGCAGGTTGATGCCGTCGATGCCGACCTCGTCGAGCCAGCGCTCGATCTCGTCGGCGACCACCTCGGGGGTGCCGACGGCGAGCAGCGGCTGGGTGCTCAGGTCGCCGAAGCCGGCCAGGAACTCCCCGACGGTCTGCTCCGGATCGAAAGTTTTCCACCGCCCGACTCCCCCGTCATCGGCGGTGATCTCCTGGAGCTTGGTCTCCGGCGGGAACGCGGTCGGGTCGAACGGCAGCCCGGTGTGCGCGAGGTAGCCGTCCTGGCTGGCGTACTCCTGGAAGGTGGCGAGCTTGGCATCCGCCTCCTGCTGGGTCCGCCCGACGATCACGCCGGCGATGGTGATGAACCGGACGTCGTCCGCCTCGCGGCCGGCGGCAACCGCCTCCTTGCGGATCCGGGCGATGGTCTCCTGCAGCGACTCGACGGTGGCGCCGCCGGTGAAGACCACCTCGGCGTGCTTGCCGGCGAACGCCGAGCCGGCGTCGGAAGCCGTCGCGGTGAAGATCACCGGGGTGCGCTGCCGGGTCGGCGACGGCAGGTGCGGGCCCTCGACCTTGAAGTAGGTGCCGTCGTGGTGGATCGGCCGGATCTTCGCGGGGTCGGCGAAGACGTTGCCGTCGCGGTCCGCAGTGATCGCGTCGTCGTCCCAGGAGCCCTCCCACAGCTTGTAGAGGACGTCGAGGTACTCCTCGGCGAGCTCGTAGCGGTGGTCGTGCTCGACCTCGTCGTCGTGGCCGAAGTTCCGGGCGGCGTTCGGCAGGTAGGAGGTGACCACGTTCCAGCCGACCCGGCCCTTGGTGAGGTGGTCCAGGGTGCTGACCCGGCGGGCCCACGCGAACGGCGGCTCGTACGTCGTGGAGAAGGTGATCCCGAAGCCGAGGTGCTGGGTGACCGCGGCCATCGCCGGGACCACCAGGGCGGGGTCGTTGTTCGGGATCTGCAACCCCTCGCGGATCGAGGTGTCGGCCGAGCCGCGGAAGACGTCGTACGTGCCGATCACGTCGGCGAGGAAGACCGCATCGAAGCCGCCGTCCTCCAGCAGCCGGGCCAGCTCGGTCCAGTAGTCGAGGTCGTTGAACCGCTCCCGGTTGTTGTCCGGCAGCCGCCACAGCCCGTGGGTGATGTGGCTGACGCAGTTCATCTCGAACAGATTCAGGACGAGGCGCTTCTTCTCACCGGGTACGGCGCTCATGACGTCGCGCCGACCCGGACATCGAGCCTGTCGAGATGCGGCTCGCCGAACGCACCGCGGTAGTGGCTCGCCTGGTGCCGCTCGGGCAGCCGGTCGCCGTTGCCGAAGAGCTTCTGCCGCAGGGTGCCCTCGGCGTACTCCCGCTGCTGGAGCCCGCGGGCCTGCAGCACCGGCGTGACGTGGTCGACGAAGTCGTCGTAGGTGCCGGGGATCTCGGCGTTGACCAGGTTGATCCCGTCGATGCCGGCCGCCTGCCAGACCTCGAGGGCGTCCGCGATCTGCTCCGGCGTCCCCACGATCCGGTTGTTGGTGGCGGTGTAGTGCGCGACGTCGCGCAGGGTCGCCGGCCGGTCGGTGACCAGGTCCTTGATCCAGCCCACGATCGACTGCACCCCCTCGGTCTTGATCTCGCCGACGGGGGTGTCCAGGTCCTCGTGCCCGAAGTCGATGCCGACCGCACCGGACATGTGCGAGAGCTGGGCGTCGTAGTCGATCCACTCGTCGAGCTCGGCGGAGATCCGCTTGGCCTCCTCCTCGGTGGAGCCGGGGACGATCAGCAGGCCCTGGAAGAACTTCAGGTCGGTGCGCAGCCGGCCGTAGCTGACCGCGCGGGCCCGGATGTCGGTGGTGTCCCGGGAGGCCGAGGCCGGGTTGGGGGCCTGCACGAAGATCGCCTCGGCGTTCTTGGCGGCGAAGGTGCGGCCGGCCTCGGAGGCCCCGGCCTGGAAGAGCAGCGGGGTGCGCTGCGGCGACGGGCTGACCAGGTGCGGGCCCTCGACCTGGTAGCGCTGGCCGACGTGGTTGATCCGGTGCACCTTGTCGTAGTCGGCGTGGATGCCGGACGCGGCGTCCTGGACCAGCGCGTCCTCCTCCCAGGAGCCCTCCCAGAGCTTGTAGGTGACGTCGACGTACTCGTCGGCCCACCGGTAGCGCTCGTCGTGCGCGGTCAGACCCTCGTGCCCGAAGTTGCGGGACGCGTTCGGCAGGTAGTTGGTCACGATGTTCCAGGCGATCCGGCCCTTGGTGGCGTGGTCCAGCGTGGAGATCCGGCGGGCGAAGTTGAACGGGTGCTCCTGCAGGATGCTCGCGGTGAACGCGATCCCGAGGTGCTCGGTGGCGTAGGCGATCGCGCTGGCCAGCACCGACGGGTCGTTGCTCGGCACCTGCAGGCCCGCCTCGAAGTACTTGCGCTCGTCGCCCCGGTACGGCGCGTAGAGCCCGACCACGTCGGCGAAGAAGATCGCGTCGAACTTCCCGCGCTCCAGGGTCTTGGCGAGGTTGACCCAGTGGTCGAGGTCGTTGAAGTCGGTCTGGCGGGCAGTCGGCCGGCGCCAGGTGCCTTGGACGATGTGGCCGGTCGTGTTCATCACGAACGCGGCGAAGTGCAGGGGTTGCTGAGGACTCTCGGGCATGGCAGGTCTCCGGGGAGTGGAAGGGCACCCCAGCGGGCCGCCGGGGTCGAGTCGGGAGCCGGCGATGCCGGCAGAGCTCACCGACAGAGAGAACTAGCGGTGCGCAGGAGGTCGACGTGGCGACGGACGGTGTGGAACGTCGTGCTCATGGGTCGGTCTCCTCTCGCTGCTCGCTTTGTGTACCAACATAGTAGACTTACTTGCATATCGAATAGCAAGCCGGCGAGGAACGGCGTTGCCGATCACCCCGTCGCCGCCACCGATCACCACGAGCCCGGACGTCGAGCTTGTCGAGACGCCTGAACCAGGAGCAGAAGATGCGCATCGAACAGCTTGAGTACGTCGCCGCGGTCACCCAGTACGGCTCGGTACGTCGCGCCAGCGAGCAGCTGCACGTCTCCCAGCCGGCCGTGAGCGAAGGCATCCGCAAGCTCGAGCGCGAGCTCGGGGTGACCCTGCTCGACCGGAGCCGGGCCGGGTCGAAGATCAGCCTGGCCGGCCGCGAGCTGATCCAGCCGATCGTGGACATCCTCGAATCCGTCGGCCGGCTGCGCACCGCCGCCGGCGACCAGCTCGCGACCAGGCGGCTGGTCCGGGTCGGCACCGTCAACGCCGGCACCGCGTCGCTGGCCCTCCCGGCGATCCGGGCGTTCACCGGCGAGCACCCCGGGTCGTCGGTGGAGATCCGGAACCTGCAGCAGGAGGAGATCCAGCTCGCCCTGATGGAGGGCTCCCTCGACGTCGGCCTGATCAACCTGCTCGACGGCGACGACCTGCCCCCGGAGCTGGAGGCGGACCGACTGCTGGTCGGGCGCCCGGTCGCGGTGGTCCCGGCCGCCCACGCGCTAGCCGCCGCCGACGAGGTCACGACCGACGATCTCCGCGCCGAGCGGTTCGTCGCGATGCGGGCCGGCTACCTGATGTACCGGTTCGCGCACCGGCTGTTCGGCCCCGACCTCCCGGCCGAGTGGCACGCCACCGACGGCGCCGAGATGGGCAAGATGATGGTCGCCGAGGGGATCGGCCTGACGATCCTGCCGGACTACAGCGTCACCGGCGACCCGCTGGAACGGGCCGGCCTGATCGTCACCCGACCGCTCGCCGGCGACCGGACCACCCTCACGCTGGCAGCGGTCCACCGCCGCCAGTCCCGGGTGCCGGCGGCCGTCCGGGACTTCCTCGGACACCTACGCGAGCAGGCCGAGGACGGAGCGCCTAGCCGAGTCCGGGAATCTTCTTGAGCCCCGCACCCAGCCTGGTGTAGTTGACCCGGACGCCGTCGTCGAGGTCCAGGCTCAGCCGTAGGTCGGCCAACGGCTCCAGGACGTCCCGGTCGTACGCCGTCAGCTCCGGCCGCTGGGGTCGCGCGGTGAGGTGCTTGCGGACCGCGACCACCGTCTCCGGGGTGTAACTGTGCAGGTACGTCAGCGCTTGGAACGCCCCTCGCGAGCTGGTGAACATCCAGTAGACCGGGCGCTTCCGGAAGCGCAGCACGTGGTCGGCGTAGAACGACTTCGCCAGGTAGTCGCTTCCGACGGCCTCGGCGACGAAGCGCCGGTTCTCCTCCAGGTGCTCCTCGCCGAAGGTCGCGGCCAGGAAGTCGTCGAGCAGGACGGGGAGAGCCGCTACCGGGATCACGTTGTCGGCGACCTGCTCGACGGGGGCGGCGTACCGCCCGAAGAGGCACCCGACGGCGTACGAGATCAGGTCGCGGACGATGTCTGCTGACGTGGGCACGGCCTGCACCGCGCGATCTGGCCCAGCGACCTCGGCACCGTCGTAGGCACGCGCCAGCAAGCCGTCCAGCTCGTCCTCGATCGCAGCGAGTCGCTGGACCTCGGCGGTGCGCTGCTCCTGCAGCCCGCGGACGTACTCCGCCACCGTCCCGCGCTCGAACCCGGGCGGGACGAAGTCCGGCGAGGTCTCCTGCCGGTTCCACGCACTCCGCTGGAGGTCGACCGCCTCCCGGGCCAGCGCGACGATCCGGTCGCGGTCGGCGTCGGCGTACGGGTCCGGGAGCCGGCGGATCGCCCCGGAGTTGAAGTCGAGTGCGGGCGCGAGCGCCTCCAGGAACCGGCCGGCGACCTCGGAGTTCAGCAGCGCCAGGTAGAAGAGCCGATCCTCCTCGCTGTCCGCGAAGAGGCACTGGCCCTTGGTGTCGAAGATCGAGCCGGGGTCGGCGTACCGGGCGGCGAGGCGGCCGTGCCCGATGGTCGTCCAGGTCACCGACGGCTGGAAGTAGCGGTCCTGGTTCCAGCACTTGGCGTTGTTGGTGCTGATCAGCCCGGCCGCCAGGTTCGCGGCCTTGGTCGCCTTGATCTGCTCGCCGTCGTTGTGCCACTGCACCACTACCTCGTTGGTGCCGAACCAGCGGTGCGCGCGGCCGCCCTTGTTGTACGGCACCCAGGTCGCGTCCCGGCCGAGCGCCTCGGTCGACACCTCCCACCAGTACCGCAGGAACCGCTCGTTGTCGCCGGTCGCCATCCCGGACCGGGTGTCGACGCGCTCCGCGATCGGCGGGAGGTGCGCGAACGCGTCCAGCAGCTCGGGCGTGAGCCAGTACGCGAACACGCCCCCCGGCAACTGGCTGAGCTGGTGCCCGTCCACGTCGAATCGCCGCCCGACCCCCACCCCGGACGTCGAGCCTGTCGAGACGCCCGCACCGCGATAGGCCTCCCGAGCCACCAGCTCCTTCCGGTCCCGCGGCACGTCCACCAGCCGGAAATACGCTCCCGGACCACTCGCCGGTGCGTTCCGCAGCACGAACGCGCAGGTGGTGACGACCTCGCCGCGGCCGACCTCGAAGGCTCCCGGCCCGAGGTGGCTGAGCGTCACCACCGACCAGCGATCCCGTACCGACTCCCGGAGGGCGGTGTAGCTGGGCAGGAACATCCAGCCCTGCATCGTGATCATCCCGACGAGCCCGCCCGGCCGGGCCAGCGCCATCGCCCGGCCGATGAACGCGGCGTACAGGTCCAGCTTCCCGGCCAGCTGGTCCTGCCGGAGCCGCTCGACGAGCAGGTCGCTGAGGTTCTTGCTGCCCAGGTACGGCGGGTTGGTGACGACCACGTGGTAGTCGCCGGAGAGGTACGCGGCCTGCTCCCGCACCAGTCGCTCCCGGGGCCGGTCGCTGCGTCGCGGCAGCTCCCCGGGCCGGATCAGCGAGCCGAACGTGTCCGCGTGCTCGAACGCGTTCCAGTCCCCCGCGGGCAGCTCGGTGAGCTCGTCGGCCGTGAACGACACCGGTCGCAGCGCGCAGACCTGCGGCTCGATCGGCCCCGTCATCCCCCGCTGCCGCGCCTTCATCGTCAGCGCGAACGACGCCAGCGCCGCCACGTCCGGGTCGATCTCCACGCCGTACAGGTTGCGGGTGAGGATCAGCTGCGGGATCTCCGCGGCGTCGTACCCGGCCTCGGTGTAGATCGCGTGCAGCAGGTCGAAGGCGTAGGTCAGCATGTGCCCGGAGCCGCAGGCCGGGTCGAGCACGGTGAGGTCTTCGGGCCCGCTGATCCGGAGGAAGTCGGTGTCCGGCTCGGCCGGGGTGACGTAGTACGGCATCTGCTCGGCCAGCCGCGATTCCGGATGATTCAGCAGCCACAGCCGTCCGAGGGTGTTCTCGACGAGGTGCCGGACGATCCAGTGCGGGGTGAAGAGCTGGGTCGCCGCCGGGATCTCGGCCGGGCCGGCCTTCCGCCGCTGCTTGAAGCCGGCGAAGACCTGGTCCTTGCGCTCGGCGATCCAGGCCTGGTGCAGCCACCCGACCACCTCGACGTCCTGGCAGACCTCGTCGGTCAGCACCTCACGGACCCGCGCTCGGACGTCGGCCGGACTCGCGGGCGCCTCGAAACCGGCCGCTCCGACTACGGCGGCCACCCGCTCCTGCACGAGCCCCATGAAGCAGAGGTACGCCGCGCGCTCCCCCAGCTCCCGCTGCAGCTCCGCGCGCACCGAGGTCACCAACGATCGCAGCGCACTCGCCCGGGGCACCTCGGCATCCTCTCAGACCGGCCGGGACCTGCACACAACCTTCACACGTCGCCGACGACTTCTGACCGGTCCGGCTCCTAGGCTCGGAACATGCCCGCACCCTCCAGGATCCTCGTGGTCGAGGACGACGCCGTGATCAACCAGGCGGTCACCGACCGGCTCCGCGGCGAGGGGTACGAGGTCGACCAGGCCTGGGACGGCCCGGGGGCGGTCGCGCTCTTCGCGGAGACCGACCCGGACCTGGTGCTGCTGGACGTGATGCTCCCCGGGTACGACGGCCACGAGGTCTGCCGCCGGATCCAGGCCGAGCGCCCGGTCCCCGTGCTGATGGTCACCGCCCGGGACGACGAGACCGACATCCTGGTGGGCCTCGGCGTCGGCGCCGACGACTACCTGACCAAGCCGTTCCGGATGCGCGAGCTGGTGGCCCGGGTGGCCGCCCTGCTCCGCCGGGTGGAGCGAGCGACGACACTGGCCTCGCGGTCCGAGGTCGCGTTCGGCGACCTGCGCATCGACGCCGGCTCGCGCCGGGTCCAGGTCGGCGACGCCGAGGTGCACCTGACCCCGATCGAGTTCGACCTGCTGCTCTGCCTGGCCGGCAGCGTCGGCGTGGTCCTCACCCGGGAGAGCCTGTACGCCGAGGTCTGGGGTTGGTCGGGCGCCTCGGGCACCCGGACGGTCGACAGCCACGTCAAGGCGCTGCGCGCCAAGATCGGCGCGGACCGGATCCGCACCGTCCACGGCGTCGGCTACGCACTCGAGCCGGGTGCCTCGTGAACCGGGCGCTCGACGGGGTCAACTCGGTCAAGGTCAAGCTCGGCCTGCTGGTCGCGATCAGCGTCGTGGTGGCCTCGGTGGTCGCGGCGATCGGCGCCGGCAGCGGGGTGGGCTTCTGGCTCAGCATCCCGGTCACGGTGGCGCTGGCGCTCGGTGTGACCCAGCTGCTCGCGGTCGGGATGACCTCGCCGCTGCGGGAGATGACCGCGGTCGCGCGGCAGATGGCCCGCGGTGACTACTCGGGCCGGGTGACCGCCACGTCGAGCGACGAGGTCGGCGACCTGGCGCGTGCCTTCAACCGGATGGCGGAGGACCTCGCCGCGGTCGACCGGCAGCGCCGCGAGCTGGTCGCGAACGTCAGCCACGAGCTCCGGACGCCGCTCACCGCACTCTGCGCGGTGCTGGAGAACCTGGTCGACGGGGTGGCCGAGCCGGACCCGGTCACCCTCGGGACCGCGCTGGCCCAGGCCGAGCGTCTTTCCGCACTCGCCTCCGACCTGCTCGACCTCGCCCGGGTCGATGCCGGTCACGCCGAGCTCACCACGACCGCCGTACCGGTGCGGGCACTCCTGGAGCGCGCCGTGGCCGAGGCACGGGTGGTCGGCCGCGCGGTCACCTACGAGGTCAGTGTCACGCCGGCCGCGATGACCGCCCCGGTGGACGAGCCCCGGGTGCACCAGCTGGTCGCGAACCTGCTGGACAACGCGTCCCGGCACAGCCCCGTCGGCGGCGTGGTCCGGATCTCCGCGGTGGACCTGCCCGAGGGCTGGCGCCTGGAGGTCACCGACCAGGGCCCCGGCCTGCCGGTCAGTCTGCGGGACCGGGTCTTCGAGCGCTTCGGAAGCTTCACCGACACCGAGGGCGGCGGGGGCACCGGGCTCGGCCTGGCGATCGCCCGCTGGGTGACCGACCTGCACGGCGGCACCATCGGCTTCATCGACCCCGAGCCCGGCGCGACCGGTGCCCGGGTCCGCGTCGACCTCCCCCGCGAACCACGGCAGCGCACGCAGCCGCCCAGCACGGACCTTTCCCCGACGACCCAGGAGCCCGTGATGACACAGCCCCCTCTGCCCCCGTACCCGACGTCGCGCCGCGAGCCGGTCCCACCGCCCCCGTCCCCGCCGCAGGTGCCGACGACCGACCCGCTCTTCGGCAGCTTCTGGCCGGAGGTCAACCTCTCCGGGAACGCCCTCGCCGTCGTCGCGTCCGTCGCGGTCGGCGTCCTGGCCGCCCTGTTGTTCCCGGACTACAACCTGGGCCTGGGCACGTTCCTCGTGCTGCTCGCCGCGGGCGCGACGGTGCTCCGCTTCAGCGTGAACCGCCGGTCGCCGTTCACCCTCGCCTGCGCTGTTCTGTGCGCGTTGCTGGCGTCCACGGTGATGATCCGCGACGCCGAGTGGGTGGTCGTCCTCTGCCTCTTCGCCGGCGGAGCGGTCTGCGTCGCCGGGCTCGTCAACGGACGCACGCTGCCCGCTTTCGTCCTCGCCGGCATTTCCTGGCCGCTGGCCGGCATCCGCGGCCTCCCCTGGCTCGGTCGGTCGTTGCGCGAGATCACCGGTGCGCGCAACGCGGCCGTGCTCCGCACCGTGGTGCTGTCGGTGTTGGGCCTCATCGTCTTCGGCGCGCTGTTCGCCTCCGCCGACGCCCTGTTCCGGGAGTGGGCCGACGCCGTGCTCCCGGAGCTCGAGCTCGACTCCGTGATCCTGCGCGCGTTCATCACCGTCGCGGTCGGCGGCGCGGTGCTGGCGGCGTCGTACCTGGCGCTGAACCCGCCGCGGGTCGAGCCGAACGGCGGCCCGGCGCGCCCGGTCGCTCAGCGCTACGAGTGGCTGGCGCCGGTGCTGCTGATCGACGGCGTGTTCCTGGTCTTCCTCGGTGCGCAGGTCACGGTGATGTTCGGCGGCCACGACTACCTGGCCCGCACCACCGGCCTGACCTATGCCGAGTACGTGCACCAGGGCTTCGGCCAGCTCACGGTCGCGACCGCGCTGACCTTGCTCGTGGTGTGGGCCGCCGCCCGCAAGGCACCCCGGACGACGCGGGAGGACGTCGCCTGGTTGCGCGGTTCGCTCGGACTGCTGTGCACCCTCACGCTGGTCGTGGTCGGCTCGGCGCTGTACCGGATGCACGTCTACCAGGACGCCTACGGCTTCACCCGGCTGCGGCTGGTGGTGGACGTCTTCGAGGGCTGGCTCGGATTGGTCGTGATCGGTGTGATGGTGGCGGGCCTGACCGCCGGAGCGGCCTGGGTCGGGCGGGCCGCCCTGCTCAGCGGCGCGACGGCGCTCCTGCTGCTGGCCGCGATCAACCCGGACGCATGGATCGCGGAGCACAACGTGAGCCGGTACGCCGAGACCGGCAAGATCGACTTCGACTACCTCCGCGGGTTGTCCGCGGATGCCGCTCCGGCGCTGGCGAAGCTGCCGGAGGACGTCATCGACTGCGCCCTGGTCCGCGAGCCCCGGGACGACGCCTGGCTCGAGTGGAACCTCGGCCGGCACCGCGCGGAGTCGATCCTGAAGGAGCACCAGGGCGACGCCGAGCTGACCGGGTCCGAGTGCGAGCGGGCGGCGGTCGTCGTCCGCTAGGGCGTCCAGTCCTCGATCCTCGGGAGCGAGTCGAAGTGCTCGCGCAGCCAGCTGCGCACCTCGTACGTCGCTCGTACGTCGTCGCCGTTGTACCGGTGCAGCCACTCGATCGCGGACTGGTCACCCGCGACGGCCTTCCCGTGCTGGAGCATCGAGAAGTCGCCCCCGGTGTCGCCCTCGTCCCAGCTGGCCCCGATCGCCTTCCCGACGTTCTTCAGACTGCGGCCGTGGCCGGTCAGCACGTGGCGGTCCCAGACGACAGCCAGGTCGATCCACTCCGCATCGATCACGGCGTTCAAGTCGTCGAGTGACGGAAGGTCAGGGTGGGCCGCGGCGTTGACGATCCGCCGCATCTCCCGGATCTCGGCGTTGGTCCAGTAGTAGACGCGGATCGCACCGCCCAGCGCTGCTGCCCGCTCCCGCTGCTCGGCCAGCCAGGTCCAGAACCGGAGGAACACCTCGGCCTCGGCGAGGGCGGTGAGCTCGGCGTAGGTGTCGAACGGACGGTAGTCCTCGACGACGCCTCGGACGACCGGGAGCGCGCCCCAGAGGTAGACCCGCCCGTTCTCACTGACCGAGCTGGCGCTGGACTCCATGTCGACGTCGATCTCGATGACGGCCGGGGACAGGTCGAGCGTGGCCACGCCACGCTGCTTGTGCGGCACGCCGGCGCCGATCGCCCGGGCGGTGTCGATGTGCTTGACGAAAGAGGCCCCACCCGGGCCGGTGCCGCTGAACGCGAGCGTCTCGGCGTGCAGCCGACCGTGGAGGTCGCCGGCGGTGGTGCAGCCGAGCGAGGCGAGCTCGACGAGGAGCTCCGGACGCTTGTCGAGGAGCTCCGCCAGCGGTGTCTCGCCGGTCGCACTCTGCACCTTGGCGAGCATCGGCCCGGTCAGGGCCGAGACCACCGACGCGGTCAACGGGTCCAACGCGGCCAGGTCTGCACGTCTCAGCACCCCGCGGGCGGTGAACGCCTCGAACCAGTCCGCCTTGAAGCTCGGAAGCAACGAGATGTGGTCGTCGTCGAGAAGCTCGGCCGAGCAGGTCGCCGACCATGGGCACCTCTCGCACTCCGGGACGGCCATCGGCAGCACCCGGCGCGGGCTCGTCGGATCGCCGGCGCGCGCAGTGGCATGCGCGGCCACCTCGATCCGGAAGCCGAACTCGTGGTCGTAGCTCTCCTGCAACGAGACGGGGTCCGCCGACCAGCCGACCTTCTCGGTCGGCGCAGCGAGATCGAGCCAGACCAGGTCTCCGGAGCGGTCGATCACGGCTCCCCGAGGGGCACCGGAGACGAACCCGAGAGCCTCGAGCGCGCGCCAGTAGTGCGCCAGCGCGAATGCGTTCTGGATCACCCGGTCGGCCTTCCAGGTGGCTCCGGCACGGTCGACGAGCTCCGCCGGCGCCGCGAGCGTCGAGACCCGCACCGTCTTCTTGGCGTGCGACTGGGTGACACCGTGCAGCTGGATCTCGACGGGAACGTAGCCCGCCGCTTCGCGCAGCAGGATCCGCGGACTACCCATCCGGCCGTTCGCCGCGTCGATCGGCAGCCGCGGGTACAGGATCAGCTCAGCGCCAGACTCCAGCGCGGCAAGGGTCTGGGCCTCGGCGTCCGGCCCGGGTTGGACCACGGTCGCCGAAGGGTGCAGCCGGGCGAGCTGCGCGAGGATGTCGGTCCGGTAGTCGGCCGCCGCGTCCAGGTGCCCCTGGGCGGTGGTGGAGACCTCGGAGCGCTCGGCGGCGGCTGGCGGCAGCACGTCGTACTGGACCCGGACCGCGCAGCTCGACGCGGCGCGCGGGCCGAGCGGCTTCACGGTCGTTGGGCTCACGGGTCCTCCAGGTGGTTGCGGGAACAGAGGCTACGGCGAGCCCCCGACAGAGGGGCGACGAAGGCGTGGAGGCCTTGAGGACCAGGTCACGCCCGAACAGCCCCGCCCTGCCCCCGATGGTGGGCAAGCAGCTGCTGGGCGACGTCGGCCAGCGCCGAGATCATCCCCGGAGGATCAACCACCCGAGCATCAGCCCCAGCCGCCAGCAGCAACAGGCCGACTCGGCGCTCCACCGGAGCCAGCAGCTCCAGATCCAGCGTCACGTCCTCCTCGTCGTCGCCGACGACGGTGACCTGCTCGGCGTACATGTCCGCAGCCCAGCGCGCCGCGTGCGGCACTCGCACCCGGACGGTCCGCGTGCTCCGCTGCTCCACCAACCGCGCCTCCAGGTCCGCGGGCGGTTCGAAGCTCTCGTCCAGGACGTCGTACGAGCGGAGGTTGGAGAGCAGGTACGTGCGCAGCTGCCCGTCCGCGTCCGGCGGCCCGGCGTCGATCTCCCACCCGCGGCGGGTCTGCACCAGCCGGTACGGGTCGATGACCCGGTCGATGACGCCTTCGCTCCAGGCCCGGGAGTACACGATCCGGACTCGCCGGTGATCGCGCGCAGCGTCCTGCAGCAGCTCGAGCCCGGTGCCGCTGGCTGTCTCGGACTCGATCGGCTGCCCGACCATGGTCTCGGCCAGAACGTCCAGCGCCCCCTGCAGGTGCGGGTCGTCGGGGTCGATCTCCTGAAGGGCGAGTGCAGCGTTGTAGATCAGGCCCAGCTCGCGGGCGTCGACGTACTCGACCCCGAGCTCGTCGCGCTGCCGGTCGTCGCTGAGCCGGACTACTTCGGCGTCGTTGGGGTCGACGTCGCTGCCGTCCGGGCCGAGGAAGTCGAGGGTCGGCGGTCGGGTGAGACCGAGGAACCCGTTGAGGTCGGCGGTGAAGAAGGCGAGCAGGTCGGCGCGGAGCTCCGCCGGCGGCGCGCCGACGCGTGCGGCGAGAGTGGCCAGCGGGAGCCCGTTCGGGTGGGCGGCGAGGATCGTGAAGACCTCGGGCAACCGGGCGAAGCGTTGCGCGTACTTCGGAGGCATCGTCACTCCCCCGCCATGAACGCGAGCTCGTCGAGCAGCTCGGTTCGGATCTCGTCGGGTCCGAGCACCTGGACGCGCGGCCCGAGCTCGTAGATCCGGGAGCGCAGCGCAGCCCGGTGGGTGACGACGTAGGTCAGCTCGATGTCGTTGCCGGCCTCGCGCTCGGACGCAGGCGCACCGAGCCAACGCCGTACGTCGGGGGCGAACTCGGCAGGCGCACGCAAGGTGACCTCGACCGGTGGGTCGATCTCCCAGCTCATCGGGTTCAGCCCGGGGTGCCGGGAGGTCTCCAGGCGGACCGCGGGCGTGGTCGCATCGGCGGCGACCTCACTCATCCGGGAGATCACGAAGGACTTGACGACGTCGGAGCCGTCCTCGTGGCCGCGCAGGTACCAGGTGCCGTTCTGGGTGCGGGCGGACTCCGGGTGCACGGTCCGCAGCGAGCCGGCGTACCGGAAGCGGAGGATGCAGCCGAGCCGAAGCGCCTCGGACACCGTCGACATCGCCTGGTCGCCGTCACCGGGGACGGCGGTGATCACGTCGGCGGGGCGTTCGGAGGCCGGCAAGCCGAGGCGTTCCACGAGGTCGTCCCGGTTGACCAGGAGAACGGCTCGGAGCAGGGCAGCCTGTTGCTCGGGGGTGAGCTTGACGGCGATCCGGTTGTCGACGGTCACCATCCGGTAGATGCCGTGGTTGCCCTCGCCGCCGACGTTGTCGATCTGCCAGCCGAGGGCGCGCAGGTGACGGAACTCGCGGCCGAGCTGGCTGATGGTGTCCTCACCGTCGAACCCGGCGATCTCTGCCAGGTTGGTGGCGGCGACCCCGTGGCGTCCGGCCTGGTGCAGAACGGCGACGAGCCGCACCAGCCGCTCCATGGGGAGGCGCTGCTTGCCGCCGAGTTGGGTGTCCACCTGGACAGTCTGCCGAGTCGCGGAGGCGGGACCACTGATATCCGGCCCAACACGCGGGACGGACCGGTCAGAGGTTGCCGAGCAGCCGCTGGAACTCGTCTGGATCGGTGAGGTTGCAGCCGAGATCGTGGTTCGCCTTGCGGCTGCCGTGGTAGTCGCTGGACCCGGTCGCCACCAGCTCGAGCTCCTGGGCCAGTGCCCGCAGGTCGGCCCGGGTCCGGGCGTCGTGCTCCTGGTGGTCGACCTCGATGCCAGCGAGACCGAGGGCAGCAAGCTGGTCGAACCGCTCGTCGGAGACCGCACGCCCCCGCTGCCCCCGAGCATGCGCCAGTACGGCGACTCCCCCGGCGGCGTTCAGTACGCCGATCGCCTCTTCGAGGGTCGGCGCGTACCGCTCGACGTAGGCCCGACCGTGCGGGGCCAGGAACTCCTCGAAGGCGGTCTGCTGATCGGGAACGTGCCCGTCCCGCACCATGATCGCGGCCACGTGCGGCCGCCCGATCGAGCCGGCCCCGGCCTCGGTACGGATGGCTTGCTCGTCGAGGTCGATGCCGAGGCCGCGGAGTTTGGAGAGCAGCGTCGGGATCCGGCCGTCGCGAGAATCCGTCCCGCGCTGCAGCATCGCAACCAGGGCCGGGTGCGCAGGATCGAACCCGTACCCCAGCAGATGCTGCCCCCGCCCCCGGTCCTTGGTGGCGAGCTCGATGCCGCGGATCAGTCGGATGCCATGGTGGTCAGCGGCGATCTGAGCATCCGCCCAGCCCGCGGTGGTGTCGTGGTCGGTCAGCGCAACCACGTCCAGCCCGGCTTGTGCTGCCTTCGCCATGAGGGTGCCCGGGTCGTCGGTGCCGTCGCTGCGGTCCGAGTGGGTGTGCAGGTCGATCCTCAGGTTGCTCACGTGCCTTCCAGTCTTCGATTCGCGCGAAGCCAGCGTCTCACCTCGCACGTCGCTCGCGGGGTCGCTGCCGAACTTCGGCGTTCCCCCACGCGATCTCAACAGCTCAGCCAAGCTACGTGAGGGAGCACGTCAAGTGGGGAAGGTGAACACCGAAGGGGTGTCACAGCAGTGGCCGAGTACGTCCGAGGCGAGATACCGGGTCAGCCAGTAGGCACGACCTACCTCAATCGCCGTGACGCCGCGGACAAGAAGGTCCACCAAGTCACCGTCCAGGGCATTGCAGGGAACACAGAGGTCGGCGCCGTCTCGATTGTGATCAATGGCGGGTATGTCGACGACGAAGATCACGGTCACTACGTGATCTACACAGGCGCCGGCGGCAACGACCCCGGGACCAAGAGGCAGATTGCAGACCAAAGTCTGACCTACATGTCCAACGCCGCATTGGTGGTCAGCCAAGAAAACGGCTACCCGATCCGCGTCCTACGCGGGGCCAAGGGCGACCATCCAGATTCGCCGACGACGGGACTGCGCTACGACGGCCTCTTCCAAGTCACGGACCACTGGTCTGAACCAGGTAAGGACGGGTTTCTGATCTGGCGATTCCGTCTCGACCAGATCGACACCCAGACAGCCACAACCTTCGCCCCTGGTGTTGATCCGACAGCGGAGACTCCACCTCCCGGAGTCTCCGCGCCAAGTCGAACGTCTGGCGTTGTCGTGCGTGTGGTGCGCAGCACCGCGGTCAGTGACTGGGTCAAGAAGATCCACAAGAACACATGCCAGATCTGCGGTATCCGCCTCACGTTGGCGGGCGGCGCGTACTCCGAAGGCGCCCACGTCCGCGCCCTTGGAGCGCCGCACAATGGACCCGACACGGCCGACAATCTGCTGTGCCTGTGCCCCAACGATCACGTGCTGTTCGACCAGGGCGCGATCTACATCGAGGACGATCTGACGGTTCGGTCTCACACAGGCGCCGCTCTCGGCACGTTGACGACGAATACCGGACACTCGATCGACGTCGCGCACCTGAAGCAGCATCGCAACAGGTTCGGGTTCCCCTGATCTGGCCCTAGCCAGCAAGACCAGCGGAGGTCTGCAACCTCGCCCTCGGTTCATAGAGCGAACTCGAAGAGCCGACCAGAACAAGGCCAGCAAGATCCTGCATAACTCTTCGACCACCGTCGTCGAACGCATCCAGGATCAGGTCGAGCTCACCGAGATCAAGACGCAGTCCGCGTTGGCGCGTCCACCACTCGAGCAAGACCTCGCATCCAGTTCCATCTTCACCTGAGACAAGTCGAGCCGTGTACTCATCCGTGCCGACCTCAGGACTCGCCAACTGAACAAGCGCACCAAGGTGGCGGTGTGGGACCTGGTCCTCGCCTCGCGCGAGGACGCACCACTCTGGACAGCTGCCCGCCGCGTCACCGTCCAACTCCAGACTCCTTTCACTCTCGCTAATAGGTGATGATCATAACCTATTTGTCGTGATGTGCGCCCGCCTTGCGTAGCTTTCGCGCATGCGGATCGCATTGGCCGGCACTGCCGAGGTAGCTGCGATCCTCGACGTCTCACCGCAGCAGGTCCACCGACTGGCCCAGCGCGAAGACTTCCCGGAACCTGTCGCGGAACTCCATGCAGGACGCATCTGGCTCAAGACCGACGTCGAGAACTGGGCCCGAGAGCACGCCGACCGGCGTCCCGGGCGCCCGGAGACCCCTCGACCCGATTAGTACGGTGATGCGCGCTTCGTCATCCGGCTCGAGACGTTGAGGTGCTTGCAGTTAGCGAGATCGGTCGACTGATCGCGCTATGTCCGCATTTGAAGCCGTTATTGCCTGCCGCGCCCCAGCGGCAGACTGCCGTCTGGGCGACCGTCAATGACATCGGCCTGCCGTTCAGCTCAATCCACCTGCCACCTACGGCCGTCGATCACGCGGTTCCGGCCGAGCGCCTTGGCAACTGCAAGCGCGGCGCGCGCGCCGGCAATGTCGACGCCAACGCCAACAGACCAGGTGGGATCAAACGATGGGTACTGTGCAGCACCAGGAGGCTCGCCTCCGCCTGATGCGATCACTGTGTCGGCGACGGTGAGCGCGACCGTGGCACCTAGATCAATGAACCATCTCGACAGGTGCTCGCGATCTGAATCGATTTGTCTGGACGTCCGGACCAGGCCGTCCAGGTCGTTGACCGTCGCAAAGGTGTCGAGCAGCGCGCCGACCTCGTCCCCGTCAGCAATCGCGACCCATCCTTGCCGGTCAGGCATGGTCACTTGTCCACCTGGCTCTCCACTTCGACTGATCGCGGTCAAACTCCCACACACGCCACCCGGAAAAGCCGGACAGCACCAGCCCCAAGACCATGCTGGCTTCAGGACCAACCGTTAGCGTCACATTGATCTCGTTGTCGGTTCGGTCCCGCGCAAGCCAACGAGCCCGCGCGCGGACGAATCTGGCAGCTGCAAAGGTCTCGTCCTCCGACACCGGCGCGCTTGATGGCCGAGCAGACGCAATCAGATGTATGGCGCGGGTGCAACACACGATCTGCTGCGCAAGTAGACCCGCGAGCACAACTTCAGGGTTGTGGTCAGGACTGCGGAGTCGATCGATAACCCCAACTCCGCGTGGATTCGGGCAACCGCAGCCAATCCCACTTAGGTCGCGACCCTCAAAGAAACGACGGTGGAAATCTTGCCCGACGTGGTAGCGCACTGGACGCCAGACTTGGGACCTGGTTGGAAGTGTCATTATCTGAACCTCTGCCCCGAAAAGTGTCGGCCGCAGGATGTTTCCAAGGGCGAAGCCGATCGCGTCACTACTGCTTAGCGCAATCAAGACACGGGGAACGCCAACAGGGTTGCTTAGAGGAGCTACAACGCTCTGCGTCAGCTCGAGGACCGCCTTCGGAGGGCCTTCGGACCACGAGTTGAGGTTGTCGACGACCTCCAGAGGAACCCATGATCTCGACGACCGCTTTAGCGCGGCAGAAACTTCCTGACGGTTGTCTAGTTCGCCCGGTCGGATGATCAGGCAGGCACCGACATCGAGCGATCTAGTGCGGGCCAGACCCCAAGCGATGCAGATAGCGACGAGTCCCAGCAGAAGGAGAGCAGCCAGCCACTTCACCTCGTCTGATGCCTTGCCGGGCAACAGAATCTCCTGAAGCGCATTGAGTATGCCGCCAAGGAAAGCCGCAGCCAGGAAGGCCAGGGCGAGCTCAAGCCGGCTGAACCGCGTAGCGATGTCGTGCATACGCGGACCGTCGAGGAAAGTCATACGACTACCTCTACCGTCCGACGTGCTCATGGTCTCAGCCAAGCAGACTCTTGACGTCCCGTCGCGGAGCGTCCGCGTCTAAAGTTCCGGCCAGGACTGAATTCCGTCGCACGTCGGATACATCGCCGCCTCCGCGTCCGACGTTCAGGCTGGATGTTGACTCCTAGTCGAAGAGTGTGGCGAGCGCCCCATACCCGGACGCAACCACGAGGATCATCCAAGAAAGCACTGAAGCCCGGACTCTCCAGAACCGCCGCAGGAAGGCTGGCTCTTCGCCCGCGTCGATCATCTGTTTGATGTCGCGACTCCGCCTCCACCTCTGAATCGGGTTCCGCCACCAGCTCACTTCAGTTCGTAGCTGATCTCTGGCGCCCCAGTGTTCGATCACATCCTGCTCGTCATCGCGCAGTTGAGAGAGGGCCACCATCATTTGAATGACCGCGGCGGCGAAGACCCCGAGCGAAGCGTAGATAGGAAGCATCTTCATGGGAGGAGCGTCGCATCTCCTTCCGACACGTACAGCCTTGTGCCGTAATGAGCGCGTTCCTTTCGGGCCTGGCCCGCGATGCCGTGTTTGGAATGGTGAGGGTCAAGTGAGTTGGCGCACGTCGAAGGACTTGATCACTGAGATTCACCGCCACCTCTCTGCGCCGCTGCCTCCGGCCTATGGCGGTATCAGTCGCTGTGATGGCCCACTACTGAGGAAGACGCCCAAGGGGCCGCCTCCACCGGAGACGGCCCCTTGTCACACTTACACACTAGGTTTAGCCGCGAGCGGACGCGTCCGTACCTGCCGCAGTGCAGCTGCGCCGTCAACAAGGTGCTGGGGGCTAGTGCCACGGAACGAACTGGGAGTCGCCTGATCCTCGGTACTCGAATGTCTTACCCAGGTACCGCTCGTCGTAGTTGAGCCACCACAGCATCGCAAGGTTGAACATGGTGGTGGCAGCGAACCCTGTCTCAGCCCACTCTTCAGTACTCCACCGATTGGCTTGCTTCTGCTTGGGGTGGGCGACCTTGTTGCGCAGGCGCACGACACAGTCCAGAGCATCCGGGGTCGGCAGCTTCTTGGGTTCGGTGATGTCGGACTGCACCTTGGCCAAGTTGACCAGGTGCGGCGGAGCGGACATGTCTATCCCCGCAACCCTGAGAACCGTCCTCAACTGCTCGGTCGTACTGAAGTTGTAGTTGTCGTTCCACTGGCTTGCGGTCTTGTGGTCGGGGTGACCCGACGGTAGTTCTTCGACGAGGTGCGCGTAGGAAATCAGCTGCAGCGCCGAGACCGGCAGCAGCACCTTGATGTTGACCGTGGCGTCGTGCTCGGCCGCGTAGTGGTAGCCAAGGGCGTTCTCGAAGACCTCCCACCGCAGCGTGTCTTTGCTCGTTGCAAGCCCAGCCCTGAACAGTTCGGCCATCTGCGCGGCACTGACTGCCGGATCCAAGAAGGGCGTGGCGCCGATCGGCCTGTCGACGGCCCGGTCGCACTGCCACCGAGTCCAGGTTGCCTTGCCGGCGCGGTAGCCGACGGGGAGCGCCGTTGAGATCACCCGCCCGAGCGCGAAGCCGCCCATAGTCTCGACGATCTTGAGGAGATCGAGAGCCTCGACGGCCCTGAAGGTCGTGCCGTCGTCGCGTCGGATCCGGCCGACGTGGGTGACTGTGTTCTTGCCTGTGGCCTGCATGTCCTTGCGCAGTTGGTCAGGCGCGATGTCTCCGCGAGGCTCGACTCGCAGCTGCCAGCCGTCGAGGACGATGTCGATACGACCCTGCCGCTCCTGGCCGTCGTGACAGGTGTTGAATCCGTCGCGGCCAAACCAGCCGTTGATGACGAAGAACGTGATGTAGTCCAGGTGGTCGGGATCGCCGACGTCGATACGCGCCAGGTTGTCGGCAAGGGTCCCGACGACCGCAGGCGCCTTGGGTCGTTGCGGTGCGCGGGTTGTCTTCGCTGGTGGCGGGACGGACTTCGCCGTGATGGTGAGCTGCTCCTGGTCGACCCACTTGGCTGGCTCACGGACGCCGACGGTGCCGCCCTTCTCCTTCCCGAAGTTCATCTCCCTCACGCCATGGGCGACGAGGGTCGGACGGGGTTCAAGGTCGATGCTGATCACACCTCGCCACCGGAACGCGTTGAGGTCGAAGTCTCCGCGGTAAACCGGGATGCCGGTCGCCTCCAGCGGAGGAAGCGGGTAGTGGTGCTCCAATGCCTTGGGGAAGGTGTGGGTGATGACGCTGGTCGTCCCGTCGGGCAGCGTCATGGTCCTGGTGCACCCGCAGACGGGGTCGGTCACTGACATGTGCTTATCGTTCCAATGGGTTGGGTTAGTGTCGCGCCCTGCCGCGTGCGCGCCCCGCACGCGTCCCGGGTCGTCCGTGGCCGCCTGTTCACGCGGCGCGGTAGTGATGGGAGGGCGTTACGCCTGCGTGAGGCAGGGAGATCAGGTGCGTTCCGCTTGCTCCATCTCGGAGGTGGCTCGCTACCAGGGAGATAAGGCTGCCCGCGACAGACGCTAGATCGGCGGCCGAGCCGTGGAAGGTGGGGAGGGAACAGCCCCGGGTCGGCACGAACTCGTCGCCTGGCCCTGGTTCGTCCCAGAAGACGCGATACGCCTCAAGCGCGGGCGCAGCCTCGACGTCTACACCCGTTTGCCGGTCGATCGCGGTGACCGGAGTTGAGCCAGTTCGCCCTGCTACGACCGCCAACCCCAGGCTCCCGGTCCGTACGTCGGTCGAAATCTGAGCCACGACGCACCTGCGGTCAGCCCGGGTTGCGACGGCGTCCAGACGACGGGCGACGGCGGGGTTGACGGTCGCGTCGATGATGGCGTCAACTTCGGTGGCGAGCCGTTCAAGCTCGTCGTCGGTCGGTATGTGTGCTCGCTGGATGTTGGCCTCTGGTGCGATCGCTCGAAGGCGTTCGACGAGGCGGTCTGCTTTGGCGGCACCGATGTCGGCGTCGGTGTAGTTCTGGCGAACCAGGAGACCCCCGGTGACGCGACCGTGGTCGCAGACGGTGACTTCGCGTGCGCCTGCCCGGGTGACGAACTCTGCCGCCCATGAGCCGAGCCCGCCGACTCCCCAGACGAAAATGTTCTTGCCTTCGTACTCCGAGACTGGGCGGCCGATGTCGCGTCGGGTGGTCACCTCCGGCCGTTCGTCTGATACGTAGCACCAACGCAGCGGCGTTGTACGGTCCAGCCGGGCCTGGTCGAACTCGACGACGGCGGAGCGTCGCTCTTCCGCGACAGTTCGCAGGCGATCGCAGAGCGGCGCGTCGAAGTACACGGCGATGAGGTGCCGCGGGCCACCGTGGGGGTGCGGCACAGCGATCATCAGCAGTTGTGAGGTGCCCGGAGGCTTTCGGGCCGCGCTGGCGGCGAGCACGGCGAGCATCGCGATCGAAGGGTCGTGGCCGAGTCGGAACCGGCGTTGCGCCAGCGGCTGAGGCCGAGGGAACGGGCACCGCGGTTTCCTGCACCGAGGGTTGGACTCGGTAGCGATTTCGCCCAGGTCGCGTAGCCCGGCCACGGGCGGCTGGTGAAACCTCCACGGCAGGGCCGGGTAGCCAAGCCCGATGCGTTGGGTGAGCTCGGGCAGGTAGGCGGTACCGGCGCCGAAGGGTAGGTCGTGGTCAGGGAAGAACACGGGTACGTGTTCGTATGCGGGTTCGGCGTCCTCCCCCTCTAGCTCGCCACGTCTATCCGTTGGGCGGTCTGCTCGCAGCTCGAAGCACCACGGCGACCGGGCGACCAGCCAGGCGCTGGCGATACTTCCGCGAGGTTGTGGGAGGTCGCGGACGACGATGGGAGCGAGCTGGTTGGCGTCGCGGGTCAGGTGGGGAACTCCCCCGACGGCGTGAAAGAGCGCTTCCTTGCCGTCGAACTCGCGGTTAGCTGCTTTCGTGAGGAATCGCCACAGCCGGTTGAGGACGCCTTCGGGGCCGTCGAGGCAGTGGCCGGGCTCCCACTCGCGGCTCTCGTCGAGGTAGAGGCAGAAGACCAGGCCGGAAAGGACATGGGCGTGGCCGAGGAACCGGATGTGATCGACGAAGACCGCCGGGGGGCGTTCGTCGGTTTCCTCTACGGCGAGGGTGAACTCTTCAGCTTCACCGAGCGGCAGGCCTCCTGGGATGACGGGGATCTCGCTGGTGTCGAGCCAGAAGCGGACCTGCAGGGAGCCGGTGTCGGCGTCCTGATGCGGTTGGCCCACGACGCGGAGGATGCCGCCGGACTGGGCGGCGGATGCCTTGAGCTGTTCGAGGCATTTGGCCTGCCATGGCGTGGGTGAGAGGCGACGCCGGGTCATCGTGGCGGTTACCCGGCCCGACCGCTGCGGGTGGACGTGAGCTCGGTTCCAGCTGCTCCTGCCCCGGCGCCGGTGGCCGGGAACTTGCTGCTGTTGGACCCGGCGTCGCTCGGCCCAAAGGAGTCGCCGAACAGCTCGCGCCACTTCTCGGTGCTGTCGGACCACGACGTGTTGGTGTTGATGGCGGCGTCGACCAGGTCCGCCACGGTCTGGATGTCGCGGCGGAAGTCGTCGTACTCGGACTGGAGCCACCGACGGGTGAAGGAGGTCGACGAGTTGGGTGAGGGGTCGTCGACCTCAGGGCGGATCGACTGGTAGCGCACCCAGTCGGCGAGGTCGGTGGCGATCCGGTGCAGGGCGCGGGAGACGTTGTCGTAGCAGCCCGGGTGGATGCGTGCCGTCTCGTCGGTGATCAGGTTGCCGACGATGGTGGTCAGGATGACTGACTTGGTTTCGCTGTAGTAGCCGCGGTGGTCGCGGACGTACTTCAGCAGCCGCAGGACGAGCTTCATGTTGCCCTTGGCGATCGCGTTCTTGTCCTTGACCCACTGGGTGAAGCCGTCGGGGTCGGTCTCCTCCCAGCCGTTGGTGTCGGTGTTGAGGATGCACTGGCCCTCGGGGTCGCGGTTGACGTAGGGGACGACGTCGACGTGCATGTCGTTGGCGTAGGTGACTCGAACACACCGGTTCTTCGCTTCGGCGGGAGTGTTGATGGACTGGGCCTCGACGTAGGCCTCCAGCGCGGCCAGGACGGGGGCCTGGTAGTCCGCGGGGCTCCAGCCGTCGTGCTCCTCGAGCTCGAGCATGAAGTCGGCGTCGAACTCCGCGTCTTCGGCGGGGTTGATGATGGTGCGCTGCGCCCAGGAACCCTGCTTCTTCATGCCGAGGACTCGGGTGCCGAGGTCGGCCGCCTTGAGCGCAGTGAAGATGCGTTCGACGCGGGCGTCGAGGTGGTCGAGCTTGGACTGGGGAAGGTTGACGACGTCCTTGAGGAAGTCGTTGAAGTGGCTGGTCTGCTCCATTGCGAGACCACCTCCTACTGGTTGGGGTTCGGGGGTACGGCCGCCCGGTTGGCAGGTTCGTACGCGGGAGCGTGGTGGGCGGTGAACTTCTCGCGGACCTCAGGGGTGAGGTTGCGGCTGACGCTGCTGGCGAAGGATGCGACCTTGTTCGGGTCGATGCGGTCCAGGGCGAATAGCTTTGATGGGACGTTCGCGTCGAGGCGGACGAAGTTGTCGAAGCCGATGAGGTGGTGTGCGAGGCCGACGGTGCTTGCGCTGCCCGCGCTGAGCACCAGAGGTACAGCCTTCAGGCCCCATCGGGCGATGCCTGCGGTGTTGAGCTTGTCGTTGTGGTTGACGAAAGGCGTCATCGTGCCGATGTTCAGCACGCGGATCTTGTCCTGAGGAACTCCGAGCATGCTGGCGGCTTCGGCGATGGCGAGGACTGATGGGTTGTTCGCGAAGACTCCCCCGTCGACGAGCTGGCAGCCGTCGACGTTCGCCGCTGCGAAGTAGGTCGGGGCGGCCGAGGTCGCCAAGGCGACGTCGACCATGGGGATACGGCCGTCCCGGGTCAGCCGCGGGCTGTGGGGTGTCTTGAAGAGGTGAACTTCGCCGCTGCGGAGGTCCCAGGACGGGATGAGGAGCCGCTTCGAGGATTCGGCGAGCACCCGGTCGCCCAGGACGGACTCGAGTGCCGTCCGGAGCGAGGAGGAGGAGTAGGCGGGGTTCGAGATGCGGCTCGGTCGTAGGACGAACTGCCTGCGGCGTGGGAAGACCTGGTTGACGAGTTGGAGGTACTGCTCGGCGATCTCTGCGGGCCTGAGGCCGGCTCCGAGCCCCAGGGCGACAATGCCGCCGGCGGAGGTGCCTGCGATGAGGTCGAAGTGGTCGGTGATCGTCACGCCGAGGTCTTCCTCGATGCGAGCGAGCACGTGGGCGGTGAAGAGGGCCTTCGCGCCGCCACCGTCGAGAGCGAGAATCTGGAAGACCTCGCCGTCGAAGGGCTCGGGCGTCGGACCAGCCGAGGAGTAGGTCGAAGCCATCACTGCTCCTTGAGGTCGGTCGACGGGAGGGTCATCAAGGTACGAACAGGCTCCGACAGTTCCCATGCGTGGCGGTGGGCCTGATGCCGTTCGAGTCGCGGGCTGCCGAAAGCTCCGCAAGGGCTGAGAAGCGAAGGGGCCCGCGTACCCCTGGTCGGGTGCGCGGGCCTGTTGTTCGAGTTCGGGCTCGAGTGTCGATGCGACTCCGAAGTGCACTCGTGTGCCGGGTAGGCCGTGGCCCGGGTCGGCTGGTGCGTGCAGTTCTCGTTGTTCATCGTCTTGCTCCGTCTCGGGTGGACTGGTCGACCGTTCTTGCTTCGACCCGCCCCGGGTGTGGTGTCCCCTCACCGAGAGGGGTGAGGGGACACCACACCGTGGTTACTTCTGTCCTGCTCTTACTTCGACTGTCCTCTTGTTACTGCGCGGTCAGGGGATACGAAACCGATGGTTATCGTCAGCTGCAGCCCGAGGTCGAGCCACACCCCTCGCACACGTAGCAGCTACCAGCAGGCCGCATCTTCGTCCCGCACGTCATGCAGAGCGGGCTGTCCACGGCGGTACCCGTGATCTTCTCCAGCAGCTCAGCACTCGTGTGCGCCTCGGCCGGCGCGGGGCGCTCGAGGTTGATCACCGGGTCGGCCTTGACCTGGGCGGCCAGGGTCGGCAGCTCGCTGGTCTCGACGACCTCGACCTCGTGCGAGATCAGCTCCTCGGCGGAGCCGGTCTCCTCGATCGGCTCGTACGACCCCGTCTCCAGGTGACGCTGACGCTCGTCGGCGGAGAAGATGCCGAGCTCGGAGCGCTCGTCGAAGGACAGGTAGTCCAGGGCCAGGCGGCGGAAGACGTAGTCCATCAGGGACTGGGCCATCCGGACGTCCGGGTCATCCGTCATGCCGGAGGGCTCGAACCGCAGGTTGGTGAACTTGGAGACGTAGGTCTCCAGCGGGACGCCGTACTGCAGGCCGATCGACACGGCGATCGAGAAGGCGTCCATCACGCCGGCCAGGGTCGAGCCCTGCTTGCCGAGCTTGAGGAAGACCTCGCCGAGCTCGCCGTCGTCGTGGGCGCCGGAGGTCATGTAGCCCTCGGCACCGCCGACCGTGAAGCTCGTCGTCCGGGAGACGCGGCTCTTCGGGAGGCGCTTGCGGAACGGCTTGTGGATCTCGACGACCTGCACGGCCTCGGCCGGGGCCGAGCCGTCCTGGAGCGCCTGGTCGGCCTTCGCCGAGTCCGACTTGCCGTCGGACAGCGGCTGACCGACCTTGCAGTTGTCGCGGTAGACGGCCGTCGCCTTGAGGCCCAGCTTCCACGACTGCAGGTAGATGTCCTCGATCTCCTCGACCGTGGCGCTCTCCGGCAGGTTGACCGTCTTGGAGATCGCGCCGGACAGGAACGGCTGGCAGGCCGCCATCATCCGGACGTGGCCCATCGGCTTCAGCGCCCGGGCGCCCATCGCGGTGTCGAAGATCTCGTAGTGCTCGAGCTTCAGGCCCGGCGCGTCGATGACGTGACCGTTTTCGGCGATGAAGTCGACGATCGCCTCGACCTGCTCCTCCTGGTAACCCAGCTTGCGCAGCGCCCGCGGGATCGTCTGGTTCACGATCTGCATCGAGCCGCCGCCGACGAGCTTCTTGAACTTGACCAGCGAGAAGTCCGGCTCGATGCCGGTGGTGTCGCAGTCCATCATGAAGCCGATGGTGCCGGTCGGCGCGAGCACGCTCGCCTGCGCGTTGCGGAAGCCGTTCTTCTCACCGATCTTCAGCACGTCCGCCCAGGCCTTGGTGGCCAGCTTGTGGACCTGGCTGTCCGAGACGCCCAGCGTCCGGACGATGTCGTTCGCGGCCTGGTGCTTGCGCATGACCCGCTTGTGGGCCTCCGCGTTGCGGGCGTAGCCGGCGTACGGGCCGACGACGCCGGCCAGCTCGGCGGAGCGCTTGTACGAGACACCGGTCATCAGCGAGGTGATGGTGCCGGCCATTGCGCGGCCACCCTCGGAGTCGTACCCGAGGCCCATCGCCATCAGCAGGGCGCCGAGGTTGGCGTACCCGATGCCGAGCTGGCGGTAGTCCCGGGTGGTCTTGCCGATCGGCTCGGTCGGGAAGTCGGCGAAGCAGATCGAGATGTCCATCGCGGTGATGATCAGCTCGACGGCCTTCGCGAACAGCGGCGCGTCGAAGGTGTCGTCGTCCTTGAGGAACTTCAGCAGGTTCAGCGACGCCAGGTTGCACGAGGAGTTGTCCAGCGACATGTACTCCGAGCACGGGTTCGACGCGGTGATCCGGCCCGTCTCCGGGTTGGTGTGCCAGTCGTTGATCGTGTCGTCGTACTGCAGGCCCGGGTCGGCGCAGGCCCAGGCGGCCTGGCTGATCTTGGTGAACAGCTCCCGCGCGTCGACGGTCTCGATGACCTCGCCGGTGCTGCGCGAGCGCAGGCCGAACTCGGTGCCGTCCTCGACCGCGCGCATGAACTCGTCGTTGACGCGGACCGAGTTGTTGGCGTTCTGGTACTGCACGGAGGTGATGTCGGCGCCGCCGAGGTCCATGTCGAACCCGGCGTCACGCAGGGCCCGGATCTTGTCCTCCTCCTTGGCCTTGGTCATCACGAACTCTTCGATGTCCGGGTGGTCGACGTCGAGGACGACCATCTTGGCCGCACGACGCGTCGCGCCACCGGACTTGATGGTGCCCGCGGACGCGTCCGCACCGCGCATGAAGGAGACCGGGCCCGACGCCGTGCCACCGGAGCTCAGCAGCTCCTTGGAGGAACGGATCCGCGACAGGTTCAGGCCGGCACCGGAGCCGCCCTTGAAGATGAAGCCCTCTTCCTTGTACCAGTTCAGGATCGAGTCCATCGAGTCGTCGACGGCGAGGATGAAGCACGCGGACACCTGCTGGGGAGAGGCGGTGCCGACGTTGAACCAGACCGGGGAGTTGAACGAGAAGTACTGGTGCACCAGCAGCCAGGTCAGCTCGTGCTCGAACATCTCCGCGTCCTTCACGGTCGCGAAGTAGCCGTTCTCCTGACCGGCCTTCGTGTAGGTCAGGACGATCCGGTCGATGAGCTGACGCAGGCTCCACTCGCGGACGTCGGTGCCGAGCGCGCCACGGAAGTACTTCGTGGTCACGATCGTGGAGGCGTTGACGCTCCAGAAGTCGGGGTACTCGACGCCGCGCTGCTCGAAGACGGTCTCGCCGGTCTTCCAGTTGGTCTGGACGACGTCACGACGCTCCCAGTTGAGCTCGTCGTACGGGTGCACGCCCTCGGAGCTGAAGACTCGCTCGATCTTCAGCCCCTTGGCCCGCCGTGCCTGGGTCTTGCTGGACCCGCTCACCGTCTCGGTCATGCGTCGTTCCCCTTTGTGTCGATCACTGGCTTGATCCCTGGATGTACGTGGTGCTGGTGGTGCTGGTGGTGCCTGAGTTGGCCGCCCGGCGCACCGCTTCCCCACGGTGCACCGGGCAGATCTGGGTCAGCCCGTGGGCTGAGGTTCCGGCGTCGGCTCGATGAGCTCGACGTCCGGCGGGGTCGCGCGCTCGGCGCGGAGCATCGCGATCTCGGTCTCGAAGTCGTCGGCCGACTCGAATCCGCGGTAGACGCTGGCGAAGCGGAGGTAGGCCACCTCGTCGAGCTCGCGCAGCGGGTTGAGGATCGCCAGCCCGATCTCGTGGGCCGGCACCTCCGCCCAGCCGCCGGCGCGCAGGGTGTCCTCGACGGTCTGGCCCAGCCGGGCCAGGTCGTCCTCGGAGACCGGGCGACCCTTGAGCGCCTTCCGGGCCCCGGCGATGGCCTTGTCGCGGGCGAACGGCTCGCTGGTGCCGCTGCGCTTCAGGACGGTGAGCTGCATCTGCTCGACCGTGGTGAAGCGCTTCTCGCAGGACGGGCAGGTACGACGGCGCCGGATCGCCGACCCGTCCTCGGCCACCCGCGAGTCGAGGACCCGGGTGTCGGTACTGCGGCAGAACGGGCAGTGCACGACGGGTCTCCTCTCCGCTTGGTGGCCGGCTCGGTCATCGAGCCTGTCGAGATGTAAAACATGTGGATCCGGCTGTGGATTCCTCGGGTAAAACCCCACTTTGCTGTGGGTAACCGGGTCATCCTGTGGAACTAGATGTGGATAACTACATCCGTGTAAGTACTAGATGTAGGGGTAAACTTACGCCCGGGCCGTGACCTATGCAACACCGGGGGGTGAAAAGTTCTGGCGGCCTGATCGCGATGCGCAAACGTGCAGGTCAGGGCGTTGAGAGGAGTCTGATCACCGGCGTGTCGACCACTCTTCCAGCGACCACCGACACTTCGCGGGGACCCGCTCCGGCGGTGCTCCCCGGTCGGATTGGGCCTTTCGGCCACAATGTCCCGCGTGGGCAAGCACTCGGGCGATCCGGTCGAGGAGGAACAGCTGCCGCCGGACCGGCGACGGCTGCTGAAACTTGCCGCCGGGATCACCGCGACCATCGTCGCGTGGGGGTTCCTGGTCGCCGAAGCGATCGACTTCGGGTCCCAGGGACGGTCCGGTCAGGGCGAGGCGTGGGTGTTCGCGTTCTTCGCGACGCTCGGCGCGACCGCCTGCATGTTCGTGACGCTGATCCTGGTCAACAAGGTGCTCGCCACGTTGCGCGGCGAGGTACGGGTCAAGACGGTCTCCGTGCCCGGGCGGCGGGCCGCTCGCTAGAACCCCGCGCGCTACTCCAGCGTGGCCCTGAGGATCTCCAACGCCGCGACCGGGCCGCCCTCGATCGGCTCGGGACGGCCGAGCGGCTCCAGTACCTGGTCGCCGAGACGGTCCCCCCAGAGGACGAAGGAGACGCCGGCGGCGGAGTCGCTGAGCACGGCCGACTCGTACGCAATGCCCGAGATCCCCGGTTCGGTGACCTGCCGGAAGTAGTTCCCCCACGCACGGGTGCTCGGACGGTCCCGGTCGACGTTGATCGTCGCGGGCGCGTTCGCTCGTGCACGGTCCGCCTCGGAGAGCAGCGAGAGCAGCGCCACCGGCTGGGTCACCCGGAACCGCTGGATCGCGCGGGTGCTGATCTCGGTACGCGCGATCACCCGGGCTCCGGACGGCGACTCCGCGGCCAGCGACCTCAGCGTGCCCACGATCGCCGCGGTGCGGTCCAGAGCGCCGTACAGGTACGGGTAGCGGTCACCTGGTGTCGGGTCGAACCGGCCGCCGGAGGCGATCGGCGCGACGTCGTAGTTCCAGTCGAGAGGACCGCGATCGCTGCGGGACACGAACACCCGGTAGAGCGTCGCGCCCGGCTCGATGACGTGGAGGCCCGGGTCGACCAGCGGCCGCTCGTACGCCGGCGGCGGGGGCAGGCGGTCAGTCGCCATGGCCGGCCAGCCCGCTCAACTGCGTGCGGAGGAAGACGGCGTCCTCGAGGCGCTTGGTGATGAAGTGGATGCTCCACGCCGGGTCCTGCGCGAGCTCGTCCTCGAGCGCCGGCCAGATCCACTTGAAGCTCTCCTGCGGCGACAGGCCCCCACGTCCCGCGCCGAGCAGCGGGAAGCAGACCGAACGAGGGAAGTGGTCCAACTCCTCGGCGTCCTGCCGTGCCTGCTTCATCGTCGCCCGTACGGCGGCGCTCACCGCGTGCGGGTTGACGGCGTAGTCGTCGGTCTCCAGCACCGGCTCGGCGATCGCCGCGTGGTAGATCCGGACGGCGGTCGCGGGCTGCAGAGATCCCGCCGACGTCGGAGCGACCGTGCCGGGCAGCACGGTGAGACCGAGCCGGTGGTGCTCGGTCACCCACGCCGTGATCTCGTCGTGGATCGTGTCGGTGACGATCTCGCCGGACGGGCTCGTCGCCGCGCCGGCCCGCCGCAGCCGTCCGGACAACGACGGCTTGAAGAACTGGGACATCGCCAGGTAGGTGTTGCTGGACAGCACGATCGCGCCGAGACCGGCGAGCCGCTCGGGCGGGCCCGAGTGCACGTGGAAGTCGACCGTCCCGCCGCCGATCGCGATCTGCACCGGAGGATCGGTGTGCAGCCGGTCCTGGAAGTGCTGCTCGGTGGAGGTCGCGAGGTTGGTGAACCCGACGACGGGAGGCTCCGGGATCGGCGCCTTGCTCGCTTCGATCAACCGCGTCTTGAGTGCCACGAAGGAGTCGTCGCTCGCGGACGTCGGCCGGATGATCGTCTTGTGGTCACCGGGGAGCGTGGTCGTCTGGGGCCACATCCCCTTGGCCGAGACCGCTCGCACGATGTTGTCCTCCATCGCGACGTGAGCCCGTACGTCGATGGGGCAGGTCGACGGGGTCAGATCGGTCGCCATCAGCACCCCGCGCATGATCCGCGCCTGGGCGGCCGCAACCGTGTCGGTGAGCGGTCTCAGATCCCGCTCCTGCGCGTGGGCCGGGAAGAACCCGCCCTTGCGCAGGGTCAGGAACGCCTCGGACCCGTTGTTCGGCGTCGCGAACATGAGGAAGGCGCGGACGCGCGCGAGCTCCTCGGCCCGTCCTTCGTCGAGCAGCCGCGCGAGGTAGCGCTGGATGATCAGCCCACCCTGGCTGTGGCCGACCAGGATCACCCGGGTGGCATCGAGGGACAGGAGCTTGTTGTCCAACCACTCAGCCAGATCGTTGAAATCGGGGATCCGGCGCGTCGGGTTCAGGCGGAACTTCGGGGACGGGTAGTCGACCGCCAGGCAGTCGACGATGTCCGCCAGTTCGGGATCGCTCCGCACCAGGTCGATCATCGGGGCCCACGCACGCGCCGACGAGAAGATCCCGTGCACGAACACGACGGATGCTTCAGGCATTCAATCCTCCACGGGTGACTCCCGGACGGATCCTAGTGGCTGGCCCGCGGCGCGGGACTAGACCTGGACAGGTCGTCGGCGCTGGTCAGACCCGGTCGGCCAGGCGCCGTACGAACTTGAGACCCGACCAGATCTCGTCGATCGCGCAGACCTTCACGTCCACCACTCCGGCCGCGAGGCCGAGCTCGCGGACCTGGTTCTCGTCGAGGTCAGAGGGGACGCCGAGCTTGGCCGCGGACTTCTTCGGCCAGCAGACCCAGATCATCCCGGCCTGCTCGGTGTGCTCGATCAGGGTCGGCAGCCGCTTCGCCAGGGTGCTCGGCGCGGTGTGGAAGGTCAGCGTGATCGCGGCCAGCTTCGGCAGCCGGGTCGTGGTCGGCGCGGCCAGTGCGAACCCGTCCGGCGCGCGATCGAGGTAGACCGTCTGGGCGTCCTTGACGCCGAGCTTGGTCTCCAGCGGGGTGCCTGAGTAGCCGGCCATGAACCGGACGCTACCGAAGGGACTAGATTTCGGCTCGTGCCCTCACTCTCCACCTCCCTGAAGCTCAAGCTCGCGTACGTCGGGATCGCCGCCGTCGACACCTGGCTGTCGGGCTCCGCGAACCCGCGGGCCCACCAGGCCCGGGTCCTGACCAAGCCGCTGCTGATGCCCACCCTCGCCGCTTCCCTGATCACCAGCCCGCGGGCCGCGAACTCGCCGCTGCGCACGTCCACCCTGGTCGCGCAGACGGGAGGCTGGGGCGGCGACCTCGCACTGATGGGCGACGGGCCGTCGAGCTTCCTCGCCGGGAGCGGGTCGTTCGCCGTCGGCCACGCCGCCTACATCAGCGGGTTCCTGGCCAACCGCAGCAAGGAGCGCCGACCGGGCCCGAAGGCGATCGCCGCGCTCTGGGCCGCCACCTCCCCCGGGATGGCGTTCCAGGCGTCCCGGCTCGACCGGCGCCTCGGCCCCGCGATCGCCGGCTACTCGGCGACGCTCGCGTCGACCGTCGCCGCGGCCACCCAGCTCGACCCCGCCCTCCCCCGCTCCGCGCGACGTCTGACCCTGGCGGGAGCGGGACTGTTCATGCTCTCGGACTCGATCCTGGGCACCCGGAAGTTCCTGCTGAAGAACCCGCCGCCGCGGATGGAGTCCGCGGTGATGGCGACGTACACGGCCGCGCAGTTCCTGCTGAGCGAGGGCGCGGCGCGAGCCGGGAGCCCGGCCTAGAGGATCCCGAACGCGTCCCGGAACTGGTCCCGCGTCACGGTGCTGAGCTGCTCGGCCGGCAACACCAGGGTCCTCAGGTTGGGCAGGAACTCGGCAGCGAGCTCGACAGCGAGCTCCTGAGCCTGAGCCGGCTGCTCCGGTTCTGACATGCCGTAGGCGATCACCAGGCACGGTACGGCGTTCGGCCCGAGCCTCTTGACCACTGCGGCCTGGTGGAGGACGGCCCGGCGGATCGTCGTCCGGTAGGACTTCAGGTGCCGGAGGTACTTCACGTCGATGACGTACTGGAAGCCAGAGCCTTCGGGCCGAGCCAGGACGTCGACGATGTAGTTCTTCTCGAGCCCCTGCACCTCGACGCCGAGCTCGACGCGGTGGGAGTCCCCCAGCGCATCCCGCGCCAACCCCAGCACGTCGAGCTCCGCCTGCAAGGCCCGAGAAGCCGGCTCCGCCCCCGAGGCACCACCGACGGACTCCGGGGAGGCGTCGTCCTGAGCCTGGGCAAGCGCCTCCGCCTCGGCAGCGATCCGGCGCTCCGGCTCGGTGAGCTTGCGGAGCTCCACCTCCTGCAGCTCGGCCGCCACCTTGTCGGCCTTGTCCTCGCTCTCCTGCCGCGGGATCCATCCCCGCAACCCGAGGTAGGCCACGATCAGTCCCACCGCAATGCCGACGACCAGGAACCACGGCAGCGCGTTGGTCGCGAACTCGAGGAAGCCCTGCTTGTCGCGGATCGTCCGCTGGGCCGACGGCGTCAACCCGGCCAGCTCCTTGCGGGAGACCATCAAGCCGTCCTGCAACCGCAGGAAGAGACCACCGGCGGACAGAGTCGCCGCAACGATCCCCACACCGAGGGTGGTGAGGTACTTGCTCAGGTGGCTCGCATCAGGTGACAACATCGGCCCGATTTCGTAGGGGACGGACTGCGCCGCGACGCTATCGGTCGGTGCATCTCTTGAAAAGGGGCGTCACCCGGCGCCCGGACATGCCGAAGGGCGGGACCACGGAGATCCCGCCCTTCGTTTCACACAGCCGACGACCCGGGTCGAGGGGGTCTTCGGACGTTGGGGTGCCCGGCGATCAGCCCTGCGGGATCGCGAGCTTCTGGCCGGCGACCAGGCCGCCACCGGGCAGCGAGTTGAGCTGCTGGATGCGGTGCACCATCTCGCGGACCTTGCCCGGCTCGGCGAGGTCGCCGGCGATGCCGTAGAGGGTGTCACCGGGCTGGACCTCGATCACGCGGACCGGCTCCGGCGTACCGGAGTCGAGGGTCGCGGTGGCCAGGCCGCCGAGGCTCACCATCACGACGAGCGCGATGGCGAGGAAGGCGAACAGGAAGACGATGCGTCCGCGCTGCGTGAGCCGGACGGTCGCGTTGCGGGTCAGGCGCGGCGTACGCGCGGTGCCCGCAACGAAAGCTGGGGAGATGCTGAGTGTGCTCATGGTGGTCAACCTCCTGGGGAAGATCGGTTCTGTGACCCCTACGTCGTGTGCGGTCTGTCTATCCAGGACCCCCGACACATCCGGCCGGTTCCTCGATCAGACGTTCGATCGAACACATGTACGAAGTTAGATCACCTGTTCGAACATGTCAAGAACGTATGTTCGAACACTTCGATTCCACGCTCGGCGCCGAGATGCGACACGCCCGTTCGAACATGTGTTTGAAGTTGACCCGTCTTTGGGTCTACCGTCGACCCATGGCGACTGACGGCAACAACATCAGCGAGCTTCCCGACGCTCCCCCGGACGCGACCGGGCTGACCCCGCGGCAGAAGCGCATCCTCGGGTTCCTGCGCGACGAGATCGAGCAGCGCGGCTACCCGCCGAGCATCCGCGAGATCGGCGAGGCCGTCGGCCTGGCCAGCTCGTCGAGCGTCGCGCACCAGCTCCGGGTGCTCGAGGGCAAGGGGTTCATCAAGCGCGACCCCAACCGCCCGCGCGCTCTCGAAGTGTTCCTGCCCGAGCTGATGGCCGCCCGCAAGTCGATCTCCAGCGCGGACGACACCGAGCCCGACGTGACCGGCATCGGCGACCTGATGCCGACCGCGATGAACGTGCCGCTCGTCGGCCGGATCGCGGCCGGTGGACCGATCCTCGCCGAGGAGCAGGTCACCGAGGTCTACCCGCTGCCCAAGGACCTGGTCGGCGACGGCACCCTCTTTATGCTCGAGGTCGTCGGTGACTCGATGATCGACGCCGCCATCTGCAACGGCGACTACGTGGTCATCCGCCAGGAGCGGACCGCGAGCAACGGCGACATCGTGGCCGCGCTGATCGACGGCGAGGCCACCGTGAAGACGTTCAAGCGCAAGGACGGCAACGTCTGGCTGATGCCGCACAACGACGCGTTCGAGCCGATCAACGGCAACGACGCCTCGATCCTCGGCATCGTCACGGCGGTCCTGCGCAAGGTCTGACCGACAGACAAATACTTTCGCCAATCCGGACATTTCCGGCACAGAGGCCCCGGCGCTGGGGAACACTTGCTCTCATGAGCAAGAGCGCCGGGGCCCTGGTCGTTCTCAGCCTGTTCGCGGTCGCGCTCTCGCCGGTCCGGCCCGCCGCCGCGGACCAGGCACCGGGCGACAGCGGGGTCTCGCCCCGGGTCGAGAAGATCCTCGCGGCAGACGACACCGCGCACCTCGACGAGGACGGCTTCCTGTACTACGTCGACCCGGCGCCGGAGCCGCCCGCCGGTCTCACCGGGCCGCAGCGCTCCCCCGGCTTCGCCACCAGCGAGGCCGGCCTGGCGATCCCGGTCCTGAACAGCCGGAGCTCGTCGACGCACACGATCTTCCTCGACTTCGACGGCATCGCGCTGTCCGCCGGCAGTGACTGGACCGTCGGCCCCGGAGACACCATCGCGGCCGGGAACTACACCGGCTTCACCCTCGACGGCAGCGCGGACTTCAGCCAGGCCGAGGTCGACTTCATCGAGAAGACCTGGCGGATCGTCGCCGAGAAGTACGCCCCCTTCGACGTGAACGTCACCACGGTCGATCCCGGCCAGGCAGCCCTGACCCGCACCGCCAGCAACGACACGGAGTACGGCGTCCAGGTGGTCGTCACCAACGATCCGAGTCCGGTCACCCAGATCTGCGGCAACTCCTGCGCCGGCATCGCGTTCGGCGGGCTCTTCGACGGCTGGCTCGACGGAAACCTGTACAACACCGCCGCCTACACGGTGGCCTGGGTGTTCTCGTCGAAGACCTTCGGCTCGGCACAGATGACGGCGCACACGGCCGCTCACGAGATCGGCCACACGCTCGGGCTCGGCCACGACGGCGGTACGGCGAATCCCAACTACTACGCCGGGCACGCGAACTGGATCCCGATCATGGGACTGACCAACCAGAAGGCGGTCGCGCAGTTCAGCAAGGGCGAGTACGCCGGCGCGACCAACCAGCAGGACGACCTCGCCGAGATCGCGCTCAACGGCGACACCCACACCGCCGGCAGCCTGCTCCTGGCCGACGACTACGGCAGTGGGAACAGCCCGACCGCGATCGACGCGCTGCCGCCCGATGCACAGAACAACTACGTGATCGACGGGGTGATCAGCGGCGCGTCCGACGACGACCTGTTCTCGGTGACCCGCACCTGCACCGCGCCGCTGGTGGCGACCGCGACCGGCATCGGATCCGGTCAGAGCCTCGACATCGAGCTCGACATCCTGAGTGCGGACGGGTCCACGGTGCTCGCCAGCGACGACGAGCCGTCCGGGCAGAACACCTCGCAGCCCGGCGACATCGGCTACCTCCCGACCGGCCTCGACGCGTCCGCGACGTACTCGCCGACGACCAGCGGGACGACGTACCGGGTCCGGGTCGAGGGGACCGGCGCCGGAGCCGACCCGAGCGTCGGCTACTCCGACTACGGCTCGATCGGGCAGTACCACCTGACCGTCAGCGCCTGCCCGGTCGTGGTCGGCACGATCCCCGGCGCCCCGGGCACCGCGACGGCGGCGCCGAACGCCCGGACGACCACCGGCACGGTGAGCTGGACGGTTCCCGCGAGCAACGGCGGCAGCCCGATCACCGGCTACACCGTCACCGGCCTGCCCGGCGGGACCAAGACGCTCGGTACGGCGCTGAGCCATCCGGCCACCGGCCTCGTGCCCGGCGAGACCTACACCGTCTCGATCTACGCCCGGAACGCGAACGGCCTCTCCGCCACCGCGGCCACGACCACGCTCGGGGTCGACACCTGGGTGCCGTCGGTGAAGCCGTCGCTGAGCGTCAGCACCAGCAAGCTGAACGCGACGCTGCGGTGGGCCGACGTCAGCGCCGCCGACAACCCGGGGAGGGCCGTGCTGACCGGATGGACGCTCAGCACGAACAACCTGGGCGCCACCCCGGTCACCCTGCATCCGGCAGCGAGCGCGACCAGTCTCGTACTCAACGGCCTGACCGCCGGCAAGACCTACACGTTCCTGCTCCGGCCGTCGTACCTCGCCGAGGACCAGGCCGGCCTGCCGAGCCGTTCGCTCACCTTCACGATGCCGAGGAAGCCGTCGGCGCCGCGGATCGGGACGGCGGCCTCGGGGGCGAAGCGGGGCGTCAAGAACGCGGTCGCCCGCTGGACCGCGACCAGCAACGGCGGATCCCCGATCACCGGCTACCGGGTGATCGCCTCGAAGATCGTCAAGGGCAAGGTGGTCCGGACCGCCACGTCGCGCGTCCTGCCCGCCTCGGCGCGCTCGTTCGTCTGGCGGCTGCCGGGCGGGTCGTACAAGTTCCGGGTGGTGGCGTACAACGCCATCGGCGCCTCCCCCGCATCCGGCTATTCCAGGCTCGTGGTGTCCCGCTGAGTGCCACACTCAGCGCCATGAAGTCCCGGATCGTTCTCAGCGTCTCGCTCGCCGTCGTCGCGGCGTTGCTGCCGACGCAGTTCGCCGGCGCCGAGCGCGCTGCCCTCCCCGGCCACGACGACACCCTCCGGACCTCCCCGGACGGCTTCCGGTACTACGTCGACCCGGCGCCCGAGCTGAGCGGCCCTGAGCAGGCCGACCGGGTCGCGCGCCCGGTCGCCGCGGCGGCACCGCTGAACCAGACCTTCCGGCTGCACAGCCTGGCCTCCTCGCCTCGCAAGCTGTACCTGGACTTCAACGGCTACACGATCCCCTCCGGCGGCGACTGGTCGGGCGCGGCCGCCGGGCCGGTGAGCGGCTTCAACCTCGAGGGCTCCGCGAGCACCTTCACCGCCGCGGAGCTGACCCGGATCCAGGAGATCTGGCGGATCGTCGCGGAGAAGTACGCACCGTTCAACCTCGACGTCACCACCCAGGACCCCGGCACGGCGGGCCTGCAGCGAGCCAGCGCCAGCGACAACGCCTTCGGCGTCCGGATGATCGTCACGAGCGACCCGCGGCCGCGCAGCCAGGGGTGCGGCGGCTGCGCCGGCCAGGCCTACCTGGGGGTGTTCGACGATCCGAACGCCAACCACATCCGCCATGCCTGGGTCTACGCGTCGGCGACGTCCGGAATCGGCGTGGCCACCGCGAACGTGATCGCCCACGAGGCCGGGCACACCTTCGGACTCCACCACGACGGCAAGTCGGGGCTGATCGGCGGGACGGACTACTACGGCGGGCACGAGAACTGGATCCCGATCATGGGCCTGTCCACGAACGGCGTCGCGCTCGCCCAGTTCAGCCGCGGCGAGTACGCCAACGCGACCAACACCGAGGACGACCTGGCGATCATCGCCGCCCACGGGGCGCCGTACCGCGCCGACGACTACCCGAACACGCCGGGGACCGCCAGCACCCTGCCGACCGACTCGGTCTACCGGCGCACCGGCATCATCCGGAGCGCGGGCGACGTCGACGTCTTCAAGGTCAACCGCGCCTGCACCGGGACGCTCACCGCGACCGCGCGACCGATCGGGCTGGGCGGGGCGCTCGACATCGACCTCAAGGTGTACGGCGCAGCTGCCAACCTGCTCGGCTCGAACAACCCGCCGTCCAGCCAGCACCTGAACTCCGCCGGCGACGCGGTCCCTGACGGCGTCGGCGCGACCGTCACCGTGAGCGGCGCGGCGGCCGGCGCGTACTACGTGCGGGTCGACGGCGTCGGCAACGGCACTCCGCCGGCCAACGGCTACACCGACTACGGCAGCGTCGGCCAGTACACCGTCACGATCAGCGGCTGCCCGGCGAGCCGGCCGACGGCTGCCGGGATCGGCACCGCGTCCTCCGGCAAGAGGGGCGGCGCCAAGAACGCGATCGCGCGCTGGAAGGCGCCGGCCAGGACCGGCGGATCGCCGATCACCGGCTACAAGGTGATCGCCTACCAGGTGAACGCGAAGGGCAAGATCGTGAAGACGCGGGTCTCCGGCCTGCGCAAGCCCTCGACCCGGTCCTACACCTGGGCGCTTCCGGGCGGCCGGTACAAGTTCCGGGTGGTGGCGTACAACCGGGTCGGCGCGGCGCCGTACTCGCGCTACTCGCGGATCGTGCTGAGCAGGTAGCCCCGACCGAAACCCGGTGGCTCCCGGCGAAGGCCTCTGGGTAGGTTCGACCGGTGACCTCGGACCCGCTGCCGCCGCTGACCCGGCGCGGCGTACCGATCGATCCGACGCTGCGGGTCCTCGCCCTCGGCACCCTGATCAACCGCGCCGGCGCCGGCGCGCTGGTCACCACGTTCGCACTCTTCTTCACCCGCGAGGTGGGACTGCACCCGGCCCAGGTCGGCGTGGCGCTCTCGCTCGGCGCCCTGGTCGGCATGCTCGTCCAGGTGCCCGGCGGCCACCTCGGTGACGTCCGCGGACCGCGGGAGGTGCTGCGGGTCGCCACCATCGCCACCGGCGTCGCGACCCTCGGGCTGCTCGTCGCCCGTCCGCTCTGGGCACTGATCGTGGTGATGGCCCTGATCAACGCCGCCGACGCGGTCTCCAACTCGGTGCGCAACGGGTACGTCGCCCGGATCGCCGTCGGCGGCCAGGGCGTCCGGTTCAAGGCGTACCTGCGGGCGATCACCAACGTCGCCATGGGACTCGGCGCGCTGCTCGGCGGCGTCGCGCTCGCGATCGACCGACCGTGGGCCTACCTCGCCGTCTTCGTGCTCGACGCCGGCACCTCGATCCTGGCCGGGCTGCTGTTCACCCGGCTCCCGCACCTCGAGCCCGCACCGCCGCGCGCGGACGGCGAACCGCGGCTGGCGGTGCTCCGCGACGCCCCGTTCGTGCTGGTGACGCTGCTGACCGGCGTGGTGTCGATGCACTTCGTGGTGATGGAGGTCGGCATTCCGCTGTGGATCAGCGAGCACACCGAGGCCCCGACCGCCCTGGTGGCGGTCCTGCTGATCATCAACACCAGCCTGGTCGCGCTGTTCCAGGTCCGGCTGAGCCTGGGGTCCGACACGGTCGCCCGCTCGGCCCGGGAGATGCTCCGCGGCGCGCTCTGGATCGCCGGCGGGTTCGCGGTCATCGGACTCACCGACGGCCTCGCCCGGGTCGCGGCGATCGCTCTCCTCGTGGTCGGCTCCTGCGTGCACGTCGTCGGCGAGATGATCAGCAGCGGCGGCCAGTGGGGCGTGTCGATGGGGCTCGCTCCGGCCGAGCGCCAGGGCCAGTACCAGGGGTTCGCCGGGCTCGGTTTCGGGCTGGCCAACGTGGTCGCTCCGACCCTGGTCACGCTGCTCTGCATCACCTGGGGACGACCCGGCTGGTTCGTGATGGGCGGACTGATCGTCGGCGCCGCGATCGCCCTGCGCCCGGTCACCACCTGGGCGCTGGCGACCCGCGAGAAGTACGGCGCCGCCACCGCGAGCGGGTAAGGCGTGCCTCAGCGACCGCTGAGCCGGGTCAGTGCCTTCCGGACGACCTCGGGGTCGGTCGTCATCCACATCGGCGGCAGGCTCGCCTTCAGGAAGCTGCCGTAGCGCGCAGTGACCAGGCGCGGGTCCAGGATCGCCACGACGCCCTTGTCGCTGGTCGTCCGGATCAGCCGGCCGGCGCCCTGGGCGAGCAGGAGCGCGGCGTGGGTGCCGGAAACCGACATGAAGCCGTTGCCGCCGGCCTTGTCCGCGGCCTGCGCCCGGGCCGACATCAGCGGATCATCCGGTCGCGGGAACGGGATCCGGTCGATCAGCACCAGCTGGCAGGTCTCCCCCGGGACGTCGAGGCCCTGCCACAGGCTGAGGGTCCCGAACAGGTTCGTGTGCGGGTCGCCGAGGAACTGCTTGGTCAGCTCGGGCAGCTGGGCGTCGCCCTGGCAGAGCGTGGTCAGGTGCGGAAGCCGGGTCCGCACCTCCTCGGCGGCGGCCTCGGCGGCGCGGCGGCTGGAGAACAACCCGAGGGTGCGCCCGTCGGCCGCGTCGATCAGGTCGACGATCTCGTCGAGCTGGACCTTCTGGAGTCCGTCGCGACCGGGCTGCGGGAGGTGCTTGGCGACGTACAGGATCGACTGTTGGCCGTAGTCGAACGGCGAGCCGACGTCGATCCCCTGCCAGGAGCCGCCTTCCGCCTCCCGGTCCAGGCCGACCGATCCGGCGACCACCGAGAAGTCGCCGCCGAGCATCAGGGTGGCCGAGGTGAAGACGACGGTCTTGTCGACCAGCAGCTTCTCGCGCATCTGCCCGGCCACGTTCAGCGGTGCCACGCAGAGCCGGTTGCCGCCGTGCCGGGCCTCGCGCTCGGAGATCCAGAGCACGTCGTACTCCGAGTCGGCCGCCATCCGCTCGGCGGTCGCGAACAGCTCCTGGGTCCAGCCCCGCGCCTGGGTGGCGCCGGCGTCCGCCTCGGCCCCGGGGGCCGCCTTGGGGAACGCGGTGATCAGCGCGCGGGCAGCGTCGCGGACCAGCTCCAGCGCATCGCTGATCGCCACCGGGACCGTCTCCAGCCGCCCGCCCGGGGTGGTGTCCACGGCATCGCGCAACGCCTCCGCCGCATCGGCGAGCGCATCCGCCTCGTCCCCGTCGACGTGGCGCTGGGACCGGCGCGCGGTGCGCTCGACATCGTTCGGGGAGAGCTCGTCGGTGGCGGCCTGGGTCACCCGGGAGGTGAGCTCGTGCGCCTCGTCGATCACCACGACGTCGTACTCGGGGATCATCGGGATGCCCTCGATGGCGTCGATCGCCAGCAGCGAGTGGTTGGTGACGACCAGCTGCGAGTTGGCGGCCTTCTCCTTGGCGCGCTCGGCGAAGCACTCGACGCCGTACGCGCACTTGGCGGCGCCGACGCACTCGCGCGCACTGACGCTGACCTGGCGCCAGACCTGGTCGGTATGGCGGGGAGCGTTGTCCTTCTCGCCGGTCCCGCCCTCCTTGGCCTCGTCCTCGATCCACTCGCGGAGCGCGACGACCTCGGCACCGATCGAGCCGGTCGGGAGGTCGACCAGGGTGCCCTGGTCGTCCGGGACGCCCTCGCGGACCCGGTGCAGGCAGGCGTAGTTCGACCGGCCCTTGAGGACCGCGAAGGTGGCCTTCTCGTGCAGGACCTCGTCGGCTGCCTCGACCAGCGCCGGGATGTCGCGCTCGACGAGCTGGTGCTGGAGCGCCAGCGTCGCGGTCGCGACCACGACCCGCTGGTGGTGCAGCAGCGCCGGGACCAGGTAGCCCAGCGACTTGCCGGTGCCGGTGCCCGCCTGGACCAGCAGGTGCTGGCCGGACTCCATCGCGGCGGTGACCGCCTCCGCCATCCGGACCTGGCCCGGGCGCTCGGAGCCCCCGACAGCACTGACCGCGGCCGCGAGGACGTCGCGGACCGTCGGCTTCTCAGGGGTGTCGGGCACGAGGGGAAGAGTAGTCGGCGGTACGGACGAAGCCCCCGCCGGTCGCGACCGGCGGGGGCTTCGGGTGCTCGTCGTCAGGCTGTGGGCGGTGCCGCCGGCGGAGCGGTCGGCGGCTCCGGTGCCGTCGGAGGCTCCGCGGCAACCGGCGGAGCGGCGGGCGGCTCGGCAGGCGGCTCGGCGGCCACCGGCGGAGCGGCCGGGGGCTCAGCAGCCACCGGCGGAGCAGCAGGAGGCTCAGCGGCCACCGGCGGAGCAGCCGGCGGTGCGGGCGGTGCCGGCGGAGCGGCGGGGGCTGCCGGGGCCGCGGGCGGCGTCGGCGGGGCCGGCGGGGTCGCGGTGCCGAAGTTGACGGTCGGCGGGACGTCCTGCCCGGCCGGCGCCTCGTAGAAGTCGCGGGTCTTCACCCCGGCGAAGCCGGCGAGGAACATCCACGGGATCGTCACGACGAGCTTGTTCAGCGTCGCCACCGCGTCGTTGTAGTACTGGCGGGCGAACGAGATCTTGTCCTCGGTGTCCTTCAGCTGCTGCTGGAGGTCGAGGAACTGGATGTTCGCCTTCAGGTCCGGGTAGGCCTCGGCGACGGCGTTCACCTTCACCAGCGCCTGCTGCATGGCAGCGTCGGCAGCAGCCTTCGCGGGGACGTCGTCGCCCTCGGCCGCGGCGGCCAGGCCGGCCCGCGCCTTGGTGACCTCCTCGAAGACGCCGGACTCGTGGGCGGCGTACCCCTTGACCGTCTCGACCAGGTTCGGGATCAGGTCGGCGCGCCGGGTCAGCTGGACGTCGATCCCGCCCAGCGCCTCCTGGGCGGCGATGTCGGTGGTCCGGAGCTTGTTGAAGCCGACGATGACGAAGCCGACCAGCGCGATCAGGACGGCGACGATGATGAGGGCGACGATCATGTGGTTCCTCTTTCCCTGAGGTTCGTACGGCTATTCAAGCGGATGGGCGGGCTCAGCAACACTCACCAGGAGCCGCCGCCTCCGCCACCGCCTCCGCCGCCGCCGCTGAAGCCGCCCCCGCCACCTCCGCTGGAGGACGAGCTCTGGGTGGCGTTGTAGGCGGAGATCGCCGAGGAGACGGTGGAGTCGAAGCTGTCGACCATCTGGTTGACGAAGGTCGCGGCGTGCACGCCTGTGTACGTCGGGAAGTAGTTCGGTGCCGGCGGCTCCTCGCCGGTCTCGATCCGGTACTTCTTGGCCCACTCGTCGGCGCAGTCGAACGCCACCGCCCACGGCAGGTAGGAGGTGTAGAGCTCCTTGCGGCCCGAGAAGTCGAAGCGATCCTGCGCCGACGGGGTCGACAGGGTCCGGTAGAAGCCGCCCACCCGCGACCAGAGATCCCGGCCCGCGGCGGTACGGCGGGTGCCTGCACCGGTCGCGCCGACGCTGATCGCGGTGATCAGGAAGATGCCGGGAACGATCGCGATGATCGACATGTCGAACGGGTTGAACGCTCCCAGGTACACCGTGGCGCCGAGCAGCAGCAACAGGAAGAACCCGCCGAATCCGCCGAGACCGACGTTCTCCATCAGCCCGGACGTCTTCGCCCACCCCTTGGTGTTGGCGTCGAACGCGGAGAGCGCCGTCTTCAGCTTCTGGCCCGAGCTCACCGAGGACGGCGACGCGGTGAACGCCGCACCGGGGCTCGCCACCCCGAGCGAGGTCCCGGCGAGCTGGGTGACCGAGTCGATCCTGCTCCAGGTGTCGGTCTTGTCGGTGCCGGTCAGGGTCCAGGACTTGCCGTCCTGGGCGAGGGTCACCGCGCCCTGCTCCGCGGCGTACATCATCGTGGCGACGAAGGCCTTGTTCTCCACCTTCTCGGTCATCAGGTACGCCGCCTGCGCCGGCCCGATGCCCTCCGGCGGCGCGTACATCAGCGGGTACGGCGGCTGCTTCTCCCGGGTCTGCAGGCTCAGCGCCGCGCCGGCCACGCCGAGCAGGCCGGCGAGCACCACCACGAAGCCGAGCAGGACCGGGTGCTGACCGAGGATCGGGTCGAGCTTGCTGGCCCACGGCCGGGTGTCGCCGTCGGGGGTCGCGAGGTCCAGGTCGGTCTTGATGGTGACCGGCGTGTTCGGCGCCAGCGGCCCGGTCTTCACCCGGATCGTCTCGGTGCCGTCGCCCTCCGCCGTACAGGAGCCGGCGCCGCTGCCGGCGCCCTCCGCGCACCGCAGGTTGGTGCCCGGTGCGGGCAGGTGCACGGTCAGGTCGGACTCCTTGATCGGCATCACCCAGCCGGCGCCGATCAGGTTCCAGTAGAACTGGGTCGGCGAGCCGTCGTGACCCGGCGTCAGGGCGCCCTTGATCCGGTAGGAGATCCGGTAGACGTGCTCGCCCTGGATGGTGGTGTCACCACTGCCGATCTTCACGTTGCGGAAGCGGCCGCGCTCGTTGCTCTGGACGTCGAAGGGCTCGTCGCGCCCGTCCCGGGTGACGGTGATGTCCTTCGGGATCAGCCGGTTCTTCTCGACGTTCGGGTCCCGGGTGTCGAAGAGCCGGAAGATGCCGTGCCGGTCGCAGCAGGGCAGGTCGACAGTGAGCCGCTCGACGATGTCGACGTCGCCATTGGCCTTCACGTCGTAGTCGGACTCGTACTTGGTGATCGTCGCCGACTCCGACGGGGCCGAGGGCGAGGAGACGGCCGAGAAGGAGATTCCACCGATGGCGACCACGGCCGCCAGGACCAGCATGGCCAGCACCCGTGCCAGGAGTTGCTTCATGGGGATGACCCTAGCGATCGTCAGCCGCCGAGACCGCCCATGAACGAGAAGATGCTGAGCAGCGCGAGCATCATCGACATCAGCATCTCCGGCACCGTGGGGTCGTTCATGGCGCGACCCTACTCCGGATCATCAGCTCGGTTCGGACTCGCTCAACGTATACAGCTCGAGCTCCCCGGCCAACGCCTCACTCACCCGTGCGTGCACCAGGGTGCCGTCGGCGGTGTGCTCGGTGGCGAGCACCTCCGCCTTGTCGTGCAGCCGGCTGACCAGGTCGCCGCGGCTGTAAGGCAGCAGCAGCCGGACCTCGATGGCCGGGCGCGGCAGGTCGTCCTCGATCGCGGCGAGCACCTCGGCGATGCCTTCACCGGTCTTCGCCGAGCAGACCACCGAGTGCGGTTCGTTCAGCCGCAGCCGGGCCAGGGTCAGCGGGTCGGCGATGTCCGCCTTGTTGATCACCACGAGCTCACGGACCTTGCCCGCGTCGACGTCCGCGAAGACGCCGCGCACCGCCGAGAGCTGGCCCTCGGGGTCGGGGTGCGAGCCGTCGACGACGTGCACGATCAGGTCGGCGTCGGCAACCTCCTCCAGGGTGCTGCGGAAGGCCTCGACGAGCTGGTGCGGCAGGTGCCGGACGAACCCGACGGTGTCGGTCATCGTGTAGACCCGGCCGTCGCTGGTCGTCGTACGGCGGGTGGTCGGATCCAGGGTCGCGAACAGCGCGTCCTCGACCAGGACGCCGGCATCGGTCAGCCGGTTGAGGATCGAGGACTTGCCGGCGTTGGTGTACCCGGCGATGGCGACGCTGGGGACGGCGTTGCGGTGCCGCTCGCCGCGCTTGGTCACCCGGGTGGTCTTCATCTGCGCGAGCTCGCGGCGGAGCTTGGCGATCTTGTCGTTGATCCGGCGGCGGTCGGTCTCGATCTTGGTCTCACCGGGGCCGCGACCACCGATGCCCTCACCGCCGGCCACCCGGCCACCGGCCTGACGGGAGAGCTGGCCGCCCCAGCCGCGCAGCCGCTGCTTCATGTAGCTCAGCTGGGCGAGCTCGACCTGCGCCTTGCCCTCCTTGGACTTCGCGTGCTGGGCGAAGATGTCCAGGATCAGCGCGGTCCGGTCGACCACCTTCACCTTGAGCTTGTCCTCGAGGTTGCGCAGCTGGCTGGGCGCGAGCTCGCCGTCCATGATCACGGTGTCCGCGCCGGTCGCCTGGACGATCTCCCGCACCCCGTCGACCTTGCCGCGGCCGATGTAGGTCGCCGGGTCCGGCTTGTCCCGGCGCTGGTAGACGTTCTCGAGCACCTGGGACCCGGCCGTCTCGGCGAGCAGCGCGAGCTCGGCCATCGAGTTCTCGGCGTCCTGGACGCTGCCCTCGGTCCAGACCCCGACGAGCACGACGCGCTCGAGCCGGAGCTGGCGGTACTCGACCTCGGAGATGTCCTCGAGCTCGGTGGAGAGTCCGACGACCCGGCGCAGGGCGTGCCGCTCCGCGAGCTCCATCGAACCGATGGTCTCCTCGGGGTCCGCCTCGTCGTCCCAGCCGGCCGTCTCGGCCAGCTCGTCGTCCAGGTCGAAGTCTTCAGGTGCGTTCGTCATTGGTTACCAGAGTAGGCGGGCGCGCCACTGGTTAAAGCAGTCGTGCGCCTGATCACGTCATCGACGACGGGCTCAGGCGCACGACGGGAGATCACTTGGGAGGCATCCGGATGCCGCCGTCGACGCGGATCGTCTCGGCGTTCATGTAGGAGTTGGTGATGCACTCGACGACCATGCTGGCCAGCTCGTCCGGGACGCCGAGACGCTTCGGGAAGAGCACGTTCTGGCCGAGGTTGGCCTTGAAGGCCTCCGACTCGGGGCCGACGCCGTAGATCGGGGTGTCGATCAGACCGGGGGCGACCGTGTTGAGCCGGATGCCGGCAGCGGAGAGGTCGCGGGCGACCGGCAGGGTCATCCCGACGACGCCGCCCTTGGAGGCCGAGTACGACGCCTGGCCGATCTGGCCGTCGAACGCCGCGACGCTTGCCAGGTTGACGATCGCGCCGCGCTCGCCGGACTCGTTCGGCTCGTTCAGGCTCATCGCGGTGGCGGCGAGCCGGACGCAGTCGAAGGTGCCGATCAGGTTGATCGAGATGACCTTCTTGAAGGCGTCCAGGTTGTGCGCCGAGTCCGGGTTGCCGTCGCGCCCGATGGTGCGCTGGGCCCAGCCGATGCCGGCCGAGTTGACCACGGCGCGCAGCGGGGCGAGCTCGACGGCGGTGTTCACGGCCGTCTGGATCTGGTCGGTGTTGGTGACGTCGACGGTGACGAAGACGCCGCCGATCTCCTTCGCGAGGGCCTCGCCGGCCTCCGCGTTCAGGTCGGCGATGACGACGACGGCTCCCTTGGCGGCGAGCTGACGAGCGGCGGCGGCCCCGATTCCGGAGGCCCCGCCGGTGACGATTGCACTGGCTCCATTGATGTCCATGCCCGGCATCCTAGGACCCGGCCCGGCGCGGGGTCAGGAAGGGACCGACACCTGGGCGGTCGAGGGCGGGAAGCAGTCCCGGAACACGGCCCGGGCGGCTCGGGAGCCCTCCACGTCGAGGGTCGCGTCGAGCTCGCCGCCGCGGTTGATCGCGAAGAGCCCGGCGGCCGTCCCGGAGAACGTCAGGTCGGGAGCGGCCGTGGTGTCGGCGCGGACCAGCTTGCCGGCGCGGACCTCGACCCAGTGCTCCTCGCCGTCGAGCAGGAAGCGGACCCGCAGGTCCTTGCCGGCGGCGCCGACCGGGTCGAAGAGCGCGGCGGCGCCGCCGAAGACCGCCATCCGCGGCGGGATGGTGCCCTCCGCCGGCTCCCGGAGGTACGGCATCCCGAACTGGGCCAGGGCGCGGAGCACCGGACGGATCCGGGTGCCGTCGCGAGTCAGCCGGTAGACGGTGCGGGCGGCCGGGGCGGGCAACTCGTGCTGCTCCACCAGACCCGCCGCCTCGAGATCGCGCAGCCGGTCGGTGAGCAGGTTGGAGGCGATCCCCGGGAGGGCGCCGCGCAGGTCGGTGAAGCGCTGCTCACCGAAGGAGAGCTCGCGGAGGACGAGCAGGGTCCAGCGGTCGCCGACGCGGTCGAGCGCGGTGGCGATGGTGCAGGGCTGGTCGTAGCTCTTGGACGGCACGCGCCCAGGATAGGACGGTTTACTTTCTTTATCAATTGGTTGATTTTTTAAAGCGACATCGACTAGGGTCACGTCCATGACCTCCACCGTCCCCTCGGCCACCCCGGCGTCCGCCGCGGATCCCGCCGTACCCGACCGGACCGTGAGCCCCTGGGCCGTGCTCGGGGTCGCGAGCATCGCCGCGTTCATGGTCTTCCTCGACACCCAGGTCCTCTTCGTCGCCTTCGAGGACATCCGCGCCAGCTTCCCCGACGTCTCCTTCGCGACGATGTCGTGGACGCTCTCCGCGTACACGATCGCGCTGGCGGCGGCACTGGTCCCGGCCGGGCGGCTCGCCGACCGGTTCGGCCGCCGACGTACCTTCCTGATCGGACTGGTCGCCTTCACGATCGCGTCGGCGCTCTGCGCGGTCGCCGCCTCCCCCGGCCTGCTCGTCGGCTTCCGGGTCCTCCAGGCGCTCGGTGCCGCGGCGCTGGTCCCGGCCTCGCTGGCGATCGTGCTCTCGGTCTTCCCGCGCGAGAAGGTCCCGGCCGCGGTGGCGATCTGGGGCGCTATCGCCGCGCTCGCCGCGGCCGTCGGCCCGACGGCGGGCGCCCTGCTCGTCGACGCCTGGGGATGGCAGGCGGTCTTCCTGATCAACCTCCCGATCGGCGCGGTCGCCCTCGTGCTGGCCCGGCGCACGATGCCGGAGTCCCGCGAGGCGCAGACGACCCGGTTCCCCGACCCGATCGGCATCCTGCTGCTCGCCGGTGCGCTGAGCCTGCTCGCGCTCGGCATCGTGCAGAGCGACCAGTGGCACTGGCTCTCGGCACGCACGATCGGCGCCCTGGTCGCCGGCCTGGTCGTGCTGACCGTCTTCGTGGTCCGCACCCTCGGCCACCCGCACCCGGCGCTCGACCTCAGCCTGTTCGGGGCCGCGTCGTTCCGCTGGGCCAACATCGCGACGGCCGCCTTCACCATCGGCTTCACCGCGATGTTCTTCGCCCAGGTCCTCTTCCTCACCAACGTCTGGGGCTACAGCATCGTGAGGACCGGCCTGGTGATGATGCCCGGCCCGGTCGTCGTGATCGTGCTCGCGCCGCTCTTCGGCCGGCTCGCCGGCAGGATCGGCCAGCGCGCCATCCTCGTCCCCGGCGGACTGATCTACGCGGCCAGCGGACTGTGGCTGATCGCGGCGATGACCACCGAGCCGCACTGGGTCGAGCACCTGCTGCCCGGCGCCCTGCTCGGCGGCCTCGGCGTCGCGATGGTGATCCCGCACTTGACCAGCGCCGCGGTCCAGGGGCTGCCCGCCGATGCCTTCGGTGCCGGGTCGGCGGTCAACCAGGCGATCCGCCAGTTCGGCGCGACCTTCGGGGTAGCCCTGACCGTGGCGCTTCTCGGCACGGTGACGCCGCTCAACGCCCTCGACCACTTCCAGCGGGTCTGGTGGATGCTCGCGCTCTGCGGCGTCCTCACCTCGCTGGCTGCCCTGGCCCTGCCCCGACCGGCCCGGGCCACCGCACCGTCCACGACCGCAGAGATCGGAGACCCGGCATGACCCTCGACAGCGCGCCCCTCACCCTCGACGACATCGTCGCGATGACCGGACTGGAGCTGATGCGCGCCGTCGGCCGCGGGGACGTACCGCCACCGGGGATCGCGGTCACCCTCGGGATGATGCCGGTCGAGATCGACGACGGCGTCTGCACCTTCGAGCTCTCCCCCGACGAGCGGATGACCAACCCGCTCGGGACCATCCACGGCGGCATCGCGGCGACGATCCTGGACTCCTGCATGGGCTGCGCGGTGCACACCACCCTGCCGGCCGGCGTCGGCTACACGACCGCCCAGCTCAACGTGCACTACCTGCGCGCGATGATGCCCGGGATGGGGCCGGTGCGCGCGACCGGAACGGTGCTGCACCGCGGACGCACCCAGTCGACCGCGGAGGGCCGGCTCTACGCGGCGGACGGCAAGCTGATCGCGCACGCGACCACGACCTGCCTGATCCTGGGGGCCTGACCCGCGGCTCAGAGGTCGGTGACGCCCTCCGCGACCAGGACCGCCGGGCCGGTCATCAGGATCCGGTCGTCCGGGGTCCAGACGATCTCCAGCGTCCCGCCCGGGACGTCCACGGTGTACGACGTCCCGCGCTCGGCCCCGTCGGCGAGTGCCGCGGCGACCATCACCGCACAGGCGCCGGTGCCGCAGGACCGGGTCTCCCCCGAGCCGCGCTCGTGCACCCGGAGCGCGACGTGCTGCTCCCCGCGCCGTACGACGAACTCGATGTTCGCCCCGTCGGGGAAGGCGACCCGGTCGTACTCGGGTTCGGTCCGCAAGTCGCCCGCGTCGGCGAGGTCGTCCACGAAGGCGACCGCGTGCGGGTTGCCCATGCTGATCCGGGTCGCCGCCCAGGAGCGGTCGCCGACGGTCACCTTGGTCTCGCCGGCCACCTCGGGGGCGCCCATGTCCACGGTGATCCGATCACCGTCGAAGGTCAGCGTCCGGATCCCGGCCCGGGTCGCCACCAGGAGCGGCTCGCGCGGATCGACGTCGGCGTGGGTCGCCAGGTACAGCCCGAGCACCCGGATGCCGTTGCCGCACATCTCCGAGAGCGAGCCGTCGCTGTTGCGGTAGTCCATGAACCAGCGCGCCTGGCCGCGCGCAGCGACCGCCGCGGGGTCCTCGGTGGCGTCGGTGCGCACCACCCGGATCACGCCGTCGGCGCCGATCCCGGCCCGGCGGTCGCAGAGCCGGGCCACCTGCTCGGCGGTGAGCTCGTGACGGCCGTTGGCATCGGGGATCAGCACGAAATCGTTCTCGGTGCCGTGTCCCTTGACGAAGGAGTAATCCACCACCCCAGTCTAGGGCTGCGCGACCGCAGGCTCCCGGGCCGGCGGCCTAGTCCCCCGACTCGCGGCCGCTCAGCAGCTCCACCAAGGTCGGCAGCGCCGCGGTGAGCTCGGTGCGGGAGCACGCGGTGTACCCCAGCACGAGGCCGTACCAGCGAGGACGACCGGCGTGGTGGCGAGCCAGGCCGTCGAGTCGGATGCCGAGGCTCTCGGCCCGGCGTACGGCCTCGTCCTCGGCCCGGCCGGAGCGCAACGGCACCACCACGTGGGCACCGGCGTCGTCGCCCCGGACAGCGATCCCGGCCGACCCCAGCACGTCGACGATCAGCGCACGCCGCTCCGACAGCTCCCGTCGCAGCCGCCGCAGGTGCCGGCCCAGGTCCCCGTGCCGGGCCAGCTCGACCAGCAGCCGCTGCCCGGCGACCGACGGCCCCGTCGCGGTCCGGACCCGGAGGGCGCGGACCGCCTCGGTCACCGCCGGCGATCCGACCATCCAGCCGGTGCCGAGGGTCGGGGTGAGGATCTTGCTGGTGGTCCCCAGGTGCACCACCACGTCCGGCGCCAGTGCGGCGAGCAGCGGCAGCGGCGCGACGTCGTACCGGAGCTCGCCGTCGTAGTCGTCCTCGATCACCAGCCAGCCCTCGCGCCGGGCGCGCTCGACCAGCTCGACCCGTCGGCCGGCCGGCAACCGCCCGCCCAACGGGTACTGGTGCGCGGGCGAGCAGAACACCGCGCGGACCGAGGCGGGGATCTCGGCCACCCGGAGACCGTCGACGTCCACCGGCGCCCGGACGACGTTCATCCCCGCAGCCTTGAGCACCTGGACCGCGCGCTGGTAGCCGGGTTCCTCGACCGCGACCGTGGCGCCCCGGTCGAGGACCGCGGCGGCGAGCTCCAGGACTGCCGAGGTGGTGCCGCCGGTGGCGAGCACCCCGTCGGCCTCGACGAGCAGCCCGCGGTGCCGCACCAGGTGCTCGGCCACGACCTCCCGGTACGCCGGCAGACCGGCGCGTTCCGGACGCGGCAGCGGGTCGGCGTCGGCCGCGGCCCGCCAGGCCCGACGCCACGCCGCCCGGTCGATCCCCGCGGCCCAGGGTGCCCCGGAGGTCAGATCGATCAGCGGCCGGGCGGCAGCGTCCGCCCGCGAGCGTCGCGGCTTCCCGGGCCGAGTTCCCGGCGGAGCCGTGGTGACGAACGTGCCGGAGCCGCGCCGGCCCGCGATCCAGCCCTCGGCGTGCAGCTGCTCGTACGCCGCCGCGGTCACCGTCCTGCTCACCCCGAGCTGCACCGCGAGCGCCCTGGTGGACGGCAGCTGGTCGCCGCTGCGCAGCTGGCCGTTCGCCGCCGCGGCACGCAGGGCGTCGGCGAGCTGGACGGCGAGGGGGACGTCTCGATCGCGGTCCAGCTCGACCGGTGGCACGGTGAACACAAGTGGCCTCTCAATCTTCTATGCTTTTGGCCCTTCTAGGATGCCACTGGCTGCCCGATGCTGGAAGCGTGAACCGAGCCACCCTCTCCCCCACCCCGCGCAGCACGATCCGACGCGGCAAGAAACGAGCCGTCAACGAGCGCGAGGCGCTGGACGCCGTCCTGGATGCCGGCCTGATCTGCCACCTGTCGGTCGTCGTGGACGGCGCGCCGCTGGTGCTGCCGACCGGCTACGGCCGCGACGGCAACACCTTGTACCTGCACGGGTCCTCCGGTGCGCGCAGCCTCAGCGCCGCCGGCACCAGCGAGATCTGCGTCGCCGTCACCCACCTGGACGGGGTCGTCTACGCGCGCTCGGTCTTCCACCACTCGGTCAACTACCGGTGCGCCGTCGTGCACGGCCAGGCCCGTGTGCTCACCGACGACGCGGACAAGCTGCACGGGTTGCGGGTGCTCACCGAGCACCTCGCGCCGGGGTCGTGGGCGCACACCCGGGAGCCGAACCGCAAGGAGCTGGCCCAGACGACCGTACTCGCGCTCGACCTCACCGAGGCGTCGGTGAAGATCCGCACCGGCCCGCCCGTCGACGACGAGGACGACGTCGATGCCGGGGCCGCCTGGGCCGGGGTCCTGCCGATCACCCAGACCTGGGGAATGCCGGTCCCGAGCCCGGACCTCGCCGACGGCTGGGACGTCCCCGGCCACGTGACCGAGCGGCACCTCGGCCGATCGGACGAGCTCAGCGCTTGACCCGGAGCCTCCGGCAGGCGAACTCCCCGTTCTGGTCCAGGGCGATCTGCTCGAGCTCGATCCGCCGCGGCAGCATCGGCGCTCCGGATCCGAGGGTCAGCGGCGCGTACTGGATCCAGACCTCGTCGAGCAGACCGTGGTCGTGGAACTGGCCGGCCAGCTCACCGCCGCCGACGATCCAGACGTTCTTGCCGCCGGCAGCCTCGACCATCGCGACGTGCACCTCGGGAACGGGGTCGGTCGTGAAGCGGACGTCGCCCGGTGGCGGGTCGAACGTGCGGTGCGTGAACACCCAGGTCGGCATCTCGTAGAACCACTCGTCGGGATGGTGGGTGCGCAGCCACTGGTAGGTGGTCGCTCCCATCGCGAGGGCGCCGACCTCCGCGATGAAGGCGTCGTACCCCTGCGGGCCGGCGCTGTCGACGTCACGGGTGATCAGCCAGGCGAGTCCGTCCTCGGGCTCGGCCGCGATGAACCCGTCAAGGCTGGAGGCGGTGAAGTACTGAGTCAGCATGCGACGAGGTTGTCATCGAGCACCGACACTCTCGACGGCCTTGTCGATCCGGTCCGGGTCGTCGTACGCGACCCAGGAGATCCGGCCGTCCTTGCGGAACCAGCCGTCCTGGCGCCGGGCGAACCGTCGGGTGCCGGCGGCGATCTGCTCCCGCGCCCGGCTCTCGGAGATCTCACCGTCGAGGAAGGCGAGCACCTGCGGGTACCCGATGGCGCGCGAGGCGGTCACCCCCTCGCGCAGTCCGCGGGCGGCCAGGGACCGGACCTCCTCGACCAGGCCGTCGGCCCACATCGCGTCGACGCGTTCGGTAATCCGGGCGTCCAGGGTCGGTCGGTCGATGTCGACCCCGATCTGGACCGTGCTCGGGTCGGCGTACGTCGGCGCCGGGAGGGTGCCGGACCAGGGCTTCCCGGTGACCGCGATCGCCTCGAGGGCTCGGACCAGTCGCCGACCGTTCAGCGGGTTCATCACCGCCGCAGCCTCCGGGGCGAGCTCGCCGAGCAGGCGGTGGAGCGCCTCGGGTCCCTCGGCCTCGAGGCGGGCCTCGTAGCCCGCCCGGATCTCGGGATCGGTCGGCGGGAACTCGAAGACGTCCACGACCGACCGGGTGTACAGCGCCGATCCCCCCACCAGCACCGGCACGACGCCGCGCGCCCTGCAGTCCGCGATGACGGCCTTGGCCAGCTCCTGGAACCAGGAGACGGTGGTCGGCTGGGTGATCTCCACCAGATCGAGCAGGTGGTGCGGGATGCCCCGTCGCTCGGCGACCGGCAGCTTCGCCGTACCGATGTCCATGCCTCGGTAGACCTGGAACGCGTCGGTGTTCACGATCTCCCCGCCGAGGCGTTCGGCGAGATCCAGCGCGAGGCTGCTCTTCCCGGCCGCGGTCGCGCCGACCACGGCGACGATCGGGACGGGAGGCATGGGAGCAGTGTGCCAAGAACCGGTGGTGCTGGCCGAACCCGGTGGGCGCTGTTAGTTTCTGCGATACCTCCCAGTTCTGGAATCGAGTTCGCCATGTCGAATCAGGTCCTCAGTCCACGTCGCCCTCTGACGACGCTCCTCGCTGCCCTCGCTCTGGCACTCGCCGGCCTGCTCGTGCCCGTGGCCGCCCAGGCGGCGGTGACGCAGGGCATCGCCGGAACGATCACCCGGAGCGAACCTGCTTCGATGTCCGCCGTGGTGACCGCCTTCCTCGTCGGCCAGAAGAACGAGACGGCCTCCGTCTCGACGGGGTCGAACGGCGCCTACGAGCTCGCGCTGGCACCGGGCAGCTACTGGATCAAGATCGCTGAGCCGGGACAAGCGCCGGAGTGGAACGGCAACTCTCCGACCCGCGGCGGCTCCACCCCGGTGGTGGTCACCGCCGGCCAGGTCACCACGGTCAACGCCGAGGTGGCCCCGGGTGGATCGATCAGCGGAACCGTCAGCGTGCCGACCGCCGGCGGCTACGTGTGGGCGTACGTCGCGGACGCCAGCTATCCCGGCGGCTACGCCGACTACCGGTCCAACGTCTCGAACGGGACCTACACGCTGTCGAACCTGCCCGCCGGCGACTACAAGCTCAACTTCCAGGTCTACGACGAGAACAACATCGGCTTCGAGAGCTGGTGGAACGGCAAGACCACGCTCGCGGCCGCCGACCCGATCACGGTCACCCCACCGACCGCCGTGACCGGGATCAACCCGACCCTGACCCTGATGGGCTCCATCAGCGGCACCGTCACGGCGTCGGGCTCCGGAGACAACGTGCCCGACGTCCTGGTCCAGCTCTGGATGAACGACGGCACCGGGTGGGGGTCCATCGACGGCTCCGCGTTCACCGAGGCGAACGGCACCTACTCCATGTTCCTGCCGTCCGGGACCTACCGGGTCGAGTTCCGCCCCACGAATGCCAGCGTCCTGAAGAAGGAGTTCTGGAACAACGCCGATACCGTGCAGGCCGGCCAGAGCGTCGTCATCACCGCCGGCTCACCGCCGACCGACCTCGACGCCCAGCTGGACCCGCTGCCGCCCCTCCAGAACCTGACGAAGCCCTCGATCACGGGGACCCGCAAGGTCGGCTCGACGCTGACCGGGGTGCCGGGCACCTGGAACGCCGACCCGGAGTTCTACGCGATCCAGTGGCTGCGCAACGGCGTGGTGGTGCCGCACCCGAACGACTTCAACTACCAGGTCACTGCCGCTGATGCGGGCAAGCGGATCACGATGACGATCACCGCCCAGCGGACCGGCCTGGAGCCGGTGACGGTCTCGACCCTCCCGGCGACCATCGCGCTGCAGGTCCTCACGCTCACCACCAAGCCCGCCGTCCTCGGCAAGCCCAAGGTCGGCAAGCGGCTGCGCGCCGTGGCGCCGAGGAGCACGCCGGCGGCGACCGTGAGGTACCAGTGGTTGCGCAACGGCGTCGCGATCAAGGGCGCCACCCGGGCGACGTACAAGCTGGTCCGGAAGGACAAGCGGAAGAAGGTCGGTGTCCGGATCACGCTGTCCAAGCCCGGGTACGCGACCGTCGTCCGCAAGGTCGTCCGGGCGACCAAGGTCCGGTAGCTCCGAGGTTTGAGCTGTGTACTTCCGGCCGATGATGTGGTGGGCTCGATCCGCGGGCTCACCGCATCTAACGGCAAGACAGAAAGAAGGACCGGTATGGGATTTCTGGATGACGCCAAGGAGAAGCTGACCAAGGCCGTCGACAGCCAGGGCGAGAAGATCGCCAGCGGCCTCGACAAGGCCGGCGACCTGATCAACGAGAAGACCGGCGGGAAGTTCGGCGACAAGGTCGACACCGGGGTCGACAAGGCCAAGGACGCCCTCGACGGGCTCGACGGCCAGGACGACGACATCAAGTGACACCTCCGATGCCGCCGGACCGCCTCGCGCGGTCCGGCGGCATCGTCGTTCAGGAGCCGGCGACCACCGGGAAGATGTGGTCGGCTTCGAGCCCGTGCGCCTCGCGGTGCACCCGGGCAGCCGTCTCGGCGTCCGGCGCATCGACCAGGCAGAAGATCTTTCCGTTGGTCTCGTCGACCCAGTAGCTCTTGTAGTCGACGCCGTACTGGCCCTGGACCTTGAGGTCCTCGGCGTGGGCACCGGCCACGTCGGCAGCGGTCGCGCCTTCGGGCATCGTCTCGTGCACATCCATGAAAAGTGGCATCGGAGTCTCCTTGTTCGGGTGGGCTTGCTGTCACACTCAGAGTTGTGCCCCGGTCGCCGACAGGCCATGACCAGATCCCCGCCGTACCTGACCAGGAACCCAGAGACGCGGCGCTCGCCGACGCCCTGAAGCGGCTGCACATCCAGGGCGCGATCTTCCTGCACGCGCGGTACACCGAAGGCTGGGCGTACAGCTCCGTGCCGACCGAGGACCTCGCCGCCCTGCTCGCTCCGCAGGCCCGCCGGATCGTCCCGTTCCACCTGGTCGCCGAGGGCCGGTGCTGGATCGAGGTCGGCGGCGACCGGCACTGGGCGGACGCCGGCGACGTCATCGTGCTCCCGTACGGCGACCCGCACCTGATGGGCGGCACCGAGGACTCCGAGATCGTCGACGCGATGACCCTGGTCGACCCTCCCCCGTGGACGTCGATGCCGTTCATCGAGTACGGCCACGGCGGCGACCCGACCCACGTGGTCTGCGGCTACCTGACCTCCGAGGACCGGCTGTTCGACGCCGACCTGCGGGTCTTCCCGCCGGTACTGGTCGTGCACCCGACCGGGTCGGCCGCCGAGTGGGTCCGGGCCAGCATCGACTACGCGCTGACGCAGACCTCCCTGGTCGACTCCGAGCACGCCGAGTCCCCCGCGCACCTGGTGCAGCTGCTCTTCGTGGAAGTGCTCCGGCTCTACCTGGCGGAGGCGCCGGCTCCGGAGCTCGGCTTCATCCGCGCTATCCAGAACCCGGTGCTCGCGCCGGCGATGGCGTTGATCCACCGGTCACCGGAGCGGAAGTGGACCGTCGCGGAGCTGGCGTCGGCCGCCGCGGTCTCCGAGTCGCTCCTCGACGAACGCTTCCGCGGCGTGCTGGGGCTGGCGCCGATCCGGTACCTGACAGCGTGGCGGATGCACCTCGCCCAGGACCTGCTGACCTCGACCGAGCTCGGGGTCGCGGCCATCGCGCGGCGGGTCGGCTACGAGTCGGAGGAGGCGTTCAGCCGGGCGTTCAAGCGCAAGCACGAGACCTCGCCGAGCGCCTGGCGGGTTCGCGGCCGCGCCGGCTGACGGGTCAGCCGCAGGCCGGAGCGTCGGCCAGAGGTGCCGGTACGCCGACCGTCGGCAGACCCAGCGAGACGCCCGCTGCCTTGGTCGTCGTACGGGCCTCCCAGGCGTCGCCGGCGCGGGTACGGCGTACCGACAGCACCGGGGAGTCCGCGACCAGGTGGTGCGGGGCCGCATGGGTAACGGTGACCGTGACGACGTCCCCGGGCCGGACCTCCACGCGCGTGCCGGCGGCGTCGACCGGGGTGAAGTGCACCAGCCGGTTGTCCGGAGCACGCCCGGAGAGACGCAGTGTGTCCGCGTCCTTGCGGCCCTCGCCCTCGGACACCATCAGCTCGACGGAGCGGCCCTCGAACGTCTGGTTCTCGGCGAGCGCGACCTCCTTGACCAGCGCGGCCAGGCGCAGGTAGCGGTCGGTGACCACGGCCGGGTCCACCTGGTCGGGCAGGTCCGCGGCGGGGGTGCCCGGGCGCTTGGAGTACTGGAAGGTGAAGGCGTTGGCGAACCGCGCCTTCCGGACGACGTCCAGGGTCGCCTGGAAGTCCTCCTCAGTCTCACCGGGGAAGCCGACGATGATGTCGGTGGTGATCGCCGCGTACGGCATCGCCTCGCGGACCCGGTCGATAATCCCGAGGAAGCGCTCCTGCCGGTAGGACCGGCGCATGTCGCGCAGGACCTTGTCGGACCCGGACTGCAGCGGCATGTGCAGCTGCGGCATCACGTTCGGGGTCTCCGCCATCGCGGCGATCACGTCGTCGGTGAACGAGGACGGGTGCGGCGAGGTGAACCGGACCCGCTCCAGACCGGCGATCTCCCCGCAGGCGCGGAGCAGCTTGCCGAACGCCAGCTTGTCGCCGAACTCGACGCCGTACGTGTTCACGTTCTGGCCCAGCAGGGTCACCTCGGTGACGCCCTCGGCGACCAGCGCCTCGATCTCGGCCAGGATGTCGCCGGGACGGCGGTCCTTCTCGGCCCCGCGCAGGGCCGGGACGATGCAGAACGTGCAGGTGTTGTTGCAGCCGACCGAGATCGAGACCCAGGCGGCGTACGCCGACTCGCGCTTGGTCGGCAGCGTGGACGGGAAGACGTCCAGGGACTCCAGGATCTCGACCTGGGCCTCCTCCAGCGAGCGCGCGCGTTCGAGGAGGACCGGCAGCGACCCGATGTTGTGGGTGCCGAAGACGACGTCGACCCACGGCGCCTTGTCGGTGATCGTGGTGCGGTCCTTCTGGGCCAGGCAGCCGCCGACGGCGATCTGCATGCCGGGGTGCTTCTCCTTGACCGAGGCCAGGTGCCCGAGGTTGCCGTAGAGCTTGTTGTCCGCGTTCTCCCGGACCGCGCAGGTGTTGAAGACGACGACGTCGGCCTGGAGGTCGTCGGGCGCGGCGACGTAGCCGGCGTCCTCGAGGAGACCGGTCAGGCGTTCGGAGTCGTGGACGTTCATCTGGCACCCGTAGGTGCGGACTTCGTAGGTGCGGGGCTCAGACATAGCGGATCAAGGGTACGTGCGCGGAGATTCATCGGTGAATCCGGACGTTCCGCGCCCGGATGACCCTGGTCTAGCCCTTCGACTAACGAGTCCCGACGGTCCCGGAACCGCCGGCATAGGTTGCTCCATCATCACCGAGCGATGGAGTGATCGGATGGCCACGATCAAGGATCTAGGAGAACTGTTCGCCGAGGGTCTCTTCAAGGCGATCGCGGTGTGGGCGGGAGTGATGGCCCTGATCGTCCTCCTCGCCACGCGAGCGAAACCGGAGGCGCTCTCGCTGTCCGTTCTCATCGTCTTCACCTTCGCCGCCGTCGGCGCGCTGGTGGGCTTCATCATGGGGATCCCGAAACCCAGCGAAGGCGACGAGGCCACCCTGACCGCGGACCTGTCCGCCACCCGGTCCGCCATCGTCCGACTCTCGTACAACACGGGTCTGGCGAAGATCTCGACAGCGGTGACCACACTGATCGTCGGGTTCTCGGTCGCCCAGTTCGGCACTGTGATCGATCGCGCACGGGACCTGGGCAGCACGTACCAGGACGTCTTCGGCAGCGAGCTCTTCGCAGCACCAGCTGCCCGGTCGGCGTACGGGATGGGACTCAGCATCAGTGCGCTGATTCTCGGGTTCATCTTCATGTTCATGTGGACGACGACGCGGCTGCTGGATGTCCTACGCAAGACGATCGAGGAGCGGGGCGGCGCCGGGGATACCGCGGACAAGTGATCCACAGGTGACCCGAACTGGCGGGTTATCCACATTCTCGGGACAGGTCTTGAGGACTCGAACATCTGTTCGATAGCGTTTTCGTCATGACCACTCTCCTCGCCCGCGACGTCGAAGTCCTCGACGCGCCGACCGGCCTGGACGCACTGCACGCGGTCATCGACCAGCTCCAGGACCCTCCGGCCCGCCCGGGACGTACAGCGGCCGAGTACGACGCCGAGGTCGCCAGCTACGCCCGAGCGATCCGCCGCCTCGAGTACCTCCAGCTCGGCGTCATCGCCGACGCCGACACCGCCCGGATCGCCGAACAAACCGGGATGGCCGACACCTCCTCCTGGCTGGCCCAGCACACCCGCACCGACCCAGCCCAAGCCTCCCGCGACACCCACCTCGCGACCGCCCTCGCCCCGCACCACTCCGAACCACCACGCCCGTGCGCCACCGCACTCGCCGACGGCTCCCTCTCCACAGCCCACGCCCAAGTCATCATCAAGACCACCGAACAACTCCCCACCGGACTCAACCCCACCGCGGTCGCCACCGTCGAACAAGAACTCGTCGAGAAAGCCACCCGCCTCTCCCCCGACCAACTCCGCCGAGTCGCCCGCCGAGCCCTCGCCGCGATCGAGCCCGACCAACAGACCGTCGACCGACACGAAGACACCCTCCTACGCACCGAAGAGACCACCGCCCTCGCCCGAACCCGCCTCACGCTGCACGACAACCACGACGGCACCACCAGCGGACACTTCACCGTCCCCACCCCCGCCGCAGCAATCCTGACCAAGATCATCCAGTCCATGACCGCACCCCGACGCGCCCACCTCGGCGCGCCCGCCGCCCAGGCAGGCGACCCGAGCGCACGCCGCAACTGGGCCCACCAATCCGGCCTCGCGCTCGTCGAACTCCTCGAACACCTCCCCACCAACCACCTCCACAGCAAGGTCGCCGCCACCGTCGTCGTCACCATCGACCACACCCGGCTCACAGCCGCCATCGGAGCGGCCGGACTCGACACCGGCGACTCCCTCTCCGCCGGCAACCTACGACGCCTCGCCTGCAACTCCGGGATCCTCCCCGCCATCCTCGACGGACCCAGCCTCCCCCTCGACCTCGGCCGCACCAACCGCCTCTACACCGAAACCCAACGCGTCGCCCTCGCCACCCGCCACCAGACCTGCGCCGCCCACGGCTGCGAACGCCCCTACGCCTGGTGCGAACTCCACCACGAAGTTCCCTGGAGCCACGGCGGCACCACCAACCTCGACCAAGCCATCCCGCTCTGCGGCTTCCACCACCGACGCATCCACGACCCCGACTACCACCACCGACATCAAACCGACGGCATCCACTTCACTCAACGGGAATGACGGAATCGTGCACATGAGGTTCTGTCGGCAAGGCGCGCGACCAGGGTCGCCGCGCCTAGGAGAGCGGCGTGCTCACGCGGGACGGCCACCACAGGCGCGGGCCGACCAGGGCGGCGAACGCCGGCACCACCAGGGTCCGTACGACGAAGGTGTCGATCAGCAGTCCGAGCCCGACCGTGAACCCGAGCTGCACGAGCGTCGTGACACTGCCGCTCATCATCGCGAACAGGCTGGAGGCGAAGATGACGCCGGCCGCGGTGATCACGCCACCGGTCAGGCCCACCGCCCGGGCGATGCCCTCCCGGGAACCGTCGGGCGCCTCCTCGTGCATCCGCTTGATCAGCAGCAGGTTGTAGTCGGCGCCGACCGCCACCAGCAGCACGAACGCGATGCAGGCCACCGTCCACTCGAGCGGGTCGCCGAGCAGGAGCTGCCAGACCAGCACCGCGAGCCCCATCGTGGCGGCGTACGAGAGCACCACCGAGGCCAGCAGGAAGCTCGCGGCCACGATGCTGCGGATCAGCAGCAGGAGGACCAGGAACACCGCGATCAGCGCCACGATCGCCACCAGCCGGAAGTCCGAGCTGGACAGCTCGGTGATGTCCGCGTTGGTCGCCGCCATCCCGGTGATCGCGACCTTGCTGCCGGCCAGCTCGGTTCCGCGCAAGCCGTCGTTCGCCGCAGCCGCGATCTGCCTACTGCGGGACGCGGCCTCGTGACCGAAAGCATTGGTAGTGCCGAGCACGATCAGCCGGGCGACCTTGCCGTCGGCGGAGAGGTAGGCACCGCTGGCCAGCGCGAACCGCTGGTCCTTCAGCGCGCTCGGCGGCAGGTAGAAGCCGCCGTCGGCGGTCTTCGTCGCCTGGGCCGTCGAGGTCAGGTACGCCGCAGCCGTGGCCAGGCCGGCTTGCAACTCGTCCATCGAACCGGTCAGCTTCTTGGTGCCACCTGCCACCTGCGAACCCGCGTCGGCCACCTTCGAGGTGCCGGCCGCGAGGTCGTCGAGCCCGGCGGCCAGGGACTGCTGGCCGTCGCGGAGCTTCGCCGATCCGGCTTCCGCGGTGGCGAGGCCGCCACGGATCCTTTTCAGGCCGGACTCCAGGTCGGTGGTGCCGTCGGCGAGCTGGCGTGCTCCCGCGGCCGCCTCGCGGAGGCCGGGGATCAGCTGGTCGCGCTCGCCGACGTACACCTGGCGGATGCCCTCGCGGGCCCCCTTGCAGTACGGGTCCAGCCCGCAGGTGAGGCTCTTGCGGAGTGCTTGGTAGGCGAGCCCCAGACCGTCGACCGCCACCTGGGTCTGCTCGACCGCGGTGTCGAGCCCGTCCGCCAGCGCGCTCGCGCCGGCGCGGAGCCGGGCACTCCCCGCGACGGCGTCGCGGCTGCCGTGCGCAAGGCGTTCGAGACCGGTGTGCAGCGACTTGACTCCAGCGAGCACGCGGCCGGCACCGTTCGCGGCTCGGCCGGCACCGGCCGCCAGCTCGCCGGCACCGTCGGCGAGCTGGCCCGCGCCGTCGACCAGGCGGGTCGTGTCCTGCTTGCCGTCGCGGAGCTTGCCGCTCGCCTCGGACAGCCTGGTGCCGACCACGCCGGCCTGGTAGCCGACCGAGGCCTCGGTGATGGTGGTGCCGGTCGGCCGGGTGACCGCGCGGACGGATCCGACGCCCGGGACCCGGGCCACCGAGGCAGCCGCCTGCTCGAGCGCGGCCAGGTCGCGGGAGTTGCGCAGGTCGTGGTCGGCGGTCACCAGCACGAAGTCCGGCAGCGCCTCGTTGACGGGGTAGTGCGCGTCCATCAGCGCGTAGCCGTCGTTGCTCTCGGTATCGTCCGGCTGGACCCGGCGCTCGTCGTAGCTCGGCTTGAACACCGGGAAGAACGCGGCCAGCAGCACCAGCGGGACCAGGCCCGCGGCCAGGGCCATCCCGGGGCGGGCGACGACGCGGTTGCCCCACTGCATCCAGCCTCGGTCGCTGCCGGGACGCGGACGGGGCTCCAGCCAGCCGCGAGCACCAAGGATCGCGACCAGGGGCGGGGTCAGGGTCAGCGAGATGCCCAGGGCGAGCGCGACGCTGACAGCGATCGCCGGGCCGGTCGTCCGGAACAGGCCGACGTGCGCGAGTGCCAGGCAGGCGTTCGCGAGGATCACGGTCAGGGCCGAGCCGATGATCACCGCGGATACCCGTGACGAGGCGACCCGGGCGGCCTCCCGCGGTTCGACGCCGCGGCGCCGCTGCTCGTGGAAGCGGCTGATCAGGAAGATTGCGTAGTCGGTCGTTGCGCCGAGGACGATCGCGGTGAGGAACGATCCGGTGAAGGTGGAGACGTCGAAGATGTCGTGCACGCCGAGGAACGAGACCACGCCACGGGCAGCCGCGAGCGCGATCCCGATCACCGACAGCACGAACGCGGTGATCACCACCGAGCGGTAGATCACCATCAGGATGATCGCGATCAGCACCAGGGTGACGGCGGTGATCTTGACGATGCTGTTCTCGACCTCGACCACCATGTCGGTGATCGTGGCCGAGGCTCCGGTGACCTTGACGTCGAGTCCCTCCGGGCGGCCGACCTTGGCGTCGTCGCGGACCGCCTCCACCTGGCCGACCGAGGTCGGCGCACCGGTGTAGCCGGCGAGACCGATCTGGAAGTACGACGCCTCGCCGTCGGCGCTGGTCAACGCCGAGCGCAGCGTCGGGTCGGTGATGTCCTGGACGTAGGTGACGTGCTCGGTGTCCTTGCGGAGCCGGTCGGCCAGGTTCGTCAGGTACGTGTCGTCGGCCTTGGTCAGGCCGCCGTCGCGGGCCGCCACCAGCACGATGAAGCTGCGGCTCTTGCCGTTGCCGAAGGTGGTGTCCATGTCCTTGACCGCCCGCAGCGAGGGGGCGGACTCCGGGACGAACGGGGTGCTGTCCTTGGCGACGACGGTCTCGAGCTGCGGCACCAGCACGTTGACGGCGAGGACGACGAGGAGCCAGCCGCCGATCATCAGCGGGGCGCGCCTGATGGCGAACCGTGCCAACCGGGCCAGGGTCGCGGACTCGGCGCCTTCGGGATTCATGCGAGAAGTGTCCCGATCGTGGCGGGGCGGGCGCGTCCTACCGGAGGACTAATGCGGTGTGCTCCGCGTCACTGCGCTCCGGGCTACGCTCCCGGCTTCTCGGTCACCCAGAGCTTGATAACTCCTTCGATGACGACGACGCCGTCGGTGCGGATGCCCTTCACGCGGACGTGCAGGTCCGGGTCGTCGCTGGTCCACTGCTCCGGGTCGGTCTCGGCGATGCAGGTGATGTCCGAGGTCGCCTTGGCCGTGTAGGAGATGTCCATCCCCTTCGGGATCCAGCGCTTGTTCTTCGGGATCGTCGACTCGGCCAGGGCACCCATCGCCGCCTCGAGTCCGTTGCAGAGCGCGATCGCGTGCACGGTGCCGATGTGGTTCTGCACCGAGCGGCGCTTCGGGATCACGACCTCGGCGTGGTTCGGTTCGACCACGGTGAACCGCGGGTGGATGGTCGCGAAGTACGGCGCCTTCTGCGCGAACGCGATCGAGAACAGCCGGTCACCGACGAGCGGTCCGACGATCGGCAGCGTGGTGGACTTCTTGTACAGGTCTGCGACGTTGGGCATGCCTCGAGGTTACTTCCGAGTAACTACTCGGTCGAGGGGTTCAGGCCCATGACCTGCGCCACATCCAGCGAGCAGCCGACGACCGTATCCGTCTCGCCGTTCCCCTTCGGCTCGTCGAACCAGACGCCCTCGCTCAGGCCCAGCTTCGCGAGAGCCCGGAGCGACGCGGCGTTGCGGTGGTCGGGGGCCGCGAAGAACTCGCGGGCGCCCGGATACGCCGGCCAGACGATGTCGCGGAGGAAGACCCACAGCAGCGACGTCCCGAGCCCCCGCCCCGCGAACGCTGGCTCGCCGATCGCGTAGTCGAAACCGATCGCGTCAGGGCGCGAGCACACCAGCGCGTACTCCGGATGGTCGCTGATCCGGTAGTCCTGACTGAACCCGATCGAGCGCCCGTTGACCTCCCAGATCCATAGCCGGGTCGGGTCCTCGCCCGTCAGGGCCTTGCCGTAGTACTCCGTCACTTGCTCGAGCGAGCGGTTCTCGTCCCACCAGCGCGCGACGTGCGGCTCGTTCACCCAGCGCACCAGATCGGGGAAGTCGCCCCGCGTCATCGGCCGTATCGAGAACCGGTGCTCCGGATCGGTCCGGAACCGGAGCAGCTCGCCCGACAGGTCGACCGCCAGCACCGGACCGGCCTCACCGAGCTCCGCCAGCCGGCGATCCGCGGCATCGGCCCAGGACGACGCGGCGGCAGCTTGATCGCGCAGGATCTCGAAGTGCATCCCCTCATTCTGCCGTGGATGGTTTGATGGGCCGGTGAGCCAAAACGAGAACATGTTGCAGTCCGCGTTCCAGCGCTACCTGGACACCGTCGAGGGCATCTGCGAGACCCGCGACTGGTCCGCGTTCGCGGACATGTTCACCGAGGACGCCACCTACTCCGAGCACGTGTACGGAGACTTCGACGGCCGCGAGGAGATCCGTCCCTGGATCGTCAAGACGATGACCAGCTTCCCGGGCAGCGAGATGATCGGGTTCCCGCCGGCCTGGTTCGTCTTCGACCCGCCGACGAACCGCGTCATCTGCGACGTCCGCAACATCATGCGCGACCCCGGCGACGGGTCGGTCCACGAGGCCTCGAACATCACGATCCTGACGTTCGACGACGACGGGAACCTGATCCGCGAGGAGGACATCTACAACCCGCAGAAGTTCGCCGACATGACGCGCGAGTGGTGTCGTGTCGCGGATCAGCACGGGACCTTGAGCGAGGTCGGCAAGAGGATGCTCGCCGCGCTCGGCGGCTAGAGCTCCGGATCCGCCAGGTCCGCGTCCAGCTCTTCGCGCACCACGCGGAACGACACTCCACTCGAGTAGCCCTTGCGGGCCAGCATGCCGACCAGGCGTCGGATCGCCACCTGCTTGTCGAGACCACGCATCGAGCGGAGCTTGCGCTGCACCAGCAGGCGCGCCGCTTCGATCTCGTCCTCCTCCTCGACGGTGTCGAGCGCCTCGCGGGCCAGCTCGTCGTCGATGCCCTTGCGGCGGAGCTCCTGAGCAAGGGCCCGGCGGGCGAGCCCTCTCCCCTCCTGGCGCTGCGCCACCCACTCGCGGGCGAAGGCGGCGTCGTCGATCAGGCCGACTTCCTCGAACCGGTCCAGCAGGCCGAGCGCGACGTCGTCCGGGACGTTGCGCTCGGCCAGCTTCTTGGCGAGGTCGGCCCGACTGCGGGCGCGACCGGTCAGCTGGTCGAGCAGGATCTTGCGCCCGACCGATACCGGATCGGCTTCCGGGCCCAGGTCGGCGTCACCTTCCGGAGGAGGTTCTGCCGATCGTCGGCCACGCCCCGGGTGGCGCCGAGCCCGCCCGGAGCCTCGTCGCGCAGAGGGCCCTGCGGCCTCCTCCGCCCCCGGCGCGGACCTCTCCGGGGTGCCCACTGCCAGGTTGATCGGCTCGTGGGCGACCCCGAAAAGATCAGCTACTGCCTGGGGGTCAGAGAGGGAAGCCATTGGAGTTCGTCAAACCGTGGTGGTGGCAAGGCGGAGGAGGGAAGCCGGCCTTAGAGCGGAGCGGCCGGCGACCGATCGACAACGCGGCCAACGCCGCGGTTTCACGGACTCCATCAGAAATCGATGCCATCGGGGTCGATCACCTTCGGCGGGATGTCGGCCGGGTTGTCGAGGGTCGGGCCGATGCCGAGCTTCTCGAGGATCCGCTTCTCCAGCTCGTTGGCGAGGTCCGGGTTGTCCTTCAGGAACGACCTGGAGTTCTCCTTGCCCTGGCCGAGCTGGTCGCCCTCGTAGGTGTACCAGGCGCCCGCCTTGCGAACGAGACCCTGCTCCACGCCGACGTCGATCAGGCCGCCCTCGCGGGAGATGCCCTTGCCGTACATGATGTCGAACTCAGCCTGCTTGAACGGCGGCGCGACCTTGTTCTTCACGACCTTGACCCGGGTCCGGTTGCCGACCATGTCGGTGCCGTCCTTGAGGGTCTCGATCCGGCGGACGTCGAGGCGTACCGAGGAGTAGAACTTCAGCGCCTTGCCACCCGTGGTGGTCTCCGGCGACCCGAACATCACGCCGATCTTCTCGCGGAGCTGGTTGATGAAGATCATCGTGGTGTTGGTGTTGTTGAGCGCACCGGTCATCTTCCGCAGCGCCTGGCTCATCAGCCGGGCCTGCAGGCCGACGTGGCTGTCACCCATCTCGCCCTCGATCTCGGCGCGGGGCACCAGCGCCGCCACCGAGTCGATCACGATCAGGTCGAGCGCGCCGGAGCGGATCAGCATGTCGGCGATCTCGAGCGCCTGCTCACCGCTGTCGGGCTGGGAGACCAGCAGCGCGTCGGTGTCGACCCCCAGCGCCTTGGCGTACTCCGGGTCGAGCGCGTGCTCGGCGTCGATGAAGGCCACGATGCCGCCGGCGGCCTGGGCGTTGGCGACCGCGTGCAGGGCCACCGTCGTCTTACCGGAGGACTCCGGGCCGTAGATCTCGACCACGCGACCGCGCGGCAGGCCGCCGAGGCCGAGGGCGATGTCGAGCGAGATCGCACCGGTCGGGATGACCTCCAGCGGCGCCCGGGTCTCGTCACCCAGTCGCATCACCGATCCCTTGCCGTACGACTTCTCGATGCTGGCCAGGGCCATGTCGAGGGCCTTGCCCTTGTCCTTCTCCGTGTTGCCCGCCATGTCTTCGTCCTGTCCTTGAGGTCATCCAGCTCTGTGTGTCCGCCAGACGTTAGGGACGGCCCCCGACACTCACTGCCACCGTTGCCGGTGGCTGTGGAGAACGGCTGCTCGATCCCGGCCTGTGGATCTCACCGTAGCCGAACAGGTGTTCGATTTGCGAGTCATCGGCTCCGCGTGTCGCGGGAGCGCGTGCCGCGCAGGGGAAACGGGGCGCCCGCATGAGGGGAGGGAGTAGGCGCCCCGTCCAGGGCAGGGCGTACCCGCTGCCCCGGACGGCGAAACCTGCCTACGCCACCGCGCCCGTACGACGGATCAGCAGCCCGGCGTACGCGGCGGCACCGAGCGCGGCGAACGCGAAGACGGAGGCGAATCCGGCCAGGGTCGAGAAGCCGTACTCCCCCACGATCACCCCGGACGCGGCACCGCCGATCGCGGCTGCCAGGTTCATCACCAGGTCCGCCGTGCCCTGGACCTCGGTCACCGAAGACAGCGGCGCGTGCCCGGCCACCATCGTCGAGGCCGAGACGGTCGCCATCGACCAGCCGACGCCGAGCAGGAAGAGGCCGCCGAAGATCTCGGTCGAGCTGCCCTCGGGCGCGCGTCCGCAGAGCAGCAGCGAGACCAGCAGCACCACGCCGCCGGCGGCCAGCACGGTCGCGGGACCGAGCCGGTCGACCGCGAAGCCCATCACCGGTGCGAACGCGAACATGCCCAGGACGTGCAGGCTGATCACCACGCCGATGATCTTCAGCGCCGCGCCGCCGTGCTCCATGTGCAGCGGCGTCATCACCATCACCGAGACCATCACCGCGTGCGCCGCGGCCAGGCCGATCATCGCCGCCAGGATCACCGGGCGCTCGGCGAGGACGGTCCGCAACGGCTGCTTCTCCTCGGCGGACTGGGTCCCGTCGGCGACCTGGCCGGCGTGGATCGAGCGGGCCAGCAGCAACGGGTCCGGGCGCATCCGGACGCCGATCACGACCGCGGCGATCAGCATCCCGGCGGTGCCGAGGGCGAACGGCCCGGTGAGCTCGGGGATGCCGGCCCAGTCGGCGAAGTCCGCGGACGGGCCGGTCAGGTTCGGGCCGGCGACGGCACCGAGGGTGGTCGCCCAGACCACGATCGAGAGCGCCCGGCCGCGACCGTCCGGCGGCGCCAGGTCGGTGGCGGCGTACCGGGAGGCGTAGGTCGCCGAGCTGGTCGCGCCGAGCAGGACCGCACCGAAGAGCAGCACCGGCATCGACTCCAGGACGCCGGCCAGCACCGCCAGCGCCGAGCCGGCGGCGCCGAGCAGGTAGCCGACGACCAGCCCGATCCGGCGGCCGCGCGCCGCCATCAGCCGGGCCAGCAGCCAGGAGGCACCCGCGGCGCCGAGCACCTGCGCGGTCTGCGCGGTGCCGGCCAGCTCCTCGGAACCGGAGATGTCCCGGGCCAGCAGCGACGCGGTCGCGATGCCGATCGTGATCCCGAGCGCGCCGAACGCCTGCGCGCCCACCAGCGTCGAGACCGTACGGCGCTGGGCCGCGACCGCGTCCATCACCGCTCCTTGGCCGGGAGCTCGAGCACGGCCCAGACGGCGCGCCAGACCTCCTTCGGCGGGACTCCCGCGGCCAGCGCCTCCTCCGCGGTCCGGCCGCCGAGCTCGCTGATCACGTACAGCGAGGCCCAGGAGCGGGCGTAGCTGGCACCGAGCGCGTGCTCCATCCGGTCCCAGAACTCGGTGTGCCTCACGTGGCGGACTCGGCGTCCGGTCCGGAGTCCGGGCTGCCGCCGATGTCGTAGAGGTGGTGGACGACGTCGTGCAGGTGGTAGATCCCGAGCGTCTCGACGGTGAAGAGGGAGCCGTTGCTGCGCCGGCCGGTGCGCTGCCAGGCGTCACTGGCGACGCCCGCGTAGACGGCGGCCACGTCGGCAGCGGCCTCGACCAGCTCGACGGCGACCACGCTCGGGTCCTGCTCGTCGTACCGGTCCTCGATCGCGGTGACGTCCTGGTCCCAGTTCGCGAACTGCGGGTCGTCCTGGTCGAGCATCAGCCCGACCCGCTCACCGAAGAGGCGGTGCACGTCGCGGACGTGGCAGGCGTACTCGAGGCGCGACCAGGTCTGCGGACCCGGTCGGACCGCGGCGTCCGCACCGTCCAGGACGCCGTACCAGCCGCGGGTGTTGCTCCTGATCAGGTCCGGCAGCGTCGTCGCGTCGATCGCGGACGGGTCGAAGCCGCACTCCGGGCACGGTCGCTCGAGGACCCAGGTCCAGTCCTTGGTGTCAGGTTCGATGGCCACGGGAGCAGTCTGCCGCACGCCGCTCCCGGCACCGATGGGATTATTCGTCCATGGGCAACGTGATCATCCGGGACGCGATCGCGGCCGACCTTCCGTACGTCGCCGAGATCTACACCTACGAGTCGCTCTACGCCTACTCGACGTTCGAGACCGAGGAGCGGCCGCTCTCCGACTGGGAGCACAAGCTCGACAGCGGCGACCCGTTCCTGGTGGCGGTCGACGGCGGCCAGGTGCTCGGCTTCGCGTACGCCTCCCCGTTCCGGGACCGGCCGGCGTACGGGCGCACCCGGGAGGTCTCGGTGTACCTGCACCGCGCGGCCCGCGGCGAGCGCCTCGGCTCCCGCCTGTACGACGACCTGCTCCCCCGGCTGGTCGACGCCGGCTTCCACACCGCGCTGGCCCTGATCGCGCTTCCCAACAAGGCCAGCGTCAAGCTGCACGAGCGAGCCGGGTTCGAGCTCGCCGGGACGATGCGCGAGGTCGGCGACAAGCAGGACCGGATGATCGACGTCGGCATCTACCAGCGGATGCTCTGACCTGCCGGCGCTCGCCGAGTCAGCCGTGCTGCGGCGCCGGCGAGTGCCCGCCGGAGCCCATCTTGTCGATCCAGGCCAGGCCGATCGCCGACAGGATGAAGGCCATGTGGATGATCGTCTGCCACATCAGGGTGTCGTTGTCGAGACGCTCGGCCTCGATGAACGACTTGAGCAGGTGGATCGAGGAGATGCCGATGATCGACATCGCCAGCTTCACCTTGAGAACGTTCGGGTTGACGTGCGAGAGCCACTCCGGCTCGTCCCGGTGGCCGCGCATGTTGATCCGGGAGACGAAGGTCTCGTAGCCGCCGATGATCACCATGATCAGCAGGTTGGCGATCATCACCACGTCGACCAGTCCGAGGACGATCAGCATGATGGTCTCTTCGGTCATGTGGCCGAAGTCCTGGATCAGGTGGACGAGCTCTTTCCAGAACAGCACCACGTAGACGCCCTGGGCAACGATCAGCCCCAGGTAGAGGGGTGCCTGCAGCCAGCGGCTGAAGAAGATCGTCGTACCGACGACGTTGGTCAGCGCCCGCGAGTAGGGATGCTCCTGCTGAGATGTGGTCACGGGCTGATCTTAGGTGAGGCTGTCCAACCGGACCTCACGACCGGCGCCCGTCTGACCAGGACAGGCGCCGGCCGTGAGGGTTCTGGTCCGGACGAGCCAACGCCCGGGCCTCTAAACTACACATATCCGATCAACTATGTCTTCTTAGGGTGCGCCTAGCGCAGGGTGATCGGAATCTCGGCGTCACCGAGGGTCGAGGTGTAGCTCTGACCGTTGGTGGAGACCTTGGTCCGGCTCCCGCCCATCCGGAAGACGCCGGCCCGGACGTCGGCCGGGATCTCGAAGCCGACCAGGGCCACCGACGCGTCCGGGTCGAGGTCGCGGCCGGGATAGCTGCGCCCCTTCTTGTCCACGAAGGTCACCTCGTCGACCGGGACGTACTTCTGGGTCTGGCCGGCGTACGAGTAGTAGGCGTTGACGATCAGGAACACCCGCCGCGGGCTCGACGGCGCCAGGCCGTCCAGGAAGAACCGGCGCTGCTGGAACTCCACGGTCACGTCCCGGGTGAAGGTGTCGCTGACCTGCCCGCTCGCGTTCTGGAGCGGGACGCTGGTGCGCTCGATCACCCGGAAGGTCCGGTTCAGCGGGACCCGTTCGGTCTGGTCCTTCTGCGCGAGCAGCGCGATGTTGCCCTCGCCTGCCGAGTCGTCGAGCAGGGAGAGGGACTGGTCGAAGCCGTCCGCGTCCATGTCCAGGCGCACGTCCTGGGTGCCCGGCGGGAGCACCACCACGAAGGTGTCCGTGCCCGCCGGCAGGTCCTCGTAGCTGCCGTCCACGTCCACCCGAGGCGCGACCGACCGCCAGCCCTCGCAGGGCTCGACCTCGCAGACCCAGTCCCCCAACCGGAACGCGAGCAGCCGGCTTCCCTCCGGTGCTCGCCGGGTCCCCGACGAGGTCTTCACGGCGTCGACCTCGGAGAGCGCGAGTACGGCGACGCCGGCCTTCTCGGAGCCCATCCCGCGCGGCTCCTCGAGCTTCTTCGGCTGCGCGCCCGGGGCACTGAGCACACCCTGCAGCCCCAGCGGCCGGAGCTGTGCCACGACGGCCTCGCGGTCCGCCTCGTTCCCACCGCCGACCAGGATCCCGGCGACGGCGTAGGCGAAGAGCTCCATCACCAGGAACCCGGCGCAGAGAACCCCGATCGTGCGGCGCCGGCCCCCTTCGAACAGGGTCACCCGGACCCTCTCGATCCAGGCCCGTACGTCGTTCAACGTCGGTGTGCCTTCCGTGCGGGCCGGGACCGGCCGGGTGCGCCGAGCATAGCCAGCCCGCGCCGAACCCCGCCGGGGATCCCGCACAACCTTTTCGGGCCCTGACCGACCCGTCCAGCACCCCGCGATGTCGGTGTCCTGGGGAATGATGGCCGGGTGCAGCAGTTCAGCGAAGCGACCCGGACCTGGTTCCAGGCCGCCTTCGCCGCGCCCACCCCCGCCCAGGTGGGCGCCTGGGACGCGATCGCCGCGGGTCGCGACGCGCTGGTGGTGGCGCCGACCGGTTCCGGCAAGACCCTCGCCGCCTTCCTGGCATCGCTGGACAAGATCGCCACCGACCCGCGGCCGGCCGAGAAGCAGCTGCGCTGCCGAGTGCTGTACATCTCCCCGTTGAAGGCGCTGGCCGTCGACGTCGAGCGCAACCTGCGGGCACCGCTGGCGGGGATCCGGCACACCGCGCAGCGGCTCGGCACCGAGGTCCCGGAGATCACCGTCGGCGTCCGCTCCGGCGACACCTCCGCCGCGGACCGCCGCCGGTTGCAGACCAACCCTCCGGACATCCTGATCACCACCCCGGAATCGCTCTTCCTGATGCTGACCTCGCAGGCGCGGGAGGCCTTGCGCGGGGTGGAGACGGTGATCCTGGACGAGGTGCACGCGGTCGCCGGCACCAAGCGCGGCGCCCACCTGGCGCTCTCCCTCGAACGGCTCGACGCCCTGCTGGAGCGACCGGCGCAACGGGTCGGGCTGTCGGCGACCGTCCGGCCGATCGAGGAGGTCGCCCGCTTCCTCGGCGGCTCGGCGCCGGTCGAGATCGTCGCGCCGCCCTCGGAGAAGACCTGGGACCTGAGGGTCGTGGTGCCGATCGAGGACATGACCGCCCTCGACGCCGACGACGACTCGCCACGGTCCGGCTCGATCTGGCCGCACGTCGAGGAGCGGGTCGTCGACCTGATCGAGGCGCACACCTCGACGATCGTCTTCGCCAATTCGCGCCGGCTGGCCGAACGGCTGACGGCAAGGCTCAACGAGATCGTCGCCGAGCGGGCGGCTTCGGACGCCGACTCGCCCGCGACCCGCACCCCGGCCGAGGTGATGGCCCAGTCCGGCCAGTCCCACGGCGCCCCGCCGGTGATCGCGCGGGCGCACCACGGCTCGGTCTCCAAGGAGCAGCGCGCGGTCATCGAGGACGACCTGAAGCGCGGTCGGCTCCCCTGCGTCGTCGCGACCAGCAGCCTCGAGCTCGGCATCGACATGGGCGCGGTCGACCTGGTCATCCAGATCGAGTCGCCGCCCTCGGTCGCCAGTGCGCTGCAGCGGGTCGGGCGCGCCGGGCACCAGGTGGGCGAGACCTCCCGCGGCGTGCTCTTCCCCAAGCACCGCGGCGATCTGGTGCCGACCGCGGTCGCCGTCGAGCGGATGCGCAGCGGTGGCATCGAGGCGCTCCGGATCCCGACCAACCCGCTCGACGTCCTCGCCCAGCAGGTCGTCGCCGCGACCGCGCTGGAGGCGTGGCAGGCCGACGAGCTGTTCGACCTGGCCCGTCGTACGGCGTCGTTCGCGGGTCTTCCGCGCAGCGCCTTCGACGCCACTCTGGACCTGCTCGCGGGTCGCTACCCCAGCGACGAGTTCGCCGAGCTGCGTCCCCGGATCGTCTGGGACCGGGTGACCGGGACCCTCACCGGGCGCCCGGGAGCCCAACGGCTCGCGGTGACCAGCGGCGGCACCATCCCCGACCGCGGCATGTTCGGCGTGTTCCTCGTCGGGGAGCGTGCCAGCCGGGTCGGCGAGCTCGACGAGGAGATGGTCTACGAGTCGCGGGTCGGCGACCTCTTCACCCTCGGCACCAGCACCTGGCGGATCGAGGACATCACCCACGACCGGGTGCTGGTCTCCCCCGCGCCCGGCCAGCCCGGCCGGCTGCCCTTCTGGACCGGCGACACCCTGGGCCGCCCGGCCGAGCTCGGCGAGGCGATCGGCGCGTTCACCCGCGAGCTGGCGGCGCTCTCCGGGAAGGCTGCGACCGAGCGGGCCCTCGGAGCCGGGCTCGACGCCTGGGCGGCCGACAACCTGGTCGCGCTGGTCGCGGAGCAGCGCGAAGCCACCAACGCGGTCCCGCACGACCGCCAGCTCGTCGTCGAGCGGTTCCGCGACGAGCTCGGCGACTGGCGGCTGGTGGTGCACTCGCCGTACGGGACTCCGGTGCACGCGCCCTGGGCGCTGGCGATCAATGCCCGACTCCGGGAGCGGTACGGCGTCGATGCGCAGGCGATGGCGGCGGACGACGGCATCGTGCTGCGGATCCCGGAGACCGACCAGGACCCGCCCGGGGCCGAGCTGATCGTGTTCGAGCCCGACGAGATCGAGCAGCTCGTCACGGCCGAGGTCGGCGGGTCGGCCCTCTTCGCCGCTCGGTTCCGGGAGTGCGCGGCCCGGGCGCTGCTGCTCCCCCGGCGGGACCCCGGACGGCGTTCGCCGCTCTGGCAGCAGCGGCAGCGCTCGGCCCAGCTGCTCGAGGTCGCGTCCCGCTACCCGTCCTTCCCGATCGTGCTGGAGACGATCCGCGAGGTCCTCCAGGACGTGTACGACGTCCCGGCCCTGGTCGGACTTCAGCGCAGGATCGCCGAGCGCCAGGTCCAGCTCGTCGACGTCGCCACCCACCGGGCCTCGCCGTTCGCCCAGTCGCTGCTCTTCGGCTACGTGGCCGCGTTCATGTACGAGGGTGACTCGCCGATCGCCGAGCGCCGGGCCGCCGCACTCTCCCTGGACCAGGGCCTGCTCGCCGAGCTGCTCGGCCGCACCGAGCTGCGCGAGCTCCTCGACGTCGAGGTGCTCGAGGAGGTCGAGTCCGAGCTGCAGCGGCTGGCGGAGGACCGTCGCGCCCGGGATCCCGAGGGCCTGGTCGACGTGCTCAGGCTGATCGGCCCGCTGTCGCGCGACGAGGCCGCTGCCCGTTCCCTGGTCGAGGTCGACGACGCCCTCGGGATGCTCGCCCGGGCGCGCCGGATCGTCGAGGTCCGGATCGCCGGTGCCGAACGCTGGGCCGTGGTCGAGGACGTGGCCCGGCTCCGCGACGGCCTCGGCGTCCCGGTCCCGCCCGGCACGCCCGAGGCGTTCACCGACCCGGTCGAGGACCCGCTGGGCGACCTGATCGGCCGCTACGCCCGCACCCACGGCCCGTTCACGACCGCCGAGGTGGCCGACCGGCTCGGCCTCGGCGTCGCGGTGGCCCGGCAGAACCTGGTCCGGCTGGCCGCGCAGGGCCGGGTGCTGGAGGGCGAGTTCCGGCCGGCCGGCGCGGGCAGCGAGTGGTGCGACGCGGAGGTCCTCAGGAAGCTGCGGCGGCGCTCGCTGGCGAGGCTCCGGCACGAGGTGGAGCCGGTGGAGCCGGCCACCCTGGGCCGGTTCCTGCCGGCCTGGCAGCACGTCGCGGGCGCGGGATCCCGGGGACTGCGCGGACCGGACGGTGTGCTCGCGGTGGTCGAGCAGCTGGCCGGCTGCGCCGTCCCGGCCTCGGCGTGGGAGTCGCTGGTGCTGCCGAGCCGGGTCGTCGACTACCAGCCCGCCTACCTCGACGAGCTGACCGCGTCCGGCGAGGTGCTCTGGGCGGGGCACGGCGGCATCACCGGCGCCGACGGCTGGGTCTCGTTGCACCCGGCCGACTCCGCACCCCTGACCCTGCCCGTCGGCGAGCTCGAGATCACCGACGAGCACCAGGTCGTCCTCGATGCCCTGTCCGGCGGCGGGGCCTACTTCTTCCGCCAGCTCGGCCAGCAGGTCACCTCCACCGATGACGCCGCCCTGGCGGCCCTGATCTGGGAGCTGGTCTGGGCCGGCCGGGTCGGCAACGACACCCTGGCCCCGCTACGCGCGCTGACCCGCTCCGGGAGCGCCAGCCACCGCAGCCGACGGCCACCGCCGCGGGCCCGGATCGCCGGCACCGGCACCGGCAGAGCGCCGATGCCCAGCCGGAGCGGCCCCCCGGACATGGCCGGACGCTGGTTCCTGCTCCCCGAGCCGGAGGGCGACGCCACCCGGCGCGCCCATGCCGCCGCCGAGGGCCTCCTCCACCGGCACGGCGTCGTCACCCGGGGGGCCGTGGTGAGCGAGCGGACCCCGGGCGGGTTCGCGGCGGCGTACCGGGTGCTGGCGCGGTTCGAGGAGTCCGGGCGTGCCCGCCGCGGGTACTTCGTCGAGGGCCTGGGCGCGGCGCAGTTCGGCACCGCGGGAGCCGTGGACCGGCTGCGAACCTTCGGGCCGACGACCGAGGGCGACAAGCCGGTCGCCGTCACCCTCGCGGCCACCGATCCGGCCAGCCCGTACGGCGCCGCGCTGCCCTGGCCTCCCCAGGACGCGGGCCACCGGCCCGGCCGCAAGGCGGGTGCGCTGGTCGTCCTGGTCGACGGCGAGCTCACCCTGTACGTCGAGCGCGGCGGCCGCACCCTGCTCACCTTCGCCGAGGACGCCGCCCTGACCGCCGCCGCGATCGAGAGCCTCGGCACTGCCGTCCGCCGCGGCGCTCTCGGCAAGCTGACGGTCGAGAAGGCTGACGGGGTCGGGATCCTCGGCGCCGACGCCGAGCCGATCCGGCTCGCCCTGGAGGCAGCCGGCTTCGTCGCGACCAGCAAGGGGCTGAGGCTCCGTGCCTGAGGTGACCGATGCCTGAGGGCGACTCCGTCTGGCAGACCGCGCGGCGCCTGGACGCACTCGAGGGTCACGTCCTCACCGGTTCGGACCTGCGGATCCCCAGCCTGGCGACCGTCGACCTCGCCGGCCGGCAGGTACTGGGCACGGTCAGCCGCGGCAAGCACCTGCTGACCCGGCTCACCGACGGCATCACCCTGCACTCGCACCTGCGGATGGAGGGCCGCTGGGACGTGCAGGCCGCCGGCACCCCGTGGCGCCGGCCGGCGCACGAGGCCCGCGCCGTGCTGCGGACCGAGAAGTCCGAGGCGATCGGCTTCTCGATCCTGCTCGACGTGGTCGCGACCGAGGCCGAGCAGAGCCTCGTCGGCCACCTCGGCCCTGACCTGCTCGGTGCCGACTGGGACCCGGTGCTGGCCGTCCGCCGCCTGCAACGGCTGCCGCACCTGAGCATCGGCGAGGCCCTGGTCGACCAGCGCAACCTCGCCGGCATCGGCAACATCTACCGCGCCGAGGCCTGCTTCCTCGCCGGTGTCGACCCGAACACCCGCGTCGACGCGGTCCGGAACCTGCCGAAGCTGGTCGCGATCGCCCACCAGCTCCTGGAGACCCATCGCGACCGGCACAGCCGGATCACCACCGGCGACCGCCGACCGGGCCGGCGGCTCTGGGTGTACCGCCGCCAGGGCCCGTGCCTGCGCTGCGGCACCCCGGTCCGGACCGGTGAGCTCGGTCCCGAGGGCCAGGAGCGGACCGTGTGGTTGTGCCCGTCGTGTCAGCCGGATCTGCCGCCCGCCTCCTCCTAGGCTGAGCCGCATGCCGGCCAACCGAACTCGCAAGGCCCGGTACGCGCGTCGCCGCAAGAGCCGGATGGACGCGGTCGAGCACGACCTCAGCCCCGAGCAGTGGGACGCGCTCCAGGCAGCCTGGGGAGGTTGCGCCTACTGCGCCGCGACGGACCGGCCGCTCCAGCGCGACTGCGTCCAGCCGATCTCGCGCGGCGGCCGCTACACGCTCGACAACATCGCACCGGCCTGCGCCTCCTGCAACGCCAGCAAGTGCAACGACGAGGTCACCGGCTGGTTGCGCCGCAAGCGCCTCGACGAGCGCCGGTTCCTGGAAAGGCACGTCGCGATCCAGGCCGAGCTGCAGGGCCGGTTCCCAGGGCCCCGTTAGGCTCCGCGCGTGGTCCTCACTTCGTTCGTCATCGCGTCGTCGCCCACTCGACCTCGAGCAAGCTCGGGCGCTCGATAGGCTCCGCGCGTGGCCAACCGCTCCCGCTCCCTCGAAGTCCTGGTGTTCGCCGTCGGAGCGGGGACCCTCGGGTCCGAGATCGCCGCCGCCCGCCTGTTGGCACCCTGGTTCGGTGCCAGCACGATCGTCTGGGCGAACACCATCGCGATCGTCCTGGTCGCCCTCTCCATCGGCTACGCGATCGGCGGCCGCTTCGCCGACCGGGATCCGCGACCAGCCGGCCTGGCCAAGATCGTCCTGGTCGCCTCGGTGCTGCTCGCGATCGTCCCGTTCATCAGCGGCCCGTTCCTGCGGCAGGCGGTGAAGGCGGTCGACCAGCTCAGCGCCGCCACCTTCCTCGGCTCACTGGTCGGGGTCGGGGTGCTGCTCGCGGTGCCGTTGCTGATGCTCGGGATGGTGTCGCCGTACGCCGTCCGGCTCTCGGTCGACTCCGTGGCCGATGCCGGCCGCACCGCGGGCCGCCTCTCCGCGATCGCCACCGTCGGCTCGCTGACCGGCACCTTCCTCTCCTCGCTGCTGCTGATCCCGGTGGTCGGCACCCGGCGGACGTTCCTGCTGCTGGCCGCGATGATGGCGCTCGCCGCGCTCCCGCACCTGGCCCGCGGGCGGCTGCTCGCGGCCGTCGTACCGGCGACCATCCTCGGACTGATCGCCCTGCCGACCGGCACCCTGAAGGCCGCCGAAGCCGGCAAGAAGGTGATCTGGGAGAAGGAGACCGAGTACCAGTACGCCCGGGTGGTCGAGAACGCCAGCGGCAAGCGCAGCCTGGAGCTCAACGAAGGGCACGCGGTGCACTCGGTCTACACCGCGGGCGACTGGCTGACCGGCAACTACTGGGACGAACTGCTGGCGCTCTCGCTGGCCGGCCGGTCCGCGCCGCCGTCCTCGGTGGCGATCCTCGGCAACGCCGCCGGCACCACGGCGCGCGCGATCGGGTACTACTTCCCGGAGACCCGGGTCGACGCGGTCGAGATCGACGGCGAGATCACCGAGGTCGGCCGGGAGCTGTTCGACATGCGCGGACCGAGGCTGCGCACCTTCACCGCCGACGCCCGGCCGTGGCTGCACGCCAGCAAGAACACCTACGACGCGATCATGGTCGACGCCTACCGGCAGCCCTACATCCCGTTCTACCTGGCCACCCGGGAGTTCTTCGCGCTGGTGCGCGAGCACCTGAACCCGGGCGGGCTGGTGATCATCAACGTCGGGCACCCCGAGGGCTCGACGGCGCTGGAGAAGGTGCTGACCGCGACGATGGCGGCCGAGTTCGGGCGCGACCAGGTCTGGCGGGACCCGGCCGAGCCGACGAACACGATGCTGATCGGGAGCACCGCCTCCGATCCGGCCGGACGGCTCGCCGAGGCCGCCGAGGTCGTCCCTGCCGATGTCGCCGAGGTGGCTCGTGCCACGGCGGCCCGGATCGCACCCGGCCTCACCGGCGGGCGCGTCTACACCGACGACGTCGCGCCGGTGGAGTGGTTGATCGATGCCTCGCTGGCCGAGGTCGCGCAGTAGCGCGGCGCGCCAACGAGGTACTGCCCAAGCGCCGTCGCGCACTGCACAATGACGTCATGGAAGCGGACGATCTGGCGTCTGCCGACGAGCTGTGGTGGTCCTGGGCGGTGCTCGCGGCCGACGGTCGCCTGCCCGAAGGGGCGGTGGCCGAGCTCGACGCCGCCGAGCACGTCCTGAGCTACGCGTACGGCGACTCCTCAGTGTTCATGCAGCGGATCGGCGGTGGCCGCGCGGTGATCTGGGGCACCGCCGCCGGCTCGACCCGGGACGCCGTCAGCGAGCACCTGGACGTCCTCGACGGAGCCCCCGACTGGGCCAGCTCGAACGCAGCCTGGCGCTCGATCCGCAACGTGAAGCCGGGCTTCCTGGCCTGGTACTCCCGCGACGGGTGGGACACCAGCACCTCCGGGATGTTCGACGGCGTCGTCGACCTGGTGACCCCGCTGCTCCGCGCCGATCCCCGGCTGGTCGCCGAGGCCAAGTCCGGGATCGCCGACGCTCCGCTGCTGCGCCAGGCGCACGGTGTCGCGCACGTCGCCGCCCAGGGCGCCATCCGGAAACGGTTGCGCAGCCAGATCCACCGGCAGATGCGGGAGGCGGAGGAGCGCGACCGCGGTCTCCCGGAGCGACCCACCCTGCTGGCGCGCTGGCACCGGGTCAGCGAACCCGGGATCAACTTCGAGCACACCGTGGTGATCGACGAGGGCGAGCTGGTGACCCTCGGTGACGCACCCCCGCTCCCCGACCCGCTGCTGGGGAGCCTGACCAACGTCCTGCGCGAGCTGCACCGCGGTGAGGCCGGCGAGGAGTCCGGGGCCTGGATCGCGGCGCAGGTCCGGGTCTCCGCCGGGAGGATCTCGCTGGTCCGGGCGTTCGACAGCCTCCCGCCCTGGTACGACGGCAAGGGGCCGACCCTGCGCGCGCTCGGCTGGGAGATGCAGCAGCGCAGCACGGCCTGGAGACCGACCTGGGCGACCCTCCTCCCCGACTAGGTCGAGTGGGTCCGAAAAGCCGTCGAGTGGGCCCGTACCGCCGGCGAGATCTGCATCTCGGCTGAAACTAGGGCCCGTTCGACAGGATTTTGGGCCTACTCAACGTCAGAGGAGGCGGCGCTCGGAGGCCCAGCGGGTGAGCTCGTGGCGGGAGCTGAGCTGGAGCTTCCTCAGCACCGACCCCATGTGGGTCTCGACGGTCTTGATCGAGATGAACAGCTCGGCGGCGACCTCCTTGTAGGAGTACCCGCGAGCGATCAGCCGCATCACCTCGCGCTCCCGCTCGGTCAGCCGATCCAGGTCCTCGTCGACGGCGGCCACCTCGATCGTGCCCGCGAACGCGTCCAGCACGAAGCCGGCGAGTCGTGGTGAGAACACCGCGTCCCCGGCCGCCACCCGGGCGATCGCGTCGACGAGCTCGTCGCCGGTGATGGTCTTGGTGACGTACCCGCGCGCACCCGACCGGATCGTGCCGATCACGTCCTCGGCGGCATCCGAGACGCTCAGCGCGAGGAACTTGGTATCGACCGCCTTCCCCGCCGTACGACGGATCACCTCGCCACCGCCGCCGCCGGGCAGGTGCACGTCGAGCAGCACCACCTCGGGCTGGCCGGCGATCACCGCCGCGACGGCCTGGTCGACGTCGGCGGCCTCGGCCAGCACCTCGACCGCGTCGCCGAGCTCGGCGCGCACGCCGGCGCGGAACATCGCGTGGTCGTCGACGATCACGACGCTGTGTCTGGGCATCAGGTGGACTCCCCGGTCGGTTGGCTCAGTCGGATCTCGGTGCCGGTGCCCGGCGTGCTGCGGACCTCGGCGGCGCCGCCGTGCCGGCGCATCCGTTCGACGATGCTGTCACGGAGCCCGTGCCGGTCCGCTGCGACCGCGTCCGGATCGAAGCCGGCACCGCGGTCGCGCACGAAGATCTCGATCATCTCGGCACCGGCCTCGGCGTAGACGTCGACCTTGGCGGCTCCGGAGTGCCGGGCCGCGTTCACGACCGCCTCCCGGGTCGCGAGCACGAGCGCGCGCAACCCTTCGGTCACCGGCGGGTCGCCGACGCAGACCACCTCCACCGAAACGCCGTACATGTCGTCGACCTCGCCCGCCAGGGTGCGCAGCGCCACCGCGAGCGTGGTCGCGTCGGCGCCGGAGCTGTCGAAGAGCCAGGACCGCAGGTCACGCTCCTGGGATCGCGCGAGCCTCGCCACGGCGGCCGGGTCGTGCGCGGACTTCTGGATCAGCGCGAGGGTCTGCAGCACCGAGTCGTGCAGGTGCGCCGCGACGTCGGCGCGCTCCTGGGACCGCACCCGCTCGGCGCGCTCCTCGGAGAGGTCGGAGGTCAGCCGCATCAGCCACGGCCCGGCGATGAAGGCCAGCCCGAGGATGCCGAGCGTGCTCGCGATCCCGACGTCCCGCGCGGCGCCCCACCCGCCGCCGCCGAACGAGAACAAGGTGATCGCGCTGACGAGCATCACGACGCCCGCGACCAACCGCAGGTACGACGCGGCGCCGCCACCGCCGACGATCGCCCGGACCACGTTGATCCGTCCGCTCGAGTCGACCCACCGCTCGCGCTGGGCCTCGTCGGCCTGGCGCCACAGCACGGCGACACCGCCGACGGCCAGCAGCAGCGGCCAGAAGATCCCGCCGCGACCGGTGACCATCGCCAGCAGCAGGGCGGTCCCGATACCGATCGTGGCGATCGCGATCAACGGTCCGTAGTCGACCAGCCGGAGCTTGCGCCGGGGCCGCTTGCCCTGACGCTCGGCGGCGGCCAGGCCGGGGGCGGTGTCGTCGAAGTGGGCCTGCACCGGGAGCAGCATCCAGAGCCCGGCGTAGAACATCAGCCCGAAGCCGCCCATCACCGACGCGGCGATGAACGCCGCCCGGACCCACATCACCGGGAGCCGCAGGTGCTCGGCCAGCCCGGCGGCGACTCCGCCGACCAGGCCCTCCTCGGTGTTCCGGTACGCCTTCGGCGGCGCGGCGACGCCGGCACTCGGAGGCGGCACGGAGGGGGTCATGTGACCATCGTGGCATCCGGACCCGATCGGGACATCAGGTGCGACCCCGAGATGTCACCCTGAGACGGCGTTCCCCGAGAATCAGGGCTCTCCCCGATGGTGCCGAGCCTGGTCACGGACCACGATGGAGGACATGAACGAGACCACGTACGGCCCCGGCACACCCCCCGGGGCCCCAGGCAACCAGGCACCGCTGCCGCCGCACCAGGATCTGGACCGGCTCCGCCGCAGTGTCACCGATCGCTACGTCGCCGGTGTCGCCGGCGGCATCGGCCGGCACTTCGGCGTCGACCCGACCATCATCCGGGTCCTGCTCGCCGTGCTCACCCTCTTCGGCGGCGCCGGCGTGCTGATCTACGCGGTCGCCTGGATGTTCGTCCCCGAGGACGGCAAGGACCGGTCCGCGGTGAACGTCAGCAGCGAGCCGCGCAAGATCCTGCTGCTCGCCGCGGTCGGCGTGGCCGGCCTGCTGGCCGTCGGCGACGTCTTCGGCGGCGGCTGGGACGCCGGCTGGCCGATCGCGAGCGTCGCGGTGGTGATCGGCGTGGTGCTGATCGCCCGTGACCGCCGCGGCGGGAAGAACGACCCCGCGGCGGAGACGCCGGCCCAGCCCTGGGCCGCCGCGACGCACGACCCCACCACGAGCTACCCGGCGACGTCGCAGTCGACGTACCCGCAGCCGGCCGACCAGGGTCCCGCCTACGCACCTCCCGCCCCGCCCGCGTGGCAGCCCCCGGTGGCGCAGCCGCCGCTGATCCCGCCGCACCCGAAGCGCACCGGCATCCTCTGGTTCTGGCCCACGATCGCGCTGATCGCGATCGGGCTCGGCGTGGTCGGCATCTTCGACACCAACGCGCACCAGGTCGACCCCGGCGTCTACCCGGCGGTGGCGGTCGCGATCACCGGCGTGATGCTGCTGGTCGGCTCGTTCTTCGGACGTCCCGGCGGACTGATCCTGGTCGGCATCGTCTCCACGATGGCGCTGAGCATGGCAACCGTCCTGGGCACCTTCCACATCGACGGGCGCAACCTGGAGGCGGAGCCGAAGACAGCCGCCGAGGTGCAGTCCAGCTACAAGACCCACATGGGCCGGATCTACGTCGACCTGACCAAGGTCGCCGACCCGGCGGCACTCGCCGGCCGCGAGATCGACCTCACCCTGAACGCCGGGGAGATCACCGTGATCGTGCCGAAGAGCCTGAACGTCGACATCGACGCCGAGCTCGGCTTCGCCGGGGGCATCGACATCCCCGGGTACGACGGCGGCGGGGTCCAGGACTCCGCCGAGCGCAGCCTGACCGGCACCCCGGCCACCACCACCCCCGCCCTCGACCTGGACATCGACGTCCGGGTCGGCCAGATCAACGTGGAGCAGCGATGAGCACCGAGACACCGACCACCCCGACCACCCGTCCGCTGAGCATCGCGCACCTGATCTTCGGCCTGATCTTCGGCGGGATCGCGACGCTCTGGTTCATCGGCAACGCCAACGACGCCGACTTCGACAACCAGGCAGCCGGGCTCCCGGTGGTGCTGATCGGCGCCGGCGTGATCGGCCTCATCGCCGCGGTGCTCAGCCGGCGCCGGAACACGCGCATCCAAGCCGCGACCGGAGCCCCGGTCGAGGAGTTCGCCGCCACCGAGGTGAGCGCACCCGAGACGGACGCACCCGAGGCCGGCACCACTGAGCCCACCACCCCCGAGGACACCCTCGTCCTCGACGAGCGCAAGGACGAGTCATGAGCTGCGAGCAGGTCACTCCCCCGCAGGACGGCGCCCCAGAGACACCCCAGGAGGCTCCCCAGGGAGCTCCCCAGCCGCCGTACCAGCCTCCGACCTACCAGGCGCCCCCGCCGCCGATCCGCCGGCTGATGCGCAGCAACGACGACAAGATGGTCGCCGGCGTCTGCGGCGGCCTGGGCCGCTACCTCGGCGTCGACCCGACGCTGGTCCGGGTCGGCGCGGTCGTCGCCCTGGTGATCGGCTTCCCGGCGACGATCGTCGCTTACGCCGTGGCCTGGGCGATCATGCCGCAGGGTTGAGGATTCAGCGGGACAGCGACCGGGTGATCACCTGGTTCGCTGCCCGCTGGAACCCGCTGACCACCGCCTCCAGGGTCAGCTGGCGCAGCCGCGCCATGGTCTGCTCGAACTCGGCCTTGTCGGCCTCGCTCTTCGGGCTCTCCAGGTACGGCGTCAGCACCCGGTCCTTGAGGACGGCGGTCAGCTCGTCGGCGAGCTCGACCATGTGCCGGTTGATCGCCTCGCCGGCAGCGACCATCGAGTCGACCGGGATCGGCAGGTCGAGCACCTGCAGCCCGACCGTGAACGCCGGCAGCAGCTCGTAGCGGCCGTCGTCGAGCTCCTCGACCGCCAGCGTCGCCGCCAGCCGCTGGACGTCCTCCTCGGAGAGCTTGCGCCCGGCCCGGGTCTCCAGCTGGCGCCGGGTGACCACCTCGTGGCCGCCGGTCTTCCAACTGGTCAGCATCGCCTTCTGCACGGCGAGGTCCTCGACCGAGGCGTCGGCGGGGATCCGGGCGAGGTACTTCTCGATCGCCGCCAGCGTGAACCCGTGGTCCTGGAGCGCGCGGATCAGCTCCAGCCGGGCCCGGTGCTGGGCGGAGTAGTAGGCCATCCGGCCGCGGCGCATCGGCGGCGGCAGCAGGCCGAGACCGGCGTAGTACCGGGTCGTGCGCACGGTCATCCCGGTGATCGCGGCGAGCTCGTCGACGGTGTACGACTCCTCGGCGACCACGTCGGGAACGGCGCTGGACTCCACTGGCACGGTGCGACTGTAACAGTAGAACTGGCAGTTTGACCGAGCGCCGCGTGGGACAGGTCACGCGCCTCTTGTATCGTGACAGTATTGCTGTAACAGTTGGCTTGTCAGCGTTACCCGGAGCGTTTGAACCCAGCAAAGGACCGCCCTTCCATGCGTGACATCTTCACCGCCGAGCACGAGGACTTCCGCAAGACCGTCCGCGCCTTCATGGAGAAAGAGGTCGTGCCGTTCCACGACCAGTGGGACAAGGACGGGATCGTCCCCCGCGAGCTCTGGAAGAAGGCCGGCGAGACCGGTCTGCTCTGCTTCGACGTACCCGAGGAGTTCGGCGGTCCCGGGGTCGACGACTTCCGCTACAACGTGATCGTCTCCGAGGAGCAGACCCGGGCCAACGTCAGCGGCCCCGGCTTCTCGGTGCACACCGACATCATCGTCCCGTACCTGATCAGCATCGCCAACGACGAGCAGAAGGCCCGCTGGCTCCCCGGCTGCGTCTCCGGTGACACCATCACCGCGATCGCGATGACCGAGCCCGGCGCCGGCTCGGACCTGCAGGGCATCCGGACCACCGCGATCGACAAGGGCGACCACTACCTGGTCAACGGCTCGAAGACCTTCATCAGCAACGGCATCCACGCCGACCTGGTGATCGTCGTCGCCCGAACCGACCCGGACGCCGGCCACAAGGGCATCAGCCTGATCGTCCTCGAGGAGGGCATGGAGGGCTTCGAGCGCGGCCGCAACCTCGACAAGATCGGGCTGCACGCCCAGGACACCGCCGAGCTCTCCTTCACCGACGTGATGGTGCCCAAGGAGAACCTGCTCGGCGAGGAGGGCCAGGGCTTCATCTACCTGATGATGAACCTGCCCCAGGAGCGGCTGATCATCGCCGCCCAGGCGGTCGCCGCGTGCGAGGCGGTCCTGGACATGTGCCTCGAGTACGCCAAGACCCGGGAGGCGTTCGGCAAGCCGATCGGCAAGTTCCAGCACAACCGGTTCCTGCTCGCCGAGATGGCCACCGAGACCAAGATCGCCCGGGTCTTCATCGACGACTGCCTGAAGAAGCACCTGGCCGGCAAGCTCGACGCGGTGGACGCCTCGATGGCGAAGTACCACGCCACCGAGCTGCAGAACAAGCACGTGAACCAGGGCGTCCAGCTGCACGGCGGCTACGGCTACATGCTGGAGTACCCGATCGCGAAGGCCTACCTGGACAGCCGGATCTCGACCATCTACGGCGGGACCACCGAGATCCAGAAGGAAATCATCGGCCGATCGCTAGGCATCTGAGATGCGCGGCCGGTTCGCGAACCTGCGACGGATCGAGCGGCTCGACCCTGCGGTCGACTACGACGAGATCTTCCAGCTCGTCGCGTACCACGAGTTCCCCTGGGAAGTCGTCCAAGGCACCTCGATCGCGTTCATGCGCGACTACGGCGTGCCGACGATCAGCGACCTGCTGGACCGCACCGGCCGCTTCGAGCACGACGGCCAGAAGCGGTACGACGACACCGTGCTGATCGGCTACGAGTACGCCGTGGACGGGGTCGACTCCGAGCGCGGGCACGCCTCGATCCGCCGGATGAACCAGATCCACGGCCACTACGGCATCCCGAACCACGAGTTCCGCTACGTGCTCGCGACCACCCTGGTCGGCCCGGTCCGGTTCATCGAGCGCTACGGCTGGCGACCGCTGCACCCGAACGAGCGGGCCGCGATGACGATCGTCACGAGCCGGCTCGGCACGCTGATGGGCATCAAGGACCTGCCGACCACGTACGCCGAGTACGAGCGCCTGCACGACGAGTACGAGGCCGAGCGGTTCGCCTACGACCCGGCCAACACCCGGGTCGCCGAGGCGAGCATCCGGATCGTCACCGACTGGTACCCGCGCCCGGTGCAGCCGCTCTTCCGCCGGGTCACGATCGCGATGCTCGACGAGCCGCTCCGGGTGGCGCTCGGCCTGCCGAAGCAGCCGGCCTGGCTGGTCGGCCTCCTCGACCGCGCGCTCCGGCTGCGCGGCCGGGTGATCCGGCACCTGCCGCCCCGCGCGGCGGACGACCCGTACCGCCACGACGCCAGCCGGACCTACCCGTTCGGCTACAAGATCTCCGACCTCGGGCCGCGCGACGTCAGCGCCGAGCGGCACCGCGACGCCGGGCCGGTGCCCGAGAAGAGGGTCTCCTGATGGACTTCAACCTGCCCGAGTCCGCGCTCGCCGTCCGTGACGGCGTCGCCGCGGTGGCCGCGAAGTACGACAACGCGTACTGGTCGCGTTGCGAGGAGGAGCACCGCTTCCCCGACGAGGTCTTCAAGGACCTCGGTGACGGCGGCTGGCTCGGTCTCTGCATCCCCGAGGAGTACGGCGGCGGCGGCCAGGGCCTGCTCGAGCTCGCCGTCGCCAACGACACCCTCTGCGCCTCCGGCGGCACCCAGGGCACCTTCATCTACGTGACCACCCCGGGCTTCGGTGCGATGACCCTGGTCCGGCACGGGACCGAGGAGCAGAAGCAGCGGATCCTGCCGGGGCTCGCTGCCGGCGAGATCCAGTTCTCCTTCGCGCTCACCGAGCCGGACGCCGGGTCGAACGCCATCGAGATCACCACCGCCGCCCGTCGCGACGGCGACGACTTCCTGATCAAGGGCCAGAAGGTCTGGATCAGCAACGTCGAGCGGGCCGACTGGATGGTCGCGGTCACCCGGACGGTGCCGGCCGCCGAGGCCAAGGAGGCCGGCGGCAACCGCACCCACGGCTTCACGCTCTTCCTGGTCGACGTCAAGGAAGCGCTGGCCGCCGGCACGCTCTCCTACACGCCGATCCCGAAGATGGGCAGCAACATCCTGAACTCCTCGCAAGTGTTCTTCGACGACGTCCGGGTGCCCGCGGAGAACGTCCTGGGCGAGGTCGACCGGGGCTTCGGCGTCCTCTGGGACGTGCTCAACCCCGAGCGGATCCTGGCCGCGGCCGGCGGCGTCGGCTCGGCGGACGCCGCCCTGGACGTCGCGGCGCAGTACGCCCGCGAGCGAGTCGTCTTCGGCCGCCCGATCGGAGCGAACCAGGCGATCCAGTTCCCGCTCGCGCAGATCAAGGCGAAGACCGAGCTGGCCCGGCTGATGACCTACAAGGCCGCCTGGCTCTTCGACCAGGGCCTGATGTGCGGCAACGAGGCCAACGTCGCCAAGCTGACCGGCGCCCAGGTCGCCTGGGAGGCGGCGGACCAGGCCTTCCAGACCCTCGGCGGGATGGCCTACTCCAAGGAGTACCCGATCGAGCGGATGTTCCGGGATGCCCGGATCGGGAAGAACATCCCGGTCTCCGAGCAGCTCGTGCTGGCCCATATCGGCACCTCGATGCTCGGCCTCCCGAAGAGCTACTAGCGATCTCGGAACCCCGGCCCTTCCCGGGACGTTCACGCCTGAAAGACAATGTGACCCCCGCCACAATCCAGGAGATCCCATGACCGACGTACTCGCCGAGCGCACCGAGATCGACGCGCAAATCGCCGGCCGCAACATCGCCTACGCCTTTGCCGACACGGTCGCCCGCCTGGGTGACGCGCCGGCGTACTCCGACAAGGTCGGCATCGAGGGGGCCGGCTGGCGCACGCTCAGCTGGAACCAGCTCCGCGACCAGGCCCTGGACGTCTCCGCCGCGCTGATCGAGCTCGGCGTCGAGCCCGGCGACCGGATCGCGATCATGGCCACCAACCGGATCGAGCACATCCTCGCCGACATCGGCGCGATGCACGCCGGCGCCACCGGGATGTCGATCTACAACACCCTCTCCCCCAGCCAGGTCGCGTACGTCGCGGAGCACTCGACCCCGGCGGTGGTGATCCTGGAGAACGCCGACCACGTCGCGCGCTGGTCCGAGGTCGCCCCGTCCTCGGTGAAGAAGCTCGTCGTGATCGACCCGACCGCCGCACCGCCGGGGGCGATCACCTGGGACGACCTGGTCAAGCTCGGAGCCTCGGTGCGCGCCGAGCGCCAGGCGGAGATCGACCGGCGCTGGCAGGGCATCTCCCTCGACGACCCGGCCACGATCCTCTACACCTCCGGGACCACCGGGAACCCGAAGGGCGTGGTGATCACCCACCACAACGTGATGTTCGAGGTCGCCAGCACCGACATCACCGTCGGCGCCAGCAAGGACGAGGAGCTGGTCACGGTCTCCTACCTGCCCTACGCGCACATCGCCGAGCGGGTGCTGGGCATCTACCTGCCCCAGATGATGGGCGCGCACCTGCACCTGATCGCCGACCCGGCCCAGCTGGTCGGAGCCCTCGGCGAGGTCAAGCCGACCAGGTTCTTCGGCGTCCCCCGGGTCTGGGAGAAGATCCAGACCGGCATCAACGGCCTGCTCGCGATGGAGACCGACGAGGCCAAGAAGGAAGCCATCGCCGGCGCGATGGCGGTCGGCCTGGAGTACGTGACCTCGCTGGAGTACGGCAACACCACCAGCCCCGAGCTGCAGGCCCGGTTCGACGCGGTCAACGCCGCCGTCCTGACCCCGATGAAGTCGATGCTCGGCCTGGAACGGGTCGGCTGGGCCGGCAGCGCGTCCGCACCGATGCCGCTGGAGACCACCCGTTTCTTCGCCGGCCTCGGCTTCTCGATCTACGACATCTACGGGATGACCGAGACCTGCGGCGCGGTCACCGCCTGCGGCCCCGGCGCGTTCCGGATGGGCACCGTCGGCCGCGCCCAGCCCGGCCTCGAGGTCACCCTCGCCCCGGACGGTGAGATCCTCGCCCGCGGCCCGGTCACCACCTCCGGCTACCACCAGAACCCGGAGGCCACCGCGGCCCTGATCGACGCCGACGGCTGGGTGCACACCGGTGACATCGGCGAGATCGACGAGGACGGCTTCGTCAAGGTGGTGGATCGCAAGAAGGAGCTGATCATCACCTCGGCGGGCAAGAACATCGCCCCGTCGAACATCGAGAACATGCTCAAGGAGAGCCCGCTGGTCGGGCACGCCCTGGCGTACGGCGAGGGCAAGCCGTACGTCGTCGCGATCCTCACCCTGGACCCGGACATCGCGCCGGTGATCGCCGGCAAGCTCGGCCTCGAGGACACGGCGCTCGCGTCGCTCGCCGAGAACCCCGCGATCCTGGGCATCGTCGGCCAGGCGGTGGAGAAGGCCAACGACCGGCTCTCCCGCCCCGAGCAGGTGAAGAAGTGGAAGCTGCTCCCGGTCGAGTGGACCGCCGAGTCCGCCGAGCTCACCCCGACCCTCAAGCTCAAGCGCCGCGTCGTGCACACCAACTACGCGGACGAGATCGAACGCCTCTACAACGACTAGTCCGGACACCGAGCTTGTCGAGACGACTCACCGCGTCTCGACAGGCTGGACGTCCGAGAAGGATCAGCCATGACGACGATCGTCGACGAACACCTCCGCCACCGCGACATCCCCAGCGCACGCCCGTCCTGGGTGACCGACGAGGTGATCGCCGGACTGGCCGGCCGGGTCTACCGCGACCCGGCCGGGACCGGGACCACGACGGCCTACGCGCCGTACGACTCGATGGCGATCGCGACGCTCCCGACGAGCAGTGCCGAGGACGTCGCTCGGGCCGTCGAGGCGGCCCGGCTCGGTGCGGCCGCCTGGCAGCAGCGGGACTTCCGGGTCCGCGCCGAGGTGATGCTCCGCTTCCACGACCTGTTCCTCGCCGAGCAGGACAAGCTGATCGACCTGATCCAGTGGGAGATGGGCAAGGCCCGGTTCACCGCCTGGCAGGAGATCCTCCAGGTCGCGAACATCACCCGGCACTACGCCCGGGTCGGCCGGAAGTACCTGGCGCCCCGGTCGGCGCGCGGCGCCGTACCGGGGCTGACGAAGGTCGCCGAGACCCGGGTGCCGAAGGGTGTCGTCGGGATCATCTCGCCGTGGAACTACCCGTTCTACCTTGGTGTCGGCGACGCGGTCCCGGCGCTCCTGGCCGGCAACGGCGTCGTCTCGAAGGCCGACTCGCAGACCGCCCTGACGATGCTGTTCGCCCGCGAGCTGATGGGCAGGGCGGGGCTGCCGGCCGACCTGTGGCAGGTCGTCGTCGGCGACGGGCCGGTGGTCGGCGGCGCGCTGGTCGAGGCCGTCGACTACATCGGCTTCACCGGCTCGACCGCCACCGGCCGGGTCGTCGCCGAGCAGGCCGGCCGCCGGCTGATCGGCGCCTCGCTGGAGCTCGGCGGCAAGAACCCGCTGATCGTCCGCAAGGACGCCGACATCGCCAAGGCGGCCGAGGGCTGCGTCGCCTCGTCGTTCGCGAACACCGGCCAGATGTGCATCCACACCGAGCGGGTTCTCGTGCACCAGGACGTGTACGACGCCTTCCGGACCGCGGTCGTCGACGCCACCCGGTCGCTGCGGCTGGGCCAGACCTACGACTACACCGTCGACATCGGTTCGCTCGCCTCGCCGGCCCAGCTGGCCAAGGTGGCCGACCACGTCGAGATGGCCCGGGCGCTCGGCGCCACCGTCCTCACCGGGGGTCGCGCCCGTCCCGACCTCGGACCGCTGATGTACGAGCCGACGATCCTCGAGGGCGTCACCGCGGAGATGCCGGTCTGCGCGGAGGAGACCTTCGGTCCGGTGATCTCCCTCTACCCGTTCTCGTCGGACGCCGAGGCGATCGAGCTCGCCAACCAGGGCAGCTACGGGTTGTCGGCGAGCATCTGGTCGAAGGACAGCCACACCGCGCGGCTAATGGCGGCCCGGATCCGCTCCGGCTCGGTGAACATCAACGACGGCGCCGCGGCCGCGGCCGGCTCGATCGAGGCCCCGATGGGCGGCATGGGTGACAGCGGCCTCGGCCGCCGGCACGGTGCCGAGGGGATCCGGAAGTACACCGAGGCCCAGACGGTCGCCGAGCAGCGCGGGATGCCGCTCGGCCCGCCGGCGTCGATGACCCTGGACAGGTTCGTGGACTTCACTAACGGCCAGCTGAAGCTGCTCCGCAAGCTCCGCGTCAGGTGAGCGACCCCGCCTTCGACATCAGCCACCACCTGGCCGGTGCCGCCGGGATGGTGGTCGCCTCGGCCAACGTGGTGATGCAGCTCGGCGTCCCCGGAGTCGGCCACGGGGTGGCGGAGAGCACCGTCGACTCCGGCAACGTGCTGCTGCACCCGTGGAAGCGGCTGCGCACCACCACCAGCTACATCACCGTCGCCCTCGTCGGCGACGACGCGACCCGCGAGAACTACCGCAAGGCGGTCAACCGCTCGCACACGGCGGTGCGCTCCGGACCGGACAGCCCGGTGCCGTACAACGCCTTCGACCCCGCCCTGCAGCTCTGGGTCGCAGCCTGCCTGTACGTCGGCATGCGCGACCAGCGCGAGCTCTTCCTGGGACCGCTCGACGACACCGAGGCCGAGGCCTTCTACCGGTACTGCGCCCGGCTCGGCACCACCTTGCAGGTCCGCGAGGAGGACTGGCCCGCGGACCGGGAGGCCTTCGACCGGTACTGGCGCAACGGCCTGGCCGCGATCCACTACGACCCGGTCGTGCGCGAGCACCTGATGAAGGTCGTCGAGCTGCGGATGCTGCCGTGGTTCCTGCGGATCGGCACGGCACGGGTGAACCGGTTCTTCACCACCGCCCTGCTCCCGGCGGAGTTCCGGACGGCGATGGCGCTGCCGTGGTCGGCCGGGAACGAGCTCTGGTTCCGCCGGGTCGCGACGCTGCTCCGGGTGGTCACCCGGTTGACGCCGCGCTGGCTGCGGGTGCTGCCGGTCCGGCTGCAGCTGGCCGAGGTGCGCTTCCGGATCCGGCGGGGCTGGCGGCTGGTCTGACCCGAGGGCGCCGCACCTGTCGGGACGCCGGAAAGCCGAGTACCTTCAGGCCATGGCCGAGGACTGGCAGGACCAACCCCCGTTGACCCGTGCCGTGGTCGGCTTCGCCGGGGCGCTCGTCACGCTCAGCACCGACGGTCTCGGCTACACCGTCCGGATGACCGGCAAGGCCGAGACGTTCCTGGACGAGTCGATCGGCTTCCTGCAGGACGCCCGCCCGCTGGTGGTCGCGCTGACCGAGGCGGTCGAGTCCGGGATGATCGAGGACATCCGCCGGGTCATGCGGATCACCGAGACGACCGTCAACCAGATCGCCCTGATCAGCGCCCGGCTCGACAGCGCCGCGGGTCAGCTCGCGAAGATCGTGCCGCGCGTCGGCCCCGTGCTCGACGGCCTGCCGCAGACCCAGGAGGACATCCGGCTCGCGCGCGACGCCGTGCAGCGGGTCGAGTCGCTGGTCACCGCGACGGTCAGCCAGCTCGACGCGATCCCCGGCGCCAAGCTGGTCAAGGGGATCGGCGGCGGCGTGGTCGGCGGGTTGACCGGCCGCGGCAAGAGCTAGGTCTGGCTCGCGCCTAGCGGGCGATCGGCAGGCCCGGACGCCGGTTCCGACCGGCGAGCGCGACCTCCGGGTAGTCGGAGATCAGGCCGTCGATGCCGGCGTCGAAGAGCAGCGCCGCCTCTCCGGCCGCGTCGCCGTGGCCGTGCGGGGCGGAGCCGATCCGCAGGTTGGTCGGCAGGTGCTGGTTCTCCGCGCGGTGCGTCCAGACCAGGACGGAGAGCCCGCGCTTGTGCGCCTTCTCGACCAGCTTGGTCGGCTCGGTGACCCGGCCGCCGATGTCGCGCGGGAGGACCGCCTTGCGTCGTACGGCGACCCCGACGGCGTACTCGGCCACCCGGGAGAGCTCCTTCGGGCTCGGGGTCTTGTCGAAGATCCGGTAGGACCGGGCGGCTCCGAGGTCCCGCAGGGTCTCGGTGTCGAAGCTGAGCCAGGTCAGGTCCTCGCCCACGCGGTCCCGGACCAGGTCGGCGAGCCAGAGGCCCTCGGCACGCAGGTGCTGCGGCGACTTGAGCTCGACGTGCACCCCGAGCCGGGACCCGGTCCGGGCCGACTCCTGGTCGCGGAGGTCGAGCACCTCGGCGAGGGTCGGGATCGTCCAGCGACCGTCGTACGTCGCACTGGCCTGGCGCTTGCGGCCCCAGCGCTCACGGGTGCGCAGCTCACGGAGCTCGACCAGGGTGAAGTCGTGCACGAACCAGCCGGTCAGGAGCTCGCCCTCGACCTCCAGGGTCCGGCGCAGGTGCGCGAACTCCGGGCGGTCGGCGACGTCGGTGGTGCGGGACAGCTCCAGGTCGTGGCGGCAGACCAGCTCGCCGTCGCGGGTGGCGACGACGTCGAGCTCGATCGAGTTCGCGCCGAGGCGGTAGCCGAGCTCGTAGGCGGCGAGGGTGTGCTCGGGTCGGTGGCCGCTCGCGCCGCGGTGGGCGATCACCGCAGGAGCACCGAGGGCACGGATCGTCCGGTTGGCCATGGGTCCAGCGTCCGCGCCGCGAGTGGACGGCAGGTGTCCCGGAGGTCACGCGACCCTTTACGGTGCATGGCATGTCCGAAACGACCAGGACTCCGCCCGGAGTCCACACGCTCGGGACGCTGACCACCGTCCCGGTCACCGAGCGCTACGACCTGGTCGGCGCCGCCGTGGCGGAGCTGCTCCGCGGCTGGGAGCACGCCGCCGACGTCGGTGTCGTCGAGATCGACGCCGCCCACTCCGAGACCGCGGCGACCGTGGACGTGTACGGCGTCCCGCTGGACGCCGGCGCGAACTGCGTGGTGATCGCCGGCAAGCGCGAGGGCGAGGAACGGATCGCCGCCTGCGTGGTCCGCGGCGACACCCGGGCGGACGTCAACAACCGGGTGAAGCGACTCCTCGACGTCCGGAAGTGCTCCTTCCTCGATCACGACCGCGCCGTCGCCGAGACCGGCATGGAGTACGGCGGGATCACCCCGGTCGGCGTCCCGGCGAGCTGGCGGCTGCTGGTCGACGCCCGGGTGCCGAGCACCGGGCTGGTGCTGATCGGTTCCGGGGTCCGCGGCTCGAAGCTGATCCTCCCGGGCCGGCTGCTCGCGGAGCTGCCCGGCGCCGAGGTGGTCGAGGGGCTGGCCGGCTAACCGGACCGAGGTCCGCCGAGCGGCCCCCTCATCTCAGGGAAAACCCGGAGGCGGATGTCGGTGCACTCTGCTGGAATACCGGGCATGCATCGTCAGATCGCCGGCAAGCTGACCGGCCCCGTGACCAAGTGGATCGTCCTCGCCGTGTCCCTCATCGCGGTCGTCGGCCTGAGCTCGCTCGGCGCCAAGCTCGGCGACGTCAAGAACAACGAGGCCTCGTCCTGGCTGCCCGGATCGGCCGAGGCCACCAAGGTGACCGACGCGCTGTCGAAGGACGTCGACCCCAACGACATCCCGACGTTGATCGTCTACCAGGCGAAGTCCGGCAAGCTCACCGACGCCGACTTCAAGGCCATGGACGCGCAGGCGGTCGAGATCGAGGCGAAGATCGACGGCCTGGTGAAGGAGGGCGGGCCGGCGGTGCTCACCCCCAACCGCGCCGACCAACTCCGGGCGGCGATGGAGGCGGGCGAGGCACCGAAGGCGTTCGTGCCGACGCTGAAGTCGCCCGACGGCGAGGTCGCGTACTCCTACTTCACGTTCAACTTCGGCAAGGACGGCTGGAACAAGATTCCGGAGCCGGCCGACGAGATCCGCGACCTCACCAAGATGGACGGCGTCAACGTCTACCTCGGCGGCTTCGGCGGCCAGGCGTCCGACTTCGCCTCCTCGTTCGAGGGCTCGCACACCAGCCTGATCCTGATCACCCTCGGCGTGGTCATCCTGATCCTGCTCTTCACCTACCGCAGCCCGACCCTCTGGTTGCTCCCGATCATCAGCTCGGTGGTCGCGTTCCAGGCCTCCGGCGGCGTGGTCTACCTGCTGGCCAAGTACGCCGACCTGACCGTCAATGACCAGAGCCAGTACATCCTGGGCATCCTGGTGATCGGGGCGGGCACCGACTACGCCCTGCTGCTGGTCGCCCGCTACCGCGAGGAGCTGCGCACCCACGAGGACCGGCACGAGGCGATGGCCTTCGCCCTGCACCGTGCCGCCCCCGCGATCATCGCCAGCGCCGCGACGGTGGCGATCGGCCTGCTCTGCCTGACCTTCGCCGACCTCAACTCCACCGCCGGGCTGGGGCCCGTGCTCGCCGTCGGCGTCGCGGTGACGCTGCTGGTGATGGTCACCCTGCTGCCGGCCCTGCTGGTGATCTTCGGTCGCTGGATCTTCTGGCCCAAGCGTCCCGGCTTCGGGTCGGTCGAGCCGACCAGCACCGGCATGTGGGCGCGCGTCGGCCAGCGGATCAAGGTGCGGCCGCGGGCGATCTGGGCGACCACCGCCGTGATCCTGCTGATCGCGAGCCTCGGCATGGTCAAGCTCAACGCCACCGGCCTCTCGACCGAGGACTCCTTCACCCAGACCTTCGATTCGGTCACGGCGCAGAAGGCGCTCTTCGCGCACGACCTGGCCGACAACTCCAACACCGTCCAGGTGGTCGCCAACGACGACAAGATCGAGGCGGTCAAGGCGGCCGTCGGCAGGAGCAACGCGATCGCGGACGTCGAGTCCGCGACGATCAAGCCGCTCGGCGGCGGACGCTCCTGGTTCGAGGCGAGCATCACCGAGGACGTCTCGTCGCCGAAGGCGTTCGACATCGTCAAGGACGCCCGGGCGGCCGCGCACGCGATCGACGGCGCCGACGCGCTCGTCGGCGGTGGCGCGGCGCTCTACCTCGACACCAAGATCGCCGCCGACCGCGACAACAAGGTGATCATCCCGCTGGTGCTGATCGTCGTGTTCGTGATCCTGATGCTGCTGCTCCGCGCCTTGCTGGCACCGCTGCTGCTGATGGTGACGGTGGTGCTCTCCTTCGGCGCCGCCCTGGGCATCTCCTCGCTGATCTTCCGGTACATCTTCGACTTCGCCGGAGCCGATCCAGGCTTCCCGCTGTTCGCGTTCGTCTTCCTGGTGGCCCTGGGCATCGACTACAACATCTTCCTGATGACCCGGGTCCGCGAGGAGACCGCGAAGCACGGCACCCGCAAGGGCTCCCTGGTCGCGCTCTCCTCGACCGGCGGCGTGATCACCTCGGCCGGCCTGGTGCTAGCTGCGACCTTCGCCGTGCTGGGGACGCTGCCGTTCGTGTTCCTCGCCGAGCTGGGGACGACGGTGGCCCTGGGAGTCCTGCTCGATACCTTGATCGTCCGTTCGGTGCTGGTCACCGCTCTCAACCTGGATCTCGGCGGGAAGATCTGGTGGCCGAGCAAACTCGACCGGGATCCGCCGATCGCCGAAGAAACCCCGGTCAACGCATAGCTGCGCCATAAACCATTCGACCTCGGCCGGGGCGATTTCGTAGCGTAGGGCGGGTGCGCAAGCTCCCTCTCGACCACCCCGGCCAGGCGGATGCGCGTACCCCGTGGCGCTTCCTCCGCTGGACCATCCTCGGCCAGTGGCGGACCATCGCCGTCGCGATGCTCTTCGGCGTCATCTGGATGTGCAGCTCCGCGATGGTCCCGGCGATCATCGGCAAGGCGATCGACACCGGGGTCACCGGCCGGGACTCCGGCGAGCTCTGGAAGTGGGCCGGGATCCTCTCCGCCGTCGCCGTGGTCCAGTCGGCGAGCGGCATCATGCGGCACCGGTACGCCGTCACCAACTGGCTGACCGCCGCCTACCGGGTCGTCCAGCTGGTGGCGCGGCAGGCCACCCATCTGGGCGGCACCCTCTCCAAGCGGGTCGGCACCGGCGAGGTGGTCGCGATCGGCACCAACGACCTCTCCCACATCGGCAACGCGATGGACGTCCTGGCCCGCGCCATGGGCGCCCTGGTCTCCTTCGTCGTCGTCGCCGTGATCCTGCTGCAGACCTCGACCACGCTCGGCCTGGTGGTGCTGCTCGGCGTGCCCTTCCTGCTGCTCCTGCTCGGCCCGCTGCTGAGCCCGCTGCAGCGGCGCAACCTCGAGCAGCGCGAGATGATGGGCCACCTGGCGAACATCGCGACCGACATCGTCAGCGGCCTCCGGGTGCTGCGCGGCATCGGCGGCGAGCGGGTCTTCCACGACCGGTACAGCGCCGAGTCGCAGAAGGTGCGCACGGCCGGCGTCCGGGTCGCCCGGCTGCAGTCGATCCTGGACGCGCTCCAGGTCTTCCTGCCCGGTGTCTTCGTGGTCGTAGTGGTCTGGCTCGGCGCCCGGTTCGCGGTCCAGGGCCGGATCACCGCCGGCGAGCTGGTGGCGTTCTACGGCTACGCCGCCTTCCTGGTGCTGCCGCTGCGCACCGCGACCGAGGCCGCCAACCTGTGGATCCGGGCGTTCGTCTCGGCCCGCCGGATCGTCCGGGTGCTGGCGCTGGAGCCCGAGATCGACGACACCGGCACGCTCACTGCCGGTCCGCCGGAGAACAGCGAGCTCGTCGACCGCGCCAGCGGGGTGCGGGTGCGGCCCGGCACCACGACCGCACTTGTCTCCGACCCGCCGACCGACTCCGCCGCGGTGGTCGACCGGCTGGGCCGCTTCGCCGACGGTGAGGTGACCTGGGGCGGAGTCCCGCTCGACACGGTGCCGCGCGCCGAGACCCGGCGCCGGATCCTGGTCTCGGACACCGGCGCGATCCTGTTCTCCGGCCGGCTCGGCGATCAGCTGCTCACCCCGCCCGACCGGCCTGGCCATGTCGAGGACGCCCTGCACGCGGCCGCCGCTGGCGACGTCCTCGACTCGCTCCCGGACCGGCTGGACGCGATCGTGGCCGAGAAGGGCCGTTCGTTCTCGGGCGGCCAGCGGCAACGGCTGATCCTGGCCCGGGCGCTGGCGATCGACCCCGAGGTGCTGCTCCTGGTCGAGCCGACCTCGGCCGTCGACGCGCACACCGAGGCCCGCATCGCGGAGCGGCTGACCTCGCTGCGAGCCGGCCGCACGACGGTGGTGACCACCTCCAGCCCGCTGATGCTGGCCCGGGCCGACCAGGTCGTCTTCCTCGAGGACGGCGTCGTCGCCGCGGTGGGCACCCACCACGAGCTGCTGGACAGCTGCCCGGCGTACCGGGCCGTGGTGACCCGCGAGGAAGCCGACGAGACGGCGGTGGCCCGATGAGCGACGCACTCCCGATCGCCGGCGGAAGCGACGTCCGGCGCTACCTGCGCGGCCTGTTCGGACGGCACCCCCGCGCCATCGGGATCGCGCTGGCCCTGCACGTCCTGGCCGCTGCTGCCGGACTGGCCGCGCCGCGCCTGCTCGGCCAGCTGGTCGAGGCGGTCCACGACGGCACCTCGGTGGACCACGTCGACCGGGTCGCGCTGGCGCTGGCCGGCTTCCTGGTCGTCCAGACCGTGCTGACCCGCTACGCCCGCTACCGCTCCCAGGTGTTCGGTGAGCAGATCCTCGCCGAGCTGCGCGAGGACTTCGTCGACAACACCCTGAACCTGCCGATCGGCACCGTCGAGAACGCCGGCAGCGGCGACCTGCTCACCCGGACCTCCCGCGACGTCGAGCAGCTCGGCTGGTCGGTGCGCTGGGCGATCCCGGAGTGGCTGATCGCAGTGATCACCGCCGTGATGACCCTGATCGGTGCCGTCCTGGTCGGCTGGTGGGTGCTGCTGCCCTGCCTGCTCGGGGTGCCGCCGCTGGTGATCGCGCTGCGCTGGTACCTGGCCCGGGCGAAGGACGGGTACCTCTGGGAGGGCGAGACCTACTCGACCATCAACGCCTCGCTGACCGAGACCGTCGAGGGCGCCCGCACCGTCGAGGCGCTCGGGCTCCAGCAGGCCCGGATCGACCGGGTCGATGACGACATCACGGAGTCCTACCGGGCCGAGCGGTACACGCTCTCGCTGCGGACGATCTTCTTCCCCACCGTCGAGACCGCCTACCTGATCCCGACGGTGGCCACGCTGCTGCTCGGCGGCTGGCTCTACCTGCGCGGCGACGCCAGCCTGGGTGAGGTGACGGCGGCGACGCTGTACGTGCAGGCCCTGATCGACCCGGTGGACCGGATGATCTCGATCCTCGACGAGCTCCAGGTCGGCGGCGCCTCGCTGGCACGGCTGCTCGGCGTCGCGCAGGTCCCCGAGGACCGGGTCGCGACCGGACGCCAGCCGGTCGACGAGAAGATCGACGCCGCCGACGTGCGGTTCAGCTACGTCGAGGGACGCGACGTCCTGCACGGCGTCGACCTGTCGGTCGGGATCGGCGAGCGGATCGCGATGGTCGGACCCTCCGGCGCCGGCAAGTCCACGCTGGGCCGGCTGCTCGCCGGGATCCATCCGCCGCGCACCGGCTCGGTCACCGTCGGCGACGTCGGACTCACCGAGCTGCCGCTCTCCGAGCTCCGCGGCCACGTCGCGCTGGTCACCCAGGAGCACCACGTCTTCGTCGGCACGATCCGCGACAACCTCGCGCTCGCCGTGGACGAGGCCGCCACCGACGCCCGCCTGCTGGAGGCGCTGGACTCGGTCGACGCGGGCGACTGGGTGCGCGCCCTTCCGCAGGGCCTGCTGACCAAGGTCGGCTCCGGAGGGCTGGAGCTCTCCCCGGCGCAGGCGCAGCAGCTCGCGCTGGCCCGGTTGGTGCTCGCCGATCCGCACACCCTGGTGCTCGACGAGGCGACCTCGCTGATCGACCCGCGGGCAGCCCGGCACCTGGAGCGGTCCCTGGCCGCCGTACTGGAGGGGCGGACGGTGATCGCGATCGCGCACCGGCTCTTCTCGGCGCACGACGCCGACCGGGTCGCGGTGGTCGAGGACGGCCGGATCACCGAGTTCGGGTCGCACCACGAGCTGGTCGCGGCGGACGGGTCGTATGCCGACCTATGGAAGAGCTGGAACTCGTAGCTCACGGTAGAACTGGTTCTAGGGGCCTAGGTCACATCCCCGGATCGTGGCGCGAACTACTGTGACAGCACTACTGTCACGGTAGTTCGCCATGCACTCCCGATCAGAGAAGGCAGCAGATGAAGCTCTCCACGATGTTGATGTACGACGGCAACCCGCGCACCGCGGCCGACCAGGTCGTCGAGCTCGAGAAGGCCGGGCTGGACACGGTCTGGGTCGCCGAGGCGTACGGCTTCGACTCCCCCACGCTGATGGGCTACCTCGCCGCGAAGACCGAGACGGTCGAGATCGGCTCGGCGATCATGAACATCTACTCGCGCACCCCCGGCGCCCTGCTGCAGACGGCGGCCGGCCTGGACAACGTCTCCGGCGGTCGCGCGATCCTCGGCCTCGGCGCCTCCGGCCCGCAGGTCATCGAGGGCTTCCACGGCGTGCCGTACGCGAAGCCGCTGGCCCGCACCCGCGAGATCGTCGAGATCATCCGCAGCGGCATGCGACGCGAGCCGCTGCAGGCCGACGGCGAGTTCAAGCTGCCCCTCTCCAAGGAGCAGGGCGGGGTCACCGGGATGGGCAAGCCGCTGAAGCTGCTCACCAAGCCGGAGCGGGACAGCGTGCCGATCTACATCGCCGCCCTCGGCCCCAAGAACGTCGAGCTGGCTGCCGAGATTGCCGACGGCCTGCTGCCGCACCTCTACTACCCGGAGAAGATCGGCCAGGTCATGGGTGCGCCGATCGCCGCCGGCACCGCCAAGCGCGACGCCTCCCTCGGCAAGCTCAACATCGTCGCCGGCGGCATGCTCGCGATCGGCGAGGGCCCGGAGACGAAGGCGCTGCTGGACTTCGCGCGCCCGATCTTCGCCCTGTACGTCGGCGGCATGGGCGCCAAGGGCAAGAACTTCTACAACGACCTGGCCTGCGCGTACGGGTACGAGAAGGAAGCCGCCGAGATCCAGGAGCTCTACCTGTCCGGCAAGAAGAAGGAGGCCGAGGCGCTCGTCCCGACCGAGTGGCTCGAAGCCGCCAACTTCGTCGGCCCGGCGTCGTACGTCAAGGAGCGGGTCGCGGCGTTCGAGGAGAGCGGCGTGACCAGCCTCAACGTCACCCCGGTGGCGCTCGACGGGAACGCTCCCGCCGTCCTGGCCGAGCTGAAGGCCCTGATCAGCTGATCCGATCAGCTCGAATCATGCGCGGCCCGGGTCTCTTCCGAGATCCGGGTCGCGCATTCTCATTGAGGCATCTATGATTTTTCCTCCCACCCGGTATCAATGAGCCGAGACGGCTGGATAACCTGAGTCTGATGAACGTCACTCCCCAGCAAGTACGCCGCGCGCTGGTGCGCGCCGAACGCAGCGCTTCCCTCGACCTCGATGAGGTGGTGGCGTTGTTGTCGGCGCGTGGTGG
>NZ_RJSE01000004.1:0-144 GCF_003725695.1 Nocardioides marmoriginsengisoli
CCTTCCCTGTGTCGAATCCTGGGTCCACGTCGCCACCGGTGATGACCGTGCCGCCGTGCCCGGTGAGCAGGCCCTCGAGCCGCGCCGCGTGCCGGGGGCTGACGATCGGCAGCGCGCGCCCGCCGTCACCGTTCGGGCTGAGCT
>NZ_RJSE01000004.1:253-362 GCF_003725695.1 Nocardioides marmoriginsengisoli
GTTCGCGTCCGGGGCGATCACCGCCGGGCACTTGCCACCGAGCTCGAGGATCACCGGGGTCAGGTGCGGGGCGGCGGCCGCCATCACGGCCTTGCCGATCTCCGGGCCA
>NZ_RJSE01000005.1:0-98975 GCF_003725695.1 Nocardioides marmoriginsengisoli
ATCGGCGAGGCCATCACTGTCGAGGTCACCGGCACCCTGGCGGGACACACCACGACCGTGAAGACTTCGTCGCCCACTGCTGCGGTGACCGCGGCTCCGGTTCCCCCGGTCACCGGGACGACGCCGACGATCAACGGAACGCCTCAGGTCGACCAGGTCCTCACCGCGACACCGGGAACGTGGGGGCCGTCCGGGGTGGCGCTCGCCTACCAGTGGTTCGCCGGTGCCGACGAGATCACCGGCGCGACCAACCCGACCTACACGCCTGTCACCGGTGACATCGGGGACGCCATCACCGTCCAGGTCACCGGCACCCTGGCCGGACACACCACGACCGTGAAGACCTCCTCGCCCACCGCTGCGGTGACCGCCGCTCCCCTGCCCCCGGTCACCGGGACGACACCGAGGATCACCGGCACCGCGCGCACCGGCTCCACGCTGACGGCGGTCCCGGGCGCCTGGGGACCTGCTGGTGTCCACCTGACCTACCGCTGGTTCGCCAACGACACGGTGATCGCGGGAGCACGGTCCAGCACGTTCAAGCCGCGCAACACCGAGGCCGGCCGAAGGATCACCGTCGAGGTGACCGGCACGTCACCGGGAGTCGCCGCCGTCACGAAGCGGTCGGCGCCCACCGCCACCTCGATCGGCGTCCTGACCCCGACTGCCGTCACGATCACCGGGACCCGCAAGGTGGGCAGGACCCTGAGCGCGAGCACCGGGTCCTGGGGGCCCAAGCCGGTCGCGCTGAGCTACCGCTGGTACCGCGACGGGAAGCTGATCCCCGGACAGGTCCGACGCACCTACAAGCTCCGCAAGGCCGACAAGGGCAAGCGGATCTCGGTGCGCGTCTACCAGAGCAAGACGTCCTACCTGACCGCCAACCGGGTGAGCGCGAAGACCGGGAAGATCAAGTAGCCGTACGGATCGCGCCGGCCCGGGCGACGAGCCGATCGACCGCGGGGACCAGCTTCTCCTCGACGGCGACCATCCCGGCACGCTCCTCCCGGCGGAGCCGGCGTACCAGGTCGGCCGTGGCCGGTTCCCGGATCGCGACCAGCGTCATCCACTCTCGGGCCACGACCGCGTCGTGGTGCTCCCCGAGTAGCTCCTGGACGGACCGCATCGCCTTGTCGAGCCCGGAGCGCTGCTCCGCGGCCACGTCCAGCACACCGGTGACCGCCCGGGCAACCTTCACCTGCTTCCGTTGGTCGTGCAGCAGGCGCGCACGCCGGCCCGGCGGGAGGTCGGTAGCAAGGGCCGCCGGCAGGTCGGCGCAGAGGTCGTCGAGCGTCCGCATCGCCAGTCGCCGGATCTCGAGGTCGAGGTAGATCTGCGGCGCGGTCGGCACCTGGAGGTGCAGCCGGCCCAGCGCGAGCAGCAGGAGGTCGGTGCGCTCGTCGGCGAGGGCCGCTCCGGCCGCAGCTGCTGCCTCGTCCGCCCAGCAGGCCAGGTGGTCGGCGAGGACCACGGCCGCGGCACGCTCCTCGGCTGCCTCCAGGCGCCCGCCCAGTCGCTCGCCGGCGACCTCCGCGTCTCGGGTCGCGGCCAGCTGCCGGGCGAACCAGCGCAGGTCCGTACCGAGCTCGGGCGGGAGGTCCGCCAGCACCGGTCGGAAGACGGTCAGCGTCGCCCGCAGTCTGCGCAGCGCGACCCGGGCGTCGTGGACCGCTCCCAGGTCGACCCGCAGCTCGGCGACGGCGGCACGCACTGCCACCACCTGGTCCTCGACGAGCCGACCCAGGGGTACCCGTGACACCCCCGCGCCGGGGTCAGGCAACCTGCTGTTCCACCTTCTCCAGCGCAGCGCGTTCGACCAGGATCTCCACGAAGTCGCGGATCGGGGCCCCGTCGAACTCGTGGTACGCCGCGTCGACCTGGGCCTTGATGGTGGTGATGTCGATGCTCGGGTGCCGCGCCTTCAACCGGGCCGCGACCTGCTCGAGCGCTTGTGCCTCATCCTTGGACGCCATGACTCATCATCGGCATCGTCCCGCTCCACGACAAGTGAACGGTTGGTGAACAATCCAGAGGCTCAGTCGGCCGCCGGGACCTTCCCGGAGATCAGGGGCAGCGCCCAACGGGCGTCCGGATCGGCCTCGACCAGCAGTGCCTTGAACAGCAGGCTCAGCGGGACCGCGAGCAGTGCCCCGAGCGGGCCGACCGCCCAGGCCCAGAAGACCAACGAGATGAAGGTCAGCGTCGCCGAGAGGCCGACGGCGTCACCGACGAACCGGGGCTGGATCACCGACTGGATCACGAAGTTGATCACCGAGTAGATGATGACCACCGCGATCATCAGGCCCGGGCCGCCGTCGAGGAGCGCGATCACCGCCGGCGGGACCACCCCGATCACGAAGCCGACGTTCGGGATGAAGTTGGTGACGAACGCCAGCACTCCCCAGATGAAGGCGCCGGGCACACCGATGATCAGCAGCGCGCCGACATCGACCACGGCGACGATGAACCCGAAACCGGCCGAGACCGCCATGTAGCTGCGGGTGCCGCTCGCGAAGCTGGCCAGGCCCGCCACCACGTCGGGCTTGTGGTCGGCCAGGGTGCCGACGACCTTCATCGTCGGCGCCGCGTCGAACGCCAGGAAGAGCAGCAGGGTCATGATGAAGAAGATGTCCGAGAGGACGCCCAGGATGCCGCTCAGGATGTCCGTGGCGACGCCCACCAGGCTGCCGACGTCGAAGGAGTCCTTGATCGCGTTGACCTGGTCGCTGCCGACACCCCGGTCCTGCAACCAGGCCGTCACGTCGGTGACGTAGCCGTTGATCTGCGGGGTGTAGTCGGGCACCAGTACCGCGAGCCGCCCGACCGAGATCACCAGGGCCAGGGTCACCAGGATCATCAGCGCGTAGACCGAGAGCAGCAGGATCACCGAGGCCAGCCACCCCGGCACGTGGTGCTTCACCAGCCACACCCGCACGGGGTAGACCGTGATGATCAGGACCAGCGCCAGGAAGGCAGGGCCGACGATGCCGGCGACACCGCGCAGGCCGGCCAGCGCGATCGTCAGCGCAGCCAGCCCGACGAGGACGCTGAGCGCCCGGGGTTGAAGTCGTTCCATCGCCGGCTCCTCGGGTGTCGGTGAGCGTCGAACGTACTGCATCACCTGGTCGCGCTCACCGGCCGGTGCGCTCCAGCAGGGTCAGCACCTCGACGTGCTCGGTGTGCGGGAACATGTCGAAGAGCCGGGCGCGTCGTGGAACGAGGCTCGGCATCCGGGCCAGATCGCGGGCCAGCGACTCGGGGTTGCAGCTGGAGTAGAGCACCTGGCGGACCGTCGAGGCCTCCAGCCAGTCGGTCAGCTCGGTACCGATCCCGCGGCGAGGCGGGTTCACGACCACCAGGTCCGGCGGCGGGCTGTCCAGTGCGTACGCCGTCGCGTCCGCGACCACGAACTCCGCAGCGGCCCCGGCGTCGACCGCGCTCTCCTGGGCGCTCCTGATCGCCTCGGCGCTCGACTCGACGCCGATCACCCGGCGCCCCGGCCCGGCCAGGTGCAGCGCGAAACCGCCGACCCCGCAGTAGAGGTCCCAGACCGCCTCCGTCCCGAGGTCGGCGACCCAGCTCCGGGCGTCCCGGTAGAGCGCCGCCGCCACGGTGGTGTTGGTCTGGAAGAAGCTCCTGGTGCGCAGCTGCAGGTGGACGTCGTTGACCGGCATCGGCAGCGCGTCCGCCTCGGTGAGCAGGATCTCGTCCGCACCCTCCAGCACCGCCTTGTGCTCGGGCTGGAGGTTCACCGAGACCACGAGCAGACCGGGCAGGGTCTCGAGCAGCCACGGCAGGTGCTTCCGGATCCGGGTCACCGGCTCCTGCGAGCGGGCCACGAACCGGAGCATCAGCCGGCCGGTGGGCGCGGCGGTCAGGATCACCAGCTTCAGCTCACCGCGTCGCGCGGCCACGTCGTACGGCGGCAGCTTCGCCCGGGTGACGAACTCGGCGACGACCGGGAGCGCGTCCGTGATCGCCGGCACGTAGAGGCCGCAGTCGCGCAGGTCGACCCCCGCGCCGGACTCCCCCAGGATGCCCAGCCGCGGTGCGTCGGCGGTGCCGGTGACGACCATCTTGGCCTTGTTGCGGAACGCCTGCTCGGGACCGCGGAACGGTACCTCCCAGACCAGTCCCGCGGGGGTCTGGAGCAGCGCCTCACTGCGTGCCTGCAGCGCGGCGACCTGGTCGTCGTACGGGCGGGGCAGCCAGCTGCAGGAACGGCAGCGGCCGGCGTCGTAGTGGTCGCAGTCCATCGGAGCTCAGAAGAGCGGAGGGATCTCGCCGGCGAGCATCGCCTCGACCTCTTCGGTCGTCCAGGTGGGCCGCAGGTCACCGGACCCGCTGGTCGCCAGCCAGCCGACGCCCGGCTCCAGCACCCGGACCACCTTGGCCGGCACACCGGCGATCACGGCGTGGTCGGGGATCTCGCCGCGTACGACGGAGCCGGCACCGACGACCACGTTCCGCCCGATCTGCGCGCCCGGGAGCACGATCGCGCCGTGCCCCAGCCAGCTGCCCGACCCGATCGAGACCGGCTGCTTCGGACCGAGCTGCTGCCCGATCGGCGTGCTCGGATCCTGGTAGCCGTGGCTGGCGTCGGAGACGAAGACGTTGCGGCCGAACCAGACGTCGTCGCCGATCGTGATCGACTCGTGCGCGGTGAGCGTCGCCATCGCGCCGATCACGCAGCGATCGCCGATCACCAGGCCGCGTGCGGGGAGGTCCACCTCGTCCGGGGAGTACCCGACGATCAGGTTCGAACCGGCGCCGATCAGGGTGTCCTCACCGATGTGGATCGCGCGGTGCCCGTAGACGGCGGCCGGCGGGTAGGAGAAGTAGCTCCGCGCCCCGAAGGTGCCGAACTTGTCCGCTTCCGCCGTACCGGGCACGATCGCGCCGGCCTCCAGCACCCAGCGGCGGGCGGCATGGACGGCGCGGTTGCGCAGGCGACGGGACCAGGACACGGGCGGAGATTACCGCTTCGCGCCGGTGCGCACAGCACCGCAGGCGCTAAAGTCCGACCCGCTGGTGCGACAGCCGCCCTTGTCGATCTGCGCCGGCAGCAAAGGACGGGTCGTGCGCACCGAGCACCGCAACACCTCCGCGCCTACCCGGTGGGGGCGCGTGCTGCCGTGGGCGCTGGGACTGCTCGCCGCCCTCGTGCTCACCGAAGCCTGGCGCCAGGTCGGGCACCCCTACATCGCCCACGACGACTGGGGCTTCCTGCTCCCCGTCGATGCGGCGCGACGCGACGCGATGCTCGATCACGTCCTGGCCGAGGGGCGCTGGCTCAACTACCTGTGGTGGCTCGGGCCCGGGCACCTGCTCACCCCGGTGACCGCGGTGCTGCTCTTCGGGACCGCCTACCTGACCTTCGTCGCCGGCGTCGCCCGACGGTGGGCGCCGGGCTGGCTCGGCCTGCCGGTCGCGCTGGCGTTGTTCTCCTCCCCGATGATCGCCGACCTCTGGCTCTGGCCGGCCACCCTCGGGCCCTCGATGCTGATCACGGCCGTGGCCGCCCTCACGGTCTCCCGCTGCGCGCGACGCCCCCAGCTGCTCCGCGCCTGGGTGGTGCTCGCTACCTTCCTGGCGTTCCTGAGCTATCCCCCGGCGGCCCTCGTGATCCTGGTGATCGTCGTGGTCGAGCTCGTCGACCGCAGCCTGCGCGAGCTGACCGGGATCACCGTCGTCTTCGGACTTGCCTACGTCGCCAGCGCGCTGGTCGTCTTCACGCTGAACCAGATCGCCTTCGGCACCTTCGGCATCGAGCCGATGGCCTGGCGGCGCCCGAATCCGCTGCACGACCTGGGCGATGTCGGCCAGAACCTGCGCACGTACGCCGACAGCGTCGGCGAGCTCGTCGGCAGCACGACGATTCCGATCGCGCTCGGCGCCCTGGGCGTCGCCGTCTGTCTCGCACTGCCGCGGTTGCGCGCCCGCGGCCTGCGCCTCGTGCTGCTCGTCGTCGCCCTCCTCGGGGTGCAGGCCGCAACCACGATCGCGAGCGGCACCTTCACGCCGTACCGGTCCAACGCCTGGCTCTGGCTGCTCGTGGTCGTTCCGTTCGTCTGGATCGCCCGGGAGACGAGCGCACGTCAATGGGGCCGCGCGGCCGCGGTGGTGGCGCTGGTCGTCGTCGGCTCCTGGGGTATCCGGTACTGGCAGGCCGCCGTCGAGTACTCCCAGGACCGGCGCGAGCACTACCAGCGGATCGAGGACCGGGTGGTGGCCGAGGCCCGGAAGGCGCCGTACGACGCCATCTACCTCCTCGGCAGCGAGGAGGACTGGCGCCGGGGCCTGTTCCGCCAGGAGACCCAGTACCTCAGCGAGAAGACCCGCGCCGACCACGGGATCACGCTGCTCGGGTGTCACCCGCCGTCCTGCCGGCTCGGCTCGAGACCGAGCGTGGTCGCCCGCATCGCGGCCGGCCGCCACGTGATGCGTACCGGTGACTACATCGTGGTGGTCCCCTCCGCGGCTCGCCACCGGTGACGGGTGTTCTGAGAACTCTGCCGGTCCCTGGTCGTAGTTTGGGTGCATGAGTGCTGCTGTCATCGACGTGCAGGGGCTGGTCAAGGAGTTCGGTGCCTTCCGAGCCCTCGACGGCCTCGATCTCTCGGTCGCTCCCGGCGAGGTGCACGGGTTCCTGGGCCCGAACGGCGCCGGCAAGTCGACGACCATCCGGGCCCTGCTCGGCCTGCTGCGGATCGACGGCGGCACCGCGTCGGTGTTCGGCCTGGACCCCTGGCGCGACACCGTCGCGATCCACCGACGGCTGGCCTACGTGCCGGGCGACGTCGCTCTCTGGCCGAACCTGACCGGTGGCGAGACGATCGACCTGCTGACCCGGATGCGGGGCACCAAGCCGGACCCGGCCCGTCGGGGCGCGTTGCTCGAGCTGTTCGCGCTCGACCCGACCAAGAAGGGGCGGGCCTACTCGAAGGGGAACCGTCAGAAGGTCGCCCTGGTCGCCGCGTTCTCCGCCGACACCGATCTGCTGATCCTCGACGAGCCGACCTCCGGACTGGACCCGTTGATGGAGCAGGTGTTCAACGACTGCGTGGCCGATCACACCGCACGCGGCGCGACCGTCCTCCTCTCCAGCCACATCCTCAGCGAGGTCGAGCGGCTCGCCGAGCGGGTCACGATCATCCGGGACGGCCGGGCGGTCGAGACCGGGTCCCTCGCCGAGCTGCGACACCTGAGGCGCACCAGGATCCGGGCCGAGGTGAGTGCAGCGGTCCCCGACCTCGGCGGCCTCGACGGCGTCCACGACCTCGGCGTCGAGGGCCGGTGGATCAGCTGCTCGGTCGACCCCGACGCCCTGGAGAAGGTGCTCACCGCGCTGACCGGCGCTGGCGTGGTGTCCCTGACCAGCACGCCGCCGACCCTGGAGGAGCTCTTCCTCGACGCCTACCGGACCGATCCGGAGCGGACGCCGTGACCAGCGGCACGCTCGCCGGTACGACGCTCCTGGTCCGGCACTCGTGGCGACGGGACCGGGTGCTCGCGTCGCTCTGGGGACTGGCACTCGTCGCGGTCGCCTACGCCTCTGCCGCCGCCACCTCCTCGCTGTACCCGACCGTGCGCGACCAGGTCGCCGCCGCCGAGGCGATCAACGCCAGCCCGGCGATCGTCGCGCTGTACGGGCCGATCCTCGACGTCACCAGCCTCGGTGAGCTGGCGATGACGAAGATGACGGTCCTGTACTCGGTCTTCGTCGCGGCGCTGTTCGTCGTCCTGCTCCGCCGGCACACCCGGGTGGAGGAGGAGTCCGGACGTGCAGAGCTGCTGGGCGGCACCGCGATCGGCCGGGACGCACCGCTGGCCTCGGCGGTGGTCGAGTCGAGTGCCATCGCGGTGGCGATCGGCCTCCCGACCGCCGCCGTCAACGTCGCCGGAGGCCTCCCGCTCGCCGGGTCGCTGGCATTCGGCGCCGGCTGGATCGGGATCGGCCTCGTCGCGATCGGTATCGGGGCGGTCGCCTCCCAGGTCTCCGCCAGCGCCCGGACCTGCGGCGCGGCGGCGGCCGGGGCGATCGGCGCGGCGTACCTGCTCCGTGCCGTCGGCGACACCTCCGTGCACTGGCTCAGCTGGGCGACGCCGTTCGGGTGGTCGACCCAGCTCCGGGCGTACTCCGACCCGCGCTGGTGGGTGCTCGCCCTCTACGCCGTCCTGGCGGTCGCACTGCTCACCGGCGCGCAGGCGTTGCGAAGCCGGCGCGACCTGGGAAGCGGCCTGGTCGCCGCGCGCCCGGGGCCGGCCGACGCGGCGCCGGGACTCACCGACGCCCTGGCGCTCGCCCTGCGCGTGCACACCCCGACGATCGCGGTCTGGAGTGCGGCGACCGCCGTCCTGGGCGCAGTGCTCGGCGCGATCGTGCCGAACGTCGGCGACCTCCTCGACTCGGAGGCCGCCCGCGAGGTGGTGGCCCGGCTGGGCGGCGACGGTGCTGTCGAACGAGCACTGATCGCTGCGGAGCTCTCGATCGTGGCGATCGCGGTCAGCTGCTTCGGCATCGCCGTGATCGCGCACGGCGGCGCGGACGAGCAGGCGGGCCGCACCGAGCTGGTGCTGGCCACCGGTACCTCACGCGCGCGCTCCTTCGGCGCCACCCTGCTGGTCGCGCTCACCGGCGCGACCTGGCTCCTGGCCGTCTCCGGGGCCGCTGTCGCCCTCGGCTACGGGATCGTGGGCGGCGACGTCGGCGACACCTTCGGCGAGATCCTCCCGGCTGCGCTCGCCCAGGCGCCCGCTGCCTGGGTGGTGGTGGCGCTGGCCGCCCTCGCCTTCTCCGTCCGGGCGTCCTGGACCGTGGCCGGGTGGGGAGCGGTGGCGCTCTTCGTCACGCTCGGCCAGGTGGGCGAGCTGCTCGGGCTGCCGGCCGTGGTGCTGGGGCTCTCGCCGTACACGCACACGCCGTCGATGCCGGTCGAGGCCTTCGCCGTGGTCCCGGAGATGGTGCTGACCGCGATCGCGGCGGCACTCCTCGGCGTCTCCTGGATGCGGTACCGCACCCGCGACCTCGGCTGACCGGTCAGCTCAGACGGTGCCGGTCTCCTCCTCGCGCAGCCGGGGCTCGGTGCGGTTCTCCGGCTTGATGCCGTGCTTGTCGGCGTAGAAGGCACGGACGAAGTCCATGTCGGCGACCAGGTCGCCGGACGGGTGGAAGGTCGGCCCCATTCCCAGGTTCCGGGTCGGACCGTCGACGAAGCCGAGGGTGATCGGCAGTCCGGTCTGCTGGGAGATCCGGTAGAAGCCGGCCTTCCAGTACTCCCCCTTGCCGCGGGTGCCCTCGGCGGCGATCGCCAGCAGGAACGCGTCGCTCCCCTCGGCCTCCGCCAGCAGCGCCCGGATCGCGGCGCCCGGGTTCTCCCGGTCCAGCGGGATGCCACCGGTCGCCCGCAGGATCACTCCGGCCGGCCCCTTGAAGTACGTGTGCTTGATCAGCACCTGCGGCCGGACCCCGTTGCTCCAGGCCATCAGCACGGTGACCAGCCAGTCCCACTGGGACGTGTGCGGGGCTCCCACCAGGATGCCGCTCTCGGGAACGCTCCCGACCAGCTTCCACCGGGTGAGCTTGAGAACGGTTCGGGCGAGGGCGGGACGGATCCTCATCGTGCGGGCCACGGGTCTCCTGCTCAGGGTGGGTGAAGGGTGAGCGTAGTGCGTGCCCCGGTGCGCAGCGTCAGCCGTCCCGCCACGCCCTCGCGGAAGCGCTCGACAGCGGGCGGGTTCTGGTGAACCCGATCGTGTACGCCGAGGTGTCGCTCGGCTTCGACCACGTCGAGGACCTCGACAACGCGATGCCTGCGAGCCAGTTCCTCCGAGAGCCCCTTCCCTACGCCGCAGGTTTCCTGGCGGGCAAGGCGTTCCTCGCGTACCGGCGTCGCGGAGGGTCGCGCCCGACGCCCCTTCCGGACTTCTACATCGGAGCGCACGCGGCTGTCGGCGGCTACCGGCTGCTGACCCGCGACGACAAGCGGTACCGGACGTACTTCGCCGGGCTGGAGCTCGTCACCCCCGGCGGCTGAGCACGGTCCCGGCAGGCTCTACCCCCGTGGTCGAGCCTGCCGAGACCCCTACCCCCGTGACCGCCGGGTCGCCCGGGGAAGGTCGTCGAAGATCGCGGCCAGGTAGTCGACCGGGTCGGACTCGTCGGCGCGCCAGACGGCGATCGGCGTGCCGTCCGCGCTCGCCAGGGTGTCCGGGGACGCCTTGGCCGGCCGTCGGTCGGCACTGATCTGGTCACGCCGCATGCTCGCCTCCAACCGTGGTGAACCTGTCCGGGTAGCGCGTCGCCCGGGCGGAAGGGGGATAAGACTCCGACCGGGCGACGCGCAGTAGATCTCCCGGTGAACTGACGATCCCGGTCCCGAGATCCGACGCGGGCCGGCCTAGCTGGCCTAGACCAGCTCAGGGAACGGGCAGCGGCGGCAGCGTGACGGCGACGTCCGGGAGCGGCACCCGGTCGAGAACAGGCGCGTCCAGGACGTCGAGCTCACGGGTCAGCCGGGTCTCGGGCAGCTCGACCGGGACGACAGCGGTGCGTCCGGGGAGCGGGTCCTGCCGCAGGCTGACGGAGGGACACCCGGCGCCGGTCACCGAGCCGACGGCCGGTGCGACCAGCTCCGGGACCGTCGCGAGGCTGATCCCCGCCAGCGCCGTCGGTACGACGGACGGGAGCAGGTCGGCGCCCGCTGCGCAGGTCGGCGCGACCACCGCTGGAGTCACCTGCGACGCCGCCTTCACCCGGTGCGGAGCCGATGCCTTCACCCGCGCCTTCCGCAGCACGGTCGGCGTCGGCGCGACCTGGACGCGACTCGTTCGGACCGTGCCGTCCGGTTCCGGCTGACGCTCGCCGACGTCCACGGCCAGCACCGTCGCGGCTACCGCCCCGGCGACTGCGGCGGCGACCCCGTACCGGAACCCAGCGCTCGCGAGCCGGACGGACTCGAGCACGCCCATCCGGGCCGACTCCGAACCGGCGAGCACCAACCCGATCGCGGCCGGTCCCAGCAGCGCGCCGAGCCTGGTGTTGATCGCGCTCAGCTCGCGGTATCCCTCGGCGCAGTGCGCGCACCCGCGCAGGTGCTGCCAGACCTGGCGGTCGTCGGCGGTGCGCCGGTTCCGGCCGCGCACGGTGGCGGCCAGGCTCCGGTGCACCTCGGCGCACTCCGGGTCGCAGCCCGGGAGGGCGTGCTCGGTCAGGTAGCGCTGGCGGAGCGCCTCCAGCGCGCGGGCCTTCAGCGCGTAGACCGCCGACGGGGCGATTCCGAGCTCGGTAGCGACCTGGTCGCCCGGCCGTCCCTCGACGAGGGTTGCCCAGAGCACCTGGCGCCAGCGGTCCGGAAGCCCTCGGAACGCCCGGCCGACCAGCGCCGACTCGGTCACGTCCGGAGTCTCGGCCACCAGCCGCAGCACCCGGTCGTCGTCCAGCTCGACCGGGGTGCCGGTCCTCCGCTGGCGGCGCAGCGCGGTGGTGTGCAGGTTCCGGATCGTCGTCGCCACGTACGCCCGGACCACGTCGGTCGGACCGGCCCCGCGCGCGATCGCCGCGAAGACCGTGGCCATCGCCTCGGAAGCCAGGTCCTCGGCGTCCCCGGTGTCGGCCGCGACGAACCGGGCGACCGCGAGCGCGGAGGGCCAGCTGCGTACCCAGAGCACGGCAGCGGCATCCGGGTCGCCGGCGCGGGCCAGCGCCAGCAGCCGTCCGTCGTCGTACGTCTCCAGCGACTCGTGCCGAACCAGCACCGCATCACCCCCCGGTCGATGTCTCCGGCGCCGCCACGATCGACTGCCTGAGGGAAAGACTAAGCGCAGGACACCGCCGGTGTCTCAGCCTGCGAAAGCCCGGGCCCGGACGATCCGCTCCCGCAGCTCGGCGAGCTGCTCGGCGACCCGGACCGGGGCCGTGCCGCCGCGGCCGGTGCGGGACGAGACGGAGCCCTCGACGTTCAGCACCGCGCGGACGCCCGGCGTCAGGTTCGGGTCGATCTCGGCGAACTGGGCGTCGGTGAGCTCGTGCAGCTCGATACCGAGCTCCTCGCACCGCCGGACGCAGGCGCCGGCGACCTCGTGCGCGACCCGGAACGGGACGCCCTCGCGGACCAGCCACTCGGCGATGTCGGTCGCGAGCGAGAAGCCCTGCGGCGCCAGCTCGGCCATCCGGTCGGTGTCGAAGGTCAGGGTCGCGACCTGGCCCGCGAACGCCGGCAGCAGCACCTCCAGGGTGTCGACGGCGTCGAAGACCGGCTCCTTGTCCTCCTGCAGGTCGCGGTTGTACGCCAGCGGCAGCGCCTTCAGGGTCGCCAGCAGTCCGGTCAGGTTGCCGATCAGCCGACCGGCCTTGCCGCGCGCCAGCTCGGAGATGTCCGGGTTCTTCTTCTGCGGCATGATGCTCGACCCGGTCGAGAAGGCGTCGTCGAGGGTGACGAAGCCGAACTCCTTGGTGGCCCAGAGGATGACCTCCTCGGCGATCCGGCTGACGTCGACGCCGATCATCGCGGTCACGAAGGCGAACTCGGCGACGAAGTCCCGGGCCGCCGTACCGTCGATGGAGTTGGCGACCGAGCCGGTGAACCCGAGCTCGGTCGCGACCTGCACCGGGTCCAGGCCGAGGCTCGACCCGGCCAGCGCACCGGCACCGTACGGCGACTCCGCGGCGACCCGCGCGTCCCAGTCGGCGAGCCGGTCGACGTCGCGCAGCAACGGCCACGCGTGCGCCATCAGGTGGTGGCTCAGCAGGACGGGCTGGGCGTGCTGCAGGTGCGTCCGACCGGGCATGATCGCGCCCTGGTGGCTCTCGGCCTGGGCGGCGAGCGCGTCGACCAGGGTGAGCACCTGGTCGGCGATGATCCGGGCGTGGTCGCGCAGGAAGACCTTGAACAGGGTGGCGATCTGGTCGTTGCGGCTCCGGCCGGCGCGGAGCTTGCCGCCGACCTCGGCGCCGATCTCGGCGACCAGCAGCCGCTCGAGGGCGCCGTGCACGTCCTCGTCGCTCGGGTCCGGGTGCAGCTCCCCCGCGTCGTACCGGGCACCGAGGACGTCCAGCCCGCGCTGGAGCTCGGCGTGGTCCGCGTCGGTGAGCAGTCCGGCGGCGTGCAGGGCGCGCGCGTGCGCCCGCGAACCGGCCAGGTCGTACGGCGTCAGCCGCCAGTCGAAGTGGGTGCTCCGGGACAGGGCCTCGAGCTCCGGGCTCGGTCCCCCGGCGAAGCGACCGCCCCAGAGCTTGCCGTGGCCGGTCTTGCCTTCGTTCGTCATGAGTCCTCGATCGGGGTCGCGCGGTCGGTCAGTGGTCGGGGTGGTTGCCGTTGGCCAGGTCCAGCAGCCGCTGGGCGAGGATCTCGCCGCCGTCGGGATCGCGCGAGATCACCATCACGGTGTCGTCGCCGGCGATGGTGCCGAGCACCGCCGCCAGCTCGGCCTTGTCGAGCGCCGAGGCCAGGAAGTTGGCAGCGCCCGGAGGCGTGCGGAGCACCACCAGGTTGGCGGAGGCGTCGGCCGAGACCAGGAGCTCGGCGCAGAGCCGGGCGAGCCGCGCCTCGGAGGCGGCCGTCTCGCGTCCGACCACCGGCGTCCGGTCGCCGCCCTCGCTCGGAACCGCGTAGACCAGGGCGCCGGAGGCGAGCCGGACCTTGACGGCGTCGAGATCGACCAGGTCGCGGGAGAGCGTCGCCTGGGTGACGATCACCCCGGCCTCGGCCAGCCGGTCGGCCAGCTCGGTCTGCGAGCGGATCTCCCCGGTGGCCAGCAGCTCGATGATCCGCTGCTGGCGGGCGCTCTTGGTCAGCGGGATCGACGGGTGCCCGGTCATCGTCGCTCCCCCAGCCAGGTCAGGATCGCCTTCTGCGCGTGCCGGCGGTTCTCCGCCTCGTCCCAGATCACGCTCCGCGGACCGTCGAGGACCTCTGCCGTGATCTCCTTGCCCCGGTACGCCGGCAGGCAGTGCAGCACGATCGCGTCCGGCGCGCCCTGGGCGAGCAGCTCCTCGTTCAGCTGCCAGGGCCGGAACACCTCGGCACGGTCCGCCGACTCGGTCTCCTTGCCCATCGAGACCCAGGTGTCGGTGATCAGGACGTCGGCGCCGTCGCTGGCCTTGCGGGGGTCGGCGACCACCGCCGCCGATCCGCCGGTCGTCGCGGCGATCTCCTGCGCACGCGCCAGGATCCCTGCCTCGGGCTCGAAGCCGTCCGGGCCGCTGACCCGGACGTGCATCCCCGCGGCGGCACCGCTGAGCAGGTAGGAGTGGCCCATGTTGCAGGCGGCGTCCCCGAGGAACGTCATCGTCAGGCCCGCCAGCGTCCCCTTGTGCTCGCGGATCGTGAGCAGATCGGCCAGCGTCTGGCACGGATGGAACTGGTCGGTCAGCGCGTTCACGACCGGGACCCCGGCGTGCGCCGCCATCTCCTCGATCCGGCTCTGGTCGTGGGTGCGCCAGACGATGGCGCTCGCCTGCCGGCCGAGCACCCGGGCGACATCGGCGATGGACTCCCGGGTCCCGATCTGGGCCAGGTTGCCGTCCACCACCATCGGGTGGCCGCCCAGCTCGGCGATCCCGGCCACGAACGACGCCTGGGTCCGCAGGGTCGGCTTGTCGAAGATGATCGCCACCGTCTGCGGGCCGGCGAACGGCTTGCTCGCGTACGGCGCCGCCTTGAGCGCCGCGGCCAGGTCCAGCACCTCGACGAGCTCGGCCGGCGACAGGTCGTCGTCGCGCAGGAAGTGCCGGGTCATGACACGTCTCCCGGGAAAGCCGCGTCGAGGATCGAGGGCCAGGCCGCCAGGAACGCGTTCGCGTCCTCGTCGGTCAGCACCAGCGGCGGCGCGATCCGAATCCGCTCCGGCGTCGGGTTGTTCACGATGAAGCCCGCTGCCTGGGCGGCCGCGGCCACCTCGGCACTGAGCGACGCGGACAGCGTCAGGCCGATCAGCAGACCGACGCCCCGGACCTCCGTCACCCGCGGGTCGGCAGCGAGGCCGTCCCGGAGCTTCTGGCCGAGCACCGCGGTGCGCTCGAGCAGCCCCTCGGCCTCGATCACGCCGATCACCGCCAGCGCAGCGGCGCAGGCAACCGGGTTGCCGCCGAAGGTGGTGCCGTGGTTGCCGGGCTCCAGCAGGGTCGCCGCGTCGCCGAGCGCGAGGCACGCGCCGATCGGGAAACCGCCGCCGAGGCCTTTCGCCACCGTGACCAGGTCCGGCGCGACCCCCGGGTCGTTCGCGGCCGCGAACCAGGCTCCCGCCCGGCCCATCCCGGTCTGGATCTCGTCGAGCCAGAGCAGCGCCCCGTGCTCGGCAGTGATCCGCCGGGCCTCGGCCAGGTAGCCGTCCGGCGGGACCAGGACACCGGCCTCCCCCTGCATCGGTTCCAGGATGACGGCAGCGGTCTCGTCGGTGACCGCGGCCGCGAGGGCCTGGGCGTCGCCGTACGGGACGAAGGTGACGTCGCCGGGCAGCGGCTCGAAGGGACCCCGGTAGGCGGCCTTCGCGGTCAGCGCCAGCGCTCCCATGGTCCGGCCGTGGAAGGAGCCCTCGGCGGCGACGATCCGGGTCCGCCCGGTACGCCGGGTCACCTTGAAGGCGGCCTCGTTGGCCTCGGCGCCGGAGTTGGTGAAGAAGACCCTGCCCGATCCGGACGTCGAGCCTGTCGAGACGAGCTCCAGCAGCTTCTCGGCGAGCTCGACCTGCGGCTCGGAGAGGAACAGGTTCGAGATGTGCCCGAGGGTCTGCAGCTGCCGGGTGACCGCCTCGACCAGGGCGGGGTGCCCGTGGCCCAGCGCGTTCACCGCGATACCGCCGAGCAGGTCGACGTACTCGTTGCCCGCGTCGTCCCAGACGTGCGCACCCGCACCCCGGACCAGGGCGAGCCTGGGCTGGCCGAAGGTGTTCATCATCGCTTGGGCGTAGCGCCCCTGGAGATCGCTCATGAGGTGGCCTTGGCCTTCCTGATCTTGGTGACGACGCCGGGCAGCACCTGGGTGCCCACGCCCTCGTCGGTGAAGAGCTCGAGCAGGACGGCGTGCGGCTCCCGGCCGTCCACCACGGACGCCCGCGGCACGCCGCCGTTCAGTGCGGCCAGGCAGGCGGACATCTTCGGGACCATCCCGCTGGCCAGGCTCGGCATCAGCTCGGCCAGCGCCTCCGGGCTGATCTCGCCGATCACGTCGTCGCTGTCCGGCCAGTCCCGGTAGAGGCCCTCGACGTCGGTGAGCACCAGCAGCTTCTCGGCACCCAGCGCGGCGGCCAGGGCGGCAGCGGCGGTGTCCGCGTTGACGTTGTGGATGGCGCCGTCCTCGTCCGGCGCGACCGAGGAGATTACCGGGATGCGGCCGGCGTCGATCACGTCCTGGACCGCTTCGGGGCGGACCGAGGCGACCTCGCCGACCAGACCGAGGTCCACCTCCTCGCCGTCGATCACGACGCTGGTCTTCTGGGCGGTGAACAGGCCGCCGTCCTCACCGGAGAGCCCGACCGCCAGCGGGCCGTGCTGGTTGATCAGGCCGACGAGCTCACGCTGCACCTGACCGACGAGCACCATCCGGACCACGTCCATAGCCTCGTCGGTGGTCACCCGGAGACCGCCCTTGAACTCGCTCTCGATGCCGAGCCGGTCGAGCATCTCGGAGATCTGCGGTCCACCGCCGTGGACGACGACCGGCTTGAACCCGGCCATCCGCAGGAACACGATGTCCTCGGCGAAGGCCTTCTTCAGGCCCTCGTCGACCATCGCGTTGCCGCCGTACTTCACCACCACGATCTTGCCGTGGTACGCCTTCAACCAGGGCAGCGCGGCTGCCAGGGTCTCCGCCTTCGCCGGCTCGACGGCTGGCCTCATCTCGTCTCCGCTCGTCGCGCTCATGAGCTGTACGCGCTGTTCTCGTGCACGTAGGCGTGGGTCAGGTCGTTGGTCCAGACCGTCGCCCGCTCGGTGCCCGCCTTGAGGTCGATCGTCACCGACACCTCCCGCGCCGTCAGGTCGACACCGGCCGGGTCGGCGTCCGGGGTGGACTTCCGGCAGACCCAGACGCCGTTCATCGCCACGTCCAGGTCGGCCGGGTCGAACGCCGCCGCGGTGGTGCCGACGCTGGCCAGCACCCGGCCCCAGTTGGGGTCCTTGCCGAAGACGGCCGCCTTGAAGAGGTTGCTCCGCGCCACGCTCCGGCCGACCTCGACGGCGTCGTCCTCGGAGGCCGCGTTGAGCACGGTGATCGCGATCTCGTGGTCGGCGCCCTCGGCGTCCTTGAGCAGCTGCATCGCCAGGTCGGTGCAGACCTGGGTCAGCGCGTGCGTGAAGTCGGCCGCGGTCGGCGTGATCCCGCTGGCGCCGCTGGCCATCACCGTGACGGTGTCGTTGGTCGACATGCAGCCGTCGGAGTCGAGCCGGTCGAAGGTGACCCGGGTGGCGGCCCGCAGCGCCGCGTCCAGCTCCGCCGCCGGTACGACGGCATCGGTGGTGATCACCACGAGCATGGTGGCCAGCTGGGGCGCCAGCATGCCGGCGCCCTTCGCCATCCCGCCGATGCTCCAGCCGGCCCCCTCGACAAGAACCTGCTTGGCGACGGTGTCGGTGGTCATGATCGCCTGGGCAGCGTCCGCTCCGCCGTCCGCGCTGAGAGCGGCGACGCAGGCGTCGACCCCGTCGAGGAGGTTCTGCCGCGGATTGGCCAGGCCGATCAGCCCGGTCGAGCAGACGACCACGTCGATCGCACCGATCCCCAGGCCGGAAGCGACCTGCTCGGCCACGGCGTGCGTGGTCTGGAAGCCCTCGGCACCGGTGTAGCAGTTCGCACCGCCGGAGTTGAGGACGACGGCCTTGACGACGCCGTCCTTGACGACCTCCTGGCTCCACAGCACCGGGTTGGCCTTGCACCGGTTCGCGGTGAAGACGGTGGCGGAGTCGAAGGCGGGGCCCTGGTTGACCACCAGGGCGAGGTCCTTGCCGCCGGAGCTCTTCAAGCCGGCGGAGACACCGGTGGCGACGAAACCGGCGGGATGGGTGACAGACATGGGTTCAGCTCTTTCGGATCGGTGCTACTTGACGACGGGGGCGAGGGTGACGGTGTGCCCTCGTCGTCGCCAGGCCTCGGCCGCCTCCTCGGCCTGCTCCGTCGGCACCAGGATCCAGTCGGTCGGGTACGTCGAGACGGTGAAGACGCTGATCTCCGCCTCCGCCAGCGGCGCCAGCAGGCCGTGCAGCACGCCGGTCATCGTGAACTCCAGCGTCTGCGCCACCGCGAACGCGGTGAACGGACCTTCCTTCTGGACCTTCTTCGGCGCGGACCGGCCCGCGCAGACGAGCGTGGTCTCCGTCGCGGTCGCGATGACCGCGAACAGCGACGCCGACTCGGCCCACTCCGGGATCTCGGCGCCGACGGGCAGCGAGGCCACGATCAGCTTCTCCGGGTACTGGTGGAGCGTGAAGGTCTGCGGGGTCTCGCTCATGGCGCCACTCCTACGGTCGAGAGGCCGGTGGCCTCGGGGAGCCCGAGCGCCAGGTTCATGCACTGCACCGCCGCGCCGGCGGTGCCCTTGGCGAGGTTGTCGACCGCACCGATGACGACCACCCGCTGCGCGGCCTCGTCCAGCGCCACCTGCAGGTGCACGCTGTTCGAGCCGTGGACCGCCTTGGTAGCCGGCCACTGACCGGCGGGCAGCAGGTGCACGAACGGCTCCTCGGCGTACGCCTTCTCGTAGGCGGCCCGGAGGTCGTCGAGCGTGGTGCCGTCGACCACCGGAGCGGTGCAGGTCGCCAGGATGCCCCGCGGCATCGGCACCAGCAGCGGGGTGAAGCTGACCCGGACGACCTCGTCGGTGAGCCGGGAGAGGTTCTGGACGATCTCCGGTCCGTGCCGGTGGACGCCGCCGACCCCGTACGCCGAGACGCTGCCCATCACCTCGCTGCCGAGCAGGTGCGTCTTCGCGGCCTTGCCGGCGCCGCTGGTGCCGGACGCGGCGACGACCACCAGGTCGCCGGGGTCCGCCAGACCGGCCGCGATCGCCGGTGCCAGGGCGAGCGAGGAGACCGTCGGGTAGCAGCCGGGGACGGCGATCCGCCGGGCGCCGGTCAACGCTGCCCGGTTCCCGGGGAGCTCCGGGAGGCCGTACGGCCAGGATCCCGCGTGCGGGGTGCCGTAGAACTTCTCCCAGACCGCCGCGTCGGTGAGCCGGTAGTCGGCACCGCAGTCGATGATCACCACGTCGTCGCCGAGCTCGGCCGCGTACTGCGCGGACTGGCCGTGCGGCAGCGCCAGGAAGACGACGTCGTGGCCGGCGAGGACCTCGGTCGTAGTCTCCTCGAGGATCCGGTCGGCAAGCGGGACCAGGTGGGGCTGGAGTGACCCGAGGGACTCCCCTGCGTTCGCGCCGGCGGTCACGGCGCCGATCTGCACCCCGGGGTGGCCCAGCAGCAGACGCAAGACTTCCCCGCCCGCGTACCCGCTGGCGCCGGCGACGGCGACCTTGATCGAACTCATATGCATGACTATACATAAGCATGCATGTTTCCGCGAGACGGGTGTCCGGGAACGGCCTCCGACCAAGGGGACACTAAACTTCGCCGCACCCGCACCGGCGACCACAGGACATCAGAGTTGGCAGGCAGCCACCGCGCACCGCGCCCCCAGCAGTCTTCGCGCGTGTCCCGGCGTGCGGTGCTGATCGCCGTCGTCGTCGCCCTGGTGCCGGCCCTGGTCTTCAGCGTGCAGCGCCTCCTCGACGACGACCCTGCCGGGGCCAGGACTCCGCGGACCGAGCTGCCGATCCCGTCCGTCGGCACCCCGTCCAGCACACCGTCCGGCACCCCGACCAGTACGCCGTCCACGCCGGCTGCGACCCCGACCAGGACCGCACGCATCAACACCGCGGGTCTCCCCCGGGTGGCTCCGGACCCGCCCCGCCGGCTGCTCTCGGCGGGACTGCTCGACGTCGGCTTCGACAATTCCGTCGAACCCCGCAACGGCACCTTCCGGGCGGCGTCGACCGCCGAAGCCGCCCGCTGGGGCTCCCGCGGCACGCCCGGCAATCCGGCGACCGACACGGTCTACGTGATCGGCAAGACGAACTCCCGCGGAGTCAGCGCGTTCGACACCCTGCCCCGCATCAAGGTCGGCGCGAAGATCGTGATCAGGACCGACAACGGCGACCTGACCTACACCGTGCGGACCGTCGGGACCCGCGCCGCGTCCGGACTGGCCCGCAACGCCGGGATCGCGGCGAAGACGCCCGGCCGGCTGATCCTGATCGGGGTGCGTTACGACAACGCGCAGAACCTCACCGGCCAGGCCGTGGTCGTCACTGCGGACCTGACCGGCGCCGCTCGCCGCTAGGGTTCAGCGCTGCACGGCGCCGTGCCGCTCGGCCGCCAGCGCCACCGCGGCACCGCGGGCCTCGCCGGTCTCGGCCTCGGTCAGGGTGCGGTCGGGGGCCCGGAACCGGAGTGCGAACGCCAGCGACCGGTGTCCGGCCTGAACCTGCTCGCCGGTGTAGATGTCGAAGAGCCGGACCGACTCGCAGAGCGCACCCGCGCCCTCCCGCAAGGTCTGCGCGACGTCCTCAGCCGGAACCTCGACGGGCAGCAGCAGCGCGACGTCCTCCTTCGCGACCGGGAACGTCGAGAACTCCGGTCCGGGGACGACCGCAACTGCGTGCGCGAGCAGCGTCGACAGGTTGACCTCTGCCACGGCGGTGCGCTCCGGTACCCCGGCTGCCTTGCAGACCCGCGGGTGCAGCTCTCCGGCGTACCCGATGCTGAGGTCGCCCAGGAAGAGCTCGGCACAGCGTCCGGGGTGCCACGGTGCCTGGTCGCCGGCACGGACGGTCACCTCGATGCCCAGGGCAGCGGCGACCTCGCGGACCGCCTCGACCGCGTCGGCCCACTCGGCCTTGCGGCCGGGCCCCCACCAGCCGGCCGTGTCCCGGTCCCCGGTGAGGGCGAGCGCCAGGTGCAGCGGCTGGTCCGGGAGGGCTTCGTTCAGCTCGTCCCACTCGCTCGGCGTCGGACGACGGTCGACCGGCAGGATCGGGGCGACGGCGCCGACCCGCGGAAGCGTGACCGTGGCCGCCTCGAACAGCGCCAGGTCGCCGTTCCCGCGACCCAGGTTGCGGGCGAGCGCCTCCAGCGCCCCCGGCAGCAGGGTGGTGGCCATCAGCGGAGCCTCGGCCGAGAGCGGGTTCGCCAGCCGCAGCGCCGTACGACGGGCATCGTCCGCCGGCAGGCCCAGGGTGTCGAAGGCGGTCTCGCCGAGGAACGGGAAGGTCAGCACCTCCACGAAGCCGGCTCCGGCCAGGGTGCGACCGACCCGGCGGCGGAACAGCTGCTCCTGGGTCAGGCCGCGTCCGGCCGGTGCCGGTGGCAGCACCGAGGGGACGTTGTCGTAGCCGACGATCCGGGCGACCTCCTCGACGAGGTCGAACGGGTCGGTGATGTCCGGGCGCCACGGCGGCGGGACCACGGTCAGCCGGTCGGTGCCGGTGACCTCGCAGCCGACGGCCAGCAGGTTGTCGACGACGGTCTCGGCCGGGATCTCCATCCCGGTGATCCGGGCCGGCAGGCCGGCCTCCATGGTCACGGTCGGCTGCTCGGGCGCGACGCCGATCTTGGTCACGCCGGGCTCGGCAGTGCCGCCTCCGTGCGCCACCAGGAGCTCCACGACACGGTCAGCGGCCGCCTCGGGAATCGTCGGGTCGACGCCGCGCTCGTTGCGCTTGCCGGCCTCCGAGGTGAGCTTGTGGCGCTTGCCGGTGCGGAACATCGAGGTCGGGTTCCAGGACGCGACCTCGACCAGGATCCGGGTCGTCGTCTCCGACATCTCGGTGGTGGACCCGCCCATCACCCCGCCCAGGCCGATCGGCCCGGTGTCGTCGGTGACGACCAGGTCCTCGGACGCGAGCGTTCGCTCCGCCCCGTCGAGGGTGGTCAGCCGCTCGCCTTCGGTGGCACGCCGCACCCGGATCGGTCCGGCCAGCTTGTCGGCGTCGTACCCGTGGATCGGGTGACCGAGCTCGAGCATCACGTAGTTGGTGACGTCGACGGCCAGCGAGATCGGCCGCATCCCGGCCAGCTGGATCCGCCGCGCCATCCACCGCGGCGTGGGCGCGGCCGGGTCGAAGCCGGACACCGTCCGTGCCACGAAGACCGGGCAGCCCGCGGGGTCGTCGACGACGACCGGGTAGCCCTGGTCGTTCGGCGCCGGTGTCTCCCGCAGGGCGGGGTCCGCGTACGGCGCCTCGAAGGCCAGCGCCGCCTCACGAGCGACACCTCGCAACGAGAGCGCGTAGGCGCGGTCCGGGTTGATCTCGAACTCGATCACCTCGTCGTCGAGGTGCAGCAGCTCACGGACCTCGTCGCCGGGCTTGCCGGCGTCCGGGGGCAGCACGATGATGCCGTGCGCGCCGTCGTCGCCGAGGCCGAGCTCGGCCGACGAGCAGATCATCCCGGCGGAGAGGTGCCCGTAGGTCTTCCGCTCGGAGATCTCGAAGCCACCGGGCAGGACGCCGCCGGGCAGGACCACTACGACCAGGTCGCCGGGCGCGAAGTTGTGCGCGCCGCAGACGATCCCCTGGGGCTCGCCGGTGCCGTTGGCGTCCGCGACGTCTACGGTGCACCAGTTGATCGTCTTGCCGTTCTTCTGCGGCTCGGGGTCCATCGTGAGGACGCGGCCGATCACCAGCGGGCCGGTGATGTCGGCACCCGGGCGCTCCAGCGCCTCGAGCTTGAGTCCGAGCGCGGTCAGCCGGGCGGCGAGCTCGTCGGTGGTCGCTGCGGCAGGCAGGTCGACGTACTCGCGGATCCAGGAAACGGGGGCTTTCATGTCAGATCTCCGTTCCGAAGGCGCGGGAGAAGCGGACGTCGCCCTCGAAGAACGAGCGCAGGTCGCCGACTCCGTGGCGGAACATCAGGGTGCGGTCGATGCCCATCCCAAACGCGAAGCCGGTGTAGCGCTCCGGGTCGACGCCGCAGGCGGTGAGCACCCGCGGGTTGACCACGCCGCACCCGCCCCACTCGATCCAGCCCTCGCCGCGGCAGGTGCGGCAGGCACTCTCACCGGACTCGGCCAGGCCGCTCCCCCGGCAGACGAAGCAGATCAGGTCGACCTCGGCGCTCGGCTCGGTGAACGGGAAGTACGACGGCCGGAAGCGGGTGGTGATGCCCTCGCCGAAGACGGCCTGGGCGAAGTGGTCCAGGGACCCCTTGAGGTGCGCCATCGTGATGCCCTCGTCGACCACCAGGCCCTCGACCTGGTGGAACATCGGGCTGTGGGTGGCGTCGTACTCGTCGGTGCGGAAGACCCGGCCCGGGCAGACCACGTAGATCGGCGGCGTCCGGGTCAGCATGGTGCGCGCCTGCACCGGCGAGGTGTGCGTGCGCAGCACCACGTTGTTCTCGGCGGGCTCGGTCCAGAAGGTGTCTTGCATCGTCCGCGCCGGGTGGTCGGCGCCCAGGTTGAGCGCGTCGAAGTTCAGCCACTCGGCCTCGACCAGCGGGCCCTCGGCGACCTCCCAGCCCATCGCGACGAAGATGTCCGCGATCCGCTCGGACATCATCGTGATCGGGTGCCGGGCCCCGCGCGGCGACCGGTCCCACGGGACCGTGACGTCGACGGTCTCGGTGAGCAGCATCCGCTCCTCGGCCTCGGCCTCCAGCACCTCCTGGCGGGCGGCCAGGGCCTGGTTGACGGCGCCGCGGACCTGTCCGACGCGCATCCCGGCGTCCTTCTTGGCCTGCGGCGGCAGCGCGCCGATCTCGCGGTTGGCGAGACCGAGCGGCGAGCGGTCGCCGGCGTGCTCGGTCCGGACCTGCTTGAGAGCGTCCAGGTCCGCGGCCGCCTCGATCGCCTGCAGCGCCGCGTCGCGCATCGCAAAGACCTGCTCCTCCCCGAGCGGGGTGACCTGCACGGGATCGAAGGAGTTGTTGGGCGCTGACATGACGGCCTCTCGTGACGCGGGGGTGACAACGGAGCAGTCTAGAGGCCGGCGCCGGCCCGACGAACCGGTTTCAATTCCGGCGGTCCGCGGCGGGCCAGTCGACCACGATCCGGGCGCCGCCACCGGGAGCGTCCTGGATCCGCAGCTCACCGCCGTGCACCCGGACCAGACCGTTGACGATGTACATCCCCAGCCCGGATCCGCCCCGGGTGCCGTGCTTCCAGAACTTGGTGAACACCCGGGCGCGGAGCGCCTCCGGGATGCCCGAGCCCTGGTCGTCTACGGTGAACCGGGTGCCCAGCGGACCGTCGTCGACGGTCACGGTGACCGGCCCCTCGCCGTGTCGGACCGCGTTGTCGACCAGGTTGGTGAGCACCTGCACCAGCTTGTCCGGATCCGCGAAGACAGCAGCCGTGCCGCCGGGCGCGACGATCGTGATGCTCCTGCTGGTGCTGGCCCGGACGGAGGCGACCACCCGCTCGATCGTCGCCATCGCGTCCATCTCGCGGGGGTAGAGCGGCAGCCGGCCGGTGTCGATCCGGGCGACGTCGAGCAGCTCGGTGATCAGCCGCGACAAGCGCTCGGAATCGGTGGCGACGGTCCTGAGCATCAGCTTCTTCTGGTCGTCGTTGAGCCGCTCCCACTTGCTCAGCAACGTGGTCACGAATCCCTTCACCCCGGTCAACGGCGAGCGGAGCTCGTGGGCCACCGTCGCCACCAGGTCGGAGCGTTCCCGGTCGAGGCGCGCCCGGCCGCGTCCGGAGCGGAGCACCAGCGCGACCCGCTCGACCGGCACGTTCGGCCCGCTGCGCTCCAGGCGGGTGGTGACCAGGACCTCGGTGCCGTCCGGCAGCAGCCAGGACTGCTCGGGGACGCCGGACCGGGTCCCGATGCCGTCGTACGGGCGGACCTGGGCGAACCAGTCGCCGGCGTCCTGGTCCTGCAGGGTGAGCGCGTCGGCCAGCCGGGCGCCCGGTGCGGCCTGGTCCCCCAGCATCCGGCGCGCAGTCGCGTTCACCAGCAGGATCACCCCGGATCCGTCGGCCACGACGACACCGTCAGGCAGCGCATCCCACAGGTCGCGCGCGTCGGAGTCCACGAGTCGAGGCTACCGAGCGTCCGGGTCCGCCCTCACCCGGCGTTGCGCAGGACGAACGTCGTCTCCGGGTTGGTGCCGCCGTCGGGATCGGGAACCGGGCGGGTGTCGACCTCGGCGATGGTGTCCTCGAGCGCTACCGGCGCCGGGAGCGTTCGGTAGTCAGGCGATGCCGAGTCGGAGGTCATTCCCCTACGGTGCCACGCGCCTGGGCCGATGCATAGAGGCACACCGCGGCGGCGGTGGCGAGGTTCAGGCTCTCGGCCCGGCCGTAGATCGGGATCGAGACCCGGTGGTCGGCAGCGGCCGCGATCTCGGCGGGCAGGCCCCACGCCTCGTTGCCGAAGAGCCAGGCGACCGGTCCGGCGAGCAGGTCGCCGGCGGCGAACAGGTCGGTCTCCCCGGAGCCGTCGGCGGCGAGCACCCGGTACCCCGCCGCCTGGGCCGTGGCGATCGCCTCCAGCACGTCGATCCCGGTAGCGATCGGCACGTGGAAGAGGGAGCCGACGGTCGCCCGGACGGTCTTGTCGTTGTACGGGTCCACGCTGCTGCCGGCGAGCACGACCGCGCCCACCCCGGCGGCGTCCGCCGTACGGATGATGGTGCCGGCGTTGCCGGGGTCCCGTACGTCGGCGCAGATCACCACGGTGCGCCCGGTCAGGACGACCTCGACCGGGCGGTCGACGTACCGGCAGACGGCGACGACGCCCTGCGGGGCCTGGGCACCGGCCAGGGACGCGACCGCGTCGTCGGTGGCGGGCTGCCAGGGGAGCCCCGCTTCCTCGACCGCGGCCCGGAGCTCGGGCTCGGCCGCGGTGGCCGCCACGGTGGCGAAGACCTCGACGACGCAGCCGGGCAGCTCCAGCGCCTCGACCAGGGCCTTGGTGCCCTCGGCCAGGAAGAGCCGGACCTCGGCCCGGGAATTGCGACGGGCGAGCTTCCTGGCCGCCTTCACCCGGCCGCTGCTGCTGGTGAGCAGAACAGCGTCGGAGAGGTCGGTCGGGAAGCTCGCCACGTCGTCAGAGAGGTGTTGCGTCGATCAGGCGTTGACCGGGGCGTTCACGTCCGCCGGCAGCGCCGCCTTGGCGACGTCGACCAGCGCGACGAACGCGGCGTGGTCGTTGACGGCCAGGTCGGCGATGATCTTGCGGTCGACCTCGACACCGGCCAGGTTCAGGCCCTGGATGAACCGGTTGTAGGTCAGACCCTGCTCGCGCACACCGGCGTTGATCCGCTGGATCCAGAGCTTGCGGAAGTCGCCCTTGCGCTTGCGGCGGTCGTTGTAGCTGTAGACCAGGGAGTGGGTGACCTGCTCCTTGGCCTTGCGGTACAGGCGCGAACGCTGACCCCGGTAGCCGGAGGCGCGCTCGAGAACAACCCGACGCTTCTTCTGGGCGTTTACCGCCCGCTTAACGCGTGCCATCTTGTGTTACTCCTTCAGAAATTTCGGGTGACTCAGAGACCGAGCAGCTTCTTGGCGCGGGGGACGTCGGCCTTGGCGACCTCGGTCGTCCCGGACAGGCGGCGCTTCACGCCGGCAGACTGCTTCTCCAGGTTGTGGCGCAGACCGGCCTTCTGGCGGCGGATCTTGCCCGAACCGGTCACCCGGAAGCGCTTGCTGGCTCCGGAGTGCGTCTTGTTCTTCGGCATCTGTACTTTCCTTCTCTCAGGCTTCGATCTCGGGATCGAGGTTCTCTGAACGCTTGCGTTCCTTCTTCTGCGCGGCGGGTCCGGTGTGCGAGGCCTTGATCTCGGCCTCGATCTCGGCCTGCTCGGCTGCCTTCTCGGCGGCGGCCTCGACCTTCTCGGCCTTGACCTCGGCCTTCGCCTCCGCCTTCTTCTTGTGCGGGCCGATCACCATCGTCATGTTGCGGCCGTCCTGCTTGGGCGACGACTCGACGAAGCCCAGCTCGGTGACCTCCTCCGCCAGCTTCTGCAGCAACCGGTACCCGAGCTCGGGACGGTGCTGCTCGCGGCCGCGGAACATGATCGTGATCTTGACCTTGTCGCCCTGGCGCAGGAAGCGCACGACGTGACCCTTCTTGGTCTCGTAGTCGTGCGCGTCGATCTTGGGGCGCAGCTTCATCTCTTTGATGACGACGTTCGTCTGGTTGCGACGGGCTTCACGGGCCTTTTGCGCGTTCTCGTACTTGAACTTGCCGTAGTCCATGAGCTTGCAGACCGGCGGCCGGCCCTGGGGCGCGATCTCGACGAGGTCGAGGTCCGCTTCCTGGGCAAGCTTGAGCGCCTGGTCGGTCGGCACGATGCCAACGGTCTCCCCGTTGGGTCCCACGAGACGGACCTCGGGAACCCGGATCCGATCGTTGATGCGCAGCTCAGTGCTGATGTGTCCTCCTGGGTCGTGTTACCTGGTCGACCGGAGGGCGGCCCGTCATGACGAAAGGGCTCCCGCACCGACGCGGAAGCCCCTGGGACAGCGGGCCCGATGCATCCATCGAACCGCTGGACCTGACCCGACGACCTGATCGTGCTGCGGTCGGTGCGGGTGGGAGGAGGCCTCCACTTTGTCGGATCGGGCGCCCTGGAGTGATCCGGGACGTCCGATCGGTCGTCAACCAGGGTACAGGCTTATCGCTCCTGGGTCACATCGGGCCGCTCGACCGCTTGGGCCCAGCCCCAGCCCTCGCCCACGCGGACCAGCAGCAGGTCCTCGCCGAGCGCCCGCAGGTCGTCGCCCTCGATCGGGAAGAGCACCGGGCCGGCGACGTCGACCAGGAGTGCGTCGGCACCGTCCTGGATCGCCGAGAGCGCCGCCTTCCGCAGGCTCACCGCCACCGGGCGCGCCTCGGGGTTCCAGGTGGTCAGGGCTTCCTGGGAGGTGAACGCGAGCAGCGCCGTGCGGCCGTCCTGGCCGGTGATCAGCACGGTGGCCATGTCGCTGGTCTTGTCGTGGGCGAGTCCGTTCTCGTCGTACTCGACCTCGCCGAGGACGGCCAGCACCGGCACCAGCACCCTGGTGTCCTGGAGCGTTGCCAGCGTCGGCGCGTTTCGTCCGTGCGGGTCGGCGTCGTAGGCGGCCAGCGCCGCGGTGACGGCGGGGTCGGCACGGCCGTCGTCGTCGGCGAAGCCGGGATCGGGGATCACTCGTTCCAGCGCCACGCCGACCATCATCCCAAACCTGCTCCCCGCTCCGCAGCCCGGCTCCGTAGGCTGGCCGGTGTGAACGACTCCACTGCCCGCAATTCTCTGGCCCGCCGGCTCTCCGGGGCCGTGAACGCACTCGCCGACCCGGTCACCCCGATGGTGGTGGTCGACCTCGACGCCTTCGACGCCAACGCCGACGACCTGGTACGCCGGGCCGGCGGCACCCCGATCCGGGTCGCCTCCAAGTCGTTGCGGGTGCCGGCGCTGCTGACCCGGGCGCTCGCCCGCGACGGGTTCGCCGGGGTCCTGGGCTACACGCTGCGCGAAGGTCTCTGGCTCGTCGAGCAGGGCATCAGCACCGACGTCGTGCTCGCGTACCCGACCGTGGACCGCGGCGGCCTCCGACGCCTGCTCGCCGACGAGAAGGCACGCGCTTCGATCACCCTGATGGTCGACAACGTCGCCCACCTCGACCTGATCGACGGCTGCCGGGAACCGGGCACCAGCGTCCCGGTCCGGGTCGCCCTGGACATCGACGCCGGGCTGCGGCTCGGGCGCTCGCACGTAGGACCGAAGCGGTCCCCGCTGCACGACAGTGCCGACGTCCTCGGTTTCGCCCGCGCGGTGATCGCCCGGCCCGGTTTCGAGTTGGTCGGCGTGATGACCTACGAGGGCCAGGTCGCGGGCGTCCAGGACGCGGTGCCGACCCAGCGCGCCAAGTCGCTCGTCGTACGGCGGTTGAAGTCGGCCTCGATGGCCCAGCTGGCCGAGCGCCGCAGCCAGATCGCGTCGGCGCTCGCCGAGCTGGTCGAGCTGGAGTTCTGGAACGGCGGCGGATCGGGCAGCGTCGAGGCCACCGCCGCCGACCGCGCGGTGACCGAGATCGCTGCCGGTTCCGGGCTGCTGGTGCCCACGCTCTTCGACCACTACCAGAGCTTCCGGCCCCGTCCGGCGGCCTTCTACGGGGTTCCGGTCGTCCGGAAGCCGTCCGAGGGCATCGTCACGGCGGCTGGCGGCGGGTTCATCGCGAGCGGACCGGCCGGGAAGGACCGCGCGCCGCTCCCCTGGGCTCCGGCCGGGCTGCACCTGACCGGACTCGAGGGTGCCGGCGAGGTCCAGTCCCCGCTCACCGGACCCGGCGTCGCGGCGCTGGAGATCGGCGACTGGGTCTGGTTCCGGCACGCGAAGTCCGGCGAGCTCGCCGAGCACACCAACCTGGTGCACCTGGTCAGCGGTGATTCCGTGGTCGAGACGGTCCGCTCCTACCGCGGGTTCGGCTGCTCCTGGTGAGCAGCGCCGCGGAGATCGGCCGGCTCCTGGACCTGCGGGCCGGCGACGATCCCAGCGCACGGCAGATCCTCTGCATCGACGGCCGGGCCGGGACCGGCAAGAGCACCCTGGCCGCCGAGCTCTCGGCGGCCTCGGGCGGGATCACCGTCGTGCACACCGACGACCTCCTGCCGGGCTGGGGCGGTCTCCCCCGCCTCCCGGACCTGCTCGCCGCGCTGGTGGAGCCGCTGGCCGCGGGCCGACCGGGCAGCTACCCGCGGTACGACTGGATCGCCGGCCGGGTCGCGGAGACCGTCGTCGTCGACCCGCTGCCAGGACTCGTGATCGTCGAGGGCGTCGGCGCCGGGTGCCGGTCGCTGCGGCCGTGGCGCACCGTCCTCGCCTGGCTGGAGACGCCGACCGAGCTGCGTCGTACCCGCGCCCTCACCAGGGACGGCGACACCTTCGCGCCGTACTGGGACGCCTGGGCCGAGGCCGAGCTGGAGTACCTGCGCACCGACGCCGACCGGGACGCGGCCGACCTGGTCCTCAGGACCTGAGTCCGCGCAGGCCGATCAGCCTTCCGGCGGAGCCGGCGTGTTCTCGACGACCAGGCGGCGCAGGTCCCGGACCGCCTGCTGTGCGCGGGACCCGTCCGACGACTGGATCGCGACCGCGGAGATCGAGGTGCCGTCGGAGAGGTCCAGCCCCGCCCACGGTGCCCCGCGACGCAGGTTCACGGCGACGATCTGCGACCAGTCGTAGTGCCGGGTCCGGTAGCCGTTGACGACGGTGACGCCCTGGTCGTCGACGCTGACCCGGGACCGCATCAGAGCGAACCAGACCCCCAGCGCGATCAGGCCGAGGAAGACCAGCGTCGACTTCTGGAAGACGGTGAACCGGGCGCGCACGTCCGGTCCGAACGCGATCCAGACGGCCAGGGTGAGCACCAGCAGCATCACGCCGAGCGCGGTCCCCATCATCCGGGCGCCGAACGGGCGCCAGGTGTGCGGCAGGGTGACCGGCTTGGCAGTCATCGTGGTCACAGCCGGCAGGCGTGGATGTCGGTGAGCAGGATCGCCCGGGCTCCGAGCTCGTAGAGATCGTCCATCAGCCGCTGCGCACCGTCGCTGGGCACCATCGACCGCACGGCGACCCAGCCCTCGCGATGAAGCGGCGAGACCGTCGGGCTCTCCAGACCGGGGGTCAGCTTGACGGCTTCCTCGACCCGGTCCATCGGGATGTCGTAGTCCATCATCAGGTACGAGCGCGCCACCAGGACGCCCTCGAGGCGCCGCTTGAACGCGGTCAGTCCCTCCGGCTCGGCACCGGCCCGGGTGATCAGGACCGCTTCGGACTCCATGATCACGTCGCCGACGATCACCAGCCCGGCCTGCTTCAGGGTGCTGCCGGTCTCGACGACGTCGGCGATCACGTCGGCGACGCCGAGCTGGATGCTGGTCTCGACGGCGCCGTCGAGGTGGACGACGCTCGCTTCGATCCGCTGCTCGTCTAGGTAGCGCTGCACCACACCGACGTACGAGGTGGCGATCCGCTTGCCACGCAGCTCGGCGAGGGATTCGAGCACGCCGGGCCGGGCGGCGAACCGGAACTTCGAGCGGCCGAAGCCGAGCTGCATGGACTCCTCGGCGACCGAGCCCGAGTCGAGCAGCAGGTCGCGCCCGGTGATGCCGATGTCGAGGGTGCCCTCGCCGACGTACAGGGCGATGTCGCGGGGGCGGAGGTAGAAGAACTCCACACCGTTCGCGGTGTCGAGCAGGCTCAGCTCCTTGGAGTCCGTGCGCTGGCGGTAGCCGGCTTCACGGAGCATCTCGGAGGCAGCGGTGGAGAGGGCGCCCTTGTTGGGCAGGGCGATCCTCAGAAGATTGCCGTTCGTCATGAGACTTCCTAGAGGTGTGCGTAGACGTCGTCGAGCGAGATTCCGGCGGCGAGCATCAGCACCTGCGCGTGGTAGAGCAGCTGGCTGATCTCCTCGGCCGCCCGCTCATGGCCCTCGTGCTCGGCGGCCATCCAGGACTCGGCGGCCTCCTCGACCAGCTTCTTGCCGATCTGGTGCACACCGGCGTCCAGGGCCGCCACGGTGCCGGAGCCCTCCGGACGCGTCTCAGCCTTCTCGCTGAGCTCGGCCCACAACTCCTCGAACGTCTTCACGGGGTCCAGCCTAGTGGTCGCTGTCGATCGGTTTCCCACCGCGTCTCGACAAGCTCGACGACCGGGTCCTCAGTTCCCGAGATGCTCGCGGCGCCGGATCTTGCGCAGCGTGACCGCGGTCTGCAGCGCGGCGCTGGTCGCCTCGTACCCCTTGTCCTCCCGCGAGCCCTCCAGGCCGGCGCGATCCAGCGCCTGCTCCTCGTCGTCGCAGGTGAGCAGCCCGAAGCCGATCGGGACGCCGTGGTCCAGCGCGACCCGGTTCAGGCCGTCGGTGGCGGCGGTGGAGACGAACTCGAAGTGCGGGGTGCCGCCGCGGATGATCACGCCGAGCGCGATCACCGCGTCGAAGCCCTGCCGGGCGAGCGCGTCGGCCACCACCGGGAGCTCGAACGAGCCCGGGACGCGGACCACTACGGGAGACTCGACCTGGTGCTTCTTCAGAGCGTCCAGGGTGCTCTCCAGCAGCCCGTTCATCACCTTCTCGTGCCAGCTCGCCGCGACGACGGCGACCCGGAGGTCGTGGCAGTCGAAGGGCCGGTCAGCCGGGGTGCCGTCACCGCTCATGAGGTCGCTCCTGTGGTCTCGGCGTGCGGGGCCTGATCGGTGGCGAGGCCGGGCAGGTCGTGCCCCATCCGGTCGCGCTTGGTCCGAAGGTAGGCGATGTTGTGGTCGTTCGGCCGCGGTGTGAGCCCGACCTGCTCGGCGACCGGGATCCCGTACGACGCCAGGCTGTCCGTCTTGTCCGGGTTGTTCGTGAGCAGCCGGACCGAGCCGACGCCCAGGTCGCGCAGGATCTGCGTCGCCGCGCCGTAGTGCCGGGCGTCCGCGGGCAGGCCGAGGTCGAGGTTGGCATCGACGGTGTCGCGGCCGCCGTCCTGCAGCTGGTAGGCCTGCAGCTTGGCGAGCAGGCCGATCCCCCGGCCCTCGTGGCCGCGCAGGTAGATCACCACGCCGCGACCCTCCTGGGCGATCCGCTCGAGCGCCTCGTCGAGCTGGGGACCGCAGTCGCACCGGGACGACCCGAAGACGTCCCCGGTCAGGCACTCGCTGTGCACCCGGGCCAGCACCGGCTCCCCGGTGCGCAGCGCCCCCGGGTCGCCGTACACGAGGGCGATGTGCTCGGAGCCGTCGACGGTGATCCGGTAGCCGAACGCGGTGAAGTCGCCGTGCGCCGTCGGCAGCCGGGTCTCGGCGACGCGCTCGACGTGGGTCTCGTTCTTGCGGCGGTAGTGCACCATCTGCTCGATCGAGATCATCTTGAGGCCGTGCTCGTCGGCGAACTCACGGAGCTCCGGGCCGCGCTTCATGGTGCCGTCGTCGTTGACGACCTCCACCAGGACGCCGGCCGGGGTCAGACCGGCCATCTTCGCCAGGTCGACGGCCGCCTCGGTGTGGCCGCGGCGGACCAGGACTCCCCCTTCGCGGTAGCGCAGCGGGAAGACGTGGCCGGGCCGGGTGATCTCCCAAGGCTCGGTCGCCGAGTCCGCCAGCACCCGGGCGGTGTGCGCCCGGTCAGCGGCGGAGATGCCGGTGGAGACGCCGTCGCGGGCGTCGACCGAGATCGTGTAGGCGGTCCGCAGCTTGTCCTTGTTGTGCGGGGTCATCAGCGGGATCTCGAGCCGGTCCAGCATGTCGGCGGGCATCGGCACGCAGATCACGCCGCTGGAGTGCCTGATCGTGAACGCCATCAGCTCCGGGGTCGCCTTGGAGGCGGCGAAGATGAGGTCGCCCTCGTTCTCGCGGTCCTCGTCGTCGACGACCACCACCGCCTTGCCGGCGGCGATGTCGGCGATCGCCTCCTCGATCGGGTCCAGCCGGACCGGACCGCGGTTGTTCGGGTCTTTCGCGCTCATTGCTTCACCATCTTCTCGACGTACTTCGCGATCACGTCAACCTCGAGGTTGACCGGATCGCCGGGTTGCTTGAAGCCCAGGGTGGTCCGGGCGAGGGTCTCGGGGATGAGGCTGACGGTGAACGACTCCGCCTCCACGTCGGCCACGGTCAGGCTGATCCCGTCCACGGTGATCGAGCCCTTGTCGACCAGGTACCGGTTGAGCTCGAAGGGCAGCGAGATCCGGACCAGCTCCCAGTGCTCGCTCGGGGTGCGGGAGAGGATCTCTCCGGAGCCGTCGACGTGACCCTGGACGATGTGGCCGCCGAGCCTGGTCGCCGGAGTGACGGCCCGCTCCAGGTTCACCCGGGTGCCGACCTTGAGGGCGCCGAGCGAGGTGTTGGCCAGCGTCTGCAGCATCACGTCGGCGGTGAAGACGCCCTTCTTGTTCGTCACCACGGTGAGGCAGACGCCGTTGACCGCGATGGAGTCGCCCGGGCGGGCGTCGCCCGCGACCACGGGTCCCTTGACGGAGAGGCGGACAGCCTCGTGGAGCGGTTCGATGCCCGCGACCTGTCCGAGCTCTTCGACGATGCCGGTGAACATGTCAGTCCTTCCCTCTCAGCCTTCCGGTGATCCGGACGTCGGAGCCGAGGACGGTGACGTCCTCCACCACGAGGTCCAGCGCATCGGTGATCGATTCGATTCCCAGGTCGGCGACGGCGTTGCGGCCGGACCCGAGGAGCTTGGGTGCCAGGTAGCCGACGACCTCGTCCACCAGGCCCGCGCCGACGAAGGCGGACGCCACGGTCGGGCCGCCCTCCAGGAACAGGTGCTGGCACCCCCGGGCATGCAGCTCGGCCAGGACGGCGGCGACGTCGCGGGTGCGCAGGTGCACGGTCTCGGCAGCGTCGTCGAAGACCTTGGCGTCCTGGGGCAGGTCCCGCTCCCCCATCACTACGCGCAGCGGTTGCCGGTCCGCGGGTGCGCCGACCTCGTCCCGGACGGTCAGCGCGGGGTCGTCGCGGAGCACCGTGCCGGTGCCGACCAGGATCGCGTCGCACGCGGACCGGAGCCGGTGCACGTCACGGCGGGCGGGTTCGTCGGTGATCCACCGGCTGGACCCGTCGGCGGCGGCACTGCGGCCGTCGAGGGTCGCGGCGAACTTCCAGGTCACGAACGGGCGGCCCCGCTCCATCGCGAACGTCCAGGCCCGGTTCAGCCGCCGGGACTCGTGCTCGAGCAGCCCCAGCTCGACCGCGATCCCCGCGTCGCGCAGGGTCTGCGCTCCGCCGGCCGCCTCCGGGTTCGGGTCCGGTTGTGCGAAGACCACGCGGGCGACCCCGGCTTCGACCAGCGCGCGGGCGCACGGTCCCGTCCTGCCGGTGTGGTTGCAGGGTTCCAGGGTGACGACCGCGGTGGCGCCTCGGGCGGCGGCACCGGCCTCGGCCAGCGCTGCGGCCTCGGCGTGCGGCGTACCGGCTCCGCGGTGGAAGCCCTCGGCGATCTCGGAGCCGTCCGGGGCGAGCAGGACGCACCCGACGCGCGGGTTCGGGCCGTGCGGGACGCCGGGCGTGGCGGCGAGCTCGAGGGCGCGGCGCATCGCACGTTCCAGCGTGCTGCTGTCGATGCTCATCGGTCCCGCCTCTCGTCCTGGCCCGCGGACTCTGAGAGGTTGTCGAGAAGGGGACGCACGGGAACGCGGACGAACTCGGAAAGTCCGTCGACGGGCCCTGCGTGCAACTTCCCATCCGGACTTTCACCGTCGGTCCAGGAATTTCACCTGGTCAACCGGTCGCTGGCTGCGATCGGGTCGCGGACTTTAACCGCCGGCTCGGACTTTCACCGATCCCAGTGCACGCGAGTTGTTTCACTCGTCTTGGGGACAAGCCTGCCATATCTGGGACGGATGTGGACTGTGAGGTCCCTTACGCTCCGTTGAACAGGCCCTTCTAGCCCCTTCAATCGGCCCTTGCCGTCGCTTGACACTGCCGGGACCCGAGTCCGTCAACCGAGAGTGGCTTCGGCCTTCGCCTTCAGCTCACGCACCATCGCGTCCGGGTCCTCGGCGGAGAAGACAGCCGAACCGGCGACGAAGACGTCCGCGCCGGCGTCCGCGCAGCGCTCGATGGTCTCCAGGGAGACGCCCCCATCGACCTGGAGCCAGACCTCGAGGCCGGCCGCCGAGATCAGCTCGCGGGCACGGCGGATCTTGGGCAAGCAGAGGTCGAGGAACTTCTGACCTCCGAAGCCCGGCTCGACGGTCATGATCAGCAGCATGTCGAGCTCGCCGAGCATGTCGGCGTACTGGTCGATGCCGGTCGCCGGCTTGAGGGCCATCGAGGCGCGCGCGCCCTTGGCACGGAGCTCGCGGGCGAGTCGGACCGGAGCGGCGGCCGCCTCCGCGTGGAAGGTCACCGAACCCGCGCCTGCCTCGGCGTACGCCGGCGCCCAGCGGTCCGGGTCCGCGATCATCAGGTGCGCATCCAGCGGCGTCGTCGTCGCCTTCGCGAGCGATTCGAAGACGGGGATGCCCAGCGTCAGGTTCGGGACGAAGTGGTTGTCCATCACGTCGACGTGGATCCAGTCGGAGCTGGGGATGCGGGCGACCTCGTCCGCAAGGCGTGACAGGTCGGCGTTCAGGACGCTCGGCGTGATCTGGATTCCCATGGCGGGTCGATCCTAGTGGCCGCCGTCTGCGCCGACCCAAACGGCCGACTCAACGGACGGCAACGGCCTGTTCAACCGACGAGAAGGGACTACTCAACGGCGGCGGAGGAGGGAGAGGAACATGGCGTCGGTGCGGTGGCGGTGGGGCCAGAGCTGGAGGGCGCCGGGGAGATGGGCGGACTCGGCGTCCTCGAGGTCGCCGATCAGGTCCAGGGCCGGCTCCACGACCGCGTCGGTACGGCGCTCCAGCACCGTGCGCACCACGCCGGCGGTCTCGGCGACCACGGGCGAGCAGGTCGCGTAGAGCACGACTCCTCCGGGGCGGGCCGCGTCGAGCGCCGCATCGAGCAGGGCGACCTGGAGCGGCACCAGCTCCTCGACATCCGCTGCGGTGCGCCGCCACCGGCTCTCCGGACGACGGCGCAGCGCCCCCAGGCCGCTGCACGGCGCATCGACCAGGACCCGGTCGAAGGTGCCCGGCGACCAGGGCGGTCGGGTGCCGTCGCCGGTGACCACGCCCAGGACCCCCGCGCGTGCGGCGCGCACACCCTGGGCGACCAGCTGGGCCCGGTGCCGCTGCCGCTCGTTCGCGAGGACGCCGGCACCGCGCTCAGCGGCGATCGCGGCCAGCAGCGCCGCCTTGCCTCCGGGGCCGGCGCAGACATCGAGCCAGCGCTGATCGTCCCCCTCCAGAGCGGCGCGGGCCAGGACCAGGGCGACGAGCTGGGAGCCAGCGTCCTGGACCCCTGCCCGACCCTCGCGGACGGCCGGTACGGCGCCAGGATCGCCCCCCTCCAGCTCCACCGCGTACGGCGACGCCGCCAGCGCGCTGCCGCCGAGCTCGGCCACGTCGGCCAGTCCCGGCCGGGCGACCAGAACGACGGCCGGACGCTCGTTGTCCGCGGCGAGCAACGCGTCCAGCTCGGCGGGCCGGTCCAGCGCCTCGGCGAGCGCGTCGATCACCCAGGCTGGATGGGCCGTCCGTGCCGGCCGCGGCCGATCGGTGAGCCAGCTCTCCAGGTCCTGCGCGGCCACCTTGCGGAGCACCGCGTTGACCAGTCCGGACGGCTTGTGCCCGATCTGCTCCTTGACCAGGTCCACCGTGGTCGTGACCGCGGCGTGGGTCGGCACCCGCATCGAGAGCAGCTGGTGGGTGCCGAGGCGCAGGGCGTCGCGCACGGGCGGTTGCAGCGTTCCCTTGACCAGCCGGTCCAGGATGTCGTCGTAGGACCCCTGGAGGCGGAGGGTGCCGCCGACCAGCTCGGTCGCCAGGGCGGCGTCACGACCGCTCACCCCGCGTTCGCGCAGCAGCCGGGAGAGCTCGAGGTTCGCGTAGGCGTCCTGGTCGCTGACCGCGCGCAGCACCTCGAAGGCGACCAGGCGCGCCGGATCAGTCCGAGCCACCGGCACGGTCCGCGAGGAAGGCCTTCACGAGCGACTTCGCGGCGCAGGCGCACCAGGCATCGGTGATCACCTCGACCAGCTCGTCGTAGGAGATCTCACCCAGGCGCGAGGTCTGGACCAGGACGGCGTTGTAGCCGTTGAAGTGCGGGATCGTGAAGTACGGCCCGCCCCCGGCGAGGAGCGCCTGCTTGTCGCCGTCGTCAGCGGTCCGGATCACCAGCAGGTCGTCGTACAGGTCGCCGGTCTCGGGATCGATCGCGGACTTGTGCGGCTGCCGGTAGAGCAGGAACCCCCGGCCCTTGTCGCGGTGCGGCACCAACCAGGTCGGGACGTCGCCCCAGCTGGTCCCGAACCAGGTCTCGGGCAGCGAGGCGCAGATCGCGTCCACGTCCTCCGGGGTCGCCGGCCGGGACGCCATCAGGACCCCAGCGCCGGGTTCTCGGGGAACTGGGTCCCGCGGGCCCAGTCGGCGGCCGGCATCTGCTTCTTGCCGAACGGCTTCACGTCGCCGAGCTGCACCGGCGTAGTCGCGGTGCCGACCCGGACCGAGTTCTTGGTGATCTCCAGCCGGCCCGGCGGCAGCGGCTCGCCGTCCGAGGACTCGACCAGCCTGACCGGGCCGATCTTCATCCGCTCGCCGCCGAACGTCGTCCAGGCGCCCGGCCCGGGCGTGCAGGCGCGGACCCGACGGTCGATTGCGAGCGCGGGATCGTCCCAGTCGATCCGGGCGTGCTCGACCAGGATCTTCGGCGCGAAGCTGATCCCCTCGGCCGGCTGCTCGCGCGCCTCGATGGAGCCGTCGGCGATGCCGTCGAGCGTCGCGACCAGCAGGCCGGCGCCGCCCTCGGCCAGCTTGGCCAGCAGCGTCCCGGCGGTGTCGTCGTCGTGGATCAGCTGGGTCATCAGACCGAACGTCGGACCGGCGTCCAGCTCCTTGACGATCCGGAAGGTGGTGGCGCCGGTGACCTCGTCGCCGGCGAAGATCGCGTGCTGCACCGGCGCGGCCCCGCGCCAGTGCGGGAGCACCGAGAAGTGCAGGTTCACCCAGCCGTGCACCGGGATGTCCAGGGCCGACTGCGGCAGCAGCGCCCCGTAGGCGACCACCGGGCAGCAGTCGGGCTGCAGCGCCCGCAGCTCCTCCTGGAACGCCGGGTCCCGCGGGTGCTCCGGCTTCAGGACCGGTACGCCGAGCGACTCGGCCAGCTGGGCGACCGGCGAGGCGACCAGCTTGCGGCCCCGGCCCGCGGGCGCATCCGGGCGGGTGATCACGCCGACGAGCTCGTGCGGACTGTCGGCGATCGCCTGCAACGCGGGCAGGGCGGGCTCGGGGGTGCCGGCGAAGACGACGCGCATCGCCTAGATCCCCAGCCCGTTGGTGCCGTGCGGGGAGATCCGGACCTGGGTGTCGGCACTGAACCAGTCGGACTCCCGGATCGTCCGCATCGCTTCCCGGCGGGCTTCGCGGTCCAGCCGGTCGAGGAACAGGATGCCGTCCAGGTGGTCGGTCTCGTGCTGGATCGCCCGGGCGAGCAGCTCCGACCCCTCGATCGTCACCGGGTCGCCGTGCATGTTGAACCCGTTCGCCACCACCGACATCGCCCGGACGCAGTCGATCGACAGCCCGGGGAGGGAGAGGCAGCCCTCCTCCCCGTCCTGGGTGTCCGAGGAGAGCGTCAGCTTCGGGTTGATCAGGTGGCCGAGCAGACCGTCGACGTGCCAGGTGAACACCCGGAGGCCGACGCCGATCTGCGGCGCGGCCAGACCGGCACCCGGAGCGTCCAGCATCGTCTCGGTCAGGTCGGCGACCAGGGTCCGGATCTCCCGGTCGAAGTCCACGACCTCGAGAGCGGGGGTGCGCAGCACCGGATCACCGAACAGTCGGATGGGCCTGACAGACACTCGTTCTCCTTCGCATGGGGCGCGGCAAGTCTATGCGGGCACGCACGTCGTCAGACGTGGTGGAGGGCAAGGCGGAGGAGCGAAGGAGTCCACAGGCGGAGCGAAGCGGAGCGGACTTCGAGCGACGACAACGCGGCCAGGCGCCGCGTATGGCGCCGTGCGTCAGCCGAGACTCGTCGGGTCGACCTCTACCCGCAGGTGCGGCTCCTTGCGTGCCGACCGCCGTGCCTGCAGCTCCACCAGGGCGGCCGAGAGCTGGGCGCCCGCGGTCCGGGGCACCCGGACGACGTACCGCTGGTCCTCGGGGTCGTCCCCGCTGGGCACCGGGCCGAGCACCTCGGCACCCTCGGGGAGCGCGAGCGAGCCGAGCGCCGCTTCGAGGAGATCAGCCGGGCCGGTCACGGTCGCGACCCGGGAGGCGGGCGGCAGGTGCGCGTCCTGACGCTCGGCGATCTCGCGGCGGGCGAACCCGGCGGGGTCCCAGCGGATCAACGCCTGCAGCACCGGCCTTGCCGGATCCCCGACGACCACCACCCGGCCCGGCGCGTCCCCGGAGCCGACCAGTGCGGCCGCGTTCAACCAGCGCCGCAGCGCCTCCTCCTCGGCGCGCAGGTCCGAGCGCGCGAGCAGCAGCCAGGAGTCGAGCAGCACCACCGCGACGTACCCGCCGGGCACCGTCGGCTCGGCTCCCGGGGTCGCGACGATGATCGCCGGCCGCGCCCGGACGTCGAGCAGCACCCGGTCGGCCGACGACGTCTGCACCGGCACCGAGGGGAAGGCCCGGCCGAGCTCCTCGGCGGTGCGCTGGTCCCCGAGCACCGGTGCCCGCAGACCGCGGCCGCCGCACTCGGCGCACGTCCACCCCAGGGCCTGGGTCCCGCACCAGGTGCAGGTCGGCGGCGCCTGGGGCCCGGGGATCCGCAGCGGACCGTGACAGGTCGCGCAGACCGCGGGTGTCCGGCAGGTCTCGCACGCCAGCCGGGTCGCGTACCCGGATCGGGGCGTCTGCACCAGCACCGGACCCGCGGTGAGCGCGTCCCGCAGGACGTCGAAGACCTCCCGCGGCAGCCTGCTGGTCCGGGCTCGCGGGTCGCGGACGAGGTCGAAGTCGCTCCCGCCGGTGACGTTCGCGGCCACCCGCGTGCGCAGCTCGGCCCTGGGCAGCGAGACGTCCCGCGCCCAGCCGCTGCGGACCAGGTACTCGGCCTCCACGCTCCGCGCGTGCGCCGCCAGGAGGACGGCGCACCCGCTGCGCTGGGCTCGGATCAGCAGTACCTCACGCGCGTGCGGGTACGGCGCCCGCGGCTCGGCGTACAGGTCGTCGCCGTCGTCCCAGATCGCCACCAGCCCGAGGTCGTGGACCGGGGCGAACGCGGCGGCGCGGGTGCCGATGACGATCCGCACGGCCCCGCGGGAGACGGCCAGGAACGCCCGGTAGCGCTTGGCCGGTCCGGAGTCCGCCGTCAGCACCACGTGGTGACCGGGACCGAGTCGTTCGGTGAGCGCCTGGTCGAGCCGGGCCACGTCCCGTACGTCGGGCAGGCAGACCAGGGCGCCGCGTCCGCCGGCCGCCGTGGCCGCGACCGCCTCGGCGAGCAGCCGGGCGCCGTCGTCCCCGGGGCCGACCGTCCAGACCGCTCGGGCCTGCTCCCCCGCGGCCAGCGCCTCCAGCGTCTCGGCGCCGCCGTCGTACAGGCGCCAGGGACCGGGCTCGACCGTGCCGCTGAAAGGCGGGGCAGTGGCGCTCTCGAGCTTCTCGGTGGTGGCGTGCCGGGACGGAACCGCGAGCCGGAGCACGTCGGAGCGGGTCCCGGCGTACCGGGCGGCGACCTCGCCGACGACGGCCGCGATCTCCGCGGAGAGCACCGGCTCCGCGCTGACCACCCGGCGCAGGTAGGCGAGCCGGCCGGCGTGCTCGGTCTCCGCGACCCGGGCGACGAGGTAGCCGTCGACGTCCTGGCCGGCGAACCGGACCTTCACCCGCGCGCCCGGGACGGCCGTTTCCGCCATCGACGCCGGGACGGCGTAGTCGAACGGACGATCCAGGTGGGCGAGCGGCAGGTCCACCAGGACCTGGGCGATCGGATCGACCTCCGCGCGCTCCTGGGGCTTCTTCTCCACCGGTGCCTTGGCCTTGCGCGCCTCTGCTCGCGCGATCCCGGGCAGCGAGAGCTGCGCGTCGGGGTCCTCGGTCATGGGGTCATCCAATCAGTCGGGGCCGACTGATGCGGAGCGGCGGTGGAAACGCAGAACCGGCCGTTCCCCGCGGGGGAACGGCCGGTTCTGAGGGATCAGATGCCGGCGGCCTTCTTCAGGGCCTCGGCGCGGTCGGTGCGCTCCCAGTAGAACTCCGGGAGCTCGCGGCCGAAGTGACCGTACGCCGCGGTCTTGGCGTAGATCGGGCGCTTCAGGTCCAGGTCGCGCACGATCGCGGCCGGGCGCAGGTCGAAGACCTCGAGCACGGCCTTCTGGATCTCCTCGTCGGAGACGACGCCGGTGCCGAAGGTCTGGATGAAGACGCCCACCGGGGCGGCCTTGCCGATCGCGTAGGCGACCTGCGCCTCGCAACGGGTGGCCAGACCGGCGGCGACCACGTTCTTCGCGACCCAGCGCATCGCGTAGGCGGCCGAGCGGTCCACCTTCGACGGGTCCTTGCCCGAGAACGCGCCACCACCGTGACGGGCCATGCCGCCGTAGGTGTCGACGATGATCTTGCGGCCGGTCAGGCCGGCGTCACCCATCGGGCCGCCGACCACGAAGTTGCCGGTCGGGTTGACCAGCAGCCGGTAACCCTCGGACGGGATGTCGAAGGTCTCCAGGATCGGGTCGATGACGTGCTTCTTGATGTCCGGCGCCAGGGTGCCGTCCAGGTCGATGCCCTCGGCGTGCTGGGTGGAGAGCACCACGGTGTCGACGCGGACCGGGCGGTCGTTCTCGTCGTACTCGATGGTGACCTGGGTCTTGCCGTCCGGGCGGAGGTAGTCGAGGGTGCCGTTCTTGCGGACCTCGGTCAGCTTCTCGGAGAGGCGCTGCGCCATCGAGATCGGGAGCGGCATGAGCTCCTTGGTGTCGTCGCAGGCGTAGCCGAACATCAGGCCCTGGTCGCCGGCGCCCTGGCTGTCCAGGTCGTCGCCGGAACCGTCGACGCGGGCCTCGAAGCCCTTGTCCACGCCCTGGGCGATGTCGGGAGACTGCGCGCCGATGGCGATCTGGACGCCGCAGGAGGCCCCGTCGAAGCCCTTCTCGGAGGCGTCGTAGCCGATCTCGAGGATCTTGCCGCGGACCAGCTGCGCGATCGGCGCGTAGGTCTTGGTGGTGACCTCACCAGCGACGACGACGAGACCGGTGGTGATCAGGGTCTCGACCGCCACCCGGCTGTGCGGGTCGTCCGTCAGCAGCGCGTCCAGCACCGTGTCGCTGATCTGGTCGGCGATCTTGTCCGGGTGTCCCTCGGTGACAGATTCCGAGGTGAACAGGCGTCCAGTCACTTGTAGTCTCCTGCAATTTCTCCGGTCCCGAAACGGCCCGGTGAGTCATGGATTGGGTGCAACGGAGTCAGCCTAACGGCTTGTCCTCATGCTGAGATGGCATCTCAGAAACTTGTCAGCGGGATTCGAGCAGACCGGCTACCCGGTCCCAGATCGCTTGCGCCACCGCGCTCTTGGCGCCTCGCGGTACCGGCGTGGTCACACCGTCGGCGCCCAGGATCACGGCCTCGTTCTCCTCGGACCCGAAGACCTTGCCGCCGCCGACGTCGTTGACGACGAGCAGGTCGCAGCCCTTGCGCGCGAGCTTGGCCCGGGCGTGCTCCATCACGGTGCCGTGGGCGTCACCGGTCTCTGCCGCGAAGCCCACGACCACCTGGGCCGGGCTCGGACGGTCCCGGGCGAGTCCGGCCAGGATGTCCGGGTTCTGGGTGAGCCGGATGTCCGGCGCCGAACCGTCCTCGGCCTTCTTGATCTTGGAGTCGGTGAACTGCGCCGGGCGGAAGTCCGCGGGCGCGGCCGCCATCACCACCACGTCGGCGCTGCGGGACGCCGAGACCACCTGCTCCTGCAGCTGGGCCGTGGTCTCGACCTTGACCACCTTCACCCCGGCCGGGTCCGCCAGGGTGACGTTCGCGGCGACCAGGGTCACCTCGGCGCCGCGGGCGGCCGCGGTCCGCGCCAGCGCGTAGCCCTGCAGGCCCGAGGACCGGTTGCCGAGGAAGCGCACCGGATCGAGGTACTCGCGGGTGCCGCCGGCGGAGACCACCACGTGCCGGCCGGCGAGGTCCTGGGCCTGCGCTCCCCCGCGGGCCAGTACGTCGACCGCGTAGGCGTAGATCTCGGCCGGGTCCGGCAGCCGGCCCTTGCCGGTGTCGGCGCCGGTCAGCCGGCCCTCGGCGGGCTCGATCACCAGGGCGCCGCGCTCCCGCAGGGTGGCGACGTTGGCGACGGTGGCCGGGTGGTCCCACATCTCGGTGTGCATCGCCGGCGCGAAGACCACCGGGCAGCGGGCCGTCAGCAGGGTGTTGGTGAGCAGGTCGTCCGCCAGGCCGTGGGCGGCCTTGGCGAGCAGGTTCGCGGTGGCCGGCGCGACCACGACCAGGTCGGCGGTCTGGCCGATCCGGACGTGCGGCACCTGGTGGACGTCGGTCCAGACCTCGGTGCTCACCGGCTTGCCGGAGAGGGCGGCCCAGGTCGGCGCGCCGACGAACTCGAGCGCGGCCTCCGTCGGGACGACCGTGACGTCGTACCCGGACTCGGTGAAGCGCCGGAGCAGCTCACAGGCCTTGTACGCAGCAATCCCGCCGCTCACGCCGAGGACGACGTGAGGACGGGATGGTGCTGACGAAGTGGTCATCGTGAACCTGCGTCAGGCGGTCGCGGGCTCCGCGACGGCCTCGTCGGGGTCGATGTCCTCGCACACGAGCAGGTCCTCGTTGATCTCGCGCATCGCGATCGACAACGGCTTCTCCTGCACGTGGGTGTCCACGAGCGGGCCGACGTACTCCAGCAGGCCCTCGCCGAGCTGGGAGTAGTAGGCGTTGATCTGCCGAGCACGCTTGGCGCTGTAGAGCACCAGCTTGTACTTGGAGTCGGTCTTGGTCAGCAGGTCATCGATCGGGGGGTTGGTGATCCCCAGGGCGACGGGCTGGTTACCGGACACGCTCATGCGGGCCTCTCGAGAGCAGTGGAGTGGGCGATCCGAGGCGGATCAGCCTCAGGACCGCATCAACTCTACCAACTCTTCGACCGCAGCGGGAATCGTGTGGTTCACGACGGTGGCGTCGAACTCGGCCTCGGCCGCCAGCTCGGCCCGGGCGGTGGTGAGCCGGCGCTCCCGTTCCTCCTCGGTCTCGGTGCCGCGCCCGACCAGCCGGCGCACCAGCTCGTCCCACGACGGCGGCGCCAGGAACACGAACCGGGCCTCCGGCATCCGCTCGCGGACCTGCCGCGCACCCTGCAGGTCGATCTCCAGGAGTGCCAGCCGGCCCTCGGCGAGCGCTGCCGTGACGGGGCCGCGCGGCGTGCCGTACCGAGCGGCCCTGTGCACGACCGCCCATTCGAGCAGCTCGTCCTCGGCGACCATCCGGTCGAACTCGGCGTCGTCGACGAAGTGGTAGTGCACCCCGTCGACCTCGCCCGGACGCTGCTTGCGCGTGGTGGCGGAGACCGAGATCCAGACCTCCGGGTGGTGCTCGCGCAGGTGCGCGGTCACGGTGCCCTTGCCGACCGCGGTGGGGCCGGCCAGCACCGTCAGGCGCGCGTCACTCACCGGCGGGGAACTCGGCGACGAGCGCCGCGACCTGCTTCGCGCCGAGGCCGCGGACCCGTCGGCTCTCGGAGATCTTCAGACGTTCCATCACCTGGGCCGCCCGCACCTTGCCCAGGCCGGGCATCGACTGCAGCAGCTCGCTGACCCGCATCTTGCCGATCACCAGGTTGTGCTCGCCCTCGGCGAGCACCTCCGCGATCGACGCCCCCGAGTGCTTGAGGCGGTTCTTCACCGCGGCCCGTTCCCGACGGGAGGCAGCAGCCTTGTCCAGTGCAGCCTGGCGCTGTTCTGGAGTTAGTGGTGGCAGAGCCACGACGGCGACCTCTTTCAAATGTCCAGTGCGGTGTGGAGCAATCTAGTCAGCGATGCCGGTTCCCTGCAACGCGGGGCCTTCAGAGACCCAGCTGGAGCTTGCAGACATCCTTTGCCTGCTGGTCGATCCCGGTCAGCGCATCCGCCACCGTGGGCGAGGCCAGCTCGTTCGCCGCCGCCTTGATCTCCGCCCAGTCCGCCTCGGAGACGCTGTCGGGGCGCACTCCACCGACGATGTCGGCCGGCTTGACCCCGGCCGCGGTGATCTTGTCCCGCAGCTCCCCCAGCGCTCCGAGGAAGACCTGCCACTCGTCGCTGAGGTCGTCGGGCGCGTCGTCGCTGATCTCGGTCAGTGCCGACAGGTTCTCGACCAGGCTCTCGCCGGTGCCGTCGTCGGAGAAGATCGACTGGTGCTTCTTGAGCGCCGCGCAGTAGTCGGCCTCCTGGTCACCGCAGGCAGTCGGGCCGGCGAGCAGCACCACGGCGGTCAGGACGGCGCCGACCCGACGCGGGCTCATCGGGCACCCAGGGCCGCGAAGGAGGCCGCTGCCTGCTCCGCTGCCGCGGCGAGCGCGGCCGGATCGGGACCGGCACCGAGGATCTCGCGCGAGCTGGAGGGCAGTACCTGGTGCAGCACGTCACCGAAGAGCCGCCGTACGTCGTCCGCCGTCCCGCCCTGGGCACCGATACCGGGCACCAGCAGCGGTCCGTTGATGTCCAGCTCCGGGACCGGCTCGGCGATGGTGGCGCCGACCACCGCACCGAACGACCCCAGCGGGTCCGCTCCCGCGTTGGCGGCGCGCAGCGAGTCGAGCACCGACGCCGCGACCATCCGGCCGTCCGGCTTGGTGGCGTGCTGGAACTCCGGCCCCTCGGGGTTCGACGTGAGCGCCAGCACGAAGACGCCGGCATCGTTGCGCCGGGCCGTCTCGATCATCGGGTCCAGGCTGCCGAACCCGAGGTAGGGACTAGCGGTGATGGCGTCCACGGCGATCGGCGAGCGCTGGTCCAGGTAGGCGTCCGCGTAGGCCTGCGCCGTGCTCCCGATGTCCCCGCGCTTCACGTCGAGGACGACCAGGGAACCGGCCTCGCGGCAGACGGTGATGGTCTCCTCCAGCACGGCGACCCCGGCGGAGCCGAAGCGCTCGAAGAAGGCCGACTGGGGCTTGATCGCGGCCACGGTGGGCGCGAGTGCCTCGGCCGCCCCGAGCGCGAACCGGCGGAGGCCGTCGACGGTGTCGTCCAGCCCCCAGGCCGTGAGCAGGCCGACGTGCGGGTCGATGCCGGCGCACAACGGCCCGCGGGCGTCCATGGCCGCGCGCAAGCGGGTTCCGAACGGTTCGGTCATCGGCGCTGCTCCTTCGCGATGGCGGTGTTCATCCGCCGGGGCCACAGCGGGCCCTCGTAGATGAACGCGGTGTAGGCCTGGAGCAGGTCCGCTCCGGCGTTGAGCCGCTCCAGGGCGTCCTCGATGCCGGCGATGCCGCCGACCCCGATCAGGGTCAGGTCGTCGCCGACCGCGCCGCGGAGCAGCCGCAGGACCTCCAGGGACCGCTTGCGCAGTGGTTCACCGGAGAGGCCGCCGGCACCGGCCTGCTCGATCTCCGCGGCCGACGAGGTCAGGCCGGACCGGTCGATCGTGGTGTTGGTGGCGACGATGCCGTCCAGGCCGATCGCGGTGGCCAGCGCCGCCACCTCGAGGACGTCCGCGTCGCTGAGGTCGGGCGCGATCTTGACCAGCAGCGGCACCCTGGTGTCGGTCACCTCGTCGGCGCGGCGCCGTACGGCCAGCAGCAGCGGCTCCAGCTTCGCGACCGCCTGGAGGTCGCGCAGGCCGGGCGTGTTCGGTGAGGAGACGTTGACCACCAGGTAGTCGGCGTACGACGCCAGCAGCCCGGTGCTCTTCTCGTAGTCGGCGATCGCGGCGTCCTCGGGGACGACCTTGGTCTTGCCGATGTTGATCCCGAGGACCGGCCCTCCGGGCCGGCCGCCGGCCGCGCGGCGGGCCAGCCGGCGCGCCACCGCTTCGGCGCCGTCGTTGTTGAAGCCCATCCGGTTGACCACGGCGCGGTCGTGCGGCAGCCGCAGCAGACGGGGCTTCGGGTTGCCCGGCTGCGGTTCGCCGGTCACGGTGCCGATCTCCACCGAGCCGAAGCCGAGCGCGCCGAGCGCATCTATCCCGACCGCGTTCTTGTCGAAGCCCGCGGCCAGTCCCAGTACCCCCGGGAAGTCGAGGCCCATCACCCGGACGCCGGCCCTGGACGGGAGCGCCCGGGAGATCCCGCGCAGCGCCGGGGCCGCGGCCCGGATCCCCGCGAAGCCGAGGTGGTGCGCCTTCTCCGCGTCGAGGTTCACGAACCCCTTGTCGAAGAGCAGCCGGTAGGGACTCGTCACCCTGCGATCACCTTCGCCCAGTCCTGCAGCGACCGGACGCCGATCGAGCCCGCGCGGATCGCAGCGATGCCCTGGACGGCGGCAGCAAGCCCCTGGACCGTGGTGATGCACGGCGTCCCGGTCAGCACCGCGGACGACCGGATCTCGTAGCCGTCGATCCGCGAGTCGCCGCCGCCGGTCGAGCCGTGCGGGGTGTTCACGATCAGGTCGATCTCGCCGGCCAGGATCATCTCGACAACGGTCGGCTCCCCTGCCGGCCCGGTGCCCTCGAAGTGCTTGCGCACCACGGTCGCCGGGATCCCGTTGCGGCGGAGCACCTCGGCGGTGCCCTGGGTGGCGAGGATCTCGAAGCCGTAGTCGAAGAGCACCCGCGCCGGGAAGATCATCGTGCGCTTGTCCCGGTTGGCGATCGAGATGAACACCTTGCCCTCGGTCGGCAGCGACCCGTACGCGGCAGCCTGCGACTTGCTGAACGCGGTTCCGAAGTCGGCGTCGAAGCCCATCACCTCACCGGTCGACTTCATCTCCGGCCCGAGCACGGTGTCGACGAAGTGGCCCTCCTTGGTCCGGAACCGGTTGAACGGCAGCACCGCCTCCTTCACCGCGATCGGGGCGTCGGCCGGCAGCGAGCCGCCGTCCCCCTCCGCCGGGAGCGCGCCCGCGGCCCGCAGCTCCGCGATCGACTCGCCGAGCATCAGCCGGGCCGCCGCCTTCGCGAGCTGGGTGCCGGTCGCCTTGGAGACGAACGGGACGGTGCGCGACGCCCGCGGGTTGGCCTCGATGACGTAGAGCACGTCGGCGCCCAGCGCGAACTGGATGTTGATCAGGCCGCGCACCCCGACGCCCTTCGCGATCGCTTCGGTGGCCTCGCGGATCCGGGTGATCTCGGCGGCGCCGAGGGTGATCGGCGGCAGCGCGCAGGAGGAGTCGCCGGAGTGGATACCGGCTTCCTCGATGTGCTCCATCACGCCGCCGAGGAACAGGTCGGTGCCGTCGTACAGGGCGTCGACGTCGATCTCGACCGCGTCGTCGACGAACCGGTCCACCAGCACCGGGCGGTCCGGGCTGATCTCGGTCGCGGCGTTGATGTAGGCCTCCAGAGCGGCGTCGCTGTAGACGATCTGCATGCCGCGTCCGCCGAGTACGTACGACGGCCGCACCAGGACCGGGTAGCCGATCTCGTGCGCGATCGCGAGCGCCTCGTCGAAGGTGACCGCGGTGCCGTGCTTCGGGGCGACCAGACCGGCCTCGGCGAGGACCCGGCCGAAGGCGCCGCGCTCCTCCGCGAGCTCGATCGCCTCCGGGCTGGTACCGACGATCGGGACGCCGGCGTCCTCCAGGCCCTGCGCCAGGCCGAGCGGGGTCTGGCCGCCCAGGGTGGCGATCACCCCGGCGATCGGACCGGCAGCCTGCTCCGCCTCGTAGATCTCGAGGACGTCCTCCAGCGTGAGCGGCTCGAAGTAGAGCCGGTCCGAGGTGTCGTAGTCGGTCGAGACCGTCTCCGGGTTGCAGTTCACCATGATGGTCTCGTAGCCGGCCTCGGCGAGCGCCAGGCTGGCGTGCACGCACGAGTAGTCGAACTCGATGCCCTGACCGATCCGGTTCGGTCCGGAGCCGAGGATGATCACGGCCTGCTTGCCCTCGGCCCGCGGCAGCACCTCGGTCTCCTCGTCGTAGGACGAGTAGTAGTACGGCGTGGCCGCGGCGAACTCGGCCGCGCAGGTGTCGACGGTCTTGTAGACCGGGCGCACCCCGGCCTCGTACCGGGCACTCCGGACCTCGGCCTCGCTCAGGGTTCGGATCCCGGCAATCTGGGCGTCGGAGAAGCCGTGCCGCTTGGCCAGCCGCAGCACGTCCGCGTCCAGGCTCTCGGCCGCGGCGACCTTCTGCGCGATCTCGTCGATCAGGAAGACCTGGTCCACGAACCACGGGTCGATCTTGGTCGCGTCGTGGACCTCTGCCTGGGTGGCGCCGGCCCGGATCGCCTGCATCAGCTTCTGCACCCGGCCGTCGTGCGGCACCTTGATGAGCTCGAGGAGCTCGTCCTTGTCACCCAGGTCGGAAGCCCACTCGAACGGGGCCTTCTTGTCCTCCAGCGACCGCAGCGCCTTGTTGAACGCCTCGGTGAAGTTGCGGCCGATCGCCATCGCCTCGCCGACCGACTTCATGTGCGTGGTCAGCGTCGGGTCGGCGGTCGGGAACTTCTCGAACGCGAACCGCGGCACCTTCACGACGACGTAGTCCAGCGTCGGCTCGAAGCTCGCCGGGGTCTCCTTCGTGATGTCGTTCGGGATCTCGTCCAGGGTGTAGCCGACGGCGACCTTGGCCGCGATCTTCGCGATCGGGAAGCCGGTGGCCTTCGAGGCCAGCGCGCTGGAGCGCGAGACCCGCGGGTTCATCTCGATCACGATCACGCGGCCGTCGGCCGGGTTGACGGCGTACTGGATGTTGCAGCCGCCGGTGTCGACGCCGACCTCGCGGATGATGCCGATCGCCAGGTCGCGCAGGTGCTGGTACTCGCGGTCGGTCAGCGTCATCGCCGGGGCGACCGTGATCGAGTCACCGGTGTGCACACCCATCGGGTCGAAGTTCTCGATCGAGCAGATGATCACGACGTTGTCGGCCTTGTCGCGCATCACCTCCAGCTCGTACTCCTTCCAGCCGATGATCGACTCCTCGATCAGCACCTCGGTGGTCGGGCTGGCGGACAGGCCCGCACCGGCGATCCGGCGCAGGTCGGTCTCGTCGTACGCGATCCCGGAGCCCAGGCCGCCCATCGTGAACGAGGGCCGGACGACCACCGGGTAGCCGAGCTCGGCGGTCGCCTTCTCGACCTCGTCCATCGAGTGGCAGACGAAGGAACGGGCGACCTCGCCGCCGACCTTGTGCACGATCGCGTTGAACAGCTCACGGTTCTCGCCGCGGTGGATCGCCTCGAACGACGCTCCGATCATCTCCACGTCGTACTTCTCCAGGACGCCGTTCTCGTGCAGCGCGATCGCGGTGTTGAGGGCGGTCTGGCCGCCGAGCGTCGGCAGGATCGCGTCCGGGCGCTCCTTGGCGATCACCTTCTCGACGAACTCGGGGGTGATCGGCTCGACGTACGTCGCGTCGGCGAACTCCGGGTCGGTCATGATCGTCGCCGGGTTGGAGTTCACCAGGATGACCCGGATGCCCTCCTCCTTCAGCACCCGGCAGGCCTGGGTGCCCGAGTAGTCGAACTCGCAGGCCTGGCCGATCACGATCGGCCCGGAGCCGATCACCAGGATGGACTTGATGTCGTCGCGCTTGGGCACGGGTCAGGCCTTCTTCCGGTCGTTCATGAGCGTGAGGAACCGGTCGAACAGGTACGCCGCGTCGTGCGGCCCCGCTGCTGCTTCCGGGTGGTACTGGACCGAGAAGGCCGTCAGGGCGCCGGCCGCGTCCCGCAGCTCCAGGCCCTCCACGACGTCGTCGTTGAGGCAGACGTGGCTGACCGTGGCCTCGCCGTACGGCGTGGTCGTCGCGCCCTCCAGCGGCGCGTCCACGGCGAACCCGTGGTTGTGCGCGGTCACCTCCACCTTGCCGGTCGTGCGATCCATCACCGGCTGGTTGATGCCGCGGTGCCCGTACTTCAGCTTGTAGGTGCCGAACCCGAGCGCGCGCCCGAAGAGCTGGTTGCCGAAGCAGATCCCGAAGTACGGGAGGCCGCGGCCGAGAGCGTCCTTGAGCAGCTCGACCTGCCCGACCGTGGCAGCCGGGTCGCCGGGACCGTTGGAGAAGAACAAGCCGTCCGGCTCGACCGCGAGGACGTCCGACAGCGTGGCCGTCGCCGGGAGCACGTGCACCTCGATGCCGCGCTCGCTCATCATCCGCGGCGTGTTCGCCTTGATGCCGAGGTCGAGGGCCGCCACCGTGGCCACCTTGGCGCCGACCGCCGGGACGACGTACGCCTCGGTCGTGCTGACCTCGCCGGCCAGCTCCGCGCCGGCCATCTCGCCGGACGCGAGCACCCGCTCCAGCAGCGCCTTCGGGTCGGTCTCGGTGGAGGAGATCCCGACCCGCATCGCGCCGCGCTCGCGCAGGTGCCGGGTCAGTGCGCGGGTGTCGATGCCGCTGATGCCGACCACCCCCTGGGCGCGGAGCTCGTCGTCCAGGCTGCGCACCGAGCGCCAGTTGGAGGGCGTCCGCGCCGGGTCGCGGACCACGTAGCCGCTCACCCAGATCCGCGACGACTCCGGGTCCTCGTCGTTCATCCCGGTGTTGCCGACGTGCGGGGCCGTCATCACCACGACCTGCCGGTGGTACGACGGGTCGGTCAGGGTCTCCTGGTAGCCGGACATGCCGGTGGAGAACACCGCCTCGCCGAAGGTCTCGCCCTCGGCTCCGTAGCTCTCGCCCCGAAAGGTGCGCCCGTCCTCGAGGACCAGGATCGCTTCGTTCGTCATGAATTTCCCTTGCTCTCTCGGGCCAACTTCGAAATCGTGCGGACCCAGGCGCCGACGTCCGCGGCCGGCACCTGCCTGCCCTTGCCCAGCTGGGCCTTCGCCGCGTCCCGGACGCTGCGCGCCGCGTCCAGCCGGAACCCCGTCTCCCACTCCCGGCCGTCGTGCTGCCAGCGGATCACCAGCAGGTCGTCGACCGCCTTGCCGTTGAAGCGCTCCCCCGGACGGGCGCCGTCCAGCGCATCCGGCCGGATCCGGAACGAGCCGGCGATCCGGACCACGTCGATCCCCTCGGCGGAGAGCGACAACCGGGCCGCGCTCTTGGCGGAGAGACTCTGCCCGATCACCCGGTTGCCGTCGGCGTCCAGCGTGCCGAGGTACCGCGCCGACGCCTGCAGCTTCGCCGGCGGCAGCTCGGCGATCGGCGGGATCGGCACCAACGGCGCGATCCCGTCCGAGGCGTGCCTGAAGAGGGGCATCAGGCGAGCTTTCCGTCCAGCACGGTTGGCCTGCCGCGCAGGAACGTGGCCACCACGCGGCCGGGGAGCTCGCGGCCGGCGTACGGGGTGTTGCGGGAGAGGGACGCCATCGCGCCGGCCTCGATCACCCGGGTCGCGTCGGCGTCGTACAGGACGATGTTGGCCGGCTCGCCGACCGCGATCGGACGGCCGTGGTCGCCGACCCGACCGATCCGCGCGGGGGCGTAGGAGAGCCGCTCAGCGACGCCCTCCCAGTCGATCAGCCCGGAGTCGACCATCGTCTGCTGCACGATCGAGAGCGCGGTCTCCAGCCCCAGCATCCCGAAGGCCGCCGCCTGCCACTCGCAGTCCTTGTCCTCGTGCGGGTGCGGGGCGTGGTCGGTCGCGACGATGTCCAGGGTCCCGTCCGCCAGACCGGCCCGGACCGCCTCGACGTCGGCGGCCGAGCGCAGCGGCGGGTTCACCTTGTAGATCGGGTCGTACGTGGCCGCGAGCTCGTCGGTCAGCAGCAGGTGGTGCGGGCAGACCTCGGCGGTGACGTTCCACCCTTTGCTCTTCGCCCAGCGGACGATCTCCACCGAGCCGGCGGTCGACACGTGGCAGACGTGCAGCCGCGAGCCGACGTGAGCGGTGAGCAGGCAGTCCCGGGCGATGATCGCCTCCTCCGCCACAGCGGGCCAGCCGCGCAGCCCGAGCCGGCCGGAGAGCTCGCCCTCGTTCATCTGGGCGTCCTCGGTCAGCCGCGGCTCCTGGGCGTGCTGGGCGATGACGCCGTCGAACGCCTTCACGTACTCCAGCGCCCGGCGCATCAGCACCGGGTCGGCGACGCACTTGCCGTCGTCGGAGAAGACCCGGACCCGAGCGGCCGAGTCGGCCATCGCGCCGAGCTCGGCGAGCTGCTCGCCGGCCAGACCCACGGTGACCGCGCCGACCGGGTACACGTCGCAGTGCCCCGCCTCGCGGCCCAGGCGGTGGACCTGCTCGACGACGCCGGCGGTGTCGGCGACCGGATCGGTGTTCGCCATCGCGTGCACCGCGGTGAAGCCGCCCAGCGCCGCCGCCTGGGTGCCGGACTCCACGGTCTCGGCGTCCTCGCGGCCGGGCTCGCGGAGGTGCGTGTGCAGGTCGACCAGCCCCGGCAGCGCGATCAGGCCGGTCGCGTCGACCACCTCGGCGCCGTCCGCCGTCAGCCCGGTGCCGATCGCGGAGACGACGCCGTCCGCGATCAGGATGTCGGTCGGCTCCGCGCCGAGGATGCGAGCGCCGGACAGGAGGTAGCTGGTCACGCGGGGGTCTCCTCGGTGGTGGGGGTCTCGTCGGCGCCGATGGCCGGTTCGCTGCCGCCGAGCAGCAGGTAGAGCACGGCCATCCGCACGGCCACGCCGTTGGTGACCTGCTCGACGATCACCGAGCGGTCCGAGTCGGCGACGTCGGCGGTGATCTCCATGCCGCGGATCATCGGACCGGGGTGCATCACGATGGTGTGGTCCTGCAGGGTCGCCATCCGGCGGGCGTTCAGGCCGTAGCGCCGCGAGTACTCGCGCACGCTCGGGAAGTACGAGTCGTTCATCCGCTCGCGCTGGACCCGCAGCATCATCACCGCGTCGGCCTTGGGCAGCACCGAGTCCAGGTCGTACGACGTCTCGACGCCCCAAGTCCCGACGCCGTACGGGAGCAGCGTGGGGGGCGAGACCAGGGTGACCTCGGCGCCGAGGGTCTGCAGCAGCAGCGCGTTGGAGCGAGCCACCCGGCTGTGCAGCACGTCGCCCACGATCGCGATCCGGCGGCCGTCGAGGCCGCCCCCGTCGCTAGCCAGGTGCCGGGTCATCGTGAAGGCGTCGAGCAGCGCCTGGGTGGGGTGCTCGTGGGTGCCGTCGCCGGCGTTGATCACGGTGGACCGCGACCAGCCGGCGTTGGCGAGCGAGTGCGGGGCGCCGGACGCCCAGTGCCGGACGACGACGGCGTCGGCGCCCATCGCCTCCAGGGTGAGCGCGGTGTCCTTCAGCGACTCCCCCTTGCTCACCGAGGAGCCCTTGGCGGAGAAGTTGATGACGTCGGCGGAGAGTCGTTTCGCGGCCGCCTCGAAGGACATCCGGGTCCGGGTGGAGTCCTCGAAGAACAGGTTGACGACGGTGCGGCCGCGCAGGGCCGGCAGCTTCTTGATCGGCCGGTCGGCCAGGGCGCGCATCTCGCCGGCGGTGGCCAGGATCAGCTCGGCGTCGTCCCGGGTCAGGTCCCCGGCGGACAGCAGGTGCTTCATCGGATCGTCACCGAGTCCTCCCCGTCGTACTCCTCGAGCCGGACGGCCACCTTCTCGGCCTGGGACGTCGGCAGGTTCTTGCCGACGAAGTCGGCCCGGATCGGCAGGTCCCGGTGCCCGCGGTCGACCAGGACGGCGAGCCGGACGGCCTGGGGGCGACCGATGTCGTTCATCGCGTCCAGCGCCGAGCGGATCGTCCGCCCGGAGTACAGGACGTCGTCGACCAGGACGACGATCTTGTCGTCGATGCCGCCGGCCGGGATCTCGGTCGGCAGCAGGGTCCGGGCCGGGCGCATCCGCAGGTCGTCGCGGTACATCGTGATGTCCAGGGAGCCGACCGGCACCTCGACGCCCTCGACCTCGGCGATCCGGGCGGCGATCCGCTGGGCGAGGTGGACGCCGCGGCTCGGGATGCCGAGCAGGACCAGGTCGTGCGAACCCTTGTTGCGCTCGAGGATCTCGTGCGAGATGCGCGTCAGTGCCCGGGCGATGTCACGGGCGTCGAGGACGGTGCGGCCGTCGGCCGGCAGGTCCGTCCCGGGTGGGGGCGCAGCGGTAGGCGTCATCGCGCCTGACCTCCTTCTCCGCCTCACGGGACGGATCGTTAAAGGATGTCGAACAGCCCCGACTCTACCAGTCCGGCGACGGACCCCGGCCGCCGGTACTGCCGCGCTAGAGCAGGTCCCGGAGGACGGGCTGCACGGCCCGGTAGAACGTCGGGTAGGCGAAGTGCATCTCCGCCAGGGTCGCGATCGGGATCTCGGCGTGGATCGCGGTCGCCAGCATCGAGAGCACCTCGCCGCCGGTGGAGGCCACCACGCACGCGCCGACCAGCACCCCGCGGGACCGGTCCGCCACCAGCTTGACCAGGCCCTCCTCCTTCGCCAGCCAGCCCCGGGAACCCAGGTCGCCGGTCGCCACCCGCACGTCCAGGCCCTGCTGGCGCGCGGCCGCCTCCGAGAGGCCGACCGACCCGATCTCCGGAGCGGTGAAGGTTGCCCGCGCCACCGCCCGGTAGTCCGCCCAGGGACCGTCCTCGCCGAGGACGTCGCGGACGACCACGTCGGCCTGGTACATCGAGACGTGCGTGAACGCGCCCTTGCCGGTGATGTCGCCGACAGCCCAGACCCCGTCGGCCACCCGCATCCGCTGGTCCGGTTCGAGCACCCGCGCCTCCGGGTCCAGGCCGACGTGCTCGAGCCCGATCCCGGCGAGGTTGTTGCGCCGCCCGGCCGCGACCAATAGCCGCTCGGAGACGATCTCCCGGTCGTCGAGGACCACGGTGAACGCGTCCCCGGCGTGCTCGACCCGCTGGATCCTCGCCCCGGTGACCACCTCGATGCCCTGCGCGGCGAACGCCCGGGTCAGCAGGTCCGACGCCTCGGGCTCCTCGACCGCGATCAGCCGGTCCGCGACCTCGACCACGGTGACCGCGACGCCGAACGTCGCGAGCACCTGGGCCAGCTCGCAGCCGATCGGGCCGCCGCCGATCACGGTCAGGGACGCCGGCAGCTCGGTGACCTTGACGATCTCCCGGTTGGTCCAGAACGGTGTCTCCGCCAAGCCGTCGATCGGCGGTGCGCCGGGCGTCGTACCGGTGTTGAGGACGATGCCGCGGCGGGCGACGTACGCCGTCCCGTCGACGGTGACCTCGCGCGGAGCCGTGATCGTCCCCCGGCCGCGGACGAAGGTCGCGCCGGCCGCCTCCAGCCGCTCGACGGCCACCTTGTCGTCCCAGTCGTCGGTAGCCTCGTCCCGGATCCGGGACGCGACCGGACCCCAGTCGGGGCGTACGTCGGCTCTCCCGGCCAGGCCGGGGACCCGGCGGGCCTGCTGCAGCGCGGTCGCCGCGGCGATCATCATCTTCGACGGCACGCACCCGAAGTACGGGCACTCGCCGCCGACCAGGCGCTCGTCGATCGCGACGACGTCGAGGCCCTTGCCGGCGAGCACCGCGGCGGCGTGCTCACCGCCCGGCCCGAGTCCGAGGACGACGACGTCACACTCCTGCTGGTGCTGGCTCATACGGCCAGACAACCACCCGGAGCCGACGAGGACCAGTGCCGGCTAGGGCGTGCCCTAGGCGAGCAGGCGTTCCTTGTCGCGGGTCACCGACGCCAGGATGCCGTTGACGAACCCCGGGGACTCGTCGGTGGACAGGTCCCGGGCCAGGTTGACCGCCTCGCTGACCGCGACCGCGTCCGGGACGTCGTCGACGTACAGGAGCTCGTAGATGCCGAGCCGCAGCACGTTCCGGTCGACGGCCGGGAGCCGCTCGATCGTCCAGCCCTCGGCGTAGGTCGAGATCAGCTCGTCGAGACGGGCAGCCTTCTCGTGGACACCGCGGACCAGGGTGACCGTGTACTCGTTGGACGGGGCCTCGCCGGCGTCGACCTGCGAGCTCAGCAGCTCGTCGACGGACATTCCACGGGCCTCGGCGGCGAAGATCAGGTCGAGAGCCCGCTTCCGGGCCTTGGAGCGGGCGCTCATCGTGCTGCGATTCGCGTGGACAGCCGACTCAGCCCTTGACCCGGCCGAGGTAGGAACCGCCCTCGCGGGTGTCGACCTTGATCTTCTCGCCCTGGTTGATGAAGAGCGGGACCTGGATCTCGTGGCCGGTCTCCAGGGTGGCCGGCTTGGTGCGCCCGGTGGCGCTGTCACCGGCCAGGCCGGGCTCGGTGAAGGTGATCTCCAGCTCTACGGAGGCGGGCAGCTCGACGAACAGGACCCGGCCGTCGTTGGTCGCGACGATCGCCTCCTGGTTCTCCAGCAGGTAGTTGGTGGCGTCGCCGACGATCTCGGGCGAGACCTCGAGCTGGTCGTAGGTCGAGGTGTCCATGAAGACGAACGAGGTGCCGTCGTTGTACAGGTACTGCATCGTCCGCTTGTCGACCGTCGCGGTCTCGACCTTGGTGCCCGCGTTGAAGGTCTTGTCGACGTTCTTGCCGGACTCGACGTTGCGCAGCTTGGTGCGGACGAACGCCGGACCCTTGCCCGGCTTCACGTGCTGGAAGTCGGTGACAGCCCAGAGCTGACCGTCGATGTTGAGAACCATGCCGTTCTTGAGGTCGTTCGTCGTTGCCATGCGCGCAGGAACCTTGTCTTTGGAGTGCGGTGGAGGGGCGGCACCTGGAGGCGCGCCAGCGGGAGAGTCTATCCGTTCCGGGACGAAGCCAGGTGCTCCAGTGCCATCCGGTACCCGTCGACGCCGTACCCGGCGATCACCGCGGCCGCGTGCGGGGTCACCACCGAGGTGTGCCGGAACACCTCGGGACGGGACTCCGGGTCGGAGATGTGCACCTCGACCAGGGGGGCCGTGAGCTGACCGCAGGCGTCGAAGATCGCGTACGAGTAGTGCGTCCAGGCGGCGGCATTGAGCACCACCGGGGTCTCGGTGTCGGCCGCGTCGTTGAGCCAGTCCAGCAGCTCGCCCTCGTGGTTGGTCTGCCGGACCTCGACCTCCAGGCCGAGGTCGAGACCCCAGCCGACGCAGCGGTCGGCGAGCTCGTCGTGGGTGGTGTACCCGTAGATCTCCGGCTGCCGCCGACCGAGCCGGCCCAGGTTGGGGCCGTTCAGGACGAGCACCTTCATCGCGCACCGGCCAGGTGCTCGTACGCCGCCCGGAGGTCGGCGTCGGTGGGACCGGCCAGGATCGACGGCTGCGCGAGGCCGTCCAGGACCACGAACCGGAGCTGGGAGCCGCGAGTCTTCTTGTCGACGCGCATGGCGTCGTGCAGCACCTCGAAGTCGACCTCGCCGAAACGGACCGGCAGGCCCACCGACGCCAGCGCGGCGGCGTGCCGGGCGGCGGTGTCCGCGTCGAGCCGGCCGGCGAGCCGCGCGAGCTCGGCGACGTAGACCATGCCCAGCGCGACCGCCTCGCCGTGCCGGACCCGGTACGACGTCGCCTTCTCGATCGCGTGCGCCATCGTGTGGCCGTAGTTCAGGACCTCGCGCCCGGGGTGGCCGTCGGCTCCCCCGGTCTCCTTCAGGTCGCCCACGACGACCGCGATCTTGACCGCGATCGCCCGCTCGACGAGCTCCCGGAGCTCCGCCGAGCGCGGCTCCAGCGCATCGGCCGGGCAGCGCTCGATCAGGGCCAGGATCTCCGGGTCGGCGATGAAGCCGCACTTGACGACCTCGCCGAGACCGGCGATCAGCTCCGGCTCCGCCAGGGTGCCGAGGACGTCCAGGTCGACCACGACGCCGGCGGGCTCGTGGAAGGAACCGACCAGATTCTTGCCGGCCCGGGTGTTCATCCCGGTCTTGCCGCCGACGGCCGCGTCCACCATCGCGAGCAGCGTGGTCGGCACGTGCACCACCGGGACGCCGCGCAGCCAGGTGGCCGCGATGAAGCCGCCCATGTCGGTGGTGGCGCCGCCGCCGACCGTGACGACGGCGTCGGAGCGGGTGAAGCCGGCAGCGCCGAGCTGCTCCCAGGCGTCGATCGCGACCGCGCCGGTCTTGGCGATCTCGCCGTCCGGCAGCACGATCCGGAGCACCTCGTAGTCGCCGAGCGTGGCGATCACCCGCTCGGCGATCCCGGCCAGCGGCTCGGCGTGGACCACGGCGACCCGCTGCGGGCGGTCGCCGAGCATCCCGGCGACCTCGCCGAGGACGCCGTGCCCGACCACCACGTCGTACGGCGAGGCGCCACCGACGTGCATCCGGGTCTCAGTCGTGCTGGTGGACATGCTCACCATCCTGCACCAGCGCCAGCACCAGGTCAGCAACCTCGGCGGCATCCAGCCCGTCGGTGGGGACGGTGTGCCGGGCCACCGCCGCGTAGATCGGGGTGCGCTCGTCGAGCAGCTGCTTGATCCGGCCGCGGACGTTGCCGAGCAGGAGCGGGCGGGAGACGCCCAGGCCGACCCGGGACGCGGCGTCGCTCAGGCCGACCTGCAGGAAGACGACCTGGTGGCCGTCGAGCAGTGCCCGGGTGGACTCGTCGAGGACCGCGCCGCCACCGAGGGCCAAGACTCCCCCGTGGGAGCTCAGCGCCGCCGCTACGGCGATCCGCTCGAGCTCACGGAAGTGGTCCTCGCCGTCGTCGACGAAGATCTCCGCCACCGGCTTGCCCGCGGTCGCCTCGACCAGCTGGTCGGTGTCGAGGAACTCGACGCCGAGCGCCGTGGCGACCAGACCGCCCACGGTCGTCTTGCCGGCGCCCATCGAGCCGACGAGCACGAGCAGCGGTGCCGTCACCTGAACCTCAGGTTGGCCAGGTAGTTCTCCAGGTTGCGCTTGGTCTCGCCCACGGAGTCGCCGCCGAACTTCTCCAGCAGCGCGTCCGCCAGCACCAGCGCAACCATCGCCTCGGCGACGATCCCGGCCGCCGGCACCGCGCAGACGTCGGAGCGCTGGTGATGCGCGACCGCGGCCTCCCCGGTGGCGACGTCGACGGTGCGCAGCGCCCGCGGGACGGTGGCGATCGGCTTCATCGCGGCCCGGACCCGGAGGGTCTCGCCGGTCGACATCCCGCCCTCGGTGCCGCCCGAGCGTCCCGACGTACGGCGGATCGCCCCGTCGGTGCTCACGATCTCGTCGTGCGCCAGCGACCCCGGAGTGGCGGCCAGGTCGAAGCCGTCGCCGACCTCGACACCCTTGATCGCCTGGATGCCCATCAGCGCGCCGGCCAGCTTGGCGTCGAGCCGCCGGTCCCAGTGCACGTGCGAGCCCAGGCCCGGCGGGAGGCCGTGCACGACCACCTCGACGACGCCGCCGAGGGTGTCGCCGTCCTCGTGGGCCTGGTCGATGCGGGCGACCATCGCCGCCGACGCGTCCGCGTCCAGGCAGCGCACCGGGTCCTCGTCGAGGCGCGGCGTGTCACCGCGCTCCGGGACAGAACCCGCCGGAGCGGGCACCCCGCCGAGCTCGACCACGTGCGAGAGGACCTCGACGTCGGCCACCTGCGCGAGGAAGTTGGTGGCCACCCGGCCGAGCGCCACCCGGGCGGCGGTCTCGCGCGCCGACGCGCGTTCCAGGATCGGGCGGGCCTCGCCGAAGTCGTACTTCTGCATGCCGGCGAGGTCGGCGTGCCCGGGGCGCGGCCGGGTCAGGGCGGCGTTGCGCCCGGTCTCCTTGAGCAGCGAGGGGTCGACCGGGTCGGCCGCCATCACCGTCTCCCACTTGGGCCACTCGGTGTTGCCGACGCTGATCGCGATCGGGCCGCCCTGGGTGACGCCGTGCCGGACCCCGCCGGTGATGGTGACCTCGTCCTGCTCGAACTTCATCCGGGCACCACGGCCGTAACCGAGCCGCCGGCGGGCCAGCGCATCGGCGATGTCGGCGGAGGTCACCTCGACGTGAGCCGGGAGACCTTCAAGGATTGCGGTCAGGGAGGGGCCGTGCGACTCCCCCGCGGTGAGCCATCGGAGCATGTGCGAAGTCTTTCACGCGCGGCGCCGGCGGTGGCCGTCGCCGTCAGTAACCGAGACTGCCGGCGATCCACGGCCCGGTCGCGATCCCGACCAGTGCCCCGATCACCATGAACGGACCGAACGGGATCCGGCTCTTCAGGAAGCCCCGGTCGCGGCGGACCAGGGCGACCACGATCCCCGGGGCCACGAAGACCACGAACCCGGCGTAGATCCCGATCACGACCTCGGCCCAGCCCAGGTAGCCCAGGCCGAAGGCGAGCAGCGCGGAGAGCCGCACGTCGCCGAAGCCCATCCCCGCGGACCTGATCCACCAGAGCATCCAGAAGATCGAGCGCACCACCAGCATCGCGATCACGGCTCGGAGCAGGGCGTCGAGATCGGCGGACACCAGGGCGGCGACGACCCCCAGCGCGAGCAGCACGGCGTGCGCCGGCAGCAGCAACCGGCTGGGCAGCAGCCGGGTGTGCCAGTCGATGTAGCCGAGCGCCACGCAGACCGGGACCGCGGGCAGCAGGACCAGCAACGGCCAGTGCCAGCCGACCGAGGCGCCGATCACCGCGCTGGCGAGGCCGGTCGCCACGGCTGCCTGCCAGGCGAGGCCGCGGCGGGCCGCCAGATCGACGTACAAGAGCTTCGGCGCGGCATCCGGGGCCGCCTCGGGGTCGGGATCCGGTTCGGGGACCAGAGCCACCATCCTGGGCACCAGCAGACCGGCGAGCAAGCCGATCGCCAGCGCCGCCAGTGCGGTCGCCGGATGACCCGGGTCGAACCAGCTCACCGCCGGGTCCGGGCTGCCAGCGCACCTTCCCCGGCGGCCCGCATCGCGGCGACCGGAGCGGTCTGCTTGGTCATCAGCTCGACCTGCAGCGCTGCCTGGTTGATCAGCAGGTCCAGGCCGCTGATCAGGATCCGGCCGGACACCAGGGCGGCGGCGGCCAGCGGCGTCGGCCACGGGTCGTAGATCACCTCGAAGACGACCGGGCACGGGTCGGCGCTCTTCACCAGCCACTTCGTCTGGGCCACGGCCGGGATCGTGGAGACCACCAGGTCCACCGCGCCGACCGGGTCGCCCAGGGTCCCGACGGTGACCGCCGGGCCGCGCTCGAAGGCCGCCACGACCTGGAGGGTCTCGGTGGCCCGGGACGGCTCCCGGACCAGCAGCCGCGCGTGCTGGCAGCCGAGCTCGCCCAACGCCAGCAGCATCGAGGCCGCGGTGGCACCGCCGCCGAGGACCACGGCCTCGGTGAACGGCCCGGGGACCCGCTCCCGGAGCGCGGCGATCGCGCCCGGGATGTCGGTGTTGTAGCCGGTCAGCGCGCCGTGGTTGAGAACCACCGTGTTCGCCGACCCGGACAGCCGAGCCCACGGGTCCGCGTCGTCGAGCATCGGCATCACGGTGCGCTTGAGCGGCATCGTCAGCGAGAGGCCGCGCCAGGTGCGGTCCAGCCCCTTGATGAACCGGGCCAGCTCACGCTCCTCCACGTCGATCGCCTGGTAGCTCCAGGGCAGCCCGAGCTCGGCGTACGCCGCCCGGTGCAGCACCGGGGAGAGCGAGTGGTCGATGGGCGAGCCGAGAACGGCGCACTTCGTGGCTGCGGTCGTGGGCATCGGTCAGCAGGCGTCCGAGGTCTGGCAGTACTGGCGGAAGACCTCGACGTCTTGCTGGTGCGCCGCGAAGGTCTCGTTGAACCGGGTCTCTCCGGTCTTCAGGTTCACCACCACCCAGTACAACCACGGTCCGTCCGCCGGGTTCAGAGCGGCCTTGATGGTCTGCTCCCCCGGCGATCCGATCGGGCCCGGCGGCAGGCCCTTGTGCAGGTAGGTGTTGTACGGCGACGGGTTCGCCCGGTCCGCGTCGCTGGTGTAGATCGTGCCGGAGAGGTTGTTGGCGAACGCGACGGTCGCGTCGGACTGCAGCGCCATCCCGTCGTCGAGGCGGTTGTAGATCGCCCGGGCCACCTTCGGGTAGTCCTGGTTCCGGCTGGCCTCGTACTCGAGGATGCTGGCGATCGTGATGATCTGCGCCGGGGTGTAGCCGAGGGCCTGCGCCTTCGACTCCAGGTCCAGGTCCTTCTCGACCTGCTTGGCCTTGGTGACCATCTGCTTGAGCAGCTCGGCCGCGGTCTCACCGGGGACGACGCTGTAGGTGGCCGGGAACAGGTAGCCCTCCGGGTCGCCGTTCGCGGACGCGGGCAGTCCCAGGGCCCTGGTGTTCCTCAGCGCCTTGTTCACCTGGGCCTTGGTGAAGTCGGTAGCCTTCACGATCGCCTTCACGACCGACTCCTTGCGGGACCCCTCGGGGATCACCACCCGGGTCTGGATCAGGTTCTTCGGGTTGATCAGGATCGCCAAGGCGTCGACCGCCTTCATCTCCTTCTTGACCTCGTAGAACCCGACCTGGATCGACCGGGACGCCTCGTCCGCCCGGGCGGCGTCGACGAACGCGTCCACGCTCTTCACGACGCCCTCGGCCTTCAGGGTCCGGCCGATGTCGGAGGAGGTGTCGCCGCTGTGCACCTCGACGACGGCGGAACCGGAGCCCGGACCGCCGAAGTCGGGGCTCGAACCGGTCAGCGACTTGACCTTGTCCAGCGCCCAGCCGCCGCCGAAGTACGCGCCGGCGACGATCACCAGCAGGACCAGGAGCATCGGCAGGCACCCGCGGGTCCGGCTGGCCGTGGTGCGCTCGGCCCGTCGGGACCCGGCCCGCGGCAACGGCTGCTCGTCGTCGCCGGGTTCGAAGTCGAGTCCGATGTTGCTCACGTCTGTTCCTTCTCCTCGGGTCGTCCGGCGGCCTCGCGGCTCAGCCGGCCGCTACCAATTCGCCGGTGGGTCGCCCCTGGGTACGTTCGGTGTCGATCGCGTTCTGGAGGATGACCACGGCTGCCGCCTGATCCACCACCGCGCGCCGCTTCTTGCCCTTCTTGCCGCGGTCACGGAGCACTCCCTCGGCAGTGACCGTGCTCAGCCGCTCGTCGACCAGCCGGACCGGAAGTGGAGCCACCCGGACCGCGAGCTCGGCGGTGAATGCCCGAACCTTACCCGCCGCGGGGCCCTCGCCCCCGCCCAACGAGCGAGGAAGTCCGACGTAGAGCAGGACGGCGCCCAGGTCGTCGGCGATTGCCGCGATCCGATCCAGATCGCCCTCGCCGCGTGGGACCGTCTCCACCGGGGTCGCCAGAATCCCGCTCGGGTCGCAGCTCGCGACCCCGATCCTGGCATCGCCCGGGTCGAGGCCGACCCGGACGCCGCGAGGCTCCAGATCGGTCAACGCCGTGCCAGCTCTGCGCGCGCGGCCTCGAGCGCGTCGGTCACGCGGCTGGCGTCCGAGCCACCACCCTGGGCGACGTCGTCCTTGCCGCCGCCCTTGCCGCCGAGCAGCGACGCCGCCGCCCGGAGCAGGGTGTTGGCGGAGACGCCCGCGGCGATCCCGGCCTCGTTGACCGCAGTCACCAGGGAGGGCTTGCCGTCCTGGACGCCGATCACCAGCACCGCGCCCGGCCGGTCGCCGGGGAGCCGTCCGCGGACGTCGAGCGCCAGGGTCCGTACGTCGCCGCCACCGGCCCCCTCGACCACCTGGCCGACGAAGCCGACCCCGCCGATGTCCTCGGCGGCCGAGGCCAGGGCGCCGGCTCCGGCGAGCAACTGCTGCAGCCGCCCCTTCTCGAGCTCCTTCTCGACCGCGCGGAGGCGCTCGACCAGGTCCCCGACGCGGCCCACCAGGTCGTCGGGCTGGGTCTTGAGCAGTCCGGTGAGCTGGGCGACCACATCGCGCTCGCGGGCCAGGTAGGCGAAGCCCTCGTAGCCGGTCAGGGCCTCGATCCGGCGGTTCCCCGAGCCGACCGACGACTCGCTGGTCAGCACGATCGTGCCGATCTGCGAGGAGTGGTCGACGTGGGTGCCGCCGCAGAGCTCCCGGGACCAGCGACCGCCGATCTCCACGACCCGCACCTTGGTGTCGTCGTACGTCTCGCCGAAGAGCGCGATCGCGCCCCAGTCGCGGGCCTGGTCCAGGGTCATGTACTCCCAGCCGACGGCGAGGTCGGCGCGGAGCGCGTTGTTGGAGACCGTCTCCAGGTCCCGGTACTGCGCGTCGGTGAGGCCGGTGGTCCAGCCGAAGTCGAGGCGGAGGTAGCCGGGACGGTTGTACGAGCCGGACTGCAGCGCGGTCGGGCCGAGCACCTCGCGCAGGGCGGCGTGCACGACGTGGGTGCCCGAGTGGGCCTGGCGCGCGCCGGTCCGCCAGTCGGGGTCGACCTCGGCCTGGAGCGTCCCGCCGCTGACGAACTCGCCCTCCAGCACCCGAACCTGGTGCACGACCAGTCCGCGCACCGGGCGCTGGACGTCGAGGACCTCCAGGACGCCGCCGTCGAACACGATCCGGCCCGCGTCGGCCACCTGGCCGCCGGACTCGGCGTAGAACGGAGTGCGGTCGAGCACGAGCTCGCCGATCTCGCCCTGGCCGAGCGCCGGGACCGGGGCGCCGCCGGCGAGCAGCGCCAGCGGCCGGGACTCGGTGGTCAGGGTCTCGTAGGCCAGCCACTCGGTCGGGCCGTTGGCGTCGAGGATGCCGCGGTAGACGCTGGTGTCGGCGTGCTGGCCCTTCTTGGACTTCGCGTCGGCCTTGGCGCGGTTGCGCTGCTCGGCCATCAGGGCGCGGAAGCCCTCCTCGTCGACGGTGAGGCCGTTCTCGGCCGCCATCTCCAGGGTCAGGTCGATCGGGAAGCCGTAGGTGTCGTGCAGAGCGAAGGCCTGCTCACCCGCGAGCACGGTGGCGCCGGCCGCCTTGGTCTCCACGGCGGCGTTGTCGAAGATCTGGGTCCCGGCGCGCAGGGTGCTCCGGAACGCGTCCTCCTCGGCGAACGCGACCTGGGCGATCCGGTCCCAGTCCGCGGTGAGCGCCGGGTAGCCGGGCGCCATCCTGTCCCGGCTCACCGGGAAGAGCTCGGGCAGGGCGCGGTCCTCGTAGCCGAGCAGCCGCATCGACCGGACCGCCCGCCGCAGCAGCCGGCGCAGCACGTAGCCGCGGGACTCGTTGCCCGGCGTGACGCCGTCACCGATCAGCATCATCGAGGAGCGGACGTGGTCCGCGACGACCCGGAACCGGACGTCGTCGACCGGGTCCGCGCCGTACCGGCGGCCGGAGAGCTCCTGGGCACGCTCGATCACCGGGAACATGGTGTCGATCTCGTACATGTTGTCCTTGCCCTGGAGCAGGAACGCGACCCGCTCGAGGCCCATGCCGGTGTCGATGTTCTGCTTCGGCAGCGCGCCGGCGATGTCGAAGTCGACCTTGCTCCGGACCGCGGAGAGCTCGTCCTGCATGAAGACCAGGTTCCAGATCTCCAGGTACCGGTCCTCGGCGCCGAAGTCGCCGTCGGCGCCGTACGCCGGGCCGCGGTCGTAGAGGATCTCCGAGCACGGGCCGCCGGGTCCGGGCACGCCCATCGACCAGTAGTTCTCGCTCTTGCCGAGGCGGGCGATCCGGTCGTCGGGGACGCCGGTGATCTTCTTCCAGAGCTCGACCGCCTCCGGGTCGTCCTCGTAGACGCTCGGGTAGAGCCGGGACTCCTCGAGCCCGAAGCCGCCGTCGGCGACCGGCTTGGTGATCAGGTCCCAGGCGAGCTCGATCGCGCCGGCCTTGAAGTAGTCGCCGAACGAGAAGTTGCCGCACATCTCGAAGAAGGTCCCGTGCCGGGTGGTCTTGCCGACGTCCTCGATGTCCGGGGTGCGCACGCACTTCTGCACGCTGACGGCCCGCTGGTACGGCGGCGTCTCCTGGCCCAGGAAGAACGGCTTGAACGGCACCATCCCGGCATTGACGAAGAGCAGGTTGGGGTCGTCGACCAGCAGCGGCGCCGAGGGCACGGCCGTGTGGCCGGCGGCCTCGAAGTGCTCGACGAAGCGGCGGCGGATGTCCGCGGAGCTGGTGTCGGGGTGCATCAGTGTCTGCCTTCCAGCGGGAGTGGCGCCGAGCTCTCGGTCAGCGACCCATGGTTGTTCGCACGGTTTCCGTCAGGTCCGTCCAGTACGTAGCCGAAGCGCTCGCGCAGCTCGGTCTCGCGTTCGGTCATGCCGTTGCGGACCTCGTCCGCGAAGAGCTGCGCGCCCACGCCCAGGCCGGCCACCCGGTCGCGGAGGCCTTCGGGGGTGAACACCTCGGCGGCGCGGCGGGCCTTGACCATCACGTAGACCCCGGCACCGGCACCGGCGACGAACCAGAAGCCACGCCTCATGCGAGGCCCTCCTGGGCACGCTCGTCGGCGCGCACGTTCCGGAGGTGCTCTCGGACCTGCCGGCGGCGTCGCTTGCGCGAGCTGCGCACCTCTCTCCGCATCTCGAACCAGATCCTGTTGCGGGACTCGGCCGAGAACGCCCGGCGGAGGCCGTGCGTGAACGCTGCGGCCTTGACCAGCGGAGCTCCGAGGGTGGCCGAGAGGACGAGCCGGTCGGGAACCGGAACCGGCTCCTCGGCGGGCTCGACCGGGCCGGAACCCGCGTCGGTGATCACGTACGTCGGCGAGGCGGGAGCGCTCCGCGGAGCCACGGAACCAGGTGCCACCAGGTCGTCCAGCTGGGCCCGCAGGTCATCGCTCTCCCGGTGCGCGGCGTCCAGCATCGCCTCCAGGTCGGCCCGCCCGCGGCTGCGTCGGCGCGCGACCGAGATCAGCGCCACCACGAGCAGCGCCGAGACGGCTCCGCCCAGGGCAGACAGGATCTCGCTCATGGCAGATGACCCTACCTGCCGCGGATCATCCGCCGAACCCGCTCCCAGCGCTCCCGGAAGCCGGCCTCGGCGCCGAGCGCGGTCGGCTGGTAGTACTCCGCGTCCTCGACCGTGTCCGGCAGGTACTGCTGCTCGGCGATCCCGTAGGGCTGGTCGTGGGCGTACAGGTACCCGGCGCCGTGGCCGAGATTCTTCGATCCCGGGTAGTGCGCGTCGCGCAGGTGCGGCGGGACGGTGCCGATCTTCCCGGCCCGGACGTCGGCGATGGCGGCGTCCACCGCCTTGATGACCGCGTTCGACTTCGGTGCCAGCGACAGCTCGATCACCGCCTGGGCCAGGTTGATCCGTGCCTCCGGCATCCCGATCAGCTGGACGGCCTGGGCAGCCGCGACCGCGGTCGTGAGCGCGGCCGGGTGCGCCAGGCCGATGTCCTCGCTCGCCGAGATCACCAGCCGCCGGGCGATGAACCGAGGGTCCTCCCCCGCCTCGATCATCCGGGCCAGGTAGTGCAGCGCCGCGTCGACGTCCGATCCGCGCACCGACTTGATGAACGCGCTGATCACGTCGTAGTGCTGGTCGCCGTCCCGGTCGTAGCGGACCGCCGCCCGGTCGACGGCGGTCTCCGCGGTGGCCAGGTCAACCACGTCGAGGCCCTGGGAGACCGCGGCCCCGGCGGCGGCCTCCAGGTAGGTCAGCGAGCGGCGGGCGTCGCCGCCGGCCAGCCGGACCAGGTGGTCCAGCGCCTCGTCGCTGACCTTGACCGCGCCGGCCAGGCCGCGTTCGTCGGTGACCGCCGAGGTGACCACCCCGCGGACGTCCTCGTCGGTCAGCGGCTCCAGGGTGAGCAGCAACGACCGGGAGAGCAGCGGCGAGATCACCGAGAAGTGCGGGTTCTCGGTGGTGGCGGCGATCAGGGTCACCCAGCGGTTCTCCACACCGGGGAGGAGCGCGTCCTGCTGGGCCTTGCTGAACCGGTGCACCTCGTCGACGAAGAGCACCGTCTCCTGGCCGGTGGCGACCAGCCGGGCGCGCGCGGCGTCGATCGCGGCCCGGACGTCCTTGATCCCGGCAGCGACTGCCGAGACCTCGACGAAGACCCGGTCGGTCTGCCCCGAGACGATCGCCGCGATGGTGGTCTTCCCGGTGCCGGGCGGACCCCAGAGCAGCAAGGACATCGACTGGTCGCCCTCGATGAGTCGCCGGAGCGGCGATCCCGCCGCCAGCAGGTGCTGCTGGCCGACGAGCTCGTCCAGGGTGCGCGGGCGCATCCGGACCGCGAGCGGGGCGGACGTGTGGGTATTGCCCGCCAGCGTTCCGCCGCCGGGGGCGGCCGGGGTCGCAGGCGTGTCGAACAGTCCGTCATCCACGGACGACAGCCTACGGACCCGCTCCGTCAGGCGCCGGTCCGCTGTCCCGTCGCCAGGTCCAGCCAGGTCGTGTCGTACCCCGGGGCGTTCAGCTGGATGTCGGCCGTCTGACCGGCCACCGTGTTGCCCTGGGCGTCGACGCCGCAGATCCCGGTGGTCACCGGAGTCTGCGGAGCGTGCCCGAGCTCGCCCGGGAAGTGGCAGGCCACCTTGTGGCGAGCACCGACCTGGAGCAGCGGCGGCTCGACCTTGGCGCAGATCTCCTTCGCCAGCGAGCACCGCGTCCGGAACCGGCAGCCCGAGGGCGGGTTGATCGGGCTCGGCACGTCGCCGGTGAGCCGGATCCGCTCGCGCCGACCGCCGACCGCCGCCTGGCGCACGTCCGGAACCGCGGAGAGCAGCGCCTGGGTGTACGGGTGGTGCGGACGGCTGTAGAGCGTCTCCCGGTCGGCGATCTCGACGATCTTGCCCAGGTACATCACCGCGATCTCCGGGCAGAAGTGCCGGACGATCGCCAGGTCGTGGGCGATGAAGAGGAACGCGATCCCGAATTCCTTCTGGACGTCCTGGAGCAGGTTGACCACCTGCGCCTGGATCGAGACGTCGAGGGCGGAGACCGGCTCGTCGGCCACCAGCAGCTTGGGCTGCAGCATCAGCGCCCGGGCGATGCCGATCCGCTGGCGCTGCCCGCCGGAGAACTCGTGCGGGTACCGGTTGTAGTGCTCCGGGTTGAGCCCGACCACCTCCAGGATCTCCTGCACCCGCGGGAGCACCTTGTCCTTCGGCACCAGGTTGTGGATCTCCAGCGGCGCCCCGACGATCGTGCCCACGGTGTGCCGCGGGTTCAGCGAGGTGTACGGGTCCTGGAAGATCATCTGGATGTCGCGGCGGATCGGCTTGAGGTTCTTCGGGCTGATCCGGGCGATGTCCTTGCCCTCGAAGCGGATCGCTCCGCCGGTGGGCTCGTAGAGACGGGTGATCGCGCGTCCGGTCGTCGACTTGCCGCAGCCGGACTCGCCGACCAGGCCGAGCGACGAGCCCGCTCCGAGCTGGAACGAGACTCCGTCCACGGCCTGCACCTGTCCGACGACGCGCCGGACCAGGCCGTGCGAGCGCACCGGGAAGTACATCTGCAGATTCTCGACCTCGAGGATCGGGGCGGCGTCCGGGTTCAGCTGGGACGGTGCGTGCGCCTCTGCGACGAGCTCTTCCATCAGTCCTCCACGATCAGGTCGGGCATGATCTCCGGGAGGATCTCCGTGCGGTAGAGCTCGTCAGGATCGGCCAGGTGGCAACGCTTGGTGTGTCCGGGGCCCTGCGAGCCCGGGAGCAGCTCCGGCAGCGTCGTGGTGCACAGGTCCGCCGGCACCTTGCTCCGGTGCACGCAGCGCGGGTGGAACGCGCAGCCGGTCGGCGGGTTGAGCAGGCTCGGCGGATTGCCCGGGATCGGGATCAGGGCGGCGTTGGTGTCGCCCTGGACGTCCGGCACGCTGGAGAGCAGCCCCCAGGTGTAGGGCATCTGCGGGTGCGTGAGCACGTCCTTGGTCGGGCCGTACTCGACGGCGCGGCCGGCGTACATCACCAGGACGTCGTCGGCCATCTCCGCCACCACGCCGAGGTCGTGGGTGATGATGATGATCGCTGAGTTGAACTCGCGCTGCAGGTCCTGGAGCAGGTCGAGGATCTGCGCCTGCACGGTCACGTCGAGCGCGGTGGTCGGCTCGTCGGCGATGATCAGGCCGGGGTCGTTGATCAGGCCCATCGCGATCATCGCGCGCTGGCGCATGCCGCCGGAGAACTGGTGCGGGTAGTCGTCGATCCGGCGGTCCGGCTGCGGGATGCCGACCCGCTCGAGCATCTCGAGCGTCCGGGCACGCGCCGCCTTCTTCGAGACGTCGTTGTGCACCAGGTAGGCCTCGGCGATCTGGTTGCCGACGGTGTAGTAGGGGTGCATCGCGGACAGCGGGTCCTGGAAGATCATCGAGACCTCCTTGCCCCGCCGCAGCCGCATCTCCTCGTCGGAGAGCATGAGCAGGTCGGTGCCGCCGAGCACGATCCGGCCGCTCACCTGGGCACTGCTCCCCCGGTGCAGACCGAGGATCGCCGAGCTCGAGACCGACTTGCCGGAACCCGACTCGCCCACCACGCCGATCGTCTTGCCCCGGCCGAGCGTGAAGCTGAGCCCGTCGGTCGCCTTCACGATCCCGTCCGCGGTCGGGAAGTGGACCACCAGGTCCTCGACCGACAGGTACGGGCCGTCGTTGCTGTGCATGTCCGTCACTGCAGTCCTTCCTAGCTCAGCCGCACGCGCGGGTCGATCACGGCGTACAGGACGTCCACGATGATGTTGGCGATGATCACGAAGCTGGCGAGCAGGATGACCAGTCCGACCAGCGTCGGCAGGTCGAAGTCCGTGTTGGCCGCGACCGCGAGCTTGCCCAGTCCCGGGTAGTTGAAGACCGACTCGGTGATGATCGCGCCGCCCATCAGGCCGGCGAAGTCGAGGCCCGCCATGGTCACGATCGGGGTGAGCGCGGCGCGCAGGGCGTGCTTGAAGGTCACCGTGCGCTTCGGCAGGCCCTTGGCCCTGGCCGTGCGCACGTAGTCCTCCGAGAGCGACTCCAGCACGAAGGCACGGGTCATCCGGACGTAGCCGGCCATGAAGAAGACCGCCAGGGTGATCGCCGGCAGCAGCAGGCTGGAGAGCCACCCGGTGATGCCGCCCTCGGCAATCGGGGTGTACTCCGGCACGGGCACCCAATTCCACTGGATCGCCACGAACTTGAGCAGCAGCAAGCCGATGAAGAAGGTCGGGAACGCGTAGAGCACCAGGGAAAGTCCGACCAGGCCGCGGTCGATCAGGGTCCCGCGCTTGAGCGCGGCTATCACGCCGAGCAGCACGCCGCCGATGATCCAGAAGGCGAACGCGACGACCGCGATCGACAGGGAGACCGGCATCGTCTGCTTGATCAGGTCGGTGACCGTCGAGGTGCGCTCCTTGGAGTAGCCCAGGCAGGGCGCCGCGCAGTGCGCGATCGTCTCCGGTGCGGTGATCTTGAGCTTCGGGTCGTCCGGGAAGTCGCGGCCGACGAAGACACCCTTGGCGAACTTGCCCCACTGGGCGAAGAAGTTGTCGTCGTACCCCATCGAGGCCGCGGTCTGCGCCTTCATCGCCGGCGAGCAGTTCTTGCCGCAGGCGAACTGCGCGGGGTCGATCGGCGAGGCGAAGAACAGCGCGAAGGTCACGATGCTCATCACGACGAGCAGGACCACACCGGCGATCAGCCGGCGGATGATGTAGGCAACCAAGGGAGAAGACCTCTGCAGTCGGACGTGCGGACGGCGTGGCGTCGACGGTCGGGATCGTCGGAACGATCCCGACCGTCGACGTACTACGTGGTTGTTACTTCGTCACTCCGATGGTCGCGAGGTCGGCGTAGCCGTTCGTCGAGACGTTGTTGGAGTAGCCGGTGATCTTCGATCCGTGCAGGAAGTTGAAGATCGTGATCTCGAGCGGGATGTACGCGACATCCTCACCGAGCTTGGCGTCGACGCCGGCCCACAGGGAGGCGGCCTTCGTCAGGTCGGTCTCGGCGTAGGCAGCATCGATCATCGCGTCCACCTCAGGACCGCCCTTGTAGTTTCCGTAGTCGTTTCCGTTGGACGACGGCGTGATGTTGATCCGGCTGTCGAACAGCGGCGGGATCACCGTGCCGATGGACGGCCAGTCAGCACCCCAACCACCCCAGGTGACGTCGAAGTCGGCGTCCGGCTTCTGGATCACGGAGTAGTAGGTGTCGGCCAGCGGGTCGAGCTCGGTCTTGAAACCGGCCTTGTCCCACGCCGCCTTGAGAGCGGAGGCCTGCTTGTCGGAGGTCGGGGTACCACCGGAGTAGGTGAACTTGATCTTCACCGGCTTCGGAGCCGAGCACTCGGCAAGAGCAGCCTTGGCCTGCTCGATGTCACCGTTGTCCGGGATGTCGCCGAACGCGGCGTTCTTCTCGTAGCCCGGGACCGACGGGTTCACGGCCGAGTACGCCGGCGTGAAGGCACGCTCGCCACCACCCGCGTTGATCCAGGCGGTCTTGTCGGTCGCGAACTTCAGCGCCTCGCGGCACTTGATGTCCTTGAAGACCGGCGAGTTGAAGTTCGGCAGCACGTAGTCGACGAACGGCGACTCGACCTTGGTGTACAGCTTGCCCGCCTCCGCGATCCGGCTGTAGAACGTCGGCGGCATCCGACGCTCGGTCACGCCGAAGTTGGCGTCACCGGTCTTGGCGAGGAACTGCTCGTAGATCGTCTCCTCGGTGTCACCCTCCTTGAACTGCCAGGTGTCCGGCAGCGCCTTGCGGATGGTGTCGGTCTTCGCGTCCCAGTTGGTGTTCCGGACGAACTTGCCGCCGGTGCCTTCGGTCCACTTGCCATCGAGCTTGTAGGGACCGTTCGAGATGATCTGGAAGTTGCTCGCGTCGCCCTTGTCCAGGTCCGCACGGTACGGGTCGAGGTAGCGCAGCGAGGCGATCGACTGCGGGAAGTCCGGCCACGGCTTCTTCATCTTGTAGGTGATGGTGTTGCCGTCGCAGGACACGGCCTTGTCGAACAGGTCCTGGCCGGTCTTCTTGAAGGGGCCCTTGTACTCCGGGAGCCCGTCCTTGCCGGTCGGGATGTCCAGGTAGGTGAAGAGGTAGTTCGCCGGGCCGCCGATGATCACGTCGGTGGCGAAGTTGCGCGAGGCGCCGTAGGCGAAGTCCTCACACGTGATGGCCTTGCCGTCCTCCCACTTCACGTCGTCGCGGACCGTGAACTTCCAGACCTTGCCGGCCTCCTCCGACGTACCGGTGTCGGTCGCCAGGTCGGGGATCGGCGTGGTGCCCTTCACCGGGTCGTTGGACGCCGGGTAGGCGACCAGGCTCCGGTAGAAGAGACGGCCCGAGTTGTTCAGGTCGCGGCCGATGTACATCCGCTGCGGGTCCCAGTGCTCGGTGTTGCGAACACCGTTGTAGAAGATCGCGTTACCGCCGGCGGTGCCTTCGCTCTTGCTCCCGCCTCCGTTGTCCCCGTCACTACCACCGCACGCGACCAAGGTGGTCGCGAGCGCAGCTACCGCCAAGGCGGCAAATGGTTTCTTGCTGATAGCCATCCAACTTTCTCCTATCTGGTGTGACGGCGCCGGGAACACCCGGCGTCCGACAGCCTCCGCCGGCTCTGTCGGCAGGGGCTGAGTCTGTTATCGATGGGTCTTCGGATCGAGGGCGTCCCGGGCTCCGTCGCCGACGAGGTTGAAGGCCACGACGGTCAGTGCCAGCACGATCCCGGGAAGGAAGAAGTACGTCGGATCCGCCGTCGTCCAGCTGACCGAGTCGCGCAGGATGTTGCCCAGGGTGGGCGTCGGCGGCTTGATGCCGACTCCGAGGAAGCTGAACGCGGCCTCGGCCGAGATGTACGCCGGGATCAGCAACGTCGTGTAGACGAGGATCGGCGCCCAGACGTTCGGCAGCACTTCCTTGAAGTAGAGGCGCTTGCGCGACGCGCCGATCAGCTTGGCGGCCTCGATGAACTCGCGCTCGCGGATCGAGAGCACCTGGCCGCGGACGACGCGGGCCACCGGCGGCCAGCCGAAGGCGGAGAGGATGATCACCACGAACAGGCCGTTGGCCAGATCCGGATTCTCCAGGAACCCGAGGAGCGGTAGCTCGGAGACGTCCTTGCGGATCAGCAGCACGGTGGGCGCGGCGAGCGCCAGCAGCATCATCGTCTGCGGGAACGACAGGGTCAGGTCGATGAACCGGCCGACCGTGGCGTCGACGAAGCCGCCGCTGAAACCCGAGATGATGCCGAGCACCACGCCGATCAGCACGGTGATCAGGGTCCCGGTCAGCGCGATGCCGAGCGAGTAGGTCATCGAGAACGAGAGCCGTGAGAGCAGGTCCTCGCCGTTGCCCGGAGTCAGTCCGAGCGGGTGCGACCAGCTGACGCCGCCGAAGGCTCCGTGCGGGATGCCGCCGAGATCGGTGTTCAGCTTGTCCTGGTTGAGACCGTCCGGGTCGAAGACCCCGATCTTGACCAGGATCGGCGATGCCACCGCCGCGAAGACCACGAAGCACGAGACGTAGAACGAGATCATCGACAGCTTGTCGGCACGGAACCGCGCCATCGCCAGCTGGGTCGGTGAACGACCGGCGACCTTACCCGCGACGCCTTCCTCGGATTCACCCAGAGGAGGAACGGCGTGGCCCTCCATTTCGGAAGCCGGGATGGTCATCTTCACCTCGTCCGTTCGTCACCGAGTCGATAGTCCGGACAAGGGGATTGCCCTGGTCCGTCCGCGACTCTATGGGAAGAACATGGTGGAAATGGTCACCGTGGAGTAACGATCACGTCACGACGCGTGACGGCGAAACACCGGCTTCTCAGGCTTTGGGGTGAAGATCCTCCGTCGGGCGCGCGTCGACTCCGGCTTCCTTACGCTGCTCAGCAGTGATGGGCGCCGGGGCCGCGGTGAGTGGGTCATACCCGCCACCGCTCTTCGGAAACGCGATCACGTCGCGGATCGAGTCGCTCCCGGCGAGGATCGCGCAGATCCGGTCCATGCCGATCGCGATGCCGCCGTGCGGGGGCGCGCCGAACTTGAACGCGTCCAGCAGGAAGCCGAATTTCTCCTGCGCCTCGTCCTCGGTCAGGCCCATCACGGCGAAGACCCGCTTCTGGACGTCCTCGCGGTGGATCCGGATCGAACCGCCGCCGAGCTCGTTGCCGTTGCAGACGATGTCGTAGGCGTACGCCAGCGCACTCCCCGGGTCGGTGTCGAAGGTGTCCGCGAACTCGGGCTTGGGCCCGGTGAACGCGTGGTGCACCGCCGTCCAGGCACCCGCGCCGACGGCGACGTCACCGCTGGCGACCGCGTCCGAGCTCGGCTCGAACATCGGGGCGTCGACGACCCAGGTGAAGGCGAAGGCGCTCTCGTCGATCAGGTCGCCGCGGCGGCCGATCTCCAGCCGGGCCGCGCCCAGCAGCGCGCGGCTGGACTTGGGCGCGCCGGCGCCGAAGAAGATGCAGTCCCCCGGCTGGGCGCCGACGTGCGCGGCCAGTCCGGCCTGCTCGGTCTCCGACAGGTTCATGGCCACGGGCCCGCCCAGGGTCCCGTCCTCGGCCACCAGGACGTAGGCCAGGCCCTTGGCTCCGCGCTGCTTGGCCCACTCCTGCCAGGCGTCCAGCTTCTTGCGCGGCTGGCTCGCTCCCCCGGGCATCACCACGGCGCCGACGTACGGCGCCTGGAAGACCCGGAAGGTGGTGTCGGCGAAGTACTCGGTGCACTCGACCAGCTCGAGACCCATCCGCAGGTCCGGCTTGTCCGAGCCGAACCGGCGCATCGCCTCGGCGTACGTCATCCGCGGGATCGGGCGCGGGATGTCCACGTCGATCAGCTTCCACATCGCGGCGAGGACGTCCTCCATCAGCGCCATCACGTCGTCCTGGTCGACGAAGCTCATCTCGATGTCGAGCTGGGTGAACTCCGGCTGCCGGTCGGCCCGGAAGTCCTCGTCCCGGTAGCACCGGGCGATCTGGTAGTACCGCTCCATGCCGGCCACCATCAGCAGCTGCTTGAAGAGCTGCGGGCTCTGCGGCAGCGCATACCAGGAACCGGGCGCGAGTCGCGCGGGCACCAGGAAGTCGCGGGCGCCCTCCGGGGTCGACCGGGTCAGCGTCGGCGTCTCGACCTCCACGAAGTCGTGGCTGTCGAGGACGTCGCGGGCCGCCTTGTTCACCTTGCTGCGCAGGCGGAGCGCGGCGTTCGGGCCGCTGCGGCGCAGGTCCAGGTAGCGGTGCTTGAGCCGGGCCTCCTCGCCGACGTCCACGTGGTCGCTGATCGGGAACGGCAGCGGAGCCGCTTCGCTGAGCACCTCCACGTCGGTCGCGACGATCTCGATCGCGCCGGTGGCCAGGTTCGGGTTCTCGTTGCCCTCCTTGCGGGCAGCCACCTCACCGGTGATCTTCAGGCAGTACTCCGCGCGGAGCGCGTGCGCGACGTCCTCGTCGCGGATCACGACCTGGACGACCCCGCTGGCCTCGCGCAGGTCGATGAAGGCCACCCCGCCGTGGTCGCGGCGGTTGGCCACCCAGCCGGCGAGGGTGACGGTCTGGCCGACGTGCTCGGCGCGCAGCGCGCCGGCGTCGTGGGTGCGGATCACGGGAGTTCCTTCTTGTCGTCGGTGGTCGAGCTGGTGCCGGAGACTGAGCCGGTGCCTGAGATTGAGCTTGTCGAAATCAGGTGAGCCACGTGTGCGGCCACCTCGTCCAGGGGTACAGCGACCTGTTCCCCGCTGTCCATTGCTTTGAGCTGGCACTCGCCGGCTTCCAGGTCGCGCTCGCCGATCACGATCGTGTACGGCGCACCGGAGCGGTCCGCCCCCTTCATGGCGCCCTTGAGCCCGCGCGAGCCGAACGAGAGATCGGTGCGGATGCCGGCCCGGCGGAGCTCGGTGACCAGGAGGGCGGCGCGCGTCCGGGCCTCGCCGAGCGGGACGACGTACACGTCGAGCGACCGGGTCGGCCCAGGGGTCAGTCCTTCGGCCCGGCAGGCCAGGAAGGTCCGGTCGATGCCGAGCCCGAAGCCGATGCCGGAGAGCTCCTGGCCGCCGAGCTGCGCCATCAGGCCGTCGTACCGGCCGCCGCCACCGATCCCTCCCTGGGCCCCGAGGCCGTCGTGGACGAACTCGAAGGTGGTCCGGGTGTAGTAGTCGAGCCCGCGCACCATCCGCTTGTTGATCACGTAGGTGACCTCGTTGGCGTCGAGCAGGGAGCGGACCGCTGCGAAGTGCTCGGCGCAGGCCTCGCAGAGATGGTCGAGCATCAGCGGCGCATCGGCGAGCTGGGCCTGGACTTCGGGCCGCTTGTCGTCCAGCACCCGCAACGGGTTCAGCTGAGCCCGCTCCCGGGTGGCGTCGTCGAGGTCGAGGCCGGCCAGGAAGCCGACCAGCAGGTCGCGGTACGCGGGCCGGTCCTCCGCACATCCCAGCGAAGTGAGCTCGAGCCGGTAGCCGGTCAGGCCCAGCGACTTGTACCCGTCGTCGGCGATGGTGATTACCTCGGCGTCCAGGGCCGGGTCGTCGGACCCGATCGCCTCGATGCCGAACTGCTGGAGCTGGCGGTAGCGGCCGTGCTGCGGGCGCTCGGCGCGGAAGAACTGCCCGCGGTACCAGAGCTTCACCGGCAGCTGGCCGCGATCCAGGCCGTGCTCGATGACCGAGCGCATCACGCCGGCGGTGCCCTCGGGGCGCAGCGTCAGCGACCGGTTGCCCCGGTCGGTGAAGGTGTACATCTCCTTGCTGACCACGTCGGTGGACTCACCGACGCCGCGTACGAACAGGTTCGTGTCCTCGAAGACCGGCAGCTCGACGTACCCGTACCCGGCCAGGATCGCCGGTGCCGCGAGCGCCTCGTGCACGGCGAGGAAGGTGGCCGAGTCCGGCGGGAGGTACTCCGGGACGCCCTTGGGGGCGGAGATGCGGTCGCTCATCACAGCCCCCGGGTCACCGGCGAGGCGGTGGGATCACCGTCGATGAGGTCGAGCAGGTAGGGGTTGGTGGCCCGCTCCTGTCCGATCGAGGTCTGTTCACCGTGCCCGGGAAGCACCACGATGTTGTCGGCCAGCGGCAGCACCTTGGTGCGCAGGCTGCGCAGCATCGTCGGGTGGTCGCCGCCCGGGAGGTCGGTACGGCCGATCGAGCCGGCGAAGAGCAGGTCCCCGGAGAACATCACCTCGGCGATGTCGTCCTGCGCGTAAGGCGTGCGGAAGACGATCGAGCCCGCGGTGTGCCCCGGCGTGTGGTCGACCAGGAACTCCAGACCGGCCAGCTCCAGGGTGGCGCCGTCCTCGATCTCCTCGACCCGGTCCGGCTCGGCGAACTCGTACTTGCCGCCGAGCATCATCGCGGTGGTCTCCGCGGACATCCCCGCCATCGGGTTCGCCAGCAGGTGCCGGTCGTCCGGGTGGATGTACGCCGTGGCGTCGTACGCGCCCGCCACCGGGGCCACGCACCACATGTGGTCGACGTGCCCGTGGGTGACCAGGACCGAGACAGGCTTCAGCTTGTGCTCGCGGATGACCGCGTCCACACCGGCGGCGGCGTCCTTGCCCGGATCGATCACCACGCACTCGGTGCCCGCGCCGGTCGCCACCACGTAGCAGTTGGTACCCCACGGCCCGGCCGGAAAGCCTGCGATCAGCACTGACAATTCTCCTGCTCGGGGGGTGGACGAACGGGGTTCAGCCTACTGTCCCCGGACAGGGGCGTTCGTCATGGCTACGATGAACCCCGCAGCAGGTGCTCCACCGGACGGAAGGGTCATAGTGACCGCGCAGGGCAACCAGGGCGACAGCTTCGGACGCGTCGACGCAGACGGGACGGTCTACGTCCGCATCGGCACCGAGGAGCGGATCGTCGGTCAGTACCCCGAAGGCACGCACGAAGAGGCGCTTGCCTTCTACACCAAACGATTCGAGGGGCTGGAGTTCGAGGTCCATCTCCTCGAGCAGCGGGTCCGGTCCGGGGCGATGTCCCCCGACGAGGCGACCTCGTCGATCGCGCGCCTGGCCGAGCAGCTGGACGAGCCGAAGGCAGTGGGCGACATCACCGCGCTCACCGCGCGGCTGAACTCCCTGCGACCCGTCATCGGCATGCAGCGCGAGCAGCGCCGCGAGGAGCGCAGCAAGAAGATCGAGGAGTCGCGCACCCGCAAGGCTGCGATCGTCGCCGAGGCCGAGAAGATCGCCGGCGGCACCGACTGGCGCAACGGCGCCAACAAGCTGCGCGACCTGCTGGCGGAGTGGAAGGAGCTCCCCCGCCTGGAGAAGGCGGCCGACGACGAGCTCTGGCACCGGTTCTCCGGCGCCCGAACGGCCTACACCCGTGCCCGCAAGGCGCATTTCGCGGTGATGACCGAGCAGCGCGAAGGCGCCCGGGTGATCAAGGAGCGTCTCGCCAAGGAGGCCGAGGCCCTCGCCGACTCCACCGACTGGGGCGCGACCGCGGCCAAGTACCGCGGCCTGATGGCCGAGTGGAAGGCCGCTGGTCCGGCGCCCAAGGACGTCGACGACGCCCTCTGGAAGCGCTTCCGCGGTGCCCAGGACCAGTTCTTCGGGGCCCGTGACGCCGACAACGCGAAGATCGACGAGGAGTTCGCCGCCAACGCCGTCGTGAAGGAGGCGCTCCTGGTCGAGGCCGAGGCGCTGCTCCCGATCACCGACCTCGCGGCGGCGAAGAAGGCCTTCCGCGACATCGGCGAGCGCTGGGAGGCGGCCGGCAAGGTCCCCCGCGACCAGATCAAGACGCTGGAGGCGCGGATCCGCAAGGTCGAGCAGGAGATCCGCGGGCTCGAAGAGGACCAGTGGAAGAAGTCCGACCCGGAGAAGTCCGCTCGTGCCGACGGGATGGTCGGCCAGCTGCAGGACGCCATCGCGAAGATCGAGGCGGACCTGGAGAAGGCCCGTGCCGCCGGGGACGCCAAGAAGGTCAAGGACCTCGAGGAGAACCTGGCGTCGCGCCAGTCGTTCCTCGACCTCGCGATGAAGACGGCGTCCGAGTTCTCGTAGTCCCTGCCGACCTGCGCGCCGACCCGATCAGTGCGTGACGCGGTAGGCGTCGAACACCCCGTCGATCATCCGGACCGACTTCAGGATCGCGCCGAGGTGCTTGGGGTCGCCCATCTCGAACGCGAACTTGCTCTTCGCCACCCGGTCCCGGCTGGTGTTCAGCGACGCCGACAGGATGTTGACGTGCTGATCGGCCAGCACCTGGGTGATGTCCGAGAGCAGCCGCGCGCGGTCGAGCGCCTCCACCATGATCTGGACCAGGAAGGTCGAGGTCGAGGTGGGCGCCCACTCCACGTCGACCAGCCGCTCCGGCTGGCCGAGAAGGTCGGCCGCGTTGGTGCAGTCCTTGCGGTGCACCGAGACGCCTGAGCCCCGGGTCACGAACCCGAGGATCTCGTCACCCGGGACCGGGGTGCAGCACTTGGCCAGCTTCACCAGGACGTCGGTGCCGTCCAGGCCCATCACGATCACGCCGGAGTCGCCGGCCGTCTTCTGCGCGCGCCGCGGCCGGGTGATCGTGACCGTCTCGGCCATGTCCTCGGCAGCGCCCTCGGTGCCGCCGACGAGCTCGACCACCTTCCGGACGACGGCCTGGGCGCCGAGGTTGCCCTCACCGACCGCGGCGTAGAGCGCCGAGACGTCGGCCAGCCGGAAGTCGTTGGCCACCTGGGTCAGCGACTCGTGCGTCATCACCCGCTTGAGGGAGACGCCTTCCTTGCGCATCAGCTTCGCGATCTGGTCCTTGCCGACCTCGATCGCCTCTTCGCGGCGCTCCTTGGTGAACCAGTGCCGGATCTTGCTGCGCGCCCGGGGCGACTTCACGAAGCCGAGCCAGTCGCGGCTCGGGCCGGCGTTCGGGGACTTCGAGGTGAAGACCTCGACCACGTCGCCGTGCTCGAGCTTCGACTCCAGCGGCACCAGCCGGCCGTTGACCCGGGCACCGATGGTGTGGTGGCCGACCTCGGTGTGGATCGCGTAGGCGAAGTCGATCGGCGTCGAGCCGATCGGCAGCCCCATCACGTCGCCGCGGGGGGTGAAGACGTACACCTCGGCCGCGTTGATCTCGAAGCGCAGCGACTCCAGGAACTCGCCCGGGTCCTCGACCTCGTTCTGCCAGTCCAGGAGCTGGCGCACCCAGGGCATGTCGCTCTGGCCGCTCTCGGCAAGCGTCTTGTCGGTGTCCACCCCGGCGCGGGTGTCCTCCTTGTACTTCCAGTGCGCGGCGACGCCGTACTCGGCGCGGCGGTGCATCGCGAAGGTCCGGATCTGCATCTCGACGGCCTTGCCGGAGGGGCCGATCACGGTGGTGTGCAGCGATTGGTACATGTTGAACTTCGGCATCGCCACGAAGTCCTTGAACCGGCCCGGGATCGGGTTCCACCGGTTGTGCAGCACGCCGAGGACGCTGTAGCAGTCCGGGTCGTTGTCGACCAGGATCCGGATCCCGACCAGGTCGTAGATGTCGGTGAACTCGCGGCCGCCGTGGATCATCTTCTGGTAGATCGAGTAGTAGTGCTTCGGCCGGCCGGTGACCCGGGCCTTGATCTTCGCGCCCTTCAGGTCGCTCTCGACCACGTCGATCACCTGGCGCATGAACTGGTCGCGCGAGGGCGAGCGCTCCGCGACCATCCGCACGATCTCGTCGTAGATCTTCGGGTGCAGGGTCGCGAACGCGAGGTCCTCCAGCTCCCACTTGATCGTGTTCATGCCGAGCCGGTGCGCCAGCGGGGCGAAGATCTCCAGGGTCTCCCGGGACTTGCGCTCCTGGGTCTCGGCCTTCACGTAGCGCAGCGTGCGCATGTTGTGCAGCCGGTCGGCCAGCTTGATGACCAGCACCCGGATGTCCCGGCTCATCGCCACGATCATCTTGCGGATGGTCTCGGACTGCGCCGAGTCGCCGTACTTGACCTTGTCGAGCTTGGTGACCCCGTCGACCAGCAGCGCCACCTCGTCGCCGAAGTCCTTGCGGAGCTGGTCCAGCGTGTACGGCGTGTCCTCGACGGTGTCGTGCAGCAGCGACGCCACCAGCGTCGGCTCGGTCATGCCGATGTCCGCGAGGATCGTCGTCACGGCCAGCGGGTGGGTGATGTACGGGTCCCCGCTCTTCCGCATCTGCCCGCGGTGGTGCAGCTCCGCGGTGGCGTACGCGCGCTCGAGGAGGGCCAGGTCGGCCTTCGGATGATTCGCCCGTACGGCGCGGAAGAGCGGCTCGAGCTCGGGGTTGCCGACCTGCTTGCTGGTGCCGATCCGGGCTAGCCGGGCCCGGACGCCGCGACCGCCGCTGAGGATCGGTCCGCTCGGCTCGACGATCGGCGGCGAGGCGGGCGGGGGCGCGCTCGGAGCAGCGTCCGCGATGACCCTTTCCTCCGCCATGCGTCCAGTCTAGGGCTCAGGTCAGAGAGTGCGCAGGGACAGCAAGGGGGTCTCCCCCAGGGCGCCCCGGCCGTGCAGGAACGAGAGCTCCATCAGCACGGCCAGAGCGTGCACCACACCACCGCCCTGCGCGACCAGGGAAGCGGTCGCGGCGGCCGTCCCGCCGGTGGCCAGGACGTCGTCGATCAGCAGCACCCGCTCGCCCGGCACCAACGCGTCGGTGTGCATCTCCAGGGTGGCCTCGCCGTACTCCAGCGAGTAGCTGACGGCATACGTCGCGGACGGCAGCTTGCCGGGCTTGCGCACCGGGACGAACCCGACGCCGAGGGCGAGCGCCACCGGTGCCGCGAGGATGAACCCGCGGGCCTCCATCCCGATCACCTTGTCGACGCAGACCGCGCCGGACTCGTCGCGGCCGGCCGCGGCCAGTGCCTGCACGACCGCCGTGAAGCCGTCATGGTCGGCCAGCAGCGGGGTGATGTCCTTGAACATCACGCCCGGCTGCGGGAAGTCCGGGATGTCCCGGATCAGTCGATCGAAGATCGCGTCCAGGCTCTCGGCGGTCATCGAGCGGTCACTTGCCGCGCTTGGACCGGGGCTGCCTGGTCGGTTGCGGGCGGTGCGCCGAGCCGGACGGCTCGATCGGTGCCTTCGGCTCCGGGACGACCCGGCCGCTTCCGGTTGCCGAGGCTCGTGACGCCGGCGTCACGAACGGGGTCCGGGGCTGGCCCTCGTCGTCCTCGTCCAGCTCGCCGCTGCCCTCGACCACCGGCATGTCCTCGGTGAAGGTGGGCACGTTGGCGTACTTGTCGACGTCCCGCTTGGCGCGCGCCCGTGCCCGGCGGTCGGCGTCGACCACGGTCGCCTCGCTCTGCTTCATGTGCACCAGCAGGCGCGGCGCGATGAAGACCGAGGAGTAGATGCCGACGCCCATGCCGACGAACTGCGCCAGCGCCAGGTCCTGCAGCGAGCTGGCGCCGAGCTGGACGGCGCTCACGTAGAGGATCGCGCCGATCGGGATCAGGGCCACGATCGAGGTGTTGATCGAGCGCACCAGGGTCTGGTTCACGGCCAGGTTGGCCGCGTCGCTGTAGGTCTGGCCGCTACGGCGCAGGTCGTGGGTGTTCTCCCGGATCTTGTCGAAGACGACCACCGTGTCGTACATCGAGAAGCCGAGGATCGCGAGCAGACCGGTCACCGCCGCCGGCGTCACCGTGAAGCCGGAGAGCGAGTACACGCCCATCGTGATGACCACGTCGTGCAGCAGGGCCACCAGACCCGCGACGGACATCTTCCACTCCCGGAAGTAGCCCCAGATGAAGAGGACGACCAGGATCAGGAAGATGCCGACGCCGAGGATGGCCCGCTTGGCCACCTCCTTGCCCCAGCTGGCTCCGATCTCGGTCGGCGACACGTCGCCGGGCTTCACCCCAAGCCCCTCCTGGAGCTTCGACTGCAGCTCGCCGGCCTCGTCGCTGGAGATCGGCTCGACCTGGACGATCAGGGAGTCCTTGCCCGAGGTCGTCACGACCGGGGTTCCGGCGTCCTCGATGCCGGAGCTGGCCACGAGGTCGCGGGCCTTGTCCGCCCCGGACTGACCCGCGTTCTGGCCGGTGAGGTTGAGGACCCGGTACTCGGTACCGCCGGTGAACTCGATGCCGAACTTGAACCCGTTCAGCACGATGACCGTCAGGAAGAACCCGACGATGACGACGGAGACCGAGTACCAGACGGAGCGGCGGCCGACGAAGTCGATCGACCGGGCACCGGTATAGAGCTCGTTTCCTGCTCGTGAGAAGCGGCCCATCAGACCCTCCCTCCCTGGGGCTCGGCGTCGAGGCCGAGCGTCGCGCGGCTGAGGCCCGAGAGCGCGCCGCCACCGTTGAAGAACTTGAACCGGGCCAGGTAGGACACCGCGTGCTTGGTGAACCAGAACAGCACTGCGAGGTCCACCAGGGTCGAGAGACCGAGCGCGAACCCGAAGCCCTTGACCACGCCGGTGGCGAAGAAGTAGAGCACGCCGGCGGAGAGCAGCGAGACCACGTTGGCGGCCATCCGGGTCTTCCGAGCCCGGGCCCAGCCGGTCTCGACCGCGACCCGCATCGACCGGCCCTCGCGCATCTCGTCACGTATCCGTTCGAAGAAGATGACGAAGGAGTCCGCTGTCACGCCGACACCGATGATCAGACCCGCGATACCCGGCAGGGTCAGCGTGAAGCCGGCCGCCTTGCTGAGCAGCAGCACCAGGGCGTAGGTGATCGCGGCTGCCACGACGAGCGAGGCGAGCACGACGGTGCCGAGGCCGCGGTAGTAGATCAGGCAGTAGAGCATCACGAGGACGAAGCCGATGCCGCCGGCCCAGAGGCCCGCGCTGAGCTGGTTGCCCGCCAGCGACGGCCCGATGATCTCGGTGGACGGGTCCGCCTCGAACTTGATCGGGAGCGCGCCGAACTTCAGCGAGTTCGCCAGCGCGGTCGCGGACTCCTCGTTGAAGGAACCGGTGATCTGGGCCGAGCCGTCGGTGATCACACCGGTGAAGCCCGGGTAGGAGAGCACCTGACCGTCGAGGACGACGGCGAACGAGCCGCCGTTGTCGATCAGGGCCCGGCTGATGTCGGCGAAGTCCTTGACCGCCTTGCCCTTGAGCTCGAGGTTCACCGCCCAGGCCGCCTGGCCCTGCGGGATGCCGGCGGAGGCCTTCTTCAGCGAGGTGCCCTCGATGACGGCCTTGGAGAGCAGGAACTTCTGCCCGTCCTCGTCGCAGGTGATCAGCGGCTCTGCCGGGTTGTCGACCACCGGTGCCGCGGCGCCGTCGGCCGGGCAGGTGAAGGCAGCGAACTTGGTGACCCACTCGGCCGGCGGGTTCGCCGCCCAGGCCAGCTCGGAGGTGACGTTGGCGTCGTCCTGCGTCGGCGTGCCGGTCGGGGTGCCCGTGGGCGTCCCGGTGGGTGTTCCTGTCGGAGTCCCCGAAGGCTTCCCGGTGGGCGTCGGCGTCGGGGTGTCCGCCTGCTTCGCGAACCCGGGGGCCGGGCGCGGGTTCGGCGTGGAGGTCGCCTTCTTCTTCGGGCTGGCCTTGTCGGTCGGCTTGGCCTTGTTGGTGGCCTTGCCGGACGGCGTCGCGGTCGGGGACGGGGTCGGGGTCGGGGTACTGGTCACCGGGACACCGGGCTGGCGTCCGCCGTTGGCGACCAGGCGGAACCGCAGCTGCGCGGTCCGCTTGACCGTGTCGACCAGGTCACGACGGCTCCTGCCGGGGATCTCGACGACGAGGAACCGGTTGCCCTGGGTGGTCACGTCGGCCTCGGCGACACCGGACCCGTTGACCCGCTGGTCGATGATCTTGCGGGCGAGATCCAGGTTCGCGGCCTTCGGGTTGCCCTCGGCGATCAGCGTGATCCGGGTGCCGCCCTGGAGGTCGAGGCCCAGCTGGGGCTTCCAGGTACCGGCGAGCGCCACCAGCCCGAAGAGCACGGCGACGCCGACGAAAAACACCACCAGCCGTTGGCCCGGCCGATACTTCTTAGTTGCCACGGTCCAGCGTCTCCTCAGTCTTCGGGGTCGTGCTCGTCGGTGGTGGGTGCTTCAGCGTCAGGCGCCCGTCGTACGACGACCTGACGGGCGACCGTGATCACGGTGCCTTCGGCGATCTCCAGCTGGACCTTGTCACCGTCAAGCGAACGAACGGTGCCGAAGATACCCGCGGAGAGGATCACTTCGTCGCCGATCTCGATCTCTGCCTGCAAAGCGGCGACACGGCGCTGCGAGGCGCGGGTCGACCGGGTCAGCAGGAACCAGAGGCCTACGAGGGCAACCAGGTAGAGCACGATCTGCAGCTCTGGGGGCACGGGGAGGACTCTCGGTGTCGGGTTCAGGTGCTTCGGCAGTAGCGCGCGCCAGCACAGGGGTGCGCCACGCCGAGGAAGTGTAACCGGCAACACGTCATCGGACCGACGCCGGGCGGATCAGCCTGTGGGTTCTCCGTCGCCGAAGAGGGTTCCGTGGTCGGAGAACGGCGACGAGGCCGGTACGGCGAGCCCCAGGTGGGTCCACGCAGCCGGGGTCGCGACCCGTCCGCGCGGGGTCCGCGCGAGCATCCCGGTGCGCACCAGGAAGGGTTCGGCGACCTCCTCCACGGTCTCGCGCTCCTCGCCGACGGCGACCGCGAGCGTGCTCAGCCCGACCGGCCCGCCCCCGAACCGCCGGCAGAGCGCGTCCAGCACCGCCCGGTCGAGGCGGTCCAGCCCGGTCTCGTCCACCTCGAAGAGCTCCAGCGCCCGGCGGGCGACGTCCCGGGTGACGATGCCGTCCGCGCGGACCTGGGCGTAGTCCCGGACCCGGCGGAGCAGGCGGTTGGCGATCCGCGGGGTGCCCCGCGAGCGCAGCGCGATCTCGGCGGTGCCCTCGGGCACGGTGCCGACCTCCAGCAGGCCGGCGGAACGCTGCACGATCAGGTCGAGGTCCGCGGCCGCGTAGAACTCCAGGTGGCCGGTGAAACCGAACCGGTCCCGCAACGGCCCCGGCAGCAACCCGGCCCGGGTGGTCGCCCCGACCAGCGTGAACGGCGGGATCTCCAACGGGATCGCGGTGGCGCCCGGCCCCTTGCCGATCACCACGTCGACCCGGAAGTCCTCCATCGCCAGGTAGAGCATCTCCTCGGCCGGCCGGGACATCCGGTGGATCTCGTCGACGAAGAGGACGTCGCCCTCGTTCAGCCCCGAAAGGATCGCGGCCAGGTCCCCCGCGTGGGTGATCGCCGGACCGCTCGTCAGCCGCAGCGGGGCGGACATCTCGGACGCGATGATCATCGCCAGAGTGGTCTTGCCCAGGCCCGGCGGTCCGGAGAGCAGCACGTGGTCGGCGGTGCGGCCGCGCGACCTAGCGGCGTCGAGGACCAGCGAGAGCTGCTCGCGCACCCGCTCCTGGCCGATCACCTCGTCCATCGACCGCGGCCGCAGGGCGGCCTCGACCGCGCGCTCGTCGGGATCGGCATCGAGATCGGTCACCGAGTCGGCCCGGGCCGCCCGTTGCTCCAGGAACTCGCGCTCGGCCTGCTCCAGGGCCGCCTGGACCGCGGACTCCACGTCCTCGGAGGCCATCAGGCCCTGCTCAGCGTCTGCAACGCGAGGCGGAGGAGCTGCGCCACGTCGGGCGCCTCCATCGTGTCGGCGGTCGGGGTGACCGCGGTGACCGCGCGGTCGGCCTCCTTGCCGGACCATCCCAGGCCGACGAGCCCGCCGTGCACCTGGCTCTGCCACTCCGCCACGGCGGCCTGCCCCGGCATCGCCGCGGACACCGAGCCGGGGGCGCCGATCCGGTCGCGCAGCTCGAGGATGATCCGCTGGGCGCCCTTCTGGCCGATGCCCGGCACGTTCGTCAGGGTCTTCACGTCGTCGCTGCCGACCGCTCGGCGGATCGCCTCCGGGTTCAGTACGGCGAGCATCGCCTGGGCGAGCTTCGGCCCGACGCCGCTGGCGGTCTGGACGAGCTCGAACATCTGCTTCTCGTCCTCGTCCGCGAAGCCGAACAGGGTCAGCGAGTCCTCGCGGACGACCATGCTGGTCGGCAAGGTGGCCTCGCTCCCCCGGCTCAGCTCCGCCAGCGTGTTCGGGGTGCACTGCAGCTCCAGGCCCACACCGCCGACCTCGAGAACGGCCGAGGTCAGGCCCACGGCCGCGACCCGGCCCCGGACGAACGCGATCATCGACCGGCTCCTGCTGCCTGGGCGACCGCGGCCTGGATCCGGTTGGTAGCGGCTCCGCGCCAGATGTGGCAGATGGCGAGCGCGAGCGCGTCAGCGGCGTCGGCAGGCTTCGGGGTCTCGTCGAGGCGCAGCAGCCGGGTGACCATCGCCCCGACCTGGGCCTTGTCGGCCCGACCGTTGCCGGTCACCGCCGCCTTCACCTCGCTGGGCGTGTGCAGGGTCACCGGGATCCCCCGGCTGCATGCCGCCACCAGCGCCAGGCCGCTCACCTGGGCGGTGCCCATCACGGTGCGGACGTTCGCCTGCGCGAAGACCCGCTCGACCGCGATCGCGTCCGGCTCGGTGGCGTCGATCCACGCCTCGATGCCGCGGGAGATCAGCAGCAGGCGTTCCTCGATCTGCAGCTCCGGGGTCGTCTTCACGACACCGACCTCGACCATCGTCAGCGGTCGGCCGATCCCGCCGTCGACCACGCCGATGCCGCACCGGGTCAGACCCGGGTCGATGCCCAGAACACGCATACCAGCCTCACTCGTCGTACGAACACCTGTTCGGACGAATCTATCCCGGGCACGGGACGACGCGGTGAGCGACACACCGCAACGGGGTCGAACCTCAGCCGGCGGCGTCGACCTCGGCCATGACCTCGTCGGAGATGTCGAAGTTCGCGAAGACGTTCTGGACGTCGTCCAGGTCCTCGAGCGCGTCGACCAGGCGCAGCACCTTGGTGGCGCCGTCGGCGTCCAGGGCGACCTGCATCGACGGCACGAACATCGCGTCCGCCGAGTCGTAGTCGAGGCCCGCGTTCTGCAGCGCCGTCCGTACGTCGACCAGGTCGGTCGCCTGGCTGACCACCTCGAAAGCCTCGCCGAGGTCGTTGACGTCCTCCGCGCCGGCGTCCAGCGTCGCCTCCAGGACGTCGTCCTCGGAGACCGACTTGCCGTCCTGCTCGGTCGGGACGATCACGATGCCCATCCGGTGGAACAGGTACGCGACCGAGCCGGGGTCGGCGAGCGAGCCGCCGTTGCGGGTGACCGCGGTGCGGACCTCCATCGCGGCCCGGTTCTTGTTGTCGGTGAGGCACTCGATCAGCAGTGCGACGCCGTTCGGGCCGTAGCCCTCGTACATGATCGTGGTGTAGTCGGCACCGCCGGCCTCGGCACCCGAACCGCGCTTGACCGCGCGGTCGATGTTGTCCTTGGTGACCGAGGACTTCTTGGCCTTCTGGATCGCGTCGAAGAGCGTCGGGTTGCCGGCCGGGTCGCCGCCGCCCAGCCGGGCCGCGACCTCGATGTTCTTGATGAGCTTGGTGTTCATCTTGCTGCGCTTGGCGTCGAGGGCGGCCTTCTTGTGCTTCGTTGTTGCCCACTTGGAGTGGCCGGACATCAGCGTTCCTTCCCTACGACAACGGTGTCGCCCGTCGAGACCAGGTCCACGAACGCCTGATGGATGCGCGTGTCGCTCCCCACCTCGGGGTGGAAGGACGTCGCCATCAACGATCCCTGACGGACGGCGACGATCCTACCCGCGGCCGGACCGGACGCGACCCGGGCAAGCACCTCGACCTCCGCACCGACCTGCTCGACCCACGGCGCCCGGATGAAGACGGCGTGCACCGGGCCGTCGAGTCCCTCGAACGCCAGGTCGCCCTCGAACGAGTCGACCTGCCGCCCGAAGGCATTCCGCCGGACGGTGATGTCCAGACCGCCGAGCGTCTCCTGGTCCGAGGTGCCGTCGACGATCCGGTCGGCGAGCATGATCATCCCGGCGCAGGTCCCGAAGGTCGGCATCCCGCCGGCGATCCGCTTCTGCAACGGCTCGAAGAGGTCGAACGCGCGCGCCAGCTTGAACATCGTGGTGCTCTCGCCGCCGGGGATGATCAGCCCGTGGCAGCGCTCGAGCTCCTCGGGACGCCGTACGCCGATCGCGTCCACGCCGAGGGTGGTCAGCGCGCGCAGGTGCTCGCGCACGTCGCCCTGGAGCGCGAAGACACCGATCGTGGGGGAAGTCATGCCCCGATTGTCCCAGCCGGTCGCCGGAAGATCAGTCGCAGGTCGGCACCTTGTTGTTTCCGTTGCCGAACGTGTAGCTGATCGACGTCGAATTGGCCGAGAACGGACCGGCTCCGATCTGTGCCTGCACGTACGCGGTGCCGCTCTGGTTGTTGCTTCCGGTGAAGGTCTGACTCGTCGCGGCTCCGCTGATCGGAGAACCCGGCGTTCGAGTCACTCGATAGTTGGTGGCACTCGGTACTGCTGTCCAACTGATGGTGATGGTGTTCGCGTTCGCCGATCCGGCGGTGCAGGTGACGCCGGTCGGCGCAGGGGGCGCGACCGCACCCCAGGTCCCCGTCGCGATCGACGTCCCACTCGTCGCCACCGTGTCGTTCCAGGCCGCCCACGTCGTCTGCGACCACCCCGACACCACGGCGGCCGCCAGCGCCACGATCGCGCCCGCGGTCACGACGGCGAACGGACCGCGCCGGCTCTTCTTCCGGGCACCGGGTGCGACAGGCTCGACAGGCGGGACCGGGGCCGGCCCGGGACCGGCCCCCGCCTCGTCGAGAACCGGGGTCGCCGTACCGGCATCGTCCGAGTCCTGCCGGCGCCGGAACGCCAGCATCAGCATCAGCATCACGTAGCCGCCGAGCAGGTAGCTCCCGGGCGCCTTCGAGAACCAGGCGATCACGTAGCCGCCGTCGGGGATCGCGAACCAGAGCTTCGGCACCGACGCAACGGTGTAGATCTCCTGGTCGGCGACCGGGTTGTCGTCGCCCTTGAGCTGGAGGGTCGCCGATCCGTCGCCCGGCCCGATCGCGACGATCCGGTGGGTGACCGTCTTCTTCTGGGCGTTGGTGACCGTGACGATGTCCCCGACCCGGAGGTCGGCGGCATCGGTCGTGCGGGAGAAGCCCAGCGCGCCGGTGTCGACCGCCGGCGCCATCGACCCGGACCGGAACACGATCGGGCGGACACCGAGGACGAGCGCCAGCACGGCGACCACCGCGCAGAGGGCACCGACGATCGCGGTGAGCGTCAGCAGCAGCCGACCTCCCCGGGATCCCCAACGTCCGACGAGTGCCTTCATGGTGATCACTGCGAAGCGGTGAAGGTCAGCGCCACGTTCGTGGTCTTGTTGGAGTAGAGAGCCTGGTCGGCGGCGTTGTCGAGGGTGGCCTGGACGCAGAAGGTCTCGGTGGCTCCGGCCGCGAGCGGACGCTGGGTCCCGACCGAGCCGATGAAGTTGCCGGCCACGAAGCCGCCCGCCGTGTTCGCCAGGGTCGCGCCGCCGCAGGTGCCGCCGAGACCCGGGCCGCCGGTGGTCGTGGCCGCGGCGGTCAGCTTCACGGTCAGCGTGCCGGCCGGGAACGCGGTCCCGGTGATCGCCTGGGTCGCGTAGTAGGTCAGCGGCGACAGTCCGTCGTTCTTGACGGTGATCACGCCCGCGGTGGTGTTGCCGGGCAGCATGCCGGTGACGTTCAGCGTCGTGAAGGCGACCGCGTCGTCGGCGTCACCGTTCACCAGCAGGTCGATGCTGCCGGTGGTGATCGACGTACCGCTGACCGCCACGGTGTCGCTCCACAGCGCGAAGGTTCCCGAGGCGCCGAGAGCTGCCACGACTCCGAGGCTCAGCAGCGCCTTGGTACGGGTGCTGCGCAGACGGCGGGTCAGATCAAGCTTGGACATGGGAAGGCCTTTCCTCGAGAGCGGTGTAGCGGCGTCGGCTGTACCCGACGAGTCCGGCGCCGGCGGCGCAGAGCAGCACGGCGAAGAGCAACATGAAGGGCGAGACGACGGTGCCGGTGTCCGGCAGTCCGCCGCCACCGTCTCCACCGTCGCCGTCGCCGCCGTCGGTGGGCGGCAGGACGGACGCGTCCTGGCTGAGCGTCACGTCGAAACGGAAGTCCAGGCGCTGGGACTGCGTGGGATTGGCCGACTGCGGGTCGAAGTCGATCTTGACGGTGACCTCGTGGACCGTGCCGGCATCGACCGGCAGGTTGTCGAGCAGCAGGTGCGAACCTGCGGTGAGCGCGCCGGTGAACGGCCCGCCGTCGAGCTGCGCACTGATCGTCAGGTCGCCCGAGTTGATCAGGTCCTCGACCGGACCGGTGAGCAGGGTGACGTTCAGGACGGCTGCGTCCGCGCTCTGGTTGCGCACGAAGAAGCTCGCCTGCTCGGAGTCGCCCGGCACCCAGGTGAACGCGGGGTCGAAGAGCGGGCCGGGCAGTGTCGGCCCCCAGGTGACCCCGTCGGAGCTGAGGCCGAGTTCGCCGGCCGCGGCGGCGGGCGCCATCGATCCGGCGAGGACCAGCACCCCCGCGACTGCGGCGAGAACCAAACGGCGGATCACGATCCCACTCCTGCCATCTCGGGTGCTTCCTGCTCGGGTGCTGCCTGGGTCGGTGCTGCGGTACGGCGGTCCCGGAAGGCACCGGCGAAGGAGAAGGCCGCGTAGCCGAAGAGCAGCACCACCGCGCCCATCACGATCGCTCGGCGGATGTTCCCGTCGACCAGCAGCGAGGGGTAGGCGAGGTACGGGACGGAGTACCAGACCCTGCCCTTGATCTGCTCGGGGCGGACGACAGCCGGGTCCGCCGCGTCGTTCGCGTCCCCCTTCATCACGAAGCCGTACTCCCCGTTCATCGACATCGAGATCGAGTCGACCCGGTGGGTCGCGACGACGGGGTCGCCGGACTTGATCTGGTAGGTGACCGCGTCGCCGATCCGGAGCTGGGACGGCTCCACCGGCCGGGTCACCACCAGGGTCCCCGGCGGCATCGTCGGCCGCATCGAGCCGGTCAGGATCGTGTAGGCGTTGCCACCGGCGAACGTCGGCAGCAGCACCCCGAGGACGAGGACGACCACGACGAGACCCGCGGCCAGCAGGGCGAAGGCCCTGCCGGCCACGGAGCGCACGGAGCGCAAACTCATCGATTCCTACCTCGGGCTCAGGTCGATCAGTTGTGGACCTGGTTGACGTTGACCGTCACGTCGCCGAGCACGGCGTTGAGGTCCATGTGATCGGTCACGCTGCTGTTGAACGTGGCCTTCACGGTCACCTGGAGGGTCTGGCCGTCGTTCAGCTCGGTGAACTCGGTCGCCGCCACGTTGTTGACCTGCAGGTCAACGGCCGAGACGGTGAAGGCGTCCGCGAGCGGGGCCGGCAGGGTCGGCGCAGCCGCGGAGACGGTCGCCCGCAGGTGGTTGCCGGAAGCGTCGATGACGTAGGTGCAGACCCGGGTGAGGGCGTCGCCCGGGACCAGCGGGTCGCCGTCGGCGTAGGTCAGCGGAGCGTTCTCGCCCGAGTCGAGCTGCCAGGCACCGCAGTTCGGCGTGAGCAGGGCCAGGTGGCCGGTGGCGACGTCGGTTCCGGTGACGGTCGCACTGGTGCTCCAGTACGCCAGCGAGCCGGCGCCGCCGAGGAGCAGGGTTCCGGCTGCGGCTGCCGCGAGGGCGCCCTTGGTGGACTTCTTCATGGTTGAACCTCCAGGAGGAATCGATGAGCGGGGCTTGCCCGAGAGGCCCACCCGCCCAGATTCCTCGGTGCACCGATCCAGCGTCGAATTACGTCGCAGATGGGCAGATTTGGTCCAGACCGCGAACCGGATCAAACGGACACTTTCCGCAACTTGCCACGCGGATTACGGAACTCGGTTAGGAAGGGGGATTGCGCATTTCCCGCGTTCCGGGTCAGTCGCCGCGCAGTGCTCCGAGGATCAGGTCGTCGAGCGCGGCGGTCGGGTCCAGGACCGCACCTCGGTCCCGGGCGTGACCGTCGAGCTGGAACCAGACCGAGCGCGACAGGTGCGCCGCGATCACCTCGACCGAGGGCTCGCGCACCTCGCGGGCCAGCCAGAACCGGACCGTGCCGACGGCCTGGCCGACGATGCCGAAGACCAGCGGGTCCAGGACCTTGCGGTCCTCGTCGGTCAGCTCGACCTCCAGCAGGCTGGCACCCGAGGTGACCAGGATGGCGATCAGTCCGCCGATCTGCTGGGTCGCCTGGATCACGTCGCCGAGACGCTCGGCGTCCTGGCTCTCGGCGGCACCGATCCGGTGCAGCGCCGGATGCTCGGCAGCCCACTCGACGTACGCGTGCACGATCCGGCCGATGATCTGCTCGATCGTCCCGGAGAGCTCGAACTCGGGGACCAGTCGCTCCATCAGCAGCTCGATGATCTGCTTCTGCACGGCACGGTCCAGATCGGCCCGGTCGGCGAAGTGCCGGTAGATCACCGCCCGGCCGAGACCGGCCTCGGTAGCGATCTGCCGGACGTGGATCTCGGCGCCGACCGGCTCGCGCTCGATCACCGCGATCGCCGCCGCCAGGATCTGCATCCGGCGCTCTTCGCGATGCGCCGCCCACCGTTCGTCACGCCCGTCGGGGGTGGGGGTGGGCTTGGCGGTCACGAGGACAAGCCTAGGCGGTACGACCGTCGGCGGGTGCCGGCCTTGGCGATCCGGACCATCTCCGCGGCGTCGAGGAGCTTGACCCGGGGCCGCCCGGCGGCAGTACCGCGGGAACGCTCGTCGGCGTCCAGCCGGCGCCAGCCCTCGAGGTCGACCTGGTCGGGAGCGACCGCGTCGAGCCAGGCGTCGACCTCGCGGCGGCTCCCCTGGGGAGTCGCCAGCGCACCGGCCGCGAGGTCATCCAGGAACGACTCGACGGTCCGCTCCGAGCAGGACTTGTTCGTTCCGATGAACCCGTTGGGGCCGCGCTTGATCCAGCCGGCGACGTAGACGCCGGGGACGACCCGGCCCTCGTCGTTCGGCACGGTGCCGGTGGCCTCGTCGAAGGGCAGGCCCGCGACCGGACGGCCGCGGTAGCCCACCGAGCGCAGCACCATCCGGGCCTCGATGACCTCGGTCTCGCCGGTGCCGCTCGCGACCACCCGGCCGTCGATCGTCTCCAGCCGGGTCCGCTCGACCTCGATCCCGGTCACGGCCTCGTCGCCGAGCACCCGGAGGGGCGCGGCGCAGAACCGGAGCACGATCCGCCGCGCGTCCGGACGCTGCGGGCGGGCGGCGAGCTCGGAGAGCAGCCGTCCCTTCGCGGTGGTCCGATCGAGGTCGGCACCGCCGGTGTCGACGACGACGTCGACGTCCGCCAGCCCCGCGAGGCCGACGAGCTCGGGCATCGTGAAGGCCGCCTCGCTCGGGCCGCGCCGGCCCAGGACGACGACCTCGGTGACGTGGCTGCCGCGCAGGGTGGCCAGCGGCAGGTCGGCGATGTCGGTGGACGCGAGCGCGTCCGGGTCCGCGGTGAGGACCCGGGCGACGTCGAGCGCCACGTTGCCGTTGCCGACGATGACGACGCGTTCACCGCCGAGGTCGACCGGCGCGTCCTGGTGGTCCGGGTGGCCGTTGTACCAGCCGACGACATCGGTCGCGGAGAGGCTGCCGAGCAGGTCCTCCCCCTCGATGCCCAGCGGCTTGTCGGTCGAGGCACCGACCGCGTAGATCACGCCGTGATAGCGCGCGGTCAGGTCGTCGTGGGTGATCGCGGCGTCCGCGCCGACCTCGACGTTGAGCCGGTAGCCGAACCCGGGCTGGCCCTCGATCGCGGCGAAGAGCTTCGTTACCTGCTTGGTGTGCTGGTGGTCCGGCGCGACCCCCGCGCGCGCCAGCCCGTACGGCGTCGGCAGCCGGTCGAAGACGTCGACCGTCACGCCCGGGTGCTTGAGCAGCTCGTCGGCCGCGTACATCCCCGCCGGACCCGAGCCGACGACCGCCACCCGGACGTCCTGGGTCGGCAGCGTGCGCGGCGTGGGGATCACCGCGAGCGGCGTCCGGTCGGCGTGCGGCTGGTCGGCGTAGTAGAGCCGGTTGAGCTCGATGAACGGGAGCTCGGGACCGGTCAGCTTGGTGTGCGGCTTGAGCGCGTCCACGGGGCACGCGGTCGCGCAGGCGCCGCAGTCGACGCAGGCCTGCGGGTCGACGTACAGCATCTCGGCCTCGGCGAAGCCCGGCTCGCCGGGAGCCGGGTGGATGCAGTTGACCGGGCACGCGATGACGCAGGAAGCGTCCGCGCAGCAGGACTGCGTGACGACGTACGGCATGGCTCAGGCGGCCTTCCGGGCGCTCGGCTTCACCGGCTCGCTGCGGAAGCGGGCACCGGAGCCGTCGATCTTCAGCGCCTTCCAGACCTGGCGGGAGACCGGGTTCATCAGGTCGAGCTCGTCCGCCAGGGCGCGGACGTCGTAGAAGACGTCGCTGAGCATGGCGCGGGCCTCCGGGCTGTCCCAGAAGACGTCCTTCAGGACCTTCTTCGGGACGCCGACCTGCTGGGTCATCTCCTTGCCGGGCACCATGATCGCGTCGCCGAGAACGCGCATGACGACGGGCAGGACGACCGAGAGCACGCCCTTGCGGACCTTGCCGACCTTGGGCACGTTGCGCTTGAGGTACTCGTGCGCGAACGAGATGTGCCGGGCCTCCTCAGCGATGTGGATCTGCATGATGCGCTGCAGCAGCGGGTGCATCGCGTCACCCTCACGGAGGATCGCCTTCTGCAGGTGGTCGATCGGCTCCTCGCCGGCCAGCACGCCCATGAAGAACACGATCGAGAGCGGCCGGGCGGCCAGCGGCAGGAACGGCGCGACGACCCGGAAGTAGCGCGGACCACCCGGTACGTCGACCCCGGTGCGGTTCACGAACTCCTGGAACATCTGGGTGTGGTGGGTCTCCTCGGTCGCCTCGTGGGTGACGTAGCGGAACTCGGCCGAGTTGTTCGGCAGCCCCATCACGTACTCCATGAGGCCGCGGATCAGGATGTTCTCGAACTGCAGGCCGACCTTGGCGACGTTCGCCTGGCGCCAGATGCCGACCTCGATCTGCCGCTCCAGCGGCAGCGACTGGTACCACTCGCTGCGACCGAGGGCGTCCGCCTTCGGGAGCACCCAGCGCGGGTCGTCGTGGGAGACGGCGTAGTCCGGGTTGTCCCAGTCGATGTCCTCCCACGGGTCGAAGTGCTGGTGGACCGAACCCTCGGAGAGGGTCAGCAGCTTCTCTTCGTAGGTCTGGATCGCGGTCATCGGACACTCCTCGAGGACGTCGTTGTCTGTCCTGAGCAGGTTAGTGAGACACCGCGTCACATGTAAAGCACTACACGTGACTTCGTGTCACAGATATCTCCGCGTCCGCGGGGCATGTGGTGCGCGTCACCCGGTTCCGGGCCGTCGACGCCAGTGTGCGGCGACCTCGATCCGGCCCTCGTCGAAGTGCGCTTCCAGCCCGGCGGCCCCGAAGGCCGCGATCGCCTCCGCCAGCAGGTCGTCCCCCGGAGCGGCGTTCGCGGTGGTGCCGTGCCAGAGGTTCACCTCGAGCATGCCCTCCTCGACCGCGTGCCAGACGTCGGTCGGCGTGAACCAGCCGATCCCGCGCGGCGGCGGGACGTGGCGGGCGAGCTCATCGCGGGCGGACCAGTGGTCGGCGCAGCCCTGGAGCACGACGACTCCCCCGGCCTCCAGCGCGGCGAAGGCTGCCTGCAGCCGGTCGTAGTCGGTGGTCTCCGGCCAGGTCGCCGCTTCCGCGCGCCACGAGGCCTCCGCTTCGGCGATCCAGTCGGTCGCGGTGCTCGCGGCGTCCAGTCCCGGGTGGTCGGCCCGGACCGCCTCGACGACCTGACGACGCACGTCCGCAGGTGTGCCGAGTCCGGACCTGACCAGGTCGGCGACCCAGGACCGCGTGTCGGCCTGGGTCGGCCGCGCCATTACCAGCCGCGTTCGGCGAGGCGGTGGGGCTGGGGGATGTCTTCGACGTTGATGCCGACCATGGCCTCGCCCAACCCACGCGAGACCTTCGCGACCACGTCCGGGTCGTCGTGGAACGTGGT
>NZ_RJSE01000005.1:99095-363330 GCF_003725695.1 Nocardioides marmoriginsengisoli
GAGCTCCTTGGCCGCCACGTACAGCTCGTCGTCGTGCAGCGCACCCAGCCGGCGGATCTCGCCGCGGATCGTGCGCATGTGCGTCACCGCGTTCGACACATCCCCGGTCCCGGCCTCGCCCTTGGAACGGATCATCGCCGCACCCTCGGTGATCCGCCGCAACGCCTCACCCAGATTCGTCGCCCCGCACACGAACGGGACCGTGAAGGCCCACTTGTCGATGTGATTCGCATAATCAGCCGGGGTCAACACCTCGGACTCATCGATGTAGTCCACACCGAGGGACTGCAGGATCTGGGCCTCGGCGAAGTGCCCGATCCGGGCCTTGGCCATCACCGGGATCGAGACCGCCTCCACGATGCCGTCGATCATGTCCGGATCACTCATCCGCGAGACCCCGCCCTGGGCACGGATATCAGCAGGAACGCGCTCGAGCGCCATCACTGCGACCGCACCGGCGTCCTCGGCGATCTTCGCCTGCTCGGCGTTGACGACATCCATGATCACCCCGCCCTTCAACATCTCCGCCATCCCACGCTTCACGCGCGAGGTACCGGTGCTGCTGGGAGTGCTGTCAGGGGTGAAGGAAGTGTCCGAAGCCATGTTCCGAGTTTACGTCCGCGCGCGGCCGGCTCACACCGAGGGTCAGAGCCTGGAACACCAGGGCACCCCGGCATCGTGCTTGTCGGTGCCGCAGGTAATGCTGGTCCGATGGCGGATCGCAAGCACGGCATCCAGGCTCCGCCCACGGACTCGGAGATCACTCACGAGGTGTGGGATCGCGAGGACCTCTCCGGCCGCGCCTTCACCAGGGTCGCGTTCCGGGACGTCGACCTCACCGAGGTGACCGCGACCGGCGCGACGTTCGACGAGTGCACCTTCCGGGACGTCGACTTCAACGCGGCATCGTTCACCGACACGGCGTTCCTGAACTGCACCTTCACCCGCTCGTCGTTCTTCGGCGCCCGGTTCACCGGGTGCAAGCTGACCGGCAGCATGTTCGACCGCTGCCGCTTCGGGGCGCTCACCGTTCAGGGCGGGAACTGGGCGTTCGTAGGCCTCCCCGGAGCGGACCTGCGCAAGACGGTGTGGCGGGACGTCGGCCTGCGCGAGGCGGACCTCACCGGGGCCAGGCTCTCCGGAGCGCTGCTGAACCACGTCGATCTGGGCGGGGCGTGGCTGCAGAAGGCCGACCTCGCCGAAGCCGACCTGCGCGGCTCGGACCTCTCGACCCTGGACCCGCTCACCGTCTCGATGGGCAGGGCCGTGATCGACCTCGATCAGACGGTGGTCATCGCCGAGGCGCTCGGCCTGGTGGTGTCGCCGTACCCGGCGGTCCGGGACGCGTAGCGCTCAGGACTCGGCTTCGTCGCGCGCCGCGTCGATCGCGATCGCCTGCGCCCGGACGACGAGCACCCGCTGGATCACCGTCACGGTGTTCGCGACGGCGAGCAGGCCCAGGATGATCGGCACCGCGATCAGCCAGTCCTCACCGCCGCCGAGGATGTTGATCAGGTCGGCCACGCCGGTGGTCACGAGCACGAAGACCAGCCGGTCCGCCCGCTCGGCGATGCCGACCTTCGCCTGCATGTTGAGCGACTCGGCGCGCGCACGCGCGTACGACGTCACCGAGCCCATCGACAGGCAGTAGATCGCCAAAGCCGCGAGCCAGTCGTTGTCTCCCGGCCCGACGTAGTACATCGCCAGCCCGCCGAAGATCGCGGCGTCACCGATCCGGTCCAGGGTCGAGTCCCAGAACGCGCCGAACGTCGAGGACTTGCCGCTGGCGCGCGCCATGTAGCCGTCCATGATGTCGCTGAACACGAACGCGGTGATGAACAGGACGCCGGCGAGCAGCTTGCCCTGCGGGAAGAAGATCACCGCACCGGCGACGACGCCGACGGTGCCGACGAAGGTCACCGTGTTGGGGCTGATCCCCCAGCGGAGGAAAAGGTTGGCCAGCGGCGCCCAGACGTTGGTCCAGAACTGTCGGAATCTCTCAAGCATGGTGGCTGCAGGCTATCCAATCCGGCGCCGGGTGCCGGACACGGCCACGCGGAGCAGAATTCCGCCGCCGAAAACTGTTAGATCCCCGATCCCGCCGCCTCCTACCGGTACGACGACCGACCGGGAGGAGGAACCCGACATGCCACGACGACCGCGCACAGGCACCCCGTGCGCTCTAGGATCCGAGCGTGACCTCCTCGGAAGGGCAGACCGACGCCGAGCTCGTCGCCCGGGTGCTCCAGGCGGACCGGGAGGCGTTCGCGACCGTCTACGACCGCTACGGACCGCGGTTGTACGACTTCGCCTACTCGATGCTCCGGCACCGCGAGGATGCCGCGGACGCGGTGGCGGACTCGTTCGTGCTCTTCGCCGAGCGCCTGGTGCAGCTCCGCGAACCGGACCGGCTCCGGCCCTGGCTCTACGCGATCGTGCGCAGCGAGTGCCTGCGCCGGCTCAAGGCCCGGAAACGGGTCTCCTACGGCGACGACGAGCAGTTGGTCCAGATGCCTGACGCCGCCGCCACCCCCGAGCAGTCCGCCGAGACGGCCGCGCTCCAGAAGCTCGTCTGGGACGCCGCCGCCGGCCTCGCCGACCGCGACCGCGCGATCCTGGACCTGCACCTGCGCCAGGGGCTCGAGGGCGCCGAGCTCGGCGAGGCGATGGGCGTCAGCGCGGCGAACGCGTACGTGATGCTGAACCGCCTGCGCGCCCAGGTCGACAAGTCGCTGGGGGCGCTGCTGATCGCCCGCCTCGGTCGTGACGACTGCGCGGAGCTCGACACCCTGCTGACCGACTGGGACGGCTCCTACTCCCCGCTGATCCGCAAGCGGGTGGCCCGGCACGTCGAGGGTTGCGACATCTGCGGCGAGCGCCGCAAGAAGATGGTGAGCCCGTGGATGCTGCTCGCCGGCGTCCCGATCTTCGCCGCACCGGTCGCGCTCCGAGACCGGGTGCTCAACGACACCCAGCTGGTCGCGTATGCCGCACCGGGCGAGCAGGTCTCCGCCGGCGCGGCGCCGGGGCGGAGCATCAAGCCGCGGACCGCCGCGGTGGCCGCGACCGCCGCCGTGGTGCTGATCGGCGGGGGTGCGTTGCTGTGGCCGGACGGCGACCCGGCGTCACCGACGGCTGCCGACCCGACGCCGACGGCCACGACCAGCGCGCCGCCCACGTCGACCGACCCCACGCCGACCGAGACCCCGTCGAGCGCCTCCGCCTCCCCGTCGGCCGGCCCCACCGCGACCCAGGCGGCGGCCGCCCTGACCACCTCGACCAGGTCGATCAGCCTGGGGCGCACCGCCAGCCGCTCCACGCTCACCGTCGGCAACGACGGCGACCTGCCGCTCACCTTCACGGTCTCCGAGAACGCCCGCTGGCTGAGCGTCTCGCGGGACTCCGGCGCTCTCGACGGCGACGAGTCCACCGCGATCACCGTCCGGGCGAACCGCGACGGGCTCCCGGAGGGCACCACCTCCGGGACCGTTCGGATCACCTCGGACGCCGGTTCGGTCGCGGTGCGGGTCTCGCTGGTCGAGGAGCACGACCCGGTCGTCGGCGCGATCGGTACGCCGGCGAACCCGTCCTGCACCCTTCCGGTCAGCGTCACCGTCCGTGACGAGAGCCGGATCTCCAGCGTCCGGCTGACCTGGAGCGGTCCGCTCTCCGGCACCAGCGCGATGAGCCTTAGTGCCGGGCGCTACCGGGCCACGATCGACCCGATCAGCACCGGCGGGACCTACACCTTGAAGGTCGTCGCCAGGGACGCTCGCGGCAACACCACGACCGTGACGCGCAAGCTCGACGTGAATCCCTGCCCCGGCTGACCCGGAAGTTGTAAGAAACCGGCTCCTCGCGCCTCCTACCCGTGTCCCGCACCCGACACCGGAGGTCCGTCGTGAAGCACCTGCTCCGCACCATCGTCCTGGCCGCGGCCTGCGGCATCGCCCTGACCGGGTGCGGCAGCGAGACCCCGGCAGCGCCCGTTCCCGCCGCGGTCGCGTCCCCCGCTGCACCCGCTCCGGCAGTCGCCCCGAGCGCCCGGCCCGCCCCGCGCCAGGTCGGCCGGCCCACCCGGGTGCTGATCGGCAAGATCAAGGTCGACGAGGCCCTGCACGGCGTCGGCCTGAAGCAGGACGGCGCGATGCAGACCCCCGACTTCGGCGACGCCGGCTGGTACGACCTCGGGCCGCGTCCGGGAGCACGCGGGCCGGCGGTGATCGTCGCGCACGTCCACGGACCCGCCGGCGACGACGTCTTCGCCGACCTCCACCGGCTGGTCCCGGGCGACCGGGTGACGGTTCGTCGTACCGACGGTGCCTCGGTGTTCGTCGTCGACTCGGTCGAGCAGTCCAAGAAGGAAGCCCTGCCTGCCCAGCGGATCTGGAAGCGTTCCGACCAGGCCCTGCTCCGGCTGATCACCTGCGGCGGGAAGCCCGACCCGGTGACCCGGATGTACCCGGAGAACACCGTCGTCTACGCGCACCTGGCGAGTTAGCTCCAGGCGTCGGCGAGCAGCTGGCGGGTCTCGGTGAGCAGCTGCGGCAGCGGCTTGGTGCGCCCGATCACCGGCATGAAGTTCGCGTCGCCGGACCACCGCGGGACCACGTGCTGGTGCAGGTGCGCGGCGATCCCGGCTCCCGCGATCGGACCCTGGTTCATGCCGAGGTTGAAGCCCTGGGCACCGCTGACGGCGCGGATGGTCCGCATCGCGGTCTGGGTGAGCCCGGCCACCTCGACCGTCTCGGCCGCGGTCAGCTCGGTGTAGTCGGCGACGTGCCGGAACGGGCAGACCAGCAGGTGCCCGGAGTTGTACGGGTACAGGTTCAGGACGACGTACGCCGTCTCGCCGCGGTGCACGATCAGCCCGGCCTCGTCGTCGAGACCGGGGATCCGGCAGAACGGACACTCCCCCTCGGAGTCGTTCTCCGGCTTGTTCTCCCCGCGGATGTACGCCATCCGGTGCGGGGTCCAGAGCCGGTCGAGGTGGTCGTCCTCGCCGAGCCCGTCCTGGTGGAGGTGCTCCTCGGGTGCGGTCACACCTGCACCCGGTCCGCGACCGCCTGCGCCACCCGGGCGATCGCCTCGTCGATCGGGACGCCGTTGTCCTGGCGACCGTCGCGGTAGCGGAACGAGACCGCGCCCGCCTCGACGTCGTCCGCGCCGGCGATCAGCATGAACGGCACCTTCTGGAGCTGGGCGTTTCGGATCTTCTTCTGCATCCGGTCGTCCGAGTCGTCGACCTCGACGCGGAGGCCGAGCGCCTTCATCTTCTTGGCGACGTCGTACAGGTAGTCCGCGAAGGTGTCGGCGACCGGGATCGCCTGCACCTGCACCGGGGCGAGCCACGGAGGGAAGGCGCCGGCGTAGTGCTCGACGAGGACGCCCATGAACCGCTCGATGGAGCCGAACTTGGCGGAGTGGATCATCACCGGCTGCTGGCGGGTGCCGTCCGAGGCGACGTACTCGAGGTTGAAGCGCGGACCCGAGGGCATGTTGAAGTCGTACTGGATCGTCGACATCTGCCAGGTGCGGCCGATCGCGTCGCGCGCCTGCACCGAGACCTTCGGTCCGTAGTACGCCGCGCCGCCGGGGTCGGGGACCAGCTCGAGACCGGTCTCGACGCAGACGTCCTCGAGCACCTTGGTCGCGATCTCCCACTCCTCGTCGGAGCCGATGAACTTGTCGGGCTTGGAGTCGTCGCGCGTCGAGAGCTCCAGGTAGAAGTCGTCGAGCCCGAAGTCGCGCAGCAAGCTGAGCACGAAGTTCAGCAGGTGCCGGATCTCGTCGGGCGCCTGCTCCGGGGTGACGTAGGAGTGCGAGTCGTCCTGCGCGAAGCCGCGGACCCGGGTCAGGCCGTGGATGACGCCGGACTTCTCGTTGCGGTACACGTGCCCGAACTCGAAGAGCCGCAACGGCAGCTCACGGTAGGAGCGCTGCCGGGAGCGGAAGATCAGGTTGTGCATCGGGCAGTTCATCGCCTTGAGGCGGTAGTCCATGCCGTCGAGGTCGAGCGCCGGGAACATCCCCTCGCCGTAGTACGGCAGGTGCCCGGAGGTGTAGAACAGCCCCTCCTTGGCGATGTGCGGCGTACCGACGTACTCGAAGCCCTCCTCGATGTGACGGCGACGGACGTAGTCCTCCATCTCCCGCTTGATCACCCCGCCCTTGGGGTGGAAGACCGGGAGGCCGGAGCCGATCTCGTCGGGGAAGCTGTAGAGGTCCAGGTCGCGGCCGAGCTTGCGGTGGTCGCGGCGCTCGGCCTCCTCGATCCGGTGCAGGTGCTCGTCGAGGGCTTCCTTGGTCTCCCAGGCGGTGCCGTAGATGCGCTGGAGCTGCTTGTTCTTCTCGTCGCCGCGCCAGTACGCCGCCGCACTGCGCATCAGCTTGAACGCCGGGATCCGCTTCGTGGTGGGCAGGTGCGGCCCGCGGCAGAGGTCCTTCCAGGCGATCTCGCCGTTGCGGTCGAGGTTGTCGTAGATGGTGAGCTCGCCGGCCCCGACCTCGGCGCCGGCGCCCTCGGCGGCGTCCGCGGCCGACCCCTTCAAGCCGATCAGCTCGAGCTTGTACGGCTCGTCGGCCAGCTCGGCCCGGGCGTCGTCGTCGGTGGTGACCCGGCGGGAGAACTTCTGGTTCTCCTTGATGATCTTCCGCATCCGGGTCTCGATCTTGGCGAGGTCCTCGGGGACGAACGGGGTCTCGACGTCGAAGTCGTAGTAGAAGCCGTTCTCCACCGGCGGCCCGATCCCGAGCTTGGCGTCCGGGTACAGGTCCTGGACGGCCTGGGCCAGCACGTGCGCCGTGGAGTGCCGCAAGATGTCGCGTCCGTCGGCGCTGTCGATCAGCACGCCCTCGACCTCGTCGCCCGCGATCAGCTCGTAGGCGAGGTCCTTGAGCGCACCGCCGACCCGCGCGGCGATCACGTCCGGAACGTCCTTGAAGAGCTCCCAGGCACGGGTGCCGGCAGTCACCGTCTGCTCCGCCTGTCCGGCCGGGCTGACTACGGTGACGAGTACGTCGGACACAGGTGCTCCTCGAGGTGGTGGATGTACTCGCCGATGCTATCGGCGGACGCCCGCCCCGGTCGCACGGGTTACTGGTGAGAGGGCAGCACGCAGGCGGCGTCGAGCCCGTAGATCCGGTTGAGCCGGCCGAAGCCCATCCAGGACCCGATGCACATGCTCAGCTCGACGGTCTCGGTCTGGGTGTAGTGCTCGAACATCCGGTCCCAGAAGGCGTCGTCGATGGCGTGGTGGTCGGTCGCGTAGAGCAGCGCGAACTCCGCGGCCAGCCGGGTGCGCTCGTCGAAGCGGTCCGTGGTCCGCCAGTTCGTGACCGCCTCGGCGAACTCCTCCTCGACCTTCTCGCCGTCGCGCTCGGTGCGCCAGTCCAGGCAGAACAGGCAGCCGTTGACGTTCGCGATCGTCAGGCGTGCGGCTTCGAACTCGCGCAGGCCGAGCGTCGAGTGCTCGTAGACGGCCATCGCGAACATCGACGCCGCGATGCCGATGCCGGGGACCATCTCGCCCCAGACGTAGTTGATCGGGTCCTTGCCCTCGGGAATGTCGATCCTCATGCCCTGCTCCTTCGTCCGAGCTTGCCGACTGCGGGTCGCAGCGGGATGTCCAAGGCGTCGTACAGGCCGGGTTCGGCCGCGACGAGCCAGTCGATGGCGCCGACGAGGCGGCCGACCGCGGTCGCGTTGCCCCCTTCGGCGCGGTTGTCCTTCTCGTCGGTCGCCTCGACACTGACCTCGATCCGGGGGTTGCCCTCGATGATCACGCGGTGGGCTCCGTCGCCGGTCGGCGGCAGCGGCCAGTCGGGAGCGCAGGAGGCGTGGATCCGGGTGACGTGCTCGACGACGATCAGCGGCTCGCCGTCGACAATGCCCTGGACCTCGAACCGGATGGCGCCCTGGGTGCCGGCCTCGAAGTCGCCCATCGTCGCGGTGCTGACGGTCGTGTCCAGCGGCCGCCGCTCGACGACCTCGCGGATCTCGTCGAGCTCGACCTCCAGCGCACGCGCGATCATCCGGACCTGGCCGCCCCAGACCATCGTCGGGACCGTCGCCGCGATCATCGGGGCGTCGTACTCCATCGGCTGGCCCATGCCGACCAGGAACCGGACCGAGTCCTCCTGGTCGTACGTCGTGTAGTCGAAGATCTCCTGGCACCGGATCACGTCGACGTCGGTGCCGAGTCCGCTGATCAGCACCGGCAGGACGTCGTTGCCCCACCCCGGGTCCACCCCGGACGCGAACAGCGACCCGCCCCCGGCGGCCACGGCCGCGACGATCGGGTCGCGCACCTCGGCGGGGGCGTTGCGCTGGTCGTAGAGGGCGTAGAGCGCGGGGGTCACCACCACGGCGCCGGCCGCGATCGCACGGGCGACGTCGGCAAGGGCGTCGTCCGGACGGATGTCCCCGGACGCCGCGTACACGACGGCCTGCGGACCAGCGGCGAGCAGCGCCGCGACGTCATCGGTCGCGGCGACGCCGAGCTCGCGATCCATCCCGGCGAGAACGCCGGCGTCCCGGCCGACCTTCTCCGGGTTGTGCACGAGGACTCCGGTCAGCTCGAGCGCGGGGTGCGCCTCGACAGCCCGGATGGCGAGCCGTCCGACATTGCCGGTGCCCCAGACGACGGTGGAGATCATGAGGGGACTCTAGGCAGGTTTCGCCCAAAAGTGGAACACGTTCTAGCACATTGCCGACTATTTGAAGGCGCCTTCAGCTGGGCTCCGGGACAGCAAAAGGCCCGGTCAGCAGTGTGACCGGGCCTTCTCTACTGGTGGGCGATACTGGGTTCGAACCAGTGACCTCTTCGGTGTGAACGAAGCGCGCTACCACTGCGCCAATCGCCCGTGCAGTGCGCGGGAAACACTAGCCCATCGGAGTCCCGGGTTTCACATCGGGGACTCCGCCGGCTCACATCCCGGGCAGGTCGGGCAGGAAGCCGATCATCGACTGCGCCCGGTCCCAGACGTCGATCGACCAGCCGGGCCAGTCCTTGAGCGCGACGTACACGGAGATGATCAGCGCCGTCCCCACGGTGATCACGGTGGTGATCAACGCGCGCCGACGACGCTTGCGGGTGTCCTCCTCGGTCTCCCCCTCCAGCGCCTCGTCGAGCTTGCGCCGGGCGACCTGGAGCCAGCGGTCAGCCCAGTCCCACTCGGTGGCGAGGATGGCCAGACCGGCGGCGATCCCGACCAGGCCGGGCCCGGGAGTGACCATCATGATCAGGCCCGCGGTCAGCACCGCGACTCCCACCAGCGTCACGACCACCTTGGTGGTCGCCGACATCGCGCGGTTGCGGTGGAGGTGGCCGTGGAGGCGCATCCAGCGGGACTGTTCCTCGGGACTTTCGGGGGGTGGCGTGGTCACACGCCACAGCCTGCCAAAGCGCTGTTCATCTCGCACGATTCCCGGTCTAGACCGATCGACACCTGAACTAGACCACCAGCGTGATTTTCGTAGACCAGTTGACCGTAAAGCACCTATTTAAGCCTCTTCGCCTTGCCAACCGCGTGACCGGTGCCACACCCTCGGGTGGTCGCACTGGGAACTTGCGGGAGGGCTTGTTCCATCAGATGCGGCCACCTGAAAGAGGCAAGTCCGATGCACAAGGATCTCAAGCTGATCCTGGGGGCTCCCCAGGTCGTCACCGAAGCAATGCAGATGGCGTTCGTCGACACCGAGGGGACCTCGACGCCGCTGGAGGCGTCGTTCGAGTTCAATCCGACCGATCCGTACGCCGTGAGCATCCTGTTCCACGGTGAGCCGGTCCCGGTGCGGTGGACGTTCGCCCGCGATCTGCTGGTCGAGGGCTTCTACGAGCCCACCGGCGACGGCGACGTCCACGTCTGGCCCTGCCTCTCGTCCACCGGCAACGCGGTGGTGATCCTGGAGCTCAACTCCCCCAGCGGCGAGGTGCTGATCCAGGTCTCCTCGCGGCCGATCTCGGCCTTCATCCAGCGCATGCTCGCCTCGGTCCCCCAGGGCGCCGAGGCCGACCTGGTCGACTTCGACAGCGAGCTCGCCGAGCTGTTCCGCTCCTGAGCGCTCGTCCCTAGGGATCGATCCCCTGAGCTTCGCCGGCAGCCCACGCTGCCATCGCCGCTGCGGTCACCGGCCCCGGCGACGGCAGCTCGCGGTCGTCGAGGCGGCGGATCGCCTGCACGTCGCGGGTGGTCGAGACCAGGAACAACTCGTCGGCGTCGTCGAGCACCGACATCGGCTCGTCGACCTCGACGACACCGCACCACTGGAGCACGAGCGCGCGGGTGACGCCGGCCAGGCAGCCCGACGCCAGCGTCGGGGTCCGTGCCTCGCCGTCGATCACGTAGCAGAGGTTGGAACCGGTCCCCTCACAGACGTTGCCGAGGGTGTTGCCGAAGATCGCCTCGGTGGCGCCGCGCTCGCGGGCGTAGGCGAGCGCGACCACGTTCTCGGCGTACGACGTCGTCTTGAGTCCGGCGACCGGGCTGCGCTCGTTGCGCACCCACGGCACTCGTACGGCGACCGTGGAGGCCTCCGCGGGCACCATCGGCGCGGCGACCACCACGAGGGACGGCGGGCCGCCACCGCGCCCCGAGCCCATGGGAGCCGGTCCGGCGGTCCAGGTGACCCGGAGCCGCCCCAGCGCCAGGTCCTGGCCGGCGGTGACCGCCTTGATCGCCGTACGGATCTCGTCCAGGTCGGGTGCCGGCAGTCCGAGGCCCGCAGCCGAGCCGGTCAACCGGTCCAGGTGGCGGGTCAGCGCGAACGGCTGCCCGTTCACGATCTTCACCGCTTCGAAGACGCCGTCCCCGACTGTCAGCCCGTGGTCGTCGACCCGGATCGCAGCCTCGGCCGGGTCGTTCAGAACTGATCCGTTGAACCAGACGCGCATGCGCTCAGCCTAGGCGCTGCGCCTGGCGAACTCGCCGACGGAGGGGGTCGAATTGGACCCTGCGTTGGAGTCCGCTAATGTTCTCTTCGCACCTCCGGTCCGCCGGAAAGTGCAGGCGGACATAGCTCAGTTGGTAGAGCGCAACCTTGCCAAGGTTGAGGTCGCGAGTTCGAGTCTCGTTGTCCGCTCGGAGTAGTACAGCCGAACCTCCACGGTGGGTTGGCCGAGAGGCGAGGCAACGGACTGCAAATCCGTCTACACGGGTTCAAATCCCGTACCCACCTCGAACAGCAGCACAGTTTCACCTAGGGCGATTGGCGCAGCGGTAGCGCGCTTCCCTGACACGGAAGAGGTCACTGGTTCAAACCCAGTATCGCCCACCACCGAACGGCCCCTGATCTGCAGAGATGCGGAACGGGGGCCGTTTGTCGTTGCGTCGGGGCCAGCCGATAGGTTTCGCGCGTGAAGCGCACCCTGATCGTCACCGCCCTCGTCCTTGCCCTCCTGCCTCCGGTCGCCGTCGAGACGGCGACAGCCGCGCCTACGGCCACCCCCGGCGTCTCCATCGGCACGATCCCCACCCGTACTGCCCCGTACGGCAAGACGGCACGGGTCACCGTTCCCCGGGTGACGACGCGCGGCAAGGTGCTGGTCACGTCGAAGCGCTTCACCATCAAGAAGAACGGCAGGGTCGTCCGGCGCAACGCCACGTCGGCGGCCCTCCGGCCCGGCAAGTACTCGGTCACGACGACCGCGAAGTACCGCGCCTACCGCAACGTGGTCACCCGCGAGGTCCGCAACGGCGACGTACTGCGGGCCAAGGCCGGCACCAAGGTCAACGCGTCCTGCGTCATCGACGGCCTCAGCGACCCGTTCGACGAGAGCACGCCGTTCCTGGTCAACCTCGACTGCCAGTCGGCAGACCAGGTCACCGACCACTTCTACCTCCCGACGACGGTCACCGACCTGGGCGACCAGAACTACCAGGTCCACGACGCCTGGGACGGCAGCACCTACCAGACCGTCTTCGCGATGGACAGGAGCCAGCTCGTCGGCGAGCAGGTGTCCCTCCCCGCTGCGGTCCCCGACGACCTCTACGGGCCCGGTCAGATCGTCGTGAACACCACGCGCAAGGTCGCCTACGGCAAGACGCGGAGCGCGTCGCGCACGCAGAAGCTGCTCATCCGCCAGGGCGCCAAGCCGCGCACCTGCGCCACCCTCGCCGAGTTCCAGTCCGTCAGGTACGACTTCGACGAGCCGGAGGCGTACGGCGACTCGATGGCGACCGTCGCGAAGAAGCTGCACAACGCCGGCAAGCAGTCCAGCTACACCGTGTTCGACGACCAGGTGATCGAGTTCCGCGAGTACAAGGCGTGCTCCGCGGGGGCGTTCATGTCGGTCGGCTTCGTCAACGGCTACGCGTACGCGAAGAACTACTTCGGCTGAGAGGTCTCAGTCAGCCGCGCTGCTCGAGCGCGAGCTTGCGCAGGCCCTGCTTGAAGATGTCGACCAGCGGGATGTGGGTCGGGTGCGGTTCGCCGCGCCGCTGACCCGGGCAGTACGTCGGACCGTCGGAGCTGAGTGCCAGCCCGATGTTCGCGGCGCCGCAGCCGACGTCGAGCATCGCAGGGTCGATCCAGTGGAACTGGGTCCAGTGCTGCTCGCGGCACTTGCGCTCGTGCTTGTGCAGCCACCGCGAGGACTGGTCGCTCGAGCTCTCCCGGCCGTGCACCTGCCCGAACCAGCCGTCGTCGAGCAGGGCGAACGGGCCTAGCTCCCAGACCGAGTGCTGGTGCTTGGCGGTGCCCTTGCTCTGGACCACGAGGAAGCCGCTGGGGCCGAGCGAGTCGCGCCGGATGATCGTGATCGCGTTCTCGATGAGCTCGCCGAGCGTGGGCGCGCGGTGCCGCCGGTTCGCGCCGTTCTCCGGCGACGAACGCGGCGTCGGGACGGTCGAGGCCGCTGGAGTGCCGGTCAGCGGCCGGGACTCGGTATTCATCACCTCGGCCATGGCGCCACGCTAGCCACGGCTGCCGACATCCCGAAGCGAATTTCTGAACTGCCCGGATCCTGTTGAGATCGTGTGGCTCAGGGTGACTGATGTGACTGGTGGGACCAGGTGGTCCAGCCCACCTGGCTACTCCTGCTCGTCCGCCAGCGCCTCGCCGTGCGTGCCGGGCCGCGGGGCCCACGGCAGCTCCTTCGACGGCCGCACCACCACGAGCTTGTCGCCGCGTGCCAGCTGGGTGACCGTCGGGTCGTAGTACCGGTAGACCTTCTCGTCGCGCAGCACCGCGATCACCTGGTCGGGCAGCGACTGGGGGGCCTTGCCGACCTCGGTGACGAGCAGCTCCCGCTCCGCCACCTCCAGGCCCTCGCCGTAGGTCAGCAGATCCTCGAGGACCGACGCCAGCGGCGGCGAGATCGAGGAGAGGCCGACCAGCCGGCCGACCGCGTCCGAGGACGTGACCACGGCGTCGGCGCCACTCTGCCGGACCAGCGGCACGTTGTCCTGCTCCCGGACCGCGGCGACGATGTAAGCCTCCGGGTTGAGCTGACGGACCGTCAACGTCGCGAGCACGGTGGTGTCGTCGCGCGGCGTGGTGATGATGACCTGCTTCGCCTGCTCGACGCCGGCCCGGCGGAGCACCTCCCGACGGCTGGCGTCACCGGTCACCACCGCGAAGCCGTCCGCGTGCGCCTCGCCGAGCGCGACGCTGCTCGGGTCGACGATGACGACGCTCTCCTTGGCGACACCGTTCTTGGTCAGGGTGTCGACCGCGCTCCGGCCCTTGGTGCCGTAGCCGACCACGACGGTGTGCTGCTCCATGTTCTTCCTCCAACGGGCGTTGCGGAACATCTCTCGGCCCTGGTTGGCGAGGACCTCCAGGGTCGTGCCGATCAAGAGCACCAGGAACCCGATGCGTAGCGGCGTGATCACGAACGCGTTCACCAGCCGCGCTCCGGGCGAGACCGGCGCGATGTCGCCGTACCCGGTCGTGCTGAGGGTGACGGTCGTGTAGTAGATCGAGTCGGTCAGCGTGATGCCGTCCGCGTCCGGGTGCGCGCTGTCGCGGTAGTTGCCGCGGTCGAGGTAGACGATCAGGACCGTGAACGCCAGGATCCCGAACGCCAGGAGCACCCGGCGTCCGAGCTCCCACCACGGCGAGCGCGTGGAGACCGGGAGCTTGAGCACCCCCGGGACGACCTTCGACTCGATGTCAGGCACAGGGCGTCGCTACTCGACCACGGTGCCGTAGATGACCGTCTTGATGCTGGGGTCGGCGCCCTTCACACCGCTGGTGTCCATCGACACGAAGCGGAAGCGGTCCCCCTTGCGGGGCACGGTCGCACCGGCCGAGTGGCTCCAGGTGCCGCAGAGCAGGCCCTCGTCGTCGGTGCCCGGCTCGTCCTCGACCGATTCGCCGGAGAGGCACAGCATCGAGGACTTCGGCACAAAGCTCTCGACGGTGGCCGTGGTGCGCTGCGGCGTGTTCGGACCGGCGACGGCACCGACCAGATAGCCGGCCACCAGGCAGAGTGCACCGCCGGCCACGAAGACCGGGGTCGGAAGAGTCACGTTTCCCACGTGCAGAGCATGTCACGGGGGCGGTGGGATCTCCGGCAGCGGGGCCCGGGCGGCGTCAGGCGCGGCGCAGCGCGATCACCGGCGCCACCGGACGGTCGCGCTGCCAGACGTCCTCGATGGTGACCCGGTTGTCCGACCACCTCCGCAGCACGACCCAGTCGCCCGGTTCGGCGGCGCACTGGCGGTCCCGAGCGATCCGGCCGAGCATGCCTCCGCTGTAGCTGGCCCGGAGCTCTCCGGCGTCGGTCAGCACCCGCGCGATCCCGGTCTCGCAACCGAGCACGCAACCCACCCAGGGGTCGATTCGGGAAACGGACATCACAGCCCCAATCTACGGCGCTCGCGCAGCACCCGCACCGGATTAATCGGGTTCATCGTCGGTCTGGTTGCGCCACGGCAGCACCGCGTCCAGGCTCAGTCGCCGGCGCAGCTCCGAGCGGGCACGACTGGTCTCCTTCTGCGGCCAGATCTGGTCGAACGAGGCGTTCAGCGCGGCACCGATCAGGACCGCGATCGAGAGCACGTAGAGCCAGAGCAGCACCGCGATCGGCGCCGCCAGCGGACCGTAGATGGACGTCGAGCCCTGCGCCGTACCGACGAGCACCCAGCGCAGCAGCGCCGACCCGAAGATCCAGCAGAACATCGTGAACACGGCGCCCGGGAGGTTGTAGCGCCAGCTCGTCCGAACCGGCACCGACACGTGGTACAGCGTCGCCAGGAAGCAGACGCAGAGCAGGATCACCGTCGGCCAGTAGAGCTCGTTGAGGAAATCCATCCGCGCCGGCAGCGCCCGGTCGACGAGGTCGGGACCGGCGACTACCAGGGGGATGGTCAGGACGCCGGTCAACATCCCGAGGACGTAGAGCAGGAAGGAGAGCGCCCGGGTCCGCACGATCCCGCGGTGGCCGCCTAGCCCGTACATGATCGTGATCGTGTCGACGAAGACGTTGAGCGCGCGCGACCCGGACCACAGGGCCAGGACGAAGCCGATCGAGATCACGTCGTACCGGCCGCCGGCGAGGACGTCGTTGAGCGTCGGTTCGATGATCTTGTGGACCGTGTCCGGCGTCAGTGCCTGGGAGGCCAGGTCGAGCACGGTGCTGCGGACGTCGTCCACCTGGCTGCTGCTGAACTGCGTGAAGACGTAGCCGATCGTTCCCGCGAGCGCGAAGACCAGCGGCGGCAGGGACAAGATCGCGAAGAAGGCCGCCTCGGCCGCCAGCCCGGTCACCCGGTTGCGCATGCAGGTGGAGACCGTGGAGACGATCAGCCGCCAGAGGGCCCGCCGGACGTTGGTCAGGGTCCACCGGGACTTCCGCGAGCGCGCAGGGGTGGAGCTGCTCTGCGCGGTCATGGGGTCAACCGTAAGGCCCGCGCGGTCGAGAACCACGCAGCGCGGCGTCCCGTGGTCGGGACGCCGCGCTCGGTGGTCGGATCAGACCAGCACCGGCTCCGGTGCGGGTTCGTGGTCGTCGTCGAGCATCGTGGTCTCGTCGAACGGCTCCGCCCCGGCGAGCACGCTGTCCAGGCGACCCCGGTCGAGACCGCCGGTCCAGTGCCCGACCAGGACCGTGGCCACGGCGTTGCCGGCGAAGTTGGTGACCGCGCGCGCCTCCGACATGAACCGGTCGATACCGACGATCAGGCCGACGCCGTCGACCAGGTCCGGCCGGTGCGAGCTCAGGCCGCCGGCGAGCGTCGCCATCCCGGCGCCGGTCACCCCGGCAGCGCCCTTGGACGCGATCATCATGAAGACCAGCAACGAGAACTGCTCCCCCAGCGACAACGGGTTGCCCATCGCGGTAGCGATGAACAGCGATGCCATCGTCAGGTAGATCGCGGTGCCGTCGAGGTTGAACGAGTACCCGGTCGGTACGACGACGCCCACGGTCGCCTTGTCCACCCCGGCGTGCTCCATCTTCGCGATCAGCCGCGGCAGCGCCGACTCCGAGGAGGACGTCGACACGATCAGCAGGAACTCGCGGCCCAGGTAGCGCAGCAGCGCGAACAGGTTCACCCCGGTCGCCAGCTTCAGGATCGTGCCCAGTACCAGGAAGACGAAGAGCGCGCAGGTGACGTAGAAGCCGATCATCAGCACCGCGAGGCTCTTCAGCGCGTCGACGCCGGTCTCCCCCACCACGCCGGCCATCGCCCCGAAGGCGCCGACCGGAGCGGCCCACATGATCATCGAGAGCACCCGGAAGACCAGCCGCTGGGCATGTCCGACGGCGGTCAGCACGGGAGCGCCGGAACGTCCCATCGCCTGGACCGCGAACGCGACCAGCAGCGCGATCAGCAGCGTCTGGAGGACGTCACCGGACGTCAGCGCGGAGAGCATCGAGTCCGGGACGATCCCGAGCAGGAACTCGCTGGTCGAGCTGTGCGCGCCGGCCGCCTGTGCGGCACCGGCGCTGGCGACCTTCTCGGAGAGGTCCAGGCCCGACCCCGGGTGCAGCAGGTTGCCGACGACGAGCCCGATGCCGAGTGCCGCGGTCGACATCGTCAGGAAGTAGCCCAGGGCGAGGCCACCGACCTTCCCGACCCGGGCGGCGCTGCGCACCGACCCGACGCCGAGCACGATCGTGCAGAAGATCACCGGCTGGATCATCATCTTGATCAGGCCGACGAACGCCTGGCCGAGCGGCTTGAGCTCGACCGCGAAGGACGGGAAGACCAGCCCGGTCAGGATCCCCAGCCCGACGGCCGCGATCACGGCGACGTACAGGTAGCGGGTCCGGTCGGGCTTCGCGAGTGTTGCGGACATCGTTCCTCCAGGTGTGGTCGAGCAGTCCGACCACTCTCGGACGGCTTGTGACCTGGGTCACTGTTGTGTTCGTTGTGTTCACAACTCCGCGGCGCGGAGGCGGTGCGACAGAATGCCGAACATGCGGATCCGGAGGCGCGAGACCTCGGTGGCACGGCAGGTGCTCGTCCTGCAGCTGCTCGTGGTGCTGGTCCTGGTGGTGGCCGCCGGCGCCCTCGCGACGTACGACGCCCGTCAGGACGTCCGCGACCACGCCCGGGACCGGGCCGTCGCGGTGGCCACCTCGCTGGCCGACTCCCCCACCGTGCGCACCGGCGTCGGTACGGCGGACCCGACGGCCGTGCTGCAGCCCTACGCGACCCAGGTCGAGGTAGACACCGGAGTCGACTTCGTCGTGGTGATGGGCCCGGACCGGACCCGCTACACCCACCCTGATCCGGCCCAGATCGGGAAGGCCTTCATCGGCGACCTCGGCAGCGCTCCCCGCGGCAAGGTCTTCACCCAGGAGTACGCCGGCACCCTCGGTCCGTCGATGCGCGCGGTGGCACCGGTGCGATCCGGTGACCGGGTGATCGCCTTGGTCGCGGTCGGGATCACCCTGGACCGGATCGACGACCAGCTCCGGCGCAGCCTCGTCTCGGTCGGCCTGGCGGCGCTCGCCGTCCTGCTCGTCGGGATCGGCGGCGCCTGGCTGATCAACCGCCGGCTCCAGCGCCAGACGCACGGGATGGGCGAGCAGGAGATCACCCGGATGTACGAGTACTACCGGGCAGTGCTGCACGCCGTCCGCGAGGGCCTGCTGCTGGTAGACGCCGGCGGCCGGGTCCAGCTCGTCAACGACGAGGCGATCCGGCTGCTGAACCTGCCGGCGGACGTCGCGGGTCGCCCGGTCTCCGAGCTCGGTCTGCCGCCCGCCCTGGTGGAGGCGATCAGCGGCAGCACCCCGGAGGACGACGACATCTACGTGACCGGCGACCACGTCCTGGTGGTCAGCTCGTCGCCCGCGCTCTGGAACGGCGACGAGGTCGGCGCCGTGGTCACCCTGCGCGACCGCACCGAGCTGGTCGACGTCACCGGGGAGCTGGACGTCGCCCGCGGCCTCAGCGAGTCGTTGCGCTCCCAGAACCACGAGGCGGCGAACCGGCTGCACACCGTGGTGTCGCTGATCGAGCTCGGCCGCCCCGAGGAGGCGGTGGCGTTCGCGACCGCCGAGCTCCAGATCGCCCAGCGGCTCACCGACCAGGTCGTCGGCGCCGTCGACGAACCGGTCCTGGCGGCACTGCTGCTCGGCAAGACCGCTCAGGCCGCCGAGCGCGGCATCGAACTCACCATCAGCGGCGACCTGCGCGCGGGCGTTGGTCCGGTCGAGCCACGCGACCTCGTCACCGTCGTCGGCAACCTGCTGGACAACGCCATGGACGCGGTGTCGAGCTCCGTAGACCGCCGGGTCGCCGTCCAGGTCCGCGGCGGTCCCGACCAGGTGCGGATCGTCGTCGGCGACAGCGGGCCCGGGATCCCGTCGGCGGACTCCGCGCACGTCCTCGAGCGCGGCTGGTCCACCAAGACCACCGGGTCCGGGATCGGGCTGGCGCTGGTCGGCCAGGTCGCCCGCCGCCACGGCGGCTCCGTGACCGTCGGCACGTCCGCCCTCGGCGGCGCCGAGTTCGTCGTCGAGCTGGGGCGCCGGTCGTGACCGTCCGGGTCCTGGTGGTCGAGGACGAGGCGCTCGCCGCCGAGGCGCACGCGGAGTACACCCGGCGAGTTCCCGGCTTCGAGGTCGCCGGAGTGGCTCGCTCGGCCGGCGAGGCGGTGCGCCAGCTCAACGGCGACCCCGGCATCGACCTGATCCTGCTCGACCTGCACCTGCCCGACGGCCACGGCCTCGGGCTGCTGCAACGGCTGCGCGCGGCCGGGCACCTCTGCGACGTGATCGCGGTGACCTCGGCGCGCGACTCCGAGGTGGTCCGGCGCGCAGTCGCCCAGGGCGTGGTTCTCTACCTGCTCAAGCCGTTCTCGTTCGCGACCTTCCGCACCAAGCTGGAGCAGTACGCCGCCTACCGCGCCCGGCTCGGCGAGGGGTCCACCGAGGTCGTCCAGGACGACGTCGACCAGCTGATGGGCACCCTTCGGTCGCGCGGGTCCTCGGCGGACCTGCCCAAGGGCATGAGCGCCGAGTCGCTGCGCCAGGTGACCGAGGCACTGCGCACCGCCTCCGGATCGCTGTCGGCAACCCAGGTCGCCGAGACGATCGGCGCGTCCCGGGTGACCGCACGGCGCTACCTGGAGCACCTCGCCCGGGACGGTCTCGTCGACCGCGCCCAGCGGTACGGCGGAACCGGACGTCCCGAGGTCGAGTACACCTGGCGGCGGTGACCGCCGGGGTTCAGCTCAGCTCGAGGCCCGGGTACAGCGGGTGCTTGTCCAGCATCTCAGCGGACTGCGCACGCACCCGGTCGGCCACCCCGTCCGCCATCCGGTACGTCGCCTTCGACGGCGCACCCGCCTTGTTGACGCCGGCCTCGGTGTTGGTGAGCACGTCGACGATCATCTCGGCGACCTTGTCGAACTCGTCGTGACCGAAGCCGCGAGTGGTCAGCGCCGGCGTACCGAGGCGGACGCCGGTGGTGTACCAGGCGCCGTTCGGGTCGTTGGGCACCGAGTTGCGGTTGGTGACCACGCCGGCGTCGAGCAGCGCCGACTCCGCCTGGCGGCCGGTCAGGCCGAACGAGGCGACGTCGAGCAGCACGATGTGGTTGTCGGTGCCGCCGGTGACGAGCTTGGCGCCCCGGGTCAGGAACCCGTCGGCCAGCGACTTGGCGTTGTCGGCGATGTTCTGGGCGTAGGTCTGGAACGCCGGCTGGCGGGCCTCGGCCAGGGCGACGGCCTTGGCGGCCATCACGTGCGAGAGCGGGCCGCCGAGGACCATCGGGCAGCCGCGGTCGACGTCGGCCGCAAACTCCTCCTGCGCCAGCACCAGGCCACCGCGCGGGCCGCGCAGCGACTTGTGGGTGGTCGTGGTGGTGATGTGGGCGAACGGCACCGGGTTCTCGTCGCCGGTGAACACCTTGCCCGCGACCAGGCCGGCGAAGTGCGCCATGTCGACCATCAGGGTGGCGCCGACCTCGTCGGCGATCTCGCGCATCTTGGCGAAGTTCACCCGGCGCGGGTACGCCGAGTAGCCGGCGACCAGGACGGCCGGCTTGAACTCACGGGCCTTGGCCGCGACGACGTCGTAGTCGAGCAGGCCGGTCTCCGGGTCGGTGCCGTACTGCTGCTGGTGGAACATCTTGCCGCTGATGTTCGGGCGGAAGCCGTGGGTCAGGTGGCCGCCGGCGTCCAGGGCCATGCCGAGCAGGCGCTGGTTGCCGAACTCGTGGCGCAGCGTCTCCCAGTCAGTCTCGGAGAGCTCGTTGACGTTCTTGACGTTGTACTTCGCCAGCGCCGGGGTCTCGACCCGGTGGGCGAGGATCGACCAGAAGGCGACCAGGTTGGCGTCGATGCCCGAGTGCGGCTGCGCATAGGCGTACGGCGCTCCGAAGAGCTCGCGGGCGTGCTCGGCGGCGAGCGCCTCGACCGTGTCGACGTTCTGGCAGGCCGCGTAGAAGCGGTGGCCGACGGTGCCCTCGGCGTACTTGTCGGAGAACCAGGTGCCCATCGTCATCAGCGTGGCCGGCGAGGCGTAGTTCTCGGAGGCGATCAGCTTGAGCGACGAGCGCTGGTCGGCCAGCTCCTTGCGTGTGGCCTCGGCCACACGGGGCTCCACCGACGCGATCACCTCGAGCATGGCGTCGTACGCCGTGGAGGTGGTCTTGGCGAGGGTTTCAGGGGTGGCATCGCTCATGGGCACAGCCTAGAGCCGCGTCCCGGGCGTGTCCCGAGCACCCAGACGTGTACCAAATGATGGACAGCCGTCTCATGACATGAGATTCGAGTTTGTGAAACAGGTGTCCGGAACCTGAGACTTGACCCCATGATCAGCGCCGCCACCTCGACCTGGCTCGTGACACGTCGTCACGTGGACCTGGGTCGTACCGGCAGCATGATGTGTCTGAACCGCTGAACGCCCGCCCACCGTTCCCGCCTCCCGCGCGCAACGAAGCACGCGATTCCTTTCAGCGAAGGACCTCTCCCCACCATGCCTGACCTGCGTTTCGACTCCCAGCCGCCTCGCGCGACCGAGATCCCCCGCCCCAAGAGGGCCGAGGGGCAGTGGTCGCTGGGCCAGCGCGAGCCGCTGAACAAGAACGAGCAGTCCAAGAAGGACGACGATCCGCTGAACGTGCGGGACCGGATCCTCTACACGTACTCCAAGAAGGGGTTCGACTCGATCGACCCCGCCGACCTCCGCGGACGCTTCCGCTGGATGGGGCTGTACACCCAGCGCAAGCCGGGCATCGACGGCGGCCGGACCGGCTCGATGGAGGAGGAGGAGCTGGACGACCGCTTCTTCATGATGCGGGTCCGCTCCGACGGCGCGCTCCTGAACGCCAAGGCGCTCCGGGCGCTGGGCAGCATCGGCACCGACTTCGCCCGGAACAGCGCTGACATCAGCGACCGGCAGAACATCCAGTTCCACTGGATCCAGATCGAGGACGTCCCCGCGATCTGGGAGCGCCTCGACGAGGCCGGCCTGAGCAGCCTGGAGGCCTGCGGCGACGGACCGCGGCCCTTCCTGGGCTCCCCCGTCGCCGGTGTCGCGGCCGACGAGATCATCGACGGCACCCCGGCGCTGGAGGAGATCAAGCGCCGCTACCTGAACAACAAGGACTTCTCGAACCTCCCCCGCAAGTTCAAGACCTCGGTCACCGGGCACCCGAGTCTGGACACCGTCCCGGCGATCAACGACGTCTCGTTCGTCGGCGTGGTCCACCCCGAGCACGGTCCCGGCTTCGACCTCTGGGTCGGCGGCGGTCTCTCCACCAACCCGATGTTCGCGCAGAAGCTCGGCGTCTGGATCCCGCTGGACGAGGTTCCCGACGCCTGGGCCGGGGTCACCGGCATCTTCCGCGACTACGGCTACCGCCGGCTCCGCTCGAAGGCGCGGCTGAAGTTCCTGGTCGCCGACTGGGGCGTCGAGAAGTTCCGCGAGGTCCTCGAGAACGAGTACCTCGAGAAGAAGCTGGTCTCGATGGACTCGCCGCCGGTCTCGACCGAGAGCGGCGACCACGTCGGCGTGCACGCCCAGAAGGACGGCAACTTCTACATCGGTGCCGCTCCGGTGGTCGGCCGGATCAACGGCGAGACCCTGACCGGGCTCGGGGACCTGGTCGAGAAGTTCGCCCTCGCCGGTGCCCGCCTGACCGCCCAGCAGAAGCTGGTCGTGCTCGGCGTCGCGCCGGCCGACGTGGACGCGGTCGTCGCCGGCCTGCTGGAGCTCGGCCTGGACGCGAAGCCGTCGAACTGGCGTCGCAACACGATGGCCTGCACCGGCATCGAGTACTGCAAGCTCGCGATCGTCGACACCAAGGAGCGGTCCCGCGCGCTGATCGCCGAGCTGGAGAAGCGGTTCCCCGAGCTCGACACCCCGATCACGGTCAACGTCAACGGGTGCCCGAACGCCTGCGCCCGTACCCAGACCGCGGACATCGGCCTCAAGGGCATGATCGCGCTGGACGAGGACGGCAACCAGGTCGAGGGCTTCCAGGTGCACCTCGGTGGCGGCATCGGCATGCACGACACCTTCGGCAAGAAGCTGCGCGCCCACAAGGTGACCAGCGCCGGCCTCGACGACTACATCACCAACGTCGTGACGGCGTACCTGGCCGACCGTACCGACGGCGAGAGCTTCGCCGCCTGGGTCGTCCGCGCCGACGAGGTCCTGCTCCGCGGCGAGAAGGCCCTGGAACCGGAGCCGGTCGCATGACCGCGCGCGCAGTGCCGTACCACTGCCCCTTCTGCGGTGACGAGAACCTCTGGCCCCACGCGGCCGCCGAGGGTGCTGGTCACGGCGAGTGGGAATGCCGGTCCTGCCTGCGCGCGTTCAAGGTCTCGATGATCAAGCAGCTCCCGCGGCCCGCGCTGGGACAGCCTGCCGGATCGGGAGGCACACCATGACCGCACCCACCACCCTGGCCGCTCGGGCCGCGCGCGGCACCCTGACCGAGGGTCGTAGCACGGCCGAGCTCAAGGATCTCGTCTTCCAGGTCGGGGCCGAGCTCGAGCTCGCGCCGGCCGAGGACATCATCGAGTGGGCGGTGGCCACCTTCGGGTCACGGTTCTGCGTGACGTCCTCGATGGGCGACGCGGTGCTGGCGCACGTCGCCTCGAAGGTCGCACCCGGCGTCGACGTCGTCTTCCTGGACACCGGCTACCACTTCGTCGAGACCATCGGCACCCGGGACGCCGTGGCGGCGACGATGCCGGTGAACCTGCTGACGATCACCCCGGTGCAGTCGGTGGCCGAGCAGGACGCCCAGTACGGCAAGGATCTCTACAAGACCGACCCCGACCTGTGCTGCAAGCTGCGCAAGGTCGAGCCGCTGGCCACCTCGCTCGCCGGGTACGACGCCTGGGCGACCGGTCTGCGCCGCGCAGAGACCCACAACCGGGTGATCGCGCCGGTCGTCGGCTGGGACGAGAAGAAGCAGAAGGTCAAGGTCTCGCCGCTGGCGCGGTGGACCGACGAGGAGATCGAGCAGTACATCCTCGAGAACGGCGTCCTGGTCAACCCGCTCCAGTACGACGGCTACCCGTCGATCGGCTGCTGGCCGTGCACCTCCCGGGTCGCCCCCGGCGAGGACTCGCGCAGCGGTCGCTGGGCGGGCCAGAACAAGACCGAGTGCGGGATCCACCAGTAACCACCACGCAGCACCCAACCCATCGCACAGACAGCGTTGTCACCGCGAGATCGAAGAGAAGGGAGGCCGGTCCATGACCGCCCCAGCCCTCATCGCCCTTGCCCACGGCAGCCGGGACCCGCGTTCCAAGGCAACCATCGAGGCGCTCGTCGCCGAGACCCGGAAGATGCGTCCGGACCTGCGGATCGAGGTGGCGTTCCTCGACCACGTCCGGCCGTCCTTCGAGACCGCCGTCAACAAGCTGGTGCGGGCGCGCTTCGAGGAGATCGTGGTGGTGCCGCTGCTGCTCAGCGAGGCCTTCCACGCGAAGGTGGACGTGCCCGAGGTGATCGCCGCCGCGGTCGCCCAGCACCCCGGCCTGCAGATCCGGCCCACCAAGGTCCTCGGCCTGGAGCACGCGTTCCTCGAGGTGCTCGACAAGCGCCTGCGGGAGGCCCTGAGCGCAGCCCGGGTCCGTGAGCTCGACGCCCTGGTGCTGGCCGCCGCCGGTTCCTCCGACCCGATCGCGAACCAGGCCGTGGCCCGGCTCGCCCGGGTCTGGGGAGCCCACCACAAGCTGCCCGTGACGGCGGCGTTCGCGTCCACGACTCCCCCGGCCACCGGCGAGGCCGTTCGCGCCTTCCGCGCCGAGGGCCGTCGCCACGTCGCGGTGGCATCGCTCTTCCTGGCCCCCGGCTTCCTGCCGGACCGGGCCAACGAGCTGGCCGTCGAGGCCGGTGCCGTCGCGGTCTCCGAGCCGCTGGGCGCCGACCCGGAGGTCGCCCGGACCATCCTGGCCCGGTACGCCGTGGGTGCGGTCGAGCTCGTTCCCGTCTAGCGGGATAAGGGATTAGATGCAGTCATCGTGATGTGGACGTAGCGCTGCGCGCGAGCGGACGAACCGATTGTGGACTAGCGCCATGTCGCACTTGAAGAGAGGGCCTGAAGCAACTCTCTAGGAGACAACGGACGCCGACAGTGCGGGCATTCCGCGATCCCTCGCGCCGAGTTATGGCTACGGTCTCTCGGGGGACTCGATCACCATGCCGTCAACATCTGAGCAAGCTGAGGGTAGGTCAAGTTCTGACACGTCACGGGTCGCCACAGCACCGAACGTCATGCGGTCTCCCAGCATGAAGGTGCCTGCATCCGGCACACGGATCCCTACTGTTTCGCCGACCTTCACGAGCTTGGATCCGTGAGGCCAGACTACGAGTCTCCGCTTGTCACCTCTGCTGAGGACTACGCCCAGACACTTGCCGTCGATGAGAGTGAGCTCAGCGAAAGCACCGATTCCCCCTTCAAGATCACGGTCGAGCATGTGGCGACCGTCAACCACTGCCACGACACCGCCAGCACGAACGACGTCACTCTTCGACGCAAGATATGCCCAGAGGCCAGCGCCGCCCAGCAGTATCGCTACGACGACGATTACGCGCATACCGCGTGCGACCCAACTCGCCCTGCGAGCTGATTCAGTACCTGACATGGACATCAAAGGACCCTCTTCCTTCGTTCCCCCAGATCGGCGTGAAGGTGTCGCATCTGCTTTGCCAAGCGAAACCGCACGCCATGTTGCCAGTTACGATCCCGACCGCGTTTCCACCAGAGAACCACGGCCCGCCTGAGTCTCCTGGTGACGACCACTGCCCGTGTGTTTCGACAAGGCGCTTGAAATCCCAACCTGGCCCTCCGGCATCGTCATCTATGTGGCCGCCCTGGTTCAGGTTCTTGATCGTCGTACAGGTCCGCTTTCCGTCCTTCTTTCGATATCCGTTGGTCTTGCGACCGAACATGCAGACCTTCTTGTTGATGTAGGGCTTCTGGACCCCCTCGATCCGACGAGGATGCCCGACTCGATCGTAAAAAGCCTTTCCGACTGCCTCCCCGTTGGTTCGGCTGTATTGGATATCACCGTAGTTCTCGCTCAGAAACCGGCTCGCGTCGCTCAGCGCGGGACGCCCTCCCCGATTGCTAGGTGTGACGCCGTACCAGTACATGTCGTTTGGGCAGTGGCGAGCCGTAAGAAGGCCCGAATTGGAACCCACATCCTCATTCGCGGGAAACCCGGTTGTGCAGACGCCGTCGTCGTTCCCGATACGAACCCCGCCGCGCAAGATATTCAACTCCATGACCGGTTCGTCAAACATCGAGATCGATACGTCCGGCACAGACACCGATGGGACCTGCTGTGCGACTGCTGCTCTGGCCGTCGTCCTCATTGTGCTCGGTGACCTACTGCCTACATTGCCTACTTCGACGGCGGCCGAAACCACCCCTGTTGCAGGGTCCATGTGGACAACGAAGGAATCGGCGTCCGGCAGCTGCGCATTGAGCGAATCGACGACCGTGGAGACAACGTCCGCCTGCTCCACGTCGCTGTACGGTGCGTCAGCTACCAATGCCACCGGAACCGGAAGGTTGGCGACAGCAGACGCGGCCGAGGACGGTACCGAGCCCTTGAAATGCACGGTTGCGCTCGGCGCTCCAACGTCGGCGATCTCTGCGTAAGCGAAGGTACCGGGTTCTGCGGCCGAGATGACTCCGACCGCCTCACCGAACTCCTCGCCCCACCCGTACCGGTCGACAGCTTGTTGGAGCGTGGTGCCATCATTTGCAGCGATCGCCTCAAGGTCATTGAGTTGGTACTCGTCGACACCGTATGTCGTCATCATGGGAGGTGCGGGATCAGTCGCGTCGAGGTCAATTTCGGGTACCGAAGCGGACGTATCGATGTCAATCGGGATCGGGACGTTGGTACCGCTGAGTAGAGCCCCGTCGAACCCATACACCTTCACCGTGTAGTGCGAGCCGTCTACGAGGACGTCAGACGGAACGATGATCTGGGACCTTCCACCGCTCGCTACAACTGTCCCATCGCCCGACCAGACCAGGTCCGTGCCGGAGTCCCCGTTGTAGATATTGAACCTGGCCCTGACGCTGCCCAAGTCTCTGTCGGACACTGTTGCTGACAGCGTGGGAGTTGTCGAACCAACGACACCGTCTAACCCTGGCGATATTGCCACATTCGTTGGCGTGTAGGGATAGCTGTTGTACGTCACCGAAAGCCGCGGGATTAGGGATGTGTAGGTGTAGCCAGCCGAGCGGTACTTTCGGAATGAGCCGGTGCCGGTCTCTGACGCTGCGGCGATCTGGAACCCGTAGTTGATCGACGGGTTGGCCGCCCATATCCCGACGATGTCTTTCACGTTCCACGACACATCTGCCGCAGGACAAGATGTCGAAAATCCCCTCGCGGCCGAACTTGCGGCCTCGTTGGCTCCGGTCACGGCCGGTTGGTTGTTCCACGTTGTGGTGCCTGGCGTCCAGGCGCTGGTGACACGGCGCGCCCGTACCGCAGTCCCCGAGCACGTCGCGGAATCGAAGTTGCGCATCGTCAGCGTGGCCGCCGAGACGACCTGGTTCTGCCACAGGCCATTCTCAAACTCCAAATAGGTCCGGTACCTGGTCACGCCGCCGTCAGGCGTCCCCGCGTAGAGAGTCTCGTCGTAAGGGTGGATTGCTGTGGGGTTGGTGTCCCAGACCCAGGTGTCGTTGGGGTTTACCGCACTCCAGGTTGGGTCGATCGTGACCGGGTAGGTTGTGCCCGGATCGTTCAAGAACGACTCTGCCGGGTCGAGGGTGATCACGCTCCCGGTCGATGTCTTGGTCACCGTTGTGTTGACCGCTGCCTGGTTCTCGGGGTGACCAGTCGTCTGGTCGACCGCGTCGTACATGATCGGCTGCGGAGCCGTGACAAGTTCGTCTCCGGTACCGGTAGCGACGACCAATGCGTTGTCGGCTTCCTCGCGGACCGTCGGCCCTCCAGTGACGACCGGGATCTGGAACGAAACAGGATCAACTGGTGCCTCACGCAGGACAATGTCGTGACGGAAGCCTGTTCGTGTCGCGGTGACGACGAGATCGCCGCCGTCAATCACGTTGGCATAGGTGGCGATGTTTCCGTCGATAGTGGGAACAGGGAGCGATTCGGGCCAGCGCCAACCCAGGTCCCGACCATCGATGCTCATCTCCGCGAAAGTACGATCCCCACCATCGGAGATGGTCAGGCCCCCAATCGCGCTCACAGGCGCGAACCCGCCCGGGACTGCCTCCAGGGTCAGGTCGATGTCAGTCCACTCACCCTCGTCGTCGCGGGTTCGCACAGGCTCAGTTGCCGTCTCCGATGTCCAAGAGCCATCCGGGTTCGCAAACACCTGCTCGACTTCGGAGCGCTGATCTAGATCCTCGACCCGTTGGCCGGACGCAACCGCCTCCTCAGCGGCAGCGGCCGCCGATTCCGCGGATCCGTCACTGGCCACCGGCGTCGCCTGGGCGGGGTCCGCAGAGGCTGACATAGTGACCGGCACTGCGATACCAGTCAGGCCCAGAGCGAGCGAGAGTGAAATCTTCGCTGCGAACCTTGGAATCCTGCGCTCTGCTCGACCCATGGGTCTCTCCGATCTAGATCACCGGCCGTTGCCGCGTGTTGCGACGCATCCTGATAAACCGTCACTCTTCGTGCTCGATAGTCACATAGTGAACGATTCAGACATATGACCGATCCGGACGAGTTTGACGCGGCCATCGGCTCAGGAAGCCCGAGCATCAACCGTGGCGGAACAGAGATCTACGGCGGAGCCTGGCGGTGAAGGCGACGCCGCACGGACCGGACTAACTCAAGGGGTCGGGCATTCCAAACGCCCTATCCCTTATCCCGTCCCGGTCTAGCGGACCAGCAGGTCCAGCAGCCTGTTCAGCTCGGCAACCGGGTCGGCCGTCGTACCGCCGTGGACGGGTCCGGGCTGGATCATCGTCGAGCGCGGCGCTTTCACGAATCCGAACCGGGTGCCCAGGTTCTGCGCCGAGACCGACCCCAGGCCCTCGTCCCCGCGGCAGACCGCGTCGATGTAGTGCAACCGGTCGCACAGGTCGTCGATGTCGACCCCCGGAGCCAGTGCGTGAATCCTCGACGCCTCGACGTGCCAGACGACCTCGAGGAACTCGGCCTCCTGGCAGTAGACGACCACCCCGACGTTCACGAACTCCTCGCGATCCACCCGAGGCACGCAGCGCAGGATCACGTACTGGTAGGGCAGCCTCATGCCGCACCGCGCTTGGGGAGCCAGCCGCGGGAGCCGTCCAGGCGGGCTCGCAGGAAGGTGCCGTACGCGGCACGCAGCTCCTCGGGCGGGACCGGTCCGACCAGCCACTCGTCGGGAACCCGTGCAGTGATCTCGGCCAGCGCGTCGTCGGTGACCAGCTCGGCCAGTCCGTCCGCAACACCGGCCAGCCGGTCGACGTACCCGGCCATCACGTGGTCGTCGATCGACCAGGCCTGGTCGGCGAAACGCTGCGGATCGGTGATCCCGCCGGCCCACGCGTGGTGGAAGTAGAGCGCGGCGCCGTGGTCGATCACCCAGACGTCGCCGTGCCAGACCAGCAGGTTGGGGTTGCGCCAGCTCCGGTCGACGTTCGCCGTGAACGCGTCCAGCCAGAGCACCCGGACGGCCACGTCCTCGGGGAAGGCGACCGAGGAGTCGAAGCCGAAGGAGCCCGGCAGAAAGTCCACGCCAAGGTTCCGCCCGAGGCTGGCGTTGAGCAGGTCCTGGACCTCCTCGTCGGCTTCGTAGCGGGCGATCGGCTCGGTCAGGTCCACCTCGACCAGGCGCGGCGTCCGGAGCCCGATCAGCTCCGCGAGGCCGCTGACGATCACCTCCGCGACCAGGACGCCCAGGCCCTGGCCGGCGCCGCGGAACTTGCAGACGTAGGTGCCCAGGTCGTCGGCCTCGACAATGCCGGGGAGCGAACCGCCTTCACGCAGCGGTGCGATGAACCGGGTCGCGGTGACCAGCGGCAGGCTCACGGCGTGCCCTCGTTCACGAGGCGCGCCCGCTGCTCAGCGACGTCGTAGTCCGGCGCCGGCCAGTCGAGGTCGAGTCCGCGGAGGGCTTCGAGGAGCAGGTTGCCGATCGCGAGATTCCGGTACCACTTGCGGTCGCTCGGGATCACGTGCCACGGCGCGACCTCGGTGTTGCAGCGCGACAGCGCGATCTCGTACGCCTCCTGGTAGGCGTCCCAGTAGCCGCGCTCGTCGATGTCGCCGGGCTTGAACTTCCACTGCTTGGTGGGGTCGTCCAGGCGAGCGAGCAACCGCTGCTTCTGCTCCTCGCGGGAGACGTGCAGCATGCACTTGATGATCGTGGTGCCCTCAGCGGCCAGCTTGGCCTCGAAGTCGTTGATGGCGTCGTACCGGCGCTCGACCTCGGCGGCATCGGCCAGCTCATGCACCTTCACAACCAGCACGTCCTCGTAGTGCGAACGGTCGAAGATCCCGATCTCGCCGGTCGCGGGCAGCTCGCGCTCGATCCGCCAGAGGAAGTCGTGGGAAAGCTCTTCCTTCGTCGGCTTCTTGAACGACTTCAGGCGCAGGCCGGACGGGTTGAGGAGGCCGACGGTGTGGCTGAGCACTCCCCCCTTGCCGGAGGTGTCCATTCCCTGCAAGACCAGCAGCACCCGCCCGGAGCCGCCGGTGTAGCCGCGGGCGAACAGCTTCTCCTGGAGGTCGGCGAGCTCGGCGCCGAGCGCCGGCAGTGCCTCCTCCCCCGCGGCCTTGTCGCCGTCGAAGCCGGGCTTGCCGCCGGTGTCGAAGGCGGCCAGGTCGACGGGTCCGGCCGGAACGCGCAGCAGTTCGGAGATCATGCGCTGACTCTACTGAGGCCTCTAGGCTCGTCCCATGGACCTTCCGGTGATGCCGCCAGTGAGACCCATGCTCGCCAAGTCGGTCAAGGGGATCCCGGACCCGGCGAAGTTCGAGGGTGGACTGCTCTTCGAGCCCAAGTGGGACGGGTTCCGCGGGATCCTCTTCAAGGACGGCGACGAGGTCGAGATCACCTCGCGCAACACCAAGCCGCTGACCCGCTACTTCCCCGAGCTCGTCGAGGCGGCCCGGGAGGCGCTGCCGGCTCGCTGCGTGCTGGACGGGGAGATCTTCGTGGCGGTCGGACCGAGGCTCGAGTTCGAGGTACTCCAGGAGCGCATCCACCCGGCCGCCTCGCGGATCACCAAGCTCTCCGAGGAGACCCCGGCCGGGTTCGTGGCGTTCGACGCCCTCGCCCTGGGTGACGACGACCTCACCGAGCTGCCGCTGTCCGAGCGCCGGGCCCGGCTGGAGGACGCTCTCAGACACCTGACCGGGCCGATCCACCTGACCCGCACCACCAACGACCCTGCCGAGGCCGAGGGTTGGTTCGAGCAGTTCGAGGGCGCCGGCCTGGACGGGGTGATGGCGAAGCCGCTGGCGGCGCCGTACCAGCAGAACGGCCGGACCATGCTCAAGATCAAGCACGCCCGGACCGCGGACGTCGTCGTCGCCGGCTACCGCGAGCACAAGAACTCCACCCCCGAGCGCCCGCTGCTCGGCTCCCTCCTGCTCGGCCTGTACGCCGACGGCGAGCTGCAGCACGTCGGCGTCGCGGCGTCGTTCACCGAAGCCCGGCGCGCGGAGCTGATCGAGGAGCTCCAGCCCCTCGTGGTCCCGATCGAGGACCACCCCTGGGGTCGCTGGCAGGAGTTCCTGACCGCGAATCCGGACCGTGTCCCCGGTACCCAGAGTCGCTGGAGCACCGGCAAGGACCTCTCGTTCACCCCGTTGCGGCCCGAGCGGGTCCTGGAGGTCGGCTACGAGCACATGGAGGGCCGCCGCTTCCGGCACACCGCGCAGTTCAAGCACTGGCGGCCGGATCGCGACCCGGAGTCGTGCGGGTACGAGCAGTTGGAGGAGCCCGTCAACTACGACTTGCGTAAGGTGTTGTCATGAGCGACTACGACGTGGTGCTGCTGGTCGAGCAGGCCCTGACCGCCCAGGACGCCGTCCAGGTCCGCAGCCTGCACGAGGGCGTCGAGGACCCGGTTCGCTACCACCTGCTGCTGCCGGTGGAGGACAGCGCGACCCGGATCGAGGCCGGGATGGGCTCGCTCGCCACCGGCGACGCGATGGGCGTGCCGGCGCTGCTCAGCGACCCCGAGGCGCTGGCCGAGATGCAGCACGACCTGCTCGAGTCCGCCCGGGAGGCGCTGCGGACCTCGCTCGCCGCGATCGAAGCGGCCGGCGGTACGGCGGTCGGCGAGATCGTCTCCGTCGACCCGATCGAGGGGCTGGCCAAGAAGGTCACCGAGGTCGACGCCCGCGAAGCGATCATCCTGACCCGCCCGCACGTGGTCAGCGAGTTCTTCCACCTCGACTGGACCTCGCGCGCCCGCCGCAAGCTCGGCGTCCCGGTGCTGCACCTGCTGGAGCACGAGACCTTCGACGAGCAGGCCGGAGAGGGCGAAGGCATCACCGGACTGTGATCGTCCAGGCACTCGACGGGCGCTATGTCACCGTCCGTCGCCGTTGGGTGCCGTGGCGCCCCCGCAAGCGCGGTATCGGCAGTCCGTTCGGGCCGTTCAGCTTCGTCAAGGATGCTGACGACCCGGTCTCGTTCGTCGTCCTGCTCGCCGCGGGGATCGCCGCGTTCCTCTTCGGCGGCATCGTTCTCACCGCGCTCTTCCTGGCCGGCGAGGTAGTTCTGCTCCTTCTCCTCCTGGTCCCGCTGCTGATCGCGGCGCGGGTGCTCTACGTGCTTCCCTGGACCATCGAGGCTACGTACGGCGACGAGGTGCTCGGGACAGTCGGCGTCCGCGGCTGGCGGGCGTCCTCGGAGAAGATCCGCGAGATCGCCGCGGCGTACCAGCAGGGTGTGGATCCGTTCACGACCGTCGGCTAGGCCAGCTCTCGGCCCGCCCTGGCCAGCAGCGTCAAGGCACGGACGCTGCTCCAGTCCCCAGACTTGAGCTTGGCCGCCTTCGTGCGAGCGAGCTCGTACAGGCGAGCGCCTTCCGGGCCCTGGACCTCGATGGCGAGCAGGGCCAGCGCCTCCACGCTCTCCCAAGTACCGGCGGTCAGCCCGGAGGCCGCTTCCTGCGCGCGCTCCAACGGTGGGCGCTCGTCCGACGATGACCCGAACATCGCTCAGCCCAGCACGCGGAGCTGGTAGTCGCCGCGGGTCCGGGCGACGACGGTGCCGGCCTCGTCGATCACTTCGGTGACCAGCTCGAAGTTCGACTTGCCGTTGGCCGCTGCTTCCTCCTGCACCCGCGCGATCTCCGCGTCGGACAGCGTGGTTCGCGCGGTGACGGCCGTGGTCGCCGGTCGGGTGAAGTCGATCTCGACCCGCTTCACCAGCGGGACCGCTCCGGGCACCGTGAAGAACCCGCCGATGATCCCGCCGAGCATCTCGGCGACCGAGAACAGCGAGCCGGCGTACGCGACGCCGAAGTGGTTCACGTTCGGGCCGCTCGGGAGACGCGCAGCCGCGCTGCCCGGGGTGGCCTCGAGCACCTCGATCCCCATCGCGCCCAGGATCGGGATGACGGTGTGCACGTTCGCGGTGGCAGCTGCCAGGTCGATCTCATCGGTCATGCCAGGAAACCTAGCGGGTCGTGGTCGCTGTCAGTCCTCGATTCGGTTCCCGTCCGCGTCCCAGTGCTCGGCGACCTTCTTGCTCGGCTGCACCCGTGGCGGCTCACCGGGCATCTTCGGGTAGTCCGGCGGGTAGTTCAGTTCGACCGCGCCCTGCTCCTCGAAGGCATCGAGTAGCGGCTGCAACGAGCAGGCGACATCGTCGATTCCCGCCCACGGGTCGCCGTCGGCGAGGCGCTCCGGCACCGTGAACAGGTTGTAGACCTTCGGGTCGGTGACGCCGGCGATCTCCTCCCAAGTCATCGGCGTCGACACCGGGGCGCCGGCGATCGGACGCAGCGAGTACGCCGAGGCGATGGTGCGGTCGCGGGAGTTCTGGTTGAAATCCACGAAGATCCGCTCCCCGCGCTCCTCCTTCCACCACGCCGTCGTGACCCCGTCGTCGCGCTTCTCCAGCTCGCGGCCGAACGCGATCGCCGCGTGCCGGACGTCGGTGAAGTCCCAGCGCGGTTCGATCCGCACGTAGATGTGGATGCCGCGGTTGCCCGACGTCTTCGGGAAGCCGACCATGCCCAGGTCGTCGAGCAGCTCCTTGGCCACCCCGGCCACCCGGACGGCGTCGGCGAAGGTGGTCCCGGGCTGCGGGTCGAGGTCGATCCGGAGCTCGTCGGGCAGGTCGACGGCGTCGCGACGTACCGGCCACGGGTGGAAGGTCAGGGTGCCCATCTGCGCGCACCACACCGGCACCGCGATCTCGGTCGGGCAGACCTCCTTCGCCGTACGACCGGACGGGAAGGTCACCTCGCAGGACTCCAGGTAGTCGGGCGCGCCCATCGGCACCCGCTTCTGGTAGAACGCGTCGGCCTTCTCCCCCGGTCGCCCGGTGCCGAGCTTGATCCCCGGCTGCACCCCCTTGGGCCACCGCTCCAGCGCGGTCGGCCGGTGCCGCAGCGCGCGCATCAGCCCGTCGCCCACATCGGCGAAGTACTGGGCGACCATGCCCTTGGTCACCTCGGGAGTGGTGTCGGTCGCCGGGTAGATCACCCGATCCGGGCTGCTGACCCGGACCGCGCGTCCGCCTGCGTCGACCTCGATCGCGGGAGTCGCCTTCGCCATGCAGCGACCCTACGGGTTCTGGTGGGGACTCAGTACGCTGGAGCCATGGGTTACCAGGTCGAGAAGTCCGACGCCGAGTGGCGCGAGCAGCTGTCCCCCGCCGAGTACGACGTGCTCCGCAACGCGGGCACCGAACGCCCGTTCGTCGGCGAGTACACCGACACCAAGACCACCGGCGTCTACAAGTGCCGTGCCTGCCAGGCCGAGCTCTTCCGCAGCGACACCAAGTTCGACTCGCACTGCGGCTGGCCGTCGTTCTTCGCGCCGCTCGCCGAGGACCGGGTCGAGTACCTCGTGGACAAGTCGATGGGCACCGTCCGCACCGAGGTCCGCTGCGGCAACTGCGGCTCCCACCTGGGCCACGTCTTCGAGGGCGAGGGCTACGGGACCCCGACCGACCAGCGCTACTGCATCAACTCGATCAGCCTGACGCTGGAGCCCGACGCGAGCTGAAACGTTCAATGGCGCCAGCATGAGTACCTGGGCTCACGCGCTGGAGTTCGATCGCCGGCACGCTGGGGCCATGACCCCTCCACTCGTGCTGCCTAGGGCTACCGCCGGCGGGTCGCGCCACCCCGGTTGTTCCTACCTTCCGGTGCTCGGCCTGAACGCGATCCTGGGCATCCCCGCCTACTTGTTCTCGTTCCTCTTCGCCTACGCGTTCGTCGACGTGATCGGCTGGACCCAGCACCTCACCTTCCTCGGGCTGATCGCCGTGTACGCCTTCGTCGTCGGCTCTCTGGCAACCTCGGTGCCCGCTTGGAGGTACCCCGAATCCTCGTTTCGCATCCTGAACTTCGGCGTCGTGGCCTCGTTGGCGCTGAATACGGCCGCCGTGGGGATCGGCAGCATCGCGAGCGCCGCGAACAAGGATCAGCAATCAGTCTCTGCTGCCTTCTCCACCACCACAGACGTCCTCGTGGCGATGTCTCTCTTCGGCGTCGCGGCAATCTGTGCGTTCGCGGCGTCCAGGATCGGGAGCATCGCCTGAACGTCGACCGTGCAGCTGAGAGCGCGAAGCGCTCACTGCCTACGGCAGCCCGTTGATCAGCACGCCTGGCGCCAGCAGGCGCCCGGTGTAGAACGGGACCTCTTCGCGGACGTGGCGGCGGGTCTCGGACCCGCGCAGGTGCCGCATCAGGTCGACGATCCGGTAGAGCTCCGCCGCCTCGAAGGCCAGCATCCACTCGTAGTCGCCGAGGGCGAACGACGACACCGTATTGGCGCGCACGTCCGGGTAGTCGCGGGCCATCTTGCCGTGCTCGGCGAGCAGCCGGCGGCGCTCGGCGTCCTCGAGCAGGTACCACTCGTAGGACCGCACGAACGGGTAGACACAGACGTACGGCTGCACTTCCTCGTCAGCCAGGAACGCCGGCACGTGGCTCTTGTTGAACTCGGCCGGGCGGTGCAGCGCCAGCTGCGACCAGACCCCGTCCAGCCGGCGACCGAAGGCCGTCGAGCGGAACCGCTGGTAGGCGTCCTGGAGCTCGTCCGCGGTCTCGGCGTGCCACCAGATCATCAGGTCGGCGTCCGCACGGAGACCGGCGACGTCGTAGGTGCCGCGGATGATCACGTCGGCGGCCGTCAGCTCGGCGAAGAGCGCCTCGACCTCGGCGACGTCCGCCGTCCGGTCCGCGCCGGCGTACAGGTCGCGGAGCTTGAACACCGACCACATGGTGTAGCGCACCATGTCGTTGATCTCGCGGGCCTTCTTCACGTTGGTCACCATGGGGACATCCTCCCAAGGGTCACCTAACCTGCGGTCGGCAGGTCCCCCAACAGCGACATCACCGCAGCGTGCGCCGAGGCGATGCACGCCGGGATCCCCAGTCCGTCGTACGCCGCCCCGCAGACCGCGAGGCCCGGGACCCGGGCGACCTCCGCCCGGATCGTCGCGACCCGGTCCAGGTGCCCGACGGCGTACTGCGGCAGCCCGCCGCCCCAGCGCTGGACGTGGGTGTCGATCGGCCTGACCGACAGACCGACCGCGTCGGTGAGGTCCGTCAGCGCCAGCTCGACCAGCTCCTCGTCCGAGGCCTGGAGCTGGTGCTCCTCGCGGTGCCGGCCCAGCGAGCACCGCATCACCAGGGTCTTCTCGCGGCCGTCGCCGGCCTCACGGACCCAGTCCCACTTCGCGAACGAGAACGTCGCTGCCTTGATCGCGCGCTTCTCCACCGGTGGCACCAGGAATCCCGACCCGGTCACCGCCGGGAAGTCGCGGGCCTGGAACGCCATCGTCACCAGCGCGACCGAGGCGTACTCGATCCGGGCCAGCTCCAGCGCCGCCCCCGGTACGACGTCGCTGAGCAGTCTCGCCGTCGCCCGGGCCGGGGTCGCCACGATCACCGCATCGGCCTGAACCACCCGGGCGTCCCGGGTGGAGCCGACCACCACGTTCCACCCGCCCCCGGACCGCCGCGCCAGGTCCCGTACGACGGCGCCCGTCTCGATCCGAGCACCGCTGCGTGCGGCGACCGCGGCCGGCAGCCGGCCGATCCCACCGGCGATCCCCGCGAAGACCGGTACCTCGCTGGCCGGACCGGAGGTAGCCCGAGCGGCCGCCTTGCCCAGCGAACGGTCGCGGTCCAGCAGCGCCACCACCTGCGGCACCGCCGCCCGCGCCGAGATCTCCCGGGCGTGGCCGGCGTACACGCCGCCGAGCAGCGGCTCGACCAGCCGGTCGACGACCTCCTTGCCGAAGCGTTCTTCGACCAGCCCGCCGATGCTGGTGTCGCGGCCCTCCATCGAGGTCGCCGGCAGGACCGCGTCCATCGCCGCGCGCGCCATCCCCGGTTTGGAGATCACCCCGCTCTCGGCGAGCAGCCGCAGGTCCGTGGGGATCCCCATCATCGTCCTGGGCATCACCACCAGCTCGTCGCGGTTCCAGAGATGCGCGCTGGTGGTGGCGGGGTGCACGATCGAGTCCGCCAGGCCGGAGGTCCGGGCCAGGGCTACCGCCTCGGGGCGCCGGTTCAGCATCGCCTCGGCACCGACGTCCACGGTCACGCCGCCGACCTCGGCGAGCCGGAGCTTGCCGCCGATCTCAGGCGAACCCTCCAGCACCACGATCTCCGCGTCCGGCCGTTCCTCGTGCAGCCGGGCCGCGGCCGCCAGGCCGGCGATGCCCGCGCCGACGATCACGACGGTGGGTCGATCCGAGCGGGGCGCGGCGGGCGTGGGCACGGTCCCAGCCTACGTATCCGACACCGGACGGATCCGAACAGGGCCGCCCTGCGTCCCACTGCCATGAAGATCTCCCGCGTCGCCCTCGCCGTCCCCGCCGTCCTGCTGGTCGCCGCCTGCGGGGCCAGCGGTTCCGACACCATGACGCCGGCTTCCGCGCCCGACGCCGCCCCCGCCGACACCCAGCGAGGATCCGGGGCTGCCGACGCCCCGGAGACGGCCAACCTGTTCGACACGGCGGGGGCCAAGGACGCCGACGCGATCGTCGCGCAGACCAAGGCGATCATCTCCAAGGGCCAGATCTCGTTGCACGCCAAGGATGTCGACAAGGCCCGCTTCGACCTCCGCAAGCTGCTGGACGGCCTTGACGGGACCATCGCGAACGAGGAGTCCACGGCGGACGACGACGGCGACACCGAGCGGATCCGGCTGGAGCTGCGGGTCCCGAGCGCGCGATTCGACGAGGCGATGGACTCGTTGACCGAGCTCGGCACCCTGGTGGACCGCAAGCGGACCTCGGAGGACGTCACCACCCAGGTGATCGACAACAACGCCCGGGTGCGCAGCCAGAAGCTCAGCCTGGAGCGGATCCGGGCGCTGCTGGCCCAGGCCAAGACGCTGAACCAGGTGATCAGCATCGAGGAGCAGCTCAGCCAGCGTCAAGCCGAGCTGGACAGCCTGGAGCAGCAGCAGAAGTACCTCGCCGACCAGACGTCGCTCGCCACGATCGGCCTGTACCTGTCCCGCCCCGACGACGAGGCCGCCGGGGACGACGAGGACGACACGTTCCTGAGCGGGCTGAAGAACGGCTGGGAGCACCTCGGATCGGCCACCAGCGCGGTGCTCACCGGCCTCGGCACGGTCCTCCCGTTCGCGGCCGTTCTCGCCCTGGTCGTCCTGGTGGGACGGGCTCTCAGCGGGCGCTGGACTCGTGCACGTGGTCGGTCAGCCGCTTGAGCTGATCGGGGTCGGTCGACGGGATCACGCCGTGACCGAGGTTGAAGATGTGCCCTGGCGCCGCCCGGCCGGCGGCGAGCACCTGGTCGGCGCGGTCCAGCATCACCTCGGTCGGCGCGAAGACCAGGGTCGGGTCCAGGTTGCCCTGCACCGACCGGCCCGCGACGCGCTTGATGCCTTCGGCGAGCGGCACCCGCCAGTCGACGCCGACGACCTCGGCACCGGCCGCCCCCATCAGGTCGAGGATCTCGCCGGTGCCGACCCCGAAGTGGATCCGCGGGACACTGGTCGTGCCGATCGAGGTCAGGACGTCGGTCGAGTACGGCAGCACGTGCGTCTCGTAGTCGGCGCGGGTGACCGCACCCGCCCAGGAGTCGAAGAGCTGGACCGCGCTGGCACCGGCGGCCACCTGGACGTGCAGGTACGCCGCGGAGATCCCGGCGATCTTCCGCATCAGCGCCTCCCAGACCTCCGGAGCGCCGAACATCAGCGCCTTGGTCTTGGCGTGCTCCTTCGACGGCCCGCCCTCGACCAGGTACGACGCCACCGTGAACGGCGCGCCGGCGAAGCCGATCAGCGGGGTCGCCCCGAGCTCGCCGACCAGTTGGCCGACCGCCTCGGTGATGAACGGGACGTGCTCGGGAGTCAGGTCCGGGATCGCCGCGACGTCGGCGAGGGTGCGCACCGGGTTCGCGACGACCGGGCCGACGCCTGCGACGATGTCCAGGTCGACCCCGATCGCCTTGAGCGGGAGCACGATGTCGGAGAAGAAGATCGCCGCGTCCACGCCGTACCGGCGCACCGGCTGCAGGGTGATCTCGGTGACCAGGTCCGGCTGCATGCAGGACTCGAGCATGGTGACGCCCTCCCGCACCTTCAGGTACTCCGGCAGCGACCGGCCCGCCTGGCGCATGAACCAGACCGGGGTGTGCGAGACCGGTTCACCACGGGCGGCCCGAAGGAAATTGGAGTCACGAAGCTCAGCCATGGGTCGATCTTCGCAGGTCAGGCGGCGAGTCGAGGACGCGGGATCGGAAGATCCGATCTAGCCTGAGCCCATGTCCGCACCGCGCGAACGGCATATCGAGCCGCCGCAGATCCCGGCCGAGTTCGAGCGTGCCGTGCAGCAGTTGCGCGCCGCGAAGTTCCGGCCCGAGGTCTACACCGAGGAGATGCCGGCGCCGCAGCGGATCGCGCCGTACGCCTCCGCGATCTCCGCGGACGTCACCGTCGACGGCGAGGACGTCGGGACCGGCCGGATCGTGATCCTGCACGACCCCGCCGGCAACGACACCTGGGACGGCACCTTCCGTTGCGTGGCCTACGCCCGCGCCGACATCGACCCCGAGCTCGTTACCGACCCGCTCCTCGCCGAGGTCGGCTGGACCTGGCTGACCGAGGCCCTCGAAGCGCACGGCGCGGCGTACGGCGCCCCGTCCGGCACGGTGACCAGCGTCGCCTCGGAGAGCTTCGGCGGGATGGCCGCCGAGCCCGGCACCGCCCAGATCGAGATCCGGGCCTCCTGGACGCCGGTCGGCGACCTGACCGCGCACGTCGAAGCCTGGGGAGAGCTGCTCTGCACGGCAGCCGGCCTCGCACCTGTTCCGGAAGGCGTCGCGACGATGCCGAGCCGTCGCGGTCAGCGCGGCCCGGAATAATGGAACCGGACGACACCACCGAGGTCGAGGCACCCCCGGCTCCCCTGCTCGGACTCCGTGACGGGCTGCCGCCGATCGTCGAGACCCGCGCCGCGCTCGACGAGGTCGTCGCCGCGGTCGCGGCCGGCAGCGGCCCGATCGGCCTGGACGCCGAGCGGGCGTCCGGGTACCGCTACTCGGCGCGCGCCTACCTGATCCAGCTCCGTCGCGAGGGCGCCGGCACCGCGCTGATCGACCCGATCGCCTTCGACGACCTCACCGACCTGAACGCCGCCTTCGGCGACGCCGAGTGGATCCTGCACGCCGCCAGCCAGGACATCCCGTGCCTGCGCGAGGTCGGCCTGGTCCCGAAGGCGCTCTTCGACACCGAGCTGGCGGCCCGGCTCCTCGGCTACCCGCGGGTCGGCCTGGCCACTCTGGTCGAGGTGATCGTCGGCAAGTCGATGCGCAAGGAGCACTCCGCGGCCGACTGGTCGAAGCGACCGCTGCCCGAGCCGTGGCTGGAGTACGCCGCCCTCGACGTCGAGGTCCTGGTCGAGCTCCGCGACGTGCTCAGCGCCGAGCTGGAGGCCGCCGGCAAGTCCGAGTGGGCCCGCCAGGAGTTCGAGCACCTGATCACCTTCGAGCCGCCCCCGCGCCTGGACCCGTGGCGTCGTACGTCCGGGATCCACAAGGCCAAGGGACGGCGCGCGCTGGCCGCCGTACGGGAGCTCTGGACCGTCCGCGACGCGCTCGCCGAGTCGCTGGACACCACCGCGGGTCGGCTGATCCCGGACTCCGCGGTGATCGCCGCGGCGAACGCGCTGCCCACCAGCGGCAAGCTGCTGATGGACACCAGCGGCTTCCACGGTCGTGGCGCCCGGCGCTACCTGGACACCTGGGTGGAGGCGCTCAAGCGTGCCCGGGCGCTCCCCGACAACGAGCTCCCGCCGGTCGCGAACCGGTCCGACGGCCCGCCGCAGGTCCGTTCCTGGGCCGACCGGGACCCGGTCGCCGCGGCCCGGCTCAACACCGCGCGGGCGGCCGTCACGGAGCTGTCCGAGGACCGCAACGTCCCCGTCGAGAACCTGCTCACCCCGGACTACATGCGGCGGGTGCTCTGGACGCCGCCGAAGGTCGCGGACGACGAGCTCGACGCGGCCGTCTCCCAGGAGCTGGACGCTCTCGGCGCCCGCCGCTGGCAGATCGACCTGATGGCGCCGATCATCGCCGAGGCGATCCGGAACCCGGCCCCGGAGCCCGCAGCCGAGCCCGCTCCCGAGACCGACCCGGCGGACTGATCAGTTCGAGGACGGCGTCGCGGTCGGCGTCGCCGTGGGACTGGGCGTGGGACTGGGCGTGGGACTGGGCGTCGGGATGGGCGTGAACAACGGCACCGAGGCAGCGTCGATCGCCTTGAGGCGCTCGTCGAGCGGGTCGATCACCGGGTCGTTGAACAGCCCGGTCAGCAGGGTCGCCATCTTGGCCTCGACCGACGGCCAGGTCGGCACGGTCGGGAAGTTCTTGATGTAGCGGACGTTCGCGGCGAAGACCTCGGCACTGGCCGGCTGCTCCCCCGGCTGGGTGAACGCGTCCGAGTTCACCACGTCCAGGTTCGTCGGCACGGTGTACCCGGTCGCGGCCAGCAGCTTGCTCGCCTCGTCGGAGACCGCGTACGCGATGAAGTCGGCCACCTTGCCGGTGTGCTCGGTCTTCGAGCTCAGGCAGACGCCGGTGCTCTCGCCGACGGTCACCTTGCCGCCGACGCGGGGCAGCGGCATCACGTCGAAGTTCAGGTTCTGCTGGGCGCGCAGCTGCGGGGTCAGGCTGCGGAAGCCGAGCATCATCGCCAGCGAGCCGCCCTTGAAGCGAGCCAGCGCCGACTTGCGGGCCAGCTGCTTGTCGTTGAACGTGACCTGCGGGTTGCGGACGATCTCGAGCAGCTTCTCCAGCGCGGACTTGCTGGATCCGTCCGAGAGCCGCAGCGTGGTCGGGGCGCTGTCGTCGTCGGTGAGGTCACCGCCTCCGGACCAGACGAAGGGAGCCACCTGCTGCAGGGTCGGCGCGACCGCCACCCCGCGGACTCCGCGTCCGGACGCGGCTGCTGCGGCCTCGCCGAACTGGGACAGACCCCAGCCGTCGGTCGGGTTCACCTGCGAGTCGGACGGCATGATCGGCTGGGAGAGGTCGATCAGGTCGGTGTTGTAGTAGACGACCAGGGGCGAGACGTCGACCGGCATGCACTGCAGCCGGTTGTCGGCGGAGAACGCCTCCAGCGAGTAGCGCTGGTAGCCGTCCCCGAAGTCGACCTCGCGCTCACCGAGCAGGTCGTCGACCGGCTGGATCGCCTTCAGCTCCTCCAACGAGGGCAGCGCCTCCAGCGGGGTCAGGAAGGCGTCGGGTGCCTTGCCGGCGGCGATCTGCTGCTTCAGCGCCGCGGTGGCCTCGGTCGCGTTGTCGTAGGGCCGCACGTTGACGACGGTGCCCGGGTGCTCGGCCGAGTACATCGCGGCGACCTTCGCGTAGGCGGTGACGACCTGCGGCGGGCCGTAGACCTCGAAGGTGAGCAGGGTCGGCCCGGCCGGCGGCGCAGTGGTGGGCGTCGCCTTCGGTTCGCCCCCGGAGCAACCGGCGACGAGCACCGCTCCCCCCGCGATCAGAGCGATCAAGGCCTGACGGCTGCCCAGCACAGCGGACTCCCTCCTGCACGAGGGGCGATCCCACGAGCACGCTCACGATAGCCGGACACGCCGCACGGGCCAGGAGGACCCAGCCGCGATGAGAACGCCCCTAGGCTCAGGGCATGCTTTCGCTCTCTCGTGTCGCGCCCGCCTTGCTCATCACGCTCGCTCTCGGACTCGGCGGCTGCGCGTCCGAGGACGACTCGCCGGCCAAGTCCCCCGCGGGCGAGTCCCCGGAGACCAGCGCTCCCCCGGTGACCACGCCCGATCCGACCCCGACACCGACGGAGACGCCGACCACCACGCCGGCGACGCTGACCGACCGGCTGCTCCCCACGGACGCCGTACCGGGGTTGAACGCGTCGTGGCGCTGGCAGGACGGCGAGACCGGTCCGGCCGACTCGGAGCCGTTCGGCCGCTGCGCGAAGGTCGACCTGGTCAGCATCGGCGCGACCGAGGTCGTCGAACGCACCTACTTCCCGCCGGTGGACACCGACGACAACGCCGCCGAGCAGATCGCGGAGTTCCCGGACGCCACCACCACGGCGACCGCGCTCAAGGTCCTCAAGAGCTGGCACAAGCGCTGCGGCACCAAGACCGTGAAGGCCGGCACGCTGACCACCGTGGACGGCGGCTCCTGGTACCTGCTCACCGTCAGTGCCGCCCACGCCGACGAGGGCCTCTTCCAGGCCGTCGGACTGGTCACCTCCGGCACCCGGATCGCGGTGCTGACGATGGACAGCATCGGCCAGGACTACAACTACCCCGCCGGCAAGGAGCCGATGGTGGCGATGGTCAAGGCCGCGGCGGTCAGGCTCGGCTGAGTACGTTGGGGTCATGAGCGAGCGCGCGCACCACCGGCCCCAGCTGCCCGGGGCCGGGCACTTCGAGGCGATCGAGACCACCGCGCACGGGGTGGACCCGGCGGTGCTCGCCGAGGCGGCCGAGCGCGCCGCCACCGCGCTGGTCCGCGGCGCTCGCGACCAGGCCGACAGCGACCTGGTCTCCCGGGTGGTGCACCTCGCCGACACCGAAGGCCTGGAGACCCTGGCGGACCTCTGGGCGGGTGCGCCCTCGGACTCGCTCGCCGGCGCGCTCTGGCGGCTCTACCTGCTGCGCACCTGGGTGCACGCCGACCCGCGGACGGCGGCTCAAGAGTTCGACCGCGGACGCGCACTCGCTCCGGTGGCCGAGGCGATCTCCGGCGTCGAGGAACCCCCGGGCGCCGACGAGGTCCGCTCGCTGGTCGACGCGGTCCTCTCCGGGGTGGTCGTCGGCGAGTTCGCGGACACCCTGTTCCGGGCGGCGGCGTTCGCGCGGGTCACCGCCGCCGGCCGGGCCCGGACCGAGAGCGACCACGGGTCGTCGTACCAGGTCGACCTGTCGGCCTCGCGGCTGCTCACCCTCGCCGACCAGCTGCACCACGCGGCCCGCCTCGAGCTCGAAGGACGACTCACGTAGACCTGCGCTGGGTTAGAATTCAGGGGCGCCGGGCCGTGGCAGCCCCGGGACCTAAATAAAGCCGCTACGAGCGGCCACGCGCCGTGAGGCGCTCCCGGCCCGGCGCACCCATCTGCAACCGCCCTCGACTAGCGTTCGGGTCATGGCGTTCCGACTTCCGCAGCTCTTCCGCCGGGGCGCTGGTGCCCGCCGACCGGCGCTGCGCGCCGACTACGCGCCGGCGAGCAACGGGCAACCGGATCCCGGTGAGGTCTGCTGGGCGTGGGTGCCGTACGAGGAGGACCCGAGCCAGGGGAAGGACCGCCCGATCCTGGTGATCGCGGTCTCCGGGGGCCAGGTGATCGCACTGCCGCTGACCAGCAAGGACCACGACCGCGACGCCGCCCAGGAGGCCCGGGCCGGCCGGTTCTGGATGGATGTCGGCAGCGGCGACTGGGACCGGCAGCGCCGGCCCAGCGAGGTCCGGCTGAACCGGGTGCTGGTCCTCGACGTCCAGTCCGTACGGCGTGAGGGCGGCGCCCTGCCCCGCGCGACCTTCGACGCGGTGATCGCCGCCGCGACGCCGTACCTGCCCCAGGGGCCGTCCTGACCAGGCCGCCGTACTCGCCCGCCGTCGACGGCCGCCCGTTCCCCGGCGAGATCGTCTGGACCTGGGTCGCCTTCGAGGAGGGTTCCCGCGCGGGCAAGGACCGCCCGGTGCTGGTGCTCGCGGTCGACGGCGCCCGGATCACCGCGCTGCCGCTGCGCACCCGGACCGACCAGCAGCGCCGCAAGCAGGTCTGGATGGACCTCGGCAGCGGCGACTGGGACCGGAGCGGGCGCAGCAGCGAGGTGCAGCTGAACCGGGTCCTCACCGTCAGCGTGTACGACGTCCGTCGCCAAGGCGCCGAGCTGGACGAGGACTTGTTCGCGGAGGTCGTTCGCGCGTCGCGGCGGTACCGCTAGCTAGGCCTGCCCCAGGGCGTCGCGGAGGCGCTTGTCGGAAACCGGCTCGCGGGTGCCCAGGTGCTGCGCCCAGAGCGAGACGCGATACTCCTCGACCAGCCACCGCAACCGCTCCAGAGCAGCGTCCGGGGGGCGCCCGGGTGCCAGCGCGGCCATCCGCTGCTCCCACCCGTTCTGGAACTCCGCGACCCTGGACATCAGCTCCAGGTCCTTCCCGGGCGATTCCGGGAGCTTGCGGTGCCGCTCGGCCAGCGCGGCCAGGTAGCGCGGGAACTCGCGCAGCTGCGTACCGCCGGCCTCGACCACGAACCCGGGCGCAACCAGGCGGCCGAGCTGCTGGCGCATGTCGTTCATCGACGGCAGCACCGCCAGGTCGACGCGGCCGTGCAGCAGCCGGTCCACCTCGCGCTCCGCCGCGAGCACGCGCAGGACGTCGGCCCGGATCTCGGCGGCCCGCTCGGGCAGCGCGCGGGTGACCTCGGCCAGCAGCGCCTCGAACGAGGCCGCGTCCCAGACCTCGACGGTGAGGTCGCCGATCGCGGCGAGCACGCAGTCGGCGAGCAGCGCCTTCACGGCCGGGTACGGCGACGCCGCCAGCGCCAGCTTCGTGGCGTTGTCCAGCCCGATGGTGAGATCGGGGGCCGGGACGTTCAGGTTCAGCAGCCGGCGGATGCCGCGACGGTGCTGCGCCGCCTGCTCGGCCTCCGACGCGAAGACCTTCAGCCCCACGGTGTCGCCCTCGTCGACCAGCCCCGGGTAGCCGCGGACCTCGTGGCCGGCCCGGACCTGCACGAAGTACTGCTCGAGGGTCCCGAAGGTCCAGATGGTCTGCCCGGTGGTGGCCAGGCCCGACTCCGCGGCCGCACCGGCCATCGCGGCCTCGAAGGAGGGGCGCAACGGTCGCTTGAGGGCTTCGAGGTCCTTGCCCTCGCCCAGCACCGCGCCGTCCTCGTCGACGATCCGGAACGTGGGCCGGAGGTGGCCGGGCACCTTCGCCCAGTCCCACGCCTCGGGCGGCACCGCCACCCCGGTGACCGCGCGCAGGTGCCGGGCGAGCGCGTCGGTCAGCGATTCCTCCCCCGGCGGCACCGCGGCGAGGAAGCCCTTGGCGACGTTCGGCGCCGGCACGAAGTTGACCCGCAGCTGCTTCGGCAACGACCGGAGCAACGCGATCACCAGCTCCTCGCGCAGGCCCGGGACGTGCCAGCTGAAGGCCTGGCCGCCCAGGTGGTTCAGCGTCGCCAGCGGTACGTCGACCCGGACCCCGTCCTGCTCCGCCCCCGGTTCGAAGTGGTAGCTCAGCGGCAGCGCCAGCGAGCCTTCGCGCCACTCGTCGGGATAGTCGCCGGGGGCGACCTCCTCGGCGGTGGCGTGCACCAGCATCGCGGGGTCGAACGTCAGCAGGTCCGGGCGCTCCCGGCGCTCCACCTTCCACCACCCGTCGAAGTGGCCCCCGGAGACCACGTCGGGCGGGATCACCGCGTCGTAGAAGTCGAAGAGGGTGTGCTCGTCGACGACCAGGTCGCGGCGGCGGGCTCGGTGCTCGAGCTCCTCGGCCTCCTCGAGCAGCGCCCGGTTGGTCTCCAGGAACCGGTGCCGGGTGTTCCACTCGCCGTAGACCAGCGCGTGCCGGATGAAGAGCTCTCGCGCCAGGGCGGGCTCCAGCTTGCCGTAGTCCGCCAGCCGGTCGGCGACCAGCGGGACGCCGTACAGGGTGACCCGCTCGTGGGCCAGCGTCGCGGCGCGCTTCTTGGACCAGTGCGGTTCGGAGAACGAGCGGCTGACCAGGTGGGCGCCGATCCGCTCGACCCAGAGCGGATCGACGACGGCGCACTGCCGTCCCCAGAGCCGGGAGGTCTCGACCAGCTCGGCGGCGACGACGAAGTCGGGCTGCCTCTTGAAGAGCCCCGAGCCCGGGAAGATCGAGAACCGGGCGCCGCGAGCGCCGAGGTAGTCGCGGCGGTCGGGGTCGCGCAGCCCGATGTGCGAGAGCAGACCGGCGATCAGGGCCTGGTGGATCAGGTCCTCGCCGGCCCGGCCGTCACCGGACCGCGCGGGCTTCAGGCCGACCTGCTTGGCGACCTGGCGGAGCTGGCTCTCGAACTCCTGCCACTCCCGCACCCGCAGGTAGTTCAGGTGCTCAGCCCGGCACATCCGGCGGAAGGCGCTCGACCCGAGCTCCTTCTGCTGCTTGCGGACGTGGTCCCAGAGATTGAGCCAGGCCATGAAGTCCGAGCGCCGGTCGGCGAACCGCGCGTGCATCTCGTCGGCCCGGGCCTGGTGCTCGACCGGTCGCTCGCGCGGGTCCTGGAGCGAGAGGGCGGAGGCGATCACCAGCACCTCGCGCAGGCAGCCGAGGCGGTCGGCCTCGAGCAGCATCCGGCCCAGCTGCGGGTCGATCGGCAGACGTGCCAGGGAGCGGCCGACCCCGGTCAGCCGCGGCGTGGACCGGCCACCGGTGTGCTCCTTGATCGCCCCGAGCTCGGTCAGCAGCAGCATCCCGGCCCGGATGTTGCGGGCATCGGGTGCCTCGACGAACCCGAACCGGGCCACGTCACCGAGACCGAGCGAGGTCATCTGCAGGATCACGCTGGCCAGCGTCGTCCGCAGGATCTCCGGCTCGGTGAACTCGGGCCGGGCCTCGAAGTCCTCCTCGGAGTACAGCCGGATCGCGATCCCGGCCTCGATCCGGCCGCAGCGGCCCGAGCGCTGGTTGGCGGACGCCTGGCTGATCGGCTCGATCGGCAGCCGCTGCACCTTGGTCCGCACCGAGTAGCGGCTGATCCGGGCCACGCCGGTGTCGATCACCGCGGTGATCCCCGGGACGGTCAGCGAGGTCTCGGCGACGTTCGTGGCCAGGACCACCCGGCGCCGGGAGTGCTGCTCGAAGACCCGGTGCTGCTCGGCCTCGGAGAGGCGGGAGTAGAGCGGGACGATGTCGAAGCCCCGCGGTCCCTCCGAACGCTTCTTCAGCACGTCCGCGGTGTCCCGGATCTCGCGCTCTCCGGGCAGGAAGACCAGGATGTCGCCGTCGGTGGCGGTGCGCAGCTCGTCGACCGCGGCCACGATCGCCTCGGTCTGGTCGCGGACCAGCGGCTCGCCGTCCTCGTCATCCTCCGGGAGCGCGACCAGCGGCCGGTAGCGGATCTCGACGGGATAGGTCCGGCCGGAGACCTCGACGATCGGAGCCGGTACGCCGTCCCGGGCGAAGTGCTCCGCGAACCGCTGCACGTCGATCGTCGCCGAGGTGATGACCACCTTGAGGTCCGGTCGTCTCGGCAGCAGCTGCTTGAGGTAGCCGAGCAGGAAGTCGATGTTCAGGCTGCGCTCGTGGGCCTCGTCGATGATCAGGGTGTCGTAGCGGCGCAGCAGCTTGTCGCGCTGGAGCTCGGCGAGCAGGATGCCGTCGGTCATCACCTTGACCCGGCCGGCCGCGGACGTCCGGTCGGTGAACCGGACCTGGTAGCCGACCACGTCGCCGAGCTCGGTGCCCAGCTCGGCGGCGATCCGTTCCGCGACGCTCCGCGCGGCGATCCGGCGCGGCTGGGTGTGGCCGATCAGTCCTCCGCCGGGACCGCCTTCGCCGCGGCCCAGCGCCAGGCAGATCTTGGGCAGCTGGGTGGTCTTCCCGGAGCCCGTCTCCCCCGCGACGATGACCACCTGGTGATCGCGGATCGCCTCGGCGATGTCCTCACGGCGGGCCGAGACCGGCAGCTCGGCGGGAAACTTGATATCCACAACCCGCACAGTCTGACGGGTGGCGTCCGGGGCACGCCAATCAGTTGATCGTCAGGAGGCGCTGCCGGGAGCAGCCGGGGGTTGCTGGGGACCCTGTTGCTGGTAGTCCTGCTGCCCGTTCTGCTGCCCGCTTTGGGGCCCGTCCTGGCGGAACTGCGGGCCGCCGTACCCGCCGGGGCCCCGGTGCTGGCCGTCCATGCCGCCGCCGGGACCGGCGAAGCGACCGACCCGGTCCGGGCCGTCGTTCCCGCCGTTGGTCGCGGCGACCAGGCTCGCGCCGCCGGCACCGCCGAGGAGCAGGGTGGCAGCGGCTACCGCGATCATCGCGCGGAAGGACCACATCCGGTCCCGGAGCCGCGGTGCCGCTGCTACCGCGGAGGCGTCCGGCGCCGCGGGGACCTCGGGGGTCGTGGGCTGCACGGCCGTCTCGTCGACGGCGTCAGCTTCGTTCGTCAGGTTCTCGTCCGTGTTCTCTGCCATGAGCACACCGTGGACGGCGAACCTGTGCCCGACCTGTGCACGAGCCAGCAACCCGATGCGACTTCACCGGCACGGGTTCACAGGATTCTCACAGCCCAGTCATGGAGAACCGGGCGGGAGATGGGCCAGGCTGTGACCATGAGGTTTGGATCATGACCACGTCCCGCGGCCCCGAGCTGACCCGGATCGACGGCAGCCCGCTCCGCGTCCTGGTCGTCGACGACGAGGCGAACATCGCGGAGCTGCTGAGGATGGCGCTGCGCTACGAGGGCTGGGACGTCGAGGTCGCGCACACCGGCGCCAAGGCGGTCTCGGCGGCGCGGAAGTTCGCTCCCGACGCGATCGTGCTGGACATGATGCTCCCCGACTTCGACGGTATGGAGGTGCTGCGCCGGCTCCGCGCCGACGCGGACGACGTACCGGTGCTGTTCCTGACCGCCAAGGACGCGATCGAGGACCGGGTCGCCGGGCTGACCGCGGGTGGGGACGACTACGTCACCAAGCCGTTCTCGCTCGAGGAGGTGGTCGCCCGGCTGCGCGCGTTGATGCGGCGGGCCGGAGCCCAGGCCACCGCCGACCACTCGGTGCTCTCGGTCGGCGACCTGGTGCTGGACGAGGACTCCCACGACGTCAGCCGCGACGGCGAGCAGATCCAGCTCACCGCCACCGAGTTCGAGCTGCTCCGCTACCTGATGCGGAACCCGAAGCGGGTGCTGTCCAAGGCCCAGATCCTCGACCGAGTCTGGAACTACGACTTCGGCGGGCAGGCCAACGTGGTCGAGCTGTACATCTCCTACCTGCGGAAGAAGATCGACGCCGGGAGGGAACCGATGATCCACACCATGCGGGGTGCGGGGTACGTGCTGAAGCCGGTGGAGGCGTGAACCTGCTGCCCAGAAGCCTGACCAGTCGCCTGGTGGTCACGGCGGTGGCGCTGGTGGCGGTGGTCGGGATCCTGGTCGCGTTCAGCGCAACCCTGGTGATGCGCGGGATCCTGAGCGACAGGTTGGACGGCCAGGTCAGTGACGCGCTCCGTCGAGCGACAGGACCGAGCATGGCCGTCAGGAGCCCGGACGTCCCCACCCCCGAAGAGACGAACAGACTGCTGCCGGGCAGCCTCGTCGTGATCATGCCGACGACGCAACCGAGCTCTGCTGTCGGCGGCATCGTGCAGGAGGACACCGACTCGTTGACCGACCTGTCGACGTCGAGCACCCAGCGCGTCGTCGCGGTGGCCGACCGCCGTACCCCCCACTCGATCAAGGTGAACGGAACCACCTACCGGGTGCTGCAGGACGACGATCCCCGTGGCTACACCTTCATCGTCGGCCTGCCCACCGACGACAACGACAACACCCTGGCCAGCCTGATCAGCACCTTCGCCCTCCTCACCCTCCTCGGCGTCGGCATCGCCGGGGTCGCCGGGACCTGGCTGGTCAGGCGCCAGCTCCAACCGTTGCACGCCGTCGCCGAGGCCGCCCGCGAAGTCGCCACCCAGGACCTCTCCACCGGCGAGACCACGATCAGCACCCGGGTCCCCGACGAGCTCACCGACGACGAGACGGAGGTCGGACAGGTCGGCGCAGCCCTGAACACCCTGCTCGACCACGTGGACGGGGCGCTCGCGGCCCGGCACCGCAGCGAGCAGCAGGTCCGGCAGTTCGTCGCGGACGCCTCCCACGAGCTGCGGACCCCGCTCTCCACGATCCACGGGTACGCCGAGCTCTCCCGCCGTACGCCGGAGGACCCCGAGGTGCTCGGCACCGCACTGAACAAGGTCGAGACCGAGGCGGGCCGGATGTCGGCGCTGGTCGAGGACCTGCTGCTGCTGGCCCGGCTCGACTCGGGGCGGCCGCTGGTGCGCGAGGAGGTCGACCTGACCCGGCTGCTGCTGGAGGCGGTCGCCGACGCCCGGGTGCTCGCGCCCGACCACCACTGGCGCTTCGGACTGCCCGACGAGCCGGTCACCGTCACCGGCGACGCCGCCCGGCTGCACCAGGTGGTCACGAACCTGCTCAACAACGCCCGCAACCACACCCCCGCCGGGACCACCGTCACCGTGCGGGTCAGCACCGGGGACGACGAGGTCCGGATCGAGGTGCACGACGACGGCCCGGGGCTGCCCGAGGACATCGCCTACGCCGCGTTCGAGCGCTTCACCCGCGGCGACTCCAGCCGCACCCGCGCCTCCGGAGGGGCCGGACTGGGTCTCTCCCTGGTCAGCGCGATCGCCACCGCGCACGGCGGCACCGCCGAGGTCGTCTCCCAGCCGGGCGACACGACCTTCGTCGTCCGACTCCCGCGCTAGCGCGTGGCTTCGACGATCAGCTGGGCGCCTTCCTGGTCGAGGCGGAAGTCGATGCCGTGGAGCGCCTCGTGCTCGGACTCGCCCATCTCGCAGCGGATCACCGAGTGGAACCCGGCCCGCTTGAGCTCGGCCTCGAGGATCTCGAAGTCGTAGACGTACCCCTCGTGGTGGCCGAAGCTGCCGATCGGGATCCGGATCAGGTCGATCGGGTGCTCCACGGTCATGCCGAGTGCCTTGTAGGCCTGGGCGACGTCGCTGTCCACCGCGGTGGCACCGCTGAGGTAGAGCTCGACGTGCTTCTTGATGTCCGGGGTGAGCAAGCGGATCACGCCGCCCGGCTGCATCGCCCGGTACGCCTGCGCGAGCATCGCCCGGCCGGCCTCGAGCGGGATGTGCTCGATCACGTTGTCGGTGAAGACGTACGAGACCGAGCCGTCCTCGACCGGCCACGGCGAGGTGGCGTCGAGGTAGTTGCGGGTGGTCGCGTTGACGTTGGTGATGATCCAGCCGTCGCGCGGCACCAGGCCGCCGATCTCGAGCTTGATCGGGCGGTCGGACTTCGCGACGGCCCGTCGCATCCGGACCTTCGCGACCGGCGTGTTGAGCGCGCGGACGGTCTCCCGGATGGCGACCCGCAACCGCGGGGTCTTGAGGAGGAAGGCTGCCGGGACCTGGGTATCGGTCTCGTGCTTGTCGGCTGACTCGCGCTCTGGATTCACGCCGGGAAGGCTACCGGACCCGGCCCGTCCCGAAGGCCGGAATCGCCCTATCGGCGGGGGCTCCGGCCGAGCACCTTCCCGTGCGCGTCGACGCCGAGCAGGCTCCGGGAGAACTCGTCCGCCGTGGCCGGCGGGACGGTGTTGCGCCGCGGCGCGTCCGGGTCCTTCGCGAACTGCCGCTTGATCGCGGCCCCGATGCTCTCCGGGGTCAGCTCGGCCACCTCACCGCCGTCGGTCGCGACCAGCTCACGGGCCCGGACCTCGGACCCCGCGGTGATCACCGGTACGCCGGCCGCGCTGGCCTTGCCCATGATCCCGCTCGGCCCGTTGTTGGTCAGCGCGATCGGGCACGCGTCGACCGCCGCGACGAGCTTGTCCATCAGCTCGTTGGTCAGGAAGCCGTCGTGGACGATCACCCGGGCCCGGTCGGCCTCGGGCAGCTGGTTGATCCACTCCCAGACCTCCGGGAGGACGCTGCCCGCGAGCAGCAGGTCGACGTCGTCGAGCCCGGCCGCCTTGAGCGAGTCCAGTACCAGCGGAGCGTTCTTGCGCTCGGTGAGCTGGCCGAAGATACCGACGATCTTGCGGTCCTGGGGCAGGTCCAGCTCGGCGCGGATGGCCGCCCGGTCCCGGGAGTGCGCGGAGCAGATCTCCGGGTCCCGGGCGCGCTTGACGATCCAGCCCTTGGTCATGTCGTCACGCCCGGAGAAGCCGGCGACGTGGTGCAGCGTCCCGGTCGCCATCGCGACCACGGCCAGCGCCGACTTCGAGATCCGGAACTTCCAGCCGAACGAGTCGGTCAGCTTCAGCTTCGCCGGGTAGCGGGTGAGCATGAAGACCACCCGCGGCTTGCGCGGCAGGCCCTTGAACTCGCTGCGGGCGACGTAGAACCACTTCTTCAGGGACTGGTCGGCATCCATCACGACGGCGGTGCTGACGTCGAGCTCACGGGCCTTCGCGGCCACTGCGGCGGCCATCTCCCGGGTGGGCGGGTAGACCTCGGTGAACACCTCCTCCACCCGCAGGAACGTCGTCTCGGCGAGGTAGACGTCGAAGGCCTCGCTCGTCGACGCCCCGGTGGAGGTCAGCAGCACGACGTCGTCGTACTCGTTGGCGACCGCGGCGACGTTCGCCACCGCCTGGTAGCGGTGCCCGCTCGGGTCGGGTTCGACGATGACGGTGACGGACCGGCTCACCGCGGACCACGCGCCTCGGGCAGCAGCTGGATCGACTTGTTGACCAGCTGCTCGACCCACCGCTCCGGGGTGTACTGCTTGGCCAGCTCGACGCTGCGCTCGCTGATCAGGGCGCGCTTGGCAGGATCGGCGTTCGCGATCCAGTGCATCGCCTCGGTCAGCTCCTCCACCCGGTCCGGTGCGACCACCCGGCCGTTGTACCCGTCGTTGACCAGGCGCGAGGCGGCACCGCAGGCGCTGGTGCAGATGACGGCCTGACCCGAGGCTGCCGCCTCCTGGATGACCACGCCCCAGGGCTCGAACCGGCTCGGCAGCACCAGGCAGCCGGTGTCGGCCATCACCCCGGGCAGGTCCCGCGGCGCCACGAAGCCGAGCAGCTCGACGCCGTCGATCGCCTTCAGCTCCTCCTCCATCTGCCCCATCCCCGCGACGGTGAGCGGCCACGGATCCTCGGACTCGCTGCGGTACTTCTTGTACGCCGCCGCCAGCACGTCGAGGCCCTTGGTGTCGACCAGCCGGCCGACGAAGAGGAAGGCGTTCTTGGGCGGCACCTGCGGCCCGGTGAAGAACGAGGTCTCGCAGGTGTAGAGCCCGGTGATGATCTCGTGCTGCTTGAAGCCGAGGTGCCGGGCGAACTCCGCCTGCTCGTCACCGGGCATGAAGGCGGCGTCGAACGCGCGCTGGATGTAGATCTCCCGGGTCAGCCGGCCCAGCCACTGCTTCGCCGTACCGTGCCACTGGTGGTCCATCACGACGATCCGCAGCGCCTTGCCGCGCCACTTCCGGGCAGCCTTCATGTACGCCGGGATGTGCCACGAGTTCACGACCAGGACGTCGGGCTGGAACTCCTCGAGCTCGGCCAGCAGCAGGTCGACGTCGGGCTGACCGGTCCACCCGGTCGCGTGCAGGCCCTCGGTGAGCTCCTCGTCGTTGAACGCGCCCCAGAACGCCGTCTTGGTCTCCTGGTACATCAGCCGGACGTCGTGCCCGGCAGCGTGCAGCTCCTGCATGCCCGAGGTCGAGTAGCCGGTGATGTACTGCCAAGCGAGGTAGATCCGGAGGCGCTCGGTCACGGGACCGGTCACTGGACAGCCTCCACCAGCCCGCGGAAGTACTCCACGGTGGGCTTGAGGCCCTGGTCGAGCGAGACCGTGGGGCTCCAGCCCAGCAGGCTCTGCGCCTTGTCGATGTTCGGCTTGCGGCGGACCGGGTCGTCGGTGGGCAGCGGCTCGTGGACCAGCTTGCTCTCCCCGCCGACCAGCGCGATCACCTTCTCAGCCAGCTCCAGCATGGTGAACTCGCCCGGGTTGCCGATGTTGATCGGGCCGGTCACCTCGGGCGGCGAGTCCATCAGCGCGATCAGGCCGCTGACCAGGTCCTCGACGTAGCAGAACGAACGGGTCTGCTCACCGTCGCCGAAGACGGTCAGGTCCTGGCCCTGGAGCGCCTGCATGATGAAGTTCGAGACCACCCGGCCGTCGTTGGGCAGCATGTTCGGGCCGTAGGTGTTGAAGATCCGGGCCACCTTGATCGGCAGGTCGTGCTGGCGGTAGTAGTCGAAGAACAGCGTCTCCGCGCAGCGCTTGCCCTCGTCGTAGCAGGAGCGCAGGCCGATCGGGTTCACGTTGCCCCAGTACGACTCCTCCTGCGGGTGGACGGCCGGGTCGCCGTACACCTCGGAGGTGGAGGCGAGCAGGATCTTGGCGCCGGTCCGCTTGGCCAGGCCTAGCATGTTGATCGAGCCGTGCACGCAGGTCTTCGTGGTCATCACCGGGTCGCGCTGGTAGAAGACCGGCGAGGCCGGGCAGGCGAGGTGGAAGATCTCGTCGACCTCGACGTACAGCGGGAAGGTGACGTCGTGGCGCATCAGCTCGAAGCGGGGCTCGTCGAGCAGGTCGTAGAGGTTCGCGCGGGTGCTGGAGTAGAAGTTGTCCACCACCAGCACGTCGTGTCCCTGGTCGAGCAACCGCCGGGTCAGGTGCGAGCCGATGAAGCCGGCACCACCGGTGATCAGCACCCTTTTGGGCGGGCCCGGGACATCAGGAACGGGGTTGGGGATCATGGGAGGGAACTTAGCCGACAAGCACCTCCCACGTTCACGTAACCCACCGGTCCCGGCCATCGGCCGACAGTAGGATTCGCCGCATGAAGATCACCATCGCCGGAACCGGCTACGTGGGGCTGTCCAACGCCGTGATCCTGGCGCAGCACCACGACGTCTGGGCGCTCGACCTGGTCCCGGAGAAGGTCGACCAGATCAACGCGCGGCAGTCCCCGATCGAGGACGCCGAGCTCGAGGAGTACCTGGCGACGCGGCCGCTCAGCCTGACCGCGACCCTCGACAAGCACCAGGCGTACGACGGCGCCGAGTTCGTCGTGGTGGCGACGCCGACGAACTACGACGAGCGCACCAACTACTTCGACACCGGCTCGGTGGAGTCGGTGATCGCCGACGTCGTCGCACTCGCCCCGGAGGCGACCGTCGTGGTGAAGTCGACCGTCCCGGTCGGGTTCACCGCCCGGATGCGCGAGGAGCACCCCGGGGCGTCGATCATCTTCTCCCCCGAGTTCCTCCGCGAGGGGCACGCGCTCTACGACAACCTGCACCCGTCCCGGATCGTCGTCGGCGCCGACGACGAGCGGGCCCGCCGGTTCGCCGACCTGCTCGTCGAGGGCGCCATCAAGACCGACATCGAGGTGCTCTTCACCGGGTCCACCGAGGCCGAGGCGATCAAGCTCTTCGCCAACACCTTCCTGGCACTGCGGGTCGCCTACTTCAACGAGCTGGACACCTACGCGCTCAGCCACGGGCTCGACACCCGGCAGATCATCGAGGGCGTCGGGCTCGACCCCCGGGTCGGCAAGCACTACAACAACCCGTCCTTCGGGTACGGCGGCTACTGCCTGCCCAAGGACACCAAGCAGCTGCAGGCCAACTACCGCGAGGTCCCGCAGAACCTGATCAGCGCGATCGTCGAGGCGAACACCACCCGCAAGGACTTCATCGCCGTCGACATCCTGCGCCGCAACCCGCAGACGGTCGGCGTCTACCGGCTGATCATGAAGGCCGGTTCGGACAACTTCCGAGACTCCTCGATCCAGGGCGTGATGAAGCGGATCAAGGCCAAGGGGATCGAGGTGGTGATCTTCGAACCGGCCCTGGAGGACGAGCTCTTCTTCAACTCCGAGGTGATCTCCGACCTCGACGAGTTCAAGAAGCGCGCCGACGTGATCATCGCCAACCGCCGTACCGACGCGCTCGACGACGTCGCCGACAAGGTCTACACCCGCGACATCTACGGGAACGACGAGTAGGTCCACAGAGACTGCACAGACGCCGCACAAGGTCGTCGCAGGGCGGACGGTCAACCTCGGAGGCATGACCTCCCTCAGCGTTCTCCCCCAGCAGCTCGCCCGCTCCGCCGTCCGGATCCGCCCCCTCCAGGCCGCGTACGCCGGCCTGCTCGCGGCGACCGCGCTGCTGTACCTCTGGGGCCTCGGTGAGTCCGGCTGGGCCAACTCGTTCTACTCCGCCGCGGTCCAGGCCGGCTCCGAGTCGTGGAAGGCGTTCTTCTTCGGCAGCTCGGACGCGGCGAGCTCGATCACCGTCGACAAGACCCCGCTGGCGCTCTGGCCGATGGCGCTCTCGGTGCGCCTCTTCGGCCTGTCGAGCTGGAGCATCCTGGTCCCCCAGGCGCTCGCCGGTGTCGCGACGGTCGCCCTGATCCATCGCACGGTCTCCCGGACGACCGGATCGGCACCGGCTGGGCTGCTCGCCGGCGCGGCGATGGCGCTGACTCCCGTCGCGGCGCTGATGTTCCGGTTCAACAACCCCGACGCGATGCTGGTGCTGCTGCTCACCGGCGCCGGCGTCGCCACCCTCCGCGCCATCGACGAGTCCCGAACCGAGACCGGCCGCCCGTTGCGTTGGCTGGTCCTCGGCGGCGGTCTGGTCGGCCTGGCCTTCCTGGCCAAGATGCTGCAGGCGTTCCTGGTGCTGCCGGCCCTGGCGCTCGCCTACCTGGTCTGCGCGCACACCCCGATCGGCCGCCGGATCGTGCACCTGCTGGCCGCCTTCGGCGCGATGGTCCTCGCCGGGGGCTGGTGGGTGGCGATCGTCGAGCTCTGGCCGGCCTCGTCCCGGCCATACATCGGCGGCTCCCAGAACAACTCGATCCTGGAGCTGACCCTGGGCTACAACGGCCTCGGCCGGCTCTCGGGCAACGAGACCGGCTCGGCGGGCGGCAACGCCGGTGCCGGCGGTGGCGGCTGGGGAGCCACCGGGATCGGCAGACTGTTCAACAGCGAGATCGGCGGGCAGGTCGCCTGGCTGGTCCCGGCCGCCCTGGTCCTCGGCGCCGGAGCGCTCTGGGTGGCGCGGCGCGACCCGCGGATCCGCTCGGCGGTCGTCGTCTGGGGCGGCACCCTGGTGGCCACCGGGCTGACCTTCAGCTTCATGGCAGGGATCTTCCACGCGTACTATACCGTCGCGCTCGCCCCGGCGATCGCCGCACTGGTGGGCATCGGCTCGGCCGCGATCTGGCGGGACCGGCACGACCCGGTCGCGCGGGCGGTGCTCGCCGTCGCCGCCGCGCTGACCACCGCGACCGCGTTCGTGCTGCTCGGCCGGTCGCCGGACTTCCAGCCCTGGCTGCGACCGCTGGTGGTCGTCACGGGTCTCGGCGCCGCACTCGCCCTGCTCGGCGTGCACCGGCTGCCCCGGCGCTGGGCGGCTGCGGTCGCCGGCGTCGCCCTGGTCAGCGCGCTGGCGGGGCCTGCGGCGTACGCCGTCCAGACGGCGAGCGTGGCGCACACCGGGTCGATCCCGTCAGCCGGGCCGAGCGTGTCCGGCGACGCCCGTCGCGGTGGGCCGGGTGGCGGGCCGGGCGGTGGTCCTCGCCCCGGTGGCGGTCAGCCTCCGCAGGGAGCTCCTGCGGCAGGTGGCGGTCCCGGTGGCGGTCCCGGTGGCGGTCCCGGAGGCGGCGGAGCCGGCGGGCTGCTGAACGGCAGCACCTCGACCACGGCGATCACCGCGCTGCTGCAGACCGGCGCGTCGTCGTACACCTGGGCCGCGGCGGCGATCGGCTCGAACACCGCGTCGGGCTACCAGCTGGCCTCGGAGCTGCCGGTGATGGCGATCGGCGGCTTCAACGGGTCCGATCCGTCCCCGACGCTGGCCGAGTTCCAGACCTACGTCGCGAACGGCGAGATCCACTACTTCATCGCCGGCGGGAACGGCGGCGGGCCGGGAGCCGGCGGGAGTACCAGCTCGGAGATCAGCGCCTGGGTGAGCGCGAACTTCACCGCGCAGACCGTCGACGGGATCACCCTCTACGACCTGTCCGGGAGCAACGGCTGAACGCGTCAGGACAGCACGATCGCGGGCAGCGCCCGGGCCAGCCGCTCAAGCAGGTCCTCGCGGGCGATCCCGCGCGGGTCGTCCACCCAGTCGATGATGACGACCTCGAGCATCGCGGCCCAGCCGTTGACCAGCAGCCGTATCGTCGGCGAGTCGGAGAGCCCGAGCGCCTCGAGCCCCTCGGGGCCGGTGACCTCGAAGATCCGATCGGTCAGCGCCTTGCGGCCCTGGTCGTAGATGGCCCGGAGCTCCTCGTTGCCGCCGGCGGCCGCGCGGACCAGGGAGACGTAGCCGGTGTAGTTCTCGACCACGTAGTCGAGGTAGGCGCCGATCGAGACAGCCAGCTGCTCGATCGGGTCGTCGATGTCCCGGGGCGCGGTGATCGCGACCAGGTCCTCGACAGCCCGTCGTACGACGGCCAGGTGGAACTCCTGCTTGTTGCCGAAGTAGTGGTACAGCAGACCGCGCGAGATCCCGGCCTCCTCGGCCAGCACCTCGATGGAGATCTCCTCGAGCGTCCGGGTCGAGAGCAGCCGGGTGCCGAGGTCGAGCAGCTGCTCGCGACGGCTCTCCGGGGACATCCGGAGCCGGCCGGTGCGGGCCGACCGGGGCTCACTACTGGTGGTCATGTGTCCTACATTACTGAACCTCAGTCAATAGCGCTATTGACGATCGTTCAACAGGCGGTAGGATCATCAGCATGACCTCCACGACCAGTCTCCCCGAGCGCGTTCGCGTCCTCGTCGTCGGTGCCGGGTTCGCCGGCCTCGGCGCGGCCATCAAGCTGGACGAGGCCGGGCAGGCCGACTTCCTGGTCCTCGACAAGGGCACCAGCGTCGGCGGCACCTGGCGCGACAACACCTACCCCGGTGCTGCCTGCGACGTGCCCAGCCAGCTCTACTCGTTCTCGTTCGCCCCGAACCCGAACTGGTCGCGGTCGTTCTCCCCGCAGCCGGAGATCCACGCCTACCTCCAGGACGTCGCCCGCTCCTCCGGCGTGCTCGACCGGTTCCGCTTCGGCGTGACCGTCGAGGACGCCGCCTGGGACGAGACCGACCAGGTCTGGACCGTGACCACCAGCGCCGGCACCGTCACCGCCGACGTCGTGATCAGCGGCTCCGGCGGTCTCTCCGAGCCGAAGAACCCGGAGATCAAGGGCATCGACGGCTTCACCGGCGAGATCTTCCACACCGCCCGCTGGGACCACGACGTCGACCTGGCCGGCAAGCGGGTCGCCATCATCGGCACCGGCGCCTCCGCGATCCAGGTGATCCCGGAGATCGCCAAGACGGTCGGCCACCTCGACGTCTACCAGCGCACCGCGCCCTGGGTGATGCCGCGCCACGACCGCGCCTACACCCGCGTGGAGAAGCTCGGCTTCCGGTTCCTGCCGGGGCTCCAGAAGCTCTACCGCACGGCGATCTACTGGGGCCGCGAGACCTACGTCCCCGGGTTCGTGAAGGCGCCGGCGATCCTGACCCCGGCCAAGACGATGGCCCTGGCGAACATCAAGAAGGGGATCAGCGACCCGGAGCTGCAGCGCAAGGTCACCCCGGACTTCCAGATCGGCTGCAAGCGCATCCTGATCTCGAACACGTACTACCCCGCGCTCGCCCAGGCCAACGTCGACGTGATCACCGACGGCATCGCCGAGATCACCCCGACCGGGATCGTGACCAGCACCGGCGAGACCCGCGACATCGACGTCCTGATCGTCGCGACCGGCTTCTACACCACCGACCAGCCGATCGCGCACCACATCAAGGGCCGCGACGGCCGCACCCTGGGCGACGTCTGGGCCGAGCACGGGATGGCGTCGTACAAGGGCACCACCGCCGCCGGGTTCCCGAACCTGTTCCAGATCGTCGGCGCCAACACCGGTCTCGGCCACTCGAGCATGGTCTTCATGATCGAGAGCCAGATCGCCTACATCCTCGACGCGCTGGCGCAGATGGGAGCGCGGCAGCTCGCGACCGTCGAGCCGACCCCCGAGGCGCAGAAGTCCTGGAACGAGGACATGCAGCGCCGGATGCGGAGCACCGTGTGGAGCACCGGCGGCTGCGCCTCCTGGTACCTCGACGAGCACGGCCGCAACACCACCCTGTGGCCGCGGACCACGTTCGCGTTCCGCGGGCTGCTGCGCAGCTTCGACATCGAGAAGTACGTCGTGACCGCCCGGTCCGACGCCCCCGTGAGCAAGGCCAACACAGAGAAGGAGAGCGTCGCATGAAGTCGCTCAACGACAAGGTCGTCGTCATCAGCGGAGCCGGTGGCGGCATGGGTCGCGAGATGGCCCTCAAGGCGGCCCGCGAGGGTGCGCTGCTGGCGATCTCCGACTGGAACGCCGAGGCACTGGCCGAGACCGTCGACCTGGTCAAGGGACTCGGTGCCGAGGTCCGCAGCGACGTCATCGACGTCTCCGACCGGGCCGCGATGGGTGCCTGGGCGACCGCCGTCGCCGAGCAGTTCGGCCGGGTCAACGTGGTCGTCAACAACGCCGGCGTCACCGTGACCGGCGACTTCGAGGAGATGTCCTACGAGGACTTCGACTGGATCGTCGGCGTCAACTTCAACGGCGTCGTCAACGGCACCAAGGAGTTCCTCCCGCACCTGATCGCCTCCGGCGACGGCGCCCTGGTGAACATCTCCAGCCTCTTCGGCCTGGTCTCGATGCCCGGGCAGACCGCCTACAACGCGACCAAGTACGCCGTCCGCGGCTTCACCGAGGCCCTCCGCGAGGAGATGCTGATCAACAAGCACCCGGTCACGGTCACCTGCATCCACCCGGGCGGCATCAAGACCGGGATCGCCCGCAACGGCCGCAAGACCGCGAGCCAGGACGCCGGCAAGATCGACGAGCTCTTCGACAAGCGCCTGGCCCGGATGACCGCCGAGAAGGCCGCCGGGATCATCCTGGACAACGCGGTCAAGGGGAAGGCGCGGGTCCTGGTCGGCATCGACGCGCACATCATCCACCACCTCGCCAAGGTCGCCGGCTCGCGCTACCAGGACGTGGTGGCGTGGGGCGCACCGAAGACGATGCCCAAGCCCAAGAAGTAGGCAGGACCTCCGTAGGCTTGCCCGCGTGACCGACCTCCGAGCCGTCCGCGTCCGCACCCGCAAGTGGCCCGACGAGCCGCACTGGGAGTTCGACGCGGTCCGGCTGGGGGTCGACGCGCTCGGGCACTGGCTCGGCGTCACCAGGGGCACCTGGCTCGCCAAGCCGGGCAAGGGCTTCACCGCCTGGGCCGACCACGTGGTGCTGCTCCCCCACGACGACTGGTGGGTGGCCACCATCTACGGCAACGATGCCGACCGCCCGGTGGACTTCTACGTCGACATGACAACGCCCTGCACCTGGTCGGAGGACGAGTCCGAGGTCCGCTGCGTCGACCTGGACCTGGACGTGATCCGCGAGACCGACGGCCGGGTCTGGATCGACGACGAGGACGAGTTCGCCGAGCACCAGGTCGCGCTGGGCTACCCGGCCGAGGTGATCGCCGGTGCCCGGGCGAGCTGCGACGAGGTCTTTGCGGCGATGTCGGCGGAGAGGGCGCCGTTCGACGGCAGCGTGGCCCGCTGGCTGGCGAAGCTCGCCGAGATCCGCCAGCCGTAGTTCCCGTACAGCTAGAGCACGCCGGTGTACGGGTCCCGGTCGGTGATGCAGTACGTCGCCCCGGACGGGTCGCGGAGCACCGTCCAGTGCTGCCGGGTGGCCTCCACCCGGGCGCCGAGCCCGCGGTGGCGATCGGTCTCGGCGGCACGATCGGTGGTCGCCAGGTCCAGGTGCGCACGGACCGGGCCGTTCTCCTCGTCCAGGCGCTGCAGCAGGATCCGTAGCGGCACCTCGTCGGGCCGGGCCAGGAAGCGGAACTCGGGACGGCTGCCCTCGTGCAGCTCCCACCCGGTGGCGTCGGCCCAGAAGGCGCACTCCGCGTCGTACGCCGACGGGGGCACGTCCAGGCAGACCTGGTCGACCAGGCTGGCCTGTCCCCCGGCCCAGATCCGCGGCAACGGCCGGACGCCCGACTCGCCCTCGTTGAGGCAGTAGGGCAGCCCTCCGGGTGACCGCAGGACCTCCAGGTCGCGGTCGCCCTCGTGCAGGTCGAGGTGCACCCCGGCCGGTCCGGCGCCGATCCGCTGGAACCGGAGATAGGGATCGCCGTCGGGAGGCAGGAAGGTGGCGAACTCGCCGTCGGCGCCGCGCGTGCTCGAGAGCGTCGAGCCGGTGACCCCGCACCAGAACGCCGCGGCCGCGGCCTGGCGGGAGGCGGGCACGTCCACGAAGGCGGTGATCCAGGCTGTCGTCACCCTGGTGATGCTCCCATGTGTCAGCATCCTCATGTGGCCATCGACTTCGCGGTATCGCCCCGGCCGACCCTTGGGGTCGAGTGGGAGTTCGCCCTCGTCGACCACCGCACCCGGGACCTGGTCAATGCCGCCTCCGAGCTCTTCGACCTGGTCGAGGAGCGCCACGGACCGGAGCCGCGGCTGCACAAGGAGCTGCTCCGCAACAGCGTGGAGCTGACCACCGGCATCTGCGAGAACACCGACCAGGCCATCGCCGAGCTCGTCGAGATGCTCGCCAAGGTGGTCCCGGTCGCGGCCGACCTCGGCGTCGACCTGTTCAGCGCCGGGACGCACCCGTTCGCGGCCTGGTCCGACCAGCTGCTCACGCCCGGGCACCGCTACGAGGAACTGATGGCCCGGACCCAGTGGTGGGGCCGGCAGATGCTGATCTGGGGCGTGCACGTGCACGTCGGCGTCGCGAAGGACCAGGTGATCCCGCTGGTCTCGGCGCTGCTGAACTGGTACCCGCACCTGCAGGCGCTCTCCGCGTCCTCGCCGATCTGGGCCGGCCACGACACCGGCTACGCCAGCAATCGGGCGATGATGTTCCAGCAGCTGCCGACCGCGGGCCTGCCGTTCCAGTTCTCCGACTGGGCCGAGTTCGAGTCGTACGCCGACGACCTGCTCACCACCGGCGTAATCGAGAACATCGACGAGATCCGCTGGGACGTCCGGCCGGCGCCCCGCACCGGGACCGTCGAGATACGGATCTGCGACGGCGTGTCGACTCTCTGGGAGATGCGCGCGCTGGTGGCCCTGACGCACTGCCTGGTGGTCGACCTCTCCGAGCGGCTGACCCGGGGAGAGACGCTGCCGACGATGCCGCCGTGGCACGTCCAGGAGAACAAGTGGCGCGCGGCCCGGTACGGACTGGAGGCCTGGATCATCCTGGACGCCGACTCGAACGAGCGGCTGCTGCGCGAGGACCTGACCGACCTGGTGGACCGGCTGATGCCGGTGGCCGCCCGTCTCGGGTGCGCCGAGGACCTGGAGCTGGTCCACGAGATCACCCGGCTGGGGGCGTCGTACCAGCGTCAGCGCGCGGTGGCCGAGGCGACCGGCGGCGACCTGGTCGCGGTCGTCGACGCGGTGGTGCGCGAGCTTTAGGAGGACCAGGCGTAGCTCCGTAGCGGCGGCTCCGCGGCGACCGTGTCGGCTGCCCCGAGCCCGATGGTGTTGCCGAGGACCAGCGACGGCAGGCTGAGCGCGCCCAGGACCGGATCGAAGCCCGGCGGTGGCTTCGCGCAGCCCTGCGCGGCGACCCGCGCCGGGGAGGCCGGCCCGTCGTGATCGAGCGCGTCCAGGGCGAGCTGGAAGCCGACCAGGTCGATGGCACCCAGCAGGATGTGGTCGGACGGGTCCCCGGGGCAGATGTCCTGGAGCGCCACGTTGGTGATCCGGCCACCACCGCCGTGCAGGGACGAGCTGCCCCGGTCATCGGCGTTCGGCACGACGACCTTGTCGCGATGGGTGTACACGTTCGTGTAGGAGATCCGCGGGAACGTCTCCTGGCCGCTGTTCAGGGCCGCGATGAAGGCCGAGGTGCTCCGCTGCTGGAACTCGGCCGGCCGGCAGCCCTTGGTCGCGCACGCGGCGAACCCGGTGGTGCCGTGGTTCGACGGCGCCAGGCCGATCAGGTCGTCGACCATCGGGCGCAGGTCCGGCCAGAACCGCAGCGCCCACCGCGGCAGCATCCCGCCCTGGCTGGCACCGATGATCGAGATCTTCCGCTCCGCCCGGCGGTGCAGCTCGCGGATCGCCCAGACGACGTACTCGGCGTTGACCTGGATGTCGCCCGTCGCGCGGTAGGGCAGCTGGACCAAGCAGTACGGCGTCCGACTCGCCTTCAGCGCCGGCCGGTAGAGGAACGACCAGTTCTCCTCGGCGGTCACGCTCGTGCCGTGCACCAGGAGCACCGGGGTTCGGGTGGCGCGGTCGACGTTCGCCGAGCACACCAGAGCGGCACGGAGCACGGCCGGTGGCGTGGTGAGCGCCGGTCCCGGCCGGTCGACCGGCGGGTACCCGACCGTCGTTGCGTCCGCGGGCGCACCGAGCATGCCGACCATCAGCGCGGTGACGGTCAGGGCGAGGAACCTGTGCATGGCGAGAGCATTTCCCATCACGCCCGTGATGTAAATACTCGTGACCTGAGGCGCTGGAGCGCTACGACCGCCGGAACAGACGCCGCAGCAGGCTTCGCCGGCTCCTGCGCGGCGCCGGTGGCGTCGCGACGGCGTCCGTGCCGAGCCGGATGCCGTCCCGGTCGGCCCGCACCGGCACGTTGATCCCGCCGTCGCGGGTGACCTGCACCGCGCGGAGGTTCTTCCCGAGGTCTTCGCCGAAGGGTTTCGTCACCGTTCCTCCTAGGTCTCACGCCAGTATGCGCCCCTTGGACGCGGTGCTCACTGGTCCCAGCCGATCGGCGGGATCGCATCGGTCGCTTCCAGCGGGTCCATGCCGCTGACCGCGAGCAGGTCGGCGATCAGCGACCGGACGCTCGCCAGGACCACCTCGGCCGAGAGCATCGGCGTGCGCTCCAGGGTGGACGACGCCTGTCCCATCGCCAGCAGCGGGTCGCGGAGCCCGCTGGCCATCCGGTCGGCCTTCAGCTCGGCGGCCATCCCGTCGGTGACGTCGGCCAGGTCTCGGAGGAAGACGGCGTACCCGGCCGGGATCGGCTCCCGGCGGTGGCAGGCGACGGCGACCCGCCGGGCCAGGACGCGGGTGTTGCGCAGCGCGAAGTCGAGCGGTTCGACCAGCTCGGCCATCCGGCGCACACCGCCCTTGTGCCGGTAGCGGAAGGGCGAGGAGGCGAGCACCGAGAGGCCCTCGTCCGAGGCGGCCTGCAGTTCCGCGATCAGGGCATCGGTACGGCGGGCCTCGGCCAGCGTCGACAGCGCACGTTCGGCGTCGCCGTCCTCGATCCGGTCCGCCGACGCCCGGAGCAGCGCCGAGATCTTCCGGATCACCACCGAGACCTGCTCGCGCGGACGGCGCAACGGTGCCCGCGGGACCACGGTCGCAGCGACCAGCGCCACCGCTCCCCCGATCAGCGCGTCGCTCCAGCGCAGGAACGCCTTGCCCGGGTCCGGCAGCAGCGTGCTCACCACGATCGCCTGGACGGCCGCCTGGGTCACGAAGATCGCGCCGGCGTCCAGCAGCAGCGCCGAGACCATCGCGAGCGAGACGATCAGCGCGATCTGCCAGCCGCCCGAGCCGAGCAGGTGGGTCAGCGCATCGCCGAGGAAGACGCCGATCGCCACCCCGAGCGTCACCTCGGCCACCCGCCGCAGCCGTTGCCCGTACGACGTCCCGAGACTCACCACCGCGGCGATCGGCGCGAAGAACGGGGTGTCGTGCCCGATCAGGTCGGCGGCGACGAACCAGGCGACACCGGCCGCGATCGCGCACTGCCCGATCTGCCAGCCCTTCGACCGCAACCGGGCGAGGCGGGCCCGCAGCGACGTGCGGCTCCGGGTGAAGGCCAGGTCGAAAGTGGTGCCGCTACTTCTTCGATCCACGCCCGTGCAGCATCGTGATCAGCTTGCCCAGTTGCTCCTCGGCCTTTTCGGTGCGCTGGAACGTGGTCAGCGCGAGCAGCGGCTTCATCCGCTGCTTGGTGATCGCGTGGGCGTAGGTGAACTCCTTGAGGCCCTCGGGCCCGTGGATCCGCCCGAAGCCGGAGTCGCCGACCCCGCCGAAGGGCAGCGACGGCACCCCGGCGAAGGTGATCACGCCGTTGATCGCGGTCATCCCGACCCGGAGCCGCTCGGCGATCCGCATCCCGTTGCGCTTGCTGAACACCGAGGAGCCGAGCGCGTACTTCGACGCGTTGGTGAGCGCGACCGCCTCGTCCATGGAGGCCACCTTGGTGACCGTCATGGTCGGGCCGAAGGTCTCCTCGGTGACGGCCGACGACGTCTCCGGCACGTCCACGAGGATCACCGGCTGCACGAACCGGTCGCCGACCGACTCGGGTCCGCCGAGGACCGCCTTGCCTCCGTCGGCGATCGCGCTGTCGATGTGCCGCTTGATGATGTCGATCTGGCTGGGCATCGTGATCGGGCCGATCTTGGCGTCGGCGTCGTTGGTGGCGTGCACCTCCTTGGTGCGCGCGATCACCTGGGCGAGGAAGTCGTCGTACACGCGCTCGTGCACGTAGACGCGCTCGACGCCGGCGCAGGTCTGGCCGGCGTTGGCGTTCGCGCCCCAGACGGCACCGTCCACGGCCGCCGCGACGTCGGCGTCCTCGTCGACGATCAGGGCGTCCTTCCCTCCGGCTTCGATCAGCACCGGCGTGAGCGTCTCGGCACAGGCGGCCATCACTCGCTTGCCGGTCGCGGTCGACCCGGTGAAGGCGACCTTGTTGACCCCCGAGCGGCACAGCGCCGCGCCGGTGTCGCCGAGGCCGGTGACCACCTGGAGGACCGGCTGCCCGAAGACCTCGGCGGCGGTCTCGGCGAGCCAGACCCCGACGCCCGGGGTGTACTCGCTGGGCTTGAAGACGACCGCGTTGCCCGCAGCCAGGGCGTAGGCGATCGAGCCCATCGGGGTGAACACCGGGTAGTTCCACGGGCCGATCACGCCGATCACGCCGAGCGGGCGGAACTCGACCGTCGCCTTCTGGTTGGCCATCACCAGACCGCTGGGCACCTTGTGCCGGCCGAGCACCTTGCCGGCGTGCCCGGCGGCCCAGGCCAGGTGATCGATCGCCAGCGCGCACTCGAGCATCGCGTCGCCGTGCGGCTTTCCGGTCTCGGCCTGCATGATCGCGGCGAGCTCGCCGACCCGCCGGGTGACCTCGCCCTTCCAGGCGTTCAGCAGGCCCTTGCGCTCGGCGAAGCTCAGCCCGCTCCACCAGTCGGCGGCCGTACGGGCCCGAGCGACCGCGGCGGCGACCTCGGCCTCGCCGGCGATCGGGTGGCTCGCGACCACGGCACCGGTCCGCGGGTTGATCGAGGCGAACGACGAGGAGGTCGCGGTGCTGGGGTCGGTGATCGTCATGGCACGAACCTACTCCCGCCGGGCTCGGGTGTGCAGCCCCGTGCACCACCCTGCTTCCCAAACGCCACACGAGGCGCAAGGATCGCGACGTGCCCACACCTATCGACCCCACCTCGCTCGGGTTCCTGCTCGCCGAGAACCGCAACCAGCCGATGCACGTCGCCGGTCTGCAGCTGTTCGAGAAGCCCGCCGATGCCGGCCCGCACTTCGCCCGCGAGCTCTACGAGGCCGCGCTCGACACCGAGGAGATCGCGCCGCTGTTCCGCAAGCGCCCGTCGCGGAGCATCAGCAGCCTCGGCCAGTGGGTCTGGACCGACGACGCCGAGTTCGACATCGAGCACCACGTCCGGCACAGCGCGCTCCCCGAGCCGGGCCGGATCCGGGAGCTGCTCGAGCTGGTCTCGCGGCTGCACGGTCAGATGCTCGGCCGGGAGCGGCCGCTCTGGGAGGCGCACATCATCGAGGGGCTCGCCGACGGCCGGGTCGCGATGTACACCAAGCTGCACCACTCCTTGGTCGACGGGATCTCGGCGATGAAGCTGATGCAGAGCGTGCTCAGCACCGACCCGGACCGCCGCAACATGCCACTCCCCTTCGACGCCCGCGCGGTCCGGTCGAAGAAGGTGCGCGAGCCGTCCGCCCGGGACCTGACCTCGGTCCCGATGGACACCCTGCGCAGCGCGATGGGCCTGGCCGCGGACGCCGGCGGGCTGCCGGCCGCGCTGATCCGCACCCTCAACAAGGGCGTCAAGAACGAGGCGTCGGCGCTGTCGTTCTACGCCCCGAAGTCGATCTTCAACGTGAACATCACCGGGTCCCGCCGATTCGCCTCGGACGGCTGGGCGCTGGACCGGCTGCGGGCCATCTCCAAGGCCAGCCGGACCACCTTGAACGACGTCGTGCTGGCGATGTGCGGCGGCGCGGTCCGCAACTACCTGATCGAGCTGAACTCCCTCCCCGACACCTCCCTGGTCTCGATGGTCCCGGTCGGGCTCAAGTCCCGAGGCTCCGACTCCGAGGCCGGTGGCGGCGGGAACGCGGTCGGCTCGGTGATGGTGAAGCTCGGCACCGACCTGGCGGACCCGGCCGACCGGCTCGCCGCGATCCACGCCTCGATGAAGGCCGGCAAGGCGGCCCTGGAGTCGATGACGCCGAACCAGATCGTCGCGATGAGCGCGCTCGGCATGGCCCCGTCGCTGGCGATCCCGATGCTGCGGCTCAACGGGGTCGTCCGGCCGCCGTTCAACCTGATCATCAGCAACGTCCCCGGGCCGCGCAGCACCCAGTTCCTCAACGGCGCCCGGCTGACCGGCACCTACCCGGTGTCGATCCCGATGCAGGGCATGGCTTTGAACATCACCTGCAACAGCTACGCCGAGGACATGTGCTTCGGGCTGACCGGCGACCGCCGCCGGGTACCGCACCTGCAGCGGCTGCTGGTGCACCTGGACAGCGAGCTGACCGCTCTGGAGCAGGCTGTCGGGGCCTAGAGCGCCAGGACGGCGCCCTGCCAGCGACGGCGCAGCCAGCGGTCGTGCGAGGTCATCAGGACCGTGCCGGGCGTGGCCCGGAGGGCGTCCTCGATCTCGGAGGCCAGCGCCAGGGAGAGGTGGTTGGTCGGCTCGTCCAGGAGCAGCAGGTCCGGCTCCGCGGCGACTGCCAGGGCCAGCGCCAGCCGGCGCCGTTGACCCACGCTGAGGTCGCCGATCGGGCGGGTCAGGTCCTGGGGAGCGAGCAGCCCGAGTGACCGCAACGAGGTGCGTCCGCTGCCCGGGGCGGCCGCGAAGGTCGCGGCCGCGCTCAGGTCCATCCGGGCGAACACCGGGTCCTGCTCGACCATCGCCACCTGTCGGGCCGTCACGGTCACGGTGCCCGCGTCGGGCTCGATCCGGCCGGCGATCGCGGCCAGCAGGGTCGACTTGCCGCTGCCGTTCGGTCCGACGACCAAGAGCTGGTCGCCGTGGCGCAGGTCCAGCTCGTCGAGAGCGACCCGCGGACCTGACGGTCCGTCCACCCGGAGCCCGCGGACCGAGACCGCCGGCCCGGTCCCGCCGCCGTGGGCGAGCCGGCCCGCGAAGGCGATCCGCTTCGGGGGCTTGCGGACCTGGGAGCGCTCGGCGAGGTCGAGCCGTCGCTGGGCATCGTTGACGCGGCGGGCCTGGGCGCGCTCGACGTTGCCGCCCTTGAACTGGTGGATGAACTTGTCGTTGTCGCGCGGGCCCCGGCCGCGGGCGATCGCGTCGGTGCCGATCCGGGTCTTCTCGCGCAGGCGCTCGAGCTCGTCCTGCTCGGCGGCGTACTGCTCCTCCCAGCGCCGCCGGCTCTCGGCCTGGTGCTCCAGGTACGCCGAGAACGAGCCGCCGAAGCGGCGGCCGCCCTTCCCGTCGCTCCCGAGCGCGCCGGCATCGAGGTCGACGATCTCGGTGCAGACGGTGTCCAGGAAGGTGCGGTCGTGGCTGGCCGCGACGATCACGCCGTGCTGCCGGACCAGCGACTCCTCCAGCAGGCGCAGCGCGTCGCCGTCCAGGTGGTTGGTCGGCTCGTCGAGGAGCAGAACCGCGGGCCTCCGGACGAGCGCCGCCGCGAGCGCCAGCCGGCTCCGCTGACCCCCGGAGAGCGTCGAGAGCGGACGCTCCCGATCGAGGTCCGCGAGACCGAGGCCGGCCGCCGTGACCACCGCACGGCGCTCGGCGTCCCACGCATCGTGCTGCGTCGCCCAGGCCAGCACCCGGTCGTAGCGGTTCGCCGCGTCCGGGTCCGTCCCCAGCCGGCCCGCGAGCTGCTCCAGCTCCGCGACCGCGGCCCGCAACGGCTGCAGCGCCCCGTCGAGGAGGTCGCCGACGGTCCCGGTGACCTGCGGGTCGGGCTCCTGGGGCAGGTAGACCAGGTCAGCCGGGGCCCGCACCTCGCCGGCGTCCGGGAGATCGATCCCGGCGAGCACCCGGAGCAGGGTGGACTTCCCGGAGCCGTTCTCGCCGATCAGGCCGACCCGGGATCCGGGCGCTGCGGTCATGCTCAGGTTGTCGAGGACGGTGCGGACCCGGTCACGGGTGGCGTAGCGCCGGATCAGGTCGGTGGCGACGAGCGGGGACGGTTTCATGACGACGTGCTCCAGGAACGGAACGAGGCAGGTCGGGCACGGCCACGGGCACCTGCGGGGACGTCGTCAGATCTTCATGATGGAACCACCCTACCGAGGCCGGCACCGGGACCAAACCCCTTTTCCGGGCCCGGCCGTCGGTAGGGTTCGCTCATGGCTGCTGACTGGAGATCCGAGCTTGTCGACCTGATCCGCACGCTGATCCTCCAGGCCGCGCCGGACGCGGTCGAGGAGGCGAAGTGGCGCAAGGCCTCCAACCCGGACGGCGTGCCCACGTTCTCGCGCTCCGGGTTGATCTGCACGGTGGAGACCTACAAGGACAAGGTCAAGGTCACCTTCGCCAAGGGCGCCTCGCTCGCCGACCCGGACGGGCTGTTCAACGCCAGCCTCGACGCCGGAACCCGTCGGGCGATCGACGTCTTCGCAGGCGACAGCCTCGACCAGGACGCGTTCGCGGACCTGGTCCGGGACGCGGTCGCGCTCAACCAGGCCTAGACGTCACTCCTGGGCGAGCGTCGCCGGATCGGTGTTGGCGCCGCAGATCAGGACCGCCACCCGCTCGCCGGGTTCAGGGACGTAGGCGCCGGAGGTGAGGGCGGCGTAGGCCGCCGCCGCGCCGTACTCGGCCGGGATCCGGTAGCGCCCCCACAGGGCGGTGCGCGCTGCCGTGATGTCGTCGTCGCCGACCAGCACGGAGGTCGGACCGGTGCGCTGGGCGACCTCGAACGCGATCTCACCGACCCTCCGGGCGCCGAGGGAGTCGGCGGTGATGCCGGAGACGGTCACGTCGACCGGACGGCCGGCGTCCAGGGCGGAGCGCAGCGTCGGGATGCTCGTGGGTTCGACTGCCACGATCCGGGCCCGGTCGTGCGCCGCCGCCGCGACGCCGGCGTACAGGCCGCCGCCGCCGACCGCGACCACGATGGTGTCGATGCTCGGCTCGTCCTCGAGGATCTCCAGCCCCAGGGTGCCCGCCCCGGCGACGACCTCGGACTGGTCGTAGGCGTGCACGAAGACGGCGTCCTGCTCGGCGGCGTGGGTGGTGGCCGCGTCGTACGCGTCGGCGTACTCGGTGCCCACCTGGTGCACGACCGCGCCGTAGGCCCGTAAGCGGTCGACCTTCACCGCAGGCGCGTTCGCGGGCACGAAGACCGTGGCCGGGACGCCCAGCACGGAGGCGGCGTACGCGTTGGCCAGCCCGGCGTTGCCGCCGGAGGCGACCACGATGCCGTTCCGGTCGTCGAGCTCACCGCGCTCCCGGGCGGCCAGCTGCCGGTTGAAGGCACCGCGGGTCTTGAAGACCCCGGCGTGCTGCAGGAACTCGCACTTGATCCAGAGCCGGCCGTCGCCGGTGTCCAGCAGCGGCGTACGGCGGATCCGGCCCGCGATGCGCGCCTGGGCAGCCTCGACCTCGACCCGGGTGACCAAGCGATCAGGCAGCGGAGGCGACGACGTTGCCGCCGCGCGCAGGGACGCGTTCGACGGCGGCCTCGGCGATCAGGCGGGCCTCCTCGACGGCGACGGTGTCGCTGACCTCGCGGAGCACGTCGGAGAGCGGGACCTCGAGGGCTTCGCAGAGCGAGGCGAGGAGCTCGGAGGAGGCTTCCTTCTGACCGCGCTCGATCTCGGAGATGTAGCCCAGACTGATCCGGGCGTCCGAGGAGAGCTCGCGCAGGGTCATGCCACGACGCATCCGCTCAGCGCGCAACACGTCACCGAGTTGCCGGCGAAACAGCACCATCCCGCGATCTCCTCTTCGTCCTGCTGAGCCCAACGCTACCGGTAGCCAGGTTCTTCCCGACCAGAACTCGACCAACGGGACGGACTTTCTCTACGGAATTGTCCGGTACCGGCCCCGGCGGTGCTCCAGCGGGCTCTCGTCGTCGACGATCAGCAGGTCCTCGATGCTCGTCACGACCAGCTGGGACCAGGCTTCCTCGCGCAGCTCTTCGACGCGGACCAGCGCCCGGGTCCGGTCGGCCAGGACCGGCCCGTGCTCGGTCTGCTCCCACTCCCCCGTCCGGAACGGTCCGCCGGGGGCCGGTGCGGTGCCGGCGAAGGCCTCGGCCAGGTCGCGATCGGCCCAGGTCAGCAGCTGGACGACCGCGCGGCCACCGGGTGCGAGCGCCTCGGTCAGCGCCGCGTCGGGGTCGAGCAGCCCGAGGATCCGACCCGGGTCCCCGTTGGCGACCATCAGCGACGACACGGTGAGCCCGACCCGGTCCGCGCCGGAGCCGGCGGTCCACAGCGAGACCGCCCCGCCGAGGCGACCGCGGAAGCGTCGTACCGGGTCCGGCGGCTCGGCGAAGGGGTTCGTGGAGTGGATCGTCAAGATGCTTGCGGCTCGGCGGCCCGGGAGTCGTCGCCGTCGTCGTCGGCAGCGGTCTCCGGGGCCGGCTCAGCGGCCGCGGCCTTCTCGGCGGCCTTCGCGGCGACCTCGGCCTTCTTCTGCTCCTCCTTGGCCCGGGAGGCGTACATGTCGACGTACTCCTGGCCGGAGAGGCGCATGATCTCGTACATGATCTCGTCGGTGACCGAGCGCAGGATGTAGCGGTCGTTCTCCATGCCCTCGTAGCGCTCGAAGTTCAGCGGCTTGCCGAACCGGACCACCGGACGGGTGATGGTGCCGAACTTCTTGCCCGGAGGGGCGACCACGTCGGTGCCGATCACCGCGACCGGGATCACCGGGACCCCGGTCTCCAGGGCCAGCCGGGCGACGCCGGTCTTGCCGCGGTAGAGCCGGCCGTCGTGCGAGCGGGTGCCCTCGGGGAAGATCCCGAACATGTCGCCCTCGGCGAGGATCCCCTTCGCCGAGCTGAGCGCACCCTCGGCGGCTGAGGCACCGGAGCGGTCGATCGGCACCTGGCCGGCGCCGGAGAAGAACAGCTTCTGGAACCAGCCCTTGATGCCGGGGGTGTTGAAGTACTCGGCCTTGGCCACGAAGGTGACCCGGCGCGAGAGCGTGAGCGGCATGAAGAGCCAGTCCGCGTAGGAGAGGTGGTTGCTCGCCAGGATGGCCGGACCCTCGACCGGGAGGTTCTCGGCGCCCTCGGTGCGCGGCCGGAAGACGACCCGCAGCAGCGGCCCGATCGCCACGAACTTCAGGAACCAGTAGAACAACTCGTCACCTCCTCGACACCTGAACGGTCACCCGAACCCTAGCCCCTCCACCAGGTGCGTGAAACGATGAGTGCATCTGCTGATACACCGCCGAAGTGAGGTTCTCGTGTCCTTGGCCCCCCACGCCGAGCCGTTCTACGCCGACGGTACGCCGGACGCCTCCGGACGTCGCGTCGGCGTCCTGCTCAGCCACGGTTTCACCGGGTCCCCGGCGTCGGTCGTCCCCTGGGGTCGGCACCTCGCCGGACTCGGCTACGCGGTCGCCGTACCGCGGCTGCCGGGGCACGGCACCACCTGGCAGGAGATGGCCGAGACCCGGTACGACGACTACTACGCGGCGATCGAGTCCGAGTTCGAGGCGCTCAAGGCCCGCTGCGACGTCGTGGTGGTCGGCGGCCTCTCGATGGGCGGCTGCCTGACGCTGAACCTGGCCGAGCGGCGCGCCGGAGAGATCGCCGGACTGGTGATGGTGAACCCCGCCGTCGCGAGCACCAACAAGCAGCTGTTGCTGCTCCCGGTGATGAAGCACCTGACCAAGGCGTTCCCCGCGATCGGCAACGACATCAAGAAGGACGGCGTCCTCGAGTACGCCTATCCGAAGACGCCGCTGAAGCCGCTCGCCTCGATGCTCGCGGCCTGGAAGCAGGTCCGGGCAGACCTGGCCAAGGTGACCGCGCCGGTGCTGCTGTTCCGCTCGGCCGACGACCACGTGGTGGATCCGTCCTCGGCCGCGATCATCCTGGCGGGGGTCTCCTCCACCGAGGCGACCGAGCGGGTCCTGACCGAGAGCTATCACGTGGCCACCCTGGACAACGACGCCGAGACGATCTTCACCGAGTCGGCCGACTTCATCGCCCGGGTGACGGCGCCGTGAGCGTCGGCGACGAGAGCGCCCGCCGGGCGCAGGAGGACGCGGACTTCCAGCGGATCGTCGAGGGGTACGGCGAGCGCCCGGAGTTCCCGGAACTGGTGGTCCCGGAGGTCGTCGAGCCGCAGGCCGAGCTGGCCGGGCCGGTCATCGACGGACCTCCCGAGCTGGCCGAGTCGCCGTGGGCGGACGACGACCACTTCGTGCCACCGCCGCCTCCCGCCGCGCCGATGCCCCGAGGTATCCGCGGGCTGGCCTGGAGCGGGCTGTTCGGCGTCCCGATCCTGGTGCTGATCTCGATCATGGTGGACGTGTCGCTGCCGACGCCGATCCCGTTGCTGCTGCTGATCTGGTTCGTCGGCGGCTTCGGCTACCTGGTCGCCACGATGGCCGGCGGCCCCGACCCGGACTCGGGCTGGGACGACGGGACCGCCCTGTGACGTCCACCGACACCGTCGAGATCAGCGGCCACCTGATGGACTCGGGGATCCTCTCCCGGGTCCTCGACGACATCCGCGAGTACGGCGGCGACTACGTGATCGTCCGCTTCGACCTCGGTCACGACGCCGGCGACATCTCGCACGCCGAGCTGAAGGTCTCCGCCGAGGACGACGAGGCGCTGCAACGGCTGCTGATGCGGCTGCAGACCCGCGGCGTCAACCAGGTCGACCCGGGGGTCGCGGCGGTCAAGGTCACCGAGCAGGACGGGGTCTTCCCGGACGGGTTCTACTCCAGCACCAACCTGGAGACCCAGGTCCGCCTGGACAAGTCCTGGCTGCCGGTCGCGAACCCGGAGATGGACTGCGGGCTGATCGTCGAGGACACCGAGGGCGAGCCCCGGATCCACACGCTGCCGATGGCGGACGTGCGCGCCGGGATGAAGGTGATCTGCGGGGCCTCCGGGATCCGGGTCGACGTCCCGGTGGTGGCGGACACGGGCGGATTCGGCTTCATGGAGTCCGACGTGTCCAGCGAGAAGCCCCAGGCAGTCCTGGTCCGGCAGGTGGCCGACGGGATGCGCGAGGCGAAGGCAGCCGGCAAGAAGGTCCTCTGGGTCGGCGGGCCGGGCGTGGTGCACACCGGAGCTGCCCCGGCGATGGTCGAGCTGGTCAACGCCGGGTACGTCGACGTGCTCTTCGCCGGCAATGCGCTGGCGACGCACGACATCGAGTCCGCCCTCTACGGCACCTCGCTGGGCATCGACCTCGCCCGCGGCCAGGGCGTCGAGCACGGCCACGAGCATCACATCCGGGCGATCAACACGATCCGCAAGGCCGGCTCGATCCGTGCCGCCGTCGAGACCGGGGTCCTGACCGGCGGGATCATGCACGCCCTGGTCAAGCAGGAGAAGTCGTTCGTCCTGGTCGGCTCGGTCCGCGACGACGGGCCGTTGCCGGACGTCTACACCGACGTGATCGACGGCCAGAGGGCGATGCGCGCCGAGCTCACCGACGTCGGCTTCTGCCTGATGGTCGCGACCATGCTGCACTCGGTCGCCACCGGGAACATCCTGCCGGCCTCGATTCCGCTCGTCTGCGTGGACATCAACCCCGCGACGGTGACGAAGCTCGCGGACCGGGGCTCGTCCCAGGCCCGCGGGATCGTCACGGACGTCGGGTTGTTCCTGGAGCAGCTGGCCGGGGAGCTGGTGCCGGAGTACCGGCGGCGGTAGTCGTAGAGGAGCCCGCTCGTCCGAGCATGCAGGTGTGCGTCGCCACCGTTTCGTTCACGGCGGCGAGGAATGCTCGCAGGCTTCCTTACCTAGCAACAGGTCATCGAACTCAGACGGATTCACGCAGATGCCCTGCGACTCTCGAAGGAGCCTGACGAGGGAGGGTGGCGGTGTCCAGAGGCCACCGGGAACCCATCCGAGATGTTCTCGAACCGTGTCGTCATCGAGCTCGGGGAGGACCCACCTAGTGACGCCATGAGCGCCACTGAATCCCTCAAGAACCCAAACCCAATCTCGATCAGCAGTCACCGAGCTTCCTTCCCGGAACAGAGGGCCCCGGGTAAGGGGATCACCGCGGCCGCCTGCGGACATAAATATCAGAGATCGGCCCGGCCGTCGCCGCGGCGAACGGATGGCGGCCGTTGCGCTGTAACCGGTGATGACGTCGTACGACGCGGGAGACCCGCGCTCCGAGGTGCTGCTACACGACGGCGCCGAGTGGTGGTGGCGGTCGTAGACGAAGGTCGCGGACGGAGTAGCCGCAACGGCCGATGCCTCGGCCTGGTGCCAGATCCCTATCCAGGCAAAGACCATGGCCATGGCCGTGGCAAGCGCCCGAAGCATCGGTCGACACGCGCGGTCACTTCGTGAACTCCTGTCCGATCAAGGTCCCTGTGCTCGGCGAGATCAGGACCCGGTAGCCGCTCCAGGTTGACGCGGCAATCAGCCCTTTCTCGGTGAGTTCGATCGAGACGAATGCGTCTGACTCTCCTGTTGTGGGGAGCTCGGCTCGCCAGGAGACGTGGGCGTCCGGTCCCACCCCGACCAAGTTCCTCACGGCTGCGTGTCCGCCAGGCGGGTCCAACAACACGACGGCCGCCGTACCGGATGACAACGCGATTAGGTCAAGCACCGGCAAACCATCGAGCATCCCCTCCCATGCGATTGAAGGATCGTCGCGTGAAACCCGAAGTCGCCCGTCGTGCACCGAGAACCAAGCTGTCATTGGAGCGGCACTCCCTTGCCGAAGCTCGACAGCGGAATTCGAACCCAGGAGTATCCAGTCATGATCCGCACCTTCTCCCCCGAGTAGGAGGTCGCCGCGGCGACCTGCGGACATGAATATCAGAGATCGGCCCGGCCGTCGCCGCGGCGAACGGATCTTTGTCCAGCAGCTAGGGAAGCCGGATCAGCTTGATCCCCGCGGACGCCTGCGACAGAGCGGTCTTGAAGATCGGCGCCATGTCGGTGCCCGACGCGGCGCAGAAGAAGTAGTCGCCGTCGCTGTTCTCGGCGTCCCGGCCGGTCGTCGTACCGCAGTCCTTGTCGTTGACGCTCGGGGCGCCGTCCGCTGTCGGCGAGGCGACGTTCGCGAGGACCCCGGTGACCTGCTCTCCGGTCGGTCCGACCCAGACGGTCCTGGTGATGGTCCGGTTGACGGTCTGCAGGATCGTGCGGACCTTGCCGACCAGGACGTCGCTGACCGGGATGATCGCGCTGTCGACGGTGGTCGACGTCGGCGCCGGCGGGTTCGGGTTGTTCAGGTCGCAGGTGATGCCGGAGAGGTTGTAGGCGATCGTGACGACCAGGATCCCGGCAGCCTTCGCGTTGGCCGCGACCGACCCCAGGTTGGTGCAGGCGTTCTGCCCTCCGACGTACGTGTTGGTCGTCGTCTTGGTGGTGGTGTTGTACGTCGTGGTCGTGTTGATCGTGATCTTCAGGCTCCCGGAGCCGACGGTGGTGGTGACCGTCACCGGGTTCGCGACCGGACCGACGGTCGCGTTCGACGTGGTCACCGAGTCGGAGTTCGAGAACAGGTCCGAGCTCGACGACAGCGACGGCGTCCCCGCGGTGGCCGCAGTCTCGTTCGGCTGCCCGTCGGTCTCGAAGATCAGCACCTTCCGCGGCGTACCGGAGTTCCGCGCCGGGAGTGAGCCGAGGTTGTTGGTCGCCCCTACCGCCGATCCGAGGAGGTAGCGCGCCGCCGACTTGAACGGTGCCGCCAGCGACGTCCCGGTGCTCGACGCGGTCAGGCAATTGACGTCCTTGACCAGCTGGTTCGAGGTGTTCACGTCGGTGCCGGCCGCGTTCAGGTAGCCAGTGGTGAACGGCGTCGGGATCCACGGCCCGGTCGTGGTGGTGCTCCCGGTGGGACTGCTCTTGCACGACGACGGCGCCGACGGCCCCGCGCGGCCGATCGTGCCGAGCGCGACGTACTGCTGGGACGGCGTCATCACCTTGAGCATCCCCTTGATGCCGGTGACCATCGCCGCACGGTCCGTCGAGGACATGCTGCCGGTCCGGTCGGCCACGATCGCCACGTCCAGCGGGTTCGGCGGGATCGTGCCGCACGAACCCTTGCAGGCGACCGACTGGGTCGCCCCGGTGCTGCCCTGGTCGATCCCGAGCGCTCGCGCGAAGGTGAACGGGACGTCCCTCGCGTCGGTGAGCCGGATCGTGTTGCAGAGGTCCCCGGAGAGCGGCCGGCACGGGATCGAGCAGATCGACGGACCGCAGCGCAGTCCGGTGTAGACGCTGCCGAGCTTCGACGAGGCCGGGTTGCAGACACCCGGGATCTGGCTGGCGTCCAGCACCCAGGCACTCCCGCTCTTGATCGATCCGACCACGCAGAAGTAGTCGACGTCCGGCGTCGAGGTGGCGTCCGCAGCCTTGGCGAACGCGATCGCGTCGCTCTGGGACTTCATCCCGTTCGTCGGCAGCTGGTACGCGCCGGCCTGGGCACCGGCGTCCATCGAGTCCTGGAGCTTCTGGCGTTCGTTAACCTGGGAGGCGAAGTCGACGCCGAGCGCGGCGATGCCCATGAGCACGACCGCGAGCAGCCCGAACATGATCGCGATCGCGCCGGACTCGTCGCGACGGCGCCTCACTCGATCCTCATCTCGACGGTCTTGGTCAGCTCGACGCCGTCGCCGAAGGTGCTGCCGACCGGGGTGATCCAGGAGTGGTCGAGCGCCACCGTCACGATCACGGTGCCGCCGGCCACCGCGTCGGTCGCGAAGTTCGTGCATACCGAGTCGTCCGGCCTGCGGCACCCGACGGTGACGGTGATCTTGGACGGCGTCTGGCCGACCGGTTCGATCGACACCAGGCTGTTGCGCACCGCGGCGACGATCGCGGCCTGGTCCGGGTCCAGCGACCCTTCACGAGCGCCTTCGCGGGCGGCGTTGTTGACCAGGGTGTCCCGGTTGATCGCCCAGCCGAAGTCGACGATGCCGAAGACGACCATCACCAGGATGGGCACGATCAGGGCGAACTCCAGCGCAGCCGCACCGCGCTGATCGCGATGGCGGCGCCGCGTGCTCGGAGTGACACGTCCGTGTGGCATCGCCAGCCCCCTCCCTGGGACCGGACGAGCCTAACAAAGAAACGGACATTTAGGACACGTTTGTGCCAAATGCCTAGGTGGCCTCAGGGACGACGTGCGAGATCCGCCGCACCGATCAGGCCGGCCTCGTTGCCGAGCGCCGCCCGGGCGATCACCGGAGCGGGACGGTGCCCGAACCCGGTCTCCGCCCCCTCGAACGCGGTCCGGATCGTCTCCATGTCCAGCCAGCTCGACTCGCTGACCCCGCCGCCGACGATGATCACGTCCGGGTCCAGGATCGCCGTCAACGACCCCAGCCCCTCCCCGATCCAGCGGCCCAGCTCGGCGAAGCTGGTGAGCGCAGCGCGGTCACCCCTGCCGGCGGCCTCGGAGACCATCGGCCCCTCGATCGCGGCCGCGTCGCCGCCGGCCAGCTCCAGCAGGATCGCAGCACCGGCCGGGTCCTCGATCGCCAGCTCGCGGGCTCGCGTCGTCAGTCCGGTCCCGGAGCCGTACTGCTCCCAGCACCCGCGCAGCCCGCAGGCGCACGTCCGCCCGCCCGGTACGACGCGCATGTGCCCGAACTCCGCCGCGACCCCGAACCCGCCGCGGAACACCGCGCCGTTCTCCGGCCCGCCGAGCACCAGGCCACCACCGATCCCGGTGCCGATCGTGACCATGGCCAGCGTGCGCGCACCCTGGCCGGCCCCGAACCGGTACTCCGCCCAGGCCGCGGCATTCGCGTCGTTCTCGATCACCGTCGGCAGCGAGACCCGGTCGGCCACCAGCTGGCGCAGCGGCTCGTCGCGCCAGGCCAGGTTCGGCGCGAACATCACCTCGGTCCGGGCCAGGTCGATGAATCCCGCGGCAGCGACGCCGACGCCGGCGATCTCGTGCTCACCGGCGTACTCGGCAACCAGGGCGCCGATCGCATCGGCGATCGCGGCCGGGTGCTCGGCCGGCGACTCCCGGCGGGTGGTCTCCAGGACGGTGCCGTCCTCGGCCACCACCCCGGCGGCGATCTTGGTGCCGCCGACGTCAATCCCTACGGTCAGCGTCACGACTCGTCCCAGCCGCCGTCGTCGTCGAGGTTGATCTTCTCGACCGGCGAGGTCTTGGCGTCGCTCGGGACCTGGGTGGCGAGCACGCCCGCGGCGGCCTGCATCAGCGAGCTGGCGGCGACCGCGAGGTGCGCCTTCACCTCGGGACTGGTCGTGCGTACGACCGTGATCAGCTGGCAGACGGGGCAGTACTTGCAGTCCTCACCGCCGGTCGCGATGTGCTCGTTGAGGTTGTGCATCGCGTCCGACATCGCACCGGCGGCGGACGCCGACGTACCGGAGAAGTCCGTGCCCGCGCCCTTGGCGAGCCCGGAGAGCGCGGCGAAGAGCTTCGCAGCCTCCTCGCCGACGCTGCCGATCGGTTCGCCGTTCGGTCCGGTCTCGTCACTCACGGCTGCTCCTGGGGATCGTCGTTGTCACTGCGGAACTTCACTTGCAGGGAGCCGGCCTCCACACGGGCGCCGGTCACGGTGTGCCGGGCCAGCGCGGCCGGCAGTGCGAGCAACCGACGATAGGACCCGACGGTCACCACCAGCTCGTCGCCGTGCCGGGCCAGGTCGACATCCTCCTTGGCCGCGAACGGCAGCGCGATCCGCAGGACCGCACCGCCCTCGGTACGGGTGATCGTCATCGGGCCGTCCCCGGACGGGATCGCGAGCGGGTCGCTGTCGCCGTACGCCGCCTCGGCGAACGCCGCGAGCGCCTCGGCGCCCATCGGCTCACCCGGCTGGTACGACGACGTCCAGATCGGCAGATCGACGAAAGACTGCCGCACCTCGGCCAGCACACCCTCCTGGGCGGCCACCCAGGCGTCGCGCCAGGCATCGGCGCCGTCGCTGGGAAAGACCCGGTTGGCGATCACGCCGTCGACCCGGTAGCCGTAGAGCGACAACGTCGTCAGCGACCGGCGCGCCTCGGCGACCACGACGGCCTCCGGGGTCAGCACCAGCCGGACGCTGGCGTCCTTGTCGGACAGGATCTGCTGGACCTCCTCGAGGTCGCGGTGCAGCCGCTCGACGGCGTCGAAGACCGAGTCCTCGGGCATCGGCACCCCGGCAGCCCGGGTCAGCACCGGTCGGAGCGCCCGCATCACCTTGCGCTGGACGCCGAACATCCGGGACATGTACCAGTTCAGCGCCTCCGGGAGCGCCAGCAGCCGCAGCGTCTCGGCGGTCGGGGCGCAGTCGACGACGATCACGTCCCACTCCCCCGACAGCGCGTGCTGGCGCAGCTCCAGCAGGGCGAGCACCTCCTCGGCACCCGGGATCACGGTCAGCTCCTCGGCCGTGATCGGGTCCACCCCGGCGGCGTCGAGCACCGACATCAGGTAGCCCTGGATGTCGCCCCAGGAGAGCTCGAAGCGGCGCTGGGCGTCGACCTGGTGCACCCAGAGGTTCGGGGCCACCGGGGTCGGCTCGGCACCGATCACGCAGGCGAACGCGTCCCCGAGCGAGTGTGCGGCATCGGTGGACATCACCAGGGTGCGCTGACCGCGGCCCGCGGCGAGCGTCGCCGTACCGGCTGCGGACGTGGTCTTGCCGACGCCGCCCTTGCCGGTGAACAGGATGATCCGCACGCCCATCAGGTCACCCCAGGGACTCGACGCGCTTCTTCAGACCCTTGAGCGCGGTGTCGATGATGACCTTCTCGGCCTTGCGCCGCAGCAGGCCGATCATCGGGATCGCGACGTCGACGGAGAGCTGGTAGGTCACCTCGGTCCGGGCGCCGACCGCGGCGAGCTCGTAGGAGCCCTCCATCGCGCGGAGCATCTTGCCCTCGGCCAGGGTCCAGCGGAGGACGTCGTCACCGGCGTAGGTGTACGCGAGGGTGTACGAGTCCCGGATCGGCGTGGCCTCCAGCTCGAAGTGCACCTTGTCGGCACGTCCGGCGGCGTCCCGGCCGACGACCTCGGCGGCCTTCATCCCCTGCGCCCACGCGGGGTAGGACTCGAAGTCGACGATCACCGCCATCACCTGGGCGGGAGTCGCATCGATCTCGATGCTCGAGGTGGTCTGTTCGGCCATGGATGGGAGGCTATCCGATGCCGGACGCCCCCTAGTACCGTGCAGGTGCTGGATGAGCAGCAGGTCACATCGATGAGGAGAAGCGTGCGCGAGTACTCCACCCCCCAACAGGTCACCATCCCGGACGTCGGGAACCTGACCGACGACGTCGTCACCAACGGGGTCGAGCACCCGGAAACGGTCGTCTTCGCACGTCGTTCCGGCGACTCCTGGGTCGATGTCACCGCCGCCGCGTTCCTCGACGAGGTGCGTGCCGTGGCGAAGGGGCTGATCGCCGCAGGCGTCGAGGCCGGCGACCGGGTCGCGTTGCTCTCGCGGACCCGCTACGAGTGGACCCTGTTCGACTACGCGATCTGGTTCGCCGGTGCCGCGACGGTGCCGATCTACGAGACCTCCAGCGCCGAGCAGATCGAGTGGATCCTGTCCGACTCCGGTACCCGCGCGGTGATCGCCGAGACCCCGGAGCACACCGGCCGGCTCAAGGCGATCCGCGACCGGCTGCCCGAGGTCCACCACGTCTGGTCGATCGACGACAACGCGGTCGCGGTCCTCACCACGCTCGGCAGCGAGATCAGCGACGAGGACCTCGAGGCCCGCCGTACGGCGAACGGCCCGGACGCGCTGGCGACGCTGATCTACACCTCGGGCACCACCGGACGGCCCAAGGGCTGCATGCTCACCCACGGCAACTTCATGTTCGAGCTGGGCGTCGCCGTCGACGAGCTGGACAAGCTCTTCACCGGCGACGAGGCCTCCACGCTGCTCTTCCTGCCGCTGGCGCACGTCTTCGCCCGGATCATCCAGGTCGGCTGCGTCAAGGCCCGGGTCCGGATGGGGCACTCCGCGGACATCAAGAACCTGCTCGACGACTTCGCGGCGTTCAAGCCCACCTTCATCCTCGCGGTCCCCCGGGTCTTCGAGAAGGTCTTCAACACCGCCTCCCAGCGGGCCGCCGCCGACGGCAAGGGCCGGATCTTCAACCGGGCCGCCGAGGTCGCGATGGCCTACTCCCGCGGCCTGGAGACCGGCAAGGTCGGCCTCGCGGTGAAGGCCCAGCACTCGGTCTTCGACAAGCTCGTCTACGCGAAGCTCCGGACCGCCCTCGGCGGCCGCTGCGAGTACGCCGTCTCCGGCGGCGCGCCGCTCGGCGACCGGCTTGGGCACTTCTACCGGGGCATCGGCGTGAACGTCCTGGAGGGCTACGGGCTCACCGAGACCACCGCCGCGCTGACCGTCAACCTCCCCGACGCCCAGAAGGTCGGCACCGTCGGGCGTCCGATCCAGGGCACCGGGGTCCGGGTCGCCGACGACGGCGAGCTGCTCTTCCGCGGCGGGCAGGTCTTCGCCGGCTACTGGAACAACGAGGCGGCCACCGCTGAGGCCAAGGACGCCGACGGCTGGTTCCACACCGGCGACGTCGGCGAGATCGACGAGGAGGGCTTCGTCCGGATCACCGGCCGGAAGAAGGAGATCCTGGTGACGGCCGGCGGCAAGAACGTCGCACCCGCGGTCCTCGAGGACCGGCTGCGCAGCCACCTGCTGATCGACCAGTGCGTCGTGGTCGGCGACGGCCGGCCGTTCATCGGCGCGCTGATCACCCTGGACCGGGAGACCGTTCCGGGCTGGGCGGAGAGCAACGGCAAGCCCACCGACATCGCGAAGCTCCTCGACGACCCGGACCTGTACGCCGCCGTCGAGGGCGCCGTCGAGGACGCCAACAAGGCGGTCTCGAAGGCGGAGTCGATCCGCAAGTTCGTGATCCTCGGCGACGAGTGGACCGAGGAGGGCGGGCAGCTCACCCCGAGCCTGAAGCTCAAGCGCAACGTGGTGATGCGGGAGAACGTCGACGAGGTCGAGGCGCTCTACTCGCGCTGACTGCTCTCGCTGCGGGCAGGCGGCATAGCCCGTTCGGACTACCCTTTTTCTGACTATCTAGACAGAAAGTGCACATTTAGGTGCAGATGCCCGAATTGTCGGGCATTGTTCATGGTGCGACCGGCACTGGAGGGTGTGCCGGGCAATCACTTCGGTGCTCGCGTGCGAATGCCCTCCGGCGCCTTCGCGCCGGACGAGGACGCCGTACACGGGACGCCATGAACGAAGGGGGTCCCTCAGATGGATCGAAGGAGAGCTCTGCTGATTGGCGCCGCGGTCATCGCCGCGCTGGGCACGCTGCTGGTCTTCCTCTACGTCCGGAGCGCCGACACCCGCGCCGCGGACAAGTTCGAGGCGGTGCCGGTGCTGATCGCCACCAAGCAGATCAACGCCGGTGAGTCGATCGCCGCGGCCCAGGCGGCCGGCAAGATCCAGGAGGGTTCGGTCGGTGACGGTCAGCGCCTCGCCGACGCCCTGACCTCGCTCGACGGGATCAGCACCCAGGTCGCCCAGACGACCATCTACCCGAACGAGCAGATCATCGCCTCGAAGTTCGCCGCGACCCCGGCCTCGACGAGCACGCTGACCATCCCGAAGGGGATGATGGCGGTCTCGATCAACCTGACCGACACGGCCCGCGTCGCCGGGTTCGTGAACCCCGGTGACGAGGTGGCGGTCTTCCTCAACACCAGCGGCGCGGCCGGCCTCGACTCCGCCAACAAGCTCCTGCTGCCCAAGGTCGAGGTGATCGCGGTCGGCACCACCACCGTCGTCGCCACCACCACGACCGATGCGACCGGAGCCCAGACGACCGAGCAGCTGCCTCGTACGCTGTTCACCCTGGGGGTCTCCCAGGCGCAGGCACAGCGGCTGATGTTCGCCACCGCGAACGGTGAGCTCGCCTTCGGCCTGCTCAACAAGGACTCGGTCGTCACCCCGCGCGAGGCTGTCGACGCCGGCAACCTCTTCCGATGACCAGGCCCTAGCGAAAGGACATCGGAATGCCAGTCCTCGTCGAACCTGATGCCGGGTGGGCCACCGCCCTGGCCGTCGCTCTGCCCCTGGGCACCCAGGTGGTGGAGGACTCCGACCAGTTGGCCAAGTGGCTCGTCGACAACGACCGCGAGTACGTCGTCCTGATCGGTCCCAGCACGGACCTGGCGACCGCACTCGCCGTCGGGGCCGCGCTCCGCTCCACGCACCCCGCGCTCGGGGTGGTGCTGCTCCGCGAGCAGGCCACCGCGGACGTGTTCCAGGCAGCGATGCAGGTCGGCGTCACTGCGGTCGCGAGCGCGCACGACCAGGACAGCATCGCCGCCGCCGTCGACCGGAGCCGGCAGACCTGGGAGGCGATCCGGGGCCCGATCGGCGAGCAGGACGGCCGTGAGGGCAAGGTCATCACGGTGTTCTCGCCCAAGGGCGGCGTCGGCAAGACCACGGTCGCGGTCAACCTGGCGGTCGCGCTCAGCAGCGGCGGCGCCTACCGGTCCTGCATCGTCGACCTCGACCTGGCCTTCGGAGACGTCGCGATCACCTTGCAGGTGATCCCGGACCACACCATCTCCGAGGCGATCGAGGCCGAGGAGCACCTGGACTTCAGCCTGCTCGAGACGCTGCTCACCGTGCACGAGAACTGCTCGATCCTGGCGGCGCCGACGCACCCGGAGGCCAAGGACCGGGTCTCCCCCGCGCTGGTACGGCGGGTGCTGCGGATCCTGCGCGAGCAGTTCGACTACGTCGTGGTCGACACCTCGCCGGCCTTCGACGACCAGGTGCTGCACGCCTTCGACGAGACCGACGACTGCATCCTGGTCGCCACCCTCGACGTGCCGACCGTGAAGAACGTCAAGGTCGCGATCGAGACCCTCGACGCGCTGAACCTGGTCGAGGGGCGGCGGCACCTGCTGCTCAACCGCGCCGACGACGAGGTGGGGCTCTCCCCGCAGGTCGTCGAGGGGCTGCTGAAGATGAAGGTCACCACCGCACTGCCCTCGGCCCTGGCCGTGGCGAACGCGACCAACCACGGGCGGCCGATCGTGCTGAGCCGCCCGGACCACCCGGTCAGCAAGGCGCTGGTCCGGCTGGCGCAGGACCTGCGCACGACCAACACCGACGGATCGCCGATCCGGAGCGCGCACGCACGGCCCGTGGAGCCGGCACCCAAGCGTCGCGTCTTCGGCCGGCGTCGCAAGTAACCACACACGGGGGGCTGGGGAGCAATGAGCGATTTTTCGGACCGACTCGCAGAACTGATGCGGACGTCGCAGCCGCCGGCATCGGACCAGCCGGCCGCGCCGGCAACCGATGCCGGGACCGCGACCCGGCCCACGGCGGCCGCGCCCACCGTGGCCGCAGCAGCACCGGCACGCGCCGCCCGGCCCGCCCGGGCCGCGACCACCGCGGCGCCCGCCGCGCCTGCCAAGACCGCGCCGACGCACTTGGCGACCCCGCCCGGTCGGGACGTCGTCGCCCCGACCTCCGCGGCCGCCGTACCGGCGAAGGGGAAGCCTGCCAAGGACCGGTTCGACGACCTCAAGGGCTCGGTCCACGAGGAGCTCCTGGTCCAGCTCGGCCCCAAGCTGTACGACGCCAACCTGACCGCCGCCGAGCTCGAAGCGATGGTCCGCCAGGCACTGGCCGACGTGATGGCCGCCAGCGACCGTCCGCTCACCGCCAACGACCGGCAGCGGATCACCCAGGAGATCGCCGACGACATCCTCGGCTACGGCCCGCTGGAGCCCTACCTGCGTGACGAGAGCGTCGCCGAGGTGATGGTCAACGGTCCGTTCGACATCTGGCTGGAGCGCAACGGCAAGTTGGTCCGGGTCGACGGCACCTTCAACGACGAGGCGCACCTGCGCCGCACCATCGACAAGATCGTCTCCCGGATCGGCCGGCGCATCGACGAGGCGTCCCCGATGGTCGACGCCCGGCTCCCCGACGGCAGCCGTGTCAACGCCGTGGTCCCCCCGCTGGCCATCGACGGCAGCTCGCTGACCATCCGGAAGTTCGCCACCGACCCGCTGACGGTGCAGAACCTGATCGACTTCGGCTCGATGTCCCGCAAGACCGCCGACTTCCTGGAGGCCTGCGTCAAGGGCCGGCTGAACGTGATCGTCTCGGGCGGTACCGGTGCCGGCAAGACCACCACCCTGAACGTGCTCTCCTCGTTCATCCCCTCCGACGAGCGGATCGTGACGATCGAGGATGCCGCCGAGCTTCAGCTCAAGCAGGACCACGTCGTCCGGCTGGAGTCGCGCCCCTCGAACATCGAGGGCAAGGGCGAGGTCAGCATCCGCGACCTGGTCCGCAACTCCCTCCGGATGCGGCCCGACCGCATCGTCGTCGGCGAGGTCCGGGACGCCTCGGCGCTGGACATGCTGCAGGCGATGAACACCGGTCACGACGGCTCGATCTGCACCGTCCACTCGAACGGTCCGCGCGACACCCTGGCCCGGCTGGAGACGCTGGTGCTGATGGCCGGCATGGACCTGCCGATGCGCGCGATCCGGGAGCAGGTCGCCTCCGCGGTCGACCTGATCGTCCACCAGGCGCGCCTCAAGGACGGCAGCCGGCGGATCACCCACGTCACCGAGGTCGAGCGGATGGAGGGCGACGTGATCACCCTCCAGGACATCTTCCTGTTCGACAACAACGCCGGCTTCGACGCCGACGGACGCAGCCTCGGCACCCTGAAGGCCACCGGTCTGCGACCGAGCTTCCTGGAGAAGATGGCGCACTCCAACGTGACCATCGACCCGCGCACCTTCGTCCCGGAGTCGTTGTGAGGACCTCCTGGCGGCTGCTGGCCGCGACCGGGGTGGCCGCCCTGGGCCTGCTGGCTCCCGGTACGGCGCACGCAGCGGGCGACGCGACCATCGACCACTCAGAGCTGCGCGGGGACACCCTGCGACTGCTGGTCTCGGTGCGCGGCGACGCCGACGTCGACCTCGGCTCGACGAAGGTCACCCTCGGTGGGGACGCGGTCGAGGCCACGGCCGAGCTCGCGGCCTCCAGCGACAAGGTGCGCCGGACGACCGTGCTCGCGATCGACACCAGCAACAGCATGAAGGGCGCCCGGATCGCCGAGGCGAAGAAGGCCGCGCTCACCTACCTGAACGCCGTTCCGACCAACGTCCGGGTCGGCATCGTGACTTTCGACGACAAGGTCGTCGTCCGGCAGGCCCCCAGCCTGGACCGGGCGCAGTCCAAGTCCGTCATCGACGGCCTGACCCTGCGCCTGAACACCGCGCTGTACGAGGGCGTCCAGACCGCGATCGACGCCACCGGTGAGGCGGGGGGCCAGCGCCAGGTGCTGGTGCTCTCCGACGGCGAGGACAACACCAAGGCGGACCTGCAGCCGGTCGTCGACCGGATCGCCGGATCCGGGGTGAAGGTCGACGTGGTCTCGCTGGAGCAGGGCGCCGACGCGCCGGCGCCGCTGGCCGCGATGGCCGAGGCCGGCGAGGGCGTCGTGATCGCCGCGGCCGACCCGAAGGCGCTGACCACCGCGTTCACCGCCGAGGCCGGTGCCCTCGCCCGGCAGGTCCTGGTGACCGCCACGGTGCCGTCCTCGGTGACCGCCAACGACGCCACCGTCGCCGTCACCCTGACCGCAGGGGGCAGCACCCACACGGCCGACGCCTTCGTCTCCGTCCGGGACGCCGGCTCGCCTGCGGCCGGTACGTCGAAGGTCTCCGACGTCGTCAACGGGTCGATGGCGATCTCGCAGCCGCTGATGTACGCCGCGGTGCTGGCCATCGGCGTCGGGATGATCGGTCTGATCGTCGCCCTGGCCGGTGGTTCGCCGCGCGAGGCCAAGGTGCCGCTCTCGGACCAGTTCGACCTCTACACCGCGACCGCGCCGGTCGGAGGCCCGACCCGGTCCCAGGTGCTCGCGAACCAGGCCGCAAGCCACACGCTGGCCGAGCAGGCCCGGCAGGCGGCGAGCACCGTGCTCTCCTCCAACGCCGGCATGGAGGCCAAGATCGCGCGGCGGCTCGAGGGCGCGGGGATGGCGCTCAAGTCCTCGGAGTGGCTGCTGATGCACCTCGGCATCACCTTCCTGGCCGGCATCGTCGGGCTGCTCGGCACCGGCGGCAACGTGCTGGCGATGCTGCTCTTCGTCGTACTCGGCGCGATCGGTCCGTGGGTCTACCTCGGGGTGAAGCGCGCCAAGCGGCTCAAGGCGTTCGGCGCCGGACTGGCCGACACCCTGCAGCTGATGTCCGGGAGCCTCTCCGCGGGGCTGTCGCTGGCCCAGTCGATGGACACGATCGTGCGCGAGGGCGCCGAGCCGATCACCTCCGAGTTCAAGCGGGCGATCGTCGAGAGCCGGCTCGGGGTCGGCCTCGAGGACGCGCTCGACGGCGTCGCCGACCGGATGGGCAGTCGCGACTTCAAGTGGGTCGTAATGGCGATCCGGATCCAGCGCGAGGTCGGCGGCAACCTGGCCGAGCTGCTGCTCACGGTCGCCGGCACGCTCCGCGAGCGCGAGTACCTGCGCCGGCACGTGCAGGCGCTCTCCGCCGAGGGGCGGCTGTCCTGCTGGATCCTCGGCGGACTGCCGCCGGCGTTCCTGGTGTACCTCACGCTGACCAAGCCGGAGTACGTGAAACCGATGTACACCACGCCGATCGGCTGGTTGATGTGCGCCGGGATGGGCATTCTTCTGGGTGTGGGCATCGTCTGGATGTCGAAGGTCGCAAAGGTGGACGTGTGATGAGTGCTCTCGTGATGATCCTCGGAATCGCGCTGATCTTCGGTGCGCTCGTGATCGTGATCGCCGCCCTGGCGCTCTCCCCGCGCGGTGACCTGGGCGTGAACCGGTCGATCGCGGTCCTCGAGGCGCTCACCTCGGCGCCGAAGGAGATGACCAAGGAGATCGACGCCCCGTTCGCCGACCGGGTGCTGATCCCGCTGCTGTCGAAGGCCCAGGGCCTCGGCAAGCGGCTGACCCCGGACGACGCGAACGAGCGGATCCACCAGAAGCTGGAGCTGGCCGGCAACCCCCAGGGCTGGACGGCCGATCGGGTCAGCGCCGGCAAGGTGGTCTGCTTCTTCGCCACCCTCGGCCTCTCCCTCGCGCTCACGCTGGCGATGGGGCTCGCCTTCCTGCCGACGCTCGTCATCGTCGTCGGCCTCTCCGTCCTCGGCTACCTGGCACCGAACTTCTACCTCTACCAGCGCGCCTACGACCGTTCCGAGACGATGCAGCGCGCCCTGCCGGACGCGATCGACCTGCTGACCATCTCGGTCGAGTCCGGGCTCGGCTTCGACGCCGCGGTCGCCCAGGTGGCCCGGAACACCGAGGGTCCGCTCGCCGAGGAGTTCGCCCGGATGCTGCAGGAGATGCAGATCGGCCGCGGCCGGACCGAGGCGCTGCGCTCGATGGCCGAGCGCACCAACCTGCCCGACCTGCGCTCGTTCGTCAGCGCGATGGTGCAGGCGGACTCCTTCGGCATCCCGATCGCCCAGGTGCTCCGGGTGCAGTCCTCCGAGATCCGGGTCAAGAAGCGGCAGTGGGCCGAGGAGATGGCCCAGAAGGTGCCGGTCAAGATCCTGATCCCGCTGATCTTCTGCATCCTGCCGTGCCTCTTCATCGCCGTGCTCGGCCCGGCCGGCATCCAGATCATGAACAGCTTCGACGGCACCATCAAGTGACCGAGCTGCTGCGGGTCGCGGCCGCGGCCAGGGTCTTCACCCTGGCCGTGATCGCGTCCACAGCACTCGTCGGCGACGTCACCCTCAACGGGCTCTGGTACGTCGCCGCGCTGGCTGTCGCGGCCGAGGTGCTCTCCTGGCGCCGGGTCCTGCCGGACCGGACGATCGTGATCCTCGAGGGCGCCCTCACCGGCGTCGTCGCCGTGTGGGCCTACCCCGAGCACCAGGCCGCGATGCCCTACCTCGCCATCCCGGTGCTGATCGCCGGGATCGCCGGCGGTGCGCGCTGGGTCGGCGCGGTGCTGGTCGTCGAGGCCGCTGCGATGAGCCTCGGCGGCTGGTTGCTGGTCGGCAGCTACGACGAGGACCTGGCCAGTGCGGCGGTGACCTGGCTGACCACCGGCCTCGGCCTGGGCGGTCTCGGCGCGTACACCCGGCGGCACGTGACCAGCACCGGGACCGATGCGTCGTACCGGAGCGCGTTGGGGTTGATCCGGCAGCTGCACTCGCTGTCGGGTCGACTGACCTCGGGCCTGGACCCGGTCGACCTGGCCGACCAGGCGATGGCGGTGGTGGCCGAGGAGGTCGTCGTACGGCGTGCCGTCGTGCTGCAGCGCCAGGGCAGTGAGTTCGCACCGCTGCGCTACTCGACCGGGGCGATGAGCTTCCCGGTCGACGACGTCCACCCGCTCCTGGAGCAGTGCTGGCAGACCCAGCGGCCGGTGCTCAACGCACCCCTGCTCGTCCTGCCGCTGACCACCGGCACCGAGAAGGTCGCCGTCCTGCTGGTCGAGTGCGCCGCTCCCCCGGACCCGAAGACGATCGCCGACGTCGCGGCGCGCCTGGAGCCGGCAGCCGTCCAGCTCAGCGCGGCGCTGCTGTTCAGCAGCGTGCACGAGAGCGCCACGGCCGAGGAGCGCCGGCGGCTCGCGCGCGAGGTGCACGACGGCGTTGCCCAGGACGTCGCCTCGCTGGGCTACCTGGTCGACAACCTGGCCGCCTCCACGGTGGATCCGCAGCAGGCCGAGGACGTGGCGCTGCTCCGCAAGGAGGTCTCCCGGGTGGTCGCCGAGCTGCGCAACTCCGTCTTCGACCTGCGCAACGAAACCGCGCCCGGGCAGGGCCTGGGGCAGAGCATCGCGCTCTTCGCCCGCCACGTCGGATCGCACTCGCCGCTCACGGTGCACGTGACCCTGGACGAGTCCGAGGCGCTGCGGTTGCCGCCGGCCGTCGAGGCCGAGCTGCTCCGGATCGCCCAGGAGGCGATCAACAACGCCCGCCGGCACTCGGACGGGTCGAACCTCTGGGTCGGCTGCCGGGTGCACCCGCCGTACGCCGAGATCACCGTGAGCGACGACGGCGACGGACTGCGCTCGCCGCGGGTGGACTCGCACGGGTTGCGGATCATGAAGGAACGGGCTGAACGGATCGGTGCGGAGCTGACCGTGGAGTCTCCGATCCTGGACGAGCGCGGAACCCGCGTGTCGATCCGCCTGGCGTGACCGCGTTCGACCTCGGCACCGACTACTCTGCCGGGAAAGAAGAGGGGTCCGCCTTGCCCACGTCCGTAGTACTCGTCGACGACCACGAGCTGATCCGTCACGGCCTGGCCGTCGCCTTCGCCCGCGAGGACGGCTTCGTCGTCGTAGGCGAGGCCGCCACCATCGCCGAGGCGCACCTCCAAACGGGGGCCCTGCGCCCGGATGTCGTCGTGATCGACCTGCGGTTGCCCGACGGCTCCGGACTGGACCTGGTCCGCTCCCTGCGCAAGGAGCGCGACGACCTCGGCCTGGTGGTGCTGACCATGTACGCCGGCGACGAGCAGATCTTCGCCGCGATGGACGCCGGTGCCTCCGCCTTCGTCGGCAAGGACGCGCCCAGCGGCGAGGTGATCGCGGCCGCCCGGCACGCTGCGGTGGCACCGCGCTCGTTCACCTGCGCCGGTCTGCCGGAGGCGATGATGCGCCGGCTGTCCTCCACCACTCCCCGCCTCTCCGACCGCGAGCGCCAGGTCCTCGACCTGCTCGCCGACGGACTCGGCGTGGCGACCATCGCTACCAACCTCTACATCAGCGAGTCGACCGCCAAGACCCACATCGCGAAGGTCTACGAGAAGCTCGGCGCCGGCAACCGGGCCCAGGCCCTGGTCGCTGCGATGCGGATGGGCCTGATCGACGCGACGCCGCCGCCCAGCTGACCTTTTCCGCCTGTCCCCTTCCGGCCCCGTTCGTGCCACGCGGCATGGTCCGAAATGACTATATGGTTCAAACCGGACATATCAGCCCTTTACCCTCTCAAAGTGACATAGTGAGCAAATCGACGGTCAGCCGTCACCGCTCACAGCACCATCACACGGGGAGGGAAACCCAAATGCTTGAGTTCTTCCGCAACATCACCAGCCGGCGTGACGAGGACGGCGCGTCCGCCGTCGAGTACGGCCTGCTCGTGGCCGGTATCGCCGCGCTGATCGTCGCCGTGGTGTTCATCTTCGGTGGCGTCATCCGGGACGCGTTCAAGTCGACGTGCAGCACCGTCGCCAACAACGGCAACCCGACCGCCGCCGCCACCTGCAACTGATCCATCCACCTGAACCCTGAAGGAGTAACACCATGATCGAGTTCTTCCGCAACCTCACCAGCCGCCGTGACGACGAAGGCGCCTCCGCTGTCGAGTACGGCCTGCTGGTCGCCGGTATCGCCGCGCTGATCGTCGCGATCGTCTTCGTCTTCGGTGGCGTCATCCGCGACGCCTTCAACGACACCTGCGGCAAGGTCAAGACCGGCGCGGCCACCACCGCTGCCACGTGTAGCTGACCCACACGCCTGGGGGGCACCACGACCACGACGCTTCGGCGCCGTGGTCGCGGTGCTTTTCGGCGTTCTCAGCGCCCGGCGGGCGCCGCCGCCACCGCTTCGGCCATCCCGATCCGCTGCAGCACCGTCGGGTGCGAGCCGAACCAGAACTGGCTCAGCCGGGGCGGGGTCGGGTCGGCCAGCGACCGGAGCGCCAGCTGCCGCTGCATCGCGATGAAGGTGGCGCTGTCCCCGGTGGTCTCCAGGGCAGTGCGGTCGGCCCGGGCCTCGATCGCCCGGCTGATCGTGTTCTGGGCCGGGCTCGCCAGGAACGCGCCCACCGCGACCAGCGCGAGCAGGAGCGGTACGGCGCGCGGGTCACCGACGCCGTCGGTGCCGGTACGCCGCAGCAGCCACCCGCTGCTGAACAGCAGCCCGAGCAGGCCGACCCCGAGGATCGACCCGACCGCCCCGAGGACAGTCCCGGTGAGCACGTCGCGGTGCTTCGCGTGGCCGAGCTCGTGGGCGACGATCGAGGCCACCTCGGGCCGGCTCAGGGTGCTCAGCACGGTGTCGTAGACGACCACCCGGCGGGTGCTGCCGAACCCGGAGACGTACGCGTTCAGCGTCGTCGTACGGCGGGACGCGTCGGCGACCAGGACGTCGTCGATGGGCACGTTCTCGGCGCGCGCCAGCGCGAAGATCTCGGTGCGCATCGGGCCGGCCGGCATCGAGGTGAAGTCGTTGAAGAGCGGCTCGACCACCACCGGGTAGACGAACGAGCCCAGCATCGTCAGAGCCGCCGCGGAGGCCGCCGCCCAGACCGGCCAGCTGCGCGGGAGCCGGCGGGCGAGCAGCATCACCGCGAGCAGGCCGATCGCGGTGAACACCCAGGCCACCCCGAACGAGAGCGCCTGGTCGCTCGCCCAGCCTCCCCAGCCCTGGGTGCTGAGCCCGGCGTCGACCTGCAGGTGGTGTGCACGGGCGGACAGCGGCACCTGCACCACCGAGCCGACGAGCATCACCAGGCCGCAGCCGACGAGCGCCATCAGCCACCACGGCCCCGGCAGTCGCGCGACCAGTCGCGACCCGGAGCGGGTGAAGCCGAGCCAGCACGCCACCACCAGCCCTAGCGCCAGGTTCCCCCAGCCGGAGATCCGGAGCATCCAGGAGAGGTGCTCGGCCCGGTCGATCTGCGCCGGCGTGAAGACGGCGTCGGCCGGCACCGCGTGCACGGACTGGCCCGGGAGCCAGTGCCACGGCACCAGCACGACGGCGAGGACCACGAAAGCCACTCCCCCGACGACGGCGACGGCAGCGCTCAGTCGTCTCATGCCGTCAGCCTCCCACGCTCCCCGAAACGCCTGCCCGGGCCAGGTTCCGGGAGTCGGCGCTCCACCGCTTCACGAAAGCAGCCTGGGTCGTGCCGAGCACCTGCCGGAACGCCTGCTCGGCGCTCGTGCCCCCATCCACGGCGTCGTAGAAGGCGACCAGCTTCTTCTCGCCGTAGCTCTGCGCGATGAACCGGGTCGCCAGCCAGGCCTCCTCGTACGTCGCCCCGAGTCCGGCCGCCGTGGGCGCCAGGTCGTCGGCCGTGGGCAGGTGGTCCGGAGGACCGTCCTTTCGGATCCGGGCCAGGATCTGCGAGGCGGCGGTGCGGACCGGGATCCCGGCGTGGGCCAGCGCGACGTAGTCCGCGAAGCCCTCGAGCAGCCAGGTCGGCATCGACACGAAGGTCGCCTCGGTCGCGACGTGGGTCGACTCGTGGCTGACCACCACCTGGGCGCCGCGCGGCCCGAGCGCATCGAAGACCCGCGGGTTGAGGAAGACGTGCACCGGGGAGCCGGGATCCAGCGAGCCGTCCACCGACGCGGTCACCGCCGCGATGTTGGCGTACTCGTCCTGGGAGGCGCCGAGCGCGCGGTCGAGACCTTCCTCGTCGGAGGGCGCCTCGATCACCAGGGTGCCCTTCCAGCGCGGCAGCACCTTGCCGACAGCGACGACGGCTTTCCGGGCCAGCGCCGAGTAGCGCGTCGCACCGGCTTGCGAGCCGCCTTGGGCCACCACCAGCGTGCGGCCGCTCGCCACCGCCTTGACCGGACCGGTCAGCCACAGCGGCGTCCGCCCGCTGGTGCCGCCGATCCCGGTGATCACCTGGCCGTGCTCGCCGGGCGCGAAGGTGAAGGTGGTCTCGACGGTGGTCGTGCCCTGGTCCCAGTCCCGGAGCCGGTACCTGACCTCGACCGTCCCGCGCCAGGCACCGGTCTCGCTGACGTCGGCGACGTCCGAGCGCTCGTCGACGAACCGGAGACCGAGGTCGACCAGGTGCAGAGCGCCGACGTTCGCGGCGGCGGCCTCGAGCATCGGGCCGGCCGGGCCGAGCCCGGTCGCGGCGGCGGCACCTGCGTCGCCGGAACGGAGTGCCTTCTCCAGCGCGGCGACCGTCACGGCCGCCGCTGCCGAGCGGCTCGTCGAGGAGTCGCTGGACGCGGTCGGCGGCGTGATGCTGGTGTCGTCGGAGCACCCGCCGACCCCGAGGAGGAGGGCGAGCAGGAGTGCGCCCGGGAGGGCGCGCAGGTCAGCCGGGGCGGACGGCACCGACGTACGGCATCGCGTGCAGCGAGGTGACCCGGACACCCGAGCGCGGGTTCTCGGCGTTCACGATCAGGCCGTTGCCGATGTACATCCCGACGTGGCTGACGGGGCTGTAGTAGAAGACCAGGTCGCCCGGCTGGAGGTCGCTCTCGGCGACCCGCATGCCGGAGCCCTGCTGGGCCCGCGAGGAGTGCGGCAGGCCGACCCCGGCGGCGCCCCAGGCGCGCATCGTCAGGCCGGAGCAGTCGTAGGAACTCGGACCGGAGGCGCCGTACACGTACCTCTTGCCGACCTGCGCCATCGCGTACCGGATGGCGACCGCGGCGCGGCCGTTGGCCGGGACGCTCGGAAGCGCGCCGGTGTACTCGCCGCCGAGGAGCTTGGCCCGGGCGTCGGCCTCGAGGTCGTCGAGGACGGCACGTGCCTTGGCGGCCTTCTTGTCGATCTCGGCCTTGTCGGCCTTCATCCGCTTCTCGAGCTTGCCGAGGCGGTCGGCTTCCGCCTTCACGGCGCTCTTGCGCAGCTTGAGGCGGCTCAGCTCGGTGCTGAAGTCCTTCATCACCTGGCCGCGCTGGCTGTTGTACGCCGCGACGGTGTTGAGGTTCTCCAGGAACGCGTCCGGGTTGTCGGAGAGGATCACCTGCGAGGTGGTGGAGAGCGCGTCGCCCTTGTACTGGTCGACGACCATCGCGGCCACCTGCTTGCGCATCCCGTCGACGAGGGACTGCTGGCGGGCCAGGTCGGAGTTCAGGGCGGAGAGCCGGGTGTGGGTCTCGGCGACCTTCACCTTGGCGTCGTTGTAGCGCTCGGAGGCCGCCTCGGCCTGCTGGTCCAGCTTCTCGACCTGCTTCTTCACGGTCTCGAGGTCGGGCTTGGCGGTGGCCGTCGGGGACGCGGCGAGGCCGATTCCCACGGTCACGAGCGCTGTCAGAAGGGCAATCAGGGACGCCACGATCGTGGCGGTGCGGTTGCGGCCGTGAAGCACGAGCGGACGAGCTCCTCTTTGTAGAACGCTTACCAGGTGAGCTGACGGATTCGGGCGCAAAGATCGCCCTACCAGCACCTCCAGGACGTGGTGCTCGTCCTGAGCGGTGCCGGATTCACCCCATGGAAACTTGGGTCCCCGGCTCCGGATCCATGCTCTCCGAGAAGCACGGCGCCAGATTCAACGCGGTCCCTGAGTCACCCGGTCGGCGACTCGTGCAGGGACCTAGCCATGAACCCTAAGCGAACGTTCACGACGTGCCAAACCTGCCTGTCGTGTCCCGGTGTGTTTCGAGACACGTTGGCCACACGAGCCCCAGAAGCCACATCAAGCACAGGAAGCACGGCTAGGCCGACCCGACCTGCAGCTGCTCGGTCGGCGTGACCATCCGCAGCGGCGGCACCAGTCCGGACTCGGCCAGCACCGCGAGCGCCTGCTGCTCGTCGTGGTCGAAGCTCAGCTCGGGCGGAGGTCCGAGCAGCACCGTGACCACGCAGTCGTGGCAGGACAGTCCGCGGACCGCGCAGCTGTCGCAATCGATGAGCACGCTCATGGCTTCACTCTCCTTCGGTGCCCGTCGTCGTGACGAGCTGGAACGAGAGTGGCAGGGACCGCCGACACGTCACGCGCCCGGCGAGGACTCCGCGTCGACGTCGTTGCGGTCGACCAGCTCGATCGCGTCGTTGCGCCCGCACCACCGGCAGGTGACCGCCTCAACCGTCTCCTCGCGCAGCTCGGTCTCCTCGACCCGGTGCTCCCCGGCCAGGTCGAGGTGCCAGAACTCCGTCGTACGACGGGTGCGGGTCACGTCAAACCGCGTCAGGTTGCCGCAGCCACCGCAACGCCAGCGCTGGTGCGGCTCGGGAAGGGCGACGGTCACGCGATCTCCTAGGTGGTCGACGAACATCACGCAGCCTAGTGTGCGCGTCGCGAGCGGATGTGTCGGCGGTCTTTCCTACCGTCAGAACATGACCGCACTGGCCCACCAGATGAGCTTCGACGAGCTCGGCCGGCCGCTGCGCGACCTGACCTTCTGCGTGGTCGACCTGGAGACCACCGGGGCCGCGATCTCGCAGGGATCGATGATCACCGAGATCGGCGCGGTGAAGGTCCGGGGCGGTGAGGTCCTCGGCGAGTTCCAGACGCTGGTCAACCCGCACACCGCGATCCCGCCGTTCATCGCAGTCCTGACCGGGATCACCAACGGCATGGTCGCGCAGGCGCCGCCGATCGAGTCGGCACTCCCGGCGTTCCTGGAGTTCGCCCGGGGCTGCGTGCTGGTCGCGCACAACGCTCCCTTCGACGTCGGCTTCCTGCGGCACTTCTCCGAGAGCCTCGGGCACGCGTTCCCCCGGTTCGAGGTCCTGGACACCGCCAGGCTGGCTCGCCGGATCGTGACCCGGGACGACGCTCCGAACTGCAAGCTGAGCTCGCTGGCCATCGCCTTCGGCTCGACGACCACGCCCAACCACCGCGCGCTCTCCGACGCGCGCGCCACCGTCGACGTGCTGCACGGACTCTTCGAACGGCTCGGCAGCCTCGGGGTGCACACCCTGGAGGAGCTGCAGACCTTCTCCTCGCGGGTGAGCACGGCCCAGCGCAAGAAGCGGCACCTGGCCGAGGCCCTGCCGCACGAGCCCGGGGTCTACCTGTTCCGCGACGACAAGCAGCAGGTGCTCTACATCGGCACCTCCCGCGACCTGCGCACCCGCGTCCGCTCCTACTTCACCGCCTCGGAGACCCGGTCCCGGATGGGCGAGATGGTCGGCATCGCCAGCCGGGTCGACGGCATCACCTGCGCGACACCGCTGGAGGCCGAGGTCCGCGAGCTGCGGCTGATCGCCCAGCACAAGCCGCCGTACAACCGCCGCAGCCGGTTCCCGGAGAAGGTGCACTGGCTCAAGCTCACCAACGAGGCCTGGCCGCGGCTCTCGCTGGTGCGCAAGGTGCTCGACGACGACGCCGACTACCTGGGCCCGTTCTCGTCGCGCAAGCGGGCCGAGAAGTCGCTGGCAGCGTTGCACCAGACCTTCCCGGTGCGGCAGTGCAGCGAGAAGCTGCCGCTGGCGCCCTCGCGGTCCGCCTGCGTGCTGGCCGAGATGGAGCGCTGCCTCTCCCCCTGCGACGGCAGCGTCGACCTCGACTCCTACGCGCTGATGGTCGCCGACCTGCGCGCGAACTTGCTCGCCCGGGCGGACGAGGTGGTCGACGCGATCTCGGTCAAGATGGACGAGCTCAGTGCCGAGGAACGCTTCGAGGACGCCGGGATCCACCGGGACCGGCTGGCGGCGTTCGTCCGCGCGGCCTCCCGCACCCAGCGGCTCAGCGCGCTGACCCGTTGTGCCGAGGTGTCCGCCGCCCGACGCGAGGACGACGGCCGCTGGGCCGTGCACGTGATCAGGTTCGGACGGCTCGCCGGCGCCGGCGTGATCCCGCCGGACGCGCACGCCGGCGAGTACGTCGAGCTCCTCCGGGCCTCCTCGGAGACGGTCCCCGCCGGGCTCGGGCCGACCCCGGCGGCGACGGCCGAGGAGACCGAGAAGGTGCTGCGCTGGCTGGAGAGCCCCGGCGTCCGCCTGGTCCGGGTCGACGGCGACTGGGTCTGCCCGGTGCGGGGTGCCACCCGGCACCTGGCCGTCCACGACGCGGTCGAGCAGTCCCGGAAGACGCTGGCGCCGTTCGAGTAGATTGCCCCCATGATCACTGCCATCGTTTTCGTGAAGGCGGATGTCGCCCGCATCCCGGAGGTCGCCGAGGCGATCGCCGCTCTCGAAGGAGTCAGCGAGGTCTACTCGGTGACCGGTCAGATCGATCTGATCGCGATGGTCCGGGTGCGCGACCACGACGCCGTCGCCTCGACGATCGCCGACAAGCTCAACAAGGTGCCCGGCGTCCTCGAGACCGAGACCCACATCGCCTTCCGCGCCTACTCCCAGCACGACCTGGAGTCGGCGTTCTCGCTCGGCCTGGACTGAGCCCTAGTCATTTCTGACTACTCAGCAGCACCTTTCGGGCCTATTACGCCCTTTGCACCCTTTATTTCGTAATATCCCTTTTGGTCCCCCGTCTCCTTGGGGCACGATCACTGCAGAGCAGTGGTGTCCAGGGGAGGTCTGCTCATGGGGAACGGCGGCAGCTACGACGACGTCTGCGTCATCGTGCCGGTGTACAACGAGGCGACGACGATCGCCGACGTGGTGGTGTCCCTGCGCGCCCGTTTCGCCGACGTCGTCTGCGTCGACGACGGCAGCTCCGACGAGTCCGCCGCGATCGCCCGCGCCGCCGGCGCCACCGTGGTCCGGCACGCCATCAACCAAGGGCAGGGCGCCGCGCTGCAGACCGGTTTCGACCACGTGCTCCGGAACACCGACGCGACCTACGTGGTCACCTTCGACGCCGACGGCCAGCACGTCGTCGAGGACGCGGTCCGGATGGTCGACACCGCGCGCGCCGAGGGCGTCGACGTGGTGCTCGCCTCCCGCTTCACCGGCACCAGCACCGAGATGCCCGCCGTACGACGACTGGTGCTGAAGGCGGGCACCGGCTTCACCCGGTGGAGCGCCAAGCTCGAGGTCACCGACACCCACAACGGCCTGCGGGTGCTCAACCGCACCGCGCTCCGACGGATCCGGTTGACGATGCCGCGGATGGCCTACGCCAGCGAGCTGCTCTCCGCGATCGTGCCCAACGGGCTGAGCTACACCGAGGTCTCCACCACGGTGAACTACACCGAGTACTCCCGCGCCAAGGGGCAGACCAACCTCAACGCGGTCAACATCCTCTTCGACCTCGCGGTCCGCCGGATGCGTGCGTCGTGATCGTCATCAAGGTGCTGCTGATCAGCGCCACCCTGCTCTTCGGGCTGATGACGCTACGCGAGCGCCAGCTCGCCACCCACCAGGCCGTACGACGGATCGCCCTGCTGGTGCTGGTGCCGGTGGGCATCGTCGCCGTGGCCTTCCCGGACACGACCGTCTGGGCGGCGCACCTGGTCGGCGTCAAGCGCGGCACCGACCTGCTGCTCTACATCTTCGTGATGACGTTCCTCTTCACCACGCTGGCCACCTACCAGCGACTGCACCGGGTCGAGCGGCAGCTCGTCGAGCTGACCCGGGAACTCGCCCTGCGGCCGGAGCCGGACCACCAGCGGGAATCCGCGCGGTGAACGCGGCCGACCACCGCCTGCGCAGCACGCTCCTCGCCGGCGCCGGCCTGCTGCTGGTGCAGCTGGGCTGGATCCTCAGCCTGGCGCCGCACTACGGCATCGACGAGTTCGACCACGCCCTGCGAGCCAGCTCGGTCGCTGCCGGGCACTGGCAGCCGGGCGACGACCTGGTCTCCGGCGAGGACGGCCGCGGCGACCTGATCCCGGTCCGCGCCGACGTGGCCCGGTCGGTACGCGCGTCCTGCGAGTCCCGGCCGTACACCGGCCCGCTCAACTGCCGCCCGAAGGCGGACCTCGGCAACGGCGAGGTCCTGATCGCCAGCGCCGCGGCGCGCTACAACCCGACCTACTACGCCGTGGTCGGCACGGTCGCGAAGTCGTTCCACGGCGACGCCAACCTCTATGCGCTGCGGATCGTGAGCGCCCTGCTCTGCTGCCTCCTCTTCATGCTGACCCTCTGGCTCGCCCTCGGCGGTGCCCGGACGCTCTGGCCGCTGGCCGGCATGCTGCTGGCCGCCCTGCCCACGACCGTCTACTCCTCGACCGTCGCGGCTCCGAACGGGCTGGAGATGTTCGCCGGCCTCGGGGTCTGGGTCGCCCTCGGGGTGGTGGTCGCCGGGCCGGCGGGGCGGCAGCGGCGCGGGTCGGCGTACGGGGTGCTGGCGCTGAGCGCTGCGGTCCTGACGAACACCCACACCCTCGGACCCGTCTGGCTCGTCCTGATCCTCGCGGTCACCGCCGTCGTGCACGGACCCGTGCGCACGGTCCGCTCGCTGTGGCCGAGACGCGGCACCGAGGTCGTGCTCGCAGTCGCCGTGTCGGCCGCGGTCGCCTTCGCGGTGGGCTGGATCGTGCTCTCCGGCGTGAACGACCCGGCCACCGAGGGAACCACCTACCCCGGCAGCCCGTGGCCCTCGATCCTCCGCGGCCTCGTGCTCTGGCCCCTCCAGACGATCGGCGCCTACCCGCTGCGCGACGACGAGGCGCCGCTGCTCGTCTACGGACTGATGGTCACGTTGCTCGGGCTGCTGGTCGTCCACGCCGTACGCCGGCTCGGGCTGCGGTCGCGGACGACGCGGGGCATCGTCCTGACCGCTGTCATCGCCTTCGCCGTGCCGGCCGTGCTCACCGCGCGCACCTTCCACCAGATCGGGGCCGCCTGGCAGGGCCGGTACGCCGCCCCGTTCGTCGTCGGCATCATCCTCCTGGCTTGCGCAGCCCTCGACCGGCACCGGAGCCGGCTCCCCCGCGGGGTCGTGGTCGGCGGAGTCGCCGTGCTGCTGCTCTGCGAGCTGGTCAGCCAGTGGTCGGTGATGACCGCGCAGGACTGGGATCCGCCCCCGACCGTGCTGCTGCTCCTGCTCGCCCTCGGGGCCGCCGGGTGCTGGGCGGCTGCGACCCAGGTCTTCCGGCCTGCCGTCGTACCGCTGCCGGTCGCGCCGCACGAGGACCTGGTGGCCGGCCGATGATCGACATCATGCTGCCCTTCTACGGCGACGCCGCGCTGCTCCGGCAGGCGGTCGAGAGCGTGCTCGCGCAGAGCGACCCGAGGTGGCGGCTGCACGTCGTCGACGACTGCTACCCCGACCCCGGTGCCGCGGCCTGGGTGGCGGCCATCGCGGACCCCCGGGTCACCTTCGAGCGCAACGAGCGCAACCTGGGCGTGAGCGCGAACTTCGCCCGCTGCCTGGCGACCGCCACCGCCGACCACGTGGTCTTCCTCGGCTGCGACGACGTGATGGCGCCGACCTACGTCGCGGACGTCTCGGCCGCGATCGAGACGCACCCGCAGGCCGCCGTCATCACGCCGCGGGTGCGGGTGATCGACCGGGACGGGGCTCCGGCCCGGACTCCGGCCGACCGCGTCAAGGCCGTGCTGACGCCGCGGCGCTCCCCCGACGGCAGCGCCGTGGTGCTCGGCGGCGAGGCCCTCGCCGGCAGCCTGATGCACGGCGACTGGTTGTACTTCCCGGCGATCACCTGGCGACGCGAGCTGATCGCCGCCGCCTCGTTCCGGACCGACATGGAGACCGTCCTCGACCTGGCCCTGCTGATGGACCTGGTCCTCGACGGCCACCGGTTCGTGCTCCTCGACACCGCGTCGTTCAGCTACCGCCGGCACGGGGAGAGCGCCTCGTCGGTCTCGGCGCGGACCACCCGCCGGTTCGACGAGGAGGCGCAGCTCTTCTCCGAGGTCGCCACCGCCTGCCTCCGTCGGGGCTGGACCCGAGCGGCCCGGGCGGCCCGGCTGCACGCCACGTCACGGATCCACGCCGCGGTCCTGGTCCCGGCCGCCCTGCGCTCGCGCGACCGTACGGCGGCAGGGGCGCTGATCCGGCACGCCACCAGGAGCGCGTCCCGCTAACCTCGGTCCATGAGTTGGCTCGACGCGCTCGGCTGGATCGGCTCGGCCCTGCTGATCTACTCGGTGATGCAGGCCCGGGTGCTGCGGTTCCGGGTGCTCAACCTGGCGGCCTGCGTGGTCCTCACCGGGTTCAACGCGGCCCTGGAGATCTGGCCGATGGTGGCGATGAACATCGCGTTGTGCGCGATCAACCTCTGGCACATCCGGGCGCTGGTCAGCACCCGGCACGACGTCGAGGCCTACGCGGTGCTCGAGGTCGGTGCCGGTGACGCGTACCTCCGTCACCTCCTGGCCGTGCACCGCGCCGACCTACTGCGGTTCCAACCCGACCTCGACACCCTCGGGGACCCGGACCTGGCCTTCGTCGTCCAGCGCGGCGACGAGACCGTCGGCGTGGTGCTGCTCCGGGTCGAGGGCGGCACCGCGCACGTGCTGCTCGACTACGTGACGCCGCGCTACCGGGACTTCTCCCCCGGCCAGTTCATCTGGCGGCACAGCAACGTGCTCGCCGGCCGCGGCCTGGCCAAGGTCGTCACGTCACCGACGATGGTCGGCGCGTACTACGCGCGGCTCGGTTTCGAGGCCCGCGGCGACGGCTCCTTCGAGCTCGCGCTGACCTGACGGCTAGTGCGCGGCCGCGGCGACCCAGCGGTCCAGGGTCGCCTGCGCGGCACCGGAGTCGAGTGCGGCGGCGGCTCGCTCCATCCCGGCTGCGACCCGGTCGACCAGCGAACCGGCCTCGTCGGCGTGCACGGCCAGGGCCGCGCCGGCATTGAGGACCACCGCGTCCCGGACCGGGCCGACCTCACCCGCGAGCAGGCGCCGGACGACGTCGGCGTTGTAGGCGGCGTCCTGTCCGCGGAGCCCCTCGGCGGTCCCGGCGGGGATGCCGAGCGCCGCCGGGTCGAGCGACTCCTCGACGACCTCGCCCGCGCGCACCGTCCAGATCCGCGAGGTGGTGGTCGTGGTCAGCTCGTCGAGCCCGTCGTCGCCACGGAACACCCAGGCGTCGACGCCCCGGCGGGCGAAGACGCCCGCCATCACCGGTGCCATCCGCGGGTCGGCGCAGCCGATCGCCTGAGCGGCCGGCTTCGCCGGGTTGGCGATCGGGCCGAGGAAGTTGAAGGTGGTGCCGATGCCGAGCTCGCTACGGGCGACCGCGGCGTGACGCAGCGCCGGGTGGAACGCGGCGGCGAAGGCGAAGGTGATCCCCGCCTCCGCGGCGACCGCGGCGACCCGGTCGGCGGGCAGGTCGAGGTGGATCCCGAGCAGCTCGAGCACGTCGGCACTCCCGGCCTTGCTCGAGGCGGACCGGTTGCCGTGCTTGACCACGGTGACCCCGGCGCCGGCGGCCACGATCGCCGCCATCGTGGAGATGTTCACCGAGAACGAGCGGTCGCCGCCGGTGCCGACGATGTCGAGGGTGCGGCCCTCGACCGCGAGCGGCGCAGCATGCTGGTACATCGCGTCGACGAGGCCCTGCATCTCGTCGACCGTCTCGCCCTTGGAGCGCAGCGCGACGGCGAACCCGGCGATCTGGACCGGGGTCGCGGCGCCGGCGAGGATCTCGCCCATCGCCCAGGACGTCTGGTCGGCCGAGAGGTCGGTCCCGGCCACGAGGGCCGTGAGCACCTCCGGCCAGGTGTGGCCGGACATCAGGCCTCGGCGGGAACCCGCGAGCGCAGGATGCGGATCACCGCGTCGGCGAGCTCGATCGGGTCCAGCGGGTGCGACACGGCCGCCTCGGCGCGCGACCAGGTCGCCAGCCACCGGTCGTCCGGCCGGCCGGTGAGCACCAGCGCCGGCGGCGCCTGGTAGATCTCGTCCTTGAGCTGGCGGGCGATGCCCAGGCCGCCGGCCGGGGTGGCCTCGCCGTCGAGGATCGCCAGGTCGATGGTGCCGGAGTCGAGCTGCTGCCAGACGACGGGCTCGGTGGCCACCTCGACGTACTCCAGCTCGGGCAGGTCGGGGTGGACGCGGCGACCGAGTCCACTGATGACCTGGGAGCGGGTCTCGGAGTCGTCGCTGTAGACGAGGACGCGGAGCGGCGCGGCAGAGTTCTGGTTCACCTTCTGGGTCACGCGCCCGATGCTACTAGTCCCCGTCGCCGGCCGCGGCTGCGCGTTCCGCGTTGCGCTCGAGGAGGTCCAGGCGCCGGTCCTCGCGCTCGGCCTCCTTCATCGACGACCGCACCCACTGGACGAAGAGCACCGCGAAGAACATCAGCCCGATCAGGTCGCCGGAGCTCCACAGGATGCCGCCGGCGACGTGCTGGTCGTCGAGCGGGTCCGGCAGCCAGGAGAGGGTCCGGTGCAGGTTCGGGTACCAGTCGCCGCCGATCAGGTCCGACTGGCCCATGATCGTGATGCCCAGGAACGCGTGGAACGGCAGCGTCAGCACGACGATGAGCATCCGTACCGGGTAGCCGAGCCGGTTGGGCAGCGGGTCGATGCCCATCAGCGGCCAGAAGAACAACGACCCGACGAGCACCAGGTGCACGTGCATCAGCTCGTGCTGGTACGTCGAGTGCAAGGTCGCGGAGTACCAGTCGGTGAAGTAGAGCGCCCACGGGCTGACGACGTACAGGGCCAGGGTGAGCGGCGCGAAGGTGAGCACCTTCGCGACCTTGGAGTGCAGCACCTTGAGCAGGACGCCCCGCGGCGCCTTCGGCAGGGTCCGCAGCGCCAGCGTTACCGGCGCGCCGAGCGCCAGGAACAGCGGCACCACCATGCCGAGGATCATGTGCTGGACCATGTGCACCGAGAGCAGGGTGGTGTCGTAGGCGCCGATCCCCGACGACGTCGCGACGTAGAACGAGCCGGTCCCGCCGACCACGAAGGCCAGCGTCCGGCCGAGCGGCCAGTGGTCGCCGCGGCTGCGCAGCGTCCAGACCCCGAGCAGGTAGAGGCCGGCGATCCAGACGGTCCCGATGAACAGCAACGGGTCGACACCCCACTGGGTGAAGACCGCCGCGGCGCTGAACCGGGGCAGATCGGACGCGCCGCTGTCCAGCGGCAGGGGTGACATCAACACTCGCACAGCGTAGAAGCAGGCGGAAACACGTGAGTCACGCCACCCCCTTCAGCCCCACGGCCAGCATCCACCGGGATAGTCGCTCCCAAATCGGGGGGTCGGGGTGCCGTCGGAGTTGAGTATCGACATAATGGCGCTGTGGCGACGACATCCGCGATCCCAGTATCCCGCCTGCACGGGCATCACGACCGACCGAGCATGGTCAGCGTAGGCACCATCATCTGGCTTTCGAGCGAGCTGATGTTCTTCGCGGCCCTGTTCGCGAGCTACTTCACGATCCGTGCGGTGAGCCCCGAGCTGTGGGCCGAGACGACCAGCCAGTTGAACGTGCCGTTCGCCTCGGTGAACACCACGATCCTGGTGCTCTCCTCGGTGACCTGCCAGCTCGGCGTGTTCGCTGCCGAGCGCGGTCAGGTCGGTCGCACCGGCGCGCTCCTGAACATGAAGCTCTGGGGCCTGCGCGAGTGGTTCGTCCTCACCTACATCATGGGCGCGATCTTCATCGGCGGCCAGGCGTTCGAGTACGCCGAGCTGATCCACGAGGGCATCACGATCCCGGCGTCGTCGTACGGGACGATGTTCTACCTGACGACCGGCTTCCACGGCCTGCACGTCACCGGCGGTCTGATCGCCTTCCTCTTCGTCCTCGGCCGGACCCTGGTGGCCCGCCGCTTCACCCACGAGCAGGCCGTTACCGCCATCGTCGTGTCCTACTACTGGCACTTCGTCGATGTCGTCTGGATCGGCCTGTTCGCGACCATCTACATCATCAAGTAAGCCTGAACCGATAGGACCTGTTGTGCGACTGCTCACGCGCAAGATCTCAGCTCGGCTCTCGGCACGTCGGCGCAGCCGTCTCGCCGCGCCTGCCGTTCTCATCCTCGGCCTGCTGGCCGCGGGCGGTGTCGCCCTGGCGATGAATTCCGCGGTCAGCCCGGCGACCGCCCACGACTCGACCCAGGACGCCGAGGCCATCAAGGCCGGCCGCGCCCTGTTCGCGGTCAGCTGCTCGTCGTGCCACGGCATGAACGCCGAGGGCATCATCACCAAGCGCGGCACCAACTACGGCCCGTCGCTGATCGGCGTCGGCGCCGCGGCGGTCGACTTCCAGCTGGAGACCGGCCGGATGCCGATGGCCCAGCCCGGCGCCCAGGCCGTCAAGAAGCGCCCCGTCTTCACCGAGGACGAGGTCGCGGCGATCGCGGCGTACGTCGCCTCGCTGGGCCCCGGCCCGGCGATCCCGGACAAGGAGGCGTACGACGTCTCCGAGGCCACCACCGAGGAGATCGTCAAGGGTGGCGAGTTCTTCCGGACCAACTGCACCGCCTGCCACAACTTCGCCGGCACCGGCGGCGCGCTGCCCAAGGGCAAGTTCGCTCCGTCCCTGATCGGCGTCACCGGCAAGCACATGTACGAGGCCATGGTCACCGGCCCGCAGCAGATGCCGGTGTTCTCCGACGCCGTCCTCTCCCCCGAGGACAAGCGCGCGATCATCGCGTACCTGAAGAACCAGGAGAAGACCCCGAACTACGGCGGCTTCGACCTGGGCTCGTTCGGCCCGGTCTCCGAAGGCATGTTCGCCTGGCTCCTCGGGATCGGCGGCCTCACCGTCGCCGGCATCTGGATCACCTCGCAGACCGCCCGTTCCAAGAAGACGATCAAGAAGGGGGCGGACGCGTGAGCACCGACAACCACGACGAGGGCCACGAACTGGTTCCCGCTGAACCGCTGGCCGATCCCGGCCTGCCGGAGCACCTCCCGCGCCCGACCGACGTCGACGAGGGTGCCGCGAAGCGCGCCGAGCGTCAGGTGGCGACCCTCTTCGGTCTCTCCTCCGTCTTCGCGCTGCTCTTCTGCGTGAGCTACTTCGTCTTCGACATCGGCGACGACCCGGACACCGTCGGCGGCCTCGGTGCCTCCAACGTGTTCCTCGGCAGCTGCCTCGGCCTCGCGCTGCTCTGCATCGGCATCGGCGCCATCCAGTGGTCGCGGAAGCTGATGAGCGACCACGAGATCGTCGAGTTCCGGCACCCGGCCGCTTCTCCGCAGGAGGACCGCGACGAGGCGCTCGCCGCGCTGGACGCCGGCATCACCGACTCCGGCATCGGCCGCCGACCCCTGGTGCGCAACTCGCTCCTCGGTGCGATGGCGGTCCTCGGCCTGCCGGCGATCGTCGCGCTGCGCGACCTCGGCCCGCTGCCCGGCAAGAAGCTGGAGCACACCGTCTGGAAGAAGGGCATGAAGGTCGTCCAGGACGTCGACGGCACGCCCATCAAGCCCGACATGATGGAGATCGGCCAGCTGGTCAACGCCGAGCCCGCGGTCTTCTTCCCGCAGGACGGCGAGCCGGAGCTCTCCGGTCACAAGATCCTCGCGGAGAAGGCCAAGGCCGCGGTGATCCTGGTCCGGATGCACCCCGACGACATCAAGCCGACCGAGCTGCGCAAGAACTGGGGCGTCGACGGCATCCTCTGCTTCTCGAAGATCTGCACCCACGTCGGCTGCCCGATCTCGCTGTGGGAGCAGCAGACGCACCACCTGCTCTGCCCGTGCCACCAGTCGACCTTCGACCTCGCCGACAACGGCCGGGTCATCTTCGGACCGGCCGCTCGTCACCTGCCGCAGCTCCCGCTGGAGCTCGACGCGGACGGCTACCTCGTCGCCCAGAGCGACTTCACCGAACCCGTTGGCCCGAGCTACTGGGAACGAGACAGGACTGATCTGAAGTGAGCGCAGTCTCCAACGGCACCACGCCTGCCGCGACCCCCAAGCCGAACCCCGCCGGCGCCGTCGCCAACTGGGCGGACGAGCGTCTCGGCATCGCGACCGCGACCAAGAAGCAGCTCCGCAAGGTCTTCCCGGACCACTGGTCCTTCATGCTCGGCGAGATCGCGCTGTGGAGCTTCGTGATCCTGCTGCTCACCGGCGTCTTCCTGTCGCTGTGGTTCAAGCCGAGCATGGGCGAGGTCGTCTACAACGGCTCCTACGACCAGCTCCGCGGCATCCACATGTCCGAGGCCTACGAGTCGACGCTGCACATCAGCTTCGACGTCCGCGCCGGACTGCTGATGCGGCAGATGCACCACTGGGCAGCGATGCTCTTCATCGCCGCGATGCTGGTGCACATGATGCGGGTCTTCCTGACCGGCGCCTTCCGCAAGCCCCGTGAGCTCAACTGGATCATCGGCGGCGTGCTGCTGCTGCTCGGCATCCTCGAGGGCTTCGCCGGCTACTCCCTCCCCGACGACCTGCTCTCGGGCACCGGTCTGCGGATCGCGGACGGCCTGGTGAAGGCGACACCGGTCCTAGGGTCCTACATGTCGTTCTTCATGTTCGGCGGCGAGTTCCCGGGAGACGTGATCATCCCGCGCCTCTACACGGCGCACATCCTGCTGATCCCCGGTCTGCTGCTGGCACTGATCGCGGCGCACATGCTGCTGCTCGTCTACCACAAGCACACCCAGTGGCCCGGGCCCGGCCGCACCGAGCAGAACGTCGTCGGCTACCCGATGATGCCGGTGTACGCCGCCAAGGCCGGCGGGTTCTTCTTCATCGTCTTCGGTGTCGTCGCCCTGATGGGCGGTCTGATGACCATCAACCCGGTCTGGCGGTACGGGCCCTACAACCCGGCCGAGGTGACCGCGGGCTCGCAGCCCGACTGGTACATGGGCATCGCCGAGGGCCTGCTCCGGATCATGCCCGGCTGGGAGACGCACATCTTCGGCGTCACGCTGAGCTGGAACGTCTTCCTGCCCGGCCAGATCGCGCCGATCGCGCTGCTGATGCTGGTGCTCGCGTACCCGTTCATCGAGCAGTGGATCACCGGGGACAAGCGGGAGCACCACCTGCTCCAGCGTCCGCGCAACGCCCCGACCCGGACCGCGTTCCTGGCCGCGATGATCACGCTGTACGGCCTGCTCTGGGCCGCCGGCGGCAACGACATCCTGGCCACGGTCTTCCACCTCGACCTGAACACGATCACGTACTTCATGCGAGGCGCGATCTTCGTGATCCCGCCGCTCGTGTTCATCCTGGCCAAGCGCTGGTGCATCTCGCTGCAGCGTCACGACAACGAGATGCTGCTGCACGGCTACGAGAGCGGCATCATCATGCGGGACGCCCAGGGCGGTTACACCGAGAAGCACCTGCCGCTCAGCGAGGACCGGGCCTACACGCTCACCGCTCGCGCCCGCGACGAGGTGTACGCCGGGATGAGCGGCGAGGACGCGAACGGCGTCAGCGCTCCGAAGGCGCGGATGGACCAGCTCCGGGCGAAGGCCTCCAAGGCCTGGTTCGCGACCAACGTGCAGAAGCCGACCGCGGAGGAGTTCGAGGAGGCGCACCACCACGCCGAGCTCGAGCACGCGCACGACGCTCCGCTCGAGGGTCACGCCGCGGACGGTCACCAGTTCGACGGTCGCCACGATGTCGCCGGAGACGACCTGACCCACAAGCACTAGTTGAGTGGGCCCTTTCTGAGGGTCGAAACGGCCCGAATCTCGTTCGAGATTCGGGCCGTTTCGACGTTCGGAAAGGGCCCACTCAACCTTTTCGGGAAGAATGCAACCGAAGGCCCCGCCCACGCGTATCTGCTGTGACACCACCCCTACACCCCCCTCGGAAGGGTTCCATGGACGAGGCAGAGTTCGACGAGTTCTACACCGCGTCGTTCGCCCGGATCACCGGCCAGCTCTACGCGATGATCGGCGACCGCGACGAGGCGCAGGACTGCGTCCAGGAGGCGTTCGTGCGCGGCTGGGCCCAGCGCCGCAAGCTGGCGAAGGCCGACCACCCCGAGGCCTGGATCCGGACGGTCGCCTACCGGCTGGCGGTCAGCCGCTGGCGGCACCGGAGCCTCGCCCGGCGGCCGTCCGACCGGGCCCTCTCCCCGGACACCCGCACCGAGGCGGTCGACGAGTCCAGAGTGGCCCTGGTGACCGCTCTGCGGCGGCTGCCGGCCAACCAGCGCCAGGCCCTGGTGCTGCACCACCTCTGCGACCTGCCGGTCCGAGCAGTCGCCCGCGAGGTCGGCGTACCCGAGGGGACCATCAAGGCCCGCCTCTCCCGGGGACGCGCTGCCCTGGCCGTCCTGCTCTCCCCCACCGACGTGACAGACCCGGGAGCCCACCATGTCTGACCACCGCGACCCGATCGAAGAACTCATGAGCTTCCGCACCGGCGGCATCGCCGCTCCCCCGCTGCCCGCGAACGAGGTCCGCCGCCTGGGCGACCGCCGGCGTACCCGGCGCAACGCCGTCCTGGCCGGCACTGCGGCACTCGCCCTCCTCGCCGTCGTCGTCCCGGTCGCGTTCCTGGCGAACCGCGGTGACGACACCGTGACGCCGAGCCCGCCGGTTCCGACGGCCACCGGTGATGCCGGCGTGGCCAGGGTGATCACCTACCCGGAGCCCGGCATCGAGGTCGTCGACCAGGGAGACGTCGGCAAGCTGACCGGCACGACCGCCGAGTTCAAGGCCTTCATCGGGCAGCTGGCCGAGAAGCAGGCCGACGACGGCGCGTCCTGCCCCGGTGCCTTCCACGGCGTCACCGTCCAGAAGTACGCCACCGCCGGCTACGCGCTCGGCGGGGTCAGCAGCTGCGGCGGGTACGTCGCACTCTGGGCGCTGCGCGACGCCGGCTGGCAGGAGGTCGCCGGCGGCCAGGAGGCCTTCGACTGCGACCAGCTCCGGTACTACGACGTCCCGGCCTCGTTCGCCGGCGGCTGCTACGACTACAAGGGCGACTTCGGCCCCGCGACGGCGAACGGGTTGCGGCTCGGGATGTCCCCGACGGAGGTGCTGGCGACCGGCGCGACGATCCGGCCCGGTGATCCCGACCAGTGCCGCACCGTGGTGCCGAACGGGCTGACCCCCGAGGAGGACCGGATCGACGCGTTCCTCTCGCCCACCCTCGGCGTGGTCGGGATCGGCGCCAGCCCGGGGACGAAGACCCCGGAGGGCATCGGACTCGGGTCGACCCTGGCCGAGGTGAAGGCCGCCTACCCGGACGGAGCGCTGCAGAACGGCTACTGGGTGGTGCCGCTGGCGCCGGGCACCGAGTACGAGATCGGCATCGAGTCCAGCGGGCTGGTGGGCGAGCTGATGCTGGCCAACGGCAACCAGGACTGCTTCGGGTGATCTCACCAACTGGTCATACCACTTGACCAGTTGACCAGTTGCGGGTGATCCTCGTGGCATGGCACTCACCCCGATCACCAAGCGCCTCGTCCCGGACGACGTCTTCGAGCAGCTGATGACCGAAGTCGTCGACGGGTCCTTGAGCCCCGGCGACGCGCTGCCCAGCGAGCGACGCCTGGCCGAGCTGCTCGGCGTCTCCCGGCCGGCGGTGCGGGAGGCGTTGCAGCGCCTGTCGGCGACCCGGCTGGTCGAGGTGCGGCACGGCGGCGCCACGGTGGTGCGGGATCTCCAGCGGCACGCCGGGCTCGACCTGCTCCCCCGGCTGCTGGTCCGCGACGGCGAGCTCGACCCGACGGTGGCCCGCAGCATCGTCGAGGCCCGGCTCTCGATCGCCCCCGACGTCGCCCGGATGGCTGCTGAGAGAGCCGATCGAGCCTCGGAGACGGCACGGGACGGGCTGCTCAGCGCCCAGCAGACGCTCGCCGAGGCGGAGGACCCGGTAGCGCGCCAGTACGCCGCCCTGGCCTTCTGGGACGCGGTCGTCGACTGCGCCGACTCGATCGTCTTCCGGCTGATGTTCAACAACCTGCGCCAGGCCTACGAGCCCGCGATCGAGCCCCTCGCTCCGCTTCTCGACGGCGAGGTCAGCAACGTCGAGGGCTACCGCGACGTCAGCGCAGCCGTGCTCGCCTGCGACGGTCCGGCGGCCTCAGCGGCAGCCGACGCCCTGCTCCGGCCGGCGACCGAGGCGATGGTCGGATTCCTCGACGCGTTCCAGGACGAGCCCGATGAAGGAGAAGCACGATGACCCAGCACAACTTCAAGGCGACCCCGGAGATCGAGGCGGTCGCGCAGGAGCGCCTCGCCGCGGAGGAGCGCCGGATCACCGGCGCCGGCCGGAAGACGGTCGGCCTCGGCGAGACCTTCGCGGAGTTCCTCCGCCACCCCAGCCCCTGGATGATCGCCGGGGCCCTGGCGACCGCGGTGACCTGGCGGATCGTCGAGGGCGACTGGCGACTCACCGACCTGTGGGCGCCGGTGATCCTGGTCGCGCTGTTCCCGGTGCTGGAGTGGGTCATCCACGTCTTCATCCTGCACTGGCGGCCGCGCAAGGTCGCCGGGGTGATGATCGACAGCGAGCTGGCCAGGGACCACCGCCGCCACCACGCCGACCCGCGGGACATCCCGCTGGTCTTCATCCCGTGGAGGTCGCTGGTCGTGGTGATCGCCGCCGACTTCGCGATCGCGCTCTTCGCCTTCCCCCGCCTCGGGCAGGGGCTCACCTTCATGGCTGCCGTCGCCGCCACCGGGTTGATCTACGAGTGGTCGCACTACCTGATCCACAGCGACTACAAGCCCCGGACCGCGACGTACAAGGCGATCTGGCGCAACCACCGGCTGCACCACTACAAGAACGAGCACTACTGGTTCACGGTGACCAGCACCGCGACCGCGGACCGGCTCTTCGGCACCTACCCGGACCCGGGCGAGGTCAAGGCGTCACCGACCGCCAAGAACCTGCACGGCTGATCCCCGGACGTCGAGCGATCCCCGGACGTCGAGCCTGTCGAGACGCGGTGCCCTCAGAGCGCCGAGTTCTGGGCGTACTCCGCGAACGGCACGTTCCAGTCACCGAAGCCGTTGCTCAGCGTCATCTGCTTGCTGGTCCCGGTGTACTCGATGACGTCGCCCACGATGCTGTTGTCGTAGAGCCAGCCGGCGTTCGCGGTGCTCATGCCGGTGCACCCGTGGCTGACGTTGGCCCGGCCCTGGGAACCCACCGACCACGGCGCGGCGTGCACGAACTCGCCGGAATAGGTCAGCCGCATCGCGTACTCGACGTCGTCGAGGTCGTAGCCGTCAGCACTGTCGACAGGGATGCCGACGGTCTCGGAGTTCATCCGCTTGTGCCGGAACTTCTCGACGATGACCTTGATCCCCGAGCGGGTGGTGAACTTCGGCTGCTCGCCGGTGGTGATCGGGATCGTCCGGATCAGCTTGCCGTTCTTGAACACCTTCATCTGGTGGGTGTTCATGTTCACCTTGCTGACCATCGAGCGGCCGATGGTGAACTTGTTGACCCGGCTCTTCTGACCGAAGACCCCGTTGCCGGCCGGGACGCTGTCGATGTCCGCGTCCACGGTGACCTTGGTGCCGGCCTTCCAGTACTTCTTGGGACGCCAGTGCACCTCGGTGTCGGAGATCCAGTGGAACGCGCCGACCTGGGCGGGCACGCTGGTGACCTTGATGTGCTTCTGGATCGACTCGTGGTCGGTGACCGGGACGTCGAACCGGATGATCACCGGCAGGCCGACGCCGACGGTGGAGCCGGAGGTCGGGAAGAAGCTCGGGAAGGTCTGCTTCTCGAGGGTCAGGGCCTCGGTGCGGAACCGCGACTTGTACGTCGTCTGCTCACCGCGCTCGTCGGTGGCGATCCCGTTGACCCGGTACAGCTCGCCGGGCTGAAGCCGGCCGGTGCTCTGCCAGCTGAGCTTGTCGGCGGACAGGCTGCCCTGCACCGAGCCGGACTTGCTCTTCACGGTGACCGAGTCGAAGGTGCCGTCGGTGACGTTGAGCCGCACCGAGCGGTTGATCTTCACGTTGCGGGCGCCCGCGGCGATGCTCGAGGTGATCGCGGCGTCCGACACCGGGGCGGCCGACGAGCTGTTCGTCGCCCCCGGCTTCGGGTCGTCCTCAGCCTTCTTGGAGGCACCGCCGCAGGCAGCGGTGGTGGCCATCAGCAGGGCAACGGATACCGCTGCCCAGGTACGTCGCGAACGCATGGGTCTCCCGATTCAGGGACAACTGGACCCCGCAAGCCTAACAACACAGCCGTCAGGTTCTGGGCTCCACGAGCGTGCGGAACGTCACGGTTTGCGCTGTCACGAAGCGTCAGTGCGCGTGTTCTCCGCGGTAGTACTCGAAGACCAGGCCGATCAGGGCCACGGTGCCGAGGACGGAGCCGATGATCACCAGCCACCAGCCGATGACGACCCCGACCACGATCAACGCCAGCGTCAGACCGCACCACAGCGGCCACCAGCTGTACGGCGGGAAGAAGCCCAGCTCGCCCGCACCGTCGGCGATCTCGCCGTCCTTGCGGTCCTCGGGGCGAGGCTCCATCTTCCGGGCGTGCGCACCGAGGTAGAAGCTGACCAGCAGCGTCAGCAGCGCGGTCATCACCAGCGCCGAGGTCCCGGTCGGGTCCTCCGTGACGAACCAGTACGCCGGCGCCACCAGCACGAAGAAGAACGTGCAGATCACGAAGAACCAAGTCTCGGACTTCATCAGGCGTCGTCTCCTTCACGGCGGTTCTCGTCCAGGTTGGCCTTGCGACCTTCCATCTCAGGCGCGTCGGCAATGCCGGCGGACTCGAGGTTGTCGTTGGCCTCGTACTCCAGCGCGGCGATCTCCGGGTGGTGGAGGTCGAACGCCGGCGACTCCGAGCGGATCCGCGGGATCGAGACGAAGTTGTGGCGCGGCGGCGGGCAGCTGGTGGCCCACTCGAGCGAGCGGCCCCAGCCCCACGGGTCGTCGACGGTGACCTTCGGGGCGCGCCGCGACTTGTAGACGTTCCAGAGGAACGGCAGCGTCGAGGACGCCAGCAGGAAGGCGCCGACCGTGGAGATCTGGTTCAGGACGGTGAAGCCGTCGTCCTTGCCGTAGTCGGCGTACCGACGCGGGAAGCCCTCGACACCGAGCCAGTGCTGGACCAGGAAGGTGACGTGGAAGCCGATGAAGAGCAGCCAGAAGTGGATCTTGCCCAGCCGTTCGTCGAGCATCCGGCCGGTCATCTTCGGCCACCAGAAGTAGAAGCCGGCGAACATCGCGAACACCACGGTGCCGAACACCACGTAGTGGAAGTGCGCCACCACGAAGTACGAGTCGGAGACGTGGAAGTCCAGCGGCGGCGACGCCAGGATGATGCCGGTCAGGCCACCGAAGAGGAAGGTCGTCAGGAAGCCGATCGACCACAGCATGGGGGTGTCGAAGGACAGAGATCCCCCCCACATCGTGCCTATCCAGTTGAAGAATTTGACGCCGGTGGGCACCGCGATCAGGAACGTCATGCCGGAGAAGAACGGCAGGTCGACCGCGCCGGTGACGAACATGTGGTGGGCCCAGACCGCGACCGAGAGGATCGCGATGCCGAGGGTGGCGCCGACGAGGCCGACGTACCCGAAGATCGGCTTGCGGCTGAACACCGGCAGGATCTCGGTCACGATGCCGAAGAACGGCAGCGCGATGATGTACACCTCGGGGTGCCCGAAGAACCAGAACAGGTGCTGCCAGAGGATCGGTCCGCCGTGCACCGCGTCGAAGACGTGGGCGCCGAACTTGCGGTCGGCCTCCAGCGAGAGCAGCGCACCGGCGAAGATCGGGAACGCGATCAGCACGAGCAGGCTGGTGACCAGGGTGTTCCAGACGAAGATCGGCATCCGGAACATGGTCATGCCGGGCGCGCGCATGCAGATGATCGTGGTGATGAAGTTGACCGCACCGAGGATCGTGCCGAGACCGGCGAGCCAGAGGCCCATGATCCAGAGGTCACCGCCGACGCCCGGCGAGCGGACGGCGTCGGAGAGCGGCGCGTAGGCGAACCAGCCGAAGTCGGCGGCGCCGGACGGGGTCAGGAAGCCCGAGGCGGCGATCAGGCCGCCGAAGAGGAACATCCAGTAGCTGAGCATGTTGAGCCGCGGGAACGCCACGTCGGGCGAGCCGATCTGCAGCGGCATGATCACGTTGGCGAAGCCGAAGAACAGCGGCGTCGCGAACAGCAGCAGCATGATCGTGCCGTGCATCGTGAACAGCTGGTTGTAGACCTCGTCGTTGACGAGCTGCTGGCCCGGGAACGCGAGCTCCGAGCGGATCAGTAGCGCCATCACGCCGCCGATCATGAACCAGGCGAACGAGGTGCCCAGGTAGAGCTTGCCGATCAGCTTGTGGTCGGTCGTCGTCAGGACCCGGACGACCTGCTGCCCCAGGGTGCGGGTCGGGGCGCCCACGGCGGGCGCGTCAGAGACGGCGGTCACTCTTCTCCTCCGTTGCTGTGGTCACCCAGACCGGGGACCTCCTGGATCATTTCGCCACCGAGGTTGACCCCCGTGTTGCCCTCGGCCTTGAGCCGGGCCATGTGCGCGTCGAAGGTGGCCTGGTCGGTCACCTCGACGTTGAAGAGCATCCGCGAGTGGTAGACGCCGCAGAGCTCGGCGCAGCGACCGTCGAAGGTGCCCGCGCGGTTCGGCGTGAACGTGAAGTGGTTGTACTTCTCGCGACCGGGCACGACGTCCATCTTGTAGAGGAAGTTCGGGACCCAGAAGGAGTGGATGACGTCGGGAGAGTAGAGGTCGATCGAGACGCTCTGGCCCTCGACGAGGTACAGCGTCGGCCGCTTCTCGGTGGTGCCGGCCTCCCAGACGGGCTGGCTCTCGATCGCGCTGTTGCCCTTGGTGTAGTTGAACGTCCAGGACCACTGCTGACCGACGACGGTGACGTTGAGGTCGGCCTCGGCGTTGGCCGCGACCAGGTCCTTCGGCGCGTGGTGCACCTTGTCCTGGGTCTCTACAGTCCAGAAGAAGAAGACGATCACCATCATCACCGGGGCGACGGTGTAGAAGATCTCGATCGGCAGGTTGTACCGGGTCTGCACCGGCACCTCGGACTCGTGGCGACGGCGGTACTTGATGAAGACGTAGAACATCAGTCCCCACGTCACGACACCGGTGATCATCGCGGCCAGCCAGGACCAGGCCCAGAGGTCGTAGATGTACTGGGCTTCCTTCGTTGAAGGAATCGGCATCGCGAGACGCATGACATCGGAGTTCTCATCGACTGAGCAGCCGGACAGCAACAGGAATGCCGAACCAGCAATGACACCAAGTGACAGCTTCCGCGCACGCTTGGGGAGTTCCAGACCCACGAACGAGCCCTCTCTCTTGACCGAACATCTTCTTGAGACGGACAACCGAACCCTACTACTGAGTGACCCTGCTTCGACGCACAGGGAGGGGGTTGGACGGGTGTGCCGCCCGCCACTCCTCGGCTTGCCGGGCCGCCCGCTAGTTTTCAGGGGTGACGACGTACCTGGACACGGCCTCCGGCGAGCCGCTGCACCCTGCCGCGCGGGCCGCCCTGGAGCAGGCCCGCGAGCACGGGTACGCCGACCCGCGGCGCCTGCACGGCCCCGCCCGTAATGCCCGGATTCTCCTGGACAACGCGCGGGAGGCGACGGCCGAGGCGCTCGGGATCCGGGCCGACGAGGTCACCTTCACGCCGAGCGGCACCCATGCCGTGCACCTCGGTGTCCTCGGCCTGCTGCTCGGCCGGGCCCGCCAGGGGAACCTGCTGCTCGCGAGTGCCGTCGAGCACGCGTCGGTGATGCACGCCGGTCAGTGGCACCAGGCCCGCGGCGGTGCGTTCGAGACGCTGCCGGTCGACGCTCTCGGACGGGTCCGCGTCGACGACGCCGAACGCGCGACCGTCCTGGCCGTGCAGACCGCCAACCACGAGGTCGGCACCGTGCAACCCGTCGCCGACCTCGCCCAGCACGCCCCGGTCTTCACCGACGCCTGCGCATCAGCCGGCCGGCTGCCGCTGCCGGAGGGCTGGTCGGCAGCCGCGGCGTCGGCGCACAAGTGGGGCGGACCCGCCGGGGTCGGCCTGCTCCTGGTCCGCAAGGGTGCCCGCTGGCGCAACCCCTTCCCCGGTGACGACCGGGTCGACGAGCGCGCCACCGGGATGGAGGACGTCGCCGGGGCGCTCGCCGCCGCTGCCGCCCTGCAGGCGGTGGTGGCGGAGCGCGAGGAGACCAACGCCCGGCAGGCGGCGCTGATCGACCGCCTGAGGGCCGGGGTGACCGCGATCCCGGACACCGACGTCGTCGGCGACCCGGTCGACCGGCTCCCCCACCTGGTCACCTTCTCGTTCCTGTACGTCGACGGCGAGGCGATCGTGACCGAGCTCGACCGCCGCGGTTTCGCCGTCGCCAGCGGATCGGCCTGCACCGCCAGCACCCTCGAGCCGAGTCACGTGCTCACCGCGATGGGCGCGCTCACCCACGGCAACCTGCGGGTCTCGGTCGGCCGTGAGAGCACCGAGGCCGACGTCGACAGGCTGCTGGCGGCGCTGCCCGAGGTGGTCGCCGGGATCCGCCGGGACGCCGGGCTGTGAACCCCGACCTCGAGCTGGACTGCCGCGGGATGCTCTGCCCGCGGCCGATCATCGAGCTGGCCCGGCACCTCGGGGACGTACCCGTCGGTGGGGAGATCGTGGTGTACGCCGACGACGTCGCGGCAGCTAGCGACGTCCCGGCCTGGTGCCGGATGCGCGCGCAGGAGTACGTCGGCGTGCAGAACGCCGACGACGGCGTACCCGGCTACCGGGTCCGCCGCCTCAGTTGAGGTGCTTGCCGACCTCGGTGCCGGCGTCCTCGCCGTACGACGCGCCGAGCCGCGCCACGAACTCCTCGCGGGTGAACGCGTACTCCTGGGTGCCGACGGTCTCGACGACGTAGGCGGCGAGGGTGCAGCCGACCTGGGCGGCCCGCTCGTGCGACAGACCCCACTCGGTGGCGGCCAGGAAGCCGGCCCGGAAGGCGTCGCCGACGCCGGTGGGCTCGACCGCGTTCACGTTGTCGAGCGCCGGGACCACGATCGGGTCCTGGCCCTTCGCGACGATCTTCACACCGTCCTTGCCCAGCGTGATCACCTGGGTGCCGACCAGGTCGAGGATCTCCTCGGCGCTCCAGCCGGTCTTCGACTCGATCAGGTGCGACTCGTACTCGTTGCTGAACAGCAGGGTCGCGCCGTCGATCAGCTTGCGGATCAGGTCGCCCTCACCGAACGCGAGCTGCTGGCTCGGGTCGGCGATGAAGGCGAACCCGCGCTGGCGGCACTCCTCGGTGTGCCGGAGCATCCCGTCGGGGTCGTCCGCGCCGATCAGCACGAAGTCCGGGGCGCCGACGCGCTCGACGATCGGTCCGAGCTCGATCAGCCGGGCCTCGCTCATCGCGCCCGGGTAGAAGGACGCGAACTGCGCCATCGTGGTGTCGGTCGTGCAGACGAACCGCGCGGTGTGCTTGCTGTCGGAGACGTGCACGGACTCGCAGTCGACGCCGTGGCGCTCCAGCCAGGAGCGGTAGTCGGCGAAGTCCTCGCCGACCGCGCCGACCAGGACCGGGCTCAGACCGAGCTGGCCGAGACCGAAGCAGATGTTCGCCGCGACACCGCCGCGGCGGATCTCGAGGTCGTTGACGAGGAAGCTCACCGAGAGCTTGTCGAGCTGCTCGACGACGAGCGAGTCGGCGAACTTCCCCTCGAAGGTCATCAGGTGGTCGGTGGCGATGGAACCGGCGATCAGGAGCGGCATAAGTCCTCAGCTTGGGGAGCCAACAATGGGTGGTCAGGCGGCGCGAAGATGTGCGCCTCGTGAACTCTGGAGCCTACCGGCCGGTACAGGTAGGAGTACTGGAAAGTAGCCAATAGCGTCGATCACATGAGTTACGAACGGCTTGCCTACGACGACCAGGACACCGCCCTCCAGATGCGCACCGACTGCACCGCCTGCGCCTCCGAGATGGGCATCCCCGAGCAGCGGATCATGCCCGACGCGCTCGGCGCGGCACCGTCGATCGCGTTCGCCGACTTCCCCCGCGAGATCCGCAAGCCCGAGATCACGGTCAGCGACGCGGCGGCGCACCTGGCGTCCCGGATCCACCTGCACTGGGACTGACCCCGGACACGACAAAGGGCCGCACCCCTCGGGGTGCGGCCCTTTCGTCTGCTCAGATCAGTGGAAGCTGTCGCCGCAGGCGCAGGACCCGGTGGCGTTCGGGTTGTCGATCGTGAACCCCTGCTTCTCGATGGTGTCGACGAAGTCGATGGTCGCGCCGTTCAGGTACGGGACGCTCATCCGGTCGCAGACGACGCTGACGCCGTTGAAGTCGGTGACGACGTCGCCGTCGAGGGTGCGCTCGTCGAAGAAGAGCTGGTAGCGCAGGCCGGAACAGCCGCCGGGCTGGACGGCGATGCGCAGCGCCAGGTCGTCGCGGCCTTCCTGCTCGAGGAGGCTCTTGACCTTGGCGGCCGCGGTGTCGCTGACGTTGATGCTGTCGGTGCGGTGCTCGGTCGTCGCGGTCGTGGACTCGACCTGTTCGGTCATGGTGCTCTCCCGGGTGTGTTCGTGGTGGTCCGCCGGAGTGGTTTCTACGGACCCTTCAACAGGCTCAATCGTCTCACACGGGTGGATATTCCCGGGTCTCAACGTCCCCACGTGCGGGCGACTCGCTCGGCGAGGTCGGCCAGGGCCTCGGCGGGCGCCGAGAACGCACGTTCCGCACCCACCCGGTCGACCACCGAGTACGCCGCCTCGATCCCGAGCGCCCGCATCTCCCGGGAACCCACCAGCACCTGGCCGGCCAGCGCGATGCACGGCACCAGCGCCGAGGTGGCGGCCTGGGCGACGCCGTACGGGACCTTGCCGGAGCGGGAGGAGAAGTCGAAGGCGCCCTCGCCGGTGATCACCAGGTTCGCCCCGGCGAGGTGCCCGGCCAGGTCGACGGCCTCCGCCACGACGTCCACCCCGGCGGTGCGGGTGGCGCCGAGCAGCATCAGCGCGTAGCCGATCCCGCCCGCGGCGCCGGCCCCCTTCGCGTCGGCGAGCTTGCGATCGGTCGCCTCCGCCAGCTCCCGGAGCCGGCCGTCGACGAGCAGCAGCTCCTCCTCGGAGAGACCCTTCTGCGGGCCGAAGGTCTTGGTCGCGCCGAGCAGGCCGAGCAACGGGACGTCGACGTCGGAGGCGAGGACCAGCTCGACCCCGGCCAGCCGTTCGCGAGCCGCGGCGAGGTCGATCGCGGCGATCCCGCCGAGCGCGACCGGTCCGGCGTCCAGGGGCTTGTCGGCGGTGGCGCCGAGGGCGGCGAGCAGGCCCGCTCCCCCGTCGTTGGTGGCGGTGCCGCCGGCGCCGATCACCACCCGGCGAGCGCCCGCGTCGAGGGCGGCGAGCAGCAGCTCCCCGACACCACGGCTGGAACCGGCCAGCGGGCGGCGCTCCGGCTCGGGGGTCAGGTGCAGTCCGACCGCCTGCGCGGTCTCCACGTACGCCGTCGCGCCCACCACCAGCACGGCCGCCGGAACCGGTTCGCCGTACGGGTCGGGGACGGTGGTGGCGACCAGCTCACCGCCGAGGGCGGCGTGCAGGACGTCGACGAACCCGGGTCCCCCGTCGGACATCGGCACCTCGACGATCTCGGCGTCCGGGACCCGCCGGATCCAGCCCGCGCCGATGGCAGCCGCGGCCTCGACCGCGCTCAGGGTGCCGGCGAACTTGTCCGGGGCGATCACGACACGCATGCGGCCATCCTGCCGTAGCCGGAATGACCGCCGGCCAGCGGCGGTTAGCCGAGTGAGACCGCCACCGTGGGAGGATGAGGACATGACCATGATCGACCTGCCGCTGCTTCCGCTGGGCCGGGGCAAGGACCTCTCCGCCGAGCGCGGGGTGGAGTGCCCCGGCGACCTGCCACCGGCCTCCGACCCGGACCTGGTGGCCCGGGCGGTCGCGGCCAAGAAGGCCCTCGGCGACAAGGTGTTCATCCTCGGCCACCACTACCAGCGCGACGAGGTCGTGCAGTTCGCCGACGTGATGGGCGACTCCTTCAAGCTCGCCAAGGACGCGGCGGCACGGCCCGAGGCCGAGTACATCGTCTTCTGCGGCGTGCACTTCATGGCCGAGTCCGCCGACATCCTCACCGGCGACGACCAGAAGGTGATCCTGCCCGACCTGGCCGCCGGCTGCTCGATGGCCGACATGGCCCGGCTCGGCCAGGTCGAGGACGCCTGGGACGCGCTGACCGATGCCGGCATCGCGGACGTCGTCGTCCCGATCACGTACATGAACTCCTCGGCGGACATCAAGGCGTTCTGCGGCCGGCACGGCGGTGCGGTGTGCACCTCGTCGAACGCGGACGTCGCGCTCGAGTGGGCCTTCGCCCAGCACGGCCCCGAGACCAAGCTGCTGTTCTTCCCCGACCAGCACCTCGGCCGGAACACCGCCGTCCTCAAGCTCGGCTACTCCCTGGATGACTGCATCGTCTGGAACCCGCTGCTGCCCAACGGCGGCAACACCGTCGAGGAGCTGCGCGCGGCGAAGGTCATCCTCTGGAAGGGGCACTGCTCGGTGCACGGCCGGTTCTCCGCCGAGGTCGTCGACGAGCTCCGCGCGACCATTCCCGACGTGCAGATCCTGGTGCACCCGGAGTGCGCGCACGAGGTCGTCCTCAAGGCCGACCTGGTCGGCTCGACCGAGTTCATCATCAACACCATCGAGGCGGCTCCGGCCGGCTCGTCGTGGGCGATCGGCACCGAGCTCAACCTGGTCAAGCGGCTGGCGAACGCGCACCCGGACAAGAACATCGTCTTCCTCGACAAGACCGTCTGCTACTGCTCGACGATGAACCGGATCGACCTGCCGCACCTGGTGTGGGCGCTGGAGTCCCTGGTCGAGGGCACGGTCGTCAACCAGATCCAGGTCGACGGCGAGACCGAGAAGCAGGCCAAGATCGCGCTGCAGCGGATGCTGGACCTGCCGGGACGGTCGCACCGGGACTAGTACGCCCGGGTAGTCTGCACACGTTCCGTCCCCACCCCTGATGAGGCATGAAGTTGTCCGGTAGTCCCGAGAAGCAGAAGTCCGCCGCGCAGGCGTCCACCGAAGCGGCGCCGACCTCCGGCAAGGGCCGCCCGACGCCCAGCCGCAAGGAGGCCGAGGCGGCCGCCAAGGAGCGCGCCCGGGCCGCGACCGACAAGAAGGCGGCGCAGAAGCTGCTGCGCGAGAAGCGGGCCGAGTCCAACCGCCGGATGCGCGAGGGGATGAAGTCCGGCGAGGAGAAGTACCTCCCCGCCCGCGACCAGGGACCGGTCAAGCGGTTCGTCCGCGACTGGGTGGACGCCCGGCTGACCTTCGCCGAGTTCCTGCTTCCGGTGCTGGTGCTGATCATGATCGGCAACTCGGTGCCGAACGACGACGTCAAGTCGATCATCAACGGACTCTGGCTGGCGAGCATCCTGCTGCTGCTCGTCGACACCGTGCTGCTGCGCTTCCGGCTGCGGAAGGCGCTGACCGCCAAGTTCCCGGACGAGAGCCTCAAGGGCACCACGTTCTACGCCTACATCCGGATGCTTCAGATCCGCTTCATGCGGTTGCCGAAGCCCCAGGTGCGCGTCGGCGGGAAGCCGCGCTAGGCGCCCAGACTCATGGGGCCGTACACCTCGCGCTCTCCCTCGAAGAGCGTGACGGCTGCGATCCCCTGGTCGGCCAGGTCGGCCCAGTACTCCCCCACCCAGGACTCGGCGTCGCTGCGGGTCGGGAAGTCCTGCCGACCCTCGCTCGGCTCGACCACGCGTCCGTCGTCGTCCAGGCACTGCCACCACCACGGGATCGTCGCCGACGCGGGCTGGAAGGCGCCGGGCTCGGGTGCGTTGGTCATGACTCCTTCACCTCCGGGGTGACGAACGGCGGCTTGGTCACCACGAAGACCTCCATCCGGCCGCGGACGTCGACGCTGACCTCGGCCCCCTCCTCCACCTGGGAGTTGATCAGGGCCAGCGCGACGCTCTTCTTCAGCGTCGGCGAGAACGTCCCGGAGGTGATCTCGCCGATCGGCAGGTCCGCGGTCAGCTTGACGGTCATGTGCGGGCGGGCGATGCCGCGACCGGCGGCCACCAGGCCGCGCAGCGTCACCACCGGTCCGGCCTCGCGCTCGGCCTCGAGCGCGGCCTTGCCCCAGAACGCGTCCTTCTTCCAGCCGATCGCCCAGCCCAGGCGGGCCTGCACCGGGGTGATCGCCAGGCTGATGTCCTGGCCGTGCAACGGGTAGCCCATCTCGGTGCGCAACGTGTCCCGGGCACCGAGGCCGCAGGGCTGTACGTCGTACCGGGCTCCCACGCGCAGGAGCGAGTCCCAGAGCGAGCCGGCGACCTCGTTGGGGGCGATCAGCTCGTAGCCGCGCTCTCCCGTGTAGCCGGTCCGGCAGACGACGACGTCGACGCCCTCGAAGGGTGCCTCGACGAACGACATGTACTCGTGGCCGACCGGGAAGCCCAGCGCGGAGAGGATCTCGTCGGACCGGGTGCCCTGGACGGCGAGCACCGCGTGCGTCTCGTGGTGGTCGGTGATGGTGATGCCGGCCGGGGCCTTCGCCTGGAGGCGGCGGGCCACCTCGGCGGTGTTGGACGCGTTCGGGACCAGCAGCAGGTGGTCGTCGTCCTTGAGGTAGACGATCAGGTCGTCGACGACGCCGCCGGACTCCTCGTCGCAGCAGAGCGTGTACTGCGCCTTGCCCTTCTCGATCCTGCCCAGGTCGTTGGTGAAGCAGGAGTTGATGAACGCGACCGCCCCTTCCCCGCGGACCACCAGCTTGCCGAGGTGGCTGACGTCGAAGATGCCGACGGCTTCGCGGACGGCGGTGTGCTCGGGGATGACGCCGGCGTACTGCAGCGGCATCTCCCAGCCTCCGAACTCGGAGAACTTCGCGCCGAGGGCGACGTGACGATCGTGCAGGACTGACTGCTTGAGGACCATGCGCAGAAGTTACCGCAGCCGCGGGTGGGGCCTCGAGCAAGCTCGGGCACTCGGTAGCCTCGACCCGTGACGACCTACACACTGCGCAAGGGCTCGGCCGACAAGGTCCGGACGGACCTCGTCGTCATCGGCGTGGCCACCGGCAAGGGCAAGACGCTGGTGCCCGGTCCCGGCGGCGAGCCGGTCGCGGCGGCGTACGGGCGCGGGTTCGCGCCGCTGCTGGCGGCGCTCGGCTTCACCGGCGGCTTCGGCGAGGTCGCGAAGGTGCCGACCGCCGGACCGCTGAACGCGGGGCAGCTGCTGGTCGTCGGCCTCGGCCCGCAGGACGCCCTCACCACCGAGAAGGTACGGCGCGCCGCCGGCGTCGCCGCCCGCAGCATCGGCAACGTCGCCTCGGTCGCGGTGGCCCTGCCGGCCGTCGACGCCGCGCACGTCCGAGCCGTCGTCGACGGCTTCTCCGCGGGTCTCTACCAGTACCGGGGCCTCAAGTCCGGCCCGAAGCCGACGGCGGTCGCCGACGTCGTGGTGCTCAGCGACGTCGCCCGCCGCGCCGACGCCGCGGCCGCGCTGGAACGGGCCACCCTCGTCGGCGGCCTCGCCGACCAGGTCCGCGACTGGGTGAACACGCCCCCGAACGTGCTGGTCCCGCTGCAGTTCGCCGCCGAGCTCAAGAAGGCGACCGCGAAGAGCGGCGTCGACTACGAGCTGGTGACCGCCGCCCAGCTGAAGAAGCTCGGCTGCGGCGGCATCCTCGGCGTCGGCCAGGGCTCGGAGAACCCGCCCTGCCTGGTGAAGCTGACCTGGACGCCCCCGGAGCCGCAGGGCTCGGTCGCCCTGGTCGGCAAGGGCATCACGTTCGACTCCGGCGGCCTGACCATCAAGCCTGCTGGCGGGATGGGGACGATGAAGTCCGACATGGCCGGCGCCGCCGCGGTGGCCGGAGCGATCCAGGCGGTGGCCGCCCTGGAGATCCCGGTCAGCGTCACCGCCTACCTGCCGCTCGCCGAGAACATGGTCGGCGGCGCCTCGATGCGCCCCGGCGACGTGCTGACGATGCACTCCGGCAAGACCGTCGAGGTGCTCAACACCGACGCCGAAGGACGCCTGGTCCTCGCCGACGCGCTGACGATGGCGGTCCGCGACGAGCCGGACGTGATCATCGACGTGGCCACCCTCACCGGGGCCTGCGTGGTCGCCCTGGGGGACCGGATCGCCGGCCTCTTCGGTGACGACGAGATCGTCGCCGAGGTGGAGGCCGCGGCGGCCAGCTCCGGAGAGCTGTTCTGGCACCTGCCGATCCCCGAGGAGCAGCGCCGGACGGTCCGCACCGAGAGCAAGGTGGCCGACCTGCAGCAGCACGTCTGGGTGCGCTGGGGATCGGCGCTCTACGCGGCCGCGTTCCTCGAGCAGTTCGCCGAGGGCGTCCCGTGGGCGCACCTGGACATCGCCGGGCCGTCGTATAACGCGGGCGGCCCCTGGGGGCACGTCCCCACGGGTGGCACCGGGTTCGCGCTGAGCACGCTGGTCGAGCTGATCGCGAGCCGCGCGAAGGCCTAGGGCGTGTCGGTCGGCGGCGGCTGCGAGAACGGGTTCGGAGCCTTCGCGGCCTTCTGCCGGCTGTTGTAGTCGCGCATCCGCTGCGGGATGCCCACCACGGCGGCGTCGTACGACGGCACGCCAAGCTTGTTCGCGAAGTCGTGCGCCCACTGCACCGACGGCACCCGGCGCCGCGTCCACTCCCCGTCGTGGGCGACGAGCAGCATCGTCACCTCGCTCACCGTCGTGCGGGGCTCGACGAATCCCTCGACCCCGCGGCGCGCCGCCACGAACTCCCGGAGATGCTTGGCATCGGCGGAATCGGACGACCGCACGGTCGAGCCGGTGGGGCCGCCACGGCTGAGGCCGTCACGGCGGCGGAATCGATCCATCAAACCCATGAGGGCAATTGTGCGGCATGGCCGGTGATCGCGCCCAGCGGATGCCCAAACCCCGCGTGTCGGCCTGCCGGTGGACATGATGGAGAGAAGTGCAAGGATGGTCCGAGTCAATCGAGCGAGCGGAGGGATCGTGGCGGACGCCAACCACGTCGACGTGGTGATTCTGGGAGCAGGATCGGGCGGCTACGCGTGTGCGCTCCGCGCCGCGCAGCTCGGTCTCACGGTCGTGCTGATCGAGAAGGACAACCTCGGCGGGACCTGCCTGCACGTCGGCTGCATCCCCACCAAGGCCCTGTTGCACGCCGCCGAGGTCGCCGACGCGACCCGCGACGCCGGCCAGTTCGGCGTCCAAGCGACGTTCGACGGCATCGACATGGCCGCCGTGAACACCTACAAGGACGGCGTCGTCCAGCGGCTCTTCAAGGGCCTCACCGGCCTGATCAACGGCCGCGGCATCACCGTCGTCGCCGGAGCCGGCCGGCTGACCGCGCCGAACACGGTCGAGGTGGACGGCCCCGAGGGCAGCACGGCGTACGTCGGCAAGCACGTCGTGCTGGCCAGCGGCTCGTACTCGCGGACGCTGCCGGGCCTGGAGATCGACGGCGAGCGGGTCCTCACCTCCGAGCACGCGCTCCGGCTGGACCGGGTGCCGTCGTCGGTGATCGTGCTCGGCGGCGGCGTGATCGGCTGCGAGTTCGCCAGCGTGTGGCGCTCCTTCGGCGCCGAGGTCACCATCGTGGAGGCGCTCCCCCGACTGATGGCCGCGGAGGACGCCGACTCCTCCAAGCAGCTCGAACGCGCCTTCCGCAAGCGCAAGATCAAGGCGCTCACCGGCACCGCGTTCGAGTCCTACGAGAAGACCGAGACCGGCGTCCGGGTGACGGTCGCCGGCGGTGACGTGCTCGAAGCCGAGCTGCTGCTGGTGGCGGTCGGCCGTGGCGCGACCACCGACGGCCTCGGGTACGACGAGCAGGGCGTCGCGATGGACCGCGGCTTCGTGCTCGCCGACGAGCGCTGCCGGACCAACGTTCCCGGTGTCTTCGCGGTCGGCGACATCGTCCCCGGGCTGCAGCTCGCGCACCGCGGCTTCGCCCAGGGCATCTTCGTCGCCGAGGAGATCGCCGGGCTGTCCCCGGCGCCGATCGACGAGGCCGGGATCCCGCGGGTGACCTACTGCGATCCCGAGCTCGCCTCCGTCGGGCTGACCCAGGCCCAGGCCGAGGAGGCGCACGGGGCCGACGGCATCGAGACGCTCACCTACGACCTCGGCGGCAACGGCAAGAGCCAGATCCTCAAGACCCAGGGCAGCGTCAAGCTGGTACGCCGCAAGGACGGCCCGGTGGTCGGCGTCCACCTCGTCGGTGCCCGGGTCGGCGAGCTCATCGGCGAAGCCCAGCTGATCTACAACTGGGAGGCGTTCCCCGAGGACGTCGCCCCGCTGGTGCACGCGCACCCGACCCAGAACGAAGCCCTCGGCGAAGCCCACCTGGCCCTCGCCGGCAAGCCGCTCCACGCCCACTCCTGAGCACCACACCAGATACGAAGGAAGCACATGTCGACTCCCGTCACTCTTCCCGCACTCGGCGAATCCGTCACCGAGGGCACGGTCACGCGCTGGTTGAAGCAGGTCGGCGACACCGTGAGCGTCGACGAGCCGTTGCTCGAGGTCTCCACCGACAAGGTCGACACCGAGATCCCCTCGCCGGTGGCCGGCGTGATCCTGGAGATCAACGCTGCCGAGGACGAGACCGTCGAGGTCGGTGCGCAGCTCTGCGTGATCGGTGCCGCCAGCGACGCACCGGCGGCTCCGGCTGCTGAAGCTCCCGCCCCGGAGGCTCCGGCCGCGCCTGCTCCAGAGGCGCCGGTTGCCGAGGCGCCGGTTGCCGAGGCGCCCGCCCCGGTCGCCGAGCCCGCCCCGGTCGCCGAGGCACCTGCTCCGGCAGCCGCCGGTCCCGGCACCTCGGTCACCCTGCCCGCGCTCGGCGAGTCGGTCACCGAGGGCACCGTCACCCGCTGGCTGAAGCAGGTCGGCGAGGCGGTAGCCGTCGACGAGCCGCTGCTCGAGGTCTCCACCGACAAGGTCGACACCGAGATCCCCTCGCCGGTCGCCGGCACCCTGCTGGAGATCAAGGTGAACGAGGACGAGACCGTCGAGGTCGGTGCCGAGCTCGCCGTGATCGGTGCCGCCGGAGCTGCTCCGGCCGCTCCCGCCCCTGTCGCACCGGCACCCGTCGCCGAGGTGCCGGCGCCGTCCGCTCCTCCGGCTCCCGCGCCGGTGGCCGAGGCCCCCGCTCCCCCGGCACCCGCGCCGGTGACTGAGGCCCCCGCACCCCCGGCACCCACGCCGCCGGCGCCCCCGGCTCCGGCGGCTGCTGCCCCGGCACCGTCCACCGACAGCGGCAACTACGTGACGCCGCTGGTGCGCAAGATGGCCGCCGAGCACGGCGTCGACCTGGGCTCGATCACCGGCACCGGTGTCGGCGGCCGGATCCGCAAGCAGGACGTGCTGGCCGCCGCGGACGCCAAGAAGGCCGCCGCTGCACCGGCTGCGGGCTCCTCGACAGGCTCGACGTCCGGGGCGGCCGCCCCCGCCGCAGCTCCGTCGGCGCCGAGCCCCCTGCGCGGCACTACCGAGAAGGTGTCCCGGCTCCGCAAGGTGATCGCTGAGCGGATGACCGAGTCGCTGCACATCTCGGCCCAGCTCACCCAGGTGATGGAGGTCGACGTCACCAACGTGGCCCGGCTCCGCGAGAACGCGAAGGCGGACTTCCTGGCGCGCGAAGGCGTCAAGCTGACGTACCTGCCGTTCTTCGCGAAGGCGGCGATCGACGCGCTGAAGTCGCACCCGAAGCTGAACGCGCACCTCAACGCCGAGGCCGGCGAGATCACCTACTGGGACGTCGAGAACGTCGCGTTCGCGGTCGACACCGAGCGCGGTCTGCTCACCCCGGTCGTCAAGAACGCCGGCGACCTCTCGATCGCCGGACTGGCGAAGAAGATCGCCGACGTCGCCGACCGCACCCGGACCAACAAGATCACTCCGGACGACCTCTCCGGGGGCACGTTCACGATCACCAACCTGGGCAGCTTCGGCGCGCTCTTCGACACCCCGATCATCAACCAGCCGCAGGTCGCCATCCTCGGTCCCGGAGCCGTCGTGAAGCGCGCGGTCGTGATCGACGACCCGAACCTGGGCGAGACGATCGCGATCCGGCACATGGTCAACCTCGCGCTGACCTACGACCACCGTCTCGTCGACGGCGCCGACGCCGGCCGCTTCCTCCAGGACGTGAAGGGACGCCTGGAAGCAGCGCAGTTCGAGGTGTGAGCACCCGGGCTCATGCTCAGGACGCGGAGACGTAGCACCCTGGACCCATGACCCTGCTCAGCACCCGTTTCGAGTCCTTCAGCCCGGAGCACTTCGGGCTGATCGGGTTGTTCCTCGCGGTGTTCGTCGGCCTCGTCGTCTACGGACGCAGGCGCGGGGACAACCCGCGCTTCCGACGCGGGTTCGCGATCGTCATCCCCTGCTTCACGCTGCCGATGCAGATCCAGCAGCTGACGCCCGGAGAGTTCGGCCTGGGGACCTCGCTCCCCCTCCAGTACTGCGACCTGGCCTGGATGCTCGCCGTGTACGCGCTCTGGACCCGAGCGCCCTGGGCTTTCGTGCTGACGTTCTTCTGGGGCCTGACCCTCACCCTCCAGGGCGTGATCACCCCGTCACTGGGTCAGGAGTTCCCCGAGCCCCGGTACTTCATGTTCTGGGGGATGCACTTCCTGACGATCTGGGCAGCCGGGTACCTCACCGCCATCGGGGACCGACCGACCTGGAGGCTTTACCGGTTCACCGTGGTCGTCACCGCGGCCTGGGCGGGTGTGGTGATGATCTTCAACGCCCTGACCGACACCAACTACGGCTACCTCAACCGGAAGCCGCCCGGGGCGTCGCTGCTCGACGCGCTGCCGGGGTGGCCGGCGTACGTGGTGATCGAGATCGCGATCATCGCCGCCGTGTGGGCGGCGATGACCTGGGCGTTCCAGACGCGACCACAACGCGCGAAGCGCACGTCGACCGAGCGCTAGCGGGGCCGAGGAGCACAGCATCAGGTGACCCCGACACAGGGTCGACCGCCAACGCGACCACAACGCGCGAAGCGCACGTCGACCGAGCGCCAGCGAGGCCGACCGAGGAGCACAGCATCAGGTGACCCGGACACAGTGTCGACCGCCGACGCGACCACGACGCGCGAAGCGCACGTCGACCGAGCGCTAGCGAGGCCGACCAAAGAGCACAGCATCATGTGTCCGGGCACATGATCGGCCGGCGAAACGAGCGAAGCGAGTTTCAGAGGTTGATCATGTGTCCAGCGATGCCGTGGACCGCTTCCTTGACGGCCTCCGACAGCGTCGGGTGGGCGAAGACGTTGCGCGCGACCTCGTCGGCGGTCAGGTCCCACTTCTGGGCCAGGGTCAGCGCCGGCAGCAGCTCGGTCACGTCGGGGCCGATCAGGTGGGCGCCGAGAATCTCGTTGTACTTGGCGTCCGCGACGACCTTGACGAAGCCGACCGCGTCGCCGAGCCCCATCGCCTTGCCGTTGGCGGAGAACGGGAACTTCGCCGTCTTGACGTCGTACCCCTTCTCCTTCGCCTGCTCCTCGGTGTAGCCGAAGGAGGCGATCTGCGGCTGGCAGTACGTCGCCCGCGGGATCATGTCGAAGTCGATCTCCTGGGTCTCGGCTCCGGCGATCGTCTCGGCCGCCACGACACCCATCGCCTCGGCGGTGTGCGCCAGCATCAGCTTGCCGGTGACGTCGCCGATCGCGTAGACCCCGTCGACGTTGGTGCGGCCGCGCTCGTCGACCGCGATCGCGCCGCGCTCGGTGGTGGCGACGCCGGTGTTCTCCAGCCCGTAGCCGGTCAGCCGCGGCGCGAAGCCGAAGGCGGCCAGGAACTTGCCGGCCTCCAGCACCTGCTCGTCACCGCCGCCCGCCGGGGCGACGGTGACCCGGACGCCGGAGCCGGTGTCCTGGACACCCTTGACGGCGGTGGAGAGCAGCACGTTGATGCCGAGCTTCTTGTAGTGCTTGAGCAGCTCCTTGGACACCTCGGCGTCCTCGGTGGGCACCATCCGGTCGAGGAACTCGACGATGGTGACGTCGACGCCGAAGTTCTTCATCACGTAGGCGAACTCGACGCCGATCGCGCCCGAGCCGCCGATGATCATCGAGGCCGGGAGGTTCGCGTCGAGGATCTGCTCCTCGTAGGTGACGACGTTCTGCGACAGCTCGACACCCGGGACCAGGCGGACGGTCGCGCCGGTGGCGATGATGATCTTGTCGGCGGTGACGGTGCGCACCGAGCCGTCGTTGCCCTTGACCTCCAGGCTCTTGGGTCCGGTGAAGGTCCCCCAGCCGTCGATCTCGGTGATCTTGTTCTTCTTCATCAGGAAGTGGACACCCTTGACGATGCCCTCGGAGACCTGACGGCTGCGCGCGTGCGTCGGACCGAAGTCCATCGAGGCATCGCCGGTGATCCCGAACTTGTCCTTCTCGTGGGTCAGCACGTGCGCCAGCTCGGCGTTCTTCAGCAGCGCCTTGGAGGGGATGCAGCCGACGTTGAGACAGACACCTCCCCAGTACTTCGACTCCACGACCGCGGCCTTGAGGCCGAGCTGGGAGGCGCGAATGGCGGCTACATAGCCACCGGGGCCGGCACCGACGACAACCACATCGAAATCGCTCACGGGATGAGGCTACAACCGCCGCCCGCTGTGGCGGTTCCCGGTCGCGTGCGAGGCTGGACACATGCGCTTCCTCATCGCCGGGGCGTCCGGCTTCCTCGGAACCCAGCTGCGCGCGAGCCTGACCCGAACGGGCCACGAGGTGACCGCCCTGGTCCGGCGTACCCCCGGGGCCGGGCAGGCCCGCTGGGACCCGTACGCCGACGATCCGAGCGCGGCGCTGGACCCGGCGCTGGTCGAGCAGGCCGACGTGGTCGTCAACCTCGCCGGCGCACCGACCCTGGGCAACCCGCACTCGACGACGTGGGCGACCCAGCTCCGGGACAGCCGGGTCACCACCACCCGGGTGCTGGCCGAGGCGATCGCGGCGAGCTCGCGACGCCCGGCGTTCCTGGCCGGAAACGGGATCTCCTTCTACGGCGACCACGGCGCCGATCCGGTCACCGAGTCCGCGGAGAGCCGCGGCGAGGCCTTCCTGACCGGCGTGACGGTCGCGTGGCAGGACGCCACGTCGGCGGCGGTCGAGGCCGGTGCCCGGGTCTGCGTCCTGCGCACCGCCCCGGTCCTGGACCGGCGCAACGCACCGCTCAAGCAGCTGCGGCTGCTGTTCAAGTCCGGACTCGGCGGCCGGATCGGTGACGGCAAGCAGTACTTCCCGGTCATCTCGACCCAGGACTGGGTCGCCGCGGTGACGTTCCTCGGCGAGCACGACGAGGTCGCCGGCCCGGTGAACCTCTCCTGCCCGGTCGCGCCGACCAACGCCGAGTTCACCCGAGAACTGGCCGCCGCGGTGCACCGGCCGGCGTTCCTGCCGGTGCCGGCGGCGATCATCCGGCCCGCCGCGGGCCGGATGTCCAGCGAGCTGCTCGGCTCGATCCGCGCGGTCCCCGAGGTCCTGATCGAGGGCGGGTTCCGGTTCGCCGACCAGGACGTCGCGGCCATCCTGCGCGGCGTAGGCTGAGGAGGTGACCAGCCTCGTGCACCGCCACCTCGGACTCGTCGACTACCGCGAGGCCTGGGAGCTGCAGCGCCAGGTGCATGCCGACGTGCAGGCGGGCGGCCCAGACGTCACCCTGCTGCTGGAGCACCCGCCGGTCTTCACCTGCGGCAAGCGCACCACGCCGGACGAGCGCCCGCTCGACCCCGGCACGGCCGAGGTCATCGACGTCGACCGCGGCGGCAAGATCACCTTCCACGGCCCCGGCCAGCTCGTCGGCTACCCGATCGTCCGGCTGCCCGACCACGTGCTGGTCGTCGACTACGTGCGCCGGGTCGAGGAGGCGCTGATCGGTGCCTGCGCCGAGTTCGGCGTGACCACGGCCCGGGTGCCCGGACGGAGCGGCGTCTGGTTGCAGGCCGCTCCCGAGCGCGGCCTTCCCGAGCGGAAGATCGCCGCCCTGGGGATCCGGGTGAGCCGCGGCGTGACGATGCACGGGTTCGCGCTGAACTGCGACGTCGACCTGGCCTGGTACGACCGGTTCGTGCCGTGCGGGATCGACGACGCCGGGGTGACCTCGTTGTCGGCGGAGCTCGGCCGGCCGGTCAGCACCACCGAGGCGATCCCGGTGGTCGAGGCGCACCTGACCCGGCTCCTCGCCTGGGCGCCGTACGACACCACCCCGGACTACGAGGCGAGGCCCGAACCCGGCCGCGGCCTGCGTGTCCCGGTCCTCAATCCCCTGGGCTGACCTCCGCCTGGGACATGCTGGGTTCCCCGAGCTGGAAATGGGGTAAGCCAAGCCGATGAGCGACCTCGTCGTCGAAACGCGCGGCCTGCGCAAGGTGTACCGCGACCGCGGGCGGAAGGTGGTGGCCGTCGACGGCCTGGACCTCGCGGTCGAGCGCGGCGGCGTGCACGGCTTCCTCGGGCCCAACGGCTCCGGCAAGACCACCACGATCCGGATGCTGCTCGGACTCGCCCGCCCCGACGCCGGCGAGATCACCGTGCTCGGCGAGCGCTTCCCCGCCGGGGTCCCGGCGGCGCTCGCCCGGGTCGGTGCCGTACTGGAGCGCGGCCAGTTCGCCCCGGACCTCTCCGGCCGCCGCAACCTGGACCTGCTGGCCCGCGCGGCGGGCCTGCCCTCGAACCGGGTCGACGAGGTGCTGGAGCAGGTCGAGCTCACCGCCGTCGCCAAGCGCCGCTACCGGGGCTACTCGCTCGGCATGAAGCGCCGGCTCGGCCTGGCCGCGGCCCTGCTCAAGCAGCCTGAGCTGGTGATCCTCGACGAGCCCTCCAACGGCCTGGACCCCGCCGGCATCCGGGACATGCGCGACACCATCCCGCGGCTGGCCGAGTCGGGGGTCAGCGTCGTCCTGAGCTCCCACATCCTGGCCGAGGTGCAGCAGGTGTGCTCCTCGGTGACGATCATCAGCGAGGGGGCGCTGCTGAAGGCCGGCCGGGTCGCCGACCTGCTCGGTGAGAGCACCTCCCGGACCCGGGTCGGCGTCGCGGACGTCGACCGCGCCACCGCCTGCCTGCTCGGCGCCGGGTACGAGGTGGTCGTGGAGGGGGCCTTCCTGGTCGTCGAGGGCCACGAGCACCCCGAGGTGATCAGCCGGCGGCTGGCCGACGTCGGGATCTACCCGTACGAGGTCTCCGCGATCCGTCCGACGCTGGAAACGTTCTTCCTCAAGCTCACCGGGCACCGCCCGACGCCGATGCCGGACCCGGAGGTCGAGGCATGAAGCGCCTGATCCTGGTCGAGCTGACCCGCTACCGGACCCGCCGGGCGATCGTTCTGCTGGTGCTGCTCGCCGCGCTGCTGGCGGCCTTCGTGGCGTTCCAGTCGGCCTGGGACACCCGGCCGCCGACCGAGGCCGAGATCGCCACCGCGCAGGCCAACGCCGACATCGAGGCGACCCGCGCCGGGCTGCAGGAGGATCTCGCCCAGTGCCTCAAGGACGCCACCAGCGGCGTCGCCGGGGTGCCCGGGGCCGAGCAGTGCCGGGAGATGTACGCCCCGAACACCGCGAGCTACCTCCCCCGCGACCCGTTGAGCCTCACCGGCACCCTGAAGGGCAACGGCATCGGGATCGCGATCCTGGTCGTCGGCCTGCTGATCATCGCCGGCAGCACCTTCGCCGGCGCCGACTGGAGCTCCGGCTCGATGCGCAACCAGGTGCTCTTCGAGCCGCGGCGGTCCCGGGTCTGGGCCGCCAAGGCGACCGCCGTGACGCTGTCGAGCGGTCTGGTGGCCCTCGTCGTCCTGGGCGGCTTCTGGCTGAGCCTCACCCTGGTCGCGGCCGACCGCGACGTCCCGCACGGGTCCGGGGTCCTGGAGGACGTCGGCTGGCACCTGCTCCGGGCCGTGGTGCTGGCGATGGCGGCAGGGCTGGGCGCGTTCGCCCTGACCACCGTGTTCCGGGGCTCGTTCGCGACCCTCTCGGTGCTGTTCACGTACAGCGTCGGCGGCGAGATCGTGTTCAGCCTGCTGCCGATCGACGGGATCGCCCGCTGGTCGCTGGGCAACAACGTCTTCGGCTGGCTGGAGACCAACCTGCGGTTCTACGACCCGACCACCCGGTGCATCGAGAACGGCACCTGCAAGGGCGCCCAGCACATCAGCCACCTGGACGCCGGGTTGTACCTGCTGGCGCTGCTCCTGATCGCCCTCAGCGTGTCCTGGTGGTCGTTCCGACGCCGCGACATCTGATCGCAGACGCGCCAGCGGACGCGATCGCCGGGCATCGAGCAGCGAGCGCCGGAGCGAGGAACGAGCCCGGCGACCGGGCGTGCCGAGATGTGGTGACGCTTGCGCAGACCGCTACACCAGCGGGCGTAGGCTGGAGCCGTGACTGATCTGCAGCCCGCTCCCCCCACCTCTGCACCCGAAGGCCGCAAGTTGCTGCGCCTGGAGGTCCGCAACGCGGAGACCCCGATCGAGCGCAAGCCGGAGTGGATCAAGACCCGGGCGAAGATGGGCCCGCAGTACCGCGAGCTGCAGCAGCTGGTGAAGTCGGAGGGCCTGCACACGGTCTGCCAGGAGGCCGGCTGCCCGAACATCTTCGAGTGCTGGGAAGACCGTGAGGCGACCTTCCTCATCGGCGGTGACCAGTGCACCCGGCGCTGCGACTTCTGCCAGATCGACACCGGCAAGCCGCAGCCGCTCGACCGCGACGAGCCGCGCCGGGTCGCCGAGTCGGTGCAGACCATGAACCTGCGCTACGCCACCATCACCGGTGTCGCCCGCGACGACCTCCCCGACGGCGGCGCCTGGCTGTACGCCGAGACGGTCCGCGCGATCCACGAGCTCAACCCGGGCACCGGCGTGGAAAACCTGATCCCCGACTTCAACGGCCAGCCGGACCTCCTCGCCGAGGTCTTCGAGTCCCGCCCCGAGGTGCTCGCGCACAACGTGGAGACGGTGCCGCGGATCTTCAAGCGGATCCGGCCGGCGTTCCGCTACGACCGGTCGCTGGACGTGCTCACCCAGGCGCGCGCCTTCGGCCTGGTCACCAAGTCGAACCTGATCCTCGGGATGGGCGAGACGCGCGAGGAGGTCAGCCAGGCACTGGTCGACCTGTACGACGCGGGCTGCGAGCTGATCACGATCACCCAGTACCTGCGGCCGTCGCCGCGGCACCACCCGGTCGAGCGCTGGGTGAAGCCCGAGGAGTTCGTCGAGCTGCAGGCCGAGGCGGAGGAGATCGGGTTCCCGGGCGTGCTCTCCGGGCCGCTGGTCCGGTCGTCGTACCGGGCGGGGCGGTTGTACAAGCAGGCCATCGAGGCCCGGGCCGAGAGTCTCGACTAGGCTCGACCAGCCCCCTCACCACCGCGACAGACAGGCACCACCGCCATGGCGAAGAAGGTCAAAGACCCGAACAAGGTCTCCAGGACGCGTCAGATCCTGCAGAGCTACCAGATGACCAAGAAGTCCGATCCCAAGATCGGGCTGATCCTGCTGGGCGTCTTCCTGCTCGCCGCAGCCGGTGGTTGGGCCGCGATCTACCTGCTGCTCGGCTCGGACGGCTACCTCTTCCCGACCATCTTCGCGATCCTGGTGGGCACCCTGGCGGTGCTGATCATCTTCGGCCGGCGCGCCCAGGCGGCTGCGCTGGCCTCGATCGAGGGCCAGCCGGGGGCGGCTGCCGCGGCGCTGGGGATGCTCCGCCGGGGCTGGAAGACCGACCCTGCCATCGGTTTCACCAAGCAGCAGGACGTCGTGCACCGCCTGGTCGGCCCTCCGGGGATCGTCCTGATCGGCGAGGGCAACCCCAACCGACTGAAGCCGCTGCTGCTGGCCGAGCGCCGCAAGCACGAGCGGGTCGTCGCCGAGACCCCGATCCACGAGGTGTACGTCGGCGACGGTCCCGGCGAGGTGCCGCTGCGCAAGCTCGTCCGCTACGTCTCCAAGCTGGGCCGCAACCTCAAGCCGGCCCAGATGACCGACGTACTGGCTCGGTTGAAGGCGCTGGACGCCAACCGGTCGAACGTGCCGCTGCCCAAGGGGCCCGTGCCGACGTCGATGAAGGGCGCCCGCGGCAACATGCGCGGGCGGTGATCAAGAACGCGTCAGCGGACTTGATCGTCGGTCATCGAGCGGCGAGCGCCGAGACGAGGAACGAGTTCGGCGACCGAGCGTGTCGAGATGCGGTGAGGCACCCGCAGAGCGTCACACCCGGTTGAAGGCGGCTGACCGCGTCCAGAGGTCGTGCAGGCCACGGCCGTCGGCGCGGAAGACCAGCGGCGGGATCACCAGGCAGACCAGCACCTGACGGAGCAGGGCCTGGAGCAGGCTGAGCGGCTGGCCGTCGAGCCGGTGCACCCGGACCTTCGTCGCGAGCTGCCCGAACGAGCCGCTGCTCAGCGCGACGCCGACGGCGGACTCGAGCAGGAAGATCGCCATCGTCAGGGCCCCGAAGGCCGTGTGCTGGACGTCGCGCAGGATGAAGAAGGCGACACCGTAGCTGGCGATCCAGTCGATCAGGAGCGCCAGGATCCGGCGCGGCCAGGACGCGAAGTCGGGGAATGTCTGGGGGCCGGCGGGCCCGGTGCTCTCGGTCATCGCGGCGAGCCTACCCAGCGTCTCGCAGCGGTCCGTCGGCCGGGACGTGTTACATGCCCGAAACAAACCCGATACGGTCGATTAACCGGCTCGTCGTACGTTTTCGACGCGTTCCCACGCGTTGTGACTCACCGTCGCGTCGCTCACCTCACCACCCTTGATCCAGGTCGCGGGTTGCGGCCAAGGAGGACGAATGTTCAGCAACAGCGAAGAGCTCCTGAAGTACCTGAAGGACGAGCGCGTCGAGATGGTCGACGTCCGCTTCTGCGACCTGCCGGGCGTGATGCAGCACTTCACCGTCCCGGTCTCGTCCTTCGACCAGTCGGTCTTCGACGACGGGCTCGGCTTCGACGGCTCCTCCATCCGCGGCTTCCAGGCCATCCACGAGTCCGACATGCAGCTGTTCCCGGACCCGACCACGGCCTACATCGACCCCTTCCGGGTGGCCAAGACGCTGGTGGTGAACTTCTTCATCCACGACCCGATCACCGGTGAGCCGTACTCGCGCGACCCGCGCAACATCGCCAAGAAGGCGATGGCTTACCTGGCCAGCACCGGCATCGGCACCAACGCGTACTTCGCTCCCGAGGCCGAGTTCTACGTCTTCGACTCGGTCCGGTTCGAGACCGGCGTGAACAAGGGTTTTTACCACATCGAGTCCGAGGCCGGCGCCTGGAACACCGGCCAGGACAGCGAGACCAACCGCGGCTACAAGGTCCGCTACAAGGGCGGCTACTTCCCGGTCGCGCCGTACGACCACTTCGGTGAGCTCCGTGACGAGATGGTGATCGAGCTCGAGAAGGCGAACCTCCAGGTCGAGCGCGCCCACCACGAGGTCGGCACCGCCGGCCAGGCCGAGATCAACTACCGGTTCGACGAGCTGCTCAAGGCCGCCGACGACGTGATGAAGTTCAAGTACATCGTCAAGAACGTCGCCTGGCGCAACGGCAAGACGGCCACCTTCATGCCGAAGCCGATCTTCGGCGACAACGGCTCGGGCATGCACGTGCACCAGTCGATCTGGAACGACGGCTCGCCGCTGTTCTACGACGAGACCGGGTACGGCGGCCTCTCCGACATGGCCCGCTACTACATCGGCGGCATCCTGAAGCACGCCCCGTCGCTGCTGGCGTTCACCAACCCGACGGTGAACTCCTACCACCGCCTGGTGCCGGGCTTCGAGGCCCCGATCTCGCTGGTCTACTCGCAGCGCAACCGGTCCGCCTGCGTCCGGATCCCGATCACCGGCTCGAACCCGAAGGCCAAGCGCATCGAGTTCCGCTGCCCCGACCCGTCGGCGAACCCGTACCTCGCGTTCTCCGCGCTGCTCCTCGCGGGCATCGACGGCATCAAGAACAAGATCGAGCCTGCTGCCCCGATCGACAAGGACATCTACGAGCTGCCCCCGGCCGAGATGGCCGAGATCGCCCAGGTCCCGACCTCGCTGAACGCGGTGCTCGACAACCTGGAGGCCGACCACGACTTCCTCACCGTCGGCAACGTCTTCACCCCGGACCTGATCGAGACCTGGATCGACTACAAGCGATCCAACGAGATCCTGCCGGTCCAGCTGCGGCCGCACCCGCACGAGTTTGAGCTGTACTACGACATTTAGGTCGTAAACTGATCGAATTGCTCATATTCGGTCAGCGTGATGGCCCCGGGGTTCCCCGGGGCCATCGCTAATTCGCAGCAGGGAAGCGCCGGCAAGGCTGTGCGTCACTCCGCCCAGAGTGAGACACCTGCAAGCGTTTGCAATGTCGGCGGACAGGTGCAACCTGTACCTATGGACGGACCTGAATCGAACGCGATCGATCTCCTCGCGCACTGGTGGCTGCCGGTCGAACGAGAGAGCGAACAGCCAGGTCGGCGGGTCCCTGGCCGCTTCGTGTGGGAGCCGGATGAGGGCGGCGACCTGCAGTTGATGGGCGAGCTGCGCGAACCGAAGATCCTTGAGAACCACCTGGAGAGCGGCGGCGTCCAGAGGTACCGGGCGCGGCCAAGTGAACTCGAAAGGCGGTACCCGGTGATTCATGGGAGTCGCACGACCCAAGGTGGCCATGAGGAGGCGTACACGCTTCTGCACTCACTAAGCCTCAACGCAGTCGGTTTCCACGGACTTGATGAGCTGCCCGAACACATCACTGTGGGCGCAGTCCTTCGCGGCGCCTGGTACTCCGATCCGAGCGAGATCGAGGCGGACCGCGCCATCTTTGACCTGCAGCACCTCGCAACTTGGGTCGATCAGGACAGCATCAAGACGGAGTTCCTTCCGCTCAACGACGGGCCGAACGGTGCACACCTGACTATCGAGGCGCACACCAGGCCTGCGATCTCCACCACGTACGACGGCGCAGAGGTGAAGCTCGTGCAACGCCTTCCCCACACCGGATCGGACCACTCCAGCGGCGTCGCGCAGGAGTGGCAACTCGTCATCGAGATCAAGCCGATGGGCGAGCTGGACCGCTACACCGACATCGCAACGGACATGCGGGCGCTCGTCACGATCGCTGCCGGGAAGACATCCGACATCACGGCAGCGGTTCTGCAGCATCCGAAATTGCACAAGTATCGGCTGGACGGAACGCCCGCTCCGGGCTTCCGCGACGACATCACCTACTGGAATCGGTGGGCTCATCGAGGCAAGGACTCGTCGATCGTTCGATCACACGACCTGTACTTCAACTTCGAGCAGTTCGGAGGCGCCGACGGGATTCGGTGTTGGCTCGAAACCGCGAGCACGTACCGCACGGAACTCCGACGGGTCATGGCGACCAGGTACACCGACTGCATGTACCTGGAAGACCGGATCATGAACACATGCGCAGCGCTTGAGCGGTTCGACAAGGTGCGTCGTCCCGGAGAGACCAAACTGAGTTCCAAGAACGAGCAGGTCAAACTGTCGTTCGTGGACCATGTCCAGGCGTGCGTCGGTTACGTCGGCAAGCCGTTCGAGGACCTGATTGGCGAGCCAACCTCCGATTGGGCCAAGAGGGTACGCGTTGCGCGCAATCAGCTCGCGCACCATGACGACCCGTTCCGAACGACTGGGCAGGTCGGAGAGTATCTCCTGGCCGAGCAGGTCTTCTGGCTGTTCGCGATGTGCATGTTTCGAGCCTCTGGTGCGCCTGAGTCGACGTTCGAGGCTGTCATGGAGCATCAGCAGATCAGGTGGCTCCAGAGTGAAGCGGCTAAGCGGCGGGCCGAAGAGACGCCTCACGAGGAGACAGCGGACGAGTAGGGACCGAGGCAGGCGTTGATTGGGCGCCGGACCGCTACTTGTTGCGCTACTTTCTCTTCTTCCGCTTGCTGTTGTTGTTCTTGGCCCGCGCTCGTGAAGGAGGCCGGGTCCCGGTCCGGCTGGGGATGTTCATGTCTTCGGGAACAACGAACGTCGCCCCCGGGTCATGCTCGGAGAGTTTGCCGGGTTCGAGCGTCTCGGTCATCTCGCGGAACTCCGCGGCGAGGGCTTCCCACTCCTTGAGGGTGGCGAATTGGTACTCGTACAAGCGCTCTCGGTGCCACCCGTAGAGGACGTCGACGACGGCCGCGTACTCGTGCATTACGTCGTAGAGGTTGACGTTGGGAGAGTGCGCGAGAAGGTATCGCTTGGCGCCGGCGTTCCATGAGGACGCGTATCGATTCAGCATGTGGTCGGTAAGGCACCGCACGTCGAACCGGATCCGGCCGCGCTCGTAACGCATGGCAGCACATGGTGAAGACGCCGCGATGCAGAGCGACGTTGCGCGACTCGTGCACGAAATGAACGACGTCGTGCGGCTTGATCAGCTCGCTGATCATCGCTTCGTATTCGGCGAGTAGATCGGGCGGCTGGTTCTTGGAAAGGATGCGCATGAGATCGACGACAGTCTTCGCGCCTGCCACGTAGTTGTGCCAGCGCCGACCGATCTCGACGAAGTACTCGCGTGCACCGTCCTCGTTGTCCCAAGCGACTTCGTCACCCCGCATGAACAGGTGGAAGCCAAGGCCATCGTGGTTGAGCGCATCGATCGCGTCGATGAGTTCGTCGGAGTTCCGGACGTACATCTCTCGGGCCCGGTCGATCTCCTCCATCTCCTGAACCCGCATGAGAGCAGGATGCTGCTCCATGATCGCCTCCATATCAGCGAGGCGCTCACCCAAGGCTTCGATGGAAGGCTCCCTGCTCGTCTCATCAATGGCGTCGTCGGTCATCCTCAAACCATTTCAGACGGCACGGACATTGAAGAGCGAGTTCTCGGCTCAGCTCATGTCACGATCAGAGTTCGGACTAGCCGGGGAACGGGAGCGAGTCGATGCCGCCAGGACAGACTCCGACGTCTTGGCCGTCGACTGTGTAGGCGGCCGACCACGAGCCCACCTGGACTCCCTCCAGCGGCCCCAGGTCACCGTCGTCGATGGACATCTGGACAGCTTTGCCGCTGACCTCGGGAGCGCCCGGCAAGTTCGTCTGGGCGCCGGCACCGAAGTCGAATACGAAGAAGGCGATCTGCTTCCCGTCCTGGAACTTTGCGCCAATCTGGCCGCCTTGTTCTCCTGCAGCGTCATAGGCGGTCACGGAGTAGAGAACCACCCCTGTCGCAGGAACCGGACGACCGGCGAAACGGATCGTCAGTCCGTCGTCGGTCTGCGTCAAGCGGACTTTGGCGCCACCCTTCCCCTCAAGGACACAGGTTGAAGACCTCTCGGCTTCGGGTTCCGGAGATGCGCTCTCACTCGGCGTTGCACCGGGCTGCGTGCTCCCAGCTTCGGGAGCGGAGGTCGATTTGGGATCCTCGGCACCACATCCGAGCGTTGTTGCGAGCGCGGCAGCAGAGAACACCGCTACGAGCGCCGGTCTATGCAGGGGCCTCACGCGTCGGCCTGGAGGTGAGGGTCGTCGTCGTCGTTTAGACCTGGACGACCAGGAAACGGAACAGGTGGCTGCGAGTAGCCAGGCGGCTGATCAGCGCGCTCCGCGCCCCCCAGGGCATGCACCGTGACGTCGGTGCCCTGAGGAGCGTCGCCTGCTGCCTGCGTCGACGAGAAGGAGTCCGAGGGAACGTGGTGGCTCTCGCGGACCGAAGCGGAGACGTCCTCGCTATCGAGGACCTCCGCCTCAGTGTCGTCGTGTGCCGGCTCGCGCACGGCAGCACCCTCGACCTGCGGTTCGTCCTGCGACGAGAGTGCGGTGGAGACCAGCGACGGCCGCACGTCAGAAGGCAGGTCGGGTTCGTCCCGCAACTTGGGGGGTGCGGCCGCCCAAGGCTTGAGCTGCTGGAGCACCTGCAGGTAGAAGTCGTCGACTGCCTCGATGACCGAGTCGATGAACCCGCCACGCCCGCGACCTCGCTTCGCTCCCATGTTGGTTGCTGATGCAACGCGGAAGCCTCGCAGATCCTTCGACGGGTCAAGGATGAGGACATTTGGATCTTCACGAACCACGCCCAGGAGTTCTGAGGCTCCTTGGCCGCGTTGGTTCGCAACGAAGGCTTCGACGCGAAGAGACGCGGGGGCGTCCTTCAGTTGCCGCACGAGCCAGTTGATTCGGGTTGCGGGGCGACCCGTCTTCGGGGACTCGAGGTCGACCTGGCACGTCACCTTCGAGGACCGAAGATCCGCAGTCACCTGGATGTCCCCAACAGTTCCGGGCAGTCGGATCAGACCGGTCAGGGAACCATTGCCGACAAGTTCAGTCTTCAGGCGGGCAGCGCGCAGGCTCGGGTCAGCAGACTCCTTACGGTTCAACTGGTGCGTGACTTCGGCGCCAAGTCGCCGCCCGAGGTGAAGTGCCGCGTAGCGAAGCATCGCATCGAAGCGAGACGTGACCCCTGCGATCGTTGAGTCGGTGGCTCGGAGTGTTCCTGCGGCGACGGCCTCGCGAAGAGTCACCCAGTCGGCACCCATGTCATCGAAGTCCAAGGCGCCGGACTTGGGGTGCTCCAGGTACCTGATCAACTCACCCAGGATCCATGCCTGGTCCGGGTCAGCGACGCCACGGTGCTCCTTCTGCATGACTGCCTGAGACAGCACATGGGACCAGGACAGGTGGTGCAGTTGAACGCGCTTCAACTTGCGCTTGTCGATGCCGGCCGTCGGGTGCAGCATTGGGTTGGCCGGGATCTCGTTGCTGATAGTGATGAGGGCGTCGAAGCCTTCGCCACGAGCGATGTCCAGGTATGCCTCAAGCTGCGGCGCAGCGAGATCGTTTTTCCCGGTCTTCACCTCGACAAGGGCAGTCCACGTCTTCGAGCCGCGCTTGACCCGGATCAGACCGTCAGGCCGGTAGTCGCGCTCCCCCAGTTTGAACGGGACTTCGATGAAGGACTCGATCGAGCCGGACGGCGCGCCGAAGGGGGCCAGGAGAGTTCGATGGAACTCCTTGACTGCCATCAGAACGGCGAGAAGCGCAGAAGTTGCGCGGCGCTCCTGCTCCTCGGCCCCGGAGATTCCAGAGGTGGGAATCAATCGCGCGCTGTGCCACGACTCTTCGGACATCGTTCACCTTCCATTCGCCGCCCCCGGAACTGAACATAGACCGGAGGTCCGGCACACGCAGCGAAACGAGACTGCCGAGGCTCGAACTTGGACGGAGGAGTCCGGATCTGCCGCGATACGTGCGTCATACCGCCGCGAGTGACGCGCCAGCCACCGCTCAGGCGTTCAGGATGCGCAGCGCAGTCTGACCGTTGGCGCGGGCGTCGGCCGGCAGCGTTCGCCATTGGGTGGCGGAGTCTGGAAGTGCGCGTACCAACGTCTGCAGTCGGGAACGATCCGAGCCGGCGAACTGCACGCGCTCGGCGTAGGGATCCTCAATGACCGCGAGCAATAGCGCGGCGTCCTGGAGATGACGCTCGCGGTCACGGGAGTCGGTCTCGTAGGCAGCAGCCTTGAGGATCACCGCGCCGAACGGCGACGGGACGCTCACCGTGGTGGTGCGGCCCGTCGTGATCTGGAGCCGTGCGTTGACCGTTCGGCGCAGGGCTTGCGTGCCTCCCTCGATAGCGATCATCGTGCGACCACGGAGCTTCTCGACCACCCGCGGTGCGACATGGTCAGCGATGAGGATGTCGACGACATCGGGACTGGCTGCCACGACATCGACCGTCGAAACCCCTCGCTTGAACCGATGAGCGGTGTTGTTCCGTTCGTCGATCGACGGCGCAAGCTCGTAGCCGAGCGACTCGAGCGCCCGGGCGGTCTCCGACGCAATGCCGCGGGTGGTCTCGACGTGGAGGACGATGTCGACGTCGTTCGTGGGGCGCACGGCATCGATACCTGCGTGGATTCCGTGCAGCTGAGCCATCAGGCCGCCGACGAGCGTCCACTTGTCGTGGGGCAGCACGGCCTCGATCTCGGCGACGTTCGGCCACGGCGCACCCCAGCCACCGGTGGGCGTAGCGACGTCGATGGTCGGCCGATCAGCCACGGAACGCCCCCAGCGCTCGGTCGATCGCATCGATTCCGGCTCGGCGCTCGCGGACGTCGAGGGACTCGGCCAGGTCGAGTGCGGCGAGAGCATCGCTGGCGCCGACCAGGTCGCGAACCACGTCGAGATCCATGGAAGTCGCGCGTAGCGTCACGCTCCCGGCGTCATCGCGAATCAGGCCATGACGCGACACGACCGCCTTCAAGTCGGTCGTGCCCAGGTAGCCGTCGATCGCGTTCGTCGCCGCCAGCCCTAGTCGCGCAGCCGCCGGCCACGTGTCCACCAACTCCGCGCGCAGCCGCTCCCCCGCACTGCGATGCGCGACGTACCGGCTCACGCTGGCCCGCCCACGCGCGCGCTCGGCCAGCTCCTCGGCTTCGAGCCCACGGAGGCGTCCTCTGAGCCGGGACCGTTGGCTGTCCCCCAGCCACCCCGACTCACGTCCGGACAGCAGCGCAACGGCGGCCCATGCCGTCGACTCAGCCCACGCCCTCGTGTGCGAACCGCGGCGAACGGCCAGCAGTCGCTCGACTGAGGTCTCGTCGACTACTCCTCGGGCCAACGACCGCAGGTCACCTCGCGCGACCAGGTGCTGGACCTGCCGCGTCGAGACGCCGAGCCGCTCAGCGGCCTCGGAGACGGCGAGCAATGTCATGACATACATGTTCGCTTAGGCGAAGTTATCCGTCAAGTTAGTCTCGGACCCGGAGAGCGATCGTCACCGAGCTCGCTGCCGGTGAGCGAACGGTCGGCGAGCTGGCCGCCGCACTGCCCGTGGCCCAGCCGGCCGTGTCCCAGCACCTCAAGGTTCTCAAGCAGATCGGCCTGGTCTCCGACCGAGCCGAGGGCACCCGTCGGCGCTACCGGCTGAACGAAGCCGGCGCCGCCGCTCTGCGTGACCAACTCGACGGAAGAACTGCAGGAAATCGAGATCGGTGATGCTTCCGTCGTACGAGCCGTAGACCCTCAGTGACTTGGACGGTTTCTCCTGGAACCACTCGCCCAGCAGCTCGTAGTCCGAACGCTTCAGCGCTGAATCGAACTGGATCGTTTCGGGCCGGTCGTCCAGCCAGTCAAGATCCGCGACCCTGATGGGTGAACGCACGTCGTACGGCACGACCAACAAGGTACGCGTGCGCATAAGGTCAGAGCATGGATTCGACCACGGTGGGCTACCTCGTGTTGGCGCTGGCGGCTGTCGGACTGATCGGCGGCGGGATCAACCTGTATCAGGCGCATACCGGCCGCGAGATCATCAAGACCGGCAAGGACGCTACGCCCGAGGATCTACGCCGGAACTCAACGACTGCCGGGCTGATCCTGCTCCTGTCAGCCGTGGCCGAGATCGCGCTGGGCTTCTACCTCCTGAGTTGACTCGTGTCCGACGGGCCGCAGACCTATGACCTGAGAACTGGTCATATGACCAGCATTCTGTTCCTACGAACTTCGGCGAGCCTTTCGGCGGTCTGATGCCCGGAGCTGCGCACAAGCACTCGCCGATCTCGCGAGGCAGATCGTGCGGCCGGGATACTGACTCCCCCGCCTAGGTCGCGCTCATCAACCACGGATCGCGGAAGTCGAAGAAGGACGGCTCGCCGACCGACAGCGAGTTCAACTCCGCCAGCTGCGCCTCGACCTCGGGGGGCATCTGCGACTGCTCGCCCTCACGGGCGGCGGCCTCGGAGGTGAAGTAGATGGCCATGCTCCACGCGCCGTCCGCGGTTCCGGCCCAGAGCGTGCCGAGGATGTCGGGGCGGAGGGTCGGCCAGTCGATGCTGTCGTCGCTCATCAGCGACCGCACCCGATCGATGTCGCTGACCTGGCCCTGCATCACCTGGACGAACCCGGCCGAGCCGAGGTCGCCGTACTGGTCGTGCTCGACGAGGGTGCAATTCTGGAAGGTCGGCTCGCCCTCGAAGAACCCCTCCATCGTTCCCCACCAGACACCCTGCTCCGGGCGTTCGCTGTTCGCCGCGGCGGCCTCCTGGGAGGCGAACCGGACCATGGCGACCGTCTTCCCGTCGGCGGTCACTCCTGCGGTCGAGTCGAGCCACCCGGTGGCACCGGCACCGATGTCGACGGCCCAGCGCTCGACGTGGGCGCGCATTCCTGCCTCGTCGGCGACGCGTCCCTGAATCACTTGTACGAACATCTGCTTCTCCTTCGCGGGTAGGGCCACCACCTTCCGAGGCTCGTCCTCTTGAGGCGGTTCCGCAATGGAAGCCAGGTCACAGACTGGTGACGAACGCCGGGTCAGCCCGCGGGGTCGGTGACGTCAGCCACCTGCGCACCCAGTACGGCGACCAGGTCGGCGGCCGGCACGGTCGCGGAGACGCCGTGTCCCCCGCCGCCGATGGACACGGTCCCGACGACGTGGGTGTCGGCGATCACCGGCCACGGGCTCAGCGATCCGAACGGGGTGATGGTGCCGCGCTCGTAGCCGGTGACCTCGCGAGCGGTGTCCGCGTCCGGCATCGAGAGCCGGTTGACGTCGAGCAGGGCGCGCAGCTTGGGCCAGGAGATCTGACGGCCCCCGGGCACCAGGACGAACAGGTAGTCGTCGGCGCCCCGCCGTACGACGAGCGTCTTCACGATCTGCTCGGGGCGGAGGCCGCGCCGCTCGGCGGCCTCCTCGAGCGAGGACACCTGTCCGTGCCGGACGATGGTGTGCTCGATCCCGGATGCGGCCAGCGCCTCGGCGGTGCGCTCCTCACCTGCGGTCATGAAGCGATCCTCCCCGAGCCGACACCGTCCCGGCGGCGCACCGGACCAGGCACGACACGGCCCAGACGGCAGCGCTCGCCAGGACGTCGCGTCCCCGCGACACCGGAAGGTGCCGCGGGGAGCAGGTGCCGACGTCGCTCACAGCGAGCTCTTGAACCGCTTGAGCCGCAGGCTGTTCCCCACTACGGAGACCGAGGAGAACGCCATGGCCGCACCGGCGAGCATCGGGTTGAGCAGGCCGGCCGCGGCGATCGGGATCGCGGCGGTGTTGTAGCCGAACGCCCAGAACAGGTTGGACTTGATGATGCTGAGCGTCCGCCGGGACAACCGGATGGCGTCGACCGCGACCCGCAGGTCGCCACGGACCAGGGTCAGGTCGCTGGCCTCGATCGCCACGTCGGTGCCGGTGCCCATCGCCAACCCGAGGTCGGCCTGGGCGAGGGCGGCGGCGTCGTTGACCCCGTCGCCGATCATCGCCACGACCTTGCCCTCGGACTGCAGCTTCTTGACCACCTCGACCTTGTCGCTGGGCAGCACCTCGGCGTACACGTCGCCCGGCTCGATACCGACCTGAGCGGCCACGGTGCGAGCGACCCGCTCGTTGTCGCCGGTCAGCAGGATCGGACGCAGACCCAGCTGGCGCAGCTCCGCGATCGCCGCCGCGGAGGTCTCCTTGACCTGGTCGGCGACGACCAGGACCGCTCGGGCCCGCCCGTCCCAGCCCACCGCCACCGCGGTCAGACCGCGATCCGAGGCCCGGTCGAACTCGCTCTGCAAGCTCTCGGGCAGGTGCTGCGACCACTCGGCCAGCAGCTGCGGGCGACCGACCAGGACGGCGTGTCCGTCGACGATGCCCTGGACCCCGAGTCCCTCGACGTTGCCGAAGTCCTCGACCTGGCCGAGGTCGCCCGAGGCGCGGGCCGCATCAGCGACCGCACGGGCGATCGGGTGCTCGGAGGCGTTCTCGAGAGCTCCGGCGAGGCGCAGTACCTCGGCGACGTCCTCGCCGTCGGCCACGTGGGTCTCGGCCAGGCTCATCTCGCCGGTGGTGACCGTGCCGGTCTTGTCCAGGACGACGGTGTCGACCTTGCGGGTCTGCTCGAGCACCTCGGGCCCCTTGATCAGGATGCCCAGCTGCGCGCCACGTCCGGTGCCGACCATCAGTGCGGTCGGGGTCGCCAGACCCAGGGCGCACGGGCAGGCCACGATCAGTACGGCGACCATCGCGGTCAGCGCCCCGGCCGCCCCGGCGCCGCTGCCGTACCAGAACCCGAAGGTACCGACGGCGATCGCGATCACGATCGGCACGAAGATCCCGGAGATCCGGTCGGCCAGCCGCTGCACGGCCGCCTTGCCGGTCTGAGCGTCCTCGACGAGCCTCGCCATCTGCGCGAGCTGGGTGTCGGCACCGACCCGGGTGGCCTTGACGACCAGCCGGCCGCCGGCGTTGACGGTCGCGCCGACCACGGAGCTGCCCACGCCCACCTCGACCGGGACGGACTCGCCGGTCAGCATCGACTCGTCGACCGCGGAGCGGCCCTCGACGACCTCGCCGTCGGTGGCGATCTTCTCCCCCGGCCGGACCACGAATTCGTCACCCGCGACGAGCTGCGCCACCGGGATCCTGTGCTCGACGCCGTCGCGCAGGACGGCGACGTCGCGGGCGCCCATGTCCAGCAGAGCCCGCAGTGCCGCGCCGGCGTTCCGCTTGGACTTGTGCTCGATGTAGCGGCCCAACAGGATGAACGTGATGATCCCGGCGGCGGCCTCGAGGTAGATGTTCGAGGTGCCGCTGGTCCGCTCGATGGTCAGCTCGAACGGGTGGGTCATCCCCGGCGTACCGGCGTCACCCCAGAACAGTGCCCAGACGGACCAGCCGAACGCGGCCGCGGTGCCCATCGACACCAGCGTGTCCATCGTCGCCGCACCGTGCTTCAGGTTGGTCCAGGTCGCCTTGTGGAACGGCAGCGCGCCCCAGATCACCACGGGTGACGCCAGGGTCAGCGACAACCACTGCCACGAGGTGAACTGCAGCGCGGGCACCATCGCCATCGCGATCACCGGGACCGACAGCAGCGCCGAGACGATCAGCCGGGTCCGCAGCGCGCTCAGCGCCCGGTCGGCGTCCGTCTCCTGGCTGTCGCCGGTTGCGGCGGCGGCCGGGTCGGCAGCGGGTGGCAGCTTGGCGCCGTACCCGGCGGACTCCACGGCGGCGACCAGGTCGTCGGTGGAGATGCCGTCCGCGACGGTGACCTTCGCCTTCTCGGTCGCGTAGTTGACGGTCGCGGTGACGCCGTCGAGCTTGTTGAGCTTCCGCTCGATGCGGTTGGCGCACGAGGCGCAGGTCATGCCGGTCAGCAGCAGCTCGACATCGGTGCCGGTGCTCATCGCGTCCCCCTCGTTGCGTCGAGCGCGAACTGCGCGGTTCGGACCACGCCGCCGACCTTGAAGTCGAGGTAGAGGTGGTAGCGACCGGCGCTGGGCACCTCGGCCCCGAAGTCGATGGTCGGTCCCGGCTCGGTCTTGCCGTCGCCCGGCTCCCCGCCCGGGTGGACGTGGAGGTAGGCCAGGTCCCGTTCGCGCAAGGCCACCAGATGACCGTACGCCCCCAGGTAGGGCTCCAGGTCGGTGACCGGACGGCCGTTCCTGCTGACCTCGAACTCGAGCATCGAGTGCTCGCCAGCAGCCAGGTCGCCGGCCACCGTGACGGTGAAGCCGCCGACGGTGGCGGTCCGCACCACCTCGGGCAGGGACTCGTTGCCCGGGGACCCGGCCACGAACAGGTCGGTGCCCAGGGTCAGCCCCTCGTCAGCGCCGGCCGGGACGAAGTCGGCGAAGACCCGCCAAGTGCCGGGCTCCAGGTCCACGTCGACCGACCAGGTGCCCGTCGTCCGGTCCAGGGTCGGGTGGACGTGCTGGAAGTCGGAGAAGCTCCGTCGCACCACGATCAGGTGCAGGTCCTTCTCGTGCTCCTCGGTGTAGTCGGTGAGCGGCTCGCCGTCGGGGCCGAGCACCTTGAACTCGATCGTCTGCGTGCCGGACGTGTAGCCGGTGGGCGCCAGGTCGAGGCTGTAGCCGTTCTCGGCGACCTGCAGTCCGCCGGGCACCTTCGCGGTGCCATCGGTCATCTTCATGTCGTTTCCTTCCGCGGTGTCACCCGCGTGCGCGCCGGAGTGGCTCTCCGTCGGCCGGTCGACGTCGCCGAGATCGGTGCGATCTCCGAGGAGCCATCCACCGGTCAGGACGACCGCGAGACCGGCGCCGTACGCCGCCAGCCGGGTCGGGGTGTTCATGCGAGCTGGTAGCCGGCCTCGCGAACCGCAGCGTTCACTGCGTCTCGGGAGACGGGCTGGTCGGAGTTGAACGTCAGTGCGCCGGAGGCGAGGTCGACGGAGACGTCACGGACGCCCGCGATCTCACCGACCTCCTCGGTCACCGAGGTGACGCAGTGGCCGCAGGTCATCCCGACGACCGTGTACGCACCGGCGTTGTTGTTCTTCTGGGCGTTGTTGGTGCTGCAGCAACCGGACATCGTTCTTCCTCTTCCCTTGGTCTTCCTGACTCGTTCAATGCATACCACCGTGGGGTATGCCTGGAACCATACACATACCCCCCAGGGGTACGCAAGAACTGTGCCCGGCATCACGACGGGCACGCAGGAGACCTCAGGCCGAAGCCTTAACGAGCGCCCGGGAATCCCTGCTGGCGCCAGGCCTCGTAGGACACCACCGCGGCGGAGTTCGCCAGGTTCAGCGACCGGCGGCCGTCCAGCATCGGGATCCGGAGGCGATCGGTGATCCGGGGGTGCCCCAGCACCTCGTCCGGCAGCCCCGTCGGCTCCGGCCCGAACAGCAGCACGTCACCCGGCTCGAACGCGACGTCGGTGTACCAACGGGTTGCCTGGGCCGTGAACGCGAACACTCGCGACGGGGCCAGCTCCGTGCTCGTCAGCGCGGCGTCGAGATCGGGGTGCACCACCACTGATGCCAGGTCGTGGTAGTCCAGACCCGCACGTTGCAGCTTGGGCTCGGAGAGGTCGAACCCGAGCGGCTCGACCAGGTGCAGGGTGGCTCCGGTGCCGGCCACCATCCGAATCGCGTTCCCGGTGTTCGGAGGGATGCGCGGCTCGAGGAACATCACGTGGAACACGCCTCACCGTACCGCCCCGGCGCCTACCCGATGCGTACCCCGGGGCCACTCCAGGTACCGCTAGGTCGGCACCTGGAGCCGCCGATCCGGCACCAGCGGACGACGACGCGCTCCGGGGCCGCTGCCTACGTTCGATCCGTGAACCTGATCAGCGCTCCGCGCCTCGCCGTCGTCGTCTTGGCCCACGCCCTCGTCCTCGCCCTGGCTGCGTGCGGGACCGAGCAGCCCACGCGCAGCGATCCGCCGCGGAAGGATGTCGAGAAGGTCGAGCATCCCCGGACGGCCCCGATGAGGCCCGGCCGGCCGCTCGACGACACGCCCTCGCCGTTCGACCTCGACGACCCGCAGGTCTCGCGGCTGGATCCGCAACTCCTCAAGGCCGTCCAGGCGGCGGCGCGCGACGCGGGAGCCGACGGCGTGCGGTTCTGGATCACCAGCGGGTGGCGGAGCCGGGCGAAGCAGCAGGCACTGTTCGACGCGGCCGTGGTCAAGTACCGAAGCGTCGAGGAGGCTCGGCGCTACGTGTCGACGCCGGACAAGTCGGCGCACGTGACCGGGGACGCCGTCGACATCGGCCCCACCGAGGCGGACAGCTGGCTCGCCCAGCACGGGTCCGACTACGGCCTGTGCCAGAGCTTCGCCAACGAGATCTGGCACTTCGAGCTCGCGGTGGAACCGGGCGGGACCTGTCCGGCGCCGATCCCCGACAGCAGCTACCGGTGACGGCCTGTAAATTCACCCGGTGTCCGACAAACGCCCCCGCCGTACCTTTGCCGTCATCAGCCACCCCGACGCCGGCAAGTCCACGCTCACCGAAGCCCTCGCGCTGCATGCCCGGGTGATCAACCAGGCCGGCGCCGTGCACGGCAAGGGCGACCGGCGCGCGACCGTCTCGGACTGGATGGCGATGGAGAAGGCGCGCGGGATCTCGATCACCTCGGCCGCACTTCAGTTCGTCTACCGCGACCACGTGGTCAACCTGGTCGACACCCCCGGTCACAGCGACTTCTCCGAGGACACCTACCGGGTGCTGTCCGCGGTCGACTCGGCGGTGATGCTGGTCGACGCCGGTAAGGGCCTCGAACCGCAGACCCTCAAGCTGTTCCGGGTCTGCGCGCTGCGCGGCATCCCGGTCATCACGGTGATCAACAAGTGGGACCGCCCCGGCCTGTCGCCCCTGGGGCTGATGGACGAGATCGAGCAGCAGATCAAGCTGCGGCCGACCCCGCTGACCTGGCCGGTGGGCGAGGCCGGCGACTTCCGGGGCGTCCTGGACCGTCGTACGGGCGAGTTCGTGAAGTACACCCGCACGGCCGGCGGCGCCACGCGCGCGCCCGAGCGCCGGATGGCGGCGGACGAGGTGGAGGAGGCCGACACCGCTGTCTGGGCCGACGCGGTCGACGAGCACGAGCTGCTCAGCCTCGACGACAAGGACCACGACCAGGAGCGCTTCCTCGCCGGCGAGACCACCCCGGTGATGTTCGCGTCGGCGCTGCAGAACTTCGGCGTCGCCCAGCTGCTCGACCTGCTCCTCGAGCTCGCCCCCGGGCCGAGCGCGACAACCGGGGTCGACGGCTCGGTCCGCGAGGTGGAGGACGCCTTCAGCGCGTTCGTGTTCAAGGTGCAGTCCGGCATGAACAGCTCGCACCGCGACCGGCTGGCGTACGCGCGGGTGGTCTCCGGGACGTTCGAGCGCGGCATGATCGTCACGCACGCCTCGACCGGCCGACCGTTCGCGACGAAGTTCGCGCAGGCCATGTTCGGCCGCGAGACCACCTCGGTCGAGCAGGCCTCCCCCGGCGACATCATCGGTCTGGTGAACGCTCAGGCGCTCCGGGTCGGCGACACCATCTACGAGGGCGAGCGGATCGACTACCCTCCCGTGCCAAGCTTCGCGCCCGAGCACTTCATGACCGCGAACGCCGCCGACATCGGCCGGTACAAGCAGTTCCGCAAGGGCATCGAGCAGCTCGACCAGGAAGGCGTCGTGCAGGTGCTCCGCTCGGACCTGCGCGGCGACCAGAGCCCGGTGCTCGCGGCGGTCGGCCCGCTGCAGTTCGAGGTGGTCGAGGAGCGGATGAAGAACGAGTTCAACTCCCCCATCCGGCTCTCCCGGCTCGAGTACGGCGTGGCCCGGCGTACCGACGCGGCCGGGGTCCAAGCCCTGGCCGGTAAGCGCGGCGTCGAGGTCCTGCAGCGCACCGATGGCGCCTACCTGGCACTCTTCATCGACAAGTGGCGGGCCCAGACGACCGTCCGAGAGAACCCGGACGTGCTGCTCGAGGAGCTGCCCGCCGGTGGCAACTGACCCGGGATCCCGCAAGCTGCTGCTGGTCGTCGACGCGCCCTCGTTGCTGCACCGCAACCACCACGCGCGGGCGCACACCCGGATCACCGACCGTTCGGGCCGGCCCGCGTGGGCGCTGCACGGGATGCTCCGCCAGATCATCGAGGCCATCGACAGCTTCGCCCCGGACGCGGTGATCTTCGGGCTCGACGACCGCACCGCGTCGGTACGCCGGGACTTCTACCCCGACTACAAGGCCGGCCGCGCCGAGAAGCACCCCGAGCTGATCGACCAGCTCGAGCGGGCCGGCGCCCTGCTCGACGCCCTCGGCCTGGCCACCCTCACTCCCCCGGGGCTCGAAGCCGACGACGTCAACGCCTCCGGCGCCACCTGGGCCCGCGAGAACGACTGGAACTGCGTGATCATCACCTCGGATCGGGACGCGTTCGCGCACATCAGCGAGCACACCCAGGTCCTCCGGCTGATCGACGGCGGCATCAACGGCTCGCCCCTGCTCAATCCCAAGCGCCTGTTCGCTCTGTACGGCGTCGCGGCCGAGCACTACCTCGACTACGCGGCGCTGCGCGGCGACGCCAGCGACAACTGCCGGGCGTCTCGGGCATCGGCGAGAAGACGGCCGCGGTGCTGCTCGACCAGGTCGGCTCGATGCAGGCGATCTGGGCGGACATCGACCAGAACGAAGGCCGCGTCCTGATCGCGACGCTGGACGCCTGGGCCGCCGAGACCGGTGGCCGGCGGATGGGCGCCACCGTGGTTCGCCGGCTCTCCGCTCCCGGAGCTCGCGAGCGCTACGACTTCAACGTGCGGATCATGTCCGGGCGCGACGACCTCGACCTCGGGCTCACGCCGGACGTGCCGGGCAGCCCGGGGTTGCTGCCGCTCGAGATCGAACGGGTGCAGCGGGTGGTCGGGTTCCTGAACGTCGAGGCCACCACCTCGCTGGCGTTGCGGGTGCTCAGCTCCGATCCGGCGTCCGCGCAGAGTTCACACCGTCCGCCGACGTCACCGTGACCCGCGCGCCGATCCCGTCCCCTGCCCGCAGCAGCGCGAGCAACGGGTCGTCGACCGGGGCCATCGCGACGAATCGCTCGCCGGTCGCGTCCAGCCGGCCGACCACCACTCCCGCGTCGCCGGTGCCGGGGAACGTGTAGGTCTCGACCACACCGGGACCGTCGGCCCGTGCTGCCACCGCCAGCCGCTCACCCTGGTCGGTCAGCACCGGACCGCGGCCTGACCAGCCCGTCGGAGTCGAGGAGTAGACGCCGACCGAGTACTTGCTCAGCAGTCCCCCGTTGGCGCCGACGAGACCGAAGCCGTCGGCGGTGCGCAGCCGGCGTACCGTCTCGGCGATCGCGTGCAGCGAGTAGTTGTTGCCCGGGCCGCCGAAGAACGGGAGTCCGCCGGTGACCGTCAGGCCGCGCGGGTCGTCGGCCTCGATCCCGAGCGCGTCGGTGATGTTGAAGACTGGGATCGCGAAACAGCTGTACAGGTCGAGCGCGGTCAGGTCGTCCGGGCCGATCCCGGCCATCGCCAGCGCCGCTCGGACCGCCTGCACCGAGACCGGGCCGCCGCCCAGGTCGGGGCGCTCCAGCAACGGCGCCTCGACCGCGTCGGCGTGCCCGTGCAGGTACACCCACTGGTCCTCCGGTACGCCGCAGCGCCGCGCGACCTCGACCGAGGTGATCACCACCGCGGCGCCGAGGTTGACCTTCTCCCGGGCCACCGTCCAGCGCGGGTACGGGTCGTAGATCAGCGGGTTGTCGGCCGTGACGGCGGCCAGCTCGGCAGCGGTGCGCACCGTGCGGGTCGACGCCAGCGGGTTCGCCGCCGCGACCTCCGAGAACGGGGCGAACAGCCGCCCCATCTCCCGCCGGTACTCCTCGACCGAGAGCCCGAGCCGGCCCCGGCGCGCGTGGTCCATCAGCGCGTAGGCCGCGGACGCGATGAAGAGTCCGTGCGCGATCAGGTTGTCGTCGAGGAGGAACTCCCAGTTCGCGCCGCGGTCCTCCCACGGGCCGGTGACGTCGTCGGAGAAGTCCGGCGCGTCCTCGCGTCCGGTGAAGTGCGCCTGCGTGGAGAGGGACTCCCCGCCGGCGATCAGGACGGCCTGGTGCTCCCCGGCGGAGATGCGGTCGGCGTACTCGCTGACCAGCTGCTGCGGACTCTGACCGCCGACGGACTCGAGGACGGCGTGCTCGGGTTCCAGTCCGAGGCACTGCGCCACGGCTCGCGGGAAGTTGCTCGACGCGCCGAGGGCCGGCGGGAGCGGCGTGGAGAGCTCCATCGGCCGGACGCAGGCGAGTACGTCGACCAGACCGGCGATCGAGGCGGTGCCGCAGTCCTCCAGGGCGGCGGAAGCGGCCGCGGCAGCGAGCTCGACACTGGACAGCGCGGCGTAGTCGGCGCTGCCGAACGGGTCGGTTGACTGGCCGACGCCGATCAGGACCGGCGTACTCGGGTCGAGGGGCGCTGCCACGCGATCAGATGTTGGTCGGGATGTGCATGACGGTGCCGCCGTCCACCACGAACTCGGAGCCGGTCGCGAACGACGACTCGTCACTGGCCAGGAACACCACGAACGTCGCGACCTCGTCGGGGAGACCCGGACGGCCCAGCGGAATCGGGATCAGGCCCTCGGGCATCTGGTCGGTCGCCGGCGTGCTGATCCGGCCCGGGTGGATCGAGTTCACCCGGACACCCTGCGGAGCGAGCTCCATCGCCAGCGACTTGGTGAGTCCGGTCAGGCCCCACTTCGAGGCGACGTACCCGTGCGCCCACGGCGTGCCGCGCAGCCCCTCGATCGAGGACGTGTTGATGATCGAGCCGCCGCCGGCCGCGATGATCGCGTCCGCGGAGTGCTTGGCGCCGAAGAACGCACCGGTCAGGTTGACGTCGATCATCTGGTTCCACTGCTCGGCCTTGTAGCGCTGGAGCTGGCCGCCGTTGAAGATGCCGGCGTTGTTGAACAGGACGTTGAGCTTGCCGAACTCTGCGACCGTGAAATCGACGGCGGCCTTCCACTCGTCCTCGGAGGTCACGTCGAGGTGGACGTAGCGGGCGTTGTCGCCGAGCTCCTCGGCGAGCGCCGTGCCCTCTTCGTCGAGGAGGTCACCGATGACGACCTTGGCGCCCTCGGCGACGAGCTGGCGCGCACTGGCCCCGCCGATGTTGCGCGCTCCGCCGCTGATCAGCACGACCTTGTCGTCTACACGTCCCATGCCCGGGACGATACATTGTCGCTAGAACACGTTCTAGTAGGAGGTTTGCATGGCCCCGATCCGTGTCGCCCAGGTCGCCACCGGCAATGCCGGGATGCTGACGCTTCGCCAGCTCATCAACGACGCCCGGTTCGAGCTCGTCGCGGTCTCGACCTCCACACCGGAGAAGGTCGGCAAGGACGCCGGTGAGCTCGCCGGTCTGGGAGTGACCACCGGGATCACCGCCGTCGGCGACCTGGACGCGCTGATCGCGACCGCGCCCGCGTGCGTCGTGTACTGCGCGATGGGCGACACCCGTCCGGTCGAGGCCACCAACGACGTCCGCAAGCTCCTCGAGGCCGGCATCGACGTCGTCGGCTCCGCGCCCGGCACGCTGCAGTTCCCGTGGGGCACGATGCCGGAGAAGGTGATCGAGAAGGTCGAGGCGTCCGCGCAGGCCGGCGGTGCGTCGATCTACATCACCGGCGTCGACCCCGGCTTCGCCAGCGACCTGATCCCGCTGGCGCTCGCCAGCACCTGCCAGCGGATCGAGCAGATCAAGTGCTACGAGCTGGCGGACTACGCGACGTACGACGGCGCCGAGGTGATGTTCGACCTGATGGGCTTCGGGCACCCCGTCGACTCGACCCCGCTGCTGTTCCTGCCCGGCGTCCTCGGCCTCGCCTGGGGCACAGCGATCCGGATGATGGGGTCGGCGCTCGGCATCGAGGTCGACGAGATCGTCGAGTTCTGGGAGGCCGAGCCTGCGCCGGAGACCTACGAGATCGCTGCCGGCACCATTGAGAAGGGCACCATCGCAGCGCTGCACTTCTCGATCAGCGGCATGGTCGACGGGCACCCCGCGATCGTCGTCGAGCACGTCACCCGGACCCGCGACGACCTGCGCCCCGACTGGGCCCGGCCACCGTCGGGTGGTGGCGCCTACCGGGTCGAGATCACCGGCGAGCCGAACTACGTAGTGGACATCGTGCCGAGCAGCGAGCACGGCGACCACAACCACGCTGCGATCGTGGCGGCCTGCGGGCGGATCGTGAACGCGATCCCGGACGTCGTCGCGGCCGCACCCGGGATCCGTACGACGTTGGAGCTGCCGCTGCCGACCGGGCACGGGACGTACGTCGCGCCGACCCGCTGATTTCAACCGGTGACGGATCCGCGAAAGCAAGCACCGGAACCCGGTGGCCGTGCCACGATGCCGCGCATGACTACCTGCAAGCGCGCCGTCGCGTCCGCATTCGTAGCAGTCCTGCTGGCACCGGCCGCTGTCATGGCGACCTCAGCCCCGGCCTCCGCAGCCGGCAAGTACTACGCGTCCTGCGCGAAGCTCACCAAGGACTTCCCGCACGGGGTCGCCAAGAGCGCCGCCGCGGCGCAGCGGCAGGTCAACCAGGGATACGGACGCCCGGCGTACGGAGCCAAGGCCAAGAAGGTCTACGCGAAGAACAAGGGCCGGTTGGACCGCGACAAGGACGGAACCGCCTGCGAGCGCTAGCCGCTCACCAGTCAGTCCCGCCGGCCCTTCATCCGCCGGCTGACCTCCCGCTCCGCCTCGCGACCGGCCTCGCGCTCCGCGAGGGCGTGCCGCTTGTCCCAGGTCTTCTTGCCGCGCGCCAGCGCGATCTCGACCTTGGCGCGACCGTCCTTGAAGTACAGCGTGACCGGGACGATCGTCCGGCCGCTCTCGGTGACGAGGCGCTCGATCTTGTCGATCTGCGCCCGGTGCAGCAGCAGCTTGCGCTTGCGCCGTGAGCCGTCGTTGACCCAGTGCGCCTGGGCGTACTGCGGGATGTGGACGCCGTGCATCCAGACCTCGCGGTTGTCGACGTCGACGAAGCCGCCGACCAGCGAGGCCCGGCCGGCCCGGAGCGCCTTGACCTCGCTGCCCTCCAGCACGATCCCCGCCTCCCAGGACTCGCCCAGGTGGTAGTCATGCGCAGCCTTGCGGTTGCGCGCGATCACCGGGTCGGCCTGGGGCTTCTTCACCCCCACATCCTGCCAAACCTCAGAGCTCGCGCCAGGTGCGGAGCTTCTCCGGATTGCGCACCACCCAGATCCGCTGGATCCGGTCGTCTGCGATCTCGAAGGCGTAGACCGCGACCGTCGCGCGGCCGGCCCTCGCGACTAGGCCGGGCTGACCGTTCACGGTGCGTTCCAACAGGTCCAGGCTCCCGGCCCGCTCCGCCAGACCCACCAGGTAGCGGGCGATCTCCGCACCACCCTCGACTGGGTGCAGGGACGCCGCCACCAAGCCGCCGCCATCGGCGATCGCGGCGGCGGCAGGGTCGAGCAGGCCGATCAGCGCGGCGACGTCCTTCGCCTGCCACGCCTCCTTGAACCCCCGCACCACCCGGGCACGCTCGGCCGACGGCACCGCGATCGGCTGGGCGTCCCGGACCCGGCGCCGCGCCGAGGACGCCAGCTGCCGGCAGGCCGCCGAGGAACGACCGACGATCTCGGCGACCTCGTCGAACGGGTACCGGAAGACGTCGTGCAGCAGGAACGCCACCCGTTCGGCCGGCGTCATCGAGTCCAGGACGACGAGGAAGGCCATGTCGACCGACTCGTCGAGGGTGATCCGGTCAGCAGGATCGGCGTGCGCCGTACCGGACCACTCGGCGGTGTCCGGCACCGGTTCCGGGATCCACTCGCCGACGTACTGCTCCCGGCGGACCCGGGCCGACCCGAGCACATCCAGACAGATCCGGCTGGTGACGGTGTTGAGCCACGCACCCGGGGACGCGATCGCGGCCTGCTGCTCGGGTGCCAGCCCGTACCAGCGGGCGTACGCCTCCTGCACGGCGTCCTCGGCGTCGGCGAGCGAACCGAGCAGCCGGTAGCCGAGGTTGATCAGCCGACCCCGCTCGGTCAGCAGTACCTCGGGCGGCTCCGGGCGGTTGCTCATGGTGTCGACTCTCTCCCTCGAAGTGGTCCTTCACCAACCTCGACGGAGCACCGCGGCGGAATGTGAGGCCTGACATTCCCGGCCCCGCATTCGTCGTACCGGCAACGACGACGAAGGAGATCAGCCCATGCTGAAGATCGGCATCATTCTCGGCAGCACCCGCCCGAACCGGGTCGGCGCCCAGGTCGCGGCCTGGGTCCAGGAGCACGCCTCCCGGCGTGGCGACGCGACGTACGAGCTGGTGGACCTGCTCGACCACCCGCTTCCCCTGCTCGACGAGCCGCTCTCACCGATGCTCGGCCAGTACCAGCACGAGCACACCGTGGCCTGGGCCGGCACGATCGCGCCGTACGACGGCCTGGTGTTCGTCACCCCGGAGTACAACCACGGCCTGCCCGGCTCGCTCAAGAACGCGATCGACTACCTGCACGCCGAGTGGCGCAACAAGGCCGTCGGGATCGTCTCGTACGGCGTCGCCGGCGGCACCGGTGCGGCCGCGCAGCTGCGGCAGATCTGCGGCCAGCTCGGGATGGCGGACGTCTCCCGACAGGTCGTGCTGAACCTGCACACCGACTTCGAGAACTACTCCGTCCTCCAGCCCAACGAGGCGCACGTCGCCCTGCTCGGCTCGACGCTGGACCAGCTCGTCGACTGGAGCGCCGCCCTGGCGCACCTGCGGGTCGAGGCCGCCTTCGCCGGCTAGGACAGCACCCGCACCAGCCGCGCCCGGGTCTCCTCCCAGAGGTGGTCGACCGTCCGCTCGCTGCCGCCGTTGCTGATCCGCAGCAGCGCCAGCCCGCGGATGGTGGCGAGCGCGAACACCAGGTCCTCGGCGAACCCGGGACGGCGGGCGATGTCGCCCAGTGCGTCCACGGCGACGCGTGCGATCGTGGCGCCGACCTTGCGCTCCAGGCGGTGCAGGTCGTCGCGGAGCTCGTGGTCGGTGCGCGAGGCCACCCAGAGCTCGAGGGCGGCGTGGAACATCACGCCCTGGTGCTCGGCCCACAGCGCGTCGAGGGCTTCGGCGACGGAGACCGGTCCCTGGGTGAACACCTCGCGGACCGCGGCCACCCGCTGGTCGGCCAGGTGCGCGACCGCGGCGCCGACGAGCTCGGCACGGGTCCGGAAGTAGAGGGTCTGGGCACCGCGCGAGACGTTCGCGAGCTCGGCGATCCGGACGGTCGTCGTCCCGGCGTAGCCGTGGCTGACCAGGCACTCGATCGTCGCGTCGAGGAGCGCCGTACGGGTCTCGGCGCGGCGTTCGGCCTGGGTACGGTGACGACGAGGCGCCTTCGCCAGCACATCTGTAGATATCTGCACCTCTGCATGTTAACGTCCGCGAATGCTGACCCGCGCACTGGCCGCCCTCGCTCTGGCTCTCGGGGTCGCCGGCCTCGCGCCGCTCGACGGCGCGCAGGCGGATCCGACGAGCGGGCCGACCCTCCTCGACGTCTCGATCCCGGCCGTCCACGGCCCGATCGACGACAAGTGGCTGCCTGGCTACACCGGCGGGCCCCGGGCCAAGGTGCTGCTGCCGGCCGGCTACGACCCGGACCGCGAGTACCCCCTGCTGGTGCTGCTGATCGGCCTGACCAGCAGCTACCACATGTGGTCGGACGCCGGGCTCGGCCAGATCGCCAAGACCGCGGGCGGCCTGGACGCGATCATCGTGATGCCCGAGGCCGGCAACGGCTGGTACACCGACTGGTGGAACAAGGGCCGGCGCGGCGGCCCGTCCTGGGAGACCTACCTGCTCGAGGACGTCATCCCGTACGCCGTCGCGAACTACCCGATCCGACCCGAGCGCCGCTGGCACGCCCTCGCGGGGGTCTCCATGGGAGGACTCGGTACGACGTATCTCGGCGGCCGGCTCCCCGGGTTCTTCGGCTCGATCTCGGTGTTCTCCGGCCTGGTCGACACCCACCTGATCTACGGCGAGAACCTGGTGCAGTCGTTCATCCCGCAGTACCTCGCCAAGACGCCGACCTACGACCCGCAGATCGTCTACGGGCCCGAGTTCGGGTTCTACTCGCTCGGCCACGACCCGACCCGGCTGGCCGCGAACCTGCGGAACACCCGGGTGTTCCTCACCACCGGAAACGGCATCCCGACCGAGGACGGCGAGCCGCACCGGGACGCCCCGACCGATGCTGCCGCCGAGGGGCTGATCATCCGGCCGGCGATGAACAAGTACGCCCAAGCACTGCGCGCGGCCGGGGTGCCGATCACCTCGCGCGTCCACACCGGCGCGCACTCGTGGCCGAACTTCCGCTCGGAGTTCAAGGAGGCGATGGCCTGGGGGTTCTTCGAGCCCGTCGTCGAGCACCCGACCACCTGGGTCAACGACACCGTCGCGACCCGCGGCACCCTCTGGGGCATCGACTACGCGTTCACGACCCCGCCGACGAGGATCGTGCGGTTCAGCCGGAACGGCGGGTCGCTCTCGGTCAGCGCCGCAGGCTCGCCGGTCACCCTGAGGACGGCCGGCGGCTGCTCGATCACGACGCCGACCCCGGCGACGGTGCCAGTGGCAGCCGACGGGTGCTGACGTAGCGTCGCGCGGTCCCGTCGATCGGGTCCGTGAACGACAGCTCGCTCGCCAGCAGCTGCAGCGGCCGGGTGAAGTCGTCGACCGACCTCTCGACGACCTCCGGGTAGAGCGGGTCGTCGACGATCGGGAGGCCGAGGCCGTTCAGGTGCATCCGGAGCTGGTGAGTCTTTCCGGTGCGCGGGGTGAGCCGGTAGACGGCGAGCTCGCCCACCCGCGACTCGACCTCGATCAGCGTCTCGGCGTTGGGCGGCGCGTCCGGCACGACCTCGGCCTGCCAGACGCCGCGCTCCTTGCGGAGATGGTTGCTGACCGTCATCGGGAAGGTCAGGTCGGCACGCCACGGAGCCAGCGCCCGGTACGTCTTGCTGACGGTGCCGTGCTCGAACATCACCTGGTACGGACCGCGCCACCGACGCTCGGCCGCCAGCATCAGCACCCCTGAGGTGATCCGGTCGAGGCGGTGCAGCGGCGAGAGCTCGGGCAGGCCGAGCTCCTCGCGGAGGCGGACCACGACGCTCTGCCGGACGTGCCGCCCGCGCGGGATGGTCGCGAGGAACGGCGGCTTGTCCACCACGACGATCCGCTCGTCGCGATGCAACACCGGCAGGTCGCCCGGCACCTCGACCTCCTCGCGCAGGTCCCGGTGGAACCAGACGAAGGTGTGCGGCGCGTACGGGTCGTCGTCCCGCACGGGCCTGCTGTCGTCGTACACGAAGCGGCCGGAGGCCAGCATCCCGCCGACGTCGACCCGGTCCGGGAACCGGTCCCGCAGCCAGGCGCCCATCGTCGGCCAGCCCTGCTCCCCCGGGTGGCCCCGATCGGGGGTACGCGCCCACGCGGCGTTGAGACCGTGACGAGGAGGCAACGGGGAACGCGGGGGCACCTGGCGATCGTAGGCGTCCGGCTACCAGGCGACCGGGCCGGCCGCGTCGAAGAAGCTGCCGCTCGGCCCGGCCTCGTCCAGCAGGGCGGCAGCGACGACGACCTCCGCGGCCGCCAGTGCTGTCGTCGGTGCGGCTGCCCGGTTGTCCGGGCCGCCCAGATCCGTCTGCACCCAGCCCGGACAGACCGAGTTCACCTTGGTCGTCCCTGCGGCCAGGTTCTTCGCCAGCGCGATCGTCAGACCGTTGAGTGCCGCCTTCGACGCCTGGTACGCCGGCACCACCAGGTCGTAGTAGGGCGAGGCCGGATCGGTCTGGTCGGCCAGCGACCCCATCGTGCTGGAGACGTTGACGATCCGGCCGGCCCTGGAGCGTTCCAGCAGCGGCAAGAATGCCTGGGTGACCGCGACGGCGCCGAAGAGGTTGGTCTGGAACGTACGACGGAACAGGTCGAGGTCGAGCGGTGTGGTTGCGTCGGCGGTGGTGGCCTCCGGCAGGATGCCGGCGTTGTTGACCAGGATGTCCAGGCGTCCGAACTCGCGGTCGACGCGTGCCACCGCAGCCTCGACACTCGCCGGGGAGTCGACGTCCAGCGGCACCGCGATCGCGAGGATGCCGCGCTCACGGAGCTCGACGACGGCGTCGTGGCCGCTGCGCTCGTCGCGGGCGCCGATCAGGACGGTGGCGCCGGCGGCGCCGAGCAGGTGTGCGGTGGCCAGGCCGAGGCCGCGGTTGCCGCCGGTGATCAGGGCCAGCTTGGTGGTGGTTGTTGTCATGCGTCGAGCCTGGCCGAGCTGCCGGCTCGGATCCGGCGGGAATCAGACTCGACGTCCGGGCCTTCTGCTCCGAGACGTGATAGCCCTGTCCCGTGACCAATCGCGTGCAAGAGCTCCTCGGCGTCGAGATCCCGATCGTCCAGGCCCCGATGACGTTCATCGCCAACGCTCCGCTGGCGGTCGCCGTCTCCGAAGCCGGTGGCCTGGGGGTGATCGAGACCCTCTCACCGCAGGGCCGCGAGGACCTGGGCCGGGTGCGCGACCTCACCAGTGCTCCGGTGGGCGCGAACCTGATGATCCAGGGCTGGAAGAAGGACCCGTCGATCGTGGAGGTGATCGCCGAGGCCGGCATCAGCTACGTGGCGACCTCGGCCGGCGATCCTGCGCTCTTCACCGAGCGGCTGCACGACGCCGGGATGACCGTCTTCCACGTCGTCGGCTCGTTGCGGGCCGCGCAGAAGGCGGTCGACGCGGGCGTGGACGGGATCGTCGTCGAAGGGGTCGAGGGCGGTGGCTTCAAGGGCGCCCTCGGTGCGTCCACGATGGTTCTCCTCCCACTGATCGCGTCCAAGGTCGACCTGCCGCTGATCGCCGCCGGCGGGATCTGCGACGCGCAGTCGATGGCGGCGGCGTTCGTCCTCGGTGCCGAAGGAGTCCAGCTCGGTACGCGGATGCTCGCCACCGACGAAGCGGTCGTCCACCAGAACTTCAAGGACGCGATCGTCTCGGCGGGCGACGACGGCACCGTGCTGATCAGCGTGCCCGGCAACCCGACGATGCGGGTGCTGCGCAACTCCATCACCGAGGCCGGCGAGCACGCGAGCCTGCTGGGCAACATCACCGACCTGTACTTCGGCGGGGACATGGAGGCCAGCGTCGCGAACACCGGGCAGGTCTCCTCGCGGATCGAGGCGGTGCTGCCGGTCCGGACCCTGATCGAGGAGATGTGGGCGGGCTGCCACGCTGCGCTCGAGGCCGGTCGCGTCCGACTCGGCTAGCTATTTCCCGGTCACCCAGCGACCAAATGTCCGGGCTCACCCGTTTCGTCCGGTCGCCGGGGCCGGTGCCGGGTCCGCAATCCGGTGGGTCGCTATACGGAGAAGGAACGAGACCGTAATCTCGACAGCGGCGCGCGTGGGGTGCGTCCTCGGGTTTGCGTTCAGCAAAGGGTAGATAACTGATGGGTTCTCTTCAGACCAAGCAACGTTCCGCGATCGCCGTCGTAGCGGGCCTCGTGCTCGCACTGACCGGCCTCGTCGGCCCCGCCAGCGCGGCCACGTCGCGGACCGCCACTCTCGGCGTCAGTCCGACCACGCAGAACGTGGGTTCACCGGTGACGCTTACCGGCAACGTGAGCAAGTCCGGCAAGGGCGCGGTCGTCAAGATTCAGCGCCGCGCCGGCTCCGCCGCCTGGGTCACCGCGGGTCAGACCAAGACCACCTCCACCGCGGGCCGCTACTCGGTCAAGCTGAACCTGCCCGCCTACGCCGGCACCTACAGCTTCCGCGCCTACGCGCCGAAGACGAGCAAGTTCCGTGCCGCGTACTCCCCGGCACGCGCCGTGACCGCGCTGCGCAAGGCGACCGCGACGATCACGTCGGCGACGCCGGCGACGATCCCGCTGGGCTCGTCGAGCAACCTGGCCGGCAAGGTCACCCCGTTCACCACCGGCACGGTGGCCGTCATCCAGAAGCTCACCAGCGGCACCTGGTCGACCGCGACCACCGCCACCGTGAAGTCCGACGGCACCTTCCTCGCCAACGTCAGCCCGACCGCCACCACGACGTACCGGGCCTACGTTCCGCGCAACGGCCTGAACGCCGTGGCCATCTCCGCCGGGAAGACCGTCAACGTCGGACCCGCGCAGACCCCGCCGAACATCACCAGCCCGGCCACGCTGCCCGAGGGTGACAAGGGCGTCGCCTACTCGACCACGCTCACCAAGACCGGCGGCGCCGGCACCTGGTCGCTGGTCTCCGGGCTGCTGCCGGCCGGCGTCACCCTGAACGGCGCCACCGGCGTCCTCTCCGGCACCCCCACCGCAGGCGGGACGACGAACTTCACGATCAAGTTCACCGAGACCGCCACGAACCTCACCGACAGCCAGGCGTTCACCCTGGTGATCACGCCGCCGCCGACGATCACGACGGCCTCCCTGCCGGACGCGACGCGCGGCCTGCCCTACACGACCACCCTGGCCAAGACCGGCAAGGCCGGCACCTGGTCGCTCTTCGAGGGCAACACCCTTCCGGCCGGTCTCAGCCTGAACGCCACCACCGGTGAGATCTCCGGGACCACCACGGCCGCCGCTGCCACCTACCCGGTCTACGCGGTCTTCACCGAGACCTCGACGAGCCGGACCGCCTTCCGGGCGCTGGCCCTGAAGCTGGTCGACGCTCCGCCGGCCGGCTCCCCGGCGATCACCACCACGACCCTCCCAGACGCCGACAAGGGCGTTGCCTACACGACGACGCTGGCCAAGACCGGTGCCGCCGGCACCTGGTCGCTCAACTCCGGGTCCCTTCCGGCCGGGATCACCCTGACGCCCGCCACCGGCGAGCTGGCGGGAACCCCGACCGCCGCCGGCACCGCGAGCTTCGAGGTGAAGTTCACCGAGACCACCTCCGGTCTCTCCGCGGTCAAGGCGCTCACCCTGCTGGTGACCCCGGCCCCCGCCATCACCACCACGGTGCTGCCGACCGCGACCCGGGGCGCGCCGTACACGACGACGTTGGCCAAGACCGGCAAGGCCGGCACCTGGTCGCTCGTCACCAACCCGCCGCTGCTGCCGCTGCCGGCCGGCCTGACCCTCAACCCGGCCACCGGTGAGATCTCCGGCACGACCACCGCGGCGGCCGCGACGTACCCGGTCTACCCCGTCTTCACCGAGACCTCGACCGGTCGGCAGGCAGCCGCCTCGCTGGCCCTGACGGTGGCCGAGCCCGGTACGCCGGGCGAGGTGACGATCACGACCACCACGCTCCCGGACGCCGACAAGGGCGTCGCCTACACGACGACGCTGACCAAGACCGGCGGTGCCGGCGTCTGGACCGTCGTCACCGGCAGCCTGCCGGCGGGCATCACGCTGGCCCCGGCCACGGGCGTGCTCTCCGGCACCCCGACCGCGGGCGGCACCGCGAGCTTCGAGGTGAAGTTCACCGAGACCAGCTCCGGGACCTCGGCCCTCAAGGCGCTCACCCTGCTGGTGACCCCGCCGCCGACGATCACCACGACGACGCTGCCGGACGCGACCCGGAACGTGGCCTACACCGCCACCCTGGCCAAGACCGGCAAGGCCGGCACCTGGTCGCTCGTGCCGGAGACCACCCTGCCGACCGGGCTGACCCTCGACAGCGCCACCGGCGTGATCTCGGGGACGACTCCCGGACCCGCCGCCACCTACCCCGTCTACCCGGTCTTCACGGAGACCTCGACGGGCCGCAGCGTCGCCGCCGCGCTCTCCCTCAAGGTCGGCCCGGCCGACCCGGTGGTGACCACCACCAGCATCCCGACCGGGATCACCGGGGCCGCCTACAGCCAGCAGCTGGAGAAGACCGGCGCGGCGGGCACCTGGGCGCTCAAGAACGGCGTCCTGCCGGACGGCGTCACGTTGTCGGCCGCGGGCCTGCTCGCCGGGACGCCGACCACGGTGGGCGACTACGGCTTCACGGTGACCTTCACCGAGACAGCCACGGGCTTCTTCGACAACCAGGTCTACCTGCTGCACGTCGAGGCGCCGGGCTCCCCGCAGATCACCTCGCCGGCCGTGCTGCCGGACGCCACCAAGGGCACGCCGTACTCGTACACCGTGGACGGCGACGGCACCGGCACCTGGTCGATTGCCTACCAGATCCTGCCCCCGGGGATCACCCTGAACGCGGCCACCGGCGCTCTCACCGGGACGCCGACCGTGAAGGGCGACTTCCTCTTCATCCTCAAGTACACGACCGGCTCGGGCTCCAACACCAAGGTGTTCAGCATCCACGTGGCCGACACCCCGTAGCCGGACCGGTGTGAGACTGGGACCATGCGGATCCTGGTCGTCGAGGACGAGAAGCGGCTGGCCGCGTCTCTTCGCACCGGGCTGGAAGCCGAGGGCTTCGCCGTCGACGTGGCGTACGACGGCGGCGAAGGCCTCTGGTACGCGCGCGAGCACGCCTACGACGCGATCCTGCTCGACATCATGCTGCCGGTGCTGAACGGCTACAAGGTCTGCGAGACGCTGCGCGCCGAGGAGATCTGGACGCCGATCCTCATGCTCACCGCCAAGGACGGCGAGTGGGACGAGGTGGAGGCGCTCGACACCGGTGCGGACGACTACGTCACCAAGCCGTTCTCCTTCGTGGTCCTGCTCGCCCGGTTGCGCTCGTTGCTGCGCCGCGGAGCCGCCGAGCGGCCCGCTCAGCTGGTCGTCGGCGACCTGGTCTACGACCCGGCTGCGCGGCAGGTGACCCGGGCCGGGACCGAGCTGAGCCTGACCAGCCGGGAGCTCTCGGTCCTCGAGCTGCTGATGCGCCGTGCCGGTGACGTCGTGACCAAGGCCGAGATCCTCCACCACGTCTGGGACTACGCGTTCGAGGGCGACCCGAACATCATCGAGGTCTACATCGGCCGCATCCGGCGCAAGGTCGACAAGCCGTTCGGGCGCGAGGACATCGAGACCCTGCGCGGCAGCGGGTACCGGCTGCGGGCGGCGGCCCGATGACCTTGCTGAGCCGTGCGACCTCGTCGGTCCGGGTCCGCGTCACCGTGGTCGCGTCGCTGTTCGTCCTCGTCGTGACCGCCGTCGGCTCGGTGGTGGTCGTGCTGGTGATCGGGCACTCCCTCAGCCAGGGCCTGATCGACTCGGCCGGGCAGGACGCCGCCGCGATCGACGCCCAGCTCGGCCGCGGTGTCACCCCGGCCGCAGCAGCCACCACCGGCCGCAACGACGTGCTCGTCCAGCTGATCGACAACAGCGGCGCGGTCGTGGCCAGCGACCAGCCGGCCCAGCTCGAGGAACCGCTGCGGACCACCGCCGGCGTGACCGGGACCGTCGTCGTCCCCGGCCTGGTCGACACGTACACGGTGGTCGCGCGCCGGGCGTCGGCCAGCTCCCAGCCGGTCGCCCTGATCGTGGTCGGACGCTCGACCGAGCAGCGCGACAACACCCGGGCGGAGATGGCGCGGGCGCTCGGGATCGCCGTCCCGCTGGTCGTCCTCGCCCTCGGCGTGATCGTCTGGATCAGCGTCGGACGGGCGCTGCGGCCGGTCGAGGTGATGCGCGAGCAGGCGGACCAGATCACTGCCACCCACCTCCCGGACCGGCTCGCCGTGCCCGCGGGCTCGGACGAGATCCCCCGCCTGGCGCACACCCTCAACGAGATGCTGGACCGGATCGACGACGGCCAGAGGCTGCAGCGTCAGTTCGTCTCGGACGCCTCCCACGAGCTGCGCTCGCCGCTGGCAGTGATCCGGCAGACCGCGGAGGTCGCCCGCGCGCACCCGGACCGGATCGGCGTCGACCAGCTCGCTGACGACGTGCTGCACGAGGGCGGCCGACTGGAGGCCCTGGTCGGTGCGCTGCTGCTGCTGGCCCGCCTCGAAGGGCATCCGGCGCTGCACACCGAGCCGGTCGACCTGGACGACATCGTCCTGGTCGAAGTGGCCCGGCTGCGCGACGCCGGCGCCCGGGTCGCCCTCGACGTCTCGGCCGTGAGCGCCGGCCAGACCCGGGGCAGCGCGGTGCTGCTCGGCCAGGTCGTGAGCAACCTGTTGGCGAACGCCGTCCGGCACGCGTCCACGACCGTGCGGGTCGGCTTGCACCAGACCGGGCAGCACGTCGAGCTCCTCGTCGACGACGACGGCGCCGGGGTGCCGCCGGAGAAGCAGGACGCGATCTTCGAGCGGTTCGTGCGACTCGACGAGGCCCGGACCCGGGACGAGGGCGGTAGCGGACTGGGCCTGGCGATCGTCCGCTCGATCGTGCTCGCCGTCGGCGGCTCGGTCACGGTCGGTACGGCGCCGCAGGGAGGAGCCAGGTTCACGGTCCTCCTCCCCACAGAAGCGGACTAGCCGACCAGGACGCCGTCGTCCAGGTCGTCGTCCCGGTCGTCTGCCGGGCCATGCTCCGGGTCATGCTCTGGGCCACTGTTCGACCGGCCGGAGCCGAGCTCGATCACGTCCCGCCGGGTGATCGTCAGGTAGGCGACCAACCCGGCGATGCAGGTCAGGAAGATCGCACTGGTCCCGGTCGTCCCCAGCCCGAGACCGCCGTCCGACCGGGGCTGGGACATCAGGTCCCCGATAGAGGCGCCCAGCGGGCGGGTCAGGATGTACGCCAGCCAGAAGGCCAGCACCGCTCCGAGCCGGAAGCGCAGGTGCGCCACCGTGATCGCCGCGATCGCGACGGCGAAGACCCCGACCGAGAGCAGGTAGCCGAGTGCGAGCTTCTCCGCCAGCAGGTCGCCGGCGGCAGTGCCGAGCGCGAACGTGAACAGGATCGTCAACCAGTACCAGGCCTCCCGCCGGGTGCTGGTGATGGTGTGGATCGACAACGTCCGCTCGCTGCGGTACCAGCCGGCGAAGGTCGCGACCAGTGCCAGGGTGAAGACCCCCGTGCTCACCCAGAGCGAGACGCCGAGGTTGTCGGTCAGGTTGTCGGTGATCAGGGTGCCGACGACGCTGATCAGGACCACCGACACCCAGTAGAGCGGTGCGACGTAGCGGCGTGCTCTGAGCTGGAGGGCGAGCGCCACCGCCAGCAGGCCGCTCATCACCCAGGACGTGTTGGTCAGACCGAACCCGAGGGTGTCGTTCAGGTAGTCCGCGGCGGTCTCGCCGACCGTCGTGCAGAGAATCTTGATGACCCAGAAGTAGAGCGTGACCTCGGGCACCTTGTTGAGCAGAGACCGCAGGTCCACCCTGCGTCCGGATGTCGTGGGAGTCGGTGTCATGGAAGCAGCGTGGGACACCGTCCCTGACTCCCACCTGAACAGCCGGACCCTTCAGGAGAAGTTCAGCCGGCAGGCTCTACCTTTGCTTCGTGGCAGCTGACCTGACGACCCGGAAGACGACCCGGTGGACGACCCCGAAAGCGGCACCGGCCGTGCTCTGGGCGACGATCGCCGCGGTGCTGGCGATCCGGCTGCTGCACATGCGCGACGGCGCCTCCCCCGACGAGGGCGGGTTCCTGGTCGTCGCCTCCCAGTGGCACTCCGGCGGCTCCTCGTTGTACGGCGACTACTGGGTCGACCGGCCGCCGCTGCTGATCACGGTCTTCAAGCTGATCGACCTCCTCGGCGGCGTGGTTGCGCTGCGGATCGTGGGCGCGCTGATCTGCGCCCTGACGATCTGGATGCTGCACTCCACCGCGCGCCGGGTCTTCGGCGAGCGGCCCGCGGCCTGGACGGCGATCACCGCGGGCGCCTTGCTGATCAGTCCGCTGTACGGCGCGATCGACGTCAACGGCGAGCTGATCGCGCTCCCGTTCGTGGTGCTCGGGATCCGGCTGGCCGTCGAGGCCGTCCTGGCCGAGGACGGCCTGGTCGCCCGCCTGGCCGCCCTCGGCGCCGGCATGGCTGCGGTGGCCGCGGTGCTGGTGAAGCAGAACATGGCCGACGTGGTCGTGTTCGCGGCGATCGCCTGGGTGGTCGGCTGGCGGGTGCGCCGGATCTCCGGTTCCCGGCTGCTGGCGCTGGTCGGCTTCGCCGCCCTCGGTGCGGTACTGGCGTACGCGCTGGTGATGCTCTGGGCGCTCGCCCACGGCACCTCGCCGTACGCCGCCTACGAGGCCACCTACCCGTTCCGGGTCAAGGCCGGCGAGCTGATCGCCGACGACCTGCGCACCTCCAGCAGCGAGCGACTGCGCAACCTCGTGCACGCGTTCCTCGGCAGCATGGTGCCGATCGTGCTCGCCGCGACGGCCGTCTTCGGGCTGCGCCGGTCCCGCGAACCGTGGATGCTCTTCGCACTCGCCGGTCTGCTGGCCTGGGGCGCGTTCTCGGTGCTCGCCGGCGGCAGCTACTGGCTGCACTACCTGATCGAGACCCTGCCGGCGGTCGCCCTGTCCGCCGGCGTCCTCGCTGCGGCCGCACCCCGGATCGTCCGGCCGGTCGTCGGCCTGGTCGCCCTCTCCGGGCTGATCGCCGGCACCACCGTGATCTTCTCCCCCACCCCGACGCCGGGCACCGAGATCGGCCGCGCCCTGGACGCCGTCGCCCGCCCCGGCGACACCGTGATCTCGGCCTTCGGCGACGCCGACATCCTCCGCGTCACCGGGATGCGATCGCCGTACCCGTACCTGTGGAGCCTGCCCTCCCGGGTCCGGGACCCGGAGATGACGCTGCTGCGCGGGGTCCTGACCGGGCCGGACGCGCCCGCCTGGATCGTGGTCCGCGGCCCGGGCACCGAGACCCGGTTGAAGCGCCGCGGAGCGATGGCCGAGATCACCGACCGCTACCGGAAGGTCGGCACGGTCTGCGAGCGGAACATCTACCTGCGCGACGACCTGGAGCGGAGCGCCCCGGTCACACCTGCCGGTGCGGACTGCGGCCCGCGCTGAACCAGCAGCCGCCGCCCGCGGGTGTACAGCCACCACGCCAGGACGCCGACAGCCAGCGACGCCGCCCAGGCCAGCACCGAGCTTCGGTTCTCCAGGTGCGGGTAGACCTGCCAGTGGGTGAGGTAGACGAACAGCGACGCCGAGGCCAGCAGTCCGACCAGCCGGTCCAGCGGACGCGGCACCGGGATCGTCGGGATCCACAGGATCGCCAGGATGCCGACGATGATCACCCACTCGCGCTGCAGGTCGTCGGGGATGAAGCCGAGCACGGTGACCGGCACGAGCGCGGTGACCAGCAGCCGCTGGGGCAGGGTCCGTGCCGTGAAGACCAGCCAGCCCAGCGCCACGAACCACGCGGTGCGCTCGATCGCGAACCGCTCCAGGTGCCCCGCCGAGTAGTCGAACGAGGCCCGCAGCGCCAGGGCGCCGGCCAGGACCATTCCGGCGGCGGCGAACGGGTACCGCCGGATCACCCGGTCGACGGCCGGGATCGCGACCAGCGCGGCCACACCGACGGTGGACCACAGGGCGCTCTCCAGGAACCACAGGTGCCAGTCGTCCGACCAGCCTCTGCCCCCGACGAACCCGTGCACCAGGAACACCGCGGGCCAGTTGTAGACCCCGAGAAGCAGCGTCACCGGCACCAGCCACAGCAGTACCGGGATCGCCGTGTCGCGGATCGTCCGGCCCAGCGCCAGCAGCCGGTCTGCTCGAGTCGGTGAGCTGAGCGCGAACCGCCCCAGCGCGAACCCGTACGCCGCCAGCAGCACGTGCGCGCCGCCCATCACGTTCCAGAGCTCGGTGTGCGAGCCGACGATCAGCACGATGGCGAGCGCCCGCACCAGCACCGGCGTCTCGACGGCGGCCCACCAGCGGCGGCGGCGCACTCGCAGCGCGGAGAGCTCGGCCACCGAGCAGCTGGGCCAGTCGGCCGGTACGGCGCCGAGCAGGCGCTCCAGGCGGACGTAGGTCTCGACGTACGAGAGCGAGTCGCCGCCGAGGCTGACGAAGCTGTCCTCCGGTGCGACCGGACGGCCGAAGACGATCGCGTACTCACCGCGGACGTCGACACCCGTCGTGGCCGGCAGCGGCACCTCGCCGAGCGCGGCCAGGTCCGGCTTGCCGGTCGCGGTGACCGGGAAGGCAGTCAGGGTCTGGACGGTGATCGCGTGCCCCGGAACGCAGTGCTGCCCGGCGAGCAGCTGAGCAGCACGATCCTGATCCGCCTCGTCGAGCACGAAGGCGCGGAGCCGGTCCGGGGTGGCGACCAGCCGGGCCGTGACGCCCTGCTCGGCGAGCATGGTCTCGGCATGGTCGAGGTCGAGCCGGACCCCGAACAGCTTCGCCATCCGGCTGCTCCGGCCGACGATCTCGAAGAGCCCGTCGTCGTGCTGGACCGCGAGGTCACCGGTGCGGAGCTCGGTGACGGTCCGGCCGAGAGCCAGGTCCGCCGGCGTCCGGGCGTAGCCGAGCATCACGTTGGGACCGGTGTAGACGAGCTCGCCGTCGTCGAGGCGGAGGTCGCCGCCGTCGATCGGCACCCCGATGCACTCGGGCCGGTCGGCAGCCAGGTGCGGAGGCAGGTAGGCCATCCGTGCGGTGGCCTCCGTCTGGCCGTACATCACCACCAGGTCGACACCGCAATCCGCGGCGCGCTCGGCCAGGTCGCGCACCCGTGCCGGCGGCATCCGGCCGCCCGCCTGGGTGGCCTGCCGCAGCCCGGGCTGCCGCGTCCAGTCGACGCCCGCCCGGTCCAGCAGCTCGTAGGTGTACGGCACGCCCGCGAACGATGTCGCGCCGGCCGCGGCGAACTCGTCCCAGAACTCCGGCTCGACGACCGACCGCTCGGTGAGAAAGACGCTGCCGCCGGCGTACAGGTGGCTGTTGAGCACCGAGAGGCCGTAGCAGTACTGGAACGGCAGGGTGGTGGCCGCGCGCGCGTCCGGGCCGAGCTTCAGGTACGACGCGATCGCGGCGGCGTTGGCGCGCAGGTTCTCCCGTGACAGGCGCACCAGCTTGGGGGTCCCGGTGGATCCGGAGGTGCCGAGCAGGACGGCGAGGTCCGGGTGCAGCTCGTGGGCGGAGATCTCCCGGACGCTCTCCAGCTCCCAGCCGTCCCGGCCCCGGGTGCAGCGCACGTCCGGGTCGTACTCGGCGATCAGCCGCTCCAGCTGCTGGCGCGATGCCGGCCCGGTCTGCCGCGGCACCAGCAGCACCGGGTGCCGGCCACGGAGCGCCGCCAGGTAGGTCACCAGCGGCTCGAGCTCGTTGGCGCACTCCAGCAGGATCAGCCGGCGGGCGATGCCGAGCCGGTCCGCCTGCTCGTCGACCAGCAGGTCGAGCTCGGCGTAGGTGAGGCTGCGCTCCCCCAGCACCAGCGCGACAGCATCGCCGTGCCCGGCCAGGTCGAGGACCGGCAGGTCGGCGGGGTACTCACGGAGGACGGTCACGACTCGTCACCGAACGTGACCGCGGAGCCCTCGATCACGACCCCGACCTCGTCGCCCGGCCGCGGCGTCCGCGCCGAGGGAGCGCGCGCGGTGAGCGGGGTGCCGTCGGCGAGCGCCAGGGTGACGACGACCTGGGCGCCGTAGAACCCGACCTCGGTCACCTGCCCGACGACCGCCGCGCCCGCCGCCGGGCCGAGGAGCACCTGCTCGGGCCGGATCAGCACCCGGACCCGGCCGTCGGCCGCCGCTACCGGGATGGCACCGGCCACGCACCGGGCGATGCCGCCGCTGACCTCGGCTGCGATCATCGACGCGCCGCCGACGAACTCGGCCGTCTCGGCGTCGGCGGGCCGCTCGTAGATCCCGGCCGGGCTGTCGACCTGGACGAACCGGCCCGCTCGCATGACTGCCACCTGGTCGGCGAGGGACAGCGCCTCGCCCTGGTCGTGGGTGACGATCAGCGCGGTGGCGCCGGCGTGGCGGAGCACCCGCGTGACCGCCTTGCCGGCCGAGATCCGGAGCGCGGCGTCCAGGGAGGAGAACGGCTCGTCGAGCAGGATCACCCGGGGCGCGGGCGCCAGCGCCCGGGCGATCGCCACGCGTTGCTGCTGACCGCCGGAGAGCTGGTGCGGCTGCCGGTGCGCGAGGTCGGCGGGCAGCTCGGCCAGCTCCAGCAGCTCGCCGAGCCGAGACGTCGTCCGCTCGCCGCGCGGGATCCCGAACATGATGTTGCCGGCGACGTCCAGGTGCGGGAACAGCGCGCCCTCCTGGGGCACGTAGCCGACGCCGCGACGGTCCGGGGCGACGGCGGTGCGCCCGTCCTCGACCACCCGCTCGCCGAGCGTGACCGAACCGGCGTCGGCACGGACGAAGCCGGCCACGATCCGCAGCAGGGTGGTCTTGCCGCACCCGGAGGCGCCGAGGACCGAGGTGATCGAGCCGTCGGCGACGTGCAGGTCGACGGCGTCCAGGACCCGGCGGTCGCCGTACGCCTTGACGACACCGGCAATCGTGACCGAGCTCATCGGGAGACCTCCTGGGGTCGGGCCTGCCGCGAGAGCATCACGGTGGCCGGTAGGGCGGCGAGGATCAGCAGCACGGCGTACGGCGCGGCGGCGCCGTACTGGACCGAGGACGAGGCCGACCAGAACTTGGTCGCCAGCGTGTCGGTGCCGATCGGCGAGAGCAGCAGGGTGGCGGTCAGCTCGGTGCTGATCGCCAGGAAGACCAGGGCCGCCCCAGCGCCGACGCCCGGGCTGACCAGCGGCAGGGTCACCCGCCGGAAGGTCGCCCAGGTGGACTGGCCGAGGCTGCGGGAGACCTCGTCGAGCAGCACCGGAGCGTGCTCGAGCGAGCTGCGCACGCTCACCAGTGCTCGCGGCAGGAACAGCACCGCGTAGGCGAGCAGCAGCACCGGGAGCGTCTGGTAGAGCGACGGCACCACCCGAATCGACACCGTGATCAACGCCAGCGCCACCACGATCCCGGGTAGCGCGTTCGCGATGTACGCCGCCCGCTCCAGCACCGTGCTGGCGGCACCGCGACGCCGGACGACGAGCCAGGCCAGCGGCATCGCCATCACGACCGTGACGGCCGCTCCGGCGGCGGCCAGCCCGAGGGTGCTGACCAGCGCGCCGACCAGGTCTCCCACCGGGAACGCCGTCGACGAGCCGACCACCAGCCAGTGCGTCAGCGAGTAGAGCGGCACCCCGAGGGTGAGCGCGACCAGCCCGAGGAGGCCGAGCAGCGCCAGCGGACGGAACCGGCCGAGCGGCACCGGCTCGGGCCGGCGGCCGGTCCCCCGGCCGACCCGGTCCAGCCGGCGACGGCCGCGGGCGAGCAGCTCGATCAGCAGCAGCACGATGCAGAGCGCGACCAGCACACTCGCGAGCACGGTGCCGGCATTGCTGGTGAAGCTGGACCGGTACTGGCCGTAGATCGCGGTGGTGAAGGTCGGGTAGTTCAGCAGCTGCAGGGCGCCGAACTCGGCGAGCACGTGCAGCCCGACCAGCAGCCCGCCGCCGAGGACCGCCGGGAGCAGCCGCGGCAGCGCCGCCGTCAGGAAGGCCCGGGTCCGGGAGCGGCCCAGGGACCGGGCCACCTCCTCCGGCGCGGCCTCCAGGGTCGCGAGCGCGCCGACCACCGGCAGGTACACCAGCGGGTAGTACGACAGCGAGATCACCAGGACCGCACCCAGGTAGGACTGGACGTCGCTGGTCAGCGAGACCCAGCCGTAGGAGTTCACGAACGCCGGTACCGCCAGCGGTGCCGAGAGCAGCGCGTGCCACCACCCGCGCCCGGGTAGGTCGGTCCGGCTGACCAGCACCGCCGTCCCGACGCCGAGCACGGTGGTGACCAGCACGGTCCCGACCAGCAGCTTGAGCGTGTTTCCGAGCAGCTCGCCGACGCGGGCCCGCCAGAGCAGCGCGCCGAGCTCGTGCGGTCCCATCGTCACCGTGGCGACGACCACGTAACCGAGCGGGATCAGCGCGAGAACGACGACGACGAGGCCGGTGAGCAGCAGCGGTGAGAGCTGCGGCCGACCGGTCCGGGTCATGCCAGGAAGCCGGCGTCCTGCATCAGCTCGACGACGCGGGCGCTGTCGAGGTCGGAGATGCCGACGGCCGGCGGGTCGAGCTCACCGAGCGGCTTGACCTCGCGGCCGAGCGGGACCTCCGGGTTCAGGGTGTACTCCAGGGCGTAGCTGTCCGCGATCACCTGCTGGCCGTCCTTGCTGGTCAGGTAGTCGACGAACTTCTCGGCGTTGGCGTTGTGCTTGCCGTTGGCGAGGACACCGGCACCAGAGGTGCTGACGAAAGCGCCCGGGTCCTTCTTGCCGAAGAAGTGCAGCGCGGTGTTCTTGCTGTTGTCGCCGGCCTCTTCCTGGTCGCGGTACCAGTAGTAGTGGTAGATGATCCCGGTCGCGGTGTCGCCGTTGTTGACCGACTTCAGGACCACGTTGTTGCCGTCGTACACGGTGCCGTTGGCCTTCAGGCCGGCCAGCCACGCCTTGGTCGCGGGCTCGCCCTTGAGCGCGAGGACGCCGGCCACGATCGCCTGGAAGTCGGCGCCGGTCGGCGAGAACGAGACCTTGCCCTTCCACTCGGGCTTCGCCAGGTCCATCAACGAGGCCGGCAGGTCGGCCTCCTGGACCTGGGCGGTGTTGTAGACCAGCACGGTCGAGCGGCCGGCGAACCCGGTCCAGTGCCCGTTGGTCGGCCGGTACTGCGCCGGGATCCTGTCCAGCGTGGTCGCGGGCAGCGGGGCGAAGAGGCCCTTCGCGTCGACGACGGCCATCGCCGGGGAGTTCTCGGTCAGGAAGACGTCAGCCGGCGAGCGCTTGCCCTCGGCGACCAGCTGGTTCGCCAGCTCCAGGTCCGAACCGTTGCGCAGCTCGACCTTGATCCCGGTCTCGGCGGTGAACTTCTTCGCCACCGCCGCGATCAGCTCCTCGTGCTGGGCGTTGTAGACGACGACCGAGTCCTTGTCGTCGCCACCGCAGGCGGCCAGGACGGGGACGGTCAGAGCGGCCGCGATCAGGGCGGCGGCCACACGCTTGGAACGGAGTCGGGCGAGCACGTCGTACCTTCCGATAAGTTTAGGATTGCCTAACTTTAGGTGATTCCACAGCGAACGCATAGCCACGCCCATGTGACGGACGTCCCGTCGAGATCGGACATTCCGGACGGCGGGCGGTACCCTCGCGCCATGCGCCGCTCCCGGAAGATCGCGCTCACCGCGCTCGCCGTCGTCCTCGTCCTCCTGGTCGGCGGATACTGGTACGAGCGGCCGATGCTGCTGACCGGCACCGGGTACGCCGCGCACAACGCCTGCGCCCTGGCCGCGATCGCGGACCGCGGCGATCCCGGGGACGACCTGCCGCCGAACCCGCTGGTCCCGGTGCTGAAGACCCGGACCTCCGGCACCGAGACCACCGCCGGCATCCTCGGCGTCCTCGCGAAGAAGCACGCCTGGGCCACCTCCGGCTACGGCTGCACCCTCGCCGAGGAGCGGCCCCGGTTCCCGGCCGCGTCCACGGTCAGCGCCACCGGCAACCCGTACGCCGGCGCGACGGCCCCGACTCCCCCGGCCGCCGTGTCCGCCGCCCTGGAGCGGGCGTTCGGCGAAGACCTGTCCGCGAGCGCACGCAAGGATCTCGGCACCCGCGGCGTGGTCGTGCTCAAGGACGGCGACCTGGTGGCGGAGCGCTACGCGGACGGCTTCGCGGCGACCACGCCGCAGCTCGGCTGGTCGATGACCAAGAGCGTCACCAGCCTGCTCGTCGGCCGGCTGGTAGCCCAGGGCGACGTGGGACTCGACGACGACCACCTCCGGCCGGAGTGGAAGGACCGCCGGGCCGGCATCACCGTCCGGCAGCTGCTCCAGATGACCAGCGGCCTGCACTGGGACGAGACCTACTCGCTCGGGACGCCGATCACCCGGATGCTCTACCTCGAGCCGGACATGGGCCGCTACGTCGCCTCGCAGGAGCTCGACCACGACCCGGGCACGTACCTCCAGTACTCCAGCGGCAGCACCACGCTGCTCTGCTCGATCCTGGCTCCGAAGCACGGCGGCGCCGACTTCCCGAGGCGCGAGCTGTTCGCGCCGCTCGGACTCGCGAGCGCCGTCCTGGAGCCGGACGCCGTCGGCACCCCGGTCTGCAGCTCCTACCTCTGGGCGACCCCGCGGGACTGGGCCTCGATCGGGCAGTTCGCGCTCCAGGACGGCGTCTGGAACGGCGCTCGCCTGCTGCCGACCGGCTGGATGGCCGAGACCACCAAGGCCGTCGTGGTCCCGAAGAGCGAGGAGGAGGGCTACGCCTCGGGCTGGTGGGCCAATCAGCAGGCGGACGGCTCCCTGGTCGAGCCGACCCTCCCGGCCGACACCTACTTCGCGGAGGGGCACGACGGCCAGTGGCTGGTGGTCGTGCCGTCGCACCGGCTGGTGATCGCGCGGCTCGGCTTCACCCCGACCGAGGTCGACGACCGGGTGGTCTCGACGACCGCGGCGCTGATCGCGGCGCTCGGCTGAGGTCCGGAACACCGTCACGAACTGACATTTCGGACGTCCCGGTAGTGGGACGGGGCTCAGCTGGGAGCCTCCGCCGCCGACGGCTGGGGACGAACATGGGAATTGTCCGGAATACCCTGCGGACAGATCAGGACATGCGCCACAGTTGGCGCATGTCGACACGGACCGGCGCCGCGCGCCGATTCTCAGCGATCCTCACGGCGCTCCTCCTTCTCGGCCTGGTCGGCCTCCCCGCCGCCACCGCCGCGACGCCGGCACCCTCGTCCGACCGGACCGCCTCGCTCACGACGGCCCAGTTCGAGGCCAGGCTGGTCGCGCTGACCAACGCCCGCCGTAAGAAGGTCGGCTGCCCGGCGTACAAGGTGCACACGGCGCTGGTCAGGTCGTCGCGGCTGCACACGCAGCGGATGGTGGAGACCGGGTCGTTCCTGCACCGGGTGGCCCGCGAAGCCAGCCTCGGCACCCGGATCTCCCGGGCCGGCTACAAGAACTGGAAGGCGCTGGCCGAGAACATCGCCTGGGGCAAGGGCGTGTCCCCGGCGAAGGTCTTCTCGCTCTGGGTGAACAGCCGCCCGCACCGCGCCAACCTCGACAACTGCAAGCTCCGCGACCTCGGGTACGGCGTCCGCTACGAGGGCCGTCAGGTCTGGGTTACCGGGGACTACGGACGCCGCTGAGCCCTACGCTGCCCGGGTGAGCCTCGTACGACGCAGCCTCCGCCTGGCCCTCGCGATCCTCGGCGCGGTCCTGGTCAGGGTCCTCGCCCGCCTGTCGCCGCAGCGCTGGTGCCCGCCGGCGATCAGCCTCCGGCTCTTCCGGCTCACCTCCGAGCCGGCGTCCACGATCACCGCCGCCGACCTGCGCAGCCGGCTCCCGGAGGGCGGCCGGCGCACCCGCACCGATCTCGAGTACGCGCCGGGGTCCGGCCGGCACGGCCGCTTCGACCTGGTGCTCCCCGACGGCCCCGGGCCGCACCCGCTGGTGGTCTGGCTGCACGGCGGCGGGTGGCACTTCGGCGACAAGGCCGACGTCCTGCCCTACCTGGAGCACCTGGCGACCCGGGGCTTCGCCGGGGCTGCGGTGAACTACCCGCTGGCGCCGGAGAGTCGCTACCCGGCCGCGCCGCGACAGGTCAACGAGGCGGTCCGGCACCTGCTCGCGCACGCGGACGAGTACGGGATCGACCCGTCCCGGGTGGTCCTGGCGGGCGACTCCGCCGGCGCCCAGGTGGCCGCCGAGCTGGCGGTACTGACCACCAGCCCCGGGTACGCCGCCCGCACCGACCTGGCGCCGGCCCTGGCTCCCGAGCAGCTGCGCGGGGCGCTGCTCTTCTGCGGGATCTTCGACCCCACCGGCCTGGACGACTCCAGCCGGATGTTCGAGGCCGTGCTCGAGTCGGCGATGTGGTCGCTGACCGGCACCCGGCGGTGGAAGGACAGCGAGGTCTGCGAGCGGATGAGCGTACGGACCCATGCCACGGCCGCGTTCCCGCCGACCTTCCTCTCGGCCGGCAACCAGGACCCGCTGACCCGGCGCCAGACCCCGCCGATGGCGCTGCGGCTCGGTGAGCTCGGAGTCGCGCTGGACGAGTACTACCCGGGCGACGAGGCGGCACCGATCAACCACGAGTTCCAGTTCTGGCTCGGGACGCCGGAAGGAGCCGAGGCGTTCGAGCGCGCGGTCGCCTTCCTGGAACGTGTCGCCGGTTAGCTCTTCCAATTCTCATTGAGTCCTCTATGATTCTGGCCGACACCCGCGCCGGCGGGGGAACCAGGAGACGACTTCATGCGCCACGGCATCGTGCTGTTCACCAGTGACCGCGGGATCACCCCCGCCCAGGCGGCCCAGGGTGCCGAGGACGCCGGGTTCGACACCATCTACGTCCCCGAGCACACCCACATCCCCGTCAAGCGCGACGCCGCGCACCCGGGCACCGGCGACGAGACCCTTCCCGACGACCGCTACATGCGCACCCTGGACCCGTGGGTCTCGCTGGCGACCGCCGCCGCCGTCACCTCGAAGATCCGGCTCTCCACCGCCGTCGCGCTGCCGGTCGAGTCCGACCCGATCACGCTGGCCAAGACGATCGCCACGCTCGACCACCTCTCCGGCGGACGGGTGAGCATCGGGGCCGGCTTCGGCTGGAACACCGACGAGCTCACCGACCACCACGTGCCGGCGAACAAGCGTCGTACGGTGCTGCGCGAGTACCTGGAGGCGATGCGCGCGCTCTGGACCCAGGACGAGGCGTCGTACGACGGCGAGTTCGTGAAGTTCGGGGCCTCGTGGGCCTGGCCGAAGCCCGCCCAGGCGCACGTCCCGGTGATCATCGGCGCCGGCGCCGGCCCGAAGACGTTCGCCTGGATCGCCGCGAACGCCGACGGCTGGATGACCACGCCGATCGAGTCCGACGTACCGGCGAAGGTGGCCGCGCTGAAGGAGGCCTGGGCCGCGGCCGGCCGGGCCGGCTCCCCCGAGATCCACGTGCTGATCGCGATGCGGCCCTCCCCCGAGGACCTGGCTGCCTGGGAGGAGTGCGGCGTCACCGAGCTGATCTGGGGGCTGCCGGACAAGGAGACCGACGAGGTCCTCGCGTTCATCGCCAAGCACGGCGCGCGGCTCGGTCTGAGCTGACCTTGAACGAGACCGCTGTCTCGGCGAAGGGGACCCGCCTGAACAAGCGGGGCCTGGAGACGCGTCAGGCTCTGCTGGCCACGGCGGTGGAGTGCCTGGCCGACGGCGGACCGGAGTCGGCCAGCGCCAGCCTGATCGCGCGCGAGGCCGGCGTCACCTGGGGGACTGTGCAGCACCAGTTCGGTGATGTCGACGGACTCTGGGCCGCGTTGCTGGAGCACCTGCTGCGCGACGGGTCCGTCGCCGTGCTACCGGTGCCGGCGTCCACGGACGTCGGCGAGCGGATGGAAGCCGTCGTCGGTCAGCTCTGGACGGCGATGGACCTGCCGACCGTCCGGGCGATCCACCACCTGCGCCTCGCGCTCCCCCGCCAGCGCGACGAGCTCGAGGCGGCGTACCCGCTCACCGCCGCCGCGATCGGGCGCTGGGACGTCGCCTGGACGGCGACCATGGAGCAGGCCTTCGCCGGACTCGACCTGGATCCCGTCCGGCTGTCCCGGGTGCGGAGCCTGCTGCCGGGCGCGATGCGCGGCCTGCACAACGAGCAGTACCTGAGCACCTACACCGATTCCGCCGAGGCCCGTCGCGGCCTGGTCGATGCCCTCAGCAGCTACCTGGAGAACCGATGACCGAGACCTCGAACCCGACCAGCGACTACGACGTGATCGTGGTCGGATCCGGCGGCGGCGCCCTGACCGCCGCGTACCTGGCCCAGAAGAAGGGCCTGCGCACCGTCGTGGTCGAGAAGACCGAGTACGTCGGCGGCACCTCGGCGTACTCCGGCGGCGCCTGCTGGCTGCCCGGGTCCGACGTGCAGCAGCGCGCCGGTATCGCCGACTCGACCGAGTCCGCGCGCACCTACCTCGGGGCGCTGCTGGAGGACCCGGACGTCGCGAAGATCGAGGCCTTCCTCGCCGAGTCGCCGCGCTTGGTCGCCGAGTTGGAGGCCGACGACGCCTTCGCCTTCGAGTGGCTGCCGTTCCCGGAGTACTACGACGCCCCCGGCCGGGTCTCGTGGGGCCGGTCGATCCAGCCCACCAACCTCAAGCGCGCCGAGCTGCCCGAGGAGGTCGCCGCGCTGGTCCGGCCGCCGGTCGAGCTGGACCGCGCTGGACTGCCCGGACGGAACACGCTGTCCGGCGGTCAGTCGCTGATCGCCCGGCTGCTGCACGCGTTCACCCGCGACGGCGGCACCGTGCTGACCGGGCACGCGGTGGACGGGATCGTCACCGAGGACGACCGGGTGACCGGGGTCGAGGCCAGCACCGCGGGCGGCCAGGTGATCCTGACCGCGAGTCGTGGCGTGGTGATCGCGTCCGGCGGTTTCGAGCACAACCCCACCTGGCGGACCCGGTACGGCGTCCCCGGCGACTCGACCTGGTCGATGGCTCCCGAGGGCACCAACCTGGGCGAGCCGATCGCCGCCGCGATGAGCATCGGCGCCGCCACCGACCTGCTCGACCAGGGCTGGTTCTGCCCCGGGCTGGAGCACCCCGACGGGCACGGGTCGTTCACCCTGGGCTTCCGCAGCGGCGTGATCGTGAACTCCTCCGGGAACCGGTACGCCAACGAGTGCCTGCCGTACGACCGGTTCGGCCGGGAGATGGCGGCGTCGACCGATCGCATCCCGTCGTGGTTCGTCTTCGACTCGCGCGAGGGCGGCCGGCTCCCGGCGATCGCGATGCCCGAGGGCGACCCGGCTGCCCACCTCGCCGCCGGAACCTGGGTGCAGGCGGACACGGTGGCCGAGCTCGCCGAGAAGGTCTCGCTCCCGGACCTGGAGGCCACCGTCGAGCGATTCAACGGCTTCTGCGAGACCGGGGTCGACGAGGACTTCGGTCGCGGCGGCGACGAGTACGACACCTTCTTCGCCGGCGGCGAGGGCCCGAACAAGGCGCTCGTCGGCGTCACCCAGGGACCGTTCTTCGCGGCCCGCTTCGTGCTCTCCGACCTCGGCACCAAGGGCGGGATCGTCACCGACACCGCCGGCCGGGCGCTCCGCGAGGACGGGACGGTGCTGGCCGGCCTCTACGCCACCAGCAACTCGGCCGCCTCCGCCTTCGGGGCCTTCTACCCCGGCCCCGGCGCCCCCCTCGGCACTGCCATGGTCTTCGCCTCCCTCGCCATCCAGGACCTCGCCGAGCAGGCCCAAGTCGTCGGTTGAGCAGGCCCGAACCGTCGCCAGCCGGTCGCGCCCGGACTCAGTCCTCGTGGCTGGTGCGCTCGTCACCGCTGTCGAAGAACGTGTCCAGGTAGTCGTCGGGCTCGAGCTCGCTGTCCCGCATCAGCGAGAAGATCTCGGCACCGTCGGACGGGTCGTCGAAGAGGTGGAAGCACTGGGCCAGGCCCAGGTAGTTGACCTCGACCTCCTCGATCGAGGCCGCGTAGGCGAGCGCCTCGACCTCGGCGCGCTCGATCGCCTCGTCGGCACTCGTCGCCTGCCAGAGCGTGATCCGCTCCTCGTAGGTGGTCTCGTCCTCGTTGTCGGCCTCCGACCCGAAGACGCACCGCACCGCGTACCAACCCAGATCGCTCATGGGTCCATCGTCCCAGAGGACCTATTCGTCGGTCACGCGGCCGCGCAGGTCCTTGGTCCGGCCGCGCTGCTTCTTCGCCTCCACCCGGCGGCGCTGCGAGGCCTTGCTCGGCTTCGTGGGACGCCGGGGAGGCGGCGGTGGCGCGACGGCGGCGCGCAGGATCGCGACCAACCGCTCCCGGGCGGCACCCCGGTTCCGCAGCTGGGACCGGTGCTCCGAAGCCGTCACCGAGATCGGTCCCGGTGGCAGCGCCCGCAGGATCCGGCGCAGCTGCGGCTCGGTGAACGCCGTCGAGGCGGCCGGGTCGAAGAGCAGCTCGACCCGGGTGTCACTGGTGTTGACCGACTGGCCGCCGGGCCCGGGCGAGCGCGAGAAGCGCTCGACCAGCTCCCCCGCCGGGATGGACGTCCCGGTCGGCAGCCCCGGCCCGGGCGGCACGACCAGGTCCTCGGCCATCAACTCCCCCAGAACACCCGGTCGACCACGCCGAGCGCGCGCCGGGTGGTCCGCTGGTAGTCGTTGACCATCGCCGTCGACTCACCCTGGCCGTAGCCGAGCACCTTGGCGACCGCGGCGCGCTCGCGCGGGTCGGTCGGCAGCTGGTCCGAAGGCTTGCCGCGGACCAGGACCGCGGCGTTGCGGGCCCGGCTCGCCAGCAACCAGGCGTCCCGCAGGATCTCGGCGTCCTCGGCGGCGATCAGGTCGTGCGCGACAGCGGCATCGAGAGCCGGCAACGTCTTCGTCGTCCGCAGCTCCGGTACGGCGCCCGCGTGCTGCAGCTGAAGAACCTGGATCGTCCACTCGACGTCGGCCAGCCCACCGCGACCGAGCTTGAAGTGCGTCGCCGGGTCGGCGCCGCGCGGCATCCGCTCGTCCTCGATCCGTGCCTTGATCCTCCTGATCTCGACCAGGTCGTCCTCCCCGAGGCCGGCTGCCGGGAAGCGCAACGGGTCGATCAGTTCCCGGAACCGGTCCTTGAGGTCCTCGTCGCCGCAGACCGGCTCGGCACGCAGCAGTGCCTGCGCCTCCCAGACGGCCGACCACTTCGCGTAGTACGCGGCGTACGCCTCCAGGGTCCGGACCATCGCCCCCTGCTTGCCCTCGGGGCGCAGGTCGGCGTCGATCTCCAGCGGCGGGTCGGTCGCCGGCAGGGCCAGCAGCCGGCGGAGCTCGTTGACCACCGCCTGAGCCATGCTGCTCGCCTCGTGGGCATCGGCCCCGGGATGCGGATCGTGCACGAACATCACGTCGGCGTCGCTGCCGTAGCCCATCTCGTAGCCGCCGTACCGGCCCATCGCGATGATCGCGAACCTGGTCGGCAACGGTCGCCCGCGCTCGGCCTCGACGGCCTCGATCGCGATCCGCAGCGACGCCTCCAGGGTCGCGTCGGTCAGGTCGGTGAGCGCGTACCCCACCTCGGCGACCCCGAAAGGCACGCACAGGTCGGCGGCGCTGATCCGGAGCAGCTCGCGACGGCGGATCGCCCGGATGCTCCGGATCGCTTCGACCGGGTCGCCACGACGGGACGCGTTCGCGAGCATCTCGGTCTGCAACGCGTCCCGGGTCAGCGGCCGCAACGAGTCCTCACCACCGAGGATCTTCACGCCTTCCGGCTCGCGCTCCAGCAGGTCGGTGGCGTACCGGCTGGTGGCCAGCACCTGGGCCAGTCGTTGCGCGGTCTCGCCCTCGTCGCGCAGCATCGTCAGGTACCACGGCGTACTGCCCAGCGTGTCCGAGATCCGCCGGAAACCGAAGAGTCCGGCGTCAGGATCCGGCGCGTCCGCGAACCACTCCAGCAGCACCGGCAGCAGGGTCCGCTGGATCGCCGCCGTCCGGGAGACCCCGCTGGTCAGCGCCTCCAGGTGCCGCAGCGCCGCGTCCGGATCGGTGTAGCCGAGGGCCGCGAGCCGTTCCTTGGCCGCCTCCGTGGTCAGCCGGGCACCGTCGCCGGGGATCCGGGCGACGGCGGCCAGCAGCGGACGGTAGAAGAGCTTCTCGTGCAGCCGACGGGCCTCCCGCCGGTGGTGCCGCCACTCCTTCTCGAGCTCCAGGACCGGGTTGCGCAGGTGGCCCAGGGATCGCCCGAGCCGGCGCAGCGCCGCCTCCGCCTCCGGTACGACGTGGGTACGGCGCAGCTGGAAGAGCTGGATCCGGTGCTCGAAGGTGCGTAGGAACGCATACGCCTCGTGCATCGTCCGGCCGTCCTCACGGCCGATGTAGCCCCCCGCGGTGAGGCTGGACAGCGCGCTCAGCGTGGTCGGCTGGCGGACCTTGTCGTCGGTGCGACCGTGCACGAGCTGCAGCAGCTGGACCGCGAACTCGACGTCCCGCAGGCCGCCCGACCCGAGCTTGAGCTGGCGCTTGGCCTCGTTGGCCGGGATGTGCTCGAGGACCCGCCGGCGCATCGCCTGGACGTCGTCGACGAACCCGTCGCGCTCGGCGGCCTGCCAGACCATCGGGCCGACGATCTCGACGTACTCCCGGCCGAGCTCCAGGTCACCGGCCACCGGCCGCGCCTTGAGCAGCGCCTGGAACTCCCACGTCTTCGCCCAGCGTTCGTAGTAGCCGCGGTGACTGGCAAGGGTGCGCACCAGCGGTCCGGACTTCCCCTCCGGGCGAAGGTTCGCGTCGACGGGCCAGATCGTGCCCTCGGCGGTGTGGTCGCCGCAGACCTGGATCAGCGTCGAGGCCAGGTGGGTCGCGACCCGCAACGCCGCGGACTCCTCGACGCCGTCGGCGGGCTCGGCCACGAAGATCACGTCGACGTCGCTCACGTAGTTGAGCTCGTGCCCGCCGCACTTGCCCATCGCGATCACCGCGAGCCGGCAGCCGGCCGCCTCGTCACCCACCTTGGCGCGCGCGATCGCCAGCGCGGCGTCCAGGGTGCCGGCCGCGAGGTCGGAGAGCTCGGCGGCGATGTCGTCCATCCCGACGTGGTGGGCCAGGTCCCGGCTCGCCAGCCGGAGCAGCACCCGGCGGTACTCCACCCGGAGCGCGTCCACGGCGGACGCGTAGTCGGACCCGGAGACCGGCCGTGCGGCCAGCGGGTCGGCCCCCACCGCGGCCACCAGCCCCGCACGCACCGCGTAGGCGGCCGGCCGGGTGGAACCGAGGGTCGGGTCCGTCAGCTCGTGCCAGTGCTCGGGGTGCCGCACGAGGTGCTCGCCGAGGGCAGCGCTCATCCCGAGCACCGAGAGCAGCCGCATCGCGGTGCCCTCGTCCTCCTCCAGCGCCTGGATCAGCACGTCACCGTCGGCGGCGGCCGCGTGCAGCCGGACCAGGGCGTCCAGCGCCAGGTCGGGGTCGGCGGTACGCCCCAGGATCGCGACCACCGGGGAGGCCGGCGGGCCGAGCTCGGACAGCCGTGCGGCCGCGACGTCGGTCTCCTGGAAACCGAGTCGGGCCAGGCTCCCTGCGGACAGGAAGTTCGATCCCTCGCGAGGCATGGCGACTAGATGACCGGCAGCATTCTGTCGCGCTCGAAGGCCGAGACCTGGCCGCGGTACTCCTCCCACTCCTGGCGCTTGTTGCGCAGGAAGAAGTCGAAGACGTGCTCACCGAGGGTCTCGGCGAGCAGCTCCGAGCGCTCGGCGATCCCGATGGCGTCGTACAGGCTCTTGGGGAGCTGCTCCAGGCCGAGCGCCTGGCGCTCGCGGTCGGTCAGCGACCAGACGTCGTCCTCGGACTCGCGGGGCAGCTCGTACTCGCCCTCCAGCCCCTTCATCCCGGCCGCCAGCACCACCGCGAACGCGAGGTAGGGGTTGCAGGCAGCGTCGATGGTGCGCAGCTCGATCCGGGTCGACTGGCCCTTGTTCGGCTTGTACATCGGCACCCGGACCATCGCGGAGCGGTTGTTGTGCCCCCACGAGATGTACGACGGGGCCTCGCCGCCGCCGATCAGCCGCTTGTAGGAGTTCACCCACTGGTTGGTGACTGCGGTGATCTCGGCGGCGTGGTGCAGGATGCCGGCGATGAAGTGCCGGCCGGTCTTCGAGAGCTGGTACTCCGCCCCGCCCTCGAAGAAGGCATTCCGATCGCCCTCGAAGAGCGAGACGTGGGTGTGCATCCCCGAACCCGGGTGCTCGGTGAACGGCTTCGGCATGAAGCTCGCCCAGACGCCCTGGCTCAGCGCGACCTCACGAACGACGGTGCGGAACGTCATGATGTTGTCGGCCGTCGAGAGCGCGTCGGCGTAGCGGAGGTCGATCTCCTGCTGGCCGGGTCCGCCCTCGTGGTGGCTGAACTCGACCGAGATGCCCATCGCCTCGAGCATCGTGATCGCCTCACGCCGGAAGTCGGAGCCGGCACTGGTGGCGGTGTGGTCGAAGTAGCCGCTCTGGTCGACCGGCACCGGCGGCCGGCCCGGCTCGAGCGCGCCCTTGAACAAGTAGAACTCGATCTCCGGGTGGGTGTAGAACGTGAAGCCCTTGTCGGCGGCGCTCTGCAAGGTGCGCTTGAGCACGTACCGCGGGTCGGCGTACGACGCGGAGCCGTCCGGCATCGTGATGTCGCAGAACATCCGCGCGGTTGCCGGGCCGTCGCCGCGCCACGGCAGGATCTGGAACGTCGAGGGGTCCGGGCTGGCGAGCATGTCCGCCTCGGTCACCCGGGCGAAGCCCTCGATCGCCGAGCCGTCGAACCCGATGCCCTCGGAGAAGGCGCCTTCGAGCTCGGCCGGCGCGATCGCGACCGACTTGAGGTAGCCGAGGACGTCGGTGAACCACAACCGCACGAACCGGACATCGCGCTCTTCGAGCGCGCGGAGTACGAAGTCTTCCTGCTTACCCATGGGGGCAACGATAGGGGTATCTCGTTACCGCTGGGTGACGAGGCCGCAACCGGTTGCTGCCCCACCGGACGTAGCCGACGAACCCGAGCGCGATCAGGCTCCCGACCACGACGGCGACCAGGCCCTGATCGAAGCGCCACGGGTTGCCGGTATCACCGTAACGGCGGACGTTCACCACGATGTGCACCATCGCCGCCGCGCCGAGGACGACCGCACCGCGACCGATCACCGAGGACAACCCGAAGGCCCCGACGACCATGATCATCGTCGCCGGGGCCAGCGCCGGGAGACCCGAGACCAGGTCGACGACGTGGACGCACGCACCGGCGGTCGCTGCCACCGTGACGCACCACGCCGCGCGCGCGGCGTAGACCTGGGACGTGGCGTGCTGCGCGGGCAGCCCGTTGATCGCTGCCTGACTGGTCACCAGGGCGAACAGCGCCGGCATCAGCTGCCAGACCGGAAGCGCGCGTTCTGTCCCCGGCACCGGCAGCAGGCCGTCGGCGCCGACGGTGAGCAGCGCCGTCAGCACGACCGTCACGATCAGCACGACCGGACCGTCGTGGGCCACGAACCACGCCGCTGCCGCGCTCCCCCTGCCCCTCACCGGGTCGGCTGCGTCCACGGCAACGAGATCCGGTCGAACGCGCAGGACCGGAGCTGACCGAACGTCGCCGACACCCAGCTCGTCGCAGCTTCGCCGTCCGCCTCGGCGAGCCAGCGCCGGGCTTCGGGCTCGGAGGCCACCGGGTCGTGCCCCGTGCGCACCAGCAACCAGTCGACGATCAGGTCCCGACCGTCGAACGCGCCGTCAGGCGGTGCCTGGCGCGGATCGGTCCAGGCCGGACAGGCGGCCGGCGTGGCCACGTTCCGCAGGCCGGTCCCGAGTCGCAACCGGGCGTCGCCCTCCACCGCGTCGATCATCCCGGCGGTGACCGGTGGTCGATATCCGGGCAGGAGCTCCTCGTACCGCGTCGGAAGGTCCACCCCGATCTCACGCAGCTCCTCGATGCCGGTCCTCATCGTTGTCGCGGTCGCACTCAGCGCGCGTCGCTCGGACGGCGAGAGGCAGATCCGTGGCGCGGTCCCCACGCAGGCATCCGGTCGCTCTCCGGAGGCCTCGAACCGCTGGTGATGCGTCGAGCCGAGCGTCGCGCCGAAGATGACGACCGTCACGGACACCCCTCCGAGCAGCACACCGCTCCACGAGAGCGGCGTCCGCACCAGCACCCCGAAAGCAAGCGCCAGGCAGATCAGGATCAGCAGGATCATCTGCACCGCCCAGGTCCTCGGGTCGTACACCAGACCGGCGAGCGACCCGGTGGTCGGGCCGGGACGGAGCAGCGCCGCGTAGGGGTGCGGCCCGAACGCGCCGAAGACGAAGACGGTCGGGCCGACCAGCACTGCCGCCATCGGGTGCTGCCAGAGCCTGATCGCGAGTACGCCGAGCAGCGCCCCGACGGCGAGCACCAGCGGCCCGATCAGCGCAGCCCACCACGGGGCCGGACCTCCGTGCGGGACGGCCAGGGTGACGAGGGCGGCGCCCACGGCCGCGGTCAGGTACAGCGCTGCCGACCAGAGCCAGGCACGCTGTGCGCTGAGCAGCAGGACCAGCCTTCCGCGGAGGGTCGAGTCGGTCAGCTCCGCCATCCGCGTCTGGCCGAGCGCGATCCAGGCAGCGAAAGCGGCGGTCAGCGGTGCGGTGAGCACCGTGCCGCCGGTGACGCTGTCGATGGTCCACATCCACTGACCGGGCCACGGCGCCCCGAAGGCGCAGAGCACGTACACGTTGAGCGCAGCCAGCGGGAGCAGGAAGATGCCGCCGGTCCAGCGATTCACGTGGCCACCCGCTCGGACAACAGACTCAGGAACGCCGCCTCGTGGGCACTCAGCCCACTGCCGGCGGCGACCAGTCCGGCTCCGCGCGCCCCCAGCTCGTCGATCGACCCGTCGAAGACCAGCTGTCCGCCGTCGAGCATCAGCACCCGGCGCGCCACGGGCACCAGGTCCTCGATGAGGTGGCTGCTGACCACCGTCGCGCAATCCGGCCGGGTCCGCCCGATCAGCTCACGCACCCGGACCCGTTGCTCGGGATCCAGGCCCGCGGTGGGCTCGTCGAGGACGAGCAGCTCGGGCTCCCCCAGCACCGCCTGGGCGAGCAGGAGTCGGCGGAGCATCCCGCCGGACAGGCTGCCGACGCGGGACCTCCCCCGGCCGGTCAGATCAGTGGCGACGAGCGCCTGATCGATCAGGTCGGGTCGCTGCCGTCGGCCGTAGCCCCGCAGCCACGCCATGTAGGCGAGGAAGTCGCGCACACCCAGCCCTCCGGGGATGTCGAGGGACTGCGGCATGTAGCCGATGCGGCGCCGTACATCCGCGAGCTGGTGCGCCGGATCCGAGCCGAACAAGGTCAGCGACCCGGACCGGGGCAGCAGCGTCGTGCTGAGCAGCCGGAGCAGGGTCGACTTCCCGGCACCGTTGACGCCGACCAGGCCCGTCACCCCGGGAGCCAGGCTGAACGTGACGTCGATGAGGGCGTCGTGCCGCCCGTAGCGGTGGCTCAGGTCTCCAGCCTGAGCCACCGCCACAGCTGCCGAAGGCAAGCTCACCATCAGCAGGTCAGTAGCTGAAGGACGGCCAGGCGTGCGCGCTGCAGGGATCGGGGTGCCAGGCCTGGATCTCGCAGATGTTGATGCCTCCGCGGGTGCCGGTTGCCTTGCCGTGCAGGTTGCGGGCACGCGACGCCTTGATCCAGGCCGCGTCGTTGCTCTCGGGCGTCTGCTTCGACACGTCGAAGACCCAGCAGGCACCGCCTCCGGTGCAGCCGGCGCCGACCTCGTAGAAGTAGAAGTCGGTCTCCATCCGGACGTTGTTGCCGCCCGCCTGGATGTCGTACTGGTACGACGTGCTCATCGCGCTGACGTTGCCGTCGTTGTAGTAGTTGCCGTAGGCCTTGCCGAACTTGTCGCCGTCCTCGTAGCCGAACAGCGGATCCGTCTTGGACTTCCAGGCGACCGCCATCGCGGGCGCGGCCGCGCCCAGCGTCAGTCCGAGGATCGCCATGCTGGCGGCGATCATGGTGATGACTCGCTTCATGTTCCCTCCATCGTCACTTGTAGGATGGAGGGAACATTAGGGCGTTACGAGGAATATCGGATTTAGTTATCCACAGGGGTCATCCTCGGAGTTACCGAGTCGGCACCTTCTCCAGATCGGCGAGCCAGACCCGCGCGTTGGCGTCCGAGGGCATCCGCCAGTCGCCGCGCGGTGACAACGAGCCGCCCGAGGAGACCTTCGGGCCGTTCGGCAGCGCCGAGCGCTTGAACTGGCTGAACCCGAAGAACCGGTTCACGAAGACACCGAGCCAGGACTTGATCGTCGGCAGGTCGTAGCCGATCCGGCGATCCTCCGGATAGCCCTCCGGCCAGGCGCCGCGCTCGGGGTCGGACCAGGCGTGCCGGGCCAGGAACGCGATCTTGCTGGGCCGGAACCCGTGCCGCAGCACGTAGTACAGGGTGAAGTCCTGGAGCGCGTACGGACCGATCTTCGCCTCGGTGCTCTGCGGCACCTCGCCGGGCTTGGTCGGGATCAGCTCGGGGGTGATCTCCTGCTCGACGATCTCCATCAGGACGGCGTCGACTTCACCATCGAACTGGTCCGTGGAGACCGCCCAGCGGATCAGGTGCTGGATCAGCGTCTTCGGTACGCCGGTGTTCACCGCGTAGTGCGACATCTGGTCGCCGACGCCGTACGTGCACCAGCCGAGGGCCAGCTCGGAGAGGTCGCCGGTGCCGAGCACGATGCCGCCGCGGTGGTTGGCGATCCGGAACAGGTAGTCGGTGCGCAGACCCGCCTGGACGTTCTCGAAGGTGACGTCGTAGACGTCCTGGCCCTCCGAGTACGGGTGCCCGAGGTCGTCGAGCATCTGCGTCGCCGCGGGCCGGATGTCCAGCTCCTCGAAGCTGACCCCGAGCGCCTTGCAGAGCCGGGTGGCGTTGTTCTTGGTGTAGTCCGTGGTCGCGAAGCCCGGCATCGTGAACGCCAGGATCTCACTGCGCGGCCGGCCGAGCCGGTCCATCGCCTTCGCCGCCACGATCAGCGCGTGCGTGGAGTCGAGGCCGCCGGAGACGCCGATGACGACCTTCGGATTGTCGATCGCCCGGAGGCGCTGCTCCAGGCCACTGACCTGGATGTTGTACGCCTCGTAGCAGTCCTGGGCCAGCCGGTCGGGGTCGTTCGGCACGAACGGGAAGCGGTCCACGGGGCGGAGCAGGCCGATGTCGCCGGTCGGCGGGTCGAGCGTGAACTCGATCCGCTGATAGCCGTCGGGATCGATGCCGGCGGACCGGCGGTTGTCGTCGAAGGTGCCCTGGCGGAGGCGGTCCTGACGGATCCGGTCGAGATCGACGTCGACGACCGTGCGGCGGGGTCCGTCCGGGAACCGCTCGCTCTCCCCCAGCAGCTCGCCGCACTCGTAGACCATCGTCTGGCCGTCCCAGGACAGGTCGGTGCTCGACTCGCCCTCCCCGGCCGCGGCGTACAGGTAGGCGGCGAGGCACCGGGAGCTCGCGCTGCTGACCAGCTGGCGGCGGTCCTCGGCCCGGGCCACCGTGATCGGGCTGCCGGAGAGGTTCGCGAGCACGGTGGCGCCGGCCAGCGCGGCGGTCGCACTCGGCGGCACCGGGACCCACATGTCCTCGCAGATCTCCACGTGCAGGACGAGCCCGGGGACGTCCGCGGCCTCGAAGAGCAGGTCCGGCCCGAACGCGTACTGCTCCCCGTGCAGGTCGATGGTGCCGCCGATCTCGTCGGCACCCGAGGCGTAGTGCCGGGCCTCGTAGAACTCGCGGTACGTCGGCAGGTGCCCCTTCGGTACGACGCCGAGGATCGCGCCTCCCTGGATCACGACCGCGCAGTTGTAGAGCCGGTGCCCCTTGCGGAGCGGAGCGCCGACGACGATGACCGGGCGCAGGTCGTCGCTCGCGAGCACGATCTCCGCGATCGCCTCCAACGCGGCGTCCAGCACGACGTCCTGCATCACCAGGTCGTCGATCGCGTACCCGGTCAGGCACAGCTCCGGGAACACCGCGACCGCAACACCCTCGTCGTGGCACGCCCGGACCTCCGCGAGCACGGTCGCGGCGTTGGTCGCGGGATCAGCGATGGCGACCGGGATCGTGCAGGCGGCCACCCGGGCGAACCCGTGCGCATAGCTGGAGTCGAAGTCCACCCCACCAGTCTTGCCGATCGCAGGTCCGGTGTCGAAGCACTACCGGCGAAGCAGCTGCGCCACCTCGCGGACGAGGTCGACCGAGGCGTCGATCTCGACCTTCCGGTTCGAGACGCTCTCGACGTTGAACCCGAAGGGGACCCGGAGCCGGCGAGCGAACTCGGCCAGCTCGGCGGCGGCGTGGACGCAGTGCTCGTAGGAGACCGCGAGGGTGTCGTCGGAGTGCGCCAGCTCGTTGCGCAACCACCGCGGGACCTGCACGCCCAGCCACTCGAGGAAGGTCAGCGTCTTGTACGACCCGCAGACCGAGAGCGTGAACACCACCGGTACCGGTTCGCTCCCCTGGTCCCGGCAGGCGTAGACGTAGTCGGAGAGCAGGTCCTTCGCGGCGGCGACGTCGTAGACGACCTGGGAGATGAAGAACGAGCACCCGTTCCCCTGCTTCCGGATCAGCCGCAGGTGCTCGTCCCCGCCGCCGGCATGGCGTTCGGGGATCGCGACTCCCCCGACCAGCAGCTCCGGCCGGGTCGCCTTCCGGACCTCGTGCGCCTGGGCGAGACCGGTGCGCACCTCCGTAGTACGGGAAGCGGCGCCGACGAAGACGGTCAGCACCCGCTCGACGTCCTGCCCGGCGAGCCAGCCCTCCAGGTCGGCGGGGTCGTACTTGCCCACGCAGCGGTAGATGACGACCGGGAGGTCCAACGCGGCCAGGTTGTCGGCGTAGAAGACCGCCGGATCCAGAGTCGGCAGGTACGGGAACGGCCGCGCCTCGGGGTTCCGCTCGCTCTCGTCATCGATGTCGTAGAGGATCAGCCCGTCCAGGTCGAGACCGGCGAGTCGCTCCAGGGTCACCTCGGCGATGCGGTCCACCTCAGCCGGGGCCGTGGACTCCTTCGGCGGAGTGAGGCTGAACAGCAGCAGCTCTCCCTCGCGCGCCGAGACCTTAGTCGTCAGTGACACAGCTCGCTCCTCGATCGACCTTCACTCCGCCATTGTCCCGGACAGGGTGCCGACATCCGCGAAAGCGCATGCCTCCGCGACCACCAAGGCACCCAAGAACTCACACCCCGACCCATCGATCCACCCGGAGGCTGAGGGACTACTCCTCCGCGAAGCCACGGAACACGGCGTCGTGCGGATCGACGCCATCGGCGAACTCGTCGAAGTCCATGTTCGAGATCGACAGGTTGGCCTCGATGCTCGCGATCTCCGAGGTGAGCGTCCTGAAGGATCTGCCGTACTTCCAGCCGAACTCGGCCTCGAGCTCGGGAGTCGGCGTGAGGTCGAGGTACACGACCGTGATCTCTCCTCCGGCCGCAGCCTCCGCCATGGACCGCGCGTCGGCGATCAGGGCGTAGCCAGCGACGTCTTGCGCACGGTCCCACTCGGCAGCAATGTCTGCGGGTGCCAGCCCGTCGAAATGACGGTCGGCCACCTGCTCGACGTGGGGCTGGTAGTCGTCCTCGGTCGGTTCAGCCTCCGGATCCTCGAGGTTGACCGGACGGATGACCTCGTCGATCACCTTCTGCCAGGCAGAGTCGTCGGCGAAGTCCACGCGGACCAGCGGGGTCGCACCGCTTCCGAAGGCCTCGACCAGCACCGACATCGGCTCCGCTCCTGTCTTCCCGGACGATGCCGGGACCTCAGCCGTTCCGGCGTCACCGCATCCCGACAGGAGCACCCCGCCGAGAGCCACCGCCAAGAACACGTTGATCTTCGTCCAGCCCATGGCGCCTACGCTAGACGGATCCACCCGGCAGACTGGCCCCATGACCGGAATCGCCGACCTCCCGGACCCGCCGTACACGGCGGTGATCTTCAGCAACCTCCGCACCGAGGGCGACCAGGGGTACGCCGTGATGGGTGCCCGGATGCAGGCGCTCGCCAAGGAGCAGCCCGGCTACCTCGGCTACGAGTCTGCGCGCGACGAGGCCGGCTTCGGGATCACCGTCTCGTACTGGGCCGACGACGCCTCGGCGCGTGCTTGGAAGGACGTCCACGAGCACGCCGTCGCCCAGCAGCGAGGCCAGGACACCTGGTACTCCGACTATCAGGTGCGGGTCGCGACGGTGGGTCGGGCCTACGGTCCCGGCCGGCACTGATGCACGAGCTCCGAACGCCTCGGCTGCTGCTGCGGCAATGGCGTCAGGAGGACCTGGCGCCGTACGCCGTGCTGAACGCCGACCCCGTCGTGATGGAGTTCTTCCCGGCGCCGCTGACGACGGCAGAGAGCAACGCGCACGCCCAGCGCCAGCACGACCTGCTCGATTCCGACCGCCCGGCCCTCTTCGCCGTGGAACGCCGGGGCGAGGGCGACTTCATCGGCTTCATCGGGCTCGCGGTGCCGCGTTTCGAGGCCCCGTTCACCCCGTGCGTCGAGATCGGCTGGCGGCTCTCCCGGAACGCCTGGGGCCTGGGACTGGCCACCGAAGGTGCCCGCGCCGTCCTGGCCCACGGCTTCGACCACCACCGGCTCACCGAGATCGTCTCGTTCACCACCGTCCAGAACACCCGTTCCCGAGCGGTGATGGAACGGATCGGGCTGGTCCGCGACCCCGCTGGAGACTTCGACCACCCGAGCCTCCCGGACGGGCACCCGCTCCGCCCGCACGTCCTCTACCGGACCGCGGCGGTGACGAGCGACACAGGCGCAAAACCTCCCGAACGGGTCTAGCGTTGTTCGTGGTCCGTGGACTCCGTCAGGGAGCTGCGAGAGCACGTAAGGAACTCAACGATGAGCGAGAACAACCCTGAGGTCGCGTCCCCGTACGGCGGCTCGGCGCCGCGCAAGCGGATCCGCACGCACCACCTGCGGGAGATGAAGGAGCGGGGCGAGAAGTTCGCCATGCTCACCACGTACGACATGTACACCTCCGCCGCGTTCGACGACGCCGGCATCGAGGTGCTGCTGGTCGGCGACAGCGCGTCCAACAACGTCCTCGGCAACGAGACCTCGCTGCCGATCACGGTGGACGAGCTGCTCCCGCTGACCCGGGCCGTCTCCCGGTCGGCGCACCACGCGCTGGTCGTCGGCGACCTTCCGTTCGGGTCGTACCAGCGCTCCCCGGAGCAGGCCTACGACACGGCGGTCCGCTTCATGAAGGAGGGCGGCGCGCACTGCGTGAAGCTCGAGGGCGGTCGCGAGATGACCGGCCAGATCGAGCTGCTGACCCGAGGCGGCATCCCGGTGATGGCGCACATCGGCTTCACCCCGCAGAGCGAGCACGCCCTCGGCGGTTACCGGGTCCAGGGCCGCGGCGAGACCGCGCAGCGCATCCTCGCCGACGCGAAGGCGGTCGAGGCGGCCGGAGCGTTCGCCGTGGTGATGGAGATGGTGCCCGGTGACGTCGCCGCGCAGGTGAGCGCCGAGCTGACCATCCCGACGATCGGTATCGGCGCCGGCAACGGCTGCGACGGCCAGGTGCTCGTGTGGCAGGACGCCTTCGGGCTGCGCACCGGCAAGATGGCGCGCTTCGTGAAGCAGTACGCCGACGTCAACGCCGTGCTCACCCAGGCGGCCCGGGAGTACTCGGCCGACGTCAAGGCCGGGACCTTCCCCGGCCCGGAGCACACCTTCTGAATCCGGCGCTTGACTTCACCTCGACATGAACCGTCATCGTTGAGCACATGAACGAGCGCTACAGCCAAGCCACCTGGGACGCCCGCTACCGAGAATCCGACCGGGTGTGGAGCGGCAACCCGAACCCGCGCCTCGTCGAGCACGTCACCGGACTGACGCCGGGAGACGCACTCGACGTGGGCGCGGGCGAGGGCGCCGACTCCGTCTGGCTGGCACGCCAGGGCTGGCAGGTCACCGCGCTCGACATCTCCCCCGTCGCGCTGGACCGTACCCGGACGCACGCCGAGGAGTCCGGGGTGACCGTCGCGACGGTCCAGCACGACCTGCTCGGCGATGCACCACTCCCGGGCAGCTACGACCTGGTGTCGGCGCAGTTCTGGCACCCGCCGCTGGACCGGTTCGCCGACTTCCGCGACGTCCTCGGGGCCGCAGTGCGGCCGGGCGGGATGCTGCTGGTCGTCGGTCACCACCCGGCCGACCTGAGCACCGGGCTGCGGGACGGCCACGGGCACGCGGAGCTGCTCTTCACCCCGGAGAAGGTGGCGGCGCTGTTCGCCGGCGACGCCTGGGAGGTCCGCGTTGCCGCGGCCCCGACCCGCGAGGTCGCCGGTGCCGACGGCCCGGTCACGGTGACTGACAGCGTGCTGCTCGCCGTACGGCGCTAGACCGGATTTGCCCCTTTCTCTCCCTATTTGAGGCGCGTAGGGTCAGCACATGCGCCGACTCGGACTCGCCACCGTCGTCCTCGCCGCCGTTGCCGCCCTGGTGGCGCCGACCGCCTCCCCAGGGGTGGCGGCCCCCGACCGGCAGAGCGCGATGCCGACCCTGACGGTGACCCGGCAGGTGACCGGGCTGAGCATCCCGTGGGACGTGCAGCCGCTCCCGGGCGGCCGGCTGCTGATCGACGAGCGCGCCAACCGCCGGCTGATCGTCTGGCACAACGGCGTCAAGAAGGTGCTCACCGGCTTCGCGGCCTCGAAGGTGTGGTCCTCCGGCGAGACCGGCGTGATGGGCCTGGAGGTGGATCCCGCGTTCGCGAAGAACCGCCGGATCTACACCTGCCAGGGCGGCTTCACCGCCGGTGGCGGGCACGACGTCCGGGTGGTCGCCTGGCGCCTCAACGCGGCGTACACCGGGGTGCGGTACGTGCGCACCCTGGTCAAGGGCTTCCCGGCCACCTCGGGTCGGCACGGCGGCTGCCGGCTGCTGATCACCCGCAACGGCGCGCTGATCGTCGGGACCGGCGACGCGGCGACTACCGCGAACCCGCAGAACCTGCGCTCCTTCGGCGGGAAGACGCTGCGGCTCAACCGGATGACCGGCGCGCCGTGGCCCACCAACAAGTGGCCGAAGGCGAAGTCCAAGGTCCGCCGCTACGTCCTCACCTACGGGCACCGCAACGTGCAGGGCCTGGCGCAGCGGGCCGACGGCACCCTCTGGTCGATCGAGCAGGGCACCTACCGCGACGACGAGGTGAACCGGCTGGTCAACGGCGGCAACTTCGGGTGGCGGCCCGGACCCGGGTACGACGAGGCGCCGCCGATGACGAACCACGCCCTCCCCGGCGTCCAGTACGGCGCCCGCTGGCGCTCCGGCGACCCGACGCTGGCGACGTCCGGCGGAACCTTCGTCCGCGGTGCGCAGTGGGGCGACCTCAACGGCACCCTCGCCGTCGCCGCCCTGAGGACCAACCAGGTGCTGTTCCTGCGGTTCGACAAGGCCGGGAAGCTGCTCTGGACCCGCGCTCCGGCGGCGTTGAAGTCGTTCGGCCGGCTGCGCTCGATCAGCGTCGCGCCCAACGGGGACCTGCTGGTCACGACGTCGAACGGAAGCAACGACGCGGTGCTGCGGGTGCGGCCTCGGCTCTCCTGAGCCGGCTGCTCAGGTGGTCCGGGCGACCACTACCACGGCCAACCAGCAGGCGAACGCCAGGACGCCGAGCCAGACCACCCGGCGCGGGTAGGTCATGAACCAGCGGGTCCCCTGCAGCAGGATCAGCACCCAGATCACGAAGAGCGCTAGCGCCGCCACCCAGCCGTAGACGTTGAGCGCTCCGAAGATCAGGAACGGGATGCAGGCCAGCACGATCATCCCGATGAACGAGTCCCGGTAGACCCGGATGTCCTTGATCCGGCCAGGGATCTGCCCGGGATCCTGCTCCGGCGGGTGCTGGTCGGTCACGCCTCGTCACTCTTTCCCAGGCCCCACTTGCGGCCCTTCTTCGGCGGATCGTTCCAGACCGGGTCGTTGTCCCACTCGTCGTTGCGCTCGGCGACCTTGTCGAGAGCGCGCGCGGCGTCCTCGGCCGTCGGGTACGGGCCGAGGCGGTCGGAGCTCTTGCAGCCGTCGTTGCCCTCGACCTCGTGGTGCTTGAGGCAGTACCAGAACTCTTCGTCCATGACCGCGACTCTAGACTCACCGGCGTGACTCCCGTAGCCCCCGGCACCATCTCGCCGCGTCGTCCGGTCCCCGCGCACATCCCGCGACCGGAGTACGTCGACAAGCCGGCGCCGGCGAAGTACAGCGGCTCCGAGGTCAAGGACGCCGAGACCATCGAGCGGATGCGGATCGCCGGCCGGATCGCGGCCCAGGCGCTGGCGGAGGTCGGCCGGAACGTCGTACCGGGTGTCACCCACGACGAGCTGGACCGGATCGGGCACGAGTTCCTGCTCGACCACGACGCCTACCCCTCGACGCTCGGCTACCGCGGCTTCCCGAAGTCGCTGTGCACCAGCGCGAATGAGGTGATCTGCCACGGCATCCCGGACAGCCGGGTGGTCGAGGACGGGGACATCGTCAACATCGACATCACCGCGTTCGTCGGCGGCGTGCACGGCGACACCAACGCCACCTTCCTGACCCCGGGCGTCAGCGACGAGGTGCGCGAGCTGGTGGAGCGCACCCAGGAGTCGCTGCGCCGGGCGATCCAGGCGGTGAAGCCGGGCCGGCAGCTGAACGTGATCGGGCGGGTGATCGAGGCCTACGCCAAGCGGTTCGGGTACGGCGTGGTGCGCGAGTTCACCGGCCACGGCATCGGTACGGCGTTCCACTCCGGGCTGATCGTCGCGCACTACGACGATCCGCAGTACGACACCCTGATCCAGCCCGGGATGACGTTCACCATCGAGCCGATGCTCAACCTCGGCACCCACGAGTGGGAGATGTGGGACGACGACTGGACGGTCGTCACGAAGGACCGCCGGATCTCCGCCCAGTTCGAGCACACGCTGCTGGTCACCGAGACCGGCGCGGAAATCCTGACTCAGGCTTAGAGCTTCCCGGCCAGCCGCTCCACCCGCAGCACCGCCAGCTCGTGCTCGGGGTCGCCGGACATCGCCGCCGCGAGCCGCAGGTGCGGGAGTGCGTCGTCGTACCGGGACTGGCGCTCAAGGGTGCGGCCGAGCGCGTACCGGGTCCAGATCCCGTCGGGCGTCTCCTCGACCAGCGAACGGAGCTCCTTCTCGGCCGGGCCGAGCTGGACCTTCACGAAGTACGACCAGGCCCGCAAAGTGCGCAGGCCGGTGTTCCGCGGATCCTCGGCCAGGGCCGGCTCCAGCACGGTCAGCGCCTCGTCGGGGGCGCGCCGGCTGAGCAGGTCGAAGGCGACCCGGTACGCCGACGTCGTGTCGGTCTGCCCCGGGAAGACGATCGCGGGTGCTTGCAGCTCGAGGCTCTCCTCCATGCGCTGTTCAACGCACGAAGGGGTCGCAGGATTCCGCCTCGCTCCCGCGTCGCGGTGCCTACTCCTCGCCCTCGGCGAACACCATCGCGTCCATGTTCCAGTAGCCGCGCAGGTTGGTGATCAGGTGGTCCTCGTTGAGCTTGTAGCAGAAGACTCCGCGGACGTGGCTCTTCAGCCCGTTGTCGAAGGCGCTGTGCAGCACCAGGATGTGCGCGACCTCGAGCTCGGAGCTGGACGGGAACGTCTCCTGGCACTCGACCCGCAGGTTGTTGGTGGCGATGTTCTTGTCGAAGAACTCCTCGACCGCCGCCTTGCCGCGGACGCCCTTGCCGTCCTCGTTGGTGATCGCGACGCCGATCGGGTCCTCGATCACGATGTCGTCGGCCATCAGCGAGAGCCAGCCGGCCTTGTCACGCGCCTGGACGGCCTTCCACGACGCCTGCGAGGCGGCGAGGGCGGGGCTGAGGGTGGTCTGCTCGGACACGGGGACTCCTAGGTCGGTGATGACGCGAGATTCTCAGACGGAACCGCGTGAGGTCAACACTTTCATAGAGGGCTTGATGTTTGGCGGGTTCGCCGGAACCGACGGCGAGTTCGCAGCACCAGGTCCACGGCTGCCGGAGCGAGGGCCAGCGCGAGGATGGCGATTCCCCAGGCGGCACCCAGGTTCGGCGTGCCCTCAACCGAGTCCCGCCAGATCCACAACGGAACGGCCAGGACGATCATCGCGAACCACGCGATCTGCTCGGCCCGGAGCCACCACGCTTCCCGCTCCGACATCGGTGCCGGACCTGCGTCGGCTTCGGAGACCAGGACCCATGCAGAGCTGCCGACGAGGGCGCGGGCGCGGTGGACGTTCCAGTAGGCGGCCCGCCAGGTCCGGTACGGCGCCATCAGCGCGCGGTAGGTGAAGAGGCCCGCTAGTCCGGCATTGGCGAACGGGAAGACGAAGAGGCAGACGAAGAACCAGGGCACTCGGCGCAGGTCCAGCTCGCGCTGCCACGGCAGCGTCAGCAACCAGGGCGCGAGGAAGAACAGTCCCTGGTGCAGGGCCTCCCCCGGGGATCCGGGCGAGCCGCCCCAATCCGTGAAGGCGTAGAAATCCAGGACGAGCACGCTGACGCCGACGACGAGCCCTGCGAGCGCGCAGAGCTCCATCGGCTTGCGCCGCGGCAGCGCGGCGACCGCCTCCGCCGGGAGCAACGGGGCGACGACGCTGTGACGGAAGGCTTGCGTCGTGCTCATCGGCCGATCGTAGGGTCTGCGCTCCTCCCTCGCCAGGCTGACACCTACTCGCAGAAGTCGCAGGTCCCCATCTTCGACAGCTGCGTGAAGCACGACGGGCAGAGCGCGACGACAGGTTCCGGCTTGGCCGGTGCGGCCGCTCGGGACGCCCGCGGCTTCGGGGTGCCCGGAACCCGGGTCCGCGCGGCCGGTGCCTGCTTCGCACGGTCGAGGTCGGCGCGGAACGCGACCTCGAACCCGAGATCGGACAGCACCTTGAGCGAGCCGAGCGAGACCTGGTCCGGGGTGAGGGGCTCCCCCGTCGCCTTGCCGTGGGCGTAGGCGAGCAGCGCGCGGGCGTCGTACCGGCGGCCGCGTTCGACCAGCACCTCGTCGCTAGGCCCCTCGAAGCCGAGCGCCTCCAGGAACGGTCCGGCACCCTGCAGGCCGTGGTCCCGGATCGCGGTCAGAACGTTGATGCGGGAGACCCGAGCAAGACTTGGCACGGGTCGAATCCTATCTGCGGGTGCGGACGGGCTGGCTCCTAGGCCACCTGCGAGACGAAGGAATCCCATTCCCACGCTCCCTCACATCCGCACTCGGAACCCGAATGCACATAGCGCCTGCCACCAATGCGGCAGCGGGAAGCAGGAAGAACAGAAGGAGGTCGACTACCTGCAAGGCGTTGAACCAGTTCGTAGTTCCCTCGAGCACGTCATATCGGTCCAGATTGTGCCGAACCACCATTCTCGTGCCTAGGAAGCTGATCGCAGCGACCATGTACAAGGCGTACACCTTGATGGGCCTCGCGCTAGCAGCTAGCCAAGCGTAGGCAAGGACGGAGACCACGCCTACGAGAGGCGCGAGCCCCTCAACCAGCACGGTTCCTGGACTGACGAGGTTGGTCGCTTGGTCACGCTCCGCCTGCCCGGCGATCACCAAAGGCGCAGAACCGCACGCGAGCGGAACCAAGACCAGGCACAGCAATCGGTTCATCGGCCCCGCCTTCACTTCCGCCATAGAGTTCTTGCTGGCCGTTGGCGTTCCCATCAAGCTACTCGGCAACCCGCGGAAAGTTGCGCTTCCCTACCTCACATCAGCGCACTTGTAGACGTTGTTGTCAGTTCGGTGGTGCGGACGGGCTGGCTCATAGGCCGGGTTCTGTTCCTCCCGGCGCCTCACGACGCCGGGACTGGCGACCATCCATCTAGCGGTGCCGTTGCCGACACCGTCCTGCGATCTACCCGTGAGCTCAGGCGGGCCGCCCTCGAACGCTCACTGTCTGATCTTGCTCCAGGTGGGGTTTGCCTAGCCGTGACGGTCTCCCGCCTCGCTGGTGGTCTCTTACACCACCGTTTCACCCTTACCGCCGGCCCGAAGACCGGTGGCGGTCTGTTTTCTGTGGCACTTTCCCGCGAGTCACCTCGGGTGGCCGTTAGCCACCACCCTGCCCTGTGGAGCCCGGACCTTCCTCGGTGGAGTCGCCCCCAACGCGGTCGCCCGGCCAGCCCATCCGCAGCGACAGCCTAGTGCCTCGTACGGGGCCCGGTCGCTAGCATGTCGTTCCGGGTACTGGGCCCGGGGTGAGGGAGGTCCTCGGGTGAGCCTCGTAGATCCGGCCGTGAGCCGAAGAGAGATGTTGCGCGGACAGCTGGGCAACCAGCGCCTGCTGATGATCGGTACGACGGCGCTGATCGCGCTGGGAGCCGCGGCGGTCTTCGCGGGCGCGACCGGGTCCATGCTGGTCGACGAGATGCGGCACGGCGTCATCGACAGCATCTTCGACGACCGGAGGGCGCTCGCCGAGCGCCATCCGTACCTCCTGCCGGCAGGCGTGATCGCGGCGGTCCTGGGCGGTCTCGCCGGGCTGCCGCTCTACACCTGGGCGATCACCCGCTACCGCGGCGGTGAGCGGCCCTGGCTGCTGCCGGCCCCGGTGGCGGTGCTCGGGTTCACCGCCGGTTTCATCGCCGTGGTGCCCGCGTGGACCGGCCCGCTGAAGGTCGGCACCCGGGTGGATCCGACGTTCCACCACGACCGGGACTGGGGATGGGCGAGCTGGGTCGCCTACGCCGCGCCGGTCTGGGTGCCGGTGCTGCTGCTGGCCGGATCGGCTCTGACGGTGCGCTGGGCCGTGCAGAGCGCCCGGGCCCGGGCGGCGTCCGTGCGCGAGCGCGACCGGCTGCTCCTGCACGGAGCCCGGGTCGCCGGCGAGGTCACCGAGGTCCGGGTGCACCTCTCCTCCGACGACACCGGCAGCAGCCGACCAGCCGGAGCGACCGTGACGGTGCGCTATCCCGACTCCGAGGGTCAGAACCGCTGGGTCACGCGGTACACCCGGTCGACCGACCTGCGGGTCGGGGCCGGCGCGGTCGAGGTGCTGTTCGACCCGCTCCGACCCGACGAGGAGTCGTCGATCTTCGTCGCGTTCCAGCGCGAGCCGTTGGCGGCCGACTGGATCGGGGCGAAGTCCCGGTAGCCGGCTCAGGCCGTGAAGCGGACCTTGCGCGTGGCCGGGTCCGCCTCGGCCAGCGTCAGGGTCAGCTCCTCGCCGATCGGCAGCGGTTGCGATCCGCTCACCGGCGCCTCGACGGCTGCGTCCCGGACCACCGCGTCGCCCTTGCGGGCGTCCTCGCGATCCGCCTCGACGACGACGCCCGAGAACGTCTCCCCGATCCGGCCCTGCAGGGTCGCGGCCTCGACCAGGTTGATCACCGCGTTCTCGTAGGCGTTGGCCCGACGCCCGGACTCGCGCATCGTGTCCGGCAGCTCCGGCAGGGCCTCCAGCACCCACGCGGGGACCGGCGTACCGGCGCACAGGGCAGCGCAGATCTCCAGGCCGAAGCGGTCCACCAGCCGGCGCAGCGGCGCGGTGACGTGCGCGTACGCGGAGGCGAGCGCGGCGTGCTGCGGCTGCTCGGGGACGGTCCCGTTGAAGCCGGCGTAGCCGGCGCCGCGCAGCAGCGAGGTGCAGGCCGTGACCATCGCCAGGTGGTGCGGCTTCTCCGGGTCCAGGGAGCGGATGAAGTCCGGGTACTCCTGCGCCCCGGGCCAGTCGATGCCGAGCCCGCGCGCCGTACGCCGCAGCCGCTTGACCGCCTGGGGGTCGGCCGGCGGCAACGTGCGCAGGATCCCGACCTTGCCCTCGACCATGATCCGCGCCGCCGTGAAGCCGGTGAGCAGCGAGATCTGCGCGTTCCAGTCCTCCACCGGCAGCAGCCGGCGGAAGTCCAGCGACCAGGACGTGCCACCGCCGGCCGGCACGCAGTCGACGACCTGCTCGGGCATCGGCAGGCTGACCCCGCCGCGCTCCGCCTCCTGCTTCTGGCGGAGCAGGCCGATCTCCCGGAGCAGCAACAGCATCGGGTCCGCCTGGCCCGAGTCGATCTGCTTCTGGACGCCCTCGTAGTCGTAGCGCGCGACGGAACGCACCAGGGCGCGCTCGACCCGGCCGTCGGTCGCGACCCCGGTCGCGTCGAGCTTGATCGTCCACAGGAACGCCGGACAGGTCTGCTCCGGGAGCAACGAGGCCGCGCCCTCCGAGAGCTCCTTCGGGTGCAGCGGGATCTTCGACTCGGCCCCGTACAGGGACTCGCCGCGGCGCCGGGCCTCGACGTCGATCGCTCCCCCGGGAGTGACGTACGCCGCGACGTCCGCGATCGCGTAGTGCACGACGAAGCCGTCGCCGTCCCGCTCCAGGTGCATCGCCTGGTCGAGATCCATCGACCCAGCCGGGTCGATCGTGATGAACGCCAGGTCGGTGCGATCCAGGGCCGGCAACCGCGGCTCCCGGGCCGAGGCCACCGCCTCGGCAACGACCGCCGGCGGGAACGCCGGGTCCAGCTTCTGCTCCTGCTGGATAGCGGCGATGCCGTCCTCCAGCGCCGGCACCGAATTGCGGACGCGCAGGACGCGACTGCTCACGTTCACTCCTCTGTCGGGGACGACCTCCGAACACCCTATGCATCGGGGCCGCGAAGCGGGCGCACGGCGCGTCTCCTAGGCTTGCGCGGTGCTGATCCTGCTGCCACCGTCCGAAGGAAAAGCTGCGCCACGCCGCGGCAAGCCGCTGGCCCTGGATGCCCTCGACTTCGCTGGGCTGGCCGGCGCGCGCACTGCCGTCCTCGAAGCCCTGGTGGACCTCTGCGCCACCGATCCCGCCAAGGCTGCCGAGGTGCTCGGACTGGGCCCGACGCAGGCCGCTCACGTAGACGCGAACGCCGCTCTGCTGGGCGCCCCCGCCGCGCGTGCCGACCGCGTCTACACCGGAGTCCTGTACGACGCTCTCGGCCTGACCGAGCTCGAAGGACCGGCCAGGACCCGGGCGACGCGCTGGCTGGCGATCATGTCCTCGGCGTTCGGGGTGGTCCGGCCCAACGACCCGATCCCGGCGTACCGGCTCTCCGGCGACACCAACCTCCCGGGCATCGGCATCGTCAGCTCCTTCTGGCGCGACCACCTCGACGCGGTGCTGACCCCCGCGGCCGGCAACGGCCTCGTGGTCGACCTGCGCTCCGGGATGTACGCCGGCTTCTGGCGACCGCCGGCCGCGATCGGCCCCAAGGTCGCGACGATGCGGGTCCTCCACGAGGTCGGGACCGAGCGCAAGGTGGTCAGCCACTTCAACAAGGCCACCAAGGGCCGGATCGTCCGCGACCTGCTCCTCGACGGCAGCAAGCCGCGAACCCCGGCGGCGCTGGCCGAGCACCTCGGCGGGCTCGGCTGGCACGTCGAGCTCGGTCAGCCCAAGCTCGATCGATCAGGAACAGGGGCCGGTCAGCAGCTCGACGTGATCGTGCGGGAGCTCTAGGTCACGAACGGTGCGTCGGTCGGACGGGCGTTGAAGAGCCGCAGGCTGGAGAGCAGCTCGTCTCCCCCGTATCCGCCGCGGTAGTACGAGATCACCGTGACCGAGGCGGGCGAGAGCTCCATCTTGTAGAGCGCGTCCAGCGGTGCACCCAGAGCATCCGCCACCAAGGTCTTGATCGGTGTCACGTGGCTGACCGCAACCACGGTCTGGCCGGTGTGCGCGGCGAGGATCCGGTCGCGGCCCTCGATCACCCGCGCGGCGACGGTCTGGAACGACTCGCCGCCGGTCGGGGCGTAGTCGAGGTTGCCGAGCCAGGACGCGAGGTCGTCCGGGTACTGCTCCTGGATCTGGGTGAAGGAGAGCCCGTCCCAGGCACCGAACTCCATCTCGGCGATGCCGGCCTCCTCGCGGACCGGCTTGCCGAGGAGCTCCCCGAGGATCTCGGCCGATTCGCGGGTGCGTCGTACCGGACTCGCGATGAGGGCGTCGATCGCCTCCGTGAGCGGCGTCAGCCAGTCCCCGGTCGCCCGGACCTGGTCACGGCCCTCGTCGTTCAGGCCCGGGTTCGATCCGCCCAGACCGCCGGAGAACAGCTTCCGGGTGGTGTGGTCGGTGACGCCGTGCCGCACCAGGATCAGGGTTGTCGGCGGCTCGGTCGGTGCCGACCAGCCCTGGGAGGGCTTCTCCGCTTCGACCTGGGTCTCCGCCGTCACAGTCCCGACTCGGGGGTGCGCACCAGGATCCGGTCGCACTCCTCGCAGCGGACCACGTCGTCGATCGGCTTCGCAGTGATCACGGCGAGGTCGGCGGCGTTGATGGTGATGTGGCAGCCCTCGCACTCCTTGCGGCGCAGGGCCGCCGCGCCGACTCCGCCCTTGGAGGCCCGCAGCTTCTCGTACAGCGCCATCAGGTCGGCCGGCATCCCGTCCGCCTCGGCCGAGCGCTGGTCGACGACCTTCGCCACGTCCGCGTCGAGGTCAGCGGCCTTCTGGGCGCGCGTCGCCTCCAGCTCCGTGGACTCGCGGTCGATCTTCTCCAGCGCCTCGGTGCGGTGCGCGAGCTCGGCCTGAGCCGCCTCGACCCGCTCCATCACGTCGAGCTCGACGTCCTCGAGGTCGGAGATCCGGCGCTGCAACGACTCCAGCTCCCCCAGCATGTGCTGGAGCGCCTTGGGGTCGGAGATCGAGCCCGCGTCGATCATGGCCTGGTCGCGCTCCCGGCGAGCCTTGACCTGCTCCACGTCGGCGTCCGCGCGCTTCTGCTCCTCGTCCAGGTCGGCCAGCTCGATCCGGGCGTCCCGGGCCGCGTCGTCGACGTCGGAGCGGCCGCGGACCAGCTCGGCCAGCGCCACTGCCTCCGGGATGGTGGCGAGCTGGTGACGCAGCGCGTCCAGACGGGAGTCGAGCTCTTGGACGTCGAGCAGCTTCAGCTGGACGTTCGGATCGGCTTTCAGCGGAGTGCTCCTCGGCAGTCAGACCCGGAAGGTCCAGGGATCTGTGTTGATCGTGCTCACGTGCACGGCCACCGTATCGTCCAACGCCTCCACCAGACGATCCCGGAGGGTCGGCAGCCACAGCGACTCGGCAGCCCAGTGCGCGACGTCGACCAGCGCGGGACCGCCCCCTTCGCGCGACTCCGACGCCGGATGGTGCCGCAGGTCCGAGGTGACGTAGACGTCGGCACCGGCCGCCCGTGCTCGATCGAGCAGGAAGTCGCCGGAGCCCCCGCAGAGCGCCACGGTGCGGATCTCGTGCTCCGGGTCGCCAGCGATGCGGAGGCCCTGCGCGGTGGCCGGGAAGACACCGGCCGCGAGGTCGGCGAAGGCACGGAGCGTGGTCGGCGCCGGGAGCTCGCCGATCCGGCCCGAGCCGCGGGTCGGGTCGGGCAGGGCGGCGAGCGCTACGACGTCGTACGCAGGCTCCTCGTAGGGGTGCGCCTCGACCAGGGCGCTGACCACCGCCGTACGACGGGACCGGTCGGCGACGACCTCTACCCGGATCTCGTCGACGACCTCGAGGTCACCGACCGTCCCGATCGTCGGGTTCGCGCCGGCCAGCGGTCGGAACCGGCCCTCGCCAGGCGTGCTGAAGCTGGCCGAGTCGTAGTCCCCGATCGCGCCGGCACCCGCGTCAGTCATCGCCGTGCGGACCCGGTCGGCGTCGGCGACCGGCACGAACACGGAGATCTTGTCGCGCGGCTCGAGGGAGTCCGGGTCGAGCGGTCGGACGTCAGTCAGGCCGAGCGCCAGCGCGATCGACTCGCTGACCCCGCCGGCTGGCGAGTCCGCGTTGGTGTGCGCGGTCAGCAGCCCGCAGCCGGCACCGAGCAGCTGGTGCACGATCCGGCCCTTGGGCGTGCTCGCGGCGACCGAGGTCACGCCCTTGAGGTACAGCGGGTGGTGCACGATCACCAGGTCCGCGTCCAGAGCGACCGCTTCGTCGGCAACGGCCTGCACCGGGTCGACGGCCAGCAGCACCCGGCGTACGTCGGCATCCGGGTCTCCGCAGACCAGCCCGACCGCGTCCCAGTCGTCCGCGCGGTGCGGCGGGTACCAGGCCTCGACCTGGGAGATCACGTCGGCGAGTCGCATAGGCCGCAGGGTATCGGCAAGAATCGCTCCCGGAGAGGGAGGCACCATGACTGACTCGGCGGACTGGTGGGATCACCGGCCAGTGTTCTCGGCCACCGACAAGGGCGGCCGGATCACCGGGCTCGCCCCGGGGCAACGGCCCGGCACCACGAGCGCGGTGCTCTGGATCTCGGCCGGGCTCTGCTTCGCAGCCTGGGGTGCAGCGGCCTTCCTCGGGTCCTCGGCGCTCTGCTCGGGCACGTCGATGCCCGCGTCCCGGTGCTCGGTCGGGGTCGACGGCGGCTGGTTGATCGCACTGGTCGGGGTCACCGCCTTCGCGGCGCAGTGGGTGACGACCGACCTGGCCGACCGGGCCCGGGTACGCCTCGGGCAGTCACGCGCAGCCTCGCTGCTCTGGTCGACGGTCCTCCTCATCGGCGGCGCCGCAGGCGGGTTCGTCGCCGTGGCCCGCCAGCTGGGCCCCGACCCGGCCGAGGTGCTCCGACGGACCTTCGACTTCCAGATCGGCACCGAGTCGGTGTTCATCACCGGCGTTGTGGCGATCGCCGCCTTGCTCTGGGGCCTGGTCACCGCGGCCCGCTTGCCCGCGGGGCTGCGCTATGCGCGGGCGCGCCAAGCCGACATCGAGCGGCTGCGCCGGGACGGAAGCCGGTACGTCGGAAGGCTCCGGCTCGGCGAGATCATCTACTGGCTCGGCAGCAACCCGGAGCTGCACGTCACCGTCGACTACGACTCCCCCGGCGGCGCTCGCGAGGCGAGGGCCCGGATGCGGACCTCGCCGGACCGGGTCCCTGCCGACGGCAGCGCCGTGCTCGTCTTCACCGACCACGCCGGCACCGTTCACCTGGAGCTCGACCCCTCGGCGGAGACCGTCTTCGCCCCCGAGGACCGCTACACCGCCACCGACGGCTAGTTGACCTGGCGGTCGCGTCCTTCCCAGTACGGCGCCCGCAGCTTGAACTTCTGGAGCTTGCCGGTGGCGGTGCGGGCCAGGACGTCGCGAAACTCGACCGAGGTCGGGGCTTTGTAGCCGGCGACCTTGGTCTTGCAGTAGGCGATCAGCTCGGCCTCGGTCAGGGCAGATCCCTCGGCCCTCACCACGAGCGCCTTGATGGTCTCGCCCCACTTGGCGTCCGGGACTCCGATGACCGCGACCTCGGCGACCTCGGGGTGGGAGAAGATCACGTCCTCGACCTCGATCGAGGAGACGTTCTCCCCTCCGGTGATGATCACGTCCTTCTTGCGGTCCTGGATGGTCAGGTAGCCGTCCTCGCCGATCACGCCGCCGTCGCCGGTGTGGAACCAGCCCCCGGCCAGCGCGGTCGCGGACTCCTCGGGCTGCTCCCAGTAGCCCTCCAGGACCACGTTCGAGCGGGCCAGCACCTCGCCCTCCGGGTCGACCTCCAAGGTCACCCCGATCGCCGGGTTGCCGGCGCGGACCAGCTTGCCGGCACGCTCCTCGGCCGACAGGTCGTCCCACTCCGCCCGGGTCCGGTTGATCGTCAGCAGCGGCGAGGTCTCGGTCAGCCCGTAGATCTGGATGAACTCCCACCCGAGCTCTTCTTGGACCCGCACGATCGTCTTGGTCGGCGGCGGTGCCCCGGCCACGATGATCCGGACCGTGTCCCGCCCGGGGATCGGCCCCTCCCAGGTCGTGGCGGCGTCCAGGACCGCGTTCACGACGGCAGGCGCCGCGCACATCACCGTCACCCCGTGCTTCTCGATCCGGCGCAGGATCTCGGCGCCGTCGACCTTGCGGAGGATCACGTGCGGGACGCCGAGCCCGGTCATCGCGAACGGCATCCCCCAGCCGTTGGCGTGGAACTGCGGCAACGTGTGCAGGTACACGTCGCGGTCACTCACCCCGGCGTGGAGCGCGAACGTGAGCGCGTTGGTCCAGATATTGCGATGAGTGATCTGCACGCCCTTGGGGCGCGCCGTCGTACCCGAGGTGTAGTTAATCGTCGCGGTCGCGTTCTCGTCGTGCTCCCACGCCCGCGGCTCGCCATCCAGGTAGAGGTCCTCGTCCTGCCCGATCACGAACTTGAACTCGCACTCCACCCCGGCCAGCGCATCGACCAGCTCCGGATCGACGTAGAGGACCCGGGCTCCGGAGTGCTCGACGATGTAGGCGACCTCCTCGGCCGAGAGCCGGAAGTTCACCGGCACCAGCACCCGCCCGTAATTGCAGACCCCGAAGAACGCGCTGAGCAGCCGGGCGCTGTTGTGCGAGACGAACGCCACCCGGTCCCCCGCCTCCAGCCCCAGCGCATCATGCTTCGCCGCCATCTGCCGCGCCCGCACCCCGAGCTCCGCATACGTCAAATCCCCCAGCGAGGCAGCCGGCTGATCGGGCTCGTCGTACACCCCGATCCGCTCGCGGTAGACCGCCAGCGCACGGTCGAGGAAGTCAGCAGAGCTGAAGGGGACGATCACGAGTGGCCTCCGTCACAGAGTGGATGACGCCAATCTAGCGAGGCTAGGTTGCAGTTGCGTAGCGCCTACCGCCGGCTCAAGCGCCGGAATCAAGAGCGTCGGTCCGGGAACCGGATCCGGATCTGGGCCGTCCTACGAGTCGTGGCCGCCAACCCTTCCGACCCGCGAGTCTCCGACCTGTCGCGTACCGCGACGCGTTGGCGTTGGGCGGCAGTCCCTGTGCTGGTCGCAGCCACCGTGCTCGCCGCGGTTCCGCTCGGAGTCCTGGCCCTCGGTCAGGACGAGCGGGCTGCGTCCCCAGCGGTCGACCGCCCGTCTCCTCCCGTCGAGGTGTCGCCTCCCGGCCCTGCGCTCGTCGAGCGCCTGTTCGGCTTCGCCGACGGCACCGGCAGGTTCCCCGGCGACTCCGAGGTCCGGTTCTACAGCAACGGGTGGTTCTGGAACTCCCTCAGCGGCAGCCAGGCCGAGGACCGCGACCTCTACTCGTTGTGCTCGGGACTGGGCCCGGACCAGTGCGCCGCGTCGTACCTGCACGGGCTGAGGGCCGCTCGCGGGTACCAGGTGGTCACCCGCCTGCCCGATGCCTGCGGACCGTCGAACCGCCTCGTCGGTCCGCGGCGCGGCACCGGTGCCCGCACCGTGTTCGCGGTCTGGGCGGGGCCGGGGCCCTGCGGCGTCGCGTCCGCCATCCAGATCCGGTACGACGCCCCGGACCAGGTCCGAGCCGTCAACCAGATCGACTTCGTCGTCGACGACCCGCACGACGACCTCGCCGTCGCCGATCGCTTCATCGCCTTCGCCCGCGGCACCCGCGACGGCTTCCCGGTCGGCACTGCGCTGCGGCTCTACCAGGACGGGACCCCGGTGCGGACCCTCAGCGCGGTCGAAGCCAGGCAGCGAGCGTCGTACCGGGACTGCGGCGACGAACACTGTGCGTTCTCGGCCGTGCGGCGGATCCGGGGCGTCGCCGAGAAGCCGGCGCTGCGGCGGAGCCCGCGGGTGCCGGCGTGCCTGCTGCGGCGCTCCCCCGCGCTCCCCACGGCCGGGACCGGCGGCAGCAGGTCGCTGCTGGTCTCCGACGTCGACGCGCCGTGCGCCTGGGGCGTCCGGCTCTGGCTCGACGATGCCGGCCGGATCGTCGCGATCGACCTGCTCCGGCCCGGAGCGGACTGAGTGGGCGGGCTGAGTGGACGGACTAAGTGGGCGCGGAGGGGATCGAACCCCCGACATCTTCCTTGTAAGGGAAGCGCTCTACCGCTGAGCTACACGCCCTGGAACCGGCTCAGACTAGAGGTCGCGATGCGCGTGCGCCAAAACCGCCGGGCGTAAAACAGGCTGCGACCGCTGACGTCTCGGGTCATCAGCGGTCGCAACACGACAATCTTGGCAGGTCTCCGGCTAGATGCAAGGGAAACCGGCGAACTGATCCTGCAAATAGTCCAAAAGGACTAGATCGCGTCTCGCAGCGCGGCGGCTTGGACGTCGAGGTCGCGCGGGTCGCCCATCTCGTTGTGGACCGACCAGCGCACCGTCCCGTCCTTGCCGATCACGAACGACGAGCGCTGCGGGCAGCCCTGCTCGGTGTCGAACACCCCGTACGCGGAGGCGACCTCACCGTGCGGCCAGTAGTCGGCCAGCAGCGGGAAGAAGATCCCGTCGCGGTCGGCGAAGGCGCGCTGGCTGTAGATCGGGTCGCAGGAGATCGCGGCGATGGTGCTGTGCTCGGTCTCGAAGTCACCCAGCCGGTCCCGGAAGCCGGTCAGCTCACCGGTGCAGACGCCGCTGAAAGCGAACGGGTAGAAGACCAGCAGGACCGCCTTCTTCCCGGCGTACGACGACAACCGGAAGTCTGCGCCGTGCTGGTCGCGCAGCGTGAAGTCGGGGGCCGCTGCCCCCACCTGGATCGGCATCGCTCAGCGAGTCTTGGGAGCGACGAGCTTCGTGGCCGACCAGTCGGCGCTGACCGGCACCGTGGTCGTGGTCGCAAGACCGGCAACCGGCGCGGCCTCGGCGACAGCGGAAGCGGCGACGGCGTTCGGACGGCCGACCTTCGGGGAGAGCAGCCAGACAGCACCGCCGCCGACGAGGTCGGTCAGGGTGTCGACGAGCGCGTCGACCAGGTCGCCGTCGCCTTCGCGCCACCACAGGATGACGGCGTCGACGACATCGCCGTAGTCGCCGTCCACCAAGTCGGCGTCGATCGCGTCCTCGATTGCCACGCGTACGGCGTCATCGACGTCTTCGTCCCAGCCAAGCTCCTGAACGACCATGCCGGCCTTCAGTCCCAGTCGGTCGGCCACCAGCTGGTCGGCGCCCCCTGCGGACGGGCTCACGTCGATGCCTCATTTCCGTACTTGTACGACCTCCTGGACGGAGGCGGATGCCCAAGTTCAGCGGACTCGGGTACCCGAAAGCAAGCCCGACGCGTCTCGGTACCGCCCTCTGGACGTCGTCCGGGGGTCGGCATCCGTACCTCGCACGGGTGTCACGCGCCTACCGATCAGTAGATTTCTTCGCTCGTTTGAACGTGCCAAGATGCAAGGGTGCCCGATGAGACTGAGACCGTTAACAGCGACACCTCACGCCCGGCGCCGGCCGCTCCCCCCGTCATCCACGAGGGCCTGCCGACGCAACTGCCCGACATCGACCCGGACGAGACGCAGGACTGGATCGACTCGTTCGACTCGCTGATCGACGACCGCGGCCGGGAGCGCGCGCGGTACGTGATGCTGCGGCTCCTGGAGCGCGCCCGCCAGAAGCAGGTCGGCGTCCCGGCGCTGAGGAGCACCGACTACATCAACACGATCCCGCCCGAGCGCGAGCCCTGGTTCCCCGGCGACGAGGACGTCGAGCGCCGGATCCGCGCCTTCATCCGCTGGAACGCCGCGGTGATGGTCTCGGACGCGAACCGGCCCGGCCTGGAGGTCGGCGGCCACATCGCGACGTACCAGTCCAGCGCGAGCCTCTACGAGGTCGGCTTCAACCACTTCTTCCGCGGCAAGGACGCTCCCGGCGGCGGCGACCAGATCTACATCCAGGGACACGCTTCCCCCGGCATCTACGCCCGCGCCTTCCTCGAGGGACGGCTCAACGAGCAGCAGCTGCTGAACTTCCGCCAGGAGGTGCAGCACGGCATCGGCGAGGGGCTGTCGTCGTACCCGCACCCGCGGCTGATGCCGGACTTCTGGGAGTTCCCGACGGTCTCGATGGGCCTCACCGGGATCAACTCGATCTACCAGGCGCGGTTCAACCGCTACCTGTCCGGCCGCGGCATCAAGGACACCTCGGACCAGCACGTCTGGGCGTTCCTCGGTGACGGCGAGATGGCCGAGCCGGAGTCGCTCGGCGCCATCCGGGTCGCCGCTCGTGAGGAGCTCGACAACCTCACCTGGGTGATCAACTGCAACCTGCAGCAGCTCGACGGGCCGGTCACCGGCAACGGCAAGATCATCCAGGAGCTGGAGGCCAACTTCCGCGGCGCCGGCTGGAACGTGATCAAGGTGATCTGGGGCCGCGACTGGGACGACCTGCTCGCCCGCGACGTCGACGGCGTCCTGGTCAACCAGATGAACAGCACCCCGGACGGGCAGTTCCAGACGTTCTCCACCGAGGACGGCGCCTACAACCGCGAGTTCTTCTTCGGCCCTGACCCGCGGCTGCGCAAGATGGTCGAGCACATGTCCGACCGGCAGATCGAGAAGCTCCCCCGCGGCGGCCACGACTACCGCAAGGTGTACGCCGCGTTCGACGCGGCCACCAAGCACGTCGGCCAGCCGACGGTGATCCTGGCGCACACGATCAAGGGCTGGACGATCGAGGGCCTGGAGGGCAAGAACGCCAGCCACCAGATGAAGAAGCTCAAGCTCCCCGACCTGCTGAAGTTCCGGGACCGGCTCTACCTGCCGATGAGCGACAAGGAGATCACCGAGGCCTACGAGACCTCCGGGACCGCTCCGTTCTTCCACCCGGGCGAGAAGTCGGCCGAGATCGAGTACATGATGGAGCGGCGCCGCCAGCTCGGCGGCTCGCTGCCCCGGCGGGTCATCAAGGCCAAGCCGCTGAAGGTTCCCGGCGACGAGGTGTACGCCGACCTGAAGGTGGGCTCGGGCGCGAACAAGATCGCCACCACGATGGCGGTCGTGCGCCTGCTCCGGGACTGGATGAAGGACCCGGAGATCGGCAAGCGGATCGTCCCGATCGCACCGGACGAGTACCGCACCTTCGGGATGGACTCGATGTTCCCGAGCGCCAAGGTCTACAACCCGGGCGGGCAGAAGTACGAGTCGGTCGACCGCAAGCAGCTGCTGAAGTGGCGTGAGGCGACCGACGGCCAGATGCTCCACGAGGGCATCTCCGAGGCGGGCGCGATGGCGTCGGCGACGGCGGCCGGGTCGGCGTACTCGACGCACGGCGAAGCGATGATCCCGTTCTACATCTTCTACTCGATGTTCGGGTTCCAGCGCACCGGCGACTCGATCTGGGCGATGGCCGACCAGCTCGCCCGCGGCTTCCTGATCGGCGCCACCGCCGGCCGGACCACCCTGACCGGTGAGGGCCTGCAGCACGCCGACGGGCACTCCCCGCTGCTGGCGGCGACCAACCCCGCCGTCGTGCACTACGACCCCGCGCACGCCCACGAGGTCGCGCACATCATGCAGTCCGGGTTGCAGCGGATGTACACGACGTCGCCGGAGCACCCGCTCGGCGAGGACGTGATCTTCTACGTGACCGTCTACAACGAGCCGGTCACGCAGCCGGCCGAGCCGGCCGACCTGGACCTGACCGGGCTGCTCAAGGGCATCTACCGGTTCGGTTCCGGACCGGACCTCGGCGCGGAGGCCCCGAAGGTCCAGCTGCTCGCATCCGGGGTCGGCTTCCCGTGGATCCTGGAGGCGCAGCGGATGCTCGCCGAGGACTGGGGCGTCAGCGCCGACCTGTGGTCGGTGACGTCCTGGAACGAGCTGGCCCGGGACGCGATCGAGAGTGAGCGCACCTCGCTGCTGAACCCCGGCGAGCCCGCCCGGACGCCGTTCGTGACCAGCCAGCTGGCGGACGCGACCGGTCCGTTCGTCGCGGTCTCGGACTACATGCGCGCGGTGCCCCTGCAGATCGCCCGCTGGGTGCCCGGCGACTTCCACGCCCTCGGCACCGACGGCTTCGGCTTCGCGGACACCCGCCCGGCCGCCCGCCGGTTCTTCAACGTGGACGCGCCCTCGGTCGTCGTCCAGGCCCTGCAGGCGCTGGCCGCCCGCGGCGAGGTCAAGCCGGAGGTCGTCGTCGAGGCGTTCACCCGCTACCAGATCGACGACCCGACCGCCGTCTCCGGCGTCCTCCAGGAGGGCGGGGACGCTTGAGAGCGGTACGTCGCAGCGCTCCGTGGTTCGTCGCCGCGGTGGTCTTCGCACTGCTGAGCATCCCCGCGCTCTTCGATCTGCACGGGTTGCTGGTCGGGCTCGCGGTGATCTGCGCGGGGCTGGGCCTCGCGACCGCGGCATTCACCTGGGCCGACCGGCCGAAGGTATAGCTACTCAGCGCGAGCGTTGGCGGCGCGCCGTCTCGACATCTCGATCGCGCTGCCGAGAGCGATTCCACCGACCGCGGCCTTCGCCAACGTCAGCAGGATGTCGCCATGTGCCACGCGCAGGTCCCAGAAAAGGGTGACGTCCAGAACTGCGCTCGCCAGAAGGATCCCACCCACGGCGAAGTTCAAGAGCGTCATCTGCCGCGTGGGAGTGCGGAGCACTTTCTCTCGCCAAGTCATGCCGGAACCGTACCCAGAGCCGAGCCCTCAGGCGATCGGAACCGCGCGCGCCAGGTGCAGCTGCTCGGTGACCGGCGAGAGCGGGCCGTTGCGCAGCAGGGTCCGCCAGCGGCCGCGGTGGTACGACGCGGGCTGGGTGGAGCGGATGAAGTCGTTGACGATCTTCACGAACCGCTCCGGGTGGTCCTTGTGCGGGAAGTGCCCGGAGTTCCCGAGCACCTCGACCTGCGCTCCGGGAGCGATCTCGGCCACCGTGCCGGCGTGCTTGACCGGGATCACCATGTCCTCGGCTCCCCAGACGACCAGCATCGGCATCGCCTGGGTCAGGTAGGCCCGGTCGACCATGGTGACGATCTGGCCGCGGGCGTCGACGACCGCGCGGACGACGTGCGCGATCGCGGCCCGGGTGCGCGCGTCCTTGAACGAGTCGTAGATCTCGGCGACCTCGTCGAGGTCGTGCGTGGCCGTCAGGCCGGTCCTCGAGAGCGCCCGCATCCCCGCGATCCCGAGGTGGCGGACTCCGGGGAGGGTCAGGACCGCCATCGCGGCCTTGAAGCCGGGCAGGCCGACCGCGCGGATCATCGGGGTGACCTCGGAGCCGAGTCCACCGGGAGCCACCAGCACCATCCGCTCGGTGCGCTCGGGGAACTGGTAGGCGAACTGCATCGCCACCCCGCCGCCGAGGCTGTGCCCGACGACGGTGACCTTGTCGATGTTCAGGACGGTGAGCAGGTCGCGCATCCCGTTGGCGTAGCCGCCCACCGAGTAGTCGGCCCGCGGCTTGGCGCTCCGGCCGTGACCGAGCAGGTCCGGCGCGATCACGGTGTACTTCTTCGCGAGCTTCGCGATCACCGGCGCCCAGGTCGTGTGGTCGCAGCCCAGCCCGTGCAGCAGCAACAACGCCGGACCCTGACCCGTCTTCACGTACGCGCGACGGTGTCCGTGGATCGTGACGTGCTGCACCTCGAGCGAATCCACCACGTCGCACTCCGTTCTGGTTCGTAGTCGGCAGCTAGGGCGGCCACCAACTAGATGACGAGTCAACCAGACGAATATGACGAACCTGTATCCGTGGTCAGGTCCAGTTCTCATCAATCTGGCTGATTTCCACACCCTTCAGCAGCCCGATTGCTCAGAACTGGCTGTGGATCCTCGGGATCGCAACCTCGACCTGGTTGGCGCCGTGCCGGAGGTGGTTGGTTCGTTCCTGCCCACACCCCGGACACTCCCGAGCAGAGAATCATCGAGGCGGCAGCCCACCTGCCCCGCGGTGGCGCGGTGTCCGGCTGGGCAGCTTGTCGACTGCACCGCGCGGGTTTCTTCGACGGGCTCGGGGCGGACGGGTCCACTGAGCTTCCGGTTCCCTTGACGATCGGGCCCCGCGGTGGTTCACGGGCTCGCGCCGGGCTGACTCTCCATCGCGACCGCTTGGATCCTGTCGAGGTCGGCGTGATTCATGGGGTTCCGTGCACCGCCGCAGACCGCGCCATCTTCGACGCGTCTCGCTGGGCTCCGAACGTGCGGGAGGCCGTGGTCGTCATCGACATGGCTGTTGCCGCGCGACTCGCCTCCCTCCACCAGGTCCGCCGGTATGCAGAAACGAAGGCCGGGTGGGCCGGCGTACAGCAGGTTCGAGACGCTCTCGGGCTGGCCACGGAGCGCAGCCGGTCTCCGGCGGAGTCACGGCTGCGATTGCTCTGGACCCTCGATGCAGGCCTTCCGCAGCCCCTGGTGAACTGGCCGGTGGCCGATTCCCGTGGCAGGTTCCTGGCCGAGGTCGACCTGCTCGACCCGGCCGCGGGCCTCGTCGGCGAGTACGACGGTGCCGACCACCGGTCCGGCGCGCGCCACGCCCGCGACGTACGCCGCGAGGATGCGTTGCGCAGGGTTGGGCTGGAGCTCGTGACAGTCACCGGGAGGGACCTGGCCAGTCCAGGCATGGTGAAGGACAGGATCCTCTCTGCCCGCGAGCGCGCCGCTCGGATCCCACCGGCATCCAAGACGTTTCTGATCAAAGTGGCTCCGAAACCAGTCCGATGACAGCCACCTTGATCAGAACCAACCCAAACGCGCGGGTAACCCGCCCCACCAGGCAGGATGAGGCTGTGACCCGGACACGTGCGCAGATCGCTCAGCGGCTGACCCGCTCCAGCGGGTCGCTGAGCACGGCGGCGCTGACCCGGATGGAGCAGGACATGCCGTGGGTGATGGAGCTCCCGGCGCAGGACCGCTCGTTCATCGGGCTGATCGTCCAGGCCGGCATCAAGTCGTTCATCGACTGGTACCGGCACGACGAGGCGGCGTCCCCGATCAGCGCCGAGGTCTTCGGCGTCGCGCCCCAGGAGATGGCCGGCGAGGTCACCCTCCAGCAGACCGTGGCGATGGTCCGGCTCTCGATCACGGTGGTCGACGAGAACCTCGACGACGCCCTCGGCGAGGATGCCGAGAGCGTCCGCAGCGCGTTGAACCGGTACGCCCGCGAGATCGCCTTCGCCACCGCCGAGGTCTACGCCCGGGCCGCCGAGCAGCGCGGCGCCTGGGACGCTCGGCTGGAGGCCCTGGTCGTCGACTCGCTGCTCCGCGGCGAGGGCGACGAGACGATCTCCTCCCGGGCCAGCGCCCTGGGCTGGGAGGCGACCGGCAACGTCCTGGTGATGATGGGCGGGCTCGGGGAGCGCTCCGCGCTCGAGCAGGTACGGCGGATCGCCCGCGACCGCGGCGTCGGCTGCCTCTCCGCGGTCCAGGGCGACCGCCTCGTCGTGGTCCTCGGCGGCGTCGACGAGCTCGGCAAGTCGGCCGCCGCCGTGGCCGTCGCGTTCGCTCCCGGTGCCGTGGTGATCGGCCCGATGGTCTCCTCGCTCACCGAGGCGAAGATCTCCGCCGATGCGGCGCACTCCGGGTTGCGGGTGGCGATCGGCTGGCCGGACGCGCCCCGTCCGGTGCAGGCGGACGACCTGCTGCCGGAGCGCGCGCTGGCCGGCGACGCGGACGCCCGGCGTGCCCTCCTCGAGCAGGTCTTCGCCCCGCTGGCCGCTGCCGGCGGGGCGGTCCTGGAGACCGTGGAGTCCTACCTGTCGCAAGGATCCTCGATCGAGGCCACCGGACGGGCCTTGTTCGTCCACGCCAACACTGTGCGATACCGCCTGAAACGAGCCACCGAGCTCACCGGACTCAGTCCGAGCCACCCACGCGACTCCTACACGTTGCGACTGGCGCTGACACTGGGCCGCCTGGATCCGCCAGAGTTGTAGGTTCCCTACAAAGAACCGCACTCTGTTTTCGTGCGGTGCGGACCCGCGTCGGCCGCTTCGGCTCGGGGACAGTGGACGTGTGCTGATCATCGTTGCTCCCGGACAGGGTTCCCAGACTCCAGGCTTCTTGCTGCCCTGGATGGAGGACCCGCAGTTCGCCGAGCGCCTGCACTGGCTCAGCGCCGTCGCCGGCCTCGACCTGGCCCACTACGGCACCGTGGCGGACGCGGAGACGATCCGCGACACCGCGATCGCGCAGCCCCTGATCGTGGCCTCCGGCCTGGTCTCGGCGCTCTCCCTCTTCCCGCACCCGTCCGACGCGTTCGGCCGGATCGGTGCGGTGGCCGGGCACAGCGTCGGCGAGCTCACCGCCGCGGCGGGTGCCCGGGCGATCAGCGCCGAGCAGGCGATGGTCCTGGTCCGCGAGCGGGGCAAGTCGATGGCTCACGCAGCCGCCGCCACCCCGACCGGGATGACCGCCGTCCTCGGCGGGGACGCCGAGGAGGTGAAGGCCGCGCTCACGCAGCACGGCCTGATCGCCGCCAACGTCAACGCCGAGGGCCAGATCGTCGCCGCCGGGACGATGGAGCAGCTCTCCGCCTTCGCGGCCGCCCCGCCGGCCAAGGCCCGGTTGATGCCGCTCTCGGTCGCCGGTGCCTTCCACACCGAGCACATGGCCGAGGCCGTCGGCGTGATGGGCAAGCTCGCCCTGGCCGTCTCCACCCACGACCCCCGGACCGCGGTGATCTCCAACCGCGACGGCAAGGTCGTCCACGACGGTCGCGACGTGGTCCGCCGGATCGTGACCCAGGTGGCCAACCCGGTCCGCTGGGACCTCTGCCTCGCGACGATGCGCGACCTCGGCGTCACCGGCATCCTGGAGATGCCGCCGGCCGGGACCCTCACCAACATCGCCAAGCGCGCCCTGCCCGGCGTGGAGACGTTCGCGCTCAAGACCCCCGACCAGCTCGACGCCGCGCGCGAGTTCGTCGAGAAGCACGGCGACCCGTCCCCGATCGACATCAGCCCGACCTGGCGGATGCTGGTCGCTCCGACCAAGGGCACGTTCGTCCGCAGCGCCGGCGACGAGGGCGAGTCCCTCGCCGCGAGCAGCTCGATCGGACTGGTCCGCTCGACCCGCGACGAGACCTCCGTGACCGCGCCGTACGGCGGCACGATCGTGGAGTGGCTGGTCGAGGACGGCGACCTGGTCTCGCCCGGCCAGCCGCTGGTGCGGCTCCACCCTGAGGGTGTCCTGGCGTGACTGCCACCTGGACGATGCCCGCGGGCTCACCGCACGCCGCGGTTCTCGGCCTCGGCATCCACCGGGCCAAGCGAGTCGTGCCCAACGCCGAGATCATCGACGCGATCGACTCCAGCGACGAGTGGATCCAGCAGCGCTCGGGCATCAAGGAGCGCCGCTGGGTCGGCCCCGGCGAGACCCTGGAGTCGATGTCCTTCGCCGCCGCCGAGCGCGCCCTGGAGGCGTCGGGCATCGCCGCGGCGCAGATCGATGCCGTGATCCTGGCGAGCTGCTCGAACACCCAGCAGATCACCGCGCTCGCGCCCCGGATCGCGCACCTGCTCGGCACCCAGAGCCCCGCCGCGTTCGACATCTCGATCGCCTGCGCCGGGTTCTGCCACGGGCTCAGCCTGGCCACCGACATGATCCGCGGCGGCACCTCCAAGCACGTGCTGGTGATCGGCGCCGAGCTCTTCTCCCCCTTGGTCAGCGAGCACGACCGCGGGACCGCGTTCATCTTCGGCGACGGCGCCGGCGCCGTCGTGGTCGGCCCGTCCGACGTCCCCGGCATCGGACCGGTGGTGTGGGGTTCGGACGGCGAGCAGCACAACGCCATCGAGCTCAGCGAGGACTGGGTCGCGGCAATGACCGACGACGAGCCGGTCCTCCCGCACATCACGATGGACGGTCCGGCGGTCTTCCGCTGGGCGGCGTTCGAGATGGCCAAGGTCGCCCAGGAGACCCTGGACCGCACCGGCATCACCGTCGACGACCTCGACCTGTTCGTGCCGCACCAGGCGAACATGCGGATCACCGACGCGATGGCCCGCGCCATGAAGCTCCCCGACCGCGTCCGGATCGCCCGCGACATCGCCGAGCAGGGGAACACCTCCGCCGCGTCGATCCCGCTGGCCCTCGGCCGGATGTACGAGGACGGCGAGGCCAAGTCCGGCGACCTGGCCCTGCTGATCGCCTTCGGAGCCGGGCTGGCCTACGCCGCCCAGGTCATCCGGATCCCCTGATTTCACCAGCAGCACCCATCCCCCGCAGCACCATTCACGAGAGGAAACACCAGCTCATGGCTACCACCGAAGAGATCCGTACCGACCTCGCCGAGATCGTCAACGAGGTCACCGGTATCCCCGCCGCCGACGTCCAGCTCGAGAAGTCCTTCAGCGACGACCTCGACGTGGACTCGCTCTCGATGGTCGAGGTCGTCGTCGCCGCCGAGGAGAAGTTCGACGTCCGCATCCCCGACGACGAGGTCAAGAACCTCCGCACCGTCGGCGACGCCGTCACCTACATCGAGAAGGCCCAGGCGGCCTGAGTCCAGGTCAGGGAGAGGGAGAAGTCGCGATGAACCGCAGGAGAGTCGTCGTCACCGGTATGGGCACCACCAGCCCGGTCGGTGGTGATGTGGCCAGCACCTGGGAAGCCCTGGTCGCCGGCACGTCCGGCGTACGGCGGCTCCCGTCCGACTTCTACCCCGACCTGCCGGTGCAGATCGCCGGTTCGGCCGCGGTCGATCCGGCCGAGGTCCTGGACCGGGTCAAGGCCCGGCGGATGGACCGCTCCACCCAGCTCGCGATGGTCGCCGCCCTCGAGGCCTGGGCCGATTCCGGACTGGCGGACGGAGGCGTCGATCCTGAACGGCTCGGCGTCGCCGTCGCCTCCGGGATCGGCGGCGTGACGACGTTGCTGAGCAACTACGACACGCTGCTCGACAAGGGCCCGCGGCGGGTCTCCCCGCTCGCCGTCCCGATGCTGATGCCGAACGCGCCCGCCGCGAACATCGGCCTGTACGTCGGCGCCAAGGCCGGCGTGCACACGCCGGTCTCCGCCTGCGCCTCCGGCAACGAGGGCGTCGCGCTCGCGGTCGACCAGATCCGTCTCGGCCGCGCCGAGGTGATGGTCGCCGGCGGCACCGAGGCGGCGATCCACCCGCTGCCGATGGCGGCGTTCGCCCAGATGATGGCGCTCTCCAAGACCGCCAGCGGCCCCGATGACGACCCGCAGGCGGCTCAACGGGTCTCCCGCCCCTGGGACACCGGTCGTGACGGCTTCGTCCTCGGCGAGGGCGCCGGCGTCCTGGTGCTCGAGGAGTACGAGCACGCGACCGCGCGCGGTGCCCGGATCTACGCCGAGATCCTCGGCACCGGCATCACCAACGACGCGCACGACATCGCTCAGCCGGACCCGGAGGGCCGCGGCGGCACCCGTGCGATCCAGCGCGCGCTGGAGGACGGCGGCATCTCCCCCGGCGACATCGCGCACATCAACGCGCACGCCACCTCGACGCCGCAGGGCGACGTGGCCGAGGGCCTGATGATCCACGCCACCCTCGGCAAGTTCGCCGACGAGGTGGTCGTGACCAGCACCAAGTCGATGACCGGCCACCTGCTGGGCGGCGCCGGCGCACTGGAGTCGATCGCGACCGTGCTCGCGATCCACCACCGGATGTCGCCGCCGACGATCAACCTCGACAACCTCGACCCCGCCGTCGAGCTCGACATCCCGACCACGGCCCGGGCGTTGCGCAGCGGCGACATCGCCGCCCTGAACAACTCCTTCGGGTTCGGCGGCGCCAACGTCGCCGTCGCCTTCGGGAGCATCTGATGACCGCGGTGGCATCGAGCCCGGTCGTCGAGCCTGTCGAGACGCCCGCACCCGCCGCGCCGCCTCGCGAGGAGGACCCGCGGCACCCGCTCAACCGGCTGGCGGCGCTCTTCGACGCCGGCACCTTCGAGCCGCTCTCGCCGATCGACAAGTCCGGGATGCTCTACGGCACCGGCCGGATCGACGGCACCGCGGCGGTCGCGTTCTGCTCCGACCCCACCGTGATGGGCGGCGCCATGGGTCACGACGGCTGCAAGGTCGTCGTGGCGGCGTACCAGCGCGCGCTGACCGACCGGGTCCCGGTGATCGGCCTGTGGCACTCCGGCGGCGCCCGGCTGGCCGAGGGCGTGCTGTCGTTGCACGCCGTCGGCGAGATCTTCCACGCGATGACCCAGGCGTCCGGCAAGATCCCGCAGATCTCGGTGGTGCTCGGGCCCGCTGCCGGCGGCGCGGCGTACGGTCCGGCGCTGACCGACGTCGTCATCCTCGGCCCCGAGGGCCGGATCTTCGTGACCGGACCGGACGTGGTCCGCTCGGTCACCGGCGAGGACGTCGACATGCTCCGCCTCGGCGGACCCGAGCCGCACGGCCGCCGCTCCGGCGTCGTGCACGTGCTGACCGACTCCGAGGCCGAGGCGCTCGAGAAGGCCCGGGCGGTCACCCACCTGCTCGGCGCCCAGGGCACCCTCGACGTCGCCGCGGTCGAGGACGTCGATCTCGGCGCGCTGCTGCCGGAGAGCACCAAGCGCGCGTACGACGTGCACCCGCTGGTCGACCACGTCCTCGACCCGGGCACCACCGTCGAGCTGCACGCCAAGTGGGCCCCGAACATCGTCACCGCGCTCGGACGCTTCGGCGGCCGCAGCGTCGGCGTGATCGCGAACAACCCGATGCGCCTCGGCGGCTGCCTGGACTCGCTCTCGGCCGAGAAAGCCTCTCGCTTCGTGCGGATGTGCGACGCGTTCGGCATCCCGCTGATCGTGCTGGTCGACGTCCCCGGCTACCTGCCCGGTGTCGGTCAAGAGTGGGACGGCGTCGTACGACGCGGCGCGAAGTTGCTGCACGCGTTCGGCGAGGCCGTGGTCCCCCGGGTCACCGTGGTCACCCGCAAGACGTACGGCGGCGCCTACATCGCGATGAACTCACGCTCGCTCGGTGCCACCAAGGTGCTGGCCTGGCCGGACGCCGAGGTTGCCGTGATGGGCGCGGTGGCGGCGGTCCGGATCCTGCACCGCCGCAAGCTCGCCGACGTCTCCCCCGAGATCCGCCCGGCCGTCGAGGCCGAGCTGGCCGAGGAGCACGCCCGGATCGCCGGCGGCATCGACAAGGCGGTGGAGATCGGCGTCGTGGACGAGGTGGTCTCGCCGGCCGCTACCCGCTCGGCGATCGCGAAGGCGATCGCCGGCGCCGGACTGGTGCAGCGCGGCGCGCACGGGAACATCCCGCTGTAGAGCGGTCCCTGCGCAGGTCAAGGCGTCTCGACAGGCTCGACGTCCGAGCGTCCCGGCTTGACGTCCGACTGCCGCGGCTCGATGCCCGACTGTCGTGGTCTCGGACATCGAGCTTGTCGAGATGCCCTGACGTACGCGGAGTCTCCCTCAGACGACCTGGTGCAACCAGCGCACCGGGACCCCGTCGCCGGCGTACCGGAAGGTCTCCAGCTCGTCGTCCCAGGGCTTGCCGAGCAGCTTGTCGATCTCGAGCTCGAGGGTGGTCTCGCCGAGGGCGGCCTTGATCACCGCTGCCTTGAGCCGGTCCTCGGGGATCATCAGGTCGCCGTGCAGGCCGGTGACGGCGTGGAAGACGCCCAGGTCCGGGGTGTAGGAGAACCGGGCGCCCTCGGTGGCCGACGTCGGATCCTCGGTGATCTCGAACCGGAGCTGGTTCCAGCCGCGCAGGGCGGAGGCGATCGCCGACGCGGTGCCCGCGTCGCCGATCCAGGAGTACTCGGCGCGGTAGGTGCCTGCCTGGGCGGCTTGCGGGGTCCATTCGAGGTTCACGGCATTGCCGAGCACACCGCCCACTGCCCATTCGACGTGCGGGCACAGCGCGGACGGCGCCGAGTGGACGTACATGACTCCACGGGTCGCAGTGCGTGTCACAACAGACCTCCTTCAACTCCGGCGTTGAGCTACGCCTTCCCCAGCGGGCTCGGTTCGGATCGAAGAGATCTGTGACGAATGTGAACTTGTGTGTCCATTGTGGACCATGCGGCGCGCCAATGCCAGGGAAACACGGTGTCGCGAACGCGAGGGTCAGCGGCGCTGCGCTCCGGCGGCCTTCTTCCGGGCGGGCTTGCGGGGGCCGAGCTCCATCAGCGTCTGCAGCACCTCGGTCGCCACGCCCATCCCGCCCAGGTGCGATTCGCCCTGGATTGTGGCGAATTCGGCATCCGGGAGGCGCTCGACCATGTGCACCCCGTGGGCGTGCGGGATGATGTGGTCGTCGTCGCCGTGCCACCAGCGCACCGGGACGTTCACGTCGGCCGCGTCGAAGCCCCAGTACCGGGTGAACAGGATCAGGTCGGCCAGCGGGGCACCCACCTGGTAGCGGGCGCCGTTGATCAGGTCGTCGAGGAACATCGCCTTGAACTCGGGCCGGCCCAGCAGCTCCCGGTCCCCGCGAGGCTGGAACGCCGCGTAGCCGCCGATCGCCGCACTGGCGAACGGCTTCGCCAACCGGATGCCGGCGGCCAGCGCGTAGCTCAGCGGGATCCGGATCGCGCCGACGACCGGGGCGGCGTACGGCGCCACCTCGACCAGGCCGCCGCGGATCGCGTCGACACCCTTCGTCGGGGCCACCCCACCGAGGACGCCCACGCCGTGCACCCGCTCCGGCAGGGCGGCACCGGCGGCCAGCGCGTAAGGGCCTCCGCCGGAGAGCCCGATCACCCGGAAGGTGTCGATCCCGAGGTTGTCGGCGAGCACCGCCAGGTCGCCGGTCCAGTCGAGGATCTCGTCGTACAGGTGCGGGGTGGAGGTGCCGATCCCGGGCCGGTCGATACCGATGATCCGGACGTCGTGCTGCTCGGCGTACTGCCGGGCCTCCAGCGGCACTTGGCGGCGTCCGCCGGGGGTTCCGTGCAACCAGAACACGGCGGCACCGCGCGGGGTGCCGAACTCCGCGAACGACAGCCGGCGCTCGCCGCGTACGGCCACGGACCCTTCGAGGCGCGGACGCGCGATGTCAGCCATCCGGTCATCCTCCCAGGTCAGCGCGGAAGCTGGAACACGTTCTCGTCCACGACGTTCGTGGGATCGGTCACCGCGCCGTGCAGGGTGCCCTCGTCGCTCCCCCGCGGACCGTCGACGACGGTGGCGACCACGCAGGTGACGTTGTCGCGCCCGCCGCGCGCGAGCGCGGCGGCGACCAGCGCCTCGACCGCCTGGTCGTCGGAACGGCCGAGCACGAAACGGGTGAGCTCGTCGTCGCCGACCAGGTCGGTGAGCCCGTCACTGGCGAGCAGCACCCGATCACCCGGTTCGAGGTGGAGCGCGATCAGGTCCGGTTCGCCCTCGGCGGTGCCGTTGACGGTCCGCAGCACCACGTTGCGCCACGGGTGGTCGACGACCGCGTCGGGCTCCAGCCGCCCCTCGTCGAGGAGGTCCTGCACGTAGGTGTGGTCGCGGGTGACCTGGGTGAGCACGCCGTCGTGGAGCACGTAGCCGCGAGAGTCGCCCAGGTGGGCCAGCGCGAACCGTTCGCCGTCGGTCACGACCGCGGTCAACGTGGTCGCCATCCCGTTGCGGGACCCGTCCGCGAGCACGCCCGCCCGGACCCGGGCCTGCGCCTCCTGCACCCCTTCTGCGAGCACGGTGGCGGGGTCGCACTCCGGCTGAGCCAGTACGGCGGCCGTCACCACGTACGCCGCCGTGGCCGACGCGATCTCGCCGGCCGCCCCGCCACCGACCCCGTCGGCGACCAGCAGGCAGGTCGGACCGACGTACGCGGAGTCCTCGTTGTTCGTCCGGACGAGCCCGACCTGGCTGTCGCCAAATCCGGAGAAGCGGAGCATGCGCAGACCCTCTCACGGTTCCCTGGGTGCGCGCAGGTGGGAGCGACCCGCAACAATGGTGCGCATGGAGTGGCTCCTGCTCGCCGTCTCGCTGGCCCTGGTGGCCGCCTGCGGGTTGTTCGTCGCGGCCGAATTCGCGCTCGTGACCGTGGACCGGGCCGAGGTGGAGCGGGCTGCGAGCGGTGGTGACCGGGGTGCGCAGGGCGTCTCGACGGCCCTGCGCTCGCTCTCCACCCAGCTCTCCAGCGCCCAGGTGGGCATCACCCTGACCAACCTGGCGATCGGGTTCCTCGCCGAACCGGCCATCTCGAAGCTGGTCGAGGATCCCCTCGGCGCGCTCGGCGTCCCCGACGGCGCCATCTCCCCGACGTCGGTCGCCCTCGGCCTGGTGCTGGCCACCTTCGCGACGATGATCTTCGGCGAGCTGGTTCCCAAGAACGTGGCGATCGCGCTGCCGCTGGCCACCGCCAAGGCCACCCAGGCCGCGCTGCGCGGGTTCACCGCGGCGATGTCACTGCCGATCAGGCTGCTCAACGGATCCGCCAACACCCTGATCCGCTCGCTCGGCGTCGAGCCCCAGGAGGAGCTGCGCTCCGCCCGGTCGGCCGAGGAGCTGTCGTCACTGGCCGGCCGCTCGGCCTCCGAGGGCACCCTCGACACCGAGACCGCGCACCTGGTGCAGCGCTCGATCGCCTTCGGGCCGCGCACCGCCGGCGAGATCATGACGCCGCGGATGCGGATGGCCGTCGTCGACATCACCGACCCGGTCTCCGACATCATCGAGCTCTCCGCGGCGACCGGGTTCTCCAAGTTCCCGGTGACCAAGGGCAGCACCGACAACATCGTCGGCTCGGTGCACGTGAAGCAGGCGGTGGCGGTGGCCCGGCAGGATCGCAGGTCGACGAAGGTGCGCGAAGTGATGGTGCCGGCGACCGTCGTACCGGAGTCGTTGCGGCTGGACCCATTGCTGGCGCTGCTCCGCGGCGAAGGCTTCCAGATGGCGATCGTCTCCGACGAGTACGGCGGCACCGCCGGCGTGGTGACCCTGGAGGATGTGGTCGAGGAGATCGTCGGCGACATCGCCGACGAGCACGACCGGATCGGCGCCCGGTTGCGCCGGCGACCGGACGGGTCCTGGATCGTCTCCGGGCTGCTCCGCCCCGACGAGGTGGAGGACGCCACCGGGCTGGCCCTCCCCGAGCACGAGGACTACGACACCGTGGCGGGGCTGCTCGTGCAGGCGCTCGGCAGGATCCCCGCGCGCGGCGACGAGGTGGTCGTCCCGCTGCCGGTGCTGCCGTCCGAGGACGATGACGACGAGCCGATCCAGGAGTACGTGGCGCTGCGGGTCGAGCTGATGGACGGACGCCGGGTCGACCGGATCTCGCTCCGGCTCCAGCATGCCGACCGGGAGGATGAGGCATGAGCACCCAGGCTGCCCTGGCCCTCGGCCTCGCCCTACTGATCGGCAACGCGTTCTTCGTCGGCGCCGAGTTCGCGCTGGTCTCGGCCCGTCGTACCCAGATCGAGCCGCGGGCGCAGCAGGGCTCGACGCTCGCCCGCCAGACCCTGAAGGCGATGGAGCAGGTCTCGCTGGTGATGGCGGCCGCCCAGTTCGGCATCACGATCTGCTCGCTCGGACTCGGTGCGGTCGCGGAGCCGGCGCTCGCGCACCTGCTCGAGCCGCTGGCCGAGGACCTCGGGATCCCGCACGGGGCCGTGCACCCGGTCGCCTTCACCATCGCGCTGGCGATCGTGGTCTACCTGCACGTGGTCCTCGGCGAGATGGTCCCGAAGAACCTGGCGCTCGCCGGACCGGAGCGGGCCGCGCTGGTCTTCGGCGCTCCGATGATGGTCGTCGTGATGGTGATGAAGCCGATCGTCTTCGCGCTGAACGCGATCGCCAACGGCATCCTTCGGCTGTTCAAGATCGAACCGCAGGCGGAGATCTCGTCCGCGTTCACCCGCGAGCAGGTCGAGGCGCTGGTCGACGAGTCCCGGGCCGAGGGACTGCTCGAGGAGGGCGAGTACGAGCGGCTCTCCGGCGCGCTCGGCTTCACCTCCCGCACCGTCGCGGACGTGTACCTGCCGATGCAGGGGCTGCAGACCGTCGTACGGGGGGCGCGGGCGACCGAGGTCGAGGCGATCTGCGCGGAGACCGGCTTCTCACGCTTCCCGGTCGTCGGCGAGTCCGGCGACCTGATCGGCTACCTGCACATCAAGGACGTGCTCGCGCACGATCCGCACGGGCGGGCGCAGGTCGTCGAGGACCGCCGGATCCGGTCCTTCGCGAACGTCCGCGGCACCGACAGCCTGGTCGCGGCGCTGCAGACGCTGCAGACTCAGGGGGCGCACATGGCGCGGGTGATCGACGACGAGGGCACGGTGGTCGGCGTGGCCACGCTCGAGGACGTGATCGAGGAGTTAGTGGGCGAGATCCGCGACGCCGCCCACCATTGACCTGGCTAGGACGCGATCGGGACGCGCTCCACGTGACCGTCCGGCGCGAGGTAGGCGCCGTCGTCGAAGAGGATCACGCCGTTGCAGAGCTGGCACCACCCTTGCTCGGAGTGGTCGGAGACGGTGTGCGCGCTACAGCAATCTGGTGCGGTGGCGTCCGGACAAGCCGGTGAATGAGTGCACGTCATTGTGCTCTCCTCTCGGTAACTTCAGGGGTGCTTCATCTATGGAACACCCTGATCGGCCACCATTCACGGGAAACACGCAAAACGGACAGAAATGTTTACCGACGCGTGACCTCAGAGCCAGCCGAAGCGAGCCGCTGCGACGAACGCCGCCAGCAGGCCGAGGACGAGGTTGATCGGCAGCGCGCTGGTCTCCCCGCGCTTGAGGTGCACCGGCATCGCGAGCACCTGAACCGCCACCAGTCCGGTCGCAGCCAGCCCGGTCAGGGTGCCCTCGACGCCGGCGCGGTCGTCCACGACGTCGGTGAGCTTGGGCAGGATCAGACCGAGGGCTCCGAGCAGCTCGGCAACGCCGATGAAGCGGACCGTGCCGACCGAGAAGTCGTCGACCCAGCCCATCTTCTCCCGCATGCTCGCGATCGGCTGGGTGCTCTTGGTCAAGCCGGCCATCAGGTACGCCGCAGCCAGCAGGCCCGACACGATCCACACGGCAACGTTCATCACGGGGTCCTCTCCAGACGAGTACTCCGACGAGCGTAAGGGCTGGCTGCAGGAGCGTCTGGTGGGACACCAGTCAATCTCTGGGATTCGTACGTTTTGTCCGACTTATCCCAGTAGCGTGACGAGCTCACCTGTTCCTGGGAGGGAATCCTCATGTCTGGACGTAAACGTAAGGTCGCACTCATCAGTGCGCTGACAGCAGTGGTGGTGATCGCCGCAGCATCGTTCGCGAGTGCCGCCGTCGTCTCCAAGAAGTACCACGGCGGCACCGTCGTCGTGGCCTGCTACAAGACCGACACCGGCGCGATGCGCGTCGTACGCAACAAGAGCCAGTGCAAGTCGAACGAGACGGTGCTGCGCTGGTACCGCTACGGCAAGACCGGCGCGAAGGGCAAGGCCGGCGCGGCCGGCAAGCCGGGCGCCGCAGGTCCCGCGGGCGCGGCCGGAGCTTCGGTGCTCTCGGGCACGGCCGCACCGACGGCTGGCGACGGCAGCAACGGCGACTACTGGTTCGACTCGAGCACCGGCACGATCTACGGCCCGAAGGCCGCCGGCTCCTGGCCGGCCGGCACCAGCCTCAAGGGTCTGCAGGGCATCCAGGGGATCCCCGGCGCCCCGGGCATCGGTATCCCCGGTTCGCCGGGCATGCCCGGACTTCCCGGACTGCCCGGAGCACCCGGCACGAACGGCACGAACGGCAACAGCCTGCTCAACGGCGCCGGTGCACCTGACAGCGCCCTGGGATCCAACGGCGACTACTACCTCGACACGGCGGCCAGCGAGCTCTACGGCCCGAAGGCCGGCGGCGCGTGGCCCGGGAGCGGTGTCGTCCTGAAGGGCGCCGACGGCACGAACGGGACCGACGGCGCGCCTGGCGCCGCAGGCCCCCAGGGGCCGGTGGGCCCTCCGGGCGCGGACGGCACGGACGGGACCGACGGGGCGGACGGCGCGGACGGGGCCGGCACGATCTTCGCGGCCAGCAGCGGCGCTGCCCCGGCCGTCGCGACCACCGTGCTCGGCGGCCTCGCCGGGACCGGTGCCGCCCTGCCGCTCTCCGGAGCCTTCGTCGAGAACGGGGTCACCCTGACCGGCGGCACGATCGACAGCACCAGCCTCGGCGTACCGCAGGTGTTCCCGCGCGACGGCACCGTGACAGCGGTCACCGGCCGGGCGGTCCTGTCGAACGCGCTCTCCCTGATCGGCACCACGGTGACGCTGCAGGCCCAGCTCTACACGTCGAGCAGCGGCGGCACCACGATGACCCCAGTGCCGGGTACGCAGTGCATCCTGACACCGGCCCTGACCGGCGTCCTGACCATCGGGACCGTGCTCGACTGCAGCGTGACCGGGCTCAGCATCCCGGTCACCCAGGGGACGAACGCGATGATGGTCGTGACGGCGACCGCTGCCGGCATCAGCCTGGTCAACACGGTGACGGCACGACTCGCCACCAGTGTGGCGGTCAGCTGATCCGCTCGCAGGAACGCTCCCCGTGAGCGGGCGGGGCGGTCGCCCTCCGGCGGCCGCCCCGCTCAGCGCGTCATCGCACCGACCTCGATCCCGGCCGCGTGCGCCAGGATCCCGGCCAGGTCCTCCAGGTCGCTCCGGGCCTCGCCGACGCTCACCCGCAGGTGCGGTGCGCCGGGGGTCACCGTGAACGGCGCTCCGGCGGCGACCCCGACCCCGAGCGTCGCCAGGTAGAGAGCGGCTGCGGTCTCGTCGCGCACCGGCAGCCAGAGGTTGAGGCCGTCGCCGTCGACGATGTCGATGCCGCGCTCCCGCAGGCTCGCGGTGAGCCCGGAACGGCGCCGCGCGTACTCGGCCCGCGCCGCATCCACCTCGGCCTGGCTGGCCTCGTCGGTCAGCAGGTGCAGCAGGATCTGCTGGAGCAACCGGCTGCTCCAGCCCTGCCCGAGCTGGCGGCGACCCTGGATGTCACCGAGGACCTCCTCCGGCGCCGAGAACGCGGCCAGCCGGAGGTCGGGGCCGTGCGACTTCGAGAAGCTGCGGACGTGCAGGGTCTGCTCGGGCAGCAACGACCCGAGGCTCACGTCCGGCGCCGAGGAGATCCCGCCGGCGGAGTCGTCCTCGATCACGTAGGTCCCGGTCCCCCGCAGGATCTCCGCCAGCTCCGCGGCCCGTCGCGGGGTCAGCGCGGCCCCGGTCGGGTTCTGCCCGCGGGTCTGGATGATCACTGCCCGCGCGGGGCGCTCCAGCGCCAGCCGGAGCTGGTCGGGCACGAGTCCCTCCTGGTCGAGAGCGACCCCGACGACCTCGGCTCCGGTGGCCTCGGCCTGGTCCACGACGGTCGGGAAGGTCGGATCCTCGACCAGCACCCGGTCGCCGAGCTGGAAGAGGGACCGGCCGATCTGGTCGAGGGCGTCGAGGGCGCCGTCCGCGATGGCGACCTCGGGGACGTCGTACGGCCAGGAGGCGATCAGCACTCGGGCGAGGTCGGTGAGCACCGGCTCGTCGAGGTAGTTCAGGCTCGACCCCGCCACACGCAGGTCCCGTACGGCGCGGCTGACGTCCGGCAGCAGCTCCGGGTCCGGCAGGCCGCCGGAGAGGTCGAGGGTGAGCTCGTGGGCGCGCGGGATCGCCCGCCGGTAGCGGATCGCCCCACTGGCCGCCGGCTCGGCCACGAAGGTGCCCCGGCGCCCCTCGGTGCGGATCGTCCCGGACCGGATCAGCAGGTTCCAGGACGCGGTGATGGTGGTGGTCGAGACGCCGAGCTCGTGGGCCAGGTAGCGGATGGTGGGCAGCTTCGTGCCGATCGGGAGCTCGCCCGCACCCACCGCGCGGCTGACCGCGCGCGCCAGTCCGCGGGCGGTCGGGTCCTCGATCCTCGACTCGATCACCGAGGCGAGCTCGCGCGGAGTCAGCATCGTCGGTCCACCTTTTGTTCCGGCTCAAAGAAGCATTGTCATGCCCTAGGTTGGCACATAAGTTCGGACCTATGAAGACCATCGGACACTGGGTCGACGGCGCTGAGGTTTCCAGCACGTCCGGCCGCACCGCACCCGTGTACAACCCGGCCACCGGCGAGCAGACCGGCGAGGTCGTCCTCGCGGATCTCCAGGAGGCCGCGCAGGCGATCGCATCGGCGAAGCAGGCGGCGGCCGGCTGGCGCACCGCCTCGCTCTCCCGACGGGCGGAGGTGCTGTTCAGCTTCCGCCAGCTGCTCCACGACCACGCCGACGAGCTCGCGGCCATCGTGACCGCGGAGCACGGCAAGGTCCTCGCCGACGCCGGCGGCGAGCTGGCGCGCGGGCTGGAGAACGTCGAGTTCGCCACCGGGGTGTCGCACCTCCTCAAGGGCGGCTTCTCCGAGCAGGCCGCGACCGACGTCGACGTCTACTCGATCCGGCAGCCGCTCGGCGTCGTCGCCGGCATCACCCCGTTCAACTTCCCGGTGATGGTGCCCTTGTGGATGTGCGCGAACGCGATCGCCGCCGGCAACGCCTTCATCCTCAAGCCCAGCGAGAAGGACCCGTCGGCGTCGTTGCTGCTGGCGAAGCTCTGGCAGCAGGCCGGCCTCCCCGACGGCGTCTTCACCGTGCTCCAGGGCGACAAGGTCGCCGTCGACGCGATCCTGGAGAGCCCCGACATCGCCGCAGTCAGCTTCGTCGGCTCGACCCCGATCGCGAAGTACATCTACGAGACCGGCACCCGCAACGGCAAGCGCGTCCAGGCGCTCGGCGGCGCGAAGAACCACATGGTCGTCCTCCCGGACGCCGACATCGAGATGGCTGCCGACGCCGCTGTCTCCGCCGCGTACGGCGCGGCCGGCGAGCGCTGCATGGCGATCTCCGTCGTCCTGGCGGTCGGCGACGCGGGCGACCGGCTCACCGACGCGATCGCCAAGCGGCTGCCGGCACTGGTGATCGGCGACGGCGCCACTCCGGGGACCGACATGGGTCCGCTGATCTCGGCGGAGCACCGCGACAAGGTGGCCGGCTACATCGGGCAGGGCGCTGACGCCGGGGCGACCGTGGTCACCGACGGGCGCAGCGCCGTCGTACCGGAGAACGGGTTCTTCCTCGGGACGACGCTGCTCGACCACGTCACCCCGGAGATGACCGTCTACCAGGAGGAGATCTTCGGGCCGGTGCTCTGCGTCGTCCGGGCGGAGACCTACGAGGAGGCGGTGGCGCTGATCAACGCGAACCAGTACGCCAACGGGACCGCGATCTACACCCGGGACGGCGGTGCCGCCCGGCGCTTCCAGTACGACGTCGAGGTCGGCATGGTCGGCATCAACGTGCCGATCCCGGTCCCCGTTTCGTACTACTCGTTCGGCGGCTGGAAGGCCTCGCTGTTCGGCGACACGCACATGTACGGGCCGGAGGGTCTCGCGTTCTACACCCGCGGCAAGGTCGTCACCTCGCGCTGGCCGGACCCCGCGACGTCCGAGGTCGACCTCGGCTTCCCGCGGACCCGGTGACGTGATGACGGAGGTGATCGGCGCGGCAGCCGAGGCGGAGATCCGCGCCGACGACCGCGCGTACGTGCTGCACTCCTGGTCGGCCCAGGCGGCGATCGACCCGCTGCCGATCGCCGGCGCGGAGGGCTCGTACTTCTGGGACTACACCGGGAAGCGCTACCTGGACTTCTCCTCGCAGCTGGTGAACATGAACATCGGCTACCAGCACCCGCGGCTGGTCGAGGCGATCAAGGAGCAGGCCGAGCGGCTCTGCATGATCTCGCCGGCGTTCGCCAACGACGTCCGCGGGAAGGCGGCCCGGCTGATCGTCGAGCGGGCGACGCCGAACATGGACAAGGTCTTCTTCACCAACGGCGGTGCCGAGGCCAACGAGAACGCCGTCCGGATGGCCCGGCTGCACACCGGCCGGCACAAGGTGCTGGCGGCGTACCGGAGCTACCACGGTGCCACCGCGGGGGCGATCGCCCTGACCGGCGACCCGCGGCGCTGGGCGTCGGAGCCCGGTACGCCGGGGATCGTGCGCTACTGGGGCCCGTACCTCTACCGGTCCGCGTTCCACGCGACCACCGAGGCCGAGGAGTCCGAGCGCGCGGTCCAGCACCTCCGTGACCTGATCGAGGTCGAGGGGGCCCAGACGATCGCGGCGATCGTGCTGGAGACGGTGGTCGGCACCAACGGCATCCTGGTCCCGCCGGCCGGCTACCTGGCCGGCGTACGGGAGCTCTGCGACCAGCACGGGATCGTGATGATCGCCGACGAGGTGATGTCCGGCTTCGGGCGCTGCGGCGAGTGGTTCGCGATCCAGCACTGGGGTGTCGAGCCCGACCTGATCACGTTCGCCAAGGGCGTGAACTCCGGCTACGTGCCCCTCGGCGGCGTGGTGATGAGCCAGGCGATCGCGGCGACGTTCAACGAGCGGGCCTACCCCGGCGGGCTGACCTACTCGGGTCACCCGCTCGCCTGCGCGTCCGCGGTCGCGTCCATCGAAATCTTCGAGGACGAGGGCATCCTCGAGCACGCCCGGATGCTGGGGACCGACGTGATCGGCCCCGGCCTGCGCGAGCTGGCCGAACGACACCCGAGCGTCGGCGAGGTCCGCGGTCTCGGGGTCTTCTGGGCGCTGGAGCTGGTCACGGATCGTCAGAGCCGCACTCCCCTGGTCCCGTTCAATGCCGCCGGTGACGCAGCCGCCCCGATGAACGCGTTCGCGGCTGCCTGCAAGGACCGCGGGCTGTGGCCGTTCACGCACTTCAACCGGACGCACGTCGTGCCGCCGTGCACGACGACCGCGGACGAGGCGCGGGCCGGGCTGGCGATCCTGGACGAGGCGCTGACGGTGGCGGACGGGTACTACGTCGGCGCATAACCAGCCCGGTGTTCGCGGGTTCTCCGGGCCCTGTGGATAACTTTCTCGCGCTCCCTCCCCGGGCCACTAGGGTCGGTCGACTCTCCAACCGGAGACGACCGAATGGAGGCCCCTGTGTCCGATCACCAACCTCCCCACGCCACCGGACAGATCAGCCCTGACGGGCAGTTCCAGTGGAACGGCACGGCGTGGGTTCCCAACCCCCACCTGCCGCAGCCGAAGAAGAAGCACACCGTCAGGAACGTCCTCCTGATCATGATCGTCGTCTTCGTCGCAGGAATCGCCGGTTGCCTGGCCCTGATCGGCGGCGCCGCGAACGAGATCGACAAGGCCATCAAGGAGGACGACGCTCGGGCCGCCCAGGACGTCACCCTGGGCGCTTGCCCCGTCAAGGCCGAGTTCGGATCCCACGCCGCAAGGCTGACGATCACGAACAGCAACAAGGCGGCTCAGACCTACACCGGAACGGTCTACCTCAACAAGGGCGGCGAACAGGTCGGATCCGGAGTGATCCTCGAAGACGTCCAGGGCGGTGCGACCGTGAAGGTCACGGTGAACCTGTACAGCGCCGGATCGGTTGAGCTGACGACGGATCAGGTGAAGGGCGCGACCTGCACCCTCAGGAAGGTCGGCGCCTTCGAGACCGAGTGAGCTGGGCCCCGGTGTTTCCCGAGGACTCGCCGGGCGACCGGCGAGGCCTCGGTACGGCTCGCGTCAGCTCATGGATGTCGAGCCGGTGAGTGTGTACGTCGGGTCGGGAAGGATCTCGATGACGGCCTTGCCCGACAGCTCGATCGGCGTGGTCAGATCAGCACCGCCGTTGGCGAGGCACGAGTAGCGGACCGACAGGTTCACGCTTTCGTTGCCGGAGTAGCGCCACTCCTTCACCGGATCGGGTACGCCGGACACGTTGCTGAACGAGAAGCCGGGTCCAGAAACAGAGAAGAGGTTCGTGCATTGGGCCGCTCCCGTCAGGCTGAAGTCCAGAACGTCCAGCACGCGGAAGTACGAGTTGACCGGCAGCTTCTCAACACTTTTCTGCGTGGCGCTCTCGACCCCTACCCCGGGCGCGAGCGCGAAGTCCCACGTGACGATGTCTCCCCGGGTCTCGCCCCCGGCCTCGCCCTTCAGTCCCTGGGGTCCGCGTGCACCGGTGCTGCCCTTCAGGCCCGCTCGTGCGCCAGCCGTGAGCCTGTCCGCTGTGAGCGTGCCCTGAGCGACATCGACGTTCTTGATCGTGCCGTTCTTGATCTGTTTGGAAGTGATCAAGGTTCCGGCGACAGCGCCGGTTGCACCAAAGGCGATGGCGACGATCGTGCACGCGATGACCGCGGGCGCGTGCCGGCGAGCGAGCTTCATGGGAGAGGACATGCGCGAAGCGTAGGGGGCCGCGCGCTCGCTAGAAGCGTTTCGGAGAAGTAGGTATGACGCACAGGTCCTCGGGCGACTCTTGGTCGTTCTCCATCACGCCATGTCCGCCAGAAGACCCCGACTGCGACACCGAGACCAAGCCGCCAGCCTCGTATTTCGCCAGCCAGGCAGGCAGGCACAGTCTTGCGCGAAACCCCGAACCGGGCCGCGACATCCACGACCGGCCAAGTGTCTGCCGAACACAGGAAACTGGTAGGGCGAGTGGGGGTCGAACCCACGACCCAAGGATTCCGCTCTGCTCCCCCGACAGCACCCCTTCTTGCGCTCAGGAGCGCGAATCTTTCTCGGTCGGATGCTCTGTCATCGAACGTATTTGATGAGTAAACGATGAGTGAAGATGGGGAAGGTTGGCCACACTCGGGCGATCCTCCCCATCCTCCCCGGAACTCAAATCAGAGCCCAATGCACAGAAAATTTTCTGACACCTTGATACGGCTTGACGCTTCCGAGTAGGCGAATCGTTAGTGTGCCCATCGATCCCGAGAGGGCTACCCGCGGTTCCGGTCTCAGCAACGATCCTCTAGGAAGTCCTTCACCACGTCATAGTCAAAGTTCTTGCTGAAATTCGACGCTGTTCCAATCGGGTCGGCTTCGAAGTCCAAGCATGCACCCCGGCGTCCATCGACAGAAATCTTGTCCCATGCGCGTCCGAGCGCGGCTCGTTGATCCCCCTTGTCGAGTCGGGCCGGATCATCCGAACTGGTGGATTCCGAGCAGGCTGCAAAGGTGGGGATCAAGATCATTGCCGCCGCGACCGCGACGAGTCGGCTCCGGTAGGTGCTCACCCGAACAACACCGAGATCAACGCGATGATCAGAAGCCCGATGATCAGCAGTACCGGGATGATCAGCGTGAGGGCGCATCCACCCTTGATGAGGTCGTTTCCTGACGTGCTCATAGGTGTCCTGTCTGTGGAGGGGCCGACTGACCTGAACGGACGCTATCCGAAACCCGGCATCTTTGCCTTATGCATCTGCTCTCTGGCATCAACTGATTGAGGCAGATGGGGTATACATGTGCCCAAAGAACCCATCTCGGACGTGTCTCGAATCTTCGGTGAGCGTGTTCGTGAACGCCGCACTGAACTTGCACTCTCACAGGAGAGACTTGCCGAGGGCACCAGCCTTCACTGGTCGGTCATTGGCCGTATCGAGCGAGGACAGAGCAACCTCACGCTTGCGAACATCGTGAAGTTGTCCGAGGCGTTAGAGATTGATCCGGGCAAGTTGGTTGCGGGCCTGCGATCAGGTGACTAAGGCGGGTTAGTACCCCGGCGGGGGGACCTAGGGATCGTCTAGCCAGGACACCAACTGCTCGCGAGCATGACGCTTACAGTCGGTAACGTGCTCGAACAGCCCCTTGAGAATGTCGATTCGCTCTTGAGTCGGTTCTCCTAGCACTGCGACAAGACCTCGCTGCCAGGCTGTCAGGTCGCTTGCGAGGTGGTGCACCGCCGCGTAAGCGTGGCTGTTTCCGATGCCCGCATCGACCATTGCGACACGACGAACGGTTTCCGTCATGACTTCCGAGTCGCTCATCAATGTAAGCACGACCTCGCCTGTCAGCGCCTCGGGTCCCCGAGCAAGAATCGCGGTCTTCCGGAAGATGGAGTCATAGTGCGCATCAAGTTGCACCAGAAGTGCCTTGACCTCCTGGACCCTAAGTTCTCGTCCTTCGCGCGAGGTTTCGTGGTCCCACTTTTCACGTTCAAACCGGAGAAGGGATTGCCTGTCCTCAGATTCTCGCTTCGCGATCCTGTTCGAAACAACACCGGAAACCAGCGCCGCGACAACTCCTGAGCCCAAGATTGTCACTACAACAGTGGACCAGTCCATGCGGTCGATGATCGCACGGTTGCAGGAGGTCGACCCGCTGCGCCTGGAGGCAAAAATGGCAGCGTTAGGCCGCTGTGCTGTCTAGGCAGCGATAGACGGTCGCTCTGCTGACTCCGACCACATCGGCAATGGCGCTGATCGTGTGTTGGCCGGCTGAGTGCATAGACCTGACTACTACTACCTGATCCTCAGTCAGCACCGGCTTTCTGCCAGGCTTGGCACCGCGCTCACGAGCAGCGGCTAGACCTGACTTGGTTCGATCAACGATCAGGTCTCTTTCGAACTCAGCCAGTGCACCGAACAGATGAAAGACCAATCGTCCTGCACTGGTGGTGGTGTCGATGTTCTCGTGAATGGACACGAAGCCGATACCGCGCTTGTCCAACTCGGCAACCGTCTCGATCAGATGCTTTAGAGAACGTCCGAGGCGATCGAGTCGCCAGACAACGAGAGTGTCACCCTCCCGAAGGAAGTCGAGAGCAGCGGCCAACTCGGGTCGATCAGTCCGAGTGCCCGAAGCCGTCTCTTCGAAGATGCGCAAGCAGCCTGCATCCCGGAGGGCGTCCATCTGACCATCAGTCGTCTGGTCGTGGGTGCTGACTCGGGCGTAGCCGATCAAGGAACCTTGCTGCGTCGTCTGGTTGCTCATGCCAGAAATTGTTTCACTTCCCGTGTCCGAAAAACAGGGGTAGCGAACACGAGTTTTGAGACGGCCGGGTGCGCGTGAAGCGGCCCTTCGTGAGGGGTGTCCTCAAACCTCCGTTTGTGAACACCCGCTTTGTGCTCAGAGGTCGCCCGAGTGCCCCGGTACATTCGCACGGTGACTGACCCGGAGCCGGATGTGCCAGCCAGCGGCGTTTCGCCCCCACCAGGCGAAGGTCTCAGCGCGTCACAAGACTCGAAAAGCGGCTCCAACCAGATCGACATGGATGGAATCAGCGCGAAGGTCCGTCGGCAGTTCGAACTTGTGCCTCCTATTGGCACAAGGTGGCGGTGGTACGACATCCCCTACCGCGTGCTGATGTGGGCTATGACGGGCTCTCGGCAGCGGGTGTTTTCGTGGCGTATGAGAAGACGTCTGAACAAGGCACTCAACTTCTTCAGCACCTTCAATCACTACGAGCGACTAAAGGTTGAGCCACTAGACGATCCAATGCACAACCTGATCGTCCCCGACGGCGAACGGGTCACTCAGGGTGGCGTTTGGGTTGTTGAACTGTTCCCTCCCAGCAGGTTTGAAGCCCTTCGCCGCTCGCTCGAAAGGAACGGTTGGGATGAAGAGAAGGCGTTCCACAGGTCAGATGGATCCAATGCGGAGGACGTGACAAAGGCGCGCAGAGGTCGTGGATTCATGTGGTCCAGGTTGGGAACGGTCGCGAATCCGAACTCCCGATACTTTGCCTTCGATGCGCGGCGAGAGGTCCTCCCGCCCGAGGTCTCGTTAGTTGAACTAACTGCAGTCCAATTGGGCCAAAGCCTCACCGCGGTCGTCGCGTTCTTTCGGCTGAGCGAGATGGGCGAGCAGGCGTTGAACAAGGTCTGGACCTCACAACACGAGCCGTGGTTCAAGTGGCGAGGGCTTCGGAGGCCGGACACTGAGGGCAGGTTCTTCTCGGGCATTCGGGCAACCCAGACCGAGCGCATGCGGATTCATGATCTGGCGCGCCGCTGGCTTGCAGATCGATGCGGGGGCTTCTTCGCTTCAACGCCGAGTGGCCCACCCGTGATCGACCTGAATCTGTTTGATCAGTTTGACCCGACGGCTGAGTCAGACAACAGGCACAGTAACCACCCTCGTCGTGCGCTCGGCCTGGATGGAAACTTCGGTCACAACTACGCCTCCCCTGAGATGCCCGGGCTGGTCATAGTGCCGACCCGGTCGGGTGGCGGGCCTTCCGACGTCCTGGAGAACTGCTGGGGCGTGATCGGTTCTTTGGTACGAGTGAACGAACTAGCCGAAGACGACCAGGGGTACGGCAAGAAGCCCTACTCCCCCAGCACGATCGGCGGGATGTTCGACGACCCCATCAGATCGTTTCTGTTGCACCTCGCGATCCTGCACTACACCGCCGATCTGCGAAGCAACCTTGCAGAGGCACGCGATGCCGCGATGGGCAAACACCGGAAGTTCAGTGCGAAGCGAATCGATCACCTGCGATCTGAGTTGCTAACCACCAGTCTCGATCTCCCTGTTGTGGCTCGCGACTCCATGACTCTCTGGGAGGACCAGTGGCGCCGTCTCGACGGGGTCGAGGTTCGAGGCGTTCCGGTTCCCGGACACACGCACCCCCACGAGGATTTTGACCTCATTGACGGTCTGAAGGACGCGTGCAATCAAGCGTTTGAAGAACTCCTAGCCGAAGACGCCGCATACCGAGAAGTGCTATCCACTGTGGCGTCCTTAGGCGCGAGCGCAGACGCAAGCCGTTTCGGCCGACGAGCGTTAATAGTGGCTGGCGCATCGCTAGTTGTGGCACTTGCAACAGTGCTTGTCGCGAACACAGGTGATCACACCCTGTGGTCTGACCTGATCAAATGGGTTAAGCACTAACGACCGCCAGGCACTCCAAGGGCGTATCGGTCGGAACTTGGCTCTAACCTCGGAGCATGAGTGCGGATGCTGTGAGCGCGGTCGGGTCAGTGATTGGAGCCGTAGGCGGACTGGCCGGCTTCGCGTCCCTCTACTTCCAACGCAAGGACAGCGTGCGACAGACCAAGTTCAGAGTCGCTCCGTTCGTGTACTGCACGATGGAGGGAGCCGTGAACGCCGGCGAAGACGTGGATCACGAATCGCGGTTTACCACCAAGTTCGACCGTGAGTTCGGAAAAGAACTCTTCAAAGTCTGGGAAGGCAGCCACGGAGTTCCCACTTCACTGGTCCCGAGTGGCCCACTTGCTGGCTACCACATCCAAGTCAGCAACTACTCCGACGAACCGGTGTCTGGGACCATGCTCAAAGTGCTGCACCCAGTGACGAACGAGCCAGTCCTCACGAAGCACCCGATTGGGCTCGGGACCTTGAACCCCAAGACGGCCATGAATGTGTCGATCTACGTTCCGCGCGACTGGGAACCCGGAGTCACAGGTCAGGCCAACGTCCAAGTGACGTTCACCGATTCGGCCGGGCACAAGTGGAAGCGCGTGGAGGGAAACCCACCCGAGGAAGACGATTAGGGAACACCTGCCCTTCGCCTAGCCCATCGGATTCGTGGCCGAAGCCGCACTGAAACAAGCCTAAACCGCCGCAAAGTCGCCGATTTCGGCTTGAAACGGCTAGAAAGTGCCTTCTAGTCAGACATTAAGAGACCGGTATTGATGATCGAGTTCATCAAATACCGAAGCGATCAGCCTTTGGTACTTGGCTCTCATCATTGACATAGAGCCTGGTGGATCGGTATCTCTACCGCCGCAGCGGCGGTAGAGGGGTGGAGCAGTTGGCTGCTCCACCCCATTGGACCTTTTACCGAATGTCCTCGTCGTCACTGTCCACGACAACGGACATTGCCACTGGTCGAGGCTCCCCAACTTCCCCGAGCCCCTCGACAGGGAGGTTAGGGAGGATTTCCTCAATGGGTAGCGGGTCCAGCCACTTGTCCCACGAGGCTTCGAGATCAGCGCGGCGATACATCGATTTGCCGTTCGACTTCTTCGGCCTGACTCCGTAGGCCGCAAGGATCGAGTTCAGGCCCTTCGCCGTTAGGAAGTCCAGCCCATCGGTCTTATTGATGCGGTCCGTCAGGTCTTGACCCGCTAGAGCATTTACCTTGATCCCGGCGAAGATTTCACGTGTCCCTTCAAGCACCTTCGTCTGTTCGGAGGTGATCTCGTCCCAGCGCAGCGATCCACTTGCCGCCGCTACACGATCGGGCCAATCGCCACCAACCGCATTTGCAACCGAGAACAGGCATCGCCAAATTTCTGCGTCGCGATTCGTCAGGTGGTCAGGCAGGTCTGGCTTCTCCCTGTAGGGCACAACATCTCGCAAGCGGATCAGTTGGGCCTCTAGGTACTCGCGATATCCCTCATGGTCGTACTCGTCCCATACCTCTAACGCTGTGGCTCTCGTGGCACGAGTCATTTTGATCGGGATGCTTCGAGTGAGGATCGTGGGCGGCATGGCCTGGTTGTCGATTCCTACCAACGCGACGGGTGCGTAGGCGTTGAACTCGTCAATAACCATCGTGTTCATGTTGGTTCGATAGACCTTCTGGCCGTATGCATAGCCACCGTTGAGCACCGTTCTGATGGTGTCCGAGTTTGGCCCGTTCGCGGTGAACACCGTGTCGGCCTCATCCACGACGAGCGTCGGCGACTCCTTATCGATCAACCTGAACAGGACCGCTGCCGTAGTCCCGAGCAAGACCCGAGGGTTGTGGGAGAAGAACTTGATCAAGTCCCCCTGAGTCGATTTCCCACACCCTGGCTCCGGACTGTTCACATAGAGCCGTGGACTTCTTGTGAACGACTGAACAGCCCATGTGTGGGCCGCCCAGAGGACGACGATCGCGTGAGCGTTCTCGTCCTCGTGATGAACGAACCGGCGGTGAAACGCCAACATGCCGTCCAGTACTTCATGTAGAGGCTGGGCAACGTCCCCAACTTCCCTTACTTCTTCACTAGCGAGTATCAATGTAGTTATCCTATCTGTTTACCCGACTTTCCTTAGGAGACAAAAAATCCCGAAATCCGTGGCGGACTCCGGGCCGTGCTCCATACATGCCAATGTTCTACACTGACTAGTCAATCATACCATAACGGACATCAGTTGTCAAGAGTTCAACTAAATGAGTTAGTCAACCCGACTGCTGTTGAACCCAACTCCTAAGCGTCGATTCGTTGATCCACGCAGGAGCGATCTGCGCGCCAAGTTTGCGGCGGTGACCTCGGTGCTCGGTCTGATGCTGCTTGCAATTCTGAGAGCGTTCTGTGGAACCTGAGCGGGGGCAACCGAGCACCATGCGATCCCCACTATGAACACCCTGTCGCTGGGTTCTGCAAGAATTTCAGCATGGCAAGGCCCCGCACTCCCATTGGCTCGACCGGCACTATCACTGTCGTCGGACACATCATTGATTCAGAAGGCAGGAAGGTTCGCCCGCCCCACGGGACTCGACCGACGATCTGGCGGGCTCGCTCCCGGTTTCGTGACAACGACGGCGTCAACCGCCAGGTCGAAAGATGGGGGCCAACCAAATCTTCGGCAGAGAACAACCTTCGCACTGCACTGACACGACGCCAGCACGTTGCACGGCCTACCGGCCAGATGAATCCCGACATGACGGTGAGCAAGGCCGGACAGTTCTGGATCGAGCAGAATCAGTACTCGGCAATCAGCGACCGGACCCGCAAGCAGTACTCCGACGAGTTCAACCGCTACATCGCCAACGGTGCAATCTCAGGGCTAACGCTCCGCGAAGCGAACAACATCGCGACCTTGGAGCAATTCCTCCAAGGTATCTCCGACAACAACGGCAACGTCGCAGCCAAAGCAACGCGTCGAGTCCTGTCGAACCTGTTGAATCTCGCAGTCAGGCACGGAGCACTCCCCTACTCCGCATGTCGAGACCTCCGGCAACCAAAGGCACGGGCCGACAGCCTCAGTTCCGTCCGGGCATCCCGAACCAAGCACGACACCGACCGGGCATTCAGCCGAGACGAACGAGCCCTAGTCGTGAAGGTGGCCGACCGATTCTCTGACGACGACGCTCTGGACGTTGCAGACCTGATCGCGTTCCTCGCTGGAACCGGGGTCCGACTTTCAGAAGCCTTGGCCTGTACGTGGTGGGACGACATTGACCTTAAAGCGAAGGATGCCGACGGAAAGTCTGCCCCCACGGTTCATGTCCGTGGAACCAAGACCGACAAGGCCGACCGAGTGATCCCGTTGCCCGAGTGGTTGGCGAAGCGTCTTGCAAAGCGTGCCAAGAAGAGATGGAAGAGCGGGCTCGTGTTCGCCTCTCCTCGGCTCAACGACAAGACCAAGCCCCGGGACCGGCGCAACATGATCCGTCACATCCGAACTCGTCTCGATGAGGCCGGTATGGATTGGGCTACGTCGCACACGTTCCGAAGGACCGTTGCTACCTGGATGGATGAAGCGGGTGCTCCGCTTGCGGAGATCGCAAATCAACTTGGTCATGCCAACGTGAACGTCACTGCGACCTATCTAGGCAGAAGACAGGGATCAAATCGAGCGGCCCAAATCCTCTAACGTCCCATCCAATTTGATGAGTAAACGGTGGATGATCAATCTTCATATGGTCTCCAACTGCATATTTGCAGGTCAGACCCACCTTCGTAGGGCGGGTGGGGCTCGAACCCACGACCCAAGGATTATGAGTCCTCTGCTCTAACCGACTGAGCTACCGCCCTTTGCGCTCAAACAGCCTTGTTGTTCGGACCCGCGTGGGGCAAACGTGGGGCAGCGAGAGCGGCAAGTACCGCCGCTGACGGCAGTTCCGCCAGGTGGGCGTAACCAGCCGTCGTCTGCGTCGACACGTGCCCCATCAGCCTACCGACTTCGGCGAGCGGGACGCCCGCTTGCAGGAGCCAAGATGCGTAGGTGTGTCGCAGGTCGTAGATCCGCGCGTGACCGATCTTGGAACGCTCGACGGCGTCGCGCCAGATCGGCGACCAGTTCGAGTTCCGCAGGACCGATGCTCGCTTCTCGGTCGTGATGACCAAGCCCGACCGGCAGCGACCGGCGACGTGATCAACCGAGCACGTCAGCTTGGCAGGCAGCGATTTGCGGCGCTCCTTGAGTGCCTTGACCAGTCCTGGCGTGAGTGGGATGTCTCGAACCTTCTTGCCCTTCGGGTACGCCTTCATCATTCCGCCTGGCTCGTCCCAGGTCTCTACGACGCGGACGATCCCGCGCTTGAGGTCGACGCGATGCCAGTGCAGGCCGCTCATCTCGCCCCACCGCATTCCGGTGTAGACGAGCAAGTCCGCTACGAGTTGGTCGTCGGTGGTCGGTAGCTCGTCCCGAAGAGCGGTGTACTCCTCTCGAGTCAGGAACCTCTCCTGGGCCTTGGCGCCCTTCGGGAGCTGAATCCTTGCAGCGGGGTTCGCCGTAAGGATCTCGGCGTCGACTGCCGCGTTCAGCGAGGCACTGAGGAGGTGGACTGCGCGCTGAACGGTCGCCGGCCCCGCGCCTCCGGCAGCCATGTCGGACGCCCAAGCCTTGACGTCCTGGCGGGTGATCGACCCTAGCGGCACGTCGTCCCACCGGTCGGCCAGATGAGTCTTGCGCCGGATCCGATCTGCCTTCAGTGTCGACGGCTCGACTGAGCGGGTCGGCCACCATTTGTCAGCCCAGGTTTTCCAGGTCTGCTTGTAGGCATTAGGGTCCGCGACCATGCTCTTGCGAACTTCTGATTCCTTAGTGTTCGCAGCTCGCAGCGCAGCCGACTTGTGCGCGAACGTGCCAGCCGAGCGGCGCTTGTCACCGGCGTCGCGATAGACGCCGCGATAGCGTCCGGACGGAAGTTTCTCAGCCCATGCCACTAGATGACCCCCATTCGAGAGTGGGGACATAGGGCTCGACCTCTGGGGACCATCGTCCCGATTTGGACACGGCTCGCGGGAAACCCGGCATCATCGCTTGATGGAGGAGTTTGCGGTCCTGATGCTTCTCGGAGTACGAGTCCGGGAGGTGGACGATCTGGCTGAGGGTCATGTGTGGCTCCCGGAGGACAGACTGCTGCTCATTGACTCCAGCCTCAACGCTTGCCAGAGGGATCGACTAACGCGGCTTCTACTCGCCGACGCTGCCGACTGTTGACCTTGTTCGACGAGAGCCGACTAGTGTCGCCGTCCTCATGGAGCAACTCCTCGTCAAGGCGGCGACCGATCTCCGTCAGTAGTTCACTGTTCGACGCTTTGGCTAGGGCTTCAGCTACGGACACCTGTTCGACGCCCGCATTGCTACGCGCCTCTTCGGCGGTGATCAGGCCGAGCTCGACCAGCGCGGCGATGGGCTCGGCGCCTTTGTAAGCGCGAGCGATCTTGACGACCATGTCCGGCTTTAGGCCAGTGGCGCTACGTACCTGAGTATCGAGCGTCTTTTGGGGAACCGCCGCTGCACCAGCGATTGCGTTGATGCTCGCGTGATCGGTTACACGAGCGAGCCATTCCTTTGCGTCCATGCGCTCAACATATCCGTTCTAGCCAGTTTCCGCTAGATCTCTTGACATTCACTTCCGCAGGTGTAGGGTCAGTCATGTTCCGCTAACTTAGCGGATTCAAGGGCTCATTGATCTGGGAGCGGTGTGACCAAGCCACAGAGCATCGAAGAGGGAATCGCCCGTTTGGCGTCCCGCCTCACTGATGACGAGCTGAACGCAGCCAATGAAGGCGAGTTCGGTGAGGCGATCAGGTTGCTGACTCTGTCTGAGCAGATCCGCCGCAGCGCCGACGTCACCAAGATTCGCGGGAGGCGATCCGCTTGAACACCCAACTCCGCTTCGCAACTTCCCAAGCAGCCGAGTACGCCGCCTGTCATGAGCAGACCATCCGGAAGGCGTGCGAGTCGGGCGAGCTGCATGGCGGACAGCGGAAGCCTGGCGGACGCTGGTCGATTCGTCGCGAGTGCCTGGACGCATGGCTCGATGGGGCGAAGTGCGAACACCAGATCGCGGGTGCCGCATGACCGCGCTCTCCGCAATGCTCACGGACGCTTCCGCAGCGCCCTCCAGGCTTGGGCACGCCGGATGGGAGATCGCCGTCGTGGGTATCGCGGCTGGTCTGTGTACCTGGGCTCTGTTGATCCTCCTGGCACTGCTGATTCGTTCGATCGGGGATCGAAGGACGCGGGCAGGGTGGGCGCAACTATCGCGCGAAGAGGCATCCGCGCGACTCGCCGCCGTGCGAGGAGTCTCGGGATCGGGGTCCAGCTGATGGCGATCTCTGCATGCTCCCACTCGTCAAAGTCGCACCAGATGTCGATGGAGACGGAGTCTCCCGTTTGCAAGGCTGGGACGATCCTTCGGTCAGGCGCGCCACGCGATGCCCACACGTTGACCTCTGTTGTCGCACTGTGCTTGACCTGCACCTGGCACCCGAGGCCGGTAAAGCGGACGGCTGCGGCGGCACCTCGGCCCGCGTTCGCAATCCACACGCGACCAGTGACGCTCTCCGGAGAGAAGAAGTGTCCGTCGAACCACACCCAGATCACGCGGTGCCGGTTCAGCCAGCTCCAGCTGGCGCTCCCGAAGGTGATAACGGCGGCGATCCAAGCGGCCAAGGCTGCCCAGCCCTCAGCACTCAGGTTGGACAGCCATTCACGAATTGAGTCCATCTGCACACCTTCTCAGAGGCGGTCGGCATGAGTTGGCGACAGTCCACGGAGGCGTGGATGGATGCCGATCCAGTCACTCGGGACCGAGCGAAGCGCATCGTCGATCACGACTTCTGGCACTACGTCGACAGTCAGGCGAACGCCCACTCCCATCCCGGCGAGTGTTGGCCTCACTCAACCGTCCCTGGTGTTCGCATTTGGCGGACCCACGGGCTTGACGGGGAATCGCGCGAGGTCTTCTGTTACGACTGGCGGTGCCATCGCGGCGACGTGTGGACCTGTCTAGCGAGCAAGTCCGACCTGAACCGATGCACGAGGTCGAGCAGCATAGGGGTGCCGTTTTGCGACTTCCACTTTGACCGGGCCTGGGAGTTCATCAGCGCCGTCGTCTGGCTGGAGCGATCTGAGCGGATCGAGCTCGACATCGCGTTCGAGCGGAAGATCGGTCGCAGCATCAACCCCGAGCAGCGGGTTCGAACGCTGAGTGGGACCAAGGCTCCTGAGGGAATCGAGATCCACGCCGGCACCCTGCTTGGAACGATTCCCGGCGGAGCTCGCACCGAGAGCGCCCTCCATCTTCGCTTCCGCCCCCATCGCCTCGTTGGCGAGTGGTTTGACTACGCCCAAGTGGCTGACGCGATCGCGACCCTACTGGCCGAGCGCTCGGAGGTCGCAGCATGACCACCGACCAGCTCACCTTCGACCTCGCCGAACTGGTCGAGCCCACTTACTCCCCTGACCTCTCCCTCGCTGAGCGGTTCGCGATCTTCCATGAGGCGAACCCGCACGTGGCGGACGCTCTCGAATCCCTCGCTGCTCAGTGGCTCGCGGCGGGCAATCGCAAGGTCGGAGCCAAGGCGCTGGTCGAGCGGCTCAGGTGGGAATCCGGTCTCCGCACTGAGGGCCAGGCGTACCGGATCAACAACAGTCACGTCAGCTTCTACTCGCGACTGTTGATCGAGCGTCACCCGGAGTGGGCTGACTGCATCGACCTGCGACACGCGCCGGCAGTGGAGGCGGCATGAGCGGCTTCAACGGCAGGAACCCGCTGCAGATGGTTCGCGTCATGCCCGAGGTGACGACCGCTCTGACCCGTCACCCGGAGTACGCAGACGCCTTCCCGATCGGCGCGAGTCTCTACGACTGGGCGGTGATGGGCGCGTGAGTGGCTTCAAGGCTTCCGACCCGCTCGGCACAGCCCTCCACCTCACCGACGCAGACCGTGCGGCGTGGGGTGAGTACGAGTCGGCCAGCAGGAAGGCGGCACTGGAGTACGAGGCCCGCCCATCCGCGAAGCCGAAGATGGCGAACCACGCGTCATGCCTGTGCTGCGGGATCCTCACGACCCGCTTCGTCTGCCTGTCCTGTCAGCAGCGCGACGCGGAGTGGCGCGCGATCGCAACCGACCGTGACGCCCTCATTGCGATCCGAAGAGCGGACATCTTCCCGCTGCGGATCTAACCCCCACGGTCCCCCGCTCTGCTTCCCAGTACGAGCGGGCCGGCGGGTCGGTCATCACCAGCGGATCCGCTGAGGACCGGCCCGCCACTCCAGACATGAAGAAGCCCTCGTGCTGTGAACACGAGGGCAAGGAAGTCACTGAACCAGCAACATCCGACAGAAAGAGAGTAACCGATGACCATCATCGAAGACCGCCTCGCCGCACTGGAAGATCTCGAACTGAAGCGCGGCAACCACACCTCGTTCGCTCAGGGTGCCTGTGCGATGGAGGTTGTCGCCTGGCTTGCGGACGAGGGTCACACCGACGCTCCGCAGTGCGCATCGCCATACCTGCGCCGGTTCACGATCCGCCTGAACGACCGGTGGGGCGACGAGCAGCGCCAGTCCCTGAAGCCGTTCCTGCCCCGCATGGTCGGAACCGGCGGTGACGGCAAGGACGAGGCCCGCAAGCGCATCGCCCGGAGGGCACTCTGTACCGACCTCCTTCCGCCATGGTTGCGCCTTGCCGGCCTGGACGAGATGGCGGCACGCGTCGAGGGTGCGGTCGACCTGCCGGACTCCGAGCTGCGTGAGCTGATGTGGGAGGCGCGGGACGCTGGTTGGGCCAAGCGTCGGGAGAACCGCGCGATCCTCGAGCAGAAGATCCGCGAGCAGCTGGCGACGAAGTCGGCGGTTGCGGATGCGGTTGCGGTTGCGGATGCGGCTGCGGCTGCGGTTGCGGTTGCGGATGCGGTTGCGGATGCGGTTGCGGTTGCGGATGCGGTTGCGGATGCGGATGCGGATGCGGTTGCGGATGCGGTTGCGGCTGCGGCTGCGGTTGCGGATGCGGTTGCGGATGCGGATGCGGCTGCGGATGCGGTTGCGGATGCGGATGCGGTTGCGGCTGCGGTTGCGGTTGCGGTTGCGGATGCGGTTGCGGATGCGGTTGCGGATGCGGATGCGGATGCGGTTGCGGATGCGGTTGCGGGCAAGTCCTCCGACCTGCAGTACTCGGCTGCCTACAAGGCGGCGCGTCAGTACTACCGGGACAACCCGCTCTCGATTGGCGCCGAAGTGGCGAACCTGGCCGAGTCGCAGCGTGGGGCCGCTCTTGTTCTGCTGGACCAGCTCATCGACGCAGACGAGGTGTCGGCATGACCACCCTCACTCTCGTACCGCTGACCGTCCGCGCAGTCGCTGGCCTGACGATGGACGACCTCGAAGAGCTCGCCTTCAAGTACGGCGGCACGATCGAGCGGAACCCGCTAACGAACCGTTGCACGTTGGTCGGTGCGGTCATCGGTGGCAAGCGCATCGACAAGATCGGCCCGGTTCCGATGGTGGTCGCGTCATGAGCCGCCAGTCCTGCGAGACCCCGGACTGCAACGAGCCAGCGGTCACGTACGCCGAGGGCAAGTTCCGTTGTGAGCAGCACGCGCCGACTGGGGCGGTGGTGACTCGATGAGCAAGTACGTCATCTACCTCACTACCGAGGCGTCCATTGCCATCGAGGTCGAGGCCGACTCGCTTGAGGAGGCCCAGGATGCGGCCTTCGATGAGTTGCCGAGTGGCGTTTGCGCGCAGTGCTCGGGCTGGGGCAGCGCATGGTCGCTGGACCTCGGGGACTTCGAGGTCGATGAGTCACATCATTCCGTCGATGGCGAGTGGGTCGAGGTGAAGAAGGCATGATCCCCCTGACCACAGCAGACGCCAACGCGGGCTACCTGATCATCGGCGCGGTCATCGGCCTGGTCGGTGCGGGCATCATCTGGTTCGCCCAGCGCAGCTCGTTCGATCGTCGAGCAGTCCGCAAGTGCGCAGAGACGTTGGGCGTCGAGACGATCCCGACCGCGCACCAGTTCGCCGACTCGCTGACGACCGGTGAGGACGAGTACGCCGAGCGCCACTGGTCCGAGGCGATGGAGCGTGACTGTGCTCAGTCGCTCGCGATCGCCAAGCACAACGTGGACGCGCATCGGCGGCTGGCTTCGGTGCCGGTTCAGGGCAAGCCGAGCGGGTGGTCCTGATGAGCGCGAAGACTGTTCGCAGATGCGGCCTGTGCGGGAATCCCAAGCGCAGCGAGTTCGTCACGATCACGCCAGGCGCAATCCCGATCGAGGTGTTCATTTGCAACCTCTGTGATCGACGCAAATGCAAGGAGTGTGACCAGCCCGAGATCACCGGCAAGGCGCGCTCGTGCCCAAACTGTCAGGCGGACTTCTGATGACCACCTCCGCAGCCCGCTACCCCACTGACCCCAAGCCGGACCCGTTCGAGTCCGAGCCCACGCCTCTTTATGAGGCACTCATGGAGCGTCCGACCGCCAAGCCTCGCCGACTCGCGTACCTGCGTGACCGGCTGGCTCAGCTGAGTGGCGGTCGACGATGAGCGGCCACGAGTGGACGGTGATCCTGCAAGGCGACTGGTACCTGCCACACCTCGTCAACATGCTCAATGAGTACAAGGGGAATAGTGAGCAGACTCTTTGTCGCGACGAGATGGTGCAGCAGATCCAAGCCCAGGTGACTTCTGTGGGCGGCGACTACAAAACCGCTCACCCGCTCGTCGTTATCGACCCGGAGGACCGCGAGCAGGTTGAGCGGCTGCGTGAGGCGGCGAGTCGTTGGGCCGATCGGGTGCCCTACGCCAACATGCGTGAAGACGGTGATCTGACGCACCTCGACGCCATGCAGGCAGCCCTCCGCGAGTTCGCCGATCCGAAGCCGTCCGCATGCACCGAGGAGCCCCGTGATCTCGCCGCTCGGATCGTTGACCGCGACGGCGACGTCTGGGCGCGGGCCGACAACCGCTGGGGTTGTCTCACCACGCAGTCGAAGCCGCAGACCTGGCGAGACCTCGTCAACGTCTGCGGGCCGCTGCACGAGGTGACCCCATGAGCAGCGAGTACGGAACGCCCTGCATCTGGGTCATGGGAGCCGATGACCTGATCGCACAACCGTCGATGGACGTAGCCATCCGCCTGTCTCAAGAAATGAACGCCGCCTACGGCAGATACCTGATCGAGAAGGACATCGACCACGACCCCTTGATGCCAATTGCCTGGGCCGTACCCACAACTTTCGAGATCCAGGGCGTTACTCCACCCGTGACCGACACGTCAGAACGCGACCTGCTCGACGGGAGCGAGTCATGAACCCGGCCAAGCTCCGGTCGCTCGGGCTCGGGCTGCCGACGAGTGACGACTACCCCGGCACCGAACCAGTCCCCGGTCCGCGGCCATCCCGGTTCGACGAGGACGGCAAGTGCACGTGGTGTGAACACAACCGCGATCAGAAGGGCGAGCAGAAGTGCGGCGTTAAGCGCGGCGACTACGACAGCTGCTGGTGCCCGTACGGAAGGAACACCCCGTGAGCGCCGTCCTGGTCCGCAACCTCAACGAGCACACCTACCACAACGACACGACCACGCTCTCCGCGTCCGGCGCGAAGATCCTCCTCGGTAAGCGACCGCCTGCACCCGACAGCGAGGCGCTCGCGTTCGGTCGACTCGTTCACACCGTGATCCTTGAGCCCCAGAACCTCGACACCTATGCGGTGCTGAATGCGGACGAGATCGGGCTGACGGTCAAGGGCGAGAAGTCCGACAATCCGAAGGCTACGAAGGCATGGAGAGAGGCTGTCTTCGCGGCCAAGCGTGACGGGCTGACGGTCATCGACCCGGCGGAACTGGCCCACGCACAGGCACTCGCCGACGCCATCGCTGCGCACCCCGAGGCCGGTCGTCTGCTCGCAGCCGCCACCGAGCACGAACTGTCCGCCTATGCCGAGCACCCGTCCGGCGCGAGGGTGCGGGCCCGGTTCGACCTCGTCATCCCCGGCTCCCTGGGAGACATCAAGGCGTGCCGCGACGCCGATCCCAAGATGTTCGACCGCACGGTCCATGCGCTCGGCTACCACATCTCGGCAGCCAACTACATCGACATTGCACGCGCCAACGGGCTGACCGTCGACCGCTTCGACCTGATCTGCGTCGAGAAGGAACCGACCCCGGGTGGTGAGTACCGGGTAGCGGTGATGGAGATCCACAAGGACGCGATCGAGAAGGGTCGCGAGCTCATGGCCGACGCGTGTGCCCGGTGGCTCGCGCTCGGCAAGTGCATCAACCTGCCCAGCTATGGCGACGGGCGGCACGTGGTCGACCTTCCGCCCTACGTCTACAACGCCGACTTCGAAGACATTCAGATCAACTTGGGAGAGGCATCCTGATGCACATATTTACCAGCCACCGCGGAGACACGAAGCGCTACTTCGCGCACTTCGACCTTCCGACCCATCCGCTGTGCTGGCTCCGCGGGCACCGCGCCAAGGCCGAGGTCATCGACACCAAGTACAGCGGGTCGTGGGTGTTGGTCACCTGTCGAACCTGCGGCATCCGGCATTCCGACCCGTATCTGAATCGCGGCCGAATGGACAAGGTCGACCGCAAACGGGCTCAGGAAGAAGTTGCCCGACAGGTCGATGCAGCGCGTCACAACAATTCCAACTACGCCCGAGTTCGTGATGGCCGTGACGGCTACGGGCATCACCGCGTGGAGCTCGCACTGGAGATCAATCCCCAGTCGTACCGGAAGCCCGGCATTCACCTGCACATCGGCGACAAGTGGTCAGAGACGCCCCTCGACGGCTCGCTACATGGACGCAACCGGTCGGCCTACTTCTCGGTCGGCGGTATCGGAAACCGCCTTGCCGATCGCATCACAAAGGGCGAGAAGCGCGACATCACAGTGGGCGCCACCTACAAGGAAGGCATCTGACATGGACATCACCAACTCGCTCGCACCGCGCAGCGACCAAATCAACGCAGACGACCTAGTCGCCGGCCCGCAGACCTTCACGATCCGCGAAGTCATCGGCGGCAAGGCTGAGCAGCCCTACGACTTCCTGCTGGTCGAGACCGAACGCGCCTTCCGACCCGCCGTCACCATGCGCCGCCTCATTGCAGCGGCATGGGGAGTGGAAGCGGATCAGTACGTCGGTCGACGCCTGACGGTCTACCGCGACCCGACGATCCGGTTCGGAAAAGACGTCGTTGGTGGCGTCCGAATTTCGCACATGAGCCACATCGACGGTCGCGTCGAGGTCAAGGTGCAGGTGACCCGGGGCAGGCGCGAGACATTCGCCGTCGAGCCGCTACCCGACCTCACGCCCGCCGAAGCCCTGCGAGCCGAGTGGCGAACCGCTGACCCCGAGCGTCGCGAGGCCATCGAAGCCGAGGTTGCCGCACTCACGAACGGAGCCCAGTCATGAGCCACCCGCCGGAATCCGACTGGAGCACGCTCGTCTACGGGCTCAGCATCCTGATCCTCGCCGTGCTGATCGCGGTGATGTGCCGGTGACCGCCCCCGAGGTAGGGCTGCGGGAAGCCGTAGCGGCGCTGGTTCGGCGCTGGGAGGTGCAGGCAGCCGCCGCCAAAGAGCGAGCCGCACGAATGGCGGGCGATCGTCGGTTCTCATATGAGGATCAGGCAGAGAACTACACGTTCTTCGCCGACGCCCTGCGCGCTGCCACCCTCGCCACCCACCCGTCCCCGCCGCTACCCGGACAGCCCGGAGTAGCCGAGATGGTCGATGCGGAGGCTGGTGCCACCGACCGGAACATCCGAGACCTTGCCGAGGCGGTGGCAGACGCCTCCTACAAGGTCGGCTGGGAAGGGCTGACTCGACAGCAGCAAGCCACGGAGTGCATGCGAGCCGAGGTCGTTCTTCGCACGGACTGGTTCACGAATCACGTCGCTGCCGAGGTAGCACGCGCCCTGGATGGTGACGCATGAGCGGCGAGGTCGAGTACCCCGAGGCGGAACACGGAGAGTGCGTACCCAAGGAGATTGCCGACCAGTGGCTCGCACAGGTCGAGCGATTGCAAAGCACCATCGAGAAGTACCAACAGAAGGAGAACGACCGTGCCCATTTCCAGCCAGGACCCTCGAATGACGACCCTGCCGCGCACTCGAACCCGAGCCTCGATGCTCCGAATGCGGACCCGTCAACAGACCCGACGACTGCTGATTCGAGTGTTCCCGAAGACGATGCGACGGAGGGCCGACCAGCAGATCGGATTCAGGCCAGCACGACACCAGCAGCGCTGAGCGAGGTCGAGTGGCAGGCGCTGATCGATGCGGTGATGGTCGAAGGAATCTCTTGGCCGCTTCGTCCGTACGGCCTGATGTGCGCTGCTTTGAAGGCCACCGTCGAGCGCATCCTCGCTGCGCGTGGCCTGGTGTCGGAGCCTGACGGACTGGCCGAGCGGGTCGAGG